>NZ_CP088020.1:440000-2840000 GCF_021049245.1 Radiobacillus kanasensis | reverse complement strand
GCCAAGATAAACTGGCAGCTCTCATTATTCTAGACGGCTTTGCATTCCGCGATGAAGTAAAAGGGAATGCGGTTAAACAAGCAAATAAGCCAAACTTTGATCGTTACTGGAATCAGTTCCCGCATAACGAGCTTCAAGCATCAGGAGAAGCGGTTGGTTTGCCAGAAGGGCAAATGGGAAACTCGGAAGTCGGTCACTTGAATATTGGGGCTGGACGAATCGTCTACCAAAGTCTAACAAGAGTAAATCTATCCATCCGTGAAGGCGATTTTTATGAAAACAAAGTGTTACTTAACGCGATTAACCATGCCAAGGATACCGATCATGCGTTACACGTTTTTGGTCTTTTATCCGACGGTGGGGTTCACAGCCATATCGAGCACCTTTATGCATTGCTCAAGTTGGCAAGTAAACAAGGTCTTACGAAGGTTTACGTACATGGTTTCTTAGATGGCCGTGACGTAGGACAAAAATCAGCGAAACAATATATTGAGGCAACCTTGAATGTTATGAAGGAATATGGAGTTGGAGAATTAGCCACCATTTCTGGACGTTACTATTCCATGGACCGTGACAAGCGTTGGGACCGTGTGAAGAAAGCCTATGATGCTATGGTTTATGGTGAAGGCCCTGCTTACCAAGATCCATTTGAAGTCGTCGAAGATTCTTATAAAAATGGAATCTTCGATGAGTTCGTACTTCCATCTGTATTAACAGACGAAAACGGAAAGCCAAAAGCAACGATCGAAGACGGGGACTCGGTTATTTTCTATAACTTCCGTCCAGACCGTGCTATCCAAATTTCTCGCACGTTCGCGAATGAAGATTTTAGAGATTTTGACCGTGGATCAAAAGCACCTAAAGATCTTCACTTCGTAGGGTTGACGAATTTTAGTGAAACGGTAGATGGCTTTGTCGCGTATGAACCAGTGAACCTAGATAACACACTAGGTGAAGTGTTAGCGCAAAACAATCTGAATCAGTTACGTATCGCCGAAACGGAAAAATATCCGCACGTTACCTTCTTCATGAGTGGAGGACGTGAAAAGGAATTCCCTGGTGAAAAACGAATTCTGATTGATTCACCAAAAGTCGCAACATACGACTTAAAGCCAGAGATGAGCGCCTATGAAGTAACAGATGCGTTGCTAAAGGAACTAGATGAAGGAAATCAAAATGCCATCATCTTGAACTTTGCCAACCCAGACATGGTCGGTCACTCTGGTATGCTAGAACCTACGATTAAAGCGATTGAAACTGTCGACGGATGCTTAGGAAAAATTGTCGATAAAATTATCGAAAAGGGTGGGCATGCTATTATTACGGCGGACCATGGGAACTCGGATGAAGTAGTGACGATGGATGACAAGCCGATGACTGCACACACCACCAACCCTGTACCAGTCATTGTGACAAAAGAGGGTATTGAATTACGAGATGGCGGGATTCTAGGTGACTTATCTCCAACGTTGTTAGATCTCTTAGGAGTCGAGCAACCGAAGGAAATGACCGGCCAATCCCTTATTAAAAAATAAAGCACAAGGAAAAGGAGAGATTAACCAATGCCTTACATTACAGACGTTTATGCACGCGAAGTATTAGACTCTCGTGGTAACCCAACTATTGAGGTAGAAGTATTCACAGAATCTGGAGCTTTCGGTTCTGCACTAGTTCCAAGTGGAGCGTCTACTGGTGAGCACGAAGCAGTAGAATTACGTGACGGTGACAAATCCCGTTACTTAGGAAAAGGTGTTTTGAAAGCAGTAGAAAACGTGAACGAAATCATCGCACCAGAACTTCTTGGACTAGACGTAACTCGTCAAGTTGTCATCGATGAACTTTTAATCGAGCTTGATGGAACAGAAAACAAAGGAAAACTAGGTGCTAACGCTATTCTTGGTGTATCCATGGCTGTTGCTCACGCTGCTGCAGATTACCTAGGAATGCCTCTTTACACCTATCTTGGTGGATTCAATGCAAAAACACTTCCAACACCAATGATGAACATCGTAAATGGTGGGGAGCATGCGGATAACAACGTAGATATTCAAGAATTCATGATTATGCCTGTAGGTGCTCCAACTTTCCGTGAAGCACTTCGCATGGGTGCAGAAATTTTCCACGCTCTTAAAAAAGTGCTTAGTGGTAAAGGCCTGAACACTGGTGTTGGCGACGAAGGTGGATTCGCTCCAAACTTAAGCTCTAACGAAGAAGCACTATCTACGATCATCGAAGCTATCGAAGCAGCTGGTTACAAGCCAGGTGAAGAAGTGAAGCTTGCGATGGACGTAGCATCTTCCGAATTCTACGAAAATGGCAAGTACAACCTTAAAGGAGAAGGCGTCGTACGTACTTCTGAAGAAATGGTTGCTTGGTATGAAGAAATGATCAACAAATATCCAATCATCTCAATCGAAGATGGTCTAGATGAAAACGACTGGGAAGGCCACAAGCTTCTAACAGATCGCATCGGTGATCGCGTACAGCTTGTTGGGGATGACCTATTCGTAACAAACACAAAACGTCTGAAACAAGGTATTGAGCAAGGCGTAGGAAACTCTATCCTTGTAAAAGTAAACCAAATCGGTACATTGACTGAAACTTTCGATGCAATCGAAATGGCGAAACGCGCTGGATACACAGCAGTAATCTCTCACCGCTCTGGTGAAACAGAAGATGCAACCATCGCGGATATTGCAGTTGCAACAAACGCAGGTCAAATCAAAACAGGTGCACCATCTCGTACAGACCGTGTAGCTAAGTACAACCAACTACTTCGTATCGAAGACGAACTAGTAGGAACTGGCCAATATGGCGGATTAGCAGCGTTTTATAATTTGAATAAGTAAGTTGTGATGAGGAAAGCCACCCCACGGGGGTGGCTTTTTTTGTTGGAGTGGGATGTGCTGTGCCTGATAGCGCTGAAAAAAGCGAGGGAAAGCCGGAATATCAGCTGAAGCGCCGGAAAATCGGAAAAAGCGCCGGAATTCTGTCCGGAATCGCCGGAAAAAAATTAACCGCCGAAAAAAGCGGGAAATCGCCGGAATATCAAGTGAAGCGCCGGAAAACCGGAACAACCGCCGGAATCCTGCCCGGGAACGCCGGAAAAAAATTAACCGCCGAAAAAAGTGAAAAACCGCCGGAATATCAAGTAAAACGCCGGAAAATCGGAACAAACGCCGGAATCCAGCCCGGAAACGCCGGAAAAAGCGAAAAAGCGCCGGAATATCAAGCTGAAACGCCGAAAAATCGGAACAAACGCCGGAATCCAGTCGGGAATCACCGGAACCCACTCATGAACCCACTAAAAAAATCTAACAAAAATGCAACTCAATTTTTCAGTGATATTTAACTATTTATCAAATCATTAGCCGAATAATTAAAGTATGCGCATTTATAAATTATAAAATGGACCTGAAAATCTATTTAAAAATATAAAAGAGGGATCTTACTAATCATCTTGAATTATTAATATCGAGGTGATTGCATGATTGTTAAGGATAGGAAGAAGCCAATTAAACTAAAAATGGCCGAGGCTTTGCTAAGGCGATTACCACAACATCATTACAAGAGGCGAGAAATAGTAGATGAATATAAAAAAAGGTTATCTGGGTACAACGGAGAACAAGAAATGGATTATTTTCTAAAAGAATTAGATGATAATTTCATTATTATTAATGATCTTAGATTGAACAATCAGGGCGTTTACTTTCAGATTGATTCTCTAATACTATCCAAAAAAGAAATCATTATTTTAGAGGCTAAAAATATATCTGGAACACTATACTTTGATCGGAAGTTTAAACAGTTAGTTCGTATATTAGATGGTAAAGAGGAAGGATTCAGAGATCCATTGTCTCAGGTTGAACTTCAAAAGAATCGATTAGTTCACTGGCTAACGGATCGTGGTTTTATAGATATGGAAATAAAAGCCTTTATAGTAATTTGTAATCGAAGCGCTATAATCAAGGTCAGTAATAATGAGGAAGAAACTATAGGAAAAGTTTTTCATATGGATAGTCTAATTGATGTTATAGATAAGTCCAATAAAAATAAAATGGAAATCCTGTCAAAGAGGGAACTGTTAAATTTGCAAGATCTATTTATAGAATCAGATAATCCCTTGATTGTAAGTGCCTCGGACTATTTCGATATTAATCCAAAAGATATAATGACAGGGGTACAATGTCCCAGATGTATGCTTATCCCTATGATTAGAAAAAATAGAACTTGGAAATGCCCTAACTGTAGATATAATAATAGGAAGTCACATGAACAGGCATTACAAGATTTCCTCCTTCTTCTTAATCCCACCATAAACAACTCTCAGTGTAGAGACTTCTTACACATTGATAGCCCCGACGTTTGCAAAAGGATCCTGAACTCCAGTCGTTTGAACAGAATAGGAAACACAAAGGGGAAACAATATTTTATGAGTTGATTGAAACACAATGGAAACAATGAATTCCCATTTTAATTTGTAAACAACTCCACAAAATGGAACAATATGTTAAAATTAAACCATAAACTTATTAATTGCACTAGCCCTCACCTTCATTGGTTTAGACTAAATTTGCAGCTGATGGCTTA
Source organism: Radiobacillus kanasensis (assembly GCF_021049245.1). Taxonomy (GTDB): domain Bacteria; phylum Bacillota; class Bacilli; order Bacillales; family Amphibacillaceae; genus Radiobacillus; species Radiobacillus kanasensis. The sequence continues at coordinate 2,835,410 of NZ_CP088020.1, read as the reverse complement.
GTAGTTGCACTTATTTTTACAACCATCATACTCGTCCCTTTCCTACTCATAGCAGCAATCGCTCTTGAAAAATTAAAAACGAAATGAGGTGACGAAATGAAAATTGGTGCCCTTATCTTACTATTCCTCTTTGTTTTTTCATACCTGATTATTGGGCTTAACTTGATAAAAAGAAAACTTGGAATAGAGACAAAAAGAAGACCATTTCTTGAGGGCAGAAAAAAGATATACGTTGGGTTAGATATCCTTAATTTCTTTATTGGTATGTTCTCTTTTCTTTTGGTGATACAATTCTCACCAGGTAATGTGTTTCTATCTTCCATTTGCTTCTTTATTATACCTACACTTTCTTCTGTACTAAGAGGAGTGGAGGAATGGATCGAGTATCGTGAAGAAAGAAGGTATTATGTGGAGTACTTCTCAGTCTCTGCTTCAGTCTTATTTGTTATTATATTTTATATTTTTGTTCGTGAAGGGTTTATATAGGAGGAAACATATGCAAATCGAAACAGGAATTGGATTACTTACCAGAAAGAAAAGGAACATTATTCGCGCTGGTTAGGTTCTTTGTGTTCCATATTGTTTATAGGTATTATATTCTTTTATGAGAATTTGATTTGCTAATCTTCCTTATAGTGATTATCGTTGAAGGCTACGTATAAAGGAGGATATTGATGAAACGATTTGTGAGCTATTTACTCTGGACAATTGGAATTTTGATGGTGGCTTTTGCAGGAGTAGAAATAGGAGAAAGGCTAAAAGAATATAGTGAAGAAACCTATAAAATCTGACCATTAGTAGTCTATTCGACGCTTTTACCTGTATTCCTAGGCCTTATAACGAGACTTCCGCAATTTATCTCCGAGTGGAAAAATGCTTGGAAAGTGGATTGGGTCAAGCTTGGTGTCATTGGTCTTCCAATGTTCATTATTATGATTAGTCCTATCGTTCTTTATTTCAATCTCGTCCAACTTCCGCCATTTCTATTTAATCTAACTATCAAATCCCCCCACCTGCTTTCTATCCTTTCAGGCTTCGTTTTTGGCTATGTGATTCTAGACAGTTTAAAAGAAAAATAAAATAGCCAAAAGCCATTGAATGTATCACAAAAACATAGTATATTGTATGAATTACAGCGCATTTCTTTGAAGTATTCTTAAAGAGGTGCGCTTTTTCTTCTGACATTTTTTATAAAGGGGAAATGCGAGAATGAAACTTCGTGTATCTGCGGTTCAGTATCATCTTCATACGATTGACACTTTTGAGGATTTTGCCAAGCAAGTCACCCATTATGTGAAGAATGCGGCTGAATTCAATTCTGACTTTATTTTGTTTCCTGAATTTCTTACGACACAATTATTATCGATTACGGATCAAACTGATCGTACTTATACAGGATTACCAGCATATACAGAGCGTTACTATAACCTTATGACATCTTTAGCAAAAGAGGAAAATATGCACATTATTGGTGGTACGCACATCATTGAAAGAGAAGGAAAGTACTACAATGTTGCCCATCTTTTTTATCCGCATGGGCGCATTGAGGAGCAAGCAAAACTTCACTTGACTCCATGGGAAATCACCGAATGGAAGTTATCTCCTGGAGACGGGTTTCGTATTTTTGATACAGAAAAAGGAAAGATCGCGATTCTCACTTGTTACGATGTAGAGTTTCCGGAAATAGTACGCATGGTTCGTGGGATGGGAGCCGATGTCATCTTTATCCCGTCTTGTACAGATGATCGCCATGGATTCCATCGAGTTCGTTACACTTGCCATGCGAGAACGATAGAGAATCAAGTCTATGTTGTGACGACAGGAACTGTGGGTTCGTTGCCAACCGTTGATTTTATGAGATCGAACTTCGGGCAAGCTGCTGTCATCACGCCGAATGATATTCCATTTCCACAACGAGGTATCTTGATGGAAGGGGAAATCAATAACGATATGATTATTACAGCGGATCTTGATTTGTCCTTATTGTATGAAATTCGTTCGGAAGGCTCTGTAACGACATGGAGAGACCGCCGTGTTGATCTGTATCCGGATCTCAGTAAAACTAAACTGGAACAAGCTGCGATAGACCAGAAAGCTCCCGATGAAACATTAAAAAAGACCACACCCCTATCATGAATAAAGAATATTCCTTGCTTTAATCGAAGGATGAGTATTCAAAAAAAAGTTCGTCAGTATTGGCGAACTTTTTTAATGAACTCAATTGGAATTTTATGTTAAAATGGACGTAAATTATTCGTAATTAGTAGGTTTCAAGGGCAGGTGACTAACAATGGAATGGTTTTTTGCTTTGTGTGGTTTCTCTTTGGCTGCAGGAGCTCTTGTACAATGTGAAAAAAATAAAAAAGAGAACGATGACTTAAAAGTAAGAATAGAAAAATTAGAAAAGAAAGTCTACAAAGCATAGAGGTAACCCCTTCCAAAATATTATAATAGGAGGATTTTTATGGCGGATTTCACAATCAAAAAACTTAATACGATTATTGTACCCGTAAAAGATCTAGAAAGGTCTATTCATTTTTACAAACATGTATTACATTTATCAGAGGATTTTGTTGAAAATGGGATGGCTTATTATTCGGTTGGCTCCGGGGAAGGCAAGCTTTCTATCATGTTACATATCATTGATGAGCCCGAGCCTGTTGAGAAAGGAATCGTGATCGAATTACTGCTTGATGATGTACATGCAGCTGTTTCCTCGATAAGGAAAGCAGGAGGGGAAATTGTACAAGAACCGATTGATCGAGAGTGGGGAGTAAAAGAAGCCGTCATTGCTGACCCGGATGGATATAAGATTTGGATCGTCGAATCGTTATCATAGATAACTCTTTAGCATAGCAATTAAAATGTGGTCGAACGCCATTAGGATTCGTAGCTAATTATCTCGATGATGAAAAGTTTCATCATTATGCGTTGATGATGGAGTGGAAGGACCCGTTTATTATTTGATTTACTGGATGAGCCTAATTCGTTAAGAAATTAGGCTTTTTTGTTGTCTAGGAAATTATAAAAGTCGTTAGTTGTGGATAACTTTATGCTAAAATTTTATTATCTTTTATTGAGGAGAAGAAGATGAGTAAAGGTTCTGGAGTTGTTAAACAAATATTAAAAGATCACTTTGCAGGTTTTTGGGAATTACATTCTACTCGTTTTCCCGAGTCTTATCGTAGTCATATTAAAGAAACAGTGAAAAAGACAATTAGATGCGGTACTACTGATTTAGGTTATGCTCGATATGAATGTCTAGGATGTGAAGGAAATCCTATGCCTAAATTTGTTTGTTTCACTTGTAAAAGTAGGCTATGTCATCGATGCGGTAAAAAATACACCGATGATTGGTCAGACAAACAACAGGAAATGATCTTCAATGTAACTCATCGTCATATGGTATTCACCATCCCTCAAGAGATAAGAAAAGTATTTTATGATGATCGTAAAAAGCTTAATGAATTGAGTAAACAAGTCTCGGAAGTTTTCCAATACCATAACTATCAAAAAAGTAAAAAGCGAGGATTCCGTTCAGGAATCATTACAGTAATACATACATTTGGTAGAGATTTAAAGTTTAACCCACATATACATGCATTAGTTACGGAAGGTGCACTAGATAACAATAATGAATGGGTGAACAATGGTTATATTCCATATGACTATTTGAGAAAGTCATGGCAGAAAGTAGTATTAGATTTATTAAAAAAATGGTTTCCTAATAATCAAAAAGTAATAAACCTTATAAATGAGTTATATCAAAGATATCCGAAAGGTTTTTATGTTAATGCTGAGAAGAAAATGACAAATGCGAAAGCAGTGGCTAAATATATTGGAAGATACTTAGCTCGTCCAGCTATTGCAGAATATCGAATAGAAGAGTACGACGGTAAGAGTGTTCATTACTGGTATGAAGACCATAAGACAGGTAAACGAGTGGATAAGAGAATTCCTGTGTATAGATTCATATTTGAAATACTTCAACACGTTCCACCAAAACATTTTAGAATGGTAGGAAGATTTGGGTTGTATAGTAGAAGGTCTCATCATAAGGCACAACAAATATTAAGTTTGCATGCATTTATGAGAACGAAACAGATAGAATTACTTTTAGAGAAAAAACGTAAAAAGAAAACCTATCGACAACGTATGATTGAATCCTTTGAAAAGGATCCATTTGAATGTCCACATTGCCATCGACAGATGGAGCTTGTGGGAATATGGCATTCTGATTACGGTTGGTTATATCACTATATGGAGGATATAGAGATGGAAAGAAGGAGGAAATACGGAATTGGCAAACCAAAAAAGGCAGGATAATCCATCAGAAGAATTAGATAAATGGTTGGAAGAAGAGGATCCATTTGGATTAAACGAAGAGATAAAGACTGTTCAATTCAAGTGTCTAGATTGTAACGACACTGATGAAGTACCTGAGTACATCATCGGTGAATTTAGCGTAGACAAAAATAATGGTGAGGAAGTTGAATTACATTGTCCTCACTGTAATGGCACTATGATTGAAGCGAGAAAAAATCCCAAGTAAATAATTCTATTTGGGACGTAACTTAGTCGCGTTAGCGATTTTGTTCGGTTCCTCCCATTTTTATCCTATAATCAACAGAAAGGGTATCCTGGGATAGAGAGTGCCAAAGACTGTGATCTGGGGATTACAGTGTCCTATTGGGAATCTTTAGAGGACATTCATAATTGGAAAGAAAATGCTTCTCATAAAGTAGCACAAGAATTAAGGAAAAAAAGAGGGGTCCATCATTGTAAGGTGCGAATATGTAAGGTAGAGACGGAGTACTCGAAAGATGGGGAGGAATCTCTTTAACGTTTGGAGTATATAAATTTTTCAGGCTTCCATTTCGTCGGCTTGAGAATTACTGTCTATCAAACAAAGCTAAAAACGTGTTAATACCTATTTACAAGTATAATTATATAACATATTACATGAAATCATGCCTCCGAATCATACTAGTGTTAGGAGGCAGATTCATTTATGAAAATTACATATTTAACGATGCTTTTATTATTTGTTCACCAAGTCATAGCATCTAGTAACTTAGTGGTGACCTATAAAGGGGAGACCATTGCAAGTGTGAATCCAGCTGAATTTACAATACCATTCTTGGATGAACCAGTACTAGATGAAGAAAAATACACGAAGTTAATCAAAGAACTAGAGGAAGAAATTTACCAAAAACCAGTGAATGCAACTCTCGACGATAGCGGAGAAATTGTATCCGGAAAAGTCGGCCACACGTTACATCGCCAAAAGTTCAAAGAACTGTTTTATACTAGCTTTTTAAACAATAAATCTGCTAGGATAGAAGCTCCTTTACGTAACATTCATCCTAGAGTAGATGACGAGTTACTTGCAAACATTCGCACACAACAGATAAGTCAATACATCACTTATTTTAATACGAATAATGAGGAAAGAGCTCATAATATTTCTCTTGCAGCCGAAGCGGTTAACAACCATGTTGTTTTTCCTGGTAAGACCTTTTCCTTTAACAAAGTAGTAGGCAAAAGGACAGAGGAGAAGGGATACTTACCGGCTCCTGAGATTGTAAGGGGAGAAGTATCTGAAGGAATAGGTGGAGGAATTTGTCAGGTTTCTTCCACTTTGTTCAATGCGGTTGACCGACTTGGGGTAAAAATTATGGAGCGATTTTCCCATAGTAAAAGTGTTCCCTATGTTCCATCTGGAAGAGATGCAACAGTCAGTTGGTACGGACCTGATTTCACGTTTGAGAATAACTTAAATCAGCCGCTTCTTATTCGGGCTAAGGCAAAGAATGGGAGTATGATGATCAAACTATATTCCTCAGATATCATAGAATTCACACCACGTGAAGTACCTAATGCTTCAAAGGAGTTAATTAGAGATAAAGAGATCTTCGGTGAATAAGATAGTAGCAAAAAATGGAGGTATGGGTCAAGAGGATTAGTACCTCCATTTTAAATTACAAATGAAAGCCTATTCGAAACAATATTTCTCAAAGCATGGTTCAATCATTTCCTCTTTTTAATTAGGATCACTGTTGGAATTATAAGGTGATATAAATGTAATGAATGTAAGTTTCTCATTAAACCAAAACAAACGAAAAAGCATGGATCACAGTCCATGCTTTTTCATCTTCATTATTGATTTGTCTTCTCCCGAACAAAAGCCTCAACTTCATCAGCCGTGCTCATAGAAAGAAGTTGATCTTTGAAAGATGCTAGCTCACGCTTAGAAAGCTTCGAGATTTGTGTACGTGCAGGAAGAATGGAAGTAGCACTCATGCTGAACTCATCTAATCCTAATCCAAGAAGAATAGGAATTGCGATGGAGTCGCCAGCCATTTCTCCACACATACCAGCCCATTTGCCTTCAGCGTGTGCTGCTTCGATCACATTGTTTACTAGGTTTAAAATAGCTGGGTGGTATGGTTGGTATAAGTATGATACGCGTTCGTTCATACGGTCCGCAGCCATTGTATATTGAATCAAATCATTTGTGCCAATACTGAAGAAATCCACTTCTTTGGCGAATTGACGAGCGATAACAGCAGTAGAAGGGATTTCAACCATGATACCAATTTCGATTTCATCGCTCACTTTCGTACCTTCGCTAACTAAGTTGTCTTTTTCTTCTAGAAGAAGCGCTTTTGCTTGGCGGAACTCATCTAGTGTCGCAATCATTGGGAACATAATTTTTAAGTTACCATAAACACTTGCACGTAATAACGCACGAAGCTGTGTACGGAAAATATCGTCACGCTCTAGGCAAAGACGAATCGCTCTAAAGCCTAAGAAAGGATTCATTTCTTCCGGTAGTTTTAAGTAGCTAAGCTCTTTATCTCCACCGATGTCTAGCGTACGAACGACAACCGGATGGTCACCCATTTGTTCAAGTACGGATTTATAAGCTTCGAATTGCTCCTCTTCAGTCGGGAGTTCGCTTTTACCCATGTACAAGAATTCTGTACGGTAAAGTCCAACCCCTTCACCACCATTATCAATAACACCTTTTACGTCTTCTGGAGTTCCAATATTGGCAACGAGTTCTACTAATTCACCATCTGCTGATTTAGTTGGCTCATTTTTAAGCTTCGCCCATTCTTTTTTCTGTTCTTCAAAGTCTGCTTGTTTCTTTTCATATTTCGCGATTTCTTCATCGCTTGGATTCAGGATTACTTCTCCATCAATTCCATCCACGATAACGATATCGTTTTCATGAGCTTCTGATGTAATAGATTTGGTTCCAACGACAGCTGGGATCTCAAGGGAACGGGCCATGATGGCAGAGTGAGAAGTACGTCCACCGATATTCGTAGTAAACCCTTTAACGAACTGTTTGTTAAGCTGAGCTGTATCAGACGGTGTTAGGTCTTCCGCAACCACGACTACTTCTTCATCAATTAATGCTGGGTCTGGGAAGCTTACATTTAACAAGTGTGCCATCACACGTTTTGTAACGTCCTTGATATCTGCAGCACGCTCACGCATGTATTCGTTATCCATGCCTTCAAACATAGAAATGAACATGTCCGCTGTTTCTTTCAATGCGGACTCTGCGTTTGTGTTCTCGGATTTAATTTTTTCTTGGATTGGATTAATCATTTCTGGATCGCTTAAAACAAGCAGGTGAGCAGAGAAGATTTCCGCATGCTCATCGCCAAGTGTCTTTCTAGCGTTTTCTTTGATTTTCTCCAATTCTTTTTTAGATACTTCTAAAGCATCCTGTAAACGTGCAATTTCCTCGTCAGGATTATCTATTTTTGTTCTCTCAAAAGACAAATCTGGTACTGCGAGCTTGTACACTTTGGCTATCGCAATTCCATTGGATGCAGCAATTCCGTTAAGATTACTCATAACGATTCTCCTAGTCCTTCGCTTTTGATTGTGTCCGCTATTGTCCGCAAAGCTTCGTCTGCATCTGGACCTTCTGCGATTACTTTGATTTGTGCGTCCTTTGGAATTCCTAGAGACATAACACCCATAATCGATTTTAAGTTCACCGATTTTCCGTTATACTCTACCTTTAATTCTGATTGGAATGCTCCAGCTTTGTTTACTAGAAGTGTCGCTGGACGCGCATGAACACCTGTGCTATCCGTTATGGTGAAAGTTTGTTCTGCCATACATGAAACCTCCTAATTGAATCGTATCCCCAGCAAAAACCTGTTTCTCTTTATATGTAGGTTCACTGGCTCTCTAACTATATAATTTTACCCTTAATTCAAACCAAATTTCAAGAATCTAGTCTAAAAGTACGAATAAAACATGGCAGGTTTTTGAACGAACTCCTCCCATGATTATAAGAAATATAGTTCCTTTCGGATAAATTGTATCTTTCTGGATATCGCAGTTGAAATACACACCGCTTTCCACGGGCGACCATCAAGCCTCCTCACTCGTCAAAAGCGCTCGCTGTGTGGTCTCGATTTGGCCGCTGTTCCCGTAGGAGTCTCCGTGTATTTCAACTGCTAATAAAACTTCATCCGAAAATTTAGTGTTAGACTATGAAAAGAATCCTAAATTAAACCTGCTGAATTCGTACCTGTTCCAAAAGAGAAGCAACCTCTGTACTCGTGCAAAGATCATCACTGAAGGCTGTAGCACTTCCGGAAGCAACCGCCTGTTGGAATGCTTTTCTTTTGTCGCCATGTTGGATATAGGACGCGACAAAGCCTGCCACCATGGAGTCACCAGAGCCAACGGTGTTTTTAACCTTTCCTTTAGGAACATCGGCCACGTAAGTTTCCGTATCTGAAACGAAAATGGCCCCATCTCCGCCCATCGAAATGATGACGTTTTCCGCACCTTTTTGTTGTAGTTCTTTGGCATAGTGGATAGCATCCTCTTGCGATTCGATGCTCGTATCAAAAAGTTCTCCAAGCTCATGATGATTTGGTTTGACGAGAAAAAGTTTGGTGCCAATCAACGCTTTTAACGCAGCACTGGACGTATCCGCTACAAGATTGACCCCTTTTTTCTGACATTCATGAGCAATCTGTAAGTAAATATCATCTGGAATGGAACTCGGAATACTTCCAGCAGCAACTAAGTAATCGCCTTCTTGTAATCGCTGGATTTCTTCGAAAAGCTCATCCATCTGCTGTTTGGAGATTGGGATTCCTGGCCCGTTCAATTCGGTTTCCTCGTCTGCTTTTAATTTCATATTAATGCGAGTCGTACCGGATATCTCCACAAATTGATGCTGGATGTTTTCTTTCTCTAGTTCCTGACGAATAAAGCTACCTGTAAACCCACCTAAGAATCCTAATGCTGTGTTTTCTACGCCTAATCTTTTTAATACACGAGATACGTTAATGCCTTTTCCACCTGGATAATAAAAGCTTTCCGTTCCTCGGTTTAAGCCACCAAGCTGAAAATCCTGTACTCGTAATACGTAGTCCACGGATGGGTTTAAGGTGCATGTATAAATCATCGGTTCTTCACAACCTTTTTCACGTAATTTGAGTTATATTTACACCTTAATCATAAGCCAATCTTATGTTCTTTTCAATCAAAATCATTCATAATCAGTCAAAATCATTCATCTTCTTCAGGAAGGTAAAATTCAATCCATTTCAAAATGTCTTTGTACACGTCTACCTTATTGATTTCGTTTAACATCTCATGTCGACCGTGCGGATAAAAATTCGCCGTAATATCATCAATATCGTGCTTCTGATATTGTTTCATTACCTTCCAGATGTCACTTCCATACTTCCCAACAGGATCTTCTTCACCTGTCACAAAGAGCATAGGAAGGCCCTTCCGAATTTTTTTAATAAGCTTGTCGTTATGAACGAGATCAAGTCCATGAAACATGTCATAAAAGAAGCTTGCTGATGGAATAAATCCGCATAGTGGATCTTCGGCATACTGTAATACTTGTTTTTCGTCATGTGACAACCAGTCAAACGGAGACTTTGGGTTGGTGACACGCTTGTTATAGGCTCGGAAAACAAGCTTGTTAAGCATCGGTGACGGGACACCGAGTAGATCCTTCTTTAGTTGCTGTTGAGCGATTCGTTTTGCTGCAATATTTGCCATTCCAGGATGTCCACCTGTTCCTGAAATGATGACACCTTCTATATCCTCACTATGTAATTGGATGTAATGTCTCGCAAGAAATGAACCGAAGCTATGCCCGAGTAGAAAAATCGGTGTTTCGGGATGCTCTTCTTGTATGTGTTTGGTTACGATGTATAGATCATTTGTTGCCTTTTCAAATCCGTCTTTTTCCGATAAAAGACCCATCATTCCATGTGCCGTACCGGTCTGCCCATGTCCGCGATGGTCATTTCCATATACAAAAATGTTTTGACTAACTAAAAAGTGAGCAAAATCGTCGTACCGACCGATGTGCTCTACCATTCCGTGGGAGATTTGAACAATCGCCTTCGGATCATTCGATCGAGGCTTAATCCATTTCTGAACATGAAGTTTTACATCATCCTCGGAATCTAGCCAAAAAGAAGATTTAGCCATAATACTCCTCCATTCTTTATATCCCTATCATACCCCTATTTTTATCTTTATAATAGTCGTTTATAAACGGAATGAGAAGTAGGAAATTAGCTTGCTAATGTAGGACGACTTATGCTAAAGTAACTAATATGTAATAGTGCGTCTTAGGAGGTGTCCGCAACATGACAACAGTTGCGATTACGTTATTAATTATCGATGCAGTAGCACTTATCGCTCTTGTCCTTTTACAGTCTGGTAAAAGTGCCGGATTGTCAGGTGCCATTTCTGGTGGTGCTGAACAATTGTTTGGAAAACAGAAAGCGCGAGGAATTGATTTAGTTTTACACCGTGCAACGATTGTTGCCGCTGTACTTCTATTTGTCCTTACGTTTTTAGTGGCTTACGTCCTATAATCCTAAAATCCCTTACTATCTCTAGTAAGGGATTTTTTTCCTTATCAGAGGATATCCTGTTAGCGAGTAGTTTGTTTTAGGAAAATAGATAAGCGTGGCTTCACTTCACCAAGTTTTCTTTACGTAAATTAGAACATGATTTCACCCTATTTTGGGTAAAGCATACATAGAAAGAAAGTAGGAATGGAGAGAAAGTAGAAATGAAGATTAAACAACCAGAACCTTTTACATTTGAAGAAGGAAACAGAGCCGTATTACTTTTACACGGTTTCACAGGTCATACAGCCGATGTGCGTATGCTCGGTCGATATTTACAAGGAAAAGGTTATACGTGTCACGCCCCGATTTACCGGGGGCATGGAGCACCACCAGAGGAACTTATTCAGTCTAACGCGGACCAATGGTGGGAGGATGCGCAAGCTGCGTACCAGCATTTGAAAGATCTTGGCTATGATGAAATTGCCGTTGCAGGACTTTCTCTAGGAGGAGTACTCGGGCTGAAATTAGCGTATTCCTATCCAGTGAAAGGCGTCGTTCCAATGTGTGCGCCAATGTTTTTTGATAACGAACAGCAATTAACGGTAGGATTTAGACAGTTCTCTAAAGAATATAAACAACTAGAGCAAAAAGACGAAGAAACGATTCAAAAAGAAGTAGATGCTTTAATGGAAGAATCAAAAGATGTCTTTCAAGGATTAGGAGCATTAATTACCGATGTGAAAGAGCACGTCGACCACATTTATGCACCAGCACTCGTCGTACAAGCTAGAAAAGATCAAATGATCAACACAGCTAGTGCGACCTACATCTACGAACATGTTGAATCAGATGAAAAAGACATGAAATGGTACGAAGAGTCCGGACATGTGATTACATTAGGAAAAGAAAAAGAACAGCTACATGAAGATGTTTACAGGTTTTTAGAATCACTTCCTTGGTCATGACACACAATAAAACCACCGTATGAAGTAATAAGAAGAAGTAAAGTCTATATACAAAATGCCTGTGTGAAAAGGAAGGTGAAGCACAAGATGAAGGAACAAATTCTGGAATACTTTCAGGAAAATGCTTCAAAGCCTCTATCTGTTCAAGAGATAGAAGAGGTCTTAGAATTAAAGAATGCCGATGATTTTAAACAATTGATGAAGACGTTAAATGAATTGGAGGAAGCGGGGGAGCTTGTTCGAACTCGCAAAAATAGGTACGGTCCACCCGAAAGAATGAACCTCATTCGTGGGAAAATTCAAATGCATGCCAAAGGGTTTGCGTTTTTAATCCCCGATGAAGAGGATCAAGACGATGTCTATATCAACCACGCAGACCTTCAGTCCGCGATGAATAATGATAAAGTACTCGTGCGAATTGAATCAACCAATGCCCAAGGAAACAGACCAGAGGGTGTTGTCATTCGAATACTAGAACGGGCGACCGCACAAGTGGTAGGTACCTATCAGGATAATGGTCATTTTGGGTTTGTTGTAGCCGATGACAAACGAATCCCGAATGATATTTTTATTCCGAAGGGAGCTACTGGTGGTGCTGTTGATGGTCACAAAGTCATTGCGAAGATTGTTAAATACCCAGAAGACCGGATGAGTGCCGAAGGGGAAGTCCTACAAATTCTTGGGCATAAAAACGACCCAGGTATCGATATTCTTTCTATCATTTATAAGCATGGTATTACGATTGATTTCCCGGATGAAGTGTTGGAACAAGCGGCTAATACACCAGATTCTATTTCCGAGGATGAAATCAAAAATAGAAAAGATTTGCGAGATGAACAGATCGTTACCATTGATGGGGCAGACGCAAAAGACTTAGATGATGCGGTAACCGTGAAACGATTAGAAAATGGTAACTATAAGCTTGGCGTGTATATCGCGGATGTAAGTTATTACGTCCAAGAGAATTCTCCCATTGATAAAGAAGCATTAGAACGCGCCACGAGTGTGTACTTAGTAGACCGTGTTATCCCAATGATTCCACACCGACTTTCTAATGGCATCTGTTCCTTAAATCCACAAGTCGATCGTCTGACACTTGGCTGTGAGATGGAAATTGATTCGAATGGGGAAGTTGTCAGTCATGAAATTTTCCAAAGTGTCATCAAAACAACGGAAAGAATGACTTATCATGATGTGAATCAAATTCTCGTTCATCAAGAGGACGAGCTCGTTAAGCGGTATGAGCCACTTGTCCCGATGTTCCAGGATATGGAGAAGCTCGCTCAGATTCTTCGTAGTAAGCGGATGAATAGAGGAGCGATTGACTTTGACTTCAAAGAAGCGAAAGTTCTTGTAGACGAAGAAGGAAAAGCAAATGATGTTGTACTAAGAGAGCGTTCGGTTGCGGAAAAATTAATCGAAGAGTTTATGCTGGCAGCTAACGAAACGATTGCCGAACATTTCCACTGGATGGATGTTCCGTTTATTCACCGTATTCACGAAGACCCTAGTGAAGATAAACTGCAAAGCTTTTTTGAATTTATCTCTACGTTAGGATACGTGGTGAAAGGTACTGCGAATGATGTTCATCCACAAGCGTTACAAAAGATCTTAGAGGAAGTTGAAGGCACCCAAGAAGAAATGATTATTTCGAAGCTCATGCTTCGTTCGATGAAGCAAGCGAAATACGATCCGCAAAGTATTGGACACTTTGGTTTGGCAACAGATTTCTACACCCACTTCACGTCGCCAATCCGTCGTTATCCGGATTTAATCGTTCACCGTCTAATTCGGACTTATTTAGTGGAACAAAAGCTAGACAATAAAACGCAGAATCATTGGCGAGATCGCATGCCGGATATTGCCAAACACGCATCGGAAAAAGAGCGAGCAGCCGTGGATGCTGAACGTGAAACCGATGATTTGAAAAAAGCTGAATTCATGGCAGACAAAATTGGAGAAGAATTTGATGGCGTTATTAGCTCGGTTACAAACTTTGGATTATTTGTGGAGCTTCCAAACACCGTAGAAGGACTTGTCCATGTTAGCTACCTAACAGACGATTACTACCACTTCGATGAACGCTCTTATGCGATGATTGGGGAAAGAACCGGAAACATTTTCCGTATTGGGGATGAAATCACCGTTAAAGTAGCCAATGTCAACATCGAGGAACGGGTTGTCGACTTCGAGATTGTTGGAATGAAGCCAAAACAGCCTCGTGAACGATTAGATCGTCCGAAAGTGATTACAGCAAAACGATTGCGAAATAAAACCGGCAAGCCATCCGATAAAGGTGCGAAACCACCTAAAGGCTCTGGAAACAAAAAGAACAACAAAAATAAGAAAAAGAAAAAAAGATAGGCGCAACTCGCCTATCTTTTCTCTGTCCATTGGCCATATAGCACCCAAGGATCGGCTTCTTCAAAAGCTGACTTATCAGGGATCCGTTCATAACCGATCTCGGAAAAATCTAGCCAAAGTCCGATATCATTGGGCTCTTGTTCCAAATGATGAAAAACTGTCTCCCAAAAGCCTGATTGCTCATAATGGTCATTCCAAAAGTATTTAATCTGAGCATACCAATCGCCTTTACGGTCCTTTTTGATCATAACGAAGCGGCTATGCTCCGGATTTTGGTACACGACTGTTTGTTCTAAATTTTCTTCATCTATGAGACCTTCGGAAAGCGGGAATGGATAGTAGCATTCATAAGGATATACATGTAAGGCATTCTCTTTTAAAGAAAATAGTAAGTCTCTTTTTGACTGATTATCCTCGACCTTCGTCCAAATTGGACCTGGAGTTACTTTTATCCTGGATGTATCTTGAATGACGACAGAATGTAACGTCGTAGTTTCCTCGAGACCTAATTTAGCTAATACACGCCTTGCTCCAAGGTTATTTAGGTTAGTGTTGGCGCCAATCCATTTAATAGAAGGATCTCGTTCCAGCTCGTTCATAATGCCACGTAGGATGGCTGTTGCATTTCCTTTTGCCAAGATACGTGTATCACTTCGAAGTCTCCCGAGCATCGCATATCCACCTGGGAAAATCGAATAACCGGCAATGCTTAATAAGTTGCTACCTTCAAATAACCCATAAAGACCATGGTGCTCTTCCGTAACGAGGTTTTCGTAAATATGTAAGACGTAATCATCTTCTACACTTGTTTTCATCTGGCTGACCATATCGAAATCAGTAAGCGTCAGCTTTCTCACTTGTAGCGTTTCCTGCATCGGAACTCCTCCTTTCTCTTTTCCGATATTTTCTCATGGGATAAACAAATATGTCTATGGATTTGACCATTTATAGATACAACTAGGAATATGATTGGAATACGCTGTCTTTTTTGGTAGAATATAATGCACGTAGTTAGAGGAGGAAAAGGCTATGCCTAAAGGACAAGGAAAAACGATCGCTCAAAATCGAAAAGCCAATCATGAATATTTTATAGAAGAAACCTTCGAAGCTGGCTTAGTTTTACAAGGTACAGAGATTAAATCGATACGAGCAGGTCGTGTCAATTTAAAGGATAGCTTTGCACGAATCGATCGCGGTGAAGCATGGTTAGTGAACCTACACATTTCCCCTTATGAACAAGGAAACCGTTTCAACCATGACCCAACACGTACACGAAAGCTGTTGTTGCACCGTAAGGAAATAGATAAACTCATTGGGGAAACCCAGCAGCAAGGCTATGCATTAGTCCCTTTAAAGATCTATATTAAAAATGGAGTCGCAAAGCTTTTAATTGGACTAGGAAAAGGGAAGAAGAAGTACGATAAGCGTGAAGACTTGAAGCAAAAGCAAGCGAAGCGTGACATCGATCGAGCGATTAAAGATAGCTTGAGGTAACAATTACCACAGGAAACACCTTGATATTAGAGCTCAAGATGTTATAATGAGTTATGTCGCTTTACTGAAAGACTGAAACATTTTCAGGTGCTCGGGTACCTTTATCCGTTTACCCATTTCATGGGGACGTTACGGATTCGACAGGGGTAGGTCGAGCTCAGGCTGCGGGTCGAGGTTACGACTCGTTAAACGTTACTCGCCTAAATATAACTGGCAAAGAAAACAATTACTCTTTAGCAGCTGCGTAAGTAGCACTAAAGGATCCTTCCTACCATCGCCCATGTGGTAGATCGAAGGGTCTCAACTGAAGTGGGCTACGCTGTCGTCCTCCGCCTGGGGATGGACAGAAGAGACGAATCAGGCTAGCTCCAGGGAAGCCTGTTGGTAGGCCGAACTGAGAGCGAATGATAATATACCAACTACGCTCGTAGATGCCTGAGTGCCGATATCTCTGGACGAGGGTTCGACTCCCTCCGTCTCCACCAATACATAATTGGTGGTTTTTTTGTGTCTTTGAGATTTCAAGCATAAGTTTTCATAGTATGAAGATTTATCCTTAAAAATAATATGCAGAACTTTATGCTTGAAAGATCCCGAAATGGTTCGGGATCTTTTTCAATTAAAGGGCCAGATTGTGGTACTGCATAGTAGACCAATACTGCGCAACAACTAAAAAAATACTCTTGAAAAACGTCGTTTGGAATAAGAATAATTCGGGTTCAAGATTTTTTCTAAGTTGTTAGTAAATATAAGTTACATAAATTATCTGAAATAATCAATTCGTTTAATTGAGAATTGTTATCACTTAGTGTATATTAGATAGTAACGCCACAAATAACCCGAGTAAGGAGAATATATCATGCAAATATACTGGACTAAAATAAATAAGATTATGGAAGAAACGCCTGAGGTTAAAACGTACCTGCTCGACTGTCCACAAGGCTTTACATGGGAAGAAGGGTCCCACACCCACTTCGCACTGGAAGGTTTTAATGCCGGAGATAAACCAAACCGTAGCCTGATTCGTCACATGTCGATCTCCACTTTACCTCATGAAAAGTCAATCGGTATCACCACACGTATCAGAGAGCAGTGCTCTGAGTTTAAAACGATTTTAAGAAATCTTGAAGTCGGAGATGAAGTTGCAATATTTAAAACTCATTCGAATGTACCGCTTAAAAGAGAAAACAAAAATGTTTACCTGCTCTCATCAGGTGTCGGCCTGGCAACTTTCAGACCGCTTGTACTTGATTATTTCGAACGTGCTGACAACGTCAATCAAATTCATTCTCTGAACATCGATTCATCAAAAGATTTCTTATTCACTAATATTTTCGAATCCGCACCTGACAAGAAGTTCACATCACAGTTCGTCGATAACCGTAAAGACTACTATGAGGAAGTGAAAAATCTTGCTGCAGACAAGGATGGACTCTTCTACGTTGTCGGAAGCGACGAATTTCTCGTGCAGAACATTGAAGTACTGCGTGAGCAGGGCATCAAGCCAGAACAGATTATGCTCGACAAGCATGAACAACAACTGCCTGAGTTTTTATCATTGGATTTGTCAATCTAAGCGAGACAAAATATTTACTTGGTAAATACTAAATAGATAATTCAATAACTAGTGCTTTAATACAACAATGAGATCGTCAAAATGGCGGTCTTTTATTTTATATGGAAGAATTGTTTGGTGACTTGGAAAAAAGTGCTCTGGACCGTAGTGCAGAATAGTTCTTCGTTTACTTACCCCTTATCTTCCCTTCCAAAACAATAGAACATAGCAAACGTTTCAAAAGTCAAATCTTTATGTTTTTCAATTTTAGACTTATTCAAAAAAGAAAAAAGCAGGAAGACAAAGAAAGAGCTCCTACTCATTCACAGGAGCTTCTCAGTGGGCAAACGAGGCAATGAGACATTTCTTTGTCTTTGTCCAATTTATGAAAATAGCAACATGTTTTTCTTTTATATTGTTTTGTTAAATGGGTGGTCGGAGTTAGATAAGGACGCATTGGATGATTGTCCCAATTGAAACATTCCCCACTTAAACTGTGTAATTCTTCTACCACATCTTTGATCCTCTCATTATGCTCAGGATATCGTTCCATCGCTTTTCGAAAATAAGAGTTCAAACGTACAGCGATGTTTTCCCATAAGATATGAACAGGAAGGTTCGTCGTTGAATGAAAAGTGATTAGTAAAAGAGTGAGGTGATTAGCAAATAGATTGTTCCATGCATCTGCTATTGATTCTGTCTTGACAACGAGTGATTCATCAACAGAGAACGTTAAGTCTTCACCTAAGTGACAGGCAGTGATGGGAATATCTATTCCTTGCCTTTCAAAAATGATAGAATCGAGAATACGAGGGGGGAGAACCACTGCATATTTTTTCATCATCATTGATGCTGTCACTTTTAAGTTTGGTGCATGAATTCGTTTCTGTTGGTGTTTTAAAAATTCCCGACAAGATGACTCATCCAATAAAGAAGAATTAGCAATCATTTCCCCATGTCCCTTCGATTCCTATATAGTAAATAAATAAAAAATGGAGCTCCAATACTAGCCGTGAATACCCCTACTGGAATATCGGAAGGCAAAAAAACTGTACGTGCTATGATGTCAGCAATCATGACAATCAAGGCACCGATAAATGCTGATCCGATTGCAAGATTTCCGAAAGACCTGTTGAGAAGAAGTCTCGCAATATGTGGTGCAATTAAGCCAACAAAAGCAATTCCTCCTGCAAAAGAAACAGCGCTACCAGCGAGTCCGACACTAAGAGTAAGAAGAAGGAAGCGGAAAAGTTGGACACGTACACCAAGACCAGTTGCTACCTCATCGCCGAGTTGCTTGACATTGATAATTCCTGTGAATAGTAAGGAAGCGCAAAGGAGCACCAAGATGATAGGAAGGAGGATCTTGACTTCTTGCCAGTTCGCTCCATACAAGCTTCCGGTCAGCCATAAATAAATTTTGCTTGCAACTGTCGCTTCGCTAGACACCATGAGCATGGTAACAACAGCGTTGGTCAGTGCTGACACAGCGATTCCAATTAATATCAATCGCATTGGAGTTACACCGTTTTTCCAGGACAGTAAATAGATGATAGCGGTAGTTACAGCAGCTCCAATAATTGATGCTAGTGGCAACCATTGAACGCTCACTTCACCTAGCAGATAGACGATGAAGACGACCGTTCCTACTGACGCACCCCCGGTCACACCAACTATGTCTGGAGAACCAAGTGGATTACGAATCATCCCTTGTAAAATCAATCCAGAAACCCCTAGGCCTGCACCAACGACAACAGCCATTAAAACCCGAGGAGCTCGTAATTCATTGAGGACAAATGCATAATCACTCTCAGCAAATAATTCCTTGATTACGGAAGAAACCGGGATATAGCTGCTTCCCACTGATAAACTGAGAATAAACACTCCACATGTCAACAATCCTATTACGATTAAAAGGAAAAAGGAACGCTTATGGATCTGCTGCGAAAAGGAATCTGATTTATTTTTTATAGTAAAATAATCAGTCACGATTCTTCACTCCTTTTCTGGCTATATAAACAAAGAAGGGAACGCCGACGAGAGCAGTCATGGCACCGATAGGCATTTCCTGTGGAGCGATGATCAGCCTTGCGAAGACATCAGAAAGCAGCAATAAGATAGCTCCTAACAGACCACAAAGCGGAATCCCCCACTGATAATTTGGCCCCGCAATCCCTTTGGCTATATGTGGGACCACAAGACCGATAAAACCGATTGATCCTGCGATTGCAACTGAGCTTCCAGCTAAGAAAATAATGACCAGACCTGCAACCAGTTTGACGAGTATTGTGTTCTGACCGAGGCTTTTTGCGACATCTTCTCCTGACATCAAGATATTCAACGGTTTTCCCATCAGAAAAGCAATGAGTGTGGAGAGGATGACAAAAGGGAGAACAGGAAGGAGCATTTCCATACTCCTTCCAGCAACAGACCCAGACAACCAAAAAAGAACACTTTGCATGCGTTGTTCATCTAATACAAGCATTCCTTGGGTGAAGGAAATGAACAGAGCACTAATTGCTGCCCCTGCAAGCACTAAGCGAATGGGGGATAAGCCGTTTTCTTCAATAGAACCTAGAAAATATACGATCCCTCCAGCTATAGCAGCGCCTAAAAAACCAATCCACATGTACCCAGTCAATGAATCAACAGATAAGAAAGTAGCTGCAAATACGATGAAGAACAAGGCTCCTGCGTTGACACCAAAAATATCCGGAGCAGCTAATGGATTACGTGTGATTGCCTGCATGAGCATTCCTGCGATTGCTAGACTCGCCCCAATTGTAATGGCAATCAACGTACGTGTCAGACGCGACGAACGGACAATAATATGATTGGTGCTAGATGGATCATAGTTAATCAAAGCATCCCAAATGGTAGAAAGAGGGATTGTGGTTTTTCCTATGGCCATGCTCAACAAGACCGAGATTAGGAATAAGATTACTGTACCAAGCATGAGCGACCATCTAAAGTAGGAATTTGTTGAAAATGAATTCATTAAGCTTCTCCCCATAGTAAGAAAGATAGGAAGGGTTCTTCCTATCTTTTCATATTATTTCTCTAGATTATAGTGTTCATATACTTCGTCTAGCATCAGGGTAGCAGCTCGAATTCCGCCACCCATGTTCCAGATAACTTGATCTACACGATGAACTTGATCGTCTTTAACCGCATCAAGATTTTTCCAAAGAGGATGGCTTGTCCAATCGTTGTAAGTATCCTGAACAGCAGGGTCTTCTTCCATAAAGACGAAGAATACGTCAGCATTCATGTCTGTAATACTTTCTTTGTCGGTTAGCTTGACGCCCCAGTCTTCGCCCTGCTGGTTTTCAGGACGTGTAAAACCGGCTTCTCTTAAAACCGAACCTGCAAAACTATCATAATAGATGCGCGCATGATCGCTTCGGAAATTGATTAGTGCAATGTTTTGCGGCCATTTGTCCCCAAGTTGTTCCATAGCTTTAGTATTGAAATCTTCAATGCGCTTGTCCCAATCTGATAAAATTTCCTCTGCACGGTCTTGTTTATTTAACGTTTCACCCATCAATTCGACGGTACCTTTGAAGTCGTAAACAGCATCGATGGCTACTGTTGGGGCAATTTGACTCAACTTTTCATAGATATCCTCGTGACGCATTTTGGAAGCGAAAATAACGTCGGGATTTTGTGCTGCAATTTCTTCTAAATTTGGCTGAGTTTCTTGCCCGATGATTGGAGTACCTTCTAAATCATCACGAAGGTATTCATAAATCGGTTGTTGTACCCATGATTCTGCTATACCGACTGGTTCTACATCGAAAGCAGTTGTGGTATCGGTAGCTCCTTGATAAAGCGTCACGATTCTTTCGGGTGTTCCTTCAATTTCTGTCGTGCCCATTGCGTGTTCAATGGTGCGAGTCTCCTCGCTCGTTTCTTCGTTTTGTGAATCAGCAGAGGAAGAATCCGAGCTGCCGCATGCAGTAAGAAATACTGTTATCAATAGAAAAAGTGTAAGTATGCCGTATTTTGAAAAGAGTTTTGTCATATGAAGGCCTCCTATGTGGTTTTATTGTGTTGATATTGATAATCATTATCAATAACCTGAATTTTACTTTAAATGAGAATCATTGTCAATGCCAGTTGAGGAATATAAAAAGAACACTTATAATTTGAGGGAGAGATATTTTATGGAGTTTATATTTTCAATCATACCTGTAGTTATACTAGGCAATATTTATCGTTCTTAATCGAGAAGACTCCTTCAAATTGTTAAGCAATTAGTGGGAGATGAATCGATTTTCTCTACGAAAAAAGTGTGATAAATTGACGAACGTGTGTTGATTTTGGTGAAAAATTCTTATAGTATTCAAAAGGAGATGGCGGCTTTATTACTCATCATAAGTTGAATAATGGGGCTAGTCAGAATAAAAGTATAATCGATTCTATAAATGATTTCTTCAACAGCGGCGACAATGATGGTGGTATGGAAGATGGAGGTAATGACGTTGGGGGAGATGATTGAGCAAGAATACAAAGCTAAAATGAAAGTTTTTTTTCGTCTTCATTTTATTAAGTAGTATTTCCTTAGTTTTTCTTAAAATTGCTTATTACAAACCTATTGAAAAAGATATACAAATATTAATACCTATTATAGGGGCTTTATTAGCTTTCCCGTTTGAATTATATATTCGTCGGGAGCGGAAAAAGGAACATCTATTAGAGTTACTCTCTTCTATAATACTTAGTTCAACAGCTTTATTTTTTCTAGTTCTATTTATATTCTTTTAAATAAACAAAAGGATACTTTTATTTTAGATAAAAAAACCACATAGAGTGGTTTTTAATCCCGCATTGATCCTGCTTCTCGAGATGTCATAGCACCTTCACCGCGGCTTATATCTTTTTGAATATTTTCCTTAACTTTTTGTGGATCCGTTCCAGAAACTTTTGATTTCGTCTTAGACCCCGTTTTTCCTTTATTCTGTTGCATAAAATCCTCCTCGAAATATTATTTTAACCAAGCTTATTGTGTACCAAATCATACGAGTTATGTTTAACTTATTTACAAAGACTTTGAAAGAATAGAGGTTAAAAAGATTAGCTTGTTCTATTCCTTTACCCAAAAAGCTGATTTTCCTAGAAGTAAAAATCAGCTTTTTATGTGGTCTAACTACTTAAATTCTTCCTTAATTATTAAATAACCCCTTTTTATATAAACATTCGTTAATCGATTGAATAGCTTTCACCTGATCTGTTCCAACAGCCTTTATATATATTTGCTCACCAGGCTCAATTCCCAATGACAATATATCCATTATGGACTTACTTGAGTGTTTTATTTCAATAGTTTCCCCGTGATATTCTAGAAAGATATCAGATTTAAACTTACGGGTTAAACTTACTAATAGTGTTGCGGGTCTTGCAAAACCTGTATCCCTATTTATATTTAATTCTGCTATTTTCACTTTTTCACCTCATATGATGGTTAGTTAGATAGTTGTTTTATAGGCGTAAACTTATAGTTTCTCAGAAAAATCATTACAGAACTTAAAATTAATGATAGGAATCCTACGAATACGACGTACTGGATCCCCAGTTCCGATATAAATAACCCGCCTACAGCTGCACCTATTGTTGTTCCAATATTACAGGCTGTTATAAATAAACCATTAGCAAAATCAGGTGCCTCTTGAGCGGAAGACATAATCCAGTATTGATTTATATTCGCCCCAATACCGGCTACGACTCCCCAAATTAAAGTAACAATTATCATAGGTGCGGTAAACTGTCCCGTGAAAAATAAAACGATGTAAACGCCCCCTAATAAAAATGGAAAAGTGATTACGGTCTTTATAGCACGATTAGTGAGTAACTTTCCTGCAATAATGTTACCTATAATATTTGCTCCGCCGTAAATGAATAACGTTAAACTAATGATGTTTGAGGACATGTTGGTAACCGTTTCTAGGTATTCAACAAGATAACTATAAACTCCGAATATGGCTGAATTTAATAAGATAACAGCTAAAATAGAGAGCCATGTCATTGATTTTTTTAACACGGAAATCTGCGAAACGTAAGATTGACTCTCCTTGACAGGCATAGATGGTACAAATAACAATGTAGCAATGAATGCAATAGCATTCACAATAGCAAAGAATGACATTGCCATTTGCAAAGAAGTTACACTAGCAATAAAACTTGCGATTGGTACTCCGACTACCATACCTGCAGAAACCCCTATAAATACTTTAGATACAGCCTTTGGAGCTTCCGCCTTACTAACCGACTCAGCAGCCACTGTAAATGCCAATGAACAATAAATCGGATGAAAAAAGGCTGGAATGATTCGAGCTATTAATAGAACCGTAAAGTTTGTTGTGAACATGGAGACTGTGTTCCCGACAACAAATACACCTAGTACTAGTAACATGACCTTCTTTCGATCTATTGCGGAAAACAACAAAGGCATCGTTGGTCCGGATGCTGCAACAACAAGTGCAAAAAGACTAACTAGTAATCCTGCTTGAGAAACACTGACATTGTAGTGGTCAGCGAGGGTAGGCAATATTCCAATAACTCCCATTTCGGTATTAATAATGCCGAAAACTCCTATGATCAATATGAAAATCAACAAATTATTTCGCTTAACCAAAAAGACAACCCCCATCATCATTCACATGCCTACAAGTAAGCTGGAGGCATTTTTCTTTGCAAGATATACAGCGTTTAATCAGCTTGTTTAGTTGGGCCAATGATGACTTCACTTCACTAACCGCAACCGTTTCAGGTGTACTAATGGCTTTCTTCAGCCAGTTTCTTGGTGGGTGCCTCCCCAATACCACTTGATGCCCCCATAACAACAAATTTATCTTGAATAGTGGACATATTAGAATACAGCCTCTCTTTCAGTTGGTTCATCCTTCGTTGTTTATTTTAGCTGCACCTTCACTCTATAACAAATACCTATATCTTATAATTAGTTATGCTTTATAGGCATGTCTTAAAAGGATATACTATAAAATAGGAAGGAGGAGTGTTAAGTGGAAATAAGAGTATTGCGTTATTTTCTTACTGTTGCACGAGAAGGAAGCATTACAGGAGCTGCTGAATTTTTGCATGTAACACAGCCAACCTTGTCGAGACAATTAAAAGATCTTGAACAAGAGTTAGGAAAAAAATTTTTTATTCGTAGTAATCACAGTAGCGTTCTTACTGATGAAGGAATGCTCCTACGAAAAAGAGCAGAAGAAATCGTTGATATGGTTGATAAATTAGAGGAAGAATTTAGTTCCATGGAAGAAACAATTAGTGGTGATGTTTACATAGGTGGTGGGGAAACAGAAGCCATGAAACATATTGCACAGGCCGTAAAAGATTTACAGTTAAGGAATCCAAATATACGGTATCACCTTTACAGCGGAAACGAAGATGATGTAACGGATCGGCTAGATAGGGGATTGCTTGACTTTGGAATCTTAATTGAACCAGCTAATTTATCAAAATACAATTATGTGGATATCCCAGCCAAAGATGTTTGGGGTGTTGTAATGAGGAAAGATAGTCCTCTTGCCTTAAAAGATACCATTCAAGCAACGGATTTATTAAGCGTTCCAGTAATCTGTTCTCGACAGGCTATGAAACAAACTTTTTCTAAAAATGAATTTGCCGATTGGTTTGGTGAGGATTTTGATAAATTAAACGTCGTGACCACATATAATCTTGCGTATAATGCTGCGATAATGGTAGAAGAAGGTATTGGTTATGCTGTAGTACTTGATAAAATAGTAAATACGTCTAGTGATAGTAACCTTTGTTTTAGACCTCTAGAGCCAAGACTGGAATCAGGCTTAAATATTGTTTGGAAAAAACATCAAGTTTTTTCTTCTGCTGCTGATATTTTTTTGAAAGAGATTAATGCGAAATTTACGAATTGATGTATTAGTAGAAAAATTCTTAAGCATTTTTGTAATTAAGGTGTAATTATTAACTGTTGCTCTGAATGACGATATTAACACCCATAGTAAGCAACATACGCACTTTGCTTCATCACGATAGGAGAGAAGTTGGAGGAAGTAATTATGGCTATATTAGGATGATTTCTTCAATGTGGTGAACCTAAAGACATAAAAAACAATCCATTAATGTTCATTAACGGAATTGTCCTTGGTATATGCGATTCGTTTATGTAACACCGCATTTTCTTAAGTTTAAGAGTTCATTTACACAACGGAATCGAAAATTATTGGTTGAAATATCTATTGTGTTCGAACTACGAGTAGCAACTCGATACCTATTACCATAAAAAGATAAGACATGGTGGAAGTCCTTATAATTCGACTTTTGAGGAGAGAACGTGTAAAAAATTCTAAGTTGATTTGTAGGAAAGTTTTAATTGGTCAATGATTATTTTGCTAAGTATCGATATGAGCAAGAGACTAATAAACGAAAAATTTGGATTCCAGTTCTTTTCTACATAGATATCTATTGTTTTCATTAGAGGAAGTCCAATATATGACACGAATCCCGCAAATAAACCAATGGATATTAAAAAGGATCTCCATCCTTCAAATCGTTGATATAGTATGCTACAACCGATAGGGATTATAAATAAATTAGCAGGCAACATCGTAGGAATAATAGGTTCCAACTGCATTCGATAATCATACCAATCCATCGCCGTAGCAACATCATCTAAATTTTTATTTAATATATAAATTACTCCAAAATAGGCTGCAGTTGTTAGTGCGGTTTGTTTTTTAATAAATACAAACAATAGTGTAATGAATAGTAAACAAATAACGACTAGCATCCACCACTGCCATGTAAATACTGTATGCTTTGTCCAAATCTCTATTCTTAGGTCTGTTAACTGGGTAGAAACTGTATCAATTTTTTTCCCTAACTCGCTCATGATGACACCGCCAAGTAATTATTATTATTATCATTTCCTGAAGAGAAAATATTATGATATAAATTAAAATTAAAGAGAAAATAATTGTAATAATATAATCTAACAGTTTATCTTTATTAGATAATGTCATTTATCATTGCTGGGCGAAGATAAAATTCCAATTCACATGATAAAATTATTGGAGGAAAAATTCACTGTTTACAGACTCTCGGGTGCGACCAAGAAAGCTTGTGAAGATAGCCCTGTTATAAGTTCTCGCTAATACGTGTGGTATCATAATGGTGTTAGAACACAAATTAAATAAAGACACCTAACCAAATACCATTAATCATAGCTATTAGTAAAATCACTTTTTCATGTGATGAAACTTGTTCGTGGTCCTCTATATTCATGGTTATTACTAAAATTAACGAAATGCCAACAAAAAAGCATAATCCTATCATCGCCCAGAACCGATCGATTCCCAGCCAAATAGAACATAATCCCGTTAGACAAAAATAAATAATAGCAGGTAAGCGGCAGTATTTAGCTCCGAATTTTCGAAAAAACCAAACAACGCTTGTCACTTTAATAGGAGTAGCAAGTTGGTCTGCATACCGATCAGGTATATGATGAACCATTATCCAAGAAATACAAAATAAACCGTTAATGAGCGCATTTTGAATAACCCATTCAGGAATGGAATCTAAAGCTAACCATGCTCCAGCCAATCCTAAGGCGAACACAGAAGGAAATGTCGATAACCATTCGCCTGTAAAAGGGCGATAACTAAATTGAAATGGTGGTAACGAATACGATACTGCTCCCCATAAACCAATTAATAATAACACCGCAAGTTTTTCATACCCAATTAAAAGAAGTGCAACTACGCCCAGACTAAGAAAGAACATGAGCTGTTTTGCGAAGCGCCATAATGATTCCTCTTCAACAAGACCTGATTGAAAAACTCCACTCCCACCAGACAAAATACCTGGACTATGTAAATCTGTTCCCGATCTATGATCAGCCCAATCATTTAATAGATGGGTAAGGAGGCCATGGATAAGGAAAGCAGCCAATACCAATAGACCTAAAATAGAATATAATTTTTCCGCAGAGACCGAGTAATACAAATACAGCGGTAAAACAGTAGAAATGATAGTTGTAAAGCTAGATGCCACAACAGCAATCATCCTCAACATTATCCAACCGACTTTAACATGTGTAATAAATGAAGTACTTCTCATACGGTGCCGTCACCACCTGAATTTTCTTGTTTCACAAGTTGTTCCACGAATTAACGATTGATAGGAACTTGGCAATATTATTCCCAAATTAAGACAATCAAATAACAATCCGGATAAATAAAAAGGCTGACACTTGCCTTGAAAGAGAGAAGAGGATTATCAATAAAAGATAACCCTCTTCTTATTCTATAAACTTAATTTAATGGTATGAGGTTGTTTGTACGTAAAATAAAAAACTACTTAGGGTGGTATTTAATCCCGCATTGATCCTGCTTCTCGTGATGTCATAGCACCTTCACCATGGCTTACATCTTTTTGAATATCTTCTTTTACTTTTTGCGGATCTGTTCCGGAAACTTTTGGTTTCGTACTAGACTTCATTTTTCCTTTACTTTGCTGCATGCAAATCCTCCTCGAAATAAGGTTCACCAAACTTATTGTTTCCATAAACACACGCGTTATGTTCAAAAATACTTATGAAGACTTTTGAAAAATCCAGTAAAGATAACTGTGACCAGGGAAGTTTCCACAGTCTTTTAATGGTAGCTTTTCTAGTAGTAAAACGGAATTAACGACCACATAAGAAATATAGTTCAAAAAAATTGTTCCTTACTATTTAATATAGTGTAAAATTAAAAAAAGGAGGGATATATTGGGTTTTGATACATTTTTGGGCATATTCGTCATATTAGCTATTGTTGTTATTTATTTGCTCAGCAAGCGCAGTCAAAATCACCGTAGTCCATACTCAAAAAAGACAGACCAAGAAAAAGCAATAGACAGAGGAAGAGAAAAGCAAAATTCTTTTCAGCCACCACCAGATGATCCACCAGGGGGATTTCCAAATGATTAGCCCGAATGAAGGGAATTTTATAGATATTTAATCATTACAAAAGTAGTGAATCGTTTTTGGGTGAAGTAATACTTTATGAAAGGTCCCGTACTCTTGTTCGGGAACTTTATTGTTAGTTGCAACCCATTGTTGAAAAAACTTATACCACCATTCGATAATAAAAGGTAATAGCCGATTATGAAGGGATTACGTGTATGGGAAGCGAACCTGTTAGTTAGGTATAAAAAAGGAGTGCTTCTATGGAATTAAGCGATGTAATACACGGGCATTCGGGCCTCTTCCAGTGGCAACATGCAATCCTATTCCATTATTGTCACAAGAGATAAAGAGCTTAAGAAGAAATTATATGAACCTCATATGGAGCAGTCCATGGTTGTGGATGCGCCTGTTTTAATAACATTTTGTGCAGATTTTAATAGAATGAGAAAATGGATTTCGCTTCATGATGCACCACAAAACTTTGATAATTTCATGAGCTTTATGATAGGAGCTATTGATGCGACTTTGGCTTCGCAAAACTGTGCCTTAGCAGCTGAAAATGCAGGGTTAGGAGTTTGCTATATGGGTTCAACGTTAGCAAATTGTCACCAAATTGGTAAACTACTAAACTTACCACCAAATGTTGTACCAGTTGTAGGGTATTCACTTGGCTATCCTGCAGAAGATCCAGCTCCACGAGATAGACTGCCAAAACATGGTCTAGTTCATTATGACCAATATCATGATTATTCGGATGAGGAAATTCTTGAAATCTACAAAGACAAAGAAGAAAAGGGATGGGAGCGATATATGGCAAACCCGGAACTGAAGGAAATGATCGAACGATTAGGGTTAAAGAATCTCGCTGAAGTCTATACAATTGCCAAATATACAAAAGAATCTCATCAGGAGTTTTCACAGACCGTGTTGAATTATTTGGCAAAGCAGAATTTCATGAATAATGAGTGATGTTTGTATTTGAATTAGAGGTACTTAGTTACATGATATCTTTCGCAATCAATCAAGGCGGAGACTAAACAATGAATACTTATTTATGCTCAAGGCGGTTCCTATAAAAGGGGATCGCTTTTTTAAAATCCTCACTAATTATTTTCATATATAGATATAAAAAATGAAACTATTTGCACGGTTAGTCGTCAATACGATAGTTAAGCAAAATGAAAAGGGGGGAGAGTCTTGATAGAAAACAGCAAAAAGGAGAAAGATGACTTGCTTATATATTTAGTCCAAACGTATGGGAAATCCGTCAAAAAATTCGCCTATACATACGTCAAGGATTGGACATTAACAGAAGATATCGCACAAGACGTATTTATGAACTGTTACCATCATCTAGACAACTTTCGGAATGAAGCATCTTATAAAACTTGGATTTTTACCATAACCGCTAATAAAAGCAAAGATGTTCTAAAGAGCAGCTGGTTTAAGCAGTTGTTTCGAATAGGGGACAAAGAACCTTTAAACAAGAGTTCATCAGCTGAAGAACTGTATTTAGCCAAAAATGCCGAGGAACAAGTTGTCCAGAGTGTGATGACTCTCCCAATTAAATATAGAGAAGTTATTATTCTATACTACTACGAAGACATGAAGATAAAAGAAATGCAAGAACTGCTTCGCGTAAACGAAAATACAATCAAAACGAGATTAAGTAGAGCAAAAGGTTTGATTCGAAAAAAATTAGAAAGGAGCGGTTTAGAATGGAGAACGAGTTCAAACAGTTAAAGAAGGCGCTCGATCATACGATCTTTAAAGATGTAGATTTTAACCATCAAAAAGCGATTCAGGACATTATTTACTCTGAACAACGAAATAAAAAAAGATCTAAAATGACTTTTTGGAGAAATATCGTTGCGTCAACAGTCGTTCTTGCTGTGTGTACTGTGTTATTTATTTCTTATTTCCAGACAAATCCTAACTTTTTGACGAAGTCTCTAGAAGAAAATATTACGATTTCCGGTAATTCAAAGGATATGGATAAATTAGGTGGAAAAACGACAGAAGAATATCCTGATATCCAGGATCCTGGTCCGCTAACAAAAGAAGAATTAATCGAAAGAATGATGAACACAATGGATTATTTCCATACTGTAGAAGGAAAATTACTGTACTCAAAATTCAGTAAAAATGAATACAAAGTAAATTATCAATTAGAGCTAAAGGAAGATCAATATCTTCTAAATAGCGACATAACATATAACGATGATATACCAGATAGAACACTTATTTCCAATGGGGATAAGCTATATCACATTACTCCAGAGACAGGAGTGTTTTCAACGGAGAATGTAACGTATAGGAAAGGGGACAAAATCAGGACCATCGGTATTAAACAAAATATAGACGGAGAAGCGGCCCTCAATAAGAGAAACCGACCTTATACCGGTGCGGATCAATCCCTTTTTCCTTTCGAATTCGTTCAATCCTATTTATATGAAAATAATAACTGGACAATTGTATCCCAAGATAAGGAGATGTTTGGCTAT
Source organism: Radiobacillus kanasensis (assembly GCF_021049245.1). GTDB lineage: Bacteria > Bacillota > Bacilli > Bacillales > Amphibacillaceae > Radiobacillus > Radiobacillus kanasensis. Next base: position 2,804,703 of record NZ_CP088020.1, on the reverse strand, counting down.
CATACAATAGTGGTCGAAGGAAGCATAAGTAGAAGAATCGGAGAGGATTTAGTATCAAGCTTTAAACTATGGATTAACCGACCAACTGGAGTATTGTTAAAACGTGAAAGGTATAACCCAGAAGGAAAAATAATAGATACATTAGAAACAACTACATTTTCTTTAAATACACCTATAGAGGATGAGGTTTTTCAGTACAATAGAATAGCGCAGTAATGTTTGTTTAATTACAAATTGGCGTTGTTACAAAATAATGAAGCTGGCTCCTGGAAAGGGTCAGTTTTTCTTTGATACAAAACCCCACCTGGATAAATATGTTAAAATGAATATGAAATTTCCTATTTAGAGTAACGGCAAGAGATTTCAGAACAAGAATAAAAAACAATATCAAAGGGGATTAGAAATGATTAGTTTGCTTAATCTTGGAAGTCTCGTACTTGGGCTAATTGCTTGGATATTGCCTGTTGTTAATCTCATGCGAAATGAAAAGCATGACAATAATAATTGGATTGCTCTATCCATGATGAGCATCAGTGCTTGTGCTATTTCGCTATGTTTTCAGATTTTCTATCAGTATCATTTGGTAATCATTGAGGATTGGTCTGCTCTTATGGACACAACGGGTGCTTTAGTGTTCGTCGCAACTGTACTTCTCATTGTTACCATCTTGTTAAATGCAATCACTTTGATTGTATATCGAAACAGAACAGCAAAAGTTCATTGATTCAAGGCATAATCTTTTTTTCTATAATAATTGGATTCTAACTTTAATAAGAAATTGAAAATTAGGAGGGGATAAAAATGAAGCAGAATGATTTAATACTATTGAACTTTGAAGAAGTTAGACGTAGAAGCATAAAAGTATGGAGAGCAATACCTAATACTAAATTGGATTGGAAACCTGATGAAGAGGCAATGACTTGTGCTGAAATGATTAGACATATATTAGAGGGAGAGTTTCTTTACCATCAAGTCCTTATAGGACGAGGTAGTGAAGGGTTAATTAATGTAGCAAATCCATTTGTCAAAAAAGAATTTACAACAGTAGAAGATGATTTGATATTTTCCCGCCCCTATCGGGAAAGCTTCATTAATTACATAAGGACAATCAGCCCTAATGATTTAGAAAATATAAAGATAGACCGTTCTGATGTTGGCTATGTTAGAACACTTGGAGATATGTTATTACGTATAGCTTATCATGAGTCTGTTCACACAGGCCAATTGTTGGATTATCTGAGAACTATGGGGGTAGCTAGACCATTAGTTTGGGACTGAGTATTTCTTTAAGTTAAATCTTTCCTTAAAGGAATGAGAAAGCAGATAGAATCAAACGTTTCCTGTATAAATATAGAAAATGACTTTTATAAGGTTCTATAGAGGTTGGTACATTAATAATAGGCTTCCTATAGAATAATTTACAGCTTAAAATCCCTGTCTTTGAAATGAAAGGTAGGGATTTTAGCATTTTAGTAAATTCCTAAGATTGAATTAATAATTAGATTCAATTAGTTGGAAAGGATAAAAAAAGCAGTCATAAGTTATGAATTGCGATACCAACATGAACAAAATAGTTAACCGATTGTTGAAATAGACAAAGGAAGTGGGGATGAAATGCCAGCTATTTGGATCCAAGAAGAGACACTAACTGAAAAGTTATTAGAAGATGTTGGTCATTATATGAGAATTGAAGGGGATATAAGCTCAGTTTATTTTATCAGTGAGGGGAGTGAAGGGGACTATGTGGAACACAACAAACAGTTCTTACAAGAATTTTTAATAGAGAGGAATAAATTTCCTATATACCTTACCTTTATTCCATATGATGATCAAATAGAGGAGTATAAGTCGTTCTTAGATAAAAATGATTGTAGCTATACCTTAACGCATCTTGAAGAAAATAGAACATATTACACCTTGTTTCAGAAACATCAATATCATCCCCCTTGTTTCACAGTGGAGATTGAAGAATCAAAAAAACTTAGGGTGGTAATGGAAGAAACTTTCTGGCTGCCTGCTCAAAATGAGTTTTACGCTATTTCGTATGCTAATAACTTATCTTTTTCATTAAAAAGTATGAAGGAGTGGGGAAGAAAAAGGGATCGGTCTGTCCCGATATTTGAAGTAGATACAGATTCAACGTTTATAACTATATTTCATGATGGTGCTGGGTTTTATCTATTTTCCAATGAGAAGGATTTCGCATCCGTAGAAAGCTTAAGCTTGAATTTACCAAAAGGAACGGTGATTGATCAAATCAACGATACATTGATAAATAATGAAGATACAAAAAATTAAATGGCACAGATTAAAGTGGGAAATTTAGATAAATTTTAAACAAAAAGTTCCTTTTTGAATGGATATCTTCCACTCCCATCCGCTAAATGGCAAGCGTTCCTCCATTCAAAACAGGAACGCTTTTGAACTTTATGGAATGGTTCCATCTTCATCGAACAAGCTTAGAAAGACGCCCACTACCTCTGGGTCAAACTGTGTACCATTGTTAAATTGAATTTCTTCGAGGATGGCAGTTAACGAATACTTATCCCGATAAACACGATCGGAAGACATTGCATCGAAACTATCCGCAACCGAAACTATTCGGGCACTTAATGGAATCTTATCTTTTTTTATTCCTTCTGGATAGCCTGTCCCATCGTACCGCTCATGATGGTATAGAACCACGTCTAAAACTCCACTTTCTTGAAACGAAGTGATATGTTTGATGATGTTATATCCTAAAACCGAATGTTCTTTAATAAGAGAATATTCGTCTTCCGTCAATCTTGTTGGTTTATTTAATATATGTTCTGGTATGCCGATTTTTCCGATATCGTGTAGTAATCCGCCAATATAAATACTCCGGATTATTCGCTTAGGTAATCGCATTTTCGTGGCAATTTCTTTGCTTAATTCAGCTACCTTTTCCGAGTGGTGTAGAGTATAAGCATCACGAGATTCAAGCGTATTGACTAGTGCCTTTGTTAATTCTAAACTGTCTTCCCGTATCTTTTGTGCATTTTGCATGAGAGCGACCGAAATAAAGGCAATCATTAAATAAGTAAAGAAGTAAGTAAAGTATGTCCAAATATTCAAAGAATGATCCGTTTCTAGAAAGGATCGACAGGTTACTAGAAATAGGGTTCCTGCAAAGACAAACCAAACGGAACGATTGTAAAATCCGATACCAAGAAAGATCGTAGAAACAATATATAGGATATAATAGTTGTTTGCTGCCTCTCCAGATAAAAGATGAATCAAAATGGATAGGGGAACCAATAGATAAAATCCGTACCGAAAATATGCGGGATATGTTAAGAGTTTATTAAAAAAACGTATCATGCTGCCTCCAAATGGATTCTTAGACTTGATTTGAAGTGGTTCAATATTGCTTGTAATAAGGAAGAGTGTTTAGAATCATAGTCTTATTTTGGGTTATAAAATAACTACATATTCAATCGAATTGAAAATAGGCCATTTTCACAGTCCTTTTAGTAAATGTATATACAAATTTATATTGAAGTATATAGAACAATAGTCTATGCTAAAAGCAAATTATCAAGGTATTATGTATAGGAGATCTTCACAAATACGTAGTAAAGAGTGGTTGATAAAGCAGAGGAGGAGCTAGTCTAGCTCCTTATTGTAGTACATCATAAGAAGCAAATCTTTAGAAAAAAGGTGATGGACGGTTGTATCGCGATCTTATTGTAAATTTAGCACTTATTATTTCTTTTTTATTTGTATCAGGTCAAATTTTTAAACATAAGCCTCTATATTCCTCCAACAAACAAAAGATAGTTGGTGGTTTCATTGCAGGTAGCTTAGGTATAGTTTTGATGATGTTTAGTATTCATATCACGGACCACACGATAATGGATCTAAGAAATTTCGCCATTATCGTTGTTATGATGTCAGGTGGCATCGTTAGTGGGATGATTACAGGTGTAATGCTATCACTAGGGCGCGTGTTGATCTATGGTGTGAATCTTTCTTCCATAACAGCTATATGTACGTTCATTCTATTAGTGCTGGCGTGTTGGGGGATTTCTAAAACAGGGATTAAGCCCTTATATAAGTTTATGTATATGAATGGTTGTAACATAGCAATCGTATTTTCTGCGTACATTTTTCTCATTAATGATCACCAGACATTGATCTCGGCCATGGTTCACTATGGGACCATCTCCTTATTAGGAGGATTTGTCATTTATTCACTTTGTGATTTTATTTCAAGATCAAACGAACAATTTAGAATGCTGAAAGAATCAGCAACAAAAGACTTTCTCACTGGTCTGAGCAATGTCCGGGAATTTGATACTATTTGGAATCAGCGCATCCTGGACGCGAAGCAGAAAGAGGAAAGGTTATCACTAGTTCTAATTGATATTGATCACTTCAAGAAAATCAATGATACCTATGGTCACCCTGTAGGAGACATCGTATTACAAGAACTCGGAAAAGTGTTAAGGGATTCCACTCGTTCGTTTGATACGGTATCTCGTAACGGTGGGGAAGAGTTCTCGGTTATTTTGCCGGATTGTCCAAGCCATCAAGCAGTAGAAATTGCCGAGAAGATAAGAAGAACCGTCGAGCAACATGACTTTTATATTTCAAAGATGGAGAAGATTCATATTACGGTCTCTATTGGGGTCGCTACGTATCCAGAACCTATTCAGGATACGGAAAATTTGATAAAAATAGCAGATGATAGTTTATATCAAGCAAAACAATCTGGTAGGAATAAAGTAGTTGCTTATACGTAAGGTGAGACCGTTAAAAATGGTTAAATATTCTCCTAATTATGCGGCTTTAGTTTAGAAAAAATAATCCATTAACCATCTCTTTAACAAGAGTTGGTTTCTTCTGAAGACTTCTGTTACTAAACAGGAGTCTTTTTGTATGCAATATATTTCCTTCATATACGAATAGATCATCATCACTATTTACATACAAACAGTATGTATGTTAAAATTTGGCCATAATTAAAGAGGAGTGAAGTCCAATGAATATTAAAAGCTTTTATCCGGTCATCATGACAGACAATATAGAAAGAACAGGTGCGTTTTATAAGCAGTATTTTGGCTTTTCGGTCTTATTTGAAGCAGATTGGTATGTTAGTTTAAAAAAAGAAAATACCGGAGATGAGTTAGCCATTCTCAATGCTACACACGAGACAATTCCAACTTCATTTGGAAAACTTGTTCAAGGTTTAATTCTGAATTTTGAGGTTGATGATGTTGATCAATGGTATCAAATTCTGATTAAAGAGAAACAACTCCCCCTCCATTTAGACATTCGTGATGAACCGTTTGGTCAACGTCATTTTATTACAAGTGATCCGAATGGTGTTCTAATTGATGTAATCACGATTATTCCACCTAATGAATCTTTTCAAAATCAATATAGGGAAAATGTATGGCAGGATAATTAACTATGGGCGAATATATTCCTTTAAAATATTATTTTGGTGATAAGTTAGCGGTTCGTTTGTCTAGTATGATTTTGCCACATTATCCAAACTTCCTAAGAGATTCATTCATCAGTAATATTTCTAGACAAGTAGAGGATAAGGAACTTAAGGCTCGAGTTGAGATAATAACAGACGAATTACAAAAACATCTTCCAGGTGATTATGAAGAAGCCTTAGCTATTTTGCTACATATTCTAGGTCCAGAAAACCAATCTGAAGAAGGAATGTTTACGAAAGGTTACTTTCTGATGCCGGTTGCTTTTTTTGTAGAAAAGTATGGACATAAACACTTTGACGTATCTATGCATGCCTTGGTTGAAATTACGAAAAGACACACATCAGAATATGCGATACGACCTTACTTAGCTTTGGATATGGACTGCAGCCTAAAGTATCTTCAGAAATGGATGAAAGATTCCAATCCACACGTAAGACGACTTGTTAGTGAGGGTACACGTCCTCGACTTCCTTGGGCAAAAAGAATTAATCCAATCCATAATGATCCTAATAACAATTTACAGTTGTTAGAAAACTTAATGGGGGATTCGTCTGCCTATGTTCAAAAATCAGTTGCAAATCACTTGAATGATTTGTCAAAAGATTTTTCTAATGTTGTGATAACATGGGTAAAGGAATATATACATCTCCATAAAAATGTGAATTCACGACTTATTAAGCATGGTTTAAGAACCTTGGTCAAAAATGGAGAAGCCGAAGCAATGGAAATAGTAAGTATGATAAACAATCGTTAATCAAAGGTGTGGGGTTCATGAGAAAAACGAAAGAAGAAACGTATCAGACGATAAAACAACTATTGGAAATTGCTAGACAACACTTTACGGAGAAAGGCTACGCAAATGTTGCAATAGATGAAATTGGAAAAGAAGCTGAATTAACAAGAGGAGCGATTTATCATCATTTTAAAAACAAAGAAGGGCTGTTTTTGTCTGTATTTGAACAAGTTCAGAAAGATATCGCTAATCATGTTGAAAAAGAGGCAATGAAGAGTGAGGATATGTGGGAACAACTCTTAAATGGGTGTCGTGCATTCCTAACCGCTGCATCCGAATCTCATAATCATAGAATTTTATTAATAGACGGTCCAGCAGTGTTAGGTTGGAATACTTTTCGAAGGATGGATCAAAAGTATTCAATGACCTCCTTAAAAGAGCAATTACAATTGATGCATAATCACGGACTGATCAGTACATCATCCATTGATTCTTTAACATTTTGTTTATCAGGGGCTATGAATGAAGCTGTCCTTTGGATTACCGAAAGTCCAAATAGACGTCAATTAATAAATGAAGTCATGGAAACCATGGAGTCCTTGCTGGCTGGATTTGAAAATAAGTAAGGATTTATGGTGCAAGGGTTTGTTATAGGGAATGTTTGGTTGAGTGGAGGTTTTCATACCTCTGTGATGGCGGTCATACGAATGACGAGACAATGTTATTTTAATTTCTTACAGTAGAAGAGAGATGACTTTGGAATCATCTATTTAGAGCTTTGCCGTGACGAACTTAAGGATTCTTCTTACCTGGCGAAAAATGGATTCCAAGAAGGATCTGTTGATGATGCCAAATACCTACAAAACCTCCAAAAGTATTAGTACAAATAGTCGAAATTCTTCTAAATAGGAATATTGTCATTGTTAGTTAATACATATAATTACAAATCAAAAACCAGTTAGCTTTTATTAGTCTAGCTGGTTTTTTTATTCGAAAGGACAGTTAAAAGGGGTTCTTTATTCTTTTTAGAAGAGGTGAATAACTATATGAAAAACTGGTTGTATCTACTCTTTATTTGTAGTGTGTTGGTGATATTAGCTGCATGTAACACTTCGACAGATAATTCAAAGGAGGAAAAGCAACTGACGGGGGATGAATCAGATAAAACAGAAGCATTTACTATTGGAGTTATCCCTTCTCAAACAGAGGGTGCAATGGAAAACGCGATGAATAAACTACAATCCATCTTGTCAGAAGAGTTAGGACGTAAAGTGAAAGTCGATGTGTATCCAAATTATAATGGGGTCGTAGAAGCAATGAATTATGACAAAATTGACATGGCTTACTTAGGACCACTCACATATGTCATTGCTCATGCAAAAAGTGGTGCAAAGGCTATTGTTACTCAATTAATTGACGGAGAGCCCTTTTACCACTCTTATATCATTACACATAAGGACAATTCATGGGACAATTTAGATGAATTATTTAACGATCCTAAAAAAATTGATTTTGCTTTCGGTGACCCTGCTTCTACTTCCGGATCTTTAATTCCTGGGATTGAATTAAAAAAACGTGGTGTCTATCAATCTGAAGATAAATATAAGCTAAACTCTGCTCGATTTACTGGTTCACATGATGCTACGGCATTGGCTGTGCAGAATAAGCAGGTGGATGCAGGTGCTATTGATAGTGCCATATTCAATCAGCTAGTTGAATCAGGAAAAATCAAGGGTGACCAAATTAAAAAAATATGGCAATCTGATAAGTTATTCCAATATCCTTGGGCCGTACACAAGGACACAGATCAAGAAACGATAACGAAACTACAGGAAGCCTTTTTAAATATAAAAGATAAAGAGATATTAAACGCTTTTGGTGCATCTGCGTTCACGAAAGCTAGTAATGAAGACTATAAAAGTATTAAAAAAGCTGCGGAAAAAGAAGGATTTATTAAAGAATAGAGCTGATCATGATGTGGTTTAAACGTCGTAGTTTTTTCTTAATTCTATTACTAGGAATCTTTATTGTGATAAGTATGAACTTAACAGAGTTTAATTTGACTAAATTTCAAGACTCTAAGAATATCGTTGACTTTATGAATCAATGGTTTCCAATGAATACTAGCAATTTTACAGAAATATTAATGGACAGTATCTTAACAATTGCTATGGCTTTTCTTGGGAGTATTTTGGGACTTATAGTGGCATTGCCAATTAGTTTTCTTGCAGCCAGAAATACATCCCCCTCCAAGTTTCTATTCCATGTCGCTCGGTTTCTTTTAAGTTTCATTAGATCCGTCCCAGAAATCGTATTTGGTTTAATTTTGTTAACAGCAATTGGATTAGGCCCTTTTCCAGCAGTATTAGCAATGACTTTTCACAACATTGGGGTTCTCGGAAAATTAATCTCTGAGTTGATGGAGGCAGCTGAGCCTGGTCCACTAGAAGCAATGAAAGCTGTTGGAGCAAAAAGGTGGTTGGCTAATATCTTTGGAATTTTACCTCAAATCTGGCCAAACGTTTTATCTAACTATTTTTATAGATTCGAGGTAGCAATTCGAACATCGTTAATATTAGGCTTTATTGGAGGTGGAGGTATAGGGCAACGTTTATTTAATGATTTCAAAACGTTCCAATATTCCTCCGTTTCCTTGGACGTCTGTCTTATTATGGTAATGGTTATCCTAGTCGATTTATTAGGAAGCTATGTTCGAAAGAAGGTCATTTAATGGAAGCAAATATGCTTGAATTAAATCAGGTTACGGTCCATTATAATGGGATTCATACACCGGCTTTATCCAATATTAATTTATCCTTCAAACAAGGAGAATTTGTCTGCATTCTTGGAAGAAGCGGTGCTGGAAAATCAACTCTGTTACGAACGATAAATGGGTTGCACTTACCTAATGATGGAGATATTATTTGGCAAAACACTAGACTTAAACAGAAGAACCAAGAGGAGCTAAGAAAAATACGACGAGAGATGGGAATGATTTTTCAACATTTCAACCTTGTCCCTCGTTTAACGGTTTTACAAAATGTGCTAATGGGACTATTGGGTTATCGGTCTACTCTAAAAAACCTGATTGGGTGGTTTCATAAACGAGAGGTTCAACATGCCATGCAAGTTATTTCTGATGTTGGTCTCACAGAACAGATGCATCGTCGTGTGGAAAGGTTAAGTGGAGGACAAAAGCAGCGGGTTGGTATTGCCCGTTCTCTTCTTCAAGAACCCAAGCTCCTGCTCGGTGATGAACCTGTTTCAAGTTTAGATCCTGGCACAGCCAACCATATCTTTCAATTGTTGATGCAATTACATGAACAGCACAAGCTGCTAACCATTGTTAATGTTCATGACATACCGTTAGCAAAAAGATATGCAACAAGGTTTATCGCATTAAAGGATGGAAAAGTCATTTTTGATGGAAAGCCTACTGACTTTTTAGATGAACATTTTAAAGATACGTATGAGACAAATTCTTACTCTAGACCAAGTACGATGGGTCTAACAAAATGAATGCTAAAATGTAAACGAAGGATAGGTTTGACATAAGAGTGATGAATCACATATGGTTCATCACTCTTATGCTGACTCTCTAAACTGTTTATAATCCTAAGATGATTGTTTTATAACACCATCGCAGCTATAATCCCGAATAAAACTAACGGAATATTATAATGCAGGAAGGTAGGTACACACGTATCCCAAATGTGATGGTGCTTACCATCAGCATTTAAACCAGATGTAGGACCGAGAGTACTATCTGACGCTGGGGAACCAGCATCTCCGAGAGCTCCAGCTGTCCCGATTAAAGCTGCCGTTGCAAGTGGTGAAAAACCTACAGTGGCACACAATGGTACATAAAGAGCTGCAATAATTGGGATTGTTCCAAATGAGGAACCTATCCCCATCGTTATCACAAGTCCAACTAGAATCAATACCGTAGCGACAAGAAGTTTACTATCTCCAAGTGATTCGGATGTGGAGGCAACTAATGATTCTACTGCGCCGGTTTCCTTTAGAATAGTGGCATAACCTGAGGCGATGAGCATGACAAATGCAATCATCCCCATCATCCCAATACCTTCATTTACAACAGTATCTCCTCTTTTAAAAGGTACCACTTGACAAGCAAACATGATGATGATTCCAACTAATGCACCAAGCACTAGAGAATCAGAGATAAGCTGTGCAGCAAGAGCTGCAACAATGGCAATTATGGTAAATAAATGCTTCGTAGAAAATCTAACATCTTCTATTGTTGCTGCCGACTCGTTCATGGTTTCTTTCTCTAAACCGACTGCAGTATTCGGTTCTCTATCTTTTCGATAAGAAATGAATACAGCAAATAGTAATCCGACAATCATGCCGATACCTGGTAGTAACATAGCTAGTGCTACATCTCCTAGTGCAATATTCATTCCGTTTGCAGCCATCTCGTCTGATATAATTCCATGGAAGATTAGTCCAAACCCTGCTGGAATCATAACGTATGGGGCTTTAAGACCGAAAGTTAGTGCGGAAGCAACACCTCGGCGGTCAATTTTCATTTTGTCAAAGAGCGAAAGTAACGGTGGGATAAGAATAGGAATAAAAGCGATATGAACTGGAATTAAATTCTGTGATAAACAGGCGACACCTGCAATCGTTAGGAGCATAATCGATCGCTTTCCTTTAATTACTTTGATTAACCGTTTTACTAGGAAGCCAGTAATACCCGAATATCCTATCATAACAGCAAATGCACCAAGGAGAATATAACTTAATGCCGTATTTGCCTGTCCACCCATGCCTGATACAAGCATGTTAATAGTATCCGTTATCGATAGATCCCCTGTAAGTCCTGCTACAATAGCCGCAAGTAAAATGGCCAGTACAACGTTCACTCTAAACAGACTCAAGACCACCATGACAACAACTGAAATAACAACTGGATTTAACACATTCAACCTCCTTTTTATTCAAATCTATATAAACCCATCCAATAGGAATGAGATAAATGCTTCACGACTAAGTGTCGTTAGCTGGATATAAGATATATTAGCAGACTTTAGAACAGATAATCGACAAGAAAGTTTATTTACATGAACTTCCCTTTCAAATAATGAAGGATGACGTGTGCAGCAGCACGACTTGTTATATCCCTAAAATCTAGTGTTGGATCCACTTCTACAAGATCAATGGCCAGTACTTTCTCATGTCTAGCTAAGTGGGTGATCGCCTGTAGTAATGTTGCACTATCCATTCCACCGGGGCCGATGGCTGGACAGCCGGGTGCATGTGCTTGATCTAGTACATCCATATCAACAGATACATAAATAACATCGACCGTATTGCGCAGTTTTTTTATTCCTTCGTCTATCACATCGAGAATAGACCTTTCTCGAACATCTTTCATCGTGTACATCGTTACCCCATTATCTTCTCCATATGTTCGATATGCTTTACTGTTTGAAAAATCACGAATTCCGATTTGTATTAAATGATTTCCATCGATTGAGGCGGATTCTAGTAAGCTTCGAAATGGCGTTCCATTACATGGGCCGCCGTCTTCTAAGTTACGGAGATCATGATGGGCATCGAACTGAATGACACCGACACTTCCCTTTACCTCGGAGAAAGCTTTGATACTAGGGAAGCTTACGGAGTGATCGCCACCAAGCAAGATTGGTTTCCAAGAAGGGTTCTTCATCAGAAGATGTTTCATCGTTTCATATATCCTATTTTGAGAGTGGACAATATCTGTTACATGCATGGTTATATCGCCAAGGTCGGAAATGACGAGCTGGTTTAGATCAATATCTTCCTCTATGGAATAAGTGGTGAATCCAGATAAACTTTTACGAATAGTGCCTGGGGCAAATGCTGCCCCAGAATGACTAATCGATGATTTAGAGAGAGGCGCACCTATTATTCCATAGCCATTAATAGGGTCGCCGTCCCATGGTTGAATGATGTCGCCAATCTTTTGGATGTAACGATCATGATAAGGGGTGTTAGGGGTATCAAGAAAAGGATAATCTTTCAACGCCATTCCCCCTTTTATAAACAACTTTTCCATTTTTAAGTACTGCATGAACATGGTTGACACCGTAATGATAAGGGATGTATAAATAATTGGCCGCATCCCATATTACTACATCTGCCTTTCGACCGACAGTAAGTTGACCTGCCTGATCGCCACGCCCTATAGCATGGGCTGCATTTACAGTTACGGCATGCCAAATTTCTTCTGGGGTCATCTTTAACCGAAGAGCTGCTAGTGACATGATGAGTTGAATATTTTCTGTCGGACAGCTCCCTGGGTTAAAGTCCGTAGCAAGCGCCACAGCATTGTCCTGTTGAATCATCTCTATTGCGCGTGCGTAAGTCTCTTTACCAAGATAAAAGGTTGTTCCTGGCAAAAGTACTGCGATTGTTCCAGCTTGTGCCATTCTTTTTATTCCTTCATCAGAAGTCCCTACGAGATGATCTGCAGAGATGGCATCTAGCTCTGCAGCAAGCTCTGCGCCACCAAGCGGGTCAATCTCATCGGCATGGATTTTAAGTCCAAACCCGTAATCTTTAGCTCTTTGTAAAAATCTTCGCGATTGTTCAACGGTAAAAACACCAGTTTCCGTAAATATATCCACATATTCAGCTAAGTTTTTTTCTTTTATTTCTTCAAACATCCTGGCCATTTCATCTAAGAATCCATCTGGATCATCCTTTTGTGAAGCAGGAATGGCATGCGCTCCAAGAAAAGTGGAAACAATATCTAGAACATGGTCCTGGTTTAATGCACGTATGGCCTCAAGTTGTTTTAACTCTGTTTCAGGATCCAATCCATACCCACTTTTGGCTTCCATGGTCGTTACGCCATAGGATAATATCCTGTTTAGATGGGGTTTAGCTTTATCAATCAGATCCTCTAAAGAAGTATTCCGAGTTGCTTCAACTGTTGAAAGAATACCACCACCATTTTTTAAGATATCTAGATAGGGTACACCTTGTTGTTTAAGAGCCATTTCGTGTTCTCTTGACCCACCAAATACAAGATGGGTGTGGGGATCTACTAAACCAGGTGTTACTAGCTTATTCTGGCAATCGATTTGTTCTTTGCTTTTTATATGACTGGCTTCTTCCATCGTCCCGTAAAAAACGACCTTTTCATCTTTAATACCTAGTGCAGCATGTTCGATTACTTCAAGAGACCCCATTTCTTTGCCTTTCTTAGGGCCATTTGCCTTCATCGGTAATAACTGTCCAATATTTATTAGTAACGTATCTACTTGAAGTGTCATCCTTTTCCTCCTCTTACTCGTTATCCAACATTGGTACGATGACGTCTTTTTCCTTGGCTACTTGTTTAGCCTTTTCATATCCGGCATCTGCGTGGCGTACAATTCCCATTCCAGGATCAGTAGTTAGGACGCGTTCGAGTCTTTCCGTTGCTAAATCTGTCCCATCCGCAACGACAACCATTCCAGCATGCAAGGAATAGCCCATCCCGACACCTCCACCATGATGAACGGATATCCAACTTCCTCCGGCAGCGGTATTAACGAGTGCATTTAAAATGGCCCAGTCTCCCACAGCGTCGCTGCCATCTAACATCGATTCTGTTTCTCTGTTTGGAGAGGCAACAGACCCGCAATCTAAGTGATCACGTCCAATAACGATCGGCGCTTTTAATTCTCCATTCCGAACAAGGCGATTTATTTCTAACCCCATTTTCATTCGTTCTCCATAGCCTAACCAGCAAATTCTGGAGGGAAGGCCCTGGAACTCTACTTTGTCTTGCGCCATATCTATCCAACGGATAAGAGCTTCGTTTTCTGGGAATAGCTCCTTGATTAAGCGGTCGGTTCGGTAAATATCTTCCGGATCACCAGACAAGGCAACCCAACGGAACGGCCCTTTTCCTTCACAAAACAAAGGTCGAATATAGGCTGGTACGAAGCCAGGAAAATCAAAGGCATGTTCTAATCCTTCATCCTTCGCGACTTGACGAATGTTGTTCCCATAATCAAAAACAATAGACCCATTCTTTTGAAAACCTAGCATTGCATCCACGTGTTTTTTCATGCTGGTGGATGCGAGCTTCACGTAATCATTAGGCTTTTCTTTTCGCAGTTGTGTCGCCTCATCCAATGATAGATGGATAGGGATGTACCCGTTTAAAGGATCATGTGCGGAGGTTTGATCCGTCACAATATCTATTGAAATACCACGTTTTAAAATGTCATGATGAACTTCCGCAGCATTTCCTACTAGTCCAATAGATAATGGTTCCTCCTTCTGTTTAGCCTCATCTGCCCATAGTAAGGCTTCCTCTAAGGAATCTGTCATACGATCCACATATTTTGTTTTTAATCGTTTTTCAATTCTGGATTGGTCTACTTCTACACAAATGGCAACCCCTTCATTCATCGTAATGGCAAGTGGTTGTGCACCACCCATACCTCCGAGCCCGGCCGTTAATGTTATAGTGCCTCTTAAACTACCGTTGAAATGTTTTCGGGCAATTTCTGCAAAGGTTTCATACGTTCCTTGTAAGATTCCTTGTGAACCAATATAAATCCAACTACCGGCAGTCATCTGTCCATACATCATCAAGCCTTTTTTATCTAGTTCATGGAAATGCTCCCAATTTGCCCATTTTGGTACAAGTACCGAATTGGACAATAAAACACGCGGTGCACTTTCATGGGTTCTAAAACGACCAACAGGTTTACCAGATTGAATCAGTAAAGTTTCATTATTCTCCAAGTCTTTTAATTGCTCTACAATAGCATCGAAAGCCTCCCAGTTTCGCGCTGCTTTTCCAATTCCACCGTAAACAATTAATTCTTCTGGATTCTCTGCTACTTCAGGATCTAGGTTATTGGAAAGCATACGTAATACCGCTTCCTGTTCCCATCCTTTACAGTCCAAATCCGTTCCTCTATGTGCACGAATCACTCTACTTGATTTTGTTGACATATCGTTTCTCCTTTCCTCATCATGATCATTTTATTTTTTCGCTATCTTTGGTAGGGGAGAACACAGGCCACTTTTCTTTGTTCATCCACCTGACAGCGTTTTTAATATCGATGGAAAAAATCCGATCCTTCTCAATATATGGAACATAGTCCCTCCCTTTTTCTAATGTAGCTCTTGTAACCTCTGCCATTTGTTCTTTTCCTCTGACTTCCACGGCTTGCATCGCACATATAGCTTCAATGGCAAGAACGTTTTGAGTGTTTTGGATAATTTGATAGGCATGCCTTGCACCAATTGTTCCCATGCTTACATGATCTTCCTGATTAGCCGAGGAAGGAATAGAATCAACACTAGCCGGGTGCGCCAATGTTTTATTTTCAGATACGAGGGAAGCGGCACAATACTGCAAGATCATGGCACCAGATTCAAGACCAGGTTTGGCGCTCAAAAAGGGTGGTAGGTCGTTTAGTTGCGGATTGACCAGTCGTTCGATTCGTCGTTCGGAAATGTTCGCAAGCTCGGAAACGGCTATTCCTAAGAAATCCATGGCGAGTGCAATAGGCTGCCCATGAAAATTCCCTCCGGAAACTACTTTGTCGCCATCATCAAAAATTAAAGGATTATCTGTGGCTGCATTGATTTCTATTTGCAGTTTTTCTTTTACATACTGTAAGGTTTGCCAACTCGCTCCATGTACTTGGGGAATACATCTTAAGGAATACGCATCTTGAACCCGTAAATCACCTTGTCTAGTAGTTAGTTTGCTTCCTTCTAAATAAGAACGAATGCAACATGCAACATCTACCTGTTCTTGATATCCTCTAGCAAGGTGAATATCTTCATCAAAAGCATCCATAATTCCTCGTAATCCTTCTAAGGTCATGGAAGCAATAATCTCGGATTGAAAAGCTAGTTTTTCAGCTTGTAGATAAGCGATTACTCCCATTGCTGTCATGGCTTGGGTACCATTTATAAGAGCTAAACCTTCTTTAGCGGTTAAGGAAATTGGTTCTATTCCTTCTTTTTCTAATGCCTCCATACTTTTTACTGTGTTTCCTTTATAAAAGACTTCTCCTTCTCCAAGCAGAACGAGGGCTAAGTGGGAGAGAGGAGCTAGATCCCCACTTGATCCAAGAGATCCTTGTTGGGGGATGATAGGATGAATCTTGGCATTCACAAGATCTAATAATCGATGAATAATAACTGGTCTTACACCTGAAAAACCTTTCAGTAATGCATTCGCACGAAGAACGAGCATAGCCCGACTTACTTCCTCTGGAAAGGCTTCTCCAACTCCGCAAGCATGAGAATAGAGGAGGTTATGTTGAAGTGCTTCTACATCTTTGGGTTCAATTCGTACATCACTAAATTTTCCGAAGCCTGTTGTTATTCCGTAGACGATGCGTTTTTGTTGGACAATATGCTCGACAGCTTCCCGACTTTTTCGTACTTTATCTAAACTTTCTTTAGATGCTTGAACGTAATCCCCGTTATAAATGATTTGGTCCAAGTCCTTCAGTTCTAGTGACTTTCCATCCAATATTTTCACCTAGATCACCTTCTTCTTTTTGTATGTTTATCCTATTGGCCAATAGAAAAGGGGCCATATCAAGGAATGCAAAAAAACACATTCCTTTGATATAGCCCCCTAATGTCTAATCACTCTGGGCATAATCAAATATGATTAATTCCTAATCCTATTGCTTCATGTTCTTGACCCTTAATTGGTGCCCCAATCGTTCCATACAGAGCAACCGCAATCCAATCGCCTTCCTCATCCTCTTGGTAAGGTGTCCCTCGTACAACCGAAAAGCGCAGTCCAACAGTTCGCTGAAAGGTTCCTAATTGAACTTGACCTCGAGTTACGCCGTGTAATGCTTCTATAATAGCATGATACAAGGCATGCGTTTCTCGATATAGCCCCTCTTTCACAATCTTGTTCTTTTTTGCAGCAGTTTCAATAGCTGCAACAATCTTGTTAGATTCCATGGATCCCACTCTACCAATACAAGATTGCCAGTTTGCTTGTTTTATCTTCTCATCGATAACAGAGACATCATCTTGAAGGATAGACAGGATGGCTAACTGACCAATTCGAAAGTTGGGTTTATTTTTCATATACCAAGTCTCCAGCAGTTTATTTAACTAATAGCTAATAACTAACTTAAGTGTAAGCGCTTTCTAATTGAGTGTCAATGAGAAATTTATTAAAAATTACCATTAATGGAAGAGAGTTATAAGCTTTTAAGGTGTTTATCTCCTCTAAAAATAGTGGTGATATATAATATGCACCATGTTAGGATTAATACATATATAGGGATTTTTTTTACTGAAAAGAAGAGGTTGGTAAAAATACAAAGTAAACTATGAGTAGGTGTATTTATGGAGTATAAGTTTAGTTTTTTGACTCAAAAACAAGCTGAGAAAATCGCATTTAACTGGCATTACGATGGCGATTATTCTTTTTATGATTTAGAAGCGGATAAAGAGGATTTGAATGAATTTTTAGACCAGGAGACTAGAGGGGATTCAACGTTTGCGGTAACTAAGGAAAAAGAACTTGTTGCTTTCTTTACTGTTTACAAAGTAAACAAAAGAACTGTTGATATTGGATTAGGGTTGAGACCAGATTTAACGGGAAGAGGTATGGGCTCAGACTTTCTAAAGGCGGGTTTGGATTTTGTCCAAGCAGAATATAATCCTGAAAAAATAACCTTATCAGTTGCAACTTTTAATCAAAGAGCGATAAAAGTGTACAGACAGATTGGATTTAGGGATGTTACAACCTTTATGCAAGATACCAATGGAAGTACATTTGAGTTTTTAAAGATGGAGTATGAATGTTAGTCCATGGATTGCATAACTAATTACCATTTATTAATGGGATGAACGCTATTTTATACAACAAGATTACACACCCAGTACATTCGCGTGAAAGATGGGATTGAATTGACCTTGAAGATAAAACCTACAGAGCATCAAATGAAAAAATGGGTTGAAAAATTTGTACCAGAAAAAGACCTTTTCTTCGTAGAAGAGAAAGATTTAAGTTTATTTGATGAATATCTTAATGGAGCTTTAGTGGTTCCATTTGAAGAATTTTTAAAACACTCCTCTTATAAACAAATTCAAATGGTTAACAGTTATACATATTGGAATATATCTAGTAAAGCAAAGTATGTTATTGTGGCACACTACAGTTGGATTACCAACTTAACAGAGGAAGCAAGGAAAGATATTTTTAGTATTCAGTATAAGATGGGCAGAGGGATGATTCTTCCTCTATCCCTATTCCCGTCTGGAGATTCAATTCCTCCAGACTACATTATAAGAGAGCATGAGGAAAAGTTAGTCGTCATTCAACATAGAATGTGGGAGGAATTACCTTATCAAATAAAAGAAGCTGCTTTACTTGCATATTCACAAGAATGGGATAGTTGGATTTGTCACGATGTACTTGATGATTCGCCAATACATATTAGGAAGTATGCGAATACACATACAACTATTTCTGGGAGTAACTGTTTGTCTGCCACATTGTTCGCCATAACGGCACAAGAATGGATACTTAAAGAATGGGTTCACCATGAAACCTTCTTCTATGGGTTGAAAAATGCAAACTATGATGTAACTAATGATGAGATGAGAGCTGGAGATGTTGTAACTTGGATAGATGAAAATAGAGTTATACATCACGCTTCTTTTTACATTGGTAACAGCCTATTCTTCAATAAAAATGGACAGACGGTTTTTAATCCCTACAAGATAATAAGGCTCAATGAATTAAATGAACAGTGGGGGCAATATAGAAAGATAACATATAGAAAAAAATAATATCTTTTGTTTATTAGTAATAGCACCAAGTATTTTGGCAAGTTTATCTTTTTAGATAGGGAGAATAAAACAATATTATTCGAGGTGTAAATTATGTTAAATAATGAGATTACGGAACTTTTGCAAATTCAGTATCCGATTATTCAAGCACCCATGGCAGGAGGAGTAACAACTTCGAAATTAGTAACAGAGGTTTCTAACACGGGTGGTTTAGGGATGATCGGAGCAGGCTATATGACCCCTGAACAAATCCTAGAGCAGATTAGAGAAATAAAGGAATTGACATCTAACACGTTTGGTATAAATCTGTTTGTTCCGAATGAATTCGTTGGGACAGAAAATGAAATAGAACAAGCTAATCAGTTTTTAAAGCCTATCCGTGAACAATTACATTTACAAGATAAAGATGACTTGGAAATTCCCGAGTTTAATATAGTGGTAGAAACATTTCATGAACAAATCGAAGCAGTAATGGAAAATCACGTTCCGGTTTGTTCGTTTACATTCGGTATTCCTTCAAGAAAGATAATCGATGACTTGAAACAATGTGGCATTATTGTAATAGGAACAGCTACTACTGTAAGAGAAGCAATTGAAATAGAAAAGAGTGGAATGGATATTGTTGTTGTGCAAGGTAGTGAAGCGGGTGGACATCGCGGAAATTTCATAGAAGACAATCAGGAAAGTTTGATAGGATTAATGTCACTAATCCCACAGGTTGTTGACAAAGTAAGTATTCCTGTTGTTGCTGCTGGAGGAATAATGGATGGAAGAGGATTCATGGCTTCTATTTGCTTAGGTGCAAAGGGCGTACAAATGGGTACAGCATTTTTAACTTGTGTGGAAAGTGGGGCAAATGAGATACATAAGGAAGAAATCCTTCATACTTATGAAGACCAGACTGTATTAACACGTTCATTTTCAGGGAAATGGGCAAGAGGAGTTAAAAATAAATTTATTTCAGAAATGCAGCAAAGTGAAGCATACTTACCAAACTTCCCCATTCAAAACTCATTGACTAAAGGAATTAGGAAAGCCTCTTCTTTACAAAAAAATCGGGATTTTATGTCTCTATGGTCAGGGCAAAGTCCAAGGTTAGCTAGAAATCAGACTGTAAAATCATTGATTACTAATATTATTGAAGAAGCAAATATAACAAATTAATTCTGGCTTATAAAGTGACTAAAAGAAGAGACTGGGACAAAAGAGTAATAATCGTAATAAAATCCGAACTAGGGTTCGAAGTACATACCTAGAATTTAACCTAGGTGAAAAGAAGAAGGAAGAACTCTTTACTTTGGAAAAGCTAATGAGAAGGATGAAGAAGGATGGCGTATTGAATCTAAAGGTTGGAACTGGGCGGATTCTTTTAATCGTATTTATGTGGTGAATTTGGATGATTAGAAGGATTTAGGTGTTGTATGTAATTTCGAACCGGAAGTAAGGGTTTACTCGTTTATTCAGCCATTATTTCTGTGAATGAGAACTTTCTAAATGTCAGCTATACATTCTTTTATTATTTTGCAACTGTTAACATGTTCAACTGACCACAATAGGTATCTCTGTTGTGGTCTTTTTTATGATTTTATCCCTATTTTGTTTTTCCCTTCCGAAGATCATATGGAATTTTATGTTAAAATATATATAGATTATAAACTTATATTTACCGAGAAAGAAAGCACCCCACTTTATTAAGAGAACAAGAAAATTTGACGTCGGTTCTGAAGAAGGGGGATTTTTTGCTTAGAAAATTAATGTTCAAACCGTGGTACCTATTACAGAAAGGAGAAATGTGAATGGCTCTACTATCTTTTATTGCTCCATTGATCGTGGGATTAATTGTTCATACCATCCTATCTGCTAAGTACAGGGATGTAGAAAAGGTAGATAAAGGATTTGTATTGAACTATCATAGATTAACTTATAGAAGAAAGTTGATCCGTTCCTTGTGGGGAATTCCCTTTGTGTTTCTTATTTATCTTGCTATTTATTGGATTGGATACTTATCATCAGATGAATACAGAAATATTGGTATTATATTCTTACTCATTGTCGTAGCGGACATAGCTTATCATTATAGGAAATGGAAAAAGAATGGGGACACCAAAGCATGATAGTAATCATGGAGTTGAATTAGCATTACAAAATAAATATAAATAATGTTAGGGTATTAACTGAGGTGGTGATTTTTTGTACAGAAAACTAATTTTAATTCTATTTTGCTCAATGCTACTATTTGGATGTCAAAATGACGAAGGTAAGAATGTAAACGGTCAAAAAGAATATTTTGATTTTACTCTAAAAGGGAAATCTCAAAACTGGATAATAAAGGATTATGTAAGCGGCATTTACTATAGTATTGAGGAAAAACTAGAAGCCAAACATGAAATTTCTATAAAATATAGGGGTAACTCACCTATAGATGACGCAAACATAGAAATTGAAAAACAATCTGTTCAAGAAAGTGTTACCTTTAGTGGTAGGATTGAGTTAAATATACAAAAAGATATTTTTATTAGTATGACAAAACAAGTTTATTCTGATTTCAAAAATGATAAGATGATTGCCACTATTACGTGGGAAGATAAGAAAGAGGAAGTAGTTTTAGAAAAGCAGAAGAAGTAAAATTAACTCGTTTAATATAGAAAATCCTCCAATTGTCTGTGACTAAGGGGGTTTTTATCTATTTAGTCTAAGAAAATTAGGTTACTTATACATATTTGGACATATTTAGTCAAGAAAAGTATGTTATTGTGGCAGACTACATTTGAATTACGAACTTAACAAAGGAAAAAAGAAAAGATAATTTTAGTATTCAGACAACGATTAGAAAAGAGTTTTTCCGGGATCTCAAGAGGTGTTCGGACTACTGAAAGTTCATCGAGGGATTCATAATCAGGAATCGGGTAAGGCATCTTGTTTAAAGGATGGCTGTATAACAAGGATGGAAATTATTGTAGAGTAATTTCTCTTGTAGTCAGTAGCAGAGCTAGGAAAAGAGGAATAGGAAAACGTCTTTTACAAGAAGCTGAGTAATGGGCAATAGAACAAGGGGCCATTTACATTGGTTTAAATAGTGGCAACCAAGAGGATAGGCAGGGTGCGCATGATATGGGTGATAGTACTGGTTTTGTAAAAAAAACTTTCCTAATACTTCGTACTATGGTGAGATAGTTGACTTAGAATACTTGATTGTTTGTAAGTGTATATATTTTGAAGAATATAAAAGGCTCCTGAACATTTCAGGAGCTATATTTATATCTCATCTAGTATTTATTATGAATGACAAAAACTTAACCACAACCACTCTCGTCTAATTAATAGGAGGTGAAAAGGTTGCAAGAATCAATGATGGATAATATTCAACTGGAAGATAAGAACTTAACGATAGATGAAATTATGAGACTGTATGGTCAGGATATTTTGCAATTAGTTTTTGCCTATGTAAAGGACAAACCCATTGCTGAGGACCTGACTCAAGAGATTTTTATCAAGTGTTATAAGTACCTTCATACATATAAACACGAATCCAAAATAAAGACTTGGATTTATAGAATTGCCATTAATCACTGTAAGGACCACCTTAAGAGTTGGTATCACAAAAATGTAATGGTAACACAAGACGAGTCCTATCCAATTAGAAGAGAAGATAAATCGGTCGAAGAGGAAGTTATTCAAAGAAGTGAAGATGGAGAGTTAATTCAGGCTGTAATGGCTTTACCAACAAAGTATAGGGAATTAATATATTTATTTTATTTTGAAGAGATGCAACTCAAAGAGATTGCGGAAGTCACCAAGCAAAATGTAAACACCATTAAAACGAGACTGAGGCGTGCTAAAGCCATTTTACAGGAAAAACTAGGAGGGTAGCACAGATGGAAGAGCGTTTGAAAAGGCTAAAAGAAGCCATGCATGGTACTGCATTTAAGGACCTACACTTTTCGGAACAACATATGGACAGTGTCCGTGGAAGAATAAAAAAAGAGGAAAAAGATGAGAAGGATATTCTTGTTGCTATTTTACAGATCCTTGTTGAAGAAAAGACAGGGCATGAGTTAGCTAAGCAATTGAGCTCACGTGGAATTAAAAATTTTGAAGGTGAAGAGGGATTTTTATATACGATTTTACACCGTATCGAACAAAAAGGATATGTAGTGTCCAATTGGGATGAGAATGAAGTAAAGAGATATATAATTCATTCAAAAGGGAAAAGACTCTTATCTAAGCTGGAAAGTAGTAGTACGAAAAATAAGCTATCCATGAAACTATGGTTGGAAGTGAGCTCGTAATGACTGGGAAACGAAAAATTTTCATTGATACAGTTGTAGGTAAAATAAAATCCAAGCGTGTAAGACCATATATAGCTAAGGAACTTGAGCATCATATTAATGAGGAAAAGCAACGTTATCTTAGGAAAGGGATGACGGAAATAGAAGCGGAGGAACATGTGGTAAACCAAATGGGAAGTCCCATTCAATTGAGTTACCATTTTAACAAGATACATCGACCACGAGTTGATTGGTGGCTAGTTGGTTTATTGGTGGTAACCTTTTGTTTGAGTTTTCTTCCAATCCTTGCTGACTCCTTACAAAGATACTATATTGTTAAGCAGTATATTTATATAGGATTGGGAATTAGTACTGTGATAGGATTTATGTTAATCGATTACACAAGATTTATAAAATACAAGGTGCTTCTTTACGCAATAGGAGTTTTTCTATTGATGGTGCTGTGGCTAGTACCTACCTACACGATAAATGGGTTACCGTATTTGAAGGTTGGTTCCTTTTTAGTTAATAGTTTTCATTTTCTCCCGTTCCTATTTGTTAGCTTGGTGGCATTCTTGTATCAAAAAACAATCAAGTTGCCACAACTTTCTTTAATGGTAGTTATACCCCTAATCTTAATCACATTAATTGGAGATCTTCCAACTTCACTTTTGTATGTCACCATGGCATTCACCATGATTTGTTGGAGTCAAGTGGGTAAAAAAAAGAAAGTCAAGTTAGGACTTGTAATGGGGGTTCTAATAACACTTCAAGGGATTTTTTATGTGCTTTCTCATAAAGGTATCTTATTAAGAGTAAAGGGTTTTTTATACCCGGAAAACTTTTCTTCCTCTAATGGATACATATATATTTTGATTAGAGATTTATTATCCAGCGCTGGCTGGTTAGGGAACGGAAAAATGACCGACATGATTCTACCTGAAGCTCATACTACCCTTGCTTTCGTAAGTATTGCTTATAATTATGGCTGGCTAGTAGCAGCTTTCATTTTCATAACGCTGGTTTTACTATTAAGTCGTATGATAATAGTTAGTAAACATATTAAAGATTCATTTGGGCGAATGCTATTGATTGGTGGAGTTTCTATTTTTGCATCACAAATCTTATACAATATTGCCATGAGCTTTGGTTTGTTACCGATTATAAGTGTGGGACTTCCTTTTATAAGTTATGGAGTTCTATATAATTTAATTAATTGTATGATATTAGGAATTGTACTTAGCGTTTTCAGAAGAAAGGACTTATTTATGGAGAAGACTAGCTGAGATTTTTTTCGGAGAGGAAAGGACTTTCCCAGTAACAATTAATTGCATTTTATTAGAGCATATTGTATCTAGTTGCTTCATCTAAAAATAATACTTAAGGTTACCGAATAAAACAGATTTTTTAGATGGAAAGTATGGTTACAATCCTCATACAGGAAAAACAAGGTAAAAGAACTTGAACCTTGTGTCAGGATATTTAGGCTAGGGTATAAGTAGTACTATAAGATAGATTGATGCGGCTTCCATTAGGTTTATCCTCTATTCAGATCAAAGGAGGTTTGGATGACTTAGGCATTGTTAACTATGTTATTCGGACCTTTACTTGACCATACCTTCTGTAAATAAGAATTTCCGAACGTCTACTCTATTTTTCTTTAAGTAATAAATAATGTGTAACATTCTCAAATGACCACGAGATTTCTCTGTTAGTGCCTTTTATATTTTTCCCGATTCCATAAGTTCTTCTCTTTTCAAGAACTTATGGAATTTTATGTTAAAATGTTTAATATGATATAAACTTATATTTGTTGAAAATTAAGACTAAAAAGGAGTCAGTACAATGGGGAGAAAGGTCATTATTTCATTATTCTTACTTATTACTCTAATCCTATTGATTTCTGCAAAACCTTTGTTAGCAACATTGTGGGACGAGATAGAACCACATGAGGTGGTAGATCAAGCAACCGTTGTTGTTGAGGGTACCTTTGATTTTTCTGCGGATTCCATGGCCGATGAGAAAACCATGCCTTATTGTGGAAAAAAATTTAATGTGGAAAAATCCTATAAGCGGGATGTTCCAGACCAAATAACTGCTGGAATAGATTGTGCCGATGGCTCTATCTTAGAAAATTTCCAAGCAGAAGGTGGACGATTCTTGTTATTTCTGAAAAGTGATCCAAAGGTAGGACTTCGTGTGACAGTAGGTGGATCGAACGGGATTGTAAAGCTGAAGGATGGGAACGTGGAGGAGGAAAATGAAGAAAGAAGGGAATTTTTTGAAGAGTATCTGGACGATCAAAATGATAACGGTGATCCATGGTCTCTCTACTTATTAATTATACTAGGTGTGTTGGTTGTCTGGTATTTTATTAGTAAGAAAATAAGAACGAGAAGCTAATCGGTTATACCTATACATGATAGTGGTCCTAATATTTTGTGCCTTTTCCTAGCTGCTATGCAAAAAGGAACGGGCTGTTCACTATTAAGAATCAAAGTTTATAAAATAGAGAGGATTGAATTATTATGAAGATGTATATGATCAACAGTATTAGAACCAATAATTTTAGTGACAAAGAAATAATGGAGAAAATCCAAACAATGTGGGAAGAATCATCTAGCAAACTGGAAAATTATAACGGAATTGTATATGGTATCTATTTTGATTATGAAAGTGACTATAAAGGAGATTATTCATTAAGTGTTGCAATTGAAGATGATCATGGAGACTCTTTAGTTGAAATACCGAATGATGAGAAATATGAAGTCTTTAAAGTAGATGCTACTAACGAACAAGGTATCATTAAAACCTGGAATAAGATTTGGCAACTAGAAGAAGCAGGTTCTTTAGATAGAGTTTATTCATATGATTTCGAAAAATACTACTCTAATGGGGAAATAGAAATTCACATAGCTATTAAGTAACTTTAACAAAGGTAAAATATGGTAATAGTTATGTTGTGGGTTAACTATGAAATTAAGACCATTTGTGAGGAGAGGCTAAATGAGACAGATCATCGCTTTAGGTGGTGGAGGTTTTTCAATGGAGCCAGAAAACCCTCTACTAGATCAATACATACTCCATCAATCGCCTAAAAAAACTCCCAAGATATGTTTTATTCCCACGGCAAGTGGAGATTCAGATAATTACATTGCTAGATTTTATCATTCCTTTGAAAAACAGCCATGTGTTCCAACACATCTGTCCCTTTTTCATCCAAAGACGAGGGGCATAAAGGAATTTTTGTTGGAGCAAGATATTCTTTATGTAGGTGGTGGAAATACTAGAAATATGCTTACTCTTTGGAAAGAGTGGGGAGTCGACCTAGTGGTACGGGAAGCTTGGATAAAGGAATAGTTCTAGCTGGAATAAGTGCTGGTTCGATTTGTTGGTTCGAAGAGGGCATTACGGATTCCTCTGGTTGTGGTCTAGAACCAATGACGTGCTTAGGGTTCTTAAAAGGAAGTAATTGTCCCCATTATGATGGAGAGGAAAATAAAAGGCCTTCCTAACAATCTCTCATCAAATCAGACCTAATTCAAGGGGGGATCGCGGCTGATGACGGAGTTGCGCTTCACTATGTGGACTGGGATCTTCAGAAGATTGTATCTTCGAGACCTCATGCCAAAGCCTACAAAGTTTATGCGGGGGAAAATAAGGTAATTGCACTTGAACTTGTGTCAGAGTATTTGGGCTAGGCTATTAGCAGTGCCATAAAATGTAAATGGTTCTTTTCTTTTAGGTTTTATTTAACTAATCAGGGTTGAGGGGGTTAGTATGAAAAAACATTTAACATTTGCAAAGCTGAACCTTGGTTTGGGAATTCTATTTATAATTGTAGGTACCTTTATTTTTATGTATAGATTTAATGGACAGTTTGAAATAAGTGAACTGTATCTATCTTTTACTTTTATGTTTCTTGGGGTTTCGCTATTGCTTGCTTCATATTTGTATAAAAAGGAAAATCCAAGATAGAGGTAATTCAGTCGGGAATTGAGGCTAATCAAATAAGTTAGTTTCCTCAGAAATGAAGAGGTTCGATTTTCCATTGAATAAAATTTATATTACGATAACCACCAGCTTGGTTAAAATTGAAGGTAATCACTATAAAGGAGAAGAAAATGTCTTCTAGTTGGGACAATTGTCCAAATGATGTAAAAGATTTCATTTATGAAATTCTGCATGAAATTAAAAGGATTATAGATACAAGTTTTGTAGGATTTTATATCCATGGATCACTTGCTATGGGAGGATTTAACCCATCCAAAAGTGATATTGATATTTTGGTCGTCACAGATCAATCATTATCAGTCGAGGTGAAAAGGAGATTAGCTTCGCTTTTCTTAAGATATTCAGGTCAGCCATACCCTGTAGAAATAAGTTTTTTAAATATGCGACAATTAGAGAAATGGGAGCACCCTAGTCCGTATGATTTTCATTATAGTGAACATTGGAGAAAGCGGTATCAAGAGGACTTAGAACAGAAAACCTTCCAATATATGAATGGTGAAACAATGACGGACGGTGACCTTGCCGCGCATTTGATGATCACAAAACATAGAGGAATTTGTATAGAAGGGAGATCCATTAATGAGGTTATCCCTCTTGTACCAGTAAATCATTATCGTTCTTCCATCATGGCTGATTTCCGTGATTGCTTAGAAAATATTCAAAAGAATCCAATCTATTGTTCTTTAAATATGATAAGAGTTCTATGGTTTTTACAAGAAGGAGTTATTTCTTCTAAAAAGGAAGCTGGAGATTGGGCACTTAATAATTTTCCGGGATCACAGGCGAAGACGGTTAAACAAGTGATGGACGGATATGCAAACGGAAAAGAGGACAACTTTTTTGGAGAAGGTCAGTTATGGCAATTGAGAGATTTTATTTTTGCTAAAGTCCAGGAGTGTGAAATGGGAGGACAATAAAAAGGATTAAATTTTGGATAAAAGTATTTACCCATTTAAAGGAGGATAAATGCTTTTTTGTGGAATGAATTGTAAGTAAAACCGTTGGATTGTATTTTTATTTTATCTATGAATGGAGGATAACTGAAAAAGAGGTGAAAGCATGAAAATAAACGGAGAACCAACTTGGAGTGTGACAACTCAAGGTGTTGAGCAGCTGAACTTTGCGGTTTATGTTGCTTGTACTTATGAATTAATTCCTGATCAAAAACCGTTTAGTTCTATACATAATTGGAGCTCTGTAAATCCGAGTAAATCGTTAACAGAAAAAGAAATGGTTGTTCTTACAAACTACTGGCTCCGTTGGTGGGAACTCTTGGTGTCAGAACGAGCTAAGATTGGAAGTCATGCAGAATTTTATAAACCAGACTATTTTGACTCTCTAGCGCCTGAGCTTGGCGAAATATGTAAGGAGCTTTGGCAAGCCTTTCGTAAATGGTGGGAAATGCCTGCAGGTGGAAGTATGGCAATGTCATTCTGGGAGTCTCTGGATCCAGTAGGAAAGTATGTTGCAGAGTTTGAAAAAGAGATAGGAAGGAAGGCAAAACCTTTCCGTTTGAACGTTGATTTAGTGTACGCAGGATTTGAAGATGTTTATGAAGTAACGGATGACTATGTCATCATGCCCCTTCGCTCGCCAAACAAGAATAAAACTTGGTGGATGAAAAAGATTAAGTCACTAGGATAGTGAATAAGATTGATTAATCGCAAGAAAGGAGCGGGAAAATGTCCATAGCAGAACTTTTGCCGATCATCATAATGGTGATGTTTGTTACAGCATTTGTTTCCATAATTGTTGTGTTATATTTGATGATTAAAAAGAGTAGATTTACTAGTTCAAGGAAGGAAACTACTCCTGATGACCTTGCACATAAGGTTGCAAAATTAGAAGCAGAAATTAAGTCTATTAAAGAAAAACTATAATCGAAACGAAGTGTGACTTTCAAAGTATGGAAACATAAACAAGGAGTGACTGTTAGGATTTCAAAAGTTGATCAGACCATGTTGTATGTTGAAAATCAGGAAGAAGCGGTTAAGTTTTGATCGGAAAGCAGGATTTCATGTGGTAGCTGAGGAAAATGGGGAAGGGATGAAGTGGTTTGAAATTGCCCCATCCAAGGGTCCAGAGACTAGTATAATCCTTCATAATAAAGACCTGGTTGCAAGAATGTCACCAGAACTGAAACCTTCCCTTATGTTTTTTACGGAAAATCTTGAAAAGCTTTACGAAGACTTTAAAGTAAAACAAATTAATGTAGGAGATATGGTAGAAATGCCTTCAGGCAAAGTATTTAATTTTTCGGATGAAGAAGATAACTACCTTGCGGTTATGGAAAAATGATAAGGAAATAAAGGAGTGTTAATCGACCTGGTTGACGCTTTTTTATGTAAGAAATATAGGAATTCCAACTTATGGATCATTGGGGGATAAAGACATGTATTTTGAATTGGACCCTATTATATTGTCAATAGCAGTCTTTTTCTTTATATCTGCTTACGTGGTTGGAGTAAAAAAGATAACATGGATTTTATCCGGTTTTAACCAAGCAAGGGTAAGAAACAAAAATAAGTTACCTAAATTTTTGGATATTATTTTTTAAATAGTGGCTATTTCCTGCTGATAAATGGGATTATCCACATTCCTTACCAAGATTCATTCATTCCTTCAACGATTCTGGCATATTTGGTAGCTATCATTGTATATGTACACAAAACACTTGTTGAGTAGATTACATATTCCTTGGAGCGATTCTGTCTTCAACAAGATAATAACTAATAGAGCTAAGGACCTCACCAAAACTACGACATCCTTTTGTCCAAATACTTACAATTCGACCCACCTTCTAGTAGTATGTAAATAGGGATCTTAAGGGGGAGGAATAGGAAATGCGAGCGGCCCACATAAAAAAAGGCTATATCCAGTATGGTAACTATAAAACCTACTATGAATTTCATATACCTAAAGAAAATCCTCATCAAAAATCCCCCTTAATTTTATTAGCAGGTGGCCCCGGCCTGTCCTTTCTTACGTTACAACCCCTGTTAGATCTAGGGCAAAACCGTCCAGTTCTAGTATATGATCAGATTGGAAGCGGTCGATCTACTAGATCTGAACATTTTGCTAATCTTTCAATTGATGACTTTATCCTCCAATTTGAGGAGCTAGTTTCCTATTTTCATATAGATAAATATCACTTACTAGGACATTCGTGGGGAGCTACCTTGGCGTTAGAAATATCCTTACGTAATCCGCAACAAGTTGAAAGTTTGATTTTTCATAGTGGGATTGTCAATTGGAATAGAGTTAGGGAACTTCGCCCGAGGTTTGAGGAAATGTATTTTACACCTGAACTAAAGGATTTTAAAGAGAAATTGGAGAAAGGAACGACTGTATCAAAACAGGAATATAATGAGGCAACGGAACTCTACAATAATCTATTTTTTTGTAGAGTGGGCTACCCAACATATCTCCAAGAAGCATTCCTCGAAAAAGATCAAAGAACGAACGATTTAATTTGGCAAGAGAACGATGAAATCTCGAAGTATGATCGTACAAAGGATCTTCCAAACATTCAATGTAAGACCTTAATCATCTCTGGAAAATATGATGGAATGTCCATCGGTCAATCTGAAATATTAAAAAAGGGCACAAGAGATAGTACACATGTGGAGTTTAGTAACTCTTCTCATTATGCTCATATTGAAGAGCAAAGTAGATTTTTAAAGGAAGTTCAGCATTTCCTAGATTCGGTAGATCAATAAAATATTAGTCATATTGGTAATCGAACTGTAAAAATAAAAATGGTAAAAACTTCATTAAGGGTGAATAATTTGCTTTTATTTCGGACGATAGATATGAAGAGGGATCGAGAAAAGGTCATAAAGTACCGTAAAGACTCATTCAGGGTGAGTTTTGGTAACTTATCTGGTTTTGGAGATGAGATAGAATATCTCCAATGGTTGGAGGAAAAAATTTCTTTGTATCCTGATGGTTTCGTTATAGCTGAAATGGATAACAACCCAATTGGTCAATTGGAATTGTCCATCCGTGAATGGAATGGAAAAAAGATCGGTTACGTACATCTTTACTATTTAGCTCCTAAGTATCGAGGAAAAGGGATTGGGAAAGAGTTACATCGTTACGCTAGAACATTTTTTGAGAGTAATAGATTGATGGAATACCATTTAAGAGTTTCCCCAACAAATAAAAGAGCATTACGGTTTTATCGTGAAATTGGATTGGAAGAAATAGGGGCGGAGCTTGATGGGAAGGTAATTAGGATGAAGGGCATAATCTGAAAGGATGTGAAGGTGAAGTGACAAATCCATTTGATTGTATTACCGAGTTTATATTTGTTGAGCATGAACCTGTCTTTTCAGATGTAATCCTAATCCCAGGTTCTGATCATCAAGAAATGATGATCAAAGCAGCCGATCTCTTTCACAAAGGATTTGCTCCGTATATGCTACCTTCAGGTGGAACTAACCCACATATGAACACAACGGAGTGGGACTTTTTGCGGAAAATTGCTGTAGAGAGAGGGGTGCCTGAAGCGTGTATCTTAAAGGAAGATAAGGCCCAACATACCATTGAAAATGCCCATTTTTCTCTCGATGTTTTGAGAAAGAAGGAAATTCGTCCTTCCAAAGCGATCATTGTGTGTAAAGCTGGGCATGCTCGGCGAGCTCTTTTATCTTATCAGGCTGAGTTTCCGAGGGAAACAGAGTTTGTTGTCTGCCCTGTAGTAGACAAATTTGGAATAACCAAGGAAAACTGGTTCTTATCTGACATTGGAATTAGTCGGGTTATGTCAGAGGTGGAGAAAATCGGGCAATATTTTAGTGACCGTATTTCGAATTGGGTTGAGTAATCGAGGAGGTTAAGGAATGAATGAACTACTGATCATTTCGATTATGCTCTTTATATTTTTAACATTCCAACATTATAGAGTGCTTAAGAAAAAGGAAGTGCCAAAAGGAAATAAAATCTTGGCTTGGATTTTGTATGGCTTCTCGTTAATTGGAATTAGCCTTATTTTATGGTTTAGTTTGTGAATGGGATAATATTTTTAAAACTAAGTCTATTAATATTTGACTAACTTGATTGATTCTATCAAATAATACTATATAGGGAGAGATAGATTTGTTAAAACTAGATGAACTTAATAAGGCAATGGATTATAAAAAAGCAATGATTACACATCTATTTGACCTAAAAAAACAACTAGACTTAGGAGAAAATCCTATCCAAGACATTGTTAATCAAGTAGGAAAGCTAGTTATTCATACTCATTCCGCAACCATTGAAGGGGACATTAATCTGTTTGACTCTGAAGAGGATGAAAAGACTTTTATAGATTTTGGACTTGATGATTTTGGAAAAGAAATGAAGGGATTACCTTCAGAATTCATCGCTTCTAACATTACTGGACCAATACATATTAAGGACGCAATTATAAAACCATTATCTAATCCAGAAAAAATCCAAAAAGTTAGTGAAATGCTTGTCTTTTCCGACCAAATTGTCGGTGTTTCTATTTCAAAGGGATAGTAGTGAATCGAATGATAAGACAAGAAAAGCTAATTATAAGACCAATGACGCATCAAGATTATCCCTGGATGTAGTGATTAGAAAAATTCCAGTTATAAAAGCTAATTTTTTCTTTCAAGATTTTGAATGGGAGTTATTTGGACAGCCCCTCCCCGTTAAACAAAAAAATGCTTATTTACATATGGTGATTGAGTACACGATCATGCGGCGAGACCCTAGCATTAAAGCTGGAATTTTGGATTTAAAAAGAAAAGGCCATAAGACAGAGTCTGCTTTTTGCAAGGTACTTGAAATTCCAGGTGATCCCTACGATGCCCTTATCGAATATGGAAAGGTAGAAGGAATAATTTGAAACAATCGACTTTTGCAATACGTACGTTCTTGTAAGAGAAAAATCCAATTCAGGTACGAGGTGTTTTAATGGAGCAGGAAAATAAGCAATGTGAAAAATGTGGTGACACTTTAGTAAAGTGTTATGTCGCAGATGGATTGAAGGGACTACTAGTTAAAAACCCGGAAGGCGATAGATTGTTTTCCAATAAGAAAAATACCAACATTAATCCTTATGTTTGTGGGAGCTGTGGCTTTGCCATATGGTATGCCGATGAACCTAAAAAGTTGTTGTAATCGTGAGGGGAGAGAGCACTATGGAATTTCTTATTTCTTTTCTATTGGCATTTATTGTTTGCTTCTGCATAAGCTCCGTCTTCAATATTCTTTTCAAAATGACTCGTAAAAAAGATTGGCTAATAACGTTATTAATCAGTATCGGGTTTTCTATAGTATTTCTTCCTTTTATGGTAGGCTAATGGATTTTAATTTTCAAAACAGTGGTTTGTCCTATTGTACCTAATTATGAATAGAACGAGAGGAGAGGAGTTAGAGGAATGAAAAGAATAAATGTCGTATATTCTCTTATATTTGATGAAGAACAAGACAAAGTACTAATGGTTCAAAATATAAAGTATGATAATTGGTCCCTACCTGGTGGATCGGTTGAGGCTGGTGAAACACTGGAACAAGCTGCGATTCGAGAAGCGAGAGAGGAAACAGGATTACAGGTAGAGTTGGACGACATTGTATCCGTAAATGAAGCCTTCATGAAAAAACATGATAACCATGTCCTCTTTATAACATTCAAAGCAAGGATAGTAAGCGGTGAAATTTTTATACAAGATACGGAAACAATCTCAGACGTGCAGTGGATGAGTCTGGAAGAAGCGGATACTTGGATGCCTTATCATACAAAAGGTGTTCGATATTTGTTAGATAAAGCTGTTCCTTATACATATGAAGGAGTTGTTAAGTAACTGCTGGGAGAGGAGGCTGAGCATTGCAAAAAAAGAATGAGGTAATCCTTTTGGGCACTTTTCATTTTGAACAGGATGAAGAGATAGTTAAACAAAAGGAAGACGAAATAATCGAATTAGTAGAATATCTTTCAATTTTTAAACCAACGAAAATAGCTCTAGAATGGGAAAGAGACGAACAGAATGCACTGAACAAACTTTATAAAGAATCCACTGAAAAGGCTTCTGTTGACGAAATTCAGCAGATAGGATTTCGTTTAGCAAAAAAACTATTGCATGAGGATGTATATGCCATCAATTGGACCGGCGAGATCACACAAGAAGAAATGACCCGACTTATTAATGTGGTTAAAAATGGTTACCCAGAGTTATGGACAGCTTTAAAAGGTGAACATGACCCTGAGCTCAAACTTCACAATAATGTGATGGATGCCTTTAAAGCATTAAATCATAAGGATATAGTTGACATGAACGAGCGGTTATACCTTTCCCTAGCTTCAGTAGATGCTAAAGGTGAAGCAATCGGGCTTTCTTTTATAAATAAGTGGATGAAACGAGAACTTCAGATTTTTAATAATATACTTGAGGTCTCCGAGGATAGTGATGAACGGGTTCTTGTTGTAATAGGTAGCGATCATTTATGGTTACTTAGAAAGTGGTTTGAAGGGCATGGCTGGAAAGTTCAACCACCTTTCTAAACTACTTGTATGCTCTTTCTTATTAGCGATATAAAATTTGGTTTTCCATAAGTTAAGACTAATTTTGTGTATAAACGTCTAACAGGAATAATTCTTTTTAGTTCATAGAAGCTAAACAGAGGTGATTAAAAATGAAAAAAGTTTTTCATTTCATGGTATTTATTACTGTGTTCTTAAGCTTGCAAACATCGGTATATGCGAAGCCCATAAATGAAGCGGACACAAAATTATGCGATACACTAACGTATGCACTTATTAATAGTCTATCTAAACCGATTAATCAAGCAATCGACGAGATTTATAAAAACGATGAACAAGCGCCAGATGTGCAAGGCTGGGCTTCCTATCAAACAGAAATTTTACGATAAAGCAAGTAAACGGGGTGGGCGGTACGTACGAAATTACGTTGAAAGTCCTTCCTTACTATAGAGCACATATCACTTATGGTGAAGATATCATAGTTGTAAGTGAAGATGGGAAGCTATTAGATTATGAACATGTAAAAACTTATCCTAGGGTTGATTTTCGCCAATAAAAACACGAACGCCAAAAATGAAAATGAACGCCAATACCCGGCCCATGAGCGCCAATAAAATCATTGATTATTTACACACTATTATCTGAAATATCCCCTAATATAGCTCCAATCGACTAAAACAATTTTTCTACACGATAATCCGAATACCCCAAAAAAAGCAAATCTATACGATTATAATAAGGAGTATGAAACGGAATAGAACCTGTTATTTTTTTCATTCTATTAATCATTCTGTATCCTCCATTATTTTTTGGAATCGGTGTTTAAAAGATTATCGTAGAATCTCTTATGTTGACAAAATTACCCTATGGGGTATATTATGTATTTTGTCAGGCATGACATCTAAAATGATTTTAATTAAAAGAGGAAATTTCCTCTTTTAATTTTTAACATTAAATATACCTATAGGGGTATATGTATTTCAGTGAGGAGGAAAAACAATGTCAGAAAAGAAAAAAACAACGATTGTATTATTTAGTGGAGATTATGATAAAGCAATGGCTGCGTATATTATCGCAAATGGGGCGGCTGCTTACGATCATGAGGTAACGATTTTTCATACCTTCTGGGGATTAAATGCATTAAGGAAAGAGGAGGGTATTGATGTTAAGAAAGGCTTTTTAGAAAGAATGTTTGGCAAAATGATGCCAAAAGGAGCCGATAAAATGGGGCTTTCAAAAATGAACTTTGCTGGACTTGGGCCTAAAATGATTAAAAATGTGATAAAAAAGCATAATGCGATGAGCCTACCAAGCTTAATCGAAATGGCAAAGGAACAAGAAATTAAACTAGTGGCCTGTACAATGACGATGGATTTATTAGGACTACAAAAGGAAGAATTAATGGATGGTATAGATTATGCCGGAGTTGCTGCTTACCTAGGAGATGCAGAAGAAGGCAATGTTAACTTGTTTATTTAAAAAGGAGATGGACACATGAAACAATTAGAAGCGAAGGAAGTTCAAGATTTAGTTGAGGGACACAAAGCTCAAGATATTATTGATGTCCGAGAAGTTGATGAAGTCGCAACAGGAAAAATACCAGGAGCTATTCATATTCCATTGGGTTTACTTGAATATCGTATGCACGAGTTAGATAAATCCAAAGAATATATCATGGTTTGTCGGTCTGGTGGAAGAAGTGGTCGCGCTGCACAGCTTTTAGAGAGTCATGGGTATAATGTTATCAACATGGATGGCGGTATGCTCGCTTGGGAAGGAAAAATAGAATAATCACTTACCTGTGTAGGTATAACGGAGGGAATATAATGGAGCAATTAAAAGCAAATCTCATCTTAGATGCGAAAGGTTTAGCATGTCCTATGCCAATTGTAAAAACGAAAAAGGCAATGAAAGACTTAGAAGCTGGGAGAGTCATGGAAGTTCAGGCAACAGATGTAGGATCACGTGCAGATTTGAAGGCATGGGCTCAAAGTGCCGGACACCATTATTTAGGTACCATTGAGGATGGTAACATTTTAAGGCATTTTCTAAGAAAGTCCTCAACTGATGATGCAGTAGAGCGGAATCATCCGAATGTAGCAACCAATGAGGAACTTTTGAAAAAGATGGAAGGAGGGGAGAACATCACAATTTTAGATGTGAGAGAAACTGCTGAATATGCGTTTGAACATATTGCTGAAGCTATCTGCATTCCTTTTGAAGAATTGGAAGATCGCCTCTCTGAACTAGATAAAGAACGTTCTATCTATGTGGTTTGTAGAACCGGAAATAGAAGTGACTTAGCTGCTCAACAATTAGAAAAACAAGGATTTTTAAATGTGGTGAATGTTGTACCAGGAATGAGTGGTTGGACAGGAAAAACGACAGGACTAGCAGAGTAAATTTTTTTTGTGAAAAATAATACCTAGGGGGGTAAAGTGATGACTGTGAAGATGATGACAGCTAAGGACGTTACACAAAAAGTGATTCAGAATGAGGAGTTATTTATTTTAGACGTTCGTAATGAAGATGCGTTTGCGGATTGGAAAATAGAAGGGAATAAGTTTGATCATTTAAATGTTCCTTACTTTGAACTTTTAGACGGTGCAGAAGAAATAATTAAACAAATACCAGCTAATAAAGAGACTTTAGTTGTTTGTGCAAAAGAGGGTTCTTCTGTCATGGTTGCGGAAATGTTATCTGAGCAAGGGTTAACAGTTTCCTATTTACAAGGTGGAATGAAAGCGTGGAGTGAACATCTAGAACCAGTAAAAATTGGAGATCTGAAAGATGGTGGAGAAGTTTATCAGTTTGTGAGAATAGGAAAAGGATGTCTTTCCTACATGGTCTTGTCAGAAGGTGAGGCCGCCATTATCGACGCCACACGTATGGTAGAGGTGTTTCTAGAATTTGCGAAAAGTAAGGGGGCTAACATAACTCATGTGTTAGATACCCATTTACATGCCGACCATATTTCAGGTGGAAGAAAAATTGCGGAGAAAACCAATGCGCATTATTGGCTACCTCCAAAAGATGCTAAGGAAGTAACCTTTGCGTATGAGGCGTTGGTGGATGGTCATACAATCACGATTGGGAAAACATCGATTGATATTCAGGCAATTTATTCACCGGGCCATACTATTGGGTCCACATCTTTTATCGTAGATGAAAAGTATCTGCTATCAGGAGATATCTTGTTCGTAGACTCTATTGGGAGACCAGATTTAGCTGGTAAAGCAGAGGACTGGGTAGTTGATCTAAGAGAAAGCCTATACAGTCGTTATAAACAATTGTCAGAAGAACTAATTGTGTTACCTGCACATTTTATGAACGTGGAAGAACTAAATGAAGATGGAAGTGTTGCTGAGAAGTTAGGGACACTTTTTAAACATAATCACGGTTTGAATATCCAAGATGAACAAGAGTTTAGAAGACTTGTGACGGAAAACCTACCGCCACAGCCAAATGCATACCAAGAAATTCGAGATACGAACATGGGGAAAATGAGTCCGGATGAAGAGAAACAGCGTGAGATGGAAATCGGACCGAATCGTTGTGCGATTCGATAAATAAACAGCTTAGGAGGAAGAAGAATGGAAGTAACAAAAGTATTAGATGCAAAAGGATTAGCTTGTCCTATGCCCATTGTGAAAACGAAAAAAGCGATAAATGAATTGGAATCAGGTCAAATATTGGAAGTGCATGCGACAGATAGAGGTGCTAAAAGTGACCTCACAGCATGGGCGAAATCAGGTGGCCATGAATTAGTAAAAGATGCCGAAAACGATGAAGTTTTTACATTTTGGATTAAAAAAGGCTAAGACTGAAAGGGAACCTAGTGGGTTCCCTTTTTAAAAGGAGCGGAACAGGATGGATATTGGTTTTATGATTACAATTTTTTTAATTGGTTTTATTGGGTCTTACCTATCAGGAATGTTAGGAATTGGGGGTTCTATTATTAAGTATC
This sequence comes from Radiobacillus kanasensis, assembly GCF_021049245.1. Lineage (GTDB taxonomy): Bacteria > Bacillota > Bacilli > Bacillales > Amphibacillaceae > Radiobacillus > Radiobacillus kanasensis. The sequence goes on along the minus strand of NZ_CP088020.1, from coordinate 2,765,954 downwards.
CCATGCTGCTCTACATTCCTCCGATGTTTGGTCTGGCTGCATTTTCAGCTCATGAAGTTTCTGGAATTAGCGCGATTCAAGTGCTTTTTGCGACGATTGGAGGAGTATGGGCCTATCGGAAAGGAGGTTACCTTAATAAAACACTTATTACCTATATGGGTATTAGTATTCTTATAGGAAGTTTTGTCGGTGGTTACGGCTCCAAGTTCCTACCCGAATCGGGGATTAATGTTACGTACGGTTTGTTGGCATTAATTGCTGCGATTCTGATGTTTGTGCCTAAAAAGGGTCTTGATGATATACCGTTGGAAAAGGTTAGCTTTAACAAATGGTTAGCGGCTTTCTTTGCTTTAATCATTGGTGTTGGCGCTGGGATTGTTGGGGCAGCGGGTGCTTTTCTATTGGTACCAATTATGCTTGTGATTATGAGAATTCCAACTAGGATGACCATCGCATCTTCACTTGCTATCACATTTATTTCATCCATTGGCTCCACGATTGGGAAGATAACAACTGGACAAATAGATTATTATCCAGCTTTCATTATGATTGTTGCTAGTTTATTAGCGTCTCCGTTAGGGGCTATTACAGGTAAAAAAGTAAATACAAAAATTCTTCAAGTTATATTGGCTATCTTAATATCTGGGACTGCCATAAAAATCTGGTTGGATATTCTTTTATAGTTTACAAAATACCTCTCCGGGTATAATATGAAAGCAACCTAGGAAGTGGACAAGACAAGAGCACTTTTTTAGCTATTTATTACTTTAATGCTTGACTTTTTATCACAGGTATTTACCAGTTTGCGGGATTCATATGATAGGATATTATATAACAGATGAAAGAAATAAGGGGGGGTTATACCTTATGAAATACGATGCCCAAGTGAAAAATAGAATGAAACGGATTGAAGGACAAGTTAAGGGTTTACTTAAAATGATGGAAGAAGAAAAGGATTGCAGAGATGTCGTGACGCAAATGTCAGCAGTTAGAAACGCGATGGACCGAACAGCAGCACTCATTGTAAGCATGAACCTAGAACGTTGTATTCGTGAGGAACAAATGAATGGTCAGAGCTCGGAGGAACTGATCAAAGAGGCGGTTAATTTACTTGTGAAGAGCCGCTAAAGGTTTGATAACATAGCAAAGGACGGTAACTAGTCCATTCATTAATATCCTAACGTGAACACCTACAATTGTAGTCTTAGACTAAGTTGTAGGTGTTTTTGTCTTGATAAATTCTACATGCCATCCGTTCAACTTCAACTTTTCGAATATGGTGTTATATCCTCTGCTTCTCAAGGCTTTTGTGAAATAAATATAATTATTTAAACAGCTTTAAAGAATTCTGTGATGATTTTTGTAATACGATCCTACTTTTTTACCTCTTGCTTCTGAAACTCAGTCGGATAAAACCCGGTGTTATTCTTAAAAGCTCTACTAAAATAATGAGGGTCTTTATACCCGACTAACCTACCGACTGTTTGGATATCCATATCTAAGTTTGTGGCTAATAACCTTTTTGCTTCGTTCATTCTTAAGTTGGTAATGTATTTAATAGGGGACATACCTGTGTGTTTTTTGAATAATTTACCCAGATAATCCACAGAAAAATTTAGATGAGTGGCAATATCGTTTAAAGTAAGATCATTACAATAGTTCTCCTTGATAAATAGCTTAATTATTTCTACTATTTCTTTTTGAGATGCTTTGTCGACCATGGAGGTTGCTGCATGAGCCAACGAGTCAAGATCTTTGTTAAGGTCAATTTCAATTCGAGCGAGGAGGCTTGAGAATTTTTCGTCATTGATTGGTTTCAACAGGTAATCCTCTACTCGATAGTTAATAGCTTTTCTCGCATACTCAAATTCGTCATGGCCACTTAAGATAATGATTTTGACAGTGGGAAAGGCAAAGTAAATATTTTGAGCTAGTTGTAGACCATCCATAATCGGCATTCGAATATCTGTAATTACGATTTGAGGTATTTCTTCCTCTATTAATTTTAGTGCCTCTTGTCCGTTCATTGCTTCTCCGACAACGGTGAAATTGGTATTCCATTTATTAATTTTCCTCACTAGATTTCTTCGTATCAATGCCTCATCTTCAACTATAATTGCCTTAAAGAGTTGTTTACTTCCCATAGCAGATATTCTCTCCTCACTCCTTATATTTTCCACCTATCGTAATAGAGGCGCCACGACAATTGTGGTTTTCAATGTTTATGTAGGCATCCTCCCCGTACATAAGTTTTAGCCGGATTATTATATTTTTAATTCCCATACCATCAATATGGAGATCCGGTATATCTACTTTTTCATCAAGCTTATTACATAGTTCTTGGAGTTGTTTTATTACGGAAGGTTCAAAGCCTGGTCCGTTATCAGTTACTGTTACTCTCCAAATATCGGAATCACATTTCCCCTCAATGCTAATATGCCATGGTGGGTCAATGTTAAGACCATGCTTGATAGAATTTTCTACTAATGGTTGGACCAATAACATTGGTACACTTACTTCTTTCATTCCCTCAGGGATATGAATAGAATAAGATAGATTTTCTTCATAACGAATATCCATACATTCCAAATAGCGTACTGTATAATCAATTTCCTCCTTTAGCTTTACTCCTTTTCTGTTCATTTGCGAGATATAACGAAGCATAAACGACATATTTTCAGAAAGTCGAATAATTTTGTCGTTCATTCCTTCCTCCGCCATCACATTGATGTTTGCTAAGTTATTGTATAAAAAATGAGGGTTCATTTGAGACTGCAATGCTAAAAACTTGGCATCCATCTCTTGTTCTCTTGCAACGACTAGTTCTTCAATAGATTCACTTAGCTTTTCACTCATTTTTTGAAATGTGGAGTGAAGTGCATCAATTTCTTCAATGGAACTATTAGTGAGTTCTGATTTCTTCCGATTACTATTTGAAAGGTCTAGAGGATCTAAATCTTGAATGGCAACCCTTAGGTTCTCTAACGGGCTTGTGACTCGCTTCGATACTAGATAAGAAATTCCTAGAATAACGAAGAGAGTACTAATTAATAGAAGAACAAAGACAATTGTTAATTGATTTAGAAAAGCGAATAGTTTGCTTTTATCTTGCAAGACGATGACTCGCCAATCCATATTATCTGTCGTTGAATAGGACAATAATTTTGTTGTCTCGGATGGTCCTTTGACATCGTATGTATGATCTTCTTGTAATTGGTTCTTATTAATATGGTTGTTATAAACGATAGCTTGTTGTTTGGAAGTTTGTTTGTAGGGGTAAAAGAGTTGGTTGGTAGAATTTAGTACATAGATTTCTAGATTTTCGTTTTGAGTTTTTATTTCATTTAGATAGCTAAAGAATCGATCTGCATCCTGTAGTATTTCAACAATTCCTTGATTCACATAATTTTGGTTTTTAAACACTCGAGTTAAGGCTAGATATGTATTGCCCTCGTTACTTGTCATAGTTGGTATCTGATTACTTTCCATTAGGCTAAGATATTTATTCCCATGAAGTTCCATCGTCTTATCGAACCATGGCTTCTGCTTCAAGTCAGTCAAGATTTGTCCATTGAATTCACCGGCACCTAACATTTTCCCATTGAAATCATAGATGTTCGCTTGTTTGGCGGGTTGTGAACTGCTAATGATGGCTAGAATGACATCAATTAGTGTGGTTACTTCCGAATAATCCTCCTTATAGTTTATGTTGGAATTCGGAACTTTTGATAATTCTTCTTTAAAGTGTTCTCGTACCATATTGGAGAACACAAGATTCATAGAAAAGTTGTTAATGGTATTCAATTCCTGATTGAGTGAATTTACAATGGCGTGATTCAATTGTATCTGGTTTTCAATGATATTGGTTCTCGTTACATTGTTGTAGAAGTAAAAAACAATGGTTGCAATGATTACCAATAAGGTTACGAAAAACAAGGAGTAATAAGTAAATAGTCTCTTTTGAAGGGTTTTGAAACGAATCCTCTTCAAATTTGGTCACCACCATGATCTTAGTAGTCGAAAAAGTACAAAGAAGAGAACGGTTTAGTCTATTGAGTGAAGATTAATGTAAGCGTATTCTTTAATTATGAACGGTACCGTGTCATAAGTTATTTATATCTTATCTTAATTTTTGAGGAGGTTCAATCATGAAAATAAAAGCGCTTTCTTATTTGGGTGTACTTATACTTTTTGCTCTTGCACTTGTGGGATGTAGTTCCGACGATGCATCTGGGGAGGACGGTTCTAAGGTTACGTTAACATTCGGTACGCATCAGTCGGGAATTCCAAGGACTGGAATTATTCAAGAGATGGCCAAAGACTTTGAAAAGGAAACGGGAATAGGAATTGAATTTCAAATTGTTCCTGATGCCCAATGGAGAGATCTGATTAAAGCAAAGCTAGCTTCTGGTGAAGCACCTGATATCTTTAATGTGGATGTAGATCCGCTCAGTATGCCTGCCAACGTACGGCCAAAAGAAAACGCCATGGATTTAAGTGAAGAAGAGTTTGCTGGTCGAATGTCTGATCAAATCTTGCCATCGGTAAGTCATGAAGGTAAGGTGTACGGAGTTTCTTATGCCCCAACTAAAATTTGGTATGTCTATTACAATAAAAAGATTTTTAACGATTTAGGAATAAAACCTCCTACTAATTACGAAGAATTTAAATCTATTAGTCAAAAGATTTTAGATTCTGGTGTAACTCCATTCTGGATGGCACCTTCAAGTAACTGGTATCAAACGCTTGCGTTGTTTGAAACGGGTCCTAATTACGAGAAGTTAAATCCAGGAATCTATGAAAAATTAAATAATAATGAAATGAAAGTTGCAGATATGGATCGTATGAAGACAGTGCTGGAACAACTAAAAGAATTTGCGGACCTTGGTTACTTCGGTGAAAATTTCCTATCTAACACAGTGGAGGCGGGAATTGATGCATTTGGAAAAGGGGAAGCAGCCATGTTCGTTCGAGTTCCAGGTACGGAAACAGAAGTTTCGGATGCTTATCCTGAAATGAAAGATAACATGGGATTCTTCGTTATGCCATGGGGCGATAATCAAACGATTGGAATTAACCCAGGTGGTTCTGCTGCTATGTTCGGTAATAAAAACTCGGAACATAAAGAGGAAATATTGGAGTTCTTCAGATGGATGACCAAACACGAAAATCTTCAGCGTGTGTTTGATGGCGGAGAAGGAAATCTGACAATCTGTTGGCCGGAAATAGAATCTAAATTAACCCCTGAGTACTTGGAATATGAGGAAGCACATGAAAAAGGTACGGTCATGCAGGCTGCAGTGAAATATATTGATCCACAGTTTATGGATGTAGGGAAAGATATTTCTGGTATGTTTGCTGGATCGCTTACGCCAGAAGAGGTTCTAGAGAACATTGATAAACGACGAGCAGAACAAGCTAAAGTCTTAAACGATTCTGCTTGGGAGGAGTAGGTGTAGGAATTGGCAAGCAACTGAGTCATATGTGTATGAGTCAGTTGCTCCTCTCTCAATAAATCGTATTTTGAAGCCAACTAATTGAAGAAAGGACATCAATTCACGATGAAACTAAAGAAATTATATCCTTGGTATTTTTCTTCCGGTGCGATCATTCTTTATATGTTATTTATTGTTATTCCGGCACTTGTTGGTATTTACTATTCGTTTACGGATTGGAATAGTTATAGTTCCGTTAAGAACTTTATCGGCTTAGAAAACTATAAGGAAATATTTGTTGGGGATGAGGTTTATCTAAAATATATAAAAAATACCTTTGTTTTTACCATATTTACATCCATCGCCAAAACAGTTCTAGGATTATTTATTGCTATTTTATTAGTAAGTGGTGTTAAGGCTGCAGGTTTTCACCGAATGGTTATTTTTTCACCACAGGTTCTTTCGTTCCTAATTGTAGGCTTAGTATTTAAGAGTTTGCTAGATCCAAATTACGGGTTTCTTAACAATACCTTGCATGCACTAGGGTTAGATTTTTTAGCCAAAAGCTGGTTAGGTTCCTTAACTTGGGCAATGCCTTCCGTTATGGCTGTAGATACGTGGAAAGGTATGGGCTATATTATGGTATTGTTTGTTGCTGGTTTACTTGCTGTTCCGAAAGATTACTATGAAGCAGCAGAAATAGATGGAGCGGGCTTTTTTCAAAAGCTTTTCCGTATTACTCTCCCATTGCTCATGCCAACGATAACCATTGCAACCGTATTAAATATAACCTATGGTATGCGTGTTTTTGACATTATTTACGTATTAACAAATGGTGGTCCTGGCTACGCAACTGATGTAATCAATACAGCTGTTTATTCCGCATTCGCCAAAGGCTATTGGGGAATGGGTAGTGCGTTATCTTCTGTGTTATTTGTCATTATGGCCATTGTATCTGTGTTCATTATTCGGATTATGACAAGAAACGAGGTGGAAAGATAAATGCGTATGAAAAAAATCCTATTAAAAACGAGTTTAAACTTAATTGCTTGGATTCTAAGTTTTATTGTTCTTATTCCATTTGTGGTTGTCATTATTAATTCCTTTAAAACAGACGCTGAGGTTAATGTTTTGACATTAAAACTTCCTGAAAAATGGATATTTGAGAATTACAGTGTTGTATTTGAGAAAGGAAATCTGGCTATATCATTTTTTAATAGCACACTGTATGCCGTTGTCAGTTCCTTTTTATTAGTAGTGGTTGTTGCCTTTTCTGCATTTGTTCTTGCTCGTAATACAACAAAACTGAATCGTTTTATCTACTATTTTCTAGTGCTTGGCATAACCTTGCCACTAAACTATATTCCACTTATGAGTGTGATGAAAGGGTTACATTTAATTAATTCACAGTTTGGAATTATCCTTCTTTACACAGCTATGGGTATTCCAATCTCCTTGTTTATTACCTATGCCTTCGTAAACAACATTCCTAAAGAATTAGATGAGGCAGCTGTGATGGATGGTTGTAATGCCTTTTCCTTATTTTTCAGAGTTATCATGCCTCTCTTAAAACCAATATTAGTAACCGTTTTTGTCTTAAATTTTATGAATGTTTGGAACGAGTTTACAGCACCACTTTATTTACTCAACGATGTAGATAAGTGGCCAGTAACACTTGCTGTATATAATTTCTTTGGACAATTTAGTGCACAATGGAACCTAGTAAGTGCCAATATTGTTCTTACTTCCATTCCAGTGTTAATCGTTTTCTTGCTTGCACAGAAACATATTGTTGGTGGTCTTACTTCTGGATCTATTAAAGGATAGTCGGGAAAGGAGATAATCTAGTGAAATTTACAAATGGGAACTGGTTAACAAAAGAAGACTATGAAATCCATTATGGACGTCAAGTTCATGATGTTATAAAGGGGGAAAATGAACTTACTATCTTTGTACCATGCAAGACTATTAATCACCGTGGGGATACATTGGATGGGCCGCTTCTCACGATCCGTATTTCTTCCCCAATGGAAAATGTATTTCGAATCCAGGCATGGCATTTCAAAGGTGGGAAAGAAAAATACCCGAATTTTGATATAAACCATAAGGATTCAGCACTTGAAATTTTTCAAAATGATCACAAGTGGGAACTGTTTAGCGGACGTTCTAAACTGAGAATTCCAATAGATGATATGTTCCGAATAGATTTTTTTGATCAAGACAAGAAGCTGACCTTTAGTGATTCGAAGGGACTTGCATGGATCAAGGGACCTAATCAAACAACTTACATGAGAGGGCAACTTAACATAGGTGTTGGAGAATACTTTTATGGATTAGGGGAGAGGTTTACTCCATTTGTAAAAAATGGTCAGGTTGTAGATAGTTGGAATAAAGATGGAGGTACTAGTACTGAGCAAGCCTATAAAAATGTACCTTTTTATCTAAGTAATAAAGGATATGGGGTATTTGTTAATCATCCAGAACATGTTGCATTCGAAATGGGATCCGAGATTGTTTCGAAAAATCAATTTAGTGTAAATGGAGAAGTGCTTGATTATTTCTTTATTAATGGCCCTACTCCAAAAGAAGTGTTAGAAAGATACACGGACCTAACGGGAAAACCTGCTATCCCTCCTTCCTGGTCTTTTGGTCTATGGTTAACCACGTCTTTTACGACCGAATATAGCGAGGAAACCGTTAATCATTTTGTAGATGGCATGATAGAAAGAGATATCCCTCTCAGTGTCTTTCATTTTGATTGCTTTTGGATGAAGGATATGGAATGGTGCAATTTCGAATGGGACGAACAGAACTTCCCAGACCCAGAAGGAATGATAAAACGTTTAAAAGAAAAAGGACTTAAAATCTGTGTTTGGATTAATCCTTATATTGCCCAGAAATCCAAATTGTTTGATGAAGGAGCGCGTAAAGGATTTTTATTAAAACGACCAAATGGAGATGTATGGCAGTGGGATCTTTGGCAAGCAGGTCAAGGAGTGGTCGATTTCACAAATCCTGACGCATGCGAATGGTATGCGGATAAACTTAGAATTTTGCTCGATATGGGTGTGGATTCGTTCAAAACTGATTTTGGGGAGAGAATTCCAACTGATGTCGTGTATTGGGACGGTTCTGATCCTAACCGTATGCATAATTATTATGCATACAAATACAACCAAGTTGTGTTTGATGTATTAAAAGAAAAGAAAGGCGAAGAAGAAGCGGTTGTTTTTGCTCGATCTTCTACCGCTGGAGGACAGAAATTTCCCGTCCATTGGGGTGGAGATTGTAATGCAACCTATGAATCTATGGCAGAAAGTTTGCGTGGTGGATTATCCCTTTCGCTATCGGGATTTGGCTATTGGAGTCATGATATAGGTGGATTTGAAAACACTGCAACCCCGGATCTATTTAAACGTTGGCTAGCTTTTGGTTTATTATCAAGCCATAGTCGATTACATGGAAGTTCGTCCTACCGGGTACCATGGTTGTTTGACGACGAAGCAGTGGATGTTACAAGGTATTTTGCTCAATTAAAAAACACCCTAATGCCTTACCTTATGAATTTAGCAGTGGAAAATAATAAAACTGGAATTCCAATCATGCGAGCGATGCTATTAGAGTTTCCTTATGATCCAACTTGTTCTCAGCTTGAGCTTCAATATATGCTAGGTAACTCTTTACTAGTGGCTCCAATTTTTAATGAAGAAGGCATGGCCAACTATTACCTACCTGAAGGGCAATGGACAAATTATTTAACTGGAAAAGTTGTTTCAGGAGGTAAATGGTTTACAGAACATCATGATTATAAAAGCGTTCCCCTATTTGTGAAGGAAAATACCCTTATCCCAATTGGACATAACAAAGAAAGACCTGACTATAACTATTCGAAAGGCGTTACGTTCCATCTTTATCAATTACAGAACTTTACCAAAGTTACCTCTGTTGTTCGCGATGATTCTCGAAAAGTAGTCGGTTCTATTTCAATCGAAAGGGAAGGAGATCAATTATTAGTAGATGTTGATATGCCGACTTCTTATTCTCTTATTCTAGCAGACTACACAAAGATCATAGAAACGTCTAGTGGTGATTGGTTTCAGGAGGAAAAAGGGGTGATCATTAAACCAGACCCAAGTGATGACCATTTTGTCATAAGCATTTGATAGATTTTCATTTGGAAGGGAGAATGTAATGAAAAAGGCTAAACGGTATGTGCGGATGGTTGTAAGTGTATTACTAGTTTTTGTTCTAACAACACAGGGTTGGCATTCAAGTATGGTTAAGGTAAGTTCCGTTGAAAAGACGTATGAGTACCCTTTTCGAAATCCGAATCTACCTTTGGATGAAAGGGTAGAAGATCTTCTTTCAAGGTTAACGTTAGATGAAAAGGTATCTTTATTGCATCAGTACCAGCCAGCAATACCTAGACTTGGGATCGAGTCGTTTCGTACGGGGACAGAGGCGCTTCATGGCGCTGCGTGGTTAGGAGAAGCTACTGTTTTTCCACAAGCTACTGGTTTGGCAAATACTTGGAATGAAGAATTGATTCAAGAAGTAGGATCAGCAGTTGGTGATGAAGTTCGAGCTTTCCACAAATTATATCCTGAGGATGTCGGGCTCTCTGTTTGGGCACCTGTCGTTGATTTGCAACGAGACCCGAGAGCTGGTAGAAATGCGGAAGGGTTTGGAGAGGATCCGTATTTAACAGGGAAGATCTCCACAGCGTATTCCCAAGGTCTTAAGGGGGATGACCCTTTCTATGTCAAAACAATCCCAACCTTGAAACACTTTTTAGGCTATAACAATGAAGAAAACCGTGGTGCTAGCTCATCTAGCTTAGATCCTCGAAATCTATACGAATATCAATTAAAGTCTTTTGAATATGCCATTAAATCAAAAGCAGCATTGTCGATGATGCCAGCCTATAATTCAATCAATGGAAAACCCGCAAACTTGAGTCCATTAATGGAAGATGTTGTGAAGAAACAATGGGCGGATGACTTTTTTGTTGTCAGTGATGCTGGGGATATTTCTGGATTAGTGAATGATCACAAGTATGTAGACACTTATGCAGAAGCGGCGGCATTATCGATTAAAGCCGGGGTCGACAGCTTAACGGATCAAAGTGCAGATTCAGAGACTGTTTTAAAATGGATCCATGATGCATTAGATCAAAGTTTATTGACAGAAGCGGATATTGATAACGCAGTAAGAAATATTCTACCACTACGCTTCCGCACAGGTGAGTTTGACGGTCCTGCTCTTGATCCATATGCCGATATTGATGCAAGTGTGATTAATAGTGAAGAACATCAGAAATTGGCATTGAAAACAGCACAAGAACAGCTAGTTTTGTTGAAGAATGAAAAAGACGCCTTACCACTAGAAAAAGATACTAAAGGTGAAGTTGCCGTTATTGGGCCACTTGCCGATCAAGTATTTAATGACTTTTACAGTGGAACACTTCCTTATACAGTAACAACCCTTGAAGGAGTAAAATCTAAGCTTTCAGAAGAACAAGTGGAATTTTCTCGTGGAGTCAATCAGATTGCATTAAAATCTAGTGCAACAGGAAAATATGTTACGGCATCACCCGAAGGAAATGTTAATTTGACTGCCGATGCCGAATCAGTCGGTAAAAATGAAACCTTCTCCTTATATGATTTTGGCTGGGATCAATATTTGTTACGGTCTCATGCTAATGATAAGTATGTATCCAATACATTTAGTGAAGATGTAAAGAACAATGAGAGTTCACCGGGCCGTCAGGAAAATGTGCAAGGCTCACAGGATTGGTTCACTTATCAAAATTACAATTACGAACAACAAGAAGATGGGACTTTTTCCCTCTACAATTATCAGTGGGGACATTGGGATACAGGACTGGAAGGTGGACGTTACGTTACGGTTGGAACAGAAGCCCCTCATAAACTGATTGCAACGAAAGAGTCTGTAGAAGGGAAAGCGGAAAAGTTTGAACAAACGATTGTGGTCGATGGGGAAAAAGAAGCACAACAAGTGGCTAAAGATGCCGAAACAGCCATTGTAGTTGTTGGAGACCAAACCTTATTAAACTCTCGGGAGACCATCGATCGCCAAGACATCATCTTGCCACCTTCTCAAAAAGAGTTGATTGAAAAGGTAGCTGCTGTAAATAAAAATACGATTGTAGTATTAATATCTAGCTATCCAATGGCAATGCCTGAAATTGAAGAGAATCCAAATGTTAAAGCAATTCTTTATTCCACTCATGGTGGCCAGGAAGAGGGTACTGCCATTGCCGATGCATTATTTGGAGATTATGCACCAGCTGGTCGTTTAAATCAAACCTGGTATAAGAGTGAAGCCCAACTGCCTGATATCATGGAATACGATATCATTAAAGGAGAACGGACCTATCAATATTTTGAGGGAGAAGCTTTATACCCATTTGGGCACGGTCTCACTTATACGGACTTTAAATATCACAACCTACGTTTAAGCTCACACAAAATAGAAGCGGATGAAGAGGTTAAAGTGACCGTTGATGTGACGAATGTAGGCGATATAGCAAGCGATGAAGTAGTACAATTATACGTACATGATAAGAAATCTAGTGTGAAGCGACCGATAAAGGAATTAGAAGGATTTGATAGAATCTATTTAGAACCGAATGAAACCAAGACTGTAACCTTTAATCTACCAGCAAGTGAACTTGCTTTCTGGGACGTTTCTAGAGAAAAATATGTGGTCGAATCAGGAACATTTGATATCCTTGTTGGAAGATCATCAGAGGATATACAATTAAAAAGAAACCTTAAAGTGAAAGGGGAAAAAATTCCATTTAGAGACCTTTCAAAAGAAACAAAAGCCGAGAATTACAACGATTACAGCGGCGTGAAGATTGTGGAAGAATCTAGGGATGCTTCCTATGCTGTAGGTGAGATTGATACTGGGGATTGGGTCCTCTATCAGGATGCGAAATTCAAGAAGGGTATCTCACAATTTGAAGTGCGCGTATCAAGCAGAAATGATGATGGTGTCATTGAGCTTCGACTAAATGACCCAAAGAAAGGCAAACTAGTTACAACTGTTGAGGTTCCTAATACAAAAGGACTTCAGAACTGGATTGACGTTAAAGCTGATGTAAGAAAGCTTTCAGGCAAGCATGATGTGTATCTTACTTTTAAAGGAAGTTTTACATTGGATACGTTTGAATTGAAGTAATGGAATAAAATGAAAAGCACCTGTTTAGTTGGTATTTCAATACAGCTTTACAGGTGTTTTTTATTTTCTAAAGGGCTATTCAAATTTGCTCCGATTAAAGTAAGTTTAAGATAGATAGGAACTTCAAATTCACATGAAAAAGTGCTAGGAGCCCCTAGCACTTTTTAAAACAAGTCCACATAAACAAAAATGGGCATTTCAACATTTACTTATCTTTTGCAATTTCTTTTCGATTTGGGGCAAGTGGTGGTTGCTCTAACCACTTGTATTTTGTCATTAAGTTAAACCACTGTTTTGTAACCGTCAGGTTCTTTAGTATGATTTTTTCATAAGCTATTAAAAGGTCTGTTCGCATCGCTGATGCGAGACCTGCTCCGTGGTAAGACTGTGAGACTTGTAGTAAAAATCCTACGTGATATAACATTAACTTATCTGAAAAAGGTGCATCCTGGGATTCCGTAACCTCTGTTTCCCAAGACATTGGTATAGGCAAATTATCCTGGTGAAGTATTTTGCCTAATGATTGGATTTGTTCATCCGACGTTTTCTGCGCTGATTTTATAAATTTCCGTACATCTTTTGATTTAGTAACTTGGCTAAATCCAATCGACAGCACTTTTCCTAGGATCTTTTTTTTCATATTTAAGGAAAGAGCAATTATCTCTGTTGCAGCTAAAGGTCTTTTATCTCCGTATCCATCTATGAATTCCTGACCTGAAACAAATGTAGGATTAGCTTCTGGAAAAAAGTAAGGATCTCTTTGATAATGTCCCTTTTCTAGTAGTAATTCCGTCGTGAGGTGGTACATTTCTTTTCCATCATTATCACAGGAATCATAAAAAGATCGTAAGTCTTTTCTAACAGAAGAGCTCAAAGATGTAGTGTGCCCTAATAAACCATGTAATGTCATAATCTGTAGATAGTGCAAACAAAATATATCCGAAAACAATCGTTTTGTTCCTTTATTAAGATCGGAATCTGTAAATCCAACTGGAATTGGAAATCCATCATTTTCAAGAAAAGTGGCAATCTGATTCTTCTGCTTATCAAATGTATGTACTGCTTTTTCGAATAGGTTTTTAATCTTTTCGTCTTCGATAATAGATAGCATATACTTGTTTACAGTATTGACAGCTGTTCCGTTTACATATTCGCCCCATAATGTTCCTATTTCGGCAGATGTAAGTTTTATATCCTCTATATCCATGAAATCACCTCTTTTAAATGTTTCCCTAATCTTTAATGGAATATTATCTTAACAAGAGAGAAGGTGGAAACAAGAGAACCTTGTTAAGGGATATACCAAGGACGTTAGAAGAGATATTAACCATGTTCATATGGAGATTGTTTTTGCGTAGGTTTACTTCTAGAGAAGCTGTTAAAAGGATTAAAGCGTTAGAGGATATCATTTTGGAAACCTAATCAAATTTTCAGTTCTCAAAATGATAAAATACTAAATGAATGTGATTAAATTAGGAGGGCTTTTTTGGAGACGGCATTATTTTTTATATGTATTATACTGGTGGCTTCTATCTTGCAAACTAGCACAGGCTTTGGCTTCTCTATTATGGCGACCCCTTTTTTGCTGATGATATTTTTGCCAAAAGAAGCCATACAAATAAATCTTATTTTATCTTTAGTTATCTCTCTATCATTAATTTGGAAGATAAAAGCGGATATTGAGTTTACACTTTTAAAAAGGTTTATAGTAGGGAGTATTGTTGGTGTTCCTTTTGGGATTTTGATCTTTATCTCTATTAACATGAACGCTTTTAAAATGGGAGTTAGTATCCTTCTTTTAATGTTAACATTGCTACTGATATGCAATTTTAAAGTTAAACCATCACAGTCGAAAGACTTTATAGTTGGAGGTATATCGGGTCTTCTTACGACAAGTATCGGTATGCCAGGACCTCCGTTATTGCTTTATTTTACAGGAGTTGGAACTGAAAAAGAAAAGCTAAGGGCAACGACTTTGGCTTTTTATCTGTTTATATATTTGATTAGCCTGATTACCCAAATCATCATCACGGGTACCAGCAAAACTATCTTGGAATCTAGTCTCTATGCCATTCCAATCGTATTTATTGGGCTATTTATTGGTCAGATTGTTTTCAAATGGATTAATCAACGGATATTTAGATTATTTACTTACATCCTTTTGAGCTGTACGGGTTTCTATCTTCTGCTTGAAAGTTTGAATTTTCTGTAGCGGACGGATCCAATCACACCAAGAATGTTAAATGCTAAAGGGTTGATAAATTAGCACAATTCATCAAAATGAGCATATCATCCTTATATGCTCATTTTAAGTAAGTAACATCGATGAGTCCTATACAATATCAAAAAATGATCAGACTCCAAATGACACATCAGTTTATTTTAACGGATAAAATGGATACAGCAGATGCTGCATTCGGATAGGATATGAAAGCTCTTTTCAGTTTAGTAGAAAATATGCACGTTTGTTTAGTCGCCGCCAATTACTGATTGGAAGGAAATGAGGTAATTATTCCTTTGACTAATCACTATTCCGGAGAATGATAACATGAGTAAAATTTGGAAATTAGACAATTTAATTAATAGAAGGTATAATAAATTTAGATTAAGTTAAAAATAACCGAGAATGCGGTCAACATTCTCGGTTAGCATGGTAATGAAGTTCAGGCAGGGAAACCTCTCTGAACACCTAATTGTATTAGGTTTAAAGAAAAAGAACCCTCACCCTAGTGATTGCGAGTCATCGGGTGGGGGTTCACTTTTTGTTGGAATCATTGATGAGTTTCCTAATGTATTCAAGCAATGCAACGAGAAAAGTCCCGCCAGCAAACAGAACCAGAAATATCACGGCGACTGTATTCATGCTCTAATCCCTCCTTCCACCAATTAGATTGGTGTCCAGAGGTAGTGAGTGGTCCCCACCCTCACAACGCTACCATGCCTATCTTTTATTTTACCGCAACTACTTGAGAATTTCCAACCTTACTGGAAATTCACATTTTATTAATATATACTTTTTATCGATAGAGAATTGCAGAAAGGCCTCAAAGAGAATGCAGGATATTTATCATCTATTCGCTTTAAAAAATCTCCAATGTCTATTTTTTTTTGAAGTACTTTATCGAGACCTTGATTATTTTTACTAACAAATTGGATTTATCGTATGAAGGCTTGCATCCATCTTAACGAATTTTCGGTAGTTTATGATAAATTGGATAAAAGATTGATTTAAAATGTATGAATCCAAGAGGAGCGGAACAATGAGGGCTGTATTGGAATTATCTCGTATCGTTTTTATTTTGGCCATTTTCGGTGGGATTGGTTTTTCTATTCTGAATGCAGTTTATGAGATGGATGAAAAATCTGCACCATACACATGGCTTGGTGCCATTGCCATTTTGACTTTACTGTTCGTCCTTTACCGAAATAAGCTGCAATTTTCAGGCTGGTATAAAGGAAACAATACAAAAAAACTATCCAAACAAACATCCTTTATTCTTATTTTTTCATCCCTAGTATTAATCATTTCTCCTTTTGTTTTAGGAACCATTTTCGTAGTAGAAAAAAGTTCTGCTGAATCTTTACATGATATTACTAAAAAGAGCCAAGAGAAAGATAATGAAAGTAAAGAGTTGCCAGTATTCTCGAATATAGATATGCCTTCCATTGAGAAAATCCAATCAGACTCATCGAAATTTACATTCGATCATTCTTATGAAGAAATTTGTTGGAATAATTGTGGAAACCAGATTGAGTACACTTATCCAGATATCCATAGTGGAACTGTGGAAGAAGGAGATAAAGTCCTAGTTGATTGGCAGCAAGTATCTCCCAAACCATCAGAGGTTTATTTAATCGAGGTAGAGGATAGGACAGTAAAAACCCTTACTAGAGAAAGTAAAAGTGAGAGTGATTTGTTTTACATGAATATAACCCAAGACATGATTGGAAAACAATATGCAGTTGAATTCATTTGGAGCGATGGAGACGAGGTTAAAGGAAGAAGTATGATGAACTTTCAATTCGAGGGTAAGGAAGAAGGAGGTTGAAATGAGTAAAAAAAGCTTCATTTTACTGGGGTGTCTTGGTATTTTTCTGATTGCTGGTTGGTTTGCCTATCAAAAAGTAACGGCCGAAACATATGAAGGGATGTCTATTATTCCAGAGAAGCATGAGGATATCCCATTGTACAAGGGGTTAAAACCAACGAGGCACGAGTATGTCATGGAGGGAAATCACTGGTTAGACATTTATAACTTTTATATGGAGGAACTTCCTGGTCATGGCTGGGTAGTGCAACATGAGGAATCCGCTCTTCATGATAATGACAGTGAAAATGATGATTGGGGTGGATTTTTCTCTAGATGGCAAAAGGATGACTTTGATGGGGAATTATCGGTTTCAGCAAGTTACAATCAGCATGAGAATCAAACGGAAGTTAATTTTGATAAGACCCCAACTCTTGAAGCGACAACATGGATTGATAAAATTCCAGAACAAATTTGTATTTATAAGGACGAGGAAATGTGTGAGGAAGTAACAGATAAATCAAACATTAGCGAGATTGTACGATTCGTTAATGAAGCAACAGATTGGAAAAAAGAGAAAGTAACACCCCGTAAAAATACTAGCGTGATGAAACTAGGAAATCTACAAATAGAAATTTTATATGAAGAAGATAAAGAAATTTACTTGGTTTCAGAAAAAGGAATAAAGCTTATGAAACCAGAACCTGAGTTTTTTCAACTAATAAATCTAGTGCCTGGAAAATAATCAATGAAACTGTAGATCGGATGGCGATTTACAGTTTTTTTATATTTCAAACCCTCATGAAAATCGAACAACAAACATATTATAAAGCGTAATTATTACTATTTACAAAACGTAATCATTTCGATATAATTTGTTTGATTCAAAAATGAAGGGAGAACTACATGAAACGTTTTATTCATATCATTGCTATGTTAGGTTTGGCTGGTGCAGTTCTAAGTGCATGTGGACAAAAGGAATCCAGTAATGCAAATGCTGATGCTAAGGATGATAAAACATTGTCTATTTATACGACCCTCTATCCATTGCAGTATTTTACAGAACAAATTGGCGGAGCGAATGTAGAAGTGAAATCTATCTTGCCAGCTGGAGCAGATGCCCATACATATGAGCCTACTTCGAAAACGATTGTAGATATAGCCGAAGCGGACGCATTTATTTTTCACACGGAAGAAATGGAAACATACGCAAGTACAATTAAAGAGGCGCTGGACGATAATGTCAAGACACTGGAAGCGGCAGAAGGGGTTTCATTGTTAGAACATGAACACGGCCATGAAGAGGAAACGGTAGAAGAGGGAACTCACAATCACAGTGAAGATTCCCATTCTGAAGAGGAAGAACATGATCATAGTGAAGAAGAGCACTCCCATGACCACGGCGATCAAGACCCTCACGTATGGCTAGATCCTATTCGATCCATTGCGTTAGCTGAAAATATTAAAGACACGTTAGTGGATTTAAATCCAGAAGCAAAACAAGAGTTTGAAAAAAACTTCGAAAATCTAAAAGAAAGATTAGAAGTATTAGATAAAGAGTTTCATGAAAAATTGGAAAATCAAGAGCGGAAAGAAATTTTGGTCACACATGCCGCATACGGCTATTGGGAAGAGGTGTACGGGATAAAACAAATTGCAATATCTGGGTTATCTCCGTCTAATGAACCATCCCAGCAACAATTGGAAGATATCATTGATACAGTAACAGAGCATGATATCCAATACCTATTATTTGAGCAAAATGTAGAACCAAATGTCGCAAAAATCATTCAAAAGGAAGCTGATCTAGAGTCGCTCAATATTCATAATCTAGAAGTCTTAACAGAAGAGGACATAGAAAACAAAGAAAACTATTTTACTATCATGAGTCAAAACTTAGACGTACTAGTAGAGGCACTAGAAGAATAGTTTAATTCTAGGGGATTCCCGTTGAGGGATCCCTCAACTATGATATCGGAGGAGACTCATGCTAGGAAAAATTCGTTCGTTATTAATAGACTTTACTGGAATATTTATTATTGGTATCGCCGTGTATCTTATGTCTTTTGGTAGTTCTTTAGGAGATCAAATTGAACTACCATCAAGCATTTATAGTATGAATACGATCTTTTTAAGTATATTAATTGAAGCATTGCCTTTTGTATTAATAGGAGTGCTTATTGCAGGCGGTATTCAAATCTTTATAACAGAAGATCATATAAAACGTTGGATCCCGAAAAATAAATTTTTGGCGATCACAATGAGCTGTGTGATTGGTGCTTGCTTTCCAGCCTGCGAATGTGGAATTGTACCGATTGTCCGAAGGTTGATTTCAAAAGGTGTCCCAATTTATGCGGGAATTGGTTTTTTATTAACGGGTCCACTCATAAATCCTATCGTAATCTTATCTACATATATGGCGTTTGGAAATGATTTTAAGATTGCTTTCTCTCGTATGATTATAGGGTTCCTCATCGCCATTTTCATCGCATTTATGATTAGTCTAATTTTTAAAACAAATCAATTGAAACATAAGACAGATCATTACCATAATCATCTTAATACATCCAATTCTAAGACTATTCCAGGAAAAATTTTAGGGGTTCTCACACACTCTGTGGATGAGTTTTTTGACATGGGACGTTACCTTATAGTTGGTGCTTTATTAGCTGCATTTGTACAAACCTATATATCTTCCGAATCATTAGTGGCAATAGGAAATGGCCAAGTAATTTCCTCGACGGCAGTTATGATGGGACTAGCATACGTTCTTTCCTTGTGTTCGGAAGCGGATGCTTTTATAGGAGCTTCGTTTAGCAATCTTTTCCCACCACCAGCTATATTGGCTTTCTTAGTCTATGGGCCAATGATTGATTTGAAGAATACTATTATGATGCTTAGCGTATTTAAATCAAAGTTTGTATTCACTTTTGTGGGGATTGTCACGCTGACGGTCTTTTTCGTGATGGTATTGCTTAGTGGATTTTACTAGGAGGTATGTTCATGCGTTTTCATGGTCAACAAGCATTTAGAGCGGTTATTTTGTTATTGTTTGTTTTCTTCATTTATAAACTTCATATTACAAATGACATTTTAAAATTAATTAATCCGAAATATTCCGCACTCAGCATTACAGGTGTTGTTATTCTTCTCCTTTTATTTATCGCACAGTTACCAAGGATTTGGGCACTAAAGGAAGAAGAATACGATCATCATGGCGACCATCACCGTCACCATCACCATCATGATCATGGAGATGGGAGACTAAACGGGAAGAAGATTCTCTCTTACGTAATAATTATTTTACCAGTTGCGACTGGATTACTTATACCTCCTCAGACTTTGGATGCCTCGATTGCAGCTAAAAAGGGTGCCATGCTCTCTTTAAGGAACGATGCCCTTAAAGCAGAACAGCAAAAGGAAGAGATTACAGATGATGATGAACAGCAGAATGAGGCAGAGAAAGATAATCCCAAACCAACTGTACCAAACGAAAGAAGTACACCTTCGGATGATAACCCCCAAGATCCGAACGTGGATTCCAATACTGTAACAAGGGAAGAGTATGACCAAATTATTCAGAACTTGGAGCAAAGCTCTTCCATTAAAATGTCTGAATCCTTATATTCGACCTACTATCAGGCTATTAACACGGATATGGAAAAGTATGAAGGTAGGGAGATAACCTTAAATGGGTTTGTGTGTAAGGAGGATGGATTTGCTAGTAATCAACTGGTCATTGGTAGATTTATCATCACCCATTGTGTTGCGGATTCAAGTGTTATCGGATTTTTATCTGAATTTGAAGATGCTGCTTCTTTACCTCCAGATAAATGGATTGAAGCAACCGGGACTATCAAAATTGAAGAATATAATGGTGTGAAAATGCCCATTGTTGATGTAACGGAATGGAAGGAAGTGGAACGGCTGGAACAACCGTACTTGTATCCATTGAGTATTCAGATTATGTGATATAAAAGCTAAGTATCTATATACAAGGTGCTTAGCTTTTATATTTGGGGTTTGAAACTTTTTTAGAGGAAAAACCGTAATTAATAGTGTAGTTACTCTATATTTCTATAAACGAGGGTGTCCACATGATAAGAGAAGAATTAAAGAAACGAGCATTATCACTCATTCAACTACCTGACCATTATGAAGCTGAAATAGAGGAATACATGGAAGGTGAAAACGGAGAAGGAGAAGCCTTATTTGCATGGACGAATAAGGAACGAGATCAAGGAATTAGCGTGACTCTAGATCTGTCAGGGAACTTAATCAGCTTGTCTATAGATAAGGAAGACGAAGAGAACGTATTAAATCCATTAGACGTAAATGAAAGAAGGAAACTTGCAGAGCAATTTTTAAATCAACAATATCCAGATGCACTCCAGCAATTCACTTATAATAGGTACCAAAAACTTAGCAAAGCTATTAGATTTCATTATGAGCAATTCGTTATGGATCTACCTCTTCCATATGCCGGTTGTTTTGTGGATGTAAATGCTAAAGGAGAGGTCATTCAATTCTCATTCGACGGGCTTAAAACAGCTCCAAATATTCCGGCGAGATTGATAGACAAACAGCATTTACTAGATGACGTGAAAGAAAGGCTAAGTCTTGATTTGGTCATTAAGATGGTCTACAAAAATTTATATGATGTTCATAATAGTGGACTTTACATGGTATATGAACTTGAATCGCCAATGGAGTACAGGGCGGATCAATTGCAACCTACTTTAACTATTATCCGGGAAGAAGAGGAAAGAGAATCATATGTGCCACTTCCTGTATTGGGTAATAAGATTGCTAGATTTCAAACTTTGGAGGAAACAATCGGTATTCCAGATAATATGGAAATAATTAGAGAAGTGGATATGGGGGATGAAACGGGGGTTGTATGGAGAGACCGTAACTGGAAGAACAAAGAAAAAGATCTTTCCATTAATGGATTTTTTCATGAACAGAATGATGGTACAGTTAAGGCGTTTCTGTCGAAAGAAACGGGGAAAATCAGAAGCTTTATGTGGTTTGCGGAACGAAAAGGGGATCTTTCCTTAAATCGAGAGGAATGCTATCAAAGAGGAGTAGACTTTTTAACTAAGCTAATCCCGGATTATATGCCATATTTGGAGCAAATCGTTCATCCTGATGATGAAGAAGATCGTACTTCTAGGGCGGAATCGTTTTCATTTCGTGTACATAATGGGCATGGAGTTTCTTTAGAAACAGAAATAGTGATGGTTTCGGTCAATCGAACAACAGGGGAAATGGACCATTATAATGGACCAAGCTTTTCTATCCTAGAGCTTGAAGAACTCCCTAATAAACCGAAGATTTCAGAGACAGAGGCGAAAGAAATATTTTGCCAGCATCTCGATTTTGAATTGGCTTGGAAGAAAGATTACGACAGTGATGATGAAGCTTACAACCTGGTTTACAGACCTTGTGAGCGAGATTCAAGAAAGAGAATTCGATATATTAATGCCATAACAGGAGAAATCATTACAGATAGGTAATTATTGATAGAGGTATACGTGTGGATAAGCCTAAGTTTACAATTCAGATAAACTAGGCTTATTTTTTCCTTGAAAATAAGCTTTTTTTAATGGGAAAAATGATAAAATATCCGAAAGAAGAGATGAATGGAAGGTGAAATGGTGTATTGGGAATCAATTGCGGGTTGGATATGGATTATTTACTACCTCTTTCTTTTCGTGACATTTGTTGTGGCAACCGCTCACCTTTATAAAAAGAAGCAACTGGTTTTGCCTATTGTAGCAATTTGTTTTACAGTTTTCGTTCCAATCATAAGTCTGATAAACAGTATTGAAAGACCGATTAACACAAATGAATGGGAGCACTTTATGTCTCAAGTGCAACAAGGTTCCTTTTGGTCTCTTTTTGCACTGATGGGTTATTTGTTCCTGGTTTTTTGGTGGACGCTGGTTTTAACAACTAATCTTAAAAAGGAAACTCTACAGAATAAGCTTTGAGTAATTTTCAAAAAGAAAGGGATTTTCATGAAAATAAGAAAAGCAGACTTATCCGATGCAAAAGGAATTGCCAAAGTCCACGTTGATAGTTGGAGAAGTACGTATAGAAATATGGTGCCACAGGAATATTTGAGCAAGTTATCCTATGAAGAACGGGAGAAACTATGGATTCAGAACATGAAGGATACGGACGTATTTGTAGCGGTAACAGAAAATGGGGATATTGTCGGATTTGCGAATGGAGGAAAAGAAAGGACAGGAGATTACATCTATGAAGGGGAGCTGTACGCCATCTATTTGCTAGAGCATCATCAATCTCAAGGGATAGGACTGGACCTCGTAAAAGCAGTCGTGAACCAACTACGGGAGGAAAATCTGGATTCCATGCTTGTCTGGGTTCTAAGTGACAATAACGCTCGCCATTTTTATGAAAGAATAGGTGGTCGTGTTGTGGACACTAAACCCATTCAAATTGCTGGTACAAAGTTACTGGAAACTGCATATGGGTGGGAAGATATTAGGCTGATAAAGTAATCCCTAGTTTTCTGTTGGAGATGAGTCACCTGATTCATTTCTTTCCGCGATAATATCTTGAATAATCTCAATGTGCATCACAGCCCATGCCTTTTCTTTAAAGTGAACAAGAACACTTGCAGTAAGTGTCAAAATATAAAATATTCCAAATAAAAGCCAAAGGTAATGGCCATGTTGGAATAGGAATTCTTGTAACTTACCCGAAAATAAAAAGAGAAACCAGGGAATAGCTGTTACAAATACCGGTATCATTCCCGTTCCGTTTCTTTCTTTGACTATACGAAAATAAACGAGCTTTAAGGTAGGATTGTCCATAGTGTTATAAAAGTCTTTTATTTTTTGGATTTCTTCCAATTCTTTTACCTGTTTAAACGAATCTGTATCTTTACTTACTTCTCTCAGTTTTAAATAAAACTTATGTGCATCCCCACGAAACGTCAACAAAATCACCTTCATCCCTTTGTGTTCGATATTTATATCTTAAACATATAAATGAGTTATTAAACGATGAAAAAAAGTAACCGTTTTCTAGAAAAATGAAACTTTTATCTTTAGATAATCGTAAATAAGATAAGCAGACTTGCGAGTGAAAATAGAGGAGGTGTATGAGGATGTCTTCAGAGTGGATTGCTCGATTAATCCTTTTAGCAACACTCTTACCTATGATTTTTTACTTCATCGCACTTGGCAAAAATGTACGTAAGACAGAGGAAGAAAATGAACGTGATATGACCTATGAGTTGAACCCTTTTACAGGGATGAAGATGCCTGTTAAGGAAAAAGAGACAACTCAAGATGCAAAAAGATAAATATAAGAAGTGCGTTGATCCAAGAGGATGAACGCACTTTTTATAGAATAAATATCTAAGTCAATTGGAGGTTCATGCATAGTGAGTAATAAAAGACCGAAGCTACCGCTGTCACAAGAAGAGAAGCAAAAACTCAGATATCATAAAATTAAAATAAGCGATTTTAATAAATTAGGTTTGACTAACATTATAGACATATTGGAAGTATCAGAGGAGCGTTCGAAAATCTTAAAAGGTTTAGCAGACTTTCAGGTTGTACCTTCTATTGGAATTAAATTAGCAGAAAAATTGGTTTTTAAACTTGAGCTTTACTCGTTGGATGATATTAAGAGTAAAGACGGAGCAGAACTACTTGATCAATTAGAAGAGAAACTAGGTGTGTGGACGGATCCTTGTGTGGAGGACCAGATTCGCTGCGTCATTTACTATGCTAATACATTTCGTGTGGACAAGCAGTGGTTTGATTTTACAGAAGAAAGAAAGCGATATCGCGAGACATATGGCTATCCAGGTTCTAGGCCTAAAATGGCTTGGTATGAGTGAGAGCAAAGCTAACTTCTATATTGAAGGTAGGAAAGAGAGAAAACCAATGAGAGACAGAGCATCCGCTGTATTGATTGAAAATAACAAGGTAGCATTGATTAAAAGAATAAAAGAAGGAAAAGTATATTATGTGTTTCCGGGTGGAGGCATTGAGGAAGGAGAAACACCTGAAAAAGCAACTATTAGAGAAGTTATGGAAGAATTAGGCGTTGAGATTGAAATAATCGATTATTTCTTAGAAGTGCAGTATAACGGTTGCCAACATTTTTTCACAGCTGATATAGTTGGCGGATCTTTGGGTCTGGTAATGGAGAAGAGTTTACAGGTCGAAATAGAGGAGAGTACATACCTGTTTGGGTGGATGTAGATAAATTATCGACTATTGAAGTTAAGCCTAAGGAAGTGGCAAGGAAGATACAATTTTTTTCTAATGAAGTGAAAAGTAATTTTAGTTTCCAAAGGATGTGGAACGAATGAATTATATTGAAGAGTTGCGAGAGAAGGTTGGACATCGACCGCTAATCTTACCAGGAGCCGTTGTGGTGTTAATAAATAATAAAAATCAAGTATTGTTACAACATAGAACAGATGGGGGATGGGGATTACCTGGTGGTCTTATGGAATTAGGGGAAAGCTTAGAAGAGGCAGCAAGAAGAGAAGTGAAGGAAGAGACCGGTCTGGTAGTAGGAGAGCTATACTTGGTGAATGTTTTCTCTGGTCCAGAATTCTACTTCAAAGTGGATAATGGAGATGAACTATATTCTGTTACTGCTGTTTATATATCCCGAGATTTTAATGGGGAATGGAACATCGATCAGAATGAATCTTTAGAGGTAAGGTTTTTCGATTTTGATCAATTACCAAATAATCTGACGGAAGAATATCGTACGTATCTAGATTCTGTTATAGAAGAGCTTTGAACGATAACGATAACAAAATAAGCGAAAGGGAGCTGTCCTTAGCTCCCCGTTTCTGTTGAAAACAATGTTATGTTTTTTAGCTTGCATCCCCAGCCGCAGACTCTGATTCACTACCAGACTCCATCACATCCGATAACCCAAGTTCCTCTTTTAACTTTTGAGTGGTTTGAGCTAATCCGTTTTCATCAGGGAAAAAATAATATTTGCCATTCACTTTGTCATTAACCCCTTCAATCGTATAGGTTTTAATGGAGGAAGCGTCCATTTTACTATACATTTTTTGTAAAGTGAAAATCTCTTTAGGTTTTAGACTTGTATTAATATTTTCCCCCAAGATATCAGAAATTTCGCCGATGTTAAAAAGTGTCCCAGCAGAAATAGCTTCATCAATGGCAGCTTTTATAAATTGTCTTTGTCGCTCGTCTCTTGTATAAGTGGCTGCCACATCTCTTTTTCTCATACGGACGAAAGCAAGTGCTTCTTCTCCATCAAGCTTAGCGATACCTGGTTCAAAGTAGATTCTATTATTATGGTCATAAATGTTCTTTTCCCAAAATCCCTTTTTAATATCAACTGTTACTCCGCCTAAAGTATCCACTATATCTCGGAACCCATCAAAATTTACGGTAACAAACTCATCAATCGGTATGTCTAGAAGCTTTTCTACTGTTTCGACAACAAGTTTGTCCCCGCCATATCCAGACTCACTTCCGAATGTATAAGCTTCTGTAATTTTGTGGGTGCCAGCGAATCTTTCAGAGACTTTTGGAGAATCTAGTTCAACTTGCGTATCACGGGGAACCGTAGTCATCGTCATTTTCTTTTCTTTAGGATCAAGGGTTACCACAATCTGCGTATCTGCACGACCATGTTGTCCATTTGACGAATAATCCTCAACACCCATTAACAGAATGGAAATGGGTTCATCTCCGATTGTGACCTGTTCTTCTCTTAAATCTGATTTTCCATCATCACGATCCAAACTTACGTAGGCTTCTTTAGCTGCACTGTATGTCTCATAAAAGATATACAGACCAAATCCAGCAATAAAAAGTAAAGGAACCGTGATGAAATAGAACCACTTTCTTCTTTTCTTCTTTTGTGCTTTTCTCATTTCTGTTCGTAATCCCGGCACAACAATAGACCTCACTTTTTGTTGGTTTGTCCGTCGGTAAAAGGCGCTCTGTTCTTTTTATATGGATATTAAAAGAGTAACATAGTTTTATAGATTTTTTTGTAGGTATATATGGGGATTTTTCTCATAACTCTAGTAAATACTCGTCTCGTTTTTCACCTCAATCTCCATTATCCCGCTTGCATCTTTTGACCAAATCGTAATGCCCGCCTCGCCAGAGTACCCCTTTTCAAAGTATCCAATCACCGTTTCCTCCTGTGTGTTGCCTTTCAAATCCTTATACAATATCTTCAGAGAGGATTATCTGAAGTTCTCTAAAAAATGTTTTGTAAGATCTACGTTGAAATTGTAAGTCTCATTTGGTGCGATTGGAGGAATGGTAATATCAGCTTTTATATAGTCGGGGGTTATAGTCAAATCGGATATCTCTTGATCTGTCTCATTTGTAATTTGAAGTTGGAATCCATCATCTGTAATTATGTATATGAGCAGTCCAGCAATACTTATGAATACGGTAGTGTGGTGAGTATTTTTAGAGTTCTTACTTTCCTTTCATTTAGTTATATTCTTACAACATAAATTCTAATTATTCGCCATCATAATACGTAAAAAACAGTTTACTTATAGTTAAAAATATTACCTTTACATAAAGGTACCTTGGAGAGATAAATTGTGGGATTAAAGGCTTCAGGTTGTCTAGAAAACCGCCTAGCGATCCTTCGTGCAGAGAAAAAGTGGTCGCAAAAACAAGTCGCAGAAATTATTCAACAAGGACATTAATGAAGTTTTTCCATACAGGGATTGTGTATGGGTTCTCGTCCTCCTTACGTTTATCGTTCAAGGTATCGTAATATCTGTTATCAAAAGAAAGATTTAGGAAGAGACTTTGGATACAAAATTACATAAAATCAAACAATTTTCCCAAGTCTCTAAAAATCCAAAGCACTAATCGAATCGGCCATACAATGATTTCGGGAATCCAGGACAATAATTCAATAAACACTTCTCGTTTTCGAACTTTTCTCTGTTTCAAATCTCTGTTAGAGTTATCACTCAACGTAAACACTCCTTACTTTTTTGAGATTCAGCTCGTCATCGGTAATCTTCGCCTTCTTTAAATTGGACTTCTACTTAAAAAGGTTATGGTTTCCCCATTTATACCAAATATGATATGATTTTCAGGAGTTTCTAGTTGCATAATTAAATCTTCATTCGGTCCTACTTAGAGTTTAATAGAGCCTGCATTTTATGAAAAGGCTTTTTAACATACCGAATAGGAATCACCTCTTATAAGGATACGTAACTTATGCAAGAAAAGTTGCAATTTTACCAAAATTAAGGAGGATGGGCGCCATTTTAGAAGGATGAAGTAGCAAATGGAACTATAAATTACATAAAGGACCCTTCGTAACGTTAACTTTTTGTGGGTTCAGTAGGACTTAGGAGGTCATATGGAAGCATCATTGTTAGTAGAGTATGGATGGATTTTAATTGTATTAATCGCATTAGAAGGTCTTCTTTCAGCTGACAATGCTTTGGTGTTGGCAGTTATGGCGAAGCACTTACCGGAGGATCAGCAAAAGAAAGCTATTAATATTGGACTTATGCTCGCATTCGTTTTTCGAATCGGTGCGATTTTTATCATTTCATTTCTTTTCCACGTGTGGCAGGTGCAAGCTCTTGGTGCTGCATATCTTATGTTCATCGCTTTAAAGCACTTGTTTAAAGGACATAAAGAAGAGGGCGAGCGGAAGGGAAAAAGCTATGGTATGACAGTCGTTCAGATCGCCTTTGCTGATATTGCTTTTGCGATTGACTCTATTCTTGCAGCCGTAGCATTGGTTATTGCATTACCGGATACCCCTCTCCCTATGATTGGAGGTATGGATGGAGCTAAGTTCACCGTCATCGTATTGGGTGCTGTTGCAGGTTTAATTGTTATTAAATTTGCAGCCGGAATTTTCGTTAAGTTACTTACTGAACGTCCAAGTTTAGAGACTGCAGCAATGATTTTAGTTGGTTGGGTAGGAGTTAAATTACTCATGCACACTTTGGCTCACGAGTCTGTACACATCATCCCTCATGACTTTGTGGAAGGGCCAATATGGAAGTCCATTTTCTGGGGTGTCATGCTTCTAATCGCAGTAGGTGGTTGGTTCTTATCTAATGAGAAAAAACCAGACGAGAAAGCTTCTGTAGTAAAAGAAGCTGAATAAAAATCTTGAGAAGAGGCTGGGACATAACTAGCCAAGAATAACCTAAAAATGGTTCCCATCATCGGTTTTCGATGATGGGAACCATTTTGGTTTGAATTATGGTCACCATCTATGGTTGGATTTGCATTCATGGCCGTGTACTTTCTCAAGTTTACCGCCATGAATGCAAATCCCAGTTCCTTTTCTACTTTCTCTTTACCTCTCACCGACATACGGGTGAAACGCAAATTAGCCTTCAGAAATCCGAAGACGGGTTCTACATCTATTTTGCGTTTGCCATAGATTTTCCCCGTTTCTTTTTCCGAAAGCTGCTGTCTCGTATATGCTTTTTGGTTTTCCCACTTTTCATTATAATAGATCTTTCGATTGTTTCCTTCCTTCGCTTTCGTACATTGCGAACGTAACGGACAACCGAAACAGTCCTCACACTCATAGACGTTATATGTTCTTGTATAACCATATCGGTCTGTTCGATTGGATAGATAGCGGAATGTTAATTTTTTATCGTTTGGACACGTAAACGCATCTTCGATCTCATCGTAATGCCAATTGGCTACGTTAAAGGCATCCTGCTTATATTTCTTTTTCTTTTCTTTCCGGTATTGGTTATACGTAATCAATGGCGTGCGTTTCCGATTTTCGATGACGTCTTCGTAATTTTGTTCACTCCCATAGCCGGCATCCGCGACAATATAGTTGGGTAGGTCAAAGAAGTGTTCCTCAATGTTATCCAGGAAAGGTGTGAAGGTACGCGTATCCGTTGGATTCGGAAACACGTCATAAGCGAGCGCATACTGTCCTTCTGTCGCAAGTTGCACGTTATACCCGGCTTTGAGCTGGCCGTTTTTCATGTAATCATCCTTCATGCGCATGAAGGTGGCATCGTGATCCGTTTTCGAATAACTGTTGCGCTCTCCGAAGATGGCCATATCGTGTTGGTATTTTTGTTTGCGCACCACAAAATCCTTGAATTGCTTGCCGTATTGTTTAGGGGTTTTGCGCTCAGAACGAAGCTGTTTCCGTTCGCTTACGTCTTCACTTGCTTCTATCTTTTTATCATATTCACCAACCGTCTCCTCCAGCTTTTCCACCACTTTTTCGAGTTCTTGGCTGGATAGTTCCTCCATACTTTCCCGTTCTATTTCCGGAATGATTTCTTTCTCCAACAGTTCTTCATACATCCGGTTAGACTTTTCCACTAAACGGGAACTGTACTTTTCCGTCGCTTTGCGCCAGACAAACGTAAACTTGTTGGCATTCGCTTCGATTTTCGTTCCGTCAATAAAAATGGCTTCTTCCTCGATGACGTTTTCTCGGACAAGCTGACAACGGAATTGGACAAAGCACTGACGCAATAGTTCCTTTACCTCCGGATGGACACGGAAACGGTTAATTGTCCGGTAACTTGGTTCATACCCCTGGGCCAGCCACATCATCCGGACACTGTCTTTCAGTAATCCCTCGATCTTTCTGCCAGAGAACACCGACTGCGTATAAGCACATAAAACCACTTTCATCATCATGCGCGGATGATAAGCCGGACATCCCGTTTCACGCAGAAATCCAGTGAATGCCTCATCTGGAATAGCTTCCACGACATCATGGACGGCATAGGCGATATCGTTTTTCTGAAGTTTGATTTCCAAATCTAGCGGCAAAATGACTTGATTCATGTTATACTGTTTAAACATAAGGATACCTCCGATTCTGTTTGGGTGTGGTAACTTTAACATTATCAGAAGGTATCCTTTTTGCGTACATTTTTTTGGGATTTTATTAAAAAAAGAGTGACACTCACTGGTTTATGGTGTGGGTGCCACTCTTTTTAGTTACTGGGTTTTGTCCCAGCCTCTTTTTTTGTTGTTTGAAAAGAATAAATGCTAAACAAAAGGCTATAATGATGATTGCTATGGAAGTCTAAATTAAAATGAATAGCGGCGCTGTAATCTTTTGATTCTTCCTGGTATAGATTTAAAAAGAGATAGGATAAAGATAATTCCAGAAATGAACAAAGGGGATAGAAAGAACAATGTACATCACACACCAATTTATAAAATACTTATAAGAAAATGATTAGGATACCAATAATCCCTGCAATAAAGAAGCTACAAAGGCCAAGTCTTTTTGTTTTATTATTTACTCCAGCTTTTACTTCTAACATCTTCATGTAGTCATAAATCACCCACAGACATATAAGAAGTAAAATACCAAAAACGTAGTGATTCCTTCCATAATTTAATAAACATACAGTTATAACAGCTAAAGCTATATGGCTCAGTATGGTATAAATCACGAATACCTCCCAATAGTCTTTTTCTTCATCTTAACATATACTTCCGGAGAGGTTACGGAATGTAAAACTCACACCTGGAAGGATATGTTAGAATAAAAGGAGAATGAAAGTAATAAAGGGAGGGCTTTCATGATCTTAGTAACTTTGGTTCCGGTAAATTTTTTGCTAGTTTCCCCTCTGAAGGTTGAAGGTTTTAGTGATATGGGAGACTTTATGGTTCTAATCTTTTTCATTACATTGGGGCTGACCGTCCGGGTTTACAAAGAAAAAAATAAAGAACTGCAAAAACAAATCGAACAACTAAATAAAGAGAACGAGGAATTAACAATTAAAATAGATGAGGTAGTCGACTATTATCGTAGTAGGTGAGACGGATGAATGTAACAAATGAAATAAAAGTAGTTATTGGTGCTGGTCTTTATAACAATAATCCCGGTTGGATACATACCCAAGAAGAGGAATTGGATCTACTAGACGAAGAAACTTGGGATTTTGAACGCGGTTCTATATCCGCTATACTAGCGGAACACGTCTGGGAGCACCTTACTTTTGAAGAAGGGCTGAAAGCGGCAAAGATCTGTTATCAGTTTTTAAAGCCATTGGGGTATATTCGCTGTGCGGTTCCAGACGGATATTTTCCGGATAGGACGTATCAAGAAACAGTGAAAGTGGGAGGTCCTGGTCCAGAAGATCATCCAGCGGCAAGCCATAAGGTTGTTTATACATATAATACGTTAACGGTTTTATTTGAGGCGGCCGGTTTTAATGTGGAACTATTAGAGTACTGTGATGAAGAAGGAGTGTTTCATTTCAAAGACTGGGATGAAAAAGATGGCGTCATTTTTCGCTCGAAAAAGATAGATCCTAGAAACCATGATCAAGTTAAGTTCCCATCCGTTATTGTGGATGCTGTAAAAAGATAAGGATGGTTGGATGAATCAGATTGATTTTGCAGTTTTGGTCTATGTTGTTTATATGATTGCCACCACGTTTGGAAGCTATAAATATGGGGCTTTTATGATAAGGAAAACAGGAATTCTGGGGTCGCAAATTGTGGTAGCTGGTGCGATAAACTTAGTAATTGGTATTTTGGGGATTGTTGGTTGGTCACTTTTTAGTTGGGGTGTGAATGAATTTCTATACGTTTTGGGTATTGCTTTAGGAATAGCGCTCTTATTTGTTGGAGAATTAATTCTAGTTATCATTTTTCTATTAAGAAGAAAGAAATTATTACAAGATTACGAGAATACAAATACTTGAATCTTACAACATAAGGGAGAAAAAATATGTTTAATAAAAAACGCTATTGGATACTTATGCCTCCATTTTTGATTTTCACTTTAATAGTATATAGTTTCTTGCCACAAGATAAGAAATTGTACTCATTCATTGTAATTGGCTTGTTTTGGATTGTTTACTATGGATGGGAGTATTTAGATGTTAAAAAGAAGGATCGAAGTGAGTAGGGGGGAGAGGGCAAATGCTGAACACATTGATTGGCGTCATGATCTTTTTCGCAATTTTTGCTGTATTTGATGCGTTGAAGAAAGTGAATCATAATATTTTAGCTCAAACCGACGAGATTAGGAAGTTGCGTGAGGTACTAGTCAAACAAGAAGAACATTGATAGGAGGGTCATATTTGGCCAGTAAGGAGTTATTAAAAGCATGGGTTCCGTTTATCACTGGAGTTTTTTTAGTAGAGATTCTAATGAGTAATTGGCAAAATGAGCCCTTCAATTGGAATTTTGCTGTTAATCTCAGTATTGCTGGCATGATTGGGTCATCTATAGGTATTGTGTTGAGAAAAGTGTTTAAGAATGAGAATTAATTGTGGAGAGGAAATTTTACATGTTTGCAGTTTTCAATATGTTAGAAGTAGTTCTTTTCAATTAGAGAATGGGTTAGATGTCCTTAATATCGTTTTTCTTTGTGAAATAGAAACAGGGGAACCCTATCCAAAAAGCCCGGATGAAGTGGAGGCTATCTACTGGATGACAACAGAGGAGATTATGAAACATCCTAACGCTCCAATTTGGTTAAAGGAAAGTATTCAGGAAGCGGAAGAGGTTATTAACCTGTAAACATGATTCGCACTAATGCTCAATGTTTTAGGAGAGTAGTTAATTATGATAATTGTTTAAGAAGGGTTCTTTTAAAAAACTTCGATTCTATTGCAGGTGATATTTCATGAAAAAGAAAATAGCGGGTGCAGTTTTTATAATAGCTTTTACGTTGCTTACATTATATACAGATTACAAAAACGATAGAAAAGAATCTGAATTGAGAAATCAAGCACTTGAAGGTATTTCAATGGATAATATAGGTACTGCCTTGGAAAGCATTAAACAATTTAAAGAAGAGAAAAAAGTTGGTGCCCAAAGCAAAAATTTAGAGTTTTTATATAAAGCGCAGGAAGATTTAGAAAATTCCATGGTATGGACTAGACTTTACGAGATAAATGACAAGGATGTTGGAACATCAGAGCTTCGTCCATTGTTAAAGAGCTATGTAACCAAACTGAACGAAATATCTACAAGTCTAAAAAATGAATGGGAGGTTAGCCAAAAGACTTGGGATAATATTCAGATCATAGAGAGTGATTTAAAGTACATCCAGTCGAGATTAAATAACGAAGAAGTCAGTGATTATGACGAAGATGAGTTTCATAATTACATAGAGAATGTGAAGTCCCAACTGAAAATGTAGTTGTAGCTTTCCGTAATTTATTCGGGTGAGTATTTCTTCAAAACATGAAAGGGCAATATGACTAGGATTTGTTAAAAGAAAGGGTGGGTGAATATGAATTCCGCAGAAACAAGCTTAATGGAGTTTACTAAATTCCACGATAAATTTATCAATAGCTGGAATGAAGCAATGGTATCTGGTGACACATCTGCTGTCGAGCTTATGGATGAAGAGTACTATGTAGCCTTCTTTGCAAGTGTAAAGGAAAAGCCGTTTTTCTTTAACAAGGATGATGCTATAAGCGGAATGAAGCAATCGGTCCAACAGTTTTTAGGAGCTACTAAACGGTTTGATCATAGAGTCATTCGATTAAAGGATAATGAGCATGCAATCGTATTCTACGAACAGGCAATCGAGAAGGATGGGCAGATACTTTCCAGATTGTTTACGATGGAAAACTGGCAGGTAGTAGACAATTCGTGGAAGTTAGTAAGAGAGATTGAGCAGCCTTTGGGCGACTAGGAGGATCTATATGACTGACTGGTTAGGATACATGATCGCAGCTATAGTGTAGGTTGGATTAACAATCGGTCTCTTAAGATAAATTTCGCAAACCCTTCCAGATAGAAAGAAATCATCTCATCGAAATGTAAAACGTTCCTTTTCGAATACAGTATTCATCATTTTATACGCTAGTTTTCTAACAGGCTATTTTTTGAATCTATTTACTAGTCTTACGAATACAGTAGTGTATGGTATAACCAGTAATCATGTCTCCCTATTCAGTTTAATTAGTGTAGCCTTATTGTTGATTATTAAATATAAACGTGTGCCAAAATACGAGTAAATAAAAAAAGAAGGGAATCCCTTCTTTTCTTTACGACTTCATCAACAAATATACAAAATAACTTCCACCGATGACCGAAACGATTAATCCAACGGGAATCTCCGATGGTGCTAAAATATTTCGCCCTATTGTGTCCGCCAATACGAGTAGCAGAGCACCCATTAATGCGGAGATTGGTAATACAGACTCGTGAGTGGATCCAACTAATTTTCTTGATAAGTGAGGAACAACGAGCCCGATAAAAGCAATACCACCTCCAACGGACACACATGCACCGGCAAGGGCAACTGCGATAAAAAGTAGAATTCTTCTTTCTCCTTCCACTCTTGTTCCTAAGCCTTTAGCTACATCATCTCCGAGATAAAGCGTATTTAGAGATTTTGTTTTATAAAAGGAAAATGGAAGTAAAATCAAAATCCATGGCAACAATGCAAGCACATAGGTCCAATCTGAACCAGAAATATCTCCAGATAGCCATACAGTTGCACGAGTGAAATCATCCGGATCCATTTTTAATTGGAAAATAATGATTAGTGCAGCGAACATACTGTTAATCCCAATCCCGACTAAGATTAGGCGAATCGGGTTTATCCCATTCTTCCAGGAGATCGCGTAAATTAAAATGGCTGCAATCAGTGCCCCCCCTAGGGCGAATAAGGGTAAAATATAGACAGAGAGCGCACCTAGTCCCAGCATATTGTCTTGGAAGTAATAAATATACAGAACTACGAAGAACCCAGCACCAGCATTTATTCCGATAATTCCAGGGTCTGCTAATTCGTTATGGGTGACACTCTGCAAGATTGCTCCAGAGATAGCCATGCCAGCTCCGATTAGTAAGGCGATCACCATCCGTGGCAAACGAAATTGGAAAAGGACCAAGGAATCTTGTTCGCTTCCATTCCCCAACAGAGATTGCAAGACTTGAAGGGGTGTAATTCGGATTACTCCCATGTTTAAGCTGACTAATAAAGTAGCTAGAATAGCAAGAATGAGAGTAATTGCAACGATCCACGTTTTTGTTGGCCTTTTCATTACAAGCCTCTCCCTTCACGTCGTGCTAAGTATAAAAAGAAGGGAACACCTATGATGGCGGTTACCGTACCAACTGGTGTTTCAAATGGCGGGTTAATCATCCTGGATATCGTATCCGCGACAACCAAAAGGATAGCCCCTAAGATTGCGGAACAGGGGATGATCCATCGGTAATTCACACCGACAAGAAAGCGGGTGATGTGTGGGATGACTAATCCAATGAATCCTATCGTTCCAGATACAGACACAGCAGCCCCTGTCAAAAGAAGGACGACTAGAGTACCGATCAATTTGACAACAAGGGTTTGTTGCCCAAGTCCTCTGGCAACATCATCTCCTAGGTTTAGAACGGTAATGGAGCCTGCTAGGAAAATGGCAATAATAAATCCGATAAGAGCGACAGGCGCCAATAGCTGAACGTGGACCCATTGAACACTAGAGACTCCGCCTGCATACCAAAAGCTAATATCTTTCGCGACATCAAAATGAATCGTAATAGCCGTAGACAGGGAACTCAAAATGGCGGTAACAGCAGTACCTGCAAGTGCTAGCTTTACTGGAGTTAATCCAGTTTTAGAAATCGAGCCTACGACAAAAACAATACCTGTACCCAATCCAGCCCCCATAAACCCCCAAAACATCATCATGATCAGAGAGGATTGAGGGAAAACGGCTAAAGCAACAGCCATCATGAACGTAGCCCCAGCTGTTACCCCCATAATAGAAGGAGAGGCAAGCGGATTTCGAGTCATCCCTTGCATAATAGAACCGGACATGGCTAAAGCTGCGCCAATCAAAGCAGCGGCTAATGCCCTTGGGATTCGTAGTCCTCGAATGATTTGATGTGAAGTAGACGAAGGATCGAAAGCATAGATGCTATCCCAAATCGTAGAAAAATGGATATTGGCAGCACCATATAATATGGATAAACTCATCGTGAGAACTAATAAGCCTAGTCCACCAAATATGATAAGGCTTGCAACGACAGGCCTTGAGACGATATTAGAGCGTTCTTTTGTTTCGTCATCTGTGGATGTATGTATGGTCATAGGAAATACTCCTTGTTCATTATTGCAATGAGAATCATTATCATTATAATATAAAGGAAGAGAAGGGGCAATTATAGTAGAGAACGTTTGCCAATCCAAATAAAAAATCTCTTGTAAATGATAATGATAATTGTTATCATTTGAATATCATAGAGAAAGAAACTAGGAGGATACACATCATGAAAAAGAAAAAGTACATATACATGGTTGCGAGTTTGTTTGCCTTTTTATTCCTTGTAGCTTGTGGCAATGGGAATGAAACAGATGACAATGCTTCAGATGCCGACAAGGACAAGGAGCAAACAGAAACAGAAGAAAAAGCTGAAGATCGTACATTAACAGATGCGATGGGACATGAAGTGACGATTCCTGCAGAACCGAAAAAGGTTATTGCTTCTTATTTAGAAGATTACTTAGTAGCGCTTGGCATTACACCAGTTGCCCAATGGTCAGTACAAGATGGAGCAAGCATTCAAGATTATTTACAAGACTCTTTAAAAGATGTTCCTACTATTCCACATGACCTCCCGTATGAGGCGGTGGCGAGCTTTGAACCAGATCTTATTATTATGGATTCTGCTACGATGGTAGAGGGAAATAAATATGATCAATATAATAAAATCGCCCCAACTTATGTAATTGGAAGCGAGCAAAACAATGCATGGAGAGACGAGTTAAAAGAGATTGGTAAAGTCTTTGGTATGGAAGAAAAAGCACAAGAAGTGTTAGATGAGTATGAGAAAAAAGCAGCGGATGCGAAAGAACAAATTAACGAAGCTATTGGTGATGAAACAGTTGCTGCTATTTGGTTAGTTGGGAATACATTCTATGTGGTAAGTGAAAACCTCTCTAGTGGAGACGTTTTATATAACGATCTTGGATTAGGTGTTCCGAATGTGGTAAAAGAAATTTCACAGAGTACGGAACAAAACTGGTCTGAGATTTCTTTAGAAAAATTAGCGGAACTAGATGCCGATCACATTTTCTTAGTAAATAGCGATCAAGGTACTGGCGCTAAGATGCTAGAGGATAAAGTTTGGCAAAACATTCCGGCTGTCAAAAACGGAAACATTTACGAATATCCTGGTACGACAAGCTGGTTATACACAGGCCCTGTAGCAAACAGCAAAATGATTGATTATGCATTAGAAGATTTAGCAAAATAAACAACGGATAGGAGAAACTGGAAGCATACGCTTCCAGTTTTTTGTGTTACAGAGGATTCATTCTGTGGCAATTGACCCATTATTTTATTGGAAATTCCAATATTTTGAAACCCTATCACGACTAATTCGTATGAAAAGGAGATCATGGTTTGTAAAAAAGGAGGAAACCAATTGAAAAAAATAATATGGCCAATCATAACGTGGGTGACACTAACCTTGGTAACTTGGCTTGTAGCAATACTGTTACAAGGAACCTTTATGGAATATTTCTTCTTAGTCGCTGTTGTAGGTGTAGCGATGGTAGCATTCTTCCAGTCGTCAGGCGGAGTGTTCACGAATTCTATTTCAGCAGAAATTCAAGGGGAAACTGGAATGAAGCAGCAAACAGAAAAAATTGCCTTTCAACCTACCATTGTATTTTTTGCTTCCATCATTTACTTCATCGTGGCTACTCTTGCAACCATCTTTTACTATTTCCTTTAAGCAAAAAGGTGAGCAAGTTTCCACCCGCTCACCAGAAAGACTTAATACACTTTGTCGCCATTAAAAATGGAATTTTTTACAACCACATAATCTACATTACGAATGGCATCTAATTTATTTCCTCCAGCATAAGAGATAGAGGATTGAAGATCTTGCTCCATTTCGATAAGGGTATCCTCAAGAGAGCCTTTGTGCTCCACATACATTTTTTTACCTTCGACGTTTTTCTTTTCACCTTTTTGATATTCGGATGCAGATCCGAAGTATTCTTTATAAAGTTTACCGTCTTTTTCAATCGTTACACCTGGAGACTCTTCGTGGCCGGCGAAGAGAGAGCCGATCATCACCATAGTTGCACCGAAACGAATGGATTTAGCGATATCTCCGTGTGTACGAATTCCGCCATCTGCAATAATCGGTTTGCTTGCTGCTTTGGCACACCATCGAAGTGCAGCTAACTGCCAACCTCCAGTACCGAATCCTGTTTTAATTTTTGTAATACAAACTTTACCAGGTCCGATTCCGACTTTTGTGGCATCGGCTCCAGCATTTTCTAGCTCTCGGACTGCTTCTGGAGTACCAACGTTGCCAGCAATTACGAAGCTTTGTGGTAAGTGTTTTTTTATATGCTGAATCATGTTAATAACGGCATTAGAATGGCCGTGCGCAATATCAATCGTAATAAATTCAGGTATAAGCTGTTCTGCGGCTAATTGTTCAATAAAAGGGTATTCATCTTCCTTCACCCCTACGCTGATCGAAGCAATCAAACCGCGAGTTTGCATGTTTTTAATAAAGGAAGTACGAGTTTCTGGTTCAAAACGGTGCATCACATAAAAGTAACCTTGCTCTGCCAAATAAACGGCGATTCTCTCGTCAATGATGGTTTGCATATTAGCAGGAACTACTGGAAGTTTAAATGTATGGCCACCTAAAGTCACACTTGTATTACACTCAGAACGACTGTTCACTATACATTTTGCGGGAATTAGTTGAATATCTTCATAATCAAATACGTTTTCCATGCTGCACACTCCTAAACACGAATGTTTTTTAAAGTTTTTAATTAATTGTTCGCCAATAAGAACTTTACCTTATTTAAGGGAAGTTGTCAAAGTTTAAATTCTATCAAACTCTAATTCGGAAGGGAACGATGGTGATGTCTGTAACTGAGTTGATACCCATACTATTTATAGTCATTCTAGGAATAGGAACGATTGCCTGTGTCAGTAGTCTCTTATGGATTTATAAAAAGGCAAATAAGCAGTAGATTAATTGATTTTAGTAATGTCTCTTTCTTCCTCCAGGAACTCTTGGTATTTATTTTTAAATAAGAGTAGAATTGCCATGATGCTGATTGCCAATATAAGAATGGACGCTCCAATAATGCTATACCGAAGTGGAATGACCTCACCTGTAAAACCGATGAGAAGGATAAAGAAGATTTGCGAAACACTCTGAAACATTCCAAAAATACTTGATACCCGTCCCATAATGGACACGGGAATATTGTTTTGATAGAAGGTCATAAAACCTGTACTGGAAAAGGAATTAAAGAACCCAAGAATGATAAAGCCAAAGGCAACCGACCAAAAAGAAAAGGAGAAAGCATAGATGAGATAACCGATCGCGACAAAGGCAAATCCAAGCCACATGAGTGAGCGGATGGATAGCTTATGAGCAAACAAGGAAACCGTAGTAGCACCCAAAATCGATCCTATTCCAGTAATACTTATTAGTAGACCAAAATCCGTTTCCGAAAGGTGTAGCACTTTTTGAGTAAACACAACCTCTTGTGTATCCATACCAAGAGCTACAACCATAAACAATTGGAACAAACTATAAATCGTAATAACAAAAAGGTGATTTTTACTAAAGTCAAGTACATCCAACCAATCTCTTTTCAGAATGTTTAAGCCGAGCTGCACCGTAGATGAATTCGTCGGTGCCGAATCGACATTAGGAAGCAAGTATAGGAAATAGGCAGAAACGAGAAAGGAAGCAGCATTAATCCAGATAGCTACATGAACTGATGATAGTAAAAGTAGTACACCAGAAATAGCTGGTCCAACTAAAAAGGCACCAGAGGTAAGCATACTGCGGAAGGAATTAAATCTTTTACGGTCTCCTTTAGGAATAAGGCTTGTTATATATTTCATAGAAGCTGGCTCAAAAAAAGCTTTACATATTGATAAACCAAAAAGGATGAGATAAATAAACCAAATGGATGTTAGAAATGGGAGGATAAAGACAAGCAGTGCCCTACTAATATCTAAGATGATCATGAGCCTTCTATTATTCACGCGGTCTATGAGGCTTCCAGACCAAACCTTCGTTAACAAGGCTGCGATGGGGCTTATAATCCATAGACCAGCAACTGCCGCCGGAGAACCGGTTAAGTTTAAAACTAAAATGTTTATGGCGACCAAATAAATAAAATCCCCTAAGCTCGATATACCGATCCCAGAAAGTAATAAAATAGATTGCTTCATTGTTTTCATCCCCTTATCGAAAGTCAGTAACGATATATTCCATAAAGCGTTTTCAAAATCCTTTCTAACTTTACCCTGTTCACACTATGGACATGAACAAAGTTTCGGTGTGACTGCAAAAGAAAAGAGTGGGTTACCCCCACTCCAGAGAACTTTAGACTATTGTTGAAGCTTGTGTATTTCACGCGCCATCGATTCTAAGATATAAACAACAGGCACTTGTGTCGTAATATTTGATTGTTCATAAAATTCTTCGGTTACGAAATAAGGAATGGTTATATCCGAGATTTTTGCCATCGTAGAAAGTTTGTGGTTCGTAATACTAATAATCTTACTTCCTTCTTGTTTAAGTTTATTTAAATGAGTAATGGTGAAATAATTCTCTCCTGATACGGAAAGAGCTATCGTTACACTATTGGTTTTAGACTGTATAGGATAGGATAGATCTTTAATATACATCGAGAAAGTTCCTAAGCTGGAAAAATAACGAGCGCCATATTCAGCTAAAATTCCTGAACTTCCAATGCCAATAAAAAGTACATTATCAACCTTCGTGATGAGTTCCGCAGCTTTTCGGATTCTTTTTTCAAGATCTCCTTTTAGTGCTCTTTCAAAGAACTCCTCAATCGAATGCTGGGAGCTTTTAATCTTTGTTTTTTTATTCTCTTTTAGATGCATTTTCAACTTCACTTTAAACTCTGAAAAACCTTCACAATTTACTTTTCTACAAAAACGCAAGATCGTAGCAGTAGAAACATGAGTTTCATCT
The DNA here is from genome assembly GCF_021049245.1 of Radiobacillus kanasensis. Lineage (GTDB taxonomy): Bacteria > Bacillota > Bacilli > Bacillales > Amphibacillaceae > Radiobacillus > Radiobacillus kanasensis. Next base: position 2,724,311 of record NZ_CP088020.1, on the reverse strand, counting down.
GCTAGTTCGCGTATTCTCATATATGCGACTTTTTCACCGTTTTGGCAGATGTAGTTATATATTGAAGATTCCAATTCATTAAAAGATGCAATAACCTCGTTCGTAAACATGTAGGGGTATTTCCTTTCTAACGTAACTCCGTATTTAGACGATTTTTGTTATTGTAGCACAAATACCTTGAAAGATACATGGTGTTACATTTGTGTAACAAATAACTACAGACGTTAAAAGGAACTAGAAGGCCGTAACTCATTTACTATCGATCATAATCGAATTACGATGGACCTATAGTTACCTTATTGGAAAAGGATAACTACTTATAAGTAAAATACATTGCTTTAACATACTAGGAGGTAATCGCATGGGGAAAAGTAGATTTCCTGAAGGGTTTTTATGGGGGGGAGCAACAGCTGCCAACCAGTTAGAAGGTGCGTATAACGAAGGGGGAAAAGGATTATCCATTTTCGATATGGTTACCTTTGTGCCGAAGGAAGAGCGTGGAAAAGACATTGAAATGGACGTCACGAGTGAAAAGGAATTAGAGGAATTACTAGCAGGAAAGGGCGGAGATAACTTCCCGAAACGCCGCGGAATTGATTTTTATCACCGCTATAAAGAAGATATTGCCTTGTTTGCAGAAATGGGCTTCAAAACATTTCGTATGTCTATTTCTTGGCCACGTATTTTTCCGAATGGTGATGAAAAGGAGCCTAATGAACAGGGACTAGCCTTTTATGATAAAGTATTCGATGAGTTATTAAAGTACGGCATTCAACCTTTAGTTACCTTATCTCACTACGAAATTCCACTTCATTTGGTGAAAAAGTATAATGGCTGGGCAGATCGTCGTTTAGTAGATTTCTTTCTTCACTATGCGGAAATCGTATTTGAGCGTTATAAAGACAAAGTGAAACATTGGTTAACTTTTAATGAAATCAACATTTCCACTATATCTCCGTATATTGGGAGTGGGATTCTAGTTGACCGAGTAGAAAATAAGGAACAAGCAATTTATCAAGCTCTTCATCATCAATTTGTTGCCAGTGCAAGCGCAGTAAAGGCGTGTCATGACATCATTCCTGATGCAAAGATAGGTTGTATGCTAGCTCGTATGGAAACATATCCAGAAACCTGCAGTCCTGACGATGTTCTAGCTGCACTAGATGAAGATCAAAAGAATCTTTTCTTTACAGATGTTCAAGTACGCGGATATTACCCTAGCTTTATGAATCGCTACTTTGAAGAAAATAATATTAAGATCGAAATGTTACCAGGTGACGAAGAAATCTTATTACAACATACTGTAGATTTCTTATCCTTTAGTTACTATATGACCATGGTGTCGAGTGGTTCACCTGATAAAGTAAAGGAAAAAGGGAATTTCTTTAGTGGGATACAAAATCCGTACCTAGAAGCATCCGATTGGGGATGGCAAATTGACCCGAAAGGATTGCGCATAACGCTAAAGAAATTGTACGATCGCTACCAAGTACCTTTATTTATTGTTGAAAATGGTCTAGGTGCTTACGATACAGTAAAAGAAGATGGTTCGATTAACGATAATTACCGTATTGAATATTTACGCGCCCACATTGATCAAATGGGTGAAGCCATTACTGATGGAGTAAAAGTTTTGGGGTACACGAGCTGGGGCTGTATTGATTTAATCAGTGCGGGTACATCTGAAATGTCGAAACGTTACGGGTTTATTTATGTCGATCAGGATGATTACGGAAATGGTACATTAGAAAGAAAAAAGAAAAAATCATTTGACTGGTATAAAAATGTCATTGCAACGAACGGGGAAGAACTATAATTTATAATACTGTATTTAGAAACAACCTTATTACGATATTCATTCGGAGTAAGGTTGTTTTCTATTTGTAAAATACTGTCTGGAGAAGCTCTAGGAAGTGAGACCAAGATGGGCATTATCCTATCCTTTAATCATCAAGTAAATCTTTGTTCTTGGTATAGGAGCGCTTTAGAGATATAAAACTACCAGTTAGCATAAAAATAAAGCTCAACACTGCGATACCTAACATGTCATGTATTCTATAACTATCCGTTGGAATTCCATAGAAAATGAAATAGATGATGATGAAAAACAACAAAAATGTTAGGGAACGATAAACGATGACTCTTCTTTCCTTTTTGTAGGATTTAAGAGTAGAAACCTCTGTGTACTCCATACCGGAAAACGTATATCTAATAGTCGAATAGACGAGCGGGACCATAAACAAAAGTAAGGCAAGATCCCTTGAGGAAAGATTCAGATAGGAATGTATAAGGGCGTATATTAGGCATAATACAGCCAGAATTACAGCAGACTCAGCTAAATAATAGACCATTTTCTGTTCTTTGTATTCATCATTCGGCATAAATATCGATATCCATGACTTCTTCATCTAGTTAGTCCTCCCAAAATAATTCATCTAATGTCTTTCCTAATGTTTTGGCAATAGCAATGCATAATCGTAAGGAAGGGTTATACTCCCCTTTTTCGATAAGCCCAATCGTTTGTCTGGTCACTTGTATTTTTGCAGCTAGTTGTGCTTGGGTGAGTGATTTTTCAGCTCGTGCTATTTTGATTCGATTGTTCATGATTATACCACCTATGCAAAATATATATGACATATAGTAATATATAAATTACAATATTCTAAGACGGCTGTCAATGTTTTTCCAAATAATTAATTTGCTTTGTTGTATGGTACTATAAAAGCATATGAGGAACGGATTGGGGAGAAGTGTATGAGTAATTTGAAAAAAAGATTGGAAGACGTCCAAGCAAATAAGCTATTTTCCGGTAGCTTTTTGCTGCAAACAAAAAAACATGAACAGCTAGAAGGAGCTTGTGGTTTTGCAAACCGCTCGGAGCAACTGGAGAATAAGGTGAACACCCGTTTCGGCATTGCTTCTGGTTGCAAGCTCTTCACGGCAATTGCAATTTGTCAGTTAGTACAGGACGGCAAACTCACTTTTGATGCAAAACTATCTGAAATTCTTTCTATCGATCTAAAAAACTGGGATTCCAATGTTACGGTTCATCATCTTTTAACCCATACTTCCGGCATACCAGATTATTTTGATGAAGAGCTAATGGATGATTTTGAAGATCTTTGGGTGAAGTACCCGATGTATCACATTCGAAAGCTTGAAGATTTTCTTCCCCTTTTTCAGGATCAACCGATGAAAGGGAAAGTTGGGGAACGGTTTCATTATAATAACGGAGGTTACATCGTATTAGGATTAATCGTGGAAAAAGTATCTGGACTTGCCTTTTCTGATTATGTAGAAACGTATATTTTTGAAAAAGCAGAGATGAATGACTCGGGTTATTTTGCAATGGACCAATTACCTTCCAACACGGCAATTGGCTACATAGACCAAGAAGATGGAACATGGAAAACAAATATATATTCTTTACCAGTAAAAGGTGGCTCTGACGGGGGAGCTTATGTCACAACTAGAGATATGGGGAAGCTTTGGAAAGCGTTACTTCAAAATAAACTGTTGTCGAAGTCGTTCACGGAGAAGCTTCTAACGAGTCATGTTCAAGTGAAAGATACATCCTATTATGGATATGGGGTTTGGATAAAACAAAATGAAAATGGGGTGGAAAAATATCATGTGATGGGCTACGACCCTGGTGTGAGCTTCCATTCTGCTTATTACCCTTCATCGGAAACAGTGAGCGTGGTTTGTTCCAATAAATCATCGGGCGCATTTGACATCATGAAGGAGATGGAAAAAGATATCTTGGGGTGAGTCCATGTCGTTTCTTATGAAGCTAATAAAGAGAAGCTATCGATTTATGATTGATCCTCACTTTAAAAAGGGGAGTGTCATTCATGAAATCTATCAGGTGCAGTCTTTACTAGGAATTGGTAGCTATGGCTATTCCTATTTATGCTATGATAGCCAAAATCAACGATACTGTGTGCTAAAGCAAATGACGAAAAGCAAACGAAGGCAAGTTATGAAGGATCAATTCGCGAAGGAACGTGATGCATTAAAAAGGCTTGAACACTTCTGTATCCCTACTTTTTATGAATCTTTCACTTTTCAGAATCTATCTTTTCTAGTGATGGAATATATACCTGGACGAAACCTAGAAGATGTTTTATTTGAAGATAAGCAGAAGTTTACGGAGCGGGAGACTCTCCAACTTATGAAAGAGATAGTAGTTATTTTAGAACATGTACATTCTAAGGGAATCATCCATGGAGATGTTAGAATACCTAATGTCATCCTTCATGATAATCGACCTTATTTAATCGATTTTGGTTTAGCTGAACGAGTGAAGGATTCTAAAGTACAAGAGGATTATTATGATTTAGGCGATTTTTGTCTCTTTCTTCTTTATTCTCAATATGAGGGCAAGACAAAAAAAGGGCGAGCATGGACAGAAGAATTAATCCTTCATCCAAATACTCGCATTTTTCTAGAAAAGCTTTTGGGAATTCGAGAACCTTTCATAGAGACAAAAGAAGTATTAGCAGAGTTGGATCAAACGCTTGTCAGTTTGGACTAACTACTACTACCGAAGAAACCTTTTTTCTTATATCGGTGACTCCCATGGTAAGGGGAGTGTCTATGGTGTCCGCTGCTACTATAGTGACGATATTTTCGGTCACTAGAGCTATAGCGATAAGAACGGTGTTTTCGTCTACTACTACTTGCACTATACTTCAATACCTTTTTTAGGAACTTATCTAGCATATAAAAACTCCTTTCCTTTTACATATAATACGAATAGAATGGGGTTTTTGTTTCACGTTTGACCTAGAACTTATAAATTATTTTCTTTATTCCAAGTATATAACTAGGTATAATTGGAATTATAGGAGATGTGATACTAATGAGTATTCCAAAGCCACTTGTGCAATTAAATCAATCTTTTCTCGTTATTACTGTATTATTGGCATTTGTCTTTCACATATGGATATTAGCTATCCCATTCGTATTAGGGCTAATTACCTTAATCACAAAGAAAAATCCGGTCATTCTAATGGGGAAAAGATTTTTAAAAAAGCCCTCTAACGAATACAACCAGGAAGATCAGGATCAGCAATTGTTTAATCAGTGGATTGCTACTACTTGTTTAGGAATTGCTTTAGTAGCGTTTACACTTGATTATCAGGTGATTGGATATATTTTTAGCACAATGGTTGTTGCTGCAGCTGGATTAGCGTTAGCTGGTTATTGTATCGGGTGTGCGATTCGCTATCGGTATATGATGTGGAAATACAACAAAGCAAAGGCGCAGTAGAGCACAGTAAGTGTTCGGAAAAATACGCATCTATAGAGGATAATAAAAGGCAAAACCTTTTATTATCCTTTTCCTTTTGCTAGGTTTTCTCGGTCTATTGCTTGAGGTGGTCTTTCAAACCATTTGTTTTTGATCATGATATTTAATCCATCTTCTGCAAATAACCCAATATCTTTCATCATCTTTAAGTATTTTGCCGTAATGTCACGTCGCATGCTTAAAGCGAGAGAGCCTCCCATGTTCCCTATTCCAATCGAACTTAGTGCATTAGACTGAAAGAGCATTAATTTGTCAGAAAACGGAGGCTCCGTAGACTCCGTTACCTCGGTATCCCAAGTCATAGGAGCAGGGAGTGTACTTTCCTCAAATAATTTATGGAACGTGTCGATAAAGGAGCGTGATATTTCCATTCCCCTAGTAAAATAACTTCTTAATTCCTCCGACCTTGCTGTTTGAGAGAAACCTATTAGAAGTGCTTTCCCATAAGCATTATTGGAATGATTTAAATAAATATGTGATATTTCGTCAGCGGTCAACGTCCTACGTTCACCAAACCATCCTCGCAAAAAGCTTTGCTTTTCTACATAGGTTGGTTTGTCTGGTGTTGCAATATAGGGTGGACGAACAAAAACTCCTTTTGAAAGCATGACTTCTTTTGCTGCATCTTCCGTTTTGGCTGCATGTTTCAGGCAGTTATAATAAAGATCTCGAATATCTTTTCGCGCAGACATAGAAAAAGCCATTCCATCTGCTGCAGTCCCTGCTTTCCCTAAGTTCCGGATAAACGTTAACATATACGTGTCAGAATACAGTCGTGGTGCATGGATATTTACATCTTGATCCGAAAAGCCAATAGGTACAGGATATTCCTCTTGTTGAAAGATCTTTGTAATGGTTTCGATATGTTCGATTGAATAATGAAGAGCGAGCTGAATAACCTGTTTAATTTCTTGATCTTCTACTTTCTCGATAAAGTACTTTAAAACTGGACTAGTCGCACTTTCTGCCATATAAGTGGCCCACAATACACCAATCTCAGCAGAAGTCAATTTAATGTTATGTGTTTTAATGTGATCAACCTCCTCTATAGAGAATCCTGGTTGCTAGTAGTGTGTGCCTATTTAATTTGAAATATTTGTATGTGGGTCAAAATTATTAAAGGGTAGACAGTTTTGGGATAAATGCCCTATTTTTTGTGATAAGATTAAGGATAGATTATATATGGATTTATAAACAAGAGATCTAAACATATACTTTTTTAGTAAGTGAAGGGGTGTGACGGATGGATCTTTTATTATGGGCGGCGCTCGGAGTTATTGTATTAATTTTCACATGTGTTGTTCTATGGGGGGCTTTGAGAACAAGAACCAAGGCAGGAAAAGAAGAGCTAGAAAGTCGCGTCACCGAATTGGAGAAAAAATTTCAAGAGCTTCAGAAGCATAAGTAGAAAGCAGGGGAGACAATGGGAAACATTCAGCGCGGAAATGAAGAAGAAAGTGTATATATAAGAAAAAAACTGATTGAATACAACATGGAGAAATTAACAGATGAAGTGAAAACTCCGCTCGAGAAGGTAAGCTTTGTTATAAAGAACGAAAAGAGTGAAACGGTAGGTGGTATCACGGGAACGATGTTTTGGCATCATCTACATATTGATTTTTTATGGGTGTCTGATGAGGTTCGGGGAAAAGGGTATGGCTCTGAGTTAATAGAGCATATAGAATTTTTTGCAAAAGAGAATAACTGTCGTCTCCTTTTGTTAGATACCTTTAGCTTTCAAGCTCCTGACTTTTATCAAAAATTAGGATTTGATGTAGTTGGTGTGGTGGAAGATCATCCGAAGGGGCATAGCCAGTATTTCTTACAGAAGAGACTGAACTAGGAAGGGAAGGATGTTAACATGTTGCAAAAACCAAGAAAGCTTCAAAAGGGAGATCGTGTGGCTACGGTAAGTCCTTCCTGGGGTGGTGCAGGAGATCCAGAATTGCGCTGGAGATATGAACAAGGGGTGAAGAGATTAGAAGAAGTGTTTGGGCTTGAAGTGGTGGCAATGCCAAATAGCCTGAAAGGAACTGCTTTTACCTATGAGAATCCTCAAGCGAGAGCAGAGGATTTAATGGAGGCTTTTCGAGACAAGAATATTAAAGCAATTTTCTGCAATATTGGTGGAGAGGATAGTATTCGACTGCTGCCTTACATTGATTTTAATGTGATAAGGGAGAATCCGAAGATTTTTATGGGGTATTCGGATGTTACCATTTCCCATTTGTTTTGTCATAAGGCTGGGGTATCATCTTTCTACGGACCAGCCATCCTAACAGATTTTGCGGAAAATATTGAAATGGACGATTACACAAGAAAATGGGTGGAAAAGACTCTCTTCTCCAATGAACCAATAGGTGTCATTGAACCAGCAGAAGCTTGGACTAGTGAAAGGTTGGAATGGATAGAGGAGAACAAAAACAAAAGACGTACCATGACGAAAAATCATGGATACGAGCTACTTCAAGGTACAGGAAAGGTACAAGGACGGTTAATTGGTGGCTGTATTGAAGTATTAGAATTTGCTAAAAGTACGGTACTATGGCCGGAACGTGAATATTGGAACAACAGCATACTGTTTTTCGAAACGTCAGAAGATCATACAGAACCAGATTACATCCGATATTGGTTGAGGAATTATGCAGCACAAGGAATCCTTCAAGCTACGAACGGTATTGTTTTCGGTAAGCCAAAGGATGAAAAGTACTATGGAGAGTATAAAGAAGAAATTTTACAAGTTATGAAGGAATACCATTTAACGGATCTTCCTATTTTGTATAACTTGAATTTTGGGCATACGGAGCCAAAGTTTATTCTGCCTTATGGAGCAATGGCGGAACTAGATTGTACATCTAAGACTTTTTCGATAATAGAAGCGGCTGTAGAGTGAAATATGGAATGGAGAAAAATTATGATGAATCAAATTTGTGTTATTACGATTAGAGTAACTAATGTACAAGAAGCTGTTTCATTTTACACGGAAAAGCTTAATTTTCAGGTTTCAGAGAGGTATGGAGAAAGTATTGTTCAGTTAGAACATGATGGTGTACCACTTATTCTAGAGGAGTCATCTGACATAAAAAGTGGAAATAATGTCGTATTAGGACTACTATCCAATGATATTCAAGAAGACTTTCAAGCAATGAAGGAGCGAGGAATCCGTGTCTTATTAGACTCTCCTCAGCCTTGCCCTCCTGGTCACTTTTTTGTTATAGAAGACCCGTTTGGGAATCAAATTGAAATCGTTGAGTTTGATGAGCAATAAGGGAAGTTATGGTGTTTTTAAAAGGATTCAAGTTGATATATCAATCTATTTTTACTAGAATAAAGGATGTGATTTTTCATTTCCTTTATGGAGAAGTACCCAAGTCCGGCTGAAGGGGATGCACTCGAAATGCATTAGGACGGGCAACTGTCGCGTGGGTTCGAATCCCACCTTCTCCGCCATAATACATTTTAGTAGGCTTTTGTGAATTTATCCTTAAAATGTCGGCTAGCGAAATCTTATGATGCCAATTTTTTTAAATATGAAAAAAGACCTGGGATAAGCAGGTCTTTCTAATTTTGCATCAAAGTTTTAATTAGTTAAAGGCTTGTTCAATATATGGATTAATTGCATATCCCTTTAGCTTGTTCAGCAGATATATCCTGCTCCATATCGACATCTAATATAGTGATTTCAGGTTCCAACCCCTGGCCAGGTGGTCCATCCTTCAGCATAATTTTGTATAAATCGTATGGAGGATTGTGTGCCCCTTCGTACGTAATCAACTGTGTCTCTACCTTATGAATCGTACTGTCCCCGTTAAGCCTTTCCATATGATTAATCCGCTCGCAATAATAAGCTTTTCCTTCTGTGATTTTCGTAAAGGAAGTAGAGTAGTGTTTAAGTAATACCTCTTCCATTAGTTCTTCTTTATTATTTTGCGCTGCATTAACAACCAAATGTTCACAAAAGAGAAATAGTAAGAATCCTGCCATTATTGCGGGGAACAAGCATTTGCTTTTCATCACCATCCACCTTTCTTTTTCTAAGGTCTATTTTGCCTTAATGGCCATTAAATATGCCTGACCAGATGGCCGTGCTTATCGTTTAGCCTTATAAGACTTTGATATCTTACTCTTTTCCCTCTCTAACCTAATAGCCAAGATGGATGCAATGATCTGAAATACCAATCGAGAAGCACCCCCAATAAAAAGAGAGTATTCCATATACTCACATAATCCCACTTACGCTGCGAGAGAAAAGCACCAAATAATATAAAAGCTGCCATTCGGTACGTATTTTACTTATAACCCCCCTAGATTCATGAGAAATCGTCCGAGTCCGATTAACTAGAAGGTAATGGAGATGAATTTCTTTTCTAATACATCGTAAGTCCAATCTGCTTCAATAAAGGTCTTACCCTCCTCTTTCTGTTCTAAATACTTACTAAGCTTCTTCTCTCGAATAGACTCAGTACTTCTTTGTACGTATTCCCACCTTCACCACTATCTGGATCTCCAAGAACAATGGCATCAAATTGTCTATCGTAACGGCTTCATTAAAGACTTTCTCTTCTTGTTGGCAACCTATCAAAAGGAATCCAAATCCTAATAGGACAAGTAGAAAGTAGGAAATTCTTTTCTTTATGAAGAACATTGTAATCTACTCCTATAATGTTTAAAAGGATTCTTATTTCTTATCATAATTGGAAGACCAATTTTGTTTCAGAGATGGGATTTTCCCCAATAGGCATACAGTATAATGAAAAATGTATGTAACGAAATTGTATGAAATGGTACTAACTATACGAGGGGGAGGGAACAATTGGAGGATTTTCAAGAGCTTTATCGTCTTTATGCAAGGGAACTGTTTTATTACCTCTATCGTTTATCTAACAACCGTACCCTCGCAGAAGAGTTAGTGCAAGAAACATTCTATCAAGCATACATCTCTATCCATCGATTCAAGGGGAATTCAACAGTTCGAACTTGGTTGTATCAGATAGCTAAAAATGTGTATGCCAAAGATCGACGTTCAAACAAAGAAACGTACGTAGGGTATGAAAACCTAAACAAGGCAAAAGAGGTCGCTTCAAGTGCGGAGCTAATGGCAGAAAGAAAGGAATTTAATCAGTCCATTCATCAGGCTGTATTTCGTTTAAAGGACCCTTATAGAGAAGTAATCATTCTTCGTAGTTTCCAAGATTTAAATTTTAGAGACATCGGAGCTTCCATGCAAAAAAGTGAGAATTGGGCCAGAGTAACTTTTTATCGAGCAAAAAAGATGCTCCGTGAAATACTAGAGGGGGGGATTTAGATTGAGAATGCCTTGTGGGGCGATTCAAGATTTACTACCTTTATTTAAAGATAACGTCACCAGCGATGAGAGTAACAAACTAGTTAAGGAGCATTTAGGTGAATGCGCATCTTGTAAGTTAATATATGAGGAAATGGATTTAGATACAGAATCATTACTCCCTCATAAAGAAGGGTCTCCAGAGGATGGTGAAGCAAAGCTTATCAAAAGGATAAGAAAGAAAAAAAGGAAAACTTCTACTTATCTTATCACTATATGCTCGCTATTGGGATTTTTTCTCGGAGCATTCATCGTTTATTCCAATAATACAGTCTTAAATAGGGTTACAACCATTTCAATTGAGGATAAAAGAAATAAAGCTACGAACTCAGCTAAACCAGTTGTAATCGATTCTTCATTCTGGAAATCAAATCAAGTGGATAACGAAGAATTTATGCCTGGATATTATGATATTGAAGTCATTGAAGGAAACATAAGAGTGGAGAATGTTCGTTTAGAAAAAGGAGATAAGTACTTGGGCGCAGCCTTCTACAGTAACAATTTAATATCCGTAAAGGGAGATGGAACGGCAAAGTTCACTCCTGCAAAGTTTGAAAAAGTTCAAGCAGAATCGAAGGAGTGGATACTTACAAACAAGTCCGTCATCTATCAAGTTGGTAACGAAATTCCTCCGGGAACTTACGAAGTAAAAGTTGCCAATAAACAAGATAGACCTTTTTCTGTCTATGTAGGGGTTTATAACCAGTCGGGAACTCAAACGATTCAAAGTGTTGATCTGAGAGATCCAGATTCTTATACGATTTCCATAGAAAATGGCCAATTACTTAAAATCCTAAATTGGTCTGATAATGAAACAGATTTGTCAATAACGCTAACCAAGCTATAATTTATAAAACCGGAATGGTTTCGGTTTCTTTTTTGTACAGTCTTCGTTTATACACAAACCATTAGCAATTAGATGACCATTTCTATTATTTTAGGCTCTGTAAACTTTAATGTTGAAAATTTGATGGAAATTTGGGAAGCCCTTGATTAAGGTTTTTCAATCCCAGTTTTTACAATTGGAAATTTGTAAAGAATCATAATGTATGTGGCTATTAACAGATTCAAATGAAGTTCAAGATACTAAAAGGGATCTTACTTTGGCACATAATGAAATGATTTCATTAGAAAATTATCCGAAAACATTAAAAGGATTAAGAAATGATGGTCTCCATTTTGGAGAGAAGGTTATGATTCTCTTTCAGAATTAATTACAACGAAAATTAATGAGATGTTGTTCAACTAAAGTAAGCCTTAGTTGAACAAGACAATATAAATAAAAAAAGAAAACGCATATCCAAGGCGTTTTTTGCTAGTTATGACAAAGGTTAATTGGTTGTTATGTGATTTGATGTTTTCTCCATGGTAAGTGAACAACTTACCTTAGATGGGATTACTCTTCTTTTTCTTAGTGGATTGCGCTTTCGTATCCTTAACGTATTGACCTATATCCTTAAATATTTTGTAAAAGATTAAGTCTGGTGTGTCTTCAACGTTGGTGGAAGAAGTAGGGTCTCCATACCCAAACCTTTTCGATTGATCTCCAGTATGAACAAATCCTTCCGTGTGAGAATTGGATTCAGGTTGAGGATTTGTTGGGTCATAGGTCATTCCTTCTACCTTATAAATAAAGGACTTGGCATTAAGGTTGACAAAGAAAACAGGTGTTTGAATGGTGGAAAATACCGGCACCCAATCATCTGTAGAAAGCTCCTCAAAGTATTGGTTGGTGATAAAGTAGGCATCGTATGAGGGATCTTTTAAGGAGTTTGATTCAACGGAAGTAAAAGTCACATTGGGAAAGTTTTTTTTCGGTTTCTCACCAATGACCCCGATTCGCAGTGCCGGACCACTATAAATTTCTTCGCTTTCAGGTCCTGTATTTACCTCCTGAGTTTCCTTATTTTCTGTACCCTCTTGAATGGTTTCGAATTCATTTCCCCCCTTACAAGCGGCAAGGAGAAAGATTAATATGAGTATGGAAAGAACGGCTTTTTTCATTTTATCTCCTTTCTTAAGTGAGAATGTTAACGTGAAACGGTATAGGCTACTTCTTGTAACAACTTAACAAAAATGAATTCTTAAATAATGGCATTGATCTTCGTAAATGGATATCTGAGTGAAAACATGTGGTCTATCTTTACTCAGTCGAATACCTGAAAAACCATCGTTATGTTTTGGTGGAAGTCGTAACAATTATATGGTAACAAACATATCCATTAAGTTATATTATATGTAGAATATTTTTGTGAAAAATGAGCGATGAAGGGCAAAGGCTCTAAGGGAGGGAAATAATGGTGAATCATTGGGAAGCTGTGATAGAAGCTTTCAAAAATCTAGGTGAGACAAGGTCCATTTAGGAAATTGAGGATTGTATTGTTGAACATTATGGACCGAAATGGAAAGCTATTGGAACGACAATGGCGGATATGGTTTCCCGTGAGAACGGAGGAAATGGAACCTCGAATGTACCGGGGCCTTTTAGAAAACTAGAGAGAGTTTCTAGGGGGAGGTACCGGTTACGAAACAGGTAATTTTTTTCACTGATCGTGCATAAATTTGTTTAGATACAATGGTAGAATAGAAGAAAAAGGGAACAAAGACAATAAGATCCGTTTATTGGATTAAAGAAGATTAAAAAGAATGAAACACCAAAAGATTTAAATCATAATACGTTTTATTTCCTTTATAAGTTTTCTTTCTGTATAATATATCGTATAATACGAGTTAATCTGGAAGTATGATATAAAGGAGGGTGACATGACTAATTATTACAAGGTACTCAACCAATACTGGACTGATATCTACTACCATTTACATTATCAGCATGAAGAAAAGCTAACTCACCAAGCCATTCGGATCATGCAACACGTTGAGAAAAACAAAGCAATTGGAATTAATGAACTGGCCGAGCAAATGAATGTTTCCCAAAACACAGCTTCTGAGCATATTAAAAGATTAATAAAAAAAGAATATGTATCGAAGGAAAGAGATTCAAAGGATGAAAGAAAGGTTATTTTGGCACTAACAGAGGATGGGGAGGATGTTTTGTACCGTAACACGAGCCTAGATGAAACCAAGCTTCAACTCATCATGGAGCAGCTAGGAGAAGAAGAAAGAAAGAAAATCATGGAAGGGCTCCAATTATTGAGTGAAGGTGTCAAACATGTTCGTAATCCTTAAGGTGATAGTATCTGCTGCCGTTATTGGCATCGTGACAGAGATTGCAAGGAGATTCCCGACATATGGAGGCATTGTAGCTGCTTTGCCGCTTGTTAGTATTCTAAGTATTATATGGTTGTATGTTCAAGGCGAACAAAACCAAACGTTAAGTCGCTTTGCACTCGGTGTTCTGTGGGGATTTCCAGCTACGGCAATATTATTAATCATTGTGTTTCTATCATTGAGGCATTCCTTTCCATTATTTATATCTTTAGGATTTGGAGTAGCTGGCTGGTTTGTGTTTCTTACTATTCAAGAGGTAGCATTGAAACAATTAAAGCTGTTGTTATTCCAATCATGAAACACCCCCATAGAAGGAGATCATCCTTTTATGGGGTGTTACCGTTACAATAATTTAGATATTCCAATGCCTATTAATATAATTCCAGGCAGGAATGATACATAATTCAACCATTTTACATTGGCAAATGTGAGACCAATTTTTGTTCCAGAAAAGATCATGAGGCAGCTTAGAAAGGCTACTGTTAAAGCTGTTAATACGGGTGAAAATCCCATGAATGAAGCCCCAATCCCAGCACCGAACGAGTCAAGCGAAAGCGCTGTTCCTAATAGTACAGCCTCCCAGCCTTTTATGGTACCGGAATTGTCCAAATCAGCTTTAGAAGGAACCTTTAAGATTTCGATGACAAATCCGAGTGACTTCAAGTTTATTCGAATCACACGTGTTGGTTGTCCCTTCCCTTTATCGGGTGAGGATGGTTTGCGGCTTCTTTCGTCATTTTTGAAGTAATTAATCGTAGCCCAAACCCCGACTATTATTAATATCCATGCTCCAATATGATGTTCCGCATGTAATCCTGTAAAAGATGTGATGAGTTCCCCAAAGGTCATGGAAAGTAATACAACAATTCCTGTACATAGTGTGATGATGAAAATGGAGATGAATGGAATTTTTATTTTTCTTAATCCGTAGCTTAATCCAACCCCAAAGCCATCAAGACTGACAGCCAATGCTAATATGAGCAAAGATAAGTAGGAGATGGCAATCACTCCCTAACGTCAATAATCACTTGAATATCATATGCAGGGGATGGAATCGTGACATTCCATTCTTAAAAAAGCAAAGTTTTGAGCATTCAAAAAATTTCAAAAAAAGTATTGCATAAATTTTCTTTTTCGTATAATATTATCCTCAATAATAAAAGGCAATGAAGAGAGAAAGTAAAATCTAGTTATTTTTCAAAGAGAGCTTCGGTAGCTGAGAAGAAGCAAAAATACGGATTTGAACAATGGACTCTGAGCCGCGGGCTGAACGTATCCAAGGATATGAGTAGGTTTCGCCGAGAATTGGTACTCGTTATCAAAACCACGGTATATGAACTTAGGATGTTCTGTACTTGTTGAGGCTATCTTGCGTGAGCAAATAGCAAATTAAGGTGGTACCACGTGAATCAAACCACGTCCTTATCTGTTACGAGATAAGGGCGTGGTTTTTTATATGGAGAAAAACTTCCATGAGGGCACAACAAGGATTCTCCAATGGAGATGAGGAGGGATTAACAAAGCTTCATAGAGACGGAAACTTTACAAAACAGTGATTATGAAAGACTCATTCTAAACGTAGTCTAGATATAAAACACAGAGAAAGGGGATATATATATGAGTCAAGCATTGGTATTACAAACAGATTTTGGATTAAGTGATGGGGCGGTTAATGCAATGAACGGGGTAGCGTTTTCCGTGGATGTGAATATTCCAATATTCAATTTAACCCACGATATACCCCCCTACGATATTTGGGCGGGCTCCTATCGACTATTACAAACGGTTACCTACTGGCCAGAAGAAACGGTATTTGTATCTGTTGTTGATCCGGGAGTAGGATCAGATCGAAAAAGTGTTGTTGTAAAAACAAATTCCAATCAGTATATTGTGACTCCCGATAATGGCACGCTCACGCATATCCAACAAAAAATTGGAATAAAAGCAGTAAGAATCATTGATGAAGAAGTAAATAGATTACCGCAGTCAGGAGCTTCACATACATTCCATGGCCGAGATGTTTACGCTTATACAGGAGCACGTTTAGCATCTGGTGTGATAAGTTTTGAGGAGGTTGGACCAGAGTTACCGCTTTCTTCTGTTGTCACTCTTCCTTTTATTGAAGCAGAGAAACATCAGGATCAGATCACTGGAATTATCGATATTTTGGATGTTCGATTTGGTAATCTATGGACCAATATCAGCCGAGAACTGTTTTTATCCTTTGATGTCCAATATGGGGACACGTTAGAAGTAACTATTCTTCAAGATTCTAGAAAGATTTATAAAAACTTGATGACCTATGGTCGTTCATTCGCAGATATTTGTGTCGGGGAACCATTGGTGTATGTAAATTCTTTAGACAACTTAGCGGTGGCCATTAATCAAGGCTCCTTTGCAAAAGCATACAACATTGGGACAGGATCAAGTTGGCGAATTTCGATAAGAAAAGCACCAAAAATTATTTATAATTAAGGAGTTGAAGTGGATTGAGTAAAGGATTAGCAACAAAAACTATTGTAGCAATTGGAATCGGAACTGCAGTATTCGTTATCTTAAACCGTTTTGCCGCCATTCCAACAGGTGTGCCTAACACGAACTTTCAAACCTCTTATGCCTTTTTAGCACTTATGGCGATTCTTTTTGGTCCTGTAGCAGGTTTTTTAATCGGGTTCATCGGTCACGCCCTAACTGATGCTATTGTTTGGGGCTCCGTTTGGTGGAGCTGGGTGATCGTTTCTGGTTTTGTAGGGTTAACGGTTGGGTTATTTTCGAAACGAATTCAAGTTGAAGAAGGAAACTTTGGATTGAAACAAATCGTTACCTTTAATATCGCCCAAATTGTAGCAAATGGAATAGGTTGGTTTGTACTCGCGCCATTATTAGATATTCTTATATATGCGGAACCGGCGAACAAAGTATTCGTACAAGGATTAGTTGCTGGAGGGTTTAACATCCTTACTGCTGGAGTGCTCGGAACCATACTTTTGACTGCCTATGCCAAAACACGTAGTAAGAGTAATAGTTTAGAGCTAGATGCTTAAAGAGGATGTTCAAAAAGTCCGGTGAATATCGCTTTGAACTTCTTTGCGCTTTTCATCCTCCTTTTTGAACCGCACTTAAAGTGAAAAGTCGAGAGTAAATCTCGGCTTTTCACTTTCTATTATAATGGTAGAATAAGAGAAAAACATTCGGCAGGGGAAATACATAAATGGGAAAACCAATGATAGAATTCGTGGATTTTGGGTTTAAATATCGAAGCCAAACGAAACCAACTTTACATGACATTAATCTAATCATTAACCAAGGTGAAAAAGTAGTCATTGTTGGACCTTCTGGTTCTGGGAAAAGTACACTTGCTCATTGCTTGAATGGGTTGGCTCCTTTTTCCTACAAAGGGGACATCACGGGCTCATTGAAAATCAATCAAAAAGATGTTAATAAACAAGGGATTTTTGACCGTTCGAAGCTGATCGGAACGGTTCTTCAAGATCCAGACAGCCAATTTATTGGACTAACCGTTGGAGAAGACATCGCTTTTGCGTTGGAAAACGATGAATGGAACCAATCGGAGATGAAAAGTCGTGTGGAAGAAGTTGCAAAGCTAGTTGACATGGATGCTTATTTGGATGCATCTGTTCATGAATTGTCTGGGGGACAAAGGCAACGCGTTGCTTTGGGTGGAGTGTTAGTAGATGACGTTGACATTCTTTTATTTGACGAACCACTAGCCAACCTGGATCCTGCTGCTGGGAAACAAGCGATTACTTTAATTGATTCTATCCAGCAAGAAATGAATAAGACGGTTATCATCATCGAGCACCGGTTGGAAGATGTGTTGCATGAAAAAGTGGATCGCATTATTGTGATGAATCACGGAAGCATTGTCATGGATGGAACTCCTGCGGAAGTTCTTTCTTCATCTGTTTTGTTGGAAAATGATATAAGAGAACCGCTATACTTGAAGGCTCTAAAGTATGCGGGTTGTGATGTTACTCCGGATATGCATCCGGAACATCTCGATACGCTTCCTATAGATTCCTGTAAAGAGGACTTTGAACTATGGTTTTCTTCGGGACAAAAAAGGATAGAGGAAACCATTTCTGAACCGAGTCTAGAACTTAAAGATATCTCATTTGGTTACTCAAAAGATAAGGTTACCATTGAACAGGTTTCTGTGCAGATTGGCAAGGGAGAAATGGTGAGTATTGTCGGTAAAAATGGTGCTGGAAAATCTACCCTATCTAAGATTATTGGTGGGTTTGAGAAACCGTCACAAGGCAGAATTTTGCTGAATGGACAAGACATTACAAATGATACGGTGAAAGAACGCTCAGAACGGATTGGAATGGTCTTACAAAATCCCAATCATATGATTTCAAAGCACATGATTATGGATGAAGTAGCGATGGGGTTGAAAGCGCGGGGAGTTCCTGATACTGAAATAAAAGAAAGAGTGGAGGGAACATTAAAGCTTTGTGGATTGTTTCCTTTTCGCAATTGGCCAATTTCTGCTTTAAGCTTCGGTCAGAAAAAAAGAGTGACTATAGCCTCCATTCTTGTGATGGAGCCTGAAGTACTTATTTTAGATGAACCAACAGCTGGACAGGATTATCGACACTACACGGAGATGATGGAATTTTTAAGGGAGTTAAGTCAGCTAGGTGTTACTATTTTGATGATTACTCATGACATGCATCTCATGCTTGAATATACGCCTAGAGCAATCGTGATATCTGATGGAAAGAAGTTGGCGGATGATACAGCTGTAAACATATTAATGGATCAAAGAATAATAGAGTTAGCTCATTTAAAGGAAACCTCTCTGTTTGAATTAGCTCTCAAAATGGACATAGCCAATCCTAAAGAATTTGTCCAACATTTCATCGATGTGGATAGGGAGGAACGATAATGGCGGCTGAGATGTTATCATATATAGATCGAAAATCTCCTATTCATTCTCTTTCCGGAGCAACCAAATTAATATGTTTTATTCTCTGGTCGTTTGCTGCGATGCTTACTTACGATACGAGAGTACTAAGCTTGATGTTCGTGTTAAGCATTGTAATTTTTACAATATCAAAGATTCGATTTAAAGAAGTTTCGTTTATTTTAGTTCTGATTCTTCTTTTTCTTTTGATTAATAATATAGCAATCTATGTGTTTGCTCCACAACAAGGGGTAGACATCTATGATAGCCTACATGTGTGGTGGGAACTTCCGGGTCATTATGATCTAACAGTGGAACAGCTATTCTATCAACTTAATATTACACTTAAGTATTTTGTTGTGATTCCAGCCGCTCTCTTATTTATTGTTACAACCAACCCAAGTGAATTTGCTTCTTCTTTGAACCGAATTGGGGTGAGTTATCGTATTGCCTATGCGATTGCAATCGCCTTAAGGTACATTCCAGATATCCAAAGAGATTATCGAACTATTGCCCTAGCGCAACAAGCCCGTGGGATTGATTTATCTAGAAAAGAAAAGTTACCTTCCCGAATAAAAAATGCGGTTGCCATTGTTATACCTCTCATTTTTTCGAGCTTAGACCGAATCGAAGTGGTTAGTAATGGAATGGAGCTCAGGGGTTTCGGCAAAAGCAAGAAGAGAACTTGGTATCGAAGCCGTCCATTTGTGAAAGCAGATTTTGTAGCTCTGGGACTATTTTTTCTATTATTTGCCGTGTCTTTAGTCGTTACATTTTACGATGGAAGTCGATTCTATAATCCTTTTTAATCAAAATGAAATGGTATTTGTAAACAGGAATTTAGATGATAAACATGTCAAAACCATATAATGTCACAAGCATAAAAAGACGGTGCGTTTGTACCGTTTTTTTATGCATAATAAGAGTTTAGGCGAATCATTATTAGAGGACATCCGAATATTTCCGAGGAAATATTGGAGTATCCGACAAGAAAAAGGGGAAAATCATTTTTTACCGAATTATAAATGAGATAGTTAATGAATAATAGATTCGAAAGGATGATGGGCTTGGGGAGATTCGGGTTATACGGTTACTTTACGGCAGTAGAGGGGAAAAGGGATGAGTTGTCAGAGATATTGGTGAGAGCAAGTCAGAAAATGAGACAACTAGAGGAATGTGATATATATTCAGTGAGCATAATGAAGGAAGAGGCAGATAACGTGTACGTCTATGAGGTCTGGAAAAATGAGCAGGCACATCAAGCTTCCCTTACACTAGACGTAACACAAGACTTAATTCGTAAGGCAAAACCAATCATCGCGGGAATGGAGCGTATCCATAGCTTTCAATCTTTAAACGATTAATAGAAGGAGAGGTGTAACATGATTAAAGAGATGTATCCGTATTTAGTAATGAATGGGAATGGAAAAGAGGCTGTTCATTTTTACGAGGCCGCCTTGGGTGCGGAGGTACTAAGTATTCAAACTTTTGCAGATATGCCCGATGATCCGAAAAATTCAGTCCCGCCAGAAGCAAAGGATCGAGTACTAAATGCTCAATTAAAAGTTGGGGGAATTAATCTTATGCTTTCAGATACATTCCCTGGCCAGCCTTATGAAGTGGGGGATCAAGTAACCATTGCACTTGTGACTAACGATGCAGAAGAAACGAAAGAAATTTTTACAAAGCTGAAAGAGGGCGGACAAGTAGGAATGGAGCTACAGGAAACGTTTTGGAGTCCTTCCTATGGTCAGGTGACGGACAAGTTTGGGGTATCGTGGCAAGTCTCTACTGAAGGATAATCAACATCAGAAGAGTTATTTTTAAAAAAAGTAGTTCAGTTTTGAAGTGCGAAATTATTGTACTTCTTTATTGAGCTACTTTTCTGCTAGATTTGTAGTTGGGATGGATATATTTATGTGATAATTGATGAATATGTAACGGGAATCCGTGTTGAAAAGTAAGGAGGGGATGAAATGAAAGTACTAATTATCGGTGGATCAAATTTTGTCGGAAGACACATCGTGGAACAAGCAGTTGAACGTGGCCACACTGTAACCATGTTTAACCGTGGCAAAAGTAATCCAGGGCTATTTCCGTCTATTGAAAAAATCGAAGGGGATCGAGACAAGGATGTCGCATTACTGTTGAACCGAGAATGGGATTCGGTCATTGATACTTGCGGTTTCTTTCCTCGTGTTGTTGATAGGTCTGTCCAACTTTTAAAGGACCATGTTAAACACTATACGTTTATATCGACTGTATCGGTTTATAAAGATTTTCTAGAGCCGAATAAGACTGAAGAGGCAGAGCTGGCGACTATCGAAGATACAACAGTGGAAGAAAAAACACCAGAAACGTATGGACCACTGAAAGTTCTTTGTGAGGACAAGGTACGCAATGGGTTTGATCATCATCTTATCGTGAGACCTGGATTTATCGTTGGACCGTATGATTATAGTGATCGATTTACATATTGGGTAGACCGAATGGCTAAAGGGGACAAGGTGCTAGCACCCGGAAATCGTGAAGAGTATTTACAATTCATTGATGCTAGAGATTTAGCAGAGTGGTTGATGGACGCAATCGAGAACCAATTGGTCGGGACGTTTAATGTAACGAGTGAGCCTAATCAATACACGTTCGAAGATGTATTAGAAGAATGTAAACGTATTTTAAACTCGGACGCTACTCTATATTGGGCAGATGATCATCAATTAGAGGGAAAGGTACAACCTTTTTTAGAGCTTCCATTCTGGGTGCCAAAAGCATGGGGAGAAAAGGGTATTTTCCAAATAAATGTTGAAAAAGTAAAGAAACAAGGTTTAAAAACTAGACCGTTATGGGAGACCATTCGTGATACAGGGGCTTGGCTAAAGGAATCCAAACAACAAATATCGGAAGCTGGGATGGATCCAGAGAAAGAAAAGGAGCTAATTTTAGAATTAGATGGTGATGTATATTGATAAAAAGATCTATTTGTATTTTTCCATTCTTCGAAAATATAGACAAGTTGGAACTGTGGAGGGAAAAGTACGACCCTCTTTATGGGAAGATAGCTCCACATGTAACCCTTGTGTTTCCCTTCGAGAGTGAGCTATCCTCAAAGATGATAGGGTCACATGTTTCTAATGCTTTAAAAGAAATAAAACCGTTTGAGTTGGAATTTAGCGGTTTCTCGGTGGAGAATGATTCGTTTCTTTTTATTGATGTAGAGAGGGGCTATGATACGATCGTCCAGTTACATAATCGACTTTATACGGGCATCCTTAAACAGTTCCTACGAAAAGATTTGCCTTTTAAACCTCACTTAACAATAGGAAGGTTTGTCTCTGACCATGCGTGTGAGGAAGCTTTTCAAGTAGTAAGTGAAGAAAATCTTACCTTTCAAACGGCTGTGACGGAAGTAGTGGTAGAAGTGATAGAAGAAGATGAATCATCTACGGTTGAGTGTCGAATTAGGTTGTGAAAGGAATAGAATTAAGCGTTTCTATAGAGCGTTACTTTAATCATTTCAAAGAGGAGAGAGATCATGGAAATCGTAGTAGATGATTTAAAAGGACCTGAGGTCGCACAATTAATCTTTGACCATCTTCAAAATATGACCGAACATTCGCCACCCGAAAGTATTCATGCATTAGATTTAGGCGAACTAAGAAAACCAGAAATTACGTTTTGGAGTGCTTGGGACGGGAAAGATTTAATGGGGTGCGGAGCAATAAAAGAATTAAACCCTCAGCATGGAGAAATAAAATCGATGAGAACTTCCCCTTCGCATCTTAGAAAGGGAGTGGCAAGGAAATTACTTCAACATATCATAGATGAAAGTAAAAAACGCGGGTATGAGCGGCTAAGCTTGGAAACGGGTTCTATGAAAGCATTTCAACCTGCCAGAAAACTATATGAGAGCTTCGGGTTCGAATACTGTGAACCGTTCGGAGATTATACAAAGGACCCCAATAGTATGTTTATGACGAAAAAGTTGCAACCTAAATAAAATATATACATATAGAAAAAAGCTTGGAGGCAATCCAAGCTTTTTCATTCGACTTTTTTTGACAAAAACCGGGTGGTGCCTGGCACTCTAAAAGGAGTTGCTTTTACTTTGTGGTGCTTTACGAGGCGAAACAAAATAGCTAACGGAAATTAAAAGGTCAATTCCCACAACAAGCAACCATATTTTTAGAACCCCACGGAGTGCTTCTGTTCTACTAGGATCATCAATCCAGACTATGGTTCCAATCAGTAAAGCAGCTCCAATTAGATAGGAGAGTGCATGCCGAATCCAACCTTTAAAGTAATGCTTAGCGTAGTCATATCCATAGCGTTTCCTAGGCTTTTGCCCTTGCTTCAACAAATAATATTGAAACCGTTCATCTGCCCAAGCGATCATACTCTTTCCAAAAGCAATGGAGACACCGATATATACAGCAGCAATAGCATGAGCAGTAGTTGCGACAGCACCTCTATATAAATCAAATCCTGTCACGACGAGTAAAATTAGATCAATCGCGGGACTCAAAGCGAGTAGGAAAAGACCTAACTTTTCTTTACGCAACATATATCTGGATATGAGACCGAGTAAAATGACAACCCAAAACAGGATTTCACATGTAATAATCATCGCAGTAATCATTCAAAAGCACCCCTTTTTAACACATATGTATTAAATAAATTATATCAAGTGCTTTTTAATAATACAACTGTATTAAAAAATTGATTCAAAGTTGGTTACTTGATAAAATAGTACTATGCCAAAAAAAGTAGATCATCTTAAAAGGAAAAGACAAATTGCAGAAGCAACGTGGAGGGTCATTTTAGAAAAAGGGATAGAGCATGCGTCTGTTCGAAATATCGCAAAGGAGGCGAACTTGTCATTAGGAGCGTTGCGGTATTATTTTTCCAGCCAGGACCAGCTTCTAGCTTATGCCATGGATTTAGTGAAGGAGCGGGCAACCGAGAGAATTCAGCAAATTGTTTCGCAAGATATACCATTGAAAGTAAAGGTAATCCAAGCATTAATGGAGATGGTTCCAACAAGTAAAGAAACTCGGGCAGAGATGGAAATTTGGTTCTCCTTTCTCATCCATATTCGCCATAAGAAAGAGCAAAGGAAAATAGATACAGATGGAGTATATGCTGGTATTCAGATTCTCATGCATACCCTACAAGAGAACAACATGCTAAAAGATGGAATTGATTTGGACCTGGAAGCAGAAGCTTTGTATAGTTTGGTGGACGGGCTAGCGATTCACGCCTTGTTCGATCCTACTCGAATTCCTCAAGAAAAAGTTAAATCCATCTTATCATCTTATATGGAACGATTATATAAGTAATGCCCACTGACTTTAAGAAGTAGTGGGCATTTGTAATTTACGCTTTTCTAATCTTTTGTTGGTTCGCAACATAACCCATCAATAATACTGCTACTGTTATAATTCCGGAAATGATGTAAGTTATAGTCCCGTGTGACAAATGAAGAAGTTCTAGTACTTTTTCATCCTCTGTAATCATTTCACTTGCTGTCCAAGCCAGTATCCCAGACCCAATATAAGCAATCCAACGATATTTTTCCAGTACTTTCACAATTAACTTCGAACCGAAAATCATGATAGGAATGCTTATGAGAACTCCCAGCGCGATCATTCCGATATGACCGTGCGCTGCTCCAGCAACGGCCACGACATTGTCTAAACTCATGGCGGCGTCAGCAATGATGATTGTCATAACCGCTTTGCGCATTCCGGTATGGGATTGAATATGCGATTCCTCTTCCTCTTCTACGAGCACTTTATAAGCAATCCAAAGTAAAAGCAGTCCTCCTATGAGGTGGACATAAGGAATCTCGAGTAAATACACGATGATAGCAGCAAATAATATTCTAAGAATAACGGCCCCAGCTGTTCCCCAGAAAATGGCTCTATTTTGTTGCTCCTTAGGAAGATTTTTCGTTGCCATGGCTATGACAATTGCGTTGTCTCCGGACAAGATGATATCTATTGCGATGATTTTTAATAAAGCAATAATGGCACCAGATGAGATAGCTAGTCCAAGTGTTGTGAGCAAGAAATCCATTTGTTTTGTTCCTCCTAGGTTACGTATAATGCGGATTTACGATACTATTTTATTATAGTAACACATTCGCGAAAATAGTATCACGAATTCGCATAAGGAAGGATAAATGAAATGACAAAAGAATGTATTTTCTGCAATCCAAAGAAAGACTCACACCAAAATATCATATTCGAAAACGAATCCTGTTATTTTTTACAGCACGATAAACAACAAGATGTTTTAGAAGGAAGTGGAGTAATTGTTCCAAAAGCACATCGAATAACTACTTTTGATCTCACAAAACAGGAGTGGATGGACACATACGATCTGCTTCAAAAAGCAAGAGCCTACTTATCAGATAGGCATAAGCCAGATGGCTTTACATTAGGATGGAATGTCGGTGAAGCATCTAATCAAACGATCTTACACAGTCACTTTCATGTCATTCCGAGGTATAACGATGAACCTTATGCTGGAAAAGGACTTAGACACTGGTTGAAGCAGCCAGAAAACAAACGAAAAAAGTAAGACTACATAATGAGGAGAATTGGTAATGAAGTTATATGGGGATTTTACAAAAAGAGATTGGCTTAAAGCACTAGATATCAGAGAAGAACAAATTCCAGGTGCATTTGTTATCCATGGCGAGCACGAGCATGACCACAATATAAAGGAATGGACGGGAATTTTGAAGCCTATACAATGGTTGCCGAGCTGGAACAGCATTGTCGGGAGCTATGAAGGAAATCAAATAGGGTTTGCAAATGTGTATGGTGGTCCAATGGCAGCGACTGTTGTCCATCGTTTTTCAGTGATGGGGACAAGCAAATGGATCCAAACGGGCTATTTTGGTGGTTTATCTCACGAGGTGGACTATGGGGATATATTGATCGTCACGGCTGCGGAAATGAAGGATGGTGTTTCCGATTGGTATCTTCCTAATCAGCAAATCGTATATTCGGATGAACAACTCGTAAATGCTGCCGTTCGCTTTTGTGAAGAGAATGGATATAATTATAAGAAAGGAACCATTTTGACAACTGGTGCTATTATGGTAGAAACACAATCGATGGTGAATGATTGGGCGGAAAAAGGACATGTGGCTGTTGATATGGAAACGGCCACAACATTATCCGTTGCCTCTTATTTCGGTAAGAAGGCAATCGCTATATTGAATTTGTCGGATCACTTAATCAAGGGAGATACGTTTTATCATGAAGATGAAGAACGGGATCAAATGGAAGAAGAAACAGACCGACGAATCAAGGAATTAGCGTTACATTTAGCAACAAAATGAAAAAATATTTTACCCCCGTATCTTTTTTATCTGGAAAATCGTTTAAGTCATGAGAAGTGTGTAAAGGAGTGAGTAAACGTGTATGAGAAGTTAAATTTCGTCGGTGGGTCTTTAGACGAATTAGAAGGAACACGATGGGAAGAACATTACAAAAGTCTATTGCATTATTGTCGGTTTATTACAAGAAACAAATGGGATAGTGAGGAGGTCGCCCAAGAGTCTCTTGTCAAGGCTATCGAGCATTATGGCATTGGAGCCAGACAGATTTCTCCAGCGTTATTAAAGAAAATTGCCTACAACAATTGGATAGATACAGTTCGCAAGAGAAAGAGAGAAGAGCTACAAGCAACGACTCTTTCAGAGGAAGCGGGCCAACATGATGGAACTTCTGCATCTCAAATAGTGGAAATTCTTAAGCAACGCTTTACTCCAAAGCAAGCCGTAATCTTTCTATTAAGAGAGGCATTCGCTTTTCGTTTGAAGGAAATAGCGGAACTTTTGGAGACAACGGAAATGGCTGTGAAAGCCAGCTATTTAAGAGCGAAAAGACGTTTAGAAAAGGAAGAAGATAGTGGAGATTTCTTATCCTTTTGGGAAGAGGAGGAGGAACTAAGCGAACTTGTCACTTTAACTATTCAGAATCAAGAACCGACGGTGTTAATTCAAGCACTTCCTTCTATAGATAGTCTGAAGAAAAATCAAAATCCGACTTGTAAGCTTCCAACCATACATGCTTTACACTACTCATCCACTCACACACTCTCTTTAGCAGCTTAATATGCCAAGGGGGTTATAAACATGACGACGATTCCATATGTCATTGAACAATCTAGTCGAGGGGAACGTTCCTATGATATTTATTCAAGGCTTTTAAAGGATCGCATTATTATTTTAGGTGATGAGATTAACGACCATGTTGCAAATACGATTGTCGCCCAATTACTGTTTCTTGCAGCTGATGACCCGGAAAAAGATATTTCGTTATATATTAATTGTCCAGGTGGATCTACGACTGCCGGGTTTGCCATCTACGACACGATGCAGTATATTCAGCCTAATGTTCGGACGATTTGTACGGGAATGGCGGCTTCATTTGGCGCTTTACTCTTATTAGCCGGAGCGGAAGGGAAACGTTGCGCACTCCCTAACAGCGAAATTATGATTCATCAGCCATTAGGTGGTGCAAGAGGCCAAGCTACAGATATCGAAATTTCAGCTAAACGAATCCTGAAGCTAAAGGACCATATTAACGATATTATTGCCGAACGCACTGGCAAGGCAAAAGAAGAGGTCGAAAAGGATACGGATCGGGATTACTTTATGAGTGCTGTTGAAGCGAAGGAATACGGTATTATTGATGAAGTAATTAGTCCAAAAAATAAATAGTTAAGGCCAAAGCTAGGGATTCTTGGTTGAATGCCTAGCTTTTTCATGCCATCATAAAATATTTCAATTGACTAAAAATTGTACTAGCAATAAAATCTTGCATAAGGGAAACTTTTTGGTCGGTACTGCATATAATGTGAAAAATAGTTCAGAAAAGAACAGAGAAAGGGGTATCACAATGGGAGAAGGGCTTTTATTGGCATTTGGTTTAACCCTTATGGCGGGTCTTGCTACCGGTGTCGGGAGTGTACTAGCATTTTTCACTTCATCGACAAATACGAAATTTTTATCGCTAGCACTAGGTTTTTCAGCGGGTGTTATGATTTACGTATCCATGATTGAAATCTTTGTGAAGGCGAAGGATGCTCTCGTCGGGGATTTAGGTGTTGAATTAGGAAATTGGTTAACTGTTATAGGCTTTTTTGGTGGTATGTTACTTATCGCCTTGATCGATAAATTCATTCCGAAATCAGGAAATCCTCACGAAGTGAAGAGAGTAGAGGAAATGAAAACGGAAAAGGTCAATGATCCCAATCTTTTAAAAATGGGAACATTTACAGCATTAGCCATTGCCATTCACAATTTTCCGGAAGGGATTGCAACCTTCACTTCCGCACTTCAGGATCCTAGCTTAGGCATTGCGATCGCTGTTGCCATCGCGATTCATAATATTCCAGAAGGGATTGCAGTTTCGGTTCCTGTTTATTTCGCTACAGGCGATAAAAAGAAAGCATTTAAGCTCTCTTTCTTATCAGGATTGTCAGAACCGATTGGTGCAATCGCAGCTTATTTGATTCTGATGCCGTTTTTAAATGATATTATGTTTGGGTTAATATTTGCTGCAGTGGCTGGCATCATGGTATTCATTTCATTAGATGAGTTGTTACCAGCGGCCAAAAAGTATGACGAAGCACATACATCCATTTATGGACTCATCGCTGGAATGATAGTGATGGCTTTAAGTCTTCTCTTGTTCATTTAAGGAATCGAGGATTTTCAGTATATATTGCTAAATGCTCCCAATATTGGGGGCATTTTTTCGCTTTTGTAACCAATTTGTCATATAATGCAACCCTAAATTAGTAAAAATGACAAAAAATCCATCGAATATCCCCGTTTGTTTCTTACTTCCCTTTCTGAATTGAAAACCCTATCATATCAGTGCTTATAAGGGTTCTTAGTATGAAAAAATTTGTATAAAAGAGGAATTTTGTAACGAATGAAACAGAATTGTAATATTCGTATTACATTCCTGTCATTTTTTGATGTTATACTACGAAGTGCCTATCAAGATAGAGAGATTAATAGGATAAATGATAGAAAATTTAATAGTTTACATAAATACGAGATAAACGATAGTTTTGGAAGGTAGGGGAATCGAGTGCTAAAGAAAAAGCTTATTATTCTTAACTTAAGTATTGCAGTTGGATTAGCAAGTACGATCGCTATCCCAAATGTACAAGCAGAGACGAGCAGAGAAACTCAAATACAACAAGAACGTTCTCAGATTCAAGCGAAGATTTCTGAAGCGGAAAAAGTTATTGCAGAAGCGGATAAAGAACTAAAAGAGCTAAACGAGCAAGTGGAACGTGTCGACCAAGCTATCAAAGATAACCAACAAAAAATTGAGGATACAAAAAAGAAAATAGAAACGACAAAAGCAGAAATTGCGAAATTAGAGGAAGAGATTGTTGCTTTAGAAAAAAGCATTGAAAAACGTCTTGATATTTTGAAAGAGCGTGCACAATCTTTTCAACAAAGTGGTGGCGAAATCAGCTACTTAGAAGTAATCTTTGGATCGAAAAGCTTCAATGATTTTGTAAATCGTGTATTCGCTGTAAACACCATCGTTCAAGCGGATGAAGACTTGTTAAATGATCTAGAAGAAGATAAAGCTGCTGTGAAAGAAAAACAAGATTCTGTTAAGAAGAAACTAGAAGATTTGAATAGCATGATGACGGAGTTAGAAGGAATGCAGGCTCAAATTCTAGAGCAAAAAGAACAAAATGAAGCATTGAAACAAGACCTTCTTGATCAACAAGAGAAAAATGAAGCGTTGAAAGCAGCTCTTGAGCGTAAAGATGCGAATTTAGCAAGTGAATTGGAGTCATTCCAAGCAAGTAAATCTCCACTTGTTAAGGCATATAGTACATCAGCAAATTTTTCTAATGTTTCTGCGAGCGGATCAGCTGCTACTGTAATCAATGCAGGTAGAAAGTATATTGGTAATTCTGTCTACGACTTCGGTGGAGGAAGAACTGCTAGCGATATTGCTAACGGTCGATTCGATTGTTCAGGGTTTGTATCATACGCATTCTCTCAAGCAGGAATCAGTGTACCAGCAAGTACTTCATCTCTAGTTGGAGTTGGACGTGCTGTTTCTCCAAGCGCTATGAAACCAGGAGATATGGTATTCTTCAATACGTATAAAACAAATGGACATGTTGGAATTTACGTTGGTGGAGGAAGGTTTATCGGTTCTCAAAGCTCCACTGGTGTAGCTATTGCAAATATGTCTAGTGGGTACTGGGCTAATCATTTCAGCGGTGTTGTAAGAAGAGTATTAAATTAATAGATTAGAGGCCTATCTTTTGATAGGCCTTTTCCTATTGTTCGAATACATAATTGAAAAGGATAAATACGGCGAATAAGAGACTCTCATGATCTTTATAAGCTTCTGTTACAGTAAGTCCATAGACAGCTCCTTTTTTTCGTGTTCCCCTTGCTACCTCTAGTTGATCATGCTCCACTTTTGTTTCGGATCCTACTCCAAAGGAATGAAAGATATATGTATCTTCTCCGTACTGTAGTATCAGCTTTTCTTTTAAATTAGTTGCATTTTTCACACTATAGTCCGTTTCAATAGTTCCAGTCAACCTGTCATCTTCATATACTTCCCATTTGGAATTCCCTATAATGGCATGTTCTTTTACTTCAACAAACTTAAATCTTGATGGGAAGTTGAATTCGAAATTTATGTAAAACTTCCCTGGGCTATCCATGATATTTGTTAACAGTTTGTGCCATCCCTTTTTGTGAAAACGATGATAGTTTCCAAGAATAGTATCTCCTTTTGTAGCAACCTTTTTCGAGGTGCTAAAACGTTCCGCCATCCTCGTTTGTATATCATAGGCGTCTCCATTTGGTTGAAACTGTGCATCCTTTTTAATTTGATTGTTTTTTATCAACAGAATCACGACGGAAGCGACCGGAAACAGGAACAATAGAAGAAGTTGATCAAGTTCAAACTCTCCCTTGATTAGGAAACGAAGTAAAAGTCCGATAGTACCTACGACAAATAATGTTAAAAGCCTTCCCATATAATTCCTCCTCGTTTATATGTACGAATGAAATCTAAAAATGTTCCGCTCAGCAAGAGAATTTAGTATTGGAATCTAAATTCTAAAGCTTTTCCTCTTGTTTGGTTCTACTAATCTATCTGAATGAAATTAATGGATAATAGATTCTGTGAAAAATTTGCCGATTTCTATTGAAAATATAGAAATTATGACGAAATAAATAGTATCAACTTTAAAACTAAAGGTAATTTAGTTTATAGAAAATAGGTGAAACGACATGGATTTAGCTTCATTAATTGGTTTATTACTAGGGTTAATTGCTGTTGGAGTGGGGATGGTCTTTAAGGGAGTATCACCAGAGGTTCTTATCAATCCGGCAGCCCTTTTAATCATTATTTTGGGAACGATAGCTTCCGTTATGATTGCCTTTCCGATGAGTGAGTTAAAAAGAGTACCAAAGTTATTAGGTATCCTTTTTAAGAATCAGAAACTTTCAGACCCTATTGTTCTTATTCAACAATTTTCGGAATGGGCGCAGCTCTCACGAAAAGAAGGGTTACTAGCACTTGAGGCGAAAACCGCTGAAGTAGATGATGAGTTTTTAAAGAACGGATTAACATTGGCTATAGATGGACAAAATGCCGATTATATTCGTGATGTATTATCAGAAGAAATAGATGCAATGGAAGAAAGACACCAGGCAGGTGCTGCTATCTTTACACAAGCCGGAACATACGCACCGACGCTTGGGGTTTTAGGAGCCGTTATCGGTCTGATTGCAGCTTTAGGTCATATGGATGATCAGGAAGGGCTTGGTCACGCTATTAGTGCTGCGTTTGTTGCTACTTTACTCGGTATCTTTACAGGATATGTATTATGGCACCCATTTGCAAATAAGTTAAAGCGTAAATCGAAGCAAGAAGCTCAGCTGAAATATATGATGATTGAAGGAGTTCTGTCCATTATGGAAGGAGAGTCTCCTAAAGTTATCGAACAGAAGCTTGCATCTTATTTACCGACTGGTGAACGTAAGAAAATTTCCGAGGGAAGTGGAGTGACTCCGGATGAGTAAGAGGGGCAAAAAACATAAACATGAAGATCATGTGGATGAGTCCTGGCTTCTTCCTTATTCGGACCTTCTAACCCTTTTAGTTGCGTTATTTATTGTCCTATATGCGATGAGTGAAGTAGATGCCAAAAAATTTGAAGCATTATCGGAAGTATTCAATGAAGAGTTCACGAGCGGTACAGGAATAATGGAAAATCCAAGTCCTGTGCCCGAACCTGATGCGAAGTCTCTAGAAGAACCTGAAGAAAAAAAGGAAGAGACAAGTAAAGAAAAAGATGAGAAGTCACTAGAAGAGCAGATGAAAGAAAGGGACAAGCAGGAGCTAAAGGAATTACAAGCCAAAATTAATGCCTACATCAAAGGGAAAGATTTAACTGCACAGTTAGAAACTTCTTTAACGGATGAAGGACTATTGGTAACGATTCGAGACAACGTTCTTTTTGCTTCTGGAAAGGCAGATGTTAGAGAGCAAGATTTACAAATTGCCGAAGAAATATCACAGCTTCTTGTGATCAATCCACCTAGAAATATTATCATAAGTGGACATACGGACAACGTTCCAATACGTAATTCGGAGTTTTCTTCAAACTGGGAACTTAGTGTAATGCGTGCTGTTAACTTTATGAAAATCCTCTTAGAAAATGATCAGTTAGATCCACAATGGTTTAGTGCTAAAGGGTTTGGAGAGTTTGAACCAATTGCTTCTAATGACTCTGATGAGGGAAGAAGTAGAAACCGTAGAGTTGAAATATTGATACTGCCGAGAAACTAAGATAAGAATTTAAAAAAAGATAACGTACCCTTTAAGCCTCATGTAAGAACTATGTCTTTTAGTTCAAATGTGATACTTAAAGGGTCTTTTATTTGGAACATACATTTTTTTATAAAAACTAACCAACTGGAAGTAGAACTATATCATGAATACATCTCCATCCCCTTACATAAATCGCGTATAACGATATAATAGAGAACAAGGAAAACGGACGCTGTGACATTTGTAACAGCATGTAAAATCTAGCTCTTTATAATGAAAGGTACACCGAATAAGAAGGTTAGGAGAGATGATGGTGAAGGATCGAATGATATTGGATCAGTTTTCAAGACAATTGCAGGATCTTCGTATTTCCGTAACCGATCGATGCAATTTTCGGTGCAGCTACTGTATGCCGAAGGAGATCTTCGGAAGAGATTATAACTTTATGCCAAAAGAGCAGCTCCTCTCTTTTGAAGAGATAGAGAGACTCGCTTATCTATTTGTGAAAATGGGAGTAAAAAAGATAAGAATTACAGGCGGAGAGCCGTTGTTAAGAACGAACGTAGTAGATTTAATCAGAAGACTTCATGCTATTGATGGACTAAAGGATATCGGTTTAACGACAAATGGTGTTCATTTAAATAAATTTGCAGAACCTTTATTGAAAGCAGGCTTACGACGAGTAAATGTGAGTTTAGATGCATTAGATGAGGAGCTTTTCAAATCGATTAATGATAGTGGTGTCCCACCTAGCTTTATTATAAAGGGAATGAAAAAAGCGAAGGACCTTGGAATGGAAGTGAAAGTAAATATGGTTG
Source organism: Radiobacillus kanasensis (assembly GCF_021049245.1). Lineage (GTDB taxonomy): Bacteria > Bacillota > Bacilli > Bacillales > Amphibacillaceae > Radiobacillus > Radiobacillus kanasensis. Next base: position 2,690,818 of record NZ_CP088020.1, on the reverse strand, counting down.
TTCGTAAAGGAATGAACGACCAGGAAATCTTACCAATGGCCAAATACTTTAAAGAACTAGGAATAACGCTTCGATTCATAGAGTTTATGGATGTTGGTTCTACCAATGGTTGGAATTATGAACAGGTGGTTACGAAAAAAGAGATTCATCAATTGTTAAGTAGGCACTTTGAATTAGAACCCGTTGATCCAAGCTATGTTGGAGAGGTTGCTAAAAGGTACCGTTATAAAGGAACGGAAACAGAGGTTGGCTACATTACGTCTGTGTCAGAATCGTTCTGTTCTAGCTGCACTCGGGCAAGAATTGCCGCAGATGGTAAATTCTATACGTGTTTATTTGCGAATACGGGCTTTGACTTAAGAGAACTTGTTCGTTCCGATTTAACAGATATCCAATTGGAGGAAAAGGTTAGAGCTATCTGGACAGGGAGAGATGATCGATACTCAGATATCCGCACAGAAGAGACGGCCAAAAACCGTAAAAGGATTGAGATGTCTTATATAGGTGGATAGGGTAGAAAGGAAGAAAGCTATGAATGAACGATACTCCCGACAGGAATTGTTTCGTCCGATTGGGGAAGCGGGCCAATTGAGCATACTACGAAGTCATGTATTGATCCTAGGAGCGGGTGCACTAGGATCTGCGAATGCAGAAATGCTAGCAAGAGCGGGAATTGGCAGACTAACGATTGTGGATCGTGACTATGTAGAAGAAAGTAACCTTCAACGACAACAACTGTATAGTGAAGAGGATGTGCGAGAAAAGCTTCCTAAAGCAATTGCCGCCAAAAACCGGTTAGAGCAGGTTAACTCAGATGTATCGATTGAAGCGGTCGTAACTGATGGAAATGCTGAAAACCTTGATATTTTTTGTCAGAAAGCAGACATGATTTTAGATGCAACGGATAATTTTGATATTCGCTTTATTCTTAATGATTTGGCCCACAAGCATAAGAAGCCTTTTATTTTTGGGGCGTGTGTCGCGAGTACGGGGATGAGTTATACCATTTTACCGGGGGAGACTCCTTGTCTGCAATGCCTTGTTTCTTCGACTCCTATAGTGGGAGCAACCTGTGATACAGGAGGTATTATTTCCCCTGCCGTGCAGATGATTGCAGCTCATCAAACGACAGAAATTTTAAAATGGCTAGTCGGTGATCGAGATTCCCTTCGCCAAAAGCTGATATTGTTTGATTTATGGTCCAATATGAACCAAGCAATAAAAGTAGAGAAAGCAAAAAAGAAAAATTGTCGTACATGTGGCAATCACCCGGACTATCCGTTTCTTTCCTATGATGCATCCTTAAAAACGGAGTCTTTGTGTGGTCGAAATGCAGTTCAGCTTAGAACCTCTACAAAAACAACGAATCTACCACTATTAGCGAGGAAACTGGAGGAAATAGGCCCTGTTCATCAAAATCCTTTTCTCGTTTCTGTTGAATATAAGGATTTTCGATTTGTTTTTTTTGCAGATGGACGAACCTTGGTACACGGAACCAATCAGGTGGAAATGGCTAAGTCGGTTTATCACCAATTGATTGGATAGGAAGGAGGAGTCATTATGTTAGATAGAAGGAAGCCTATACCCGTTACAGATGCATTAGATCGTGTTTTGCAGGTCGCAGCCCCTGGAGAGATAGAACAAGTATCTTTAGACATGTCCCTGAACAGAACGTTAGGGGATGATATAGTTGCAACACACGATGTTCCATTGTTTGATCGATCTCCTTATGATGGTTTCGCTATTATCGCAAAGGATACAGAAGGTGCCTCTCGTGAAATTCCAACTAAGCTACAAGTCGTTGGCCATATAGGTGCTGGAAGCCTTTATTCCAAAACACTACAGCATGGACAAGCAGTACGAATCATGACAGGTGCGCAGCTTCCAGCAGGAAGTGACGCGATTGTCATGCTAGAACTTGTAAAGGAATCTGAAGAGAATGGAGATTCCTTTATCCATCTTAATAGAGAATTTAAATCTGGTACGAATATCTCTTACCAAGGAGAAGATACAAAAAAGGGAACTCCGTTATTAAAGAAAGGGGAACAAATTACGCCAGGAACGATGGCTATTTTAGCCACCTTTGGATATCAGAAGGTACCCGTTACTAGACAGCCAAAGGTTGGAATTTTGGCAACAGGAAGTGAGCTTGTTGAAGTGCATGAACCGCTCCAAGCAGGGAAAATTCGAAACAGCAATGCATACATGCTAATGGGACAGGTAAAAAGCTCAGGAGCCATTCCTCTCTATTTAGGACAGTTAGAAGATGATTTGGAACAGTGTTTTAAAAAAGTAAAGGAATCATTGGAACAAGTGGATATCTTAATCACGACAGGCGGTGTTTCTGTTGGGGATTATGATCACATGCCGGAAATCTACAATAAACTTGGGGCTCGTGTTCTGTTCAATAAAGTAGCGATGCGACCAGGGAGTGTGACTACTGTTGCCGAATACGAAGACAAGCTCTTATTCGGACTTTCAGGAAATCCTTCAGCATGTTTCGTAGGGTTTGAATTATTTACTAAGCCAGCTATACACACATTTTTGCAAAAGAATGAGATAACATCCGATCAAACACCAGCGATATTAGGGAATGATTTCCCTAAGCCCAATCCATTCAATCGTTATATTCGGGCGGAATGCTTTTTGGAAAATGGACAATGGATTGCAACCCCACTTGGGCTGGATAAATCGAGTGCTGTGATTTCGCTTGCCCGCACGAATTGTCTTATCGAGCTTCCAGGTGGAACGAGAGGCTTCCAAAAAGGCGATAGTATTCAGATTATTAGGTTGCAAAATAGTTAGGAAGGGTAGAAAAATGAAACGATTTGAAATTGTGGAAGCTCCTATCGATGTCCAACAAGTAATTGACAAGGTATCTAGTAGAGAAGCGGGAGCTATAACGACGTTTATCGGTACGGTAAGAGAATGGACGAAGGGAAAGCGAACCGTTTATTTGGAGTACCAGGCTTATGTGCCAATGGCCGAAAAAAAGCTCGCACAGATAGGAACGGAAATTGAAGAGAAATGGGACAAAGCGAAGGTAGCTATTAGTCATCGTATTGGACATTTAGACATTTCAGATATCGCAGTAGTCATTGCGGTCTCATCACCGCATCGTAAAGCGGCTTATGAGGCAAATGAATATGCTATTGAACGAATAAAAGAGATGGTTCCAATTTGGAAGAAAGAAAATTGGGATAACGGAGAATCCTGGATCGGGGATCAGAGAGAGAACACTTCTTACCCGACCGGAAGACCGGAGGGAGAGAAATAAGACATGATTGAAGTGTTGTTATTTGCCCATTTACGAGATGGAGTAGGAACGGCAAAGTTAGAAATCAATACGGAATCTTTGACGGTTGAGCAGCTGAAAGATAAGTTAGTTCATGACTTTGGATTACCTGATCTAGATCGAGTTATGGTTGCTATTAATGAAGAATATGCTAGCAATCAAGATCAAATTAAAAATGGAGATACGGTTGCACTCATTCCACATGTAAGTGGTGGTTAACCAACATGGCGGTAGCGCCTATAGGCTTGTGCCAAGTCAAGACGAACAAAAAAGACTCTTATTCGGGTTTATATTCTCTTTTCGCTTATTTAATACACCTTCATCTTGTTTACTTTATAAGGATAGGTGAGAAGTCTTTTTGTTTTATTATAGTAGAGAAGGCAGCATTCATATCACCATTTCCCCCTTCCTAAGAACCGAAATTTTCCATTTCTTTTACCGGGTCACAAATCTTTAAATCTATTCAAATTCATACATATATATAAATACAGTAGTTAAATATGTTTTATCCTTTCATTTCTGAAATCGATGGTGTTACAAATGTCACGTGAAATAAACTCAAACATGATAATATAGAACAATAAACGGAAGGGGGATTATCCATGCTAGAAGACCATAAACAGAAGGCAGATAAGGATATAACCTACATGATTATTACCGTAAGTGATACGAGAACGAAAGCTACGGATAAAAGTGGGCAATTGATTCATACGACTCTAGAAGAAGAAGGGTTTACCCTTGGAAAATTTGAAATCGTAGTGGATGAAAAGGAAGATATTCAACAAGCGATTAAAGATGGTGTAAACGATGCACATATGGATGCAATAATAATCAATGGAGGGACAGGTATTGCTAATCGAGATGTGACGATAGAATCTGTTCAACCGTTATTTGATAAAGAAATCCCTGGGTTTGGGGAGTTGTTTCGTTATTTAAGCTACAAGTATGACATTGGACCTGCTGCTATGCTGTCTCGAGCGACCGCAGGAACGATTCGTAGTACCGTCCTTTTTGCCATGCCTGGTTCTTCGAAAGCTGTTGAACTGGCGATGAAAAAATTAATTGTACCAGAATTGGCTCATATGGTATTTGAATTGAAGAAGGATAGATAATTGGAGTGAAAAGATTTGCAAAACCGTTTATTAGCTTTCCTTGCGCTACTATTGATAGCAGGCTGTCAATCTGATAAAAGGGAAATTACATTGACTGTATCTACTGCATCGAGTATGGAAGAAAGCTTTAGGGAGATAGAAGGGCTATTTGAAGACGAATATCCCGACATTGATATTACGTACAACTTTGGAGGAACAGGAACGCTAAGAAAGCAAGTTGAACAAGGAGCTCCAGTAGATCTTTTTGTATCTGCAAGTGAAAAAGACACGAATATACTTATAAATAAGAAATTAGTAGAGGAATCTATTAATTTTTTATCTAATCAAATTGTTGTGATAGTCCCTTCAAATAGTAGCTTCACTCAATTTGAAGACTTACTTCGGGATGGGAAAAAACTGGCGATCGGTACACCTTCATTTGTGCCAGCAGGCATGTATGCAAAAGAAGCACTAGAACAGCTTGGTCTTTGGCAAAAGGTAGAGTCTTCGCTTGTTCCAACTAAAGATGTACGAGCAGCTTTGACACTTGTAGAAAATAGTGGAGTAGATGGTGGATTCGTTTATGATAGTGATGCGGTTCAATCCAAAAAGGTAAATGTGATACACCGTATCGATCCGGAAAAGCACTCCCCGATTTTGTACTCTGTTTCTATTTTGAAGGAGTCAGAACATAAAGATGAAGCGAAGTTATTTTATGAATTTATTCAAAACGAAAGCAGTCAACAAATCTTTGAAGAAGATGGGTTTTCCGAAGTAGGGGGGTAACCATCATGACATTCTCTTGGTTCCCAGTCCAACTGTCCCTTTTAGTGTCAGGGGTGGCTGCGGTTCTTACATTTATTATTGCTGTACCAATTGCATTCAGAGCCAGTTATCAGAATAAACAAAGCCATGTTTTTTTGGATACCCTTTTTCTATTACCACTGGTTTTACCACCGTCTGTCGTAGGCTTCTTTCTTATCGTTTTGTTTGGAAACAACGGACCAATTGGAAGTATCATGGAAAAGTTTGATGCGGAGACTATATTGTTTACACCACTAGCTGCCATTCTAGCAGCTAGTGTCGTAGCTTTTCCACTTATGCTGCAATCAGCTAAGGCAGGTTTTTCGGGTGTCGATCGTGATATTGTCGGGGCCGCGAAAATAGACGGAGGCTCTAACAGGGCTATCTTCTTCTTTGTCTGCTTACCTTTGGCTTACCGCTCCCTTATCACAGGTCTCATTCTGACCTATACACGGGCACTAGGAGAGTTTGGTGCAACCTTGATGGTTGCTGGAAACATTCCAGGTAAAACACAGACCATACCCACAGCTATCTATACAGCTATTGAGTCAGGAGATGTAAAACTGGCCTGGATATATGTCTTGTTCAATGTTGGATTAGCGTTGTTGTTTTTAACTATCATTCACCGTCTAGGTCCAAAAGAATAAGGACTGAGATTTAATTAAATGAGAATATTTAGGGAAATAATACAATCCTATTAAAAAGGGGCTTGGAATGCAATAAGTAGTTCACTTACCGTGGAGAAAACATTAAATCCATAACAAATACATTTGTTTTCGCAGTGTATTTAACAACCATTTTAACACTTGTCTTAATAGGTAAATTGTTTTCATTTATATTGTCTTGTTCTACTAATGGTGCGATGCCTTGTTAAAGCATCGCACCCGTTAATTTAAGTGTACCTCTTCACAAACTGCATTATAAGAGAATCCATTCTTTCCATTAAGACTGGACTCTTTTCTCAAGATTATTTATTTTCGTATCATGTTTACCTGTTTTCTCACTTAAATAATCAACATCATACAAGATATTGTCAACCTTCTTAGATATTAAATGTAATGTTCCTTTAACATCATCCTGCTGACTTTTCTCTATACTATCAAGTCTGTTTAATACTTCTTTGAACTGCAAGTCCATCTTATCAAATCGTTCTAAGATGATTCTAAGCAACTGGTCATTATCCATTAAATCACCTCTTCAAATAATCATTTTATATTATATCATAGGATTAAGTAGATATTATCTAATCACAGATAGAAATTGATAAATTAATTGTTCAAGATAAGCACCCTTTAGCACAAGAAGAATAATTAAATGGTATTGGTTTATTAGTGGAAAATAAAACCGATAAACCACTGTAAAACAAAAAGAATTACAAACGTTATAACAATATCCGAGCAATTTTGTTCTTTACAACTTTATAATCGGAATCAAGATAATATCTAAAATGTAAAACACAATTACTGGACCAATTATGTCTAAAAAACCCGATAATAGCACCCCCACTACTTTCAACCTTTATTAAACATTCCCGCTCTTTACTTCAATAAGAAATAGGAGCTGACAAATAAACAACTCCTTGTTCCATTCTAGCACCCGTTAATGATAACTGAATTAAAAAAATCTGAAAAGTAATAATAAATCAGCAGTTGGTGAGTAACCATGAAGCTTTAGGTTAAATTTGATATTGTACAGAGCTCAAACTTCCCTAATTTAGGAGCATGTGAAATCACCGTATCATTCACATGCTTTTTTCTGATGGTCCAGTTCGTACGCACCGAGCTTTTGTTATCTAAGTGTTCTTTCGTTTAAAATCTCCACTTTTTCCACCTGTCTTTTCTAACAGAAAAGTAGGACCAATGATCATGCCTTTATCAACGGCTTTGCACATATCATAAACGGTAAGGGCGGTGATGGAAGCGGCCGTCAGTGCTTCTATTTCTACACCAGTACTTCCTTTTGTTTTGACTTCAGCTTTTATAAGAAGAACATAGCTATCGTTGCCTTTTTCCCAATCAAAAGAAACTTGAACACCTGAAAGTGAAAGAGGATGACACATCGGAATAACATTCGCTGTCTGTTTAGCTCCCATAATCCCAGCAATTTGGGCAACAGAAAGGACATCTCCTTTTTTATTCGTACCTTCAACGATAGCCTCATAAATTTCTTGGTTCACCTCTATGCTTGATTGGGCGATGGCTACTCGTGTTGTGTCCGTTTTATCTGAAATATCGACCATTTTGGCTCTTCCGTGCTGGTCAAAATGTGTGAATTCACTCATGTTTTGTTTCATCCTACCTTTCCTGTAAACTATAGGTATATTATAAAGATAAATGAAGCGGATATAAACGTTTATCCGGAAGTAGAGGTGATCTCCGTGATTAAGCTACAAGTTGTAGGTTATAAAAACAGTGGGAAGACTACGTTAATGGAAGAATTTATAAATATAGCAAGTGAATAGTGGAATGATAAAATAGAAGGCCGAGTGGTATACTGTTCTACTCATTGACGTTCTCTACATTATGACTGACGTTCTGAAATGGAGGGAATGCTTTAACTAGGTAAATTATTTGTTAAAGCATTTTCTCCATAATAAAAGGGTGAAAAGGGTGAAAGTATTTAACCAGGTAATTTTGGAAATATTAATAAAACAGCAGATTTTTCACCAAAATGGTCGCATCGAAAAAAGGAAGTTATCTCTTTTTAGCTATTTTAAAAAAAACAGCTAGTTTAAAACTAACTGTTTTTCAAGGAAAAGTTATGGGGAGATAATGTACTACTGGGTTTCTTCTTTCATTTCAGCTGCCGCCACGAATGGAGAATCCGCCTGACTGATCGCAGAAATTACGGCTACTCCATCCCCACCAGCTTTTAAGATATCAGGAATATGATTTTTCTGAATCCCTCCAATAGCGACGATTGGAAGGGTATCTCCTACTATATGGCGAACTTCTGTAAGGCCTGATAGTCCCATTGGCTTTTTTGCATCATGCTTAGTTGATGTAGAGTAAATGGGACCGACTCCCAAGTAATCTGCACCGTCCGTTTTAGCTTGTTTCGCTTCCCGTACATTTGTAGCAGATACCCCAATTATCCAGTCAGGTGGACATTTCTGACGAATAGATATCATGTTTTCATCTTCCTGTCCGACATGAATTCCGTCCGCTTCTATTTCAAGTGCAAGCGGTACATCATCATTGACGATAAAAGGAACCTTATACGCGCGACAAAGTGCCTTCATCTCAAGTGCAAGCTGCTTTTTTTCTGTGCCTTCTTTTGCTCCTAAGCCTTTTTCTCGGAATTGGAATAACGTAATCCCAGCTTGTAAAGCTTTATCTAAAACTTCAAGTGGATTATTCCTGCAAGTATTACTCCCCATTATGAAATAGAGTTGTAGAAGAGAGCGTATCATTTTATTTCTTCTCGTATAGAACGGACTTCATACTTAATTTTTTCTTTTACAGTATCCTCTCCGACTTGATGAAGAGCATCTAGGAAGGCAACTTGAAAGCTTCCTGGTCCGATGTTATGCACGGCAGCCACTTCGGCTGTAACCCCATAAAAACCGATGGCTGCAGCAGCAGATTCTAGTACATCGTCTCCACAAGCAAGAAAAGCGGCAATGACAGAGCTTAATAGACAACCAGTCCCGGTCACTTTCGTTAAAAGAGGATGACCATTCTCTAAGACAAACTTTGTTACTCCATCTGTAACGATATCACTTGGACCGGTAACAGCAACAGGAACCTGTAATTGTTTAGCGGCATGAATGGCAAGTTCATCCACATTATTGCTCGCCTCTGAATCTACCCCTCGTACTTGAAGATCTAAACCAGCAAGGGAACCGATTTCACCAGCATTTCCTCGAATAATAGAAACGTCTACCTCATCTAATATCTTCCGGGCAGCATTGGTTCGAAATGGGGTAGCTCCAGCTCCAACAGGATCCAATACAACAGGAATTCCTTTCTTGTTAGCCGCCTTTCCAGCTAGCATCATGGCCTCAACTTGGGAAGATGATAGAGTTCCAATATTTAATAAAAGAGCATCTGCGTTTCCTGCCATATCTGCCGTTTCTTCGATTGCATTCGTCATAACTGGCGCAGCACCAATGGCATACAATCCATTTGCCGTAAAATTAATGACCACTTGATTCGTAATATTATGAACGAGCGGCTGTTTTGCGCGTACACGATTTATATAAGTGGGTAGATTAGACATGATGATTCTCTCCTTTAACGGTTGGAATGTTTTTTAAACGATATCCCCAATGATTGGTTGGGCCGTTTCCGTTCCCGATGTTAAGAGTATATCGAATGGCATCTGTAATAAATTTCTTGGCAATGGATACGGCCTCGACAATCGATTTTTGCTTGGCTAGTTCGGCTGCGAGGACGGCGGAAAAGGTACATCCTGTCCCATGGGTATGCTTTGTATTTGTTCGTATGGATGGGAATGTATAGAACCTATTATTGACATATAAAATATCAACGGCCTCTCCTTTTAAATGTCCCCCTTTGACGACAGCTGCTTCTGCTCCAAGCTCCTCTACAAGTACTTTAGCGGCTCGTTGCGCATCATATAAGTCTTGAATCTGGAAATCTACTAGGATCTCTGCTTCAGGAATATTTGGCGTTACGATAGTGGCTAAGGGAACTAATGCTTCCCGTACAATATCCTGTGAGGCTGGATCCATTAAAGCATGCCCACTTTTGGCAACCATCACGGGATCTAAAACGTAAGGGATAGATTGATTCCTAAGGTAAGCTGCGATCATTTCCATCATCTCTGGTGTTGCGATCATACCTGTTTTAACAGAATGTGGAGGCAAATCACTTAAGACAGACTTCAATTGACTCTCGATAAAGTCTAAAGGAATATGATGAACGTCCTGAACCCCTATCGTATTTTGAGCAACAACGGAAGTAATCACACTCATTCCATATACTTCTCGTTCTTGGAAAGTCTTTAAGTCAGCTTGAATACCTGCTCCACCGGTTGGGTCGGTACCTGCAATGGATAAGGCGAGGGGAATGGTATGATTCATTGCTTGATTGGGAAGGGCCAATTCTCCAGTGTCATCGCCATTTCCCAGAACCGGTATTCTAACTGGCAGCTCTTCATAAAGGCAGACCTCGCTTTGTTAAGCTCATCAGGACCTACACCATTCGCCCAATTGTCCAAGCGGCGACACAACTCTCCGGTTAAGTGGCCAATTTCTTTATCCGCATAAAAGGTGATCCATTCGTAAAAAGGATGCTCCTGCTTTGGCTGAACCTTTTCCATCAAATATTCGCCAATCTCTAAGTATGTCCATGGGCAAGGTAATAGAGCTGCTAATATTTCACCCATGCTTCCTTGCATAGCGGTACTTTTCATGTGACTGACATAGTGATCCGCGGTAGGGGGGAGAGGGAATCCCTTTAAGTCATCATAGGATACTCCTGCAACGTTGCATAGATTGTGGTGTGGATGAATTTCTCCATTTAATACAAAAGCAATTTGGTCATGGAAGTAAGCCATATCCTCTCTGTGTGAAGACTTGGCTATGGCTAAGCCGTAGATGTTGATAAAGGCGTTTAAATACTCAAAATCAGCTTTTACATAATGAACGATGGCCTCTCGATTTAAATCTCCTTGCCCGATTCCTTCGACGAAAGGGTGCTGAAAAATCCCTTGAAATATTTCGTCCGCTTCTTCTCTAAGCTTTTCTGAAAACAACATACTGAACTCCTCCTTTTTAATATGAAAGAAAGTCCGAGCAGATCGGGTAACTTCGCTATACAAAAAAACCGCTCCATAAAAATGGAGCGGTTTTATCAAACGAAATTGATACTAGGTACAGAATAAAGTAAATTGTTCTTCACCTAAACAACCATGGTACGTAATCCCATGATGTCCCGACTCCACTTTCCTACGCTGGTACTAACCAGTTCAGGTTCAAAGGGACCAAGGATTAACACCTTATCTCAGCCATTTTATGGCGCCCCTAGTGGACTTCCTATATGTAGTTTCCCCTTCACTTAATCATGTATCTGCTCTAATGTCAACCATTATTTGTTAATTTTAAAGATTCTTAGAAAAAAAGAAGCTGTCCTGCCCGAAACTATATATCTAGAATTCTAACGAACGATACCTTTTATCTTATCACCTATTAAAGAAATGCGTAACAGGTATTTAATTGTAGGATCGTGAACGTTTTTGCAAATGGTATAATAAGGGGAAAACTACATATGGAGGGGTAAGCATGAAAGGTTTTTGGAGAGAAGAAAAGGTTAATGATCATTCCTTATTCATCTATTTGCCACAGGATTACAAGGAAACAAACAAGCGCTTTCCAGTGCTTTACGTTCAGGATGGGGCAGCCTTATTCAAAGACCAGATTGAACAAGTGGAAGAAAAAATGAATAAGGGGCAACAAGTTATTTTAGTCGGAATAGAACCGATTAATCGGATTGATGAATATACCCCATGGCATGCCCCTGCTTTAAGGGATGATTTTCCGGATTATGGAGGGAAGGGAAAGGAATATATAGATCTAGTTGTTGAGGAAATCAAGCCTTTTATCGATAAGCAGTATCGGACGAGGCCAGAAAAGGAAAATACCGGGATTATCGGAGCGTCGTTAGGAGGGTTGATTTCTCTTTATGCTTGCTACAAATATTCGGATGTGTTTACTCGATTTGGCTTATTGTCGACTTCGCTCTGGTATGAAGGATTCCTTTCGTTTATGCGTAGCCAACATCTAAATATGAAAAATCAACGTATGTTCCTGTCTGTTGGAGAAAGCGAAGGGGAAAATAAAACAAATGTACAAAAGGACATGGTGTCTAACACGGAAGAGGCCATAGCGATTATGAGGGAAAACGGGTTAAAGGAATACACATACAAGAAAGTACCTGGTCGAAAGCATGAAGTTGCTTTCTTTCAAGCCGTTTTCCCTGAGGCAGTGGCATGGTTATTTAGAAATCAAGCTTAAGCTTGGATGAACCCTGTTTCTTGAAAAGCTGTGAACCCTTTTTCCGTAAGATTTGCTAACTCCTCAAATAATGCTATGTCTTCTTTCTTAAAATGAAAGCAGGACTTTCCTTGCATTCTTTTTTTTAACTCGGGGGAGATGTCCTGCAAAAGTTCGGGTTTTACATATACAGGCATCAAGTAGAAGCTCACGTAATTTTTCTTTATCTGAACCGCAGCAAAAAAGACAGGTTTCTTGTTATGCTTCTGTATGAAAGAGGTGTCCAAGTAATAATGGGAGTCTGTATTGTGAACAACATTCATATAAGGTTCGTATTTCTCTAAAATTGGTTTAAGTGAATTAAATATCTTTTGGAACTCCACGAATATTCCTCCCATTATTTTGACTTTAGTTTACTAGATACGTACTTGGCTACCACTGCCCCGTGGCCAACGGCTGTAGAAACACTTGAAAATAAAGGTTCTGTACAGACATCCCCAATAGCGAGAATGGATGAATCACTCGTTAACCCTATGGAATCGGTCTGAATGTAACCAACAGCATCAACATCTACCATCCCGTCTAAAAAGTGACTATTAGGTTCCACGCCAATTCTAATAAATACTGCTTCCACAGAAAGTATAAAAGGTTTCTCTTCCACATTGTTTAACTCAAGCGAGTTCACTTGTTGCTCGCCGTTAATTTTCGAGGCATATGTATTCGTATAAATCTGAATACGCTCATGGTTTTGGGCTTCCTTTAGGTATTGATCCCTTGCACGGAAGTATTCGGAACGGTGAATAACATGGACATGAGCGCCAGCCTCCGCCAATAGAAGGGCTCCTTCCATAGCCCGATCTCCACCGCCGATAACCGCAACTTGCTTATTCTTGAATTTCGGACTGTCCTTTGTTGCGGAATAAGATTCTCCACGATCTAACATAGCTTGCTCACCTGGGATACCTAATTTTCTTTGACCAGAACCTGTTGCCACGATTAGGTAACGGTAGGACAAATTCTGAATGCCACCATTATTTTTAAAAAAGATTATTCTTTGAACTGGATCAATCTGGATTAACTCTGAGTTTAAAGAGTAGTCGATGTTTGCCTTTTTTAAATGATTCATAAAATGTTGCTGAAGTTCCTTTCCATTCTTAGTAAGAATTCCGGGATAATCAATAAAGGCGTTTTCTATATGACGTAATTGTCCTCCAAGCTCTGCGGCTTGCTCCATTAAAAGGTAATCAAGTCCGAGTCGATCACACCAGATGGCCGCTGATATACCAGCTGGTCCACCACCTAAAATAATGACATCAGCATGTTTCATAGACGTTCTCCTTTTCCCAATCCAAACTCAGGACGAATTGTTCAAAATCCAACCAGTTTTGTACCCGTGGAACACTAATGTTTTGGTTGTAAGGATAATCCATGGCGACAGCTAGTCGACCTTTGGAAAGGAAACCCTCTAAGTTATGTGGGGCATCATCGAATAATAAATCTCCAACGACCATATTTTTCCGATGAGAAAAAATAATATTGTGCTTTCCGATAAAAGGGAGGTATTCCTCAATCCATTGCTCTTTCTCTTGAAAAGCAGTGGAAACACTGCTCGTAACGATTAATATATCGAATTGCTTGTGAAGCCGATCGATTACTTCTATCGCGTTAGGAAGAGGCTTTAAACGAAGAAAAAGCCCAGGTTCTTTTAGGTAATCGTAAATCTTCTTTCCACACTCTGGCTTTACAAACTGCTCAGATTTCCACGAGGTTAATTTTCCAACATGGAGGTTATCTTTATAATCCTCGTTATATCGCTTATGCCATTCTGTCATGAGGTCGCAAATGACAGAGTCCATATCAATCAGTAAAGTTCTCAATCTATTCACCTCTCGTGATTCTTATTACGCTTGTCTTATATCCATCATAATGGATGAGGGAGGTGAGTTACAGTATTTTCTAAAAAACGGAATCAAGTCTTATAGGCTAACATACCATTTTGTAGGGGATTTGAATTTTATCTTCAATTTGAGACATTTTACCTATTACTCACATATAAGGTTGACATTACCACTGGTTGTATAATAATCTAAAAATTGCATATATTCTTTTAATTCACTCCCTTTATAGGGAGTGTTTAAAGTTCTTCTGTGATAACGCTTTCAAAAGGGAGGTGAATGAATGATATGGGTCATATTGATGGGCTTTATAACGGTTTTATCCGTGTTCTTCGGGATTAAAAGGAAAAAAGTTCTTTATTTCTTTGTGCCATTTGGTTCCATTCTATTGTTTATGCTCATCAAAATTATGATGGTACCATTGCCTTTTATGGAAACCGTTCGATTTATCTTTGATATTCGAGGGTGAGAAAGAAAGTAAGGGATAAAGGAGGAGTTAAAAACATGAAAAAAGTAGAGAAAAAAGTTGCAGATGATTACTTTAAACTGAGAACGACATTAATCATTATTTATTTAGCAGTAGGTGTTTGTGTGTCTTATTTGGTTGTGTTTTTTGCAAGGGACTTATCTTCTATTACGTTTAACGGTTTCCCACTGCATTACTACATGGGAGCCCAAGGAGCGGTACTGACATTTATCATTCTTCTTTTTGTAAACGCTTTCGTTAGTGATAAAATCGATCAGAAATTTGGCATTAGAACCGAAGAGAAAACGAGTATATCAAGTGGGAAAACTTTAGATCAATAGGGTGAGGAGGAGTACTTAATGGATTCACAGTTTTTAGTGTCTTTCGGACTAATATTAGCAACATTTGGTCTATACATAGGTATAGCCTTATTTAATAAAGCCAAGCAAACATCTGATTTTTACGTAGCAGGAAGAAGTGTACCAGCTGTCTTCAACGGAATGGCGATTGGAGCTGACTGGATGAGTGCTGCTTCCTTTATAGGGATGGCCGGAACGATTATGATCATGGGCTATGACGGATTAGCCTATATTATGGGATGGACAGGTGGTTATTTACTCCTTACGTTCTTGCTTGCTCCTCAGCTACGTAAGTATGGTCGTTATACAGTTCCTGAATTTATTGGGGATCGTTATCAAAGCAATGCAGCCCGATTAATTGCTGCTGTCGCTACCATCATCATTAGCTTCACCTACTCCATTGGCCAATTATCAGGGTCAGGGGTTGTAATCGGACGTTTATTAGAAGTAGATGTTGCGATTGGTACTATGGTTGGTGTTGTACTTATTGCCTTCTATTCAGCTCTGGGTGGTATGAAGGGGATTACTTGGACTCAGGTCGCTCAATATCTCGTTCTTATCATTGCGTACCTAATTCCTGTTATCTTTATGTCTTTACAGTTAACGAGTAACCCGATGCCATGGTTATCTTACGGTCAAATTGTAGGGGAGCTACAGGAGCTGGATCAACAGCTTGGTATAACAGAATATGTCGTACCGTTTACGGAGGCGACAAAATGGCAATTCCTAGCACTCATGTTTACGTTAATGGCAGGTACAGCAGGTCTGCCGCACGTTATTGTTCGTTTTTATACAGTCGCAACGATGAAAGCTGCAAGATGGAGTGGAGCTTGGGCATTGCTTTTCATCGGTCTACTGTATTTGTCCGCTCCTGCATATGCTGCTTTTTCTCGTTTTATTTTAATGGACCAAGTAGCAGGTTCTGCAATAAACAATCTTCCTGCATGGACCACAGCATGGGTAGATACAGGACAATTATCGGTTGCTGATCAAAATGGAGATGGAGTTTTGCAATGGGCAGAGATTGTCATAAGTAAAGATATTGTAGTTATGGCGACGCCAGAAATCGCCAATTTAGGAATATTTGTAATCGGTTTAATGGCAGCCGGTGCAATGGCCGCAGCTTTATCAACAGCTGGTGGACTTATGATTTCGATTTCAGCAGCACTGTCTCATGATATTTACTATCGCTCGATAAACCCGAATGCAAGTGAAGCAAGACGTTTGGCAGTTGGACGTTGGTCGATTGTCATTGCAACGGTGGTAGCAGGTCTAGTTGCCTTAAATCCACCTGGAGCAATCACACAAATTGTAGCGTGGGCATTTGCACTAGCATCTGGAACCTTCTTCCCAGCCTTACTGTTAGGGGTCTGGTGGAAACGCTCCAATGGTCCTGGGGTTATTGCAGGGATGGTAACGGGACTTTCCGTTTCGTTAGCCTATATCTTTGCCGCTAAATATGGTGGCTTTACGATATTAGGGATTGTAGATACAGGTGCCGGTGTATTTGGTGCAACTGCAGCGATTATTGCTAATATTGTAGTCTCTTTATTAACTAAAGAACCGACGCAAAAGGTTCAGGATGAAGTCATCGACTTACGCTATCCAGAAGAAATGACGTATAAAGATGGAGAAGTTTGGATAAAGGATGGAACCGAAGGATAAGGAATAGAAAAAGCATGGGATTCTAGGATCCCATGCTTTTATTTTTAATGTGCTGCGTGACCAGATGTAAGGATCCAAATAGATCCAAACACGATGACCAAAGCAAGAAATACACTATAAACAATATTAATAATGTTAATCGTTCCGGATTTCTCCGTGATGTGCATGAACATAAATAACTGAATTCCTGCTTGTAAAATAGCGAGGGCTCCTATAATCCACATGATAACTGTATAGGAAAAGTCTGTTTTAAGTGCAACACCAGCTGCAACAAACGTTAAGACAATGGATAACACAAACCCTACTACATGATTCCAGAATGAATTTTTATGCTCTTTCGCCATCTTACATCACCATCCCTTTCAGATAGACGAATGTAAAGATGAAAATCCAAACAACATCTAAGAAGTGCCAATAAAGACTAGCAATAAACGTCTTTCTTGCTGTTACAGGTGTTAGTCCTCTGCGAGCTAGTTGAATAAGAATAAGTGTAATCCAACCAATTCCTAGAGATACGTGCAATCCATGTGTTCCAAGTAAAGTAAAGAATGCAGATAGAAATGCACTTGTTTGAATCGTTGCTCCTTCATGGACATAATGGATAAATTCAGTAACCTCCATATAAACAAAGCCAAGACCAAGTAGTAACGTAACAATCATCCAACTAATTAATCCTTTAAGTTTGCCTTCACGCATTTGGTGAATAGCCAAACCGGATGTGAAGCTACTAGTTAAAAGAAGCATAGTTTCGATCATAACATCTTTGATTTTGAATAATTCTGCTTGAGTCGGTCCGCCTGCTGTATTCATTTCTAAAACAAAATAAGAAGCGAATAGGGTGGAGAAGAGAACGATCTCTGCTCCAAGAAAAATCCAAAACCCTAATATATTCATTTGATTTTGTAATCCACGATATTCTAATGGTCCGGTTGATTGAGTATGTGTACTCATTTCAGTTCACCTCTCCATTTACGTTCCGCTTCTTCTACTTCTTCCGCGGAAACATGATAGCCTTCATCATAATCAAATGAATTGGCAATAAGCCCGATAACAATGGCGACAGCTGAGATTGCGGCAAGTGTAAACCATTCAAATACTAAGAAGAAGCCAACGACTCCAAATGCGACACACATAAAGAATGGTGACCACGCATTACTAGGCATATGAATATCTGTAATTTCTTCTTTCTTCAAATCTGTTCTGCCTTCTTTTTTCATCACCCAGTACTCATCAAGAGATGATACTTCTGGTGTTTTCGCAAAGTTATAATGTGGTGCAGGAGATGCGGTTGCCCATTCTAGAGTACGAGCATCCCATGGGTCGTTTCCGACATTTCTTGGTGCATATCGGAAGCTCCAATAGATGTTGTAGCATAGTGCAGCAAAACCTGCTGCTAATACTAGAGATCCTACTGCCGAGAAGCCTAGTAGACCTTCCCAACCTAGTCCCTCTGAGTATGTGTACATACGGCGGGACATTCCTTTTAGTCCAACAAAGAACATCGGCATGAATGTCATGTTAAATCCAATAACGAATAGCCAGAAATGCCATTTCCCTATTTTTTCATTTAGGCAGAAGCCAAACATTTTTGGCCACCAGTAGTAAAGGCCAGCAAATACGGCGAATACCACACCAGGAATTAATACGTAGTGGAAGTGTGCCACTAGAAACATTGTATTATGATATTGGTAATCGGCTGCGGCCATTGCTAGCATAACACCTGTTACCCCACCAATCGTAAAGCAAGGAATGAATGCTAATGACCAAAGCATCGCATTGGTAAACTTAATGCGTCCTTTTCTCATCGTGAACAACCAGTTGAAGATCTTGACTCCAGTAGGAATGGCAATCATCATGGTCGTTATCGAGAAAACAGAGTTAACGGCAGGTCCAGATCCCATTGTGTAGAAGTGGTGAACCCACACGAGCATACTTAAAAAGGCAATTCCTACAATGGAGAGTACCATGGATTTATACCCATAAAGATTCTTTCTTGCGAATGTAGCAATAACTTCGGAAAACATACCAAAAGCAGGTAAAACAACAATATAAACCTCAGGATGACCCCAAAGCCAAAATAGGTTGAGCCAAAGCATTGGATCTCCACCTGCTGCGACTGTGAAGAAATGGGTACCGAATAAACGATCTAATGTCATAAATGCAAGTGCTACGGTGAAAATAGGGAATGCAGCAACGATGATGATGGATGTAATAAAAGAAGTCCATGTAAACATCGGCATTTTCATTAACTTCATTCCCGGTGCACGCATTTTCAAAATCGTTACGATAAAGTTAATCCCTGTTGCTAACGTACCAATACCTGCAATTTGTAGGGCAATCGCATAATAGTTATTTCCTACGCCAGGTGTGAATTCTTTACCGGCTAATGGAAAATAAGAAGTCCAACCAGCGTCTGGTGATCCTCCAACTACGAAGGAAACGTTAAATAACATCGCACCAGCAAAGAATAACCAAAAGCTTAATGCGTTCAGTTTGGGAAATGCAACGTCACGTGCTCCAATTTGTAGAGGAATAACCACGTTCATAATCCCAATTAACATCGGCATTGCCATGAAAAGAATCATAATAACGCCGTGTGTGGTAAAAATCTCATCATAGTGCTGTGCATCTAATAACTCCATGTTCGGGCGTGACGTTTGGGCTTTCATTAATAAGCCATCCACACCACCACGGAAGAACATGACAACACCAGCTAAAATATACATAATACCTATTCTTTTATGGTCTACTGTCGTAAACCATTCTTTCCATAGGTACTTCCACTTTTTCAGGTACGTAATTAAGAAAAGAATGGAAACTATTGTTAGGCCAATCGCAATTTGGGAGCCAATAATTAGTGGTCCACCGTCTACTAAAAGTTTATCTAGACTCATTCTGATTCGCCTCCTTGTTCATCTGAGGAACCATGGTTATGGATATGTTCCATATTGTGGTCACCATGTTCTTCCTCCATATTATGTGGTTCTTCTTCTTTTTCTGCTTCTTCTTGATGTTCTTCGGAAGAACCATCGTGATTAATTTCGTAATCTTCTGGGTCTGTTAGAAGCTCTGAATGATGGTCAGCGTGTTGGAACCATTGTAAGTGTGTTTCGTTAAATGTCATTCTTCCAACTTGACCCGGTTGTACGATTTGTACATATTTCTCTTTTGTTAAATCTGGAGCTGTTTCTTTTATTTCTTGAACCCACTTGTTAAAGTCTTCACTTGTTTGGGCCTCGACTTCGAAGTCCATGTGTGCATAACCTTTTCCGTTGAAGTTTGTGTTTCTTCCAAGATAGGTTCCTGGATTATCTGCTACTAAATAAAGCTTTGTTTGCATGTTGGCCATCGTATATTTTTGACCACCCAATGCTGGTACCCAAAAGGATTGCATAGTACCTGTAGAGGTCAGTTTAAATAAGACTGGAGTATCTGCTGGAATATTTAAGTAGTTCACTGTTTCGATTCCTTGCTCCGGATAACTAAAGATCCATTTCCAGTCTGCAGAAGTTACATGGACAACCAAAGGCTCTTTATGATCATAAGCTTCTGGGATTTCTTCTAATTCATAAGTAGCCATAACTGTAGGGACGGAAAGGATCGTAACAATAATAACAGGGATGATAAACCAAGTTATCTCTAGTGCTTTACTGCCTTCCTCTTCTTCAGGCTCCTTATCCATGTTTTCTGGTTTTTCTCGGTATTTCCATACGATGAATCCAAATAGGGCAAATACCACGACTACAACAACAGCCATTAATATCATGGAGAAGATAATTAAGTCTGCTTGTTTAGCTGCGACAGGACCTTGTGGATCAAGGACCACCAAATTTGTTTCACATCCAGTAAGAACTGCCAATAACAGAACGAGAGGGATTATATATTTAAGAAATCTCATGTTCTGGACTCCCTTCTACTTGCTCTTCAAAGTAATCTTAATAATAATTTCTGTGTTCCTTTGACATAATACCACCTGATAACGAACGGAAAACCCACCTTCACAGCCTTGTCAAAAAGAGTTCATGAAACGTCCGCTTTTTAGTCAAAGAAAAGACACAATTGTAGTAGTAACCGGTATCTTATCTATTTTTTTCCTTTAAGGAATCAATGAAAAGAGACACATTTTTCTAAGAATGAAAAAGGTACAGTGCGGAAAATCTAAGCTTGAAAAAAGGAAAAGAGGTGTTCTTGAATGGGAAGAGATGATCACAATAACAAAAGCAAGAGTAGACACAAGCTTGCCCAAACGCCAAAGTACGAAAAAACCACAGATGGCATCGATGTAGAATTCTCTAAAGAATTTGCAGATAACGAAGATATGGAAGCGCAAGCTCGTTCCAAAGCTGCTGATTCTAGAGCACACAAAAAATAACGTATTATAAGAGCCAAGGGAGTTTCTTCCTTTGGCTCTTTTTGTTAGGATACTTTGTCCGTTCCCATTAAAATAGAAGTAATCAATAAAGGAGTTGGTAGAGTTGGGGGAAACAATTGTACAGAACTTGGATATTAGACAAGTAGTCGTAACCAAAGCAGCAGAATTTAGTGGATATAACATACGATTTGAGATCAATGAGCAACATTATCAGATGTTAGTAGGAAAAAATACAGATTATATTGCCATTAACATAAAGCATATTTTCCGAACAAAGGAAACATGTCAGCTTTGTGGAAAAAGAGTGTTCCCGGCACCACTTGGCCAGCAGATATGTCCACACTTACAGGCAGAGAGGAATGAATTGCTTCCTTATTTCTTGACTACATATCCAGAAGTTTTTTCTTCCTGACAGAAAAAAGGATGGCATGATTATAGCCATCCTTTTCTGTGTGTTAGCAATATTCTTTATATGCTTTTGTAAGATTAGAAACAATCTCTTCGATATCATGGTCTTCAATATTTTCTCTTGGAACAAAATGTACGACTTGCCCATCCTTCAAGAGAGCTACGGATGGAGAGGAGGGTTCAATCCCTTCAAAGTAGTCACGCATTCTTGCGGTCGCTTCTCGATCTTGTCCAGCAAAAACAGTTACGAGATGTTCTGGTTTTTTCTCATTAGATAATGATTCGCGGATGGCAGGTCGTGCTAATCCTGCTGCACAGCCACAAACAGAATTCACGACCACTAGGGAGGTTCCTTTCGTTTCCCCCATAAAAGTGTCAACTGCTTCAGGCGTTGTTAATTCTGAAAAGCCTGCATTCGTTAATTCATCTCTCATCGGTTGAGATACTTCTTTCATATATTGTTCATAAGGATGCATAAAATTACCCCATTTCTATTGATTATTTTTTGTTGCTTGTGTCATTTGATGCCAAACAGACCCTTTTGCTTCTTCTCCACCTTCAATGCGTTCGATGGCCAACTTAATCTGCATTCGTACCTCGAATTCTGGATCATCAGCAGCTTCTTTTAACGCTTTAAGCGCAGTTTCGTCTCCTAGTTCAAATAGAAACATCGCAGCTCTCCAACGCACGAGACGATTAGAATCCTTTAACGATTCGATCACATTGGGCATTGCTTCTTTAAAACCTAAATCGGATAGGCAATCACCAGCGGTCCTTCTTACCGTAACAGCTTTATCCTTTAACGCAATAAATAAATAGGGAAGCACTTCAGGCTCCTCTATCATTCCAAGATAAGCTGTAGCAAGTCTTCGAATGGAGGCTTTTTCATCTTGCAGAGCTTTTTCGAGGACTGGTATTGTTTCAAAAGTGGGATCCATTTTATCTAATGCGGCATACCGTACTTTCCAATCTTTACTATAAAATGCGTTTAATAAGCTAGATACAGTTTCAGTTGGTTTCGTTTCCTCTATGGATTCCGATTCCAAAGCCAGATGGACGAGTTTTTCCAATCTCTCCACATCGTAGCTTGCCAGGATTTCTTCTTTTACTTCTTTTCCAATCTCATCCACGGTGCCATAACGAGTACTCTGTTCTACCCATTTACGTTCCATTACAAATGATGGAGAATCTGCGGAAGCCTTCATGACTGCGTCCATAAATTCGCTAGGTAGCCCAACTCTATGTTCTTCTTCCCCTTCTTGTAGCTTAATCTGAATCGGGATATCTCGATACATTTGCAGAAAGACTTTTATTTCTTTATATGGATCCTCTTCATCCGTAACCGAGGAAGCTTGAGTAGAAGTAACTTCTTCCGTTTGACCGAATACGCTTCTAACTTCAGGAAGAATGGATTCCCATGCTACTTTTGGATGGCGTTCCAAGGCAAGGAAGTCCGCGACGTGATAGAGCCCTTTCACCCCTTCAATTTTCAATAGCTGTTGAATAATGTTAGGTGCTGTTTCTACATGGTCTCCAGATTTATAGTTGGCACTTTGTCCATCAGGTAATGTTTCGTTTATGTTGATTTTCATGGAATGGGGACTAGGTGTTGGTTCTATCGAAACAATCTTCATTCCAATGTTCCCCCTTTTTAGCCTTCTTATTGGTGATTTTATCAAAAGCTGTCCATGATATCCATTTATGCGTTTACCGATAAGCGGAAATCATAATTTTCCTTCCATCGTAAATCCTAAAAGATAAGGAAGGAGTGAATGTACATGCCAAATAAAGAATCAAGAGAAGTGGCACGTAAAATATACCAGCCTGAGCAATATACAAGCAATAATGAAACGGAACAAGGATTGGCCATGACCCATGAGCAAGCTTCTGATACTTTAACAGAAGGTACAATCGATGGGAAAATTGATAACGTTAAGCAGAATAAGACGTTAGAAAACGGCCAAGGAAGAGATATCCCGAGAAAAGGATATTAGGAGGCTAATAAAATGGCAAGAAGAAACAAAATTTTAGTCCCAGAGGCTAGAGAGGGATTGGATCGCCTTAAAGAGCGAGTGACCAATACACAACGTGCAGATCAAACAAAATACGAAGTAGCGAGGGAGCAAGGAGTCGAGCTAGAAAAAGGATACAATGGGAATATAAAGGCAAAGGATGCTGGAAAAGTTGGTGGCCAAATCGGGGGAAGTATGGTAAAAGAAATGATCCGAATGGCACAGCAACAATTAAACGAAAAGAGATAAAAGAAAAGGGAGACGATCCCTTTTCTTTTTTCAAATGAACAGATTTTGCTTAATTGGTGCTTCCACTTTTGTATGAATTGACATTGATTTTCATTTGTAATTATAATGACAGAAACTAGAAAGAAGGGAGTGGAGCCATGTTTTTATAAATGAAAACCATCGTTGTTAAACTAGGGTTTTCAGATTAAGTAGTCGAACGATACAAAAGCCAGGTGTAATTGAGGAAGCGGAAGGGTTTATCAACCTTCCTGTCTACGTCAAAACATATGGAAAAAAGAAGAAGAGGCCGCCCTTTTTATTCGCTGGGAATCTAAAGAAACGTGGAAGAATTGGGAGAAGAGTGAGCCACGTCTAGAACTACATAGACAAACCAAAGCCAGAGTTCATTCTAGACTTCAAGTATGCTACGTATGAACGAAAGGCAGTAAAAGGACCTTCTAATATACACGTGTAGAAACAATCCTAAACTGGCAATACTGTGAGATATAGAATTAAGATGGAGGGCTAATCATGAAATGTAAAATCAATCGAAATGCTGCAAAGGTTTTAAAGGAATGGTTGGCTAGTGATGGGGTAGAAGGAAAGATGGTTCGAGTTTATGTAACAGAAATGCATGGGGACCATGCTCATTACGATATCATGCTCGATGAACCAACCGAGCACGATGAAATTGTTCATACCGACAAAGACATTGATGTTTTATTAGATAAAAGACAGGATTTTTTAGATGGTGTTTGGGTCCAATATTTCTATGTACCAGAAGAAGGGTTTGTTATTAACAATACTTCAAAAGGGCATCATCATCATTAGTAGGACTCCAAGTTTTGGATTTACCCTCCAAAACTTGGAGTTTTTTTATATGTTACGAAAGAATAAAAACTTAGCAAGAAGAAATCCGGCGAAGTAAAATTTTAAAGTTCAAGTATAAGTGCACAAAGGACAGCTACGGGAACATTTACATCGCATACAAAAAAGAAATTTTTAGTTAAACTAAGGCTTAGCCCGCGCCTGAAGGCTTGGCTTCGCCAAGTTTTCTTTAGGTTAATTCTCAGTTAGAGGTTGACAAATGAGAATAAGTTGATAAGATAAGAATTGTCTAATTGATAATGAATTTCATTATTGGTTAAGCAAAACCTATACTTCTAGAAAAGGGTTTATTATGAAAAAAAGATATCTAGTACTTGCGCTACTTGTTTTTTCTTTTGCATCCGTATTTATTGGGGTTTCTGACGTGACACCGATGGATTTGTTTCATTTGTCCAAAGATCAGTTAGAAGTATTGTGGATTAGTCGTATTCCTAGATTGATCAGCATTATTATTGCGGGAGTAACGATGAGTATATGTGGACTAATCATGCAGCAATTGAGTCGGAACAAATTTGTTTCGCCTACTACGGCAGGAACAATGGACTCTGCTCGTTTTGGGATTTTAGTAGCCCTTATGATTTTTCCAACGGCTACTTTAATGCAAAAGATGGCTGTTGCATTCGTTTTTTCCCTTTTGGGAACCTTTATTTTTATGAGTATATTAGAACGGGTGAAGTTTAAGGATGCTATTTTTATACCGTTAGTCGGGTTGATGTTTGGAAATATCGTCTATTCGATTACAACGTTCTTTGCTTATAAAAATGATTTAATCCAAAACATGTCAGCATGGTTGCAAGGAAACTTCGCGTTAATTATCCAAGGACGTTATGAAATGCTTTATATCAGTGTTCCTTTGGTTATTCTTACGTATTTCTATGCAAACCGATTTACAATAGCTGGCATGGGGGAAGAGTTTGCAACAAACCTAGGTCTAAACCATCGCTTTGTAGTCAATATAGGGTTAATCATTGTTGCCTTAGCTTCAACAGTTGTTATTCTAACTGTTGGAATGATTCCATTTCTAGGTCTGATCATTCCAAATATCGTCTCTATGTATCAGGGCGACCATTTAAAAAAGAGCCTTTCCCATACCGCCTTATTGGGAGCTGTGTTCGTCCTATTCTGTGATGTATTAGGTCGAGTCATTATCTACCCTTACGAAATAGCCATTGGGGTAACAGTTGGAGTTATTGGAAGCGGTATATTCTTATATTTAATTATGAGGAGATCTGCTTATGAGTAATTCAGTTAAATTGATTGTGTTAACTGGATTGGCTCTCCTTTTAACCGGTATCTATTTATTTGTAGACTTAGGCACAAATTGGGAGTACATATTGGGGAGACGATCAGAAAAGGTAATTGCTCTGGTTGTTACGGGAACAGTTATTGCGTTCTCGACAATTATTTTCCAAACAATTACGAATAACCGGATTCTTACTCCTAGTGTAATCGGGTTAGATAGACTGTATCTACTTACCCAAACCTTTATAATTTTTGTATTTGGTTCCACAAGTACCATTGTATTAAATGAAAACTTGAACTTCTTGCTTTGTGTTGTATTAATGGTGCTTTTTGCAAGTCTTCTTTTCAAAATTTTATTTAAAAGGCAGCAGAACATCTATTTCCTTCTATTAGTTGGACTTGTATTCGGTACGTTTTTTGAAAGTATTTCTGAGTTTATGCAAGTCTTAATTGATCCGAATGAATTTCTAATTATCCAAAATAGTATGTTTGCAAGCTTTAACAGTATGCATACAAACTTATTAGTAATCAGCATTATTATTTTCATAGCGGCGACCGCTTATTCCTGGAGATATTTAAAATATTTAGATGTACTCTCCTTAGGGAAAGAACAAGCAGTTAATTTGGGAGTAGATTATGATTTTGTTGTGAAACGATTACTAATTGTTATTGCAGTTCTCGTTTCTGTTTCAACTGCTTTAGTTGGTCCAATCACATTTCTTGGATTGCTAGTTGCCAATATTGCTCACGAATTTTTCAAAACATATAAACATACGTACTTAATTATAGGTTCTATACTAATTAGTATTGTTGCTCTTATTGGCGGGCAAATGATTGTAGAAAGAGTCTTTACGTTTTCCACCACCTTAAGTGTCATTATCAATTTTGTCGGTGGTGTGTACTTCATATACCTCTTGTTAAAGGAGAATAAATCATGGTAGTTGTAAAAGAAGTATCCAAAAAGTATGGAACAAAGAATGTTGTCGATCAAGTGTCCTTAGAAATTGAAAAGGGAAAGATCACATCGTTTATCGGTCCAAATGGTGCGGGGAAAAGTACACTATTGTCGATGGTTAGTCGCCTTATCACGCAAGATGAAGGGGAAATTCTCATTGAAAATCAAGAGGTAAGTAAAACGAAAAGTAAAGAGTTAGCAAAAAAAATATCCATTTTGAAACAATCCAATCATATAGGGATCCGATTAACGATTAGAGAACTTGTGAGTTTTGGCCGTTTCCCTTATTCTCAGGGAAAATTAACAAAAGAAGACAAAGCCTTTATTGATGAAGCAATTGATTATATGGAGCTGCGTGACATCCAGAATAAGTTTTTAGACCAACTAAGTGGTGGTCAACAGCAAAGGGCTTATATTGCAATGGTTATCGCTCAAAACACAGAGTACATTTTATTAGATGAACCACTAAATAATTTGGATATGCGACATTCCGTGCAGATTATGAAGGTGCTTAGAAGATTAGTAGATGAACTTGGGAAAACAGTCGTTATCGTTATTCATGATGTGAATTTTGCATCCGTATATTCCGACAATATCGTAGCATTGAAGGACGGAAAAGTAGTTAAGATGGGAAGTAAGGATGAAATTATTGATCGAAAAGTTTTGAAGGATGTCTATGATATGGATATTCAAATTCAGGATATTGATCAATGTAAGATTTGTTTGTATTTTTCTTAAATTTGGTAATGAAGTAAAGTGCTAGTGACTTATTCAGCCATAGTGGGCCCAGAAATATGCTAAAGCTGGATGTGCTACACGATACTTTTTTATAAAAATAAAAATTATTAGAGGTGACTTTCAGTGAAAAAGATAGTAACACTTATCTTCCTTTTACTAGTATCTATATTTGTAGCAGCATGTGGTAGCGACACTTCCACTAGCTCTGATGAAAACTCTGCAGAAGCTAGTGAAGAAAAAGCAAAAACAATAACAGTAAAGCATGAATTAGGGGAAACAGAAGTTCCTGTTAATCCTGAAAAAGTAGTCGTATTTGATTACAGTACATTAGATACATTAGATGCACTTGGAGTAGATGTAACAGCTGTACCACAAGATAACTTACCTGATTTCCTATCAAAATTTGAATCTGATGAATATGAAAATGCAGGTACTTTATTTGAGCCAGATTTTGAAAAGTTAAGCGAAATTGATCCAGACTTAATTATCATTGCAGGAAGAACTTCCGAAGCATATGAGGATCTTCAAGAGCTTGCACCAACTATTATGATGAGTATTGATAGCGCTAAATTTGTTGATTCCTTCAGCTCAAATGTAACCTTACTAGGAGAAATCTTCGGTAAGGAAGCGGAAGCAGAAGAGCAGTTAACAGCAATTAAGGATGAAATTAATGCAACAAAAGAAAAAGCAGAAGCAACGGGACAAAACGGACTAATTATCTTAACGAATGATGGTGGAGTAAGTGCGTACGGTCCTGGATCTAGATTTGGATTCTTACATGATGCATTAGGCTTTGCTCCAGCTGATGACACAATTGAAGTTTCCACTCACGGTCAAAACGTGTCGTTTGAATACATCGCAGAAACAAACCCTGATTTCTTATTTGTTGTAGACCGTAATAAAGTAGTAGGTGGAGAATATTCTGCTGAAAAAACATTAGATAACGAATTGGTTAATGGTACAACTGCAGCACAAGAAGAACAGATTGTTTATTTGAATCCAGATTTCTGGTATTTAAGTGGTGGAGGTATTACCTCAGTTTCTGAAATGATCAAAGAAGTTTCTAGCGCTATTGAATAATAGGAAAACCAGCCTACGGGCTGGTTTTTTTGTGCCAAGACTAGATAGTGGGTTGCTGTTGTTTCGAAAGTGCTACCCGTAGCGGAAATCAACCTAGTCTGAGTTTCCATTTTTTTAAAAGGATCAGTTGTGTCAAATGACTTTTCTTAGGATATAAGTGAGTACTCTTTTTTCATTACCCTTATTATGGAAGAGATGGATAAAAAAATAATGCACAATTCGACACTTTTTATCGATTTTTGTTGAATCTTGAAAACACGCCTCGTATAATACATGTAAGGAATGCATCAAGAATCTGACAAGTTAACAATGATAAAGGCAAACCATTTGAAAGAATGGGACGCAAAGCCTAGGGTCTAAGGCTGTAAGTTAGCTATGATCGCCTGGTTACCAAATATCACTGGAGTTCCAGAGCATTTGGCTATTTCCTCGTGAAATAGTTTTTTTATTCCCATTTCATAAAAGAAAAGAGAGAATTTATCTTGAAGATTGTAATTAAAAGGGGTGTTCGTTTTGACAGCTGTAGCGAGAAATGAAGTAGTAAGAGAGCTATATAACGGCACAATCCAGTCTTTAAAGACGGTTGTTCCGATCCCACATGAAGTAGGGAGTCCACAAAAATCGGACACAACCTTAAGTGTAAAATTTGGTGTACTAATTGGTATAACAGGTGACATTAAAGGAAGAATCCTATTAAAGGCCGATCCTTCTATTTTTAGTTCTATCGGTGAAGTGATGTTTGGCATGCCGCTAGAAGGCGAAATGCTTTCTTCATTCTCTGGTGAATTAGGAAATATGATTGCAGGAAGTCTGTCTACTACCATAGCGAGTAAGGGTATTACAACAGATATTACCTATCCGACAGTTATGGAAGGTGATACAAAGTTATCTGGATTTAATAATTCATTATTAGTAACTATAGATTACGGAACAATTGGTAAAATGGAGCTCTATTTGCTACTCAATAATTAACTTGGTCTTCACTATTTTCCGATTTAGACGATAGTAATAGAGTAGGAATGCCAATTTAAAAGATCCATTCTTTTTATCCCATCCCATTATGATTCCCGCAACCTCGTACATCCCAAATAACGAGGTTGTGGAATGATTCTTTATCCTTTTTTGCAAAGGATGACCACTCTATTTCTTTCAAAAAACATCCCAAAACAAATGTATGGTTAGAAACGTTTTAGATTTTTTCTAAAACGTCTAATAGATTTTAAGATTCTAAAGGAGGAATGTTCATGGATACGCTTTCTAAGTTTATTGTATTTCAATTGAATGATCAGGAATATGGCGCAGACATACAACAAGTGTTATCTATCGAGAAATTGCAAGACGTGGTTCAACTTCCACAGACGCCTGATTTTATTAAAGGGGTCATTAATCTAAGAGGTAGTATTACACCTATCCTAGATTTAAAGCAACGCTTGCATATGGAGGAAGCTACTTATACAGATCAAACACGTGTCCTGATCGCAAGTATGAATAACGTACAGGTCGGACTGATTGTCGATGTAGCAACAGATGTAATTGATATTGACGAGAGTGTGGTCGAGCCTGCACCTGATATTGCTGGTGGTGTTAGTTCCGTGTACTTAAAAGGTGTTGCAAAGCTAGAAAATCGTTTATTACTACTTCTTGATTTAGAAAGAGTTTTGAGCTTTGAAGAACTAAATGAAGTAAAGCAAGCAGTTGAAGAAAACTAGATAAATAGAAAATGGATGAACTAGTGGTTGTATTACATCGAATAGAGGTGCTTTAGCTGATGAAAATAAAAATAAAAAGTTTAAGAACTAAGTTAATGCTTGGGTTTGGAATTATAGTTGCAGCTATTATTATTATGAGTGCTTTAACTTATACTGGATTTGACTTATTAAGTAAAAATACTACGAAAATGAATGATAACACAGAGTTATTAATTATTGATGAAAAACTTGCATTTAACATGGCACAACGTATTGCTCTAACACGAGGTTATGTCTTATTTGGGGAACAGGAGTACTTGGATAAATTTGACCAATATACAAAAGAAAGTGTAGCTCTAGAAACAAAATTACTAGAAATTACGGATTCGGAAAAGACTAAGGAATTAATTGAACGAAGTGCAGCTTGGGAAAAAGCTGTTCGCAGCAAGGTTTTTGAACCGTATAGTAATGGACAGGAAGAAATTGCAAAGGCAACTTTAAAACGTGATATAGAGCAAGAAGCCCGTGACATAATGGCAGGGTTTAATGAGCTATCTTCTAATAGATCGAAAATTGTTCAGGATACTGGAAAAAGCAATATAGAAACAGGAAATCTTGTTAAAGTGGTTAACTTACTGATTGCTGCAGTAGTAGTTATTCTTTCAATCCTTATCACTTTTATCACTGCAAGAATTATCACTCGTCCAATCAAAATGGTTATGGAACGAATGAACTTGATTGCTCAAGGTGACCTTAGCAATGATCCATTAAGAACAAAGTCCGTTGATGAAGTTGGTCAATTAGTAACAGCTACGAATCAAATGAGCGACAATATGCGTGAGCTACTCGGAGAAATTCACAATGTTTCCGAATCTGTATCTGGACAAAGTGAAGAGTTAACGCAATCGGCTAACGAAGTGAAAGAAGGAAGTAATCAAGTAGCGTCTACGATGCAAGAACTTTCCTCTGGTGCAGAAACACAAGCGAATACAACAAGTGACCTTGCATCTTCCATGGCATCATTCTCTGGAAAAGTTCAACAAGCGAATCAAGGCGGAGAGTCTGTCCATGCTGCTTCTCAACAAGTGTTGGAGCTAACGGAAGAAGGATCCCAGTTAATGGCTTCATCCATTGAACAAATGTCTAAAATTGATCGCATTGTTCAAGATGCTGTGGAAAAAGTAAAAGGATTGGATCAACAATCACAAGAGATCTCTAAGCTTGTTGGAGTTATTAAAGATATTGCGGACCAAACGAATCTGCTTGCTCTAAATGCGGCGATTGAAGCAGCAAGGGCCGGAGAACATGGAAAAGGATTTGCCGTAGTAGCAGATGAAGTTCGTAAACTAGCAGAACAAGTTTCCTTATCTGTTACGGATATTACAGGTATCGTTAATAGTATCCAAACAGAATCTAGTGTCGTTACAGATTCACTACAAGGTGGATATAAAGAAGTGGAGAATGGTGCCAATCAAATTAGTACGACTGGACAAACATTTGAAAATATTAACTCTGCTGTAGTGGAAATGGTTAACAATATATTAGAAGTTTCCGAAAACCTTGCAAATATTGCGGAAAACAGTGAAACGATGAATAAGTCGATTGAAGATATTGCGGCTATTTCGGAAGAATCTGCTGCTGGTATTGAACAAACGTCGGCTTCTGTTCAACAAACAACCAGTTCTATGGAAGAAATTGCAGCTAATTCGGATCAACTAGCACGACTTGCAGAAGACTTAAACCATTTATTAAGACGTTTTAAATTATAATGTACCGAGCGAGGAAGGTTGTGATACCCTTCCTCGCTTTTTACATTTAAGCAATACTTCTTTTTGCTTTCTTATGAAGGTGTAATTTTTCCATGTAAGAAAAAAAGGTTTTGATGATGACTCCGGTAACTAAAGCATTTAGCAATGTCCCAATTCCGATTGGACCGTGAAAGAAAAAGGCCAAAATTACCAATAATATATTAATTATCCCTCTAGA
Organism: Radiobacillus kanasensis; assembly: GCF_021049245.1. Classification (GTDB taxonomy): domain Bacteria; phylum Bacillota; class Bacilli; order Bacillales; family Amphibacillaceae; genus Radiobacillus; species Radiobacillus kanasensis. The sequence goes on along the minus strand of NZ_CP088020.1, from coordinate 2,658,688 downwards.
GTACACAAAACTCCAACCTGTTAATTTGGATACAACGAGCATGGAACGGTCAAATGGAATGGGGGCTAGCTTTGATTGTAGATAAGTAGCAACACCTATGCCTGTAAAGATAATTCCAAACGACAAACAAATAAACTGACTTAATAAGGTGCTTGGAATGAGCCAATCTCGAAAAATCCAGAGCCAACTGTCAATGCCAACTCCAGTAACAAAGGACGTAACGAGTGCTAAAAACTCAGGCCGATTCTTCATTAATATTGCATTCGTAAGAATCATCACAAAACCAATTATAATTTCCCACGTTCCAACCGTGAGTCCAATCGTACGATAAAGACCGACTAATAGAGCATCAAAGGGTGAGGTGCCTAACGTAGATTGAATACATAGAGTAATACCTAATGTTAGAATAGCAATCCCAATTACAAAGTAATGAACCTGTTTCTCTTTTAGTTTATTCCACATAGATGTCACGACCTTTTTACACAAGCTGTGGCTAACTATAACAAAGAACTATAAAAATGAGAAACATTTCGTTTCAGTCAACGTAGTGGAATTAAAGCCAAGTAATAAGGTAAGATTTAAGAAAGTGCGGATAGATGGAGGGTGTTTATGGATTTATTTCAATCTTTTGTACAGAATGATCGTCAAAGACATTTGATAGAAAAAGCAGCAAAGTTAGCGGATGTGGCTAAAACTAGACGAGATCAAGCTGATGAAATGGCTGACTTCTCGACGGATACCTTACAAGAATTTAAGAAAGAACAGTACTTTTCCTTATCGTTACCAACATCATTAGGAGGAGAAGGATTATCTGTTTATGAATTATTGCTTCTCCAGGAAAGACTGGCTGTCGGGGACGGAGCGACTGCATTGTCCGTAGGTTGGCATATGGGTGTTGTCATGGAACTAGGAGAAAAGAATGACTGGGACCCGGATGTTTTTTCTTCCTTTGCTAAAGAGATTAAAGAAAAACAAAAGGTAGTGAATCGTGCTGCGTCCGAGCGGGCAACTGGAAGCCCTACAAGAGGAGGAAGACCAGAGACGACTGCAACGAAGCAGGCGGATGGTTCTTACCTTGTAACGGGACGAAAAACGTTTACGACAATGGCGAGTGTGTTGGATTTTTACTTAGTTTCGACTTATGTGGAAGAAATAGAGGCGGTTGGTTGGTTTTTAATCGAAAAGGATGTAGAAGGACTAAGCGTAGAAAAAACGTGGGATACACTTGGAATGAGAGGGACTGGAAGTCATGATTTAGTGATGGAAAACGTACACGTTCCAAGGAAGCATTTCGTCGAGGTGGCTGGTTCCTCTAGGCCCATACCAAAAGGTTGGCTCTTGCATATTCCTGCTTGTTACTTAGGAATTGCTATCGCTGCAAGAAATGATGCGATTGAGTTTGCCAAGAACTTTCAACCGAACAGTCTCAACACCCCAATATCTGAAGTCGCGCATGTGCAACAAAAAATTGGGGAAATGGACTTGAAGCTGTTGGCAGCTCGTCACTTTATGTATGCTGTTGCGGATAAGTGGGATAAAAATCCGGAATTAAGAGCAAAAATGGGATCAGAATTAGCTGCTGTAAAAATTACAGCAACTAACGCAGCGAGTGAAGTCGTAGATCTTGCAATGAAAATAGTGGGAGGGCGTGGATTGTCCAAAGAGATGCCTTTCGAAAAGTATTACCGAGATATCCGAGCTGGGTTGCATAACCCACCGATGGAGGATATGGTTATTCTGCAGCTTGCGAAACAAGCGTTGTCGGAGAACTGAAGAAAAGGGTCCGTGTTAGGTAACGGACCCTTTTATCATATTAGTTTCATCGTTGGCCAAAAAGATACTCCCTTTCATCATTTTACAACGCTTCTTCAAAAAAGTTGCATGATGAACAATTTCTTCCACACTTGAGAAGGTCTGTTCACGATTCGATACAACAGCGATCGATATCGACACAAGTGGAATTTTATCCTTCATCCCAAATCTATTTTCCGTTAGAACATAATTCTTTCCTAAGTCTTCCTTATTATAATAATCCCTTATTTTTTCATCAAAGCTTTCGGTTATTCTCTGACAGAGAGTGGTGAAATCATGCTTGTAAAGAATAGCGATATAATCATCCCCACCGATGTGACCGAGAAAGTGATCGTGATCGTGGAGTTCCTCTTGTAAAATATGAGCAGTCTGTTCAAGCACTTTGTCTCCGTTCGAGAAGCCATAGACATCATTATAGGATTTAAAGTGATCTAGATCTATGTAGAGTACACTGAAAGGGTTCGTTAGACTTAAATGCTTTAACCTTTCATCAATTACATGATTTCCTGGAAGTCCAGTTAGAGGGTTCAAATAAGTTGCGACTTTCGCTTGAACTTCTGCGAATTTCATTAATAGGTTCCGAATACTAACGACTCCTTTATAGAGTTCGCTTTCTGTTACAATAACGTAGTCATATAATTGCTCATCTTTACGGTTCATAGCTAACCGGCTCACTTCAACGATGGAGGTCATCATATCTACTACTAATATGTCGCGATTCATTAACACTTCTACTTGTTTTCCCATGAATAAATTGTACCCGTACAAGGTACCAAGCTTCTGATAAAAATTTGTTTTTGTGATAAGACCGATTGGATGTTTTTCCTCTAATACGACAATTCCTTCACATGTTTTCACATCTCGAAACAATGCGTCCGCAAACTGATTGGATTTGCTTTTCTCCAAAACAGGTACTGTTTCTACAATTTCGCCAATCCAAGTAGGCATACCATTTCCCCCATTATCCTTCTTAGGAAATACTCTCTAACGTTTCACTCGGTTTTCCTAATAAATAGCCTTGCCCATAATGGACTCCTTTTTCTTGTAAGATCGATAAGTCTTCCACGCGCTCTATCCCTTCCGCAATGACGGAGGTATGAGATTCATTAGCGAAATCCAATAGAAGACTAACCATTTTCTGTTGATCTGCATTTTGGTCCATGTGATGGATAAGAGATTTATCTAATTTAATGAATTCTGGCTTTAATTGGACAACACTTTTCAAGCTATTATAGCCGGAACCTGCATCATCAACAGCTATTCTAAACCCTTGTTCTCGATAGTGTGAAAGCATCTTTTCGAAAAGTACATAGTCTTTCACCGCTTTTTTCTCTGTGAGCTCAAACACGATCTGATTTGGTGAAAGCTCATATTTATTTAATAGTTGGAGCGTTTCTCCACTTCTGTAATCTGAGTCCAGTAGCACTTGTGGGTGAATGTTAATAAACAAAAGCTTTTCGTCTAGTGAAGGGTTCTTTTGTCTATTGTCAAAAAAACGTTCAAACGCTGTATTACGACAATATAAATCAAACCGAAAGGCTTGATTTGTCTGTCCGATATAATCATAAAAACTTTCCGTGTTAGGAAATTGCTTGGAAAAAGGAGGGCGGTTCAAAGCCTCGTATCCAATAATGCTAGATGTAGACAAATCAAAGATGGGTTGAAAATATGTAGTAAGAAGTTTACTTCGTATGACTTTTTGCAATTCGGCAAATTTAAAGTAATCACGTGCAATCCTTTTTTCTTTTCCATATACATAGTTCATGTAGGAATAGAGATTGCTTATATGGAATGGTGATAGTAAATTATTCTGCATTTGGGACATCCTTTACCTTTTCTATGCAGCCTCATGTTTCCTATCGGAATAAATCATGCTGGTTGCCCCTTAAGTATAATGCTGAAATGTTAAAGGAATTTAAAAATAATGTAAATTTTGTACAGTCTATGTATGAAGAAATCCCTCCTACCATAAAAAGAGGGATCTCTAACATTAATCTTCGTTGTCTTTTTTCTTATTTAATCGAATAACATCGGAATCGGGATTCTCTTCGGCGAATTCCGTACTTAATCGCTCTAAATACGCGTTACTAAACCCTGCATCCTCATCTACGTCGAGTACTTTTCTTTGCATGTACACATGGAAGACTGCTTCCGAACAAGCTATGAGAAAAGCGGCAAATAAGGAAATGCTGATAGAAAATTCTTCTTGAATAAGCCCTGCTGTTAAAAGCCAAACAGCAAAGAAGCTCAGAGCAAAGTCTGCCAGACTAGCCATCAGGTTTCCGAAATTTTTCAAAATGAGTAAATCTCCAAGAACGTAAGCAACTCCTGTGACTAAAACACTAATTAAAAAAATATCTCCAAGAGAAGCCTGATTGAGGATTCCAAGGACAGAATAAAGAACGACAGATATCACTAAAAACTTTATACCTAATGCTTTAACGTGTTTCATATTCCACATCCTTTCTGGAAGGTTCAGGTTTTATTTTTTACTATTTTTCATTCTATAAGCAGGTAACTTTTTGAAGAGTGATGGAAGAAATTGCTTGCCGTATTCTGCATTTTTGTAAAAAAGGCTATAAAAGCAACCTTTCATTAGAAAATCGAAGAAAAACACTAATGATGTACGCTTACATTCAGGTTTGGCTAAGTGGTCTTCTATGGTATGATTCAGGTTGTTCAAAACGGCCCCGACTTTCATGAGAGTTGAAAGTCATCTAATAACTATAGGAAGAGGTGTAGAATTGAATATATCTACAATTAAACAGGATTGGCTAGGAAATATTCGTGGAGATGTTCTAGCTGGGATTGTGGTTGCTTTAGCTTTAATCCCGGAAGCAATTGCTTTCTCTATCATTGCGGGTGTCAGTCCAATGGTTGGACTATACGCATCATTTTGTATTGCGGTTGTTATCTCCATTTTCGGAGGAAGACCTGCCATGATTTCAGCCGCGACAGGTGCGATGGCTCTTGTTATGGGCGACTTAGTGGCGGATCACGGATTGCAGTATTTATTGGCTGCGACTATTTTGACAGGGATCCTTCAAGTAACTTATGGACTTTTTAAAGTAGCAAGACTCATGAAGTTTATCCCGCGTTCCGTAATGATTGGTTTCGTAAATTCTTTAGCCATCCTTATTTTTATGGCGCAACTCCCTCACTTCGTCGGAGAAACGTGGCATATGTATGTGATGGTTGCAGGATCTTTAGCTATTATTTATCTTTTTCCGTTTGTGACGAAAGTGATTCCAGCACCACTTGTAGCAATTATTACGATAACTATTGTTGCTGTTGTTACAGGTAGTGGAGTGCGGACAGTAGGCGATATGGGAGAGTTATCTCAGACTTTGCCGATGTTTCTTCTTCCGGATATTCCATTAACGTTTGAAACGTTACAAATTATCTTCCCGACAGCTTTAGCTCTTTCTGTCATTGGACTTTTGGAATCCTTTTTAACAGCACAAATTGTCGATGATATGACTGATACAGACAGTAACAAAAACCAAGAAGCAAAAGGACAAGGTATAGCTAACGTTGTTGCAGGATTCTTTGGTGGAATGGCTGGTTGCGCGATGATCGGTCAGTCTGTAATCAACGTGAAGTCAGGTGGAAGAGGAAGACTTTCTACCTTTGTTGCTGGGGCATTCCTCATGTTACTCATTGTGGTCTTTAATGATATTCTTATTCAAATTCCGATGGCAGCACTTGTTGGGGTCATGTTTATGGTATCCATTGGAACGTTTGATTGGAGTTCGCTTACGACTCTTCACCTTATGCCGAGAACCGATGCTATCGTTATGGTCGTTACGGTTGTTGCGGTAGTTCTCACACATGACCTATCAATCGGTGTATTCATTGGCGTCTTACTCAGCGCCGTATTCTTTGCCTCCAAAATCTCAAAAGTAGAAGTAAAAGGGATTCACGTAGAAGGTGGCAAAAAGAAAGTATATAAAGTAAAAGGTCAATTGTTCTTCGCATCTGTGACGGAGTTTGTAGCAAGCTTTGATTTCAAAGAAGACGTAGATGTAGTTGAATTAGATTTGACAGAAACCCATCTGTGGGACGATTCTGCAGTAGGCGCTATTGATAAAGTGGTTCTTAAATATCAAGATAATCAAACAGATGTCCACGTTATTGGTTTAAACAAAGAAAGCTCGACATTAGTTGAAAAGCGAGCTGTCTATGATAAGCCAGTGAAGAAAATGGCAAGTCACTAGGAAAGGGAGGCAGACGCTTCCCTTTTTTATATTATAGCGTAATTATAAAATCTGCCTGGTGTGGATAAACATACTGAACTAGCCACGTCCAGCTTCAGCGCCCAGCAACTAGCGAGACTTCCCTCACCTCTGTGCGATAAGTCAACATCGATTCGCATAAGCTCATCGTGTTTCCTTTATCTCCGACGGTTCAGTCCAGTCCGTACGTTGCTAACCGGGCGCTTGCGCTTTTGTTATATTCATTAAAATGAAAGCGGTTTTAACCGTTCTTTTTCTGATATAATGATACTTATAATGGATGTAAGGGATGATGGCTATGTTTTCCAAGATTCTATTAGCTTCTGATGGATCAGCACATGCTTTACGGGCGGCAGATAAAACCATTGCATTAGCGGAGCATAATCCTAGTGCCCATGTTCATGTATTGTATGTGGTAGATAGTACAAAGTCAAAATACGATGTCCTTCATCATTCGAATTCGATTGAAATTGACTTGAAACGGAAAGAAAAATTAGAGATGACGGAGCAAAAATTAAAAAAGGCAGGTATCTCCTATGAGATCCAAATCTTACATGGCGAGCCAGGACCTGAGATTGTGAAATATGCCAACAGCCATGATGCAGATATTTGTGTGATTGGTAGTAGGGGCTTAAACTCCCTACAAGAAATGGTCCTGGGTAGTGTGAGCCATAAAGTGGCGAAGCGGGTAAATTGTCCAGTAATGATTGTGAAATAAAAGAAAATGTCCAAATAGCATAATCGCTACTTGGACATTTTTTGTTTTGAGGGTTAGATAATTAAAATATTGGCTCTACTTCTTTTTTCTAAAAACGAGAAATTTCATTAAGAAAAAGCTAGTAGTGGAAGATAAAAACATAGCAGCAGCTTTGGAAATATTCGATTCTACGAACAGTGGAAAGTACATCATGCCTGGCAGATGAAACATCCACATCAGCCCGATGAATACCGCATTACTAACTCCTAAAGCAATAATCGCTTGCACAATAAATAAAGATACTTCCCGTGTATCTGTTTTAGAATGATGACCAAAGGTATATTTCGCATTCCAAAAGTAACTGTTAATGATAGCTAGTGTATAGGAAATCGTATTAAATAATAATAATAATCCCGTTTCCTCGGTTGGCCATAGCCATAGTAACAAATTGAGGGAAGCGAGATCCACGACCGCGTTTGATAAACCAATAAAGCTAAACTGTAAAACTTGGCCGCTTGCTTTTTGTGCCATACCTGTACTCCTTTAAACCTTCATTGCGTATCTTGCATTATAAAGTATAAGGAATACGTCTACAAATATTCAGGTGTTCCTATAGTCCTATCCATAAAATTAGACTCATGCTCACAATGGATAGAAGGAAAGAAAAGGAAACATAACGAACTGCTGACAGGTAATGGCGGTTTTGTATCATTGAGACAGCTTCCATACTAAAGGTCGAGAAAGTAGTGAATGCTCCACAAAAACCTATTCCAAGAAGAGCCCATAGATGCGTGGAAATGACAGACCGTTCCAACATTAAAAATAATAACGCTAATAAGGACGAACCGAGCACATTGGCAAGCATTGTGCCCCAGAATTGTTGTTTGTTTGGTTTATTCAACTGCTGTCCGACGTAGAATCGCAATATAGCACCGAAGAATCCACCTATGGCTACGAAAAGAACATTCATGGTTGTCTCTCCTTTCTTTTGACAACCTCAAAGCCTAACCATGCAAGGGATAGTCCTCCAAACACGGTAATCAGTATGTAGGCAAGTCCAACTGTCATATTTTCTTGCAAGAGCTCCCACGTTTCTAAAGAAAAAGTGGAGAACGTAGTAAAAGAGCCTAGAAAACCTGTGCCTACAGCCAGTCGGTACGGAGCAGGAATCTTTTGAATCCATAAATGTTTAGAAACGATTGGTAATAAAAAGCAACCCACTAAGTTCACAAGTAGGGTTGCAAGTGGAAAGACTTGATTGACAAAAAGCATGGATATTCCATAACGACAAAGGGCCCCGACAATACCACCTAAACCAACAGAGAAATAAGTCCCCATTTGGTATGTTTTTACTGACATGCGGGGCAAAGTCCATATATCTCAAATTTATGATCTTGCACGATAAAACGGTCTAATTCGGAGCGAATGTCATCCATTGGGCATGTAAGGACTTCTTTTGTAAACCCGCAATCTTTACAAATGAAATGGTGATGATGATGGGTATCACACTTAATCCGGAATTGTTTTTCCCCGTTTAATTCCGTGGACTCCAAAATGCCAAGCTCCGAAAACAGATGGAGATTGCGATAGATTGTGTCATAGCTAATGCCGTTATAAGTGGGCTCCATAAAGCCTAAAAGATCTTTGGCAGACCGATAGCGGTTCTCTCCTGCAAAAAAGCCAATCATGTCTTCCCTTTTTCCTGTGTATTTATAGCCGTTTTCTTTTAGAATGTCTAATGCGTCCTTCACATCCATCGTTAGGCTCCTTTCGATGCATCGTTAGGATTGTATGGTTTTCCTTGTTTGATAATAGGATAGCCACTTCTTCAAGAGGCTTGTGATTAGTAATATAAGTATAGAGGTTACGACAATTGTCCCACCAGGTGGAATTTCGAAATAATATCCTACTATAAGTCCTATTATAACGGAAATTTCGCCAAATAGGATGGAAAAACCTATCGTTTGTTTAAATCCTTTTGAGACTCGAATGCTAGCAGCAACCGGCAAAGTCATTAAAGCAGATACGAGTAAAACGCCAACAATCCGAATCGAAGCAGCAATTACTAGTGCAGTTAAAACAATAAATAGAAAGTGAATTCGTTTGGCATGAATACCGGAAACAACAGCATGCTCTTCGTCAAACGACAGCATGAATAATTCTTTATAAAATAGAGTGATGATGACAAGAACGACAATTGTAATTCCAATAATGGACCAGAGGTCTTGTTCACTGACTGCAGCAACGGAACCGAAAAGAAAGTTAAATAGATCTGTATTAAAGCCATTCGCTAAAGAGATGAAAATAACACTTAACCCGACTCCACCTGATAATATAATCGGAATAGCAAGCTCTTGATAAGCTTTATAAACCCGTCGCAATTGTTCAATAAAAAGGGAGGCCACAACAGAAAACCCCATTCCCGAGTAAAAAGGTGTAATGAGGGGAGTAGCGAATTTCTTTTCCAGTAGTAATCCAAAGGCGATTCCGGCAAGTGTCACGTGAGAGAGCGCATCCGCAATTAACGATAGCCGTCGCACTACAATAAATGCGCCAAGTAAAGGTCCAATTAGCCCAATAAGTAACCCTGTATAAAAGGTGTGACGTAAAAAGTCATATTCTAAAAAGTTTTCAATCATAGTCGTACTCCTTATGAATGGTTATGGTCCACGATGTGTAAAGAATGGCCATACATCTCTGATAAATCCTTGTTGGAAAGATTGGCATACTCTGAAACATTCCCGTGAAAGTGTAGTCGTTTGTTTAAGCAAACCAAATCTGTCACATAATCAGTCATCGTTCCTGTATCATGCGTTACGAGCAATAGGGTAATCTGATGATCTTGGTTTAACGTGTGAAGCATGTGATAAAAGTGCTGTACATGCTCCTGGTCCACTCCAACGGTTGGTTCATCTAATATGAGGAGCTCTGGGTTATTTACGAGCGCTCGAGCAATAAAAACCCTTTGTTGTTGCCCACCTGAAAGATCTCCAATATTTTCATGTAAGTAATCACTCATATCAACCTGTGCTACGGCTTTTTCTATAAGCTCATGGTGCTCTTTCGTTAAAAATTTGAAATATCCTATTTTAGAGGTAAGTCCCATGGACACAACCTCCCTAACAGTAGCAGGAAATCCTCTATTAAAACTATTTGCTTTTTGAGATACAAATCCTATTTTATTTTTTTCCTTGAATTTACGAATCGGTGTTTGAAACAATTCGACAGACCCTTGTTGTGGTTTTAAAAGCCCAAGAATGAGCTTAATAAGGGTTGTTTTTCCACCACCATTTGGCCCGATTAGTCCCATGAAGGCACCTCTAGGAATTACAAAGTTCACATCTTCTAAAACTGTTTTACTTTCATATTGAAAGTGGACATTTTCTAGCTTTACAATAGGCTCCGCCATTGTCCATCTCCTCTCTAGTCGGTCACTAAATCTAGTACTTCTAAGTTTTGACGCATTAAGGTAAAATAATCCTGATCTTCCTTGATATCTTCTTCTGTTAAAACAGATAGGTTATGGATGTGAGTGGCTTTCACTCCCATTTCTTTCTGGATCTTTGATGAAATAGAATCCGAAATGTTTTGTTCAAATACCATGTAAGATAATTGATGTTCTCGTGCTTCTTCCATAATATGAACCAAATCTATTTGAGAAGGCCCTGAACTGTTATTTACTCCATTTACGGCAAGCTGTTCGATTCCATAACGTTCTTCCCAATAGCCGTAACCAGCGTGTGCAACGAGAATCGTTTTCTGTTTTTTCGATTGTAAGGTTTCTACAAGTTGTTCATCTAATTGGAGAAGCTCCTCTTTCAAAGAGGCAAAGTTTTCTTTGATTTTTTGTTGATGCTTAGGCATTAAAGTAATTAATTCATCCTTTAAAATAGATGCTAGCTCCATAGAGCGAAGGGGATCTAGCCATATATGTGGATCATGGTCTCCGTGAGCATGGCCGTTGTGTCCTTCTTCATGCTTCACTTCTTGATGTTCATTTTCATGTTCAAACAGTTCCTCATGTGAAGCAAATTCTACTAGTTGGACATGTTCATCGGTTAACGCCTGGGCGACTGTATCAGCGAAAGGTTCCAAAACCTCACCGAAGTAAAAAAACGCATCTGCTTCTGCAATTTCAGTCATTTTCTTTGTCGTAGGTTCATAGGTGTGAGCATCCGCACCGGGTGGATAAATGGTTGAAACATCGACATACTCGCCTCCCAGTCGTTCGGTAAAATACTGAAGGGGATAAACGGTAGTATATATTTGAACAGTAGCATCTGTTTGCTCTCTAGTGCCAGGGGTAGAACAAGCAGATACAATTAGGACAGATAGACATAGAAGTGCAGCAATCTTTCTCACGTTATTTCCTCCTAAATTATGTAACGAATATCATTGTATCGTAATGATTCCTATTTGTAAATTGTAATTGTTTCGATTTAAATAGTAGCATTGACAATCATACCTTAGGGGGGTATCATAGATGGGAGAACGATAAGGAGTTGGGATATGCTATGGAGCACAGTGAACATATCGAGTTTTCAGACAAGAAGCCGATTAAACCGCGAACAGAAGATGAAAAGCAACAGGTGGTTAATCGTCTAAAACGAATTGAAGGACAAGTCCGAGGTATTCAGAAAATGGTAGAGGATGATCGGTACTGTGTCGATATCCTTGTCCAAATTTCAGCTATTCAGGCGGCCATGAAAAAAGTAGGTCACTCCTTAATGGAAAGACATATGAAGCATTGTGTATCTCATGCAGTCCACTCCGGAAACGGCGACGACGCTATCGAAGAACTAATGAAAGTAGTTCAGCAATTCTCTAAATAATGCATAGGAAGGAAGATGTTGATGTCATTAACACTACAAGTGACTGGAATGTCATGTGGACATTGTGAACAAGCTGTTAAGGAAGCCATTAACAGTTTGAATGGAATTCAGTCTGTTAAAGTGAACCTTTCGTCTGGTCAAGTGGACGTAGATTATGACGAAAATCAAGTTACTCCTTCAAAAATGAAAGAGGCAATTGAAGATCAAGGTTACGATGTCGCTTAATATAGGAGTCATCCGTTATGGATGACTCCTTTCCAATGGATGCAAAATAGGTTCTTATCACTTTTCTCTTTCTAAAAAAATAGCATGTAGTAAATCCTCATTAAAAGGATTGCAATTTTCCAAGAAAAAATAATACCAGTTACCTTGTGTTTAGTGATAAACTTATGGAGGTATTATTTATAATGTAAGCGAAAACATTTTAAATCACTTGACGATGACTTAGGAGGATATGTGATGGAACAATTGCTTCGGAACTTTTTTTTATTTTTATCCAAAAACAAATTTTTTACTAAATTAGCTAAGAAGTACGGTCTCCGTTTTGGTGCTGCAAAATTTGTGGCAGGCGTGACGGTCGATGACGCGGCTCGAACCATTGCAGACTTGAATAAAAAAGGAATGCCTGTCACAGTTGACCATTTGGGAGAGTTCATCGACAGTGAACAAGAAGCCAGACAATCCGCCGATGATTGTATTCGAATGATTGAAAAGATTGCCGAGTTAAAACTGGATTCTCAGGTTTCTTTAAAAATGACATCTATGGGACTTGATATCTCAGAAGAGTTAGTCATGGAGAACATGAGAAAAATATTGGATGCTGGTAAAAAGCATGATGTGTTTGTAACGATTGACATGGAAGACTATGAGCGTTGCCAACAAACGCTTGATATATTTAAACGATTAAAGGATGAATACGACGGAATTGGTACCGTTCTGCAATCCTACTTATATAGAACGGTGGAAGATATCGAAGAATTAAATAAATGGAGTCCAAATTTACGATTGGTTAAAGGTGCTTACAAGGAATCTCCGAAAGTTGCATTCCCAGATAAAAAAGATGTTGATGATAATTATAAAAAGATTATTAAAATGCACTTATTAAATGGAAATTATACAGCAATTGCAACACATGATGATACGATGATTGAATATACAAAAGAGCTAGAGAAGCAATATAACATAAGCCGTGACCAATTTGAATTCCAAATGCTTTTCGGTATTCGTAACGAAAGACAAGAGGAGCTTGTAAAAGAAGGCTATAAAATGCGTGTTTATGTTCCTTATGGGGACGATTGGTATGGCTACTTCATGAGAAGATTAGCCGAGCGACCTGCGAACGTAGCGTTTGTCTTAAAAGGAGTTCTTAAAAAGTAATGTGAACGATAGTGTTTTAATCAAAATAAAATCCGAACTATCACTTGAGTTCTTCATTGAATTCAGAATGAGTTCGGATTTTTCTTTTAGGGGTTCTTTTGAACATTTTGTTGCTAATTTTCTATAAATTGCGACGTAACTCTAATTAAAAAATTTATTGAAAGAATGATAAGTGAACCTTGATGCCGCGCTCCGGCAGAATACTCCGCTTTCCGCGGGCACGGCCTCAATCTCCTCAGAAGAAACCCACTTCTTGCGGGGCTTTCACCTCGTGCTGTTCCCGCAGTCATTCATGTATCGCGAAAACAGCTATACACCACAGAGAATGAAAATAGTTATTGTGTGGCTATACTGATGCTACGGCTGGATGAGGAAGGTCGAGACTCCTTGGTGCGTGAGAGCCCTACCCGCAGTCTGACTCCTTCGACCACGGTGCATCACAGACTGTTGCTCCTTTTAAGGGAAGCACTCATGGTAGATTAACCCTATTCTGGTTGTTGCGCCAGCCTCCATTATTATTTGCCGTAGAAAGGATGTTTTCAATGGATGTAATCATTGAGAATGCTTGTGGTATGGATGTCCACAAGGATACCATTACCGCTTGTGCCATTACAACAGAAGGAAAGGAGATTGAAACTTTTTCAACTAAAACCATATATCTAATTGAGTTGGTGGACTGGGTGAAGAAACATAAGTGTACCCATGTGGCAATGGAAAGTACAAGTGTCTACTGGAAACCCATTGTCAATCTACTAGAAGCAGAAGATATTGAATATCTAGTTGTGAATGCTCAACACATTAAGGCTGTCCCCGGGCGTAAAACGGATGTGAAAGATGCCGAATGGATAGCCAAATTACTTCGTCACGGTTTACTTAAAGCTAGTTTTATTCCTGATCGAAACCAGCGAGAATTACGTGAACTTGTTCGTTATCGTCGAAGTATTATTGAAGAGCGTGCCAGACAATATAATCGGATTCAAAAAGTGTTAGAAGGAGCTAATATCAAACTTGGTTCTGTTGTTTCTGACATTATGGGAGTTTCTGCTCGTGATATGCTTCGATCCATATCCGAAGGAAATGATGATCTCGAAGAGTTAACAACCTTTGCGAGAGGAGTAATGAAGAAGAAAAAGGATGAATTGAAACTCGCACTTCAAGGGTATGTTCAAGAACACCAACGGTTCATGATAAAAACGATTCTAGATCATATCGATTTCCTGACGGATCAAATCGATAAACTAGATAAAGAGATAGCGAAAAGGATGGAAGACTCTCAAGAAGATATAGACCGTTTAGATTCCATTCCTGGTATTGGGAGAAAAATGGCGGAACAAATGCTTGCAGAGCTTGGTACAAATATAAAGGAGCAATTTCCTACTGCACCTCAAATGTGTTCATGGGCTGGATTAGTTCCTGGAAATAACCAAAGTGCTGGAAAACGTAAATCATCTAAAACGTTGAATGGAAACAAGTATCTTAAATCAGCACTGATTGAAGCAGCTCATTCTGTTCGAGGATCCAAAAACTACCTTGGTGCACTTTACCGGCGAACAGCTTCACGTAAAGGTAAAAAGCGTGCAGGAATCGTTGTAGCTCATGCGATATTACGAATCTCCTATTATCTCTTAACACGAAAAGAAATGTATGTAGATTTAGGAGAAGATTACTTCGACAAACAAAGACAACAATCCGTTGTTAAGCATTCACTACGAAGATTAGAGAGTTTAGGTTACACAGTGACAATTGTGGAACCAAAAGTGTCTTAAAATTATTCTCCAACTTCATTAGATCTTAGAATGTGGCGCTCTCCTCAAAAAAACGAATGAGCTGCGTCTACCTTAGTATTGCCATTTTTCCATATATTAGAACCTTATTTTCATGGTAGGAGTCTCCGTATTCTGCCTACGCTAAGTTACTATATTTAATTAAGTAAAATTTGTAGCCGGAAAAAAACAGATGATTAAATACTTGAAATAATTGGGAAAACTCTGTTCAAAATCATTAGTCTGATAACATGAATCGCTAACTTAATAAGGTTTCAATTTACTTATAATTATTAAAAATTACTTTATACATTCGGAAAACTATTCTATGTCAGCTACTTACGGCATGTTGATTGTAGTGGAGGGCTAGTCGACTCCTCGAAAATAAAGCCCAATTTTCTTCGTGCGATGTCTATTCTAAGAAGATTTCCTTGTCCTGTGGGAACAGCACGAGGTGAAGACCCCACAGTGAGCGATCTTTGCGAGCGAGGAGGGGGATGTCCCTGCGTCTTCTGGTGTTGCTTCGAAGTAGGCTTCCTCGGGACAAGGCAGCGAAGAAGTAAACTCGCAGTAGTAGACTGCCCGTGCCCACGGAAAGTGACTGCCCGCAGCGGAAATCAACATCGCGTGTATATCAAGCAGTTATTAAACGGATGGTTTTTTGTTTAACTTTTTTACTTCGCATTTGATATCAACTATGAATGAAAAACCTTGTAATCATTCCTTTTTAGAGTAGGAAACTATAGTTTTGTTCAAGCTTTTTTTCATATGTGTAGTAAAGTCATAATTATGGCCGTGGAGTCGGGCGAACTGGACGCTTTTCTGTTAAAATTATGTTAAAATAGAAAAGAATAAAGGAGGGGACTAGATGAGCTATACGTTTTATTGGTATCCTAAATGTGGGACTTGTGTAAAAGCAAAAAAATGGTTAGAAGAACATGACAAGGACTATAAAGAAGTACATATCGTGGAAAACCCACCTTCTGCTGCAGAACTAAAAGATCTCATCGAGAAGAGTGGTTTACCTATAAAAAAATTCTTTAATACAAGTGGAAGAAAATATAAAGAACTTGGATTGAAGGACAAACTACCAGAAGCGTCTGAACAAGAGATGATAGATTTGTTAGCATCCGATGGCATGCTCATTAAGCGACCAATTCTAACAGATGGTAAAAAAGTAACAGTAGGATTTAAATCAGACCAGTATGAACAAACATGGACATAATAATAGTGAAATGGAGGAAATAAGCAATGAGTTTACCAAATGATTTAAGATATTCCGAGGAGCATGAATGGTTAAAGATAGAAGATAATAAAGTTCGAATCGGGATTACCGACCACGCACAATCTGAGCTTGGGGATATCGTATTCGTAGAACTACCCGAAGTAGGGGATGAAATAGAAGCAGATGCTCCGTTTGGTAGTGTAGAATCGGTTAAAACAGTGTCGGAGTTATATGCACCTATCGCTGGTAAAATCGTAGAAGTAAATGAAGAGTTAGAAGACAATCCAGAGTTTGTAAACGAATCTCCATATGAAAATGCTTGGATGATTGTTATTGAAGCATCTAATATCGATGATGTAGAAAAATTAATGACAGCAGATCAATATAAAAGCATGATTGAAGAAGCGGAATAATTCGAAGCATGAATTGACGGATTGTCAATACAATAAGTAATACATACTAATAATCCCTTGTTGCAGGAGTAACAAGGGATTATTAGTATAAATGCTCAATAATGAGGAGTGCAGGTGGTCGCGATGTCTGAGTTGGAAAAAGTAATCATTGTAGAGGGTCGCTCTGATAAAAAGCAGATTGAAAAAATCATAAATGAGCAAGTGGAAATTGTCTGTACGAATGGAACGATTGGAGTAGGAAGATTAGAAGAACTACTTGAGGAGTATGATTTAGACAATAAAGATGTTTTTATTCTAGTCGACGAAGACAGGGCAGGATTAAAGCTTCGCAAGCAATTAGCCATTGAGTTACCTCATGCTATACATATTCATATTGATAAGGCTTACCGAGAAGTGGCTGCTACGCCTGAATCAGAATTGGCAACAGCTCTCCTCGGCAAGCGAATTTTCGTGAATCCTATTTACTTAGCTTAACGGAGGAGTTATGAAACCATTTGAAAACGAAGACCAATTAGAAGGAAGACTCACGTTCTTATTTATCCATACCCCTTTTTGTGGGACATGTAAGGTTGGGCGAACGATGCTCTTATCGATTGAACATATGTGGAAGAATGAGCTCTTTCTCGAAATGAATGCGGCTGCTTTTCCAACCTTTATGCAAAAACACCAAATAGAAAGTGTCCCGTGCCTTCTTATTATGGATGATGGAGAAGTGGTGGATAAAATTTATGCATTCCGATCTGTACAACATTTATATCAACAAATTTTCTACTATAAGAATACGTTTTCCAGCCTCTCCTAGTGTTCCTCTTCTAACCATGTTCCTATTTCTTCTACAATTGATAAGAAGGAAGCTTGGTCATTGAAGCTTTTTACCCATTCTCCTTGTTCATTGATAATGACTGTAGTAGGTACCCCGGTGCAACTATAGAGGTCATATACCTCCCGGCCGTTATCGATAAGGGTTGGTTGGGTAAGAAACTTTTCTGCAAATTCTAAACCAGCATTTTCTGTCCTCTCTCGTCCTGGAACATTAATGGTAATCATTTGCACTTTATTTCGATCCAATGATTGAAACAGCGCTTCTTTCTTCGGAAGATCTTGACCACAATCGGGACACCAAGACACCCAAAAGGTGAGTACGATGATTTTTCCTCTAGCATCTGATAACTTAAAGTGTCCGTTTCCATTTGTATAAGGTAATGTAAAATAAGGTGCATTCAATGAGGTTCCTCCTCTGTTTCCCATTTTGAAAATTTTATACAATTTTGTTGACAGATAATTTGAGACTGTGCTAAAATCCATCTGTTACTAAAATTCTATACCAAGTTACAATCTCTTATCAAGAGAGGTGGAGGGTCTGGCCCTGTGAAACCCGGCAACCGTCAAACATTTGTTTGAAATGGTGCCAATTCCTGCAAAGCACATAGCTTTGGCGGATGAGAGAGCAGACACTGACATTGCGCGTCTTTCTGTTCTCTGAAACGGAAAGACGCTTTTTATTATTCGGTTCATAAAAACCAAGATATTGGTTAATGTAAAATCAGGTATCCGCGTAAAGGGAGGGGATTACATACATGATTACCATCAAAGATTTAACGAAGGTTTTCCCAACGAAAAACGACAGCTTAACTGCCGTTGACCATTTAAATTTAGAAATAGAAAAAGGGGAAATATTTGGGGTCATTGGCTACAGTGGTGCAGGAAAGAGTACTTTTATCCGATTGGTGAATCGATTAGAGAATCCGACTAGTGGGTCCATCAAAATAGAAGATAATGAGATTACCACCTTGTCTAAAAAAGACTTGCGCATAACAAGACAAGAGATTGGGATGATCTTTCAGCATTTCAACTTATTGTGGTCTAGAACCGTTCGAGAAAATATTGGATTTCCTTTAGAGATTGCTGGAGTCCCTAAAAAAGAAAGGCAGAGGCGTGTCGACGAATTAATTCGATTAGTCGGACTTTCTGGTAGAGAGGACGCGTACCCTTCTCAACTAAGTGGAGGGCAAAAACAACGCGTTGGGATAGCTAGAGCACTTGCTAACAATCCGAAGGTTCTCCTGTGCGATGAAGCGACATCTGCTTTAGATCCAGAGACGACAGATTCCATTCTTCAACTTCTTGTTGATATTAACGAGAAGCTAGGATTGACGATCATTCTTATCACACACGAAATGCACGTGATTCGTAAAATTTGTCATCGCGTTGCTGTGATGGAAAAAGGCCATATTGTCGAACAAGGAGATGTTTTAGATGTCTTCCTTCACCCACAGCAACCCGTGACGAAGCGATTTGTTGAACAAGTAATGGGAGACAATAGTCAGGCCGAGGCTATCGATTGGATGAAGGAACATTACCAAACTGGGCAAATTATTCGACTTCAGTTTGTTGGGGAAACCACCAATCACGCTTTAATTAGTCAAGTTGCCAAAAAGTATGATGTAGATATTAATATCCTTCATGGAAAAGTGACTCAAACGCAAAAGGGAGCCTATGGTACTTTGTTTGTTAATTTAGAAGGATCTGATGAAGAAGTGACAAACGCATTGGACTTTATTCGATCTACCTCTGTAGAAGTGGAGGTGGGAGTAAATGTTTGAACAACTGTTTCCAAACGTTAATTTGGAGGATATGTGGACTGCAACAGGAGAAACGTTTTACATGACCTTGATTTCCTTAGTCGGTACGTTTATTTTAGGAATTTTACTTGGACTACTATTATTTTTAACGACGAAGGGAAACCTGTGGGAAAATAAAATATTGAATTTTGTAATAGCAACCATCGTTAATGTTACGCGGGCTATTCCTTTTATCATTTTAATTCTATTGCTTTTCCCGTTTACTGATTTTCTAATGGGAACTATAAGAGGACCAAATGCCGCATTACCTGCTCTAATTATTGGATCTGCACCGTTCTACGGAAGGTTGGTTGAAATTGGACTTCGGGAAGTAGATAAAGGGGTATTAGAAGCAGCAAAAGCAATGGGGGCGAAAACGTCAACGATTATTTTTAAAGTGCTTCTTCCTGAATCATTGCCAGCTTTAGTTTCTGGTATAACTGTGACAGCCATTGCGTTAATTGGATATACCGCTATTGCTGGTGTTATAGGAGCAGGTGGTTTAGGAGATTATGCCTATTATTACGGGTTTCAACGTTGGGATTTTGACGTTGTGTTGTTCTGTACAGTATTAATTGTTTTGATTGTTTTCTTATTCCAGTTTGTTGGGGATTACCTCTCGAATAAGTTGGACAAAAGGTAGGTTCCATGGTTTTCCATGAAATATAAATATCAAAAATAAAAAGGGGATTACAAACATGAAGAAATTTTTATTATTATTAGCTACTGCTTTTCTTTTTGCATTATTAACAGCTTGTGGCGGTTCCGATGAAGGTGCAGAGGACAATGCAAATAGTGGGGAAGGTTCTGACGAAGAAAATACAGAAATCGTTGTTGGAGCATCAAGTGTTCCCCATGCTGAAATTTTAGAAAAAGCAAAACCGATCCTTGAGGAAAAAGGTATTACACTAAAAGTCGAAGAATACCAAGACTACATTTTACCAAATAAAGACTTGGATAGCGGCACGTTAGATGCAAATTACTTCCAACACCCACCATACTTGAAAGCACAGGAAGAAGAATTTGGCTATGATTTTGTGAACCTAGGTGGAGTTCATGTTGAACCGATGGCAATCTATTCAAAAAATATTAAAAGTGTAGACGACATTAAAGAAGGTACAGATGTTATTATCAGCCGTTCTGAACCAGACCACGGAAGAATTCTTTCCTTGTTTGAAGCAGCAGGACTTATTACCTTAAAAGAAGGAGTAGACAAAGCTAGCGCTACTCTTGAAGATATTGCAGAAAACCCGAAAAACTTAAACTTTTCACCAGATGCAAATGCGGAATTATTACCACAAATGTATGAAAAGGAACAAGATGCATTAGTAGCTATTAACGGAAACTATGCGATTGAAGCTGGCTTATCTCCTGTAGATGACTCTATCTTCCATGAAGGAGAAGATACACCGTTTCCAAACGTTGTTGTCACTCGTTCTGAAGATAAAGATAGTGAAGCCTTGAAAACATTAGTGGAAGTATTACAATCAGATGAAATTCAAACATTCATTGAAGAAGAATACAAAGGTGAAATTGTACCTGCACCAACCTCTGGTGAGTAATAGAGGCTAAAACAGAGAAACAGCTCTTATTTGTACACAGAATAGAGCTGTTTCTTTTTCATTCCTTGACATCCTTCCACAATGTTTGTGAGATGTTTTAACAAGTTTTGTGTAAGGTAAAACATTGGTGTTACACTATGAAGTGAGTTCAAAAGAGAGCGAAAAGCGATTTTTCGGACCTTTTTGAACTATGATGGAAAATAAACGAAGGGACGGATTTATTATTAGTGACAATGGTTTAGACTTAACTTATACCTCCGACATGGAGAAAGCGATGCATCAAGCGCATGGAATTGGATATGCGGAGTATGCATCTGACATTGACAAAATCATTGAAGTTGAACAAAAGAGAGAGTTAAGTCACCAAAAAAACCACAAGATGGTCGCGGAATTAAACAAACAGGTTCATAAATAAATATACATTAGATTTATTATAAATAAAAACCCTGTACCACATATTGGTGCAGGGTTTTTATGGATGTAAAAAAAGAATAAGGTGAAAATAAAAAATATGAGAAATGTGTTATGATATATAATATAGAAGAAAGTAGGAGTTATTTCTGTAAAGAAGTATATTTTCTGTCGAGATGGGTAGTCAATTGTACTCTAAATTGTTGATAATAGATTCGAAATGATATAAGATTGTAATGAGAATAAAGTGAGAATGGAAGTATTTATCCATGTCTACAAATTATTTTAAAATAAAAGGCTAACTGGAGGTATTTGGTATGGCAGGATCAACTTTAGAAATTAAAGATCTTCACGTGTCAATTGAAGATAAGGAAATTTTAAAAGGGGTAAACCTAACAATTAAAGGTGGAGAATTCCACGCGGTTATGGGCCCGAATGGTACAGGTAAATCGACATTAGCATCCGCTATTATGGGTCACCCTAAATATGAAATTACACAAGGTTCCATCTTAATGGATGGTGAAGACGTATTAGAAATGGAAGTAGATGAAAGAGCACAAGCTGGATTATTCCTTGCGATGCAATATCCAAGTGAAATTAGCGGTGTAACCAACTCTGATTTCCTACGTTCTTCTATTAATGCACATCGTGAAGAAGGCGATGAAATTCCATTGATGAAGTTCATTAAAGAAATGGATGAAGCGATGGATTATTTGGATATGGACAAGAATATGGCTCAACGTTACTTGAACGAAGGATTCTCCGGCGGGGAAAAGAAACGTAACGAAATTCTTCAACTTATGATGATTAAGCCTGCGATTGCTATTTTAGACGAAATTGATTCTGGTCTTGATATTGATGCTTTAAAAGTTGTTTCTAAAGGAATCAACAAATTGCGTAATGAAAACTTCGGTTGTCTTATGATTACGCACTATCAACGTCTATTGAACTATATCACTCCAGACAAAGTACACGTAATGATGCAAGGTCGTGTCGTGAAATCTGGTGGTCCTGAACTAGCTCAACGATTAGAAGCTGAAGGATATGACTGGATTAAACAAGAGCTTGGTATTACAGATGAGGAAACAGTAGAACAAAACGCGTAATAGTTAGGAGGGATAAGAATGACTGTGGAAACGAAGCTACCTTATGAAAAAGACTATGTAAGTCAATTTTCTGCAAAACACAACGAACCGGAATGGTTAAAGTCTTTGCGCCTTCAAGCCCTTGAAATGGCGGAACGCTTAGAAATGCCAAAACCGGATAAAACAAACATTACGAAATGGAATTTTAGTCAATTCAAACACGATTCTGAAGGAAAAGAACTTATTTCTCTTCAAGAACTTCCTGAGGAAATAAAAGTGTTTATTGACTTAGAAAAAGAAAATCAAAACCTTGTTCTTCAACGTAACCATACTGTTGCATTTGCATCTCTTGATCCGGCTTTAAAAGAAAAAGGTGTCATTTTGACTGACATTTTTACTGCTGTTCAAGAGCATGGAGAACTAGTGCAACGTTACTTTATGAAGGATGCAGTATCTGTTGATGAGCACAAACTTACGGCTCTTCATGCTGCTCTATTAAACGGTGGAGTATTTGTTTATGTACCAAAAAATGTTGTAGTTGAAGAACCTTTACAATCAATTTTCTGGCAAGAAGATAAAGACGCATCACTATTTAACCATGTGATTGTTGTAGCAGATGAGAACAGTTCTGTAACGTATGTTGAAAACTATGTATCAACGAGTAAAGACACAGAATCAGTAGCGAACATTGTAACAGAAGTTATCGCACACGATAATGCCCAAATCTCTTTTGGTGCGGTGGATAACCTTGATGCCGGTACGACAGCTTATGTGAATCGCCGTGGTGTAGCGTATCGAGATGCTTCCATCGAGTGGGCGCTTGGCCAAATGAATGATGGAAATACCGTATCTGAAAACGTGACGAACTTAATTGGAGATAACTCTCGATCAAATGCGAAAACCGTAACGGTTGGTCGTGGAACACAAACGCAAAACTTCACGGCAAAAATTGTTCACTACGGACTAAATTCTGATGGATTTATCCTTCAGCACGGGGTAATGAAGGATCATGCCTCTTCTGTATTTAATGGAATTGGTAAAATCGAACACGGTGCTTCTAAGTCCAATGCAGAGCAAGAATCTCGTGTGCTTATGCTAAGTAAAGATGCTCGTGGGGATGCCAATCCAATTCTTTTAATTGATGAAGATGATGTAACGGCAGGTCACGCTGCTTCTGTAGGTCGAGTAGACCCGATTCAATTATATTATTTAATGAGTCGTGGTATTGCAAAAAAAGAAGCAGAACGTCTTATTATTCATGGTTTCTTAGCACCAGTAGTAAACCAAATGCCAATCGAGGCCGTTAAAGAACAGTTGACAGAAGTTATTGAAAGGAAAGTGTACTAATGGACTTTCATGCCATTAGAGAACAGTTTCCGATTCTACAGCAAGAAGTGAATGGACACCCGCTCGTGTACTTAGATTCTGCGGCTACTTCTCAAAAACCTATATCCGTTATTGAGGCTGTTGAGAATTATTACAAGCAGAACAATTCTAATGTGCACCGAGGGGTTCACACTCTTGGCAATCGTGCTACTGATCACTATGAAGGTGCTCGTGAAAAAGTTCGTAACTTTATCAACGCAGCGAGTACAAAAGAAACCATCTTTACAAGAGGGACAACGACGTCTATCAACACTATTGCTTACAGCTATGCTAGAGCTAATTTAAGTGAAGGGGATGAAGTAGTCATCACCTATATGGAGCATCATAGTAACATTATTCCATGGCAACAGGCTGTAAAAGCAACAGGGGCGACGCTAAAATATATTCCTATGCAAGAAGATGGTACGATTCGATTAGAAGACGTTCGTGAAACGATAACGTCAAACACAAAAATTGTTTCTATGATGCATGTTTCTAATGTGTTAGGTTCTGTAAATCCAATCAAAGAAGTAGCAGCCATTGCTCATGAACATGGTGCCATCATGGTTGTAGACGGCGCTCAAAGTGTTCCACACATGAAAGTCGATGTTCAAGATTTGGATTGCGACTTTTACGCTTTTTCAGGGCACAAAATGTGTGGACCAACAGGAATCGGTGTCCTTTATGGAAAACAACATCTATTAGAAGAAATGGAGCCAGTCGAATTCGGTGGCGAGATGATTGATTTCGTTCATTTGTATGAATCGACTTGGAAAGAGCTTCCGTGGAAATTTGAAGGTGGCACACCAATCATTGCAGGAGCAATTGGTTTAGGAGCTGCTATCGATTTCTTAACGGAAATTGGTCTTGATAAGATTTATGAGCATGAAACACAATTAGCTCATTATGCAATGAAGCAATTACGTGAATTAGATGGTGTTACGATTTACGGTCCGGAAAAGAGAGCTGGGCTCGTTACATTTAATCTTTCTGATGTTCATCCACATGACACAGCAACCGTATTAGATGCGGAAGGAATAGCCGTTCGGGCGGGGCACCATTGTGCTCAACCATTAATGAAGTGGCTGGACGTAACAGCTACAGCACGTGCTAGTTTCTACCTATACAATACGGAAAGTGATGTAGATCGCCTTGTAGAGGGACTGAAGAGAACAAAGGAGTATTTCGGTGATGTCTTTTGATAACCTTGATACACTCTACCGTCAAGTGATTATGGACCATTATAAAAATCCTCGTAATCGAGGATCGTTAGAAAATGAATCAATGACAATTGACATGAATAATCCAACCTGTGGAGATCGGATTCAGCTTCATCTTCAAGTAAAGGATGGGGTAGTCGAAAATGCGAAGTTTGAAGGGGAAGGTTGTTCCATTAGCTTATCTTCCGCATCGATGATGACCCAAGCGATTAAAGGGAAGAGTGTAGACTCGGCATTAAAGATGTCTAATGTTTTTTCTGACATGATGCTTGGAAAAGAAATCGACCCAGGAGATTTGGATTTAGGAGATATTGAAGCATTACAAGGAGTTTCTAAGTTTCCGGCGAGAATTAAATGTGCGACGCTTGCTTGGAAAGCAATGGAAAAAGGAGTAGCGAGCGAACAGTAACTTGTTACGTGCTATAATGAAGCAGTATAACCTATAAGGAGGTTTTTTGAATGGCCAAGAAAGCACCTGAAATTGGTGAATATAAATATGGTTTCCATGATCGAGATGTTTCGATCTTCCGTACGGAAAAAGGATTAACCAAGGCTGTTGTGGAACAAATTTCAAAAATGAAAGAAGAGCCACAATGGATGTTAGATTATCGATTAAAAGCCCTAGAGCAATTTTATAAAAAACCGATGCCACAATGGGGTGGCGATCTGTCGGAACTTGATTTCGATGAAATTACGTATTACGTAAAACCTTCTGAACGTTCCGAGCGCTCTTGGGATGAAGTGCCTGAAGAAATCAAGAATACGTTTGATAAACTAGGTATTCCTGAAGCAGAACAAAAATACCTTGCGGGTGTATCTGCTCAGTATGAATCTGAGGTAGTGTACCACAGCTTACAGGAAGACCTAGAAAAAATGGGAATTGTATTCAAAGATACGGATACAGCACTGAAAGAAAACGAAGATCTTTTCAAAGAATACTTCGGAAAAGTGATCCCATCTTCTGACAATAAATTCGCTGCATTGAACTCAGCAGTATGGTCTGGTGGATCGTTTATCTACGTTCCAAAGGGCGTAAAAACAGATACTCCATTACAAGCATACTTCCGTATTAACTCGGAAAATATGGGACAATTTGAACGTACCTTAATCATCGTAGATGAAGGTGCATCGGTACACTACGTAGAAGGTTGTACAGCACCAGTTTACTCAACGAACTCTCTACACAGTGCGGTCGTAGAAATCTTTGTTAAGAAAGATGCGTATTGCCGTTACACAACGATTCAAAACTGGGCAAACAACGTTTACAACTTAGTTACAAAACGTGCCATCTGTGATGAAAATGCAACGATGGAATGGATTGATGGAAACATCGGTTCTAAATTAACGATGAAATATCCTGCTGTTATTTTGAAAGGTCAAGGATCTCGTGGGATGACACTTTCCATCGCACTTGCTGGAAAAGGTCAACACCAAGATGCTGGAGCTAAAATGCACCACCTGGCACCAAATACTTCTTCGACAATCGTGTCTAAGTCTATTTCGAAACAAGGTGGGAAAGTTTCCTACCGTGGTATCGTTCACTTCGGACGTAAAGCGGACGGAGCTCGTGCAAACATCGAATGTGATACGCTCATTATGGATAACAAATCAACTTCTGATACGATTCCTTACAATGAAATCTTCAACGAGAATATCTCGCTTGAGCACGAAGCGAAGGTTTCTAAAGTATCTGAAGAGCAACTATTCTATCTCATGAGTAGAGGAATCTCAGAAGAAGAAGCGACAGAAATGATCGTAATGGGATTCATCGAACCATTTACAAAAGAATTACCGATGGAATATGCGGTTGAGATGAACCGACTTATCAAGTTCGAAATGGAAGGCAGTATAGGATAATTTACGATTAACCCTTGTTTATCAAGGGTTTTTCTTTTTTTGCACGTGCAAAGTTCGGTTCGTGCAAAGTTGAAATGATTTTTACGTTATTTAATAAAAAAGTAATGCAAAAATTGAGATGATGCACATTCGTTTTATTACACGACATAAATAAAAATATATGGAGGATAGTTATGTGGATAATATTTGGGGTTATTGCAATAGTAACAACTTTTATAAATCTTTATATGTATATAGCAGGAAAGGATTATAGGCTTGCTATGGCGTTAGGATTATCATTTACAGCATTAACACTTTGTGCAGAATACAGTCTTGTATCGGAGTGGGTAAAAAAGGAAGATTGGTCCCTTTTAGGGGAAGTACCTAATTATGGAAGGGTATTATGGTTTTTGACAATTGCTTCTATCTTACTAAATATCGCACCTATACTTTTAGAACGAAAAGGTAAGAAATAATTACTTATTGTCACATCATTTATATAATATGCAATTATTGTATAAGTCTTATGTATAACTATCGGATGCATTACTTCAATATTGATTTTATCATTAAGTGTGGAATAGAAGGCGAACTTCAAAAGTTCGTTTTCTTTTCTTCTTATCAAGATAAGGTATCTACTGTTGCTTGGATGAGTATTCGCCCAAGCCCATTTGATACCATTTTAAGGATTTCGTTTGATTCAAGCAGTTGAACAGCATATGTATATCTGATCGTATTAAGCAAAGAGGAAGGTCAATTTTTACACGAAGCCAATAGAGGAGTCTTCAACTAAAAAACTAACCGACATATTGAAGTATTAACTGATATAGTGCTATGGAAAACCCTAAAAAACTTGCTTTCATTTTAGATGGATGGTTTCTTTCATTTCGAAATAAGTATAGGAAAACGACTATAAATCCTAATGGAACCCATAATTGAAAGACACCTTCGCTTGTACTATGAGAAAAAATGGGTGTTATATAAGTGCTAATCAAGAAGTAAAAGAAAAGCGTAAACCGACGTTCCTCTAATTGCTTGCTCCACCTGACTAACAAGTAAATAACAATGATTGCAATAATCGTAATGTGTATAGGGGGTAGAACAATAGCACCGCCTTCAAAATTGAATTTCATTCTGTTGCCCTCCTTTTTTACATGGGGAAATGGTGAAAATGTACTTAAATTAGATATAGGGTAGTGTGGTAGTGTTAATAATTCAATAATACATATAAAATGACGCAAAAATATATAGTAAATTGAAAGAATTTACAGTTCCCATTCTATCTAGTCATCATTTAAATTCTATAAAATGGTTTCTTTTAGACACTTGCTAAATGCGAATTCCAACACATTATGTATATTTCGCATCTTCCCTCATAGAGAACACCTTCATATATTTGGATATAACACTGTATAGTGGCATAAAGAGAAGGTTCACTGTACAATAAAATCAGATTGGTAAGTTTGGATGTGAACATAATTGGTTTTTTTGTTATCGTTATTCATTGGTTTTTTAGCAGCATTTATAGGTAGTTTAGTTGGCCTAGGTGGAGGAACCATTCTCATCCCGAGCTTACTTCTATTGAATCAATATGTAGATGCTTATAAATGGGCAACTCCGCAAGCTGTTGTAGGCTTATCGCTTATCGTAATGGTATTTACAGCGGGATCGTCTAGTTATTCTTACATAAAAAATAAGCGTGTTGATGTGAAAAGTGGATTTATCTTTCTAGCAGGTGTTGTTCCAGGTGGAATATTAGGAGCTTGGATTAATCAATTCTTCGGGGATGATAAATTTTCTCTTTACTTTGGAATATTGATGTTTGTCACATTCGGACTTATGTCTTTAAAGAATAAAGAAAAAAATGTTCGAGAAAAAGCAGAGTCAAAGTGGATTGTTCACACTTCGAAGAAATTAGGGGAAGAGACATACATCTATTCTTACCCTTGGTTACTAGCTATACTCATTACATTTATCGTCGGTATGATTTCCGGTGCATTCGGAATTGGTGGGGGTTCGATGCTCGTACCAGCAATGATGTTGTTGTTCGGGTTCCCCTCACACGTTGCTACCGCAACATCGATGTTTTTAATTTTATTCTTAAGTATGGGTAGCACCATAGCACACGGTGTTCTAGGACATATTCCATGGCAATATGTCGCATTTTTCATTCCAGGTTCTTTACTTGGAGGATTGACAGGGGCAGCAGTGAATCAGCGAATAAAAGGGCAAACCGTCGAATTGATTCTTCGGATTGTTTTACTCATAATTGGAGTTCGACTAATTTGGCAAGCTATTGGTTAAGGAGTCGTTGCTTATATGGAAGAAAAAATATTTTTGTACTATACAAACGATCTACATAGCCACTTTGATAACTGGCCAAAAATCATGAGCTATTTAAATAAACAGAAAGAAGTAAGAGAACGTGAAGAGCAGTCGTATTGGCTGTTTGATATAGGAGATCATATGGACCGCTCAGCGCCAATTTCGGAAGCTCTGCTAGGGAAAGGAAATGTTGACCTCTTAAATCGTGCCCAATTTGATTTTGCAACTATCGGTAACAATGAAGGGATTACATTAGATCATCAACAACTAACCGAGCTTTACCAGGATGCTCAGTTTCAATTACTTTGTGCAAATCTTACAAGTAAAAAAGGGAAAGGCCCAGACTGGTTAAAGGCGACCCAAACTGTTCAAACAAAATCAGGAACAACGATTAGTGTAATTGGTCTAACTACTCCTTATACGAATTTCTATAATTTGTTAGGTTGGGATATTAGGTCTCCTTATGACACGTTAGAAGAGTTCATCCCTATATTGAAGAAAAACTCAGATATCATTGTGCTCATGTCTCACCTAGGTCTAAGTGAGGATCAAGAAATCGCTCGGCGTTTTCCAGAGATAGATGTGATTATGGGTGGGCATACCCATCACCTTTTAAAAAATGGAGAAAATCTTCATAATACGCTACTAACGGCAGCAGGCAAGCATGGATATTATGTGGGAGAGGTTTATTTAGTTTGGGACCACTGCGAGAAAAAGCTTAAACAAAAACAAGCTTTTGTTACGCGCGTGGGAGATCTTGATGACGATGTAGAAGCAAGGGACACCATTCTTCAATTAGACGAAAAAGCATCGGGTCTTTTGGGGAAAGAAATTGTGGACTTGTCCCATCCATTAGAAGTCGATTGGTATAAAGAGACCCCGTTCATGCAGGATTTCGTTTCAACCCTACAAAAATGGACAGATGCAGATATTGCTTTTTTAAATGCAGGAATATTGATAGAAGGATTGGAGAAAGGATCTGTCACGTATGCGGATGTCCATCGTATTTGTCCACATCCGATGAATCCATGTGTTGTAACATTAAAGGGTAAAGAGATTGTGGAAGTAGTACGAGGGGCCCTTACAAAAGCATTTATGGATCTTCAGTTGAAAGGACTAGGCTTTCGTGGCAAAGTGCTAGGAAGAATGGTTTTCTCCGGATTAAAAGTTCAAACAGAGCGGTTAGACAATGGGGACGAACACGTTATAGAAGTTATGTTTCGTGGTAAACCAATCGATAAGGAACAAACGTATAAAATTGCAACTGCAGACACATTCACGTTTGGCAAGTTATTACCCGAAATAACAAGGTCGGAAGAAAAACACTACTATCTCCCAGAGCTGTTACGGGATTTACTAGTGGAATGCTTAGAAAAAAATTATAAAAAATGATAGTCACACCCTTCTCTTTTCTCCATATATTGAAAGGAGAAGGGAGTTGATGGAAAGATGTTTTCCGTGAAACCGATTTTCATTGAAGGCGTTCCTTTCACAGCTATTAGAGTAGAAATTCCGCAAACGAACCTTTTAGTTGTGTCCAATGAAGTAGGATACATTATGTGTGGGGCATTGGATGTTGATTTATTAAATGATAAGTTAGCCGATCGTAAAATTATAGCGGCACGTGCACGTGGTGTTAAAACAATCGATGAGCTGCTTGAAGCCCCTTTAGATAAAGTGACCTTAGAAGCAGAGAACAAAGGCTGGAAACCAGGAATGGTTGGAAAAGAAGCTTTGTTAAAAATAGCTGATCCAAAAGAATAAAACGGTTTGAAATGGGACTATCCTGTAATGAAGGGTAGTCCCTCTTATGTTTCCTATAGGTGATGGATATTATTACATAAAGCGCAAAGAATAATGATAGATAATTGCTTTGTTTTCTGATACTATTAAGGGAAAAGATGTCGAATGATGTAGTAGTTAGGAGAAAGATATGAGACTAGTAGCTACAAGAACAATCGAACCGGGGACAATGCTTGCGAAACCGATTTACACGGACCGTCGCAAAGTGTTGATTCAGAAGGAAATTAAGCTAACCAAGAATATGCTTAAACGATTGCTACAATTAGGAATAACATATGTGTATATTCATGATGAATATACGAAAGATATACTAGTGAGTTCGCCGGTTTCGGATGAGCTACGTATAGATGCCGTAAATACAATTAAACAGTCTTTTACACGTTTTCAAAAGGAAGGGTTTGTAGAAGGTTCCTACATATTTGAACAAACAGGAAAACAAATGTCTGGAATGGTTCAAAATTTGTTAAAGGAAATGCAAGGTAAAGATGAAGTATTATCCATTCTTTCGGATATACTAATAACAGATGATTATGTTTTCTCCCATTCATTAAATGTCACAATTTATTCTCTCGCGCTTGCAACAGAGTTGGGATTACCACAACGCAAGCTAGAGGAAATTGGATTAGGCGCCATGCTTCATGACGTTGGGAAAATGTTTATCCCTGATGAAATTCTACAAAAAGAAGATAAACTGACAGATTATGAGTTTGAAGTGATTAAACATCATACGGATGAAGGATTTAACTTCCTAAGAAAATCACAAAACATCCCACTTCTCGTTGCGCATTGTGCCTATCAACATCATGAACGATTAAATGGTAGTGGATATCCGAGAGGGCTTATTCAGGACGAAATTCATGAATATGCGAAAATTATCGGGATTGCGGACGTATTTGATGCCGTGACAAGCAACCGCATTTATCGGGATGCTATGCTTCCTCATGAAGGACTTGAAGTTTTGTATGCGGGAGTTGGAGAGCTCTTTGATAAAAATATGGTTGAGGCGTTCCGAAAAAGTATCGCGGTGTATCCAAATGGGTTAACGGTTGAATTAAATGATGGAAGAATTGGTGTAGTATCCAAACAAAACCCTACTGTTCCAGATCGGCCTATTATTCGAATTATTGAAGAAAATGGTGAAAGACTGGATCCACCTTATGAATTAGATTTGCTGAAACAATTAAACTTCGTAATCACATCTTGTGATACCACCTTTCCTAAAACGAGAGAAAATATAAATAACAAATAATTCTAAGCCCTCTTTGAGATGCATATCTTGTCTCAAAGGGGGTATTTGTATGCGCGGAAAATTTAGATTCAAAAGAAGACTATCTCCACCTCCAATTAAAAATATTTGGGTTGTAACGTTTATTGTGTTTTTGATATTTACTTTAGGAAGCTTTTTAATCGTTAATAAAGGAATTAAACCAATTTTCTTGGAGATTGCGGATAACAAAACAAAGCAATTAGCTAATTACGCAATGGGGATTGCTATAAATAAGAAATTAAATGATGACTTGAATTTAGCTGATTATTTGGAAGTAGAAACAGATGAAAACGGTAATGTCGTAAGCTATCAGATGAACACGGCCGTGGAAAATAGAGTACAGCGAAATATTCAAAATCGAGTAGAAAATTTCTTGAAGCTGTTAGAAGAAGGAAAAGTAATTGGGAAAGAGGAGCTCCCGCTTGATGTAGAAGTAGATCCAGAATCAGAAAAAGGGCAAAATATGGAGTCCGTACAGAGTGATCCTACACTTGTAGAAATTCCACTCGGCGTTATAACTGGAATTCCATTGTTAGCTAATTTTGGACCGAAAATTCCAGTGGATATCAGGTTTATTGGGTTTGTTAGTACAGAAATGGAGACAAGAATTGAAGGCCTAAATATTAATAACCTATACTATGAGTCGGAAGTCCATATCGTAGTGGAACTAGAAACCATTATCCCTTTTGGCACGGATTCAGTCATGATTGAGCAAACTATTCCAGTCGGACGTGGTGGGGTTATGGGAGATGTACCAGAGTATTATAACTCAGGTGGTGAAAGCGGAAGTGGAAGTGGTGATTTGTCCATTCCGATAGATCCTTTGCAATAAATAGTCGAAGCTTGTATAATGTGAAAAGAAATGAATAAAACCTTATCTGATCGGTGAGGTAGAGGTGCAAATAGCAAAAGTAGCTCGTGCGAGGATGACAACGAAGAACACGAGGGAAAGGGCTATTTGCCGAAGTATAAGCTTTTGTCATAAGGTTTATATTGGTATTTGCTTCGAATAGGGGAAATACTGTCATGGCTAACATGAAGAGCTACTGATCGTGATGGATGATAACATAATGTGCTTTTGAAAAAGGCAGAGATAGGTTATTTTCTATCCCTGTCTTTTTTTCTTTTTTTAGCCAAATTCAGCCTCGCTGCAGAAGGATATTCATCAAGAACATACAACAACGAATCAAGCAAATGCTTGAAAAAGGAGGGTAATAGGAATATGGAAGGTACGATTTATTCCTTAATTCCAGCACTCATTATGCTGGTTCTTGTTTTATTAACAAGAAAAGTATTGCTATCCCTAGGTGTAGGGATCATTGTTGGAGCATTTCTCATTCAGGATGGTCATATATGGAGCTCCTTAAAAGAAATATGGCTCATCTTCTACGGCATTTTTATCGTGGATGGTGAACCAGAGCTCGGGAGTATTTATATGTTAGCTTTTCTCCTATTGTTAGGGGTAACGACTTCTTTTATGACGGCATCTGGTGGAAGCAGAGCCTTCGGAGAGTGGGCAATTAACAAGGTTCGCACTCGTAAAGGGGCACAAGCAGTTCCAGCGTATTTAGGTATTTTAATTTTTATTGATGATTACTTTAATAGTCTTGCAGTCGGACAAATTGCTCGACCGGTAACGGACCGATATAAAGTGTCACGTGCTAAGCTCGCCTATTTTATTGATTCTACCTCAGCTCCGGTTACGGTTATCTCACCTATATCGAGTTGGGGCGCTTATATCATCGGGACGATTGGAACGATTTTAGCAGCTAATAACATTGCCGAATATCAACCAATCGAAGCTTTTGTTGGAATGATTCCATTTAATTTTTATGCGTTAGCTTGTTTAGTACTCGTCTTTTTAGTTGTTTATTTAAAAGTGGATATCGGACCAATGAAACAACATGAACAGCGCGCCATCGATACAGGTGAACTGTATAATACAGAAAAAGGAGATATTCCTGGAGATTTAACGTCTGCTTTTTCAAAAGAAGCTAAGGGTGGAATGGCTAATTTGTTAGTGCCGATTCTGACATTAGTTTTAGGAACAGTTGGTGCAATGATTGTAACTGGTATTCGAGCAAGTGAAGCTCCAGTTGGAATTTTAGATATATTCAGCAACACAAATGTGAACTTATCCTTGTTTATTGGTGGGGTGCTTGCCGTAGCACTTGCTTGGATCTTGTATGCGATGCAATCCGGGAACAAGCCAAATAGTTTTCATGTAATTATAGAAGGATTGAAATCCATGTTACCGGCTATTTATATATTAATCCTTGCATGGATGATTGGGGCGGTTATTGATACACTAGCAACTGGTCAATATTTAGCCGAAATCGTTATTCAATCTTCTATTAATCCGGAATACTTACCACTTTTACTTTTTGTTGTAGCGGGTATTATGGCATTTGCCACAGGAACGTCTTGGGGAACGTTTGGTATCATGTTACCAATTGCTGGTGAGCTTGCTGCTGTGACAGATGTATCGTTAGTTTTGCCAGCATTATCTGCTGTACTAGCTGGATCTGTATTTGGCGACCACTGTTCACCGATTTCAGACACGACGATCTTGTCTTCAACTGGTGCCGGTGCCAATCATATTGATCACGTAATGACACAGCTACCTTATGCATCTATCAGTGCTGGTGCAGCGGTAATTGGATACGCACTTTTTGCGTGGACTGGAACATTGCTTCTTTCTTTAACTCTGTCCATTTTGGCTGTTGTTATTTTTGCATTTATCGTTCATCGAAGATCTGCTTAAAATGGTGGAGGCTGGACAAAGTATTTAATCCTAATAAAATCCGAACTGTGTTTCGAATTCTATAGAATTCGAATTAGTTCGGGTTTTTCTTTTTAGAGTGTATTGTGTTTTGTTGCTAAGAATATATATACTCCGACGTAACGAAATAAGGACTCGTATATACTTTATCAAGTTGACTGCTAATGCGGCGCTGCGGAAAAATACTCGCTTTCCGTGGGGAACGCCTCAGCCTCCTCGCTCGCAAAGAACGCTCACTGTGGGGTCTTCAACTGTTCCTTTCCCACAGGAGTCTCGCATTTTTTCGCAGCTTAGTACGGAGTTCTTTTCAAGTCAGAGGTGTCTCTTGGTCTACTTATTTTATAGGTGTTAATAACCCACTATATTAGAAAATACCTACAAGCGAAGTATTCTGCCGAAGCGTGGCATTTAGGCTAAACTTGACTTTTTAGTAATTATCCAAAGATCGTTACATCGCATTTTCTATCAACTATGAATGAAAATCCGACCATTGAAAATTAAAGCTTCTTATCTTGTAAGTCTTCAGAGAGGGAAGTTATTGTTTTGTCCCATCCTTTTCCTTTGTTCATAATGAAGCACAGAGGACCTTGCTCTATGGTTTGTTAGGACATCAGTCAGGAAAAGGAATTATTTTCATTAGAAAACAGACCTGAAAATGCTTTACATAGGACAA
Source organism: Radiobacillus kanasensis (assembly GCF_021049245.1). Classification (GTDB taxonomy): domain Bacteria; phylum Bacillota; class Bacilli; order Bacillales; family Amphibacillaceae; genus Radiobacillus; species Radiobacillus kanasensis. Next base: position 2,623,384 of record NZ_CP088020.1, on the reverse strand, counting down.
AGGTCTAGTTATAATACATAAATATCAGAAAAAAATAAAAATTTGAAACATTCTCTATCTATACCTCACATAAACGTATAGAAAGAGGAATTCAATACTGATAAGGGAGGAACAATTTTATGGAAAACCGTTCACAATGGGGAACTCGTATAGGTTTTCTTATGGCGGCGATGGGTTCAGCCATCGGTCTAGGAAACATCTGGCGCTTTCCTGCAACAGCTTATGAAAACGGTGGAGGTGCCTTTTTCTTACCATACTTATTTGCACTTCTAACCGCGGGTATTCCACTACTTATTATGGAATACACGATTGGGCATAAGTTTCGTGGATCCGCTCCAAGATCTTATAGCAAAATGAGCAAAGGTCTGGAATGGATTGGTTGGTGGCAAGTTGCGGTATCATTCGTTATTTCTGCTTATTATCCAATTATTATTGCTTGGGCTATTATGTATGCTTATTTTTCTATTGGACAGCAGTGGGGTGACGATCCAACGGCATTCTTCGTGGGAGATTATCTACAGCTAGCAGATCCAGGAGTATTCGGGTCTTTAGTACCTTCTGTTTTATTCCCACTAATTGCGGTTTGGGCAATCGTATTTTTTGTCTTAGGACGCGGGATTAAGAAAGGAATTGAGGTCGCGAACAGAATTTTCATTCCTGCTCTTATCGTGCTATTTCTAATTATAGTAGTTCGTGCTCTTACACTTCCAGGAGCACTAGACGGATTGGATGCCTTCTTTAAACCTGACTGGTCGAGAATTTTAGATGGTCAGGTATGGGTAGCAGCATACGGACAAATTTTCTTTAGTTTATCTATCGCTTTTGCGATCATGATTACGTATGCATCTTATTTGCCGAAAAAGTCCGATATTACAAACAATGCCTTTATTACAGGTTTTGCGAACTCTTCTTTTGAATTATTAGCTGGGATAGGGGTATTTGCAGCACTAGGATTTATGGCTTTCCAAAGTGGGGTGCAAGTTGATGAAGTAGTAGAAAGTGGAGTAGGGCTAGCCTTTATGGTATTCCCGGAAATCATTAGCCAAATGCCTGCATCTGGATTCTTTGGCGCACTATTCTTCCTATCTCTAGTGCTTGCAGGGTTATCTTCCCTGATTTCCATCTCGGAAACATATGTGGCTGCTCTTCAGGAGAAGTTTAATATTTCCCGTGGCAAATCCATACTTATAGGTGGGGGACTTGCTGCAGTTGCTTCCTTGTTCTTTGCAACACAAGGAGGACTCAATCTGTTAGATACGGTGGACCATTTCATTAATAACTATGGCGTTGCTTTAGCCGGATTGTTTGAAGTAGTAGCCGTAGCTTGGTTCGTTAGATCACTTCGCGAGTTCCAAAACCATGCGGATGGAATTTCTGACATCAAGCTAGGCTCTTGGTGGAGACTATGTATCGGTGTCATCACTCCAATTGTATTAGGACTTATGATGCTACAAAACTTGAAAGCAGAAATTACGTCCTTTTATGGAGAATACCCGGTTGAATTCTTGTTCAATTATGGATGGGTTGTAGCAATAGGAGCGATGTTTGCAGGAGCGTTATTAACATTGAAAAAATGGCCGAAACAAGCTGAGGAAGCTTCTAAGTCAGAGGATCAGGAGGTGGCAAAATAATGTCAGCTAGTGCGATTACAATGGCTGTTATTGGGATTGTCATCATTTGGGGAGGACTTGCAGCAAGCATAAGGCATGCTGTGAAAGTTGCTAAAAAATCATAAATCATTATGAAGGAGCTTGGATCATTCCAAGCTCCTTTTTTACTTATTGCTTTTGGCTCTTTTTTCCCATCTTTTTAAATATGGATAGGGATCAAAGGACCATTCACTGTGACCATTGTCTTGATACATTCCATAGTGTAAATGGGGAGGGAATTTTCCTGAAGTACCTGGAGGCCCATAGCCGGTTGCTCCTACGGATCCGATAACATCTCCTGGCTTAACAATATCCCCAACTTTTAAACCATCCTCGAAGCCATTTAAATGCGCAAAATAGTGGTATCGGTTGTAAATATCACGGATACCGATGCGCCAGCCACCGTAACGGTTCCATCCCATTATCTCAATTACTCCATACGTTGTAGATTTAACGGGAACTCCATAATTGGCAAAGATGTCGGTGCCTTCGTGTATTCTTCTTCCTCCAAAACCACGGGCATCTCCCCAAGTATTTTTGTAACTGTAATTAGCGGTTAATGGTAATGGAAAATCACTTTCATTTAAGGAAATGGTTCCGAACTTTTTATAGACTTTTGCTGTGTTCATAATCGTTTGGACGGTCAGTTCTCTTTGGTAATATTTCCATAATGCAATTTTGACATCTTGTTTCGTTTGACCGAAAGATGTAATGTAGCTAGCAAATGAAAACAAAATATCTTCATTCTGATCTCGTTCCGCTTTGTTGTCTCCATTCCCATCTTTCCCCATCCCATTAAACATAGAAATCCATTCCGGATTAGTGGACGGGGCTGGGTTCCCTATTCCGAACCACTTATTTTCAGGAATCGTAATGGAAATAAGTTCACTGACAGGCTCGTTTGTTACTTGTTCTTCATATTGATCAATAGCTGCTATGAAATACCAGGGAATTTGGGTAACAGCTTCTGTTTTCTTGTACATTGCCATTTTTAATTGATCTTTTTCTTCCTGTGTCTTTTCCTCTGCGGAAACTTGAGGCGATTGAAACACACAAATTAGAAGCGTAAAGACCAGGAGTACATTTTTCAACAAGGAAGTTCACCTCCTGCTTTCAAACTTAATACTTAGTGTGCGCTTCTCAAATGGAATAGATTTATGGAAATGTTATGTAAAGAGATGCCTAGAGACTCTCTAGACACCTCGATTGGACTATTCGTATTGCTCATGTTCCTTATCGTCTTTGTTTTGGTTTTTATTGATATACTCTTCTCCCTGAGGGGCCTGTTTCATGTCTTCAATAATGCTTTCAAGCGTTTTATCATAATCATCGCTTAAGGTCGAGGAATTTTGTAAGCTTTGGATATCCCGAAAGGATACCGGCTTATCTGACACGTAAACGTGGAAAAATCTAGGGATAACCGAATAGGCCGTTTGGCGAGCAATAGATGCTGCTTTTTCACGATCAACTTCGTCGGGCTGGCTATAGGCAATTAACACTTCGTCATCCGTAACAAGTGTGGCAACTTCTTCAAACCCATCATTCCGAAGAATTAGTCGTGAGATCGTATCCGCATATTGTTTGCGGTCCATTCGGACTACATTATTGTTTTCTTCATCCATATCAAGCTCCGCTTTGTTATAGCGAACATAACCAAGCTGTGAAGACATTTCTTGTTCCGGATCTAATTGAGTAGGTTGTTGAAATTCATTTAAGGATCCATCACCGTTTAAGGTTCTGTCTGGATTTTCTGCATTCTCTGAAGTTCCACAACCTGTTAAAACGATCCCCCCAAAAAGTATGGAAAAGACAAACATTTTCAGTTTCAATTGTCTCACCCTCCTTGTTATTTCTTCCCCATGTTTATTTTGAGGGAAGAAAGGAGGATTCATGCTAGAGAATGTTATCCAATTAAGGGGTCGAAGAAAGTGTATTCTAACTAGGCTTATTTATGGTACACTATAACCAGCTTAAGGGGTGAAATAGTATGGTTGAACTAGCTGGAAAAAAATACGAGGTTATCGAAAATATAAAAGATGGATTTCAATTAGATGCCTTGGAAAATAGGTATAGTGATATATTAAGTAAATACGATTTCATCGTGGGCGATTGGGGATACGAGCAACTTAGATTAAAAGGATTTTATGATGATCAAAATCCGAAAGCAGCCTTTGATACGAAAATTAGTACACTTGATGATTACCTGTATGAGTATTGTAACTTCGGCTGTGCCTATTTCGTCATGAAACGAATCGATGCGTAAGAAAAACGTTGGTTTATACACAAACCAACGTTTTTTACTATCGAAATTTATAAGTTTAGTCGGGTGGGCATAACTTGCTCAATCTAGCTTCGTCAAGTATTCCTATTTGTTCAAGCATTAGGGTCTTCTTGATGGTTTTCAGGCTCATCATGAAGCGGGTGGTAAGGGGATACCCTTCTCGGTATATTATCATGCTGATCTTTATCGGGATAATTAAAGGCACTATAGTAACGTTGTCCTTCTCTCCACGGTGTGCTTTTGTTTTGGACAGGTTCATCTTTATTTATCGGGGAACCATATGGCCCTTCCGGCATTTGTTCAGGTATAAGATAATTTCGCATTCTTTCCACGTTTTCGAAATCGGAGTACTTATCTTCATCTTTTTTACTCATAGCTAATCGCCTCCTGTTAGGTAGCATAACCAGGAAGACGCGTAACTATGAGATAATTTCTTTCAAGTAAGGCTTTAATTCATCTGCTTCTATTTCCGTTAATTGAAGGGCATGCTCAATGAAACCTTCCTTATCTATATCTGCTATCTCCATATGGCTAAAACGACCACCGTTTAAATCTAAAACGATTTTTTTACCGTCCTCTTCTTCTACAATAAGAAGATCATAACGGTGGTACCTTCCTTTAATGCTCACCTTTCGCGCGGGTATCTGTATCTGTTTATCCTCTAAAAATTTGTCCATCTAACTCGCCTCCATTCTCGTTTCTCTCCTTTTCTTATCATAGCAAAACTAGGAAGGAATATTAAGTGGGACAAATATGCTATGATAAAGTTATCAACTAAGTGGAGGGTTATCCGATGTATTTTGTAGACCGAGATCAAATTGAAAGAACGTTATTATATGTGGATGGACTTCTTCAGGAGCTTTTCGACCATTCCTATGACTCCTTTTTAGAAAAATTAAGCTTAGAACGTATGATACATATGACTATTGAGGCTATGCTTGATGTTGGAAATATGATGATTGATGGATTTATTATGAGGGACCCTGGAAGTTTTCATGATATTATTGATATTTTAGTGGATGAAAGAGTGTTACCGGAGGAAGAGTCCGATCGCTACAAAGAAATCGTCGATCTTCGTATCCCACTTGTCAAAGAATACTTAAGCATTGATCATAATCAGCTATTCGATGTCATGAATAAGAATAGAGACGTACTAGGGCAATTTAGTACGAGAATCCGCACCTATTTAGATCAAGAATTAGGCGTGGCTAATGCATTTTCTAAATAGTGGAGGGGGGTAAAGCTTTGAAAGAGTATAAGGGGTACCTTGTTGATTTAGATGGAACCATGTATCGTGGTTCTGAAAAAATAGAGGCGGCTTCAGACTTTGTAAAAACATTAAAAAATAGGAACATGCCTTATTTATTTTTGACAAATAATTCTTCGGCAACACCAGAGAAGGTAGCTGAGAAGTTAATTCAAATGGACATCCCAACCGTTCCTGAGCAAGTCGTTACGTCCAGTATGGCAACAGCTGCCTATATTCAACAGCAAAAAAAAGATGCTACTGTGTATGTCATAGGAGAAGAAGGATTAACAGATGCTATAAAAAAGTCAGGGTTAACGATAACCGATTCTCAAGCGGATTATGTCGTCGTGGGAATTGACCGGGAAATTAGTTATGAAAAGCTTGCAAAAGGCTGCTTAATGGTAAGAGATGGGGCTAAATTTCTCTCTACAAATGCAGATGTAGCCATTCCTATAGAAAGAGGGTTATTACCGGGAAATGGATCTTTAACTTCTGTCATTACGGTTAGTACGGGGGTGCAGCCTGTTTTTATCGGGAAACCAGAACCGATTATTATGGAGTATGCGATTGAAAAGATGGGTCTGGATAAAGAAGAGACGATGATGGTCGGGGATAATTACCAGACAGATATTTTAGCTGGAATCCGTGCGGGGATCGATACGCTAATGGTTTTTACTGGCATTACCTCTGAAGCGGATCTTATGCAGGAAATGACGCAGCCAACCTATCAAGTCCATTCTTTAATGGACTGGTTACCGAATATTAGATAAACAAAGCTAGGAGACACATATCTCCTAGCTTTATTTTTTATATCATATATGGTCCAAAATATACAATAAGCAGTACGAGGTGGAAGAAAACAAAAAAGAATAATCGGGTCGTGGAAGCCCATTCTTTACGTTTGTAGCCCATCCAAGAGAATAGGTAAGCCAATAAAGCAAAACCGAATATATACACATAGCTACTACCACTAAACGTTAAGTATTCTGGCCCTTTATCGTAAATGTTTTCGACGAAGAAGCGGTGTTTAAAAATGACTGCCGCTATTAAATAAATGAGTGCACCGCCGTAGAAAAGCCAACTTGGATCCTGATCTAATAATCGTTTTCTCACAAGGAATAATACAACAATGAACAACAATGGCCAAATAAACCAAATGGAAGAAAGGATATATCCGATGAATGAGCTTGCAGCCATGAGTAATGTCTTACCTAATGCAGCCATCAAATTTTCCCCAGTTATTTGCTTCGCTTTTTCCATAATTTTAGAATCAGAGGATGAGTACAGAAGCTTATAATGATCCCCAGCTAAGTCCAGCCAAGCAATAGAGTTTTCATCTATCCATTGAGGTTTAGATGAGATTGCGGCTGTATTGCTACGACGCTCCACGATCATCTTTTCACCATCAAACGTAGCAGCATAAATATTAAAGGCTGAAGTTTCTCCATGCTTCGTTTGACTATATCCATTCGCCGCAAACAAAATGACTAGATTTTCTCCGTGATACGAAAGGGTGGCATCCCCAGCTTCCCTTAGAGGATTCTTGCTATGTGGATCATAGTAAGTTAAGGTTCTCGTATCAAAGGACGTGTCTTTAAGTTCACCCTCAGCCAGATATGTCGTATAGACGGGTGGTGCCCCACCTGTATTTTTTCGTTCTGTTTCCAATAAGAAAGCAACTTTGTCGTTTTTCGTAGCAAACGAAAGTTCCTTGAGAAGCTCACCGGATTGTAACTCAAAAGTTGGCTGGGTTACGAGCTCGACGTTTTGCCCTTCCAGTCGGTAGACATCTAACTGGGCAGAGTTATTCGTAGAGTGGGTTGCGATAAACCAGATGGAGCCTCCCTGTTGGAACGGAGTAATTTCTTCTGTATTGTCTTCAAATGTTTTTATTTTTGTTGGGGTGTCCGTTTCGGGATCAAGCTGGTACAAGTCACTGCCTTTCATATATAGAATTGTATCTTGTAAGGCGTAAAAGTTCGTCGCTTCATCAATCCGTTCTTTTGTTTCCCCGTTATTAATATTTTCGTAGTCAAAATAAATCGCTTTATCGTCTTTCACAAAGACTTTTGTCCATTTCGTATAAGGAACGTCAAAGGTGATCGTATTTGTTAGTTCTATCTGATTATTATAGGTTTTTTTAACGAGTTTAGAATTAGTATTATAGCTTGCGATATGAAACGAATCCGCATTGGAAGTGACAAGCGGTTGCTGATTGACATCTGTTTCAAATAGCAATAATTCACGACTCCAATCCGATTCTGGTGGTTCTGTTACATGAGCAATGTTGCGGGAAAATAATAATCCTAGTCCGATAAAAACAAGAATAAGTGGCAATATCCAGTACAATCTTTTTTTCATAAAATCCCCTCTTAGTCAGAAATTAACATAACGTTAGAATTTTAGCACAATTCTTTCTAATAGAGAAGATGATTTGAAAAAGAAAAATCCGAACTGAATCGAATTCTAATGAAAGAAATTTCGATCCATAGTCCGGATTTTATTAGGATTAAAATACTTGTTTCCAGGTCATAAATAATAGTTCATTTGATGCCTATAGCTTCAGGTTCCCTTTTTTAATCCATTTCTTCTTCGTGTGCTGAACTGTGTGCCAACCGACTAGAAGCTGCCGCTGCTATGGCCCCGACAATATCATCTAAGAACGTATGACAGCTACCAGTGGATTTATCATTTAGTTTTTCGAGGATACCAGGTTTTTGTTTGTCAATGTAACCGTAGTTAGTAAACCCAATGGAGCCATAAACATTAACGATGGATAAAGCGATAATTTCATCCACACCGTATAATCCTTCATCTGTTTCGATCGTAGACTGAAGGGGCTGTTCCAGCATTTTTTTCTCTGCTAAAACATCTAGTTGAATGCCAGTTAAAATGGCGTTTTGTACTTCTCGTTTTGATAAAACTTTCTCTACGTGAAATTTACATTCTTCTTTTGTTAAATGGTCATGGTATTTAGCTTGTAAGTAATGAACTAATTCGGCGATATCATCGAGTGTTACACCGCGTTCTTCTAACCATGCTCTTGCTTTTATTTCTACCGCTGATTTCTTCTTTTCGGACAACGTCATCACACCTAACTTTAGTATTCTCCTCTTACAATACCCATTATCTGTGTTGTTAAGCATGCTTAGGTTCAGAAATCCCCAAAATATACATAGAATATATCAAATGCTAAAAAAGGGGAGATAACCAACATGGAGCATATATTATCTCAATATGTAGATGGTTTTGATGGGCAAAAGACAACCATAAATGGATATGATGGTTATAAAAAAGGAATTGATACCTATTTTATCATTCCTAATGAAAACAATGAAGAGGTACTTTTGGAGCAGAAAGCATTATCAGATTTTATGCTCGTGCATGGCGTAGACCATTTTACTACACCTATTTTCAGTAAGAGTGGATATCTATTAACTCTTCATCAAAAGAAAGAGTATATGGTTTGCTGTGGAAGACCGTTACAGGGACATCGACCTGAGCACCCGGGCACTCTATTAGCACATTTTCATCATTTAGGTAGTCAGTACCCTTATGAACCGGTTTTGATTTCTAGCTACGGACAATGGGCGTCCCTGTGGACGGAAAAGCTTGCTGCTTTTGAACGTATCTATTCGAAACAGTGGGCGGAAAGACCTGTCACGAAATTCCAACGTTTATTTGTAGATACGTTCCCTTATTTGATTGGTTTAACAGAAAATGCGTTACAATATTTAGAAGAGACGGAAAAAGACTGGCGGTACCATGAGGCAGATCGTGGAACAGTTTGTTTTCAACGATATGAACATCAATTAGAGCAAAGTGTTATCTGGCCACATGACATCGTTTATGACCATCCAGCGAGAGATATTGCAGAATACATACGACCGTATTTCTTACAAGAAGAGGACGATTGTTTTCAACTTTTACGTGTCTTTATCCAGGAGTACGAACAGGTGAAACAGCTGTCGATTTTTAGTTGGCGTTTAATTTATGCCCGTTTATTATTGCCCATCCATTTATTTGATTGTTTAGAGGAAGGGTTTTCATATAAGGATACCGAACCTGTTTATCAGTCATATCATTCTCTATTAATGAAATCTAGAGTTTACGAAAGTAACTTGAAAAGATTTTTTCAAGAAATGGGACTATCAAAAGAAGAAACAAATATTCCAAGCATTGATTGGTAAAGGAGAGGAGAACGATTGTGAGCAAGCCATATGTGTATATTACAAGACAAGTACCAGAACAACTTGTGGAACCATACCGAGAAATAGCAAATATAGGAATGTGGAAACATGATGACCTGCCAGTAGATCAAGAAACATTAGAAAAGGAAATGGCTGAGGCAGATGGTATCGTTACGATGTTATCCGATAAAGTCAATGAGGAGATTTTGCAAAAGGCTAAACGGTTAAAAGTAATAGCTAACTTAGCAGTCGGATATGATAACCTTGACCTAAAAGTTATCGAAAATAGAGGGATTGTTGCAACGAATACGCCAGATGTATTAACAGAAGCAACTGCTGATTTAACCTTTGCTTTATTGCTTGCAACTGGAAGAAGATTGATAGAAGCAGATCAGTTTGTTCGGCAAGGGAAGTGGAAGCAGTGGTCGCCTTTCTTGTTGGCAGGAAGTGAAATGAATCAAAAAAATATTGGAATTGTCGGAATGGGACGAATTGGCGAAGCGGTCGCAAGAAGAGCAAAGGGCTTCGGTATGGAGATCCTTTATCATAACCGTACGAAGAAGGAAGAAGCAGAGAAAGAACTTGCTGCCCAGTTCTGTTCGTTCGAGGAACTGCTTGAAAAGTCCGATTTTGTAGTATGCTTAACGCCATTAACGGACGAAACAAAAGGGTTGTTTAATAAAGATGCTTTTGAAAGAATGAAACAAACAGCTATCTTTATTAATGTATCACGTGGTGCAGTGGTCGATGAAGAAGCACTTTATGACGCGCTTGTTTCTGGACAGATTCGGGCAGCAGGGCTAGACGTCTTTCAACAAGAGCCGGTAGATCCAAATCATCCACTGTTAAGCTTAAATCAAGTGGTTTGTCTACCGCATATTGGATCTGCAAGTGAAGAAACACGAGAAGCGATGATTAAACTTTGTCTCGACAACGTAACGAGTGTGTTACAAGGAAAGCCACCCGTTACTCCTATACGATGAAAAGAAACAGCATGGCTGAAGTGGAGGTCATGCTGATTTTTTTATACCAGGAAATTATAAAATTTGCCTGGTGTGGATAAACATACTGTCCAGCTCCAGTTCAGCTGCGCGGGCTAGATACGCACGTCTTAGCAGTTCTCCTACAGTCACAAGCTTCGTCACTTGCGGAGCCCTACTAGCGGTGAGTATCTGGGCGAGCCCGCTCCGCTTCCTAACGCACCCAGCAACTAGCGAGACTTCCCTCACCTCTGTCCGATAACTGTTCAACGTTAGTTGAATTTCCTTAACCTTGGATGATTAAGGAAGGCCAACTAAAACCGGGCTATGCGCCAAAGGTTGGCATACCCCTATGTAGGGGCATGTTTCCTTTACCTCCGACGTAAGAATGTTCGATTAAAACCGCCGCTTCTGAGCGGCAACTCGAACCACCTGGCAATGGCCAGGCACAGTCCGTCCTTGGCCCCGGCAAGGGGGCTGCAGACGTTGTCCGCATAGGACGGTTTTAGTCTGTAATCCTTAAACCCGGGCGCCCCGAGCTTTTGTTATAAGAGATAAGAAATTCAGCTCTGAAACTAGGGAGTGGATTGCCGTCACTCATGAAAGTGATTTCCGTAATGGAAATCAAAAGAGAAACTAATGTAGAAATAAATTTAACCTTGATTATCAGATGGTCGAAAGGTATAATGTCCACTATAGATAAACAAGTGTATCTTTTGGAGGAACACACATCAAGGGGGCGGCGAAATTGACAAAGACCATTCATGTAGGGTTATGTGGCTTAGGTACAGTTGGTTCGGGAGTAGTTAAAATCCTGCAAAATCATCGAGAACAAATTAAATATAAGCTAGGTTGCGAGGTTTCTATTAAAAAAATTTTAGTGAACGATCTTCATAAAAAAAGAGCTATTGATTTAAATGGGAGTGAGTTAACGGCAGACCCGAATGCAATCGTTCAGGATCCCGATATTGATATCATTATTGAAGTGATGGGCGGAGTCGAGAAAACGTATGCTTTAATGAAAGAAGCGATTCTCCACCATAAACATGTCATCACGGCTAACAAGGATGTCATGGCTCTTTATGGACAGGAGTTACTTCCATTAGCGAAAGAAAGAAAGGTAGACGTATTCTATGAAGCTAGTGTTGCAGGTGGGATCCCTATTTTGCGATCCTTATCAGACGGATTAGCTTCGGATAAAATTCAAAAAATGATGGGAATCGTTAATGGAACGACGAACTTCATTTTAACGAAAATGACGGATGAACAGCTCGCTTTTGAACCGGTTTTAGCGGAAGCGCAACGATTGGGGTATGCGGAAGCGGACCCTACTTCAGATGTAGACGGATTGGATGCAGCACGGAAGATGACCTTGCTTGCTAATCTTGCTTTTAAAACAACGATTCAATTGGACGATGTTCATGTGAAAGGAATTACTTCTATCAGTCAGGAGGATTTGACCTTTGCTGGTAAACTGGGTTACACGATCAAATTAATCGGAATTGCGGCAATCAATGCGGATGGAAAGGTAGAAGTAAGTGTAGAACCAACCTTACTACCGAATGAGCACCCGCTTGCTCAAGTAAAGAATGAATATAATGCTGTGTATGTGCATGGGGAAGCGGTTGGAGAAACGATGTTTTATGGTCCGGGTGCAGGTGGACTTCCAACGGCAACTGCTGTTGTATCGGATTTAATGGAAGCAGTTAAAAATTTGCGTTTAGGGATCAGCGGACATTCCTATGTTACTCCGCAATATGAAAAGAAATTAAAATCAGACAAAGAAAAATTTATGAAATATTTTATTCGGATGGAAGTAGATGATACAGCTGGAACCTTCCAAAAGCTCACGAATGTATTTACAGATGAACAAGTAAGCTTTGCGAAAATTTTACAGCTTCCCAGTGATAGGGAACAGACAGCCGAAATTGTGATGGTAACGCATAGTGTAAGTAAGGAACAGTTACGAAAAAGTCTAGAACAAATTACGGAGCTGTCTGTTGTTAAGAAAGTGATCAGCTATTACCGTGTGGATGGGGAGGAATAACCATGGCCTGGAAAGGTTTATTATCAGAATACGAAGCTTTATTACCAATATCAGAAAAAACACCAAAGATTAGCTTACTTGAGGGAAATACTCCTCTAATTAAATTAGAGAAATTGTCTGAAAAGCACGGTATAAATGTGTATGCAAAGGTTGAGGGGGCGAATCCAACAGGTTCGTTCAAGGATCGAGGTATGGTGATGGCCATCGCAAAAGCGGTGGAAGAAGGAGCAAAAGCAGTTATCTGTGCTTCAACGGGAAACACGTCTGCTTCAGCTGCCGCATTTGCAGCTCGAGCTGGCTTAAAATGTTTTATCGTCATACCAGATGGCAAGATTGCCCAAGGTAAATTAGCTCAAGCTGTCATGCACGGTGCTGAAATTTTTTCTATCGAAGGAAACTTTGATGATGCTTTAAAAATGGTTCGAAAACTGGCGGAAACAGGTCATGTTACGTTAGTAAACTCTGTTAATCCATATCGGATCGAGGGGCAAAAAACAGCTGCTTTTGAAGTGTGTGATACCCTTGGGCATGCACCAGACTATTTATTCATTCCTGTTGGAAATGCAGGTAACATAACAGCCTATTGGAAAGGGTTCAAAGAGTATCACGAGAAGAAAGGATTCTCTCTCCCTAAAATGATGGGATACGAGGCAAGTGGAGCTGCAGCAATTGTTCATGATCGAGTCTTTGAAAATCCGGAAACTGTCGGTACTGCAATTCGAATTGGAAACCCAGCTAGCTGGAAACAAGCTGTAGCGGCACGTGATGAATCAAATGGATTAATTGATGAAATTACCGATGATGAAATGATTGAGGCTTACCAATGGTTAGCAGCAAATGAAGGTATTTTTGCTGAACCGGCATCTTGTTCTTCTATTGCAGGCTTGTTAAAAGCTATCCGAAACAATCAAGTGGAAAGAGGTGCTACCGTTGTAACCGTGTTAACAGGAAATGGATTAAAAGATCCTAATACGGCGATTGAATATAGTGACTTCCAGCCACGCGTATTACCGAACGATGAGAAGCAAGTGATTGATAAGATATTGGAAAGTGTTCTCGTATGAGCTGGTCGATAAAAGTGCCTGCAAGTACATCTAATTTAGGTGCTGGATTTGATTCTGTGGGGCTTGCCTTAAACCTTTATTTACAATTAACGGTCACTCCAGCAGATACGTGGAAGTTCGTTGCCAAATCTGATTATTTACAAGGGATTCCAGAAGGTACAGAAAACTTGGTGTACAAAATAGCCAAGCAAGTTGGAGATCGTTTTGAATTCCCGTATCTTCCGAGCTGTCGTGTAGAAATGACGAGTAACATTCCATTAGCACGTGGCTTAGGAAGTAGCGCGACCGCGACGATTGCTGGAATTGAATTAGCCAATCAAATATTGGGCTTGGATTTAACAGAAGAGGAAAAACTACAGGTCGCTACGGATATCGAAGGACACCCGGATAACGTCGCACCTTCTCTTATGGGAGGATGCGTGATTGGCCATTATGACCAAGAAGTAAATTGGATTAAGATTCCGGTTGAAGATGTAACCTTCCTTGCCGTTATCCCAAGCTATGAGCTTAAAACGGAAAATGCTAGAGCAGTGCTCCCGAGAGAGTTTTCTTACGAGCGGAGTGTGCACGCGAGTAGTGTAGCCAATGTAAGTGTAGCAGCCATTTGTATGAAGGACTGGTCTCTATTAGGAAAAATGATGAAAAAAGATTTATTTCATCAACCGTATCGAAAAGGATTAATCCGAGATTATGATACGATACAAAACTTTTTAGACGAACAGGCATATGGGGTTTTTCTTTCTGGTGCAGGCCCAACGATGATCGCAATTGCGGATCCAGAACATGTGGAACGAAACATAGGAACATGGAAAGAAAAATTTCCCCAGTTTGATTGGCTTCCGTTACAGGTTGAAAATGAGGGAGTTCAAACAACGACATTAGGAAGTGTATCCACTTAAACAAAACGAGGAGCGAATGCTCCTCGTTTTTGTAGGTTATTCCTCATCCTCTAACAACTGATAAGCCATATTAAATAATAGGAGTTGGCTTTCCTTCGGTTCCTCTTCTGGTTTCGGAAGAGTATAGTGATACGTCCCATCACTCGCTTGCATTCTTGCCTTCATCGTATCATTCAACATGACTTCTAACACTTTTTTAATCCTAACTTTGATAGAGCTCTCATAAATCGGAAACATTAACTCTACTCGTTTAACCATATTACGTGTCATTAAGTCAGCCGATGAAAGGCAGATTTTTTCTTCCCCGTTGTGATGGAAGAAATAAATGCGACTATGTTCCAGAAACCGTCCAACAATACTAATGACTTGAATATTGTCGGAAATACCTTTTATTCCAGGTTTCAAACAACAAATACCACGAACGATTAAGTCAATCTTGACACCAGCTTGGGAAGCTTCGTATAGCTTCATAATCAATTCCTTGTCCGTTAAGGAATTCATTTTCATAACGATATGCCCGTTTCCGTGCATCTTTTGAAATTTAATTTCTTCCTCAATTAAATCCACTAAATCACTACGGATATCAAATGGAGCCATAGATAAATGATGGTAATTAGGCTTTTCCGTGTACCCACTTAAGTAGTTAAAGAAGTTCGTTGCATCAATACCAAATTTCCGTTTGGTCGTAATTACTCCCATATCCGTATAAAAATTGGCTGTTTGGTCGTTGTAATTTCCAGTTCCTAAATGAACAAATCTTTCTATTTTGCCATTTGTTTTTCTTACAACGAGTGTGATTTTACTATGGGTTTTAAGGTAGTTCATTCCATAAATAACGAGACATCCAGCCTTTTCTAATTCCTTGGCCCATTGCACATTTTTTTCTTCATCAAATCGGGCTTTTAATTCTACGAGGACAGTAACTTGTTTGCCGTTTTCCGCAGCACGCTTTAATCCAGCTATGATAGGTGAATCACCGCTTACACGGTATAAAGTTTGCTTGATGGCTAGTACATCTGGATCATCTGCAGCCTCGGAAACTAATTCCATTACAGGTTCAAACGATTCATAAGGGTGATGAAGAAACAGATCCCGTTCTTTAGCAGCTACAAACACATTTTCGTCGTCTACCAGATCCTGAGGGGGCTGTGGCATTAAAGAAGGATAGACTAAATGATCCTTTTCTTTTTCCATATCACCATAAAAACGGAATAAATAAGTAAGGTCTAGCGGTCCGTCAATCTCATACAAATCATTTCTATGAATTTCCAGAACAGAGAGTAAAAATCGAACGACTTCCGGGTCGGCTCGTTCTTTTCTTACTTCCAGTCGAACAGCAGCACCCCATTTTCTTTTTTTCAATTCCTTCTCAATTTCCTTTAAAAGATCACGAGCTCCTTCTTCATGGATCGTCATGTCGGCGTTCCTCGTTATTCGAAATTCCGTCACGGATTGAACTTGGTATCCTTTAAAAAATTTATGAATAAAATAACAAATCAGATCTTCAACGAGGACGTACTGAAAGCTACCAATTTGTATATAACGATCTATTAAAGAAGGGACTTGAACAATAGCGGTTTTTGGTTCAGTCTCCTCTAAGAACACCTTATCTTGAAGAACTACAGCAATATTTATGGATTTATTAAGCAACATTGGGAAGGGGCGGTAGGCATCAATCGCCATTGGTGTGAGAACTGGAAAGATATGTTCCTCAAAGTAATTTTCTAATTCTTTTAAGACTTCTTCGGTTAATGTCTCCATCGGTAAAATAGAAATAGATTCCTCGCGCAAATCCGTTTGCAAAGCATGATACATGTCATACTGCATTTTCACTAACTCATGGTTGTTCTCGGCAATTTTGGCTAATTGTTGCTTTGGTGTTAAGCCGGATTTGTTATCGGTCTTGTTAAATCCAGCTTTGACTTGGTCTTTTAATCCAGCAACACGAACCATAAAAAACTCATCCAAATTTGAGGCGAAAATGGCTAAAAATTTCAATCGTTCAAGCAGGGGGTTTCGTTCATCGAATGCTTCTTCCAATACCCGTTCATTAAATGCTAACCAACTCAATTCACGGTTGTTGTAATAGAGAGGATTATCTAATTTATTCTCTATGTTTTGAATAAGAGTCATGGATTTCATCCTTTTGCCAATAGATTTTCCACTTTATCATAGATATAAAACATTGAGAGTATGTGAAGCAAATGTAAAATGTTTGTAAATTTTTCTAATATTCCTTCTTTCGCTCTGTTCATAGATAAGCTACATAAGAGTTTTTTCTTCCTCTTTTCTCTTAAACTGTAGGTTAATCGCGGTTTTTAGAGCTTTTTCAAGATGCTTTTTTTGTTTCTCAGCTTGATATTCCTCGGGCATCCAATCTTGTGTACAGAAAAGTGTCAGATCTAATCCTTTGTCCGTAACTTCTAATGTGAAATCTTCTACGACTTGTCGCTTAGTCGCATCTAAACAATAAGCGAATTTTAAAAGAGAGCCAAGGGAGCGTAGTTTTTTTCGTCTTTGCTTCGAAAACCAATCCTTGTATGGGTGAATGTACTGATTAAAAACAGTTTTATTTTTAAAAGAAGCGACAAGTGCTAACTCCAAGCGCTCGTTATGAAGCAATCCATCAATCGTTCGATTTGCTAGTAAGTAGAAAGTATGCTGTGAGCTAGATTCTGAATCAATGTACTTCCCTAAATTAAACACATAACTCGCTCTTTTTAATAGTTGCCAATCGACAGGATACCAATCCAAATCTGTTTTCTCTTCGATCTGGTTAAATAGCTTTCTAGTCAACGTTTGTACATGAAGAATTTGCTTAGGATGAAGGTCGTAGTCATTAATTAGCTCTTGAATGCTATCTTCTAAGACATTCGGAAATAGATAGGTACCTAGTTCTTTGGATAACTGTTCGTAAAAAACACCATCTCGCAAGCCTTTTCGACTTAGAATAAAACTTTCAGCTTGGATGGTTTCATATAAAGATGAAAAGACGGTAATCGTTGGGAGGATAATATCTGCACGGTCAGAGGATAAACCTTCTACTTTCCATAAATCATTGTAACTAAGCCCGTTTAAATAGGTCATCACTGCTTGAATATCTGATGATCTCATTTTGTACTGGTGGAGACCAGCCAAGGGATATTTTTTCATAGCCTGATCCATTTGAACTAGGTTTCGAGCACTTCCACCGATACCAATCAATGGTACTTGTTTTTGGAATAGCCAAGGTAAAGAGGAAAATTGTTTCATTAAAAAGTGACGTAATTCAAAAATTTCTTTCTCTTGAGGGATGATATCTTTAAAAAAAGTACGCAAAGTAAGAGCTCCGAATGGAAAGCTGTGAGCTTCTACTAACTGACGATTTTTGAAATAAGTGACTTCGGTACTCCCACCACCAATATCAACTGTAATTCCTTCTTCCAAAGAAGTAGAGTTGACCACAGCTAAATACCCGTAAAAAGCCTCTTCCTTTTCAGAAAGAATACGGATGGAAAAGCCTGTTTCCTTCTGCACGGATTGTAGGATTGCTTCTTGGTCATTTGCTTGTCGAATTGTAGCGGTTGCGACACAGACGAGTTCGGTTAATGAATACGTTCCGACGACTTCTTTAAAGCTTTTTAGTGTGCGGATTAAAATTTCAAAGCCTTGTTCCGTTAATTGATTATCTGTGTTGAGATGATTACGCAAGCGGGCTACGGCTTTTACATTTTCCACTTCCCGTAAATGTCCCGCTTTTTCTTGAAGATATATGACTAATCTCATCGTATTAGACCCAATATCAATAATTCCATAAAATTTTTTCTGCAACCTAATCACCTGTCCGTTACTCTATTTTGGTTGATTATATCATAGGAAAAAAGGGTAATAAAAAACACTTAAATCGTTCACGATTTAAGCGTCCTTTTTCATCCTATTAAAATACCTGTTCTATTTCAGTCACACCCGGAACTTCGGCCATAAGCGCGCGTTCAATTCCAGCTTTTAAAGTAATGGTTGAACTTGGGCAATTTCCGCATGCGCCCATCAAACGAAGACGAACAATTCCATCCTCTACGTCAACTAATTCAACGTCGCCACCATCTCGTAGCAAGAATGGACGTAATTTATTTAAAACTTCTTGTACTTGTTCTTGCATCATCCATCTTCTCCTTTCCTACGTCTATATTATAAGGGGTAATTGCCTAAAATGCTATTTAAAGAGTTCGAGGGGATGTTCAAAAAGTCCGTAAAAATCGCTTTGAACTCTTATTAAGATTATTTTTACATATTGTACGATTTTATTTTATCTTTTATTAAGTTTTTTGTAAAATAGAAAATAGCGAAGGCGAATGGGGGCAGAGATAAATGAATCCGAATAAATCTGTTTTAGTAAGTGTATATGGCGCGAACCAGATATGTGCCAGTTGTGTGAACGCTCCTAGTTCTATTGATACGTATGAATGGCTACAAGCTGCGATTTCAAGAAAATATGAACAAGCAGATGTAAAGTATGAATATGTGGACATTTTTGATCCACCAAAAACGGAATTACATAAAAGTATAAGGGATCAGGTCGAAGAGGATGAATTGTTTTATCCAGTTGTTCTCGTAAATAATAAAATTGTTGCGGATGGAATTCCACAAATCAAAACGATTTATCGAGCGCTTGAGGATATTGGTATAAGCGAATTATAATAGGTTAAACGTAATCATTGTTTTATTGTGAAGAAGATGATAGGATATCTTGATAGTGGGGGATTCATCTTAACAATCAGAGGTGAACGATGATGAATCCGATTATTGAGTTTTGTGTGAATAATTTAGCAAGTGGATCTCAAAAGGCGATGGAAGAACTGGAAAAAGATCCAGATTTAGATGTAATCGAATATGGCTGTACAAGCTTTTGTGGAATTTGTTCGATGAGTCTGTTTGCTATTGTAAATGGGGAACCTGTAACGGCAGACAGTCCAGAAGAGTTAGTTGAAAAAGTGTATGAATATTTAGAGGAGAATCCCCTATTTTAATATATACGCCATAGTGACTGCGTGACTGGACGTAGTGCTGTGGCGTTTTCTATACAAAAAGAAGAATAGGAATGATGACTATAATGAACATCCCATTTACAAAGATGCACGGTTTAGGAAATAGCTATATTTATGTAGACTTATACCAAACTACGTTAAAAGAAGATCAACTACCTGCCATCGCTCGGTACATTTCTAATGTGAATACCGGAATCGGTTCAGATGGATTAATTTTAATCGGGCCGAGTGAACAAGCGGAAGTGTCGATGCGTATTTTTAATAAAGATGGGTCAGAAGGAAAAAATTGCGGAAATGGTCTTCGGTGTGTTGCAAAGTATGCATATGAGCATCATTTAGTTTCTGAGACCACATTTACAATTGAAACGTTATCAGGGAACGTGACAGCTCATGTTCACGAATCCGGAAATGTTGTTGAAGAGGTTACTGTAGATATGGGGATTCCTCATTTGCGAAGAAAAGAAATACCGATGGTCGGTGCGGATGTAGAGCAAATTATTGCAGAGCCATTTGTTGTTTCAGAACAGGAATTAGAAGTTACGGCTGTATCGATGGGAAATCCGCATGCCATTTTTTATGTAGAAGATATAGAAAAAGCTCCTTTGCAGACATTAGGTCCTACAATTACAAAGGATGAGCGTTTTCCAGAGGGAGTTAATGTAGAATTTGTTCAAGTTGTTTCCGATAAAGAAGTGCATTTCCGTGTTTGGGAAAGAGGCTCTGGTATTACACAAGCGTGTGGAACAGGTGCTTGTGCGGCTGGTGTTGCTTCTGTGTTAAATGGGTTTTCGGAAAAAGGAAAAGAAGTGTGTGTCCATTTAAGTGGAGGAGATTTGTTCATCACGTGGGGCGACGATGACCACGTATGGATGAGAGGTAAAGCAGAAACAGTTGCTACAGGTAGGTTCCAATGGAATCAGAAAAGTTGATGAGATAGTAAAAGCTAGGTATACTAAGAAGTAGTAACATGATAGGGGGACTTTCAATGGTTCTAAATATAACAGATAGCGCGAAGCATCAAATTAATGAGATGATGAAGGAAGAAGATGCGGAAACAGTACGCCTTCGTTTTGGTGTAAAAGGCGGAGGTTGTAGTGGTCTATCCTATGCATTAGGCTTTGACTATGAAGTGAATGATGAGCTTGAACAAATAGAAGAAATTAATGAAATACCTGTAATCATTACGAAACAGGATATTCCCATCATTGAAGGAACAACCATCGATTTTAAACAAAACATGATGGGTGGCGGATTCACGATTGATAATCCAAATGCCATCGTTTCGTGTGGATGTGGGTCGTCTTTCAAAGCGAAAGAACGAGAAGGTACACCGGAGGAATGTTAATAGCGAAAGCGCAGCGTGAATGCTGCGCTTTTTTTAGTCCACAAATTTTCCGTGCTCAGGCTTCGCGATTTTTTCAAAATGTGCAGTAAGATGCTGTAAATCAGCGGTTAGCTTCTCGCCATGAATAGGTAATCCGTGACCAGGACAGGCGAAATGTGGCTCAAGTTCTCGTAACTTTTGCACGGATTTCTCCGCTTTTTCCCAATCTGTTGTAAAGTATTTGGGTGGACCACTTATTTCATGTTTTTGTGTAATCACATTGTATAGAGATTCCTGTTTTACCGTGCAAAAGGCATCTCCTACAATTATCGTGCGATCGAGTTCACGAAACAGCGAAATATGTCCATCTGTATGACCTGGGGTAGCTATCCACTCCCAGTCATCTAGAAAAGGGACGCTATGATCATCGGGTAAAGGGTGGACATGATTGTCTAAATTTATCCCGTGATTCGGGAATAACGGTGATAAACTAGAGACTAATCCGCCTTCTACCTCAGCATCCCCTTTTGGGTAAGATGCTTTTCCAGTCAAGTAGTCCAATTCTTGTTCATGAGCATAGACAGGTACATCCCAGTACGTAATAAGATCCGTAATTGATCCAACGTGGTCAAAATGGCCATGCGTTAAAATAATAGCTTTAGGACTATGGTTCGGTCCAAAAATTTCCGCAGCATGTTTAATAATGGCACGGTCAGATCTGGGCATTCCAGCATCGATTAGAACCCAATCGTCGGTATTTCTATTTCGCACAAAATACACGTTGACGATTTGTACTTGTAATCCATATACATGTTCTGAAATATCCTGGCGTTGTCCATTCATTAGGCTTGCTAAAGGAATAATTGCATCCTTAAAGACATTCTCCATGTCTACTTGTTCCTCCTTCATTTCGTGTCGCCTTACTTTCCCACAAATTGATTGATTCTATGAAAAATCCAAGAAATGGGGCTGGGACAGAACTATAACATCACTCAAAAGGCGAAATGATTACAGGAATAACAGGCTTAGAATGTTAATTTTTATGATTGGATCTTCCTTCATAGTTGATAGAAATTCGACATAAAGAAATATTAAAAGGTACTACAAAACCAACGGTTTAGTGACTGCTCGGGTGTGTGTACGATGCTGATTTCCGTTGCGGGTAATCGCTTTCCGCGGGCACGGCCTCAGCCAGGCTACTACATAGAATAATCATCCTTGCTGCCTTGCACCGAGGAAGCTTACTTCTAAGCGTTACTAGAAGACGCAGGTGCATCTTTCGGGGTCTTCAACTCGTGCTGTTCCCGCAGGAGTCGATTACCCTCCACTCCAATCAACATGCCATAAGTAGCTGACAAATTAAGTTCCGAAGTATAAAGTAACTTTTAATAATATTATAAGTAAGTGAAATCTTATTAAGATAGCTTTTCATAGTTATCAGAATTATAATTTTTGAATAGGGTTTCCAATTATTTGAGAATTAATTAGCTGCTTCCGGCTACAAAGTTTACCAAATTAGAAAGTAGTAACTTAGCGTAGGTAGAATACGGAGACTCCTACGAGAACAGCACGAGGTGAAAGCCCCGCAGGAAGTGGGTTTCTTCTGAGTTATCATGAACGAAACTAGCTCCTTATTCGTAATAACGTAGGTTAATTTGGCTAGAATGTCTACTAAGTAAAATCAAACCAAATCAGAGCTATAATACGAAAAGGAGCTAGTACTATGAAGGATACCATAAAATACGTTGGATTAGACGTCCACAAGGAAAGAATTTCAATTTCTATTGCTGAGGAAGGTCGAGAGAAACCAAGATATTGGGGAGAAATTCCTCATAACTACGAAAACATCAAAAAGGTTGTAAAGAAAATAGGAGATCCACAATCTCTTCGAGTATGTTATGAAGCTGGACCAACAGGCTACAAACTATATAGATTCTTTCTTACTCTTGGAATTGAATGTGATGTCATTGCGCCATCTTTAATTCCAAAAAGACCGGGTGAGAGAGTTAAAACAGACAGAAGAGATTCGATGAGGCTTGCGCAACTCTTCCGAGCTGGTGAATTAACCTCTATTTATGTACCAACTGAAGAGGATGAAGCACTTCGAGATTTAGTCCGAGCTAGGGAAGATGCAAAGGAAGACGAACTAAGGGCAAAACATAGGTTGACCAAGTTCTTGTTACGGTACAACATTCATCCTCCCAAAGGAATAAGAAAGTGGACCTATAGATATCGGGAATGGCTTCATTCCCTCAAGTTTGATCGGTCTTCCACACAGATTGTCTTTCAGGAATATTATCATCAATTAAAAGAGTTGGAAGAAAGAATAAAGAGATATGAAGAAGAAATAAAATTCCAAGCAACCGAAGGTGTGCATGCCCCAATGATACAAGCGCTCCAGGCATTAAGGGGAGTAGCTGTAATTACAGCTACTAGTTTAGTTGCAGAAATTGGATCCTTTCAAAGATTTGTATCCGCTAAACACTTTATGGCTTACGTTGGGCTTACTCCAAGTGAACAATCAAGTGGTGAAAGTAGACGCCAGGGTGATATAACAAAAATGGGAAATAGGCATGTTCGCCGTTTACTCGTGGAATCGGCTTGGAGCTATCGGTATCAACCAGCTGTGAAGGGTGAATTGAAAAAAAGACAAGCAGGACAAAGTGCTAGTGTACAAGCTATATCATGGAAAGCTCAACATCGATTAAATAAAAAGTACTACCGACTCTTATCCAGAGGGAAAGAAAGTGGTAAGGCAATTACTGCAGTGGCAAGAGAATTAGCAGGGTTTATATGGGCAGTTGCACGGGAGTTAGATGATCCTAAAATGGCATAACACTTTATAACAATTTGGGAGACGATTTTTAAATAGATGGTGAGAATAGGGCTCGAAGGCAAAGAAAAATACCGGAAAGGATAACCCACGTAATCTCCTCTGTGCCATTTCTTCATCAGAATAACGCACGTTCTGAGTTAGTGGTAAGGCCTTTATACGGAAAGATAAAATGTGAAAACCCACGAATATCAGGATGCTAACCGCAGTAGAGATTTTTGCCTTCGTGCCGTGTTCTTAACACCTATTCTAATAAATAAAAAAGGAGGAATAACCAGCGATCCTATCTTTAGCTTAGTTAAGTGTCTCACCGCTTGGAATAGCTGTCAACGAGAGCATTTGACAGCTATTCCAAGCGGCGAGAAGTGGTTTACAAGCTAAAGAAAGGGTATATCTAGCCAGATGGCTAGAAGTACAGAATGAAATAACAATAATCGAAAGAAGCCAAAAATAGCTTCTCTTCTTAAAGATGCCAAAAAACAAACCTAACAGCGAGAGGTTGACAGTTTCGTTCATATCAGGAGATTGAGGCCGTGCCCGTGGAAAGCGGAGTGTTCTGCCGAAGCGTGGCATCAAGCTTCACTTTTCATTCTTTCAATAAATTTTCAATTAGAGTCACGTCGCAGTCTATATATTATTGGCAACAATATTACAAACGCACCATTAAAGAAAAATCCGAACTGATTCGAATTCTAATAAAGATTTTCGAATCAGTTCGGATTTTATTATGATTGAAACGATTTTTCCCGGCCACTATCATCATCTATTTTAGAACATGCTAGTAGAGTGCTTTGGTTGAACTCTTGCATCTGGATCAATGTAGTTTTTTGCATTATTAATTGCAGTTGGTCCTTCACCGAATCCGGAAGCAATTAAATTAACTTTTCCAGGATATGTGCAAATATCACCAGCAGCATAAATGCCTTTTATATTGGTCTCCATTTTCGAATTTACCAGAATACTGTTTTTATCAATTTCTAGATCCCATTGTTTGATTGGGCCGAGGGAGGAAATAAATCCGTAGTTCACTAATACGGAATCCACATCAATGAGCTCTTCCCGTTCCCCTTTTACCTCTTTTAGCTTCACTTGTTCCACAAGGTCACCACCGATGATTTCTTCTGGAACGAATGGAGTCATAATGTTCACATTCGAATTCACCAATTGGTCAACACTGGATTCGTGTGCGCGGAACTCGTTACGACGGTGTACAAGAATCACTTCTTTGGCAATCGGTTCTAACATGAGTGCCCAATCCACCGCAGAATCTCCTCCACCGAACAACATTACTTTTTGATCTCGGTATTTTTCCATATTTTCTACAAAATAATGTAGATTTTTACCCTCATAATTCTCTGCACCTGGAATGGTTAGCTTTCTCGGTTGAAATGCTCCATTCCCAGCCGTAATAATGATAGTTTTTGTATAGTGAATACCAGCATTTGTGGTTAGTTTAAAGGAATCATCTTCTAAACGTTCCACCGTTTCAACTGCTTCGTTGAGTACAATAGTAGGGTCAAACAAGGAAGTTTGTTCCTTGAGATTGTCGACTAACTCTTGTGCTCGAATCTTTGGAAAACCAGCTACATCATATATGTATTTCTCTGGGTATAGGGCAGAAAGCTGACCTCCGATGTGCGGTAGACTTTCAATAATTTTAACACTTGCTTGACGTAATCCACCGTAAAATGCTGTGAATAACCCAACAGGCCCAGCACCGATAATGGTCACATCATATATTTGATCCTTCATCGTAATCCTCCTAAATCATTTGCTTCCCTTTAAAAGGAAATCACTTGTTCCATTTAGTATTTTAACATATGTTTCTAAGAAATATATAAAGATGCTTACGTATTAAAATGAGTAGAATAAGAAGTTAAAACAAGGAAAAAGCGAATAATCAGAATAATTGCTTCAGGGTTGAAAATGCTATTAAAAAGGAATAAGATGAAAATTAGGGTAAATATTACGAAAATGTGACATATTTCACAAGATAGTATATACTTATACGTGAAATATATCACGTATTCCTAATACGAAAAAATACAGATGGAAGTGATACGGATGAACAAACCTAAGATTTTGATTCTTGGGGCTGGATATGGCGGGATAATGACTGCTATCAAGCTTCAAAAAAAATTGAGCAGAAATGATGCTCACATCACGCTTGTAAACAAGCATGATTACCACTATGAAACGACTTGGTTGCACGAAAATGCAGCAGGTACACTACATCATGACCGGACAAGAATTCCGATTAAAGATGTAGTCGACACGAACAAAATCGAATTTATTCAAGACACGGTAGTAGAGCTTAAACCAGATGACAAAAAGGTTATCTTGAAAAATGGTGAGTTAGACTATGATTACTTAGTAGTAGGTTTAGGATTTGAAGCCGCTACATTTGGAATTCCAGGACTCATTGAAAATGCATTTACGATTAACAGTATTAACTCTGCACGATTAATTAAACAGCATATTGAATATAATTTTGCGATGTACAACAATGAAAAAGAAAAGCGTCCAGAGCGTTTGAACATCGTTATCGGTGGGGGCGGGTTTACTGGTATTGAGTTCGCTGGAGAACTTGCAAACCGTGTACCAGAGCTTTGTAAAGAATATGATATTGACCCTAAAGATGTACGTATGATTGTAGTAGAAGGTGCTCCAACGATTCTTCCTGGCTTCGATCCACAGCTTATTGAATATGCAATGAATTCTTTAGAAGCACGTGGTGTTGAATTTAAAACAGGTGCGCTATTAAAAGAATGTAGAGCCGATGGAATTACATTTGAAAAAGATGAGAAACAAGAAGAGCTTCCTACTCTAACTACAGTATGGGCTGCCGGAGTTCGTGCTAACTCTTTAGTAGAGACTTCTGGATTAGAACATAACCGTGGTAAAGTACAAGTTCAACCTGATATGCGTGCCCCATCTCACCCAGACGTATTTGTTGTTGGAGATTGCGCACTTATTATGAACGAGGAAACAGGAAGACCATATCCTCCAACAGCACAAATTGCCATGCAAGAAGCAGAAACCATTGCTCACAATTTAGTGGCACTTGTACACGGTAAAGATGAGTTGGAATCATTCGAATTTCTTAACAGAGGTACAGTAGCTTCACTTGGGGATAGTGATGCAATTGGTGTTATATTCGGAGACAAAAAAATCTTCGGTTGGACGGCTTCCTTTATGAAGAAAATGATCGATAACCGTGCCCTTTTCAAAATCGGCGGTGTAGGTCTCGTTCTTAAAAAAGGTAAATTCAATATCTTTTAAGTGATAGGGAAAAGCAAGGATACTCATCCTTGCTTTTTTTGTTCTAATCAGTAGAGGATAACTTGTCTTATCCGCCCATTCATAATAAAATTGGGAGGATGGATTTTCGAGGGGGAACAAAGATTTGATACAATTTATCGTTTCTATCTTATTGTTTTTTGTTTTATTTTTTGGAATAGGTTTTATTTTAAATATGTTACTGCGATCAACCTGGGTAATGTCTTTTGTTTACCCAATCGTTGTTTGTTTTATTGTAGATGATTTTCCGTTTTCTACATACTTTTTGGACACAGGGAAAGCTTTCTCAACATTATGGCACCGAATTACTATTTTGACACCAGTGGATATCACTATTTTATCAGCTGGTTTTGTAGGTACAATTGTAGCCGGATTTGTCATACGTTGGTTAAGAAAACAAGGATATCAAATGTTTTGATTTTTCCGAACATTAGAACTTAATGATTATAGGTATAGAAAGGTAGCAAAGAGGGTAGGATGACACTCAGAGAGGTGTTATCCGAACATGAAAATACGAAATATTGGAAGAAGAGTGATGATGACCATCCTTTTTCTTGGCGCATCCTACTCGACTTTCGCTACTGTTACGAATGTACATGCAGTAGACTTAAAAATGGGACAAGTTCAAACGGAATCTCTTATGCAGGAACGTTCGCATAAGGAAGTAGCTTTATCCTTGAAATCTTTCAATCACGAAAAAGCTACCACAAGATATATTTCAAGTGAACAAGTGAAAGGTCCAGAAACGATACAGGAAGCTTTTAATTTTGAGAAGTATCCTAGTGATGTCGTAACAGCAACAGGATATACGGCAGGATATGAGTCAACAGGGAAGACACCAGATCATCCGGAATATGGAATCACTTATTCTGGTGTAAAGGTAAAACGAGATTTATATTCTACAATTGCAGCAGATTTAAATGTATATCCGATTGGCACGATATTATTTATTCCTGGTTACGGTTACGGAGTAGTTGCCGATAAGGGTGGTGCAATACAAGGAAATAAAATTGACTTGTATTATCCAACCGTAGACGCCGTGTATCAAGAGTGGGGAAAGCAACAGGTTGAAGTATATCTTGTGAAAAAAGGGGACGGTTCCTTATCAGAATCAGAACTGACCCAATTAAATGAAACAGAAGCACTTCAAGCGTTTCGGGACAACCACAATCGGTAAAAAAAGGGCTATTCCACAAACGGGAATAGCCCTTTTTGTCGTACAACATTAAATCTGGTAAAAAAGATAAGCAATTATAATACCGGAAATACCGCCGAAGAAGACTTCAATGGGCTGGTGCCCAAGCAATTCTTTTAATTCTTTTCGTTTCTCGTAGTCTTCTTTTTCAGACCAAACTTTCGCTTCTTCCACGAAATACTGAAAATCTTTTACTAAACGATTTAAAACGATGGCTTGTTCTCCTGCGTGTCTACGGACTCCTGATGCATCAAACATGATGATGATACTAAAAATACAAGATACCGCAAATATTGGGGATCCAAATCCTTGACTGATTCCAATGCTTGTTGTTAAGGCAGCAACTGCTGCGGAGTGGCTACTAGGCATTCCACCTGTACTAAAGGCAAGTCCAGGCTTGAATTCTCTAGTAGCTACGAATTGAATCGGTATCTTGACGACTTGCGCAAACACGATGGCGGACAATGCAGCCCAAAGTGGCGTGTTCGAAAACAACTCCATCGATTCCATTCATCCCTTTCTCACACGTGTTGATGGTTGTAGTGTACCCTAATCTAAACTCAGAATAACATACAATTGTATGAAAAATGGGGATGTTAAAATAATTTAATGAACTTAAGCAAGCTTTGGCAGTCGACTTGCTATTCTTACCATAATCACAGCGGCAACTATCGCAATAATGAAATCCTTTATTAGGAATGGGACCATTGCTGTCCAAGCAGCCCCATAGCCTATACTTAATTCCAACCATGTGTTCATTGCTAAGCACATATAGGTAACGCCTATCCCATAATTGACCGCTACACCTACAATAGCAGCAACGGAATATGTATATAATGTCGCTTTTTTCATTCGTTCCACTATCCAACCGCTAGCCCATGCTACAAATATGAACGAAATAAGAAAGCCACCTGTGTAATCTAATAAAATAAAAAGTCCTGCCTTCATTTGAGCAAATACAGGTACACCTGCTAGCCCAATCAAAAGGTAAACGAGCATAGAGAAAGAACCTAGTCTTTTTCCAAGTAAAAGTCCGGCTAGAATAGCAAAAAAAGTTTGAAGCGATAACGGTACTGATTTTCCAGCAATAGGGATAGCTAAAAATGGGAACCAGACCGCAATGTTTGCTCCGATTGCCATTAAAGCAACAAAAATGGCTCCTATCGAAATATCAACAGCATTGAATTTTTTCATATCTAATCTCCTCTCACGGAATGATAATAGAAGAGATAGGTAAATTTGTCAACCATTTTATTTATAGGTTAACAAATAAAAGGGGATGGGTGGTCTTTAGATTTACTCTATGTAATGAAGAATTTTTAGGAGTATAATAGAGAAAATCTATATGGAAAGAGAGAAACGGCCTTGATTATTCCAATAAATCCTAAAGATGTACTTGTAGCAAAACAAATCTACAACATTCAAATCCCATCTTATCAAATAGAAGCAGAGTGGTTAGGGGTAACGTCATTCCCTCCATTAAACGAAACAATCGAGTCGATTCAAGCATCAAACGAAACCTTCATTGGATATGTTGTAGAAGGCGCATTAGCAGGCGTCATGTCTTATGAAATTGGGGAAGAAGTGAGTATTTGCCGAGTAGTTGTCCATCCAGACCATTTTCGTAAAGGGATTGGAAGAGGACTAGTTCAACATGTAGTAGAGAAATACCCAACAATGCGAATTACGGTTCAAACCGGTTCCAAAAATGTACCAGCCATTCAGCTTTATGAAAAATTAGGATTTAAGAAAGATGAGGAATTTGAAGTAGAGAAAGGATTATGGATGACGAGTTTTGAGTGGACTTCTAAGAAAAAACAACAGCACCCGCGTAACTAAACTGGATGTTGTTGCATGTTATCCTCACTAAGCCAATTTAAAAATGTCCTGGTAAACAATAAAAAGATCGTGGTCATAATCCACGATCTTTTTAAACCTAATTTTTACTTAATCGCAGCATCTAAAGCTACTACAATCATATCGTTAAAAGTAGTTTGTCTCTCTTCGGCAGTAGTTTCTTCTCCAGTAATGATATGGTCCGAAACCGTTAGAACAGATAGAGCTTGTCTATCGTATTTTGCTGCCAGCGTATAAAGCGCGGTTGTTTCCATTTCTACTGCTAATACATTGTAGCTTGCAAGTAGCTCGAACAATTCTTTTCCGTTATCACGGTAAAAACTGTCACTTGTAAAGACGTTTCCAACACGCATTTTCAACCCTTTTTCTATTCCTGCATCATTAGCGTTTTTCAATAATTCAAAGTCCGCTGTTGGGGCAAAGTCAATTCCACCAAAGGTCATCCGGTTCATTTGAGAATCCGAAGAAGAAGTGGATGCAAGAATTACGTCACGAACTTTTACGTCTTTTTGTAGAGCTCCACAAGTTCCAACACGAATCAACTTTTGAACATCATAGCTTTGAATCAGTTCGTTTACATAAATCGAAATAGAGGGTACTCCCATTCCAGTTCCTTGAACGGAAATTCTTTCTCCTTTGTATGTACCAGTATATCCGTACATGCCGCGTACCTCGTTATAACACACGACGTCATCAAGGAAAGTTTCGGCAATATATTTTGCACGAAGTGGATCTCCTGGTAGTAAAATTTTATCTGCAATATCTCCTTTATTAGCACCAATATGTACGCTCATTGATAGGCCTCCTAGTTTGAATAATGTACTAGTTAAAGGTATCATAACGGATAAAATTTCTCAAACAAGGCCTTATTCATGAATAGATACGACATTTTTCACAAATCCTCAACTAGAACGATGTTTTTATGTTTCTAATCTAAAGGAATTCGTATATAATAAATATAATACATGCAAGGGTTTCAGATTCCTTAGTGTGAAAATTATGGTTAAGGTTAGGAAAGGATGGAAAGAATATGAAAGAAAAAACATTTACAATTACAGATGATACTGGCGTACACGCAAGACCAGCAACACTTCTTGTAAATAAAGCAGGACAGTTTGAGTCAGAGGTTGAAATGCACTACAATGGTAAAACAGTAAATTTAAAATCCATTATGGGTGTTATGTCCCTTGGTGTACCAAAGGGAGCTCAAATTAAGATTACAGCTGACGGTAGCGACGAAGAACAAGCGCTACAAGGTATTGAAGAAGTAATTAAAGAACACCTAGGTGAATAATGACGTACAGTAAATAAAAGCTAGAGACTTTTCTCTAGCTTTTTTTACAGTGATTTTTTAGTGATTACTGGATTTAATATATGGCTTAAGAGAGGTGTTTTACGGTGAAAATTTCAGTATCTCAGCTACCAGGTATCGGACAAAAGATTTGCTTGAAAACGGCAGAAGACAGCATGCTAGTTGTTATTGTCCACCACACCGGAAAGAGAGAATTATACTTTTTTAATGATGCGGATAATGATGAAGCGGATTTCGCAATGGATCTAACACCAGACGAAACAAGAGAACTAGGTGCACAGCTTCTCGGTGCTACGTATCAACCTGTCGATGTAGATAAGCTGAAAATGTTTAGAAAACAAGTTGTGGTAGATTATATTGAGGTGAAACCAAATTCTCCGATTGCTAATCTGTCTATTGAAGAATCCGATATTCGGAATAAGACGGGTGCAACGGTTATTGGGATTGTCCAAGGGGATGAAACGGTTGCTATACCAGAAATCGATACTAGGATTGCACCAGGTGACACTTTAATATCAATTGGGAAACAGGATCAGATTGATGCACTGCATGGACTTTCTAAGGGAGAGCGGTGATAAACCTTGCATAGTGAATTTCCTATATTATTAGGTGCAGGTTTAGTGTTACTTGGGATATTCTATTTGGGCTTTTTAAGCTTAAAGATTAATTTTCCAAGTGTCATTTTATATATATTGTTCGGAATTATACTGGCAGACGTCTTAAGTGAGAACGAGATTCTTCATTTTGCCAGTGAAATCGGCATTGTTCTTCTATTCTTTCTCCTCGGTTTGGAATTCAGCGTTAAACGATTGGGAGGCATCGCTAAGAAAATTTGGACATCAGGTTTATTAGATGTCGGCCTAAGCCTTGGCGTTTCCATGCTTTTCGCCTTCCTTTTCGGGATGGACTGGTTTAGTGCCTTCATTGTAGGGGGCATTACATACGCTACTAGTTCCTCGATTACAGCCAAACTACTTGACGACAAAAGCCGTATGGCTAATGCGGAGACTGAATTTATTCTTGCCCTTTTAATCTTTGAAGACTTAATCGCTCCCATTGTTGTCGCCGTTATTTTAGGGGTGCACATGAGCGGAACCTTCCAAACGAGTGACCTCCTCCTATTATTCGGGAAAATTATCGGGTTAGCGGCACTTGCCATTATCCTTGGAAAAACAGTGTTCAAACGCTTTGAGGAGTTATTGGTGAAAATAGATGATGAAGATATAAAAATTGCCTTGTTAATCGGTCTATCTGTATCATTTGGTGGCCTCGCATTGTTCTTAGGACTGTCTGAAGTACTTGGTGCTTTCTTAGCAGGTATGATGCTAGCGGAAATTGGCAAAATTGAACGTGTAGAGCACACGGTCTCCCCTGTAAAAGACCTTATGCTCCCAACGTTTTTTGTTTATTTCGGTACAACGATACAATTAGGGGACGGCTTGCCGCTCCCATGGCTAATCGTTGTCTTATTACTGTGGTCGATGGTTGCAAAAATCCTAGTAGGTGTTGTGGGTGGTCGTTGGTATGGCTTGTCTAAAAAGGTATCATTAAGAGCTGGATTGTCCATCTGTGCGCGTGGAGAATTTTCCGTTGTTATTGCTTCCGTAGCAACTGGGACTGTGAAAATACTTGGTGGAATTTATATTCTTATCGCTGCATTTATTGGCATGATCCTTTTCGATCAAGCACCTAAAATAGCTAATAGGATTTATGGGAAAGGAAAGAAACCAGACCGAAACTTAAAAGTTCCAGGTACGTAAAAAGGGAAAGCTTTTGCTTTCCCTTTTTAGTTCTAAGTACGAAAGTATCGCTTTTCTAAGTCATTTAGTTCCTCTAAAGCTTTTTGCTGAAAAGCTGTTTTTTCCTCTTGTTCAAATTTTTTCTTTTGAGTATTTAAAGCTGCTTTTAACGATTCTTTATAGTCTGGGACTTCTTCTTCATAGGGGTGTGTAGCTGATTTGGATACGTTCATTTTTTCCTCGAAGCTTAGAGCTTTTCTTTGGTGGAAAAACACATCCTCTGTCTTCCCATAATTATGGATATCTCCTTGAAGCGGATGCTTTAAAACAGCTAATACTTTAATCAAATAGTTTTGTCCACGATCTTCAACAATTTCTCCTACGTAGGTTCCGGATTTATAATGTGCTTTTACAGTATCTCCAACTTGTCCATTCTCCATTACCATCATCCTTTTAATCGTTCTTTGAACTTATCTTCTCAAAATCCAACAAGAATCACAAGCCAGAACTATGGCTCGAAAAGTTGGAAAAGATGTCACTGATTCTGGGACAATGCTTTGTTATACTAGTGGGGAAGGAAGTGATAGCTTATGATGGAGTTTCTATATTTTCCAGAGGATAAAAGTTTATATATTCCATCTGTCCTCATACTATGCTTGTTTATGATAGGTGCTGGTGTTGCTATGTGGTTATTCATACGTGCATCGAAAAAAGAAGAGAAGAAGTTTAATCAGAAGTATCCTACGAAAGACAATTCGAGAAAAGGATAAAG
Source organism: Radiobacillus kanasensis (assembly GCF_021049245.1). Classification (GTDB taxonomy): domain Bacteria; phylum Bacillota; class Bacilli; order Bacillales; family Amphibacillaceae; genus Radiobacillus; species Radiobacillus kanasensis. The sequence goes on along the minus strand of NZ_CP088020.1, from coordinate 2,589,669 downwards.
GGAACGATTCATGTTCATACTATACCCATATGGCAGTGAAAGGGGTACAAGTATGAAGCATGTTTCGATAATCCTATTTATCATTCTTCTTTTTTGTTTAACTGGATGTCAGGAACCTACAAGAACCCCGCTGAAAATAGATATGTATAACAGCTCAGGTGACACAATTGGAACAGCAAATTTTATTGAACAACCTGATGGAGTGAAAATACAACTGAAAGTGGAAGGATTGGAACCCGGCTTCCACGGTATTCATGTACACGAATACCCAAAATGTGAAGGACCTGATTTCAAATCAGCTGGAAGTCACTTTAACCCCGATAATAAAGAGCATGGTTCAATGTATACCGAAGGTCCACACTTAGGGGATCTTCCAAACATTGAAGCTCCAAATGAAGGCTTAGTGGATACAGAACTTATGGTAAATGGTGCTACTTTGATGGATGGGAAGAATTCTTTACTTAAAGGAGAGGGGACATCCCTAGTCATTCATGCTTCCCAGGATGATGGGGTATCTCAACCAGCTGGTAATTCGGGAGACCGGGTAGCTTGTGGTCAGATCCAGTTAGAGAAAGAAGGAGAATCTCCTAGTGATCCAACGGAAACAAATAAACCGGATATGATGAAATAAAAAAGAAGGCTCCTTACACGCGGAGCCTTTCTATATTTACAACTTTTTATCAAGAGCATCGACAATCCTTTTTAATCCGATTTGAAGTGTTTCGGTCGGACAGGCAACATTTATCCGCATGAACCCTTCCCCTTCGTCTCCGAAAGTTACCCCATCGTTTAAGCCTACTTTGGCTTCTTCCTGCATAAATTGCTTTAACTCTTTCTGGTCTAACCCCATTGCTCGACAGTCTAACCAAAGCAAATAGGTCCCCTCTGGTTCAATTAAGGTAATTTCTTTTCTACTAGAAAAGGCTTCTTTCACAAGATATATATTTGTCTCTAGTACATCAAGAAGCTCTTCCAACCAAGGCTTTCCATGTTGGTAGGCAGCCTCCAACGCTAGGATTCCCATCGTGTTTAAAATACCAAGGCCTTGTTTTTTAAAATGTTTTTTCAATAAGAGTTTCTTTTCTTTATCGGAAATGACAGCAAAGGAAATTCGCAGTCCAGCCATGTTAAAAGTTTTCGTTGGAGACATGCACGTCACAGTTCGATGTGCAACTTCTTCACCAAGAGAAGCGATTGGAATATGCGTATTAGGTCTATGTATGAGATCAGCGTGAATTTCGTCTGAAAGAATAAGCACATCATATTGAATACAAAGTTCTGCTATTCTTGTTAATTCTTCTTTTGTCCAAACCCTACCAACAGGATTATGTGGATTAGATAGAATAAATGCTTTTACCCCTTTTTTGAACTGTGTTTCCAAATGTTCAAAATTGATTTCATACTTGCCATCCTTTAGTTCAAGTGGATTGGTAAGTAAAGTTCGATCATGCAGGTTCACTAAATCATAGAAAGGTGGGTAAACAGGTGTTTGTATAAGGAGCGAATCTCCGTGATCCGTAAACGCCTGTACGGCTATGTGTAATGTCGTTATAACTCCAGGACTATAAAGCAACCAATCTTTTTTAATATTCCATTGATGACGGCTTTGAACCCAATGGAGGATTGCTTCGTCCACGTTGGAATCCGTTAAGGTGTATCCATACACCTGATGTGAAACTCGTTCTGAGAGTGCCTCGGTTACGGCACTAGGAACCGGAAAGTCCATATCTGCCACCCACATCGGGATAACATCGTCTGAGCCATAAAGCTTTTTTACTAAGTCCCATTTCGCTGATTTTGTGTTTCTGCGATTAAGCACTTTATCGAATGTAGCCATCGTCATTTCCTCCCCTCATTTACATAAGCCTAGTGTATCATGTCGTCTGGGGAAAAAGAGATACGGATGCTCAAACAAAAATCTGTTTTTTAGAAGAGTGTTGCTTTTAATCGCTATATTTTGGGAGGAAGTTTTATTTTGCGGATGATATATACGAGGATCCTCGAAATTGTACGTGAGGTAAAGATTCAAGAAGACAAAAGCAGGGCACGAGGTACTCCTCCATTAACATCCTTGCCCCTACAATCTCCGAGCGAGGAGGTTCTATGCATGGAAGGAGTTAGTTATCAAAACGAAAATAGCCCCTTTTCGTAACAACGTAGGTTAATTTGGTAATACGGTACTACCAAAACAGAGCTATAATACGAAGGAGCTAGTAATATAAATGATAGCCCAAAATACATAATTCTAAACGTATCAAAACGAAAAAAAGACAAAAAGAAAAAGCAAAGCTCTGTGCTTTGCTTTACAGGGGGAATACGAGAAAGTCTTACATAAATAAGTATTTCCACATATGAAAAGATCTAAACATCTATTTACCGAATTTTTTCAAATATGTTTAGCAATTTAGAAGCAGCTAAAGGAAATCTTTTGCTTAAGGATTAACAACTATGTTAAAATTAATAATTGCTTATTAGAAACGAAAAAATATCGGGAGTTGTTGTTCATCATGACAGAAAATTTCAAAGAAGGTCAAGTATTAGAAGGAAAAGTAACAGGGATCCAACCATACGGAGCCTTCGTAGCATTAAATGAGGAAGTACAAGGTCTTGTTCATATTTCTGAAGTTACGCATGGCTATGTAAAAGACGTAAACGAGCATTTATCCGTTGGTCAAGAAGTGAAAGTGAAAATCCTAAACATTGATGAAGAAAAAAATAAGTATTCTTTGTCTATCCGTGCAACCCAAGAAGCACCGAAACAAGCGGACAAAAAGCAAGCTCCAAAACGCACAAAAGCTGTTGCTCAACAAGAAGCGCAACCAGCAGGATTCAATACACTAAAAGATAAATTGGAAGAATGGATTGAGCAATCTTCTGAAAGAGAAAATACATTTAAGCAGTAAAAATGTAATAGAAAATACCTACCAGGTTTAATCCTGATAGGTATTTTTTATTGAGTCAAGAGAAAAGATTAACGTTCTAATCTCGCTTCTCTTTGTGTTGACGTTTCTTCTGAAGTTCTGAAAAGCAACGGTAAAGCTAAAAGCCCACTAATACCGACTAGCGTATAGATGATACGGGCAAACGCTCCACTTTGTTCTCCACCGCCAAAAATTGCAGCTACTAGGTCAAATTGGAATAGGCCGACAAGCCCCCAATTGATTGCTCCGACTATAACCAACAAAAGTGCAAGACGTTTTATAAAGCTCATCGTAACATTACCTCCTTTTCATAACCTTCAATAATAGGATAACTAATAAGGATTAAAACTATACTGGTTTAAGTCTCCAATAAATTCCTGTCGATTCCCTTCTTAACTTGATTTAAATGAATGGTTTCGGTAAATTTAAGTAGGGAATACTACAAACCAAACACATAGGGAGGTAAAGAAATGAGTTACATTCGTTTCGAATACGAGAAGGCATTGTCTTTCTTTGGAAAACACGAATTAGAATATTTGCAAGGGCCTGTGAAGCTTGCTCATCAGGAGTTACATAACAAAACTGGTGCAGGAAACGATTTTCTTGGCTGGTTAGATTTGCCCGAAGATTACGATAAAGAAGAATTTGGCCGTATCAAGCAGGCTGCTAAAAAAATTCAATCTGATTCCGATGTATTGCTTGTCATTGGGATTGGTGGTTCTTATCTTGGAGCCAGAGCAGCACTAGAAATGTTAAATCACTCTTTTTATAACATTTTACCGAAAGAAAAAAGACAATTTCCACAAGTGTTGTTTTTAGGGAATAGCATTAGTGCGCCTTATATGAATGATTTGTTAGATGTGCTTGAAGGAAAAGATGTTTCTATTAATGTGATTTCTAAAAGTGGTACAACGACAGAACCAGCTATTGCTTTTCGTCTGTTCCGCAAGTTTTTAGAAGAGAAATATGGAAAAGAAGAAGCGAAGAAGAGAATTTACGCTACTACAGATAAAGCGAAAGGTGCTTTGAAAACTTTAGCAACAGAAGAAGGATATGAGTCCTTTGTCATTCCGGATGATGTTGGAGGGCGTTTTTCTGTTCTGACAGCAGTAGGTCTTTTACCGATTGCAGCTAGTGGTATTGATATTGATGCTATGATGGAAGGGGCACAGAAGGCACGTGAAGAGTTAAGCTCTGACAACCTTTTGGAAAACCCTGCTTATCAATATGCGGCTGTTCGAAACATCTTGTACAACAAAGGAAAAACGATCGAAATGCTGGTGAATTATGAGCCAGCTTTGCAATATTTCTCTGAATGGTGGAAGCAGTTGTACGGGGAGAGTGAAGGGAAGGACCAAAAAGGAATTTTCCCATCCTCAGCTAACTTCTCAACGGATCTGCATTCCATGGGACAATATATTCAAGATGGTCGCAGAGATTTGTTTGAGACGGTTCTTCATGTGGAAACACCTAAGTCTAACCTTACGTTAGAAAAGGAAGCGCAAGATTTAGATGGTCTTAATTACTTGGCAGGCAAGACAGTGGATGAAGTCAATCAGAAAGCCTATCAAGGTACAATGCTTGCCCACTCTGACGGACAAGTTCCAAATCTGATCGTTCATCTTCCTAAATTAGACGCTTATACGTTTGGATATGCCGTGTACTTCTTTGAAAAGGCATGTGCAGTTAGTGGCTACCTTTTAGGTGTGAACCCGTTTGATCAGCCTGGAGTAGAAGCCTATAAGAAAAACATGTTTGCTCTTTTAGGAAAACCAGGATTTGAAGCAGAAAAAGCTGAATTGGAACAACGATTAAAATAAAGGTAAAAACCCGCTCAGTGAAGAGCGGGTTTTCCTTTATAGTATTAAATTTTAACAAGAAGAAATCCGACGAAGTAAAAATTGTAAAGTTCCAAGTATAAGTGTAACTAAGACTAAACCAAAATTTCTTTAGGCTACAAATGGTACTTCGTCATCCAGTGGTATCTCTGCTTGTCGAGCTTTATTGGCTGCTCGGAAGAATATCAATGTAATAGCTATAGTAATAATGGCTGCACTCACGTAGGAGATCGGTAAAGAAAGTCCAAATCCGATTTGCGCATTTAGGATATAGGTGAACGTTGCCATGGTAATGAATATAGCTGGAATCATCGGAATGTAATAGTTTTTCTTAGCAATAAACAAGTACATAGCTCCGACCCATAAGGCGATCATTGCTGTGGATTGGTTCGCCCAAGAAAAGTATCTCCATAGTAAAGTGAAGTCAATCTTCGTCAAGAGAAAAGAAAGAGCAAACAACGGTAATGCAATCCATAAACGGTTGATCGTTTTCTTTTGTGCAATTTTTAAATAATCTGCGATAATCATACGAGCACTTCGGAACGCTGTGTCACCAGACGTGATAGGCAGAACGATAACCCCTAGAATAGCAAGTGTTCCACCAACAGCACCAAGTAGCGTTGTAGATACTTCTGTAACAACAGCGCCAGGTCCTCCATTGGCAAGAATCTCATTCAAACCTGTAGACCCGTCAAACATGCTCATACCAGCAGCAGCCCAGATCATGGCAATGATCCCTTCTGCAATCATCATTCCATAAAAAATGAAGCGACCTTGCTTTTCACTTTGTGTCGTACGTGAAATGATAGGTGTTTGTGTTGCATGGAATCCAGATAGTGCTCCACAAGAAATCGTTAAGAATAGTAATGGGAAGATTGGCGCGTTATCCGGATGTAAGTTTGTAAAGGATAGCTCTGGAATTGGAGCACCTGTAAAGACTAAACCAATACCTACACCAATAGCAGAGATTAGCAATAACGCTCCGAATATCGGATAAAACCGACCGATAATCTTATCAATCGGGAGTAACGTAGCTAAAATGTAGTAGATAAAAATAGCCGCCAAAATAAGTCCTAGTGATGCCCAGCCCCCCATTAAGCTGTTTAATAAATCGGCTGGTGCTGTAACAAAAACAGTCCCTACTAAAAGTAGAAGCAAAACAGCAAATCCATTTACGACGTGTTTCATTACTTTGCCTAGGAATTTCCCTGCTAGCTCAGGTAAATGTGCGCCGTGATTACGGATGGAGATCATCCCTGTTAAATAATCATGGACAGCACCGGCAAAAATACAGCCAAGCACAATCCAAATGAATGCGACCGGGCCATAAAGTGCCCCCATAATAGGCCCGAATATTGGACCAACTCCAGCAATGTTTAATAGTTGAACGAGTGAATTCTTTTTTTGGTCCATTGGTAAATAATCGATGCCATCCTTATGACTGAATGCAGGTGTCTGACGGCTATCATTTACTCCAAAAACTCGTTCTACAACTTTTCCATAGGTGAAATAACCAATTATGAGAAGTAAAATTCCGCTTATAAACGTAAACATTTTCCTTCCTCCTTATCTAATTACTGCTACCATTGTATATGAAAGCGTTATCAAATATGGTGGGATAGGAGTAACATGTTTAAATAAAGGATTTACATGTTGTTCTATGAGATTAAGGTGTCGGAATCCACGTTACAATTCTAGCTCAGCACGTAATGCTTTTACATAGTTTCGGCTAACCGATAACATTTCTTTTGTTCCTTCCATTTCTAGATGATAGGCACCATTAAACCACGGAATAAGTCGCGACACATGGTTTAAGTTCACAAGATAACTTTTGTGGGTACGGAAAAAAGAATATTCCTTCAGTCTCGCTTCTAATTCTTTTAAAGGGGTCTTCGTTTCAAATTCCTCCCCAGTTAAAGCGATTTTGGTCACTCGATTATCTCTGTAAATAAATAAAATATCATTTGGATTGATATAGATGATTTCTTCTCCTTCAATTGCTAGCTTGAAAGGGGTTGGTCCCGCATTTTCTTCTCGATCTGTTAATAAATAGCGTTCTAATCGATGAACGGTTTCGTCCAGCTCTTGTGGATCAAACGGCTTTACGAGATAATCGACTGCTTCTTGTCGAAAGGCTTCTACAGCGAAATTCGGATAAGCTGTAGCAAACACGATTAACGGTGTTTTTTTCAATTCCTTCAGCATATTTGCTGTATCCATACCATTACGTTTCGGCATTTCAATATCTAAAAAAATAACATCTGGTTGAAGCTCAAGCGCCTTTGTAATACATTGATCGCCTGAATCCGCTTCTCCGACAATACGGATGGTCGTATAAGTAGATAGTAGATGTGATAATTCCTCTCTACTATAGCGTTCGTCATCAACGATTAGGACTTTAATAGGTTTTGTCAATTCATTTTACCTCCCATCCTTATATTTCGAATGTTACTTCTGTACCATTTTCAGGGGAACTTGTAATAACTAACAAGGAGTCTTCTCCATACATCATTTGTAGCCTTCGGTTTACATTGAATAAGCCAATACCTGTTCCTTCTGACTCAGTAAAAACTTCTTTCGCAATCTGCTCTTGTTGGTCTGGAGAGATTCCATTCCCATTGTCCCTTACGGAAATTCTTGTTTTTCCATCTGGAGTTGATTGGATGGAGATGTTTATATGACAGTCTATTTCTCGATCCTTAATTCCATGCTTTACGGCATTTTCCACGATTGGTTGTAATAATAGAGGAGGGACCTTACGATGAAGTAAGCGTTCCTCAATGTTATAATTCACAGTTAACCGGTCCACAAAGCGAGCTTCTTCGATAAGTAAGTATGCTCGAACGTGCTTTAATTCTTGTTCCAATGTCGTTAAGGATAGCGTTGTTCCTTTAATGTTCTGTCTCAGAAAATGAGATAGGGAGACAAGTAATGTTCTGGCCTTATTTGGATTCGTACGAATAAGCGAAACAATAATGTTCAAACTATTAAATAAAAAATGAGGACTAATTTGTGCTTGTAATGCCCGAATCTCCGCTTCTTTCGCCAACTCAAACGCACGGTCCGCTTCGGAAATGTCTAATTGATTGGATAATAAAGAACCTAACCCTTTCATGAGTTGGATGACCACATCGGTTATTTCTTTTTCAGATTGAAAATAAAATTTTAACGTTCCAATGGTTACTCCACGTTGTTTTAACGGGGCGACGATGACAGCAGATAGAGGGCAGTCCTCTTCCATGCAACGTATATCTTCATGTTTGGCAACAATTAATCTCCCTTCTGCAATCACCTTTCGTGTAACATCTGTTTGTATAGGAGAGTGGCTTTGGTGGTGATCGTCTGCTAAGCCAACATGGGAAAGAATTTGTTTGGTGTCTGTAATCGAAATCGCACTTGCTTCAACTTCATGCAGCAAAATATCGCAAACCGCTTTTGCAGATTGAGGGTTCAATCCTTTTCTTAAAAAAGAAACGGTGCTTTCGGCTAGTCGAAGTGCTTTTTGAGCTTGTAAAGCACCCATTTTCTCTTCCTCATTTAGGACATTTTGTACGATTAAGAGAAAGATAGCGGAGCCTATACCATTTGCTAAAATCATGGGAATACCGATTCCTTGAACAAGTGAAAAAGCTTGATCAAAAGGGCGAGCTACTACTAATATAATGAGCATTTGGATAGCTTCTGCTAATCCACCTACTAAAAAAGCTTTCTTAGGGGAGACGTGCTTATTTTTCTGATGGAATGCCCCTGATATAAGGCCAGCAATTATGGCAGAAAACCCACAAGCAAATCCAGTAAATCCACCTAAGCTAAATCGGTGAACTCCCGCGATAATCCCAGCTCCAATCCCTACCTTGTAACCACCTAATAACCCTGCAATAATGACTCCAATAACGCGTGAGTTTGCTAGTGCCTCATCATGTGTAAGGTTGTTCGCCCAGCGGTCAAATTGAAAGGATTCTGGGCTAAAGGTTAAGCCGGAATACGTTCCAATGATGCCAAAAAAGCCAAAAAATAAGATGGCAAGGTATTGTTGTCTTTTTCCTAATTGATCCGCTTGTACCATTTGCCGAAAAAAGCGAAAGCGAGTCAATATAAAGGCGATCATCACAATGATTCCTAGTCGTTCCAGCATTGTGAGCATCAGTTCAAACATATATGTAACCCCTTTCATTAAGGATTCTCGAAACCTGTACAGGACCATTATAAAGAGTTATTCGCTTTCTTGGGAAGAAAAACATTTATATTCTCTAGGAACGATTTTGTTAGAAACATAAAAATGACAGAAGAGGGTAAAGTAATATCATAGAACCTAAAAAGGAGTTTTCTCATGATTCCGATAGCTTCGAGTTTAGAAAATAAAGTCTTTTCCCTTTATGAATTAGAAAAGCAATTAAAGCCTCTCGGATATGTTGTAGGGGGGAACTGGGATTACGATGAAGGGTGTTTCGATTATCAAATGGCAGATCAGGGTGGATATGAGTATCTTCGTATCCCTTTCAAAGTGGAATCAGGAATGTTGGATGCACCAGGAGCAACGGTTCGCTTAGGAAGTCCATTCGTACTAGCCCATATTTACCAAGGTGGAGTAGAAAACCATGCAGATAACGGAGCACTCCAAGGAATGGTGAACCAGTTTCAATCCCCTGTAGACCCAGACGCGAAGGTGCCGGATAAATATGTCAACAGAGGAAAGAAACTCGTACAACAGCTAGAGCATCTATTAGTCTAATCTAGATAGAACAAGTAACGTATCTTCGTGGGTAAGAATTTCATGGAATGGAGGGTTTATGAATAGCTCTCCATTTCTTTTTATGCCGATTAATATTTGTTCCGCAGCCACCAAATAATCGGACGTAGCCAAAAAGGTCTTTCCGTTAAGGTGTTCTGGTAGCAATAGCTCTTTAAACTGTTGATTAGAAAATAATTCTAGAATTAAATTAAAGGGCTTAACAGGCTCATTTCGAAATATTTCATGGTAAAATAACGTGCTCATAAAATCGTTAGAACGTATGACGGAATCAGCCCCAGCTCTTGTGGCATTGACAACTTGGTCTTTCTTTAAAATCTCCGTAATAATCGTTACATGAGGATTATTCCCACGGATGGCAACTGTTGTCAAAATGCTTTGTTGGTCTGCTTGACGCTCATTTTTGGATGGATCCGAGGTTATAACAACAAATTTTGCCTGCTGAATATTTGCCTTGGTTAACGTCTCATCTTCGGTTGCATCCCCACGAACGAAGTGTACCATATGCTCTTGGTACAAGAAATTATTTAATGATTGATCAATTAATACGATAGATTGTTCACGATGCCTATCTTTCACGAAGTCTAGTAGATGTTTAGTTCTCTCGTTCCATCCGATAAACACTATATGGTCTTTGCCACTATATTTAACTTTCCCTCTCGATAAGTCGTGCTCAAGATTAACGGTTTTTGCTGATACTGTCGCCATGTAAAACGTGACAAGGCCACCACCTGCTAGGATAAGAAATATCGCCATCATCCGTCCGACCATACTTAAAGGCACGTAATCTCCATACCCAACTGTAGAGCCTGTAACAAAAGCCCACCAGATGCCATCAAAGATGGTTGGAAAGCTATCAGGTTCGATAAAGTGTATCGTAATGCCAAATAAAAACATTAAGGCAAGAACCGTTAAAAGTAAACGGTAGAGTAAGGGTATTCGAAAGTATAATTGCCAAAGCTGTTGTAAGTGCATAGTATCCCTTCTTTCTTGTCATCAGTATGGACAAAAAAAGACAGAGTTAACATTCGAAATTAGATAATGATGTAGCTCTATGGGAGAATACAGCCCAATCGTGTAAGTAGAGGGCCTGTCTTTATAGAGATATTTCAAACGATTGCAAAAGATCCTTGAATGCTGGACGTTCGTTTCCATCTCTCCCTGTAACGGCGGTTGCCGTGACTAGAGAATTTAGAACTGCTTCTTCTGTCGCTTCCCCGACAGCACGAAACGCCGCATCCATCTCTTCTTCATGAATCGTATGAAGGGTATGAAGTGTATGTGATTTTTGATGAGGAATCTTGTTGGCTGTAGAGAAACCGATGGCAATTTCACCACTTCCATTGGTAATAATCGAACCTGTCCGAGCCAAACCAGTATTCGTTCGCTTTAGTATCCGATTTAGTTGACGTTCCGACACAGGCAAATCGGTAGCCACAATCATCATAATCGATCCTTTATCCTTTTCCTCCCAGGATTGAAGGATTCTTTCTTTTAACGTTTTCCCAATTGGGTTCCCTCTGATCGTTAAATCTCGTAAGATTCCGAAGTTCGAAACGACTAACACCCCGAGTGTATAAGAACCGTGCTCCAAATCAATAATTCGAGAGGAAGTACCTACACCACCTTTTAAAGAGTAGCAAAGCATACCTGTTCCAGCCCCGACTGTACCTTCTGTAACCTCTGTTGAAGCAGTTTGTATCGCTTCCATAATGTGTTCTTTTGTAATCACCTTTGCACGGATATCATTTAAAAACATATCGTTACATTCCCCGACTATCGGGTTAACGGTTCCGGTTGTGCGACCTATCTCCGGATTTTGCTCCAGCATATAGTCAATTAATGCATCAGATGCTAGCCCAACACTTAACGTGTTCGTCAATATTATAGGCGTTTCGATTGTGCCAAGCTCCCCAATCTGTATGGCCCCCGTAGTTTTTCCGAATCCATTAATCACATGGGTAGACGCTAGTACTTTTTCTTGAAAAATATTTCCTAAGTGAGGAAGGATAGCTGTAACTCCACTCTGAATATTTTGGTCGCTCAGCGTAACCTGTCCAACGGTTATGTCTCGTACATCGGTAATGCTATTCTTAGGGCCTGTATTCATTTCTCCGATATGTATGCCGTAATCCCTTAGTCTTTTTTGTTTTTTCATTTCTTTAACTCCTTATGTGTGATTGTTCTAATTTTAACACGGAGAGAAAGTATTTCTTCTAACAACAAAGAGGAAGTTGATATATACTAGCTCTAAGAAAGGAAAAGGAGAGATAGCTGATGAGTTGGAAAACATTTTTTTCAAGACGTTTGTCGTTTGGATTAAGATTAACGAGATTGCATCATGCGAATGCTTTTCTTTTTTTACTGCTAAGTGTAACGGGCCTTTTATTGTTTTCGACCTTCTATCGATCTCAGTTTCCATCATCCCGAGTTTGGATTAAAGATATTCATATATGGATTGGAATCATTAGCATTCTTCCGCTTATGTTCTACGCACCTAAGATGTCCAAGCATTTTTTAACCCTTCGTAAAAAGCCTAATCACCGAATCAACTTATTTTTCATCATGGTCCTCTTAATTACCCTTATTTTATCTGGGCTTGTCTTAACTTTTCACCGATACTTTCCTTCTTTTTTTAATACTACGGCTTTATTTATTCACGGTGTTACAACCTGGATAGGCGTTCCATATGCCATCTATCATAGCCTCACTCGTAGCCAGTGGTTTAATCGCTTAAGCAAAAGCAAGCATCAACAACAAGACCCGAAATTTTTCACAGAAGATTTACCTATCTATCGACGTCGTTCATTTTTAAAAATGGCGACTGGAAGTGTTTTGGCGGTTGTTTTCGCTCCAACAATCTGGAAGTGGCTCCGACCATACTTACCAGAGTCTCTACGAACAACAGCTCCAGAAGAAAATAACATGGTTCCATTGCCTAAGCCAGCACATGCAGAACCCATAGGAGGTGGAAGAGAGGGAGAGTTTCGCTACTATACTGTTACAGAAATGCCAACCTTTACGAATGAAAACTGGAGCTTTACGATTGATGGATTGGTTGACACCGCCAAAACGTATCACTGGGAGGAATTTGTGAAGTTGAAGCGAACAGTACAAGTTCATGATTTTCACTGTGTAACCGGTTGGAGTGTTTACAATATAACTTGGGAAGGTATTCCTTTGAAAGAAATGCTCGAACGAGCCGGAATACAAAAGAAGGCAAACTACGTAAAATTCTATTCAGGGGATGGGATTTATACGGATAGCTTAACTATTCGGCAAGCGCTGAACTATGACATGATGGTGGCCGTTCTCATGGATGGAGAGCTTATTCCACAGAAAAGCGGAGGACCTGTTCGATTAATAACACCAGAGATGTACGCCTACAAATCGGTAAAATGGCTTAATCGGATTGAATTAATCGAAGAAGAACATATCGGATATTGGGAGCAACGAGGGTATGCGCAGGATGCTTGGGTTGGACGACCGATGAATAAATAGAGAATAAGGGTAGGGAAGAAGGTACTTGATAACATTTGCAGGAGGACTTTCTTTGTTGCCAGGAAAATATAAAATTGGCTATGTGTGGATAACCTGTATCAACAGCCACGTCCAGCTCCAGCGCGACAGTCGAACCACCTGGCATGGCCAGGCGCAGTCCGTACGTCGCTAAACGAGCGCCCTGAGCTTTTGTTCTTGCCTTACTAGAAACCCAAGGAAACTCATAAAAATTATAAAAAAAGTAAACCCCCACCCGTGACCGCAAAATCACATAGGGTGTGGGTTCTTCTTTGTTCACCTGTTAGGTAGTCCAGAGGGAATCCCCGCCTGAACTCCTTACCGTGCTCTGCCAAGAATGTGTCCAGCATTCTCGGCTATTTTATACCTTCCATGATATGAAATCTCCATATTTCCCTTTTTTACAGACTTTTTCATTTGGGTTCCTACCACTACGAACTAAGCGTTTCTTTTAGGCTGCGATATACTTCGGCCCAAAAATCTTTATTGTCGTGATAGGCTTTTGTGATAAATGTAAACATTTCTTGTTGTTTTTCTTTAAAGTCCTTTGCTTCCTTTTCAGGTAATTTGGAAGTGGCTTCATCCACAAACGTTTGGATTTTCGGTGCACGTGGTCCCCACTTTGCTACTTCATCTCCAGATCCATCGATAAAAATGAAAATGGGAATGGAACGGGATTTTCCATTTGTTAAGTATTGATCCATTAATTCAAGGTTTTGATCTCTTTCAAGAATTCGAACTTCCATATCAGACTTCTCAGCTATTCGTAATAAGATAGGAACATTCATCATCGCATCGCCACACCAGTCTTCCGTTAGGACAATCACTTTTAGTTGTCGTTGTTTCAGTTCTTCAAAAAAGCTGGCGTCTGCAGGTATTTCAAACTCATCATAAACTTTTAATAAATTTTCTTTATGTGTTTCCATCGATTCTATAAAATCGTCTGGATTTTTTCCTTTCACAAACCACTGGTCTAGTGACATTAATTGCACTCCTTCCATGTATAGTTGTAGTGTAAGGTTAGCCCATATAAAAGTAAAGAATATGACTCATTTATAAAAGGATTCCTCAATGGAGGTAGAATATCAATATCAGAAAAGACTTGGAGGAGAACAGAATGGATTCAGGGGAACTTTTACAGGTGTATAATAACCAAATTAGAAAAGGAACCGTACCGCTTGGATTTAAAAAAGAAATCACGCCGCATACGGTCCGTCACGTATCTACGACAGGTGAGAAAGGGTTCATTTCCTTTTCTTCTTTAGATGAGGAGAATGCTAATACTGTTATCGAAGAAGAAATGAGTTATTTTAAGCGTATTCGTCAGGCTTTCGAATGGAAAGTATATAGTTATGACCAGCCTCTAAAATTGAAAGAAGTATTAATGAGTAAAGGGTTTAAAATTGATGAAAAAGAAGCATTGATGGTCATGGACTTGGATGCTAGTCATCCCTTTCTTAAAGCTCCCCTACAAATAGAAATAAAAGAAATAACTGATATGGCAGGGATTGACGAAATTGTTCAGTTGGAGAATGAAATTTGGAATGAGCCCCATGAAGAACTTGGGGAGCGGTTGTGGAGAGATAAACAATCCAATCCCGACTTCTTATATTTATATGGGGTCTATCAAGATGGCCGGTTAGTAAGTGGGGCTTGGGTATATTTAGAGAAAGACACTTCTTTTGCAAGCCTGTGGGGTGGTTCAACCCTCTCTAAATATAGAGGAAAAGGTTACTACACAGCACTTTTGGTAGCACGAGCAAAAAAAGCCTATGAAAGTGGGCGTCCCTATTTAACGGTGGATGCTAGTACGATGAGTAGACCCATCTTAGAAAAAGCGGGCTTTCAATGCCTTGCCTATTCATACGGGTGCCAATCTCCATCCTATGAATAATGTGTGGTACGATAAGAAGGAATAAAGGAGGAAGTATCATGGAACAAATGGACAAAGATTTTTTACTAGAGCTTTTATCGACACCATCTCCTTCTAGTATGGAAATGGATATTCAAAAGAAATGGATGAATTACATAGAGCCGTATGCGGATGATATTTTGACGGATCATGCAGGAAATGCAATCGCCGTATTGAATCCACAGGCAGAGTTTAAAGTTTTGTTGGCAGGTCATTGTGATGAAATTGGTTTGATTATTAATCGCATTGATGAGCAAGGGTATTTGTATGTGCAAAAAGTAGGAGGAGTTAACCCGAAGGCCGCTGTTGGGATGAAGGTTACCATTCTTGGCTATGGAAAAACGCTAACAGGTGTCATTGGAGTGAATGCTCAGCACCATGGCGGTATAAAAGGAGATTTTGAGCTAGAGGATTTATTTATTGACTGTGGCGCAAAATCAAAAGAAGAAATAGAAAAACTTGTTCAAATTGGGGATTTAGCCGTTTATAAACGGGAACCTGAAATCTTAATGGATCGATACATTTCTGGTCGTGGTTTGGATAATCGAACAGGTGCATTTATCGTGGCAGAGGTACTGCGTAGACTTTCAAAAGAAAAGCTAAATGTTGGTGTGTATTCAGCGAGCACGGTGAATGAAGAGACGAACATGGGAGGTGCATTCTTTGCTGCTGCTGGGATAGAACCTACCATGGCTATCGCTTGTGACGTTACTTTTTCAACCGATTATCCCAATGTGAACAAAAGTAAGTACGGGGATATACGACTAGAAAATGGACCAGTTCTGGCAAAGGGAGCTCCAATAAACCGAAAGATCAACATGCTTTTAGAAAATACGGCACAATCATTAAACATGCAGGTGCAATATGAGTTAACCCCAAGTGCTACTGGTACGGATGCAGATATGATGAGAAGAACAGGTCGTGGGGTTCCAGTTAGTCTCGTGTCTTTACCTTTACGTTATATGCATTCTCCAGTGGAAACAGCAAGCTTTCGAGATATGGAAGAAGAAATTGAGTTGCTCGTAACGATGATTAAAAATCTAACTGGGAAAGAAAATTTAAATCCGTTAGAAGATTAAGCAAAACACTTTTCATTTCGAAACATAGTATGTATAATGTCACATATAGTTAAATATCGGTTCTATCTTCGGGGCAGGGTGAAATTCCCGACCGACGGTGATGAATGGCATTGCTATTCTAAGTCCGTGACCTGTTTGATATTCGTCAAATGGCTGACCTGGTGTGAATCCAGGACCGACAGTATAGTCTGGATGGGAGAAGATAAGAGGCAGAGGTATCTTTGTTGTACCTTCTGTTTCCTGTTGCGTGTATTTTCCAACCCAAAAGCCCCTACGTGTGCTTTTGGGTTTTTTAGCGTTTATAGGAAATAGCTGCATCCCTTCATCAAAAAGATTAGAACCGATGAAAAAGATGAAGGAGGAAAAGAAGATGCAAAACCAAGGAACGCAATCTTCAAGATTATTCAAATTAATTATTTTGGCATTACTAGGTACGATTTCGATGGTGTTAATGTTTTTAAATTTCCCTTTACCATTTTTACCGCAGTATCTCAAAATTGATTTTAGTGAGGTGCCAGCATTACTAGCAGCACTTATTTTTTCGCCAATCGCAGGTATCATTGTAGAAGGAATTAAAAATTTACTTTATCTCGTGTACACAGGTGCTGGAGATCCGGTTGGAGTCGTAGCCAACTTTTTAGCAGGGGCTTTATTTATTCTCCCAGTGTCCATGTTATATCACCGCTACAAGGGTGTAAAAAGTCTCGTTTCTGGTCTAGCGACAGGGACTATAGTAATGGCAGTAGGCATGGGGGTTTTAAACTATTTTGTCATTTTACCTGCTTACACGATGTTTATGGGGATGGAATCGATGACCCCAGCCATCAAATGGGCATCGGTTATTGCTGGGATCACACCGTTTAACTTCATCAAAGGGCTTGTGGTTAGTCTCTTGTTTGTGCCGTTATTTGTGAAGTTGAAACCGTGGTTTGAAAAGAAAAAAATGATTGCATAATTATAGCAAAAGGAGCTTGAGTCCAAGCTCCTTTTTTATGCGTTTGTTTACGAACGTTTGTTCTTTTGATATGCTTTATTATAGTTTAAGTGGGAGAGGAATGAGTGGATTGGATTCATCTAGGGTAACGGAAATGATAGATAGCTATGGAGTACGTGGACTTAGCATCGCTACTCTAAAGCAAGGAGAGGTGTTTACAGAAGCATTTGGAGTGAAAAACATAGAACTCCATGATCCCGTAACGGAAGAAACTTTGTTTAATGCGTGCTCTATGAGCAAGCTTGTAACAAGTCTTCTTGTACTATTATTAGTGGATCGAGAAATTTTGTCTTTGGATGAAGATGTGAATCAAAAGCTAAAAAGTTGGAGGGTCCCGGACGATAACTGGACGAGTCGTGAAAAGGTTACATTACGAATGCTATTAAGCCATCAATCCGGTATTAAGGATCCATTACATAGTTTTGGGGAATTAGATTTTCACGCTGGATTCCCAATAATTAAGGACTTGTTGGCGGGGAGAACTCCTTATTGTCAGGAAGCAGTGGAAGTGAGGAACGAGCCAGGAACTACCTTTGAATATTCCGATGCGGGGTTTTGCATTATTCAGCAATTGATTGAAGATGTTTGTAAGGAATTATTTGAAGAAGTAATGAAACAGGAAGTCTTTATACCACTCCAAATGATGAAAAGCAGATATGTTCGTGTTAAATCAGAGTTACTCGAATCCCCATTTTCACTTGGCTACGATAAAGATGGGCAAGAGGTGACGAATTCTATTTATCCATACCCAGCGGCAGCAGGATTATGGACGACTCCTAGTGAATTGATGACAATACTTATAGAAATTATGGATTCTATACACGGAAAAGGTAAACTAGGATTATCACCTAATTTTATAAAAGAAATGTTCACACCACAAGGAGAGGAATGGATCGGTTTAGGTGTTTTTATTGAAGGGAAGAGTTCTGATGTAGAGATGTCTTCTCTTGGATGGGGCAAAGGATTTCAGTCGATGCTCGTTGCTTACCCCTTGTTACGAACAGGTGTTGTGATGATGACGAATACGGATCTTGGTGTTCATCAAATGAAGGGTTTGTTAGGCGATATTTATAAGATTAAAAAAGGAAACCTCATTACATAGAAAGAGGCTGGGACAAAACCCAGTAACTAAAAAGAGTGGCACCCACACCATAAACCAGTGAGTGTCACTCTTTTTTAATAAAATCCCAAAAAAATGTACGCAAAAAGGATACCTTCTGATAATGTTAAAGTTACCACACCCAAACAGAATCGGAGGTATCCTTATGTTTAAACAGTATAACATGAATCAAGTCATTTTGCCGCTAGATTTGGAAATCAAACTACAGGAAAACGATATCGCCTATGCCGTCCATGATGTCGTGGAAGCTATTCCAGATGAGGCATTCACTGGATTTCTGCGTGAAACGGGATGTCCGGCTTATCATCCGCGCATGATGATGAAAGTGGTTTTATGTGCTTATACGCAGTCGGTGTTCTCTGGCAGAAAGATCGAGGGATTACTGAAAGACAGTGTCCGGATGATGTGGCTGGCCCAGGGGTATGAACCAAGTTACCGGACGATTAACCGTTTCCGTGTCCATCCGGAGGTAAAGGAACTATTGCGTCAGTGCTTTGTCCAATTCCGTTGTCAGCTTGTCCGAGAAAACGTCATCGAGGAAGAAGCCATTTTTATTGACGGAACGAAAATCGAAGCGAATGCCAACAAGTTTACGTTTGTCTGGCGCAAAGCGACGGAAAAGTACAGTTCCCGTTTAGTGGAAAAGTCTAACCGGATGTATGAAGAACTATTGGAGAAAGAAATCATTCCAGAAATAGAACGGGAAAGTATGGAGGAACTATCCAGCCAAGAACTCGAAAAAGTGGTGGAAAAGCTGGAGGAGACGGTTGGTGAATATGATAAAAAGATAGAAGCAAGTGAAGACGTAAGCGAACGGAAACAGCTTCGTTCTGAGCGCAAAACCCCTAAACAATACGGCAAGCAATTCAAGGATTTTGTGGTGCGCAAACAAAAATACCAACACGATATGGCCATCTTCGGAGAGCGCAACAGTTATTCGAAAACGGATCACGATGCCACCTTCATGCGCATGAAGGATGATTACATGAAAAACGGCCAGCTCAAAGCCGGGTATAACGTGCAACTTGCGACAGAAGGACAGTATGCGCTCGCTTATGACGTGTTTCCGAATCCAACGGATACGCGTACCTTCACACCTTTCCTGGATAACATTGAGGAACACTTCTTTGACCTACCCAACTATATTGTCGCGGATGCCGGCTATGGAAGTGAACAAAATTACGAAGACGTCATCGAAAATCGGAAACGC
The DNA here is from genome assembly GCF_021049245.1 of Radiobacillus kanasensis. Lineage (GTDB taxonomy): Bacteria > Bacillota > Bacilli > Bacillales > Amphibacillaceae > Radiobacillus > Radiobacillus kanasensis. Next base: position 2,570,326 of record NZ_CP088020.1, on the reverse strand, counting down.
ACGCCATTGATTACGTATAACCAATACCGGAAAGAAAAGAATAAGAAATATAAGCAGGATGCCTTTAACGTAGCCAATTGGCATTACGATGAGATCGAAGATGCGTTTACGTGTCCAAACGATAAAAAATTAACATTCCGCTATCTATCCAATCGAACAGACCGATATGGTTATACAAGAACATATAACGTCTATGAGTGTGAGGACTGTTTCGGTTGTCCGTTACGTTCGCAATGTACGAAAGCGAAGGAAGGAAACAATCGAAAGATCTATTATAATGAAAAGTGGGAAAACCAAAAAGCATATACGAGACAGCAGCTTTCGGAAAAAGAAACGGGGAAAATCTATGGCAAACGCAAAATAGATGTAGAACCCGTCTTCGGATTTCTGAAGGCTAATTTGCGTTTCACCCGTATGTCGGTGAGAGGTAAAGAGAAAGTAGAAAAGGAACTGGGATTTGCATTCATGGCGGTAAACTTGAGAAAGTACACGGCCATGAATGCAAATCCAACCATAGATGGTGACAATAATTCAAACCAAAATGGTTCCCATCATCGAAAACCGATGATGGGAACCATTTTTAGGTTATTCTTGGCTAGTTATGTCCCAGCCTCTAAATATTCTACAAGGATAATGGATAAATTAACTGAATGATAAGGGATACACCTAACAGAAATCCATAAATCGTATTGGTTTTTGCCGTCGAAACCATAGCAGGAATCATTTCAATATTGATTGTTTTCCCAATGAATCCTTGATACGCATCTTTCGCTTTTTTAATCGCTAAGAAAGTTAAAAGCGACCAAATAGGTAAGATGCCAATAAAGATATATACGGTAGTAATTATAAAACTAGCTAGAAACATTCCGGCTAATAAACGAACCGCGGCATCATGACCGACAAGAATAGCAATCGTTTTCCGTCCGTTTTCCTTATCCCCTTTCAAATCCCTAATGTTATTAGAGAGAAGAATCGTTCCTATGAATATAGCGACAGGAATGGAGATCAACAATGCTTTGCTAGAAACTGCTTCGATTTGAATATAATAACTAATTCCAATAATGACAGTACCCATAAACAATCCAGCAAAGAACTCACCAAACGGGGAAGCGGAAATCGGAAATGGCCCTCCCGTATATAAGTAGCCACATATCATACAAATGGCTCCAATGGCAGCTATCCACCAACTAGTTTCCATACAAATGTAAATACCTAGAAGCAAAGCTACGCCATAAAATGCAAATGCCGTAGTTAACACCGTTTTTGGAGCAACTCCATCTCTTACTATTGCTCCTCCAATACCCACAGATTGCTCATTGTCTAATCCTCTTACGTAATCGTAATACTCATTAAACATATTTGTCGCTACTTGTATTAAAATAGAAGCTAATAGCATTGCTAAAAAAAGCGGAACATGAATGGACTCTTCTAAGCTCGCGACCATTGTACCTACAAAAACAGGTATGAAAGATGCAGTCATTGTATGTGGTCGCAATAATCTCCACCAAACATGGAATCCTTCTTTTTCTTTTAGTGTATTTCTTACATCATTTTTTTCTATAGGTTGCATCGGTGTCTCTCCTTACAATTTGCCTTAAACCCGTATTCTAGACGAGCAAGCATATATCATATTAAGTTTAGGGAATGAGGACAAAGGTGTCAATTGTCATCCTGTTATAAATATTAGGAATTGATACCAATTGTTGAGAATGCTGAAGAAAGGGAATAGAATAGAAGAGAAACGAACGTTTCGTCCAGTCCATACGTGGCCCTGGCAAGGGGGCGCAAGCCGTTGTCCGCATAGGACGGTTTTAGTCTGCAATCCATAATACCGGGCGCCCCGAGCTTTTCTTAGTTCATTTACTTTATATTAAATGGTATTTGTCATATAATGAAACATGTTTTGAATGGGAATTATAGATTTGATGTTTGCCCTATATATTGGAGGGTTATGTATGATTGAGACAGAGATCCCAATGCTGGATCAAGCATTGGAGCAAGCTTTATCAATAGCAAAGGTGGAAGGGAAGCCAAAGCTTATTAGCATAACGGAAAAGATGCATCCTATCGATCCGTTTATATTTTTTGATAGAGGCGCGAAATGGAAGGGAAAAAGAATTTTTTGGTCAAGCTCACAAGAAAGTTTTTTTCTTGTAGGGGTCGGAGAAGCGATCTCGATAGATTCGGATGATAACGAATTTTTGGAAACGGAAAAGCAATGGAAATCCCTGTTAAAAAAGGCTTCTATTTATAATGCCTTTCAAGTACCGGGTACGGGACCTATTGTTTTTGGAGGAGGTTCTTTCGATCCAGAAAAAGGGAGCACAGGCTTGTGGGAAACATTTAAAACAAGTCAGTTTCGCATTCCATCCTTTTTACTAACGATTGCGAATGGGGAAAGCTATGTAACCTTTAATGCGATGGTGGCTTCTGAAAAGGATACCCAGGTCATCAAACAAGATATGTTGCTAGCCAAGCAATATTTAACGACCAAGCAAGAAGGATTACCGGATGGCCCACGAATTGTTCGAAAAGAAGAGATTAACCCTGAACAATGGAAAGAATTGATCGTTCAGGCAACCGATGAAATTAAAAATGGGCAAGCTGACAAGATTGTTTTGGCTCGGGAAATGCGTGTTGATTTTACAGAGAACGCTTATATTTCCTCCATTCTTCAGCAATTACATGAAAGTCAGTCCAATAGTTTTATTTTTGCCTTTGAAAACGAAAAGGATTGTTTTTTAGGTGCTACCCCGGAAAGACTAGTACGACTTCATGATAGTCAATTGTTATCAACATGTCTCGCTGGTACGGCTCCAAGAGGGATGACTAAGGAAGAAGACAAGAAAATCGGTGACGACCTGTTGGCAGATGAAAAGAATCGAGAAGAGCATGATTTCGTTGTGCAAATGATTCGAAACGCTGTTGAGGTGTGCTGTGAAGATGTACAAGTTCCAAGCGAACCCGTTCTCTATCCGCTACGAAACTTACAACACTTATATACACCAGTTCAAGCGATATTAAAAGAAGAATATTCTATTTTAGATGTCGTCCAGCGACTGCATCCAACTCCTGCTCTTGGCGGGGTTCCTCGAGAGAAATCGATGACCTTTATCCGCGAACATGAAAGATTAGATAGAGGTTGGTATGGTGCTCCTATTGGCTGGATGGATTCGTATCAAAATGGGGAATTCGCTGTGGCGATTCGTTCCGCATTGATTCAAGGGAAATCCGCTTCTTTATTTGCCGGTTGCGGAGTCGTGAAGGATTCAGACCCTGAAGCAGAATATCAAGAAACAAATATTAAATTTACACCGATGCTTTCAGTTCTAGGAGGATAATCATGGACCATACGGAGACGTTAACTAGGTATGTAACCAGCTTTGTCGATGAACTTTATCATAGTGGTCTTAGAAATGTTGTCATTTCACCAGGTTCAAGATCCACTCCGCTTGCGCTAACTTTTGCTGAGCATACGGACATCAAGCATTGGGTCAATATGGATGAAAGATCTGCGGCTTATTTTGCGTTAGGTATGGCTAAGCAAACAAAACGACCGGTGGCCTTGCTTTGTACATCGGGGACAGCAGCAGCTAATTATTATCCAGCGATAGTTGAGGCTCACTACAGTCGTGTGCCTCTTCTTGTATTGACTGCAGACCGCCCTCATGAACTACGGGATGTCGGAGCACCACAAGCTATTGACCAAATCGATATGTTTCGGAATTACGTAAAATGGTTTCATGAAATGGCTTTACCAGAGGGAACACCTGCAGTCCTCAATTATGCGCGAAGTAAGGCTTCGCGTGCTTATGCGGTTGCGCTAGAAGGAAATGCTGGACCTGTCCATTTAAACTTTCCGTTTCGAGAACCTCTGGTGCCGGACTTCACGCTTTTTTCACTATGGCAGGATCGATCTGAAGCCTATCATGTTCATTCTGTCGGGAAAAAAGTTCTTAATGAAGCTCAGGTTGAAAGTATCGTAAAAAGATTATCGAACTATTCCAACGGCCTCATTGTGGTTGGTCCACAGGAAGACCCTGAGCTTGCCGAAGCGGTAGTTACGTTGGCACAAAAATGGAAGCTTCCTATTTTAGCCGATCCACTTTCGCAATTGCGAGCTGGCCCGCATCCTAAAGATGTTGTCATTGAAACCTATGATTCCATCTTAAAAAGTGAAAAAGTTCGAGCACATCTCCAACCAGAATTTATATTGCGATTTGGTGCTATGCCTGTTTCGAAGCCGTACTTGTTACTTTTAAAGGAATTCTCTGAAATCGATTATTATGTAGTAGAAGCGCATGAAGGTTACCGAGAACCGGCCGGAAAGGAAACTACCTTTATATACAGTGATCCCGTTGCTTTAAGTCTAGAATTAACGAAAAAGGATGTCTCGTTTAAGTCTGAATGGTTACATAAGTGGGTCACTAGTAATGAAAAAACAAGAGAGATTTTAATGAAAGAAACGACGACAGAATTAACAGAAGGGCATGTCGTCAAATATCTAATCGAAGCCGTACCTGATTCTAGCACAATTTATGTTGGAAATAGTATGCCAGTACGGGATTTAGACTCTTTCCTTATGTCTACTTCCAAATCGCTTACAGTTTTGGGGAATCGGGGAGCTAACGGAATTGATGGCATTACATCGAGTGCGCTCGGGGCTGCCGCATCTGGACAAAAGGTAACCTTGTTAATAGGAGATATATCCTTCTATCATGATTTTAACGGATTGCTTGTCGGCAAGCAGTATGGAATTGATATAACCATTGTCGTGATTAACAATAATGGTGGTGGGATTTTCTCTTTCCTTCCACAGGCGAATCAAGCGGATCATTTTGAAGTGTTATTTGGTACCCCGCTTGATATGAGTATTCAGGATATGGTGGCGTTATATGATGGGAACTATGTCAAACCAGCGACATGGAAAGAGGTTCAATCCGCGATTGAGGAGAGCCACAAGACAAAAGGATTATCTGTTATTGAAATCGGGACAGATCGTAACGAAAATGTCATTTGGCATCGACAAAAATGGCAGGAGATAGAGGCAGAATTGCTTTCTTACTTTAAAGGGTGAGTGCATGTTCGTTGAATTAGAGCACGGAAAATATTGGGTAGAAGATACAGGGGAAGGGAATCCAGTCCTGGCTTTACATGGATTTACGGGTTCTCATCGAACGTGGGATTCTTTTAAGAAGCTAAAGAAATATCGAGTGATAAGCCTAGATTTACCGGGCCATGGAAAGACAGAGGTCCAGAAGGTCTTGTCTATGAAGGAGCTCTGTGACGAGCTTGATCAATTATTAAAAGTGCTAAACCTTTCCTCGGTCTGTCTTTTAGGCTATTCCATGGGTGGACGAATCGCTTTATCATTTGCTGAGTATTATCCGGAGCGTGTTCGAGCACTTGTGCTAGAGAGTAGCTCTCCAGGGATAGAAGAAAGCATAGACCGGTATAATAGAAAAGAAAGTGACGAGCGACTAGCTCAGACAATAGAACAAGAAGGAATGGAAGCATTCGTTAATGATTGGGAGTCTATCGATTTATTCAAGTCCCAACAAAGCTTACCTGAATCAGTTCGAAAAAACATACGTCGTGAAAGATTGCAACACACAGAAAAAGGTTTAGCCTCATCCTTAAGAGGATTTGGCACAGGGAGTCAACCATCTTGGTGGGACGCTTTGTCTGCCACAGATTGTCCGGTTCAGCTGATTGTTGGTGAGCTGGATTCAAAATTTGTTCGGATTGCTAAAGCAATGAAAAAACAGCTACCAGCATGCCATCTTACCGTTGTTTCGAATGTTGGACATGCAGTTCATGTGGAAGATTCCAGATTTTTTGATACAATAGTAGATGGATTTCTATCAAATCTAATAGTTTATGAAGGAGGTTAGTCGAATGGCTATCCAATGGGAAACTATCCGAGAATACGATGAAATATTATTTGAACAATATGGTGGAATTGCAAAAATAACCATGAATCGTCCTGAGGTACATAACGCATTCACTCCGCAAACCGTAAATGAAATGATCGATGCATTTATGAGAGCGCGTGATGATTCCAGTATAGGCGTTATTGTTCTTGCTGGTGCAGGAGACAAGGCTTTCTGTTCAGGAGGAGATCAATCTGTACGTGGTCATGGAGGCTACGTCGGAGAGGACGAAATTCCTCGACTAAATGTATTAGACTTACAACGTTTAATCCGTGTTATTCCGAAACCAGTTGTTGCTATGGTATCGGGTTATGCAATTGGCGGGGGACACGTTCTACATGTCGTTTGTGACTTAACAATTGCAGCAGATAATGCTATTTTTGGGCAAACAGGACCGAAAGTCGGAAGCTTTGATGCAGGTTACGGTGCAGGACTTCTTGCACGTATCGTTGGGCACAAAAAAGCGCGTGAAATTTGGTACCTATGTCGTCAATACAACGCACAGGAAGCACTAGATATGGGATTAGTAAACACGGTTGTTCCTTTAGAAAAGTTAGAGGAAGAAACGGTTCAATGGTGTAAAGAAATGCTTGAAAAATCACCAACTGCTCTTCGCTTCCTAAAAGCTTCATTTAACGCGGATACAGATGGATTAGCTGGACTGCAACAAATGGGTGGAGACGCCACATTACTTTACTACACAACAGATGAGGCGAAAGAAGGACGAGATGCATTTAAAGAAAAGCGTAAGCCGGACTTTAAACAGTTCCCTCGTTTCCCTTAATGAACGATAAAAACCTTTGCAGCTTGCAAAGGTTTTTATTTTAGCTTACATAAATAGGGAAAGGAATTTGAAAGTTATGTCTTTATACATACCACATTGGTTAGATAAACAAGCTGAACTTACCCCAAATGAAATAGCTATCGAACAGCCTACTGGAGAAACGATTACGTTCCGGAAGCTGCAATCAAGCAGTCAAGCATATGCTCGCAAGCTAGCATCTTTAGGCATTCAAGCGGGTGATCATTTGGCTATTCTTTCTGGTAATAAACCGGAGATGGTCATGGCAGTACATGCAATCTCTTATCTAGGCGCAGTAGCTGTTTTACTAAATACTAGATTAACCGCTTCTGAAATAGCTTTTCAGTTGGAAGATGCAGAGGTTGTTGGTTTGCTTTGTGATGATGACACAGAATCGTTAGCGATCGATGCCAGTGAAGGTCGTTCCTTTACACCTGTAACTTTTTCTAAACTAGAAAGAACGACGCAAAGGGCGGTCGATTTAAAAGAAGAAATCAACCTTACCGATGTATTTACGATTATGTACACGTCTGGTACGACAGGTTTTCCAAAAGGGGTTATACACACGTATGAAAATCATTGGTGGAGTGCGTCAGCCTCTTCTTTAAATCTCGGGTTACATAAATCGGATAAATGGCTAGCTTCCTTACCGTTATTTCATGTAGGTGGCTTTTCGATTGCGCTAAAGAGTGTCATTTATGGTATGCCGATGTATCTTTTACCGAGATTTGATGTTCATGTCGCCCATGACGCAATTATGCACCAAGGGGTTACGATTATTTCAGTTGTAACCGTTATGGTAGATCAATTGCTAGCAAAGCTAGAGTTAGATGGAAATATAACCTATCCGGATACGTTTCGATGTATGCTACTTGGCGGTGGTCCTGCACCGAAATCGCTGTTGGAAAAAGCAAAGGATTTATCGGTTCCCATCTTTCAAACGTACGGATTAACGGAAACCTCGTCTCAGATTGCAACCTTGAGTCCGAAAGATGCATTGGAGAAGTTAGGTTCAGCTGGCAAAGCACTCATGCCTGCACAATTAAAAATTGTTCAGAATGGTACAGAAGCAAGCCCGGGAGAAGCTGGTGAAATATTCGTAAAAGGCCCAATGGTTTCTAGTGGATATTATAAGCGGGAGCCGAAAAATGACGCCTGGTTAGCAACTGGTGATGTTGGGTATGAGGATGAAGAAGGTTTTCTTTATGTGCTAGACCGTCGTAAAGATTTAATTGTATCTGGTGGAGAAAATATTTATCCGGCAGAAATTGAAGGGGTCTTACTTAGTATGGAAGGAGTAATAGAAGCAGGTGTAATAGGAAAATCCGATCCGAAGTGGGGGCAGGTTCCCGTTGCCTTTGTCGTAACGGAAAACCACGTAACAGAAGGAGCCTTGAAAGAGTATTGCTTATCTCGACTAGCAAAATACAAAGTGCCAACTGTCTTTTATTTTGTAGATGCTCTCCCACGAAATGCTTCTAACAAATTATTGCGTTATAAGCTCCAAGAGCAATTATACGAACAGAACTAGGGGGATTGCATTGTTTTTTCAAGAGGGAGAATTAGTTATTCGTTCAATAGAAGAGAAAGATTTATCGGAATTATGGGAGCTTATCTATAAAGAAGAATATCCCGAGTGGAAGAAATGGGATGCTCCGTATTTTAAGCATGAACCGTTGTCTTATGATAATTTTCTTGCTTTTAAGGATCAATATGTAGGTTTGGATAGTCGTTTTGCCCTTCAAGTTGGCGAGCAAATTATCGGAACGTGTGGCTATTATTGGGAGCATGAGCCGTCTCGATGGCTGGAGATGGGGATTGTCATTTATCGTCCGGAATTTTGGAGTGGGGGATACGGTACAAAAGCGTTCCGCTTTTTAATTGGTCACCTTTTTGAGACGCTTCCAATTGCTCGAGTTGGTTTCACCACTTGGTCTGGAAACCACAGAATGATGAAGGTAGGAGAAAAGCTTGGCATGACGCTAGAAGCGCGATTGCGAAAATGTCGATACTATAATGGCGTCTATTATGACTCGATTCGTTATGGGTTGTTGCGCGAGGAATGGGAACAAAGGGAAGTAAAGGAGTTTATTTAGGAGTATATAAAACTGGCTCGGATACTATTTGCCGAGCCTTCTTTTTTCCTATTCATTTACTGAGATAATAATTGTGCCCTTCCCAGACAATAGGAGTTTTTTCTTCCACAATAATTCCTTCCAATTGAGTGTTTTTCCATACATTTTTCATTTTGCCTCTTGTGAAAAAGACAGCTGAAACTTCATCAAAATAACAAGTGAAGATAAAATCTTCTTCTTTATACGTTAGGAAAGTATAAAAATTTCGCAAGGAGAAATTCCGACGTAGTAAAATTTTTAAGGTTTAAAGTATAAGTGCAACTAGGGCTTAGCCTAAGCCTTTACAGGCTTGGCTTTGCCAGTTTTCTTTATCAGCAATTGTAATTGGTCCAGAACATAAATGAAGTTTTTCTTTTAAGGTTATGTCCTTGATTTCGTATGTACCTTTTTCATTATAAAGTGTGGTGTACTTCATCATCTTTGCGCCATTAGATGCAAGGACTTTTAGAATATCGTCCATTATGAACAACGACATTTGACCTTCTAAAGGATAGTAGATGTTGTCTCCTAAGCTATTATTTAATATTTGGGCTAAATCTGCTCTTTGGTATATCGACCTAACAACCTCGACGCCCATTAATCCCGCTGTTACAGCTTTTGACATGTCAGCAATATTTTTAATTCCGCTTTCTCGTCTAATCGTTTCCCAAGACAAGGGTTTTCCGTATTTAAAAAATTCTTCTCTCGTAGGATAGTAGTATATTTTTCTCCTCTGAGACCATTCATTTGGCATTTGAACAAAGGGATAGAAAATAATGGCTGCATCATTGTAACCACGTGGTAATTGTTCTAATATAGGGTCATTCTCAGGATCTTCTTTTAACGGATAGAAAAATTTCACTTAGTTTCCTCCTTTCTCGTATCGTATTTAAACGAAATATACCTTTAAATTCGCAAAGAGCGAATGATAAAAAAGAAACAAGTCGCAGTTATTACAACCATACTAAGGATTAACGTACTATAAAACCCGTTAAATCCTAAACCAACTGAAGTTCGAATGGTAAATACACTGAATGTCAATAACATAATCATTGTTTCGTTTTTTAAAACTTTTAACATGATGAGGACGTTTTGTTGTTGTTTTTCTCTGTTTTCTTCCGTGATTTCGACTATATAGCTAAATGAGTTAGGAAAACGTTCCATGATTGTTGATCCAATCCAAAGCACGGCACTAAAAATTGGTAAAAACCAAAGGATGTATTTACTTCCCCAATCATCTACTTCTCCAGCAGAGCTAAAATGGATTGGGATAGTATTTGGAATCGTGCTCCAGTTTAATATTAAATATGTGATAATTGCTATGAAAAAGCAAAATGAAATCATATTTAATAAGTTAAGAAAGAAACGCATTTTTTCTCCCTCCCGTCACTAAATAGCTACGACTTGGTGACAGGAAAGGTTTCATGCTTTGTGCCCGCCAATTTTTTTGCTTCGATCCAAAGTGATTCCAGCTTCGGTATAGCTTGTAGCACGGAGAAGTGCAGTTGACCCGTACCGATCTCGGATTTGATCCATCACATATCCAATATCCTTTTTCTTTGTTCGGTTCTCGAATAAATCTAATTGTGTTTCTTCATCTGCGTACAGGTTATCTAGCGTAACGAAGACGCGTCTTACTTTACTTGCACCGTCATAAAAGGTTTCGAAAAGCTCGACACATACGTTGTACACATCCATCGTAATATTCGTAGGAAGGTCAACCGAACGAGAGCGATGAAATCCACCGCCGACCTCTTGGCAGTAGCCGATGCCTAAATGGACTGTTCTTCCGGCTTTTTTAGCGGTACGAGCACGCCGGCATACTTCTTCACATAAATCTAATATACAAGCATATACTTCATCTTTTCGGTAATCGCGGAGGAGGGTAATGCCGTGACCAAATCCCTTTTGTTCTTGTTTTTGAAAATCTCCAATAACCGGGCTTAAATCAACGCCCCAAGCATGCCAATACAACTGCTCTCCCATAACACCAAAGCGTTTCTTCAACCGTTCTAGTGGGTATTGGGCGAGCTGACCTAATGTGACGATTCCCATCCGATTAAGATTATGTTTCATGCGAGAGCCTATGCCCCATATATCTTCAATGGGAGTAGGCCAAAGCATGGCTTCGACATCTTCATAACGACATTCCGCAATACCGGTTTTCTTTGCATAAAGGTCCATGGCAACCTTTGCTAAAAATTTGTTATCTCCAATTCCAATAGAACAGGTTAAGCCCATAGTGTCTTTTATTTCTGTTTGAATTAACTTCGCCACTTCATGGGGAGCACCGTAGATTTTAGTTAAACCATTTACAGTGACCCAAACCTCATCAACTGAATATTGATGAATCGCTTCTTTCGGAACGAATCGATTGACGAGCTTTGTTATTTCTAAAGAGACCTTAATATAGTCGCCCATTTTGGCTTCTACAACATGAATGTTCGGGTCATCGGGTAAATCAAAAAAACGACTAACATTTTTTACGCCATGTCGTCGCTTTAACTCAGGGGAAGCGGCCAATATAATACTTCCAGATCGGGTTTTATCTCCAACAACAGCAAGCATATCTGTCATCGGATCTAAACCTTGCTTCATACACTCTACACTTGCATAAAAAGACCGCATGTCCATGCAGAGAACATCATTTCGAGGTAAATGACTGAAATCATGCATCAAAACCCAACCTTTCAAGAACGTGTGTTCGTATTAATAGTATAGTCAAAAAGCGAATGATTTAATACAGGTAAATTTATGAAGTTGAGGAATACAAAAAATAATTGATAAAGATTATCAAAATCATTGACGGGAAGGAATAAACCCAATAGACTAGAAGTATATTTACTAATGGAGAAAGATTCTCAATTGGAGAATTTTGGCGTGAAACGAAACGCTCACTAAGGGAGAGATTCCGATGGAGACTTTAACAGCTAAGGACTTAACGTTAAGCTACGGAGAAGACGTTATCATTGATGATTTGAATATAACAATACCAAAAGGCGAAATTACAGTGTTAATTGGTGGGAATGGCTGTGGAAAATCCACACTACTGAGATCAATGGCTAGATTGTTAAAGCCAAAAGAAGGTAGTGTTGTATTAGAAGGTGCAGACATTGCTAAGATGCCAACGAAAGAGGTAGCAAAAAAATTAGCTATTTTACCTCAAGGACCTGTCAGCCCAGAAGGATTATCCGTTTATGATCTTGTAAAGCAAGGCAGGCATCCACATAAAGGCATGTTTAAAAAATGGTCACAAGAAGACGAGAACGCGGTTATGAAGGCACTTTCTTCGACGAACATGACAGACTTAAAGGATCGTGCGGTCGATTCTTTATCTGGTGGTCAGCGTCAAAGAGCCTGGATTGCGATGACACTGGCTCAAGAAACCGATACAATTTTATTGGATGAACCAACAACGTATTTAGATATGACGCACCAAATTGAAATATTAGACTTACTATTTGAACTAAATGAACAGGATGGACGGACAGTTGTAATGGTTCTCCACGATTTAAATTTAGCTTGTCGCTATGCACACCATATTGTAGCAATTAAGGATAAAAAGGTGTATGCACAAGGAAGACCTGAAGCTGTTATTAATTGCGAACTTGTTCATGATGTGTTTCAAATGAAATGTGATGTAACGTATGATCCAATGTTTGGAACACCAATGTGTATCCCGCATGGTAGAGGGCGTTGCCTCATCAAAAGTGCAGTCGAAGAAGCGAAACGAAATAGCCAGAGTGTTGTATTAAATTAAAGATTTAAATCCTCATTGGACAACAATGGGGATTTTTTTATGGCTTTTTTGGATAAAGGAAGCAAACCCAAGGCTCAACCTGCACCTGAAGGCTGCTGTTTTCCTTAAGTGAGGAACGTGGAAAGGGCTTCCATTTTACTGGATGTTTGTCCAATAGGAAGCGGCTAGTTCTTGATCATCTTCATGAAGCTCATGCTCTAATTTATTTCGTAAAAATTGAGTGAGTAGCTCATTCAATTCTGTTTTATCACATTCTTTTAAGACTTGAAGTAAGTCTGTTTCGTCCATTTGTTCTAAAACGGAGTAGATGAATACGTCTAAAGATTCTTTATCATTGAAGTGTTGAAAGTAACGCTCTAGAATGTCATTTGCAAATCGCATCTTTTCACCCTTTCCTTTGATTGTGTTACGTATCTTACCTTATGCAAAAAGTTTAAAAAGTTGAACATAAAAGATAACTAATTGCGAAAATTAAAGGGTAGGAGGGTGAAAGATGGAAAGAAAAAAATATTATGTAAACATAGGCACCCAGGAAATATCCCAAGTTCAAGTCGGTGACAACGATGAATTCATTATTTCAGCTACAGATGAAGAAGTGTACCAATTAAGGGAAATGATGAACCAAATGTACAATGCTGACATTCATGCCTTTTGGAGAGCCCATACACCTATTGTTCCATATCATAATGATAAACCGAACGATGACTTTGATGATGGCATATTAAACGCTTTTCAAATGATTCATGATTTAGGGGATGACACGACCCGAAAACATATTGAAAAAATGGGAGTTTTGGATTTATAAAAGAAGCGAAGGACCTTGTAGAGTTTTTACAAGGTCTTTTTAACATTGAAATCTAGAAATAAAAAGTAGTTCTACTGCCCTTTTCTCCTAAAAAATAAAAAGACCTGATCTTTACATAAAGCTCATCGCAGTGGTTTGATTTCAACATGTCTTCACGTGAACTTAGCAGAAGACAGTCGATTCAACACTACATTTGCCAAACATGAAACTTTTTAGCATGGTGAAACGTTTAATATATGAGTAGAAAAATGTTTGAAGCGAAAAAAAGGAAGGTATTATCTAAGTAAGAGGAGGCTAAGGTGATGAAGGAACCACTTAAACATATGGGAATGATCTTGCTCGCGTTACTTATTCCGTTCTTTATCATAGTGAATGTCGATGGGAAATACTCTGTATCTGCAGATCAAGAATCCACTATAAAACATTCTGCCTCTAAGACAGGACTTAGTCCCCTTACTTGGAGCAACCAAAAAGATAATGCTGATTCCGTGTCGTGGAATGAGAAAGAATTAGAACGAATTACCGATGTCTTTATGGACAAGCTTGTACAAGAAGTAGATGAGCATAATAAAGCAGTAAATGTGCAGACGAAGAAAGAATTGATTGCAGAATTTTCTTCCATTGCGACAGAAAAAGTAGCGAAAAAATATGTAGATGTCTATTATATAGAAAAAGAAGATGGGTTGTATGTCATTCCAACCGAAACACCACCTTGGTTTGATAAAACGAACACATATAAAGAATCTAAGAAAGAAGACACCGTCATCATCCAACAAACGAATCAAAGTGATTTGTATGGATCCTACCAAGTGGAATTTGAATTTAGATATGATAACGGATGGAAGCTAACAAACACCAAGCATTTTTAAAAGACATGAAAAAGGAAGCTGAGACCGATGAAAGTCTTTAAGGATTATTATAACAACGAGGTGTCCTTGTCCTTTGAGGATCACCCATTTTCAAAGGAACCGAAACATGTGTGGGTTATTTGTCGATACGAAAATAAATGGTTACTAACACATCATAAGGACAGAGGAATCGAGTTTCCAGGTGGAAAAGTGGAAGAAGGCGAAACCGCTCAAGCCGCTGCCATTAGAGAGGTAAGGGAAGAAACCGGTGGTCACTGTGGGACGATAGATTATATTGGACAATATTATGTGAGTGGGAAAGCTGGAAACATTGTCAAAAATGTCTATTATTCAAAGGTGGATTATTTAGAAAAGCAGCCGAACTACTTTGAAACGAATGGACCCGTTCTATTAGACGAATTACCAAAGCACTTAGAAACAGATTCTACCTTTAGCTTTATGATGAAGGACGAAGTGTTGCCAACTAGTTTGACAATCATTGAGCAACTACCACATTTTAAATAAAGAAAAGACACGACTACATTATCGTGTCTTTTCTTTATAGGAGATGAGGATTTGAAAACAATTTATAGTACACGCTATAACTTGTTTATTTGATTAATAGTATATCACATATTGTCGAATATGCACACAAATATGGAAAGACTAATACGAAAGAAATTGTTTTGTGTTACGATGAAAGGGGGGAGTGTTATGGGAAAAACCGCCGTTTTATATGATCGAGATTGTTATTTATGTAATCAAACGAAGCGAATCGTAAACAAACTGGATTGGTTTAGACGATTCCAATGGATATCCTTTCAAGCCTATCAACAAGAACATACCCTATCGGAGGAAGAAAAGCGTAAGCTTGCTGGAGAACTACACATTTTGACGGATAAAGGGGAGACGTACTCCGGATACTTTGCAATCCGCTATATGCTGCTTCAATGCCCATTAACTTTTTTGCTTGGAGCATGTATGAGCATTCCTGGAGCAAAGTATGTCGGAATCCCAGTGTACCGTTGGATTGCTCGAAATCGATACCGTCTTTTCAAAAGTAAATGTGAAAATGGGGTATGTAAAATTCCTAGTTAATAGGTCAGGATAGTCAAGATACTTTCATTGACAAGATACGAGCGTTTCGTTACGATAAAGTGCGAACGGATACTCTCTTATCCAGAGTTGGTGGAGGGACAGGCCCGAAGAAACCCAGCAACCGTCTCATAATGGGACATGGTGCTAACCTGTTGCAAGGACTACTCCTTGAGCGATAAGAAGAGTGAAGGGTCATTTCCTTTCCTCTTACATATGATGGAAAGGGTTTTTCTTTTTTCCGGACATTTATGAAAGGCAAATCTTTCTAATCCGGCGAAACCATGTCCATACTCATAATTAGAACGAAATAGTAAATCTTAAAATATATCGCAAAGTATTCGTTTGTTTTTTAAAACTGGAAAAAGAGAGAAATACCGTATTATTTGTATTAAATAAAGGAGGATTTAGCAGAATGGCTGCAAATCGTCGATTATTCACATCAGAATCTGTAACGGAAGGACATCCGGACAAAATAAGTGATCAGATATCTGATGCCATTTTGGATGAAATTTTAAAAAGTGATCCTAATGCAAGGGTTGCCTGTGAAACTACGGTAACGACAGGGCTTGTTCTTGTAGCAGGGGAAATCTCGACGTCTACGTATGTAGACATTCCGAGCATCGTTCGTAAAACAATCAAAGAAATTGGATACACAAGAGCAAAATTCGGTTTTGATGCAGAAACATGTGCTGTTTTAACCGCTATTGATGAACAATCACCAGATATCGCTGGTGGCGTCAATCAGGCTTTAGAAGCTCGTGAAGGTAAAATGACGGATGATGAGATAGAAGCGATTGGGGCTGGGGACCAAGGGTTAATGTTTGGCTACGCTAACAATGAAACACCAGAACTCATGCCATTACCTATTTCGTTAGCACATAAGATTTCCAAACGTTTATCGGATGTTCGCAAAGACCATACGTTAGATTACTTGCGCCCAGATGGAAAAACGCAGGTGACGATTGAGTATGATGAAAAAGATAAACCAGTTCGTGTTGATACGATTGTCGTTTCCACACAACATGCTCCAGAAGTTGAATTAAAACAAATTCAAGAAGATATTAAACAACATGTAATCAACCCAATCGTTCCAAAAGAGCTTTTGGATGAAAATACGAAATATTTTATTAACCCAACAGGTCGTTTTGTAATTGGAGGTCCTCAAGGGGATGCCGGCTTAACGGGTCGTAAAATTATTGTAGACACATATGGTGGATACGCGCGTCACGGTGGTGGAGCGTTTAGTGGAAAAGATGCAACGAAGGTGGATCGCTCTGCTGCGTATGCGGCGCGATATGTAGCGAAAAATATTGTGGCTGCAGGATTAGCAGATTCCTGTGAGGTCCAACTTGCATATGCAATTGGTGTTGCGGAGCCTGTGTCGATTTCAATCAATACGTTTGGAACTGGGCAAGCAACGGAAGAACAACTTGTAAAAGCGGTTCGAAGCCTTTTCGACTTAAGACCTGCTGGTATTATCAAAATGCTCGACCTTCGTCGACCAATCTATAAAGATACGGCAGCATATGGACATTTTGGGCGAACCGATAAGGATTTTCCATGGGAGAAAACAGATAAGGTTGATTCATTAAAGGAATTAGTAAAATAGATAATGAGGGGGCTAAGTCATCACTTGGCTCCTTCTTTATTTTTAAAGGGAAACAAAGTAAGACCACGTCCAGCTCCAGCGCCCAGCAACTAGCGAGACTTCCCTCACCTCTGTACGATAAGTCAACAAACGATTCGCTTTGCTCATCGTGTTTCCTTTATCTCCGGCGGTTCAGTCCAGTCCGTACGTTGCTAAACGGGCGCTTGTGCTTTTGTCAACAGCCTATCGTATTCCCATTTTGTTTATGATATACTCATTAAGATGTGAAAGAGAAAGTGAGGCAAAACTATGTGCGGTCTAATCGGGATGATTCGAAATGAATCTCAAGCACCCAACCAAGAAGAACAATCTAGCTTTCGAGAAAAAAATAATGTCATTACACATAGAGGACCCGATGATGAAGGATATTTTCATGATGAATATGTATCCTTTGGATTCCGTCGATTAAGTATTATAGACATAGAAAGTGGACAACAACCATTCCGTTATGAAGATGATCGATATCGTATGGTCTTTAACGGTGAAATATATAACTATGTGGAGCTTCGCCAGTCCTTAATGGAAAAAGGGTATAGCTTTGATACAGAATCCGATACAGAAGTTATCATTGCAATGTTCCAAGAGTATCGTACTGAAGCATTTAAACAGCTTCGAGGAATGTTCGCCATTTTAATCTGGGATAAACAAGAGCAAACGTTTTATGGCGTTCGTGATCCGTTTGGTATTAAACCATTGTTTTATAGTGACACGGAAAAAGGAACCTATTTTGCGTCCGAAAAGAAAAGTATCACATTAATGCAAGAAAAGGATCAAGTAGATACCGAAGCACTTCAGCACTATTTAAGCTTCCAGTATGTGCCGGAACCTTTAACGATGACTAAAGGGGTACATAAAGTAGAACCTGGCCATTTCTTTATGAAAAAACCTGGCCAACCTATTGAATTTACTCGTTATTGGCATGCGACGTTCCAGCCGGTTCTAACTGATAAACAGTCCTGGATTAAACGTATTCAGGATGTCCTTTATGATTCCGTCAATGTTCATATGCGTAGTGATGTACCCGTCGGTTCATTCCTATCTGGTGGAATTGATTCCTCTGTTATCGTTGCTATTGCAAGAGAATTCAACCCGAACTTAAAAACGTTCTCCGTTGGATTTGAGAGAGATGGATATTCTGAAGTAGATGTAGCGAAAGAAACGGCAGATAAGCTAAACGTTGAAAATATTTCGTACATGATTACACCACAGGAGTATGTAGAGAAACTGCCGAAAATCATGTGGCATATGGATGACCCATTAGCAGACCCTGCTTGTGTACCGCTTTACTTTGTAGCAAGAGAAGCAGCGAAGCATGTTACCGTTGTCCTTTCTGGGGAAGGTTCGGATGAGCTATTCGGTGGATACAATATTTATCGGGAACCAGAATCTCTGAAAGTGTTCCAGTCAATTCCAGCACCAGCAAAGGGCCTTTTGTCTAGAGTAGCAGCTGTGTTACCAGAAGGGGTTCGTGGAAAAAGCTTCCTAGAGAGAGGAACAACTCCACTTAAGAATCGGTATATTGGAAATGCGAAAATGTTCGAAGAAGAAGAGAAGAAAAGTCTATTAAAGACGTACCAATCGAACATCTCGTATCAAAACATTACTGAAAAACTTTATCAAAATGTTGAGAGCTACCATCCGGTAAATCAAATGCAATACGTCGACATACACACTTGGTTGCGTGGGGATATTTTATTAAAAGCAGATAAAATGACAATGGCACACGCATTAGAGTTACGTGTACCATTCTTAGATAAAGAAGTGTTCCGAGTAGCAAGTGAAATACCCGTTGATTTAAAAATTGCCAACGGTACAACGAAAAGTATTTTAAGAGAAGCTTCTAGAGGGATTGTTCCAGACCATGTCTTAGATCGGAAGAAACTGGGCTTCCCTGTACCGATGAGACACTGGTTAAAAGATGAGCTTCATGATTGGGCGAAAAATCTCATCCGAGAAAGTGAGACCAACCACTTACTGCATAAGTCCGTTATCCTTGATTTATTAGAAGCACATTGTGCGGGAAGAGGAGACTATAGCCGTAAGATATGGACAGTACTGATGTTCATGCTATGGCATCAAATTTATGTGGAAAGAAAATTTGATTTTGAAGAACTACAAGAAGTAGATAAAACAAAAAGCAAGCTTACGGTGTAACAACCGTGATAGCTTGCTTTCCCATTTGCACCCAGGCTTCCTCGAAGCTTTTAATGGGTGCTTTTTTCGTTGTTCCTGAAATAGGATCGTTAAAATAAATCGACTTGTCATCATATCCTGTAACGAGAACGGAGTGTTCCTTCATGGTGACCTTGATTTTTCCATCTGGTGTATTCCAAGTTTGAAAGGCGGAATCCGGTAACTTTTTAAAGGTGGTATTCGTAATCACCCATACAGGGCGCTTTGCGTTTAAGTGCTTGATGATTTCATAAAAGGAACCACCACTAAAATCCTCTACTTGATTCCCTGCATATTCTTTGGCAAGTTTAGCTATCGGACCGTGATAAACCCCATGTCCGGGTTTGGAAAAAGAGTACATATCACCGACAAACCCTTTGGCGGGATTTCCAAAGTGGATTTCAGAACCCTTTACTTGATAAGAAGCAGAACTCTTCTTCACTTTTTTCGCTAACTCCATCTTATCGACTTGGTAATCAAAGTATTGTAAGAGCATGGCGAGACTTGTTACTTCACAGCCTCTTGGAAGCTCTGGGTATTGCTTGATATTAGGAGCTTTCAATGAAATGGAAGGAGCAAGCTGAGCTTGTTCAACTAAAGGATAAACAGGTTCCAGCGCTGGATCAGGCAACGGCATCGTCGAAGCAACCTTTACCTGAGGTTCTTTGGAATCCCACAATTTTGTTATCTTGTCCTTATGTGTAACAGCGTAAAAAGTGGTTAAAGATGCTGTGCAGAGCCAAAAAAGAATAGCATAGGTGAGAAATACATATTTAATAATTGGTTTCGATTGTTTTCGTTTAAATAAGATAAAGAAAAGTAGTGTCATCATAAGACTAAATAATAAAAGGTAATAATTCATGATGGCACCTCCTGGTTCTAGAATAACGCATTTCGACAAAAAAAACAGGAAAAATATTTAACACCGTTAAATTATTTTTCCTGTTGAATAGATCTTTTTTATTTCTGGAGAGATTTGTAATACTTTGCTTTTTCTACGTAAGACTCTTTAATTCTCTCCATTTCTTCCAAATCCTCTTCCGTTAAGTCACGAACGACCTTTGCGGGACTACCAAGAGCGAGTGTGCGAGGTGGAATTTTCTTCCCAGGAGGGATTAAACTACCAGCACCAATGAAAGCTTGTTCACCTACTTCAGCACCATCTAAAACGATTGTCCCCATCCCTACTAGAGCCCCTTTTCGGATAACAGCAGAATGAAGGGTAACTTGGTGACCAATGACAACATCGTCTTCAATGATGACTGGCATGACTGGTGATTGGTGAATCAAACTTAAGTCTTGTACGTTGGAACGTTTTCCAATATGTACTGGTGCCACGTCTCCTCTAATAACGGTTTTAAACCAGATGCTAGCTTCCTCTTCCACCGTAATATCTCCAGTTAAAACAACGTCCTCTGAGACATAGGCTGTTTCATGGAGCTCAGGTTTTTTTCCTTTATATTCGTATATCATTTGAAATCCACCTTCCATTTGTGGTGATATAATGAATAGTACCATAATCTTTATGAATAGGCTAAAGGTGTGGACGCCAAGAAATGGAGGAGCAAAATTGAGCTATTCAGTTCCGAAATCATCCTTTAAACTAATGAAAATGGTTTTTCAAGATATTTTTCCAGTTGTAGACAAAGAGCTTCAATATTGGAACGAACGAGCACAAAAAATCCCTAATAAAGAACTAAGTCATCAAGCACAGGCGAGTATTGCATCGAAACGATTTCACTGTCAAGGTGGGGCTGTTTTCAGTATGCTTGCAGGTCCGAAATGGAAAGAAGCGATTACGTTTATCGTAGCCTATCAAACCATTAGTGATTACTTAGATAATTTGTGTGATCGGAGTACATCATTAGATCCAGATGACTTCACCCTTCTGCATCAATCGATGGCAGATGCCTTATCACCTGCTAATGAAATTCAGAATTATTATGCTTTACGGAAGGAACAAAAGGATGATGGATATCTAAGGGATTTAGTGAAGACATGTCAAAAAAGCTTAGCCGAAATTCCAGGTTTATCTGTGATTCAACCTTACTTGTTGGAATTGGAAACGTTATATGGTGACTTGCAAGTACATAAACACGTCCGAATAGAAGAAAGGGTATCGCGATTAGAGGAGTGGTTTCGCCAAGAAAAGGACAAGCACCCTGGGTTGAGCTGGTATGAATTTTCGGCATGTAGTGGATCCACGTTAGGAATCTTTTGTCTTGTTTCCTATGCCATGGGAGGACAGATAACGGCTTCCCTTGCAAAAGAGGTTTATGAAAGCTATTTTCCGTATATGCAAGGCCTTCATATATTATTGGATTATTATATCGATCAGCAAGAAGATGAACAGGAAGGCGATTTAAATTTTTGTAGTTATTACGAAAGCTTAGAAAATATGGAACAACGCTTTTTACACTTTATAGTAGAAACGAATAAGCACGTCCAGAGTTTGCCGAATAAACGATTTCATGAAATGGTGCACACAGGATTGGTAGGTCTGTATTTAGCTGATCCAAAAGTCAAAAAGCTTGCCAGTGGGAAGCAAATGACGAAGCGATTGCTAAGAGCAAGTGGGCTTCGGTCTTCTTTTTTTCACTATAACGTCAAAATGTATAACCGGTTGAAAATGCGTTCAATGTAAGAAGTAAGGCTGGAAACAATGTTCGTATTAGAATCCGAACTATGGTTCGAAATTCTTTAATAAGAATTTGAATAAGTTCGGATTTTTTCTTTATGCTGCGTCTATGAATTTATCCGATAAATGCGACAATCAACGGTTTGAGGCTCTGGCCGGACACCAGTTCCGCTCAATCAGCTAAAATTATGTAACTTGGTCGACGGAGGAGTAAATAAAGGATCTCATGTCCACAAGAAGCCCCAATTCTGAATAAAAGCAGAAATAGCGCAACTGAGGTCCATTGCCCCTATGTTTTTTTGCGGGGCATCTAGTCCGCTATTTTAGAAAATGGACTGAATTCTGACGAGTCTAAGCCCGACCTCATTTTAGTTTCTCTATCGCAAGGACGAATGGAGGATTATTTTGTTGGTTAATAAACCCATACTGTAATACAGCGAATTGCTTTTGATCGAGAGCGGTCACGAAGCTGAGAACCACCTCTTTTTCTTCTTTTCCACCTGGATGACCTGAGTACACGACGATGACAAGAAGAGCATGAACTCGAAGTCTTTCTAGGATTTTCTCCATTGCTTGAATCGTACTTTCTGGCTTTGTAATCTGCTGTTTATCACTACCAGGAAGATAACCTAAATTAAAAATGGCTCCTCCGAGCAACGTATTACCTGGTAAATGGTGATTGATTTGTGCATGGCTATCTAGGATTAAAGTGGCGTGATCTACTTCATGCTGCTGAAGCAATCTACGTGTTTGGTGAATGGCAGCCTCTTGAATATCAAAAGCAAATACATGTCCCTTTTTTTGTACGAGTTGACTTAAAAACAAGGTGTCGTTTCCTTTTCCGCAAGTCGCATCTACGACGACGTCTCCCTCATGGACAGATTCCTTCAAGAGACGGTGGGCAAATGGAAGGATTTTCATTAGCATGGTGCATTCTCCTTTAAGTTGTTCATTTCTCTATTTTAAATCAACATCCTATCACTTGCACAACATCTTCCACGCATAGGTTCCCCGACAAAGGTCCAAATTAGGAGCGAGGTGATGATTGTGGCAAATAGAGAATCCATTGATCAACTTATTTCAAAAGCCAACCAATGTATAGATCAAGCTGAAAAAGAATTAGACATTACCAACCGAAACGGCTTCCACATAGACGAGTCCTATACGGAGGCACAACGAAACTTAGGCGAAATAGAGCAGGAGATCCAAAACATGATGAATAGTGCTAGCCACGAGCAACGCGATCGACTCCACCGTATTCATCTCCGTGTCAGTCAATATATGAATGACATGATTTTGGATCGTGTGGATACGACACATTTTACGGATTAATGAAGTTAACCTTGTCCAAAACGGGCAAGGTTATTATTTTGTGGGAAAAAGAGGAATATTCTGTCTTCGTTATTTTTATTCATTTTTAAAATTAATATCCGATAAAAGGGGAGAACTCTAAAAAAAGGGGAATGGTATATGTTCAACAAGAGAACGGTTTGCATCCTGATGATTACATTTATACTTGTCTTAACAGGTTGTGCAAATGAACAAGCAGAAAGCAAGATGGATGACAAAGTAAAAATAGGTGTTATGTTGTCAGATGTAGGTCTAGGTGATCAATCCTTTAGTGACTCCGCTTTTCAAGGTCTTATCAAAGCTCGTAACGAACTTAATATAGTGTTCGACTATCGAGAACTAAGTGAAACAGAGACCTATGAAAAGGGATTAGAGGAACTCGTTAAAAATGACAATGATGTGATTATTGGTCTCGGATATATGGTTCAAGAGGATTTAGAAAAAGTAGCAAAGAAATATCCGAAAAAACAATTTGTCATTATAGATTCCGTTTCGGAACTGAAAAATGTAACCTCCATCACGTTCAAATCCGATCAAGGGAGTTATCTTGCGGGAGTAGTAGCTGCGTTAACCTCGAAATCTAACACGATCGGGTTTATAGGTGGAGAAGATGTGCCTCTCATTAACGCTTTTGCAGATGGATTTACAGAAGGTGCTAAATCCATCAATCCTTCGATTAACGTTTTAGTCGAGTACGCTGGTACATACGGCGATGACAAGCTCGGCGGTTCTATAGCTCAAGATATGATTGCTAAAAAGGCAGATGTATTGTTTGCGGCTGCAGGTTTTACAGGTGTAGGTGTACTTAAGCAAGCACAGACACAAGGGATATATGCAATTGGAGTAGATTCTGATCAATATTTTTATGCGGAAAAGGCGGTCATTACTTCTGTTTTAAAGAAAATTGATGTCGCGGTTTTCCAACTGGCCTCGGATCTAGTAAAAGACGGAAAGGTTCCTGATGGTCATATCGAATTCGGAATCCAAGATGAAGGGGTCGGTCTAGCGCCATTACGCGTTGTCCAATATTCGGAGGAACAATTAGAACAAATTGAAAAAGCTAGTCAGCAATTTGCAGACTAACAGCTAGGGGGGATGCATCAATGAATATAAAGAAAAAACTTCTGATTAATTCTTTAGGAATTTTACTTATATCAAGTCTTATTGTCGCATTTATTATTTATAATATGCTGAACATTCAATCCTCGAGTCAGGATGAAGTAACCACATTAATCGACGTGCAGAAATTAGACTCTGACTTGAACAGTTTAAAACAGAGTTTAAGTAATTTTTCTTTTTCTGGAACGGATGCTCTTAAAGAAGAGGCGAAACAAAATATCGAGCAAAGTACCGCTTTGCTGGAGAAATTAGAAAAGTCCTCAAAAGGGAAGAGTAGTTATGAGTATATCGAGAGGGCTGCTATTAAGTTTGAAGAATTAACAAAAGCAACGGAAAATGCTTTAAATCAGAAAAACTTAGCAGAAGCAAAAAGACAATCGATTCGTATCGATGGAATTCTTAATGATACGTATAAATTTAATATGGCTTCGGAAGCGTTATATGAAAAAGCGTTAGATGATCTGGATGGAAGAATTCAATACGTCATTCTCTCCGCTGTTATTAGTACGGTTGTGTTGATTGCTATTGCTTCTGTTTTCTCTCTAAAAATCACCAATTCTATCAGTGGTTCTTTACGAAAACTATCGGAAAATGCACATCAGATTGCAAATGGAAATCTCCAAGTGGAACCAATTCGTTATAAAGCGAAAGATGAACTTGGAGCATTAAATGACGCATTTACTCAAATGGTAGAACAACTTAGCGGCTTAATCTCTTCTGTGAAAACAGTGAGTAAGGAAGTGGAGCAGTTTGCAGTTGGCTTAGAGAAGGATAATGTTTATCTAACAGATGTGAGTAATCAAATTGCCGTATCAACAGATGAATTGTCTTCTGGTACACAATCTATCTCTGAGGACTTACAAGATGCTGTTTCCTTGATTCAGGATATGGATTCAGAATTCACGAAAAACGTAGATTTTGCCAAACAATCTGTGGAGCATGGTACCAGCGTCATGGAAGCTATTCAAACTGGCCAAGAAGCAATTGAAGTGCAACGTAGTTTAATCGAAGATAATTCCAATACAACGAAACAGATTGAACAAGCGACTCAAACGTTTGTAGGCTACACGAAACAAATTGAAGAAATGGCAAAGTCGGTTTCGGACATTGCGGCCCAAACGAATTTGTTAGCATTAAATGCTGCGATTGAAGCAGCAAGAGCTGGCGAAGCAGGAAAAGGATTTGCAGTAGTTGCCGAGGAAGTTCGAAAGCTCGCAGAAGAATCCTCCAAAGCTACGAGTTACATTTTTGAAATGGTTACCTCTATAGAATCCGGAATCGCAGAAATATCGAATTCCGTATCACAAGGGGTTGCTATCGCCGAAAAAGAACAGGAGTCCATGGGAACAACGACTACGGCTTTCCAAAATATTAAACAAAAAGTAGAAGATATCACCTCTAAGCTGCTTGAACTATCTACGGGCGTTGACCATTCTAAGGATTTAGGTGAAAAAGTTCTAACGAATGTTGAAAGTATAAGTGCTGTGGTAGAAGAAACGGCTGCTGGTAATGAGGAAATTTCAGCTTCGACAGAAGAACAGTTGAAAGCGTTCAAACATATGGTAGAGAAAGTGACGGAAATGAGAGAAATGACGGACCGATTAAATGAAGAAGTAGGTAAGTTTAATCTGTAGGTTGTTCCCTTCCTTGACAAAAAAAGGAGCTTTCATTACAATACCTATACAATAACTGTTGAACGACGAAGAAAAGGAATAGTAATAAAGTCATCAGGAATATAGAGAGGTTACGGTCGGTGAAAG
This sequence comes from Radiobacillus kanasensis, assembly GCF_021049245.1. GTDB lineage: Bacteria > Bacillota > Bacilli > Bacillales > Amphibacillaceae > Radiobacillus > Radiobacillus kanasensis. The sequence goes on along the minus strand of NZ_CP088020.1, from coordinate 2,544,279 downwards.
TAGCCCCTGAACTTTATGAACTCACCTTTGATGTTGCAAGGATGAAAATAGTAATCTTTGCCGTCCTCCGCGTTAAGGAGTTGAGCGGGCGCGTTGCGCTAAGTTGGGTGGTACCGCGGGAATAATCTCTCGTCCCATATTTCGATATGGGATGGGGGATTTTTTTATACTATTAAAGTATTTTAGGTAGGTATTAGAAAAACTACGGCACGTACTAACACATGAGTGAATGTCGAGTTTTTTTAATACATTCAGAACGGTATAGTCGCTCCCATGCCATATTCGTCCGAGAATACGAAACAGTTTAATGAAGAACAGGAGGCTAAACCTATGTCATTTAACCATCATAAAATTGAAAAAAAGTGGCGAGATTTTTGGCTGGATAACAAAACGTTTAAAACGAACACGGATACGAATAAAGAAAAGTTCTATATTCTAGATATGTTTCCATATCCATCTGGTGCTGGCCTGCACGTAGGTCATCCCGAAGGCTACACAGCTACAGATATTGTAGCGAGAATGAAACGAATGCAAGGGTATGAAGTTTTACATCCAATGGGTTGGGACGCTTTTGGACTGCCTGCGGAACAATATGCATTGGATACAGGGAATGACCCTGCGGAATTTACGAAGAAGAATATTAATACGTTTAGAAGACAAATCCAAGAATTAGGCTTTTCTTATGATTGGGATCGTGAAATTAATACGACGGATCCGAATTATTATAAATGGACACAATGGATCTTTCTAAAACTTTATGAAAAAGGATTAGCATACATCGATGAAGTGCCGGTAAACTGGTGTCCAGCACTTGGTACTGTGCTTGCTAACGAAGAAGTTATTGATGGGAAAAGTGAGCGTGGCGGGCATCCGGTAGAGCGCAGACCAATGAAGCAATGGATGCTTAAGATCACTGCATATGCGGATCGTTTGCTGGAAGACCTAGAAGATTTAGATTGGCCAGAAAGCATTAAGGACATGCAACGAAACTGGATTGGTCGTTCGGAAGGTGCGGAGGTTCATTTCGGAATTGATGGAATGGACGAATCGTTTACTGTATTTACGACTAGACCGGATACTTTATTTGGAGCAACTTATGCCGTTCTTGCCCCTGAACATTCACTAGTAGAAAAAATTGTTTCTGAAGAACAGCGTGAAAAAGTGAATGAGTATGTCAAACAAGTAAATGTGAAGAGTGATTTAGAACGAACTGATTTGGCCAAAGAAAAATCCGGTGTGTTTACAGGGGCTTATGCCGTAAATCCGATTAATGGGGAAAAACTTCCTATATGGGTTGCGGACTATGTCTTGATGAGTTACGGTTCTGGAGCGATCATGGCTGTGCCAGCGCACGACGAAAGAGACTATGAATTCGCTGTTAAATTTGAACTTCCTATAAAAGCTGTTGTAGATGGTGGCAATGTGGAAGAAGAAGCTTACACAGGTGAAGGCCCGCACATTAATTCGGATTTTCTAAATGGATTAGGAAAAGAAGAAGCTATTATTAAAGCAATCGGATGGCTAGAAGAACATAATAAAGGGGAGAAGAAGGTAAGTTATCGTCTTCGCGACTGGCTATTTAGTCGTCAGCGGTATTGGGGGGAACCTATTCCGGTCATTCACTGGGAAGATGGTACTTCTACAGCTGTTCCAGAAGAACAGCTTCCATTGACATTACCAAAGACGACCGAAATCAAACCTTCTGGCACTGGGGAGTCTCCGTTAGCCAATATTGAGGATTGGGTAAACGTTACAGATCCTGAAACAGGTATGAAAGGTCGAAGAGAGACCAACACGATGCCACAGTGGGCGGGGAGTTGCTGGTATTTCCTTCGCTTTATCGATCCGAATAATTCCGAACAGCTAGCAGATCCAGATAAATTGAAAAAGTGGCTTCCAATTGACACGTATATTGGAGGAGCTGAACATGCTGTTCTTCACCTTCTTTATGCTCGATTCTGGCATAAATTCTTATATGATATCGGAGTTGTTCCAACGAAGGAACCATTCCAAAAGCTTTTTAACCAAGGTATGATCTTGGGAGAGAATAACGAGAAAATGAGTAAATCAAAAGGAAATGTCGTCAACCCTGATGAAATTGTTGATACTCATGGTGCGGATACGTTAAGGCTATACGAAATGTTCATGGGACCGCTTGATGCAGCGGTGGCATGGTCAACGAATGGGCTTGATGGTGCCAGAAGGTTCTTGGATCGTATTTGGAGGCTTTTCGTTACGGATGAAGGGAAACTGACAGATAAAATCGTGGAACAGCAAGGCACGGATTCCTTAGAAAAGGTTTATCATGAAACCGTCAAAAAAGTGACGGAGAACTTTGAAGATCTACGATTCAATACTGGTATTTCTCAAATGATGGTATTTATCAATGAAGCTTATAAGGTAGAAGAAATATCTAGAGAATATGCCGAAGGATTTGTAAAGCTTCTTTCTCCTGTTGCCCCGCACGTAGCAGAAGAGATCTGGCAAAAGCTTGGATATAGTGAGTCTATTTCCTACGCATCCTGGCCAGCTTATGATGAAGCAAAACTTGTAGAAGATGAAGTCGAAATTGTGATTCAAGTGATGGGGAAAGTTCGAGCAAAAGTAATGGTTGCAAAAGATGCTTCAAAAGAAGAATTAGAGAAGCAGGCGCTAGAGAATGAATCGGTACAAGATTGGCTAGATGGAAAAACTGTTCGTAAAGTAATTGCAGTACCAGGTAAGCTTGTCAATATTGTAGCGAACTAAATGACACTAATATTAAAAAGGAGTGCGGACATAAGAGTTCGCATTCTTTTTTTTGTATGCAACATAAAGAGTACTAGTGAGTTTATGGGGAGTTCGGTTTAATAGAATAAAGAACACATCAATTATAAAGAACGCGCAAGAAAATTGTTGACATTTGATTATAGTCATTGTAATATAAATCTTGCTGTCGCAAGAATAATTTATTATCGAATAATCGTTATATCCACTAATTGGAAATTGACATTTTTCGTGGCAGATGATATCATTAGTTTACTGTCGCTCCTATGACAGTTTGAAAATTTGATCCTTGAAAACTGAACAAAACAACCAGTATGTTAAGTAAGAATTTAGCTAGCTTTAAATTGAGTAAAGAACTCAAAACTCTATTGGAGAGTTTGATCTTGGCTCAGGACGAACGCTGGCGGCGTGCCTAATACATGCAAGTCGAGCGCGGGAAGCCATCTGACCCCTTCGGGGTGACGATGGTGGAACGAGCGGCGGACGGGTGAGTAACACGTGGGTAACCTGCCTATAAGACTGGGATAACTCCGGGAAACCGGGGCTAATACCGGATAATACTTTTTCCTGCATGGGAGAAAGTTGAAAGGCGGCTTCGGCTGTCGCTTATAGATGGACCCGCGGCGCATTAGCTAGTTGGTAGGGTAATGGCCTACCAAGGCAACGATGCGTAGCCGACCTGAGAGGGTGATCGGCCACACTGGGACTGAGACACGGCCCAGACTCCTACGGGAGGCAGCAGTAGGGAATCTTCCGCAATGGACGAAAGTCTGACGGAGCAACGCCGCGTGAACGATGAAGGTTTTCGGATCGTAAAGTTCTGTTGTTAGGGAAGAACAAGTACAAGAGTAACTGCTTGTACCTTGACGGTACCTGACGAGAAAGCCCCGGCTAACTACGTGCCAGCAGCCGCGGTAATACGTAGGGGGCAAGCGTTGTCCGGAATTATTGGGCGTAAAGCGCGCGCAGGCGGTTTCTTAAGTCTGATGTGAAAGCCCACGGCTTAACCGTGGAGGGTCATTGGAAACTGGGGAACTTGAGTGCAGAAGAGGAGAGTGGAATTCCACGTGTAGCGGTGAAATGCGTAGAGATGTGGAGGAACACCAGTGGCGAAGGCGACTCTCTGGTCTGTAACTGACGCTGAGGCGCGAAAGCGTGGGGAGCGAACAGGATTAGATACCCTGGTAGTCCACGCCGTAAACGATGAGTGCTAGGTGTTAGGGGGTTTCCGCCCCTTAGTGCTGAAGTTAACGCATTAAGCACTCCGCCTGGGGAGTACGGCCGCAAGGCTGAAACTCAAAAGAATTGACGGGGGCCCGCACAAGCGGTGGAGCATGTGGTTTAATTCGAAGCAACGCGAAGAACCTTACCAGGTCTTGACATCCTCTGAACACTCTAGAGATAGAGCTTTCCCTTCGGGGACAGAGTGACAGGTGGTGCATGGTTGTCGTCAGCTCGTGTCGTGAGATGTTGGGTTAAGTCCCGCAACGAGCGCAACCCTTGATCTTAGTTGCCAGCATTTAGTTGGGCACTCTAAGGTGACTGCCGGTGACAAACCGGAGGAAGGTGGGGATGACGTCAAATCATCATGCCCCTTATGACCTGGGCTACACACGTGCTACAATGGATGGTACAAAGGGCAGCGAAGCCGCGAGGTGAAGCAAATCCCATAAAACCATTCTCAGTTCGGATTGTAGGCTGCAACTCGCCTACATGAAGCCGGAATCGCTAGTAATCGCGGATCAGCATGCCGCGGTGAATACGTTCCCGGGCCTTGTACACACCGCCCGTCACACCACGAGAGTTGGCAACACCCGAAGTCGGTGAGGTAACCTTTTAGGAGCCAGCCGCCGAAGGTGGGGCCAATGATTGGGGTGAAGTCGTAACAAGGTAGCCGTATCGGAAGGTGCGGCTGGATCACCTCCTTTCTAAGGAAAGATAACGGAAGCCAGCTCTTCGGAGCTGGTCAGAGAACATACTGGTTCGTTTGGTTCAGTTTTGAGGGATTAATTTCTCTCTATGCCACTTTCATGTGGTTTTTTGTACCTTGAAAACTAGATAAGAGCATTAGATTAGTGGAAGTTCTTTGAGAACGGAAACTAGACTAATACAAGACATTCAAAAGTAACAAACCAAACGTCTTTTCACAGACAAATTAGTTAAGTGAAGAAGGGCGCACGGTGGATGCCTTGGCACTAGGAGCCGAAGAAGGACGGGACGAACACCGATATGTCTCGGGGAGCCGTACGTAGGCGTTGATCCGGGAATTTCCGAATGGGGAAACCCACTACTCGTAATGGAGTAGTACCTATATCTGAATACATAGGGTATAGGAGGCAGACCTGGGGAACTGAAACATCTTAGTACCCAGAGGAAGAGAAAGCAAATGCGATTTCCTGAGTAGCGGCGAGCGAAACGGAATTAGCCCAAACCAGAAAGCTTGCTTTCTGGGGTTGTAGGACACTCTATACGGAGTTACAAAGAAATAGTGTAGACGAATCGATCTGGAACGATCAGCCGAAGAAGGTAAGAGCCCTGTAATCGAAAGACTGTTTCCTCCAGAGTGGATCCTGAGTACGGCGGAACACGTGAAATTCCGTCGGAATCCGGGAGGACCATCTCCCAAGGCTAAATACTCCCTAGTGACCGATAGTGAACCAGTACCGTGAGGAAAGGTGAAAAGCACCCCGGAAGGGGAGTGAAATAGATCCTGAAACCGTGTGCCTACAAGTAGTCGGAGCCCGTTAACGGGTGACGGCGTACCTTTTGTAGAATGGACCGGCGAGTTACGATCTCTTGCAAGGTTAAGTTGTATAGACGGAGCCGCAGCGAAAGCGAGTCTGAATAGGGCGTTATAGTAAGGGGTCGTAGACCCGAAACCGTGTGATCTACCCATGTCCAGGGTGAAGGTCAGGTAACACTGACTGGAGGCCCGAACCCACGCACGTTGAAAAGTGCGGGGATGAGGTGTGGGTAGGGGTGAAATGCCAATCGAACACGGAGATAGCTGGTTCTCTCCGAAATAGCTTTAGGGCTAGCCTCAAGAAATGAGTACTGGAGGTAGAGCACTGATTGGACTAGGGGCCCTCATCGGGTTACCGAATTCAGTCAAACTCCGAATGCCAGCTACTTTATCTTGGGAGTCAGACTATGGGTGATAAGGTTCATAGTCGAAAGGGAAACAGCCCAGACCACCAGCTAAGGTCCCCAAGTATACGTTAAGTGGAAAAGGATGTGGAGTTGCTTAGACAACCAGGATGTTGGCTTAGAAGCAGCCACCATTTAAAGAGTGCGTAATAGCTCACTGGTCGAGTGACTCTGCGCCGAAAATGTACCGGGGCTAAACGTATCACCGAAGCTGTGGATTGTTCTTCCGAACAATGGTAGGAGAGCGTTCTAAGTGCAGCGAAGTCAGACCGTAAGGACTGGTGGAGCGCTTAGAAGTGAGAATGCCGGTATGAGTAGCGAAAAAGAAGTGAGAATCTTCTTCACCGAATGCCTAAGGTTTCCTGAGGAAGGCTCGTCCGCTCAGGGTTAGTCGGGACCTAAGCCGAGGCCGAAAGGCGTAGGCGATGGACAACAGGTGGATATTCCTGTACCACCTCCTTTCCGTTTGAACGACGGGGGGACGCAGTAGGATAAGGAAAGCGCACCGATGGATGTGTGCGTCCAAGCAGTGAGTGAGTCAGATAGGCAAATCCGTCTGGCAATCACAAGCTGTGATGGGGAGGGAAATTGAGTACCGAAGTTCCTGATTTCACACTGCCAAGAAAAGCCTCTAGTGAGGAAAGAGGTGCCCGTACCGCAAACCGACACAGGTAGGCGAGGAGAGAATCCTAAGGTGATCGGGAGAACTCTCGTTAAGGAACTCGGCAAAATGACCCCGTAACTTCGGGAGAAGGGGTGCTTCTTGCATGAGAAGCCGCAGTGAAAAGGCCCAAGCGACTGTTTAGCAAAAACACAGGTCTCTGCGAAGCCGAAAGGCGAAGTATAGGGGCTGACACCTGCCCGGTGCTGGAAGGTTAAGGGGATGCGTTAGCCGCAAGGCGAAGCGTTGAACCGAAGCCCCAGTAAACGGCGGCCGTAACTATAACGGTCCTAAGGTAGCGAAATTCCTTGTCGGGTAAGTTCCGACCCGCACGAAAGGTGCAACGACTTGGGCACTGTCTCAACGAGAGACCCGGTGAAATTATACTATGCGTGAAGATGCGCATTACCCGCGACAGGACGGAAAGACCCCGTGGAGCTTTACTGTAGCCTGATATTGAATGTTGGTACAGCTTGTACAGGATAGGTGGGAGCCTGAGAAACCGGAGCGCTAGCTTCGGTGGAGGCGCCGGTGGGATACCACCCTGGCTGTACGGACCTTCTAACCCAGGACCGTGATCCGGTTCGGAGACAGTGTCAGGTGGGCAGTTTGACTGGGGCGGTCGCCTCCCAAAGAGTAACGGAGGCGCCCAAAGGTTCCCTCAGAATGGTTGGAAATCATTCGAAGAGTGTAAAGGCAGAAGGGAGCTTGACTGCGAGACCTACAAGTCGAGCAGGGACGAAAGTCGGGCTTAGTGATCCGGTGGTTCCGCATGGAAGGGCCATCGCTCAACGGATAAAAGCTACCCCGGGGATAACAGGCTTATCTCCCCCAAGAGTCCACATCGACGGGGAGGTTTGGCACCTCGATGTCGGCTCATCGCATCCTGGGGCTGTAGTCGGTCCCAAGGGTTGGGCTGTTCGCCCATTAAAGCGGTACGCGAGCTGGGTTCAGAACGTCGTGAGACAGTTCGGTCCCTATCCGTCGTGGGCGCAGGAAGTTTGAGAGGAGCTGTCCTTAGTACGAGAGGACCGGGATGGACACACCGCTGGTGCACCAGTTGTTCCGCCAGGAGCATAGCTGGGTAGCTACGTGTGGAAGGGATAAGTGCTGAAAGCATCTAAGCATGAAGCCCCCCTCAAGATGAGACTTCCCATCATTTTAAATGAGTAAGATCCCTCAGAGACGATGAGGTTGATAGGTTCGAGGTGGAAGCATGGTGACATGTGTAGCTGACGAATACTAATCGATCGAGGACTTAACTAAAAAACAAAAGCGGAAGTGCCCGCTTAGCAACGTACGGACTGCGCCTGGCCAAGCCAGGTGGTTCGACTTGCCGCGCAAAGCGGCGGTTTTAATCGAACTTCTTACGTCGGAGATAAAGGAAACACGATGAGCGGATGCGAATCGATGTTGACTTATCGTACAGAGGTGAGGGAAGTCTCGCTAGTTGCTGGGCACTGGAGCTGGACGTGGCTATTCCGGCTAAATATTTGCCCGCGCAGCTAGACTGTTTCAGTCTAAGCAATTGAATGTCTTCCCTCTTATCTAGTTTTTAGGGTGCAAACTCTATAAAAGTTCCAGTAGGAACTTTAAGGCCTAGTGGTTATAGCAAAGAGGTCACACCTGTTCCCATGCCGAACACAGTAGTTAAGCTCTTTAGCGCCCATGGTAGTTGGGGCATTGCCCCTGCGAGAGTAGGACGCCGCTAGGCAATTTAAAAAACTTCTAAGCATTTTGCTTGGAAGTTTTTTTGTGTAGGAGAACCATAATATCGGTTATTGAGACTGGACAGTGAGGCTCTTGTTCTATTAAAAGAAAGCCCTCCGAAAAAGGCTTTCATGGATATTTACGCTAAAGCTTCCCAAGCTGCATTCATCCCAGCAACTCTGCCTGTTACCATTGCAGAAGTAATATTGTAACCACCCGTGTATCCGTGAATGTCAAGAATCTCTCCACAAAAATACAAGCCGTGCATGATTTTGGATTGCATCGTGTTTGGTACAATTTCTTTCGTTGATACCCCACCTCCCGTAACAAACGCTTTTTCCATTGGAAGTGAACCGTTCACGGTGAAAGTAAATCCTTTTAAGTCTGAAATAAAAGCACGAACTTTTTCCCGGGAAATATTGGCAACCTTCTCTTCCTTAGAAATATCACTTTTTTCCAAGAGAAAGTCTAAGTATCGTTCAGGAACAATGCCCTTCACCAAATTTTTAAATGACTTTTTTGGGTTCTGCTCCATTAATTGAGTATAGTCTTCTAATAATCTTTGTTCGTGCTGGTCAGGTAAAGCATCTACTTTCATCGTAACGTGTTTATTTCCTTTTCTTAATTCTTTTACGACAAACTGTGAGCAGCGAAGTACCGCTGGCCCTGAGATTCCAAAGTGGGTGAAAAGCATGTCCATTTTATGGCTAATAATTGCTTTTCCTTTTCCGTTCAAGACGGACAAATCCACATCTCTTAAAGATAGCCCTTGTAAACCTTTTTTCTTAATGAAGGTTTCATTAGAGGTTAAAGGGACTTCGGTAGGATATAAATCCGTAATCGTATGTCCTGCAGTTTTAGCCCAAGCGTAACCATCACCCGTACTACCAGTGTGTGGGACAGCTTTTCCTCCCACAGCCAAAACGACGGAATTGGTTAGGACTTTTTCCTTTGTTTTTAAAATAACAGTGTGCTGCTCATCTCCATATTGAATCGCTTCAACAGGGGTGTTTGTACGTATAGTTACGTGAAGCTCTTCTAACCTGTTTAAGAGAGCGTTGACTACCGTTTTGGCAGAGTTACTTACAGGGAACATCCTGCCATGATCCTCTTCCTTTAAAGCGACGCCTAGGCCTTCAAAAAAGTCAATGATATCGTAATTATTAAACACAGAAAAAGCACTGTATAAAAATCTACCGTTACCAGGGATATGCTTAATGACATCATCTTGAGGAAGGCGGTTCGTAACATTACATCTTCCTCCACCGGAAATAGCTAGTTTTTTTCCGAGTTTTTCGCCTTTATCTATGAGTAGGGTTTTCGCTCCATTTTCGGCTGCAGCAATTGCTGCCATTAAGCCAGATGGACCTCCACCTATTACTACAACTTGAACATTCATTATGTACTTCCTTTCGTGTTACGAATTCGTAATTAAAATAAACATACAACAGTTCTGTCTAACCCTACACTTTATGATAAAATAGATTCGTTCGATTATCCAATAAATGCAGGTGAAAAAATGTCAACTTCCAATATATTGAGAGGTACCATGCTGCTCACGGCAGCTACTTTTTTATCGAAATTTTTAGGAATGATATATACCATTCCTTTTAATGAACTTGTTGGGACTACAGGCGGAGCCCTATATGGCTATGCTTACGGTCCGTATAATATTTTAATTAGTTTATCGACCATCGGGGTACCACTAGCAGTATCCAAGTTTGTATCCAAATATAACGCCTTAGGGGACTACTACACAGGACGAAGAATGTTCAAAGCAGGTATGAGCCTGATGGCGATTACAGGCGTAGTAGCATTTCTCCTTTTATACTTTGGTTCTGGACTGTTGGCTAAAATCTATATAGGATCCGACTCTCAAGGAATTTCCGTTGCAGAAGTGGAAATGACATTAAAGATGGTGAGTTTTGCTTTACTCCTTATTCCAAGTATGAGTATTATTCGTGGATTCTTTCAAGGCTATGAGTCGATGGGACCAACCGCGATTTCTCAAGTAGTGGAGCAAATTGTTCGAATCGTTTTTTTATTAAGTGCTGCCTTTCTAATCATTCATGTTTTAGACGGTAAAATTTCTACAGCTGTAGGGTATGCCACTTTCGCGGCGTTTGTTGGAGCTGCAGCTTCCTATATTGTGCTAGGTCTATACTGGAAGAAACGAAAACCGTATTTGGATCGACAAGTTGCAAGTCAACGCAAAACGCATCAAATCCCGTTGAAGGACTTATACAAAGAGTTGTTCCGATATGCAGGGCCATTCGTATTAGTAGGATTAGCTACTCCACTTTACCAACAGATTGATGCAATAACCTTTGAAAGAACGATGAGTGCAATTGGCCAAGGGGAAATATCCGCGATTGCTTTCTCCAACATCAATGTGTACGGTCATAAGCTTGTTATCATCCCGGTTACAATTGCGACAGGGCTTTCCTTGGCCATTCTACCAGCAATCACTAAATCGATAACGGAGCGGAATATGCCCCTAGCATTCCGTCAGATTAATCAATCCTTACAAATCGTCATGCTACTTGTTTTACCTGCTTCCGTCGGTATGTCTCTGCTATCATATGAAGTTTATGGGGCATTTTATGGTGATTTTGAACAGCTCTACATTAATGGACCATTACTTGCTTGGTATGCGCCAGTTGCTTTATTGTTTGCCTTTTTCACGGTCACATCTTCTATCCTTCAAGGTATTAATCAACAGCGGTTTGCCGTGAGGAGTCTTGGAGCCGGATTAATAGTGAAAATCTGTTTAAATGTACCTTTGATGTATCTTTTAGGAGCAAAAGGAGCCGTTGTTGGAACTCTTCTTGCAGTTTTGATTGCGATCGTATTAAACTTCTGGAGAATTAAACAAACGATTGGATTCCCGATGCGGGAATTTACAAAACGATCTGCTTTAATGGGGATATTCACTGTATTTATGACTATTACCGTTCTAGTAGTGAAATGGGTCCTTAGTTTTTGGATTACGTATGAGGATGGCCGATTTGCAACTGTCTTAATTTTAATGGTGACGGTTCCGGTTGGGGCGTTGGTCTACTTATGGTTTAGCTATGAATCTACCCTATTAGAAAGAACGTTAGGAAATCGAGTTCGTATTTTTGATCGTATTTTTAGAAGAAGATAAAGGAGCCTAATATGAGAATTGACAAGTTACTAGCTAACATGGGTTTCGGTAGTCGAAAAGAAGTAAAATCGCTCTTGAAAAAAGGAATCGTAATCTGTAATGGCGAAATAATAAAAAATGGTCAAGACCAGGTGGACCCTAATCACGATGATATAAGGGTTGCTGGAGAGCTGATAGAATACAAGGAATTTGTGTATCTCATGATGCATAAGCCTCCAGGTCACGTTTCTGCAACAGAAGATTTTCGTGACCCAACGGTTGTGGATTTATTAGAGCCGGAGGACGCCATTTTTGAACCTTTTCCAGTTGGGCGTTTGGATAAGGATACAGAAGGTTTACTTCTCCTCACGAATGATGGGAAGCTTGCTCATCAATTATTATCGCCGAAGAAAAATGTTGGAAAGACCTATTATGCTCGTATTGCTGGATCGGTTACGGAAGAGGATGTTGCTGCATTTACAAAGGGAGTCACATTAGATGATGGGTATGAAACGAAACCAGCAGAACTGAAGATTCTACGTAGTGGTAGTGCTTCTGAAATAGAGGTTACGATTACGGAAGGAAAGTTTCATCAAGTAAAAAGAATGTTTGAATCTGTGGGGAAAAAAGTTGTTTACCTTAAACGATTATCTATGGGACATTTAGTATTAGATGAGGAGTTACCATTAGGGTCTTATCGAGAGCTTACCTCAGAGGAATTGTCACTGTTAAAACAATGACTCATATAGACAAAAAAATAGGCTGACACAGTTGTCAGCCTTTCTGTATATGGTTTAATACTAGGATATTTTGACTCGTTTTTCAGTAGTTTTCCATCGTCCCCGATTAGGACTCGTAACCAGACCGTTGTGCTCCAGCACGTTCAAATCTCGCTGGACTGTCCGATCTGTGATCCCAAATTCCTCTGCTAGTTCTGTAGTGGAGACTGTCCCTTTTTCTCTAATATAAAGGTATTCAGCCTTAACACGAGTAAGCATACGGGTTGTAGATTGATTCAAAAAACCACTCCTTAATATATGTTTCATATACATGTGGTGCAACTGAATCTAGAAGTTATTCTAATTTTACACTATTTCTATGTATGAAAGCTAGATGTATGAAAAAAATTAACGGGCAATTCAAGAAATTTACGTTCCATTAAGGAGGTCGAAACATGCTTGTCATTAGAAGATTAATGCGAAAAGTGGTCAAGGTACAAAATAGTTTTCTATTTATCGGAAGTATTGCTATGATCCTTTTTGCGTCATACCTAGTTGTTGCCGTTGAGAAAGAGACATTTCCTACCTTTTTTGATGCGCTTTGGTGGGTCATGACAACTGTTACAACAGTGGGATATGGGGATTATTTTCCGGTTAGTGTGGAAGGAAGACTCATCGCACTATTTCTTTACATATTTGGAATTGGTCTTATTGGGATTGTAATTGGGAAAGTAGTAGACAGTTTTTCGAGCTTTCGAATCAAAAGGGAGGAAGGAAAAATCGTGTTTAAGGAAAAAGATCATTACATCATCATAGGTTGGTCGCAAAAGGCTAAGTTTGCAGTTAATGAGATTGTGAAAACGATGCCATCTGCAGAAATTTTAATCATCGATAATCTAGATAAAGCACCGCTATTAGAAGAGAACGTACACTTTTTGAAAGGGCATGCTTCTGAGACAGAAGTTTTAGAGAAAGCAAATATCAAACAAGCGAAAGCCGTACTTATTTTTGCTGACGATAAAATAACAGATGGCCAGTTAAATGATGGCAGAACTTTGCTAATTGCATCAGCAATTGAGTCTTTCGCACCTAATGTACATACCGTAGTAGAAGTGATGGAAGAGGCACATATTAAAAACTTTGTACACGTAAAAGTGAATGAATTTATCATCTCTAATGAAACCATTTCTTCTTTGTTTGTTCGTTCTGCTTTCCATGAAGGAATGTCGAAACTGTACGGTCAATTGTTACGAAGGTCAGTAGGGGAAGATTTGTTCCATATACCAACGAGTCCGGACTGGAAGACGTATAAGGACGCTTTTAATGCTCTATTAGAGGCAGGTGCCACGCTCGTGGCAGATCGCGATGATTTAAGTATAAATCGATCTCTTCATAAAGAAATTCCAGCAGATGCAAAACTATTTGCCATTTGTGATGAAAGTACGTATCAAAAACTAATCCAAAAGATCTCGTAAGAATCTTAAACAACCATGCATGTTCTTTTCCGTGAGGGGGAGTATGGATAATAGGTAAAACGGATATTCAGCTAGATGCACAGGAGGAAAAACAGCAATGACAAAAGACGCTCATTATTTTATCGGTATTCCAGTTCGAGAAGACATCCAGCAATGGTTGGCAGAGTGGCAGAACATGTTGCAGGAAAAAGGTCAATTAGCCTACAAAAGCTGGACACATCCTTCCGACTTACATATAACATTAACCTTCTTGGGTGCCGTATCAGAAAATAAAATAACAGCAATCATTGAGGAACTAGAGAAGCTAGAAGATTTATTTGCCTTTCATCTAAATATTGGTACAATGGGAACGTTTGGAAAGGGAAGTCAACCAAGAGTACTTTGGGCAGGCGTTGAAGTAAACGAGGTGTTAACCGAACTACAAGATAAAGTGGCTAGCAGCTGTTCCATGTTTGGATTTTCAAAAGAATCTAGACCATATCACCCTCATGTTACACTAGCGAAAAAATGGGATAACTCTTTTAATAAAGAATTAGTACTTCCTGAAGAGGCAGAGTTTTCGACAAAAAGGGAAATGATGGTGGACCATTTAGCTGTGTATAAAATTCATCCTTCCAAGTCCCCGAAGTATGAAATCGTAACCGCTATCCGCTTGAATTGAGGTGTAAAGGTGACTCAGTTAGTAAAGTTGCAAGATTATGTATCCAGATACGAAAGAGATATTTTTCATTATCCTGGACAATTTATTCGATTAAAAAAAGAGAATTGGAAGAGGCTTCTTGAGCAGTGGGAGGAGCAGCGCTATCCCGTTTCGGATATAGAAGAAGAGGCGGAACCATTTGAAGCGGATAGATCTATTTGGAATCTTTTTAAACGAAGAGAAAAGGATGAGGAAGAGTTAGAGATGGAAGTAGTGAAACCGAAGCTTCCACAAAAAGAATCGATGCTAAAGCAATATTTTTTGGATCAATTATTGCCGTTCCAATTGAAGTGGGCTTCTACTACCGTAAACGAGATGTCATTTTTAGATCGGGGATATCAGGATGACTTTGTACTCAAGTATTTCTTACAAAGATTTCCGGATACATTTTTATTGTTTTATCAACCAATCTTTCAAATAAAAAATTCCTTTATTGAAGGAGAAATTATTCTTGTTACCCCTTTAGGTATTGATATTATTACTTTATTAGAAACGGATTCTAGCGTAACTTTTATAGCTGGTGATGATCGTACTTGGTTGAAGGAGCACAATCAGGTTCAAACAAAGGTGCTTAGTCCAATGCTCGAGTTAAATCGTACGGAAAAGTTAGTAAGGAGTATGATAAAAGCACACGAACTTGATTTCCCAATTACAAAAATTGTTCTATCTAGAACGAATATGATTGAGGCAGACCAAGAACCGTACCAAACGAAGTTTATTGGAAAGAATGAGCATGAAGATTGGTTACAGGATAAACGTTCCCTCGTTTCACCACTAAAGCATATACAACTAAAGGCATGTGATGTCCTTTTGAGGCATTGTGCCACAAACTCCTATAAACGACCAGAATGGAAAGAAGAAGAAGGAGAAAATCAAAATTTGGATTGAATTGGAGATTGAACTACCCCCACAAAATGCTAAACATTTGGAAGGGGATTCTCAAAAAGAGAAGCTGCTAAGCAGACCATAACCCGTTCAACTAGGCAATGGATTTTCCACTTTCCTCTTTAGTAAGATTGTCTTTCCTTTTCTTAGATTCCAACAGGAAACCGAGAGAGGAGAGTTCATCACGAAGCCTTACTATGTCAGAAAGTTCTAAATGACCGAACCAGAAAGTCGGTACATCACTTAGGAGTCGAGAAACTGCGTTCCATTGCGCCCAATGATGTAGACCTTGTTTCTTCTCTGGAACAAGGGAATGCAACATTAGTGGAAGCTTCTCTTTGTATCCCATTGCTCTTCGAACAATGACGTAAGAAGCAGCCTGGTGAATAGAGATTCCAAAACGCTTCATATATTTCATTTTACCAATTTGAGAAGTATAAGCCGGATTCACTTCATGAACCTCAACCCCTAATTTCTCCGCTCTACATTTGATAGCAGAAACCATTTTACGATAAGCAAATAAGCTCATACGCATATTTGCTTTTTTACTTCCATAAGGGTTAGAGACTTTCGATTTGGTTGTATCCAGCTTTTCTACCGCGATTCCTTTATGATATTTTACCGCATAATCAACAATAGCAATGGCCTCCGCTTCAAGAATCTTGGTAATTTGATTGGAACTTTTTCCAACATGATTGAAATCCAAAACAAAACTGTCAACGAACTGACCTTTATGGTTTACATTCGATACAGCAAAGTGATCTACGTTACAATCCACACCAATTAACCCATCCGCTTTACTGTGATTTTTATATTCTGATGTTGGGATATCTAGCAAACACTTGAATATATAGTAGTCACCTTTGTCTTCGATAGACCAACCAACTGGGTTCCCTTGAAGTTTCCTATCTTTCGAATGTAAGTTCATTTGCATTTCGATTGCAAAATCAATTTGTTCTTGCCCATAAGGAAATACGAGATCTTCGATGTGGACGATGGTTCCGTCAGGAGTTTGGAATGTTAACTGATGGGTTTTCGGATTGTAATGAAAAACAAAGTTTCCTGATTTAGCATCTTTCCTTCCAGAAATCGTCATTTGATTATATCGAGATTGGGTCCAATCCTGTTTCCAAAGGTCATGGTTGTTTTTATATGTATCTAACGTGAATTGAGAACGAAATAGTTTTTTCGTGCCAAAGACAACGTTATGGATGTTCCCTTTTAGACTACGCAGCATCTTCTCTAATCTATCTAGTCGGAATTCCAAACGACCTAAACGGCTTTTTAATTTAGCTATTTCAGAATCAACGTACTCATGTTCAAAAGAATAGACATGGAAGAAAATAAGCGTTTCTTTTTTATAGTGAACTCCGAACAAGTTGCCATGTTGTTGAATGTGTTTCAGGTTCCCTGGTAGGTTGATTTTACCTTTGGTGATAGAAGTTTTTATTTTTCTCAAAGAAGTTAATTTACTTTTGGTCGTCTTGATCTTCTTTTTCACCGATTTGATTTGCTCTTTTTTATTCGACATGTATAGCTTCTGCAGTTCTTTTTGGGATTTTAAAAGAGCCTTCACTTCTTGGACAATGCTGTTGGCATAGTAATCATTCAGTTCGAATTTTTTCTTCACATGCACATGCAGAGAATCCCCATCCCTTTTTGATGTTCCCGAACGAAGTTCTTTAACATTCGTTGAAAAAGAGTAATGTTTTGCTTGGTTGAACGCAAAAAGAGCGTGACGTATGGAATCCACATAAATTTGCGACAGTGTGTTTTTATATACACGTTTTGAAAAATATGCTTTCATCCCCATTCGCCAGCCATCTCCTTTTGAATACTATAAGAATATTTTACCGAGAGGAACATATGTTCGTCAATTAGAAATTACACTTTTTTCGTAGTGAAAATCGATTCATCTTCCACTAATTGCTTAGCAATTTGAAGGAGTCTTCTCGATTAAGAATGATAAATTCAAAGTTTCAAAGAAAATGTCAAAATTTATCCTTGAAAAATAGGTCGAAAATAGGTTAATCTATAGTATGTCTCACTTTAAAAATAATGACGAAATAGATTGATAGATTTTAATCATAGATGCAATGTGTACGAGCAAAATATTGAGGGTGAAACGAGTGGAACAACTATTTGGAACGGATTGGACAATTACGCCAGCAGGTGGTTCAACTGGAGAAGCATATATGGCATCAAATCATGAGAAGCGCCTCTTTCTAAAGCGAAATTCTTCGCCGTTTCTTGCTGTTCTTTCAGCGGAAGGCATCGTCCCTAAGTTGCTATGGACGAAACGAATGGCGAATGGTGATGTCATTACGGCGCAACACTGGTTGGAAGGGCGAGAGCTTGACCCAGAAGAAATGCAACATCCGCAAGTAGCCCGAATGCTTAGTAAAATACATCATTCTCCTGAGCTTTTGGACATGCTTTTAAAAATAGGGAAAGCTCCTATATTACCAAATGAATTACTTCGTGAAATAAGATTAGCATTTCGTAATGTTCAACCAGATCAAATAGAGCTCTATCAAGCTTTTAAATACTTAAAAGAAACGTTATCTTATGTCGAAAATCAACCACAAGTAGTCTGTCACTGTGATTTAAACCATAACAATTGGTTATTATCAGAGGATGGTCAACTTTTTCTTATTGATTGGGATAGTGCAAAGGTCGCGGATCCAGCGATGGATATTGGAATGCTGTTGTTCTGGTATATACCTGAAGAGGATTGGGGCATGTGGTTGGAGCAGTATGGAGCAACCAATGAGTTTATTAAAGAACGTATGTATTGGTATTTGATGTTGTATCATGTTTCCAACTTACTAAAGGAAAAAGAAAAGAGCAGTGCCAAAGCCCAACAATATTTAATACAATTAAGAAGGCTATTGGCACGTGTACAATCAAATATTTAATCGGTCAGTTGAATCGTATGGACCCAATTTTGTAAATTTTCTTGGTTCGTAGTAATGTGCTCATCCAAATTTTGAGCAATTTCTCCCTGTCTACCATAGTTATATATTTCGGGTAGTAGTTGTAAGAGTTCTTCGTTGTCAATCGATTCATTGGCCATAACGGACTGAACGATTCGTTTGATTTGTTGACACTCTGATATCCGGCCACAGCATTCTTCACAATGCTCGCTTAATAAATCCTGTAACACACGTAATTGATCTTGAACAGTTAACGACATCTTTTTACCCCACCTTTGCCGTTAGTTTGCACGGAAAAAGTGAAAATATTTCTTTATCGATAAAAAAAATTGGGTCAGAATTATGTGTTCTATTATTAGAAGAGAAGGTCATGTTTGAAACGTCAAGTAACATGAAAAAAATTTCTTTGCCTCAATGATATACTCACATAATGTAACCATTAATTGAATAAGCTTTCTAGTTCAAAATTGACTTGAACGATCGTTATCATTTATTTTAAATTTTAAGGGCAACTTATTGATAATAAAAAAACACTGGTTATGCAAAAAGATACCCAGTGACTTCTATTCTATTTTAAGTATAAACAATCTTTTTGATTGCTCTATGGAAAGAGAATATTTGTTAACTAAATAAAAAATAGACTTACCGCTGTTGAAGGCGATTTCGATATCCATATTTCTTTCATCTATTAGGTCTCTACCGTCAGAGCGTGTTCCCCATTTTTGATAATTTTCCTTTTTTTTCGGAATATATATTGTTTCACCTTGGATGCTATTTTGAATGTCACGAGTAGTTGTTCAGGTAAAACCTTATCTGCCTTTTTATACGTCTTTTCTTCCAGTCCCTTTTACTTATATATGATTAGTAATAAGGTGCAAAGCCAAATATTAGAAATGGTTTTAACAGGGCGATTAATTCTTAAAATACTCCTCATACAAAGCATCGCCTTCTAATACTGACTTTACATGTAAGTTCATAGTAATTGGATTTATTAAATTGTTAGACATCCCCTTCGTTTAAGTTATTTAACAAATTCATTAATATGTTCTTTTCTTTTGCATTATTTTGCTGCGTTTAATAATTAGTACCTATAAAATATTTTAACATAAGCTCCAATATATACCTATTTCTTCAAGGATGGCTCCAGGTTCCACACATAATTCTGTATCAGCGTTGATAGTATATGGAGAAATACTAGTAATGATTTGCCCATCTTTCGTGTACATTACAGCAATACCCTAACCAGGTGGATACGGATTATTGTGGATGAATTGAACCACTTAAGCGGAGTTTTGAGCCATCATTTGCGAAGTAGAGAGCCACGAATAGAACTATTCTTTTATGGGATGAGCAAGAGCCGTAGAGAAGCTGTTTTCCATTGACTGTAAGTTAAGTCAATGTTGGTACCTAATTTGCACTGTCTTAGGCAAAGTAGAGTGGCCCCTTTACTCTGTGTGTTAAATTGTTTGTCAAAGTTTCTTATTTTGTATTTTTACTGATAGTTAATTGCAGCTATTGAATGGCAGACTGTTTACCACTTCATTCCTTCTGGATAGTCAAAGATATAAAGGCATAGGTTTTGGATCAAAAATCTTATAGTTATTATACAAACTAAAAGGAACCAAGTCCCTTATCAAGAGTATTTTTAATAAATAAAGTCCAAGTGCAGGGTGCTTGGACTTTTCTTTTTCACGTAGTGATGATCATCCTGGATACCAATGTGACTTCTAATTTCAGTTCGGATATGAGCTTCACACGGACTGATAAGCGTGTGAAAATCCAGAACGGGCTAAAAATTATTGACCTTTTAGGTAAATATGATTATAATAAAATTGACCTTATAGGTAAAAAGTGAAAAAAGGTGGTTGTTATGCTTCCAAAACTTTTGAATCTGGAATCCAAAAGAAAAGATGTTATTTTAAATGCGGCATTAAAAGAATTTGCCACGAAGGGCTTTGATGATGCCTCGACAAATGTTATTGCAAAAGAGTCTGGAATTTCAAAGGGGTTAATGTTCCACTATGTAAATAGCAAAAAGAGCCTTTTTCTATTCCTTTATGATTATTGCACTGACATGATTAACAAAGAATATCTTGATTTAATGAATTTTAACGAACAAGATATTTTTGAAAAATTGCGCCAATCATATCTTCTCCAGATTGAGTTGCTGCAAAAGCATCCTTGGATTTTCGAATTTATTAAAATTACTGCTACCACGAATTCTTATGAAATCAACAAGGAGCTAGAAGGAAGAGTTAATGAGAAACAATTATTATGCCACGAGACTATGTTTGATAAGGTTGATGAATCTAAATTCAGGGAAGGGCTGGACGTTGAAAGAGGCAAGCAGCTTATTTTTTGGTCGAATATTGGTTTTACCAATCAGCTACTAGAGGATATTAGAAACTCAGAAATTACTCAATTAGATTATGACAATATTCTTTCAGAACTTGATGATTACCTTAATGAACTCAGGAAAATCTTTTACAAATAGGAATTAATAAATGGAGGTCTTGATATTAGCGATGAAGGATTATACAAATAAACACCAAGGTGATAATTCCTTAGACAATGGACCGCCGATTGGACGTTTTTATAAAGTGGAGGAACGACACTTGTTACTCGACTGTGCTGGGACCGGAAGTCCAGCAGTAGTATTTTTACCAGCAGCGGGCTTGGTCGGACTTGATTATCTGAATATTCACAATCAAATTAGTCAGCGTACAACATCAGTGATCTATGATCGAGCGGGAACGGGCTGGAGCGATCAGGTTAAGCTGCCTCGAAGTGCCCTCGAGGTCGCTGATGAATTACGGAGTCTGTTACACACCGCTGGTGTACCAGCTCCTTATTTATTCGTCGGCCATTCGTTGGGTGGAATTTACGCATGCCGCTACGCTCAACAGTTTCCAGATGAAGTAGCGGGAATGCTTCTGTTAGAACCACCTCACGAGGACTTTCTCACCAATACACCAAAGTTAAAGAAACGCTACCTATTTCCGCAGGGTTTCGCCATCCTTCGGACACTCCTAACTTACAAGCGGACCTTCCGTGGTTTATTCGAACATATGTTTATGAAATGGCCGGATTCGATACGTGAACCATTGATTGAATTTCATCTTAGGACATTATCGAAAACAATTATAGAAAGGAAAAACTTGAACAGCGAGCTATACGATGAAGTCCATAAAGGAGGGGAATTGCGGGACATCCCGTTGATTGTATATACAGCGATGGGAATTGACCCATTCATGACTCCGCTTACGAGTAAATCATTCCTGCGTGAAACTACTGATCCATTCAATAATATAAAAAATACCATTTACACAAAATTGGCAAATTCAGTTCCGCGTGGGGAACATCGAATACTCAAAAATGCTGGACATACCACGATCCACACGGATTCTCCAGATGAAGTGGTCGAAGCGATCTGGGACTTACTCGACTTGAGTAGAACAGATGAAGAAATTAACAGTTGAGTCAAAAGAGAGATGTATATCCCTAACTAAAATGGATAGATTTCTCTAAATAAAATAACCTAAATGGACAGGAGATTGATAGATGATATGGATCGTCAATCACTAATTAAAAAGTTTGATAAACAGGCAAAAAAATACAATAAACGACGAAATTACGGTCAGGCATATAAGTTTCGCCAACGAATTTTTCAAGAAGCTAAAGGAAAGGTATTGGAAGTTGCCATTGGTTCTGGACTTAATTTCCCCTTCTACAGTAGTGATATTGAATTGACAGGATTGGATTTTAGTTATGAAATGTTGAAAACGGCACAGAATGCGGCAAAAAATTATCCTTTTAAAACGGCTCTCATACAAAAAGATGTCGAAACGGTTGAATTTAACGAAAACAGCTTTGACACTATCGTATCTTCTGCTAGTTTATGCGCCTATAAAGAACCTGGCAATGTCCTAAATAGCTTTCAAAAGTGGTGTAAGCCAGAAGGGAAAATACTGATGATGGAGCATGGTATTAGTAAAAACAAACCATTGGCATGGCTGCAGAATTCCTTGGATCCTTTGATGCTAAAGGTTGTAGGGTGCCACCAGAACAGGAATATTTCTGAAATTATAAAAAAGTCTGATTTAAAACTTATTAGAGAGGAGCGCTACTTGGCAGGTTATTTATATTTGATATGGGCTAAACCATAGGTTTTTCCTTAATCTTATAAACACCTATATAATCATTGAATACTGCTAATTTATATTGTGATTTGTTCAATTAACTGACGCGCTTTTATGGAACTGACGGGTGACAATAAAGATGTTCTGTTATAACAAAGTTTTTTCGAAATTCATCCTACTTATTCAACTAAAAGGCCATACTGTTGAACAAAAACCCTATCTTTTTGCCCTAATATTTCACAACAAGTGGTACATTCTTTTAGGTGTAATCAAAAGTGGCTCTCTTTCGGCATACACTGGCTCAGTCATCCGCAAACAGTGGCTCAAAACTCCGCATAGCTCTGGCTCAATTTATCCGCAATACTCAGATACCTTTTATTTATCAAATCGACTGAGTGATTCATAAAGTTATTGTGCGATATTCAATACTTTAATCCCCAACTTCTATTTCAATAACACTCGAACAGAAAGTATAAATACCTATATATCAAAAAAACGGGGTACAAATCGATGTGCGATTTGTACCCCTAATTTGTATGCGATTTATTGCTTTCATCCGAGGATAGAACCGATAGTTTCAAGATTTCGTTTTTTCTTTAATCCAATTGTGGTGCATATTTGACTTTATTTTCACGAACTTTGCGATTCGTTTTTTGATTAATCATTTCGATAGGATAGATAAATACGGCATACCCTATGAAAAATAGGGAGAATAGTCCAACAACTCCCATTTCTAAGGTGCTTTGTAATAGTTTCACTAACGTGTTTCCTCCTAATGTTTTAATGTGATGTGATTAAGCATAAGACAGGAAGCGTTTACACTCCAAACAGGGGAAAGACGTATATGAATCCTTTAAGGAGGAAGAGAATGTCTCACCGATAAATAGCTGTTACATAAGAGATAATGTTAGAATATCTTCCGTTATCCTAGCTAATTCTTCAGATTTCTCATTTATCTTTTGTTTTTTTAAAAATCGTGGTACGCTTTTAAGCGAAATACAATCGAGGAGTGTAGATATGAGAGCCAGAAACAAGCCATGGGCGGATGATTTTCTGAAAGAGAATGATCATATTGTTATCCACCAACCTTTTGAATATAAAGAAAACTGGAATGAAGTATTTCATAATGATCATCCCATTCACTTGGAGATAGGAACAGGAAAAGGTCAATTTATTTCCGGAATGGCAAAGCAGTATCCCGATACAAATTTTGTAGGAATTGAAATTGCTAAAAGCATTATTATCAGTGCTGTACAAAAAGTGAAGGATTCGGAACAAGATAACGTTCGTCTAGTGAATGAAAATGCGAAGGACTTACGTGAGATGTTTGGCCAACATGAAATCGAAAAAATTTATTTAAACTTTTCTGATCCTTGGCCAAAAACGAAGCATGAAAAGAGAAGACTCACCTTTAAAACATTTTTGGAGCAATACTGTCATATTTTGAAGCAAGACGGTGAGATTGTTTTAAAAACCGATAATAAAGGACTTTTCGAATACTCGCTCGTTAGTTTTTCTCAGTTTGGACTAGTTCTAGAGGAAGTCGTGTTAGATTTACATGCCATGGAGGATCCTACGAATGTGAAAACAGAGTATGAGGAAAAGTTTTCGAATAAAGGAATGCCCATATACCGTTGTAGGGCACGTTTTGTAAAATAAAAAGGCGTTGGAGAGTCGATTCTCCAGCGCCTTAA
This sequence comes from Radiobacillus kanasensis, assembly GCF_021049245.1. GTDB lineage: Bacteria > Bacillota > Bacilli > Bacillales > Amphibacillaceae > Radiobacillus > Radiobacillus kanasensis. The sequence goes on along the minus strand of NZ_CP088020.1, from coordinate 2,520,320 downwards.
TCTTTGCCTAGGATATTAAAAAATGGGCTTAGTGTGGATAACATGCTGCAACAGCTTTGATCTTATGCAGATTCTGCTACCTCTACAATCGTTCCTGTATGTGCATCTACATAAAATTCAAACGGTGTGTCTTCCCCTTCAACGGTCCTTGTAATACCACCATGGTAAACCGTATAGGTTAATCCATTCTTCACTAATTCCTTCGTTTTCATATATATCCAAGACCCACTAATTGGGCCTTCTTTACGAAAAGCTTCCTTCGCCGAATTTAGTGCTTTCTCCGGGGAATAAGAGGTTGTTGTATTCACCTGTTCTTTCACTACATATCCAACTAATGCACCTATTCCAGCCGCTACTAGAAGTCTACTCCATTTCATATCTGTCACCTCTACACAATTTATTTATTCTTAGTATACCTAATTCTACAGAAAATAGAAAACTAAAAGGAAAAGTATTTAAGTGGAAACAAACGAAAACATTCGATAGAATTAAAAGCAGCCTACATAATTGGAGGAATACATATATGAATCAAGAGACTTTAGATTTATTTAAAACGTTAACAGAACTACCAGGAGCTCCTGGCAATGAACATCAAGTGAGAGCTTTTCTTAAAGGGGAGCTAGAAAAATATTCGGATGAAATTGTCCAAGACCATCTAGGTGGGGTATTTGGTCATAAAAAAGGCAAAGGGCCAAAGGTTATGGTTGCTGGTCACATGGATGAAGTTGGATTCATGGTAACTCAAATTACGAAAAACGGAATGATCCGTTTTCAAACATTAGGTGGCTGGTGGAGCCAAGTTTTGCTTGCACAACGTGTTCAAATTATGACAGATAACGGTCCTGTTGTCGGCGTAATAGGGTCTATCCCACCGCATAACTTGACGGAAGCTCAGCGTTCGAAGCCGATGGAGCTCAAAAATATGCTTATTGATATTGGTGCCGATGACGAAGAGGACGCGAAAAAAATCGGAATTAAGCCTGGCCAACCGATTTTGCCTGTTACACCATTTACTCCAATGTCCAACAGCAAAAAGATTCTAGCTAAAGCATGGGATAACCGGTATGGCTGTGGTCTTTCTGTTGAATTACTAAAGGAATTAAAAGACGAAACACTATCCAATGATTTATATTCTGGGGCAACAGTACAAGAAGAAGTGGGCTTAAGAGGAGCTCAAGTTGCTGCAAACATGATAAAACCAGACATTTTTTATGCATTGGATGCTTCCCCAGCTAATGATATGTCCGGAGATGATAAAGAGTTTGGGCAGTTAGGAAAAGGCGCTCTGCTCCGTATTTTTGACCGTTCGATGATTACACATAAAGGGATGCGTGAGTTTATTTTAGATACGGCTGAATCCAATAACATCCCTTATCAATATTTTATTTCCCAAGGTGGTACGGATGCCGGACGTGTACACTTATCTAACGAAGGGGTTCCATCTGCCGTTGTTGGTATCTGTTCTCGCTATATTCATACACACGCTTCCATCATTCATGTAGATGATTATGCAGCTGCAAAAGAATTGATTGTGAAACTTGTAAAAGCAACGGATCAAAATACAGTGGATCAAATTAGACAAAACGGGTAAACGGCGATGGTACAGAAGATATTTGTTGGATCGAAGAACCCAGCTAAATTACTTGCGGTGGAGTCGGTCTTTACGGAATCCACCATCCTGCCTTTGGATGTACCCAGTCTTGTCTCCGCCCAACCATTATCGGATAAAGAAACGTTAGAAGGTGCGATAAATCGGGCAAAAGCTTGTGCTGCAAAAGAGGCTGGAGCACTCGGAATTGGGTTAGAAGGTGGAGTCATGGATTTTCTTGACAAGCTCTACATTTGTAACTGGGGCGCACTAGTGGATGAGTCAGGAGAGCTGTATGTTGCTGCAGGAGCTCGTTTCCCACTTCCACAGGAATTTCGTCAACCATTACAGGACGGAAAAGAGCTTGGGGATATAATGGATGAGTATGTGAATCGAAAGAATATAAGAAAAAAAGAGGGAGCAGTCGGTATTTTCACCGATGGCCAAATTACTCGTGATCAAATGTTCTCTCATGTGATTCAAATATTGAAAGGTCAATATCAATTGATGAAAAAAGCGCGCTAATTTAGCGCGCTTTCTCATGCTCATTTATAAATGTATCGAAGGACTTCTATGGCTTGGTCGATGGTTTCAACCGTTACATTCGCTTTGTTAGATAACTCTTTAAGCGGATGAATTAACGATTCTGGGCGAACGATAATCGTTGGCTTTTGTAAAGTAATAGCAGTTGATGCATCCATTGCTGTATTCCATTGTTTATAAGATTCTCCAAACAGAGCAATCACAATGTCTGCTTTCTTCATTAGAACTTCGGTCCGGAAATTGTTAATATCTGATGCAGCGTCATCACGGTATAAAGCACTTGGCTGATTTCCTAGGATTTGTTCCCCAATATGATCGGATACATCGTGGTTTTCCTGTGGTCCAACGAAATCTAATGGTAGGCCTCTTGTGGCTGCTTTTTCTTTTATTTCATCTCGCCAATTATTGTGAATTTGACCTGCTAAAAAAACGGTTAATCTCATCGTTTTATTCCTCCTCGGCTTCTCATGCTCTATGTATGATTATATCGACATTTCAAACTTAGTACAAAAGATGTGAATAGGGCGAAACTTGTCAAAGCTTGAATGCTTAGTATATAGTAAATAGGGAACAAAGTACTATTGATTCAGGAGGAAGTACGGTGAAGGTAACGAAATTTTCTTTCCTGCTTTTTATTGGTGCAGCATTCCTTCTCTTAACTGGTTGTAGCTTAAAATCAGAAGAGGAAGCTATAAAAAGTACGAAAGCTATAGTAGAAAAGACGTTTAAAGAAGAGGGGAAAGAGTCAAATCAAGAAATGGAAGGTTTCTCTCTTTACATCCCAGATCATTTGGAAACGGTCGAAAAAGGACCGAGCAATGTTATTTTTGAAAATGGCGATCAAACATTTATATTATTCTATAATGCACTAGAGGAACCGACGAGTCAGTTAAATTATGAAGAGGCATCTTCAGCGGACAAGCCACTATTGTTAACTACCTTTGAAAAAGAGAATAAGTTTGGATATTTACGAATCATAGATACGGATGATGGATATGAACTTCAAGTTGGAGTTGGGGGCGTGAAAATTACCACAATTACGTCTAAAGGAGATATGGAGCAAAGTGCCGAAGACATGATGGTGATGGCCAATTCCTTAGTAAAAACGGAAGCAGAGTAAAAAAATAGGTGCGACCCCGCACCTATTTTTTTGTTTGCCTTATTTATGCTTGTTTTCTTCAGACTCTTTAATCTCGTCTTCAAAAGGAGGCTCTATTTCCCCTTCTTCTAGTTCTGGTCGAGCCCCTTCATTTGAAGTAATTTCCTCTTCCGAATAAGCGTATTCTTCAGCATCTGTTTCATTCTCTTCCGCAACCACTTCTTCTGAGTCTGAATCGGATAATTCATTCACTAAGTAATCTGTACCCTGCTCTTCAAAGGCATCTTCATTGTCAACGTGGATATTTTCATCTTCCAAATATTCAGCATGAACGTAATCCTCTTCGCTATGATTGTCATTTAACTTGAATTGACTGACTTCTGCTTCTAATTCTTGAGACAAAGATTGAAGATCAATAGCGGCTTGATTGACTTCCTCAATCGATTGAGATTGGGTTTCACTAGAAGCCGCGACTTCTTCGGCGGTTGCAACGGCTTCTTCTGAAATAACACTAATAGAATGAAGTGCATCTTTTAAGTTTTCATTGACCCCATCCACATGTTGAATAGAATGTCTTACTTCCTCAATTTTTTCATTCATGTTATATATATTTTGAACGATTCGGTTAAAGGCACTTTTCGTTAATGCGACTGCTTCTTCTTGTGTTTCCTGGTAGCTCGTAAATTTATTAGCATCTTCCGATAAGTTGTTCATTTGTTTATGCATTTGCTCCACTAATTGATGAATTTCTTGTGCTTCTGTTTTAGAACGTTCAGCAAGTTTTCTAACTTCATCCGCTACTACTGCAAATCCACGGCCGTTTTCTCCAGCACGTGCAGATTCAATCGCTGCATTTAAGGCTAAAAGGTTAGTGTTATCGGCGATTTCTTCGATAGTAGCTACTATTGTCGTAATATCCTTTGATTGTGCGGCAGCTTGTACGACTTCATTACTTAAATGAGAAGCAAGATGAATAAAGTTGCTGGATGTATCTTCAAGCTTGTGAACCGTTTCCAATCCTGATTTACCATCTTCTTCTGCTCCCACTAGTTTATCCGAAATATCATCCGCTGCGATACGCGTTCCTTGAATAGCTTCCGAAACCTGCTGAATGAGTTGAGTGCTTTGTTCAATTTGGTGAGCTTGGTTCTGGGAACCTGTTGCCACTTGATTGATGGCTTCTGAAACCTCATCCGCCTGTGCAGTTGTCTGTTCGGAAACAGCAGCTAAGTTAGAGGAAGAGCTTCCTAATACCGTAGATGCCCCTTTTACTTTTAGCATAGAAGCTTCCATGCGGTGAGCCATCTGGTTAAAGGTAGAGGCGATATCAGCCATTTCATCTTTCGTATCTACTTGGACTCGATGGGAAAGGTCCCCTTCTCCGATAATTTGAGCTCCTACTTTTAATTGGTTAACAGATTTTGTAATAGAACGGATTAAGACAAGTCCAGTAGCAATCATAATAGCTAATGATAAAACACCAACGGCAATAAATAGAATCGTGATTAGTCTCATGGCGGCCGCTTGATCTTTCTGGATTTGATTATTCATTTGTTGAGCACTTAGCCCAACGTCCGTAATAATCTGATCGACATTTGCAGCTACTTTCTCAAAAGAATCAGTAATAGCTCGCGCCTGTGTTTTGGTAGATGTAATGGAGTTTACAGACTGTTGATATTTTAATAAGGACGAACTAATCTCTCTCTTTTGCTCATCAGACATATCCGAATCAGTGATTAAACGGGTAAAATCTCTAACTGCCGAATCAAAGTTGTTTTTCTCACTATCTCCAGTTTGAAGGTATTCTTGCTCATGTACCTTAATCTGTAGAAGACCATTCTTTAGGATAGGATCATTGTATTCATTAATGACCTGTTGAAAGTTATTGTAGGATTCTTCAATGGTTTTGTTTAGCCCTTGATCATCCGTGAAGCCAATCATGCGGAACATGTTAACCATTGGATCAATTTGCTTTTCATACGAAGTAGCACTTTCCTGGATTAGAAGGAAATTATCTGCAATTTTTTTGTTGCTAGAATCTTTTTTAGCATGGGTAGTTGCTAATGCTTTTACATTTGCAATAGACTGCTTAAGTGCCTCTGCATTTTCTTCGGAAGGATTAGATAGGAAGATTTGTTCTTTATGACGAGTTAATGCCATTTCTGTTTCAATTTCCCCACTATGTACAAGAGCTTTTTCTACTACATTTCTTTTGTCGGACCAGCTTTGTTGTTGATTCATAAAAATAAATGCAAACACACTTAGAACAATTAAGCTGCTGACCGCCAAAATTAAGATTAGTCGTACTCGACTTCGAATCGATTTCATTTTGACTCCCCCTTATGTATGTCTCTCTTTTGTATCGGAATAATCAGAGAATTGTATATGACAATTTTTTCCCTAATGCAACAATTATAGTGAATATTCGGCAAAATTACAATTTACTATTTAAAGAAACACAAATAAAATACTTATTTGTATTCACATAAAGGATTGTGTAATATATGGATTAAGTTTTAAAGGAACACCAAAAAGGGGGTACACTGGTGATAGATTTTTTACATAAGAAAGGGATTTCTTTATCGCCAAGAGAGTATTTTATAACAGCGTTAAGTTTTATGGCACTTGGTTTGTTTTCTTCTTTGATTATTGGACTCATTATTAAAACATTAGGAGAACAACTAGCCTTTTTCCCAGCTTCTGTTCAGACAGGATTAATTGATATGGGAAGCTATGCAATGGAAACAAAAGTAATGGGGGGAGCTATAGGGGTTGCGATTGCCTATGGCTTAAAAGCTCCACCATTAGTATTATTATCTGCGTTATATGCAGGGGCTTTTGGTGCAGAATTAGGTGGACCAGCAGGAAGCTACGTGACAGCAGTACTGGCTACAGAATTCGGGAAATTGATCTACAAGCAAACGAGATTGGATATTTTACTCACGCCGTTTGTGACAATTGCAGTAGGATTTCTAGTAGGGACGTTTATCGGTCCACCAATTAATAACTTTATGATTTGGTTTGGAAGTGTTATTAATTGGTCGACAGAGCAACAACCCTTTATAATGGGGATAATCGTTGCTGTATTAATGGGGTGGGCGTTAACAGCCCCCATTTCAAGTGCAGCCATTGCGATTATGCTTGACTTAAGTGGTATTGCTGCTGGGGCGGCTACAGTAGGATGTGCGGCTCAAATGGTAGGATTTGCGGTATCCAGTTATCGCGATAATGGTTTTGGAGGATTCCTAGCACAAGGAATAGGAACTTCCATGCTACAAGTAGCAAATATCATCCAGAAACCTATCATAATCCTTCCACCAACAATTGCTGGAATTGTGTTTGCACCGCTTGCAACAGTTTATTTTGAAATGGAGAATAACGCATTAGGTGCAGGTATGGGAACAGCAGGATTAGTTGGACAGATTATGACGTTTGAAACAATGGGTTTTACATTTAATGTGTTTTGGATAGTATTACTGTTGCATATCATCGGTCCTGCCATTGTTAGTCTTGTTTTTTCGGAATGGTTCCGTAAACGTGGATGGATTAAGCCTGGTGATATGAAGATCAACTATGAATAAGAGGGGTGTCTGTTATGGAAAATTTACAATCCGAAGAACAACTTCAAGAGCTTCTTGAAAAGGATAAATTGATTCTGATGTTTTCAGCAGATTGGTGTCCGGATTGTCACTTTATAGATCCGTTTATGCCTGAGGTGGAAGAAAAGTATAGGGATTATACGTTTATCCATGTTGACCGGGATCAGTTTATCGATGTTTGTAGTCAATATGATGTGTTTGGAATTCCAAGTTTTCTTGGATTCCATAAAGGAAAAGAAGTAGGTCGTTTCGTTAGTAAGGATCGAAAAACGAGAGAAGAAATAGAATCGTTTATTGAATCACTATAATAGCCAAATAATCTGGGACAAAAGTGTATGAATCCTAATAAAATCCGAACTGGATCGAATTCTTCATTAGAATTCCAATCAGTTCGGATTTTTCTTTTAGGATGCTATTGTAAATGTTGTTGCTAATTTTATATAAAATGCGACGTAAAAAATAGTTAAACAAAAAAATACCGGTTTAATAACTGCTCGATGTGTGTACGATGCTGATTTCCGTTACGGGTAATCGCTTTCCGCGGGCACGGTCTCAGCCAGGCTACTACATAGAATAATCATCCTTGCTGCCTTGCACCGAGGAAGCTTACTTCTAAGCGTTACTAGAAGACGCAGGTGCATCTTTCGGGGTCTTCAACTCGTGCTGTTCCCGCAGGACAAGGAAATCTTCTTAGAATAGACATCGCACGAAGAAAATTGGGCTTTATTTTCGAGGAGTCGATTACCCTCCACTCCAATCAACATGTCGTAAGTAGCTGACAAATAAAGTTCCGAAGTATAGAGTAACTTTTAATAATATTATAAGTAAGTGAAATCTTATTAAGATAGCATTTCATAGTTATCAGACTTATAATTTTTGAATAGGATTTCCAATTTTTTAGAGGATTAATTAGCTGCTTCCGGATACAAAGTTTACTAAATTAGAAAGTATTAACTTAGCGTAGGCAGAATACGAAGACTCCTCGAAAATAAAAATCCATTTTCTTCGTGCGATGTAATGCTGCCGAAGCACTTCTTGTCCTACGGGAACAGCACGAGGTGAAAGCCCCGCAGGACAAGGAAAGCTCCTATGAATACACATCGCACGCAGAAAAAGCGGATTACTTTTTCAAGGAAGCGGGTTTCTTCCGAGGAGATTGAGGCCGTGCCCGTGGAAAGCGGAGTGTTCTGCCGAAGTGTGGCATCAAGCTTCACTTTTCATTCTTTCAATAAATTTTTAATTAGAGTCACGTCGCAATTTCTATCAAACCTGAATGAAGCTCCAACCATTGAAAATTAACATACTAAGCATCCTATCTCTAATCCGTACGTTTTTAAAGTGGGAAGTTATTGTTTTGCCCCAGCCTCTTTCTTTCATCCATCGGTCATTAATGCTAAAATAACACGTGGATTAAGTTCTTCCAAGAGGTGGATGAAAATTATGAAAATGAATAGTATCAAAATGAAAAATAAGCTAGAAGAGCGTTTTAATACCAATACGGACTGGCGTACGTCGTTTAATCGAGATAAGGATAAGTTTCGTGTTGAATGGAAAGAGACGGGACAAGGAATCTCTATTACGATTCCGAATGTGATTGCCAAGTATGAATTAAGGGGAGAAGCAGCACTAGATGAACTAGAGTATCATGTATCAGAAGCCCTTAAGGTGATGAATGAAACACATGAACTAAACGGGCAAGAGCGCCACATCTACCCAGTCATTCGAGCAACTTCTTTTCCGAAAAAAACAAAAGCAGGTAAGAAGCTTCTCTTTTCCGAACATACAGCAGAAACGAGAATCTACTACGCCTTAGATTTAGGAAGCTCCTATAAGCTTTTGGAGGAAGATATGCTTGAAGCGGAAGGATGGACTGTAGAACGGATTCGGGAAGTATCTACCTTCAATGTCCGTTCCTTGGCTAATGAACCGAAGCATGACCGAGTAGCCGACAATGATTTCTACTTCATCGCTTCCCAGGATGGGTATGATGCTAGTAGAATATTAAATGAATCTCTACTAGAGGAAATGAAAGCGAACAGTAAGGGTGAATTGGCGGTAGCTGTGCCTCATCAGGATGTCCTTATTTTTGCAGATATTCAAAATGATACAGGATACGATATCCTAGCACAGATGACAATGAAGTTTTTTGCAGAAGGTCGAGTCCCCATTACTTCCTTGTCTTTCATTTATGACGACAAAAAACTTGAACCAATATTTATCTTAGCGAAAAATCGACCGAAATGAAACAAGGCATACATGAAGGGGTTGGGGCTATAGTAACTCATTTAGCCCCAATTTTAGCCCCACTTGCCAGACTTTCACTAAAAGCACCTACAGCTTTATCCTCTAATTCTTTAAAGGAATGAGAGTACACGTTATAAATCATTTCCACAGTGTTACCTAACCGTTCTGCAACTGTTTTAGGGGGAATCCCCATATTAACTAACATGGTTGCATGTGTATGTCTTAGCCCGTGGGGAGTAATTTTTTTGAGTTTTATTTTATCTTTTTCCATATTCTTATAAAGTGATTCAAATAAATCAAACAAAATGATTGGCCCACAAGGTGTGCCTCCTTGATAACTAATAAATACTAAATCTTTTTCTTTATCCAACCTCATACCAAACTTAAACTTTGTTTCCATGCACCATTTTTGATAAACTTCCAATTGCTGAACTACTACATCGTCAATTGGAATTGTTCGATAACTGTTTTTTGTTTTGGGTGAACGTTCACCATAATAATCCCTAGTGCGTTTGACAGTTATCGTTTTTTCTTTAAAATCAATATCTTCCCATTTCAACCCTAAAGCTTCACCTTTACGTAATCCAGTGTATGCTAGGAAATAAATTAGTGTATATCCTGTTATATTGGCATATTTTTTTGCGACATCTAAGAAAACATTTAGTTCTTCAGGAGTTAAAAAATTTTCAAGTTCCTCCTCCTCCTTGTTGATACTAATTTTATTAAATCTGTTACGAGGAATTATTTCATCATCTACAGCTGCATTAATGGCTATTCTGAATAAGTCATGGAATAAGATTACTGAACTAGGTTTATACTTTTTTAATAGCTTATTGATGTACATTCTTATATAAGTTGTTCTATCTAAATCGTTTATTTTATATTTACCTAGTAGGGGTTTCATATGATCCCTGATAACATCTCTTCTTAGAGAACGAGTTGATACTTCCCATCCATTGTTATAAGTGTCGTACCAAATGTCTAGCCATTGAGATATAGTCATTTGGTTATTCTCAACCTTTTTCACTTGTCCATTCAATAAAGCCGCTCTGATTTCTAATAATGCTCTGTAAGCTTCTTTTTCAGTTTTAAACCCACTTTTCTTTTTTTCTTTTCTTTTCCCTAAATCATCATAATATTTATGGCGATACAAATAACTCTTTTCACCATTTTTCAATACATAGTAGTAAATCTCATCATCAATTTTTGTTTTGTGTAATTTCACTTTTATCCATCCCTTTTATTACGTGGGTAGACGTTTATTCGGGACAAACTATATACATCACCTCCTTTAAACGGGAATGTCTGTTCGTTATTATGGTTAAAAAATTTTACCTAAACTCTTTTGCAATACCAACTGTTTCGGAAAGCCGTATAATTGTACAACCTCATCTATTGTTAGGTTTTGCATCCCCTCTTTTAAAGATAGTAATTCTAATGCGAATTGATTGGCTATTATCTCAATTTTATCTGTTGAGAACAAAGTGTGTTTCTTCAAAAACGAGGTGTTATGATCTGGATGGTAAACTGCATGTCCCAATTCATGAGTGCATGTGAACAATTGCTTTTTTTCTCCTATAGATTCGTTAATATGTATAATTGGGATCCTAAAAACTTTATTATAATAACCATAGATATTTCCTAACTGTTCATATTGAACGTTTATCCCCATTGCTGCTGCCAACTCAAATGGGCAACAGGTGTTATATTTTTCAACTAATGACTGCACCTTTTTTTGAATATCCATCCGCAATACTCCTAGTCTCTATATTTTTTAGGGGTGAATTTTTTCTTCGCTATCCTTTTAGCAATTCTAAGTGATTGTTCTAAGGATGCGAGTAGCAATTCTCTATCCTCCTCGTCTAATTCATCAATGCTACTTCCGTCAGCTGCTGCAAAACCACTGTCACTAAAATTATTTAGTATCTTTTCTAATTCCTTTTGAATATCTTGCTCGTCTTTTTCGGTTAGATCATAATATCTTTTTTTATCAGTACGTCCTAGTAGGTAGTCTGTAGAAACGTCAAAGTAATCTGCTACCTTTTCTAACTTATCTGAAGACGGCTTATTCCTCTTCCATGAATAAAGTGAATTTCTACTAAATCCTAGTTTTTCTTCTAATTCTACAACCGATATTTTTTGTTCTTCACATAATTTTTTAACTATGTCAAATGTAGTCATATCAACCATCCTAGCCACCTACATAAACTTTATTAAAGATATCTTTAATAAATAAGTTGACATCTATAAATTTCTTTAATATACTCTATGTAAGCTATTTGATTAGCAAAAAAAGACAATAAAAATACGACCTATCTAGATACAATTTTGACGCTGGGGAGCATATAAAATGTATTGTTGCAGGCTTTTGTTAGTCTTATTTGGCTATGTCTGTATTCTATAATTTTCTTTAATTATTGTCAATTATTTTTGCTAATTAAATAGCAAATTAAACAAATTAGTAGAATGTGGAGGTGAGTAACACATGCCGGAGGATTTAAGTATCAAAGTTAGAAACGAACTTTATAAAAAGAAAATGAGGCACGCTGAATTAGCAAAGTTGCTAGGAATTTCTGGGCCGTATTTGTCGGATATTTTGAATGGAAAAAGAACTGGTCCAAAAGCACAGGAGCATGTTAAGCATATTCAGAAAATCTTAAACATCTGAGGTGAATAAATGATTCCTCCAAAAGTATCAATTGAGATTGATGAAAAAGCGGTAAAGGAGTTTATCGAACAGGAACTAAGCAAACAAATTCATCAGCAATTACTGTTAGTGGATATTAATAAACTAGCAGAGTTAACTTGCATGTCAGTCCGTTATTTAGAAGATGAAATATTACACGATCCAAGGGTACGAATCCATGAGCGTAGAAAAAACAGGAAGCGTTGGTGGCTTGCGCAACCAACTTTTAAAGCAATAGAAGATATTTTGTCTGAATGGTAAATAAAAAGCGTGGGTAGACGCTAATAGGGTAATTTATTTCAAAATTAAGCCTAATAAGGCTTTCTCTTTTACCAGTAATGCAGAAATTGTTGAACGATTTTAGTTCTAAAGGAAGAAGGTGAATAACCAATGGCGGTAATAGGGGGATTAAGTGAATTCGCAAAACGACTCACGGAGATAAATACCTCAGACCTTCCACAAGGAGTGAAGGACACACGCTTAGCTGTCCTCATGTCGGACATGGAAGGTACATACAACATTCCGACTATCAGTACAAAGTTGCGACAAGAGTTTGAGTACAAGCAACCGCAAGTGATGTCTTTATATCGAATGGTTAGCGACAGTAGAAGCTTTTAAGGGGAGGGATGAGGAATGGAATTCGAAAAACATTTTTGTTCAGAAGACATTGATCGATTGAGCCAGGAGATCAACACCATGCATCACTCCTCATTAAGTGCAATCGATTGTGCCCTAAAAGGGGACATGTATCACGCAGAACAAGAAACTCGCCGACTTCTTAGATCTTTACAAGTGGTAAAAGCAATGAATGCTAAAAAGATGGCTCGTGATGAGCGAGAACGCCTGATGCAAGGCAGAAGTTTTTCTAATGAGTGAACGATTTCACGTTTGGAAAATATGGATTGCTGCAGTAATAGTTTTTAGTTGGCTGTTTATCACACTTTGTAGGATTTAAGGAGGTATGGAAGTGAAAGAATACGCTGTTTATAAAGGTGAGGAGCTACTTGCTATGGGAACAGCTAAAGAATGTGCTGAGAAGATGGGAGTCCAGGAAGCTTACATTGATTGGCTAACAATGCCAACAGCTAAAAGAAGGTTAAAAAATAGAAAAAACCCCGAAAAATGCACGGTTGGTTTTCGGATTGATGATGATTTTGAACAGCAAAAAAGCGCTAAGTAGCCGACCAAAGCAATACTTAGCACCTTAACAAAATCTAAAAGTAATTTTATCACAGTTGGACAAGCACTTCCAGCTTGTCTTGGTGGGTCAGATTCATCGTACGCCTTCCAAAATCGATGTATCCCTCTCTGACCTACCAAGATGGGCCTTGGAAAAGTTCATCCCCATTCGCGGAAACGGATGGTCTAAGGTGTTGATTCTTTAATACGCGGGGAAGGAGGAGCACTCTAAAACACACTACTACTGGGCGAGTCTTTGTGCTGAGGGCTCGCCAATTCGAAAGGATGTGATTATTTGGGATATGGCATCGAACATCCAGATGTCACTCGTGCAAGGGTAACGGGTTATCCAAGAAAAGAGAAAACGAGAAAGCCTAAGCCTACTGGAGCAATCGACTTCTTTGGTGATGACGTGATGGAAGGTGACAGCATAATAGTCACAGACAACAACGAGATTATTTTGGAAGAAAATCTAGAAGACTACTTAATTGAACAGATGGGTTTTCGTTTTACGAAGATGAAAGGAGAGTAGAAATTTGAAACTTTACGACTTTGAAAAAGCGAAGCAGATTATTGGAGAGAAAAGCGACGCCATTGTTTCAGCTAGTTTAGGCATGCAAGAGGATTGGTTTTGGACTGCAGAAGAAGTTTTCAATAAAGAAGATGGTTTCTTAATTGATCTGGACGAGGTAACAAAAATTGCTGGTATCGACGGTTCTGATTGGGCAACACCAGTTATCCGTTTATATTTCAAGGGTGATACTGAGAAAGTTTTTAACTGTTACACAGGTGGCAATACAGGAAATATAGGTATGTCAGCTTTATGTACTTCAGGTCCTCTAAGTAGACCAGTTCAGGCAAACATACCTGAAGCAGAAGAATATAAAAAATGACCCGCACTGCAATGCGAGTCAGCAACAAGTAAATATCGATGTAATTATAGCACGGAAAGGAGAATTTGAAAAATGACTCAAAAACAGATTGATTTACCGTTATCACAGATGGCGAATGGTGCCATTCAAGAAAAGCTAGATTACGAGTTAAAGAAAGTGTTTGATAACATCCATGATCCTAACACCAAGGCGGAGGACAAACGAACCGTAACCATAAAACTGGAATTTGTTCCTGATGAAAATCGTCAAACAGTGAAATTGAACAGCAACATAGCGATTAAGCTGGCCAACGTTTTAGACACTTCGGTAACCGTACTTACAGATAAAGACCTCGCAAACGGAATGATTGAAGCTAAGGAGCTCAAGTCGAAAGTACCTGGGCAAACTTACTTTGATGATAATTCAGATTTAAAAACAGACATCGGTGATCCTGTCGATGTGATCGAGCAGGAAGAAGCCCGTCGGAACATTATTAATCTACAAAAAGGAAGAGGGTAACTTTACATGATAAAAGAAGCAATCAAATATTTAAAAGAATTAGGGATTAGACCAGATGAACGGTTTGTGGACATTGTAGATGGTGACGGCAGTGAACGTCATTTTGTAGTAAATGAAGAAGGTCAAGCTCGCGAGATTCTACCTATCATTAATCGATCTGAAAGAGCTTTAGAAGTTAATACATTAACGGGTCTTGTTGATTACATCAAAGCTAACCTAGAACGTCAAAAACAAACCTTATTTTTGCAAGTGGATGATGAACGAACTGTTTATTTGAAAGGAACACTAGATGCAGACGGTGGTCGAGAAACCTTAGTTGTGGCTAATTCGATTGTTCCAAGTTTCCGTTATGACCACTATTACACAGCAGAGGAAATGATTATTGCTTTTCAATCCAAGTTCAAGAAAACAGAAGATCGTGAGCTGCTCTTAAAAGTAATCGGAAATGTTAAAGAAGAAAATGTTCGAAAAACTGGAGATAACGGTGTATCTCAAGCAGTTACTATCAAAACTGGAATCGCTTCAGCTGATGATGTCTTGGTACCTAATCCGGTCACTCTAGCACCTTACCGCACATTCCTAGAAGTGGAGCAACCGGCAAGTGATTTTATCTTCCGTATGCAAGATGGTCCAAGGGGGGCGATCTTCGAAGCAGATGGAGGAGTATGGAGAAATGCAGCTATTAGTAACGTTCGGGAATACTTGAAAGATGAATTAGCAGAAGAAATTGAAAGTAAAAGAATCACAATCATTGCTTAATGAGAGGACCTGGTTTAAATGAAGCATGATTTTTATACTTCAAAGGACATTAGTCCTCATGATGAATGGGCGCAACGAAACATTGTGGAAGGCGGCTTATCTATTTGTAAAGTTTGCAAAGGGGCAGAAGGTAGTCTTACTACTGATTGCCCTGGAGAATTGATTCCTTATGACCTTGATCAAAAAGTGTACAAGGGAGAAATGGACTTTATTAAAGATAAAGGTTGGGTTAATAACGTTAGCCAACATAGTCCTGAATATTGGAGAAATTTGAGAAGTGAGGGGAATGGTAATGATCAAAATTAACAAATTAGAAATCGAAAACGTAAAACGTGTCAAAGCAGTTAAAGTGGAGCCTACTTCGAATGGGATTACGATTGTGGGCGGTAAGAATAATCAAGGCAAAACAAGTGTATTAGATGCTATTGCTTGGGGGCTGGGCGGAAATAAATATCGCCCTAGCCAGGCAAATAGAGAAGGATCTGTTATACCTCCTCGCCTTCACATCGTCCTATCTAATGGTCTTGTGGTTGAACGTAAAGGAAAAAACAGCGACCTAAAAGTAATTGACCCTAATGGAGAGAAAGCGGGACAGCAATTACTGGATAGCTTCGTAGAAGAATTGGCTATTAATCTACCAAAGTTTATGAATTCAACAAGTAAAGAAAAAGCCAACATTCTTCTTCAAATCATCGGAGTAGGAGATAAACTCCATGAGTTGGAACAACAGGAACAAGAAGTCTATAACCACCGTCGTTCTATTGGCCAAATTGCGGATCAAAAGAAAAAGTATGCTGAGGAACAAACCTACTATCCTGATGCACCTAAAGAACCTGTATCAGCATCCGATTTGATTAGTCAGCAACAAGAAATTTTAGCCCGTAACGGTGAGAATCAGAGGAAGCGTCAGCAACTAGCTGGTATCCAATCTCAGTATGCTGCAAAAGGGCAAGAAATTGAACGGTTAAAAGAACAGTTGAGGCTTGCAGAAGAAGAGTATGGTCAACTTGGAAGTGACTTGGAGATCGCACAAAAAGATGCCTTAGATTTGAAGGATGAATCAACCGAGGAGTTACAGGCTAACATCCAACAAATTGATGAGATCAATCGTAAAGTCCGGGCAAATCTAGACAAGGATAAGGCTGAATCGGACGCAAACGATTATCGCACTCAGTACGACAAATTATCTAATCAGATTGAAAGTATTCGCAAGGAGAAAACAGACTTACTCACAAATGCTAATTTGCCACTTGAAGGCTTATCTGTAGAAGATGGTGACCTTGTCTACAATGGTCAAAAATGGGATAACATGAGCGGCTCTGATCAATTGAAAGTATCTACCGCCATTGTTCGTAAGTTGAAGCCAGATTGTGGATTCATCCTTTTGGATAAGTTAGAGCAAATGGACCTCGAATCATTAGAGGAATTTGGCAAATGGCTAGTTCAAGAAGATCTACAAGCAATTGCAACACGAGTTTCAAGTGGAGAAGAATGCTCAATCATCATCGAGGACGGTTATGTTGTTGGCCAAGATAAGATCCAGGAGCAAGTGCAAAAAGCACCTGAAACAAAGACTTGGAAAGCGGGGGAGTTTTAATCAATGAATATTACGACAGGAAAAGTAGCGAAGGCACAAAAAGTAGTTTTATATGGGCCTGAAGGTATTGGTAAATCATCCTTTGCCGCACAGTTTCCGGATCCAATTTTTATTGATACAGAAGGTAGTACCGGCAATATGGATGTGGCAAGAATGGACAAGCCTTCAAGTTGGACTATGCTTTATCAACAAATTGATTTCTTTAAAAACAATCGACCAGGTAAAACGCTCATTATCGATACGATAGATTGGGCGGAGCGGTTAGCTATCGATTTTGTCACTAGCCGAGCAAGCAAAGAAAGTATTACAAGCTTTGGTTATGGAGAGGGATTCATCCAACTGGAAGAAAAGTTTGGGAAATTCCTGAATAGATTATCTGATTTAGTTGAAATGGGTATCAATGTTGTCTTAACTGCTCACGCAAAAATTACAAAATTTGAACAACCGGACGAAATGGGAGCTTACGACCGTTGGGAATTAAAACTAGGAAATAAAACAACCGCTAAGACGGCTGCCTTAACAAAAGAATGGGCTGATATGGTCCTGTTCATGAATTATAAAACGTTTAGCGTGGCGACGGACGACAAAGGAAAGAAACATAAAGGACAAGGCGGTGTACGTACCATTTACGCCAACCATCATCCTGCTTGGGATGCCAAAAACCGCCACGAACTACCAGATGAGTTTCCGATGGAGTATTCTCGCATTGCTCATATTTTCGTTAGCAATACAAGTACTCCAACACCATCTGCACAACCGAAGGTGGAGCAACCGGCAACACCGCCTCCTGTAGATCAGCAACCTGCAGCAGCGAATGTTAGTCCAGAAACAACTGGTTCTGTACCGGAACCACAAAAGGTAAACCAAACACAAGAACCTAAAGCTACATTAGATACTGCTATCCCACAATCTTTACGTGATCTAATGACTCAACATGATGTGTCGGAAGAAGAAATACAGATTGTCGTTAGTCAAAAGGGATACTACCCACAAGATACTCCAATTGTGAACTATGACAATAGCTTCATAGAAGGTGTGCTTGTAGGGGCGTGGCAACAAGTATTTGGAATGGTGGAAGAGGTAAGAAAGAATACGCCTTTCTAATGTTCCTGTTATCACTATATGCAGCAAGTAGACAAGCTAGAACTAAAGTTTACAAGAAAAACAATTAGGAGGAATCGGAATGAGTCAAGAAGTAGAACGCGAATTAGGCTGGGATGATGAGATAGAAAAGGATGGTGGCGATTTTATACTCCTGCCAGAGGGTGATTATAATTTTACGGTCGCCAAATTTGAGCGGGCTCGTTTTGCAGGAAGTAAAAAAATGCCTGCTTGTAATCAAGCGAAATTAGAGTTAACCGTTCATTCTCCTGAACATGGGGACGTTACTGTATTTCATAACTTATTTCTCCATACAAAAACGGAAGGTTTACTTTCTAACTTTTTTTCTGGTATTGGCCAAAAGAAAAAAGGTGAAAAATTACGTATGAATTGGAATACAGTTATTGGTTCTAAAGGAAAATTGAAATTAGAAATCAATAAATTCATGGGAAATGACGGAAATGAACGTACGAATAACCAAGTGAAGAAATTCTATTCATATGAAGAAGCATTTCCGCAAGGACAACAAACACAGCAAAACCAAGCCCCTTTTCCAACAGGAGGACAACAACAAGGCGGATTTACACCAGGGCAATTTTAGGAGGTAGCGAATGGAACTCAGAGAATATCAACAAGATGCCAGAGAATCCATTCAAAGTGAATGGGAAAAAGGAAATAAAAAAACGTTACTTGTACTTCCGACAGGATGTGGAAAGACAATTGTTTTTTCAAAGGTCATCGAGGACCGAGTTAAGAAGGGCGAACGTGTTCTCGTCCTTGCCCACAGGGGCGAGTTATTAGATCAAGCTGCAGATAAATTGGAAAAGTCAACAGGCTTAAAATGTGCTACTGAAAAGGCTGAGCAAACATCTATCGGTAGTTGGTTCCGTGTAGTAGTAGGTAGTGTGCAAACATTGATGCGAGATAAACGTTTACGGAAGTTTAGTAAAGACTTTTTTGACACCATTATTATCGATGAAGCGCATCATTGTATATCAGACAGCTATCAACGCGTATTAAGTTATTTTGATGCGAATGTCTTAGGGGTTACAGCTACACCAGATCGAGGGGATATGAAGAATTTAGGATCCTATTTTGAATCACTAGCTTTCGAATATACCTTGCCAAAAGCAATCAAAGAAGGCTACTTAAGTCCGATTAAAGCGTTAACGATTCCATTGAAACTAGATTTATCAGCAGTTGGCCAACAAGCAGGCGACTTTAAGACAAGTGAATTAGGAAGTGCTTTGGATCCATATTTAGAATCGATTGCGGATGAAATGATCAGAGTGGCCAGTGACCGAAAAATAGTAGTATTTCTTCCACTTGTTAAAACAAGCCAAAAGTTTACGGAAATACTGAATAAAAAAGGCTTTAAGGCTGCGGAGGTAAATGGAGAATCACAAGACCGCGCTGAAGTATTAGAAGATTTTGATAAAGGTAAATACAACGTACTTTGTAACTCTATGCTTCTAACAGAAGGATGGGATTGTCCATCGGTTGATTGTGTGGTCGTGCTAAGACCTACAAAAGTAAGAAGTTTATACAGCCAAATGGTTGGGCGTGGTACCCGACTTCATCCTGGTAAAACTGAATTATTGTTACTAGACTTCTTGTGGCATACAGACCGTCACGAACTATGTCATCCAGCTCACTTAATTGCTGAAAATGAAGAAGTGGCCAAAGCCATGACCAAGCAAATTGAAGAAGCTGGAATTGCACTCGATTTAGAACAAGTGGAGAAAACGGCTGAGGAAGATGTAATCGCTCAACGAGAAGAAGCTTTGGCCAAGCAATTACAAGAAATGAAACGTCGTAAGCGAAAATTAGTAGATCCGTTGCAATTTGAAATGAGTATTCAAGCAGAGGATTTAGCGAGTTATGTTCCTTCTTTCGGTTGGGAAATGGGTCCTCCTAGTGAGCAACAAGTGAAAACATTAGAAAAGTTAGGGATCCTTCCTGATCAGGTAGATAATGCCGGAAAGGCTACAAAACTACTAGAACGATTAGATAAAAGACGTGAAGAAGGATTGACAACTCCTAAACAAATTAGATTCTTAGAACAAAGAGGATTCGAACACGTTGGTAAATGGTCCTTCGATAATGCGAAGAAACTAATTGATCGCATTGCAGCTAATGGTTGGAAGATACCACAAGGTATTGATATCAAAAACTACAATGGTTAACAGCTGTATGTTTTAATAACTCCGCCGATTTCATCTTGACTGTAATGAACGTGTTTCTTTATTGATTCTAATGAACTTGAAAATTTAATTATCTTATTTATTTGTCCTCTTGAAGTAAGAATTTTTAGAGGAATATCTTCTTCGATAGGCATGTTATCTGTTTCTAAACCTGACCAAAACATGATATATCCTCTTCTACTTGTATAGGGATCAAGTGTAAATTCAGGTTTTAGATATTCTAAAGGAGAATAATCATCACCAACTACAGTTCTTGAATTCTCTTCAGTGGTGATAGTAAAAGAGTCCTTGGTAGGTGAATATGAAGAAAATGCAGGATAATCCGGAATTGAAAACTCTAATATCGAGATTGGTAGTGAGCTCTTATTAGTTACTACAATTTCAGCTAAACCAGCGGAAATAATTTTAGGAGAGTTATCAGGTTTAACTTGATAACTATGGGAAACCATGCATCCATCATAAGACTTGATAAATAAGCTTCTAATCGCGTTATCAGTTTGAGTTACATCGATGTTTTTGCGTGAAATCCAAACATTTCTGAATGCAACAAATAAAGAAACAAATAGTGAAAATAAACTTATAATTATTGCTGCCATTTTCATTAGGCGATTCCTCCAATACTTTTTATTTAATTTTAGCATAAATCAGAAAGAAGGTGATATCACCTTATGGAACACCACAAATTGAATCTACTTGAATTATTAAATTACATTGATCCGTCGTTCTTAGACTACCAGGAGTGGCTAAACGTTGGGATGGCTTTACGACAGGAAGGTTATACAGCAAGCGACTGGGAGGATTGGAGTAGACGGGATAGTGCTCGTTATCATCCAGGTGAATGTTTTAAAAAGTGGACGACTTTTGAAGGTAACGGAATTACAGGAGCAACCATTACCCAAATGGCTAAAGAGAATGGTTGGGAGCCAAAACGAAAAATTGAAGATAGGGAACTGGACTGGAACGATGAGATTGCCGGCAATGAAGATTACGTCGTCGTAGATAGCAACTGGATTGAGGGAATGGAAATCAGCGAACCAGCAAAATGGAATCCCGTACAAGAGATTACTAGATACCTAGAAACATTATTTGAAGCATCTGAAAACGTCGGTTACGTCACAAGCGTCTGGGAAACAGAAGAAGGCGAGTACAAACCTACAAAAGGCAACTGGGATAGAACAGCTGGTGAGCTTATTCAAGCCTTGAACGAATCTAACGGAGATATTGGAGCGGTGTTTGGTGATTACAAACCAGAAGCCGGCGCATGGATACGTTTTAATCCGTTGGATGGCCATGGTGTTAAAAATGACAACGTCACGGAATTTAGATATGCACTCGTTGAATCAGACGATATGGATTTAGAAAAGCAAAATGCCATTGTACGTGAATTGGAATTACCGATCGCTACGTTGGTTTACAGTGGCAAGAAGAGCATACACGCCATTGTTAAAGTAGATGCTGCCAACTATGACGAGTACCGTAAACGCGTTGATTATTTGTACGATGTCTGTAAGAAGAACGGGTTGAAAATCGATAAGCAAAATAGAAACCCTTCTCGGTTATCACGTCTCCCAGGTGTTGAACGGAATGGTAAAAAGCAATTCATTATCGATACCAACATCGGAAAACCGAATTGGGAAGAATGGCACGAATGGATTGAGAGTATTAATGACGACCTTCCGGATCCCGAGAGTTTAACCGATTACTGGGACAACATGCCAGAACTTGCTCCACCTTTAATCGAAGGAGTACTAAGGCAAGGGCACAAAATGTTAATGGCAGGTCCATCTAAAGCTGGTAAATCATTTGCGTTAATTGAATTGTCCATAGGGATTGCAGAAGGCGCGAAATGGCTTGGTTGGAAATGCACAAAAGGAAAAGTCCTTTATGTAAACCTTGAATTAGACAGGGCAAGCGCCTTACATCGTTTCAAAGATGTATATAGTTCATTAGGGTTAGCGCCCAACAACATCGATAATATTGACATTTGGAATCTTCGTGGAAAGTCAGTACCAATGGACAAGCTAGCTCCTAAATTAATCAGAAGAGCTCAAAAGAATAATTACATCGCCGTTATCATTGACCCCATTTATAAGGTGTTAACAGGGGATGAAAACAGCGCGGATCAAATGGCTCACTTTACTAACCAGTTTGACAAGATAGCCACAGAGTTAGGCTCTAGCGTAATCTACTGTCACCATCATTCAAAAGGTACGCAGGGTGGTAAGAAGTCCATGGATAGAGCGAGTGGATCTGGAGTGTTTGCTCGGGATCCTGATGCATTAATCGACTTAGTAGAGTTAGAGCTTACGGATGATCTGATGAAACAACAGGAAGGCGCTGCAGCTAATGCCATTTATGTAAAAGCTATTCAAGAGGCTAATTACGATTACTTTGACGAACATGTAGGAATAGATGATCAACAAAGCGTGTCTCAAATGAATAATCATGCGAAGCGCGTACTGTCTCCGGATATATTAGAAAAGGTAGAAGCTGAGATCAATCAGGCAGTTGATAAAGTCCGTATCCGTTCTGCATGGCGTGTGGAAGGTACATTACGCGAATACCCGAAGTTTAGTCCAGTCAATATGTGGTTCCAGTACCCTGTTCATAAAGTGGACGATACTGGCATGTTGAAGGATATTCAGCCAGAGGATGAAAAGCCTACCTGGAAGAAGAACTTTGATAAAAAGAAAAAGAGTCCTAGTGAGCGTAAAAAAGAACAAAATGAAGCGTTAGAGTTAGCTTATGAATCTTGCACGATTGAGGGCACCGTAACACTAGATTCTTTATCAGAGTTCATGGGTGTTACTCCAAAAACTGTAAGAAACAGAATAAAAGGTCACGGTGGTTTTTGGATAACAAACGGTGAGGTTGGTAGAAAGCCAGATAAATAAGGAAGGGAAAAGGTCGATAAATTTCTTTCCTTTCCCTCTAATCAAAATAGGGAAATTCTCGATAATTTTCACTTTCCCTAATAAGGAAAAACTCGAATATTTTCCTTTCCTTCATCAGGGAAAAAGTCGAGGATTTCACGATTTCACTATTGAGGGAAAAACTCGATAATTTTCGAGAATTTCCGAGGGAAGGGAAAAAGTATATATATATATATATATAAATTTCCGTTTCCCTCCCATTCGGTCGTAGAGAAAAAAGTGGTGGGCTTAAGCTACGCCCGCCACACACATTTTCTCTTCCTACGACAATGCAAATTTTCAAAATCATAAAGAATAATCATTACGATTTATAAAATGAGGAATGAGGTATATACGATGGATGATATAACTGGAAAAATAAAACAATGGGCGATTGATAGAAAACTAGATGAAGCTCAACCAGAAAAGCAAATGTTGAAATTGATGGAAGAAGTCGGAGAGTTAGCTCAAGGATTCGTGAAAGGGAATACTGAACAAGTAATGGATTCTATAGGTGACACTTATGTGGTGTTGACGATTCTGTCGATGCAATTGAATTTAGATATAGGGCTTTGCATTCAACTAGCATATAGCGAAATAAAAGATCGTAAGGGTGAAATGAGGAACGGCGTGTTTGTGAAGGAATCGGATCTATGATTACGGAGTTCTTCATGCCATTAAAAAAAGTACCTACCGTGACGCATCAACAGAAAAAGGTAACGGTCGTAAATGGGAAACCGGTCTTTTATGAACCGGAGGAACTAAAAGCAGCACGATCTAAATTAATGGCTCATCTTGGCCAACATGTACCTGAAAACCAGTATAAGCATTCCGTCCGTTTAATGGTCAAGTGGTGCTTTCCTGTCACAGGTAATCATAAACACGGCGAATACAAGTACACCAAACCAGATACGGATAATCTTCAAAAATTATTAAAGGACTGTATGACGGATTGTGGGTATTGGAAAGATGATGCATTAGTAGTTTCAGAGATTGTTGAAAAGTTTTGGGCGGAAACACCGGGTATCTATATAAAAATCGAGGCGATCTGATGGACTATAAAGTTTTTTATTCGGAAGTAGCTGATTGGATTAACCAAAGTAATCAAAAGGCGATTAAACATGGCCTTACAAGCAATGATTTTTGGGAATGGGTGATGACTTCAGCTGGGGAGCTATGTGATAGGTACGGGAATAACGAGCTAGTAAAAAAACAAATGGTTATGCTTATCGAATGGTTAGAGGACGTTTATAAAAGTCAATCTAGCTCCCACAAATAATTATCTTTAGGTTCAAAGTCTATGGACAGGTGACCAAAGAAGTATTCGGACATCATGTCTCTGGTTAACTCCTTTAGTTGTTCAGGAGTGAAGTATAAGTCTCCAGAATCATTGGGAGTTTGCCAGTCATATCTAATCTTACCGTTTGATTGGCCGAGTTCCCTAACTTTCATGTGGTGCTTGGAATAGATCTCACGCTTAACAGCATTTAGATTAGTTTGAACAGCTTCCGTGACCTGTTCAACGAAGTCGCTTAGAACGTACTTGGTACCGAATTGTTTTTCTCTTATGTTTTTGTAGTCGAGCTTCAACACTTTAAGAACGTAAGGAAGCACGATATAGGCATATAAAGTTTGTTCTTGGTCTTTGTTCATAAAGCATCACCTACTTTTTTATTTTGATTATATTACGAACAAGTGTTCTTGTAAAATTACAAAATTTATTGAAAGGTTGGTAAGAATGAAAAACACTCTTGGTGATTCAAAATGAATTTCGACCAAGCTAAGGATGAATTAAACAATGTCCTTAATCATCAAAAGACGGTTCGCGTTACCAAGCTTCGTAAAATCTTAATGTCTATGAATATATCGACTAAAGATGATGCGAAGGATAGAGAGATTAAGTATTTGAAAGGTGAAATCAAGAATCTCCACAAGTACATTAAGAAATTAAGGAACAGAAACCCCAAGTGAATTGTTCGAGGAGGTAATAATCTATGACGGATAGAGAAAGAGAGTCTATTATAGCGCATTTGGCATTAGCACAAGGTGTTAATGTATCCGTGTTTGAAAAATATACAGATGAGCAATTAATGCAGGAAATGCGTTCCTTGTATGGTGACGAAGAATGAATGTCATCATAGCTGATGATCGAAAGGATTGGATGATCAAAGAGGACAAGCGCTATATCTGCTCAACGTTCTGCAGTAAATCAGAAAAATGCTCAACAAAGGCTGGGATAGATTGCAAGAAGTTTGGGGGAAGTGTTATACCGAAGATTAGAGGTTGAGAGGAGGTCATATCATGCAATTATCAGAGAAACAATTAAAGTTGATCACAGAAACGGCATCCAGAGAGGCAATTAGAGCTTATAAGGCAGATGAAAGTAAACGGCTTCAGGAAAAGCATGACAGACGATTAAGAAACATCAAATTGTTGTTAAAACACTATCGAGCTCTTGTGCTTCATTGTCAAAAGTTAGAAGATGACATGATGAAATTTGATGAAACATCCATCCAGGACTTAGACATCGATGACATAAACCTAGAAACGATTGAATCCATAAAGCAAAGTAAAAAGAAATCCATCACTATGGTTTACTTCATCAAAGGAAAAATAGAAGCTTATCGTCGTAATTGCAGCGAAGATGAATTGAAGTATTTTCGAGTTCTGGAAATGAAGTACATTACACCTAAGAAATACACAACAAGAGAGATTGCAGAAATGGAACATATCGAAGAAAGGACAGTACGGCGATATTTGGAAAGAGCCATTTCTGATTTACCGGTTATATTTTTCGGAGTGGATGCTATTAAATTTCTGAAATAAGCCTGTCCGAAATCTGTCCACAAAGTGTCCGTATTTATGTGTTAATATGATAGTGTGAAAGAATTATATCGATTGTCCAGATCGAATCAAATTGAATTGCTTTTGTTTAAAAGGGCGTCCAATAGGGTGCCCTTTTTTGCACCCTATTCTTGGTAAAATAAGGTATAATGTTCATACAACCTAAACGAGAGAGGGTAATAATTTATGAAGAGGTTATTTACAATTTGTTTGCTGGTTATCTTTGCAGTTGGTTGTAGTAACATGTCAACAAGCAGTAGTCCAGCTGATGAAGCGAATAAAGAAGATAGATCGGATGAAAAGACAACCGACAATAGCAGTGCTGATGATCAAAGTGAAGAACCTGAAAAAGAAAACGATATCTACAATCATTTCAATGATGCTACTTGGGAAGATGATTTCCACGGATTTAAAAGCAGGGTATTAAAAGTCGTAACTACAAACAACTTGGAGTTAGATGATGGAAAACATTCCATGGTCGGAATTAAACTTGAGGTGGAAAATACGACTAAAAAAGCATTTGATACCTTTCCTGCTAACGGAACACTAGTACTTAGTACAGGTGAACAGGTCGTTGGTGCTACCTCATACAGTCCAGATGAAATTAACGGAACTATCTATGAAGGTGTGTCTGTCACATCGAATATAAATTTTTTAGTACAGAGTAACGTTGATGAAATAAAGTGGATTAAATTCATATGGTTTGTAGGACAACGGGGAAATGATAATACTTACAACGTAGATGAAGAATACCAAGTCAAACTAACTTTAGAATGAAAAATCATAAGACATCTCTCACGAGGTGTCTTTTCTATATACAAAAATATTTTAAGGATAGGTGAAG
Source organism: Radiobacillus kanasensis (assembly GCF_021049245.1). Lineage (GTDB taxonomy): Bacteria > Bacillota > Bacilli > Bacillales > Amphibacillaceae > Radiobacillus > Radiobacillus kanasensis. The sequence continues at coordinate 2,493,730 of NZ_CP088020.1, read as the reverse complement.
GTTAAATGTACGGAGTCATATTAACAAGTAATTATAAACCAATTGAAATGAAGCGATATGATACAGAACGGGAGGCTGAATATTATTATCAAAAGTATAAAGAAGAAGGGTGTAATGTTATAAAAGTTAAGATATTCAAATCAAACGAACTGGGAATAATCAAAGTATAGCCCCATATGAGGGGAGAGGAAGGTCTTTATCATGACTAATACTTGTATTTCACAGTAAATTTTGGATCGTTTTGATAAAAGAAACTTACAACTTCACGTCCGTTCGCAACATTTGCAGGCGTTGGCTCCTCTAAAATCTGTGTAGTACCTGGTACTTCACCTTTGGTTGCGGCACGGTCGCATTTTGCGCCTGCTGGTAATACAACGACAAACCTTACCTGTCCACCAGTAGGCATATTAAAGCCTTTGTGTGGCAAAGTAGTTTGAATTACAAAAGAACCATCAGTCTCAGGAATTAAAGCATAATCATAACTTAGATGATAGAAGTTAGTGCCTTCTCCTATAGACTTTAACTTTACTGCATTTAAATATTTACTACCAAGACCAATCATTGCATCAGCTAGAGCTTCTTCTTTGGTGCCCTTTGCAATAACATCTGCAAAATTTGATACCTGACTTGTAACTTCTGATGCAACAATAGGTTCAAATGTGAATCCACCAAGTTCCAATATTTCTAAAATATGAGATGGAACTTCTTCTTTGCCTGGCACATAGAAGACCTCATCCTCAGCGATAGATGCAGTAGTTCTGAAAAAAGTTTCTACATGGACTAAATCATGGTGTTTGTTATGCGCATAAGTTGGTGTGACAGTCATTATTGTTTCGTGAGTTTGGACATTTATAGGCATTTAAAGACTGCTCCCTTGCAAATATATTAATAAAAACCTTCCTCTCTTTAATTACATTCGACATCAATTATGTAATTTCCTGTTAATTTGCAGGAAAATATATCCTTTGTGTCGAAGTTGTTTAGCAACAAACATAAGGGGTGGATGAGAAATGGCAAAAGCAATCGGATTCGATTATTTTAAAGTGTATGCACGTCAGTTTAACGAAGAGAGAAACGTGATGGAAGAGAGGATTTGTGACTTGAGTAATGCGCTAACTCAAGTGCAAGAAATACCTACTAGAAATAGAGTATATAGATTAGGTAATGATCAAGCTAGGTTACAGTCAGTAGGAATGAATAATAATAAGTGGGAACTACATTTTATTAGAATCAGGAAAGATGGTTTTCCTGTTAAAACTAACGATGACGGTACTTATGGATATTTTGACGATCTAGATGAAGCTGAAGGTTTTGGTGAGGAAGTGTCTGTTTTGTATGACCCGGAGAATTGTGTAATAATGATAAGAAGAAACATGCATAGCCTTTCTCCTTCTGCAATTTCAAACTATTTCACTGATGTTGTTAATCAACCTGGGTTTACAATTTTTTTTAAACCGTTAGTTCATCCTCAAGCCATTCAACTTCTAACAAGAGATCATTTAATTCGAAGTGCAGATGTTTCTGTTGCAGATATTAAGAATTCAAATGAGACAACAAGAAGAGCTTTAGGAAGAATTGTGAATAGGACTGATGATATTAATGAAAGTGTCAGCATAAGCTATAAAATCAGTATTCAACAAAAAGGATCTAAAAAGAATAGTAGGCTTCCTGTTTATGAGGAACTTGAACAGTTAGCCGCTGATCCCAACGTTACAAAAGTAGAAGTAAGACAGAAAGCGGATGAAGATGCAAGAACTGAAACAGTAGATTTGATAAGACATAGATTAAAGGATTACTCAAATTTTTCTGAAACTGACATAAGTCCGGAATCTAGAAACATTCTGCATAGTACAGTTATATCAAGAATGCACCAGTTATATAGAAGTAGAATTGAAGAAATTAATAATTTATATGAGTGAGGAGTCTGCTAAATGAATAGTAGAACTTGGGAAGTATGGTATCCAATTATTTTTTCTTTACTGTGTTCTATAGTTGTTTATTACTACAAGTTAGGTTTAAACAACATTAATAATTTAGAAGCTATACTTAATTCTACTATAACTGTTAGTTCTATTGTTATTGCCTTTCTTGGTACAATGATGTCTATATTAATTTCCTTAACTAGCGCGAAAGTCATGAAAAGGATAAAGGATAATAATGCCCAAAGTGATCTGACAATGTATGTAAAACAATCTGTTATTTGTGGGTTATTATTGGCAATGTATTCTATGATTCTTTACATGTTCCAAGATGAAAGTGGTCAAATATCAAGATATTTACTTGTTTCTTTAGTATTTTTACTTGTATTCTTTGTGCTTTCATCTTATAGAATATTTAGTGTTATATTTAAAATACTATCTTCGGTTTTGGAAGAGGAAGTTCAAACGGAAAGCGAAACAAACACTAAATCCGAACGATTTGTTCCTGATATTAAACGAGAACATGATAATTAATACTAATGGAAAGAAGACATCTCAAACGAGGTGTCTTTTTTATATACAAAAAATATTTAAGGAGAGTGTTGATCATGGCTGACCAAAAATCGAGCGAAGGTATGGTTACATACAAATGTATGAAGTGTTTTGCTGAAATGTCTGTATGCAAACGTAGAGAATCAAGAATGGATGGTAGAAGTTGTTTTTTATGTAGAGGACCAATTCAAAATGTGGAGAACAAAGAGAGCATTGGTTCTTTAACAGTAGACGTTGATTGTTCCGATGCACTGAAAGGTCTAAAAGCAATTCAACGTGAAGCAAAGAAAGCGACAGCTGCATTGAAAGAGTTGGAAGGTCAACAAGAGAAGATAGGTAGTAAGGATCTTGCTAAAAGTATTTATAAAGATATCGAAAGAATGATTGAACAAGATAGGCGGTGGTGAACAGAATGATTGATGCTAAGTTCCTAACCATAAAGTTAGATGAAATCAATAGTGTTCCGAAAGTATTTTATAAGGGAGAAGAGATTACCAACCTAGTGCATGTGGGTATTGATTGGGCAACTGGTACAGATGAAACTGTATATGGAAAACCATTAATAGACATAGAATACTTGGAAAAAGATAGTTTCGGAGTTCCACACACTGTATCCATTAAACATAATAGAACCATAGTATGTAAGGAATGTGAAGGAATCAATGTAGATATAAATAGATTATATGCTGGAGCTAATATATATAGAGAAATCAAAGAGTGCAAAGACTGTGGGTGTAAGTCATGACTAACTATCCAGAACAAATCAGAGAACTAATCCAAAAGCAACAAGAATTGTGGAACGAATACAACAGGACCAAGCCTACTGCCGATATGTTGCCTGGAGAGAAAAAGAAAAGATTAGCAAAATGTCATGATATATATCAGGAAATAGTAAGTGCTCGTTATGAGGTCCACAAACTTGATCGGGAGTGGAAAGAAAATAGAGCCCGGTCTGTTTATAACGTATCCCCCGGTGTAAAAGGTGATGACCATGGTGTACAAGCCTAAGCGCCCATGTGGAGAGCCTGGTTGTCATACACTGACCCAATCAACCTACTGTGAAGAACATCTAAAGAAATATTATCGCGAGTCCGATAAGGGTCGGGAGTCATCTAATAAACGAGGGTACAATTACTCGTGGCAAAAATATAGGGTGATGTTTCTAAGAAGGAATCCCCTATGCAAATCCTGTAGTGCCCGTGGTCATACTGTACCCGCTACCGAGGTGGACCATATAGAGCCACATCGAGGAGATAAAGAATTGTTTTGGGATCCTAATAACCATCAAGGATTGTGTAATACTTGTCACTCAAGGAAGACAGGAAAAGGTTTATAAGATCAAACATTGCGAAAAACAATCAAAAACATGTTGAAAGTGCTTAAAATTGTGTCAAAATCAGACACAATTTAGGGGGAGGGGGGTCAGATTCCTCCCATTCTGGTCATTCTAGACCGAGGGGGCCCTCTTCTGTACAAAAAAATCCGTTTTTACACATTTTTTGAAGGGAGGTGTAATGGTGGCTGGACGAAATAAACAACCATTATCAGTTATTCAAGGAAAAGGTCGTTCTAATCACATCACGAAGAAAGAAGCGAAGAAACGAGAAGAACAAGAAGAAGCTGTTCGAGGATATACGGATAAAATCAAAGCTCCTAGTTACTTAACCAAAAAGCAAAAGGAAGAATTCAATCAAATCTCTGAAGAACTAGTTAGGTTAAACATCTTCAGCAACTTAGATGTGGATGGTCTTGCTAGATATATTGATTCACGTGATCAATACATTAAGCTCACAAAGGATATTAGAACGATGAAGGCAACAAGAAAAGTGGAAGGGCACAAGCTCGCTAGTGATGACTATGCAAAATTGACTAGGGTCCGAAACTTGCTCTTCAACGAATGTAAAGCGGCCGCCAGTGAACTAGGGTTGTCCATTACATCTCGCCTGAAGTTGGTTATCCCTAAGAAAGAAGACGATGCTCCAAAGTCGGAGTTTGATAAAAAGTTTGGTGATGTCTAATGTACAATGTGGTTGCCGAACTAGGATTAAGAGAAGAATTAATAAAATATAGCAACCAAGTTATAAACGGTGACATTTTAGCCTGTGAGAAACACATTTGGGCGTGTCAGCGTTTTTTATATGACATGGAAAGAGAAGGAACTGAAGAATTTCCTTACACCTTTGATCAAGAATTAGGCCAAAGATTTATCGATTGGTTTTGTCTGTTCAAACACCGTAAAGGAGTCTTAGCGGGTCAATACATCGAACCAGATATTATTCAAAAGTTCATTTTCGGAAATATCTACGGTTGGGTCACTCAAGATACTGGACTTAGAAGGTTTAATAAGGGTTACTGGCAAGTTGGAAGAAAAAACGCTAAGTCTCAATCATTAGGAGCAGTTGGAAGTTATGAAGGTTCTGCATTTGGAGAACCTTCAGCAGAAGTCTATTGTGCTGCTACTAAAAAAGACCAAGCTAAAATCGTTTGGGAAGAAACAGAAGCAATGATCATGGGCAACGGGGATCTAAAAGATAGATTCAAGGTTGCTTATGGTACGATCACACACATCAAGAGTGACTCTGTAATCAAGCCACTTAGTAAAGAGGATGGTAAAAAAGGGGATGGTTATTCTCCTCAATGTGGAATTATCGATGAGTACCATGCTCATGAGACTTCTGAAATGTACGATATTATCGATTCTGGTATGGGGGCAAGACCTCAGCCTTTGCTAATGATTATTACTACTGCAGGATTCAATCTTAATAACCCTTGTTACCGAGTTGAATATAAATATGTTTCCAGAATATTAGATCCTAATGACCCTACAACCAATGAAAACTATTTTGTAATGATCAACGAGCTGGATAAAGATGATGACATTAAAGACGAGAAGAATTGGCCAAAAGCCAATCCGATTCTTTGTTCTTACGAAAATGGTATCGAGTACCTTAGGAAGCAGTTAAAAGTAGCCCTAGATGTACCTGAAAAAATGCGTAACTTCCTAACAAAGAATATGAACATTTGGGTGGATGCGAAGGATGATGGGTACATGAACATGAGTAAATGGGCTGAATGCAAGTCGAATGTGAAAGAAGAAAACATGGATTTGAAGCGGTATCCAGTTTGGATAGGGGTAGACTTATCCACCACCACGGACTTAACAAGTCTTGGGTTCGTATTTAGGCTTCCTGAAGGAAAATATGCGGTTAAACAGCATTCATTTATGCCAGAGGATAAACTGTACGAACGAATGAGTAAAGATAGAGTAGAATTCGACTTGTGGGAAGAAAAAGGGTACTTAACAACTACTCCTGGAAGTGTAGTGGATTACAGTTTTGTTGAACAACATATTTTGAACATGCGTGATGAAGGATATGACATTCAAGAAATTAACTACGATAAATGGAATGCAACACACTTTGCTCAAATTATGGAGGACCACGGCTTTGAAATGGTTGAAGTACCTCAAACGATTAAGCATTTGAGTTTACCTACTAAAGATTTTAGGAAGTTTGTGTTTAATAAACAGATCATTCATTTTGATGATCCGTTATTAGCATGGGCAGTTGGTAATGCCATTCAAAGAGTAGATGCTCAAGAGAATATCATGCTAGATAAATCAAAATCAACAGAACGTATCGACCCTATAGCGTCTGTCATTAACGGATTCGCTAGAGCGATGACTGGTGAGGATAATAGGAGTGTTTACGAATCGAGAGGGGTGAGGACATTGTGAAACCTGATTTATCGGACATCTTAATAATACTTGGATTACTTCTAGCAGCTGCCGGGCTCTTTTTAATATCACCAGCCATTATGTTTATCGTAATTGGAACGGTGATTTTTTTATTGGGTTTTGTTGGTGCGAGAAGAACGCCAATTGATGAAGGGGAAAAGAAAGGTGGTGATTAACATCAATGGGAATCTTCAATAACTTAATTGGTCCAACATCTGATTTAAAAAATCCACAAACTTGGTTTCGGCGAATGTTCCAAGGAACACAAACTTCATCTGGAGTTTCAGTTACGGAAGATAATGCGATGAATATCACAGCTGTATATGCAGCACAAAAAATCATATTCGAAACGATTGCTTCTTTGCCTTTACCTCTATACAAAAGGTTAGATGGTGGAGGAAAAGAAAGAGCACCTAATCATTACTTATATTCTGTGCTCCACGATCAAGCGAATGAAGAAATGACTGCCTTCACCTTTGTGGAGTTAATGCAGCACCATCTTTTAACTTGGGGTAATGCTTATGCCGAGAAAGAGATTAATGGAGCTGGTCAAGTTGTTGGGCTATGGCCATTAAATCCTGCTCGTACAACAGTGGAGCGAAACAAGGAAACTGGACGCTTAGAGTATTTTACGGCAACTCCTGACGGAATTATCCACAAACTACCCAGATGGAAGGTATTTCATATTTCCACTTTAGGCGATGGGATTCTTGGTAAATCTCCTATACGGCTCCATCGTGAAGCTATTGGTCTTGCAAAGGCAACAGAAGAATTTGGAGCAAGGTTCTTTAGTAATGGAGCAACTCCAAGCGGTATTGTTGAGTATCCAGGAAGATTAAGTGATGAAGCATTTAAAAGATTTAGAGATGACATGAGAGAACAACATAATGGTCTTTCAAAAAGTCATAAACTTATGATTCTGGAAGAAGGACTTAAGTATCATCAAGTGGGGATTCCTCAAAAGGATGCCCAATTCTTAGAAACTCGTAAATTCCAATTAAATGAGATTGCTAGAATCTATCGTGTTCCACCTCATAAAATCGGAGACTTGGAACGTAGCACAAACAATAATATCGAGCATCAAAGTATTGAATTTGTAGTCGATACAATCAGACCTTGGTTGGTCCGTTGGGAACAGGCCATTAAAATGCAGCTTCTTACTAAAAGTGCTAGGAAGACATACTTTGCTGAGTTTTTAATCGATGGACTATTACGTGGAGATATAAAAACGCGTTATGAAGCGTATCGAGTAGGTAGGAACGATGGTTGGTTAAGCGCTGACGACATCAGAGAAAAGGAAAACATGAATCCTTTACCAGATGGACTAGGAAAAACGTATTTGATTAACGGTAATATGATCCCGATTGATAAAGCTGCTAAAGGAGGTGAGGACAATTAAAAGGTTTTGGAGCTGGATTAAAAATGAGGAAACAGAGGAAGCGGAACTACGTATCGATGGAGATATTGGGGAAAGCTTTTGGGGTTGGTTATTTGATCTTGATGAGGCTTCGCCTAAAAAAATTCGAGAGGAGCTGAAGCAACATGGCGGAAAGGATCTCACCGTATGGATTAACTCTAATGGGGGAGATGTTTACGCTGCTTCACAAATCTTTACCTCCTTGAAAGAATACAAAGGCAAAGTCACAGTAAAAATCGACGGTATTGCAGCGAGTGCAGCATCCGTTATTGCCATGGCCGGTGACGAAATTATTATGTCACCAACATCCGTCATGATGATTCATAATCCATGGACTGGACTTAGTGGTGAAGCAAAAGATTTTCGTCATATTGCGGATGTCTTGGATGAAGTGAAAGAAACCATAATGAGTGCTTATCGGATGAAAACGGGGTTAACTGATGATGAAATTAGCGACCTCATGGACGATGAAACTTGGATGGGAGCAAGGAAAGCAATCGACAAAGGTTTTGCTGACAGCATGCTTTACGAAGATTCCAATAGTGACGAGAGCATTAGCGGAATGGTAAATGGAGCAAAGATGGTGTTTAACAGCATCATGAAAAACAAACCAGATTTAACACAACTGAATAAACCGAAAGACCCGAAATCCTCTGACACTGATCATGAGGATTTTTTAAATGTGTACAACGAAAATGAAATCAAAATAATGGAGGTATCATAATGGACGAAATCTTAGAAATGCGCCAAAAACGCGCGGAACTGGTAAACAAGGCGAAGGATTTGAACACAAAAGCTAAGAAAGAAAAACGCAACATGACAGAAGAAGAGCAAAAGCAATTTGATGATTATTTGAAAGAAGCAGCCGATCTAAAAAATAAGATTGAGCGTGAGGAAACACTTCTAGGTTTAGATGGAGAACTATCTGCTCCACTAAACACTGTACAAAAGCCACAACCTCAGAACCAAGGTCAAACGGACGAACAAACTCAATACAAAAATGCATTCTTCAAAGCGATACGTGGACAGGTTCTTAATCAGGATGAATCTTCGATTATGCAGAAATTTAATGCGAAACTTTCTGAAGGTGCTGGAGAAGATGGTGGTTTTGTTGTTCCAGAAGACATCACTACTACTATCAACGAATTAAAGAATACCCAAGATAACTTAGAGCAGTATGTAACGGTTGAACCGGTTAAAACAAACAAAGGCGCTCGTACCCTTGAACGTCGTGCTGACTCCACACCGTTCGCACCGTTATCTGAATATGGTAACCCGAATGCGATGGCTGAAATTGCTTCACCTAAGTTTGACCGTTTAAGTTATGCGATTGAAGATTACGCTGGTTTCTTGCCTGCCCCAAATGATCTATTAGATGATTCCGATCAAGCTCTTGAAGAATATCTAAAAAAATGGATTGCGAAGAAGTCAAAAGCAACTCGTAACAGCTTGATTCTTGCTGTTCTTAACAGTTTGGCAAAAGTTACTTGGACCGATTACAAGGGAATTAAAACAGCTATCAATGTTGATTTAGATCCTGCTCACGCGGAAGTTGCGTTGATTTTTACGAACCAAGATGGATTCAACTATCTTGATCAGTTGGAAGATAACAATGGAAAACCATTGCTACAAGAAGATCCCCAAGACCCAACTCGTAAGCTATTAGCTGGTCGCCGTATTGTTGTTCTTTCTAACAAAACAATCCCTACTGTAGTGGATGGAACAGCTGGTACGTCTATGGCTCCATTTATTGTGGGCGACTTGAAAGAAGCAGTTGTACTTTGGGATCGTAAACAAATGTCTCTTGATATGACTAAAGAGGGCGGAAACTCTTGGAGAACAAATACAACTGAATTCCGTGCAATCGAGCGTGAAGACGTTACTTCATGGGATGAAGAAGCGGTTGTATATGGTCAAATTAATATTGCTTAATAATCAAATAAAGGAGGTTTAATCAGATATGAAAGTTAAAGTTTTACGTTTGTTCGAGGATAAGAAAACGGAAAAAGTTTATCACAAAAAAGATTTTTATGAAGGCGATGAAGAGTACATCAAAGGCCTTCATCGTTTAGGTTTTGTTGAAGCGGATTTTGAAGAAGAAGAGGGACAAGGCCATCAAGACGAGAATCCTTCCGTTCTAAATGGATCTGTTGATGAAGTTAAAGAAGCTGTTAAGGATTTGGAACCAAATGAGCTTAAAAAAGTTCTTGCTGAAGAAACAGCTGGTAAGAACCGTAAAGGTGTCGTTGAGTACATCAAAGCGATTCTTGATTCTATTCAAGGAGAGGGAGCATAATTACTCCCTCTCTTTTTTGAGGAGGGGTGAGTGATGCACCTGAAAGTAATAACGGAACCAATGGAAGAGCCATTGGGTGTTGAAGTTGTTAAATCTTACTTGAGACTAGATCATAGTGAGGAAGACACTTTATTGAAATCTATGATTACGGTAGCTAGAGAACAAGCGGAGAATTTTACACGTAGGTCCATTGCATCAAAAACATACGAGCTAACATTAGAAGAGTTTCAAAACAAAATAAAGATTCCTAATCCACCTCTTCAAACTATGGAGAGCATTACGGTAAAGGATAAATCCGGAACAGTTACTAATGTTACTAACTATATGTTTAGTGAGTCGGAGCCTGCTATTCTTCATGTGGAGTGGCCAGAGGTTGAATTATATCCAGTTGATGCCATTAAGATTCGATACACGTCTGGTTATGATACAGTACCTAAATCTTTAGAACAAGCAATGCTATTACATGTTTCACATTTATATGAAAACAGAGAGATTGTTATCGTTGGAACTTCAGCTGTGAAAATGCCTTTTTCCGTTGAATCCTTACTACTTCCCTATAAAGTAGGGTGGTTCTAATGAGGTCTATTAGACCAGGTAAGTATCGACATGTTGTTTTTGTGCAGAAAAATGAATCGGTTAGGAATAACGAAGGGGTTTTTGTTGAGAAATGGGTGGACCACAAAAAGAAGTTCGCAGACAAAAATCCTTTAAAATCTGCTGATTACTTTGAAGCAAAAGCTTCGAATGCCGTCCTTACAGTAGTTTGGAAAATGAGGTTTGACGATTCTATTGATGGTTCTATGAGATTGGTAGAAAAGAAGAGTGATGGTTCCATTAAACAAGTTTATGAGATTCAGGGTGAACCTTTAGACATGGAAGGTTTGCATCGTGAACTAGAAATCATCACAGAGGCGGTGGTAACTAGTGGGAGCTGATATGAAAATATCCGTTCGAAATAAGGTTGATCAGTTAGGGTTACGTGGTCGTAGAATGGAAGGTCAAATATTGAAGTCAGCTGGTAGCGTGGTAGCGGCTAAGGTCGCTGGTAATATTAATCGTTCGAAAACAAAAAGCCCAACTTATGTACACTTACAGGATGCTATTAAAGTAAGTGCTACGAGAACGAATGAATATGGAGAACGTGCTGTGCAGGTTGGAGCAACTAAAGATAAGAGCTATATCCTTAAATTTTTGGAGTTAGGGACTTCTAAAATGAGTCCTCAATTACCTTTAACACAGGGAATAGAAGAATCAAAGGATGAAGTTGCTGCTGTCATCAAAGAAGGCGTGAAAAGGATATTTAGCCAATGATCAATTTAAAAGATGATATCGATCGAGCCTTAATCAATAATACGAACCTAACTGCTGCTCTTGATTTTTATAAAGGCTATCCAGCTATCTTCAACCTTAAATCAGATCCAAATCAAGATTTTAATACCTATATTGTCTTTCAACTTATTAATAATACGGACATTGATTATGCAGATAACAAGCCTTTAAGAGAGTATATTCATTATCAGGTATCTGCATTTACAAAAGGTGACCGAGCTACCTTGTTGGGAGAAGAAATCAAGAACTCCATGGAAAACTTAGGGTTTTATCGCACCTATATCGGTGAGGTTTACGAAAACGACACGGGTTATACCCACATTTCCACACGGTGGAAAATTAAAGTTAGAAAATAGAGGAGGAATACGAAATGCCATATGCAGTTGGTTTAAAGAACTTTCATTATGCAATTTTGACAGATGATGCATCTACCGGAGCAACTTATGAAGCACCAGCAAAACTGGCAGAAGCGGTTAACGTTGCTGTAGAACCAAACATAGCTACTGGTCGTTTATTTGGCGACAATAGCGTAGTTTCTACATCTAGTAAGTTTAATTATGCAGGGGTGACAATCGGAACAACAAAGCTCCCTGCGAAAGACGAAGCTGCCTTACTAGGTAAGACATTAGGAAGCGACGGAGTACTTCGTTCTAAAGGAGTTGCTCCTTATGTAGCTTTTGGTTATGAAGTAGAAATGGATGACGGATCTAGTGAGTTCTGGTGGTTGTTAAAGGGTAAGTTCCAGGAACCTTCACGCACTCAAAACACAGGAACAGATTCTATTGAATACGGTCAACCAACAATCGTTGGTGAGTTTATTCGCCGTGACTTCGATAAGGAATGGAAGTTCGTAGGTAACGAAGAAAACATAGGATTCACAGCAGGGGCTACATGGTTCGGTTCTGTTTACCAACCTACTCCCTAATGCGCCCGCTAACCTTGCCACATCCAACATCACAGCAACTACAGTTGACTTAGATTGGGATGCGATCGAGGATGCTAGCGGGTATGACGTGTTTGTTGATGGAGTATTAGAGGATAGTGTAACCACGAACAGTTACACAGTCTCTGGATTAACGACTGCGACGGATTATGATATTTATGTCGTAGCAACAAATTCTAAGTACGGTACAGAGTCAGCGCCAAGTAACACGGTGACGGTGACCACAGCATAAGAGAGGGCTTCGGCCTTCTCTTTATTTTATTGCAGGAACAGGAATTGTAATGTATTGAAATGGAGTGTATTGAATTGAGTAAATTTGTTAATTTATCAAGTTATGCAAAGGTGAAGTACAGCGAGATTCCTTTTGGAGAATATGAGAGTAAGGCAGCCCATTTTGCATTAATGTTTCTTTTGAAGAATGGCTATGTTGAAATGAATGCCTATTACAAAAAAGAGATTGATAAGGTAATAGAATGCTTACAGACTCTTGGAATAAGAGCCAAGATCATATTGAACAACTATGACCCTAAACATGTACAAGCTTGGAATGAAGTTGGTAAATACGAGTTTAAGCTTGATTTTTTCGAAGATGACAGAGGAGAAAAGGACAAGTTCTATAACGAGTGTAAGTAAATAAAATAACCACTTACATTCCTTTCCTGCAATAAGGTATTAAATCTAGACACAAGGGGGTGAACGAATTTGAATCAACAAATAGAAAATAATTTTAAGTACCACGCACCAAAAGAGGGACAGATAGTTCTCTATAACGAAATAAGAGAGCAATCTAAAGAATTAGCAACCTATATTGATATTCATTGTCCTGATTCAAGAGAAAAGTCACTTGCCATTACTAAACTTGAGGAAGCAGTTATGTGGGCTAACGCATCTATCGCAAGAAATTAGGAAGGAGGAATAAACGATGGACCAAGGGTTAAAAAGAGACATACAACACAAACCGAAGCCAATACCAATCAAATTGGACAAGGAACGCACATTCATTCTTGATCTTAATGCTTATTCAGAATTGGATATGCTTTATGACGATAAAAGCTTTAACGAGATACTAGCAGACTTCTTTCAGCAAAGGCCATATGCTATCCGATCATTATTATGGGCTTGTTTAGTTCACGAGGATGAGAACCTAACACTTAAGCAAGTTGGAAAAATGTTAAACGGACCAGGTTTCAATGAAGCGGCTGCCACTATCGCAGATGCACTACGCGATGATACTCCAAAACATGAACCAGAAGTAGAAGGAAATGATGGCGTTAAAAAAAAGTAGGTAACTCAAAACATGACTGGGTTTCCTACTATTTTTTTATTACTGAAAGAGTCAATAAGTCAGAAGAAGAATTTTGGAAAATGAGTCTAAGACAATTGTTTGCTTATTTCCATTTACACAATTTGCGAAATGAAAAAATCGAGAAACAAAAACAAATGGATAAACAAAATGAAGCCCTTGAAAAAATGAGGGGTGTATAGGTGGTGTTGAAATGAAAGTGGTTAAAACTTCTGATAAAAGACTCATTTTTTATTGTGAAGGCTGTGAAAACACTCATGGTGTAAATAATGCTTGGAATTTTAACGGTAATTTTGAAAATCCTACATTTTCACCATCGATATTAGTTAAGGGAACACGACCAATTACTGATGATGAGCACGAAGGGATAATGAGTGGTGAAAAAATTGAGCCGGAAAAATTTGTTTGCCACTCATTTGTCCGAGACGGTAATGTCCAATATTTGAATGACTGTACTCATGAACTAGCTGGTCAAACAGTTGAATTAAGAGATGAAGCTGAATGGTCTAAAGAATAAATGGAGGTGTTCCGTTATCTCCCAGTCACAGGGATACGTGACGATACGTGAAAGGTAGGTGAGTATAGATGAATACATTTGTTGTTGCTTTAAAAGATGGTCCGACTCTCGAAGTCGAGAATGTTGATGACATTGTTTACGATGACGATAAGATTATGCTTATTGCCTCTAACGGGCCCACTAAACTTATGGTAAACCCAACCGAATACATCTACATTGGGTTGAAAAAAGAAAGTGAATAATTCATTTTCTATGTAATTTTACAAGTTCTGTATCGAAAGGCAGGTGAGAGTATGGATCGTGATGTAATTGCGGATTTGGTTGCCCAGGTATCCTTAGATGGTACAAAGTTTCAACAGGGCGCTGGTAAGATTAATCGTGGTTTAAAGCTCATGCAAGAAGAAATGAAAACAGCTCAACAACGAACAAAACTGTTCGGAGAATCCACGGATAATCTTAAGAATAAATCACAAATACTTGGCAATCAATTGAAACTTCAAAAGACTAGTGTAGAGCTACTTGATAAAGCGTATAAAGAAGCGGTTGCCAGTGGTGGTGCATATTCGAAGACAGCTCAGAACTTAGCTGTTCGATTGGAACGTGCCCAACGTTCTATGATGGCCACTGAAAAGCAGATGAGTGATGTAAATAGGGAAATCGTTGAACAAAACGGCTTGCTGGTAACCAATCAAGGGTTATGGAGTAGGTCGTTTTCTAGGTTAAAAGAAAGCATCAATGAGAATGTAAAAGGACTAAATAATCTTCAAACCGCCATGGGTGGAGCTTTAATAGGAGCGGGTGTTGGTTTTGGTGCGGCTGTTTATTCAGCTGCTACATTTGAACAGGCACTGGCAGATGTGAAAGCTATCAGTGGTGCAGCAGGTGACGAAATGTCACGACTTGGTGAATTAGCAAAAGATTTAGGTGAATCTACACGTTACAGTGGTAAACAAGTGCTTGAAGGCGCGCAAGAATTAATCAAAGCGGGTGTACCTTTAGAAAAGGTTTTAGGAGGCGCTTTAAAGTCTTCCTTGGACCTTGCGACAGCTGGTCAGCTGGAACTAGCGGAATCCGCACAAATTGCTTCAACAGCTTTAAACGCGTTTGAACAAGATAATTTAACCGTTGCGGATGCGGCGAACATCTTAGCGGGTGCTGCCAATGCTTCTGCAACAGATGTTCATGAGATGCAAATAGGACTAGCTCAATCTGCTGCAGTAGCAAGTGCAAGTGGATTAACGTTTGAAGAGACAGCAACCGCGCTTGCCACTCTTGCGCAGTCAGGGTTACGCGGATCCGATGCTGGTACATCTCTAAGAACGATGCTACTTCGACTCGTTCCAGAAACAAACAAAGCCAAAGATGCTATGAAAGAACTCGGTTTAATGACTGAAGATGGATCTAATAATTTCTTTGACGCAAAAGGTGAGTTAAAAGACTTTGACGAAATTGTCCAAATCTTACATGACTCCTTAAAGGATCTTAGTCCGGAAGAACGAAGTGCAGAACTAAAGACATTGTTTGGACAGGACGCATACCGCGCTGGTGCTATTTTCTTTAAAGAAGCAGCTGATGGTGTAAATGAAATGAACGAAGCGATGAAAGCGACGACTGCAGCCGATGTTGCAGCAACCCGTATGGATACCTTCCTGGGGAAATTAGAAGAGTTAAAATCTACACTTGCCACTTTAGGTATTGAAGTGGCGGACGATGAAATGGCAGCTCTTTCTGATACCGTTAAAGAGTTAACGGATTGGGTCAGAGATTTAGATCCTGATATGGTTGCTCTAGGATTAAAGGCAGTAGGGGCGGCGGCTGGATTTGGTTTAATGGCCACAACTCTAGTTAAAGTAAGTCGAGGGCTTATGTTGTTGAGTGCTAACCCTGTAGGCCTCACCATTACTGGCCTATCTCTTTTAGTTGGTGCTTTTGTTGGTTTGAATGGAGTCATGGAAGAACAAAATAAAATCTCTCTTGAAGCTATTCAAAAGAAACAAGAAGAGGTTAAAGCTACAGATGACTTGATAACTAGATTCGATAAATTAAAAAGGCAAAATAAACTTTCTAATGATGAAATGCTTCGATTTTTGGACATTCAAGCTGAACTTCAAAAAACAACTACACCTCAAAAAATTGAGGAATTAACGAAAGAACAAGCAGAGTTATTAGAAAAAAGCGGTTTTACGAACGAGGAAATGCAGGAGTTCTTAAAGCTAAATGATAAGGTTATTGAAAAAGCACCTGCAACGGCAAAAGCGATAAGTAAAGAAGGAGAAGCTTATGCAGCAAATACAGATGCTTTAAAGAAAATGAATGACGAAAAAAGAAAGCAGTTAGAATCAGAGACTAGATTAGAAGTTCTAGATATACTTGAACAACAAAAGAAAAAGCAAGAGGAAATAAATGCTTTGATAGATGAACGAGGCGAAATCGAAAAAGATATTAAAGAAAACATTAAGCTTCAAAATGAAAATGAGTTACAACAAGTTAAGCAGAACAAAATTATTAAAGATTTAAAAGATGAAATTGCAGGAGCAGAAGGCGTAAAGAAAAAATTGCTCGAGACTCAACTATTGACTGAACAAGATAAACTGACTGAGATGAAATTACAAGAAGGCATTTTAGAGAAACAAATCGATAAATTAAAAACAAAATTCGAAGAAAACGGTAAGAATCTAGAAACATCAAGAAAAGAACTAGCGAAGATGGAAGCAGTAGCGTTTAAATACGAGCAAATTGTCCTCTCCCAAGTTGGCTTGAACTCTGAAAAAGGAAAAGGTATTGAAAAAATTAATGAAACGATTCAATCCCTAGAAAAACAAAAGGCTAAGAATACCGAATTAATGAGTCAAGGTAAAATAAGCATCTCCCAACAGCAAGAGAGAAATAAAGAACTAGATCAACAAATAGCTAAATTGGAATCTTCTAAGACTAAGCTAGAAGAAATCAACGCTAGAGCACGTGAAGACATAAATAAAAATATTTACCTCTCTGAAACACCAGATAACTACTGGGAAGAGTTGGATAGTAAATTAAGTTCACCAGTTCGAAAAAATGTAGAACTAAGATTGGATTATATTGAGCCTAGGGTAAACAATCCATATAAACAAAAACAGTTCATGAGAGGTTTAGGTTTTCCTGGTTATGCAGAAGGAACAGATTTCCACCCAGGAGGTCCTGCATTAGTAGGTGAAGAAGGATTCGAGTTAGCTAAGTGGAATAATCAGTGGGCATTTCTGGACGGAGGTATTAAAGACCTTCCAATAGGTACGCAAGTTTTTACACATGAAGAATCCATGAAACTACTAAGTGCCATTAACCGAATCCCGGCTTATGCAGAAGGAGTAAGTAGAAGTGGTGAAGCGGATCGTATTATTAGTAGATTGCAAGGTTCGCAACCTTCTAATATGCAAGGGAACGCAACGCTTTATGTCAATTTAATTAATAACGTAGACGGAAGAGAATTCAGTAGGCACACCTATAAAACGATAGCTGAATTTATAGAAAGAGATAAGGAAGAGAGGGATCAGTTCAAATGACCTCTATTACTTTTAACGGGATTACAAAACCCTATTTGGTGAAACTAAAAGGAGATGGCAGACCGTTCTTCACTCCGAGTACATGGGAAGTCTTGACCATCCCTAATCGTCCTGGTGGATACCCTACAAGAAAGAATACGAGTTTTTTAAGGTTCCCGGTTCCAGTTGGAATAACAGGTATAACAGATGAAAATATTCAATCTAGAAAGAAAGAGTTAGCTGAGTGGTTAATCACGGATGAAGTAAAACCTCTTGTGTTTGGAGACGAACCTAACCTTACCTACTTTGCTATGTTTGAAAACACGGTCGATGATTTTGAACGAATAGCAGATATAGGAGAAGGGGTATTAACAGTTTTTTGTCCAGATCCTTATAAGCACGGACCAGAATTAACAGATACATTTGTTAATGATGCGCTCACTATAAATAACCCAGGTACCGCTAAATCAAAACCCATATTCGAAGCAACTGTTTTACAGGACATCACTTTTGCTCAAATCGCTAACTCTAAAGGTGATTACATGATGGTAGGAAAAGCCACGTCTGTTGACAAATCTCCTGTTGCTCCATATCAGTCTGTGCTTTCAGAAGATTGTTCCTCAACCGTTGGTTGGGGAGTGGGTTCCAATTTAGATACAGGGGATATCGTAGGTTCAATGGCAGTCAATAATGGAAGGTTCGTAGTAACAGATTATGGGTCCGGGACAGGGTGGCACGGTCCTGCATTAAAACAAAGCCTACCTAGTCCCATTCAAGATTTTAATATTCAAGTTTGGATTGAGTTTAAGCCACAGAATGCCTATGAAATGGGACGGATAGAGCTGCACGGTATGGATATTGATAATAATATCATCTGCCTGCTATCTTTGTTTGATACCTTTCCTAATATCAAAGACGCGGTTGGTCGAATGAGAATCGGTAACGTGAGTACAGGTCGGAATGTTTTTTCTGAAAGGCTTCCTGAGTGGAAGTCCTTTTATGGTAGGTTAGCCCTGCAACGGAAAGGTACGGTCATATCTGCTTCCATCTATCTTTATGATGCGGAAACGGGTATCTACGAACACGGTTATGATGAAACAATCTACGACTACAATTCTGAATATCAAGCGCCCTTATCTCAAGTGCAAGTCCATATTGGAGCGTATGGAGCCTATGCTCCTGTTTCCGTGATGAACATTGATCAGATTAGAGTGTTAGAGTTTAATGATTTAACAGAAAACCAGATTCCTATTATAGCTAGAGCTGGAGACAAACTTTTGTTCGATCATCAAAACGATATCGTGTATCTAAATGGTATGGATATTAAGAAGGAGAAGAGTGACTTTATCGCTTCTTATTTTCCTATTTATCCTGGTAGCAATCAATTGTTTACTTTTCCGGAAGGTACATTGGACACTACCGTGAAATGGAGGCCAGCGTATAAATGACACAAATTCACATTTTGGATCACCAAACAGATGAAATACTGGATACGATGGATAACAAAGGGGTTAATCCTTTTTATCAAGATAATCATAAAAAATCTTTGAAAAACAGTGAGGAATTGTTTCATTTTTTCGCGCCTAAAGATATTAGAGCTGCAGCGCATTTGAATAAGCGTAATCGAGTCATTATTCCTGTGAGTAATGGCTCTTTTCATGAGTTCATCATTTACTACAATGACACAATAAATAATGAGGTGGAAGTGCGATCGTCAGCATCTTACATTGAGTTAAAGAAGAATAAACCTATTGCACCTGTAACGTTGAATGGTCAAACCGTAAATACTGCGACAGACTTTGTGCTTTCTGGGACGGGATGGAAACGAGGCAAAACGGATTATTTAGGGTCGTTAACAATTGTATTTGAGGATTTGATTAACCCCTACGACGCCCTAAAAAAGATTGCTTCTGAATTTGGTTTAGAACTCCAGTTCCGAATCGAAACCGATGGAAACAGAGTGATTGGTCGTTATGTTGACCTATTAAAGAGAGTTGGTTCCTGGGAAGGGAAAGAAATTGAATCTGGAAAAGATTTAGTTGGAATGAAACGGTCGGAATCAACTAAGGATGTTGTTACTGCCTTAGTTGGTGTTGGTCCTAAAAGACAGGATGGAACACAAGAGATGGTCGAAGTTGTAAACGAGGAAGCACGTCAAGCATGGGGGAGAATTGATTCTAGTACAGGCGAACCAGTTCATCTTTGGGACATTTATATTCCAGAATCCACGGATGAAGATATGACCACGGAACGCCTCATGACCTTAACTGAAAATGAACTACAAAAACGAATCAGTTCCACGGCAGAATGGGAAATTGATGTAGCGACACTGGAAACCATTTTCGGGAGGGGGCACGAGAAAGTATCTTTAGGTGATACTGCAAGAGTAAAAGCAACAGAATACAATCCTCCTATCTATTTGGATTCTCGCATCATCGCAATAGAAGGACCTATTACAGATCCTTCTAAAAAGAAATATACATTAGGAGAAATCATTGAGCACAAAGAGGTCGACATCAATAAAATTAGACAGGATTTGTTGAATAAGATTGCTAAGAAGATGTCAGAGGAGCAGGTGCTGGGTGTTACGTATTCTAAGGGTGATATCGATTCTAAGGATACTACGGTAAAAACAGAAGCCGTAGATGCAGCTGCTGTAGATGCAACGAATAAGGCAAATAACGCAAAGAGTGAAGCTATTACAAGTTCGAATCAATATACGGATAATCAGCTAACAAATTATGTGGGTGCAACTGCTTATGACCAAGATATGGCTTCCCTACAAGCCCAAATCGATAACCAGATTACTTCTTGGTTCAAAGACTATGAACCTACTTTATCCAATGAACCAGCCAGTCTGTGGACAACAAATGCTGAAAAGGACAAGCATATAGGAGACTTGTTTTATAATTCTTCTACTGGTTATTCTTACCGTTTTATGTTGGATGCTACAGTCTACAGTTGGGTTCTTGTTCGAGATGAGGGAATAGCCAAAGCCCTTCAAGACGCAGCAACTGCACAAGATACAGCAGACAGTAAAAGACGAGTATTTGTAGCCCAACCTACCACTCCATATGATGCAGGGGATCTATGGGATAATAACGGTTCCGTATATCGTTCGACTGTGACTAAGACAAGTAGCGCCACCTTCAGCCTTGTGGATTGGACCAAGATAGGGGATGTCACAAGCCAAAACACAGCAGCGGATACCGTTAAAGTTGCTGGGGAAACTGCAACAAATATTAAAAACAAGGCAAATAATTCCGTACAACTAGGTGAGTCTTATGACGGTGCCAAATTCAGCAGTACAGGTGGTTTCGAATCGATGCGCAATGATGAATTGGTAAGAGTTTTAGGTAATGCCGCTGTCGGGTTTACTATACAGAGACGAATGGTTACTACAGACCCTTGGAAGGATGTTATCTACTTTGATACGGAGGGAAATGCAAAATTCTCTGGTGATTTAGAAGCAACCGAAGCGATTAGGATATTGAACCCTGATTTCAACGGGAAAGGATTTACATCTATAGAACTACAGAGTGGAGTTTGGAATAATGATCTAACCGAATACGAAGAAACGGGATTTGTGGTAATAGCTACTAATGGAGAAGGAATCGAATTTCATTTCAAGGGATTGGATGGAACAGTAAAGGATTTAGTTAAATGGGAGATAGGTGCGTATTTAACGGAGGTAAAAAATCTCACGGTCCTCGGTGATTTAGATGTATTAGGGCGAACAGAAAGCTATACCTATGCTACCTTGCAAAACGGCTGGGTAGGGGTAAACGCACCATATAGGCACCCTCATTATTATGTGGATAGTTTTGGTTATGTAAATTTCCTAGGTGCGATGGACGGAGGAACACGAAGCGCATATACTCCCGCATTTACGATGCCTGCAGGATTAAGACCTGGGCACAGACAGCCGTGGTTTCAAGGCACTGCAAGAGTAGATGTAAACACGGATGGAGTAGTAAGTGTTCATCCATCTTCAGGAATTGTAAGTTTATATGGAATCAAATACAAACCAGAAAATTAAACGCCAACTAAAGCGTATTTTTTATGTCTGAAAACAGGGGGTTCGAGATGGCTATTGAAGCTGTAATAGGAGTACTAATTGCTATCCTCTCACTAGCAATTGCCTATCAAACGTATTCACTAAAGAAATTAGGAACTGTTAAAACAGATGCCGAGGGTGATGCAACAGTTCGAGCAGAACTTATTTATATCCGAAAGGGTGTCGATGACATTCGATACGATTTAAAAGACAACGAGAGAAAAATAAATGATATGGGCGAGCGTGTGACTAGGGTCGAGGAATCCACCAAGCAAGCGCATAAGCGTTTAGATACGATAGAGAAGGGAGGGGAATGAAATGAGTAATTGTAGTAAAGATAGAGCCACCTCTTTCGAGGGAGCTCTAAAAGTGAACATTGTTGTTGATGGTAAAATCATCGCTCATCAAACAGTTGCCGAATTACCGAAAAATGATCGCTAATTAATTTTTCGTATCTAGCTGTAAAATCTTTAGTAAAAAGATTCTTGTAATGTTCGGATATGATTTCAGCAAAATCCTCGGGACTGAATTCACCATCCTTATTTTCTGCATCTTCGGCTGCCCTTTTAATTAGGTAATCAAGTATCTCCAGGTGAGAAAGCCTAATTAAGTCATCCAAATTAATGTTAGGCGGTTGGATGTGTTTTTCGTTACTCATAATAGTCACCTCCCTTCTGCAATCTACTTATTTCGACAGGAAGGGAGATTTTTCCTTTTAAGGAGGTGAGAAACGTGTTCAAATCAAAACGAGTTAAATATCTTGAACAACGTGTAGAAGAACTGGAAAAGAAATTGAAAAAGCAATCAACTGTCACTTTGGATAAATACCAAATCGCAAAGTTAGTCAATCATCAAATCGAAAAACATGAAGAATTTAAAAAATTTCGAGCGGAGGCGTTTTAAAATGAAAAATAAAATCAAAGACATTTCTATTTTGATTGTAGGTTTTTTGTCGACTGCAATGGGGTTCTTAGCAACACTCAATATTAAATTTGAATGGTTAACAGAAGCGAGCATCAATTCATTTGGTGCTTTTTTTGTTGCCACAGGCATGTTAATAGCTGGTGTTATCGCAACATGGAAAAACACTTATGTTAAAGATGGTCTACGCGAGAAAGCTTTGAAAGCTCAAAAGAAAACAAATTCTAAGAAGTAAGGGCGCTCATCGGAGTGCCTTTTTATTTTTGAAAAGGAGAGGATTAAGATGCTTAAACTTTATATGGACCCAGGACATGGTGGTAGTGATCCAGGTGCAGTAGCTAACGGATTACAGGAAAAAGTGTTAACATTAATAATCGCTAAGAAGATTCGGGACGAACTGAAAAACTACGAAGGTGTGCAAGTTCGATTGAGCAGGGATTCTGACGAGACTCTGAGTCTTAGTCAAAGGACAAATGACGCCAATGCTTGGGGAGCAGACTACCTGTTATCAATCCATATCAACGCAGGTGGGGGAGCAGGCTTTGAATCCTACACATACAACGGAAGTTATTCAGGAAAATCAGAGACTAATCGTTTAAGAGGGATCGTTCATGATGAAATCATGGATGCGATTGGTGGTAGAGACCGAGGTGAGAAGGAAGCGAACTTCCACATGGTTCGAGAGTCATCTATGCCAGCTTTGTTAACTGAAAATCTTTTTATCGATAATAAAGAGGATGCAGAAAAACTAAAATCTGATGCGTTTTTAGATAAAATCGCACTCGGACATGTAAGTGGAATTGTTAAAGCTTTTGGATTGGGGAAAGCCTCCAGTAAGCCAGAACCTAAACCAGAGTCTGATCCCGACGACTCTTTACTAAAAGAAGGTAGTAGAGGTTCAACAGTTAAGGAACGTCAAAAACGATTGAAGGAATTAGGCTACTATACAGGTCGAATTGACGGCATCTTTGGTCCATTAACCGAAAGTGCTGTTATCAAGTTCCAAAGAGACCAAGGTATTGCAGTAGATGGTATTATTGGACCAATCACACGAAGCAAATTGAAATCAGCTAAAAGGAAATCTAGAGGTATTCCAGTAAAAGGGCGGATTGAAATCGTTAATGTTTCTCATGCAGCATACATTTGTGATCGGCCATCCTCCACCGACAGCAAGAACCTTGCCACTATTGAAAAAGGGAAAGAAATTAATATCTCTGGATCTATCCCAGGTTGGTGGGAAGTCATTTATGAGGGTCGTCGAGCTTATGTAAATGAAAAATACGGTAGAAGAATTAAATAAATTGAAGTTTCTAATCAGCAAAAATTAAAGTTTACCCATTTGTACTTTAAGTATCTCCAAAGTAAACTTAAAATAATTTCGTATTCATTTTTCAAAAAAGGAGCCTTTACCTTAATTGGTATTGGCTCCTTTTTTTGCTTTTATTCTTCTTCGTATAAGTCATCTACTTTTACTTCTAAAAACCTAGCTAATTTGAAAGCCTTATCCATTGGTGGATATGAGCGCCCCTTAATCCAATTTGATAATTGATTTTGAGAAATTGCCATTTCTTCAGCTACAAACTTTTTTCTATACCCCTTACGATCGATTAATTCTCCAATATTGGATTTCATTATAATCACCATATATTTAATTCTACATATTGTGGTGGATTCCTTTACAAATATTATTTACATAAAAATTCAAAAATATTTGTAAGGACGTGCATTCTTACTTACATCCGCCCATATGATTTAGTAAGTCGCATCACTCATTCAAAAACTTTCGTTTTTTCATTCGTTCTTATAGTCCTGAAATTACTGCTTGTTTTATTGGTTAAATGTATTGAAATAATCACTTCCGTATATTCGTTTTAACAGACGCAGGGTGAATAAACGGACGTATATGCGGACGAATAGGAAGGAGGTTGTCTATGTTATTGGAACTTGGAATATGGTCGGGAGCCGCCTATTTGCTTCATCGTTCTTTGTTTTCTCCATTGACTGATAAACAAAAGATTGAACAGGTATTTGAGAATATTAAGTTTGGGTTTAAAGATAAACTCCCAAAGCATTGTTTTACACATGAAAATAATGATGTGGTTATTTATAGTTATCATATTCCACCTGGGTTAACGAACGCATCTACTCTAGAAGAAGCCCTTACCATAGTTTTTGACCGACCAGTAAAAGTAGAGCTGAGAAGCGTGTTGAAGATTAAAGTTTATAAAGAGAATTTGAAAGAAAAGTACAAATACGAGTCCCAGAAATTAGAAAGTTGGAACGTTCCAATCGGGCTGTCATTGGATGGGATGATCTATCATGATTTTGACAAAATTCCGCACATGATAGTTGCTGGAGCTACTAGGTGGGGGAAGACGGCTTTTTTTAAAATGATGTTGACTTCTCTTATAGAAAATCATCCAAATGATGTAGAGTTTTATGTTTTGGATCTGAAAGGTGGTTTGGCTTTTCATCGATATTCTACTTTAAAACAAGTAAAGGTTGTTGCTAGTAATTATAAAGAGTCAGCTGTAGCGTTAAAACAAATAGAAAAAGATATACAGAAAACTATGAAGGAATTCAAACGTAATTTTCACGAAAATATTTTAGATACGAACATCACTAATAGAAAATTCATCTTTATCGATGAAGCTGGTGAATTGGTTCCTGATAAAAGTATGAGTGATGCTGATAAGAAACATGCTGCAACATGTCAGCGGATTATGAGCCATATTGTAAGAGTTTCCGGAGGGCTTGGTTATCGGATGATATTTGGAACCCAGTATCCAACTGCAAAAATAATGGATAATCAGATCAAAGCAAACTCTTCAGCAAAAATATCCTTCAGATTAGAAACTTCTATTCAATCCAAAGTGGCCATCGATGAACCAGGTGCGGAAAAGTTACCTTATCCGGGTAGGGCGATCTATCGCACAACGGATAGGCACCTAGTTCAAACCCCTTATATAAGTAATAAAGACATGTGGAATCGACTAAGGAGGTATGAGGAAAGTGCTTCAACAAGAAAAGAGACAGATGAGAGAGGAGAAAATCTTGTTACGTTTGGATGAGATGAATTTTGCAACGAGAGAGCAGCTGCAATCCGTTGAGGATTTAGGTGGTGAACGTAATGCTCAACGGATCTTGCAGCGTATGGAGAAAAGTAAACTAATTAATTCCATTCGTTATGAGAGTAAAATCTATTATCTATCAAATAAAGGAAAGGAGCGAGTCGGTTCCAATCAATCGAAACTAAAACGAGATCGTATTAAACACACACTGATGCGCAACGACCTTTATATTTCATTGGGTCAGCCGAAAGACTGGAAGAAAGAATATCCAATTAATTTCAATGAAGATACACTTATCCCTGACGCAATATATACGGAAAACAACGTATTCCACTTTGTAGAAATAGATAACGTCCAAACCATGCGGACTAATTACGAAAAAATAAAACGTTATAAAGAGCTATCGGGAATGATTGAAAAACAATACCGTCACACCCCTGTCTTGGTTTGGTTTTGTCTATCAGAAACACGAAAAGAAAAGTTAAAACGCGCCTGCGAAAAACACCGAGTTAATTACAAAATTTATTAAAGGAGAGGATTCACATGTTTAAAAATGCAGAAAAAATTAGCAAAGCGATGGATATGCTTATCAAGGTCACAGAGGAATTGGATAACCAGGAGAGAAAGGATCAAATGGTTGCGGTGATTCATGACCTTTCTGGTGTTCATCAAGCTGTGTTAGGGGATTTGAGAAAGCCTAGTCCTTTTACAGATAATACGATTGAAGGATAATAGAAAAATTAGTCGAATAAATATAACTAGTATTAATTCATACGAGGGGGGGGATATTATGTACAATTCTAAAGTCGATACGATTGCGAAAGTGAAAGAAGTTAGAGGGGAAGAAATTAGATACACGTATAGTGATAATAAAGTGGCATCATTCCTTTTCGGCACAGGAATAGCGATTATGATTGCTGGAGCAATTCTAGGGATATATTTAGGAAATGTTTCTTCTTCAGTAGATTCAGAATTCGGCTTTGAATATGATTCTGAATTTATATTCTCAATCTTTGCCACTTGGTTGTTCGCTGGGATACTAGCTGGAGGCCTATTCATTGGGTTAAGTGAGATCATTAAGTTGCAAACCAAGCAAATTATTAATCAAGAATTTCATCTCATGGAGTTGAATAAAATCAATAAAGACAATGTAGTAGCTGAAGAGGAATCTGCATAATAGTCATATTGTGTAAGAAAGCACCTACCATAAGCAGGTGCTTTCTTCTTTTTTCCTTATCATCTACCCACGTAGTATTTTAAGTCCCAATTTAGCCCCAAAACAGCCCCAAATCTATTCAGTTTCATGCATTATATTGCGTTTTTAAACTTTTTATATTATCCTATTTAAGGCTGATATATCAATACTTTTATTGTTTTTACATTACAATTTGCTTTATATAAACTTTATCTTAGCGAAAAATCGACCAGCGAAGAAATCGAGAAAGGATGACGAATGAATGAACATGTTTTATAACCAAAAGGGAATCGGAGATGTTTTGATTATCCCTGTCAAACAAGGGGATCGTAATGAGACGACTTTTGAACGCTTTGGAGATATTGTGAAAATCATAGATACGAACGATCAATCCGTACTTGGTTACAATGTATTCCAAGCATCTAAATATTTTTCTAACCTTGATCAACTAAATGAAGTTCCGGTGGAAAAAAGTGTTGTCGCAGAGTTAGAAAAGGCTTTCCAAGCAAATGGATTAGAAGAAGGATCTGGACTAGATTTTTCTCCGAAGTTTGTAGTTGGGTATGTGAAAGAAAAAGAACAACATGAAAATGCAGACAAGTTGAGTGTTTGTCAGGTTGATGTTGGAGAAGCGACGTTACAAATTGTATGCGGAGCCCCTAACATTGATGCCGGACAGAAAGTAGTGGTGGCAAAAGTCGGTGCGATTATGCCGAGTGGAATGGAAATAAAGCCAACACAATTACGTGGTGTAGATTCCCATGGGATGATTTGCTCGATGAAAGAGCTTGGCTTACCAAATGCTCCAAAGGAAAAAGGAATTTATGTGTTAGATAATCAATATGAAGCAGGCCAAGCCTTTGTTTTCTAAATGACTGATGACGAAACCTTTGTTTAGTGTAGACAAAGGTTTTTTCTTTTCTTTAGCCAAAAAATAATTGTCCGTCTAAGCTTTCAACCTGTGTTACAATAGCATATAACAATATTCGACGAAAATTTTAGAAAGAGTGAATGTCATGTGGCATCGAATAATGAACAAGATTAAAGGCTGGTTTGCAGATGAAATGGACGAAGTCGAACAAGCCCCTTCTAAAACAGAATATGTAAGCGGCAATCTCGATTCTAGACAAGCTGTAGAAGCGAAAATGTCCTATCAATATCCGAGTGAACGCTCGTTTCGTTTTCCACTTATTCCAGATGAACCAACCCAAACTACGAAGAGAGAACCTACACCAAAAATTGAGTATGATGTCCCTGCTTTTCAAAGAAAGCAAGTGAAAAGACAGCCGGCTATGGAAGAAAGTAAAACGAAAGTAAAGGAAGTTCAGGAAAGAAAACACCCTTTTAAACCTAGTGAAGTTCCATCTCCCATACATGGGAGCAATCGTCAGTCACGTTTGAGAAAGGAAATTGAAAACATTCCTGCGTTTTTACGAAAAGATATTACATGGTCCAAGCAAACTCGCTCCATTCGGTATCAACGATCTTCCGCATGGACAGAAGCGGAGGAACATAGACCGGAATTAAAGAATGAAACTAGGAATCTAGCCAAAAATGAACCTATAGAAGAAATACAGAACCAGCAAGAAGACACAGTTCCTCCAGATACTCGAATAGAAACAAAGGAAGAAATGGTAGAGACGCAACAAAAACAAGATAGGAAAGTAGCTCAGCCTATAAAAAGAGTAGATCTTCATCAAGAGAAAAAAGAATCAACGAGCATTCCATTTAATGTGATGATGACACCAAGTGATAAAAAGGTTAACTGGAAGAAGCAAGAAGCACAACCCGTACAACAACAAACACAACCAGTCCAAGCTCAACCTGAAATAAAGGAAGTGGAAAAAGAAGTTGTTCCACCTATTCACTTATTGAATGATCCTATCTTTACAAAAGGGGCCGATGAACATTGGGTTCGTGAACAAATTGACTTGTTGGAAACGACTCTTAAGCATTTTAATGTTCGTGCGAAAGTCGTAAACGCAATGACGGGACCTTCTGTCACAAGATTCGAGATTCAACCTGAAATGGGTGTGAAGGTTAGTAAAATCAAAAATTTAAGTGATGATATCAAGCTGAATCTAGCAGCCAAGGATATTCGAATGGAAGCACCTATTCCAGGTAAAAACGCAATAGGAATCGAAGTTCCTAATCGAGTTTCCCAACCAGTAGGCTTACAGGAAATACTAGAGTCACCAGCTTTTCAGTCCGACCAATCGCCTTTAACGGTAGCTTTGGGCCTTGATATTGCGGGTCGACCTGTCGTCACCAACCTAAAGAAAATGCCGCACGGTTTAATAGCCGGGGCAACCGGATCTGGGAAAAGTGTTTGTATTAATTCTATTTTGATTAGCTTATTGTACAAGGCGAGCCATGAGGAGGTAAGATTCCTACTCATCGACCCGAAAATGGTAGAGCTTGCGCCATATAACGACCTCCCGCATCTAGTTGCCCCAGTAATCACGGATGTGAAAGCGGCCACCCATGCTTTAAAATGGGCAGTGAATGAAATGGAAGAGCGCTATGAAAAATTTGTACACGAAGGTGTTCGAGATGTTGAGCGCTACAATCAAAAAATGGAGAAACAGAATCGAAAGTCAGACAAGCTACCTTATCTCATCATTGTCATTGATGAGCTCGCTGACTTAATGATGGTATCTCCACAGGATGTAGAGGATGCGATTTGCCGGATTGCACAAAAGGCACGAGCATGTGGAATTCACCTATTGCTTGCTACACAACGGCCATCTGTTGATGTCATCACAGGATTAATTAAAGCAAACGTTCCTACACGGATTGCTTTTAGTGTATCCTCACAAGTGGATTCAAGAACGATTATCGATGTCAGCGGAGCAGAAAAGTTGTTAGGAAGAGGTGATATGCTGTTTGTAGAGAACGGTGCTGGGCAGTCTGTTCGTATTCAAGGAGCATTTGTATCCGATGATGAAATCGAACGTGTGACAAACTATGTTCGCAAATCTGCACCACCTCAGTACCTATTTGAGCAAGAACAACTTCTAGAGCAAGTTAGCGTTGAAGAGGAAGAAGATGAAATTTATTTGGAGGCCGTTGATTTTGTTATCCAACAAAATAGCGCTAGTGCCTCTCTTCTTCAGAGAAGGTTTAAAATAGGGTATAACCGAGCAGCAAGATTGATTGATAGTATGGAAGCCAATGGCATTATCTCTGAGCAAAAAGGAAGTAAGCCGAGAGATGTATTAGTAAGTCATTCGTCTTTCCATATGCCCTCTTAAGATAGCCTTTGTAAAAGTATGCAGTTCACTTTTATGAGGAAATTACTGTTAAGTTAAAAGCATACCAATCGTCTAAGTAGTTCCGTTTTGGAGTACAAACACCATTTGTACCCCTTAATAGAACTACTTTTTTGATAAGAGAAGAGAGTATAAAATTCAGCTTGAGATAAGAAAGTGAATTACCGCCGTTCTTGAAATATATTACGCTTTCCGCGGACTTGGAACGAGCGTCCTAGGAAAATGCAAAGAATGCTTCGGGCAGCAATTGACTGAAGCCCTTTGAAGGGAGCTTTCTTGGTGCAAAGCAACAAGGGAATTTCCCTAGTAGACCCTATCTAAAGCCTCTTCAGTAAGGACAATTGCGACATAGTCCCCTGTTTTCTGTCACACCAACTGTTCAAAATAATTTACTACCTCGTCAACATATTATTGAACAAAAGGTTCCGCAAATTAATGAGTAAGAACAATTCACCTAATTGAAGGAATGTTATCAAAGCAATTACCCAATTTCCTGAAACCTTAAGTATTCCTATTTGTTGGAGCAATACATTTACACAAGTCAAGCCAATAATGAACAAGGCTTGATAAAACCATTTAATCTTGGAAACAACCATTAAACTATAAAAAACCGAATCGATGAAAAAGTACAAAGTGACAAAGGCAATATGACCTCTTGAAGGATCGTCAAACCAACTGACTTGGAATAAAAACAGGTGGAAAATGGCTACTAAATAAAACATGAATGTACCCTGCGTGACTACGTTGACAAAATAAAGTACGGCTACTCGCAGTGTAAACTGATTTGAATGGTATCGAATCAAACGCCATATATACTTACCTAGAAAGAAAATTAGAAGCAGACCACCGCTAGTATAAACAGTTTTCCACCAGTTATGGTGGTACACACCTAGATACATAAACAATTCTTCAATTCCAACAAATCCGATGATGATAAGAATAATCCACCAAAAGCCTAGATTATACACCGAAATAAAAACGGTAACTGACGGCACAATGAATCCATTTGATATATTAGCTCCAAGAATATTATTGAAGTAGTCGTCTCTGAATACTCCTGGGAAGTACTCATAACTTTCAAATAATACAAGAAGTACATACTCGAATAAATAGATTAATCCAGCTATACACAAATAAAATGGAACCACTTTATTATTTGCCGCTTTACGCCATGTGAAAGTGGAAATTACTATACTGATAATGATTAGGATTAGGAAGGGAATATAGTTCGGAATGATCCTTCATCCTTTCTACCTAGAGGATGATTCTTTTTATTCTAATATAAACAATGACTTAATTTCTATAAGTTCCGCGAAGAACTTTCGCATCTGTTAATTCCTGTTACTGATTAGGATTCAAGTAATGGAGGAAATCATATTATTCAAGCTTTTTGTATGTCCCATTAGGTGACAAAGTGATGATGAAAATAAATTGTTTTTCATTTATAGTGCTCTCCACTTTAGTCGAACTATGTCTTTTTTATGGCCAGGTTAACTAACGATAATACTTGTCGAAGGGAATGGATTCTTATATGATATAATTTGTATGGTGTGGAAAGCTAGATGGAAATGACTTTTTAAGGGGCTATGAGAATGAAAGAAATAAGTCGGAAGCTAAAAGGCGACATTGAGCGTTTGACAAATAAAACCTTTAAATTTGACGACCGCATTGGAGAAGGTTGGTTTTCTGCGGTTTACTTTTTAAAAACGAAGGAAATTGCGGAAAAGTATATTTCGAATAACAAAATTACGATGCAATTCTTTCAGAAGAGTGATGCCGTTTTATGTGGAACAGATGAAGCCATTGCTTTGTTACATACATTCGCGAAAAATCCAGACAAATTAGACATTTACTCTCTAAAGGATGGAGACAAGGTTTCTCCATACGAAACTGTTCTTACTGTAACAGGCCCTTATCAAGACTTCGGGTACTTAGAAGGAATCATTGATGGAATATTAGCAAGAAGAACATCTGTCGCAACCAATGTATATAATGTCGTAAAAGCAGCAAGAACCTCTGGTACACAAAAGCCAGTTATATTTATGGGAGATCGTGATGACCACTACACTCAACAAGCTGGAGATGGTTATGCGGCTTTTATCGGGGGATCTACAGCTCAAGCTACACATGCCATGAACGAATGGTGGGGAAAAGAAGGTATGGGAACCATGCCACACGCCATGATTCAAATGTTCCAAGGCGATATAGTAGCTGCTGCGAAGGCTTACAATGAAATGTACCCAAATGATGAGTTAATGGTACTTGTCGATTATAACAATGATGTTATTAACGACTCCTTAAAAGTAGCTAGGGAGTTTGGAGAAACATTAAAAGGTGTACGGGTTGATACTTCTAAAAATATGGTCGATAAATATTTTTTGAGAAACCAGCATTTAATGGGTAAATTTGATCCGCGAGGGGTAAACCCGGAATTAATTTTTGCACTGCGAAAAGCATTAGATCAAGAAGGATTTCAGCATGTTAAGATTATCGCTAGTGGTGGGTTTGAGGAAAAGCGGATAAGAGAGTTTGAAAAACTTGGTGTACCTGTTGATCTATATGGGGTAGGAAGAAGCTTATTAAGTATTGGGGTGTCCTTCACAGGAGATAATGTATTATTAAACGGGGAACCACAAGCTAAAGAAGGTAGAAAATATCGTCCGAATCCTAGATTGGAAAAGGTAGAGTATTTTGAGCAATCATAAAGAGTAGTTATGCGTTGATGCATTGAAGTTTCAACGCATTTTGCTATAATTGAATAGTTAACCATAGAGTTATTATGTGCATATATGTATTTACATAGACAGATATACATGACTCTTTTTTTGGAGGTTCTTATATGACAACTTACCACTTCATTGGTATAAAGGGGACTGGAATGAGTGCATTGGCACAAATTCTAGATGACTCAGGAGAAACCGTACAAGGTTCAGACGTAGAAAAAAGATTCTTCACACAAGAAGCACTCGAGAATAAGGACATTACCATATTACCTTTTTCCAAAGATAATATTAAAGAAGGACTAACGATTATTGCTGGGAATGCTTTTTCGGATGAGCATGAAGAAATTGTGGAAGCAAAGCGACTAGGGCTACCCTTTTATCGCTACCATGAGTTTCTCGGTGAATGGTTAAAGAAATACACAAGTATTGCGATAACAGGTGCACATGGAAAAACTTCTACAACAGGGTTGTTATCCCATGTATTAAGCCAAACGTATCCAATCTCCTTCTTAATCGGAGATGGTACTGGAGTTGGAAATCCGGACAGCAAATACTTCGTTTTTGAAGCCTGTGAGTATCGAAACCATTTTCTCGAATACGAACCAGACTACGCAATTATGACGAATATTGATTTTGACCATCCAGACTTCTTTTCGAGTATAGAGGATGTATTCCAATCATTCCAACAAATGTCTGAGAAAGTGAAAAAAGGAATTGTAGCCTGTGGGGACGATGAATATCTTCAGCAAATCCAAGCGAAGGTTCCGGTTATGTATTACGGCTTTGCGGATACGAATGATTTCCAAGCCCAAAATGTTTTTGAGGATGAAGATGGAACCACTTTTGATGTGTTCGTACGGAATACTTTCTATGATTCCTTTACAATCCCATCCTATGGCAATCACAACGTTTTGAATGCGTTAGCCGTTATTGCGATATGTCATTATGAAGGCATGAAAGCAGAAGAAATTAAGAAAATCCACAGCTTTCAAGGTGTTAAACGACGCTTTTCAGAGAAGCAGGTAGGAAATCAAATTCTAATTGATGATTATGCGCATCATCCGAAAGAAATTGAAGTGACAATTGATGCAGCAAGGAAAAAATATCCGTATCGTCCGGTAACAGTGATTTTTCAGCCACATACGTACACAAGGACGAAGACATTCTTGACAGAATTTGCGGAAAGCTTAAATTTAGCCGATCAGGTTTATTTATGTGACATTTTTGGCTCAGCAAGAGAAGATAGTGGGAAATTGACTATCGACGATTTAAAAGATTTAATTGAGGATTGCCATTTATTGGATCTAGATAATATTGAAGATTTAAAACAGTATGAAGATAGCGTGCTCATTTTTATGGGAGCTGGGGATATTCAAAAGTACCAGCAAGCCTATGAGGCCTCCATCGAAAGTGAACTCAACTAATTAATGAACCGGTATAAGGGATATCCTTGTACCGGTTTTTTACGAAGACATTCATGATTCGATTAGGATCGGGGATACTAAAAGAAAATGAGTTTAATTTCCCTTTTCTAACATGTTTGGTAAAATGAAATCAGATGTTTAACCTAAGCGGTAAAGGGTAATCTTTTTACAGGGACATGTGAAAAGATTACCTTCCAAGAACATAGTACACATTGCAAAAGGAGTTGAAAGGATGGAAAATTTACTTTACATAGCAGCACTCATCGCGGCCGTAGCTTTTGCTGTCTTGGTCATTTACTTAGCCAAAGTATTAAAAGCTACGCAACGAACAATGAGTAATGTTGCTGATACACTAGAAGGACTAGAAAAGCAGATGGAAGGTATCACAATTGAGACAACCGCATTATTAAATAAAACGAACAAACTTGCAGAGGATATCAATGAGAAGTCACAGAAGATGAACACTTTATTTGAAGGAATTAAAGGAATTGGACAAACCGTTCAGGAATTTAATCAGTCTTTAAAAACATTGTCATCGAGTGTAGCATCCTCTGCAGAACAAAATAAAAATGCAACGGCACAAGCGATGAAATGGGGAAATGTTGCATTAGATTTATGGAATAAGCGTAAGAGAAAAGAAACAGAATAAAAGGATGGAGGAATTGAACATGAGCAATCATAACGACGATATGAATACCAAAGACTTTTTAATTGGATCCTTAATTGGTGGGATTGTTGGAGCATCCGTAGCGCTGTTATTTGCACCTAAGTCAGGGAAAGAGCTCCGAGAAGATTTAAATACAGGTGCCACATATGTGAAGGATAGAGCTTCTGATTGGAAAGATGTAGCATATGACAAAGGGACCGAGTGGCGAGACTATGCCGTAGATGCATCTGGTCAATTCACGAAAAATGTTTCAGAAAAATCACAACAACTTGGAGAACGTGTGAAGCAAACTTCCAAAACAATTCAGGATAAAGTGAATTCATACCGAAACACGGAAGCCGACTCTACAGAAGAAGTTAGTGAAGCTGTGGAAGCCGCTTTGAATAGCGTAAATACAAACCAAAACCAATAATATAGTAAAGGCAAAGTTAAGGGGCTACTGGTGAAATGGATACAGTAGGCCCTTTATCCATGGAAGGAGTTTATTTATGGAGATGAAACTTGTACAAACAAAGCAAGTTTTTGATCAAATGTTGGAACAGAATGATGCATTTTTTCTTATGAAGCATAGCCTAACCTGCCCGATAAGTGCACGGGCAAAATCAGCTTTTGATGCTTTTCAAGAAGAAGCGGAGGTACCCCTTTTTATTTTGCACGTACAAGACGCTAGAGAACTGTCTAACGGGATAGCGGAACAATTTGGCATAAAACATGAATCACCACAAGTATTGGCTTTTTCAGGCAAAAATGTGGTATGGCATGACTCTCATAATCAGATTAAGTTGGAGACATTAAAAGAAAAACAGAAGCTCATAAAAAAATAACCCAAGCGGGTTATTTTTTTATGTCATGAACTGTGCTGTGCAATGCTGGGAACTCTATCATTACTCCCTAAGAATCCCAAGAAATCACAATTGAATCGTTTTCCTCTAATGGTTCATGGAACGAAGCAGATACTCCGTTTTTTTCAATCACGACATTTCCTTTGATTGACGTGATATCTAATGATATGTGCTGAAAGATGTCTTGAAAAATAAATCCGCTGAACTCTTCTTTTTGAATGGTTAAAGAATCACCAGGTTGGATTTCATTGTTTTCGCTAAGAGTTTCCTTTCCTCTTAGCACTGTGGCAACATTCTGTGATAATGTAATTTTCTCTCCATTAAACAAAACTGGCAGTTTAACCTGAGCACCAATTTCTAAGTAGGTTAGCAATTCACGAACGGTGAGACTGGCTCTTTTTTGGAAATCAATTTGATCGCCGTCTTTAATTGGATCTTTTAACTGAACAACTCGCCCATTTGTAAGCAACTTCGTTTCTTTATTAGGAATGGTGTGTTTTTTGTGATTTATATGGACAGTAAAAGGTTTTTCTTCTTCCATAGAAAAACCAATATGGCGGAAGAAGTCTTCAATTGTCTTTATAGGGATACATTCAATTTGATCTCGATCTTTAACCGAGTAGCTGCGGGTGACTTTTTTTCCGTTCACTACGATCTCACTTTCTACATCATAAGCCTTTCCATTAAAGTGAACGGTATAAGCTGGAACCTCGTCTAATAATTCTACGACCGAGATGACAGGTGCTTCTCCGTCCTTCCCTTTTTCCAAGGTCAATTCGTCACCATGTTTAACCGGATGATCAAGGCTTGTTTGAACCCCATTTAATTGGAGCTTTGGTGGTGTACCATAAGTTCCGGGGATTGTAACAGCTTGTCCGTTCACCGTAACCATCAAGGCCATTCCAGGTTTGCCGTACTGATGATCCAGATGAATACCAGCAGCAAGGAGACAATCGGCAACGTTAAGCTGCTTCATATCAAATAGTCGAACAGATCTTTCATTAACCTCTACACTAATATATTGAACAGGGTGTTCTTGGGCAGCAATAGCAATCCCTATTGGTGTAACAAAAGCTGGTCCAGATGGTAGATTCTCTGTTTTTTCGATAGCTTGAATGGCATCAATACCTCTAACAGCCACCCGGTTGAGTGGAAGCTTCAGTTTTTCCGATATTACTCTTGTTAGGTCTGGTGTTAGGCTCCCGCCCCCAACGAGCATTACAGCCACAGGAGGTCGCCCATTAAGGGTAAGAATTTCTTCAGAAATGGCAGATGCAAGTTCTTGTATGGCTGGCTCTACTTCTTGAACAAGGTTTTCATAGGTTACTTCTTGTTCAAATCCTAAAATATCCTGAATGATTGCAGGATGATCGATAGAAATATCACGTTTGACCTTTTCTGCATCGTGAAAGTCTAATAGAAACTTATCACTAATCGCTTCGGTAATTTCATCTCCAGCTTTCGGTACCATTCCGTAGGCGGTTATAGTACCAGCTTCCGTAAGGGCGATATCACTGGTTCCGGCCCCTATATCTACTAAGGCGACATTCAGCCTTCTCATGGATGGAGGGATTAGTACATGGATAGCGGCAATTGGTTCTAACGTTAAAGCTTCCATTTCTAAATCCGCACGATTTAAGGCAGCGATTAACGATTCCACAACAACCTTTGGTAAAAAAGTAGCAATAATCTCTACGGAAACCTCTGTACCTTGTTGATCAATGAGAGACCCGATAAGCTCTCCATCTATTTTATATTCTAATACAGAATAACCGACACAATAATAATGTGTACTTGTCGCTTCCTTTTCTTCTTGTGCTAATAGGTGCTGTGCCTGTTGAACAGCACTCAATTCTAGAAATAAAATATCTTCTTTGTCCATCAGTGGTTGTCGCTCAATCGATTTTGTAGCAGTTGTACGCATTGTTTTCAGGGAGCGACCAGCGGCTGCGACACAGACCTTTGATAAGCTACCGTGCTTTTGCTCCAATGCTTCTTTTACGTTTCGGATAACTTGAGACACTGCTACAATATCATGAATTTGTCCATCTAGCATGGATCTTTCTGCATGCTCTTGAACAACATAGTCCACGAGTTTAAATGTCTTTCCCTCTTTTTCTAGCAACATACCGACTACGGTTCTTGTTCCAATATCTAGTGCAAAAATGTGATTGTTCATAAAATCTTTCTCCTTCACATTGTTAAAAGTGTATGAATAAACAAAATATTATAAACTTTACTGGTGACAAGTGCTTCAATATTAGCTATAATAATCCCTAATTATTAAAAATATATCACACTTTTCAAGGATTATTGTGAAACAGGAGGCGTTTTTTTTGGGGAATGAGCAACTAGACCAGTTACGCGATAAATTAGATGAGGTAAATTTAGAGATTTTAAACCTTATCAACAGTCGTGCTGAGCTTGTCAAAGAGATTGGAGAAATTAAAGAGAAGCAAGGTGCCATCTATTATGATCCAGTCCGAGAGAGAGAGATGCTGAACAAGATTACAGCACAAAACAACGGACCGTTTGAAGACTCAACGATTGTTCATTTATTTAAGGAAATCTTCAAAGCAGGTCTAGAGTTACAAAAAGATGACCATCGCAAAGCTCTGTTAGTTTCCAGAAAGAAAAAGCCAGAAGATACCGTTATTGAGATTAATGGAGAAAGATTTGGAGATGGAAATCAACACTTCATTATGGGACCATGTGCGGTAGAAAGTTACGAGCAAGTAGCTGCTGTTGCCGAAGCCGTGAAAAAACAAGGATTAAAATTATTACGCGGTGGTGCCTTTAAACCAAGAACATCTCCATATGATTTCCAAGGACTTGGATTAGAAGGATTAAAAATATTAAAACGTGTAGCGGACGAATATGAATTGGCAGTCGTTAGTGAAATCGTAAACCCAGCTGATATTGAAAAAGCAGTGGAATACATTGATGTTATTCAAATCGGTGCACGTAACATGCAAAACTTTGAATTGTTAAAAGCAGCAGGTGAAGTTGATAAACCAGTCTTACTGAAGAGAGGATTGTCTGCTACAATTGCTGAATTTATAAATGCAGCGGAATATATTATGTCTCGAGGCAATGGAAATATCATTCTTTGTGAACGAGGCATTAGAACCTATGAGAAAGCTACTCGAAACACTTTAGATATTACGGCAGTACCAATTTTGAAACAGGAGACACACTTGCCAGTAATGGTCGATGTGACGCACTCTACAGGACGTAGAGACTTATTACTTCCAGCAGCAAAAGCAGCTCTAGCTATTGGAGCAGATGGGGTAATGGCGGAAGTACATCCAGATCCTGCAGTTGCATTGTCCGACTCTGCACAGCAAATGGATATTGAAACATTTGACAAATTTATGAGCGAATTAAAAAAATAAGAAGAAAAAATAGGCGTCTACCAATTCGGTAGGCGCATTTTTATGCTATTATGATGAAATAATAGTCCAAAAGAGAAAAAAACATAGAAAATTGACGGATTATAGAGGCTGACCGTTGCGGATGGAGATTTTGTATCGTATGATAAATGAAAAGCAGAACGAATAGGACAAGGATATGTTAGAGGAGGAAATAGAAAGTTATGACTGTCACAATATATGATGTAGCAAGAGAAGCCAATGTTTCCATGGCAACCGTATCTAGGGTTGTCAATGGAAACCCAAATGTAAAACCTGCAACACGTAAAAAAGTTTTAAACACGATTCAACAATTAGGGTACCGTCCGAATGCAGTAGCTCGTGGTTTGGCTAGTAAGAAAACGACGACGGTTGGAGCAATTATCCCGGATATATCTAGTATCTTTTTCTCGGAGTTAGCGAGAGGGATTGAAGATATTGCGACCATGTATAAATATAACATTATCTTAAGTAACTCCGACCAAAACAAGGATAAAGAACTGCACCTTATTAACACGATGCTTGAAAAGCAAGTGGACGGAATTGTCTATATGGGTGGTGTCATTACCGAAGACCATATTAATCAGTTCCAGAGTGCATCTGTACCAGTTGTCCTTGCGGCTACAGTAGATGAGACACATACGATTCCATCGGTTAACATTGATTATGAAGAAGCGGCTTATGAAGCGACAAACCTTTTAATCGATCACGGACATCAGCACCCTGCTTTTGTAACAGGAACAGAAGAAACGGAAATGAACAATCAAAAATATGCGGGTTACCTTCGTGCCGTTAAAGAAAATAATAAAGAAGTTATCGAGGAAAGAATCATCAATGGTGATTATTCTTATGATTCTGGAATGGAAGCGATTGAGCAATTATTAGAACTTGAAAATCGTCCAAGCGCAGTGTTTGTTGCATCGGACGAAATGGCACTAGGTGTGATTCATGGTGCACAGGATCGTGGACTGAACGTTCCCGGGGACATTGAAGTATTTGGTTTTGATAATACACGATTAGCTACGATGGTTCGTCCGACGTTATCTACCATTGTTCAGCCTATGTATGATATCGGGGCTGTTGCGATGCGTTTATTAACCAAATATATGAACAAAGAAGAGGTTGCAGATCAAAACATTATCCTACCTCACCGTATGATTGAAAGAAATTCAACAAAATCTGAATAAAAGAGGAAGTTCAAAAAGTTCGGAAAGAATCGCTTTGTGCTTTTCTTCAGCTTTTTGAACCACACTAAAAAGCTTATGATATGGAAATGAAAAGGGTTAGGTGAAAGCGATGAAAAAAGTGGACTTACTAACACCTGTTGGCATAACGCTAGGTTTCCTGCTTATCATGTTTGGAATATTATCTAGTGGAGGCGCGTCTGGGGTTGTATCCTTTCTAGACCTCGCCTCCTTTTTTATTGTTATTGGTGGACTGATAGCAGCAATCCTAATAAATTTTAATCGGAGACAATTGAAGTTAACAGGACAAGTTTTAAAAGAAGCGTTTCGACAGGAGCAATTGCCTCTTCCGGAATTAATTGAACGCTTTGAGATGTTGTCAGAAAAGGCTCGTCGAGAAGGACTCCTATCTCTAGAAATGGAAATGGAGTCCGTTCAAGATCCTTTTTTGAAAAAAGGAATTTTACTCGCAGTCGACGGATATGAACCCGAAGTCATCCGAGATATTTTAACAGCAGAGATTATAGCGATGGAGGATCGTCATCAAAGAGGACGAGCTATTATCGAAAAAGCAGGGGAATATGCACCAGCATGGGGAATGATAGGAACCTTAATCGGACTTGTACTTATGTTAAAGAATTTGCAAGATCCTTCTACACTTGGTCCTAACATGGCGGTTGCATTGTTAACCACATTCTACGGAACGGTCCTAGCAAATCTTGTTTTTATCCCAATGGCAAGTAAACTAGAAAATCGTACAGATGAAGAGGTCTTTTTTAAACAAATAATCCTTGAAGGGGTTATCGGCGTACAATCTGGCCAAAATCCTCACATCCTAAGAGAGAAATTATCTGCCTTCCTTTCCACTGATATGCGCAAAGAAACAAAGTTAGGGTTAGATCGTAATCTAACAGGAGAAACCATCCATGAAGCTTAGGCAAAAAGAGAAAAAAAATAAAGGCGCACCGAAATGGATGGTGACTTATGCAGATATGGTCACGCTTGTGCTTGTGTTCTTTATTCTGCTTTTTTCCATGTCACAGTTAGATATGGTCAAGTTTCAAGAACTGGCGGAATCTTTTCGCAATCGGATGATATTTGATGCTTATCCGTCAGTTGTTTCGAATGAAAATCCTACTAACGAAGAGAAGCAGGAAGAAGCAGGGCAGGATGAAGTGTTAGATGACCCAGTTGAAAAACAACCTGTTGCGGTACCAGAGGAAGAGGTGGATTCGTTAGATCAGCTCCTGCAGCTAGTCAATGCCTTTATTAAAGAAAATAACCTAGAAGCAACTGTAACCGCTAATCGCAGGCAAGAAGGAGTCGAGTTAGTCCTACAAGAAAAGGTCTTATTTGATTCGGGTGAAGCTGAGATTATTGAAGCAGGTAGACCATTACTTGACCGAATAGCCACTTTATTAAAAAATGTACCGAATAAAATAAAAGTAGAAGGACATACGGACAATCGTCCTATTTCAAATTTTCGATACCCCTCAAATTGGGAGCTTTCTGGTGCAAGAGCGAGTAGTGTCATTCGTTACCTAGAAGATAATCATCAATTTCAAGGAAGTAAATTTGAGGCTTCTATTGGATATGGAGACACGAAGCCTATTGTACCTAATACTTCTTCAGAGAATTGGAGTAAAAACAGGCGAGTGGAAATCGTCATTCTCCAACAGGTGGAAAATAGTAATACATAATGCGAATGTGAAATAATAGGATGGTTACCTGTGAAAACAGGAGGGCGTGAAAACTTCGTAGCCTTTTAACCCAAAAAGAATATTTCTGAAAGATATTTTGTTTTAATTAACAGGAGCGTTGATCCAGGAAGGGATTAACGCTTTTTTTATATATGAATTGATTTATCGGTTAAAACCGTTATAATTAGTACCAGATACTAGTACTAACTTATAATTAATGTGAGGTGGATGGAATGTTAAGTCCAAGAATTACTGCTATCGGAACTTATGTACCCCAAAGAAGATTAACTAATTTTGATCTTGAGCAAATGGTTGATACAAACAATGAATGGATTATCCAAAGAACGGGCATAAAAGAACGCCGAATAGCCCGTTCTGATGAATATACCAGTGATTTATGTATCTCTGCTGTAAAGGATATGATGCTTAGGTACAATAAAAAAATAGATGATGTAGATATGATTATTGTGGCAACAAGTACACCTGATTTTCCATTTCCGTCAGTTGCAAGTATCATACAGAACAAACTAGGAATAGCTAATGCAGGTGCCATTGATTTAAGTGCGGCTTGTGCAGGATTTGTTTATGCCTTACACACTGCACAGGGATATGTTACTTCTGGACTACACAAAAAGATACTGGTTATAGGTGCCGACACCATATCAAAAATTACAGATTACACGGATAGAAGTACATGTATTTTGTTTGGAGATGGAGCAGGTGCAGTATTGGTTGAGAAGGATGTAAAATCCAATAGCTTTATTGGATTTCATTTGGGTAGTGACGGAAGTGGAGCACAACATGTATATCGTCGCGGATTATCAGGAACGGTAAATGACACGGAGTTATTAGATACTCGATACCTTGTCCAAAATGGGAGAGAAGTATTTCGTTGGGTGGTTAGAAATATACCTGACAACATTAAGGTCATCTTAGATAAAACACAGACCAGTATAGATCAAGTAAATTGGTTCATACCGCATAGTGCCAACTTAAGATTGATTGAACCTATCTGTGAAAAGTTGGATTATCCAATGACAAAAACACTTTATAGTTTAGTTAACTTTGGAAATACTTCAGCTGCTACAATCCCTTTAGCACTGGATCTTGGAATTCGAGAGGGAAAAGTTAAAGATGGAGACAAAGCTCTTTTGTACGGTTTTGGTTCTGGCTTAGTTCATGCTGGTCAATTGCTAGAATGGAATTTAGATGAGCAAATTAATGCACCAAAACCACTGTAATGTGCAAATGTTGTGAAGTATTGGACTTAAAGTAAAGGGTGCAACCTTTAGTGGAATTTAAATAAGGCTTAGAGAATTTTAATTCTCTAAGCCTTATTTAAATATACTGTGAAATCAGTTGTGTAAATCGTGTGAATGATGGTGCTTTATCATTTTGCACCTCATAAGTAAACCCATTTTGGTGAACCAGCGTAGTTTTTTACGTCAGAATTGATTATGAAATTTGTCTTGGTTTTTCGTATATTGTAGGAGGATATCTAAGGTACGTTTATTTTTTTCTGTTATCTCTTCTTTTCTAGGAATCGGTGGATAAATCCCTTCATCATCGTGCCAAGAATGAGGTAAAGAAACAGGAGATTGCTTTTCCCACCGCTTGATCCATTCAATCGGTAGAGTACCTTGGAACGTTGTATCCGTTTGCATGACGCTCCATATTTGAGCCCATGCTCTTGGTACAACCCTCCAAATATCATATCCACCTCCACCAAGTGCAATCCATTTCCCATCACAATAATCGTGCGCTAATTGATGGGCAAGTTTCGGAATGAATTCGAATGTTTGCATTGTTGAGCATAGATGGGTGAGAGGATCATAACAATGCGCATCCGCTCCATTTTGGCTAATGATAATGTCAGGTTGGAAATAGTTCATGACCTTTATAA
This sequence comes from Radiobacillus kanasensis, assembly GCF_021049245.1. Classification (GTDB taxonomy): domain Bacteria; phylum Bacillota; class Bacilli; order Bacillales; family Amphibacillaceae; genus Radiobacillus; species Radiobacillus kanasensis. Next base: position 2,449,831 of record NZ_CP088020.1, on the reverse strand, counting down.
GAGAGGACTCATACATTTCTATAAAGGACTCATCTTCCGTAAAGGCATCAACTGGTACATTAAAGGAGTAGCCATATCCAGCTTGAACCCCTCGCTCATGAACTTGCCCAGTACCAGGAAATAAATATCTTCCTGTCTCATGAATGGAAAGCGTACATACATTAGGATCATTATAAAAAATATTTTGAACCCCATCACCATGGTGGGCATCGGTGTCTACGTATAAAACGCGTAAGTTATAGTTTTTCCGTATATATTGAATCGCCACTGCAGCATCATTGTAAATACAGAAACCGGATGCTTTATTCGGAAAACCGTGATGCAAGCCACCTCCTAAATTAAGAGCATGTCGTGCTTCTCCTGACATAACTTGGTCGACCGCAGTAAGACTTGAGCCAACCAACAAACGGGAAGCATCATGCATGCCTGGAAAAATAGGGGTGTCTTCTGTACCAATGCCGTAGTTGAGAAATTTCTCAGAATCTATTTTCTCTTTGCTAGCTTTTTGAATGACATCTACATATTCGGATGTGTGTACTAATAGGAGCTCTTCCTCTGTTGCCATCCTCGGTTCTACTATCTCTGTATCTGTAAGAATTCCTTCTGCCTCAAGGAGTTCTTTTGTCATTTTAATTCTTTGTTGGTTGAAAGGATGCTCCGTTCCAAATTGATAAGTTAACAAATCCTCTGAGTAAACAAACTTAGCATCACATTTCATGGAGTCATCCCCATATTTGGCCACAAGACCTCATATCCTGCTTGTTGTATATCCTCAATAATAGGAAGCGGGTTCATCGTTTGGATACGGAAAACTAGAATTTTAAAGCTTGAATCATTTTTGTACGGATAAACGAGTACGGATGCAATATTGACTTTGCGATGACCAAAGATTGCAGCTACCTCAGGTAGAATACCAGCTCTATTTGGTACTTTGATTTCGACCTGAGAGCTTTGTACGTGCGTACCGGTCAATTGAATTAAAGTATAGAGCATGTCTTTCTCTGTAACCATTCCGATTAGCTTGTTTTTCTGAACTACGGGTAAACAAGCAATTTCTCTTTCATAAAAAATCGAAGCCACTTCCTCTACGAAGTCTAACGGGTGAATCGTGATGACAGGTGTGGTCATGATCGTATCAATCGAGTGATTCATTTCAGATAGGCCCATTTCCTTTGATAAGATAGAAGGGCTTGCATCACGGACATCGCGATCAGAGACAATGCCAATAAGCTCCTCGTCTTCATTGACGATAGGGATATGACGAATTGGATTGTCTTGTAAAATTTGATAGGCTTCTGCAATGGTAGCGTTTGGTGGTAAGGATATAACCTCTCGCTTCATGATCTCTTCTACTAACATCGTTATCCATCCCCTTTTCAGCTTATGATGTGGAACGACTTAGAAAACGTAGTCTCTGAAACTTTTGGATGGACGCTTCGGATACATGTTTCCCAATTCGGACCATTAAACAGTTTGCTGGATGTGCCATGATTTCTGGGTCATCTGTAGGTGCGGGTTTTAGTCCTCCAGCACTCATCATTTTTTCCATGATTTTTCGATAGTTCCAAATACTAAGTTGAGTTCCCTTTAAATCCCAGTGCCAATAGTACTCAGTTGAAATGATAATATAATGTTCCATGTTGGAATCAGCAACGGCGATTTCCAACAAAGTGGAACCAAGTTGATATCCTCGATAATCTGGTGCAATCTCAATGGCACCCAACTCAATTAGCTCCTCCATATTGAACGTAGACCATCTTTCTAATGGATCTGGGTGTAGAAAGGTAACATACCCAACAATGGTGTCCTCGGTTCGTGCTACATAAATTCTTCCTTCTGGTAATTCTGCAATTTCTTTTAACGCTTCGAATTGTTTTGGTGCAGGGCGAAAGGCAACTAAATCAGGGTGAAAATGATAGTTTGATAACTCATTAGACATTAGTGGCCCTTCTACTAACATCGTTTCATTTTCAGTTTTTAACTGTTTAGAACTGTATATTTTTTCGTGGATCAAGCGCTCACCACCTATCCGGACTCTATTTATACGTTTATTATACAGGGAAGAAAGGCACTTGTTAAAAGAAAACTTAAAAGATTTATTACAAAAGTGGAAGCGACCGTGTAGCCGAACCTGAGCTGGTCGTGACCTTTACTTTAAAGGATGGTATTACAGTCAATCCTTGTAATATGAATAAGAAAAGGAGCTTGGACTGTACCCAAGCTCCTTTAACATTTTTATTTAAATTACTCTTCAGTACCACCAGTGCCACCGGTTCCATCAGTACCACCGGTTCCACCAGATCCCCCGGTATCGCCAGTGCCACCAGATCCTCCGCTTCCATCAGTTCCGCCAGAACCTCCGGATCCATCGGTACCACCGTCACCACCGGTGTCACCAGTTTCTCCATTTCCACCAGATCCTCCGTCCCCGTTAGATCCACCAGAACCACTGTCCTCGTTTGAACCACCACCATTTACTGGCTTATCGTCCTTTTCTTCTGGCTTTTCTTTCTCGGGAGTGAAGTCTCCAATTTGTAACGTATTGGATGCTCCAGACTCTTGCCCGAAGTAATCAACTGCTTTTACTTGATAAACAGCTTTTCCACCGCCAACGTTCATTTTTGTTTCCGTTGTATTTCCTACTAATTTAAAGGAACCACCTGGTTTACTTGCTTTATAAATACGATAACCAACTACATCCTTACTAGAAGATGCCTTCCACGAAATCGTACTAGAACCAGATTTTTTCAAGCTTGATGGGGCATTCGGATTTTTGCCATCGTTTTTGATTTCATCCGTGCTTGGGATTGAAATTTTATCCCAAGCCCCGCCTTGGCTAGGGATAAGCTGTCGGATATCGCCAAGTTTATCATAGCCATTTTCTTTCAACCATTCAGGATTGAAAGCAGCTCCATCGTCTTTTGTAAATTCCTTCGGAGTATTCGGACCTGCAATAATGGATTTTCCATTTACCATGACATACGTTCCACGGATAAGACTATTATCTCTTTGTTTCGGAACAAACTTCGCATTAAATAAGTCTGAATCAACCAAGCCTAGTTCACTACAAACGTCAGATGGCAGCATACCGGAAACTTTACAGTAGGATCGATACACGAGCCCTCCTGGACGTTCAAATCGTTCTTTTGGTGCCATAAGGTCCGGATTAATATCTGTCGCCGCATTGACGAGTTTTGCCCACAATATTAAATTTCGGCGACTATAGTTTCCTCCTAATGGCTTCGGAGTGTCATAACCCATCCACATTCCCATCGTGACATTCGGGTTAGTAGCAACAAACCAAGTATCATGCCAATCTTGGGAAGTACCAGTTTTTCCCGCCCAATCGACATTCGTGTATTTCAAGTTTGCTCTAGCTGCTGTAGCTGTACCACTTGTCAATACATCACGCATCATATCAAGCATGAGGTAGTTCGTTTGTGGAGTAAATACCTCAACAGCTTCACTTTCGTGCTGATAGATTACTTCTCCGTCAACCGTTTCAATTTTATCAATAATATAGGCATCAACTGCTTTTCCACCATTCCCAAATGTGGTATAAGCATTCGTATTCTCTTCAATCGTTACCCCGTTTGTTAAACCACCCAAAGCAACGGCTGGATAGCCGTGATCCCCTTTGGTTAGAGAGGTGAATCCCATTGGCTCTAAATATTGAGAAGCAGGATCGTTATTAATAATTTGCATGTACGTTCTAACTGCAGGAATGTTATAAGACTGCTTTAAAGCTGTTCTTGCCGAAACAAGTCCATGGAAATTACTTGCATAGTTTCCGGGATCATATGGCTCAGGCATACCCGGATACGTAATAACTGTATCTACGTCGGCAATAATCGATCCAGGTTGAACAACACCTGCTTCCATTCCAGGTGCATAAACAAGTAATGGCTTCATCGTACTACCATTTGGTCGTTCTGCATCTGTTGCGTGGTTTAGATTTTCTAATTTAAAATCACGACCACCAATAAAGCTAATAATTTTTCCGGTTTTATTTTCTATTAAAATACCTCCGACTTGAACCGGTTCTTTTACTTGTTTCGTTTCCCCAGTTTCAGGATCGGTTACTGTTTCCCATTTATCACTACCATAATTGTCATAGGCGGCCGCAATATCTTGGTGGACATCATATATTTTTTTATCAATGGTTGTATGAATCTTGTATCCACTTTTTCGGAGGTCGCGTTCTGCTAGAATCATATATTCTTCTTTTAATTCCGCACTGTTTTCTAAATCCTCTTCGGTATATCCGTCTTTCTTCGCTAAAATTTTGGAAAGCACTTCTTTTGCTCTTTTTTCAATTTCATTTGTTAAATATGGATATTCATCAAGAGGCGATGGCTTTGGTTCTGTAAAGTCTGCTGCAAGGTCATATTGGATGGCCTTTTGGTATTCTCCCTCTGTAATAAACCCACTTTCTAGCATTCTAGAAAGGACAGTTTTCATTCGGTTAAAACCAGGTTCCAGACCTGCCTCATCTTTTACCCCTCCGCCATTCTTGAATGGTGTATAAAAAGATGGACTTTGTGGCAAACCTGCAATATAAGCAGCTTGTGGCAAGTTAAGGTCTTTTGCATCTATACCAAAAATGCCTTGAGCAGCTGTCTGAACACCAGCAATGTTTTGACCTGCTGCATTTCTTCCAAATGGAACGATATTTAAGTAGGCCTGAAGAATTTCGTCCTTGTCAGCAAATTGCTCCAAACGCAATGCTAACAGGATTTCTTTTGCTTTCCGTTCGAATGAAACTTCGTTTGTAAGGATTTGGTTTTTTATGAGCTGTTGTGTTAATGTACTACCACCTGTTTTAACGGAAGTGTTCAGTGCTTCTTGTAGGATGGCGCGCAATATTGCTTTTGGTACAACCCCATTATGGGTATAAAAAGTGTTATCCTCTGTCGCAATAATAGCGTTTTTAACATGTGTGGAAACATTTTCTAAGGTAGTTTCTTCGCGGTATAAGTCTGAACGTACTTTTCCTAGATATGTGTTATTGGCAAAATACAATTCAGATGATTCCTCATAGTTATAGAGGTCTTTTTCCATAGCCTCTTCTGCGCGTACGGGCTCGTCCTTGACTAAAGAAGCAAAGTAGCCAGCACCAACACCACCGGCAAAGAAAGCTCCAATCACACCAATAATGAGAAAGAATAAGATAATATTCCAGGTTACATCATACGTAATTCTAGAGCCTTTCTGAATGACACCAGTAGCCCAGAGTTCTTTTAATTTTTCTATATAATGAGCAAATCGTTCTTTATTCATAAGTAATACCTCCTAAACCCACTCTATATTATAGCATAACCGTCAAATTGCACAGTTTTTTGTTTAATTATCATTGCAATTTATAATATTGTATGGTATTAATAATATCATTACATTCTAAAACCTATATATGCGAAGAAGGATTCAAGTAGTAACGTAATTCCCTGTTTCAGAAAGCTAGCGGTTGCTGGAAGCTAGTACAAAATTACGTGCGAAGTACAAATCTGGAGCATCCTCATGCATGGGGACGGCTTAACCAAGTCGTTATGAAACGAAGTGGCAAGTTTAGCTTGCAACAAGGGTGGTACCGCGAGAACAAACCTCGTCCCTTTTTTGGGATAGAGGTTTTTTTTACTTTCACAATTATATGTTATTGGATGAAAGTATAAGTAAGAATATCGACTTTCACCTCAAGGTGACTAGTCATAGTTTTCTAATAACTTCGAAAGAATGGAGAGGTGAATGTTATGCACATTTTAGATGATCTGCAAAGAAGAGGATTAGTCAATCAAACAACAGATGATGAAGGTCTGCGAAAACACTTAGATGAGAAAATTGTGACATTATATTGTGGATTTGATCCTACAGCTGATAGTTTACACATTGGTCATCTGGTCCCTATGCTAATGCTGAAAAGATTCCAAAAAGCAGGACACCGACCTGTTGCTCTCATTGGTGGGGGAACAGGAATGATAGGGGATCCTAGTGGTCGTTCAACAGAACGCCAGTTAAATGATCTAGCGACCGTACAACACTTTAGCAATAGTATTAAAGAACAAATGGCTAGTATTTTAAATTTTGATGACGGGGAAAATGCTGCTGTTGCCCGTAATAACTACGAGTGGTTATCCACTATGACAGTGATTGATTTCTTACGCGACACGGGTAAGCACTTTGGAATTAATTATATGCTTGCGAAAGATTCTGTAGAATCCAGACTGGAAAACGGAATTTCCTTTACCGAATTTAGTTACATGATTCTTCAATCGGTTGACTTTTTGAACCTTTACGAAAAAGAAAACTGTACTTTACAAATTGGAGGAAGTGACCAGTGGGGGAACATTACCGCTGGTATGGAATTAATCCGCCGTACGAAAAGTGGGGAAGAGCAAGAAGCAAAAGCATTCGGTTTGACGGTACCACTTATTACAAAGGCTGACGGTACAAAATTTGGAAAAACTGCGGGTGGGGCCGTTTGGCTAGATCCCGAAAAAACGTCTCCATATGAGTTTTACCAATTCTGGGTTAATGCAGATGACCGGGATGTCATCAAGTTCTTAAAATACTTTACTTTCTTAAGTTTTGATGAGATTGATGAATTAGAAAAATCCTTGGAGGCAGCACCAGAGAAACGAATTCCGCATAAGCGTTTAGCGGAAGAAATGACGAAGCTTGTTCACGGAGAGGAAGCACTAATGCAAGCTCAACGGATTACCGAGGCCTTATTCAGTGGGGATATAGCATCCCTTAACGGAAAAGAAATTCAGCAAGGCTTCAAAGATGTGCCTTCTACAACCTTCACTGTTGAAGAAATTGGTTTAGTTGATGCATTAGTAGAAGCGAAAATTGCTTCATCTAAACGTCAAGCTCGTGAGGATATCCAGAATGGTGCGGTGTACATCAATGGAGTGCGAAATCAAGATTTAGCTCATGTATTAACGAAAGAAGATCGAATCGATGATACGTTTGTTATAATTCGAAGAGGGAAGAAGAAGTATTTCGTTTTAAGATTTGAGTAAAGTAGGGAAGAGACTGGGACAAAAGTGTTTTAATTCTAATAAAATCCGAACTATGATTCGAAATTTATTCATAGAGTTCGAATCAGTTCGGATTTTTCTATTTAGAGGCTTTGTTAAATATTGTTGCGAATTTTATATATACTCCGACGTAACGAAATAAGGACTCGTATATACTTTATCAAGTTGACTGCTAATGCGGCGCTGCGGAAAAATACTCGCTTTCCGTGGGGAACGCCTCAGCCAGGCTACTACATCGGATAATCATCTTTGCTGACTTGCACCGAGGAAGCTTACTTCGAAGCGTTACTAGAAGACGCAGGTGCATCTTTTGGGGTCTTCAACTGTTCCTTTCCCACAGGACAAGGAATACTCCGGAAGCTTAACCTCGCACGCAGAAAATTGGGGTTTATTTTCAAGGAGTCTCGCATTTTTCCGCAGCTTAGTACGGAGTTCTTTTCAAGTCAGAGGTGTCTCTTGGTCTACTTATTTTATAGGTGTTAATAACCCACTATATTAGAAAATACCTACAAGCGTAGGCAGAATACGTAGACTCCAGCGGGAACAGCGCGAGCCGAAGATCCCGCAGGAAGTAGTGTTCTTCCGAGGAAGCTGAGGCCGTGCCCGCGTAAAGCGAAGTATTCTGCCGAAGCGTGGCATTTAGGCTAAACTTGACTTTTTAGTAATTATCCAAAGATCGTTACATCGCATTTTATATCAACTGTGAATGAAAACCCAACCATTGAAAAGTAACGTTCTACACTTCTTATCGTGTAATCGTTCATCTTTAGATTGGGAGATTATAGTTTTGTCCTAGCTTCTTTTTCTTTACTTAATATTTTTCTTCATCCTTCAGTATGCTGATTACATTGGAAAGGGATAAATTGCCAATATTACCTTCCTTATGCTTTCGTAACGCGACAGATTGATTTTCCATTTCTTTATCACCAACAACCATCATATACGGAACCTTTTGTTTTTCAGCTTCGCGTATTTTTAATCCTACTTTTTCATTACGATCGTCTACTTCTACTCGGAATCCTTCTTGCTCTAATTGTGTTTTTACCTGATAAGCGTAGTCAACATGAGCTGCAGAAATCGGTAACATGTTCACTTGTACAGGAGCTATCCATAATGGAAAGTTTCCATCATAATGTTCAATAAGAATAGCCAAGAATCTCTCGATAGACCCATAGATAGCGCGATGAATCATAATCGGTTGGTGAGCTTTATTGTCTTCACCGATGTATTCACAACCGAATTTTTCGGGGAATTGGAAGTCTAATTGAATGGTTCCACATTGCCAGCTTCGTCCTAACGAATCAAGGATGTGGAAGTCAATTTTTGGACCATAAAAAGCGCCGTCCCCTTCATTCAAACTATAATCTATTTCTTTTTCCTCTAGAACTTGTTGGAGAGAGGCTTCCGCTTTGTTCCATTTTTCTAAATCTCCCATATATTTTTCCGGGCGAGTGGACAACTCTACTTTGTAGCTAAATCCAAAGATGGAATAGATGTCGTCGACAAGCTCTAGAACATTTTTAATTTCGTCTTTTACTTGATCTTCGCGAACAAATAAATGGGCATCATCTTGAGTAAAAGAACGAACCCGAAGTAATCCATTTAAGGAGCCAGATAATTCGTGACGATGCACAAGTCCGAGTTCCGCGTAGCGGATTGGAAGTTCGCGATAGCTGCGACGTTTGCTGTTATAAAGTAAAACAGCACCCGGACAGCTCATCGGTTTGATTGCATAGTTTTGATCATCAATATGAGAGAAGTACATATTATCGTGATAATGATCCCAATGTCCGGATTGTTCCCATAAATGTTGCTTCATCATAATGGGAGTCTTTATTTCTTGGTATTTAGCCTTTTGATGTTTCTCTTTCCAAAGGTTTTCTAGTACGTTTCGAATGACCATTCCCTTTGGTAGAAAAAATGGCATACCTGGAGCTTCTTCCATAGACATAAATAACTCTAGCTGTTGCCCGAGCTCTCGGTGATTTCTTCTTGACAGTTCTACATTGTTTGACATGTTTTTTCCTCCTAAAATTTTTAGAAATAAAAAACCACACTCATCCCAAAGAAGGGACGAGTGTGGTCGTGGTTCCACCCTAATTCCGTTTCGCATAAATAATGCAAAACGCTCAAAAGAGATAACGGCTCCTACCGGTTATGGATACTTCTAACATAGGTTCCCCATAACACTCCAAGGTGGTAAAGGATGCTGTATTCCTAGAAGGCTCTCAGTCGGTGACCTTCATTCTCTGTTAAGACGTTCAAACATCCTTCGTGTCCTTGTCATAGCTTTCACTTATAAAAATAAAAAACCACACTCATCCTCATAGAAGGGACGAGTGTGGTCGTGGTTCCACCCTAATTTCATTTCACACAAAAGTGCAAAATGCTCAAAAGATAACGGTTTCCCGATTATGGATACTAAGGATTCCCGATTCCCCATAATAGCTCCAAGGTGGTAAATCATTCGCTTAACTTAAGGGCTTCCAGCCGATGACCCTATTCTCTAAAAAGAAAAGTGAGAATGATTCATGTCCTTTTCTTAGCTCAGTTTGATTAGTTAAATAAGAATATAAGATAAATCAAATACAATGTCAACAAGTAATTTTAAAATATATTTTTTCTAAAAAAGAATATTGACAATAATTAGGAACCCTTGTATAGTGAATTTAACAGAAAATTTCCATAATATTTCTTATCCAGAGAGGTGGAGGGACTGGCCCAAAGATACCTCGGCAACAGGCTTTTAAAGAACTGTGCTAATTCCAGCAAGCTACTAAGCTTGGTAGATAAGAAGAGTCGAACTAATTATGTTAACCTCTTCTTATTGTGCAAAGAAGAGGTTTTTCTATTGTAGGTAATTATAAAATTTGCCTGGTGTGGATAACATACTGCAATAGCCACGTTCAGCTCCAGTTCAGATATGCGCCCAACGTTGGCATACCCCTATGAAGGGGCATGTTTCCTTTATCTCCGACGAAGGAATGTTCGATTAAGACCGCCGCTCCTGAGCGGCAAGCCGAACCACCTGGCTTGGCCAGGCGCAGTCCGTACGTGGCCCCGGCAAGGGGTCTGCAGGCGTTGTCCGCATAGGACGGTTTTAGTCTGTAATCCTTAAACCCGGGCGCCCCGAGCTTTTGTTCTTACTTGGATGAAGAAAACAACTTATGTAAATAACTGATTAGCGTCGCTTACCGACTAGTCAACTAGAGGTAGCACTTTCCTTTGAGGATGGTGCTATCTCTTTTTTTTATGGTGTTTGTAACATGTAAATGTTCAAAATAAATGAAAAGTGGAGGAGATTTTAATGGCAGTTACTGTAACAAAAGCCCCTTTTAGGGCAGACCACGTAGGGAGTCTATTACGACCTGAGAATTTACTTCAAGCAAGAGAAGCTTATAAACAAGGTGAGATCTCAGAGCACCAATTACGGGAGGTTGAAACAAAAGAGATCAAAAGAATTGTAGATAAGCAAATAGAAGTAGGGTTAGAACTAGTTAGTGATGGAGAATTCAGACGGAGATTTTGGCACACAGACTTTTTAGAACATTTGAATGGAATGGAAGGATATGTTCCCGAGGTTGGGTATATTTTTCATGGAAATGAAGAAACAGAACGATACAACATACGTAATAACGGCAAGGTTTCTTTTAATCTGGAGCATCCCTTTATTCAAGATTTCCTTGAGTTTAATGACATTGTTGGTGGTCGGGCCGTTGCCAAACAAACGATACCAAGTCCAAATCAATTGTTTCACGAAGGAATAAGAGATAAAACGGTCTATCCCGATATTGAGGATTTTGCTAATGACGTAATTCAAGCATACCGGGATGCAATCCAAGCGTTTTATGATGCAGGTGTCCGTTACTTGCAGTTAGATGATGTCTATATTGCTGGTCTTTCAGCACCATCTCTTCCATTTAATCAAGCTCAAGGTGAGTACGGCAGAGAAGAGCTAATCAACTTAGCATTAAGAGTAATTAATGGTGTGCTAGAAGGTAAACCGGAGGATTTAATAGTGACTACCCATCTTTGTCGTGGTAATTATCGCTCCAATTGGGCATTTGAAGGGAGCTATGACATCATCGCTCCTATCTTGTTAGCAAAAGAAAAAGTGGATGGATTTTTCCTTGAATATGATGATGAACGGTCCGGAAGCTTTAAGCCGTTGCAACATATCCCGAACGGTGGTCCGAAGGTTGTATTAGGTGTTGTTACCTCTAAACGGGGAGAGTTAGAAGATGGAGAATATATTAAAGCACGTATAAAAGAAGCATCTAAGTATGTGCCTTTAGAGCAAATATGCTTAAGTCCGCAATGTGGATTTTCCTCTACGCATCACGGAAATAAGTTGTCGGAAGAGGAGCAATGGGAGAAGCTACGTTTTATCGTAGAGTTAGCGAAGGAAATTTGGTAATTGGATGTTACATGGTAGCACCGTGATGGTTATGAAAAAATGGAAGATGAGGTTAAGGAGGAGGTAAGGAAAATCATGCTTTCCTATGAAAATTTCTCTAAGGATCCATTTGTTGATTGGAATCCTACCGATCAATCGAAAGGTGCTTCTAAAGTATTAGAATGGGCTTATCAACACTTTCAAGAGTCTATCATATACTCATGTAGTTTCGGAGCGGAAGGGATCGTTTTAATCGACCTTATCTCTAAAGTGAAGAACGATGCGAGCCTTTTATTCTTGGATACGGACCTTCACTTTCCAGAGACATACGAGCTTATTGAAAAAGTAAAACAACGTTATCCTAATCTGCAAATCAGGATGTTGAAGCCAGATGTAACACTGGAGGAACAAGCTAGCAAACATGGGAGTGCATTATGGAAAAGAGATCCAGACCAGTGTTGTTACATTAGAAAAATGAAACCATTAGAAGAGGCGCTCTCTGGGGTAACAGCTTGGATTTCAGGACTTAGGAGAGAACAATCTCTTAGTAGAAGGAACACCAACTTTGTGAATAAGGATGAGCGCTTTCAGTCTATAAAGGTTTGTCCGTTAATTCACTGGACTTGGGAGGATGTATGGCAATACATTAGGGATCACGGTTTGGACTATAACGAACTGCATGACCAGAACTTCCCAAGTATTGGCTGTATCCCTTGTACATCAGCTGTTTTAGATGGGGGAGATAGTAGAGCCGGAAGATGGCAAGGTACGAGCAAGACGGAATGTGGGTTACACACACCGAGATCTTGATAACCTCCTCCACTCATGCAGTTACCTGTGAAAAGATAAAAAATGATCGAAAATCCTTTTGTGAGGTGGCATTGTTGCAATTTCAAGTAGTGAATAGTCCCTTTAGTCGAGAGCAGGCCGACCTTTTAAATCAGCTGATGCCGACACTAACTGATAAGCAAATCCTTTGGTTAAGTGGGTATCTTTCTGCATCAGCATTAACTGAAAGAGGCACAGATTTACAAAAAGCTTTGAAGGCAGAAGGCTCTGTAGAAAATAGAGCACCGGTTCCACAACGTGAAATAACCATTCTTTATGGTACGGACACGGGAAACGCCCAGCAATTAGCAGAAGAGTTCACCGTAAAGCTTAAAGAGCAAAAGCTTTCAATTTCTACTTATTTAATGGATGATTTCAAACCAAAGGCAATTCAAAAGGTTGAAGATTTATTGATTATTACAAGTACCCACGGTGATGGAGACCCACCAGATAATGCAGTTGCTTTCTATGATTTCCTTCATAGCACAAGAGCACCAAGGTTAGATGGACTAAGATACTCTATCTTGGCTCTTGGAGATAGTAGCTATGAATTTTTTTGCAAAACGGGTAAGGATTTCGATAAGCGCCTAGAGGAATTAGGAGCTGAGAGAATACTACCAAGAGTAGAGTGTGATCTGGATTTTGAGGATCCGGCTAACCAATGGATGGAGGATATTACTTCTAAAGTATTAGACGAACATTCCAATAGTGGTGAAGTTGGATCTACAACCGAAGTGGTTGCACCTGCTATGCAAAAAGAGTACTCCAAGAAAAATCCGTTTCATGCAGAAATAGTAGAAAATATTAATTTAAATGGACGCGGCTCTAACAAAGAAACACGTCATCTAGTACTTGATCTCGAGGGATCTAATTTGCATTTTGAACCAGGAGATAGTCTAGGAATCGTTCCAACTAATCATCCCATGCTTGTTGACCAGATCATAAATAAAATGGGGTTTAATCCAGATGAACAAGTACTTATAAACAAAGATGGGGAGTTAGATACTGTACGAAATGCTTTATTATCAACCTATGAAATTACGAAACTAACCAAACCGTTGATTGAGAAATTAGTAGATGTCTTTGAAAACCAATCGCTAAAGGAGTTATTAGGTTCCAACCGTGAAGAGTTGAATCAGTATTTGGAAGGAAGAGATGTATTAGATCTAGTTCAAGACTTTGGACCATGGGAGGCAACAGCTAGTGAATTTATTAGTGTTCTACGGAAACTGCCATCCCGTTTATATTCCATTGCCAGCAGTTGCCAAGCCAACCCCGATGAAGTTCACTTAACAGTCGGAACCGTTCGATTTAAGGCTCATGGACGGGACCGTATCGGAGTGTGCTCTGGTAAAATTGCCGAACAATTAGAAGTTGGGGATAAGATTCCGGTATACGTCCAACGAAATAAAAGCTTCCGATTACCAGAGGATCCAAGTGCACCTATTATTATGATTGGCGCTGGAACGGGTATTGCCCCATACCGATCTTTTCTAGAGGAAAGGGAAGAGCTTGGAGTTACTGGAGAAACTTGGTTATTTTTTGGTGAGCAGCATTTCATGACTGATTTTCTTTATCAAGTGGAATGGCAGAGATGGCTAAAAAGCGGGGTGCTTTCCAAGATGGATGTGGCATTTTCAAGAGATACGGTTAGCAAAATTTATGTTCAACATCGAATGCTTGAAAAAAGTCTATTACTGTACGAGTGGTTGGAGAATGGGGCCTATCTATACGTTTGCGGGGATGAAAAACATATGGCCAAAGATGTTCATCAAACCCTTCTTACTATTATTGAAAAAGAAGGTGGCAAAACAAAAGAGGAAGCGGAAGAGTTTTTGGTCACTTTGCGCAAGGAGAAGCGCTATCAAAGAGATGTTTATTAATACTGGATGGGAGGAGTTCATCATGTCAAAGAAGTTTCCATATGAAGCAGGTCCTCCGAGTGAGATGGAAAAAATAAAAGCGGATAGTAATTACTTACGAGGCTCACTAGAAGAAAGCTTTGAGGATCCATTAAGTGCAGCTATACCTGATTACGATGGGAAACTCATAAAATTTCATGGAAGCTACATGCAGGATGACCGTGATATCCGATTGGAGCGTAAGAAGCAGATGCTTGAGCCTGCTTATCAGTTTATGATTCGTGTACGGCTACCAGGTGGAGTGGCTACACCAGAACAGTGGTTAGTTATGGACGATTTAAGTAATCAATACGGAAATGGCACCCTAAAACTTACGACACGACAAACTTTTCAAATGCATGGAATCCTAAAATGGAATATGAAACCGACGATGCAGCATATTCATCGTGCTCTTTTGGACACGATTGCTGCTTGTGGTGATGTGAATAGGAATGTCATGTGTGGTGCTAATCCATATCAGTCTGACGTACATGCAGAGGTACAGGATCTTGCTCAAAAAGTAAGTGAGCACCTTTTACCTAGAACGAAAGCGTATCACGAAATTTGGTTGGATGGGGACAAAGTGATCGACAGTCGTGAGGAGGATGAACCGATTTATGGGGAACTTTATTTGCCACGTAAATTTAAGATTGGTATTGCCGTTCCTCCATCCAACGACATTGATGTATTTTCCCAAGACCTTGGCTTTATCGCGATTGTCGAAAACAACCAACTAGTAGGCTTTAACGTAGCCGTTGGAGGTGGAATGGGAAGTACACATGGAGATACGACTACCTACCCGCAAGTTGGAAAAGTAATCGGTTTTTGTCCAAAGGATAAGCTGGTGGATGTTGCGGAGAATGTCATTACCATTCAACGCGATTATGGGAACCGGTCTAGTCGAAAGCACGCGAGATTTAAATACACGGTGGATCGACTAGGAAAGGAATGGATTTTGCAGGAGTTAAATAGACGATTAGGGTGGGAGCTTGGAGTTACACGAGACTTTGAATTTGAGCGTAACGGGGATCGATATGGCTGGGAAAAAGGCGATGGGAAATGGCACTTAACACTTTTTATCCAAAATGGGAGATTACTTGACACAGGCGAGTATAAGTTAAAAGCAGCTATTCGAGAGATTGCCAAAATCCATCGTGGAGAATTCCGGTTAACTCCAAATCAAAATCTAATTGTAAGTAATGTTACGGATAAAGAAAAATCATCCATCGAAAAACTAGTAAAGAAATTCAGGCTAACCGATGGACAAGAAAATTCGGCACTACGAAGAAATTCGATGGCTTGTGTTGCTCTTCCAACCTGTGGCTTAGCAATGGCAGAGTCAGAGCGTTATCTCCCTTCTTTAATAGATAAGCTCGAAACATTATTAGATGAAGCAGGTTTACGGGAAGAAGAAATTACGATTCGGATGACCGGTTGTCCAAATGGTTGTGCCCGCCCAGGGTTAGCAGAAATCGCTTTTGTTGGAAAAGCACCAGGCAAATATAACTTGTATCTAGGTGGTAGTTTTCATGGTGATCGCCTGAACAAATTATATAAAGAGAATATCGGTGAAAAGGAGATACTTAGCACGCTTAGCCCTATATTGTTTGCTTATGCAAAAGAACGTAAGGAAAAGGAGCACTTTGGCGATTATGTCATCCGCGCAGGTTATGTGGAGGAAGTCAAATCAGGACTGGATTTTCATCGTGTTCCAAGTGAGGTAAGGAATTAGTGAATAACGATTTTACACTATGGGAGGTTCAAGTATGACAATCGAGCCACATGGAGGCACTTTAATTAATCGAGAATTAATAGGGGATGAAAGAGAAGAAGCACTCCTTAAAGCCAACGCTCTTCCAACCTTGACGATTTCAGCATGGGAAATATCGGATTTAGAGTTAATTGGGATTGGAGCATTTAGTCCCCTTAACGGTTTTATGGGGAAGGAAGACTATCAAAGTGTCCTCGATCAGACACGTCTTGCAGATAACACGATTTGGAGTATTCCGATTACGTTATCTGTTGCAGCTTCGGAAGAGAGTCATTATCAAGTTGGCGATGAAATCACACTTAAAGGGGAAGACGGGATTATATACGGTACCCTCGCTGTTGAAGAAAAATACACCATTGACAAGCCACTGGAAGCTAAAAAAGTGTATGGAACAACAGATGAAGCTCACCCAGGTGTAAAGAAATTATTTGAACGGGGGGATATTCATCTAGCTGGGCCAATTACTCTATTGAATCGACCGAGTCACGGAAAGTTTGCAGCCTTTTATAAGGATCCTAGTGAAACGAGAAAACTATTTGAGGAATTAGGATGGAACACAGTCGTTGGATTTCAAACTCGAAACCCTGTCCATCGTGCACACGAATATATTCAGAAAATAGCGTTGGAATCGGTTGACGGCTTATTGTTAAATCCTTTAGTCGGAGAAACAAAGACAGATGATATTCCAGCAGCCGTTCGAATGGAAAGCTATCAAGTTATTTTGAAAAACTATTATCCGGCTAATCGGAGCCGCTTAGTGATATACCCTGCCGCGATGCGCTATGCAGGACCGAAGGAAGCCGTATTGCATGCAATTGTTCGAAAAAATTATGGTTGCACTCACTTTATCGTTGGGCGCGATCATGCCGGAGTAGGAGATTACTATGGAACCTATGAGGCACAAGAATTCATAAGTGAATTTGAAGAAGAATTAGGCATTCACATTTTTAAATTCGAGCACGCCTTTTATTGTACAAAGTGTGAAAATATGGCCACAGCTAAAACATGTCCACATGATAAGGATAATCACGTGCACTTAAGTGGTACAAAAGTACGTGAAAGACTACGAAATGGGGAACAGCTACCGAAGGAATTCTCACGACCGGAAGTGGCGAATGTCCTTATCCAAGCACTAAAGCAAGCGTAAAGGGGATGGAAAATAAAATGAGTACATCTAGCCATATTGTTTGGCACGAATCAAAGGTAACAAAGACGGACAGAAGAAAGTTAAAAAAACATTATAGTGTTTTACTTTGGTTTACTGGCCTTTCCGGTTCAGGGAAGTCCACAATTTCTGTTGAGCTGGAAAAAGCTTTATATGAACTCGGGGTTCACACGTATCGATTAGATGGAGACAATGTCCGGCACGGTTTAAACAAAAATTTAGGGTTTAGTCCACGTGACCGAACAGAAAATATTCGCAGAATTGGAGAAGTATCTAAGTTAATGGTGGATGCAGGTCTAATTACCTTAGCGGCATTCATTTCCCCTTTTCGTGAGGACCGTGACCAAGTTCGCGAGCTATTCGATCCAGAAGAGTTTATAGAAATCTATGTGGACTCAAGTTTGGAGGTTTGTGAACAGCGAGATCCGAAAGGCTTATATAAAAAAGCAAGATCAGGAGAGATAAAAGGGTTTACGGGGATTGACGCTCCATACGAAGAACCGCGTTCACCAGAGTTAGTTATTCGAACGGAAGACCAATCGGTACAAGAAGCGGTGCAAATGATTTTGGAATACATGATTACCCATCACTATATAACAAACTAGCTTAAGGGAACATGTTTCCACCGGAAGAGAGGGGGCGACTTGGATGACATGGGAAATGTTGTTTACATTATTCGTTGTCCTAACGATGATGGTCTGCTTAGTAAAAGAGGTTGCTCGTCCTGATTTGACAGTATTTATAGCACTGATTATTCTACTTGCAACAGGAATACTGACAACGGAGGAAGCAATTGCAGGTTTCTCCAACGAAGGAATGCTCACGGTTTGTCTGCTTTTTGTTGTAGCGGGTACATTGCAGAAGAGTGGGATTATGGAACGCGTTATGTACCAGCTCTTGAAAAAGAATAAGGAAGAAAAACGATCCTTAAGTAGACTACTTATACCGGTTACAGGAGTATCCGCTTTTCTAAATAATACGCCTATCGTGGCAACACTTACACCGATTGTTCGCAAATGGTGCATGGATCATAACATTTCTCCATCCAAGTTCCTCATCCCCCTTTCCTTTGCTTCTATTCTAGGGGGACTTCTAACATTAATGGGAACGTCGACAAACCTAGTCATTCATGGCTTAATGTTGGAAAGAGGGTTAGAGGGGTATTCGTTATTCACTTTGACCATTTACAGCTTGCCGGCGTGTATTTTAGGAATTACGTACCTCGTTACACTTGGATACAAGCTACTACCTAATTATCATCATGTAGATTATACGCTGAAAGAAAAAAGCGATGAATATTTGATCGAAACAATCGTGGAAGAGAATTATCCTTTTTTAGAAACCCCCATCATTAACAAAACGGTGGAAGAGGCAGGGCTAAGAAATCTAGAAAGCGTCTATTTAATTGCGATTATTCGTAAAGAAGAAAAGATTTATCCTGTCCATGGCGGAACCATTATAAGGGCGAATGACCATCTTATCTTCACAGGGAAAATATCGAACATAGCGGACATTCAAGACATAAAAGGTCTTACACTAAAAGCAGATACAAAAGTGAACCTGGATAGGCTACAAAATGGCCAGGATCGTCTGATGGAAGTTGTGATTTCTCATCAATCTTCCCTTGTCTATCAAAGAATCAAGGATACGGGGTTTCGGGCAACATATGATGCAGGCGTCTTGGCTGTCCATCGCGACAATGTACATATCGAAAGTAAAATTGGTGATATCGTTTTACGGCCGGGGGACACCCTTTTGCTCCTAACGGGAAATGATTTTGAAAAACGTACGACTTATTCGAATGACTTTTATTTCGTATCCCCAGTCGAAGATCACCCGTTGGTAGAAAAAGTGAACGCAACCCGCCCATTGTTGACTGCCTTGATCTTTACCATCATGATTATTTTGGTTAGCTTGGATGTATTGTCGATGTTTAAAGCAATGAGTATGACTGTTGTGCTTTATCTGTTATTCAAAATTGTATCCTTTCATGAAGCAAAAGAGTTTGTCCATTTTCACGTACTACTCTTAATCGCTAGTTCATTCGGTATTGGCACCGCCCTGTTTAAGACCGGTGCGGCAGATTGGATAGCCAGTTATTTGATAAAGCTTTCTATTCCACTAGGCGACTTAGGAGTGTATATTTTTCTATACTTCATAACGGTCGTGTTTACAGAAATCATCACGAACAATGCGGCAGCTGTTTTTATGTTTCCCATTGCTGTTGAGGCAGCGAACCAGTTAGGAGAAGATCCATTAGCTTTTCTAGTCCTTATTACCATTGGTGCATCTGCTAGTTTTTTATCACCGATTGGATATCAAACCAATTTAATCGTGTATCATCCGGGGGGATACAAATTCGTCGATTTTTTTAAGGTCGGACTTCCTTTAAGTTTGATCGTAATGCTAAGCACGATAGCGACCGTTTATTGGATGGGTTTATAAAGAAAAAGGGAGGGATCATGTTGGGGAAAGTATATTTGGTAGGAGCTGGACCAGGAGATCCGGAATTGCTAACGCTTAAAGGATTAAGAACCATTAAGGAAGCAGATCTTATCCTGTATGATCGGCTAGTAAATAAGGAACTATTAGGCTATGCGAAACCGAGTGCTGAACTGATTTATTGTGGAAAAAAGCCTGGGGAAAGCGCATTACGTCAGGATAATATTAATCTTTTACTGTGTCAATTTGCGCAAGAGAACAAAAATGTAGTACGGCTTAAAGGTGGAGATCCGTTTATTTTTGGAAGAGGTGGAGAAGAAGCACTTGCCCTGCAAGCACAAGGGATCCCTTTTGAAATTGTACCTGGCATAACATCGGGAATCGCCGCTCCAGCCTATGCAGGTATTCCGTTGACACACCGTAATCTTAGCTCTTCTGTTACGTTTATTTCTGGATTTAATCCGGAACACGAGACGGCACAATACTGGACACATTTAGTGGAAAATGTGGAGACCCTTTGTATCTATATGGGAGTGAAAAAATTGCCCGTGATATGTCAAAGGTTACTTGCCCATGGGATGAATGCGTTAACTCCAGTTGGCATTATTCAATGGGGAACAAGGAGTGATCAAAAAACAATTACAGGAACATTAACGGATATCTCCCATCAAGTGGATCACATACAAAATCCAGCCATGATAGTGATAGGGGAGGTTGTCCGTTTACGTGAGCAATTGCAATGGTTTGAAGAAAGCAAAGGAGTAGATGAGCACAAACAGAACACTATTGTCATTTAATCGAGGGGGAGACCATTGAAAGCAATATTATATGTTGGGCATGGAACACGTGTACAAAAAGGAAAAGAGGAAGTTATTCAATTTGTGAAAGGCATTGAACCACGTATTGATGTACCACTACAAGAAATCTGTTTTTTGGAGATTTCAAGCCCTTCCATGGAAGAAGGTGTGGCATCTCTTGTTAAACAAGGCGCAACAAAGATTTCCGTTGTTCCTCTTTTATTGTTAAGCGCTACTCATGCCTATTATGATATTCCATTGGTCATTCATAGTTTGCAGCAACACTACCCAACCGTTACCTTTTCATACGGTCGTCCAATAGGTGTGCAAGAAAGGATAATAGATGTATTAGAAGAAAGACTGAATCAAGTGGAACAAAATACAAAAGCACTCGTATTGTTAGTAGGGAGAGGAAGCTATCATCCAGAAACAAAAGTTGATATCAATAGAATTGCTGACAAACTAAGAAGACGTGTTTCCTTTCAAATAAGAACCTGTTTTCTAGCAGCAATCAAGCCTTCCTTTGAGGATGCACTTGCCGAGGCAAGCTCCAGAAACACTTCTATTATCGTTTTGCCTTATTTATGGTTTGACGGATTATTGATACGTTCGATGCAAGAAGAAATGGCTCCACTCTCTCATAAAGGAATTATGCTTTGTTCACCGCTAGGAGATCATCCGATTATGAAGCAAGCTGTGGTAGATCGAGTACGGGAGTCGTGGTCTTTTCCATTTATCCACGATGAGAGTCAGAACCTGATGTTTTCTTCTAAGAAACTACAACCTATAGAAGAATGAATATAAACTAAAACCCCCAAGATGAACATCTTGGGGGTTGGCTTATGTCTATTAACGTGAATAGAACTCAACGATAAGAGCTTCGTTGATCTCAGCAGGTAATTCAGAACGCTCTGGAAGACGAGTGTAAGTACCTTCTAGGCTATCTTCGTTGAACGTTACGTAATCTGGTACGAAGTTATTAGCTTCTACAGATTCTTTCACGATATCTAGGTTACGAGATTTTTCACGTAGACCAATTACTTGACCAGGTGCTACACGGTAAGATGGGATGTCAACACGACCTCCATCTACAGTTACGTGACCGTGGTTAACAAGCTGACGAGCTTGTCTACGAGTACGTGCAAGACCTAGACGGTAAACAAGGTTATCCAAACGGGATTCAAGAAGAATCATGAAGTTTTCACCGTGAATACCTTTCATTTTACCAGCTGTTTCAAATAAATTGCGGAATTGACGTTCGTTAATTCCGTACATGAAACGAAGCTTTTGTTTTTCTTGTTGTTGTAAACCATATTCTGATATTTTCTTACGTTGGTTTGGACCATGTTGTCCAGGTGGGTAAGGGCGTTTGTCTAACTCTTTGCCAGTACCAGTTAAAGAAATACCAAGACGACGAGACTTCTTCCATACAGGACCTGTATAGCGAGACATTGTACATCTTCTCCTTTTATATATAAGATTTGCATAAAAAAAGACAGTGTGTTCCTATTCCATAAGTCATTTTGTTTTTATGCACCATCGCTCCAGCAGCAGAGAGTTACACGATACACCTTTATTGGCCTTTGCCAATAAGGAACAAAATGATACTAACGGTGGTTCACATAGGCTACCTTTTCATTACACAAAGAACATTATAAAATTTATAGAAGGCTGTGTCAACAGTGAATGCTTTAAGCATAAAGAAAAGACTTGGAGAAACCAAGTCTTTTACATTAGATATATTTCTTCAACACTTCTACAAATTGTTCTAAATACTTCTGATCTACTTCATCAAATCGATTTGTAATGGGACTATCAATGTCTAGTACCCCATATCCTACTCCATCCTTTATAATGGGGATAACGATCTCGGACTGGCTTGCCGCATCACAGGCGATGTGACCAGGGAATTGATTAACGTCCTCTACACGGACGGATTCCTGTTTTTCAAATGATGTTCCACAAACCCCGCGTCCAGATTTGATACGATTGCACGCTGGCAGACCTTGGAAAGGTCCGAGTACAAGCTCATCTTCTTCATCCTTCCAGATGTAGAAGCCTACCCAGTTTACTTCATCTAAAAATTGATTTAGAAGTGCAGAGGCATTGGACAAATTAGCAATAGTGTCGGACTCATCCATAACAATCGCCTCTAATTGTTTAAGCAATAATTGATAATCTTTTTCTGTTGAACCGCTGTAGCTTTCTGTTTTAAACAATGTAACCCCTCCCTTTAGTGAAAAAACGACAAAAATCTTTCTAGTTCTTTGCTAGAGGCTCGATAATTGACGAGCGAATCTTGCAGGACTCCGTACATCAATGTCGTAAAAAGTGATATAAGGAGTTGAAGAAGATGAAAAACAATGTAACAAGGCAAAAAGTGATGGATGCTGCTTGTCAATTGTTTTATGCCAAAGGATATCATGGCACTTCTGTTCGTGATATTGCGAAAAAGGCAGATGTCAATGTTTCCCTAATAAACTATTACTTTAATAGTAAACAAGGTTTGTTAGAATCTGCAGTGGTAACGTATTATGAAAGTTACCTAAAAGAGTTAGAAGCCATCACGCAACAAACCGAACAATCTCCTTCATTAGAAAGATTGAAACAAATGGTTTCGTTCATTATACAGTATAAGCAAAAAAGACATCAATTTACTTGTTTTATACAAAGAGAATTAACGATAGACTCCGTTTTTGTTCGAGAATTAATGGTTACTTACTTGGCTAAAGAAAATCATCTCATTAAGTCTGTGTTTGAAAAAGCAGTCGAAGGGACAAATCATTCCGAAATAGATAGGCAATTTTTTCTCCTACAATTAAAAGGGTTGCTTATTACACCGCAAATGACTGCTAATGAGTGGAGGGAACAAGTCACCTGGGATCAGTCACAAGATTTATTTATCACGAGGTACTCCCATACCGTACATCAATGGTTAGATTTCGTGACAAAAAAACGGGAAGAAGGCTGAGAGAACAAGTATTCTCTAGAAATAGAGAAGCTTGTTTTTTTCTCGCATTAAGAAAGTACAAAACTTCAGCAAGAAGAATTTGAATCTAAGTTAAGTGAGACTAGTGGTCAACCCGTGACTAAAAGCGTGACTTCCCGAAGTTTCTATGCATTTTTTTTAGGGATAATTTCGACAAAAATCCCGCAAATAAAACGAATGCTTGATAGTTTTTGTCAGTTCTTAAATTTATTTGAAAAAATATAGCCAAAAAAGGTAGGGAACATGGTATCATAGTGGTATTATAATAATTCAATTTACGAATGATCCTTATAGATAAGTACGTGCTGATAGGAGGCTTTTTATGGCTTATATCATTGGATTTATACTCTTTTTAATTGCGCTAATCGTAGTAGGATTGATTTTAAGAAAAAGAGTATATGATGAAGTCGATCGATTAGAAAACTGGAAAATGGATATTATGAATCGCAATGTAACTTCTGAATTATCTCGAGTTAAAGACCTTAATTTATCAGGGGAAACGCAAGATAAGTTCGAATCATGGAAGGATAGATGGGAACTCATTCTTACGAGAGAACTACCGGATATTGAAGAGTACTTGTTAGATGCTGAGGAAGCGGCGGATCGATATCGTATATCTACTGCGAAGAAAAATCTTCGTGCGGTGAATGAGATTTTAGGACGAATCGAAAAGAGCATTGAACAAATTTTTGCCGAGGTTGACCAATTAATGGAGGCAGAGCAACATACGAGACAAGAAATTGAAGATATTCAACCTCGTATAAAAGAACTTCGTAAAATGATGATTCAAAATCGTTTCCAATATGGAAAAGCCGAGATTCGTTTTGAAGTGGAATTTGATGAGTTAGATGGTAAGCTACAACAATACTTTGATCTAACTGATTCTGGAGATTACACAGAAGCACAAGTCATTGTAGATGACTTAAAAGAACATCTAGAAAAAGTGGAATACGAAATGGAAGTGTTCCCAGAGATCTACAAGAGCTGTAAACAAACATTACCGACACAAATTGATGACCTTTTTGCTGGGCTGAAGGACATGAAAGAAGAAGGATATCGCATTGAACAAATGGGGTTTGAAAAGGAACTCCACAAGTTCCAAGAGAGATTGGTCGCTTCTGTTCTTGATCTTGAAAAAGGAAATATGAGTGATGCGATTGAAGTATCCGAACACATTGATCAACGATTAAAAGAAATGTATCAGCTTTTAGAAAAAGAAGCGCTATCGAAAAACTTTGTAGAGAAGCATTTCCCAAGTTATGAAAAACTGATTGAGGATTCTTTAAAGGATTTCCAAGAAACAAAAGATGAAATTGAAAGCTTACAACATACTTATTATTTTGAAGATAGTGACTTAGAATCCCATTTGAGCCTAGAGAAGTGGATGCAATCTATCCGTAATCAATTTGAGGAAATAAAAGAAGAAATGCAAAGTGATAAGGCAACCTTTGTTTCGATGAGAGATGCGTTAGAAGTAAGCTCTAAGGACTTAGAAGAATTACAACTAAGACATACAGAATATAAGGAACAAATTCGTACGTTACGAAAAGACGAGCTAGAAGCAAAGGGAAAAGTCCATGAAATGCGCAAGCAACTCTTTGATACGAATCGAAAGTTAAAGAAGAGTAACATCCCAGGTGTTCCTTCTTATGTTTGGGGCTTATTAACAGAAGGTAGCGAAAAACTAGAAAAAGTATTATCTAACTTAGCAAAACAGCCGTTAGACATGGGAGAAGTACAGCATTCCTTGGATGCTGCGGAGAAAGCTGTGAACGCTGTTATGGAGCAAACCAACCTGTTGCTGGAACAGGCGGAGTTAGTTGAATTAGTCATTCAATACGCAAACCGTTATCGAAGTCAGCATGCTATATTGGCGGCAAAGTTGTTAGAAGCAGAAAAAATGTTCCGGAATTATGAATATGAAAATGCTTTAGAACAAGCTGTACAAGCTCTTAAAGAAGTAGACCCTGATGCAATTAAACGTTTAGAGGAAAGAAAATATAGTGAACTAACGAGTTCTTAGAAGCCACATCCTAGTGATGTGGTTTTTTTCATCCATCTGTGTAATGAGGGCCAAGTATTTTCATAACAATAGGAAAGAAAGTGTGATAATATTAGTAATTGGCATACGTGTTTGATAGGAGAATAAACATGATTTATTTAGATAATAGTGCAACCACAAAACCTTATAAAGAAGTGCTTGATAGCTTTCACCAGGTTTCCACAACGTATTTTGGAAATCCATCCTCTATTCACCAATTAGGTACGGAAGCGGAGCAGTTGTTGTCTGCTGCAAAACGGCAAGCTGCTCAGTTATTGCAGGTGAAAGAGGAAGAAATCGTCTTTACATCTGGTGGAACAGAGGGGAATAACACCGCCATTAAAGGTATTGCTTATGAGCATGTAAATAGAGGGAAACATATTATTACATCAAGAATCGAGCACCCATCTGTTTTGGAAACGTGTAAAGCGTTGGAAGGACAGGGCTATGATGTGACGTACTTACCGGTTGACGAAGTAGGAAGAGTTTCGGTGTCTGATCTTGAAAAGGCAATTCGTTCTGATACCATTCTAGTGACTATCATGCATGTTAATAACGAAATTGGAACCATTCAACCAATCGAGGAAATCGCAGAGGTGTGTAGTCGTTATCCAAAGCTATATTTTCATGTCGACCACGTTCAGGGGCTAGGGAAAGTACCACTTTCATTGGAAAAGATTGACCTTTGTACAATGTCAGGTCATAAAATACACGGCTTAAAAGGGACAGGGGTTCTCTACATTCGAAAAAATATTTCCTTATTTCCATTATTACATGGAGGAGAACAGGAATTTGGTTATCGATCTGGCACAGAGAACCTTCCTGGTGCAGTTTCTTTCGTAAAAGCACTAAGAATGACTTTGGAAAAACAGAGTCAAGATAAGGGAAAACTAGCAGATATACGACAGGCGCTTTCTGAAAAATTGCGTGATATGGAGGGTGTCATCCTTCATGATAGTGAACACCATGCCCCGCATATTTTAAATTTTTCGTTACCTGGCTTTAAACCAGAAGTGGTCATCCACGCTATAGAGAAAGAGGGCTTTATTATTTCTACGAAGTCTGCATGTTCCTCGAAAAATAAAGATGAGAGTGCTGTGTTAGCGGCTTGTGGTTTACCGAAAGACAGAACAACTTCCGCACTACGGGTTAGCTTATCGTATTCCAATACGATGGAGGAGATTCATTCCTTTAGTTTAGCTTTTCAATCCGTCAAACAACAATTGAGCAAAGTAATGGGGTAGATAAGAATGAACTATGATCATATATTAATTCGTTATGGCGAAATGTCATTGAAAAGGAACAATCGTAAGATCTTTGTGAATCAACTGCATGAAAATGTCCGGTTGAAGCTACATGATTTTTCGGGGATTAAAGTAAAAGCTAACCGAGACCGAATGTATATTCTCTTAAATGGACAGGATCCTGAACCGATTTTAGATAAATGTAAGGACGTATTTGGGATTCAAAGCTTTAGCTTAGCAATTAAAACGGATAATGAAGTAGAAGCTATCAAAGAAGCTGCATTATATGCGCTGGAGAATGCCCATGCAAAAACCTTCAAAGTAACGACGAAGCGAATCGATAAACAGTTTCCAATTGGTTCTCAGGATATGAATCAAGTTCTGGGTGGTCATCTTCTTTCAAATACAGAGGGATATACCGTAAATGTCCATCAACCGGATGTGGAGATTGTCGTGGAAATCCGCCCAGAAGCGACATATATTACATCAACCAAAATTAAAGGAGCGGGCGGTTTACCTGTAGGCTCCTCTGGTAAGTCGTTGCTTCTTTTGTCGGGTGGAATTGATAGCCCAGTAGCCGGCTATCTTACCATGAAGCGAGGCGTTAAACTAGAGGTGATACATTTTCATTCCCCTCCGTTTACTAATGAGCGAGCGAAACAAAAGGTACTTGATTTAGTGGCGAGATTAACAGAATTTGGTCATACCATTCAAGTGCATATGGTTCCTTTTACAAACTTACAGCAAAAGATTCATCAACATATTCCACATGGCTATTCCATGACGGTAATGCGTAGAATGATGCTTCGCATAAGTGAAGCAGTAGCGAAGCAGCGTCAAATCCTCTCTCTAACTACTGGAGAAAGTTTAGGACAAGTTGCAAGTCAAACGATGGAAAGTATGCATGCGATTAATGCAGTGAGCTCATATCCTGTACTTCGTCCATTAATTGCGATGGATAAAGGAGAGATTATTCCGATTTCAAAAGAGATTAAGACTTATGATATATCAGTTCGGCCATATGAAGACTGTTGTACCATTTTTATTCCGAATGCTCCAAAGACGAAGCCACGCTTAGAAAAGGTGGAGTTCTTTGAAAATCAGCTGGACTTAGAAGAAGACTTTCAAGAAGCATTACAACAAATCGAAACAATGGAAGTTACCGCAAATCGTTCTGCTGAGTTCCAGGATCTTCTCTAACCAACTGGAAGCAGATGAAAGAACTACCAGTTCATTTTTTGTATGTTCCCTCTCGATTCTGCACATTATAGAAGTGTAGCGAGGAGGTGAGACATCATGGCAAGCAACAATAGTAATGAACTTCTAGTAGCTGGTGTGGAACAAGCACTTGATCAAATGAAGGTAGAGATTGCACAAGAATTTGGTGTTAATCTTGGAGCTGATACAACTTCTCGTGCTAACGGATCTGTTGGTGGAGAAATCACTAAACGTCTAGTGCAAATGGCTGAATCTCAGCTTGGAGGCCAACCATTTGGCGGACAATAATAAAATATAAATTGGCTGAAAAGGGAGTAGTTTCGACTACTCCCTTTTTCCTGTTTGAAAATAGTCATTCTAGTTGCAATTCAACCTAAAGGCTGTTTATGATGAAAGGAATACAGTAAAGAAGGAGCTCGAAGTATATGGGTGTTTTATGGTACGGGGGTACCTTTTATTCAATGGAAAAAGAGGGAGATAAAATGGATGCCGTTTTCACGTCTAATGGTGTTATTCAGGCTGTAGGTACAGAAAGATCCCTCCGTGAAACATATAAAAATCAAATTACAGAGGAACATAACATCAAGGGCGCTACAGCGTACCCAGGATTTGTCGACAGTCACCTACATATTATTGGGCATGGGGAGAAATTAACCCATTTGGACCTTTCGCCTATGAAATCGGCCGAAGAAGTTTTGGCTGCCTTAGAGGATAGAGTTCAAACCATGCAAAAAGGGGAATGGCTCGTTGGGGAAGGATGGAATGAAAACCAATGGGAACATCCTCGAATTCTTTCAAAAATAGAGCTAGATGAAGTAGCTCCTGACCAACCGATGATCCTAACAAGAGTATGTCGTCATGCCATTTTAGCGAATAGCAAAGCCATTCAGTTAGCCGGTATTCACAAGGATACACCAGACCCGCAGGGCGGGTTGATTGAAAGAAATGATAACGGGGAAGAAACAGGATTCTTCTTAGATACAGCCCAAGATATCATTAAAAAAGTCGTACCCGAAGTATCGGAAGAATATTTGAAAAACTTAGTAGAAAAGAGCGTTGATGATCTAACTCGACTTGGATTAGTTGGTGGTCATACAGAAGATTTGAATTATTATGGAGGCTATAAGAAGACCTACCAGGCTTTTAAAAGAGGAATTAACGGAAAACAGAGAAAGTTCAGAGCTCATTTGCTCATACACCATGGTGTATTTGATGAAGTGATGGAAGATGGATTGGACTATGGTGATGGGACGGGATTTATTGAACTTGGGGCTATGAAAATATTTAGCGATGGAGCCCTAGGAGGGAGAACGGCCTGGTTAAGCGAGCCTTACGTGGATGAACCGGGCAATTATGGGATCCCCATTCATAGCGATGAAGAGCTAGAGGTACTTGTAAAAAAAGCCCGTGAAAAAGATATGCCTGTCGCTGTTCATGCAATTGGAGACAAGGCGGCCATAACAATTGCTCGATTGATTGAGAAGTATCCGTTGCACAAAAACCGTCGTGACCGTATTATTCACGCACAAATCGTAAATTCAGAACTACTAGATATTTTGAAACGTGTTCCAGTTGTATTGGATATTCAACCGACCTTTGTTGCTTCTGACTTTCCTTGGGTGATCGAAAGAGTTGGGTTGGAAAGAGCTAAACAATCTTATCCATGGAAAACATTTTTGGAGTTTGGAATTCCTTGTGCAGGTGGTTCAGATGCGCCAATTGAAAGCGTAAATCCTTTACTTGGAATCCAGGCAGCAGTTTTACGCCAATCTTCTATGGACGGAAAAACATATAACGAGGATCAATGTCTAACCTTATATGAAGCTATTTCCCTTTATACGAAAGGAAGTGCATTTGCCATTAGTAAAGAGAATCAAATGGGCAAGATTGCACCAGGTTACGTGGCCGATTTTACCATATTGGAAGAGGACTTATCACAAGTTGAACCGTCAGCTATTTCACAAGTAAAAGTAATGAAGACAGTGATTGATGAAGATGTCGTGTATCAAACAAAGTAATAAAGAAGAGGAAACCTTCTCAATTTTAATGGAAGGTTTCCTTTTTTTTCAAAAATGACTTTTTTTATTATTTAACAGAAGAAAATGCTAGCTGCATCTTACGCCCTTACAAGAAAGTTCGTTTTACGCGATCCCAATAGGAATTGTTTTTTAATTTTACCGTTTTCACAATTTGATTACTCATTGTAATGGTGAGATCGCGAATGTTTCTAACCGAGTATGCCTCGTTGTCAAAGCCGATAATCGGATAATCATTGCCATCCTGAATAATTTCCAAACGTAAGGTTCTTTCTTTATCTAAAATAAAGGATGAACCGAGTGTACGGTAACGATTGTTATTTAAACTTGCAAGCTCGCTCACTTGGAAGCATGGTGTTTTAGGATCGACAACCGCACCGTGTGTCGACTTGTTATAGCCTGTACTACCTGTAGGTGTTGCTACAATTAAGCCATCGCCTCGGAAGCGTTCGAAATGATTATCATCAATAAATACGTCTATGACAATCGTTTTGATAAGTGTGGAACGAATACTTACCTCGTTTAAACATAGGAAATTAGTTTCCTCGTTTACACTCACATCAATTACCGGGAACCTTCTTACTTCCAACTCTTCATTCATAATAGAATGAACCATATCATCATAATTTTCTAAATTAAAATCACAATATAATCCCGCTTCATTATGTCTAGCGATTCCCGTGTATAAACAATCTTGGCGAAATCCAGTCTTTCGAACGGCTTGTAAAAAGGCACCGTCGCCTCCGACACTTATAATAACATTTGCGTCCTCTGCATCTTCAACAATAGAAAAATTATTGTCTCTCGCAAGTTTGAATAGTGGTTCCAATTTTTGTTCAAGTTCTTCTTCCTTTGGATAATAAAAATATAGGTTTCGACGTGTATCCATCGTGGATTCCTCCATTCATTATGTAACCAATCTTCTTCTCCATCGTATCATCATTTTTATGATTATCCCAGTGGGAGTGAATTCAGGGTTTAAACCTTCCCTACTATGAAAATAATGAAGGTATGGAGGTGGGCTCATGTTCTGGTTTATCGTCATTTTACTTTTTATTCTTTTATGTATTGTAGGACTTTTTTTGCCAATCTATGCAACAGTGGACCTTATACTTATTCCGAAACAGAGTGAAGGAAAGATAATCTTAAAAGTATGGAAATTACCGATTTTGAAAAAGACGATTTCTTTTAGTGATCGGGGATCAATGATCGATATTCCTCAGATGGATCACACAGAATCTTCTTACTCTGACCCTTATGTTCGAAAATTGGATATGGTGAGAAACTGGATTGAGTCTTCCAAGCAGTGGAAACGAAATATTGAACGGTTACTTCGGCCAGTCAAAATCCACCGCTTCAATTGGATAAGTAGAGTTGGGGTGGGAGATGCTAGTATGACAGGTGTCCTATCCGGTAGTGTCTGGGCTATGAAAGGGACTATTCTTCGGTACATGGGTGAACATATGAATTTCAAAACAGAACCTTCGATTCAAGTGATTCCTTTGTTTCAACAAGCGTTCTCTATGACTAAGGTAGAATGTATGGTTTCCATTCGAATCGGACAAGCTATATACGCATTCATTCAACTATTAAAAACTAGAAAAAAACAACAGAAAAAAGTTCGGACTAGTAATTTGACACAATCCTAAGGAGGAAGAAAGAAACATGAATGAACATCCAATTGAAGGCTTGATGACGACGGCGATGGAGAATTTGAAGGACATGGTAGACGTAAATACGATCATCGGAGATCCGATTGAGTCTCCGGATGGTAGCGTCATTATTACAGTATCCAAGGTTGGATTTGGCTTTGCAGCAGGTGGAAGTGACTTTTACAGCCAGCAAAGCTTAGGAAGTTCCGATTCCTCTAGCTCTGAAGGACAGCCACTTCCCTTTGGAGGCGGAAGCGGTGGAGGGGTGTCGATTACACCTATTGCTTTTTTAATTGTAAACGGGAACGGTGTACAAATGATTCACCTGGATCAACACACTCATCTATATGAGAGGATGCTAGACCTAGCCCCACAAGCGGCTGAGAAAATCCAAGAAATCCTAAAGGGTTCTCAAAAAGGGGATGAAAAAGGCGAAAGCAAAGGTAAAGATGGTAAGAAAGAGGACAAAAAAGAAAAAAAGGAGTCTGAGGAAAAGCCATCCAATGGCGATGCTAGTATTTAGTTTCGTTATATTAGACAATATTTTTAACTGCCTTCATAATAAAAAGGAGGCAGTTTTTTCTATGCTTTTCTTGTCCATACTAGAATCTAGTGGGAGATATCGAAAACTGCTTAGGGATTGGAGGAACAGTTAATGAACGAACAACATGTAGAGTCGTTTTACTTATGGATAGATGGGGTCGCAGAACAAATCGAACATCAATTGGAGGTCCCATACTTAGAAGCCATTGCAATTGGACTTGAGTTTTATCTAGGTCAAGAGCCAACAGAAGCATTTAGTGAAGTGCTTGAACAGTCACTACATAAAAAAGCTAAAGAATTGCACATAGAGAAATACGAAAAAGAAGAGATACGAAAAGGCTTGCAGCTTGCTATTCTAAAAGGAATGAAGGATGGAGCGCAACAACAGCACCTTGTAACACCGGATACAGTAGCCATTTTTATCGGGTACTTAGTTCAAAAAATGCTAGGATCGAATAAAAAAACGGTTCGAATATTTGATCCAGCTTCCGGAACGGCCAACTTGTTAACCGCAGTCGTGAATCAAATGGGGGAAGTACAGTCCTATGGTAGTGAGGTCGATCCACTACTCATTCGTTTAGCTGTAGCTAGTGCGAACTTACAAGAAATAGGCGTGGAATACTTTCACCAAGATAGCTTAAGTCCGTTCCTTTTAGAACCGGTGAATGTAGTGGTGTCCGATTTACCGGTTGGCTATTATCCGGATGATGTACAAGCAGACCAATATGAGTTAAAAGCGGATCAGGGTCATTCTTATTCGCACCACCTATTTATCGAACAGAGTTTGAAATATACGAAAAAAGGTGGGTATCTGTTTTTTGTTATCCCAAACTTCTTGTTTGAAAGCGATCAAGCAGATAAACTACATAACTTTCTACACAAACATGCTCATGTGATTGGTTTATTACAATTACCAGCTTCCATGTTTAAATCTGAACAAAATGCAAAAAGTATCTTTATACTTCAAAAAAAGGGAGAAGGAACGAAAGCGCCGAAAGAAGCGTTAATTGCGCAACTCCCATCCTTTAAAGATGCCTATGCAACGAATAATATTTTGAAGAAAATTAATCATTGGTTTGAGACGGAAAGATTTGCTGAATAGTTAGAATATAAAAATTTTGTGTCGCAAGCGTTACCATTAAAGGATTGTAATTGCAAACTTAGGCATCGGGTGTTTAAATGGTAGAGGTATTACAGATCGAGGAACATGGAGATCAAGAAAGGATTGAATACATTGAGCAATATTTTAGCAATAAACGCTGGTAGTTCATCATTGAAATTTCAGCTTATTGTGATGCCCGAGGAAAAAGTGCTAACAAAAGGATTAGTGGAACGCATTGGAATTCCTGATTCCGTTTTTACTATAGAAGTAAATGAGGAAAAAGATACGACGGTAACAGATATCGCCGATCACGAAGAAGCTGTCAAAATGTTATTAGACAAGTTAATATCTAACAACGTGATTCAGTCCTTTGATGAAATTGATGCAATTGGCCATCGTGTCGTGCATGGTGGAGAGAAGTTCAGTGATTCCGTATTAATTGATGATACTGTGATTCAGGAAATTGAGGAAGTCTCGGAATTGGCTCCTCTACACAACCCTGCCAACTTGACAGGAATAAGAGCTTTCCGTGAAATTTTACCAAACGTTCCGGCAGTTGCTGTGTTTGATACGGCATTTCATCAAACAATGCCAGAACAAGCTTATTTATATAGCCTTCCTTATGATTACTACAAGAGGTATGGCATTCGAAAGTACGGCTTCCATGGTACATCACATAAATACGTTTCTCAACGAGCGGCTGAATTACTTGGTATGCCGTTGGAGAAGCTACGTTTAATTTCTTGTCATCTAGGTAATGGGGCAAGTATTGCTGCCATTGAAAATGGAAAGTCCATCGATACATCCATGGGATTTACTCCACTTGCTGGTGTTACAATGGGGACAAGATCTGGGAATATTGATCCAGCTCTAATCCCGTACATTATGGACAAAACAGGTAAGAACGCTGCTGAGGTTATGAATGTCTTAAATAAAGAAAGTGGAATGCTTGCTTTATCGGGGTTTTCAAGTGATCTAAGAGACATCACTCAAAAGGCGAAAGATAATGATAAACGTGCAGAGCTTGCACTGGAAGTATTTGCAGAAAGAATTCATAAATATTTAGGTTCTTATGCAGCGAGAATGCATGGAGTAGATGCGATTATCTTCACTGCTGGTGTTGGAGAAAACAGTATTGAAGTAAGAGAAAGAGTGTTAAAAGGGTTAGAGTTTATGGGGGTTTATTGGGATCCTTCCCTTAACCAAATCCGTGGAAAAGAAACATTCTTGAATTATCCACATTCTCCGGTAAAAGTAATTGTTATTCCAACAAATGAAGAAGTCATGATTGCTCGTGACGCTGTCGAAAAAGGACTTAAGGTCGCGCAATATTAAGACGAGAGGAGAACGAAATGGTTCTCCTCTTTGTTTTTTAGCTCCGCTCTTTTTGTATTAGCCACGTACAACGAGCACATCACATTTCGCGTATCGTGTAATGCTCTCTGACACACTTCCAATCAAAAAACGTTCGACTGCATTCAAGCCAGTCGCTCCGCAAATGATTAAGTCTGCGTTACTTTTTACCGCCATTTCTTTCGGTATCTTTACTTTTGGGGAGCCGTAATCCATGAGTGTATCTACATAGCCAACCCCAGCTTCTGTTGCTTTTGATTCATAGTCTTGAAGTAATGTTGTACCATACTCTTCTGCCCGATCGGCTAAGGAATGGTCATAAGCTTCAAGAGTTGTAAAAGTTCTCGTATCGACGATATGAGCAAGTATCATTCTGGCGTGATTACGCTTACAAATTTCAACTGCTTTATGAAATGCGTGTTCAGATGCTTTGGAACCATCAACTGCTACTAAAATACGATTATACTCAAACTTCATAGAAAACACTCCCTTCTTACTTCTATTATACCACCTGTTTCCCTAGGCTGTAGCGGATTTTTAAAAAAAAGGTAAGTCCGAAGACTCACCTTAAACAATTTGCATTTCTTTCGGATAAGTTGTTAGAAGCTCCACTCCATTTTCGGTTACAAAGATTTCATCTTCAATTCGAACGCCACCAATACCAGGAACATAAATGCCTGGTTCAATGGTAAAGCTCATTCCTTTTCTGATTTTTAAAGGGTTGTGACTCGTTAAGGATGGGTATTCATGAACATCAATGCCAATTCCATGCCCAATTCGGTGTGTGAAGTATTCGCCATAGCCATTCGCTTTAATTTGGTCTCGTGCCACTTGGTCTATGGTTCCAATTTCGATACCTTCCTTTACTTGGTCAATTGCATTCTTTTGTGCTGCTAGTACTGTTTCGTAGATCTCCTTTTGCTGCTTATCAACATGTTGATAAGCGACCGTACGAGTAATATCGGAACAATATCCGTTCAAGACAACTCCTAAATCAAATAAGACAAGATCTCCTTTTTTAATTTTTTTCATGCCTGGTGCCCCATGAGGAGATGCTGTTTTGTGGCCGGATAGGACCATGGTTGAAAAAGACATTTCTCTTACACCTTGTCTTTTTAACGCATATTCAATAGATGCTAAAATCTCGAGCTCCGTTTTCCCTTCTGAAATGGCTTCAACCCCAACTTTAACACCATAGTCAGCTAGCTCAGCGGCTTCTTTCAATCGTTTATATTCCTCTGCATCTTTCACCATCCGAATATGATTGAAAAGCTCAGTAGTATCTTTGAATTCGGTTTGGTTGAAGATTTGTGTGAGCTGTTCATAACGTGATACAGGTAATTGTTCTTTTTCGATTCCAATCGAGCTAGGTTTATGATCAAG
This sequence comes from Radiobacillus kanasensis, assembly GCF_021049245.1. Lineage (GTDB taxonomy): Bacteria > Bacillota > Bacilli > Bacillales > Amphibacillaceae > Radiobacillus > Radiobacillus kanasensis. The sequence goes on along the minus strand of NZ_CP088020.1, from coordinate 2,413,933 downwards.
GTAAGATTCAAGCATCTTCCATGGATTTTCTGTATCCTTATATGTCAACAAGTCTCCATTCCATCCAGCTTGTTTTGCATCTTCTTTTTCCATAGAGGGTAAGATAAGTAAACGATTTCCAGTAGCATCTATGTAAAGGGCAACTAGTCTTTCGTGTGGATCTGTGTAGTAATTAGTATAGTAAAAAATATTCGCTTTGGAGGTTAGGAAAGCTCCTTCTAATCCTCCGAACTTTAGTTCTTGAAATAATCGTTCAACTCTAGTCATGTTATCCTTCCTTTCACGTGCCTAGTTTAGTGTCCAGACCTCAGTACGATAAGTCAACAATGGCTCAGTCCAGCCCGTAAGTCGCTGAACGGACGCTTATGTTTTTCTAAATAGATAGCTATAGTATAACAAACATATTTGGAACTTCTAAGTCGGAACTAACAACAGATGGTAGTATTTGTTATAATATTTTTGATAAATAAATGAAAGAAAATGAAACGAATGGACTATTCATTCGTATTAACTAATTGTAAGGGAAAATTCCCGAGAAATGAGGTGCACCATTTGGGATTGTTCTCCAAATTATTTCAGAAAAAAGAAGAACGACCTGTAGTGAGGGATCGGACGGTTTTATCTTTACAGGTGGGTGATATTGTGGTTTACGATCTAACAGATTATGAAGTAGTAGGTAAAATTACGTATCGCGATCATTCCTACGAATGGATTGCCTATCAACTGTTAGAAGGTCGAAATACCATTTGGTTATCTGCTGAGATGGATGATGAGTTAGAATTAGGTATTTATCATAAGATACCTCTTCAAGTATCTGAACCGTTTCCGAAACAGCTTAGTTATGAAGACAAGACGTACTACTTAGACGAAGAGGGTAATGCTACCGTTGTGGGAGAAGGACGTAGTCGAAACATAAATGGGCGAACGACCCATTACGCGGACTACTACGACGAAGAAGAAGAGCATTACTTAAGCTTGGAGAGCTGGGATAGTGAAGTGGAAGTTAGCTATGGTTATCCAATCGAAGAGTATGAAATTAAAATCATTGCAGGTTCTAATTAAGAAGGAGGAATATAGATGTTTAAATTTTTTAAACGAGTGAGTACAGTAGTGGGTTCAGAATTAAACGCGATGTTAGATAAAGCAGAAGATCCGGTGAAAATGCTAGATCAATTCATGCGTGATATGGAGTCTGATATTCGAGAAGTAGAGAGCTCTGTTGCAAAGCAAATTGCAAATGAAAAGATGTTGAAAAGAAAGTACGAAGACGCATTAGCGATTGTAGAAAAAAGACAGTCTCAAGCAGAAAAAGCAATTGAAGCTGGTAATGAAGATTTAGCAAGAAGAGCGTTAGAAGATAAAAAAGACCATCAGGAGCAAGCAGACTCCTTACAGGCTTCTTGGGAACGCGCAAAGTCCGATGCTAATATGCTTCGTGAAAAACTAGATGAAATGAAAAAAGAATATCAAGAAATGAAATTGAAGAAAGATTCCTTGAAAGCACGTGCGGAAACAGCTAAGACGAAAACAAAAATTAATCGTACGATGTCTTCCATTGGAAATGATGAATCTAAGCGCGGTTTTGAACGAATGGAAGAAAAAGTCATGCAGTTTGAAGCAGAGGCAGAAACAAGCGAAGATTTATCGGCAGCTAGTAAATCGCTTGATGATGAATTTGAAGCAATGGAAGATAGTGGCGTTGATGACGAATTAGCTGCACTGAAAAAGAAATTAGGCAAAGAGTAAGGATGTAAGCAAGAAGAACCCTTGTCGTGCTTCTGACAAGGGTTCTCTCCTATGCCTACTTGATATAGAAAGAAAGGAGGGAGTTGTGGTGATGAAGAAAGGCTTTCTTTTTCTATTGCTTGGACTATGCTTAGCACTCCTAGCTGCTTGTGGTCAACAAATGTCATTTGAAGATTCAGAGCCTCAAGTTTCTGTAGATAATATTCCAGATGAACCATCTGTATCGGAATTAGAAGATCAACTGAAACAGTCCACAACAAATGACATTGAAGCACTTATCTCAAATAACTTTTTCTTATTGGATGTAGTAGATACAGATAACGGAAGTGCAAACATTTACGCAACAAGAAGATTCACAGTTCCGGAAATGGTAGAACTTTTACGAGAAAAAGTGAAACCGGAAGAAATTAGTGATATAAAGAATAATCAGCAAATCTTAGCTTATCCTGATCAGTTCGTTTCCGTGAAGCAAAGTGAAGAAGACTCTAATGTAACAATCATTGAAGTTGCGAATGACGAATTTGTACGAAATCATTATTCACCAAGCTTCTTAAATACATATTTTAGTTATGTTTTATTAAGTAGATTATTAGATGTTGATGATTGGGATAGACGCCGTAGACAATGCCAAGATGGTGGTTGTTATGGTGGCTATACAACTGGTACATCAACAAATCGTGGAATGTCCGGCTACCGTGGTGGTGGACCAGGTTCAGGAAAATAATAAGGAGGGTGTAAAATGGAACCATTTGTTTCAACGTTTGTTTATTTTATTATTTCAGTTGCCATTGTTGTTATTGGTTTAGTTATTTTTGAATGGATTACTACAAAATATAAGGATTGGGAAGAAATTAGCAATGGCAATACAGCTGTAGCGTTATCCATTTCTGGAAAGATTATCGGAATTTGCATTATTTTATCTTTCGCTATTTATAACAGTGTCGCGGTTAGTGAGACGATTATATGGGGTGCTTATGGTGTAGTTCTCCAGATGATTGCTTATTTTATTTTTGAAGGACTAACACGAGGTTTCTCTGTTCAATCGAAATTGAAAGAAAATAATATAGCCGTAGGTGTCATTTCTTTAGGTGTCTCCATCGGTTTAGCTTTCGTTATTGGGGCATCCATTACCTAACAATTGCCACAATTATAATGACTATAAGTCTGGTTCTATAGGGGGCCAGACTTTTCCTATCAGAGCAAATGACGATACAACGGAGTGGTGGAATGGATCATCAAGCAGTTAATCAAAGTAAATTTATTTATTGGGCTTCAGGAATTGTTTCCATCTGTGGAATCGTTTTTGAAGTTCTTTTTGGTGCATTAGGTTCTTATATATTAGGAGATGGTGTCAAACAGTACACGTTAACGATATCATTGTTTTTAACCGGGATGGGAGTCGGAGCAAGTCTTAGTGAAAAGGTACTAAAAAGGCTTATCGTTGCGTTTGTGTACATAGAATTTCTCGTTGCATTAATCGGTGGTTTTTCAAGCTTCGCGATGTTTGGGATTACGGCATTTTCACCAGCAGGCTCAGACGCCGTATTTTTATACTTGATAACGTTCATCGTTGGTGGATTAACCGGGGTTGAATTGCCGATACTTATTCGAAAAGCAAATGAGTTAGGTGTTAGCTTGAATCGGAGTACAGCCCGTGTTCTTTTCTCCGACTATGCTGGTGGATTGATTGGAGGGTTGTTATTTGTTTTTTTTCTACGTCCTTATCTAGGAATGGTCAAAACTGCTTTCTTTGTCGGCCTTATTAATATAACGGTAGCCCTCGTGGTACTTTGGTTATTTCGAAAGGACATCAAGAAGCTTATCCTTCACTTTTCGGTAGGAACCATTATTGTCATACTCTTGCTAGCGGGTTTTATTTTTGGAGAAGAAATGGCCTTTACGTTCGAACAAAAGTTGTACAAGGATCCTATCATTCATTTGGAGGAGAGTAAGTATCAAAAGATTATTTTGACGGAAGATGAAGGGGATGTCCGTCTGTATTTAGATGGTCAGTTGCAGTTAAGCTCTATAGATGAATTCCGTTATCACGAACTTCTTGTCCACCCGACTTTTGCACAGGCGGAGGAACATAAACAAGTGTTGATATTAGGGGGAGGAGATGGGGTCGCTGCGAAAGAGGCGCTAAAATACGAGGACGTGGAATCGATCACGCTTGTTGACTTAGATCCTGCTGTCGTCCAGTTAGCTAAACAGAACCGCTGGCTTTTAGACTTAAATGAAGGGAGTCTAGATAATGAAAAGGTCCAAGTTGTTCATATGGATGCCTTTGAATATTTAGAACAATCCGAGAAGTGGTTTGATGTAATCCTAGTTGATCTTCCCGACCCAAACAATGAAAGTTTAAATAAGTTGTACACGAAGGAGTTTTATTCCTTAGTTCGAAACCATACAAACCCAGGTGGTGCATTTATGGTACAAGCAACAAGTCCCGTGTTTGCGACAGACGTGTATTGGACTATATCCAATACGATTGCGTCGACAGGGGTGCATACGGAAAACTTTCACACCGATGTTCCAAGCTTTGGAAATTGGGGATTTGTATTAGGGAGTCGAAATCCTATTGAGGTAGAGAATTTAACAATTCAAGTTGACACAAGATATTTAACAACAAAAATGCTAGAAGGATTGACTTATTTTGGGAAGGATGAAGATGCTGAAATTATCCAGGCAGACGGAGAAAAAGTAGAGATTCCTGTGAATAGTCTAATTGACCCAATTCTTATTCAATTATATGAAAATGCTTGGAAATACTATTAATTGGGTATAAAGGAAGTAGATCTAATTTTGAAAGGAGAATGGGAAATGAAAGTTTCTTTTCATGGACAATCTGCTGTCCTCATTCAGACAGAAAACCACAAAATTATTATCGACCCTTTTATTACGGGAAACGGAAGCTCAGATCTTGATCCACAAACATTGGAAGTCGATGTGATCTTGTTAACGCATGGGCACAACGATCATGTGGGCGATACGATTGAGATTGCCAAGCGCAATAACGCACTTGTTGTTGCCCCTAACGAATTGGCTGTATATTTTGAGAGTAGAGGACTACAAACACATCCTCTACATATCGGGGGGGCGCATGATTTTGACTTTGGTCGGGTGAAGCTGACGCAAGCCTTTCATGGATCTGCCTTTACAGATGAAGAAGGAAATGTCATTTATGGTGGAATGCCTGCAGGGATCCTGTTCTTCGCAGAAGGAAAAACGATCTATCATGCAGGAGATACTGGATTGTTCTCAGATCTCAAATTAATTGGGGAGCTAAACGATATCGATCTAGCTTTCCTTCCAATAGGAGATAATTTCACGATGGGTCCAGACGACGCACTGATTGCAGCTGAGTGGGTAAAAGCTAAATACGTCGTTCCTGTACATTATAATACGTTTCCGTTAATTGAACAGGATGGCGATGCATTTGCTAGTAAGGTTAAACCAGGGAAAGGAATCGCATTGAAACCAGGAGAATCCATTGATTTATAGATAATTTTCAAGAGTCTGGGACAAATGTGTTTCAATCATCATAATATCCGAACTATGGTTCGAATTTCTTTCATTCGAATTAGTTCGGATTTTTCTTTTAGGGTGCCTTTTGTTATTTTTGTTGCTAATAATATATATGCTGCGAAGTAAAAAAATAGTTAAACAAAAAACCATCGGTTTAATAACTGCTCGATATACACGCGATGTTGATTTCCGCTGCCCGCGGAAAGCGGAGTATTCTGCTGTAGCGGCAGCTAATAGCTTCATCTAAAACGGGCTACGTCGCATTTTCTATCATATATGAATCAAGATCCAACCATTGAAAAGTAACATTCTAAATTTCCTATCTTGTAATCGTTCGTCTAAAGAGTGAAAGTTATGGTTATATCCCAGCTTCTCTACCAAACAGTAAAACAGAATCCACAAAATAGGTGAGACAGCGTATATATAGATAGAAACTGTTATATATTTTTATGGATGAGAAAGTTGAGTGAAAGACGAGTGGAATGATAGTTTGCTAGGAATTCTGTTATGGGACACGATCCTATTTTCGGAATAATAAAAAGATTAAATTGATACAGCCTTCAATCATCTGTATAATACATAACATATAGTTGAATTAGTACAGTTGAAAGATTGGTGAACGATTTGGCAACCAAACATGAACAAATCCTCGAATTTATAGAAACTTTAACCGTTGGAAATAAAATATCCGTGAGACAAATTGCGAAAGAACTTGATGTGAGTGAAGGAACTGCTTATAGAGCAATTAAAGAAGCGGAAAACCAAGGACTTGTAAGTACCATAGAACGAGTCGGGACCATCCGGATTGAAAGAAAGAAAAAAGAAAACTTTGAAAACCTGACATTTGCGGAAATCATTAGCATTGTCGATGGGCAAGTTTTAGGTGGCAGAGAAGGGCTTTATAAAACCCTGAATAAATTTGTTATTGGTGCAATGAAGCTTGATGCAATGATGAGGTACACGGAGAAAGATTCCTTATTAATCATCGGAAACCGAACCGAGGCTCACGAGTTAGCATTAAAAGAGGGAGCGGCGGTACTCATCACCGGTGGCTTCGATACAGATGAACATGTTAAAAAACTTGCGGATGAGAAAAAGCTTCCTATTATGTCCACGAGTTATGATACGTTCACAGTGGCGGCCATGATTAATCGTGCCATCTATGATCAGTTAATAAAGAAGGAAATCGTATTAGTAGAAGATATTTACACATCTTTAGAGGACGCCTATTATGTAACACAAGGTGATTCATTGGAAAAATGGTATAAGTTGAACGAAACGACGAAGCACAGCAGATTCCCCGTTTTAGATGATAATCACCGAGTGATCGGGATGATTACATCTAAGGATGTAATTGATAAAGATCGTACATTAACCGTAGAAAAGGTAATGACGAAGAACCCAATGACGGTTCAAAAGGAAACCTCGTTAGCGTATGCTGCGCACATGATGGTGTGGGAAGGGATCGAAATTATGCCGGTTGTTGATTCTCACCACCGTTTGGCTGGATTGATTTCCAGACAGGATGTGTTAAAGGCATTGCAGCATATTCAGCGTCAGCCGCAAGTAGGGGAGACAATCGAAGATATTGCTACAAGTAGGATTGAGGTCGTTCAAGATGAAACACATGGAACCGTTTATCAAGCCCAAGTTACTCCACAAATGACCAATCAGCTGGGCTCTTTGTCCTATGGCGTTTTTACATCTTTTGTCACCGAGGCTAGTAGTCGATTACTCCGTCAATTCAAAAAAGGGAATCTGGTTGTAGAAAATTTATCGATTTATTTTATTAAACCGGTTCAGTTGGATAGTCGTTTGGATATTAGACCTCGTTTATTGGAAGTGAGCAGAAAGTTTGCGAAAGTGGATGTAGAAGTTTTTAACGAAAAGATATTAGTAGGGAAGGCACTTCTTATGGCACAATTAATTGATCGCTAAGGAGAGCTAGCCTTTTAGCACTAGTTATTCTATAAACATTAAAAGGCCCTTTTTCAAGAGCCTTATCGTCATTCTTCATATGCTTCTAAGGATTGGGCTTGTTCTCGGTAGAAACGAGTTCTCTTTATCCCATCCCAAGCCTGAAGTCCACCGATAACAAGAAATAAGATACCAATGAAAAGGGATAAACGAGTTTCATAAAATAAGTACTGGTTTATTCCAAAGAAGAAAACAAAAATACCTAAGCATATCTTACTTTTAGATTGATAATAATGCTGAAATAAAGGTTCGTTTGTTCGAATGATGGCTACTTTGTAATAGATGTATAATACGAAGGAAAGAACAATTATAATGGGAAATATGACCATATTTATCTACTCCTAACTAATATCAAACTACCTTACCCATTTTAGCGTTTTTTTAAAGCTTTTACTAGAGAAACAAGCGGTATATACTAGAAAAAGGAAACGAGGGATAATATGATAACTTCTATATTAGAAAAAATCAAACAGTATGAAACCATTATCATCCATCGTCACGTGCGTCCAGATCCTGATGCATTTGGTTCACAAAAAGGGTTAGCGGAGATTATTAAAGGAAGTTTTCCAAAGAAAAAGGTGTATTTAGTTGGCGATGAGGATCCATCTTTAAGCTTTTTAGCAGAAATGGATGATATTGAGGATGAAGTTTATCGGGATGCCTTAGTGATTGTCTGTGATACGGCGAATCAAGCTCGAGTTTCCGATCAACGTTATGGGAAAGGAAAAGAAATCATTAAGATTGACCACCATCCAAATGTGGATCCTTACGGAGATATTATATGGGTGGACACAAATGCTAGTTCCACAAGTGAATTAATTTATGAGCTATACCTAGTAGGAAAAGAGAAAGGCTTCGTCTGTACGGCAGAAGCAGCTCGTCTTTTATATGGTGGAATTGTAGGAGATACAGGTCGATTTCTCTTTCCGAGTACGACATCTAAAACGTTCCAGTATGCAGCAGACCTTGTTACATATGATTTTGATCGCTCTACTCTGTATGATGGGATTTATACGACAGCCCAGCATGTCGCCAAGTTCAAGGGGTATATCTTACAGCATATTGAGGTTTCAGAAGCGGGAGTTTGTGCCATTCGAATTGATAAAGATACACTTGAAAAATTCGGCATTTCGGCAATGGAAACTAGTCAGCTAGTAGGTATTTTAGGAGACGTAGAAGGCGTCTTATCCTGGGCGTTTTTCGTGGAGGAAGATGAATTAATTCGGGTTCGCCTCCGTTCCAAGGGTCCCGTTATCAACGAAATCGCAGCGAAATATGATGGAGGAGGACATCCATTAGCATCTGGAGCTTCGATTTATAAATGGGAGGACATGGATCGGGTGCTTGCAGATTTAGAAGAAGCATGTAAAGCTTATCAAAAATAATAAGAGTCAACTTGGCAGCCTGACACTTCGAAGGCTCCAAGTTGTTTTTTTTCCATAAAAAGGACCTTCGAATAAACGGAAGGTCTAATAAGTTTGAGCTGATTTTTCAGGAATGAACCAGCAGCCACTTTCGGTTTGGTCTAAAATGACAGGTAGGTTTCTTTTCGTGATTTCGCGTTGCATAAGGCGAGTGAGTTCATTTGTTTCAACATAAGCTGAGTAACCATTCGTTAACCGATTCATCTGCTCGTCAATTAGACGACGAGTTTGAATAATGAACATATCAGTCACTCCTTTACAAATGATTTCCTACCTTAATTATATGAAAGTGAGTACTTTTTTGCCATTAAATTCAGAAAATTTTATAAAATTGTCACGTTTTCCTTAGTTTTCAAGTTTTAATTCTACTTCTACCTTCACAATGGGGGCAATCGTTAACGTCTTAACCGATACAGAAAACTTCATATCATCAATCGTGTATTGTTTATTTTGGATGGCTGCCTTCAACAAGTTTCCGTTGGAGGCGATACTACTTACTTTTTTACCGAGGACATCACTAATTTGATCTTTTATGTATTGCTTAGCCTGATGCTCTACAAGTCGGTCTAATTTTAATGATTTTTGGTTAATGAGTATGATTTCGATTTCTTGTACAATCATATGTTCCTGGGCTTGTTCATCCAATTCAGATTTTTCCTGAGAAAGAATTTCGATTTCATCCTCTAGCTCGGAAATTCTTTTTTGAAGATTTAAATTATCGATAGCCCATTGCTCATAAAGACGGCCATGCATATATAAGAAAATAATAAAGGCTAAAATTGCACCGACAAAGCACCCTGCTAGAAATCGTTGCCAGCTTGTCTTTTTAAATAAAGGTGGAAAATGCATTAGTCCACACTCTCCTGCGTAAACCATTCAATGATTAATAAAGCAGTCTGAACCCCTGCCATGGCAAATACAATCAGAAGAACTTGCTTCACGATGTCGATGGTAGAGCCCTCGTAAATTCCTCGTTCAAAATTTGAAATGGCGTCAAATGTTCCACCAATAGCAGCTACAATTGCCCAGATTCGTAACCCTCTTGCAATGCGTCTCATAATAGTCATCGGTGGTTCACCAGTAGCAAATGCCCCGATACTACCAATAAATGTTCCACCCAAAATAACGCCTAGCGCAATAAAATAACAATGAATAATGGATGAAATAAATCGTTCTTCCTCCATAGCTGTTCACCCTTTATAAATAGTATGTAACAGAGACATGTGTTGGTTTGTTCCCATTAAAAGCCTTATTCCATTTTATGATACAGGTAGACAAGTTATGTTATTCGTTTCAACAGACTTGCGAATTCGATATAATAGACGTATAGAAAAGGCGGGAGAAAAAATGGATTTTACACATTTGCAGATTCGGACAGGCTACAGTTTAATGAAGAGCACGATATCTATCGATCATCTCGTCCAAGCAGCAATGGAGAAAGGATATTCAGCACTCACCATTACAGATGAAATGGTGTTACATGGAGTTGTACCATTTTATCGTGCTTGTCAAAAGGTTGGTATTAAGCCGATTATAGGAATGGTTGTGTTTGTTCAGCAGGATGAAAAACGAGAGCCTTGCATCCTTCTAGCTAAAAATAATAAAGGATATGAACAGCTCATACAATTAAGTAGTATGCTTCAACTTAATCATCATACGGAGCTTCTTTTTTCCGAGTTAAACTTGTACACAGACCATTTGATTGGAATATTGCCTTGGTCGAACTCGAGCCTACACGGTTTTATTGAAGATGACTTGATGGAAGGTATGCAGGATTATCTAAAGAAATGGACGACGTTATTTCGTGAAGGGAATTTTTACATTGGAATACCGGAAGCGAGAGATGAAATTCTACAGGATATGGAAGTCATCCGTCAGCACTTTACCAAATCGATTGCGTACACCGCAATTCGTGATGTTCGATATGTGAACACGGAAGATGAGGAAGCATATGTTTGCTTGCAAGCGATGAAAGATGGACGGAAATGGCATGCTGATTCTAACCGAGAATCTTCACAGCAACATTTCGCCTCTCATCAAGAAATGATTGACCGATTTCCTGGGAAATGGGCTAAGCTTCTGGAGGAAGCGAATCGAATTGCGGAAGCGTGTAACGTCACCATAGAGTTTGATCAACCGTTACTCCCATCCTATCCGGTTCCCAATGATACTGATGCTTTTACGTTCTTACAAAACATATGTTTTCAAGCGATAGAAACAAGGTATGATCAAAGGTTGCAGGAAGTAAAAGAGCGATTAAATTACGAGCTTTCTGTTATACAAAAAATGAACTTTAGTGACTACTTTCTCATCGTTTGGGATTTTATCAAATATGCAAAAGAAAATGGGATAATGGTTGGCCCAGGAAGAGGATCGGCGGCAGGCTCTCTCGTTGCTTACTTGTTATCGATTACGGATGTCGATCCGTTAGAGCATGATTTATTGTTTGAAAGATTTTTAAACCCAGAGCGAGTAACAATGCCGGATATTGATATCGACTTTTCAGATCATAGGCGGGATGAAGTCATTCAGTATGTACAAGGGAAATACGGCGCTGAGCACGTAGCGCAAATTGCGACATTTGGAACATTTGCGGCAAGGTCCGTGATCCGTGAATTAGGAAAAACAATGAATATGGATGCACAAGATCTCGCCTTTGTGTTAAAGCAGTTACCGAGCTCTTCTGGCAGTTTGATAGATGCCATCCAGCAATCACAAGAGTTAAACGAATACATTCAACGAAACGATTTGTTAAGGAAATTAATCCAAATTGCTCGTAAATTAGAAGGGCTTCCACGTCACGTATCCACTCATGCTGCGGGTGTTTTAATCAGTAAAAGTCCATTGAAGAAGTATGTCCCTTTAATGGCTGGTCATAACGAAATTGCGTTGACTCAATATGCAATGAATGAAGTGCAACAGCTCGGCTTATTAAAAATGGACTTTTTAGGGCTGAGAAATTTGAGTTTAATGGAAAGAATCGTTCAATCGATTCAACGAAATGTCAATTCTAACTTCCGATTAGAAGACATTCCATACCAAGATGATCAAACATTTTCTCTTCTGCAATCCGGTGCAACGAATGGTATTTTTCAATTGGAATCTCAAGGAATGCAACAGGTGCTATCTTCTTTGAAGCCAACGGAATTTGAAGATGTAGTAGCAGTCAATGCTTTATATCGTCCAGGACCGATGGAATACATCCCAACCTATGTAAAACGGAAGCATAAACAAGAGCCTGTCACCTATCCACACCCTGTATTAAAATCGATATTGGAAAAGACCTATGGTGTGTTGGTATATCAGGAACAAATTATGCAAATTGCCCATCAGATGGCTGGATTCCGTTTAGGGCAAGCTGATCTATTAAGAAGAGCAATATCCAAAAAAGACCAGGCTGTCATGCATGAACAGAAGGAATTATTCATAAGGGGGTGTATGGAACAAGGCTACGAGTCTGCTATAGCGGAAGAAATTTTTACTTGGATTGTTCGATTTGCTAATTATGGCTTTAACCGAAGTCACGCCGTTGCTTACAGTGTCATTTCCTATCAACTTGCTTATCTAAAAGCGCATTATCCAGCTTTCTTTATGGCAGAGCTGTTAAGCTCGGTTTCGAATCAACAAGAAAAGGTTCGCGTCTATATAAAAGAAGCTAGTGAACTTGGGATTCCAACTTTGCCACCTTCTATTAATAAAAGTTATGGCAGATTCATCGTAGATAAAGGGAAGCTTCGAGTTGGATTTCTAACCCTTAAAGGAATTGGCCATCAGGTCATCTCAGAAATAATAAAAGGGAGAAAAAACGGTCCGTACAAGCATTTATTTGATTTTTGTATGCGTGTCTCTTTGAAAGTCGTAACTCGCCCGATTATAGAAACCCTAGTAATGTCTGGTGCCTTTGACGAAACGTATGCCAATCGAGCTAGTATGCTCGCAACGATTGATCAAGCCAGAGAACAGGCAGAACTATTTAAAGAGTTTGATGATCAACCCTCCTTTTTTGAAGGGGATGTTCAATTAGATGGTTCATACGTAGAGGTAGAGGATTTCTCGCAAATTAAAAAACTTGAAATGGAAAAAGAAGTGTTAGGTATCTATTTATCGAGTCACCCTTTAACGGAGTATCGTAATCTTTTACGAACGAACGGGTATATTACGTTTCGAAATGCTCGCAAGCTAATTGGTCAAAAACAGTTGCTTGGCTGTGCGATTATACAAGAGGTAAAAACGATTCGAACGAAACGAGGAGAGTCCATGGCATTCGTAACTTTAGGGGATGAAACGGATGAAATGGATGGGGTTGTGTTTCCGGAGTTATATCGAAATATTAGCAAATGGTTGAAGGAAGAATCGATGGTTTTCTTGAAAGGGAAGGTTGAAAAGCGAAATGAAAGGCTACAATGGGTCCTAGAGGAAATCCGTCCTTTTCAGGAAGAAGAACTAACGGTAAAAGTTGAGCAACGGGTATTTTTAAAAATAACGGATCAAAATGATCAAAAAGTACTAGAAAAAATGAGCACAATTGCGGATCAGTATCCCGGTACAGTCCCCATCATTATGTATCATCAACAGAAGAATACATCTTATCAGCTTGCTGGAAAATATAATGTAAAGCTGACCAGGGATTGCATCCAAGCATTAAGCCGTACGTTCGGCAAAGAAAATGTGGTCATTAAACGGTCTTAATAGACGTATTGTTTATAGCATAAGGATTTTGTAATAGTGCGTGTTCAAAAAGGAGGATGAAAAGGACCAAGAAGTTCGAGGCATTGCAGCTTAGAGGAGCGGACTTGCACAGGATGTGCTGACTTCTGCGTTGTGCACAGGACGTGCACGACTTTAGCAGAAAATCCACCTTCCTATAGATACGTGAGCACCGGAGAAGCAAGCTAACGAAGAAAATCGCCGTGTCCTTTTTACCGGAGTTTTTGAACAACCTCTAATAGATAAAAATGGGAAAAAGGATAGAAGTGCATCTACTTTACACTCTTTTTCCATCTGTTATAATATAGTAGTTAAGTGGTCAGACCAATTTTGGAAAAGTCGTACATTTCAATTCTCTGAATGGATAAAGGAGCGGGTTTTAGTTGTCAAATTTAAGAGATGAAGCCTTACATATTCATCGTATAAACAAAGGGAAATTAACCACACAATCCAAAATACCAGTTAAAAATGCCAGAGATTTAAGTTTAGCTTATTCTCCAGGTGTTGCGGAACCTTGTAAAGAAATATATGACCAAAAAGAAGCTGTGTATGAATACACGATGAAAGGCAACATGGTAGCAGTTGTCAGTGATGGTTCAGCCGTATTAGGTCTGGGAAATATCGGCCCAGAAGCAGCACTACCTGTTATGGAAGGGAAGTCCGTTTTATTCAAAAGCTTTGCAGGTGTAGATTCTTTTCCTATTTGTTTAGATACACACGATGTGGATGAAATCGTTCGAACGGTTAAATTGATGGAACCAACATTTGGTGGTGTAAACCTTGAGGATATTGCAGCACCGAACTGTTTTGTCATTGAAGAACGATTAAAAAGAGAAACAAACATACCTATATTTCATGACGATCAACACGGAACCGCTATTGTTACCGTCGCAGGTCTATTAAATGCACTAAAATTAGTAGGAAAAAAATTCTCAGATATTAAAGTCGTAGCCAATGGTGCTGGGGCAGCGGGTATTGCTATTATTAAATTACTTTATAGTTTTGGTGTTAGAGATATGATTATGTGTGATTCAAAAGGCGCTATTTTCGATGGGCGTAAATATGGGATGAACGAAGTCAAGGATGAAGTAGCTAGAATAACGAACAAGGATAAAATCGAAGGTAACCTGGAAGAAGTCATGCAGGGTGCTGACGTCTTTATTGGTGTTTCAGTTGGTGGATTGCTTTCAGAAGATATGGTCCGTAGTATGAACGACGATTCTATTATTTTTGCGATGGCAAATCCTGACCCTGAAATCATGCCGGAAGCTGCAAAAAATGCTGGTGCTCGAGTAATTGGAACAGGTCGTTCTGATTTTCCGAACCAAGTGAATAATGTACTTGCATTTCCTGGTATTTTCAGAGGTGCGTTGGATGTTCGCGCTACCCGAATAAACGAAAAAATGAAGATCGCTGCTGCAGAAGCGATTGCTGCTTTAATTAGTGATCATGAATTAAATGAGGATTATGTTATTCCAGCTCCATTTGACCCAAGAGTTGCTCCTGCTGTTGCGGCAAGTGTGGCAAAAGCGGCTATGGACTCTGGAGTTGCAAGAATCCAAGTAGATCCAGAAGATATCGCTGAAAAGACGAGAAGATTAACTCTAATTGAAGATTAGCCGATGGACTTTTAAGGAGGCTACCCGTCATTGATTCAATCTGAAAAAGCAAAGGTTTATGAAGAAGTTTTAAGCGAGATTCGCAATTATATTACTAATCATCAATTATCACCGGGGGATAAGCTTCCATCAGAAAGAGAATTGGCGGAACAATTAGATGCGGGCAGATCGTCTGTACGAGAGGCTTTGAGGGCGCTAGAGCTGTTAGGATTAATCGAGACAAGGCGAGGAGAAGGTACATTTCTCAGACAATACAGAACCCATCATACGGTTGAGCTATTATCTACCTTTATCCTGCATGAGCCCAAGACTAAAAAAGATATCTTGTCCACGAAAAAAATAATGGAAAAAGAAGCAGCAAAGCTAGCTTTTTCCAATATGACGGACGATATTCTCACAGAATTACAAGCTATATGTTCCAATACAAACATGGAGGAGAAGGATAAGCACCACTCGTTCTTTTTGCTTATCTTTCAAATTTCACACAATTATTTAATGTACAAGATATGGCAATTAGTAGAGGACTTTTCTCATACCGTGCATCAAATCTCTTATGAGCCATCTCTTTACGATGCTTTGGTAGAAGCATATAGAAATAAGCGTTATGAAACTATAGAGCCATTGTTTGATGACTTTTACAAAGAAGGATAAGGGAACCATATCAAGAACTTAAAACCTTCTGGATTTCACTAAAGGAGGAATATCCCTTGCTAAAGGATTTTTTTAATAAAAAGAAGAAATATGCACCCATTCCTAGAGAGGAAGCGAAGCAAGATGTTCCTCAAGGAATTATGCAAAAGTGTATGGGATGTCAAAAGATATTTTATCGTAAAGAAATGGAAAAAAACTTAAATGTATGTCCTCAATGTGGCTATCATCACCAAATCGATGCCTTAACGAGAATTCATAGCTTATTAGATCCAGATACGTTTGTCGAGTGGGATAAAGGCATGACAACGAATAATCCGTTACAATTTCCTGATTATGAACAAAAGCTTGAAAAGGATCGTAACAAAACGGGACTGAACGAAGCGGTCGTAACTGGAAAAGGTTCTATTAACGGGATCGAAACGGTTATCGCTGTAATGGATGCTCGCTTTCGAATGGGAAGTATGGGCTCCGTCGTAGGCGAAAAAATTGCTCGTGCTATTGAAAAAGCGAAAGATTCCTCTCTGCCGTTTATTATCTTTACGGCCTCTGGTGGAGCCAGAATGCAGGAAGGAATGCTAAGCCTCATGCAAATGAGCAAAACTTCGGTAGCGATTGAACGTCTTAGTCGAGCTGGTGGATTAATGATTTCTGTCATGACCAATCCGACTACTGGCGGTGTATCTGCAAGCTTTGCATCGTTAGGAGATTATAACTTTGCAGAACCAGGAGCTTTAATTGGCTTCGCAGGACGAAGAATTATCGAACAAACGATTCGAGAAGAATTACCAGATGATTTCCAAACCGCTGAATTCCAGCTAGAGCATGGTCAACTTGATAAAGTGATTAACCGGCTTGACATGAAGGAAGTATTGGGGACAATCCTTGACATCCATTATACGGGAGGGAACGCTTCATGAAGCAGGCACTGGAGTTTGAAAAGCCGGTTCTCGAACTAAAGGATAAAATCGAAGAGTTAAAAACGATTACAAAAAATAGTGATGTGGACCTAACTGAAGAAATTGCTCGTATGGAGGAAAGGCTAACGAGGCTTGAAAAAGATATTTACCAAAACTTAAAACCTTGGGATCGAGTCCAAATTGCTCGACACGCGGAGAGACCGACAACGTTGGATTATATACAAAAGCTGTTTACGGACTTTATTGAGTTCCATGGAGATCGTTTGTTTGCGGATGACGAAGCAATTGTGTCGGGGATAGCAAAGTTTAACGGACAACCTGTAACGATTGTTGGACACCAAAGAGGAAAAAACACAAAAGAAAACATTCGAAGAAATTTTGGAAGTCCACACCCGGAGGGATACCGTAAAGCTTTACGACATATGAAGCAAGCCGATAAATTTAATCGACCAATCATTAGTTTTATAGATACGAAAGGCGCTTACCCTGGGAAGGCAGCAGAGGAAAGAGGCCAGAGTGAAGCGATTGCTCGCAACCTAATGGAAATGGCTGGTCTACGCGTTCCAATCATTTGTGTCGTCATCGGAGAAGGCGGAAGTGGCGGAGCTCTAGGTATAGGCGTAGGGGACCATATCCACATGTTGGAGAACTCTACCTATTCGGTTATCTCACCAGAAGGTGCAGCTGCATTATTATGGAAGGATTCCACACAAGCTCAACGTGCAGCGGAAACGATGCAAATTACATCTTATGATTTGAAATCTTTAGGTTTAATTGATGAGATCATTCAGGAACCAAGTGGTGGTGCTCACCGGAATGTGGACGAGCAAGCACAAGCTATTGAAAAAGTGCTAGTAAAGTCTCTAGAAGAACTTCGGCGAATAGAATCAGAAGCATTGTTAGAGAAGCGCTGGGAAAAATATAAACAAATCGGAGACTATTCCGAATAATGTGATGCCTCTTGCGTATAAGCAAGAGGCTATGTTTATACGATTAAAATTACGTAAATTCGGTTAAATATTCCTATATCTAGTGAGAATAGAATTAGATTACGGTATAATTCTATTTGAAAATTCTTTTGTTTAGGATTATGGTGTAATGGGGAGAAAAGTAACAGGTAGAATATACTTTTGTTATAGAGGTGAAGAAGAATGAAAAAAATTGGCGTTTTAACTAGTGGCGGCGATGCACCTGGTATGAATGCTGCTGTTCGTGCGGTAGTTAGAAAAGCGATATATCATGATGTGGAAGTGTACGGGATTTATAACGGGTATCAAGGTCTTATCGACGGGAATATTAAAAAGATGGAACTCGGTTCCGTTGGGGATATTATCCAACGTGGTGGAACGATTCTTTACTCTGCTCGCTGTGAAGAATTTAAAACGGAAGAAGGGCAAGATAAAGGAATCGAACAGTTGAAAAAATTTGGCATCGAAGGTTTGATCGTTATTGGTGGAGATGGTTCATTTCAGGGGGCCGAAAAATTAACAAAAAAAGGGTATCCTTGTATAGGTGTGCCTGGGACGATTGATAATGATATTCCAGGAACGGACTTCACCATTGGATTCGATACAGCGTTGAACACAGTCATTGAGGCGATTGATAAGATTCGCGACACAGCAACATCTCACGAACGTACATATGTCATTGAAGTGATGGGTAGACATGCTGGAGATTTAGCGCTTTGGTCTGGTTTAGCAGACGGTGCGGAAAGCATCCTTATACCAGAACAGCCAGATGAATTTAATGAGGTAGTAGATCGTCTGAAAAAAGGACATGAACGTGGTAAGAAACACAGTATCATTGTCCTGGCCGAAGGTGTTGGAAGTGGATTTGATTACGGAAAACGTATAAAAGAAGCTACAAACCTAGAAACGAGGGTGACCATTTTAGGTCATATTCAGCGCGGTGGTTCTCCTACAGCTAATGATCGTGTGCTAGCTAGTCGCCTAGGAGCTAAAGCGGTTGATCTTCTACTCGAAGGAAAAGCAGGCCGTATGGTTGGTATTCAAAACAATAAGTTAGTAGACCACGATATTATTGAAATTTTGCAGCAACCACATACGATTGATGAGGATATGTATCGTCTATCCAAAGAATTATCCATTTAACAGCTATTGTGTCACAAGAGAATGCTAGGAGGAAGTGTAATGAGAAAGACAAAAATTGTTTGTACGATTGGACCAGCTTCGGAATCGGTTGAAAAGCTTGTTGATTTAATCGAATCTGGAATGAATGTGGCAAGACTAAACTTTTCACACGGCGACTTTGAGGAACATGGTCAACGAATCGTTAATATTAGAGAAGCGGCTAAACGCACTGGAAAGACAGTTGCTATTTTGTTAGATACGAAAGGGCCAGAAATTCGCACCGGAGTCCTAAAGGATGGACAAGCTCAACTAAACAAAGGTGCTAATGTTTATGTTTCGATGGAAGAAATCGAGGGGACTGCTGAAAAGATTTCAGTTACATATCCTCATCTTATTCATGATGTGCATGTTGGATCCAAACTCTTATTAGATGACGGATTGATTGAACTTGAAGTTGTAGAAGTCGACAAAGAAAAAAATGAACTAAAAACGGTAGCATTAAACTCCGGATTACTAAAAAATAAAAAAGGGGTAAATGTGCCAAATGTCAGTGTAAACCTACCTGGTATTACGGACAAGGATGCTGCGGATATTAAGTTCGGAATTGAACAAGGCGTTGACTTTATCGCCGCCTCCTTTGTGCGTCGTGCTTCCGATGTATTAGAAATCCGCGAGCTATTAGAAGAAAATGGGGCAACCCACATCAATATCATTCCAAAAATCGAAAACCGTGAAGGTGTCGATAATTTAGAACAAATTCTTCAAGTAAGTGATGGCTTAATGGTTGCTCGTGGAGATCTTGGGGTAGAAATCCCACCAGAAGATGTACCACTTGTACAAAAAGACATGATTCGTAAGTGTAACACAGCAGGTAAACCAGTTATTACGGCGACACAAATGCTTGATTCCATGCAGCGAAATCCTCGTCCTACTCGTGCAGAAGCTTCGGATGTAGCGAATGCGATTTTTGACGGCACAGATGCAATCATGCTTTCTGGTGAGACAGCTGCAGGGGATTATCCTGTTGAAGCAGTAAGAACGATGAGTAACATCGCAACAAAAGCGGAAACGGCTCTAGATCATAAAGCCATTCTAGATATCCGTTCTAAACATAGTGATATGACGATTACCGATGCGATTAGTCAATCTGTCACTCACTCTGCAATGAACTTAGATGTCGATGCTATTCTTACACCGACACAAAGTGGTTATACGGCACGAATGATTTCAAAATACCGCCCGAAAGCACCGATCATAGCTGTAACTTTTGACGAACGTTCTAAGAGAAGACTTTCTCTTGTTTGGGGCGTAACAGCAGTTATGGGAGAACAAGCAGAGTCTACCGATCATATGTTAGACATCGCAGTCGATCGCGGACTTTCTACAGGTCTCTTTAACCGTGGAAGTCGTGTGATTATTACGGCTGGTGTACCAGTAGGCGAAGCAGGCACAACCAATCTGTTAAAAGTCCACGTCGTTGGAGACGTTTTAGCTAAAGGACAGGGTGTAGGGAAAGGAAACGCCTATGGTCGAGCAGTTGTTGTGAAAAATGCCGAAGAGGCCCTTTCTAAAGTGGAAGACGACGACATCATTGTAACCTATGGAACGGATAAAGAAATGATGCCAGCCATTGAGAAAGCAAGTGGCATTATAACCGAAGAAGGCGGACTTACTTCACATGCTGCCATAGTCGGATTAAGCTTAGGAATTCCAGTCATTGTTGGTGTCGAAAAAGCGGTAGATATCATTGAAGACAAAAGCGATATTACCATTGATGCCAGCAAAGGGGATATTTATGGAGGCCATGCTTCCGTACTTTAAATGAAAAAGAAGGGATATCCCTTCTTTTTTCTTCATCCTAGACTCTTAGAATCGATACGGATTTGGAAAAGGGGAGATGGCTATGTTTAAATGGATTCTATTATTAATTCTTATCGTGCCAGCGTTAGAAATTGGCATCTTCGTTTGGGCAGGAGGTATTATTGGTCCATGGTGGGTGGTCTGCCTCATTATCTTAACAGGTGTCATTGGTGCATGGTTAGCCAAGCAACAAGGCACAGAAGCATTAAATCGTGCTAGGCAATCTATAAATGTTGGGCAAGTACCACATGAACAAATAATAGATGGAATTTGCATTTTGTTAGGCGCAGCTTTTTTAGTGACACCAGGTTTTATAACCGATACAATCGGTTTTTTATTATTAATCCCTGTCTCCAGGCGTCCAATCAAACTTTGGATGAAGGCTATTCTTTCAAAAATGTTGAGCAGAGGAACCATTACAATTTTCCGTCGTTAAGATTCCTCTCCTTTGATATAGGCAGCCACACTATGAAACAGTCCGGATTGATAAAGGGTGTTTCCAACGACAGCCAATGTTGGGCCAATAATCAGTCCGGAAAATCCCCATAACTGAAACCCAACAAATAAAGCAACTAAAGTAGCTAAAGGGTTCACACCAATACTTTGTGAGAGAATTTTAGGTTCCATCAGTTGTCTTTGAACGACTACCGTTACAAATAGAATGGACAATCCAATTGTTAAATACATATTACCTGTAAAATAACAATAAAGAATCCAAGGGATGAACACAATTCCTGTCCCTACATAAGGCAAAATATCTACGATTCCCGTTAGAAATGCAATGGTAACAGCATAGTCGACTCGCAAGATAAATAAGCCAATAAGTACAATACAAGCTGTAATGGAGATTAGAGTAAACTGTGCTTTGATATAACCTGTAAAAGCTCTTTTCAATCCAGTTGTGACTTGTACACCAGATTGTCGTACATTGGAGGAGGTTTTCCGACGCAGCATTAGCTTGTAAGTTGGCCAGTCTTTACTGATAAAAAAAGTCCCCATTAATGAAAAAATCAAAACGGTGATATAGCTAGGTAGCTTGCTAAGTAGTGTCGGAATTTCTTGCAGGAAATTTTGTAATGTGTCAGCACCAGTTGACGCAATATTTTCTCCAGTTTGTTTCACATGGTCCAGAATGGCTTTTTGTTGACTAGGCTCAAGACTTTGATAAATAGATGCTAATTTTTCATAAATAGGCATGACTTCATTCGTGATCCATTGTTCCATATATTGAACAAACATTTTAAAGCTTTCGGGCAGGTTATTTGCCAAATAGGCTGTCCCATTAATAAGCTCGACAACAAGAATGGAAATAATTGCAGTTATAACTGTTAAAATAAATACAATGGAAAGAAATACAGCTAGTCCTCTCGGAAGTTTAAACGAAGTGCTTAACCAATCTACTACTGGGTTCAGCAAATAGGCAAAGAAAATCGCAATGATAAATGGATAGGTATATTGTGCGAGAGAAACAAATAAAAAGTATGAAGTAAGAATGATGCCGCACACAAATAAAAAACGTTGAACTTGTTGTTTTGTTATCATGTTCACTCCAAACACCTCTTTCTTCATATATATTCAAAGAGGTACGATTCAATCACAAGAAGTGGACAGCTTTAATAACTTGGAGGATTAATGGATGTTTAATCAATCTATGATATTTTTATTACTACTATTTTTACTAGGCTATTTAGGGAAAAATCAATCGATCATGATTGCTGTATATGTGTTATTAGGATTGAAGTTATTTAAATTGGATGATCGTGTATTCCCCTACTTAACTGAAAAAGGGATAAGTTTAGGAGTTACGGTCATTACGATTGCGGTACTCGTACCCATTGCTAGTGGTCAAATTGGTTTTAAGGAATTATTAGAAAGTGTAAAGTCTTATTATGGGTGGATCGCGCTCGGCGCAGGTATTTTTGTAGCATTAATCGCAAAAAATGGACTTGATTTGCTAGCGAATGATCCCCATCTTACTACTGCGCTAGTACTTGGAACTATTATTGCCGTCGTTTTCTTTCATGGGGTTGCTGTTGGTCCACTTATTGGAGCGGGTATTGCCTACGTGGTGATGAAATTCGTAGATGTATTTGTCGGTTCGTAAATGATTTTCTACCTTCCTTATCGATTTTTCACAAAAAAGGCAAAAAAACTAGCATTATTTTAAGAAAAAATTAATCGGTTTCATTTCACATAGTACTATTTATTGTTTATAATTGAGTTTGGGGATGACTAGATTGTTAAATTTACGAGAACCTATGAATGGCTGAAGCAGAAATGATGCATGTCCATTATATCGAACTCATGGAATTGTATCCGTTTTACAAAATGGACACAGCTTGAAAGAACGAGAGAAAAGGAGAGGGATTGAATGTCAACAACCAAAGGGTTAGAAGGAATTGTTGCAGCAGAGTCATCGGTAAGCTCGATTATCAATGACCAATTGACATATGTTGGCTACAAGATTGATGATCTTGCCGAACATGCAAGTTTTGAGGAAGTGGTATTCCTACTTTGGAACAAGCGTTTACCGAATCAAGAAGAGCTCACACAATTTGAAGAAAAGCTTGTTTCCAATATGGAAATTCCCCAACAAATCGTTGATCATTTTAAATCATATGATCTATCAACCGTTCACCCAATGGCGGCTCTTCGTACAGCCGTATCTATGTTAGGGCTATTTGATGCAGAAGCAGATGACCTTGATATGGAAGCAAACAAACGTAAAGCAATTCGTTTGCAGGCGAAAATTGCTACCATTGTTACGGCATTTGCTCGGATTCGCCAAGGAAAAGAACCAGTGTTTGCTAAAAAAGGGTTAAGCTATGCCGCAAACTTTCTCTATATGCTAAATGGAGAAGAGCCGAAAGACATTGAAGTGGAAGCGATTAATAAAGCACTCGTGTTACATGCTGATCATGAATTAAATGCTTCTACCTTTACATCTCGTGTATGTGTAGCGACATTATCTGACGTGTACTCTGGTGTAACAGCAGCGATTGGTGCTCTTAAAGGACCACTTCACGGTGGAGCGAATGAACGTGTAATGAAAATGCTTTCCGAAATTGGGGAAGTAGAAAATGCTCTTCCATATATTAAAGAAAAGCTTGCAAACAAAGAAAAAATAATGGGTATGGGACACCGTGTTTATCGTACCGGAGATCCACGTGCGAAGCACTTGAGAAAAATGTCTAAAGAGCTTACCGAATTAACAGGGCAAGCAAAGTGGTATGAAATGTCAGTAAAGATTGAGGATTACATTAAAGAAACAAAAGGACTTCCTGCCAATGTAGACTTCTATTCGGCATCTGTTTACCATAGTCTTGGTATTGATCATGATTTATTCACACCTATTTTCGCAGTAAGCCGCGTATCCGGTTGGATTGCTCACATTCTGGAACAATACGAAAACAATCGTTTGATTCGCCCTCGTGCTGATTATGTTGGGCCAACGGAACAAACGTATGTTTCGATTGAAAATAGATAAAACTTGGCGAAACCAAGCCGTAAGGCAAAGGTTGAGTCCTACTTTTAGTTGTAAGTTGGAAAATCTAAAAGTATGAAATTCGGGCCTACCAAATGGTGGTCTATATTGTTGCGTTTGCACTACTTCCTTTTTTTAATTGATGGGGAAGGTTTACTAAATAAAAAAGGTTTTAAAAAGACTAGGAGGATTTCATTATTATGACACAAGGTGAAAAAATTACAGTAAATAGTGGGGTATTAAATGTTCCAAACAAACCTGTTATTCCGTTTATTGAAGGAGACGGTACAGGTCCAGATATTTGGGCAGCAGCAAGTCGCGTATTGGAAGCGGCAGTTAATAAGGCATACAATGGCGAGAAATCCATTGAATGGAAAGAAGTGCTTGCAGGACAAAAAGCATTCGATCAAACGGGGGAATGGCTACCTTCAGAAACATTAGATGTTATTAGAGACTACAAAATCGCGATAAAAGGACCTTTGACAACACCAATTGGTGGAGGAATCCGTTCTTTAAACGTAGCACTACGTCAAGAGCTTGATTTGTTCACGTGTCTTCGCCCAGTTCGCTATTTCAACGGCGTACCATCTCCAGTTAAGCGCCCAGAGGATACAGACATGGTCATCTTCCGTGAAAATACTGAAGATATTTATGCTGGTATCGAGTGGCAAAAAGGTAGCGACGAAGTGAAGAAAGTTATTGAATTCTTGAAAAACGAAATGGGTGTACATAAAATCCGTTTCCCTGAGACTTCTGGAATCGGAATTAAGCCTGTATCGGAAGAAGGTACAAAACGTCTTGTTCGTGCTGCGATTGATTACGCAATCAACGAAGGTCGTAAGAGCGTGACACTTGTTCACAAAGGAAACATTATGAAATTTACCGAAGGTGCTTTCAAAAACTGGGGCTATGAACTAGCAGAACAAGAATACGGAGATAAAGTATTTACATGGGCTGAATATGACAAGATTGTAGAAAAAGATGGAAGAGCGGCTGCGGATAAAGCACAAGAGGAAGCAGAAAAAGCTGGTAAGATTATCGTGAAAGATGCAATTGCGGATATCTTCCTACAACAAATCTTAACTCGTCCGAAAGAATTTGATGTAGTAGCTACGATGAACCTTAACGGAGACTATATTTCAGATGCGCTTGCTGCACAAGTTGGTGGAATTGGTATTGCTCCTGGTGCAAACATTAACTATGAAACAGGGCACGCAATTTTTGAGGCTACACACGGTACCGCACCTAAGTATGCTGGATTAGATAAAGTAAATCCTTCGTCTGTTATTTTATCTGGGGTATTAATGCTTGAACACCTTGAGTGGAGAGAAGCTGCTGATCTAATTGTCAAAGCTATGGATAAGACAATTGAGTCTAAAGTAGTGACGTATGACTTTGCACGTATGATGGATGGAGCTACAGAAGTAAAAACTTCTGAGTTCGCAGATGCGCTTATTTCTAACATGGACTAATATCGAAAGAAGGGGATTCTTGTGACAATTAAAAGAAGAAAAGTTTCCGTTATCGGTGGAGGCTTCACCGGTGCAACAACTGCACTTATGATTGCTCAAAAAGAATTAGCTGACGTTGTGTTAGTAGATATTCCCAACATGGAAGACCCAACAAAAGGAAAAGCGTTAGATATGTTAGAAGCAAGTCCTGTTCAAGGATTTGATGCAAAAATTACAGGTACTGCTGATTATGCAGACACAGCAGGTTCTGACATTGTTATTATTACAGCAGGTATTGCACGTAAACCGGGCATGAGCCGTGACGATCTTGTAAATACGAATGCCAAAATCATGAAAAGCGTTACACAAGAAATCGTGAAGTATTCTCCGGAAACAACGATTATTGTGTTAACGAACCCGGTGGATGCCATGACTTATACCGTATTTAAGGAGTCTGGATTACCTAAAAATCGTGTTATTGGTCAATCCGGTGTGTTAGATAGCGCTCGTTTCCGCACATTTGTTGCAGAAGAGTTAAATCTATCAGTGAAAGATGTGACTGGTTTCGTACTTGGTGGTCATGGTGATGACATGGTACCACTAATCCGTTATTCTTATGCTGGTGGTATTCCACTAGAAAATTTACTTTCAAATGAACGACTTGATGCCATCGTGGAACGCACGAGAAAAGGCGGCGGAGAAATCGTAAACCTTTTAGGAAATGGTAGTGCGTATTATGCGCCTGCTGCTTCTCTTACAGTAATGGCTGAAGCTATTTTGAAGGATCAACGCAGAGTTCTTCCAAGTATTGCTTACTTAGAAGGTGAGTATGGCTATCAAGATATTTATCTTGGTGTCCCTACAATCATCGGTGGCAACGGTCTAGAAGAAGTAATCGAGTTAGATCTGAAGGAAGAAGAAAGAGCGGCTCTAGATAAATCTGCTGAGTCCGTTAAAAGTGTCTTAAAGGTATTAGGATAAGCATAGAAAAGAAAACCCTTGTCTAGATTGGCAAGGGTTTTCCTATAAGAATAAGAGGATGGTGTTATAATGATTGGAAAAAAAAGAAAACTAGGAAAGCACATACAGGAACTAGCCGTAGGAGATTCTTATCGCGCGGTGAAAACGATTGAAGATCGAGATATTTTATTATATTTAGGCCTTACGGATGATGCAAACCCTCTTTATATCCAACACGATTATGCCTCTCAGACACCATATAAACAACCAGTTGTTCCATCAACTATGTTGATAGGAATCGCTTCTTCCATGGTTTCCATGCATTTACCTGGTCCTGGTTGTCATATTTTAGAGCATCACCTAAAGTATCCAAATCCTGTTTATCACTACTCAGAGATTGAAGTAGAATTGGAGGTTGTCCGTATCCAAGAAGATGACTCAACGATTACGATTCGAGTAATAGGAAAGAGTGATAACCTAACCGCCTTAGAAGGAACTTTCCTCGTAAAACCAGCTGCGGAATTAGAATCCTTGACGGCACGCTCTTTGCAAAATTTTAACTAATTTTCACCATTCAATTACTGAATATTCAGAAATATTAATAAAACTTTACAATATTTACGCTACATTTGTGGATAAGGAGTATTCACATGCGAATACCTTCATTGTATGATGAACGTAGATATTAAACAGTGGGGTGTTTGGATGAATCAAAAAGTATTGATTGTAGATGATGAAGAATCAATTGTAACATTATTAAAATATAATGTGGAATTAGCTGGCTTCGAAACAGAAGTCGCCTACACAGGACAAGAAGGGTTAAATAAAGCACTTCATCAAAACTTTGACTTAATCATTCTTGATCTCATGCTTCCGGAAATGGATGGAACAGAAGTGTGTAAGCAGTTAAGACAAAATAAAGTGGATACTCCTATCCTTATGTTAACAGCAAAAGACGATGAATTTGATAAAGTTTTAGGCTTAGAGCTTGGTGCAGATGACTACTTAACAAAACCGTTTAGTACGAAAGAGGTTGTCGCTCGGATAAAAGCTATTTTAAGACGCACCAATAACCGGTCAGCAGATAACGGGCAATCTGTTATCAAAATTGGACAACTTTCTATCCATCCAGAACAATATGAAGCGGTCATACGGGATGAAACCCTTATGTTTACTCGAAAAGAGTTCGAGCTTCTTCTTTATCTAGCAAAGCATAAAGGCAAAGTCCTATCGCGTGATCAGTTGTTAAGTGCGGTTTGGAACTACGACTTTGTAGGCGATACAAGAATCGTCGATGTTCATATTAGTCACTTACGTGAGAAAATTGAACCAGATACAAGACACCCCGTGTATATCAAGACAATTCGTGGACTCGGCTACAAGATGGAGGAGCCTGCTTAAATGTTTGAAAAAAATCTTCGCCCTTTTTTGCTTTACATCATCGTTGTAGTGGTTGTAATGGTTGGTATGGCAACCGTTATCCTACCACTCATAACGGATTATAAGAAGATTATCGTCATTATTACACTAACTGGTTCAGCGGTTGTATTTTTTGTGTTAATGTATCATATTTACGATAAGTACATAAAGCCCGTTCGTTCAGCTGCTCAGGTTGCGGAGCAGTTAGTGAATGGGAACTATAAAGCAAGAACGTATGAAACGTTTTTTGGAGATGCTGGAAAACTTACAACTGCTGTGAATATCTTGGCACGAAGCCTTCAAGAAATGTCGTTACAAGAAAAAATGCAGGAAAATCAGTTGCGAACTGTTATTGATCACATGGAAAGTGGACTTCTACTAATTGATGACAAGGGCTATGTTCACCTCGTGAATCGTAAATTTCTGAGTATCTTCGGCGGGGAAAAGCAAGATTATTTCGGCTACCTCTACTATGAAGTGCTCAAGCAAGAAGTAGTTCACCGTGTCGTACAAGAAGCATTTCTATACGAAGAGATGGTGAAAAACTCCTTTACAACAGCGATTGAGATTGAACAAAAGTATATCGAAATAGTTGGGGCACCTGTCGTCCATGAAACTAACGAATTAAGAGGTGTTGTCCTCGTTTTCCATGACATAACGGAATTAAAGAAGCTTGAACAAATGCGAAAAGACTTTGTTGCCAATGTATCGCATGAATTAAAAACACCAATCACTTCCATTCGAGGATTTGCGGAAACGTTACTAGATGGAGCAATGGATAGCGATGAGCTGAGAAGTCAGTTTTTATCGATTATTCTAAAGGAAAGTGAGCGTCTGCAAATACTTATCCATGATTTATTGGAGTTATCGAAGCTGGATAAAGTCGACCTGAAATTACAAAGAGAAACAGTAGATGTGAAACAATTGGTAGAAGAAATTTTACCGATAGCAGATCAGCAGGCAAAGGATAAAGAGATTGAACTTTCTTTAAGCTTTGATGATGACACCGTTATTCAAGGAGACTCCGACCGCTTGAAACAAGTGTTCATTAATCTTATCAATAACGCAATTAGTTACACTCCTGTTGGTGGCAGTGTCCAAGTTCTTGTCGAAAACCGTAATGATGTGCTAGATTTTTCAGTTAAAGATACAGGAATTGGCATACCTGAAGAAGCCATCCCACGAATTTTTGAACGATTTTATAGAGTGGATAAAGCGAGAAGCCGTAATACTGGTGGGACTGGTTTAGGATTAGCTATTGTAAAACACATTGTAGAATTACATGAAGGAAAGATTTATGTGGATAGTGTTCATGAAAAAGGAACGACATTTCGAATATCGTTCCCAAAACATATATGAAGGAATCGTGAGAGGGCGATTCCTTTTTTGTTTGTCTATTAAAAAGTGGTAAAATGATAGGTAAAGAAAATCATGAATACGAGGGAGTGCCGGATATGTCTAAAAAGCTAGTATTGATTGATGGAAACAGTATTGCGTACCGGGCGTTTTTTGCTTTGCCATTATTGAATAATGACAAAGGAGTTTACACCAATGCGGTCTACGGATTTACGACGATGCTATTGCGCATTTTAGAAAATGAAAAACCAACCCATATGCTTGTGGCATTTGATGCAGGGAAAACAACGTTTCGACATAAAACATTTAGCGAATATAAAGGAGGCAGGCAAAAGACTCCACCAGAGTTATCAGAGCAATTTCCACTATTAAGAGAATTACTAGACGCTTTTGATATTCCATACTATCAGCTTGAAAATTATGAAGCAGATGATATTATCGGAACACTTGCGAAGCAAGGGGAAAAGGATAAATGGGATGTTCGCGTGTATTCCGGGGATAAGGACTTATTACAATTGGTTTCTGATCAAGTAGAGGTCCATCTGACTAGAAAAGGAATAAGTGAAGTGGATACATATACGCCTTCCTTCTTACAAGAAAAAATGGAAATCACACCAGAGCAAGTCATCCATATGAAAGCTTTAATGGGAGATAATTCCGATAATATACCGGGTGTACCAGGGGTTGGACAAAAGACAGCTGTTAAGCTCCTGAAGGACTTTAACACGCTAGAAGGTGTCTATGACCATTTGGATGACGTAAGTGGGAAGAAACTAAAAGAAAAATTAGAGACGCATAAAGAAGATGCTTTTATGAGTAAGGAACTAGCTACAATTAACACGAGCTCCCCTTTACAGGTTGGTTTATCCAATATTGAATTTACAGGCTATAAAGAGAAGGACGTTTTATCCATCTTTAAAGAGCTCGGCTTTAATTCTTTAGTCAATCGAATTGAGGGAGAGGTTAGTCCTGAAGATGAGGGGCAAGATGAACTCCCGGATCTGAAGTATAAAATCGTTCGCTCTTTAGAGGATGTGTCCTTTTCTTCAGTAGAAGCGATTATTGTGGAGATGCTTGAAGAAAATTATCACACAGCTCCTATTCAGGGATTTGGTTTGGTAAATGAGGACCGAAAAATCTTCATCCCTACAGACGTAGCTCTTGCTTCAGAGACATTCAAGCAATGGGCAGAGGATGGTTCCTTTAAAAAAATAGTCCATGATTCCAAACAGACGAAGGTTGGCCTATTAAATCAAGGAATCGATATGGAAGGAATAGAGTTTGACCTATTATTGGCCTCTTACCTGTTAAACCCATCGGAAACTCTGTTTGACATCCCTTCTATTGGGAAACGGCTAGGTGTTACGAGCGTGTTAATGGATGAAGAAGTGTACGGAAAAGGTGCGAAACTACAAGTTCCAGAGGAAGACAAGCTAGCAGAGCACGTTGTTCGCAAGACAGATCTAATTTTCCAATTGCGTGATAAAGCCGAAGAGCTGTTAAAAGAAAATGAGCAATGGAAGCTGTTTAAGGAATTGGAAATGCCACTTGCACTCATACTAGGAGAAATGGAACATCACGGTGTTCTTGTTAATGAAGATCGCTTAAAGCAAATGCGGGAAGAGCTGAAAGAACGGCTAGAACAAATTGAAAATGAAATACATGAGTTAGCCGGAGAGAAGTTTAATTTAAATTCTCCGAAGCAACTCGGACCTATTCTGTTTGAAAAGCTAGGATTACCACCTATTAAAAAGACAAAGACGGGATACTCCACTTCGGCGGATGTATTAGAACAGCTGCAAGACAAACATGAAATTATTCCAAAGCTCTTAATGTACCGTCAGCTAGGGAAGCTTCAATCTACGTATATTGAAGGTTTGTTAAAGGTTATTTATAATGACACGAAAAAAATCCATACCCGCTTTAACCAAGCTTTAGCGCAAACAGGACGGTTAAGCTCGATTGAACCAAATCTACAAAATATTCCGATTCGTTTAGAAGAAGGAAAGAAAATTAGACAAGCGTTCGTCCCTTCAAAAGAAGGATGGATTTTATTTGCTGCAGACTATTCTCAAATTGAGCTTCGTGTATTAGCACATATTGCGACTGATGATAAATTAATCGAGGCATTCCAAGAAGGAATGGATATTCATACACGAACCGCGATGGACGTCTTTCATGTTGAGGCAGATGAGATTACGGATAACATGAGACGACAAGCAAAAGCGGTTAACTTTGGGATTGTTTATGGCATAAGTGACTATGGATTATCGCAAAGCTTAGGCATTACGAGAAAAGAAGCAAAACAGTTTATTGATCGCTACTTAGACAGTTTTCCGGGTGTACGTGAATACATGGATAGTATCGTACAGCAGGCTAAGCAATTGGGATATGTTACGACATTGATGAATAGAAGAAGATATTTACCGGAAATAACAAGTCGTAATTTTAACTTGCGAAGCTTTGCAGAGCGTACAGCAATGAACACCCCAATCCAAGGCTCGGCAGCGGATGTCATCAAAATGGCAATGATTAATCTTCATCATCGGCTAGAAGAAGAAGGCTTGCAGGCTAGAATGCTTTTACAAGTGCACGATGAATTGATTTTAGAAGCACCTGAATCTGAACTGGATGTATTGAAAAAGATTGTACCAGAAGTCATGGAGGATGCCGTGGAGTTAAAAGTGCCGTTAAAGGTGGATTATGCCTACGGAAAGACTTGGTATGACGCGAAGTAACTAGGAGAGAGACAAAATGCCGGAATTACCAGAGGTAGAAACAATCAAATCTACCTTAAACGAGCTAGTAATAGGTAGAAAGATAAAAGATGTAGAAATTCGTTGGGCGAACATCATTAAATATCCAGAAGACACAGTCCAATTTAAACATTTACTTTTAGGACAAGCAATCCACAACGTAAATCGAAAAGGGAAATTCCTTTTGTTTGAATTAGATGATTATATTCTCGTTTCCCATCTGCGAATGGAAGGAAAGTATGGGTTATTTGATGCTTCTGAACCTTTATCTAAGCATACCCATGTCATCTTCTTTTTTGGAGACGGGAAGCAATTGCGTTACAACGATGTCAGGAAATTTGGAACGATGCATTTGTTTACAAAAGGACAAGAGCTTTTAGAAAAACCGTTAAATCAACTCGGTCCAGACCCTTTTGAAGCTACATTCACACTCGATTATTTTTATGAGAAGGTCCACAAAAGTGAACGAAATATAAAGAGTATTCTATTGGATCAGTCTGTCATTGCCGGACTTGGTAATATTTATGTCGATGAAACATTATTTAAGGCGGGTGTGTTACCAACAAGAAAAGGAAGCGAACTGACGAAAAAAGAGGTTGAAGACATTCAACTATATGCAAAGGAAACACTAGAGCAAGCAGTGGCCCAAGGAGGAACAACGATTCGCTCTTACGTGAATTCACAAGGCGAAATCGGCATGTTCCAGCAAGAATTGTTTGTGTACGGACAGGAAAACAAAGAATGTAAACATTGTGGATCCCCTATCGTAAAAACGAGAGTAGCAGGCAGAGGCACACATATATGTGTCAATTGTCAATCCTAGAAGGTTGTGTGAAATTATGGGAACAACAATCGGACTTACCGGTGGAATAGCTAGTGGAAAAAGTACCGTATCCAACATGTTAAAAGAAAAAGGTATTCCCGTTGTTGATGCAGATATCATTGCACGACAAGTAGTAGAACCTGGTGAAGAAGCATACAATCAAGTTGTCGAGGCTTTTGGATCTGAGATTTTACAACAGAACAAATCATTAGACCGTAAGAAGTTAGGCAGCATTGTGTTTCAAGATGAGGATAAACGCAGTGTATTAAATTCCATTGTGCATCCTGCTGTTCGAAAGCGAATGTTAGCAGAAAAAGAAGAATACTTAATCAAAGGGAACCGAGCAGTTGTTTTAGATATTCCTCTACTTTATGAAAGTAAATTAACCGAGCTTGTCGATAAAGTAATGGTCGTTTATGTCAATGAAGAAACCCAACTCAAACGACTAAAAGAGAGAAATCAACTCACTGAAGAGGAAGCAATGCAACGCATTCAAGCACAGCTCCCTCTTAAGCAAAAAGTCGAATGGGCCGACGCTGTTATTCATAACAATGGTTCAATCCAGGAAACGAAGGAACAAGTGGAAGAACTAGTGAAAAAGTGGCAGCTGGTGTAGGTGTTAAAAAATTGACAAATATTAAACCGCATGGAATGGGTTGCTATATCATTCTTAGGGACAGAAGGATAAAGCTTCGTATCATGACTCATAATAGAAAAGGGAACTTCTAAAAACAAAACCAATGTATCAAATGTGATTCCATTCCCTTCCTTAAAATTCTGTCTTGCAAAAACGGGGTAAAGCGTTTATACTTTTTTTGCATATCAGTATGCAAAAGTTTTAAATAAGCCTTTTCTTCTAATATAATGTGCTTTAGTGGCTACTTAAAGGGTTAGGACCTCTCAGGACTAACTTTCCCCCGTGGTAGTCATTGCATCATCATTAGGAGCCAAACTTTTAAGGGGGAGTTATAAAATGGATACTATGGGAAGACACGTTATTGCTGAACTATGGGACTGTAATATAGATAAGCTCAATGACATGAGCTTGATCGAACAGGTATTTGTTAATGCAGCATTAAAAGCAGGTGCAGAAGTAAGAGAAGTTGCCTTTCATAAATTTGCACCATATGGAGTAAGTGGTGTTGTTATCATTTCGGAGTCACACTTGACTATTCACAGCTTTCCGGAACACGGATATGCTAGTATTGACGTCTACACTTGTGGCGATATTATTGATCCGAATGTGGCTGCGGAGTTTATCTCTGAATCGTTAGAAGCGAAAACATGTGAAAAAGTAGAAGTTCCTAGAGGAATGGGTCCTGTTACCGTTCAACAATTTAAAGCACTTTAAAGGAAACACTCTTGCCGCCAAGGGCAGGAGTGTTTTTTTTCAATCTTTACTGTTTCCTTGATTAAAACATGTTAAAATAAAGGAAAAGCATGAAAAATAGGGGGAGCATATGAACGTAAAACAAGCCTATTCTAAATTCATTGATACACATACAGAAACGAACGAGCACCATTGGGATTCTAATCTAAAAACCCATTACTTCAAAACGACGAAGGATAAAGCGTTCGAAGCCGTTGAAGCATTCTTTAGAAAATCTCCTTCTTTTGAAATTGTTGCTGTTTCAAAAGAACATGGAGAAGTGAGTGTGAATTATAAAAAAGGAAAGAAAGCCTTTGTTATCGCGACGATTATCATGGTAAAGCCATTTCGAACTGCCATTGATTTTTCTGTAACGACAGAATCCATTTTGCCAGTTGATTTTGGTTTTGGGCACAAATTAATTTCTTTCTTGTACAAGGAACTAGGGAAGGATTTAATATTAATTAAAGAATAACGGACAGAATTACATACGTTAGAACCAGATAGCGGGGTATAAAAGATGAGATGTCCAAATTGTCATTATAAAAGCACAAAAGTCTTAGATTCGCGTCCAATTGAAGATGGGAAATCTATTCGTCGAAGAAGAGAATGCGAGGATTGTTCTTTTCGTTTTACTACGTTTGAACGAATTGAAGAGGTACCGCTTATTGTGGTAAAAAAAGAAGGAACAAGAGAAGAGTTTAGCAGAGATAAGCTTCTGCGAGGACTCATTAAGGCCTGTGAAAAAAGACCGGTTGCGATTGAAGAAATTGAAGGTATAACGATTGATGTAGAGAAAGAACTTCGCAATAGGGGAACATCTGAAGTGCAAAGTAAAGAAATTGGAGAAATGGTAATGGACAGGCTTTCGAGTGTAGATGAAGTAGCGTATGTTCGCTTTGCTTCTGTTTATCGCCAGTTTAAGGATATTAGTGTCTTTTTGGACGAATTAAAGGATTTAATCCATACAGATAAGAAAAACTAACACTGCTGAGCCACTTCGGCTCTTTTTCTTATGTTTGATCGGAAAAAAGTGAAGGAGAGGGGATGAAAGGGATGCGTATAGGCAAAATACTACCAGTAGAAACATACACCGTGACAGGGCAAGCGTCGATTTCAGCAGAACAATTACAAGCCTTAACACACCTTTATCAGCCACTTATTGGGCTTGATGCCGTTGGTTTATACCTCACTCTTTTGAATGAGCTTTCTATCACAGGAAATGATGACAATTCGACCCATCATGTTCTTATGACTTATCTGGATATGCCCCTTGATCAAATATATGAGGCAAGGTTGAAGTTGGAAGCGATTGGATTACTAAGAACATGGAAAAAAGGTTCTTCTAACGACTTAACTTCTTATCGCTATCAATTACAGTTGCCTTTTACACCGAGACACTTTTTGGCAGACGGTGTGTTGTCCCAACTATTAATGCATGAAATTGGGGAAGCCAAATATGAAAAACTCGAAACTACGTTTGAACGGAAATATCCAATTAATTCCCATGAAGGGGAGGATATTACGGCGGACTTTTTTGATGTTTTTCACACTCGTGGAAAATTAAAAGCAGATGTGGAATTTGTTCCATCCCCACCGAATCAACAGGTAGGGCCAAACATCGTACATGCTGGGATGGATACGAATTGGTTCGAGCATATGCTGAAGCAAAGGAAGTTACCGGTTCAAGAAATACTAACACCAGCAAATAAGAAACTGATCGAGCAGATGCTAGTATTATACGATTTACCAACAACAGATGTGGAAAATGCACTGCTCTGGGCGGTAACCGATGAAAATCGTTTAGACCAAAAAGAATTTAAGAGTGCATGTCATGATATTTTTCAGTCGAAACAAACCTCTAAGGTTTCATTTGTTCCCAATCAGGAACCAGAGAAGAAGGTGGAACAGCAACCAACCCCTAAACCTTCTTCGAAACAAGATCAATTTATTCATATGCTAGAGGAAATATCCCCGAAACAACTGCTTGAGGATTTATCTGGTGGGAATGAAGCGTCGGCACAGGATTTGAAAATTATCCGAGATGTGATGTCTCAGCAAGGGCTGTCGGTTGGAGTGATGAATGTACTCGTCCATTACGTTTTGCTAAAAACGGATATGAAACTTTCTAAGGCATATTTAGAAAAAATAGCAAGCCATTGGGCTCGCAAAAATGTGAAAACAGCTAAACAAGCGATGGTGCTTGCGAAATCGGAAAATAACAAATACCAGCAATGGGGTACAAGCTCGCAACAGCGAAAATCCACAAAGCAGGAAGTGTTACCTGAATGGTTTAAGCAGAGCAAGGAACCTTCTTCTAAACCTAATAAGAACCAACCAGCGCAAGAAACGGAGAAAAAAGAGGATATCGCAGCCTTGTTGCAGAATTATTCTAAAAATAAAAAAACAAACCAAATGGCTAATCCTAGAGAATAAAGCCTAATAAAGATGGTATAAGGATGATTGTATGGAACCGATACAAGCTTCATTAAAAAAATGGATGAGGGATAACGAATCTTTTCAAAAGCGATTTCAAGAAATTCGGAGAGAAACGATTTCTGATCCTGAAATACAAAAAGTAATGGAGAAGCATCCGCAGCTTTCCGATTCCGTTATTGACCGGAATTTGATGCGACTTTATGAATATAAATCGCAATCGAAAAACTGTGAGGACTGTCCCTCTTTAGCTGCGTGTAAAAATATATTAAAAGGCTACACCCCGCTGATTGAGGTTGATGAACAGGATGTTCGATTAACATACGACCGCTGTTACCGCAAAGTTCAAGAAGATGAACAACGCGAAAAGCAGACGTTAATTCAAAGTCTATATATGCCAAAGGATGTACTAGAGGCTTCGATTGAAGATTTGGATCACTCTGATTTAGAACGTTCTAATGCGATTCGCGAAACGGTCCAGTACTTACAATCGATTGGAACGAAGCAGGCGGAGAAGGGTCTATACTTTAGTGGTCCGTTTGGAGTAGGAAAAACGTATTTCCTTGGAGCTATTGCAAAGGAATTAGCAGAAAGACGCATTGGATCCATGCTCATTTATATGCCGGAATTTGTAAGAGAAATGAAGTCATCTCTCAAGGATGATTCGGTAAATCGGAAGGTAGAAGAATTTAAGAAGGTCCCAGTACTTATGTTGGATGACATCGGTTCGGAATCTTTATCCGCTTGGTTTCGGGATGAAATTCTTGGATCCATCCTGCAGTACCGTATGATGGAACGTCTACCTATTTTCTTTACATCCAACTATACGATGAATCAATTAGAAAATCATTTAGCCACCTCAAATAGAGGAGACACAGAACAATTAAAAGCAGGTCGAATTATGGAGCGGATTAAACAAGTAAGTAAAGAAGTTCCTATATTCGGTACCAATCGAAGAAATATGTAAAGAGGTAACTGCCAAGTCTAATGGCTTATGATTACAGGATAAGAAACTTACAATGGACGGATAATCATTCATATTTGATGTAAATTGCGATGTAAGTGGTGAAGTTATATGCCGGCGCTTCGGCAGAATACTCCGCTTTCCGCGGGCACGGCCTCAATCTCCTCGGAAGAAACCCCCTTCCTGCGGGGCTTTCACCTCGTGCTGTTCCCGCAGGAGTCTCCGTATTCTGCCTACGCTCAGGTATGGTTTTCTGAAATTAATGTAGAGCATTGCTAGAATAAAACAAGTTGATTGTGATCATTCAGTCGCTATTTTTATAAAAGTGACAGTATGATAGGGCGCTGACATTCAGTCCTTTGTAATTACGGAAACGCAACGACAAGTGTTCCTTAAGCTCGAATAAAAGAACAGATGCCCTATACATGTCTATAACAAGGTGAAAAGTTACAGTAGACAGTTGTCCTGTTTGGCTATAACCTTCTTTGCAGGACCATTAAATAATTGTCTACCGCATATAGTATGTTGATTGGAGTGGAGGGAAATCGACTCCTCGAAAATAAAGCCCAATTTTCTTCGTGCGATGTCTATTCTAATAAGATTTCCTTGTCCTGCGGGAACAGCACGAGTTGAAGACCCCGAAAGATGCACCTGCGTCTTCTAGTAACGCTTATAAGTAAGCTTCCTCGGTGCAAGGCAGCAAGGATGATTATTCTATGTAGTAGCCTGGCTGAGACCGTGCCCGCGGAAAGCGATTACCCGCAACGGAAATCAGCATCGTACAAACACCGAGCAGTCACAAAACCGATGGTTTTATAGCACCTTTTACTATTTCGTTATGTCGCAGTCTATATATTATTAGCAACAAAATTACAAAAGAACCTAAAAGTAAAATCTGAACTGGTCTTAATTCCAATTAAGGAATTTAGAAATAGTTCAGATTTTGTTATGGTCAAGGTACTTTTGTCTCAGCGACTTTTATTTTCCCTCTACTAGCAAAATCCAAAAACTAGTTTCTGTTTTGAGGACATGTTTTATCATTCTCACCCATATAATGTAACAGTTTGATTGGTGAGGGTGATATGTTTGTTTGAGGTTTATTTTGAATTAGAAGAGGAAGCAAGAACGTTTCGTAAGCTGTATGGAAGTTATGACAAGCACGCCGAGCTCCAATGGATGTCTGACGAGAAGTGGGGAAACAAGGTTGTCATTCTTCAGTCCCATGAATTACATACTTCAGAGTATTTAACAAAGGCAATCGCCGATGTCTTTGTTCATCATAGAGAGTCTAAGTGGATGGAACATACCGTGCGAGACACGTATTATTTTCGGAACAAAGTGGAAGTCCAACGTATCGTAGAACTTACATTGGCTATCGTCAATGGAACAGATGAAGACTTAAAACTACCACCAGAAGTAAATCAGCTTCATCCAGTATTACATAAAGTTATTAAGAAAAACGTGCTAGGAAAAGAAATGATTCACTATGATTCTATTGTAAAATTCCGCTTCAAAGATTACCAGGAAGAGCTAATGGAAGTGGTTGGCTTGGCTATTGATGAGTACAAGCGAGAAGAGGAGTACCAAGCTTTTATCCAGTCTTTAAGAGAATATATATTGAAAAAGAAAGCGAAAATGGATCACATCCACATTGTACAAGGTTCACATTTTTCTTTTTATCGTCACAACGGGACAAGGCTCATGAGGGAAGAATTAAAACAATATATTCGGAAAGAACCGATGTTTATTGTAGGACTCGATGAAAATGAGTGGAACTTAGCTCCACTATTATCTTTGGCACCGAAACAGATTACCGTCTATGGGGATGACCCATCAGATCCGAAAACGTTAACGGTCTATAACGTATTTCAAGAGCGTGTAAAAGTGAAGCCACTTAAAGAGTTTCCTTTTTCCACCGTAGAAAGAAACAGCTTAACTTGATTTTTTGTTCGTCTCTCGATATAATACATTCAAAATCTTTATTTCGACATGTAACATGTATGGATGGGGACAAGATCATTAGTTGTGATGTCTTTAGAGAAGGAAGCCTTAGGCTGGAAGCTTCCGGCAATTCGCTAATGATTACCACCTCTGAACACTGTTGGTGAATACATAACGAGTAACTAGCAGCGTCTCATCTGCGTTAAAGATGCTAAAGAGCCGTTTTATACGGGAATTAGGGTGGAACCACGAGTCAATGCTCGTCCCTTTGCTATCTATAGCAGGGGG
The DNA here is from genome assembly GCF_021049245.1 of Radiobacillus kanasensis. Taxonomy (GTDB): domain Bacteria; phylum Bacillota; class Bacilli; order Bacillales; family Amphibacillaceae; genus Radiobacillus; species Radiobacillus kanasensis. The sequence goes on along the minus strand of NZ_CP088020.1, from coordinate 2,374,167 downwards.
ATGAGCATTTTTATATGTCGAAATATATGTAGGAAAAGTGAGGAGTGGCGATAATGGCAGAACATATTTCTATTCAATTTCCAGATGGAGCAGAGAAGCCTTTCCCAGTCGGTACGACAGGGGAAGAAATAGCTAGCTCTATTTCTCCAGGATTAAAGAAACAAGCCTTAGCTGTAAAGGTGAATGGCACACTATTTGATCTTAGACATCCGTTACAAGCAGGTGGACCGATTGAAATCATCACCTATAAAAATGAGGAAGGCATTGAAATAATGCGTCACTCCAGTGCGCATCTCATGGCCCAAGCTATTAAGCGACTTTATGGTGATGTCTATTTTGGAGTAGGTCCTGTCATCGAAAATGGATTCTATTATGATATGGATATGAACGAGTCTTTAACACCAGAAGATTTACCAAAGATTGAAAAAGAAATGCAAAAGATCGTGGATGAAAATCTGGAAATTGTTCGTAAAGAAATTTCCCGTGAGGAAGCGAAGAAGTTTTTTGCAAATGATCCACTTAAACAAGAATTAATTGATGCTATTCCAGAAGGGGAAGCGGTCTCCATCTACGAGCAAGGGGAGTTTGCCGACCTATGCCGTGGCATTCACGTTCCATCTACGAGTAAAATTAAAGTATTTAAATTGTTAAGCATTTCCGGTGCATACTGGCGCGGAGATAGTAATAACCAAATGCTACAACGTATTTATGGAACTGCCTTCGAGAAGAAAGGACAATTAGATGAATACCTTCGTTTACGGGAAGAAGCAAAAGAAAGGGATCATCGTAAACTGGGTAAGGAGTTAGAACTATTTACCGTTTCTCAAAAAGTTGGACAAGGTCTTCCTTTATGGCTGCCGAAAGGTGCTACGATTCGCCGTACGATTGAACGTTATATCGTTGATTTAGAAGAAAGATTAGGATATAACCACGTGTACACACCAGTACTCGGAAATGTAGAGCTTTATAAGACGAGTGGACACTGGGATCATTATCAAGATGACATGTTCCCGACGATGGAAATGGACAACGAGGACCTTGTTTTACGCCCGATGAACTGTCCACACCATATGATGGTGTATAAGAACCAGCTTCACAGCTACCGTAATTTACCCGTGCGAATTGCCGAGTTAGGAACGATGCACCGTCATGAAATGTCAGGAGCACTTGCAGGATTGCAACGTGTTCGTGCGATGACATTAAATGATGCTCATATCTTCGCAAGACCGGATCAGCTAAAGGATGAATTTATCCGTGTTGTCGAGCTTGTTCAAGCGGTGTACCAAGACTTTGGCATTGACGATTATTACTTCCGTTTATCTTATCGTGATCCAGAAGATAAAGAGAAATATGTGGACAACGATGAAATGTGGGAAAAAGCACAAGCTATGCTGAAAGAAACAATGGAAGACATGGAGTTAGATTATGTGGAAGCTGATGGAGAAGCTGCTTTCTATGGTCCGAAGCTTGATGTACAAGTGAAGACAGCGCTTGGAAAAGATGAAACGTTGTCCACGGTTCAACTGGACTTCCACCTTCCAGAACGTTTTGAATTAACGTATATCGGGGAAGATGGAAAAGAGCATCGCCCAGTGGTTATTCACCGTGGTGTCGTATCCACGATGGAACGGTTTGTCTCCTTCTTAATTGAGGAATATAAAGGAGCGTTCCCGACATGGTTAGCACCTGTTCAAGCCAAAATCATCCCGGTCTCTGCAGATGTACACCTTGACTATGCAAAAAAAGTAGAGGAAAAGCTTCGTTATCAAGGAGTTCGTGTAGAAGTCGATGAAAGAGATGAAAAGATTGGCTATAAAATTCGAGAAGCACAAATGCAAAAAATTCCTTATGCTCTTGTTGTAGGAGATAAAGAGATTGAGAATGAAGCGGTGAACGTTCGTAAGTACGGAGAAAAAGATTCCGAAACGATCGACCTTCAAGTGTTTATGACACAAATCAAGGAAGAAATCGATCGGCGCAAACTACCTAAAAGGAAATAAGTTTAGGTTTCACACCTAGCTTTTCCTTGCATATTATAAAAATGTAAGATATGATATACGTTAGTTGTCATTCATAGATATCGTTTCTATTGACAATGTGCTAGTAGGGATGATATTATTTAACTGGCTAATAAAATATGATCTGAGACAAGTAGAAGCACCCGCTTCTCACCTGATTGACGCTATATTAGCAGTTGGCAGGTCACATTCCGATTTTTAATGGATAAGTGTGGGTGCAGTTTGCATTCACACTTTTTTAATGCTATCAGATCGGTAATGATAGTAACGCAACACGTTGGAACTTGTCGATGAAAGATCTAATATATCTTTTTAAAATTCCATGGAGGTGGCTGATTATTAGCAAAGATATGAATGTCAATGAGAAAATTCGAGCACGTGAGGTTCGTCTCATTGATTCCAATGGTGAACAACTTGGCGTAAAAACACGTCAAGAAGCTTTAGAAATTGCTCAAACGAGAAACTTGGACCTTGTGTTAGTTGCCCCTAACGCAAAACCACCAGTATGTCGTATTATGGACTACGGTAAATTCCGTTTCGAGCAACAAAAGAAAGACAAAGAAGCCCGCAAGAAACAAAAAATTATTAACGTTAAAGAAGTTCGGTTAAGTCCTGGGATTGAAGAACATGACTTTAATACGAAACTTAAAAATGCAAGAAAGTTTCTTGAAAAAGGCGATAAAGTAAAAGCATCTATTCGCTTCCGCGGACGTGCGATTACGCATAAAGAATTAGGGCAAAAAGTACTAGATCGTTTAGCAGAGGAATGTAAGGATCTTTCTACTGTAGAGCAAAAAGCTAAAATGGAAGGTCGAAGCATGTTCTTAATGCTTGCTCCTACTAACGAAAAATAAATGAAGAATCCTTGATGCAAGTAGATATGAACCTAGTCTTTCTCTTCTATGTTGCATGGATCAATCATTTTTCGTACTGCTAATCATTACATTAAGGAGGAACTACTCATGCCAAAAATGAAAACACATAAAGGTGCAGCAAAACGATTTAAAAGAACAGGCTCTGGGAAACTAAAACGTTCCCATGCATACACAAGCCACATGTTCGCTAACAAATCTCAAAAGCAAAAACGTAAGCTTCGTAAAGGTGCTATCATGTCTGCTGGAGATTATAAACGCACTAAAATTTTACTACCATACAAATAAGATTATTTCGAGGATTCGTTTATATATAGGAGGGAATTATTATGCCACGAGTAAAAGGTGGAACTGTAACACGTAAACGTCGTAAACGCATTTTAAAGCTTGCTAAAGGATACTATGGTTCGAAACACGCGCTATTTAAAACTGCAAAACAACAAGTAATCAAATCTGGTCAATATGCATACCGTGACCGTAAACAAAAGAAACGTGATTTCCGTAAATTATGGATCGCACGTATTAACGCAGCTGCTCGCTTGAACGGTCTTTCTTACAGCCGTTTAATGTTCGGTTTAAAGCAAGCTGGTATTGAAGTTAACCGTAAAATGCTTTCTGACCTTGCTGTAAATGATGAAAAAGCATTTGCACAATTAGCAGAAAAAGCAAAATCAGCTCTTAACTAAGACAGATAAAGCCATTCTTGAAGAGGATGGCTTTTTTTACTTTTTAGGCTAAGTATGGTTTTAAAATGAGGAGTGGGGATTCATTTGTACATATTAGTTTTGTATCTTATTATTGTTAATTTAATCTCCTTTGGAATCATGGGTTTTGACAAAGCTCAAGCACGTAAAGGGAAAAGGAGAACCCCAGAGCGAACCATTTGGTTATGGGTTTGGATTGGTGGTTCTTTAGGTGGGTTTATTGGAATGGAGCTGTTTCGTCATAAAACGAAGCATAACAGTTTCAAGCTTGGGCTCCCTGCTTTGGTCATTTTACATGCACTTGTCTTATATTGGCTTGGAACTAGATAGGGAAACTTTTATCCTGTTCTTGTCATAAAGGCTCGTCTTATGTCATATCTTTAAAGAGGACGTTCAAAAAGTCCGGTAAAAATCGCTTTGAACTTCTGCGCTGGCTTGTTTCTCAAAAGACCGGTGCACCTGTGTCTTCTAGCACTTTCGAGGAAGTAAGATTCCTCGGTGCAAGGCTGAAGTGGCCTTCCTCAAGTATCTGAAAGGAATAGTGGATCTTCTGCTAAAATCGCGCACGTCCTGGGACTGCGGTTACTCGCCCCACCGAAAACATTTGTGCACAACGCAGAAGTCAGCACATCCTGTGCAAGTCCGGTCCTTGAAAAAGAGAAGCACTTTTTCTGCGTGCGGTGATTATGCTTCCGAAGCAACGAGCTTGTACTCGAAGCTACGCCGCCTTGAAATTTAAAGAAGACTTGGCGATTGACGAACGGAGTGAGGAAGAGCCTTAGTCACACTTATACTTACATCCAAGCATGTTTATAAGAGTAAGTGCTTTGCGCTTTTTATCCTCCTTTTGAACATGAAATTTTAAGGAGACATCTATGAAGGAGGCTAACCATGGAGCTATTAGGTACCTACTTGATGGCCATTGTTGAAAAGGGTGGGTTATTTGCTCCGCTTTTATTCATTAGCTTTCACATCCTTAGACCTTTGTTTTTTCTACCTGTCGCTTTTATTTGTATATCTGGAGGATTATTGTTTGGAGCAGTTACCGGTTCGATTTATTCCATCATCGGAATAACATTATCTAGCTACGTGTTTTACCACATGATCCAACGAATGCCTAAAACGTATCAAAGATTAGTCTATATGAAGAGTAAAATAATAGGAGAGCACACCAGGGTGACGATACTGCAAGTCGCCTTACTACGTTTAATTCCATTTGTTCACTTTCATTTACTATCCCTTTGTTTACTGGAGATTTCTGCAAATGCCAAGGAATACATGAGGTCATCTTTCTTCTCAAATATTCCGTTAGCCATTGCATATACAGCTTTCGGACAATGGATGTCGAACTTATCTCCAGTCATGATCGTAGCAGCTTTATGTATCCTACTTCCATGCATATACTTAATTCGTCGAAAAGAAATCATTATTAAGTGGGAAGAATTTTTCCCTGAAAAGAAGACAAGGAAACAAGAGGTGGCTGTACCAGCCAACAAGCATTCAAAAATGCCTGGGTTCTAAAAGAATCCAGGCATTTATCAGTTTTTGATTGCGGTTAATAGTTCATTGATGGGATACTTCCAGTCTATTTCAGCTTGTGGGTAGCGAATTAGTAGCTCTTTTTCTAGAAAATACAAATCATTTCGTTCTAGTCCTTGAAGGTCTTGAGGATCCTTCACCTGCACACTAATACTTACAACATCAAAGGACTGTTCCGTTGCACCAATGTATTTTTCCCCTTCAAAAACCATTCCCTTATACGTCATCATAAGATTTTTTTTCACATTATCCGGGTCATCCAGATAATAAAAGCTCTTTATTTTTTTAGCTCTTTCTAGTTTTCGAAGCGGGCTCCTTACATACTCATATGCGGTGTACACAATGATGACTAAAGCTATCAGGATTAACAATCGGAATAAGATAATAATCATCGCTTTTATCTCCCTACTCGTACAGAGTCCTTATGGTAGTATTGCTTACGAAACCAAACCCCAATAAGTTTCACTTTTTTTTAGATGAACATGATATAATCGAAAAAACAGGAGGGATTCGTGTGAATTGGGAAAAGCTATTTAACATGCAACGAGAATTGGATCATCATATAGAAACGAAACATGGTCTAGATAAAAAGGATTTATTCGAAAGAAAGATACTTGCTTTGTTTGTTGAAGTAGGAGAACTAGCCAATGAAACGAGATGCTTTAAATTTTGGAGCACGAAGGCACCAAGTGAACGTGACGTGATTTTAGAGGAATATGTGGATGGAGTTCATTTTATCTTGTCGCTCGGTTTGAATAAAGGATTTACATACCAATCGGATATGGACAAGAAGCAAGATATGTCCGACTTGACGGCCTTATTTAACCATGTATTTGACGCCATTTCGCTCTTTAAAAACCATGCGACAGAAGAGCATTACCAACAACTATTTAATTCCTATTTAGATGTAGGAACATATCTTGGGTTTGATGAAGAAGCAACATACCAAGCCTATGTTGCGAAAAATGAAATTAACCACTCTCGCCAAAACAGTGGATATTAGTATATGTTTTGAGAAAAGCTGTAAGAAGGACTATACTTGAAAAGTGAGTTAACATCGAAGGAGGGTCTATACATATGGCAGAGCTTAATGAAAAACTAACGATGTTAAAAGAGTTAACAGATGCTAGAGCAATACCTGGAAACGAAAAAGAAGCCAGAGATGTAATGAAAAAGTACATTACACCATACTCGGATGAAGTGTACACCGATAATTTAGGAAGTTTGATTGCGAAAAAAGTTGGCAAAAAAGATGGTCCTAAGATTATGGTGGCTGGTCACTTAGATGAGATTGGTTTTATGGTAACTCGAATTGATGATAAAGGATTCCTTTATTTCCAACCGACAGGCGGATGGTGGAGCCAGGTCATGTTGGCACAACGCGTAACGATCTTGACGAGCAAAGGAGACGTTACTGGTGTTATCGGTTCGAAGCCTCCACATATTCTTTCTCCAGAAGCTAGAAAGAAACCAGTGGAGATTAAAGATATGTTTGTAGATATCGGTGCATCTAGCAAGGAAGAGGCAATGGAATTCGGTGTGAAACCTGGTGATTCTATTGTGCCTTACTTTGAGTTTACACAAATGAAAAACGAAAAGCTTTTACTGGCGAAAGCATGGGATAATCGGATCGGATTAGCGATTGCGATTGAAGTCTTGAAACGTCTAAAAGAGGAAGACCATCCGAACGTCGTGTACGGAGTAGGAACTGTACAAGAAGAAGTAGGAACGCGTGGTGCTAAAACATCCGCACAAGCCATTCAACCAGATATCGGCTTCGCAGTCGATGTAGGTATAGCCGGAGATACACCAGGAATTTCAGATAAAGATGCAGACAATAATTTAGGGGATGGACCACAAATCGTCTTGTACGATGCCACCATGATTTCCCATAAAGGATTGCGTGATTTTGTCATTGATACAGCCGACAAGCACAACATTCCTTATCAATACACTTCTCTTCCGGGTGGAGGAACGGACTCTGGTCCGATTCACTTAACAGCTAACGGCGTTCCAGCATTATCGGTTACGATAGCAACTCGTTATATTCATACACATGCATCCATCCTACATGAAGATGACTTTGAAAACACGGTGAAACTTTTAGTCGAAGTGATTAAAGGATTAGATGCGGATAAAGTAAAAGAAATTACATTTGGATAACATGAAAAAAGAACGTGAGAAGTAATAACTCTCACGTTCTTTTTTAAACAAGTGTGCTAGAACCTAACACTTTCTTCACATAATTTTGCGTTTCAACAAATGGTGGAATCCCATTGTATTTGTCTACATTACCTGGGCCTGCGTTATAAGCAGCAACCGCTAAGGTAGTGTTTCCATCATACTTATCAAGCATTTGTCTTAAATATTTTGTTCCACCCATAATATTTTCCTCAGGATTAAACGAATTGTTCACACCTAATCCTCTTGCTGTCGCTGGCATGAGCTGCATGAGACCTTGAGCTCCAGCATGGCTTACAGCATTTGCGTTAAAATTAGATTCCGTTTTAATAACAGATGAAATCAAGTTTTTATCTACTCCATACCTCGCTGCTGCTTTGTCAATAATAGCTTCTATATCTTTCGGTGCGGTTACGGATTGCAGTTGCATCGTAGGTTGAAGTGATGATGAGAAGGAGTAAATCGGAAAGTTATTCGCCGCACTGTATAAACCATTCGTTGTACCACTTGTAGAAGACGTGGACAGTTGAGATAGCTGCATGTTTAATATTTTTTGAAAAGCACTCTCTATCGTAGGAGAACTTGACGAAAAAGAGCCACTTGATTGATTGAATAGAGACATAGCTTGTAGTTGAATCAAACTTTGCATCGATTTAATATCCATTACGCATCCCCAATTCCGATCATATTTATGGATATAATTTTAGTCTAACTAGGTGATTTTAGCAACAACCAAATGTTGTTAAGTCCCATCAGTAATAATGTTTGAATCCAAGTAAGGTTACTGTTTTTCTTTTTTTTTATGTAAAAAAAGAAGAGAAGCACTCATTGTGCTCCTCCATCTTTATGAATTAATGGGTTTGCTTAACCCCTTGAACAAGGGCTGTTAGCATTTCTTGACGATCATTGTCATCGGATTGCTGCCAAATTAGTTCAAACAAAACACCTAAACCTGGTAACATTTTTTCCTCGCCACTTTGAATCGCATCGACAATTGTAGCTTGCATTTGCTGCTCATCATTTTCCGAAATGTTTTCCAGGATGGCTTTGCGTAAGTTTAAATCCATTCTACCACCTCATTTAATAGTTATAGAGGATGTTCAAAAAGTCCGGTAAAAATCACTTTGAACTTCTGCGTTGGCTTGCTTCTCCGTTCCTCATGTATCCATAATCATACATTCCGGTACTCGAAGCTGCGCCGCCTTGAATTTCTTTGCGATTTTTATCCTCCTTTTTGAACACGCACTTATAAGTGTAGTTTGACCTCTAAGAAACAAAATATGTATGATAGGAGAAGAATAAAATAGAGAACAGCTGAAGTGAGGATGAAGAGTACTTGATAACATCAACTCAAAATACAAAAGTAAAGCAATGGAATAAGTTAAAGAAGAAAAAAGGTAGAACAGAAACAGGTACTTTTTTAGTCGAAGGTTTTCATCTAGTACAGGAAGCAATTCAAAGTGACTGGACGGTTCAAGAAGTCATTTTACAGGAAGGTGTAGATGCCCCTTCATGGATACAAGGTGTAGAAATTCACCATGTTACGGATAACGTGTTTCAGCATATTGCCGATACGAAAACTCCGCAAGGAATAGCAGCAGTTGTATATCATAAGAGTGATGCACAACTGAAAGGAAACAGGCTTTTGTTGATCGATGCGGTACAAGATCCAGGCAATCTTGGTACAATCATCCGAACGACAGATGCTGCAGGTTTTGGTGGGGTCATACTTGGAGATGGAACGGTTGATATGTTGAATGATAAAGTAGTCAGAGCAACTCAAGGCTCTCTGTTTCATTTACCAATCATTCAAGCAGAGCTGACTTCCAAAATAAAAGAACTACAAAACGATGGGTTCCAAGTGTGGGCGTCAACATTAGAAGATTCCGTAACTTATTCTGAATTGAATCCTCCAACTAAGACCGCGCTTATCGTCGGAAACGAAGGAGCTGGGATTACTTCTTCCGTAGCGGAATTGGCTGATGAAAAGGTAAGAATCCCCATTTACGGAAAAGCGGAGTCATTAAATGTTAGTGTCGCGACAGGCGTTTTATTGTATTATTTGGCAACATCATAAAAACGAACAGGAAAATGTTTGCAACTATCGACAAGATTTCATATAATATGTGGTAATTGATATTAAATTTTCATAAAAAGCGTTGAAGGATTACAGTATATAGTTGCTAACCTCGATTTAAGGAATGAAATACCATAGACTGAAAGTATTTCAATCGAAGCAATTATAGAATTTCACTCTGGAGCTGACATTTGGACCTTGCCGATGCAAGTAAAGATGTTCCGGTTTTCAAACCGTTATCAAAACTCGAGTGGGCATGTTTGATGCCAACAAGGGTGGTACCGCGATTATAATCTCGTCCCTTTTTATGGGATGGGATTTTTTATTTGTCCAAAATTTCGGTATAACGAAACGATTTAAAGAAGAGGAGGTTCCTACATGAAGGAACGGTTAGAAGAACTGAAGACTGAAGCGTTAGACAAAGTAACCAATAGTGATACGTTGAAGGATCTTCAAGATATTCGCGTTGCGTATCTTGGGAAGAAGGGACCCATTACCGAGGTTTTAAGGGGAATGGGGAAATTATCGAAGGAAGAGCGACCAATTATTGGAGAATTAGCAAACAAAGTAAGAGAAGCTATTTCCGACGCCCTTGATGAAAAGAAAGAAAAGCTAGAAGCGGAAGAGCTAGAAAAGAAATTAGCGGAAGAAACGATTGATGTCACGTTACCTGGAAGACCTGTTCAGGTCGGTGGTCCACATTTACTCACGAGCATCGTCGAAGAGATTGAAGACTTATTTATCGGAATGGGATTTGAAATCAAAGAAGGTCCAGAAGTAGAAACAGACTACTATAACTTTGAAGCATTGAATCTTCCGAAGGGGCATCCTGCACGTGATATGCAGGACTCTTTCTATATCACAGAAGAGCTGTTGCTTCGTACACATACTTCTCCTGTTCAAGCGCGTACGATGGGTGCTTATGAAGGAAGAAAGCCAGTAAAAATGATTTGTCCTGGGAAAGTGTATCGAAGAGATACAGACGATGCGACACACTCGCATCAGTTTACACAAATCGAAGGTTTATATGTAGATAAGAACGTACGTATGAGTGATTTAAAAGGCGTGCTAAATCGCTTTGCGAAACAAATGTTTGGCGAGGATCGTGAAATCCGTTTACGCCCTAGTTTCTTCCCGTTTACAGAGCCTTCGGTAGAAATGGATATTTCTTGTAAGGTTTGTAACGGAGAGGGATGTTCTGTATGTAAGGGAACAGGATGGATCGAGATTCTCGGCGGAGGAATGGTGCACCCGCGCGTATTAGAGATGGCGGGCTATGATCCAAAAGTGTACAATGGATTTGCTTTCGGTATGGGACCGGAGCGTATTGCGATGTTGAAGTATGGCGTAGATGATATTCGTCATTTCTATATGAATGATATCCGATTCTTAAAGCAATACCACAAAGCGTAAAGAAGGAGGGGAAAACATGTTTGTTTCCTTAAATTGGTTGAAAAATTATGTAGATATAGGTAGCATTTCCCCAGACGAATTGGCAGAAAAGATTACAAAGTCTGGTATTGAAGTGGAAGGTATTGAGTATGTAGCAGAGCAAAGCACGAATGTCGTTGTTGGACATGTCGAATCGTGTGAAAAGCATCCAAATGCTGATAAATTAAACCTTTGTCAAGTAAACGTAGGGGAAGAAGTCCTGCAAATCGTTTGTGGTGCCCCAAACATCGCGCAAGGACAAAAGGTAGCCGTTGCCAAACCAGGTGCCGTATTACCTGGAAACTTTAAAATTAAAAGAGCAAAACTCAGAGGCGTCGAATCCAATGGGATGATTTGTTCCTTGCAAGAGCTTGGTATTGAAGAAAAATTTGTACCAAAAGACGTAGCAGAAGGTATTTTTGTTTTCCCGGACCATGTAGAGGTTGGTGCCAACGCGATGGGCGAGCTTAATTTAGATGATGCCATCCTAGAATTAGGATTAACTCCAAATCGCTCTGATGCGCTTAGTATGCTAGGGGTCGCCTATGAAGTAGCAACGATTCTAGATTTACCGATCAAGTTACCTGAGGTGGATGTAGATACCCTGGATAATAAAGCTAGCGATAAAGTTTCCGTTCATGTAGAAGCCAAGGATCTGAATCCTTACTATGGAGCTTTTGTTGTTGAAAACATTGAAATTGGTCCGTCTCCATTATGGATGAAAAACTATTTAATCGCAGCTGGCATCCGTCCGATTAACAATGTGGTTGATATAACGAACTACGTTCTACTTGAATATGGGCAGCCATTACACGCTTTTGATTACGATCAATTTGGTTCTAAGGAAGTCGTCGTACGACGTGCGAAAGACGGAGAAACCATTCAAACGTTGGATGATCAAGAAAGAACGTTAACATCTGATCACTTAGTGATAACGAATGGAAGGGAACCAGTCGCTATAGCTGGTGTAATGGGTGGAGCAAATTCCGAGGTTTCAGACAGTACCAAAACGGTATTACTAGAAGCAGCCTATTTCAGTCCGGCAGCAGTTCGAACGGCATCTAAGGATCACGGACTTCGTAGTGAATCAAGTGCTCGCTTTGAAAAAGGAGTAGATCCGAATCGTGTTCGTTTGGCTGGGCTTCGTGCATGTCAATTACTTAGCCAATATGCAAATGGTTCCGTTTTAAGTGGCGTTGTGGAGCATGATGAATTGGATAAACAAGAAAAAACGGTAGAAATGAATGTTTCAAAAGTAAATGACAGACTTGGAACATCTATTTCTAATGAAGAAGCGGCAGATATTTTACGTAAGCTTCGTTTTGACTATAAACAGGATGCGGAAGATTTTACGGTTTCGGTACCTACTCGAAGACAAGATATAACTATCTTTGAAGATATGGTAGAGGAAATCGCTAGAATCTATGGGTATGATCATTTGCCTTACACCCTTCCACAGGGAGCTTCTCAAGCAGGTGGACTATCGAAACGGCAATTATTAAAACGGGAAGTGAAACAGTATTTAGAAGGGGTAGGTCTGACAGAAACAATCACGTATTCGTTAACGAGTAAAGAAAGAGCAGAACTACTGCTTAGCCCAGAAATTAAAGAAGCGGCGGTTAGTCCAGTTCGACTAGCAATGCCAATGAGTGAGGATCATAGCACATTACGCTTAAGCATACTTCCGGAATTACTAGGTTCATTAGGCTATAACATGGCAAGGAAACAGCAAAACCTAGCGTATTATGAAGTAGGAACTGTGTTCGTGTCTGGAGAAGAAGAGACAACCAAGCAACCTACTGAAACATTACGGGTTTCGGGAGGCTTAACGGGTGCTTGGTTAGAACAGCCGTGGCAGCAGGAAAAGAAAGAAGTGGACTTCTATTTAGTGAAGGGAATAGTCGAAGGACTATTATCGCAATTAGTGATTACACCTGTCTTTGTTCAAACCAAAATCGATGGATTACATCCAGGTAGAACGGCTCAGGTTTTCGTGAAGGATAAATCGGTCGGCTATATTGGACAACTGCATCCTAGTCTGCAAAAGGATTTCGGTCTCAAAGATACGTATGTCTTTGATTTAGATCTTGATTTCTTACTGACTATTTATGAGAATGAGCCGAATTTTGCGAAAATACCAAGATTCCCTTCTGTTTCAAGAGATATCGCACTTGAGGTAGACGAAAGTGTTCAAGCAGGAGAAATTCAAGTAACCATTGAGCAGGAAGGCGGTCCTTTACTTCAAGAAGTGCAAGTATTTGATGTATATCAAGGTGAGCACTTAACGGAAGGTAAAAAATCAATTGCATATAATTTGCTTTATTTAGATCCGGAACGAACGTTGACTGATGATGAAGTGGAGGAATCTTATCAAGCGATTCTTACAGCTGTAAAAGAAAAACATCAAGCTGAATTAAGAGGATAGAGTTAATAGTTCACCGCTTCAACTAAATTGTTCACTTGCTGTGGGAGAAAATGATAAATCTCTTAACGAATAGCTTATCAAAACTTTTGTAGCACCCATTTTAAGGCTGGATTTAGAAAACAAAAACGCTTGGAATTGAACTTCCCCTATTGTACACATTCTAGTAATCAGGGCAGATCAATCTTCCAAGCGTTTCTTAGTATTTATATGAATGGTTCTAATAATGTTTCTTGTCATTGAAGATTTAACTGTATGATAATTTTTTTTGTATGATATATTTAAGTTTGGAAAATTTATATATTCCAGTAAGCGTTAATAAAAGTAGAATGGATAAGGATCCTAAGATTTCATATTCAAAGTTAATCAATCCGAACCAAATTATACTCAGTACAAACATAATGACGAGTGTTAACAAATAAGGGAAAGCCATAACATAGTACCATCCTTTCCCTTTCCTATATATGAACAAAGCTTCCCATTTAGCTTCATTCATATGAAAGGCTTTCTTGATCATCATAAAAAACAACAGCAATAACCCAATATAAGTTAAGGAACCAATTATATTCAATAGAATATAAGAAAGGAAAAACACGACTAATTCCAAATTAATTCCACCCTGTTTATTTAGTATTGTAAGGTAATTCACTTCCCATTTGTTAATCTATGTTGCTATGCAAACATGTAACTTTACCCTGAAAATATATGACAGATGAAGACCATGCACTTCTAGTATTTCATCGCCTTTTGCGTATTAGCGAAATGCATTTTTGCATAATTACCAAGCTCTTGTTTGCTATATTTCTTAAGGAGCCTTGCTGCTACTTGGTCGACTTTTTGGGAAGCTCCTTTAGGTAATGTCATTCCTAATTGTTCCGATAGTTTATCCATCTCTTTTACAAAGCTCGCTCTAGCGATAATGGAACCTGCTGCAACTGCAATAGAATAGCTTTCGGCTTTTGTCATAAAGTACACATTCTCCTGCAATTTTTCATTCTCCGAGCGCAGATGTTTTTGATAAGAATGTGGTTCCGAAAATTGATCGATTAGAATTCCTGTTGGTCGCTCCGGTGCTATTTTTTGTAGAAGCTTCGTAATGGCGGTATGATGTAGCATGGTTTTCATTTTTCCTTGGGACCAGCCATTCAATTGAACTCTATTATATTTTTCATTATGTAAAATAACCAATGAATAAGGCAATTTCATCTGAACGAGATCCTTGGCAATTTGCGATATTTTTTCGTCGGTTAAATTTTTGGAATCCTGTACACCAAGTTCTTTCAATAAAGGAATTTGTTCCTTTTGCACATAGGCAGCTGCCACCGTAATAGGACCGAAATAATCTCCGGTACCAGCCTCATCCGAACCGATATGGGACGTTGTAAATAACGAACTAGGAGGGGCGAAGGCATGGGCAGGCTTTTTCTTGGATGTTGAGCTCTTTTTATTAGAAGTATCAGGTGAACCCCATTTTGCTGCTTCCACCTCAGCTGCCTTTCCTTGAAACAATACTTTCCCAGAATGATAAGCAGTTATCGAGCTATTAGCCGTTTTTGCAGCAAATACTGCTCCAGCTGGTGCTGCTTTTAAACTAGACTTGTAATAGGTTTCGAGGTCTTTTATTTTGTCCTTCGTAAGGGTTAACACAACATGTGACATCAAATCTCTCCATTTCCGTAAGTAGCTTTAGTATATCAAAGAACGGCGCTAATATCTGCGGTTTTGTCAGTACTGCATTCGTTTTTGCGCATACGTTAATAAGATAGTTTCCTAAATGATAGTCTTCATGTTAATATAAATGATAGGGTTTTATACATAATGTAGCAAATATTGGAGATGAAACCGTTCCTGGCATTTCGCTTTTAAGAAGACGGCATGGTTTCTTCTTATTTTTCCGCTACAACCTTCTTAGATCCGTGTTTCACAGGTGGAACAAGGAATTGTATCTTTCACATATAGAATTGAGGGGGAATCGCAATGTCCCAGCCAGATAAATCACGTACTACTGTTGATATACATAATCGCTCGTACACGATAGTCGGGGAGGAACCTGCCCATCATGTTCGCATGGTTGCGAGTCTTGTAGACCAAAAAATGCGCGAAATTCATGCTGCCAATAATAAATTAGATACTACTAGTCTAGCAGTTTTAACTGCTGTTAATACAATGAATGATTATTTGAAGCTTAAAGAGGAATATACCGAGCTTCTCGGTTCAATAAAAAAGAAAGAGGATTAAAATTCTGATGATAGATTTATTGCTTTTGGGAATACTCATATTAGGAATTTTTGTTGGGTTGAGGAGAGGATTTATTCTTCAGCTTTTACACGTATTAGGTTTTATTGTTTCATTTATCATTGCGGTTTTATATTACGATGACCTTTCACCAAGGCTTAATCTTTGGATTCCATATCCGGAGCTACCTGCTGATTCGACATGGGGCATTTTCTTGGAAACTTTGCCGTTAGAAAATGCGTTCTATAATGCAGTTTCCTTTGCACTGTTGTTCTTTGGAGCTAAAATTGTGCTGCAAATTATTGCGAATATGCTAGATTTTGTTGCTACTTTACCTATATTGAACGTTTTAAATGGATGGTTAGGTGCGGTTCTAGGCTTTATTGAAACGTATGTGCTATTATTTATTGTGCTTTATATTGCAGCCTTAGTACCGATTGATTTTGTACAAAGCGCACTTGGCGGATCTGGTATTGCATCTTTTATGATTGAACATACTCCGATCTTATCCAAACAGATCGAAACGTTGTGGTTTGAACACGTGGCTAGTATCTTTTCAACCAAATAATGTAGGGTAGAGCGTATATGATCAACCCTTGTTAAACCCTTGCAGCTAATGAATGCAAGGGTTTTTATTGGAAAGATAGCCGTTATAGGAGGAATTGCTTATGTCTGTAGATAAAAAAGATGTCATTCGATTGTTAGAAACATTTGCCATATACTTAGAATTAAAAGGGGAAAACACGTTTAAGGTTTCGGCGTATCGGAAAGCTGCCCAAGCCTTAGAAACCGATGATCGATCTTTATCGGAAATGGACGACTTCACGAAAATAAAAGGAATCGGAAAAGGGACTTCTTCTGTAATTAGTGAATTCGTGGAGAAAGGGGAATCCGAAG
The DNA here is from genome assembly GCF_021049245.1 of Radiobacillus kanasensis. Taxonomy (GTDB): domain Bacteria; phylum Bacillota; class Bacilli; order Bacillales; family Amphibacillaceae; genus Radiobacillus; species Radiobacillus kanasensis. The sequence continues at coordinate 2,357,791 of NZ_CP088020.1, read as the reverse complement.
CATTACGCGAATTAGAAAAAGAAGTACCGAAAGGCTTGATCCCTTTACTCGATGTCCCTGGGCTTGGTGGGAAGAAGTTAGCTAAGCTTTATCAGGAACTAGGTGTAACAGATGCAGAATCGCTTGTCCAAGCATGCGAGAACGGTTCGGTTGAAAGCTTAGCTGGATTTGGAAAAAAATCCGCTGAAAAAATTAGGAAAGCAATCAAAGAAAGGACGAATCGCCCAGAGCGATTACCGATTGCCTTTATGCTTCCAATTGCAGAAAGAATAGAACAGTACTTAGCCAACGTAGAAGGTGTAGAGCGCCACTCGCGGGCGGGAAGCATACGTCGACTAAGTGAAACGGTAAAAGATTTAGATTTTATTATTTCGACTACAAAGCCTAGTCAAGTAAGAGATGCCTTATTAAAAATTGATCATACGATTGATGTGATCGCTTCCGGAGAAACTAAAGTATCTATCGTGTTGGATGAAGGTTATCCTGTGAATGTAGATTTTCGAATGGTTAAGCCAAACGAATTTATCACAACACTTCATCACTTTACCGGATCGAAGGATCACAATGTTGCGATGAGACAGTTAGCCAAGCAGCGTAAGCAGAAGATAAACGAATACGGAGTAGAAGATACAGAAACGAACGAAATCGTGACATTCGAAAACGAAGAATCTTTTTTTGCCCACTTTGGGTTACCCTATATTCCACCAGAAATGAGAGAAAATATGGGGGAAGTGGATACAAGGTCGATTGATGTCCTTCAAAAGAAAGATGTTCGCGGTGACTTGCATATGCACACAACCTGGAGTGACGGTGCTCAGTCTGTTGAAGAAATGGTTCTATCTGCAAGAGAAATGGGCTATGAATTTATCGCCATAACCGATCACTCTAAGTTTTTACGAGTGGCAAATGGATTGGATGAAGAAAAGTTACGAAAACAACGAGAAGAAATCCATCGATTAAATGAAAAGTACGCAGATATTCATATTTTTGCTGGCGTAGAAATGGATATTTTGCCAGATGGTACATTAGATTTTTCGGACGACTTTTTAAAAGAGATGGATTATGTAATTGGGGCCATTCACTCTAGTTTTAGTCAGTCTGAAGAACAAATCATGACACGTCTCCGTACGGCACTTGAAAATCCATATGTCAATGTCATTGCCCATCCAACAGGGCGAGTCATTGGAAGAAGACCAGGGTATGCTGCAAATCTTGAAGCGTTAATTGAAGGAGCGGCAGAAACAGGAACGGTATTAGAGTTAAATGCCAATCCTAACCGTTTCGACTTATCCGCAGAATGGGTGAAAAAAGCACAAGAAGCTGGTGTGAAAATTGCTATTAATACGGACGCCCACAACTATAAAACGTTAAAGTTTATGGAACTTGGAGTCGGGGTAGGACGTAAAGGTTGGTTAAGAAAAGAAAATGTCATTAATACTTGGACGAAAGAAGAGTTAATGAAGTTATTTTCGAGACATAGATAGAAGGTGTAAAAGAAATGAACGAACGGATTTTTAAAGTACTGGAGTTTGAACGAATTGTTCACTTATTACAAGAACAAGCAGCTTCTTCTCTTGGGAAAGAGAAGGCCAATCAAATAAAGCCTGTAGATACATTAGAGGAAGCCAATGCGTTGCAAGCACAAACTGATGAAGCGGCAAATGTTATCCGCCTATTTGGTAACGTTCCACTTGGTGGGATTTTTGATATTCGAGCCCATGTGAAACGGTCCCAAATTGGTGGTGCTTTAAGTGCTAAGGAATGTTTAGATGTTGCGAGCACCATTTACGGTAGCAAGCAATTAAAAAGATTTACCGAGGATATCGAGGAACCGGAACTTCCGATTCTCAGAAGCCTAACGGATCAAATTGTACCGCTAAATCAGTTAGAACGAGAAATAAAAAATTGTATTGATGATAATGGGCATGTAATGGATGGAGCTTCTGATACGTTACGAACCATACGGTCTAAGATTAGAACGAATGAGAGTAGAGTACGTGACAAACTTGATTCCTACACACGAACTAAGTCAAAAATGCTATCTGATGCCATTATAACGATTCGGAATGAGCGTTATGTATTGCCGGTTAAACAAGAATACAGAGGGTCTATTGGCGGAATTGTCCATGATCAATCTTCATCTGGTGCGACCTTGTTTATGGAACCACAAGCCGTTGTGGAGTTGAACAACCAACTTCAGGAAGCGAAGGTACAAGAAAAAACGGAGATTGATCGGATATTACGAACCTTATCCGCTCTTGTGGCGGAGGATGCTGAGATCCTATTACAAGTCGTAGAAGTGCTAGCAGAAATTGACTTTATGTTTGCGCGAGCAAAATTAGGTAGTCAAATGAAAGCGGCTAGACCAACGATGAATGATCAAGGGATCATCAAAATGAAGCAAGCACGTCACCCTTTATTACCGGTGGATGAAGTGGTGGCGAATGATGTGGAGATAGGTGAAAGCTATCGGGCAATTGTCATCACAGGTCCAAACACAGGTGGTAAAACAGTTACTTTAAAAATGATTGGGTTATGTACATTGATGGCACAATCAGGATTACAGGTCCCTGCCTTAGATGGGTGTGAAATGGCCGTATTTTCCAATGTTTTTGCAGATATCGGAGACGAGCAATCTATTGAACAAAGTCTTAGTACGTTTTCTTCTCATATGACGAACATAGTACGAATTCTTCATGAACTAGATGATCAATCACTCGTTTTATTCGATGAGCTCGGTGCTGGAACGGACCCACAAGAAGGGGCTGCTCTTGCGATGGCTATTCTAGATGAAGTCGTTCAAAAAAACGCGCGAATTATTGCGACGACCCACTATCCTGAGCTAAAAGCGTATGGCTATAACCGAGAAGGTGTTGTGAACGCTTCTGTCGAATTTGATATCGAGACGTTAAGTCCTACTTATCGTTTATTGATTGGTGTTCCTGGGCGAAGTAATGCGTTTGAAATATCAAGGAGACTTGGCCTGCAAGAGCGCATTATCGCTTCTGCACAGGGTCATATTGGAAGCGAATCTAGAAGTGTGGAAAATATGATAGCCTCCTTAGAAGCATCTAGACGCGGAGCCGATCAAGATTATGAAGAAGCGATGGAAACTTTAAAAGAGGCAGAAAGACTTCGAGAAGATCTTCAGAAGCAATGGGATCAATTAGAAGCCAAAAAAGAGCAGTTGTATAGAAAAGCAGAGGAAAAAGCGGAGAAGGCGATTGAAAAGGCAAGAGAAGAAGCAGAGGAGATTGTTGCGGAGCTCCGAAGTAAACGAAATCAAGCAGCCTTGAAAGAGCATGAATGGATTGAAGCAAGAAAGTTATTTGAAGAGGCGCAGCCGAAGTTGGCCAAAGAACAAGGTAAGAAGCCGAAAGAGAAAGAGGAAAAACGAGCATTGCAGCCCGGGGACGAAGTAACCCTACTTACATTAAACCAGCAAGGAACCATTATTGAACAAGTCAGTGACAATGAATATCAAATTCAAGTTGGTATAATGAAGGTGAAGGCGAAACGCAAGGAACTCAAGTTTGTGAAAGGGAAAGAACCACTAATCGAAAAGCCGATGGCAACGATAAAAGGGTCTGGGTACCATGTGAAACCAGAGCTTGATTTACGAGGGGAACGGTTCGAGGACGCGCTGCATCGACTGGAAAAATATGTAGATGACGCGCTTTTAGCGAACTATCCGCGGGTGTCAATCATCCACGGAAAAGGCACCGGTGCACTTCGTAAAGGGGTTCAGGAATTCGCAAAACGACATTCACAAATCACGAATTATCGTGATGGTGGAATGAATGAAGGCGGAAGCGGTGCAACCATTTTAGAGTTCAAATAAAGCATCGTTGTCCTAATTGAAATGAGGGGTTAAGATGAATGGGTTTTGGGAGAATACGTTTATAGAAACAGCTGCAAGGTACAGTGTTGCCATTCTTTGTTTAATTGTCTTTCTGGCGATATTTGAACTCGTAACTTCTTATAAAAATTGGGAAGAAATTAAAAAAGGAAATTTTTCTGTGGCGATGGCAACCGGTGGGAAAATCTTTGGGATCGCCAATATTTTTCGATACTCGATTGAACACAATGACACATTAGTAGAAAGCATGATGTGGGGCGTTTTCGGATTTGTTTTGTTGTTAACGGGATACTTTATATTTGAATTTCTAACACCTACGTATAAAATTGATAAAGAGATTGAAAGTGATAATCGTGCCGTTGGATTTATTTCCATGACCATTTCGGTTGGGTTATCCTTTGTCATTGGTGCAAGCATCGGCTAGAGGAGAGGTATTACATGGAAACATTAGCAAAGGTTTTAGGAGTCGTCTCCGTCCTATTTTTAATTGTAGGAATTATTTATCTGGTGAAATTTGTTTAAGGATAATGATATCCTGCCATCATAACGAGCTCATAGATTGGGCGTTATAGGGGAATATGATAAGTGAAGCAAAAATGTAGAAAGTTTAGAAACGCTCGTGCTATACTCAACACATAGTAGAAATTGGTTATAATGAGGAGGAATATAAATGGCAATTGTGAAAGCTTCAGATGCAACTTTTAACGAAGAAACCGGCCAAGGCCTAGTACTTGCAGACTTCTGGGCAACATGGTGTGGACCTTGTAAAATGATTGCACCTGTACTAGAAGAAATCGACGGAGAGATGAGCGATAAATTAAAAATCGTAAAGCTTGATGTAGATGAAAATCAAGATACTGCTAGCAAGTTTGGAGTTATGAGCATTCCGACATTGCTTCTATTTAAAGACGGAGAAGTGGTAGACAAAGTTATTGGTTACCAACCAAAAGAAGCACTAGAAGAACTTATTAATAAACACGCATAAGTTAAGATTTATAGTAAATATATCAAAATAGTCCCTTGTTGCCCGCAAAGCGACAAGGGGCTATTATTGTATTAGAAGACTATTTATGGTGGATCACAATACGGTTAAAGGTGTGAATAAAGATGATACCAAATCAACTAAAAGAAAAATTAGCAGTGCTTCCGGCGCAACCAGGCTGTTACTTAATGAAGGATAAACACCAAACCGTTATTTATGTTGGAAAATCCAAACTTCTAAAGAATCGAGTGAGATCGTATTTCACAGGAGCAAATGATCAAAAAACACAACGACTCGTCCAAGAGATTGTTGATTTTGAATATATCGTTACATCATCGGAAATCGAAGCACTTATTTTGGAAATGAATCTCATTAAAAAATACGATCCGAAGTACAACATCCTTCTGAAGGATGATAAATCTTATCCTTACCTAAAAGTGACAGCCGAAGAACATCCACGGTTAATCGTCACCCGTAAAGTGAAAAAAGATAAAGGGAAATATTTCGGTCCTTATCCGAACGTGTACGCAGCACGTGAGACAAAAAAATTATTAGATCGCCTGTATCCATTGCGCAAGTGTGATAAAATGCCTGATCGTGTTTGTCTTTATTACCATATGAATCAATGCTTAGGCCCCTGTGTACATCCAGTGTCTCAAGAAACAAATAAGCAAATCGTACAAAGCATCACTTCCTTTTTAAGTGGGGGACACCAAGAGATTAAAAAAGATCTAAAGAAAAAAATGTTGGAGGCATCGGAAGAGTTAGATTTTGAAAGAGCGAAGGAGCTTCGTGACCAGATCCAAAACATCGAGTCAGTTATGGAGCAACAAAAAATGACGTTGAATGATCAAGTGAATCGAGATATTTTCGGTTTTTCTTATGATAAAGGCTGGATGTGTGTACAAGTATTCTTTGTTCGTCAAGGGAAGCTGATTGAGCGTGATGTGGCTATTTTCCCATTCTTCGATGACCCGGATGAAACATTTTTAACGTTTATCGGTAGATTCTATCTACATCAAAACCATCCGAAACCGAAGCAGATCTTAGTTCCACTTGGTACGGATCTCGATTTATTAAAAGAACTTCTAGAGGTAGACGTGCATACTCCATTCCGCGGACGTAAAAAGGAGCTTGTAAAGCTCGCAGCAAAAAACGCAAAAATCGCTTTAGAAGAGAAGTTTTCGTTGATCGAACGTGATGAAGAACGTACTATACATGCTGTAGATAAGCTTGGGGAAAAGCTTCATATTGAAACACCTCACCGAATTGAAGCATTTGATAATTCCAATATTCAAGGGACAGACCCGGTTTCGGCGATGGTTGTTTTTATCGATGGACGGCCCCAAAAGAAAGATTATCGAAAATATAAAATAAGAGATGTGAAAGGCCCAGATGATTACGATACGATGAGAGAGGTTATTCGAAGACGCTATACACGTGTTTTAAAAGAAGGTTTACCTCTACCAGACTTAATTGTCATAGACGGCGGAAAAGGCCAAATGAGTGCAGCCCTGGAAGTGTTAGTGGATGAACTTGGTTTAGATATTCCGTTATGCGGGTTAGCGAAAGATGACAAGCACAAGACGAGTGAACTGCTATATGGGACACCACCAGAAGTAGTACCATTAGAACGACAATCTCAGGAATTTTATTTAATCCAACGTATTCAAGACGAAGTGCACCGCTTTGCGATCACCTTTCATCGCCAATTAAGAGGAAAAAGCGTTATTCAATCGGAATTAGATGAGATTCCGGGTGTAGGAGAAAAACGAAGAAGGTTGTTGTTGAGGCACTTCCGGTCTTTAGATGAGCTTAAACAAGCGAGTATTGAGGATATTACCAAACTAGGTATTCCAGCACCAACCGCTTCGACCATACTAGAGCATTTACAAACTGATAAATAATTAAAGGAACAAGCATCCTGGCTTGTTCCTTTTTAGCTTGTGTAAATCACATTGAATTGTACCGTCCCTTTTTGAATGCGATTCTCATCTGTACATTCACAAGGGGTTTGTTTCATTTGCTCTATAGCAGCAGCTAGAAAACCAGATTCTAAACGATAATCTTGATTTTTATAAGGGCTGTCTTTTCGTTTTTCAATTTCTTTGCCTTGTAATTCAAAGAAAAGCTCTCTTCTTTTCTCTTTCACTAGAGATAGTTGTCCCCATCCTAATTGTTCAAAGGAAAGGGTAATTTCCTCAACACTCGTAAACGAGAATTTTCTCGCTAAATTTTTCCCTATTATGTATAGGATTGTATTTGCATCTCTACCTAATAAATCTGGTAAAGCTTCAAATCGCAGGAAATCATACCCAGAACCGGTACTAGTTAACCGATTTAATAAGTTTTGGTTCAATTTTTCGTTCGTGCTACTCATAGTAACATTCATTCCCTTCTAGGTAGTTATTATCTCTTGAAAATGAATAGAGTGCAAGCCATTATCAAAGTGAAAAAATCACGAAATCTACCATAGGAAATAAAACCGTTTTCTTGACGCTCAACCGTGATAGAAGTACAATAAAGTGTGTCACAAAAAGTGCCTTTTTAAACAGAAAGTGCACGGATTTTCACTCTATAAAGGGTGCATAGAAAAATAATAAGTACATGGATTACACAACGATGGTGAGGGGGGGAAACAAATGTCGGAGAAGCGCGAGTTTTTTTATCGCAGGTTACATTCACTTTTAGGGGTAGTTCCGGTTGGTGTTTTTTTAATTGTTCACTTAACGGTGAACCATTTTGCTGCATACGGAGAAGAAAGTTTCAATAATGCGGTTCATTTTATGGAAAGCCTACCGTTTCTTATACTTCTACAGCTTTTAATTATCTATTTACCGATTATTTTCCACGCTGTTCTAGGAGTTTATATCGCTTTAACAGCTAGAAATAATGCAAAGAGATATGGCTTTCTACGGAACTGGTTATTTTTGTTTCAACGAATAAGTGGCATTATTACGCTTATATTCCTAGTATGGCATGTATGGGAAACGAGAATTGCCGCAGCATTAGGAAACACTGAAATTAGCTTTGATATGATGGAAGATGTTTTTAGTAACCCATTCATGATTTGGTTCTATATTATTGGACTTCTCTCTACTACATTCCACTTTGCGAATGGACTGTGGAGCTTCTTAGTGTCGTGGGGAATTATTGTATCACCACGCTCACAACAAATCACAACATATGTAACAATTATTGTATTTATCGCTCTATCTTATATGGGAATCCGTTCGATTCTTGCATTTGCGATGGGCGCGTAGGGTAGAAATGCTACAGAAAATTGGGGGAGTGAGCTAGATGAGTAAACGCAACATAGTAGTTGTCGGTGGAGGTCTTGCTGGCCTTATGGCAACTATTAAAGCTGCAGAAGCAGGTGTCCACGTTGATTTGCTTTCCATCGTACCAGTGAAACGTTCTCACTCTGTATGTGCACAAGGTGGTATTAACGGAGCTGTTAATACGAAAGGGGAAGGAGACTCTCCTTGGGAACACTTTGATGATACGGTTTATGGTGGAGACTTTTTAGCAAACCAACCACCGGTTAAAGCAATGTGTGAAGCTGCTCCAAGCATCATCCACATGCTTGATCGTATGGGAGTAATGTTTAACCGCACACCGGAAGGATTATTAGACTTCCGTCGTTTCGGTGGAACACAACACCATAGAACGGCTTATGCAGGTGCAACAACTGGTCAACAATTGCTTTATGCTTTGGATGAGCAAGTTAGACGTTATGAAGTAGAAGGCCTTGTAACGAAGTATGAAGGATGGGAATTCTTATCCGCTGTTATTGATGAGGAAGGTGTCGGTCGTGGTATCACGGCGCAAAACATTCAATCTCATGAAATTAAAGTATTTAAAGCCGATGCAACGATTATGGCCACTGGTGGTCCTGGTATCATCTTCGGCAAATCCACAAACTCTGTAATCAACACTGGATCTGCTGCAGCAGCTCTATATCGCCAAGGTGCGATTTATGCGAACGGAGAATTTATTCAAATTCACCCAACAGCAATCCCTGGTGATGATAAACTTCGCCTTATGAGTGAATCAGCACGTGGAGAAGGCGGAAGAGTTTGGACATACAAAGATGGAGAGCCTTGGTATTTCTTAGAAGAGAAGTATCCGGCATACGGAAACCTCGTTCCTCGTGATATCGCAACTCGTGAAATTTTTGACGTGTGTGTCAATCAAAAACGAGGAATTAACGGTGAAAACATGGTGTACTTAGACCTTTCTCATAAAGATCCTAAGGAACTAGACGTTAAGCTAGGTGGAATCATCGAAATCTACGAAAAATTCGTAGGAGAAGATCCACGAAAAGTTCCAATGAAAATTTTCCCTGCGGTTCACTATTCTATGGGTGGACTATGGGTAGATTACGACCAAATGACGAATATTCCTGGAATATTCGCTGCTGGGGAGTGTGATTACTCCCAACACGGTGGAAACCGTTTAGGTGCAAACTCTCTATTATCTTCTATCTACGGTGGAATGGTAGCAGGTCCTAACGCAATCCGTTACATCGATGGATTAGAGAAAACAGCAGCTGATCTTTCTAGTAAGATATTCGACGACAAGCTCAAAGAAGAAGAAGATATTTTCGAATCTCTTATGGGAATGGATGGTACAGAAAATGCTTACCAAATCCATAAAGAGCTTGGGGAATGGATGACAGATAACGTAACTGTAGTTCGTGAAAACGAAAAACTGAAGAATACAGATAATAAGATTCAAGAACTTATGGAGCGTTACAAAAAAATTAATATCAATGATACTTCTCGTTGGAGTAACCAAGGTGTTATGTTTACACGTCAATTAGAAAACATGTTGCAATTAGCACGTGTCATTACCATTGGAGCGTATAACCGTAACGAAAGCCGTGGTGCTCACTATAAACCAGAATTCCCAGATCGTAACGATGAAGACTGGTTAAAAACAACGAAAGCCCAATATGACCCAGCTGCAAACGGACCATCTTTCTCTTATGAGGATGTAGATGTATCGCTTATCAAACCTAGAAAGCGTGACTACAGTAAAGGAAAAGGGGGTAAGAAGTAATGGCAACGGCAACAGCTCAAAAGACAATTACGTTGATTATTACACGCCAAGATAGCCCAGATTCTTCTCCTTACCAAGAAACGTTTGAAATCCCATATAGAGAGAATATGAACGTTATTTCTGCGTTGATGGAGATCAGAAGAAATCCTGTCAATGCTAACGGAGAAGCGACTTCACCAGTGCAATGGGAAATGAACTGTTTAGAAGAAGTTTGTGGAGCATGCTCCATGAATATTAACGGTCAAGCAAGACAAGCATGTGCGGCACTAGTAGATAAACTAGAGCAACCAATCCGTCTAGAGCCAATGTCTACGTTCCCTGTCATGCGTGACCTAGCCGTTGATAGAAGTAGAATGTTTGATTCCTTGAAAAAGGTAAAAGCATGGATTCCGATCGATGGTACGTATGATTTAGGACCAGGACCAAGAATGCCTGAGAAAAAACGTCAGTGGGCGTATGAGCTTTCTAAATGTATGACTTGCGGAGTTTGCTTAGAAGCTTGCCCGAACGTGAACAATAACTCAGACTTCATTGGACCGTTTGCGATTTCTCAAGTTCGTTTGTTCAACTCTCACCCAACTGGTGAAATGAACAAAGGAGAACGTCTTGATGCGCTAATGGAAGATGGCGGTATTTCCGGGTGTGGAAACTCTCAAAACTGTGTTCAGGTTTGTCCGAAAGGGATTCCACTTACCACATCAATCGCAGCCATGAACAGAGAAACAAACATCCAATCATTTAAAAACTTCTTCGGAAGTGACTACGCTTATTAATATAGAAAGTCCCCTTATCCTAGTGGTAAGGGGACTTTTATGTTCAAGATAGCTTCCAGGCAGGTATTAAAGAATGAAACTTAAAGAAAAAACTAATGCAAATATGTAAGATTGTATAAATGAATAGCGTTGTTGAATAGGTGAATAACCACATGATGAAAGATTCTTGCAAGAAGATAGCTAATAAACTCATTCCGACAGGGAAGGGAACGAGAATGATCATCCACATAGGTGCCTTTAATTTTTCTGTTAATGCCCCAAGAAAAACAACGGAAAAACCAATTATTAAGGATTGCCAAATTATATAATTATTTAGTATAAGTAAGCTACCTAGGAAATACGTCAAGCTTGTTAGAAACCCAGCGATGACAAAATCCACATAATACCTCACATAAATCCTCCTTTGTCATATCATATATATTCCTAATATTATCACAGAAGCTAAGGAGTTTTTCGACAAGTTTTTGCACATTTGTATAGGAAAAACAATACCGAGATTAGGGCATTTTTTAAATCCATACTGTTCATTCAAATTGGGCACTGGAAAGAAGCGTCTGTTATCACAGTTTCCGTTATTTTCTCATAGAATACCTTGACTAAATAAATACCCTTCATAACCAGCTAGCTCTAAGACAGCAAGGAGGGGTTATCATTTGAAGGACAATGACTACAAGCCGAAGCAACTACTGACAAAACGCGAAAAGGAAGTATTTGAACTTCTAGTACAGGATAAAACAACAAAAGATATTGCCCAAGAACTATTTATTTCTCAAAAAACAGTAAGAAACCACATTTCAAATGCGATGCAAAAGCTTGGTGTAAAGGGGCGCTCACAAGCTGTAGTAGAGCTTCTTCGTATGGGAGAACTTAAACTATAGTTTCATTAAAACCGACTTTCGATAGGAGAAAGTCGGTTTTTTCTGTTCGACAATTTCTTTATTAAAATCAGTTCCGATTTTTGTGAGGAAAAATACAATAAACAGAGGGTATTTTCCTCATACTAAAACAATTAGATGGATTTCAGCCCGGTTTGATGGTAATCTCACATTAAGTGTATTTCCTATTGAGGAATGAAAGGTCAGGGAGGTCAAATTTTTGGAGAACGAAAAAATCAAAAAGATTTCACATATAGAAAAGGAACTACGTTATATCGCAGGGATCATTAAACAAAAAGGTCGAGAAATTCTAAACCAATATCCCATTACTGCACCGCAGTTTATTGCGTTGCAATGGTTGTCGGAAGAAGGGGACTTGACCACAGGGGAGTTATCGAATAAGATTCATTTAGCCTTTAGTACGACAACGGATTTAGTCGATCGTATGGAGAAAAATGGTGTCGTTAAAAGGGTAAAAGATGAAAAAGATAAAAGAATTGTAAGAATCCACATATTAGATAAAGGTGAATCTATCATCCATGAAGTGATAGAGAAACGCCGAGAATACTTAGGAGCGGTTTTAGATAACGTATCGGAACGAGAGGTAGATGCTTTAAATGAATTACTTCAGCTCCTTCATATACAAATGAAAAACTTCGAAGGGAATAAACATCAAGAGAGTAGAGGGGATTAGTTTGGCAAACCAACCGATAGGGGTCATTGATTCAGGTGTAGGCGGGCTTACTGTTGCAAGTGAACTGATGAGACAACTACCTAAAGAACAGTTAATTTATGTAGGAGACACATTAAGATGTCCATACGGTCCAAGACCGAAAGAAGAAGTCGTTGCTTTCACTTGGGAAATGGTCCAGTTTCTATTGGAGAAAAATATTAAGATGCTTGTTGTGGCTTGTAACACAGCAACAGCATTTACCTTAGAGGATCTTCGCCAGAAGTTAGATATTCCAGTAGTAGGAGTCATCCAGCCAGGGGCAAGATCTGCTATAAAAGTGACGCAAAATAATCAGATTGGGGTTATTGGTACAGAGGGAACGATTCAGAGCAAAGCGTATCCGAACGCCCTTCATCATATTAATTCTACAATTGAAGTACACGATTTAGCTTGTCCGAATTTTGTACCGATTGTAGAGAATGGCGTGTTAGCTGGACCACAAGCCTTGCAAGTTGTTCAGGATTCCTTGCAGCCATTAAAAGACCGGTACAACATTGATACTCTAATTCTAGGCTGTACCCATTATCCACTTTTGCGTGATACGATTCAAAAGGTGATGGGCGAACATGTTGCAATCATTTCTTCAGGTGAAGAAACCGCACGTGAAGTAAGTACAATCTTGTCCTACCATAAGAAATTATTTAATGGAGAGCAGCAACCTGAACATGAATACTATACGACCGGTAAAATAGAGGTGTTTAAGCAAATCGCAAGCAACTGGTTACAATCAGACATCAATCAAGTCCATCGTGTAGAGTTGGGGAATAGAGTGCTAAATCAACTATAAAGCATGATCGTTTAAGCGATCATGCTTTTTTCATGACTTTTTGTCCAATTCCATTCATATTTTTGGATTGTACAAACTACATATAAAGTAGGGACCGAGACAAGACCATGCTTATTCCAAAATTATTGTAATTGCTTGGTCTAATTTTCTAAATGGCTCGTATATATAGTAGTACAAACCATCGTAGGAGGGAAAAGCATGAAGAAGCTTACAGTTTATACTAGTGTTTTTACTTTTTCATTGATACTGTTATCAGGCTGCGGACTATTTAAAGGGGAACAATCATTAGAAGAAATGGATAAGCCACCTGAAGAGGCAACTTATACAAATGATTTAAAGGATGCTGCTTCTGAGACATCTGAAGAAGGAAAAATAAAAGAAAGTGCGGACGCAGAAAAAGGTGCAGAAGCAACAACAGATACGGTTGAAAGACAATTGTATCTACTAGATTCCAATGGAATGGTAGTTCCACAAACGGTTTCCATTCCAAAAGCAGAGTCAAAGGCCGTTGCCTCTCAAGTTCTTGAGTACTTAGTGAAAAACGGACCAGTAACGGAACTTCTACCAAATGGTTTCCAAGCTGTGTTACCAGCAGGCACACAAATTCTAGGACTTGATATGAAAGAGAACGGAACATTGGTTGTGGATGTTTCCGATGAATTTAAAAACTATGAAGCAGAAAGTGAAGAAGAAATACTTCAAGCGATGACCTATACATTAACACAATTTGAAAATGTGAAAAAAGTCCAATTATGGATTAACGGATATGAACAAGAAGTAATGCCTGTAAATGGAACTCCAATTTCTAAAGGAGTTTCGAGAGCGAATGGCATTAACATTCGTGAAGGTCATTCAGTTGACCTTATGAATAGTGAAGCAGTAACGCTTTACTATCCTACACAACATGATGGTAACTTCTATCATGTACCAATTACGCAACACGTTGAAGTAGAAAAAGATAATGTGTACCAATCCATTGTAGAAACATTAGTGAATGGACCTACACTAGGCTCTAACCTATTAAACGTATTTAATGATGGAACTTCTCTCACAGCAGAGCCTACTTACAAAGATGGTGTATTAACATTAAACTTTAATGAAAATGTGTTAAACAGTGTAGAGCAAGCCTCCATTTCCGATAAAGTAATGGAAACGTTGGTTTTAACACTAACAGATCAACCAGGTGTTGAAGCAGTGGATGTGAAAGTAGAAAACGTGGAGCAAGTATTTAACGAAAGTGGAGAAGCATACTCCGAGCCTGTAACTCGCAACACATTTGTACCAACAGGTAAACTATAATCCTTATTTTATGAAACGGGTCCTTGGGCCCGTTTTTTTGTTGTCGGAAAAGGAAAATTATCAAGATATCCCTGCATGAACTTCATGCTGTTGGTAAAAATATGTTAGGATTAAATGGCACAACATAGTGAGTGTGCAGAGTTTAAAGAGGAGTGACGAGGATGAGAATCAATGAACGAAAAACGAACCAATTACGCTCTATACATATAGAAACAGATTATATTAAACATCCAGAAGGATCCGTGTTAATTACTGTTGGAGATACGAAAGTCATTTGTAACGCGAGTATAGAAGAACGGGTTCCTCCATTTATGCGAGGGGAAGGAAAAGGCTGGGTAACCGCGGAGTATGCCATGTTACCAAGAGCAACCGGAACTCGAAACATTCGAGAATCCTCTAAGGGAAAGGTTTCTGGAAGAACGATGGAAATCCAACGCTTAATAGGACGTGCGCTGCGGGCCGTAGTTGATTTAGAAAAAATGGGAGAAAGAACGGTATGGGTCGATTGTGATGTCATCCAAGCAGATGGTGGAACGAGAACAGCTTCGATTACAGGAGCATTCGTAGCTGTAGTTCTAGCTTTTGGAAAGCTAGTCGATGGGAAAGTGATTAAGGAAATGCCGATACAAGATTTTCTTGCCGCTATTTCTGTTGGGGTACTACCGGACGGAACAGAAATCCTAGACTTACAATATGAAGAGGATTCTCAGGCCAATGTCGATATGAACATTGTCATGACAGGTAAAGGAGAGTTTGTTGAAGTTCAAGGAACTGGGGAGGAAGCTACTTTCACGATGAATCAATTACAAGCGATGTTTGGATTGGCAGAACAAGGAATTAAGGATCTTATAGATATTCAAAAAGAAGCAGTTGGAAAATGGGCAGAGGTTATCGATTCTAAAAAGTCAGGGGAATAAGCATGGATAAATTATTGATCGCAACAAAAAACAAAGGGAAAGTGAAAGATTTTAAAGGACTATTTTCCAAATATGGAGTCGAAGTATATTCCTTATTAGACCTAGAGGATGAAATTCCCGATGTTGAGGAAACAGGCTCCACTTTTGAAGAAAATGCTGCCTTAAAAGCAGAAACCATTGCAAGTCTTTTTCATATGCCTGTATTAGCCGATGACTCAGGATTAGAAGTGGACGCACTTGATGGGAGACCTGGTATCTATTCAGCACGTTATGCAGGTGAAGAAAAAAATGATCAAGCAAACTTGCAAAAAGTATTAACGGAATTAGAAGGCGTACCAAACGATAAAAGAACGGCACAATTCGTCTGTGTATTAGCTATTGCTCAGCCAGGACAGGATACGATGTTTACCCGAGGCACTTGCAAGGGAACGATCATACAAGAACCTACTGGAGAAAATGGATTTGGTTACGATCCTGTTTTTCTGCCTATTGGTTCTGATAAGACAATGGCTCAATTAAAGCCTGAAGAAAAAAACAACATCAGCCATCGACACCATGCACTCGTTCAACTAGAAACTTGGTTAAAAGAAAGGACGAAGTAATTGATGACGAAAGTTCTGATAATGAGTGACAGTCACGGCTTAAGAGATGAATTAACTATCATAAGACAAAGACACGAACATGAGGTGGATGCCATTATTCACTGTGGAGATTCGGAACTACAGAGCGATGCTGCAGAGCTTTCTTCTTTTATAAAAGTAACCGGTAACTGCGACATGGATCCAAGATACTCAAATGAAGAAGTGGTGGACATAGGAGGATTTACCTTCTTGGTCGTACATGGCCACCTTCATCAAGTAAAAGCTTCGCTCATGCCCCTATCTTATCGGGCACAAGAGTACCATGCACATATTGCCTGTTTCGGACACACACATATTGCCGGTGCGGAAAAAGTCGATGATATCTTGTTTATTAATCCTGGGAGCATTTTAATGCCAAGAGGCAGAATGGAAAAAACTTATGCCCTATTAAGCTGGGAAAACCCGGATTCGCTTCTTGTGGATTTTTACACAGTGGATGGAGAAGTACTAGAAGATATGCACTATGAAACAAAACTACACATCAAGAAAGAAAATTAAGAATGGCACCTCTTTGAGGTGTCTCTTTTATTCTGGATTGGTATTAGAAATAGTAATCCTTCAGAAGTATGGTAGGTTTTTATATACCATGAGAAAGTTAACTATCTAGAAAGAAAAAACAGTCGCAAATGGTATGATCCATTTACGACTGTTTTAGTGTTTTAAGTACGTCCCAGGAGAGATTCGAACTCCCGACCCACAGCTTAGAAGGCTGTTGCTCTATCCTGCTGAGCTACTGGGACATGTTATACATTATTCAAAATGACATAAATATGGAGCGGGTGAAGGGAATCGAACCCTCGACATCAGCTTGGAAGGCTGAGGTTTTACCACTAAACTACACCCGCACTCTGTAAAGTGCTAAATCCATATGAAGTTTACGAAAGACATGCCCTGCATCTTCTAGATTATTCAAGGAAGCGTATGCTTCAGGGCAACTCGTAGATTACTCGGTGGATGTTTTGCTCGTGGCTGAGGTTTTACCACTAAACTACACCCGCACTCTTTAAAGTGCTAAATCCTTATGAAGTTTACGGAAGTGCTACTTCATTAAATCTTTTATTTAATGATACCTCTTTTGAAGACAAGTTTCATTATATTAGCTACCAAAACGATTGTCAACCATCCTAACAAAACTTTTTTTAAATTTATAAAGCTGATGGTCTACCTTCTAAAACAGAACATCCTTTATCATCGACCAAAATGTTTGTTATAATTCACCTACTTACCTAAAATCGAAATTTTTCTTGTACGGTGTGTTTGAACTATCGGATTTAGGGTATGTTTATACTAATTTACTAAATGGGTGGGTTATATGAAAAATTTTGATAATGTAATCATGTTCCCTGGATTACAGAAAAGGTTAGAGAATGAAAGTCTAGAAGCGCTTAAGGATAAACGGTATGATGACGCACTTCAATCTTTCAACGAGTTGTTAGAGAACGACGTCGACACTCATGAAATTCAAATGGGCAAATTAATTTGCTTAATGGAAATAGGAAACTATGATGAAGTGGAAGACGTATGTCGAGCATTAATAGCGAAGGAAGACCAGCATTTTTATGATTATATACATATCTATTTAACTTGTCTTTTTCAAACAAGTCAATATCGAGATTTAATGGAAGAATTAGATCAAATTTTTGAAAAAAGCAATATTCCTACTATATATAAGAATCAATTTTGGCAGCTCTATGAGATTAGTAAAAAACTATTAGAGGATAAGGAAAAACAAGAAATTGTCCAGTTCATGGAGGATTTTAAGCGAGCAACGAAACAACAGGATACGACAAAGCAATGGTCGCTTGTTATGATGTGTCAGGAACTAGAGATAAACGGAAACCTACCCTTTATAAGGTCTTTGCTTATTGATGATACCATTCATCCGGTTGTGAAAACCGCTTTACTAGAATGGATGCGGAATCAAGAAGTGGACGCAAGAGTGGAAGTGTCAAAGTTCGATACTGTAGAAAGCGTCAAGCCGAATCAACTGAGCACTATTATGGACGACCCGTTCACGGTAGATATTTTTAATCTATTAAGCGGAGTAGAGCAAGACAATCCGTCTCAATATGAGCTCATCCAGCGAGTGCTAAAGAGATATCTCTATGTTCTATATCCTTTTATGCCGGATCAAGCCCTTATCCCCACCGTAGTGAACGCACTTATACATATTGGGAAGCAGTATATGGGTGATGTTGATTCTGTTGAGATGGACAATAATATGGATGAAACCATTCAGCAAATCCTTCAATTAGAAGCGTTATACTTATCAGTTATAGAAGAATGAATTTTACGTATAATCGAACCGGCGAACATATTGCCCTAAATTGTTGAAAGGTAAACGGATTATGTTATAATAAGGAAGTTGCAAATTTTCGAAACACATAGTATGTACACGAAAAATCGACTGCAAAAACCTATACTTAATGAATAATAGATGTTGGAGGGAAATAAATATGACAGCAAAATGGGAAAAACAAGAAGGTAATGAAGGTGTCTTAACCTTTGAAGTGTCTGCAGACAAGTTTGAAGAAGGTTTAGATATAGCCTTTAAAAAAGTATCCAAGGATGTTCAAATTCCTGGATTCCGTAAAGGGAAAATTCCTCGTAAAATTTTCGAACAACGCTTCGGTGTTGAATCCCTTTTTCAAGATGCAATTGATGCGGTCCTTCCAGAAGCATATTCGAATGCTATCGATGAAACAGGTATTGAACCAGTGGACCAACCATCTGTGGATATCGAAAATATCGAAAGAGGTCAAACTCTAGTATTTACGGCTACGGTTACGGTTAAGCCCGAAGTAAAACTTGGCGACTACAAAGGCCTTGAAGTCGAAGAGCAAGATACGACAGTAACCGACGAAGATGTAGACCAAGAAATAAAACAAATGCAAGAACGTAATGCAGAGCTCGTGGTAAAAGAAGAAGGACAAGTCGAAGACGGCGATACAGTTGTCCTAGACTTTGAAGGATTCATGGATGGAGAAGCTTTTGAAGGCGGAAAAGCGGAGAACCATCAATTAGAAATCGGTTCAGGTTCTTTCATTCCAGGATTTGAAGAGCAATTGGTAGGCAAAAGCTCTGGAGAAGAAGCAGAGATTAATGTTACATTCCCTGAAGAGTATCATGCTGAAGAAATGGCTGGAAAAGATGCCGTGTTCAAAGTGAAAATTCATGAAATCAAAGCGAAGGAACTTCCTGAGCTTGATGACGAATTTGCAAAAGATGTAGATGAAGAAGTAGAAACTCTTGATGCACTTAAAGACAAAATTAGAAAGCGCTTGGAAGAAGAAAAAGCAAACCAAGCAGATACTGAAAAACGTGAAAGTCTTATAAATCAAGCGTCTGACAATGCAGAAGTAGAAATTCCAGATGCAATGGTTCAAACCGAGCAAAATCGTATGCTTCAAGAATTCGAGCAAAGATTACAAATGCAAGGAATGACACTTGATATGTACTATCAATTCTCTGGTACAGATCAAAATGCTTTAAAAGAACAAATGCAAGAAGATGCGGCTAAACGAGTAAAAACGAACTTGACGTTAGAAGCAATTGCCGTTCAAGAAGACATTCAAGCTAGTGATGAAGATGTCAACAAAGAATTAGAATCCATGGCTTCCATGTACCAAGTAGAACCAGATCAATTAATTCAAATGCTTGGTGGGAACACAGATGCTATTAAAGAAGACTTGAAATTCAAAAAAGCAATCGACTTCCTTGTCGAAAATAGCAAAACAAAGTAACGAACAAAAGCGGAAACCCCCGCGCAGCTGGGCAGGAGCTGGGTGTGGCTATCTCTTATGTAAGATATACGCAGTACAGCCGTTTATAGTTTTTTATGTAAGCTAATAAACAAGGCACGATTTTTATCGTGTCTTGTTTTCTCTCATTATAAGTATCTTTCCTTCTTCTGTAGGAAAGAAAAAAGATGGAAGTATTTTTTTTCTTCGTTCCGTCATATACTATAGACACATATCGTTTGACATGAAATGTTGGGTTATACATAATAGGGTTTACACTCTTTAGCAGTCCGAATTACTGTTAAAGAAAATGAAAGGGTTTTTCGATAAGTATGAGACTAACTTGATAAGAAGATGGCCGTCGAGTTCCTAGAGTGTTTTTACTTTAGAATAATATCTTTATCTGATATTATGAGCTAAAGACGGTTGAACTTAGAGCGCAAGTATTACTTTGTGAATATAGATACTTTTAACTCGAGGGGTGAATTGGATGTACAAATTTAACGAAGAAAAAGGACAATTAAAGTGCTCTTTTTGTGGAAAAAGCCAAGATCAGGTTCGAAAGCTAGTTGCAGGACCTGGTGTTTATATTTGTGACGAGTGTATCGAGCTTTGTACAGAAATCGTGGAAGAGGAATTAGGCAATGAAGAAGAAGTTGAATTCAAAGAAATTCCAAAACCACAAGAAATTTGCGACATTCTTGATGATTATGTAATCGGACAAGAGAAAGCGAAGAAAAATCTATCTGTTGCCGTTTACAATCACTATAAACGTATTAATGCAGGAAAAGGTACAGACGATGTAGAGCTTTCTAAAAGTAACATCGCGATGATTGGGCCAACTGGTAGCGGGAAGACGTTGCTTGCGCAAACCCTTGCTAGAATCCTGAACGTTCCATTTGCGATTGCGGATGCGACTTCTTTAACGGAAGCAGGTTATGTTGGGGAAGACGTAGAAAACATCCTATTAAAATTAATCCAAGCTGCAGATTACGATGTGGAAAAAGCAGAAAAAGGGATTATTTACATTGATGAGATTGACAAAGTGGCTAGAAAATCCGAAAACCCATCCATCACTAGAGATGTTTCTGGGGAAGGGGTTCAACAAGCACTACTTAAAATCTTAGAAGGAACCGTTGCAAGTGTTCCTCCTCAAGGTGGTAGAAAGCATCCTCATCAAGAATTTATTCAAATTGATACAACAAATGTTCTCTTCATTTGTGGGGGAGCGTTTGATGGTATCGACCAAATCATTAAACGTCGTCTAGGTAAGAAAGTAATCGGATTTGGTGCTGATGATGTAAATCAAGATTTGGATAAAGGAGCGCTATTATCGAAAGTACTTCCAGAGGATCTACTTCGCTTTGGATTAATTCCAGAATTCATTGGAAGACTTCCGGTTATTGGCAGCCTTGAACCATTAGATGAAGATGCGTTGGTTGAAATCCTTACGAAGCCGAAGAACGCTCTAGTCAAACAATATCAAAAGCTATTTACAATTGATGATGTAGAACTTGAGTTCGAAGAAGAAGCTCTGGTTGAAATTGCCAAGAAAGCAATTGAAAGAAAAACAGGGGCACGTGGCCTTCGTTCCATCATCGAAGGAATAATGCTGGATGTCATGTTCGAGCTGCCATCCCGTGATGATATTGAAAAATGTATTATCACAAAGGATACAGTCGTGCTTGAAAATGGTCGTCCTAAACTAGTTCTTCGTGACGGAACGGTGCAAGACGAAAATAAAGAATCACCAAAAGAAAGTGCATAAATCTTCTTTAGAAAATCCCTTGTGTCAATCACAAGGGATTTATCTATGTTTCGGAAATTTTTAGTTTTGGACGGCATTTCATTCGTTTATTGAATATAAGTTGAGGAGATACTGACAAGTAAGACTGTTTTATGGAGGTACAACATGAATCTTGTTAGTATTGTAATGATTATTCAGCTTTTCTTTGGTATTGTGATTGGGCTTTATTTTTGGAATTTACTTAGAGGTCAACGTACAAATAAAGTTTCCATTGAGAAGGAATCCAATAAAGAAAAAGAAAAATTAAGAGCAATGAAATCTATCTCCCTGACGGTCCCATTATCGGAAAAAATCAGACCAGCACAGTTAGCCGATATTATTGGACAAGAAGATGGTATCCGTGCATTACGAGCTGCTTTATGTGGGAAGAATCCGCAACACGTTATTATATATGGTCCTCCTGGAATTGGGAAAACCGCGGCGGCTAGGCTTGTTTTAAATGAAGCGAAACGAAAAGCAGATAGCCCTTTTAGAGGAACTTCCCCTTTTGTGGAATTGGATGCGACAACAGCAAGGTTCGATGAACGTGGAGTAGCCGATCCGTTAATAGGGTCTGTCCATGATCCCATTTATCAAGGTGCTGGTGCAATGGGACAAGCGGGTGTGCCCCAGCCCAAAAAAGGTGCAGTCTCGAACGCCCATGGCGGTGTTCTGTTTATTGATGAAATAGGGGAACTGCATCCCATCCAAATGAATAAGCTTTTAAAAGTATTGGAAGATCGAAAAGTACATTTTGAAAGTGCTTATTATAGTGAAGAAAACAAAAATATTCCTTACCATATCCATGATATTTTTACGAACGGGCTTCCAGCTGACTTTCGATTAATTGGTGCAACCACTAGAATGCCAGAAGAAATTCCTCCAGCGATCCGTTCTCGGTGTCTAGAAATTTATTTTCGTGATTTAGAAGTAATAGAAATCAAAGAGATTGCTAAGCGTGCGAGCGAAAAACTGCAGTGTCAAATAGAAGAGGCGGCATTAGATATATTATCGCTTTATGCAAGAAATGGAAGGGAAGCTATTAACCTTATTCAGATTGCTTCTAGCTTCACGACTCCCTCTGATCCTTTAATTAAGCAAGCGGATATGGAATGGGTAATTGAAGCAAGTAGACTAACTCCGAATATCAAACCGATTATAAAGGAAAGAATGAGAATAGGGAGTATTCATGGCCTTGCTGTTCATGGGCCGAGCAGTGGCTTAGTACTGGAAATTGAAACAAAAGCTTTACCTTCTGAAAACGGAGGTAGCTTAAAGATTACCGGGATAGCCGAAGAGGAGCAGCTCGGGAATCAATCGAAGTCTATCAGACGAAAGAGCATGGCGAAAGGCTCTAGTGAGAACGTCCTTACTTTTCTCCGGTCTATCGGAACCCCAACGCATCAATATGATATTCATGTTAACTTTTCCGGTGGTATCCCAGTAGACGGACCATCCGCTGGGCTCGCCCTCGCGCTATCGATTTATTCGGTCATTCATAAAGTCCCGATCCGTTTCGATACGGCGTTTACAGGGGAAATAAGCTTACATGGAGATGTAAATCCAGTAGGTGGAGTATTGACGAAAATTAAAGCGGCTAAGCAAGCTGGAGCAAAACAAGTCCTTATACCTGTTGATAATCAGCAAAAGGTATTTGATCAAATTAGTGGAATCCGAATTATTCCTGTTTCTACCTTTAAGGAAGCTTTAACCCATGCCGTCTGGTCAAAAGAAGAGCAACAAGAAATGACAAGCGATCTTCGCTTCGAAAGTCCAAAAGCGGACTCTGTATAATCATTAAGTTTTACAAAAAATTATCTTTTCTTTACACTTTAAGAATACTCGTGTAAAAAGAAATCATAGATGTGTCAGATAAAGCCATACTAATGTATGGATTTCGTGTTGAGTTTATGGAGGTGCCAAAGATGTCAGAACCGAATAAAATACAACTTCCCCTCCTTCCTTTAAGAGGTTTGTTAGTATTTCCATCCATGGTTTTACATTTAGATGTCGGTAGAGATAAATCTGTCCACGCGTTGGAAAAAGCAATGATGGATGATCATAATATATTTCTAGCCGCACAAAAAGAAAGTGGAGTTGATGACCCAGAAGCAAAAGATATTTACCGGATTGGAACACTGGCAAAAGTAAAGCAAATGCTAAAGCTTCCAAATGGTACCATTCGTGTACTTGTGGAAGGGTTATCTCGTGGAGAAATCGTACAATTCGTTGAGGATGAAGAACAGTTTGTTGTAGAAATACAAGAGTTTAAAGATATACATGGAAATGAAAACGAAGAAAAAGCGTTGATGCGTTCCTTGTTAGAGCAATTTGAACAGTACATAAAGGTATCGAAAAAAATTAGCCAGGAAACGGTTGCTACTGTTGTAGACATTGAGGAACCTGGACGATTAGCGGATATCATTACTTCTCATTTGTCCCTTAAGGTGAAAGACAAACAAGAATTGCTGGAAATGGAAGATATCAAAGAACGTCTTCAACACTTAATTAAGCTTATTTCCAATGAAAAAGAAGTACTCAATTTAGAAAAGAAGATTGGACAACGTGTCAAAAAGTCCATGGAAAAAACGCAAAAGGAATACTATTTGCGTGAGCAAATGAAAGCTATACAGAAAGAACTAGGCGATAAGGATGGCAAGTCTGGAGAAGTTGGTCAGCTCTTAGAGCGTATCGAGAAATCGGACATGCCGGAACGGATTGAAAAAGTAGCGAAAAAGGAATTAGATCGTTACGAAAAAATCCCGCAAAGCTCGGCGGAAAGCTCTGTTATTCGTAACTATTTGGATTGGTTGTTATCCTTACCTTGGTCGAAACAAACAGAGGATAATTTAGATATCAATCATGCTGAAAAAATACTGGATGAAGATCATTACGGTCTCGAAAAAGTGAAGGAACGAGTGCTAGAGTATTTAGCTGTTCAAAAATTAACGAATTCGATTAAAGGACCTATCCTCTGTTTGGCTGGGCCACCGGGCGTAGGGAAAACGTCTCTAGCACGCTCGATCGCAAAGGCGATTAATCGAAACTTCGTCCGCATCTCCTTAGGCGGAGTTCGTGATGAAGCAGAAATACGTGGACACCGTAGAACATATGTTGGGGCGATGCCTGGTCGTATCATTCAAGGCATGAAAAAAGCGGAAACGATAAACCCCATTTTTCTACTAGATGAAATTGATAAAATGGCGAGTGATTTTCGAGGGGATCCATCTGCGGCAATGCTAGAAGTATTAGACCCAGAACAAAACAGTAACTTTAGTGATCACTTTATTGAAGAAACTTATGATTTATCAAAAGTTATGTTTATCGCAACAGCAAATAATTTAGGATCGATTCCTGGTCCGTTGCTAGATCGGATGGAAATTATTTCGATTGCAGGTTATACGGAAGTAGAAAAGCTTCATATCGCAAATGATCATTTACTTCCAAAACAGATCAAAGAAAACGGATTGACGAAGGGCCAGCTTCAAGTTAAAGAAGAAGCAATGTTAAAGCTGATCCGAACCTATACAAGAGAAGCGGGTGTCCGTGGACTAGAGCGTCAACTGGCTTCCATTTGTAGAAAAGCAGCTAAAATAATTGTCTCAGAAGATAAAAAACGGGTCATTATTACCGAAAAGCAACTTGAAGCATTGCTTGGAAAGCCTAGATTCCGCTATGGAAGAATGGAAGAAGAGGATCAAGTTGGGGCAGCAACTGGACTAGCTTATACGACAGCTGGTGGGGACACACTATCTATTGAGGTTTCTTTATATCCTGGAAAAGGCAAACTTACACTAACAGGTAAGTTGGGTGAAGTGATGAGAGAATCTGCCCAAGCAGCCTTCAGTTACATCCGCTCTCGTGCAGAAGAATTAGGTATTCCAACAGATTTTCATGAAAAGAACGATATCCACATTCACGTCCCAGAAGGGGCAACACCGAAGGACGGTCCATCTGCTGGAATCACGATTGCGACGGCGCTTGTATCTGCTCTAACAGGGCGTCCTGTAAAAAAAGAGGTAGGAATGACGGGGGAAATCACCTTAAGAGGAAGGGTGCTTCCGATTGGTGGATTAAAGGAAAAATCCTTAAGTGCCCATCGTGCGGGGTTGACAACGATTCTAATGCCAGCAGATAATGAAAAGGACTTAGAAGATATACCAGAAAGTGTTCGCGAAGGTCTGACATTTATACCTGTAAGTCATTTAGATCAAGTATTAGAGCACGCATTATCGGGGGAGTAGAATGAAAGTAACTAGTGCGGAAATTGTAATTAGTGCTGTTTCAAAAAAACAGTATCCAAATGAATTATTACCAGAGATCGCTTTAGCTGGACGCTCAAATGTGGGGAAATCATCGTTTATTAATAAGATGATTAATCGAAAAAGTCTAGCTCGAACATCATCTAAGCCCGGAAAGACTCAAACCTTGAACTTCTATAAAATCAATGAACGTTTTCATTTTGTAGATGTGCCTGGATATGGGTATGCCAAAGTTTCCAAAAAAGAAAGAGAAGCTTGGGGCAAGATGTTGGAGGAATACTTTATACAGAGAGAAAATTTAAAAGCAGCTGTTTTAGTCGTGGATATGCGTCATGAACCAACTGCTGATGACCAACGCATGTATGAATTTTTATCGTTTTATGAATTACCCATCATTGTCATTGCGACCAAGCTTGATAAGATTGGGAAAAGTAAACGAGCAGCACATGTGAAGAAGATTAAACAAACATTACAGCTATCCAACGACGATATTCTTGTCCCTTTTTCTTCCGAAACAGGAGAAGGAAAAGAAGAGGCGTGGAGAGTGTTACAACAGTTTTTATAAGAAAGAAGAGTGAATGGGATTTCGGTCCTGTTCACTTTTTTTGTATTATCATCTACCTCTTCGATGGGGTACTGAACTTTTTTACTTTTGATTTACTAAACAGGATTTCTTCGTTTTGTATCTACAATAAATACTGCAATGATTATGCTTATAATACCTAGAACACCAGAAATGACTCTGCTTAAGATCCAAAGTTTAAAAATGTAATACAGCAATCGCAACTAGCAAAATAATGAACTTATGTTCTCGCAGTTGATAGAAAATACGACGTAACAAAATATCAAAAGTAATTAGAAAACCTCGGTTTAGTGACTGCTCGGTGTGTGTACGATGCTGATTTCCGTAAGTAGCTGACCCATAATAGTTGCCTACACTAAAAAAATGAGGAAAAAGAACCTTTAATAGTTATGAGCAACTTACGTGTAATACATATAAACAAAGGAGGTTATTTAGAACAGCTCACAAATCCATTAAAAAAGTAATTTAAAGTACATCGAACTCATTTAAGTAGGGTTCAATTCTTTAGTTTAAACGTAAAACTTCACCAAATTCTGAAAATATGAACTTAGCGAAGGCAGAATACGGAGACTCCTGCGGGAACAGCGCGAGCCGAAGATCCCGCAGGAAGTGGGGTTCTTCCGAGGAAGCTGAGGCCGTGCCCGCGGAAAGCGGAGTATTCTGCCGGAGCGCCGGCATATAGATTCACCACTTACGTCGCGGTCTATATAAACTATCAAACAACAAACTTTTAGTAAACAGCCTTATTTTTAACTTCACTCGGAAGTTTATATTTGAACCTTTTACCTTAATCGCTTTTTAGCAAAAAGAACTAACTAGCCTTCCTGTATTTTCATATAGCAAAGCCTCTCGGTCATTGTCTTCTCAGTAATACTCGTTTATATCCTAACATAGGTATTATTAAATACCCCTATTTAAAAATAGGAGAAGGAGAGGTTTATCTTAAAATGAGACCCCTTTCAAAACTGTTGAGTGGACTGATCATGGTAGCGGGGTTGCTTGGACTAGCAGCCTGTGGGTCAAGTGATTCTAGTCAAGAATCCGAACAAGGTGAGACAAATGACTCGAAATATAATTTGGTGACAGAAGGAACGTTCACATTTGCTGCTTCAGGCGAGTTTAAACCATTTAGTTGGGTGAAGACAAGTGGGGAAATGACGGGATACGATATTGATGTAGGAAATGCGATAGCAAAAGAACTTGGTTTAGAGACAGCCCAGGAAAAATACAAGTTTTCCGCTATTGTGGAAGGAGTGAAGACAGGAAAGTTTGATGCAGCAGTGGCGAGTCATACGATAACAGATAAACGAAAGGAAAGTGTTGATTTCTCCATCCCTTATTACTATTCTGGGGCTCAAATTTTCACGCGTCCAGAAAGTGATGTGGAGAAATTAGAAGATTTGAATGGCAAAGAAATCGGTGTTTCCAAAGGTTCTACGTATGCGAAGTATGCAGAGGAAGTAACAGAAAATGTGAAGGTGTATAGCAGTGATGTGGTTGCCTTACAAGCACTAGCAAAGGGGAAGCATGACGCAGTTATTACGGATTTTCTCACGGGAAAAGAAGCGATCGGTACAGGTGGATTAGAAATAAAAGGGAAATCTATGATTGACCGCAGTGAACAAGCCGTAGCGGTCTCCAAGGATAATCCAGAGCTTTTAAAGGCAGTGAACGAAGCACTTGAAACGTTAAGAAATAATGGTACTTTAACGGAGATTAGTAAGAAATATTTTGGTGAGGACATTTCCGTTCGACCAGAATAAAGAACTTCTTCCCCCTTGCTTGAAGAGCTAAGGGGGTTTTTACAAAATATGTACCTTAGGAAAGGAGTTTCCCATTGAGTACAATTCTTGATTTTTGGCATTTTATGCAGGGAGTAGGAAATGCCCTTATTGAAAGTAAGGGTATGTTTCTAGAAGCCAGTTGGCTAACGATACGACTTACTGTTTTATCCATATTAATTGCAATCTTCATTGGCTTATTTTTTGCTCTACTAAAAATCTCTCATCTTAAATGGTTACAAAAGTTGGCTGATCTTTATATTTACATCGTTCGTGGCACGCCGCTCATCGTGCAAATTTTTATCTTTTATTATGGATTATCCTCGATTTGGAACGTAGAAGACTTTTGGGCCGCAACATGGGGGCTCGCCTTTCATAACGGGGCCTACATCGCAGAGATTTTTAGGGGATCGATTCAATCGATTGACAAGGGACAGTCAGAAGCGGGACGCTCATTGGGGATGTCCACGATGTTAACGATGCGCAGAATCATTCTGCCGCAGGCTTTTCGAAGGGCTTTACCACCTCTAGGCAATCAATTCATTATAGGGTTGAAAGATTCCTCCTTAGCCGCGTTCATTGGTCTAGCCGAAATCTTTAACGTTTCTACAACGATGGGTGCTAATACATTCGACTATATGACCTGGCTAATGATATGTGCCATCTACTACTTAATATTGGTGGCTGTTTTAACCGTAATGGTAAATGGGATGGAGAAAAAATTAGCAATAAGCGATTAGGAGGGGATAACCTTGGTAAAAGAGATGATACGTGTCGAGAAATTAAACAAGTCTTTTGGATCTTTGCATGTTTTAAAAGATATCGATTTGTCTGTGAAAGAAAGTGATGTTGTCGTTTTAATTGGTGCTAGTGGTTCAGGAAAAAGTACATTACTTCGCTGTCTCAACTTTCTAGAAAAAAACAATGGGGGTACCATTGTTCTAGATGGAAAAGAGATTCATCAAAGTAAAGACAATCTCAATGTAATCCGTCAAAAAGTTGGTATGGTGTTTCAACATTTTAATTTATTCCCTCATCGTACAGTTTTAGAAAATGTAATGGAAGCTCCTATCTACGTAAAAAAAGAAAAGAAAGAAGATGCCAGGAACAATGCTCTACATTTATTGGATAAAGTAGGCTTAGCGGATAAATCGGATGTGTATCCTTCCCAGCTTTCTGGTGGACAAAAGCAACGAGTAGCTATTGCTCGAGCGTTAGCCATGAAGCCGGAGGTCATGTTATTTGACGAACCAACATCTGCACTTGACCCTGAGTTGGTTGGTGAAGTATTAACTACCATGAAGGAACTGGCAGACGATGGAATGACGATGATTGTCGTTACACATGAAATGGGGTTTGCGAAAGAAGTGGCGGACTGGGTTGTGTATTTGCATGATGGTTCTATTGTAGAGTATGGACATCCTGAAGAAGTGTTTGATGCCCCAAAAGAAAAAAGAACTCAAGCATTCTTGAGTTCCATTTTATAAATCTGTACCACTCTAAGGAGTGGTATTCATTTTTTTCGAAATACTATATAGAGCCCTATTGCTATCAGTGTGACGGGCCAGAACGTTTCGATTATCTCAAAGATTTGGTTGATCCAAGAAAACCATGCTGGTTTATTTCTTGAAAATATGGCAAATAGACCGATTGCTAACAAGAGGAAACCTGGAAGTAGACCAGATTTCGTTTTGCTGTATCGTAACAGAAATGCAATCGCGATAATCATTGGGTACATTCCCCAATGATCAATCCAAAAAGGATAATGCGTAATGGCGAAAGAGTGAATCCCAATCCCTAGTAAAATCACTCCAGGTAATATATTGGAGTAATCTTTAGCGGTGTAGCTATGGATGAGAAACGCAATTCCTAAAATCATTAACAAGGTTGGCCATGAATAGAAATCCGTTAAAATAGGAAGTCTTAGCTGCCTAAGTAAAAAATAAACACCAATCCCAATAAGAATATAGGCCGTAAATAAGTGCTGCTTTTTCAATGTGTCTCCTCCGTTATTTATAATAATTATTATCTAGTATTGATTTCTTGATTATACAAATTTCTTATGGTAAAGTACATACGAGCTGTATTTTGAACGGCGTGGTTACCATCCATATCGTACCATAATTGTTTCAAAATCTGTTCACATTTTAATCAAACATACCAAATTAGACATGATATAATGGACGTTGATTGAGTTTTTAGGAATATGGGGGTAATGGAGAGTGCATATACTAGCGATTGGCATAAACTATAGAACAGCACCCGTAGAGGTTAGAGAGAGATTAACCTTTCCAGAGCATGATCTAGGAACTGCTATGCAATCTCTCAACAATCAAAAGAGCATATTAGAAAATGTGATTATATCGACATGTAACCGTACAGAAATTTATGCAGTGGTCGATCAGTTGCATACAGGTCGATATTATATAAAACAATTTTTATCTAATTGGTTCCAAATAGAAAAAGAAGCTTTAGCTTCTCATATAGAAGTGTACGAGAGCGAAGGAGCTATGCAACACTTGTTCCGTGTAACTTGTGGTTTAGACTCCATGGTTGTTGGGGAAACGCAAATACTTGGTCAAATGAAGCAATCCTTTTTGCTTGCACAAGAAGTAGGCACGACAGGTACAATTTATAACGAATTATTTAAACAGGCCATTACATTGGCCAAGCGTGTGCATAAAGAAACTTCTATTGGCGAAAATGCTGTTTCTGTGAGCTATGCTGCTGTTGAATTAGCTAAAAAGATTTTCGGCGAGCTCAAGCAAAAGCATGTTGTCATTTTAGGCGCGGGAAAAATGGGAGAGCTTGCAGCGAAGAACTTACAAGGATCTGGAGTTGGTGAAATTACAGTTATTAACCGCTCTATCGAAAAAGCAGAAAGTCTTGCGAACCAATTTCATGGAGCTGCAGTCTCCATGGATGATCTCGCTGATACGTTAGTAAAAGCTGATATTCTAATTAGTTCAACAGGTGCAAAGGACTATGTTGTAACCAAAGACGTGTTACAGCCCATTCACAAGAAAAGAAAGGGCAAGCCTTTGTTCCTAGTAGATATCGCTGTTCCAAGAGATATTCATCCTGAATTAGGGGAACTAGAAAATGTCTTCCTTTACGATATTGATGATTTGCAAGGCGTAGTACAAGAAAACTTAGAAGCAAGAAAACAAATTTCTGAATCGATTGAGATAATGATTGAAGAAGAGATTGTATTATTCAATGAATGGTTACAAACACTTGGTGTTGTTCCCGTTATCTCAGCGCTTAGAGCGAAAGCGCATGCGATTCAAACAGAAACGATGAATAGTATTGAACGCAAAATGCCAAACCTCACAGAACGCGAGAAAAAAGTACTTAGTAAGCACACCAAAAGTATTGTGAACCAGCTATTGAAACAGCCAATCCTACAAGCGAAGGAATTAGCTGCTCAACCAAATGCTGATCAGTCGCTAGCAATGTTTATGGAGATTTTCGGCATAGAAGATTTGGTCGAAGAGCAAATCGAAAAACAAATAGAATCAAAACAAAAGGTCGTGACCTTTTCCAAAAAGGAAGAATCGACCTTAAAAGAAATACCGACGCTCTAATCGGGAAGGATACTCCGTATGCTAACGGTTAAATGGCTATATGAACTTATTGTTGTTATATATGGATTAAGTGTTATTGGCTATTTTATGGATTTTGTACAACCAAACCAAAAGGTGAATCGAGTAGCCTTTTGGTTACTTAGTATGGTTTGGATTTCTCAAACCATTTTTTTGTTGCTTCAAATCTTGAATCGAGACCATTTCCCTGTCTTGAATGTCTATGATGGTTTATACTTTTATGCATGGGTACTTGTTACCTTTTCTTTATTACTTAATAAGTTTTTTAAAGTGGACTTTATTGTTTTCTTTACTAATTTAATTGGGTTCTTCGTGATGATGCTACATATTTCGGCTACAGCACA
The DNA here is from genome assembly GCF_021049245.1 of Radiobacillus kanasensis. Classification (GTDB taxonomy): domain Bacteria; phylum Bacillota; class Bacilli; order Bacillales; family Amphibacillaceae; genus Radiobacillus; species Radiobacillus kanasensis. Next base: position 2,325,760 of record NZ_CP088020.1, on the reverse strand, counting down.
AAATCACGAATCCGATAAAATTACGGAGCTGGTCGGGGAAATTTTAATTGCTCATATTTCTTTGGCCATTTTATCTTATGGATTTTTTACCTTATCCTTTATTTTCTCGGCTATGTATTTAACACAGTATCGATTATTAAAGGAAAAAAGAGGGTATAAATGGTTAATGCGATTGTCCAATTTAGAAACATTAGATTCGTTGTCATTTCGAGCGATATTCATAGGCGTCCCAAGCTTACTCATTTCGATTATCTTAGGGTTGGTCTGGGCCTATACATCCAATTCGGAATTTTATTGGTATGATACAAAGACCATCGGCTCTCTTCTTGTTCTCCTTGTTTATATGGTTTATCTCTTTTTAAGAGTTGTAAAAAACTATCAAGGCAGAACGATAGCCTTATTCAATGTAGCCGCATTTCTATTTTTACTTGTTAATTTTCTATTATTTAGTTCACTATCTAGCTTTCACTTCTAAAGAGAAAGGGAGGAAATACATTGAGAGATATCGTTGTTGGATCTAGAAAAAGTAATTTAGCTCTTACACAAACAGAGTGGGTGATTAAACAGCTACAAAACGCTGGAGCGAAGAACTCCTTTTCTGTAAAAAAAATTAGTACAAAAGGGGATCGTATATTAGATGTCACTCTTTCGAAAGTAGGGGGAAAAGGTTTGTTCGTAAAAGAAATCGAACAGGCCATGTTTGATGGAGAGATTGATATGGCGGTCCACAGCATGAAGGACATGCCGTCAGAGCTTCCAGAAGGACTAACGATTGCGACAATTCCGGTTCGTGAAGATCATCGTGATGCTTTTATTTCAAATGACCATGTGAAACTAATGGATTTGCCTGAAGGTGCAATTGTTGGGACAAGCAGTCTTCGTAGAGGCTCGCAAATTCTTGCCGTTCGTCCAGATTTAAAAATCAAGTCTATTCGAGGGAACATTGAAACCCGTCTTCGTAAGTTAAAAGAAGAGGACTTTGATGCAATTATACTGGCTGCAGCAGGACTTCTTCGCATGGGCTGGGGTGAAGATATTGTAACAGAGTTCTTGGATCCTGATTTATGTGTACCAGCCGTTGGGCAAGGAGCGCTTGCGATCGAGTGTCGCGAAGATGATACCGAGTTGCTGGAGCTTTTAGCTAAAATTAAAGATGAACAAACGAGTACAACGGTAGCAGCGGAGCGCAGATTTCTCCACCTCATGAACGGTGGCTGTCAGGTACCCATCGCTGGTTACGCTCACCTTGAGGAAGAAGAAGTCATATTGACAGCTTTAGTATCCACTTCTGACGGGAAAACCGTATTGAAGGAAACCGTTCGTGGCAAAGACCCGTTAGCGGTTGGGGAAGAAGCGGCCAACCGAATGAAAGACAGAGGCGCTCAAGAAATAGTGGATGAAGCAATTGAGGAGATCGATAACGGATGAACAAGCCTTTAACGGGCAAACATATATTGATAACACGCAGCAAGGAGCAAGCACCGCCCTTTTCTACATTGTTAGAAGGTGCTGGTGCTATTCCTGTAGTTGTCCCATTATTAACCTTTAAAAGAAAAGATTCCGAAGAAAACCGAAAAATCTTACAGCAACTTCACGAGTTTACATGGGTCTTTTTTACGAGTGCCAATGGCGTGAAGTTTTTTTTCGATTATGTGAGATCCCTTCGTATTCCACGAACTAAGCTATCCTCCATCCGGTTTGGTGTTGTAGGAAGGAAAACAGATCAAGCGTTACAAGCATACGGATTTGAAGCAGGTTTTCAGCCTAGTCACTTTCTAGGAGAAAACATGGCGAAGGAATTTATGAAGCAGTTTTCAGTAGAGAACGTCAACATATTATTGATTAATGGAAATCTTTCAAGAGATGACGTTCGGAAGCAGCTTCAAGCTGAACAGGTGAAATTTGAAACTTGTGTGATTTATGAGACGTTGATTAACGAGGAAGAAACGAACAATTTGAAGGAACAAGTCAATTCTGATTTGGTAGATGCTTATACATTTACGAGCCCATCAAGCGTGGAAGCATTTATGGAGCTTATACAGGATGAGCAGACTCAAATCAGAAACATTCAACAAGAAAAGCTGTGTGTCTGTATCGGAACTACGACAGAACAGGCTGCTAGGTCCGCAGGGTTTAAACAGATCATAATCCCAGAAGAATTTACGATTGATGGGATGGTAATGGTTTTAGAACATTACTTCCAGGAGAAAGGATAGATACATATGAGTAAATTAGGCTTTAAAAGACATCGTAGATTACGATCATCCACTAGCATGAGAGCACTAGTGAGAGAAACGAGTATAACAACGGATGACTTAATTTATCCGATTTTTGTAGTAGAAGGAAGTTCTGTAAGAAAAGAAGTTCCTTCCATGCCAGGTGTTTTTCAAGTTTCCTTAGATTATTTAACGGAAGAAATGAAAGAGTTAGTATCATTAGGAATTCGTTCTGTGTTATTGTTCGGCATTCCTAAAGAGAAGGACGAAGTAGGTTCTCAAGCCTATTGCTCAACTGGAATTGTCCAAGATGCGTTACGTCAAATTAAACGAGATGTACCAGAGCTGATCACGATTGCGGATACTTGTCTTTGTGAATATACGTCGCATGGACACTGTGGTGTCATTCATGAAGGGGATGTAAACAATGATGAATCGCTTGAACTGATGGTGAAAACTGCGGTAAGCCAAGCAGAAGCGGGAGCAGATATTATTGCACCATCCAATATGATGGATGGATTTGTAGCGGGAATACGACAAGGGCTTGATGAAGCAGGATTTTCCCACATTCCAATCATGTCCTATGCGGTTAAATATGCTTCAGCTTTTTACGGACCATTTCGGGACGCAGCAGAAAGTACACCACAATTCGGTGATCGCAAAACCTACCAAATGGATCCTTCCAATCGAAGAGAAGCACTTCGGGAGGCCCAATCAGATGTGGAAGAAGGAGCAGACTTCCTAATTGTGAAGCCTGCGTTATCCTATTTAGATATCATGCGTGAAGTGAAGGACCGTTTTGATTTACCAGTTGTAGCTTATAACGTAAGTGGTGAGTATTCTATGGTTAAAGCAGCTGCAATGAACGGATGGGTGGATGAAAGACAAATTGTTCTGGAAAAACTTACATCCATGAAGCGAGCAGGAGCAGATATTATTGTGACATACCATGCTAAAGATGTAGCAAAATGGTTAAGCGAATAGGAAAGGGAGTATTAGTCGATGAGAAACTATGAAAAGTCGGTAGAAGCCTATAAAGAGGCCGTAGACTTATTACCTGGTGGAGTGAACTCCCCAGTTCGTGCATTTAAATCTGTTGGTATGAACCCCATCTTTATGAGCAATGGGAAAGGATCCAAAATCTATGACATCGATGGGAATGAATACATCGATTACGTGTTAAGCTGGGGACCTTTAATTTTAGGGCATGCCGATGATCGGGTGGTAGAAGCGTTAAAAGAAGTAACGGAAAGCGGGACAAGCTTTGGTGCTCCAACCTTAATCGAGAACAAACTCGCTCAGTTAGTCATCGATAGAGTCCCATCCATCGAAATGGTCCGTATGGTGAACTCAGGAACAGAGGCTACGATGAGTGCATTGCGCTTAGCAAGAGGGTTTACAGGAAGAGACAAAATCCTAAAATTCGAAGGGAATTACCACGGACATGGCGATTCTCTCTTGATCAAAGCTGGTTCTGGGGTTGCTACACTAGGGCTTCCAGATAGTCCTGGTGTCCCACAATCGATTGCACAAAATACCATTACTGTTCCATATAACGATATGGAGAGTGTACGCTATGCATTCCAAGAATATGGAGATGATTTAGCTGCGGTGATTGTCGAACCGGTTTCCGGTAATATGGGAGTGGTTCCACCAGTTGGTGATTTCCTTCAGGAGCTAAGAAAAATAACCGAAGAGAATGGTACAGTGCTTATTTTTGATGAGGTTATGACTGGCTTCCGTGTTGGCTACCAATGTGCACAAGGACACTTTGGTGTGACACCAGACCTAACTTGTTTAGGTAAAGTGATTGGTGGTGGTCTTCCTGTAGGAGCATATGGTGGCAAACGAGAAATCATGGAACGAATCGCACCAGTCGGCGATATTTACCAAGCAGGTACGTTATCCGGGAATCCACTAGCGATGACTGCAGGGTACGAAACCTTAAAAGCGTTAGACGAAACGACTTATGTAGAAATGAGCAAAAAAGTGGATCGTCTGATTGAAGGATTCCAAGAAGCGGCCAAAGTACACAATATTCCACTGCAGGTGAACAGGGCTGGGTCTATGGTTGGTATCTTCTTTAACGACAAACCGGTTATTAATTATGAAACAGCGAAAAGCTCCAATGTAGAATTTTTCGCGGCATATTATCGTGAAATGGCGGAACAAGGCATTTTCCTTCCACCATCCCAGTTTGAAGGATTATTCCTATCTACGGCACATACAGATGAGGATATTGAGAAAACAATTGAAGCGGCGAGACATGCCTTTTCAAAATTAAAATAAATAAGAATTACAAAAAACACAAGTATCCATTATGACTTGTGTTTTTTGTAAGTACATACACTTCACACTATTTCTCATAAGTTAGCTCCTGATTTATGGGAAATAATGTATGATTAATGTAGACATGTGCTAGTAAAAATTTTTAAAAAAAGTGGATGTGTGATACGGAATGGAAAATAAATTAACGAAAAAAATGTACCGAAAATTGATTTTGCGAGATTTATTTTTGGAAAGTAAGTCTACTTGGGTTATGTTGGCTCTCTACGCCATCTTGTGGAGGGTTATGTACACTATTTCTAATATAGGGCAATTGAAAACTAATATACCCTTATTTTTAGGGATAAGTTTATTGCTTTTCCTGTTTTTTTCTTACAAGTTATTCGTTTATCGGAAGCAAATGAAGAAAGATTACTTATTTCAACCTAATAGTCAGATAGAAATCCAGGACTCCCAAGTGGTGATTCGGACACCAAATACAACGGAAGAGCATACCCTTGATTTGCAAAACTTAGCAAAGTTAAAGGAAAATAAAAAATGGTATCTTTTATACTTTGCCGATCATACCTTTTTACCACTTTCAAAAGATACAGTTCGTTCTTTTGAACAAAAAGTACATGTAAAGGCTAAACAACTTACATGGAAATGGCCTGTTCTTCTCGTGTTCGTTATAACCGCTTTTGGTGCTTATAAAGTTGGGGAGAATGCTGTCAACTATAATGGGGCACTGGCATGGAAGCTGAGCGAGTTGAAAACAGATACAAAATTAAAACTAGAGAATGATAATTTTTATGTGACAAGGCTTGACGGTCTCCTGGACCTTGTGAAAGAAAAGATCGAGCTTGAACCGTTATTGATGACGAATGATTTAGAAATAAATTTTGAACAGGATGGGACGATTACAAGTATCTATATGTTTATCTACGGGTATGACGAGAGTGAAACATTGCAATTTAGTTATTTAATTTATTATGACGAAGCAAAGGATGATAAGTTAACTGTACATAAACAAGATTGGGATGGAGATGGCCAGGAGGTCTATAATCAGAATAACGATCTTTCCATTGTCTCCAATATGTTAGAATCCATCCCTTTAGAGAAGGAAGTAACACGTTGGGGCGAAGAAAACAACGGTGTTCTATATAAAGGGATAAGAAACTGGGGCGGCAGACAGGAAGGTATTGTGTTTATAAATAAAAACGGAGAGATACGTCCCCCTTCGGATACAGAAATCACAGGTCCATCCATATCCTTATATGTTCCAGGGAAAGAGGAAACCATTACTCCGTTGCGTTATGTTTACAGACCTTGAATCATTCAATAGGATAAAAAACCATACAAGGTAAAATAGCGACAAATTGACTAGTTTACCTTGTATGGTTAGAGCTATTTCTTCACTCTTGCTACGGTAAGTCCATCCCCAATAGGAATGAGCAGAGACTCCAATTGTGGGTGATTAGCCACCATTTCATTGAATTCTCTCATGAATGCCGTATATCGCTTAGGTTGGGTGTCTGTGTCTAGAACAGTTCCACCAGCAAGGACGTTATCCATAACGACTACAGCATCAGGTTCCGCGACTTTCAAGCAATACGTAAGATAGTTTTCATAGTTCTCTTTGTCCGCATCGATAAAGAAAAAATCAAATCGTTTATTTTCCTTTTCTAGCTGCTCTAGGCTTTGTAGAGCGGGACCAGTTATATAAGTTACCTGATCGCCAAAACCAGCATTCGAAAGATTTTGATGCGCAACTTTTGCATATTTTTCTTCCAATTCAAGGGATGTCAGCTGTCCTGTTTCCCCAAAACCTCTAGCAAGACAAATCCCGCTATATCCTCCAAGTGCACCAATTTCAAGAACACTTTTCGCTTTTGAGATAGATACTAGCATAGTAAGTAGTTTACCAGATGAGGGCGATACCGAAATGGAAGGCATACCGTTTTCTTGGATGGAAGCCAGTACTTCCTCTAATAGTGGATCTGAGTTATGAAACAAGCTATCAATATATTGGTTTACTTTTTTCATCGGAACTCTCCTTTTATCTTTAATGTGCTGGAATTACCAAACAGTTGTGCTAAGTGAACATTTATTGGTCCTTCTAGTATAGATAATAGAATATAAAAAAGACAAACATTATTATGGTTCAGTACCATAGGAATGAACCACTTTAAAGTTCTAAAGGTAGTCTTCAAAAGGGGTTATAACCCTTTGTATGGAATTAGTATAAAAAACTACCCTAGATTTGGTGGATTATATATAAAGAATGATCAGGCTAGCTCATAAAAAATTTCTAGAATAAACAAATTTCCCTTGAACCTCCAGTTACGTGAGGATTTATGATGAAAGTATGAAAAGGAAGTGGGAAAGAAACGCCTATGCACCTATAGGAGGTTTTAAGTGAATAAAATATAATGGTTCCCACTCTTGATTATCATCCGATTTTATTTAGATGATGACCTGCACAAAAAGCCACTCTCTGTTTAGAAAAATGGCTTTTCTTAACTTAAATTTTCTTTTTGAACAATATCTTGTACGATGTCTTCAATCGTTACATTTCCTAATACCTTCTCCATTGCATGTTGTGCAGTAGATAATACTGGGATAATAGTATCTTGGATATTTCTACCTACCAGACATTTCGGATTTGGGGTCTCATGAACATTAAATAATTCATTTTCCTGTACAACATGAACGGCTTTATAAACGTCTAACAAAGTAATTTTAGACAAATCTTTTGCTAGTCTAGCACCAGCAATACCTGGATGAACTTCTACTAAACCGGCTCTTTTCAACATGCCAGTAATTTTTCGTATGAGGGCAGGATTTGTGTTCACACTCTCTGCCAAATACTCTGAGGAACTTACCCCATCTTTATTAAATTCAATTAGAGATAATATATGTATTCCTACAGAAAAACGACTACTGATGGACATTATGTTCACCTACCAGAAACTTTCTAACTAATGTAACTAAAATAGTTACACATTTATTATATCCTAAACATTTATATATCACCATCATTCGTAATACTATTGGTGGATTGGAATTGACAAATACAATAACTGCAATTAAGATGATGACATGTAACTGGGTTAATTACAAGTGGAAGTGGAGGATGGAAGATGAATTTACTCGTAACTGGAGCCACAGGTAAATTAGGTAGTAAAATTGTAGAGAAATTATTAGAAACTGTACCAGCAACGGATTTAGTTGTCAGTGTTCGTAAACCGGAAAAAGCGGGTGATCTCAAGGCTAGAGGGGTAGAGGTACGGCACGGTGATTTTGATCAGCCTGAAACATTAGACTCTGCCTTTAAAGGTATTGATCGTTTATTAATTATTTCGGCGGATGGAGCCAACGAAACAAGAGTAAAACAGCACAAGAATGCGGTGGAAGCGGCTCATCGAGCACAAGTGAAGTTCATCGCTTATACTAGTATTGGAAATGCTATCCAAAGCAAGATGTTCCTTGCTCCTCCACATCAAGCAGCGGAGGAAGCTATCCTAAAAACAGGTATTCCGTATTCCTTTTTACGGAACAACTGGTACTTAGAAAATGAAATAGGAACCATTCAAGGAGTAATGAAAGGAGCACCTTGGGTGACAGCCGCAGGATCAGGGAAAACAGGATGGGCTCTACAACAAGATTATGCGGAGGCTGCTGCCGCTGTGTTAGTAGGGGAAGGGCACGAAAACACCATTTATGAGCTGTCTGGGAAACCAACAACTCAAGAAGAATTGGCTGCTGCTGTTGGAAAGGTGTTAGGAAAAGAAGTAACTGTAAAACAAGTGGATGATGAGACTTATCGTAACAGTATGAAAGAAGCTGGTGTACCAGAATTCGTTCTTCCAATGTTAGTAGAAATCCAAAAGGGGATTCGAGCTGGAGAATTGGATATTGAAAGTAATGATTTTGACAAGCTATTAGGTCGTCCGGCTACACCTGTTCATGAGGCGTTAAGTCAAATTGTGGAGCAGATTTAAGAAAAATAAATAACCGTAGAGTGCATCCAAATTTTGGATGCATTTTCTATTTTCTATATTGTGTATAATGATCTCAATAACTATTACCGATTGGAAGAAAAATATGATTATTACAACTGGCGGGCGCTCAGGAAGTACAATAGTATCCTACGCAAAAAGGTTAGCTATCACCTCTGGGATTCCATACATAAGTAGAAACGGTGTTTCCATTCAGAGTCTAAAAGAACAGTATCAGGATGACATTGTAGTCGTTGGGCAGGATCGCATTTTTATTTCTCCCTTAAACGCTACATCTAATCTATTCTTTCATCCCAATATAGCGATGATTCAGGCAAAACGTCTGTCAAAAGGGGAAGAGGAACCTTTGATTACGACAGCTAAATTAAAGGAAGGAATGTCCATACTCGATTGTACGTTAGGCTTAGGATCTGATAGCATCATGGCAAGTCTTGCGGTCGGTCCTAGTGGAACAGTTACTGGTGTGGAAGGAAATCAATTGCTTTATCTTTTAGTAAAAGAGGGGCTTGCTTCATTTTCGAGTGGAAACGATGCATTTGATCAAGCGATGAGAAGGATAAAAGTTGTTTATGCAGATCACTTTACCTTTTTATCACAAGTGGATACAGATTCTGTAGACGTTGTGTACTTTGATCCAATGTTTACCTCGAGCATTGAGTCCTCCAGTGGAATCAATTCGATTAGAGGGCAGGCACTTACAACAGATATAAATCAAGAATTAATCATAGAAGCAAAACGTGTAGCAAAAGAACGAGTGGTTTTGAAAGACCACTGGAAAAGTGAAAGATTTCGTGAGTTAGGGTTTACACAGCATCGGAGAAAAACATCCTTATTTCATTATGGAACAATTGAGTTATGACAAACTGTCTACGACCTCGTCTATATTTGTTATACTTTGTGTAGGTGATGAACATGTTTTTAAAACGAATAACGTTATTACGCGAGAATATTCCATCGATGAAGAAATATCCGTTTTACATACCATCTATCCAAAACCTTGAAGAGATTGATATTAATAATAAGGTGACCTTCTTTGTTGGAGAAAACGGCTCTGGAAAATCGACGTTGCTTGAGGCCATTGCTGATAAATGTGGTTTTAATACAGCAGGCGGGGGACGAAATAATTTCTATGACGTGCACGCTGCTGAATCGTCTCTTGGCAATTATATAAGACTGTCTTGGTTACCGAAAGTTACAAATGGGTTCTTTCTTCGAGCGGAGTCCTTTTACCATTTTGCTTCCCACATTGATACAGTGGGGGCCGCTCATGCATATGGTGGACGCTCCTTACACGAGCAATCCCATGGTGAATCTTTTTTGTCTTTATTTTTAAATCGGTTTAAAGGGAAAGCCATTTATCTTTTGGATGAACCAGAGGCCGCTCTTTCTCCGGCAAGACAGTTGACGTTTTTGAAAATCATTCATGATCTTGCGTCCGAAGGAGATGCGCAATTTATAATTGCTACTCATTCTCCTATCTTACTCGGTTATCCAAATGCAGACATTTTAAGCTTCGACGATGGTCAAATTTCCAAGATTGATTATGAAATGACCGATCATTATCAAATCACCAAGTATTTTTTGCAACAGAGAGAAAAGTTTCTGGATGAACTATTGAACGATGAATAATGAAAACAACGCGGTAGTCCAAGGAGGATTAGCGCTTTTTTTCTTGAAATAATAGAAGCCTGGGTTAAACAGGAATAGCGCGCTAATGATAATGTACGACCTGGGAGGATATAGATAATAATGGAACCATAATGGACAATTTTTGGAACTTTTGCTTACAATACTCGTATATTTTACTAGGAAATAAATACCAAATGACAGATTTGAACTTAAAAGGGGGGGTTAATAATGTATGGTGGTGAATCTGATTTATGGATTGACCTTATTTTGATCCTAGGTCCATTCTTTCTATTATTGTATTTGTTTAATAAGTTGATGCGAAAGCTTTTAAATGTAAAGAAGAAAAAATTCTTTTCCTATAACCACGTGAATGATCGGCATAAAAAGATAGATTGGACAATTAGAATCAGTTTTATGGTGATTTTACTGCTTTCGATTCCCTTCAATATGCTTAGCACTATGAAGCATTGGTATCTGCAACCGTGGTTTTTAATGATTAGCTTTCTTGTTATATCAGAAGCTGCTCGTGCTGTGATGGAGTGGAAGTATGCAGCTAATCGAAAAGACTACCTTTTTACAATCAGCCAAACAATTTTCATTGTCGTAGTACTAGTTTCCATGTTTACAACTAGATTTTTTGGTTTAGTAGATTAAGCAATATAAGGAATAGAATACTGGAGGGGAAGAAAATCACAAATATAACGCAAGAATATTATGTTGAAAAAGTAGGTGAAGGGGAACCCGTTCTATTTCTTCCTGCTGCAGGTTTTGCTGGTAATGAAGGGCTTAATATCGCAGTGCATATGAAAGAAAACTTTGAAACACATATGATTGATTTGCCTGGTTTAGGTAAAAGCAAAGGTCTAGAAGGTCGTGTAACGTCTAAAAGCTTGGCGAATTGGGTTAAAACCTATATGGACCAATGTGAGATAGATAGCGTATCTTTAATCGGGCATTCTTTAGGCGGAGCAGTATTGTTAGCTTTCGCTGTTCATTATCCTGAAAGAGTAAAGAAATTAATCTTATTGGATCAAGGACATAAGCCATTCCCAAGGGTACCCATAGCTGAATTTGGATCCTTCGCCTATGTGTTACCATTTCTTAATGTATGTGTTCATCTGTTTGGAAAGCGATTTTTGAATAAATTAACTCCTTTCTTTACTCAACAGGACGAGCAAAAGAAAGATGAATTAAGTGTCGAAGTTAAAGAGTTTTGTGAACGTATTTCTATTGTAGAGAATGAGTATGTAAGGTTAGCAGTTAAAGAAGCTCCAAATATTACAGAAGAAGGGTTATCACTGATGTTTGGTTACTATAACCTGAATCTTCCGAAGCTACTCAAAAGTGTTAAAGTGAAAACCTGTCTAGTTTACGGTACGTTTGAAAATATAAATGAAAAAGAGTACAGAAATACTAGAAAGTACATACAAAAGATGCTGAAATACAAGAACCTTCCGATTACCTATTATCCAATAAAAAGTGGTCATTATGTGCATTGGAGTGAATCAACAATATTGGATGTATTAAAGGGATTCCTGATTTAGATTTTAGTTATGGGTTGTAGGGAGCTGGATCATACATGAAATTATTTCTAGAAAAAATCAGTTACATAGTTTTGACTGCCTCAATATTTTTAGTGCTATGGGAAAGTGTCGGTGCGATATGGGAATCTTATGTTCCGATAAATTACAAGACAAATCTTATAGGTGTACTCGTAGTGACTCCTGTCATGATAGTGGTTGCTTTTATTCTTTCTGGATTGATTTTCCATTACATAAAAGGTATTGTTAGGTTTTGAATTTTTCTAAGAAAGGAGTGACTCCTTAATGAACAAAAAAATAATTCACAGCACAAACATAGGAATCGGAATTGTATCAATTGGTTCTATTTGTTTGCTTGTTTCGTGGTTGTATGTACATTTCGAAATATGGAAGCTCTCTCTATTTTTCACCGTATTAGTTGTCTGGTTCGTTTCTTACCTACTTCAAATCAAATACCCCACCAAGAAGGTATTCCTAACCTGTATGTTAGTTGAACTTACTATCTTTGCTATTCTCTTCATCCAAATATCTAACCAATTTACTGTCATTATTGGGTTCTAATTTTTTTCCTTCATTGTATTTCCATTCATCCCCTAACAAATGTGCATAAATGAGTCAACGTCCTCATATATCTGGAGTGAGGGAAATGTTCGAACAGCTTTTTGATTTTGAGGGGAGGAGTTCATGTTGACTGACGGACAATCCGTTTTTACTTTTGATTTAAATGAATCCTTGTGGTTTAAAAAAGGACAGGAAGTAGAAGAAATAATGGGAATTTCCTTAGATCCAGAGATATCTATCCAAGAATATGAGGATTTTGTGTCGATAAGAGGTGTGATCGAGCTTAAAGGGGAGTATTTTCAAGTACAAGGAGAGGTTTGGGAATCGGACGATATCCTTACACTCAGAGATCACCCATCTCAGCGAATGGTGGAACGGGTGGAAAGTTATGACGATGGTGTGAATGAATTTTTTCATACGTTTCCAGTAGAAGTTTCGATCCCGAACTACCGCATTCACGAATTAGATGATGTGATGGTAGGTATCGAATCGTTTGACTATGAGCTGCCGGAAAATAGCCAACTTAAACTGATGGCACGTATTGCTATCCATGGCGTATTAGAAGAATCAAATTCATATGAGGCAACAGCGGAGGATCGCGACCTCCAAACAGATAATAATTACGCAGATGCCAATGATGAAGCAAAATCCGTAGCCTTAGATGAAACGTTTCAGTTTGATGTCAAAAACCGCTCGGAACAACAGCCGGAGCCAGAACCAGATTTTGCAGAAGATTTCGCTGAACCTCCATTAGATCCTGCCTTGGAAGATGAAATAGATGTGCTTGATGAGGTAGAAGAAGAACTAGAGCAAAAAGAAGAGAAGGTGGAGGTACCTGCAAAAGAGAAAGGGAAGAAGAAGAAATCTCAGTCTCTTGCAGAATTTTTTGCAGCAACTGCTAAAGGAAAAGGAAGCGATGAAACTGCTCCATTAGTAGAAGAAAAGCCGAAGCAATTGGATGTTACACCTGAGGAACTTCTTCGAGAGGAACGGGAGGAAGTGGATGCCCCTGATCCTACGTATCTACTTAATATGTTCGAAGAAGCGGAAGAGCAATATACAAGAGTGAGAATGTGTATTGTTCAACAGAGCGATACACTTGACACCATTGCTGAAAGATATGAAGTGTCTCCGCTAGTTATTTCAAATAAAAACGGTCTTCTAAGTGATGATATAAAAGAGGGGCAAATTCTATATATCCCCTCAAAATAACTGGATGTGTTTCATTCCTTTTTATCAACCAGAGTAATAAAATCCCTTGCCACATCTATTCGTGACAAGGGATTTTCATGTATATCTTCTTATCATCTAAATAAAAGCAAAAACTGGAGTGAATAAAATGGACCATTTACAAAAGGTACTAGAAAACTACCAGATTGCCTCAACTAATATGATTCCGATTACGTCGAGGTTGTACAAAGTTCAAAGTCATAATCTTTCCTTTGCCCTAAAACGCTCTAAGCTAGAAGCGTCTTCTCTTTCTATGTGGCAACAGGTATATAGTATTGCGAACAAGGAGCAGCTATCGTCCATTTTGCCCGTTTTTTTGACAAGGGATCAAGATATTTCTTGCGTGTATGATACCGACTATTATTATCTAACCCCTTGGTGTGAAGCAAGAGAAGTTGACGAACCGGACCATGAAATGGAATCCTTTATGAAAGAGATAGGAACAATCCATAATCGAACAAAGCGTTCCCATCCATTTGATAAAAGCCGTGCGATGAAACAAATCCAAAAAGAGAAGAAACGCTTGAATCAAATGGAGCGTAAACTAACGGCATATGTGGAAAAGTTTGAGCAAAGGCGGTATATGGCTCCATTTGAACTTCGAGTTTGTACGCAATATCGGGATATTTTGCACGCTTTCCGTGCTTTACATGAATGGTACGATGAATATTTGGATGAGGTGGAGGATATCAAGGCATTTCCAATCGCTCTATGCCATGGAGACCTCCGTTCTTCTCACAAAGTATTCCAGCAGGAAATGACCTATTTTCTTAACTGGGAACATGCTTATTTTGGTCCACCTGTTCAGGACTTAGCTAGTTATCTATTTCATGAAGCAAAGTATCATGATAACCGTGTAGATTACATCATCCAATCTATGCCCATTTATGAATCCTATAATCCACTTGAAGATTATGAGAAAAGTCTATTGGCCATCCATAGCTTAAATCCAAGCTATTACTTAAATGTGATAAACCGGTATTTAAAACAAGAATACAATAGGCCACAACCATTTCAAATTCGCTACCTAGAGTATCATTATCGTAGAATTTTAAGTGGGTTAAAGCTACAAAGTAAACTGAAAGAATTACGTGAACAAACCATGGAGGAATCAACCTCCAGTGATTAAATCCATTTTAAAAAGAAAGCGATATAGATTCCTAAAAGTATTCCTAACAGAAGGACGTCAAACGTAGTCGGAAAAAAAATTGTTCGTACAGCTTGAAAAATTAAGAGTGGTAATGTGACATTTTCACAAACGACTAAGCAGTTTCGCGCCCATGGTGGTAATTTATATCGATAGAAGCGTGACATCATCCTACTCCTTCCATTGGTTTTGGTGTATCATATGTGTGGACAGCCTCAAGTTGTGCAAAACTAAGTGTCACTAAGATTTCCTAAGATAGAAATGGTGAAATTATTCGTACGATGTCTAACTCCAGCGCCCAGCGACTAGCGAGACTTCCCTCACCTCCGTACGATAAGTCAACATCGGTTCACTCCGTTCGCCGTGTTTCCTTTATCTCCTACGGCTCAGTCCAGTCCGTACGTCGCTAAACGGTTGCTTCCGTTTTTCTTTCTATTGACTTCTTTGCAGATTTTTGGATAAAATAGCTAATAACATAGAACAGTTAAATGCAAGGATGGGAAGAGTACAAAGGAAACGCCTGTAGAGAGGGAAATCACTAGCTGAAAGATTTCCTAGGAATGTGCACTTTGGAAGGTCACCCCGGATGCAGCTTCTTTGAATCTTTTAGTAGAAGAAGCCGGTTGAAAGCCGTTATCTAGATGAGTGTGCAGAGTTTTTGTCTGCAAATAAAGGTGGTACCACGGAATTAAATCCTTTTCGTCCTTTTTCGGGATGAGAAGGATTTTTTATTTGGTAAAGCCTTTTCTGTTCACAGATGATAGAAGGAGGAAAACAAGATGGAAGACAAACAACAAGGTTCATTACCACCAAAGTATGATGCATCCTCAGTGGAGCAAAATCGCTATCAGTTTTGGTTAGATGGAAAGTTTTTTGAAGCAACAGGGGATGAGAGCAAACAGCCGTTTTCAGTGGTAATTCCTCCCCCAAACGTAACGGGGAAGCTACACATCGGGCATGCACTTGACCTAACCTTACAAGATATTATTACGCGCTACAAAAGAATGCAAGGTTATGATGTCCTTTGGTTACCAGGAATGGACCACGCTGGGATTGCAACTCAAGCTAAAGTAGAAGCAAAGTTACGTGAACAAGGCGAAAACAAATATGACTTAGGTCGGGAAAAATTTGTAGAGCGTGTTTGGGATTGGAAAGAAGAATATGCAGATTTCATCCGCCAGCAATGGGCAAAGCTAGGCCTAGGCTTAGATTATTCCCGTGAACGCTTTACGTTAGATGAAGGACTATCCGATGCTGTTAAAGAGGTGTTTGTCAGTCTTTATGAAAAAGGACTTATCTATCGTGGTGAATATATCATTAACTGGGATCCAGCAACGAAGACGGCTCTTTCGGATATTGAGGTTATATATGAGGATGTGCAAGGGCACTTCTATCACATGCGTTACCCGCTAAAAGATGGTTCAGGTCACATTGAGATTGCTACCACTCGCCCAGAAACGATGCTTGGGGATACAGCGGTCGCGGTTCATCCAGAAGATGAGCGCTATAAGCACTTAATAGGTAAAACAGTTGTGTTACCAATTGTAAATCGTGAAATTCCTATTGTGGCCGATGATTATGTAGATATGGAATTTGGTTCTGGTGCGGTTAAAATAACTCCAGCACATGATCCAAATGACTTTGAGATTGGAAATCGACATGATTTAGAAAGAATCCTCGTCATGAATGAAGACGGCACGATGAACGAGAAAGCAGGAAAATATCAAGGATTAGATCGTTTTGAATGCCGTAAGCAGATTGTTCAAGAATTACAAAACATGGATGTTCTTTTCGAAATCGAAGATCATACGCATTCTGTAGGTCACTCAGAGCGAAGCGGTGCCGTTGTGGAGCCGTATCTGTCTACACAATGGTTTGTTAAAATGCAGCCACTTGCAGATGCAGCTGTTGAATTGCAAAAAAACACGGATGAGAAAGTAAACTTCGTACCAGAGCGATTCGAGAAAACGTATTTACACTGGATGGAAAATATCCGTGATTGGTGTATCTCGAGACAGCTTTGGTGGGGACATCGAATTCCAGCTTGGTATCATAAGGAAACGGGAGAAATATATGTTGGAAAAGAAGCTCCTTCTGATGTAGAAAACTGGGAGCAGGACGAAGATGTATTAGATACATGGTTCTCGTCTGCGCTTTGGCCGTTTTCTACCATGAACTGGCCAAATGAAGAAGCGGAAGATTTCAAACGATATTTCCCAACCAGTGTGCTTGTAACAGGTTTCGATATCATTTTCTTCTGGGTAGCACGTATGATTTTCCAATCGTTAGAGTTTACCGAGAAACGCCCATTCGATGATGTGTTAATCCATGGACTCGTTCGGGATCCTCAAGGTCGGAAAATGAGTAAATCATTAGGAAATGGTATTGACCCGATGGAAGTAATTGAAAAATACGGTGCGGATTCCGTCCGTTACTTCTTAGCAACAGGAAACACGCCTGGTCAAGATATGCGTTTTAACTGGGAAAAGGTTGAATCCACTTGGAATTTCATCAACAAGATCTGGAATGCTTCACGTTTTGCTTTGATGAATATGGAAGGGTTGACGTATGAGGATATTGCTTTATCAGGAGAGAAATCCGTTGCGGATAAATGGATTCTTACACGCTTAAACCAAACGATTGAGCAAGTAACGAAAAACGTTGATAAATACGAATTTGGGGAAGCGGGACGATATTTATACAACTTTATCTGGGACGATTTCTGTGACTGGTATATCGAAATGGCGAAGTTGCCTCTATACGGTGAGGATGAAGCAGCGAAGAAAACGACTAGATCCGTTCTTGCTTATGTATTAGACTCAACGATGAGAATGCTTCATCCATTTATGCCTTTCGTTACAGAAGAAATTTGGCAGTCTTTACCGCATGATGGCCCTTCTATCGCAGTTTCTGAATGGCCACAAGTGAAAGAGGATTTACACGACGAGCAAGCAGCGGAAGAAATGAAACGTTTAGTAGGTATTATCCGTGCAGTACGAAACATTAGGGCCGAAGTGGATACCCCAATGTCGAAACAGATTCAGCTACTTATTCAAGCGGAGAGTGATGAAATCGTTGCAGAGCTTCAAAAAAATAGACATTATTTAGAAAAGTTTTGTAACCCAAGTACGCTTGAAATTGCTACTTCTATTAACGCACCGGAAAAAGCGATGTCCGCCGTTGTAACAGGCGCTGCTCTTTATCTTCCATTAGAAGGATTAATCGATGTGGATAAAGAAATCGCTCGATTAGAAAAAGAGCTAGAAAAATGGACGAAAGAAGTAGAGCGAGTAGAAAAGAAACTTTCCAATCATGGTTTCGTTCAAAAAGCACCTGCAAAAGTAGTAGAAGAAGAAAAACAAAAACAACAAGAATACCAAGATAAACAAAGCAGAGTTCAAGCACGGTTAAAAGAATTAAAAGCATAACGGAAAAAGGGTTGCCAGTCATGATCGGCAACCCTTTTTTGTTAATTTGTTTCCTCTAAGGTCTTACGGATATGGTTCACATATTGCGCGAGTAAATTGATTGAACTTAGCTGACTGAGTGTTCGACTTCCCACTATATCCTCGATTTCATTGAACAAAAGTTTTCCTTCTAGTGAAAACAAAAAATCTATTCCGACCATATCAAAATCAAAAGCATCGATGATTGTTTGTACGATTTTTATTTCTTCTACACTTAATTCATAAAGTCTAGCTTTACCACCTAAGGAAAAGTTAGCCCGGAAATCCGAGTGATTCTCTCGCAATACGGCTGCGATAACCTTTTTACCGATAACGAAGACACGTAAATCTTTTCCTGGTTGGACATTGGTGCTTTGAACCAACCAATCGCTATCCCATTGATGTGGCTTAATCTCATCCCATTCCTTCATATCGTTTGCAAGAAATACTTGCTTTCCTCCACGACCTTCCGTATCTTTTACAACAATGGGAAAGGGAAGCGGTGGTTTCACGACTTGATCGTGTTTTCTGTAAAAGGTTGTGTCAACCATCGGGATCCCGAGCTGACCCATAACTTGGTGGGTCATCCCTTTGTGGTTCGCAATCATGGAGACGGTTGACGAATTGAAGACAGCTACTCCAAGTCGCTCTAAGTGTGAGCTTAACATCTGCTCTATCGTTCGAACGACGGCAAAATCAGGTAGTGGATACTTCGATTCTAAAGAGAGTTGATTATTTTGTATGCCGATTCCTATTTCTTCTCGTAGAACAAGGTGAAGCTTAATCGATTGTTTACTACATTCCTCTATAAACCAATCAATATATGCCTGGTTTCGTTCGGCATCTTCTTTTCGATATATGAGCCAACCAACGTAAATCATTACTTTTTACCTCGATTTACTTGATTTAGGACATAAGAAACGATGTAGTCTGCGACGTTTATTCCTGTACAATCGAAAATATTTCTTATGTGTGCATTGGAATTAATCTCACATATAATGGGATATCCGTCTTTTCCAAACAAAAGGTCAACCCCAGCAAAATCAGCCCCTATTGCTTTCGTGGCTTGGATCGCTAGTTCTTTTTCTTGCGCGGTAGGTGTATGTGGCTTCATTATCCCGCCAGCACTGACATTAGCACGAAAATCGTTGTCTGAAGTTCGTTCCATTGCTGCGACGACTTGATCACCAACAACGTTAAGTCTTAAATCTCGTCCGTAACTCGTTTCAATAAACTCTTGTAGGATGAATGGTCTATTGCTAATGTCTAGTAGTTTCTGTTGTAATTCTTCTTCGGTATGTACCAGATAAACCTGTTCGCCAAAGGATCCGAAAGCTTCTTTAACGACAAACGGAAACGTAAAAAACTCTGGGACAGAAAGAAACGTTTCGGCTTGAAGGCTTCCACTAAATACTTTCGGGGCAACCATCGTTCTTGGGATAGGTAGATGGTGGGCTGCTAGTCGTTGATATGTTTCTATTTTATTGTCTGAGAGCTCTATAGAATGAGACGAGTTAAAGACAGGAATCCCCATGGTTTCTATTGTTCTAGCTAAAGGAATATCCTTGTCCGAATAAAGGACGAAATCCGGAAAATTTGTTTTTTCTTTTTGTAAGATTGTTGGTCCATTTTCAGCATGGAAAGAAAGTAAGTGGTCGTTTGGAATGATCGCTATGTCGGTGCCTTGTTTTTCACCGGCTTCTCGTATCCATTCCGCAAAATCTTTAAATTTTGGACCTGGTAAATGTCCGTTATAAATTACCCAACCTTTTAGTGTCATGTATATCCCTTTCTTCCCTTAGGTTTTCGTGCATTATTTGATATAATCCCCATTATAGCAAACAACAAAGGGGAGCGTTACTATGTTTCCAAATATGGAAGCTGTACTAGCATTTATGCAAGACCGACAAAACCTAGGTATTAAGCCCGGATTACATAGAATGGAATATATGCTAAATGAATTAGATCATCCGGAGAAAAAGATGAAGGCTATCCATATTGGTGGAACAAATGGAAAAGGGTCTGTCACGACCTATTTACAAGAGGTTCTTCTCCAGCATGGTTATCAAGTTGGAACGTTTATGTCGCCAAGTCTTGATCGTATTCATGACCATATTAAAAGAAATGATGTATCCATTACGGATGAAGAGTTTGTGAAGACAATGCAAAAAATTTATCCGGTTATTAAACAGCTAGACGAAATAAATGACCCACCAACCGAATTTGAAATACTAGTCCTGGTTGCGATTGTTTTTTTGGCCTCCACGGTAGATTATGCCCTTTTTGAGGTAGGGATGGGAGGAAGAGACGATTCAACCAATTGTATTCAACCAATTTTAACGATTATTACAACGATTGGACTTGATCATACGACCTTTTTAGGAAATAGTTATGCTAATATTGCGGAGCATAAAGCAGGGATCATTAAGTCACACGTACCTATCCTAACAGGTGTTACACAGAAGGAAGCATTACGTGTGATTGAAAAGAAAGCGGAGATAGAACATGCACCTTTATATAGATTAGGAAAAGAATTTCATATCCAGGCTACAGTAGAGGATGCTTCTACTTTCCACTTTTCATCTCCTATCCATACATGGAATCGAGTAGAGGTTGGAATGAAAGGAAATCATCAAGCCGAAAATGCCGCGTTAGCTTTGATGGGTCTATTTACGATGGAGCAACATGAAATTATCTTAGAGGAGAAAACTGTGCGAAAGGCTTTGCGAGAAGCAACTGTTCCCGGCAGGTTTGAAGTTGTATCGCAGCATCCACATGTCATCGTGGACGGAGCACACAATGTAGAAGGAATGAAGAGCTTTATGGCAGCGATAGATCAATATTACGGGAACAATAAAAAACGTCTATTATTTGCTGCCTTTCGTGATAAGCCTATCGCAGCCATGCTAAATCAGGTTAACGATGATTTTGAAGAGGTGATTGTGACAACCTTCGATCATCCAAGAGCGGCAGGAGAGCAGGATATTAGCGCACTTGAAGAGAGGGATTATACTTTTGTGAAGAACTGGGAAGAAGCGTTACATTCCATGTTGTCGAAAACAGAAGAAATGGATCACCTCTTTATAGTGGGTTCGTTACATTTTGTCGGAAAAGTGAGAAAACATTTTGTTTAATTGGAATAATTATGATATTTTAGTACTATCAATATTTTTTGAATCTTTAAGGCTATAGTCCTTAATTTTTGGGAAATAGTGGATGAGTAGAAGGGGAGTAGTAGATATGGTGCCGAAGAGTAAACAAGTTGCACTATGGCTAGCGTGGTTGTTGATATGGCCATGGGCTATTTGGATGATTTATCAGGCTTGGACTCCTGTCAACCTGCAAGGACAATGGATAGCGATCCTTTCTTTCGGGCTATTAATGTCTGTTGTAGCTGCTTTTCCACTAATCGTAAATAATATACCGATTTTTTTCGTTCACGGAATTAGCTTTGCTGTCTTTTTAAGCTTTGGCCTTTTTGTTGAAATCATTTTGACACAGATCGCATTGGTTGTGTTGATGTTAAAACTACGCGTTGGAACAAAAGAGTTATTTCGTTATCCATTAAATATGCTCATGTTTCTAAGTGTGTCTGTTACCGCTGCCTATACGTTTGAACTATTAGGTGGAGACGTTAACTCCGTTTCTACTCAATCTCTAAACTCATTATTGCCGGTAATAGGATATGTGATTGCGACTTTTTTAACAAATCAAATCTTATTAAAGTTCTTTCAAAAGATTGTTTATGGAGTAAACTTGAAATGGTTCGACAAAGGCATTGCCTGGGAATTTATGACGAGCCTAATCGTTCTTCCTGTAGGATTTGTTTTGTACTTAATGTATGGGGAAATTGGAGTTGCCGCGGTCTATTATGTTGGCGTTCCATTTATTAGTATTTCGGTTATTCTAATGCTCTACTATTCCACCCAAAGCGTAAACTATTACCTGCAAAAAACTAGTGAAATTGGGCACAAATTAACAGAGCAGCTGGAAATGAATGAAGTCATCGACCTATTTATTGAAGAAATTACTTCGTTGCTACCAATCGATTACGTTTTAATTTATGATGTGACGGATCAGACGTATTTAAAATTAACTCGCTTTTATGATATAGAGAAAAAAATGGATTTTCCAGAAAAAGATCGCCTGTTTAAGTTTGAGTCTGTAAGCGGTCATGTTTGGGGAAGTCAGAGGGGAGTTCATTTCCATTCCAATAAGGAATGGAATAAAATGAAAGATGTAGCACTCCCTATTTCAACAGAAAGTTTGATTTCTTTACCGATTGAAAGAAATAATCAAATTACGGGTGTTCTAACCATCCTTTCCAAAAAACGAAGGGCATTCGAGAAGTATCAATTCATGCTCGTGGATATTCTTATTAACTATTTAGCAGTTGCGATGGGAAACGCTCGTAGCTATGAAGAAACAAAGACGAAAAGTGAACGTGATTCGCTTACCCAATTGTACAATTATAGATATTTAGAATCCTATTTGCAGGCTATGACGGACTGTCCGAAGCCGGTGAAGCCAATATCCTTAATTTTGTTAGACTTAGATCATTTTAAACAAGTGAACGATACGTATGGACATCAAAGTGGAAATGAAATTTTACAAGAATTAGCGAAAAGATTAACAAAGGTGGTTGGATCGGCGAATCTAGTTGCTCGGTACGGTGGAGAAGAGTTTGTCGTTCTCCTTGAAAATACTCCACTAGAAGAAGGACGGGAAGTTGCGGAGAGAATCAGAACGGTAATTGCAGATATTCCATTTGTCGTCGCCCAACACATCTTAGTGCAGGAAGAAGCGGTATCGGTCAATATTACGGCTAGTATAGGAATGGCTACTTATCCAAATAACTGTGAAGACCCAATAGAATTGATTAGACATGCGGATCGTGCGATGTATGTTGGTGCCAAACAAGCTGGTCGAAACCGAGTAGCTGTCTATGAACAAGTAACAACCGAACCCATTTAAAAACTCTAGAGCCCCTAGGGTTTTTTATCACGTAAAACGAGGACTTCATGTTAGGGACAAGGTCAAGGAGGCTCATCTATGAAGAAAAAGCTAGGAGATCTATTAAAAGAGTCTGGTATTTTATCAGAAGAAGATATCATCAGAGCATTAGAATATAAAAAAGATGGGCAAAAATTAGGGGATGTTTTGCTGGAACGAGGACTTATTACCGAGGAGCAGCTGATACAAGTACTAGAATTTCAACTAGGCATTCCTCGTATTGCCTTGCAGCGATATCCAATAGATCGTGAAGCTTTGACCTATGTTTCCAAAGATTTCGCTAAAAAAAACCTACTTATTCCGATTCAAGTTAAAGAAGGCACGATTACTGTCGCCATGAATGATCCTATTGATTACTATGCCATTGACGACTTGGAGCTTTCAACTGGACTACAAGTCTCTCCGGTTATGGCAACAAAACAAGAAATTATCAATGCAATTCACCAATATTATAGCGGAGACAGAAATCGAATCATGGACGAAGAAAATGATAACGAAGCACCTGCAATTCGTTATGTGAATCAGATTCTAGAAAGAGGAATCACATTAGGCGCAAGCGATATCCACATAGACCCTAGTAACGAAGAAATCACGGTTCGCTACCGTGTGGACGGCATGCTTCGGACAGATCGAATATTGCCAAAGGATGTCCAGAATTCCCTTACGGCACGTATAAAGATTCTTGCTGATTTAAACATTACTGAATCCAGACTCCCCCAAGATGGTAGGTTCCGAACTACTATTCATAAAACGGCAGTGGATGTACGTATTTCAACCCTTCCTACTGTATATGGAGAAAAGATAGTATTACGCTTATTAGATTTGTCTCACGTCCTTAAAAAATTGACGGAGATTGATTTTAGCCAAGATATTCATCAATCATACGTTCAATTAATAGAAAAACCTTCTGGATTAATCCTTCTCACAGGTCCAACAGGGTCAGGTAAAACGTCGACACTGTATGCATCTATTCATTATTTAAATAATGAGCAAGTGAATATTGTCACCATCGAAGATCCAGTTGAATTCCAACTTCCTGGCGTGAATCAAGTACAGGTCAATCAATCGATTGGATTAACTTTCGCCAAAGGCCTTCGGTCCATCTTAAGGCAAGATCCCAATATCATTATGGTAGGAGAAATACGAGATAAGGAAACGGCAGAAATTGCCGTTCGTGCTTCGTTGACGGGTCACCTTGTCTTTAGCACCCTTCACACGAATAGTGCGGTAGGTGCAATCCCAAGGTTACTAGATATGGACGTAGAGCCATTTCTCGTTGTTTCCTCGGTTTCCGGCATTATGGCGCAACGATTAGTGCGCCGAATATGTCCTGATTGTAAGAAAGAGCGTCCATTAACTTCTGTAGAGCAAACCCTTTTTACTAAATACAATTTAAATGTGGACACTGTCTCCTTTGGACAAGGGTGTGAGCGTTGCAAACATACGGGGTATCGAGGACGAATGGCTATTCATGAACTACTAGTCATTGATGATAAAGTCAGAGAAATGCTGATGAATCATGCTTCTGTTTCAGCGATTCGTGACCATCTTAGAAATAGTAGTATGGCATTTCTCGTTGAAGATGGATTGCAAAAGATAAAAGATGGCTGGACCACAATTGAAGAAGTATTACGTGTTACGATGGAAGAATAGGAGGAACGAATCATGAACCGTTTTGACTCACTACTAACAACTGCTCATCAATATAAAGCATCTGACATACATCTCACGGTTGGATCAAAGCCTGTCTTCCGTGTTAACGGGGATTTAAAGTTTTCCGAAGAGGAGGGGGAATTGAAACCGAAAGATACCGAAGAAATGGTGCAGTCTGTCCTTTCAGAAGAACAGTGGAAGCTATTTTTGGAAAAGAAGGAGCTCGATCTTTCTTATGGAATTAGAGGGGTTTCTAGGTTTCGAATTAATATCTTTCACCAAAGAAACTGTATATCGATCGCTGCGCGAATCATTCCATCCTCGATTCCGTCTATTGACGATTTACAGCTACCAAGTATTTTAAAAACGATTGCCAAAAGCCAGCATGGATTAATCTTAGTAACTGGACCAACAGGAAGCGGAAAAAGTACAACGTTAGCTTCTATGATTGATTATATGAACCAGCACTTGTCCAAACATATTATTACGTTGGAAGACCCGATTGAATATTTGCACTCCCATCAGCGTAGCATTATTGATCAACGTGAGGTTGGATTTGATACACTATCTTTTTTTAATGGGTTGCGTGCCTGCTTAAGGCAAGATCCTGATGTCATTTTAGTTGGGGAAATGCGCGATTGGGAAACGATTTCGACTGCCATTACGGCAGCGGAAACCGGCCATCTCGTTCTAGGCACTCTCCATACAACAGATGCCGCATCGACGATGGATCGAATAATAGATGTGTTTCCTTCCCAACAAAAGGATCAAATTCGAACACAGCTTGCTAATGTTTTGGAGGCTATTATATCTCAGAGACTACTTCCGACAGCTGATTACTCGGGTAGACGAGCTGCAACTGAAATTTTGCGAAACACTGTTGCGATCAAAAACTTAATTCGTAATGATAAAATGCATCAGATCCCTAGTTTTATGCAATCGTCTAAGGATCAAGGCATGCACACCTTGGAAATGAGCGTGAAGCAATTACTCCAACAACGCGTTATTTCCGAGGAAATCGCATTGCCCTTCTTAAGTGGAAGAGGTGCCTAGCATGTACTATCGCTACAAAGGAAGAAACAAACACGGGAAGCTTAAGACTGGAAAGATTCATGCGTTATCAGAAGAAGACGCTCTTGAAATCCTGCAGGATAGAAACTGGACTATCTTTGACTTATACCCTTTAGATTCTATTTTATATAAAGATGTAACGATATTTTCACAAGTGAAACAAAGGGAGCTTATTCTTTTTTTAAGACAAATGTCCACTCTGATGAAGGCAGGAATAAGTCTGGCAGAAAGCACATCTATTCTATTAGAACAGACGAACAACCGCTTTTTTAAAGAAGTCTTGTTTGCGATCAAGATGGACTTAGAGGCTGGTCAACCGTTATCCCGTGCAGTAGAAGAACATCCAAAGGTGTTTCCAGAATTACTCGTCAACATGTTCGTTGCAGGGGAAGTAAGTGGTAATTTAGATGAGATTCTAGAAAATATGGCGCTGTATTATGAGAAACAATATCGACTGAAACAAAAAGTAATGGCTGCATCGCTTTATCCAGCAGTAGTTGGAAGTGTTGCCTTTCTAATCACGATGTTTTTATTTGCCTTTATTTTACCTGTCTTTGAAAACATGTTTACATCAATGGAACAGGAATTGCCCGTTTATACGAAGGTTTTATTACAAATATCTGACGTATTTCAACAAATTTGGTGGGTGATTTTATTAATTTTAGGATTACTTGTCGTTTTATATGGGTATATAGACCGCAGGACAAAATACTCAAAACAATTGGATCACTTTAAACTAAGAACACCTATCTTTGGTTCTTTCTATCATAAATCCTTATTAGCGAGAATGACCAGGACCTGGAGTGTACTCTTGAAAGGGTCAACTCCTATTCTCCAGTCATTAAAAATAACCGAAGAAATTGTGAAAAATGAGGTCATGCAAGACGTATTAAGTCAGGCTCGCGACTCTATCGAAGAAGGAGAGTCGATGGTTAAACCTATGGAAAGGCATTGGTCTTTCCCGCCTTTATTAACGCAAATGGTTGCGATAGGTGAACAATCTGGATCCTTAGATGAAATGCTAGAAAAAGTAGCAGATTTCTATGAAGATGACTTGGATTATGCCTCCGAGCGTCTGAAGGCAGTACTAGAGCCACTTATGATTGTCATTCTTTCCGTTGTAGTTGGGGGTATCGTCATGGCTATCGTTATTCCGATGTTTTCGTTTTTCGAGAGTTTTTAATGGAATTCCCATTCAATAGAAACTTTATAGTATAATAGTCTTAGAACAGTAATAGAATTTATTATAAATGGGAAGGGAGTAAGTCTTATGTTACAAACATTAAAGAAATTGTGGAAAAGAGAACGAGGATTTACGTTAGTAGAGTTGCTTGCGGTTATTGCTATTTTAGCGATTATTACTGCGATTGCGATTCCGGGGATTTCGACTATAATTACTAAAGCAAAAGGTGACGTGACAGAATCACAAGAGGAACTCTTTGAGGAAGCTGCAAGATTAGCGGATGCTAATGGTTTGGCTGTAGAGGATGTAAATAATGGTAACAATAAAGGATATGAAATAGACACACTTATTACTAATGATTATATTGAAAATGATGAAGACCTAGCAGGAAATTGGGATGGAGCTTATGTTTTAGTTGAAAATGGAGAGTACACATTTAATGCTAAGGGTACAGATGCGGATGATGATTCAGATGACGACAATGATGGAGATTAATCGGTTGACGAATAATCCTGAAATGGGTTCCTATTAGGGACCCGTTTCAAATATATATAGGAGACATGCCAACATGCAAACCATTATAGCAATTTACTATTTTCTATTAGGCACACTATTTGGCTCTTTTTTTAACGTAGTCGGCTTAAGAGTTCCAACTAAAACCTTTTTTCAATCCCAACGTTCTCAATGCCCGTCCTGCTCTAATCCTTTGCGCTGGTTTGAGTTAATACCCATCCTTTCTTTCGTTATTCAATCAGGGAAATGTCGCCATTGTGCTACCCCCATTTCAAAACTATATCCTCTCATAGAAATTTCTACTGGCTTTTTATTTTTATTTACCTATCTTCACTTTGGCTTTCAGCCTACTTTATTAGAAGGGTTACTTCTTGTGTCTCTAATAACCATTATTATCGTTTCTGATTTGAAGTACATGTTGATCCCCAATCGAATCTTAATCTTTTTTCTGCCACTGTTTTTGGTTTATTCGATGTGGCAACCGGACACACCTTGGTTATCAAAGATACTCGGAGCTAGCGCGGGATTTGTTATAATTGCAATCGTAATTCTCGTTAGCAAAGGTGGGATGGGGGCGGGAGATATGAAGTTATTTGGAGTACTCGGATTTGTACTTGGCCTAAAAAATATCTGTATCGCATTCTTCTTTTCTACAATAATTGGAGCTATTGTAAGTGGACTGCTCCTTTTGTTTCGTTTGATCCATCGGAAGGAACCGGTACCATTTGGACCATTTATTGCGGTTGGAGCATTAATTAGTTACTTTTTTGGAAATGACATTTGGTACTGGTATGTACATATAGGATGAGGTTGATAACATGTGGAAAAAGAAACGAGTAAATCTAGCCATTAAAGATCACGTATTGCGATACGCAATTGGACAAGGTTATTCTTCCAATGCAACGACTCATTTGGGGGAAGAGCCGTTGCCAGAAGGTGTTATTGTAGATGGAAAAATAGAGGATCCAAAGGCATTGTTAGACATTGTGAAAAGTCTTGTAAAGCGAGAAAAGTGGACAAATCGCACGCTTTATTTTTGTATTCCTGACTCCTTTATTACTTTTCGTGAGATTCTCGTTCCACTTGAGTTAGAGCGACATGAAATTCGTGGGTATGTAGAGCTTGAATGGAAGGATAATCATCCTTTTCCTTTTACAGATCCAATTTTTGATTATGCACCCTTAGAGGAAGTAGACGGAAAGCGAAGGGTATTGCTAGTAGCTTATCCAAACAGTATCATCCATCCGTACAAGGAAGTGTTTGAACAAGCTAACTTGAAGCCGAAGGTGGCAGATGTTACCGCCTTTTCCTTGTATCGTTTGTTCGCCCATTTAGATAAGCATAAACGTGAGGAAAGTCTGTTGACGATTCAATGGGGCTTCGGCTCCATTGTATTGGCAGCTTTTTACGGAGGGATTCCTGCTTTTATTCGTTCTATCAAACATACAGATGATCAATCGGACGGAATATCTTCAGACACATTGTTAGCAATAGAAAGATTTATGGACTTTTATCAGTTTTCTATCAAAGAAGGTTCGCAACAAATTTCTCGTATTTTATTGATCGCAGAAGACCAAAATGTAACACAGATTAAAGAGCGTCTGCAAGCCCAATTCTCCATACCAGTAGATACATTTGAAGCGGATCTTCAGCCAGTTAAACAACATTTTAGCGATGTGTTAGGTCTAATGACAAAAGCTTAACTAGAAAGGGAAAAAGTCATGATTGAGATTAATTTACTTCAAGCCTATCAAAAAAGAAGAAGAAGTCCCTTACTAGTAGTGACAAGTTGCTTGGTTACTTTTCTACTTCTGATTTGTGCTGTTCTTTGGTGGCAAACTGCAACATTAGAAAGAGAATTAGAGCAACTGGAAACGGAGAGAGAGCAACTTAACTCGGAATCAGAGATGAAAGAAAACGAAGAAATGAAGGAAGAGATAAGTCAGCTCGAACAACAAATAGAGCAGATCGAAGAAACTTCCTATGATGTTACGCCTATCGTTCAAATATTAGTTTCATTGCTTCCTAACGAGGGGGAAATGACTTCTTTTCAACTCATCTCCCAAACTATTGAAATGAATGTGGATGTGAATAGTCTCTCTTCTGCAGCAGATTATTTAAGAAACGTTGAAGAAGAGGAAAGTTTCAGCGATATCCGTCTTTTAAGCATTACTCAGGATGGATCCATCTACCATGCGGTTTACCAAGTGGACTTTCAGGTAAGGGGTAATCAAGATGAAACGGAATAACAAGATAATCCTTCTGTCAGCTTTTATATTGCTTATCGGTATTGGGTTCTACTGGCTTGGCCATCAGTGGTTAGTAACCCCTTTGAAGCAAGAAATCACCACGATAGAAGCTGGTATAACAGAAAAAGAAAGTAAGACAAACCCCGACAAAGAAGAGCAGCATTCTTCTAATAATTGGGAAACTCTAACTGAGAAGCTTCCTTTAGACGACCAGGTTGATCAATTAATAGACGAATGGAATGCCATTTCAAAACAAACGAAGGTAAATATAGAAAATATAGAGTCGACGACAATCAATGACGATTCAGAACTAGAAACAACGGCTTCTACGTTACCAGCAAATACGAGATCCATCTCTTATTTACTCACTATATCTGCTAATAGCTATGCTAATCTGAATGAATTCTGGCAGGCAATAGAAAACATGAATCGAATCATGCAAGTTGATCAAATGGACTATTCTAGACAAGGCGATATAGGATTTGCATCCGCTACATTGATCGTTACGGCATACTCGGCGGAAGGATATAATACGTTAAACGAGATAGACTAACATGATATTCGTTGAAGGCTTTTGTAAAATGAGGGCACACTTTGTTGAAAAGCTTTGTTGGTTGTTTGACAAAAGTCGTCTTACATTTTATCTCTCTTATGATAGAGTGAACAACAAATCTATCGAAGTGAGGGAATAGTGTGAGTAAAGATAAATCAATTTCGATTCGAATGAACGGAAAGAAAACATTCTCTTCCTCTCGGGATAAGAAGGAAGATTTGGAACAGAAAGAATGGAAAAGTGGCTTTAAGGAGCAAGCAGCAACGATGGCAAGCAGCTTTGATCCAGATGATTTAATGGAATTCGAAAAAACCTATGATTTGGAATCCGAGGAATGGAGACCGCCACACAAGTCCAAGAAAAAGCCAGGCATTCCTCCTGTTTTTAAAATATTTGCTCTTGCAGCGGGTGCTGCTGTTTTGGTGGGAGTTACCCTAGGGTTTATTATGCTAAAAATGTTTGCTGGTATTGAAGAAGGGACGCAAGAAAAAGCTACGACTACAACGACGCAAACAACAAGCGATACTTCTGACCAAGGGGTGTCTTCAGGTGAGGGCTCTTCTGCAACAGGTGAATACACGACAGATCCGCTAGCTGCAACGGTTGTACAGGCAGGCGTGTTTTCCAGTAACGACAATGCCTCCAAACGAACTTCGAAGATTGAATCATCTGGATATGCGGCTATGGTTTGGCAGCAAGGCGAGCAATTCTATGTGTTAACAGGGTTAGCCAGTTCAGAAACAGCTGCAAATACTCTATCACAGTCCTTGACGTCAAACGGTGTGGAGTCGATTGTTAAACCATGGGAAACGACATCTGCAACCGCTAGTCTCTCTGAAAAAGGAACGGAATGGGTCCAACAATTCCCACAACTATGGAAAGACTCTTTGGCTTTGGTAGGAAGCGGTGAAGAGAGTAAAATACAAAATAGTTGGAAGGAATGGATTGGCGCTTTTCCAGAAGGTGCGGGGGAAAAAGCAAAAGCATTATTTACTGCTGCACAAGGCGTTGCAGAAGGTGGAGAACAAAATAGGAGCAATCAAATCCAAATCGACATGCTAAAGGCATTATATCAATATCAACAATTAAGCAAATAATAGAGGGAGGCAAACTTCAATGGTTTGTCTCTTTTTGTATATGTAACTAGGGTAATTATCAAAAGAGATCAACAGAAATTTAATCTTTTCCCGTCCATCCTTCCTTATTTCATTGTTTTTCCCTTTTGCTTCTTGCTTCCATTCATTTTATACTAGGACAAAGATTAAAGAACGGAGGTACCATCTTGAATCCATTAATCCTAGCATCATCCTCTCCAAGAAGAAAAGAACTGTTAGAACAAGCGGGTTTTGATTTCCAAATTCGTACGTCTAACGTAGATGAATCTGCTATACAACAACCTAACCCGCGAAAATTGGTAGAAGCTTTGGCAGTATGGAAGGGCGAAGCAGTTCCCATTCAAGATAACGAAGTAATCGTTAGTGCGGATACCGTAGTTAGTATGGGCAATCGCATACTGACGAAACCAAAAAATGATCAGCATGCGTTACAAATGCTTGCCTCCTTAAATGGGCGTAAACACGACGTCTATACCGGAATTATGATCCGTTCCGCTAATGTTAGAACGGTATTCAGTGTTTCAACAAGTGTTATGTTTTGGGATCACTCGAAAGAAGATCTTGTTGGTTACGTAGAAACAGGGGAACCGTTGGACAAAGCAGGAGGATATGGGATCCAGGGCATTGGGGCATTCTTAGTTAAAGAAATTGTTGGGGATTATTATAATGTTGTAGGGCTCCCAATATCCTCTCTTGTTCGAAAACTGAAATCATTTGATGTTTATCCTCGTCATTCTCATACTGTTAAACTTAAGTAGCAAAGGAGCTGGAAGATAGGTTGTCCAACTTAAACATAACTTTAAAAGATGTTCCCAAGCAGGATCGACCACGGGAGCGTCTGTTAGAATTAGGTCCAAAAACGTTATCCAACCAAGAGCTATTAGCGATATTGCTTGGTACAGGAAGCAAGGAAGAATCGGTGGTAGCACTCGCTCAACGTATTCTTATGCATTTTGAAGGGTTATCTCTTTTAAAGGACTGTACGATTGAAGAATTAACCGCTATTAAAGGAATTGGTACAGCAAAAGGAGTACTCATCCTATCGGCCATCGAGCTCGGGAAAAGAATGCATCAGTTTAAGGTTGAAGATCGTTATGTCATTCGAAGCCCAGAAGATGGAGCGGATTTTATAATGGAAGAAATGCGTAACTTAAATCAAGAACATTTCGTTTGTATTTTTTTAAACACGAAGAATCAAGTCCTTCACCGACAAACGATTTTTATCGGGAGCCTCAATGCTAGCATCGTACATCCCCGTGAAGTATTTCGAGAAGCCGTTAAACGCTCCGCGGCCTCTATCATTTGTGCACATAATCATCCCTCTGGTGACCCCTCTCCTTCCCAAGAAGATATCCATGTAACCAAACGTCTTGTTGAATGTGGAAAAATGATTGGTATTGAATTATTGGACCATTTAGTTATTGGTGATCGAAAATTTGTTTCTTTAAAAGAAAAAGGATACTTATAAGTACTATCTATTTTAAACAATATCTCGTATAATTATATAGACAAACGAACCGGACTAGCGCCATATTTCAAGTTTTTCGTTGAAATTGGCGCTTATTCTCATTCGTTCCATTCTTTTGATAAGAAGGTCAAGCACATAACTACGAATGGGATATATTGCATGTAATGAACCGATTCTTTATAGTGAAACGTACATATAATTAAGGTAGATGGAAAAAGTGCTATATTCCCATATCAGAGTGTATCAATTCGACTAGAGTTTACTGACAAGAAAGGGAGATCAGATTGGGATTTTTTAGTTTATCACAAGACTTAGGAATAGATTTAGGGACAGCTAACACCCTAGTTTTTGTTAAAGGAAAAGGAATCGTTGTTCGAGAGCCTTCTGTTGTAGCAAGAAACACGGCAACTGGAGATATTGAAGCCGTGGGTAGTTCAGCACGTAATATGATTGGAAGAACCCCCGGTAATATCTCGGTAATCAGACCGATGAAGGATGGAGTTATTGCCGACTACGATACAACGGCAGCCATGATGAAGTATTACATTAAAAAAGCACAGCGTAATCGTTCTTCTTTTGCCAAAAAACCAAACGTAATGGTGTGTGTGCCGTCAGGCATAACAATGGTAGAAGAAAGAGCCGTTATTGATGCGACCAAACAAGCCGGAGCAAAAGAAGCGTTTCCTATCGCAGAACCTTTTGCGGCAGCAATTGGTGCAGGATTGCCAGTGTGGGAACCAACTGGTAGTATGATTGTTGATATTGGGGGGGGAACGACAGAAGTAGCGATTATCTCTCTAGGTGGTATCGTAACAAGCCAATCCATTCGGGTAGCCGGAGATGATATGGACGAATCGATTACCCAATATATCCGTAAAAACTATAACCTCATGATTGGTGAGCGTACTGCAGAATCCATTAAAATGGATATTGGATCTGCAGGAAAACCTCTTGAAAATGAAGAAATGGATATTAGAGGTCGAGATCTCATTACTGGCTTACCAAAAACGATTACGATTACAGCTGAAGAAATCGCCAAGTCGTTACAAGATACGGTAACTGCTATCGTGGATGCAGTCAAAAACACCTTAGAAAAAACACCGCCAGAATTAGCTGCAGATATTATGGATCGTGGTATTGTTTTATCAGGTGGAGGAGCTTTGCTTCGTAATCTAGATCAGGTGCTTAGCGATGAAACAAAAATGCCTGTATTTGTTGCAGAGGAACCACTGGATAGTGTTGCTATTGGAACTGGAAAATCTTTAGAATATATCCACCATTTTAGATCACAACCAAATGTTTCATCACGTTCTAGTTTGGATTAAATAAGTAGGTGTTTATAGATGTTGTTTTTTAGGAGGAAGCGACTTTTCATCATCCTAATTGGTTTTATTATCCTCGTTGGGTTAATTGGATTTTCCTTTCGAGACCGAGATAAAGTGTCGACAGTCGAAGAGTTTTTACACGATTCTGTCGGTTGGCTTCAAGGAATTGTTCATAGACCGGTAGAGTTCACCACAGGATTGTTTGAAAATATTGATGAGATTAAAACGGCCTATAAAGAAAACCAGCTGTTGAAAGAACGCTTAGCTCAATATAAAAATTTAATACACGAGAATCAAGAGCTCAAACAAGAAAATGAAGAACTTCTAAGCACATTGGATAAAACGAACTCATTAAGAGACTTTGCAGCTATACAAGCTTCTGTTCTTGCCAGAAGTCCTGAAAAATGGTTTGAACAGGTTACAATCAATAAAGGGAAGCAAGATGGAGTAAAAGCAAATATGGCTGTTATTACAGGAGAAGGAATGGTCGGAAAGATTCAAACTTCGTCCGAATTTACATCAACCGTTCAGTTGTTAAGTGGGTTTGATTTATCTAACCGAATTTCTGTCACGGTAAAAAGAGAAGGACAAAAAAATGGGGTACCCGGCTTAATTGAAGGATTTAACAAGGAAAAAAACGCCTTGCTTTTAAAAGAAATAGAGTATAACTCCGACCTGAAGAAAGGGGATGCCGTACTTTCTTCTGGGCTAGGGGGAATGTTCCCAAAAGGATTGCCGATTGGTACAATTGAAGAAGTTGCACCAGATAAGTATGGCTTGACCCAGATTGCTTATGTAACACCTGCAGCCGACTTGAAGGATTTGGATCATGTCATCGTCGTAGACCGATTAATGGAAGAAACGGATACGGATGAAGCGGTGGAAGGGGAGGAGTAATGAAACTATTCTATCTCTCAATCACGACACTCTTTTTATTAGTCATTGAAGGGGTTGCCACCGATTTTTTACCGAACTACTTTGTCGAAAAAGACTGGTTTATCATTCCGCATTGGCAACTCACCTTTCTAATCCTTGTGGCCATATTCTATGATCGAGAGGATACGTATTATTCGGTGTATTTGGCAGCGCCTTTTGGATTAATTACCGATATCGTTTACACAAGCGTTTTAGGTGTCCACATGTTTGTTTATGCGCTAATTGCCTATGCCATACACGGATTAAAAAAATTATTACACACGAATTTTTTCGTAGCGGTTCTTTTGACTTTACTAGGTGTTGGTGTAAGTGATGTCGCTTTTTACATTATCTATTCATTTGTTGGGGAAAGTAGTCTTCTGTGGAGAGAGTACTTTATGATTAGATTATTACCGACGCTAGTAGCTAACCTTTTATTTTTATTCCTGTTATACCCTATAATGAAAAATAAACTAGTAAAATGGTCAGACGATCGTTTTGAGAATTCAAGTCTTTGATTTTTAAGGTAACAAGAGGCAAACTAATATTGAGGTGAACCCAACGTGATAGTCAACAAGCAAATTGTAACAATAAAAGGAACTCGAGATGGTCTGACACTTTATATAGATGATTCGTGCTCTTTTGATGAGATGATGGAAGAACTAGAGCAGGTTCTTTCGTCTAATCACGTTGATGATGAAGAGCCTATGATCACAGTAACGATTCAATTAGGAAACCGTTACTTACATAAAGAACAAGAAGAGAAGCTTCGAGCTCTTATTCGTGAGAAAAATCGACTTGTCGTCCAGTCTATTGAATCGAATGTCATTTTGAAGGAAAAAGCGTTAGAATGGAAAGAAGATAGTGAAATAAAAATTATAAATAGAATTATCCGATCTGGACAAGTTGTCGAAGTAAAAGGGGACTTGTTGTTGGTCGGGGATGTAAACCCTGGAGCAAAGATTGTAGCAAGTGGAAACATCTTTGTAATGGGTAGCCTTCGAGGTGTGGCACACGCCGGAGCGTATGGGAATCAGGAAGCGGTTATCGTAGCTTCCTACATGATGCCAAGTCAACTCCGTATTGCCGATTACATCAGCCGCTCACCTGATTATGAAGCGGAAGGTGTCTATATGGAATGCGCTCTAATAGATATCGAAAAATCTAAAATCGTCATTGATCGTTTACAAGTTCTTTCACAAAAACGACCTAATTTAAGTGGTTTTGAGAGGAGAATGTTAAATGGGTGATGCAATTGTAATTACCTCAGGTAAAGGTGGAGTCGGAAAGACGACGACGACAGCTAATTTAGGAACAGCTTTAGCACTGTTAGATAAAAAGGTATGTTTAATTGACACAGATATTGGTCTGCGTAATTTAGACGTCGTGATGGGTCTAGAAAACCGAATTATTTATGATATAGTCGATATCATCCAAGGTAGATGTAAACTAAAGCAAGCCTTAATCAAGGATAAACGCTTTGATTGCTTACACTTGCTTCCTGCCGCGCAAACGAGTGACAAATCAGAGGTTACTCCGGAAGGCATGGAACAAATCGTCCAGGAGCTAAAACAAGATTACGATTATATCTTAATTGATTGCCCTGCTGGAATTGAACAAGGCTATAAAAATGCCGTGGCAGGAGCGGATAAAGCGATTGTTGTAACAACCCCGGAGAAATCTAGTGTTCGTGATGCTGATAGAGTTATAGGGTTGTTAGAAAAAGAAGATATTGAACCACCACACTTAATCGTAAACCGAATTCGAAACCACATGGTAAAAAGCGGGGATATGATTGATGTGGATGAAATTGTTCAAGTGCTTTCTATTGATTTAATTGGAATTGTAGCGGATGACGACGAAGTTATTAAAGCCTCTAATCACGGCGAACCAGTCGCATTTAGACCAAACACAAAGGCATCTATTGCTTACCGAAATATTGCACGTCGTATTTTAGGAGAATCGGTTCCTCTTTTATCTTTAGAAGATGAAAAAGGAATGTTTTATAAAATGAAAAAATTCTTAGGTATGCGCTCCTAAACTATGGAAGTGGCTGAGACAAAGTTTTTCATCATAATATAATCCGAACTATGGTTCGAAATTCTAAATTAGATTTCGAATCGGTTCGGATTTTTTTTACGCTGCTATTGTAAATTTTATATAAATTGCGACGTAAGAAAAGTTACAAAAAAACCATCGGTTTGAATAACTGCTCGATTATGGATACGATGTTGATCTCCTTTCGGGCAATATATAGCATAGCAACTCTAAAACTTTTATAGCCAAGTACACATATGTCCTTCCCCATAGAGCTCTACATTACGCTTAATCGCAATAAATATGTACTCAAAGAATTTGTTTTTTTCTAGCAACGGTCTAACTAAAAAATCAGAAAGATTTACTAGAGCGTAGGCAGAATACGGAGACTCCTCGAAAATAAAAATCCATTTTCTTCGTGCGATGTATTGCTGCCGAAGTCTTCCTTGTCCTACGGGAAAGCACGAGGTGAAGACCCCACAGTGAGCGAACTGTGCGAGCGAGGAGGCTGAGACCGTGCCCGCGGAAAGCGGAGTATTCTGCCGAAGCGCGGCATTAAGTTTCACTTTATTATTTTATTTTCTCAATAAATTTTTAATTAAAGTTACGTCGCAGTTTCTATCATCTATGAATGAAGATCCAACCATTGAAAATTTACATTCTTAGCTTCTTATCCTGTAATCGTTCGTCTATAGAGGGGGGGAGTCTTTGCTTTGTCACAGCCCCGTTTTTTATTCCTATTTTTCTTCCTTACCTTGCATAACTAGTCCTCTTGATTCATAGACTTGTACAAATCCCAAACATGAAGGATCGTGAAGTCAATGAGAAGAGATATTAGTGAAATCCGCAAAGATATTGCCAAAAGAAAAAGAGAAAGAACACTATCTACTACTACTTATTCATCCGCCAAAGCCTTTATCCCTTCTGTTCCTCAGGAAGAAGAAAAACATGGGTATTTACCTTTTGGGGATGATTCAGCCTCAGCTAAAGGATTAAATGATAAATTTGTTGCCTCTTTTATGATTAAAACTATTCTAGCGGCTGTACTATTTTTCGGAATTGCGATTTTATATCGAGTCGATTTACAGTGGAGTGACCAGCCGAAGCAATGGGCGAGTAATGCCTTGACGGAAGAGTTTCCTTTCGCCAGAGTGAATCAGTGGTACCAAGAACGGTTTGGTACTCCGTTAGCCATCAGCGGATCGCAAACGACAAGTGGACAGGCTTCCGATCAACTAGCCTTACCTGTAAACGGAACCGTCAGCCAGTCCTTTCAAACAACGGGACAAGGCATCTTAATAACGACGGATGAGGAATCCAAAGTGTTAGCAATGAAAGCAGGAACGGTAATTTTTGCTGGGAACGATCGCCAAACGAACAAAACAGTTATCTTACAGCACGCAGACGGAAGTAACAGTATTTACGGGAACTTAACATCGATTGATGTTCATCAATATCAATCCGTCCAAGGCAAACAAGAGATTGGAAAGTTCAATCCAGCCTCTTCGGAAGCGAAAGAAGTGTACTTTGCTGTAGAAAAGGAAAATAAGTTCGTAGACCCAGTAAAGGTGATGCAAGTTGATGAGCGTCCTTAAGGCCTTTCATTTTCTTCCACCTATACATATTCATCCTATCCTGTGGTTATTTGCGATCACCGCAATGGTCACAGGTACTTTTATGGAATTATGTCTAATTTTCACGATCGTGATCGTGCATGAATTTGGTCACTATCTTGCAGCCAAGTCCTTCCATTGGCGCATCCGGAAAATTAGCCTATGGGTTTTTGGTGGAGTCATGGAGACAGAAGAACACGGAAATAGATCGATCAAAGAGGAGCTATTGGTCGTCTTAGCCGGTCCTATTCAGCATATTTGGATGTATGGCTTTATTGGTTTAATGGCTTATTTAAACTGGTGGTCTCCATCTGTTACAGATACGGCTTTGCAATATAATACAACAATCCTGTTGTTTAATTTAATGCCCATTTGGCCATTAGACGGTGGCAAGGTTCTGCAACTCTTATCCTCGACGATAAAACCATATCGTGCAGCACATAGTTTAACTATCGTGTGCTCCGTTCTTTTTTGTCTTCTCTTTACAGTAGTCGTTGTGAGCTCTAATGCATTACCTTTAAGTACGGCAATGCTTGTCATTTTTATATTGTGGGAAAATCGTCTAGAATGGAAGCAAAGAAATTATCTATTATTTCGTTTTTTATTGAAACGCTATAGTGAAAAACCAACCTTGAGAAAAAACTCGCCGGTACTCGTCCATGGTAATGAAACGTTGTTTGAAATTTTTAAGCAGTTTAGACGAAACCGTCATCATCATATTTTTGTGAAGCAGGACGGGCGTGAAAGAAATTGGATAGATGAAAGCACCTGTCTGAACGCTTACTTCGCTTTTAAACAACACCAGGCAAAGGCAAAGGATTTGGTTTGATCTGTGGAATAGGAATGAGGACAAAAGATGGCTTCCATTTATTTATATATGCAAGGAACAGAACAAATTGGTATTCTAGCGGAGAAGAGCGATGTCCAAGAGGTTCAGATTGTAAGGCCTGAAGCTGTATCTAGGGTCGGGAATATCTATCTAGGAAAAGTGGTCAACATAGAGACAAGTTTGCAAGCAGCATTTGTAGACTTCGGGGGTGGAAAATTTGGTTTTCTCCCTAAAAAGGAGGTGCCTGAAGCACGTGTAGACGGTGATCGACCATTAGAGTCATTACTCACAGAGGGGCAAAGAATCATCGTCCAAGTCGTGAAAGATGCCTATCAGCAAAAAGGAGCTCAGTTAACAGCGAACATTACGGTACCTGGCATTCATGTCGTGTACTTACCTTTTGGAAATTATGTAGCCGTTTCTCGAAAACTATCTGAGGAACAAAGGGAAGCGTGGAAAAAAGAAGGGAATAGATGGGTTACGGATTGTGAGGGTGCTATTATTCGAACGTCCAGTCAGTCGGCAGACAAAGCCTCCCTTCAAGCAGAATGGCAACAGCTGCGTCATCAGTGGAAGAATATCGAGAAAACCGCCCAGAATGGCCCAGTGCCAAGTTCTCTTTTTATGGAATTTCCCCTTTCAAAATGGATTCGGAAGTTTCGACCAAATGAGTTAGAAAGTATTTTTGTGAATCAGGTTCAGGCTGCCAATCAATTAAAAAAGGAGTTACCTTCCCATGAAGCACTCATTCATTGGCAGAAGCAACTTCCTTTATCGGTTCCATTGGATCATTTATTGGAGTCGATTTTATCCCCTAAAGTTTCTACTACCGAAGGCGTGGAACTTTGGATAGAACAAACCGAAGCCCTGACCGTTGTAGATGTGAATTCCTCCACCTTTAGAAAAGGCTGGACAAAAGAAGATGCAGTTTTTTTAACGAATAAAGTCGCTGCCATTGAAATCGCAAAACAGCTCAGACTGCGAAATATTTCAGGTATTATTATGATTGACTTTATTAAAATGAAAAGTACAAGCAATCAGCAAAAGCTTCTGCATATATTCCAAACAGCTTTAAAAAAAGATGCGATTCGAACCGAAGTATATGGGTTTACGAAGCTCGGACTCTTGGAAATGACAAGGAAACGAGAAGCGGAATCACTCCCGTCCATCTTAGGTGGAACATTCAGGGATTTTAAGACCTTTTCATCCGAGACATATGCATTTTTATTAGAAAGAGAGCTTTTGGAACGGAAAGAAGAAGCATTGATTGTGGATGTTCATCCACAGGTGTTGCAATTTTTTAAGGAAAAGATTATGCCTAATAGCGTTGGGCAAGTCCATATTGCGGTTTTTATGAAGGAAAATGAGAACGTGAACGGCTTTAACATCATTAGAAGTGGCTCACAGGAAACCATTAACGAATATATAGCTGCGATTCCAAGCGATGCTATTGACAAAGTTTTTTAATTCATGGTAACATCAATACGTTATTCATCGTAGCACCCGTTTGCTACAACCGCACAGAACAGGTTCTTTAAAGCCAATTATTGGCACCTGTATGGCGAGTCTGAGTCCTTAAGGAGGTGCATAGGAATGTACGCAATTATTGAAACTGGTGGTAAGCAAGTCAAAGTAGAAGAAGGCCAAGCTATCTATGTAGAAAAATTAGACGGCGAAGCTGGTAGCTCTGTAACGTTTGATAAAGTTCTTTTCGTTGGTGGTGACGACGCTAAAGTTGGTGCTCCATACGTAGAAGGTGCTTCTGTAACGGCTAAAGTTGAAAAACAAGGTCGTGCGAAAAAAGTTACAGTTATCAAGTTTAAAGCGAAGAAAAACTACCGTCGTAAGCAAGGTCATCGTCAGCCTTACACAAAAGTAACGATTGAAAAAATCAATGCTTAAGGGTTTGATTCGATGATTCAAGTTACAGCTTACCGTAATAAAGGCAACCTATATGCATTCGAGATGAGTGGCCATGCCGAAAGTGTATCAGAAGGGTACGATTTGGTATGTGCTGGAGCATCTGCTGTGTCGTTCGGTGCGGTCAATGCCGTGATAAAACTTTGCTCCATAGAGCCGGAGATTACCCAAGCGGGTAAAGAAGGTGGCTATTTGAAGGTGAAGTTACCCGATCACTTAGATGTGGAAACTCATCAGAAAGCAGCGTTCCTTTTAGAAGGTATGATGGTTTCGCTTGAAACAATTGTACGTGACTATGGACAGTATATAATGATCTCTGATAAATAAGGAGGTGTAGCACATGCTACGTCTAGATTTACAGTTCTTCTCTCAGAAGAAAGGTCAAGGTAGTACAAAAAACGGTCGTGACTCTGAAGCAAAACGTCTTGGTGCCAAGCGTGCGGATGGTCAATTCGTAACTGGTGGATCTATTCTTTACCGTCAACGCGGTACTA
The DNA here is from genome assembly GCF_021049245.1 of Radiobacillus kanasensis. Lineage (GTDB taxonomy): Bacteria > Bacillota > Bacilli > Bacillales > Amphibacillaceae > Radiobacillus > Radiobacillus kanasensis. The sequence continues at coordinate 2,283,752 of NZ_CP088020.1, read as the reverse complement.
AAATCTATCCAGGTGAGAACGTAGGCCGTGGTGGAGATGACACACTTTTCGCTAAAGTGGACGGAGTCGTAAAATTCGAACGTTACGGACGCGATCGCAAAAAAGTTAGTGTATATCCTGTAGCTCAAGAAGCTTAATTAAGTATTATAAGACTCTAGCCTTTCGGTTAGAGTCTTTTTTTACTATTTATAAAGTAATCCTTTGTATTCCTAATAAAATACGGTAACATTAGAAATTAGAACGTTTTAGTATTTATATCATTTTTGCTATAATCTTGATAATAAACAGGGAGCGGTGAAATTGAGAGAGGATGAGAAAATGGTCGAGTTGTTAAGTTTTTACCGACACGACTGGCTAAATGAACTACAGTTGCTCATGGGATACGCTTCTATGGATAAAATGGACAAAGTAAAGGATAAAGTAGAAGCATGTATCGAAGCAGCAAAGATGGAAAGAAGAATATCCAATTTAAAAATGTCTAAAACAGCACTTTGGGTACTAAGCTTTAATTGGTATCATTCCAATTTTCGTTTGAATTTCTCTGTATATAAGGACTTTGGAGACTTATCGAAGTTTGATGAATCTATACATAAACAAGCCACTGAATTTGTGGACATACTGGAACAATACAGCGATCCAATGGAAATGTACGAGGGCACGTTCTTGATTCAATCTCTTGATGAAGACCAAACAGAGGTGGTTCTCTCCTTCCATGGGAAGTTTTCAAATGAAGAATCCTTATATAATGCTTTAGATGAAATAGAATTGGAGAAAGTAACAGTAGAACAAGAAGAGGAAGAAATCATGACATGTAGCATATCGTGGATATGTAACTCTAAATGAGGTGAAGGATTGTGTTTGTTGATCAGGTCAAGGTCTATGTGAAAGCCGGTGACGGTGGAAACGGCCTTGTAGCATATCGAAGAGAAAAATACGTTCCATTAGGAGGACCAGCTGGTGGAGATGGTGGAAATGGTGGAGACGTTGTCTTCCAAGTAGATGAAGGTCTTAATACCCTTATGGATTTCCGTTACAAGCGGCACTTTAAAGCAAACCGTGGCGAAAACGGAATGAGTAAGGGACAGCATGGAAAAAATGCGGAACCGCTTATTTTGATGGTTCCACCTGGTACTACCGTTCGGGATGAAGAAACGGGACAGATAATCGCGGATTTACTCTATCATGGACAACAAGCGGTCATCGCTCGAGGTGGTCGTGGTGGAAGAGGAAACATTCGCTTTGCTACGCCTAGAAACCCAGCGCCAGATATGGCTGAAAATGGAGAACCAGGTAGAGAACGAGATATACAAATAGAATTAAAACTTCTCGCAGATGTTGGACTAGTCGGATTTCCGAGTGTAGGAAAATCCACTCTGTTGTCTGTCGTAACAGCAGCAAAGCCAAAAATTGCAGATTATCATTTTACAACGTTAGCCCCTAATCTAGGTGTCGTAGAAACAGAGGATCAACGAAGCTTCGTGCTTGCAGACCTTCCTGGATTGATTGAAGGAGCCCATGAAGGGATTGGGTTAGGTCATCAGTTTTTAAGACATGTAGAGCGGACAAGAGTAATCGTCCATGTCATCGATATTGCGGGAACCGAAGGGCGTGACCCTTATGAGGACTATTTAACGATTAATGAGGAGTTGAAAGCATACGACGAATCTCTATCGGATAGACCTCAAATCGTGGCAGCGAATAAAATGGATCTACCGGAGGCAGAGGATAATCTTAAAGCTTTTACGGAGAAAGTGGACGTTCCCGTTTACCCGATTTCAACAATTACACGAGCAGGTATCCGTGAACTATTGTTTGCGGCAGCTGATATACTCGATACAATTCCAAAAGATAATAAACCAATCGAAGAACAGGAAGAAAGAGTGGTTTACCGGCATGAACAGGAACCAGAAGCCTTCCGTGTTTCGAGAGATTCCGATGGTTCCTTCGTGTTGACAGGAGAACGTATTGAAAAATTATTTAAGATGACGGACTTTAACCGTGATGAGTCGGTACGGCGATTTGCAAGACAGCTAAGAGGAATGGGAGTAGATGAAGCGCTCCGAGAAAAAGGAGCCCAAGACGGCGATACGGTTCGATTATTGGAATATGAGTTTGAATTTGTGGAGTAGAGGCCATAGCCAAAAGGGGAATATAGAGAATGACGGAAAAAGAAGAAAAGTATTTTTTAGTCCGAAGTGATATACTTCCTGAATCCATGAAAAAAACGATTGAAGCTAAAGAACTGATTGAAAGAGGAAAAGTGGATTCTGTGTTTGAAGCTGTTAAAAGAGTAGACTTGTCCCGCAGTGCTTTTTATAAATACAAAGATGCTGTTTTTCCATTCCAAGCGATGGTAAAGGAACGAATGATTACTTTGTTTTTTCATCTAGAAGACCAAGCGGGTTCCCTCTCTCAATTACTAGCGACCGTTGCACAAGCTGGTGGGAACATCCTAACGATTCACCAGACCATTCCTTTACACGGAAAAGCAAATGTTACCATTTCCTTGAATACGGTAGCAATGAATATAGAGATAGAAAAATTAATCCAAAAACTTAAATCTTTAGACTTTGTCGACAAAGTAGAGATCTTAAGCTCAGGTGCATAGAATGGGGGATACACACATGACAGGAAGAATCGGCTACTTGGGGCCAAAGGGGACCTTTACGAAAATGGCTGTCGATGCCCTTTTCAACGGGGAAGACAAACAGAGTTTTAAAACGATACCTGAGTGCATGGATGCTATTGTGAACAGTCAGATTGACATTGGAGTTGTTCCACTAGAGAACGCGATTGAAGGATCTGTCAATATGACAGTGGATTACCTCATTCAGGATCACTCTTTAAAAATTGTCGGGGAGGTCGTTGTACCAATTCGGCAGCATTTGATGGTGCATCCGAGTAATGAGGCAAAATGGAGTGAATTGACAACGATCCATTCTCATCCTCATGCGGTTGCTCAATGTCATCATTTCCTACAAAAGGATCTACAGGATGTGCGGATTGAATATACGACTTCCACTGGAGCTGGAGCGGAGTTTGTCAGTCAGTATCCAGACGAAAATATTGGAGCAATTGGGAACGAATTAGCGGCCAAGGAATATGGACTATCGATCGTTCGTGAGGATATTCATGACTTTACGAACAATCATACACGCTTTGTCGTGCTTCATCGGAATAGTCAGGAATTACAATGGGAAAATTTAGCGGTTGATGGACATAAAACTTCCCTAATTATCACATTGCCAACTGATCAGGCGGGAACACTTCATCAAGTTCTTTCTGCTTTTGCTTGGAGAAAATTAAATTTATCTAAGATTGAATCCCGTCCGATGAAAACGGGCCTTGGAAATTATTATTTCTTGATCGATATTCAACAGAAACTGGATGATGTGCTGATTCCAGGGGCTATTGCCGAGATAGAAACGCTAGGCTGTAACGTTGAATTATTAGGGAGCTATCCCTATTTCTTAGTAGATGGTATATCAGTTTCGTCGTCAAATTCTTAATTAGAGAACATCCTTTTCAAGTAGGAAAGGGTGTTTTTTAATATCTGTCTTTATATGTTTGTTCCCTTTTCATATCTTAAATAGAGCTGAATAAACCGTTTTAACGGCTTGGCTACAAAATTCCTCGACCATTATCCTGAGTTGTTTCCATTTCTAGATAATATCAAGTTGTCACTATGATAAAATCAGATTGTTAGAATACACGAATAGAAAAATACTTAGATATAGACACAAGTAGAGAGGGGAAATGGACGTTGAGTACATCTGAAGAAGGGTATAGAAAATTTAAAGTGGTTTTCCAATCCATCATTCTGCTTTTGGGAATAACATTGATTGTAGCATATATATCAGGTATGGGTGAGATGGAAAGAGGATTACTTTATCTAGTATTAGGTATATTATTCACTTTAGAAAGCATATTCGTCTTATATAAAAATTTAAAGCAAAAACATTCACATTAAATTGGTCTAATCATTTAAATCGGACTTAAAATATAAGGGAACCCTTTATAATATAGAGTGTTCCCTTATATTTATTAGTTAAATCCACAATTTTATTTAACATAGCTTTTTTATAAAGGGCAAAGTGTCTTCTTGACTTAACTAGGAATAAATCCTAGAAAATTTGCTGTTTTCATTCAACCTTTCTAGGTCATTCGCATATGTTGGTATGGAATTGTTATGTGACTGACATGCATCATCATGTATAGACCAACAAGAAGGGAGTTTCACGAATTGAAAATTCACATTGTTCGAGAAGGGGAAACACTTTGGAAAATCGCACAAAAATATAATGTCAATTTTGAAAAATTGAAGGAAGTAAATAGTCATCTTGCAGACCCAGATAGCCTCATGCCAGGAATGAAAATTAAAATCCCTACCCAAGCACAACCAGTTAAGATGGAGACTGTTACGGATAAAGTCATTCAAAAAGCTCCACTAAAAAAAGAAGCGGTTAACCCGTACAAAGATACTTCTAAGCCTGCATTTCCTGTCATGAAAGAAGATGACGTCAAAAAACCAAAAGAAATTTTGAATAAATTACCACATCATCCATTCACTGATTTGAGTAAAGATGAAGTCTCAGCAAAGGTAGATAAAGTAGGGGGCAAAGTTTCTGATTATAAAGCAAAACCGCTTTGGGATGAAGGGAAATATGAAAAAGGGAACCTAGATGCCAAGCAAAAGAAAATTGTTAAAAAGCCCGCATATCATGCACCTGCACCAGTACCAGAAATAGAAGAAACGCAAGAGCCAGCATATACAGCACCAGCACCTATGCCACAAGTCCCACAATACAACGAACCAGCACCAATGCAGCAAGTACCACAATACAATGAGCCTATGCCGGGATATACGGCGACAGTTAATCCTTATCCGACATATCCGCAACAACCGGTTATTCCATACTACGCTTATCCATCCGCACCTTATTGCGCACCAACTAACCCTGTACCTTATCCTGTTCAACAACAACTAGGGCCTAATCCAGGAGTAGGAGGTTATCCGAACCCACACCATGGTTACCCGGCTGGACCTCATCAACATCTTGATTGGGCGGAATCATCTTCTAGCCCGAAAGGATACCCAGGACTAAATCCTGCAGAGGAAGGATACCCGCCACACGTGGCACAGCCGGCAAATTGGCAAAATTATCTACCTGGCCAACAAGGACCAGCAGGCTACGTTCATCCGCCGGTTCATGGTGCACCTGCGCCTAAATCCGGATGCTGTGGGGATCCTGTTTATCCTAATTACGGTGGCTATCAAGGATATCCATCATGGCAACCAGAGACACCAGCTGGATGGAATGGAGTCGGTTATCCTTATCCAGAACCATACGAATTCAATCCAACTTTCCCGAATTTTAGAGAAGACGATGAGGAAGAAAGTGATTAATCATAATGGGTCTAATAGGGACAATTCCATACGGAGTTGTCTCTCTTCCTTTTTACAGAACAAAGGGGAATTCTATGCTGAAAGAATTCAGGAATGGAAACCGAATGTATTTTTTGTGGAGGATACATCTAAAAAGGGGTATATTTTAAAATCTTATGTAGACAGTAAGCCTATTATCCAGCAATGGAGATTTTTTGAACAGTTCCAATCTCCAGTCGTTCAGTCTTTCTGCTCTTTTCCAAATGGGGAAAAAATGCTGAAATTTAAAGGGAAGTATTGGACGTTACAATCTTTTTCACCTGGGAATAAATTACGATTTCAGTATGAACAGGATAGACGAAATGCTGTAGATACGGTGAAAATTTTTCATGAACATGCTCAGGCCATTCAGATAACAAACCCCATTAAAAGGGTTTCCTATGAACAGAAGTGTCAGATGAGACTTAGGAGGTTTTGGTCATCGAGGGATACGTTTGATGCTTATGGATATTCCGCGCTTTTTCACGATATCGTACATGCTACATCTGTGCAGATTCGTCGGTGGAGTCGTGTAAGTCATCTTATCGATCATGCCGATCAATGGATTCATGGAGACCTTGCTGGACACAATTTTCTTCAAGAACAGGATGGGAGAACTCGCCTCATTGATTTGGATTTATTAGGAAAAGCCCCATTTTTGTATGATTTCATGCAACTTGGCCAACGGTATTTGGATCATATTGACCACGATATTCATCGCTTGCTTTCTTATAATATGTGTAGAAGAGAACATATTGTTCCTTTTTTGATTGGGGTAAGTATTCCCATTGATATCATGCGTGAATGGTTACACTTCATGCAAAAACAACCACATGGTAACGAAATCATCGCCTATTTAACACAATTAGAAAAGGATTGGGATTATCGAAAGCAATTCATGCAACAAGTTCTTACCTTTTAAAACATGTACTACCATTCCATCCATCAACTAACGGTTTAAATATTCCTCCCTTACGAATCCTAGAAGCGAGGGAGGTTATTGGCATGAAGAAATTGTGTTCTATTTCGTTATTAGGGTTCCTTTTAACGGTTACTGGTTGTGCCGCAATTAACCAGCCTTCAGCAGATGAAGAAGAGCTACACCTGAACCAACAACCAATCTCCTACGAGACGGAAACTGCTGAAAATAATCCCGAAAACAATCAGAATGACGATGGCGATCGACCGAGAATGCAGGATTACGTGGATCGTTTACCAAGTGGTCAAGAGAACACAAACTACGAACAACAAGCGTACAATGAAATGACCGCACGAATTAACAAAACGGTGAACGAATTAGATGAGGTTAATGTTACCCAATCCTATATTCGAAAAGATCGAGTTATTGTTGCTGTTATGCTGAATCTTTATTATGATAATGATCCATTGGCTGTAACTCAAAAGGTCTACCGGATTGTGAACGAAATCGTTCCGAATAAAAAGGTCGAGGTCTACACCGATGACATATATTGGAATGAAGTACGAGACTATAACGCTCAAATCGAAGGAGATATCCAAGGGAACGATCGTTAACGTGACCAGTCTCTTCGTAAATCAAAGCCTTTGTTACTTTTGTAACAGAGGCTTTTTCTGTATCTTAAAAAAATGGTCTGTTTATGGTATAGTGAGAAGGTAATTACAGATTTTTAGATGTGTGATTTTAAAGGATTTACGAAAGAAAGGAGAATGTCCAATGGCTGGTCATTCTAAGTGGAAAAATATTCAACGACGCAAAAATGCACAAGATGCAAAGCGTGGAAAAGTTTTTATGAAGCTGGCAAAAGAAATTTTTGTTGCGGCTAAACAAGGTGGCGGGGACCCGGATACGAATGCTTCCTTGCGACTTGTTATTGATAAGGCGAAGGCGAATAATATGCCTAACGATAATATAGACAGAGCCATTAAAAAGGCTACAGGGGATCTGGACGGCGTCAACTATGAAGAGATGACATATGAAGGTTATGGTCCTGGTGGGGTAGCGGTAATGGTTTCCGTCTTAACAGATAATAAAAACAGAACAGCAGCAGAGGTCCGACACGCATTTAATAAAAATGGTGGAAACCTAGGTGAAAATGGCTGCGTTTCGTTTATGTTCGATCGAAAAGGTTACTTAGTAATTCCAAACGACTCAGTGGATATTAGTGAAGACGATTTATTGCTGGAAGTTATCGAAGCTGGAGCAGAAGAAATGGAAACAACAGAGGAAGGCTTTGAAATTTATACGGAGCCAGAGGATTTTGCTAGCGTGAAAGATCAGCTTCAAGAAAAAGGCTTCACCTTCACAACAGCAGAATTAACGATGATCCCTCAAACAACGTCCCCAGTAAGCGGCGACGACGTCGAAAAAATGATTAATCTTATTGATGTACTAGAAGACAATGAAGATGTTCAAGATATTTATCATAACCTTGAAGCAGATGAAGAAGTGATGAACCAGCTATAATTACGACAAGCACCCTCTATGGTGCTTGTTTTTTAATGGAGCAAACAGGAACAAACGGTCAATGCTAAGGTCTATTCTGGTGTTCCTCCCTCATACATATAAAGTATAAGAGAGGAGGGTCCAATGAATACCAATCGCTACGCTATCTATTTGTGTTCTAGTTTATTGTTGTATTTATACGGGGTCATGATTATTCAAATAGAAACGGCCAATACAGCGGCTTATCCAGTGGATGAAACGATAAGCGGTACCTTTTTTCACTGCTTCGTTCTCATCAGTATATGTACGATTTCCTCTACTGTATTGCAATGTTCCTCATATGCGTTTATACGCGATCAATTATTACAAAGTAAGACTAGAATAGAGCAAATCATTACGTATAGTTCTTTGCTTCTTTTTGGGATATCTACTCCATTTTATGTCTTATTCATTATGATGACCACGGTCGCTGGAGGACCATTTTTACTCATTTCCTTTCTCATTACGATTGTCATGTGTTATGTAATCATGATTCAGTATGTATGTTTTTACAAGCAGCCAAAAGAGGCTGCTTTTCTTTTTAATATGGAATTTTCTTTTCATTGATGGATATTCCTTCTTAAATTGGTCAAACTTTAACTACAAGAGGATGTTCAAAAAGTCCGGTAAAAATCGCTTTGAACTTCTGCGTTGGCTTGCTTCTCCGTTCCTCATGTATCTATAGTCATACATTCCGGTACTCAAAGCAGCGCCGCCTTGAATTTCTTTACGCTTTTTATCCTCCTTTTTGAACACGAATACAAGGAATTTATCTATTCAATGGGGTGAACAACATGAGAAAAATCGTTCGAGGATGCCTATATGCCGTCATCACGTGGTTAGCTTTTGTAAGTATAACAGGGTTATCGAATGAACAAACAGTGATTGATGCCGCTGAAACGAAAACGGAAAAACAAAAAGAGGAAAGCTTAGTGAAAAGTGAACCATTAACATTACAAGTAACGTTACAAAAACATTATATAGACGGAAAAGTAGTAGAGCAGACACATGAAGAAACGGTATGGGCCATGCAAGATTTCTGGTCCTATTATGATGGATGGCAAGTGGTGGATCAAAAAGAAGGAAAAGTCACGTTCCGTAAAGAGATTTCGGATATATCCCCTTATATTAAAGAAAATGGTTACTTCGGAATCAAGAATAATATTTTAACCATTTTTGAAGGACGACCGGTGAACAGCCAAGTCATTCAATCGTTTTATCAGATTGATACAAAGGAATTAGAAAGCTACCAAGCAGAGCAACTACGGGAAGGAATCAAAATTAAATCTAAAGAAGTTTATCAGTACGTATTGGAAGCGTATCGCAAAATGATTCCAAATAAAACGATTAATAGTTAATTTGAAAATTCTAGTCTTGCATAGGCTAGAATTTTTTTTGAAGCTTTTTAAAGTCGAACATATGCTTGTATGATAAAATAGAGTTAGTTTTGATTTATAAGGGAGAATTGTTATGATTGCATACATAAGAGGAAACTTAGATTCCATTCAAGACGATGCGATATATGTAGAATCCCATGGTGTGGGCTATGAGATATTTTGTACCAATCCATTTGTCTTTCAAGATAAAGTAGGGGAAGAGATCCGTGTATATACATACCACTATGTAAGAGAAGATGCTCAACTTCTATTTGGATTTAGAAAAACGGAAGAAAAATTCTTATTTAAAAAGCTATTAAATGTATCTGGAATCGGTCCTAAGGGGGCTCTTGCGATTCTAGGGAATGCAGGTGTGCCAGACTTCGTTGCTGCCATTGAGCGGGAGGATGAGAAATTTTTAACCAGTTTTCCGGGTGTGGGGAAAAAGACGGCGCGTCAAATGATTTTGGACTTGAAAGGAAAGCTTTCTGTGGATATGGGAGTTCAACTTGAGGGTGTAGATATCACGCCAGAAAAGGCTCCATCCGTAGAGTCAAAAGCGCTAGAAGAAGCGTTTGCCGCGCTTCGTTCGCTTGGTTATTCCGACAGAGAAATTAAATTCATTACGCCTAAATTAAGAGAAAGCAAGTTAACGACAACGGATGAACTGATTCGAAAAGGCCTTGCCTTGATGATGGAGAAATAAAAATGAGGTGGAAACATGGATGAACGCATGATATCTGGGGAGTTACAGCATGATGATGAGGGAATGGAGCTAAGTCTGCGTCCAACCTCCTTACAACAATATATCGGGCAACATAAAGTAAAAGAGAATTTAGCTATATTCATTGAAGCCGCTCAAATGAGAAACGAGCCACTCGATCATGTTTTGTTATATGGTCCACCAGGGTTAGGGAAAACCACGCTAGCCTCTATCATCGCGAATGAAATGGGGGTCCAATTCCGAACAACTTCTGGACCGGCGATTGAACGTGCTGGGGATTTAGCTGCAATTCTTTCTTCATTAGAAGCGGGCGATGTGTTGTTTATAGATGAAATTCACCGATTACCGAGATCGGTTGAGGAAGTTCTGTACCCGGCAATGGAGGATTTTTGCTTAGACATAGTGATTGGTACAGGGCCAAGTGCGAGGTCTGTTCGGATTGATTTGCCTCCATTCACGTTAGTAGGGGCAACGACACGTGCCGGATTACTTACAGCTCCTCTCCGGGATCGCTTTGGAGTATTAAGTAGGCTGGAGTATTACGAAAACGCGGATTTATGCAAAATTGTAGAGCGAACGTCCGAGATTTTTCATGTGCAAATTAGTGAAAATGCGGCGAATGAGATTGCGAGAAGATCTCGTGGAACACCACGTATCGCCAACCGACTGTTGAAAAGAGTAAGGGATATTTCTCAGGTGAGAGGCGAAAGCAAGATTTCCATAGAAACCACGACGAAAGCGTTAGAAATGCTTCAAGTTGACCAATTAGGGCTTGATCATATTGACCATAAACTGTTGTTGGGAATTATGGATGGCTTCCAAGGTGGGCCAGTAGGATTAGATACGATTGCTGCAACGATTGGGGAAGAATCTCAAACGATAGAGGATGTATATGAACCATATTTGTTACAAATCGGGTTTATTCAACGAACGCCAAGAGGAAGAGTAGTTACACCAAAGGCCTATGAGCATTTTCAACGGGAGGTGCCACAAGCTTGACGGGAATGGGCAAAATCTTTATCCTAATAGGAGTAATTTTTGTCGTGATTGGTGTAATTTGGAGTGTCTTTGGAAAACTACCAGGAGACATCAGTTTTAAAAAAGGGAATGTTTCCTTTTACTTTCCGATCATGACCTCGATTGTTGTAAGTATTGTTCTTTCTTTGATTTTTTACTTGATTGGAAAATTTAAGTGAGGTTATTAAGGAGTTTGTTATGGATATTAACGATTTCGATTACCATTTACCAGAAGAATTGATTGCCCAGGTTCCCCTCAAGGATCGCGCGTCTTCGCGACTGCTCGTTCTTAATCGAGAAAAGCAGACAATGAGCCATCAACACTTTTCGGATATTAAGTCTTTCCTTCGAAAAGGAGACTGTCTAGTTTTAAATGATACAAAAGTACTGCCGGCGAGACTGTACGGAACGAAATCAGATACAGGTGCTAAAGTGGAAGTATTATTACTGACACAGTTAGAGCAAGATAATTGGGAAGTATTAGTGAAACCGGCTAAGAAAATAAAAGTAGGAACGACGATTTCGTTTGGAGAAGGTCGTTTAACCGCTATTTGTAAGGAAGAAAAGGAACACGGTGGAAGAGTCCTTTCTTTCCAATATGAAGGTATTTTTTTAGAAGTCTTGAATGAACTTGGAGAAATGCCATTACCACCTTACATAAAGGAACAATTACCGGATAAGGATCGCTATCAAACGGTATATGCGAAAGAGGAAGGATCAGCAGCTGCTCCAACCGCAGGCTTACATTTTACGAAGGAACTTATGGATGAGCTAAAGAATATAGGAGTAGAATTTGCCTATATCACACTCCATGTAGGATTAGGAACGTTTCGTCCAGTAAGTGTCGACCGAATTGAAGATCACGATATGCACTCCGAGTTTTATTTGATGTCACAGGAAACAGCAGATCATTTAAATCGAGTGAAAGAGCAGAATGGTAGAATTATCTCAGTTGGTACAACTTCGACAAGAACACTAGAAACCATTGCACGAGATCATCAAGGTAGATTTACAGAAAGTAGCGGTTGGACTAACATCTTTATTTACCCGCCTTATACCTTCCAAGCAATTGATGGCTTAATTACAAACTTTCATTTGCCTAAGTCTACGTTAATTATGTTAGTTAGTGCGTTAGCTAGTAAGGAATTTATATTACAAGCATACGAGGAAGCAGTTAAAGAGCGCTATCGCTTTTTCAGCTTTGGAGATGCCATGTTAATACTGTAACAGGAAGGAAAAGAGTATGCCTATCACCTATGAACATATAAAAACATGTAAACAAACTGGAGCTCGTTTAGGAATTGTTCACACCCCACACGGCTCTTTTGAAACTCCTATCTTCATGCCCGTCGGTACGTTAGCTACCGTTAAAACGATGAGTCCTGAGGAATTAGAAGAAATCGGAGCGAAAATTATTCTCTCTAATACGTACCACCTATGGCTTCGTCCTGGTGAAGATATTATTCAAGAAGCTGGTGGTCTTCACTCCTTTATGAATTGGGATGGAGCTATTCTGACAGACTCAGGCGGATTTCAAGTCTTTAGTTTAAGTGACTTACGACAAATTGAAGAAGAAGGCGTACATTTCCGTAACCATATTAGTGGAGAAAAGCTCTTCTTATCACCAGAAAAAGCAATGCACATACAAAATGCATTAGGCTCTGATATCATGATGGCATTTGATGAGTGCCCGCCATTCCCGGCAACTCACGAATACATGAAAAGCTCTGTAGAGCGGACAAGCAGATGGGCGGAGCGTTGTTTAAAGGCACATCAGAATCCTTCTAAGCAAGGACTTTTCGGAATTGTTCAAGGCGGTGAATATGAGGACCTTCGTAGACAGAGTGCATGGGATTTAACTTCTTTAGATTTTTCTGGTTATGCAGTAGGTGGATTGTCTGTTGGAGAACCGAAGGACGTTATGAATCGAGTGTTAGAGTTCACGACTCCATTATTACCAGATAACAAACCGCGTTACCTAATGGGAGTAGGATCACCAGATTCACTTATCGATGGTGCCATCCGAGGAATTGATATGTTTGATTGTGTCCTACCGACGAGAATTGCAAGAAACGGAACGTGTATGACATCTAATGGTAGATTAGTTGTCCGCAATGCGAAGTTCGCTCGAGACTTTGGTCCTTTGGATGAAAATTGTGATTGTCATGTTTGTCGAAATTATTCAAGAGCGTATATTCGCCATCTCGTAAAAAGTAACGAAACATTTGGATTGAGACTTACTACTTATCATAACTTATATTTTCTGTTAAAATTAATGGAACAAGTCCGTGAAGCGATACGAAATGATCGGCTTGGTGATTTTAGAGAAGAATTTTTTGAGCAGTATGGGTTTAACAAGCCAGATGCAAAAAACTTCTAAGAGGAGGTGGAGATGGAATGGGAACATTAGCGCAACTATTACCTATTATTGCGATGTTTGCAATTTTCTATTTTCTTTTGATTCGTCCACAACAGAAGAAACAAAAGCAAGTTAGACAAATGCAATCAGAGATGAAAAAAGGGGACAAGGTAGTCACGATTGGCGGATTTCATGCCAAGATTCATGCGATAGATGAAGATACCGTTGTTCTAATCAACGATGAAGGTTCGAAACTTACATACGATCGTTCAGCAGTGAGAGAAGTAGTAAGTAACGACTAAAGGAACAAAAGCTCGGGGCGCCCGGATAGCAACGTACGGACTGGACTGAACCGTCGGAGATAAAGGAAACACGATGAGCTTTTACGTTTAAGGAAATTCGACTAACGTCGAACAGTTATCGTACAGAGGTGAGGGAAGTCTCGCTAGTTGCTGGGCGCTGGAGCTGGACGTGGCAATTACAGTATGTTATTCACACAAGGCAAATTTTATAATTTCCTAAACCAGGAAAAAGGACTAATGGATTTTGCCATTAGTCCTTTTTTCATTATTTCGTGTTTTCTTCTTGATTGCCGGATACATTTACCCCGAAGATTCCACCGAATAATGCTGCGATTAAAAAACCTGCATGATGCAACGTTTGCTCGAGAGAAAAAACGGTGCCATAGCCTAAGTATTGGTATAACAAAATAAAGATCGTGAACCCAATTCCCGTTAATCCTCCAAGTAACCAGCCTTTTTCCTTTCCTTTTGCTCCCGCAATTAAACCACCAGCAAACAAAGCAATGATACTAACAATTAAAGTGGTCCAGTTTAATGTCGATTCCCCAAGTGACGAAAAGCGAAGTAAAAGTGAAAGAATTAGACTAGCGGCGAGCATAACGCCCAAAATTGTTACCCATCCATACATAATGGATACAAGTCTTGGTTTTACCATATAACCCCTCCCTGGTTGTCCATTTGTACCATTCTATTCAATCAATTTTGAATTAGAATTAAATAATTTCGGTACAAGTTGAATACATTGTAGAGAAGCTTGTATTACAAACGGAAAAAACCTTGAATCAACTAAGGATGAGGGGGGACAGAGAATGTCTACAACAATAGCAATCTTGGTTTTTTTAATTAGTTACTTTTTTATCATGACCGAAAAAATCAATCGAGCTCTAGTTGCCCTGGCTGGTGGAGCGCTTTTGCTCTTGTTAAATATATATGAATGGGAAGATGCATTTGCAGAGTTTATCGATTGGAAAACCATTGCGCTTTTATTTTCCATGATGGTTCTTGTATCGATTACGAAAAAAACAGGACTGTTTGAGTATATCGCGATCACCTTCGCGCAGAAAGTGAAGGGTGAACCACTTAAATTGCTTATAGGTGCAGGAATTTTAACGGCGATTGGTTCTGCTTTATTGGACAACGTTACAACTGTTTTACTTTTTGTTCCAATCATCCTAACGTTGACCAAAATCCTACAACTACCTTCCTTTCCTTATTTGCTCACTATTATTTTTAGTGCCAATATAGGGGGGACGGCAACGTTAATTGGGGATCCTCCGAACATTATGATTGGTCAGGCCGTCGACCACTTGACCTTCGTTTCGTTTCTTACGAATCTTGGTCCAGTTGTAGTGGTCTTATTTATTTTTATGATAGTATCGGTTTCTTTTCTTTTTCGTAATAAACTAACCTATAGTAAACAACATGTTCATCAACTCATGAACATGAATGGGGAAGAATATTTAAAGAAAACCCCAATGCTCTATCAATCGATAACGGTTTTGCTTTTAACTATCGTAGGCTTTATTTTGCATCCGGTTATTCATATGGATCTAACGACGATAGCAGTTAGTGGGGCCATCCTTCTCTTACTTTTAACCGAGAAGGAAGCGGGAACGGAAAAAGTGTTACAAGAGGTTGAATGGATTACGTTGTTTTTCTTTATCGGCTTATTTATGTTAGTTGGTGGATTAGAAAAAGTAGGCGTGATAGACGAGTTAGCAAAAGGCGTCATGTGGCTGACGGAAGGAGATTTACCGAAAACAGCATTGCTGATTCTTTGGGTTTCTGGTATATTCTCAGGTATTGTGGATAATATTCCTTTTGTAGCAGCCATGATCCCAGTGATTAGAGAATTTCAGTCTTATGGAATGGCGAACTTAGATCCGCTTTGGTGGTCCTTGGCATTAGGTGCCTGCTTAGGTGGGAATGGGACTTTAGTTGGTGCATCTGCCAATGTTGTCGTAGCTGGTCTCGCGGAAGGCTCCAACCAACGAATCCCGTTCATCCGGTTTCTTCTATATGGTATCCCGTTAGTTATTGTATCTTTAATTATTACGACTGTGTACATTTACATTCGCTACTTAATTCCTTTTCAACAAACCTTATAATGGTTGGATATGATTGAACCCGAAAGGAAATACTACAAACGATCTTTTTAAGATAGGGAAGTGTGTCGTTTGGAACTCGATATCGGTAATATCATATTTCGAACCATCCTTACTTATTTCGTTATTGTAATCATCATGCGTTTCATGGGAAAAAGGGAAATTGGAGAGTTAAGTATTTTAGACATTGTCGTGTTCATGATGATTGCGGAAATGGCTGTTTTTGCCGTAGAGGATCCTTCCGAAAGCTTTATGCATGCCTTACTGCCAATGGGAGTCCTCTTTATTATACAACGAACGACGGCATACTTATCATTAAAGAATGTAAGGTTTCGTGATTGGTTTGACGGTAAACCCTCTGTGATTATTTCACGGGGGAAAATCGATGAGAATGAAATGCGGAAGCAACGTTACAATTTTAACGATTTAATGCAACAGTTACGCGAGAACGGAACTAGGAATATTCAAGATGTAGAATTTGCTATATTGGAAACGTCTGGGAAGCTTTCAGTTATGGAAAAATCTAAAAAAGGTGTTGAACCAATCGCTTCCGACAATTTTGTGGTTCCTCTAGTAGTAGATGGAGAGATTCGGGAAGAGTCCTTAGCAAAGATCCATAAATCCAAAGAATGGCTAGAAGAAAATCTAAGGGAACGAGGATATTCCTCTATTAAATCAATATCCTTTTGTTCTATTGACTCTGAAAACCGGTGGTATATTGATTTAATGGACAAGAAGAAATAGATCAAAAAAACATCAATCCTATTGGGTTGATGTTTTTTGATCGATTTCGACAAAAATCGAGTGGTGTCTGTACAGTGTACCCATGATAGAAAGAAGGATTTTTGGTTAGAAGAAGCGAATTTGAAGAGGTATTAAACATTTCCAATAGGGGAGAGAGTATGGTCACATTACCGGAAAACTTTATAAAAGCGATAAAAAGCATTCATAAGGAGAAAGGGCAAGCTTGGATTGCAAACTTGGATGAAATCATACGAGAATGCGAAGAGGCTTGGGATATCACTATATTAGAACCTTTTCGTCTTTCTTATAACTTTGTTGCCTTAGCTAAAAGAAACCAAAACGGTGAAGAGGTTGTTATCAAGTTAGAGATTCCTACTAAGGAATTTCATTTTGAAAGACTGGCTGTCCGGGATTTTCAAGGAAGAGGAATGGTTAAGTTATTACAGGTGGACCCCGAGAAAGGGTATATGCTGCTAGAAAGAATTTCACCTGGAAACTCTTTGGATAGATTGAATGATGAGGCAAGAGCCAACGAAATCGCTGCAGAGTTACTTCAAAAACTTTGGCTTCCATTGTCTTCTGATACCCAAACGGAATTTCCGACTGTAGAAGATAGAGGGAATCAGCTCATTCATATGTATGAAAAGCATCCACAAGGGCTAGGTCCGATATCATCAGAGGTTTTATATCAAGCTATGTTAACGTGTAAGCTACTCTTAAAAGACCAAGGGGAGCCATATTTGCTGCATGGAGATTTCCATCATTATAATGTATTGCAAAGGGAGGATGGTGAATGGGTTGTCATTGACCCAAAAGGATTGGTTGGGGATAGAGAATACGATGTGATTCAATATATGCTTAACGAGGTATCCGAAACAAACGTAAGAGAACTAACAGAAAAGCGGGTACAAAACTTTGTAGAAAAATTAGGTTTAGATAAGCGTAAAATGTTAGGATGGGGATTTTGTCATTCTGTTCTGGCAACCTGTTGGAACATAGAGGATAATATGGAGTATGAAAATACGTTCCCACTTATTGAAATTTTCTATGAGTTGTATCATAAGAAATGATCATAAATTAGACGCTTGGTGCCATTGAAATGACCAAGCGTCTAGTTATTAAGAGACGAAGCGGTTTAAGTATGGAATCTGAAGCAGCTCGTCTTTCGTAATAAATCGTAGAACAAACAAAAATGTTATATAGATACCACTTAGTATAATTAAGAGAAGTAAGAAGGTGATTATGTTCGTCTCATAACTCGGAAACATCTGAACGAGTACTTTTCCGACCCACCAAGTTCCGACTAGTAATGTTACCATCTTGACGACATCGAGTAATGGAAACTTAAACGAAATTACTTTTATTAAAGTAGCCATATGTAGCAAGGATACTAATACAACTCCGACCACTAAGGAAATCGCGACTCCCATAATTCCAAATTGTGGGTTTGAAGCCAATACAATCATTAAAGCAAATTTAACAAAGTTTCCGATGATGTTGTTCCACATAGCGGCCTTTGCGTGATCCAAAGCTTGCAAGGTCGCATTTAATGGATAAGAGACATAGAGCAAAATGAAAAAAGGTGCCATTAAGACAAGAAAGCGGCTAGCATCACTGTTCCCATACATAAACTGAAGAATCGGAACGGAAAATAGGATGAGAACTATAGTGGCTAAAGCTCCTGATGAAAAGGATATCCGAATGGCTTGATGAATCCTATAGTGGATGAGCTTGTTGTTATTATGTGCTTCGGCCTCGCTTATATTTGGTACAAGTGCAACAGCTAGAGAATGCGTAATAAAGGTTGGTAAAAACAACAAAGGAATCGCATAGCCGGTTAGTAATCCGTATTGCTGTGTGGCAATGGCAGTTTGTACTCCAGCGATAGCTAGGCTCTGGGACACAACGATTGGTTCCAAAAAATTCGATAATGAACCGACTAGTCGACTACCTGTACTAGGTAAAGCAATCGATAATAGCTCTTGTAACGTTTGTTTTCCAGATTTTAAATAAGTCACGAACTTCGAACGAAGCTTAATTCGTTTCTTAAGCTTAAACATTCTCATCATAAATAGGAGTGCAATAAACTCACCGATTATGACTGATATCATCGCGCCAGCCGCAGCAAATTCAACGCCATAAGGGAGAAACAGTTTAACAAGTAAAGCGACACAAGAAATACGGACAATTTGTTCAATAACTTGTGCGTAGCTTTGTGGCTTCATATTTTGTCTACCTTGGAAGTAGCCTCTTAGCACCCCTGAGATGGCACTAATTGGGACCATTGGACTAATCGCTAATAGCGGGTATAAGGTACGCTCGTCCGTCAAGAATTTCTGAGCCACGATTGGTGCGAACAGAATCATTCCGACAAGAAAAACGATACTTAACGTACCCGTCACGACCAAGGAGATGACGAGGATTCTTTTCACTTTGGCTAAGTCGCCCTTTGCTTCTGCTTCTGCAACACGCTTAGAAATGGCGATAGGTAGTCCAATTTGTGATAAGGTATAAACCAAAAAGAGTGTAGGTAATGCCATCATGTATAGGCCAATACCTTCTTCTCCCATTAATCGAGCTACGATGATTCTATTAATAAATCCTAAGAATCGTGTAATCATCCCTGCTAAAATAAGAATCAGGGTTCCTTGCAAAAATGTTTGCTTGGTCATAATGAACGACCTGCCTTCTCAAAGTTTTGGATTTCGTATACAATGAATGTATATGCGAATGAGTAGTCCAAGCATGACAGGCATTTTTATATTGTTGGAATCAAGGAGAGGGTTTAATGAGTACAAAGAAACCAGTCGATGAATGGAAATCAAGTCTTGTCCCTGTGTTGGATAGTAAAGTAAATGAATTACATATCATGGGCTATTCTCGGACAACGAGAGAAGATGTATGGAAATGCTTGTCTAAAAAAGTGTGGAAAGGGAATCCGGAAAAAAGGTTGCATGAAGTGGTTGAGGATATTCTTCATTTAAGCTCTTCCCTTTATATGAGCTACCTCACCGTAGAAGCATACCAGGATGAAGAAGGCCTTTTAGCATCTATCGCAGCATTAACGCAACCGAATCAGTAGAAGGAAGGCGATTGACAGTAGTTTAATATTATTTCTATAATACGTTTATGTTTGTCCAAACTCATATATTATAAAGAAATTGCTCCAACTACGTGAAACCCTATGATTCATTGCAATGGCTATGTACATATCGTATTGGGTGGATGGAGTAAAGGAGGCACTTAACAACATGGTAAAAAGGGGTAGAATTGTTGCCTTTTTTCTAATTGTTTTACTCTTCGCTGGAACAATTGGGGCAACCGTTACCGGAATTACAAAGGATATAAAACTAGGACTAGACTTACAAGGTGGTTTCGAAATACTTTACCAAGTAGAGCCACTGGATGAAAATCAAGAAGTAAGTATGGAAATGCTAGAAGCAACTACTCAAGCGTTACGTGAGCGAGTGGATGTACTTGGAGTGAGCGAGCCGAGCTTTAATATTGAGGAACCAGATCGGATTCGTGTTCAGCTAGCCGGTGTGCAAAATCAGACTGAAGCCAGGGAATTGTTATCTACTTCTGCGACCTTGTCGTTTAGAGGGGTAGATGATAAAGAGTACATGGACGGTTCGGATATTGTCGAGGGTAGTGCACAGCAAGATTTTGATCCGACAACGAAACAACCAATTGTAACGCTGGAGTTAAAGGATGCATCCAAATTTGCGGATGTTACGAGAGAGATTTCACAGAAAACCCCACCTAATAACCGTCTCGTTATTTGGATGGATTATGAAGAGGGAGATACTTTCGAAGCGGAATCCCAAAAAGAGGACCCGAAATACATATCTGCTCCAGGAGTAGATCAGGTTTTAAATACAAAAAATGTACAAATTAACGGTGACTTTACTGTAGAATCCGCAAAACGTTTAGCCGATATCTTGAATGCTGGATCCTTACCAACGAAGTTAGTAGAAAAATATTCGACATCAGTTGGAGCACAGTTTGGATTACAAGCAATGGATAAAACGGTTTTCGCTGGTATTCTAGGCGTTGCCTTAATCTTCTTATTCATGATGTTCTACTATCGATTACCAGGGGTTGTCGCAACGGTTACATTAAGTATTTATATATACCTCATTTTAGTCGTGTTTGAATGGATGAATGGTGTACTGACCTTACCAGGAATTGCAGCAATCATATTAGGGGTCGGGATGGCAGTCGATGCTAACATCATTACGTACGAACGGATAAAGGAAGAGTTAAGAACTGGAAAATCAGTTGTGGCTGCGTTTAAAGCAGGGAATAAAAATTCGTTATCTACCATTCTAGATGCGAACATTACAACGATTATTGCTGCTGTTGTTCTATTTATTTTTGGAACAAGCTCTGTTAAAGGGTTCGCAACTTTACTAATTATTAGTATTTTGGTTAGTTTTCTAACAGCCGTATATGGTTCTAGACTGTTCCTAGGCTTATGGGTGAACAGTAAGTTTTTAAATAAGAAGCCAGGCTGGTTTGGTGTAAAGAAAAAAGATATCAAAGACAAGTCTGATAAGACCGAAGTGGAACCGACTATTTTCGGAAAGAAACCAGACTTAGTTCATAACCGTAAAAAATTCTTCCTTCTATCCGGAGTTCTCATTATTGCAGGAATTATTTTCTTAGCGACGATGAGATTGAATCTAGGCATTGATTTCACCAGTGGTTCACGGGTGGAAATACTTTCAGAGAATACGGTAGAGGTTTCGGAAATTGAGTCTGAGTTGTCCTCATTAGGGATAGATGCGAAAAAGATAGTCTTAGCTGGCGAAAACAATGAAATAGCCGTAGCTCGCTTCGATTCGGTATTGTCACAAGCCCAAGTAGCTGATATTAAAGAATTGTTTGGGGAGAAGTATGGTAATGAGCCTAATATAAGTACGGTTTCTCCAGTTGTTGGGAAAGAGCTGGCTAAAAATGCGGCCCTAGCGGTACTCTATGCAGCGATTGGGATCATCATTTATGTAACCATTCGTTTTGAATTTTACTATGCATTAGCTGCTATTTTGGCACTATTGCATGATTCGTTCTTTATCATAGCGATGTTCAGCATAACGAGACTAGAATTTGACATTACGATCATTGCAGCCATTCTGACCATTGTCGGTTACTCGATTAACGATACAATTGTTACATTCGACCGTATAAGGGAAAATGTGAAGCTGAAAAAGCGAGTCAAATCATTTAAAGAGCTTGCAGCCATTGTCAACAAGAGTCTACTTCAAACGATGGGACGAAGCATCAACACGGTTCTTACCGTAGTATTTGCTGCAGTCATGCTGTTAATTTTCGGTGCATCTTCCATCACAAACTTCTCTTTTGCTTTAGTCGTTGGTTTGATTGCGGGGACGTATTCCTCTGTATTCATAGCGGCACAGCTTTGGTTAGTCATGAGAGGTAGAAATATTAAAGAAAAACCAATTATTTATTCAGAGAAAAAACAATCTGGAGGACCACAAGTCTAACATCCAAAAGCTGGGACAATAGTGTTTTAATCCTAATAAAATCCGAACCATGGTTCGAATTCTATAGAATTCGAATCAGTTCGGATTTTTCTTTTTGGTATTTTTGTTGCTAATAATATATATACTGCGACGTAATTCTAATTGAAAATCTTATTGAAAAGAAATGAAGTGAAGCTTGATGCCGCGCTTCGGCAGAACACTCCGCTTTCCGCGGGCACGGCCTCAATCTCCTCGGAAGCAACCCACTTCCTGCGGGGCTTTCACCTCGTGCTGTTCCCGCAGGAGTCTCCGTATTCTGCCCTACGCTAAGTTACTACTTTCTAATTTGGTAAATTTTGTAGTCGGAAGCAGCTAATTAATCCTCTAAATAATTGGAAACCCTATTCAAAAATTATAAAGTAGCCTATTCCGGCCTGTAAAGAAGGAGGTTAAAAATTTTGCCCGTGCCTCTTTTTAGATTTAAATGATACTTTTTAGGGAATACGAAAGAGAGGGGTTCGACAGATATTGGCAAAAACCTTATAATGAGAGGACGCATGAAGGAGGCTTATCATGAAAGGGCAAAGTTATATTATCACAGCACTTATCTTTGCATTAATCGTTGCAATATTTGCGGTCATTAACGTGGAACCAGTGGAAGTAGATTATCTTTTCGGAACAGGGAACGCTCCACTCATCCTTGTTATCTTATTTTCCGTTCTAATGGGTGGACTTATCACTGCTTCTGTCGGGTTCGTACGGATATTACGATTACAACGGGAAAATAAGCGATTGAAAAAAGAAAACCTCGCATTTATCGAACAAAATGGTAGTAATGAGAATGCGTTTGCCACTGATGTGGAGAGCTCAGAAGTGGATGATGAGAAAAAATTGGATGAATAATGGCGAAGAATCTGTTTGCTCCCCCTGAATCACTCTTGTATAATAAGTGAGTCAGGGGTGAATTTATGTTACAAAGCCAAGCAAAATGGAATTTTACATATGATCAGCATCAGATAGGATTTGAGCATAACCTCAACATTTCTCCATGGACAGAGCAATTGCTTCGTCAGAGAAACGTGAAAACGGAAGCAGAAGCAGACGCTTTTTTGCATCCACAATTATCTCAGTTACATGATCCAGGTCTTTTACATGATATAGATTTAGCCGTTGAACGGGTGAAACAGGCTATTGAAAACGAGGAGAAGATTCTAGTATTTGGAGACTATGACGCAGATGGAGTCAGTTCGACATCTGTTATGATGGAGGCATTAAGAGAGTTAGGTGCGTCTTGCGATTTCTATATTCCGAATCGTTTCACAGAAGGCTACGGACCAAATGAAAAAGCTTTTCAGGAAGCAAAAGAAAATGGCTTTTCCCTCATTATTACGGTCGATACTGGAATTGCAGCTGTCTATGAAGCTGAAGTTGCGAAACAATTAGGATTAGATTTAATTATTACGGATCACCACGAGGTTCAAGAAGAACTACCGGATGCTTACGCGATTGTGCATCCAAAATGTTCCGAGAACTACCCTTTTCACGAGTTAGCTGGGGTTGGTGTAGCCTTTAAATTTGCGGAACATCTTCTCGGTTATTTTCCTAAGCAGCTTTTAGACCTTGTCGTTATTGGTACGATTGCAGACCTCGTCCCTTTAGTAGATGAAAATAGGGTGCTAGCCTATTATGGACTTCAAGCAATTAGTCGGACGAAACGACCAGGACTTATTGCTTTAAAGGATATTTGTAAGATTGATAGTGTGGTGAACGAGGAGGATATCGGTTTCTTAATAGGTCCGAGAATTAATGCGGTGGGCAGGTTACAGGATGCTTCGATGGCTGTGGACTTGTTATTAACAGATGACTTAGAACAAGCTAGGGAGCTTTCGGATTTTATTCAGCAGCTCAATCAGGAACGACAAAAAATCGTATCAGATATTGCAAAAGAAGCGCAGGCAATGGTAGAGAATGAGTCACCAGGTGACAACAGTCATGTCATTGTCGTCGCGAAAGAGGGTTGGAACGAAGGGGTACTAGGAATAGTCGCATCCAAGCTGGTGAGACAATATGATCGACCGGCAGTCGTTCTATCGATCAATTCTAGTACCGGTAAAGCAAAAGGTTCTGCTAGAAGTATTGATGCATTTGATTTATTTAGTAGCTGTATGACGGTCCGTAATCTTTTTAACCATTTTGGTGGACATGCACAAGCTGCCGGGATGACGCTAGATATAGAACAAATTGCGCCATTGCGAGGAGCGTTGAATAAAATAGCGAAAGAGCAGTTAACAGATGAAGACTTTAAACAAGTAATACGAATAGAGGCGAGTCTTCCAATCGAGTCTATTCAGATTGATTTGATTAAAGAAATATCGGCACTAGCGCCTTTCGGGATGGGAAATCCAAAGCCACTATTTCATGTTCAGACGAAGCCGAGGGAAATCAAACAAATTGGTAGTACAAGCAATCATTTAAAATTCACGTTTGAACAAGATTCCCATATCCTCGATGGTGTAGGCTTCGGGATGGGAAATTTATTTTCTCGCATTTCTCCGCAAGCTGTTGTGGAAGCAGTTGGGGAGTTAAGCATTAATGAATGGAATGGTAGCGTCAAGCCACAGCTTATGCTGAAGGATATCGCAGTGAAGGAATGGCAACTGTTTGACTATCGTGGGTCGAATCATTGGTATAAGCAGTTGGATAAGGAATTAGAGGATCCTATCGCTATTTCCTTTACAGATAATACGAATATTGCCAAACTACCAAACGGCTTTGATCATTTTACTTTTTCTGACTTGCCACTTGCCATTTTAGAGCAAAAGCCATATCGTCATGTTGTGTTACTAGACTTGCCACGTCGTTTAAAGGATATCGAATCGATTCTGGAAAAATTAAATCCTGATGTCATTTATACTTGCTATCGAAACGGTCCAAACAGCACGATTTCTATTTTGCCGACCAGAGAAGAATTTAAATGGTTGTATGCTTTTGTTTTAAAGCGTAAAGAACTAAGGGATAGTGACATTCCTAAAATTGCAACGCACAAGGGCTGGAAAGTAGAAAAAGTACAGTTTATGATTCAAGTTTTTCTAGAATTAGACTTTATAAAGGTAGTTGAAAAGCTTATTACACCTTGTGATAGTCCACTCAAAAAGGATTTAACAGAAGCGCCGTCCTATCAAGCTATGAAGGCTCAACTAGAAATCGAGTCGGTCTTATATTATTCTTCATATGCAGAATTGAAAGAATGGTTAGAAAACCAAATAAATAGATTGGTTCCACTTAAGGAGGAAGTAACAAATGGATTATAAGCAGTATATTGCACTAGTAGATGATTGGCCAAAACCGGGTATTAGTTTTAAGGATATTACTCCTTTAATGGATAATGGAGCAGCATTCAAATCTGCGGTCGATGAAATTGTAACGTATTCAAAGAATAGAGATATTGATTTAGTTGTTGGTCCGGAAGCGAGAGGATTTATCGTTGGCTTCCCTGTGTCTTATGCGCTACAGGTTGGCTTCGCTCCAGTACGAAAAGAGGGAAAACTACCTCGTGAAGTGATTAAAGTGGACTATGGCTTAGAATATGGCAAGAATGTGCTAACCATTCATAAGGACGCAATTAAACCAGGTCAACGTGTCTTAATTACGGATGACCTTTTAGCAACAGGTGGAACGATTGAAGCAACGATTAAACTAGTTGAGGATTTAGGTGGAATTGTTGTTGGATGTGCCTTTTTAATCGAGCTTACGTACTTAAACGGACGTGACAAATTAAAAGGATATGACGTTCTAACCTTGATGCAGTACGAAGACTAAATATAAAAGCATACTTTATTGTTTTTCTTAAACAGTAGTAAAGGAGTACTCGGCACACGAGTACTCCTTGTTCCTTACATATGTTACAATCAAGTTTAAACAAAAGTTTAGGAACGGACGAAGAGTAAGGTTTTACCATCTGTGGATGATGAGTGACAAAGAATCAGATTCAGATTATAATAATTCTAATAAAGATTCTTGGCTTTCAATGATTTTCGATCGAGGAAAGATACAAAGGGAACTAAGGTGATGAAATATGGCAAGAGAGAACATTTTAACAGCTGAAGATGTAATCAAACAGGCAAGTGAGTACCTTTCCGAGAAAGATACAGCTTTTATTAGACGTGCCTATGAATATGCACAAAAGGCCCATGAAGGTCAGTATAGAAAGTCAGGGGAACCTTACATTATCCACCCGATTCAAGTAGCTGGAATTCTTGTTCATTTAGAACTAGATCCAGAGACTATTGCAGGTGGGTTTCTTCCTGATGTCGTAGAAGATACGAATGTGACAGTGGAGCAACTCCAGCAGGAGTTTAATCCAGAAGTGGCCATGCTAGTAGATGGAGTTTCGAAGCTTGGGAAAATCAAGTATAAATCGAAAGAAGAACAGCAAGCGGAGAATCATCGTAAAATGTTTGTTGCGATGGCGAAGGATATTCGTGTGATTTTAATTAAACTCGCCGATAGACTTCACAATATGCGAACGTTAAAGCATTTACCACCCGAAAAGCAGAGAAGAATTTCCAATGAAACGTTAGAAATTTTCTCGCCACTTGCTCATCGCTTAGGGATTTCTACGATAAAATGGGAGTTAGAAGATACGGCATTACGCTATCTAAACCCGCAGCAATATTACCGAATCGTGCATCTTATGAAACAAAAAAGGGAAGAACGAGTCCATTATTTAGAGGAAGTCATGCAAGAGGTTCAGAAACAATTGGACGAAGTAAATATTAATGCTGATTTCTCTGGTAGACCGAAACATTTATATAGTATTTATCGGAAAATGGTGCTTCAGAACAAGCAATTTAATGAAATCTATGACCTGTTAGCTGTCCGGATCATCGTAAATAGTATTAAAGATTGCTATGCAGTTCTTGGCATTATTCATACGTGTTGGAAGCCCATGCCTGGCCGTTTTAAAGATTACATCGCGATGCCGAAGCCTAATCTTTATCAGTCCTTGCACACGACAGTAATCGGTCCTAAAGGGGCACCGCTTGAAGTGCAAATTCGTACAAAGGAAATGCATGAGCTTGCGGAATTTGGAGTAGCTGCACACTGGGCGTATAAAGAAGGAAAAAAATTAGATCAGAATAAGCAAACATCGGATGAAAAGCTATCCTGGTTTAGAGAAATTTTAGAATGGCAAAATGAAACCCATGATGCGGAAGAATTCATGGAATCCCTAAAGGTTGACCTGTTCTCTGACATGGTATATGTTTTCACACCTAAAGGGGATGTTATTGAATTACCAGCTGGTTCCGTGCCATTGGATTTCGCTTATAAAATCCATACCGAAATCGGGAATCAAACAATCGGTGCTCGTGTTAATGGAAAAATGGAACCCCTTGATTATCGCTTGAAGACAGGGGATATTATTGAAGTGATGACTTCGAAACATTCATACGGGCCGTCACAGGATTGGATTAAGCTCACCCAAACCTCGCAAGCGAAAAACAAAATAAAACAATTTTTCAAGAAGCAAAAAAGAGACGAAAACATCCTAAAAGGTCGCGAGTTAGTTGAGCGTGAGATCCGGACTGCTGGCTTCGATGTGAAAGAAGTCTTGACACAAGAAAATATTAAGAGAGTTTCAGAAAAATTTAATTTTACATCGGAAGAAGAATTATATGCAGCGGTAGGGTATCAAGGGATAACCGCCGCTCAAATTACGACACGCCTTACTGAAAATATTAGAAAGCAACAGCAAAGAGATCAAGATCTCGAACAATCGTTAGAAGGGGTTCGTAGCGAAGCGAAGCCAACCTCAAGAACGAAAAAGGATTCTGGGGTGCGTGTATCGGGTGTTGATAACTTATTAGTGCGATTATCCAAATGCTGTACACCTGTTCCAGGTGATCAAATTGTCGGCTATATTACGAAAGGTAGAGGGGTTTCGGTTCATCGAACAGATTGTCCGAATATCCAAACAGATGAAGCGAAAGATCGTATTCTGGATGTGGAATGGGAGCATGAAGAAAATACTTCGAAACAATATCATGTCGATCTGGAAATCTCCGGATTTGATCGAAGAGGTTTATTGAATGAGGTGCTCCAGGTTGTAAATGAAACGAAAACAAACATTATTGCGGTAGATGGAAAATCAGACCGTAATAAAATGGCGTTAATTCATATTACGATTCTCATTCATAATCTAAGTCATTTACGTCGAATTGTGGATCGATTGAAGCAAATCCAGGATGTTTATACCGTTACGAGAATGTTACAGTAGAGGTGGAAAGATGAGAGCTGTTATTCAACGAGTCAGCCAAGCTCAAGTAACTGTCGAAGAGCAGGTTGTCGGTAAAATTGGAAGTGGGATCGTTGCCTTAATTGGTGTTACCCACGAAGACACCGAACAGGATGCAGATTACTTGGCAGACAAAATTGCTCATCTTCGAATTTTTGAAGATGATGCTGAGAAAATGAACGACTCGGTAAAAGATATTAATGGACAAGTTTTATCAATCTCGCAGTTTACCTTATATGGAGATACGAGAAAAGGCAGGAGACCTAATTTTATGGCTGCTGCCAAACCAGATCCTGCTAAGAAACTGTATGATTATTTTAATAAAAAGTTGATGGAAAAAGGAATTGTCGTGGAAACAGGAACATTCGGCGCGATGATGGATGTTCAGCTTACCAACGACGGTCCTGTTACGCTTTTGTTAGATAGTAGAGATACATGAAGAACGCCTGAGCTAGTGTGAAAACTATACAAAGACTAAGGCATTAAATGGACTGGCACAAAAGTGTTTTAATTAAATTAAAATCCGAACTATAATTCGAAAATTGTTTCATTAGAATTCGAATTAGTTCGGATTTTTCTTTTAGGTACTTTTTAAATTTTGTTGCTAATAATATATAAATTGCGACATAACGAAATAGTGATTCTTTTATTTTCTTTAACAAGTTGACTGCTAATCCGGGGCTGCGGAAAAATACTCGCTTTCCGTGGGGAACGCCTCAGCCTCCTCGCTCGCAAAGAACGCTCACTGTGGGGTCTTCAACTGTTCCTTTCCCACAGGAGTCTCGCATTTTTCCGCAGCTTAGTACGGAGTTCTTTTCAAGTCAGAGGTGTTTCCGGCCTTCTCATTTTATAGGTATTAATAACCCATTATATTAGAAAATACCTACAAGCGTAGGCAGAATACGTAGACTCCAGCGGGAACAGCGCGAGGTTGACAGTTTCGTTCATATCAGGAAGCTGAGGCCGTGCCAGCGGAAAGCGAAGTATTCTGCCGGAGCGTGGCACTTAGGCTAAACTTGACTTTTTAGTAATTATTCAAAATCCTTACGTCGCATTTTCTATCAAATGTGAATGAAGATCGATCTATTGAATCGTAACATTCTAAGCTTCTTATCCTGTAATCGTTTGTCTTAAGAGTGGGAAGTTATAGTTTTTTCCCACCTCTTTCCACTTAGTTAATACGGAAGTAGTTAGTTAGCCCTTTTATAATCCCTTCTGATAGTTTTTCTTGAAACGTTACGGACATAATTTTTTCCTCTTCTTCCACATTTGAAAGAAAGCCTAGTTCCAGTAAAACAGATGGTCGATGGTTTTCCCGAATGACCTGGAAGTCCCCAAACTGTGTACCTCGATCATCCATTCCAGTCGCTTTCATTAGTTCGTTTTGAATCTCTATAGCGAGGGATTCGTTTCGCTCGTGATAGTAATAGCTACTGATTCCACTAGCAGACGGAATTTCAGGCGTACTGTTATAGTGGAGGCTGATGAAGGCATCTGCATGATAGAGATTTGCAACACTAGCTCGTCCACTTAAGGACATGTATTGATCTACCGTTCTTGTCAGGATGACATGAGCACCTAACAATTCTAGCTCTTCTTTAAGCTTTAAAGCGGTACGAACCGTGTGAGTCTTCTCATAGCTTCCACTTTGACCAATGGCTCCTACATCCCTTCCGCCATGACCAGGATCAATAACGATGGTTTTATTAGCCCACTGATTTGAAATGGGAACAGATGATTGAGGATTGACTAGCCATTTTTCTACATACCCGACTTGATCCTTTAACGAGACCTCGTACCAATCGTTTTCCTCACCTAGCACTTCCAAAGATTGTCCTTTTTCAACAGAGTCTAAAATATCAAAGTCAACCGAAGGACCAGTACGAAGAATCGTTTTATTATAGTGCGTAATTACATAATGCTTCGCTTCTTTCGCTTCTTCTTCCTCTGTTTGCGTATTTTCAGTTTCAGCTGGTGTTGGAGAGGAATCTTCGTTTACCGAGATATAATCTCTCGTTACCCATCCAACGGTACCTTCTGTTAATTGGATTTCTATCCATTCTCCTTGTTCGGATAGGATTTCGTATTGTTCATCTTGATTTACCTGGGTGATTACGTCGTAGTCTAGCCCTGGCCCGCTACGAACATTTAAATCATTGACAAGGATTATCGCATTACTTGCATAGACCACGGAAGATATGGATAAAACTAACAACATAACAATTCCGATTACAACACGTTTTGACAATATGGTTTCCTCCCCAATCCACCTTTTTGTGCGATTGTATTCTAGTTAAGATTGGATTCCATCTTTCATCATAATAAAAAATCGAGAAAAAATCCAAGAAGAAGAAAGGACCGATCGAATGAGAGCAAATAGAAAAGAAACGATTGCAAAAGAAGCTAATGATATATATGGAGTAAACTTTCACCGTTTTATGGAAGTAGAGGGACAGTTAAATGGTATGGAAATAGCTGAAGAGTTCGGGATTTCTCTTGGGGAAGTAAAAAAGTTAAAAGAAAAACTAAATCGTTCTTGACATCTTGTGTAACAGCTATTATGATTATAAACAATTCAATTGGATGACGGATTAGCCAATGATGGAGAGAGTATTTAAGGCGACCTTGAAAAGAGAGTAGGTACCTTGGCTGGAAGTACTTATCAAGAAACCTTAAAGAAAGACACTCCGTAGGTTCTGCATTGAATAACGAGTAAATGCAGACGTTTTGCAGGCGTTAACTGTGTAAGGTGGAAGCATGATGCTTCAACTAGGGTGGCAACGCGGGTGAAACTCTCGTCCCTTATTTTTAGGGATGGGAGTTTTTTTGTTTACCTCCATAACAATCAAGCAATCTGACAAGAACATCCAAGCCTACATAAGGAAAAATTCAAGGAGGTTATCGTATGAGCTTAAAGGCACCGAGAGGGACTCAAGATTTACTACCAGGTGTATCAGAGAAATGGCAATACATTGAAAACGCACTAACAGAACTGTGTACGAATTATCACTATAAAGAAATTCGGACACCAATCTTTGAACATACCGAACTGTTCCAACGTGGGGTAGGGGATACAACCGATATTGTACAAAGAGAGATGTACACCTTCACTGATCGCGGAGATCGAAGCATTACCCTTCGACCAGAAGGTACAGCTTCCGTTGTGCGTGCATTTGTTGAAAACAAATTGTTCGGTTCACCGAATCAACCGACAAAGCTTTTCTATGTGGGACCTATGTTCCGTTATGAACGCCCGCAGCAAGGTAGAATGAGACAGTTTGTTCAGTTTGGCGTAGAAGCATTAGGGAGTGCAGATCCTGCAATTGATGCGGAAGTTCTCGCATTAGCAATGAACTGCTATCAATCGTTTGGATTGAAGTCGCTAAAGCTTGTCGTCAATAGTTTAGGAGATAAAGAAAGTAGAGAAAACCACCGAGATGCATTGATCGGCCACTTTACTCCACATAAAGACGAACTATGTGATGACTGTAAGGTTCGACTAGAGAAAAATCCATTACGTGTATTAGATTGCAAGAAGGACCGAAATCACCCAGCGATGGAAACGGCACCTTCTATACTAGATTTTTTAAACGAAGAATCGAAGAATTATTTTGAATCAGTTCAACAACATTTAACGAATATGGGAATTCCTTTTGTCGTTGACCCGAATCTCGTTCGTGGCTTGGATTATTATAATCACACAGCATTTGAAATCATGAGTAATGCAGACGGATTTGGTGCCATTACAACCCTTTCTGGTGGTGGAAGATATAACGGTTTAGTAGAAGAGCTAGGTGGACCAGAAACACCAGGAATTGGGTTCGCATTAAGTGTAGAGCGCTTATTAATGGCGATTGATGCAGAAGGTATTGAGCTTCCTGTTGATGAGTCTTTAGATTGTTACATTATTACAATGGGTGAGAAAGCAAATCAGAAAGCAGTAAGCCTTCAATACAAGCTACGTCAGGCAGGTATTCAAGTAGATAAAGATTATTTAAATAAAAAACCGAAGGGTCAATGGAAAGCGGCAGATCGACTACAAGCGAAGTTTGCTATTGTACTTGGAGATGACGAATTACAACGTTCTATTGCTTCGGTGAAAAATCTATCCACAGGCGAGCAAGAAGAGGTAGACTTCGCAGACTTAGAGATCTACTTAAAATCCGCATTGCAGGGAGGAAAATAAGTTGAGTTCCAAAAGAAATGTTGCTGGAAGCCTTCGAAAGGACCATGTTGGTCAAGAAGTAACCTTAAAAGGGTGGGTACAAAAGAGAAGAGACTTAGGTGGCTTAATCTTTATTGACCTAAGAGACCGTTCTGGCATTGTGCAAGTTGTTTTTAACCCTGCACATTCCGAAAAAGCTTTACAAACTGCAGAACAAGTAAGAAGTGAATTTGTTCTGGAAATTTTAGGTGAAGTGGTAGAAAGAGAAGCATCTACTATTAACCCGAAAATGGAGACAGGGGAAATAGAAGTAATTGCGAAGGAGATTACGATTCTCAATGAAGCGAAAAACCCTCCTTTTCAAATATTGGATCAAACCGATGTTGCGGAAGATCTTCGCTTAAAATACCGTTATTTAGATTTAAGAAGAGACCCGATGCAAAAGACGTTTATTTTGCGCCATAACACGACTCAAGTCATCCGAAACTTCTTAAACGATGAAGGATTTTTGGAGATGGAAACGCCGATGCTAACAAAAAGTACGCCAGAAGGTGCAAGGGATTACTTAGTTCCAAGTCGGGTGCATCCGGGTGAATTTTATGCATTGCCACAATCTCCACAACTGTTTAAACAGATGCTTATGATGTCTGGTTTCGAAAAATATTATCAATTTGCTCGTTGTTTTAGAGATGAGGATTTACGTGCAGATCGACAACCAGAATTTACCCAAATTGATATTGAAACGTCCTTTTTGACGAAGGAAGATATCATGGCTATGACGGAACGCATGATGAAGAAAATGATGAAAGAAATTAAAGGAATGGATATAGAGCTTCCTTTGAAACGAATTACGTATCAGGAAGCTATGGAGCGTTTTGGTTCCGATAAACCAGATACAAGGTTCAGTCTAGAGCTTGTAAATGTATCTGAAGTAGTCAAGAATTCTGGATTTATAGTGTTTGATGGTGCAGTCGAATCGGGAGGCAAAGTAAGTGCCATTAATGTAAAGGGTGCTGCTAGCGAATATTCTAGAAAAGATATTGACCATCTAACTGAGTTTGTGAAAATCTATGGAGCGAAAGGTCTTGCATGGTTAAAAGTAGAAGGAACCGAATTAAAAGGACCTATTTCTAAATTTTTATCTGAGGAAGTAAGTGAGGAACTTAAAAAGCAATTAGAAGCTGCGGATGGAGATTTATTAGTATTTGTTGCAGATAAAATTTCCGTTGTGCACGAGAGCTTAGGAGCACTACGATTAAAACTAGCAAAAGACCTTAAGCTAATAGATGAATCGAAATTCCATTTCCTTTGGGTTACCGATTGGCCGTTATTTGAGTATGATGAAGAGCTTGGACGCTATTTTGCAGCACACCATCCGTTTACGATGCCGGAGTTAAGTGATGTAGATAAACTTGAATCTAATCCAGCGGAAGTGCGGGCGCAGGCTTATGACCTTGTGTTGAATGGATATGAACTTGGTGGGGGTTCTCTTCGTATCTATCAAAAAGAGATGCAAGAGAAAATGTTCCAAACACTTGGATTCTCGAAAGAAGAGGCAACAGAGCAGTTTGGTTTCTTGCTTGAAGCGTTAGAATACGGCACTCCGCCACATGGTGGTATTGCGCTAGGTTTCGACCGAATGGTCATGTTACTAGCGGGAAGATCTAACCTACGGGATACGATTTTATTCCCAAAAACAGCATCTGCTTCAGATCCATTAACAGAAGCACCTGGAGTTGTAGATGAAGCACAGCTGAAGGATCTCCATCTTGCCTTACGTTTACCGGAAAAGGAAGAATAAAATGACTGGGGCATTCCTTGAAAGGGATTGCTTCATATGGTAATATAAAAATACACAAAGAAGGAAGCATCCTTCTTCAATCCTGATGTGTTTGTCTTATTACTGTATGTTTTGACCGAACACCAGTAATTACGGGAGCTTGATGTTTCAAAGTGGCGTACATGCCTCACGGAGGACGTATAAGATTTTGAACAGGGCACCCACCTGCGAGGAGTGGGATCAAAACTTCAAATTCGGACGGCACGATTGGGATTGATTCCATGAATTATGATAGGGCCTTAAGAGATTAGTTCTCTTAAGGCTTTTTGTTAGTATAGGAAATTATAAAATTTGCCTGGTGTGGATAAACATACTGCAACAGCCAAGTCCAGCTTCAGCACCCAGCAACTAGCGAGACTTCCCTCACCTCTGTACGATAACTGTTTGACGATAGTCAAATTTCCTTAACCTTTATTAACTAAGGAAGGCCAACTAAACCCGGGCTTTGCGCCCAACGTTGGCATACCCCTTTGAAGGGGCATGTTTCCTTTATCTCCGACGGTTCAGTCCAGTCCGTACGTGGCCCCGGCAAGGGGTCTGCAGACGTTGTCCGCAAAGGATGGTCTTAGTCTGTAATCCTTAAACCCGGGCGCTTGCGCTTTTGTTCATTGCAAAAAAAAGAACTGACCTTATGGCCAGTTCTTATCTTGCTACTTGCTCTAGATTCCCGTTCTTCTCCATACGAAAAGCAGGGGATGGGATATCATCCTTTTCATCAAATACAACCATTTTTCTCGCACGATCCATAATCTGAATAAGAACCTGATAATCTTCTTGAATGGTAGCAAGTTGGTTTTGTAATAGATTTACTTTTCTTTCTAACTCTCCTTTTTCATTTAGGAGGGTTTGCTTCTCTTGTTCTACCTTTTCTAAGCTATTTTTAGACCTACTTGATTCTTGAACATCGTGTTTCATATTTCTTAAATATTGAATGACGGTATCCAAATCTAGTGATGGAGTCGATGCAACCGGTTCTGATGCAACTGGTTCTCTATATGCTTCTACAGTAACGCGGTTAAGATCTATTTCGTCGTTTTCACTTTCATAAGCAGGAGTGTGAAAGGTAGGTGGAACCGATTGTCTTTGTGGTATAGACTTCTTTTCCTTTGCTTCAGCCCGCTTTTTTTCTTTCCGTTGTCGCTTTGCAATAGAGACAGCCTGATCATACTTTTGTCTCACTTCTGCATTCCAGCGAAACCCACATGCGGCTGATGTTCTATTTAGTTTATCTCCTACTTCTTCAAATGCGTTTAATTGCGTACTACCTTCACGAATATGACGTAAAACTGTTTCTGCTAATAGTAAATCATCTTCGTGGGACCACGCGTCTTGTCTAACTTTAACCAAGTATTCCACTCCTCATCTTTTGCTAATTGTTAAATTCATAGAAATAGTTTGCTAATTTTATCTCTAGTCTGTCCGAAAAGATTTGGAGTTATACAAGGTAATTTTATTTTTTTTGCTGTTTATCTAGTATTTTTTCATAAACGGATTTCAAAGACTGTTCAAATTTACCTGTGTCCTTCGGCTTATAGTATTTTTTGTTACGCAATTTATCTGGTAAATATTGTTGGTCTACCCAGCTACCCTCATAGTTATGTGGATATTTATATTCTACTCCTCTTCCTAATTTAGCTGCTCCGGAGTAGTGGGCATCCTTTAAATGGGATGGAATTTCACCACTAGAGCCTGTTCTAATATCGTGCAGGGCACTGTCCAATGCTTGATAGGCGCTATTCGATTTTGGTGATAGTGCTAGTTCCGTTACAGCAACGGACAGAGGAATTCTTGCTTCTGGAAAGCCAATTCTTTCCGCTGCTTGGACAGCCGCAATAGCACGAGGGCCTGCCTGTGGATTTGCTAGACCAATATCTTCGTAGGCTATAACAATCATTCTACGTGCGATACTATCGAGATCTCCTGCTTCGATTAATCGACCTAAATAATGGAGAGAAGCATTGACATCACTGCCTCGGATGGATTTTTGGAAAGCGGACAGCACATCGTAGTGTGCGTCCCCGTCCTTATCATGGGAGAAACTCTTTTTTTGCATACATTCTTCCGCAATCGATAGGTCTATGTAAATTCTTTCGGAATCCTCTGGTGTAGAAAAGGCAGCAAGCTCTAATCCATTTAGAGCAGCTCGCAAATCTCCATTGGATGATTGCGCAAAATGATCGATTGCTTCTTCAGTCACGACGAGGGGAAGATTTCCTAGCCCTTCTTCCTTATCAGATATTGCTCGCGAGAGGGCAACTTTCACGTTTTCTTCTTCCAATCGATGTAATTCAAATAAGTGACACCTACTACGGATAGCTGGATTAATAGAATGGTACGGATTGCTGGTCGTACATCCAATTAATGTAATTAAATTACTTTCCAGGTGTGGGAGTAGAAAATCCTGTTTTCCTTTATCGAGCCGATGAACCTCATCCATAATAAGAACGAGTGATCCAGACATTTTCGCTTCTTCGACCGCAATTTCCATGTCTTTTTTCTTATCTACTACCGCATTTAAAATTTTGTAGCGAAGATTTAATGTATTGGCTAAGGCCATTGCCATGGAGGTTTTTCCTGTGCCAGGCGGTCCGAATAAGATCATCGACGCCAATCGGTTCGCGTCGATCATTCGACGAACCATTTTCCCAGATCCGACTAGGTGTGTTTGACCGATGACCTCGTCAATATGTTTTGGACGCATTCGAAAAGCTAATGGTTTATGATTCAACATGCATTTCCCCTTTGTAATTCAAGTGCATTATCTATTCTTTTTTTAGAGGATGTTCAAAAAGTCCGGTAAAAATCGCTTTGAACTTCTGCGTTGGCTTGCTTCTCAAAAACAGGTGCACCTGCGTCTTCTAGAACTATCGAGGAAGTGAAATTCCTCGGTGCAAGGCAGCAAGGAAGTTAATTCGCAGTAGTGGCCTTCCTCATGTATCCATAATCATACATTCCGGTACTCGAAGCGGCGCCGCCTTGAATTTCTTTGCGCTTTTTATCCTCCTTTTTGAACACGCACTTTTAGACTAAGTATAACGCATTAAAAATGCAAGAAAGAGGGTATTCGTGCTATAATTACGTTTGTTATCATTTTGCCCGGGTTTCTGGCAAATATAGATGAGAAAAAGAAGGATGAAAGTGACAGAGAAAAGAAATCAGCAGGGGGAAACGTGGATAAGATGGATGTTCTTTGTTGGAGGTCTTATCTTATTGGCACTTGGCATTGCCTTAACTATTAAAGGAAAAGATTTAGGAATAAGTCCATGGGATGTTTTTCATTATGGATTGTTCCTCCATTTTGGCCTTACTATTGGCCTGTGGTCTATATTGGCAGGTTTAACGATTGTATTGGTAACGAGTGTGTTTACACGGACATTTCCTCAAATTGGTACGTTTCTAAATATGATTCTAGTAGGATTATTTATAGATTTTTTCAATTGGCTTCTTCCTAATATAGAACTATTTTGGTTGGAAGTCATCGTTTTTATTCTCGGGATTCTGATTTCCGCCTATGGCGTTGGCATTTATGTCGCTCCTAATTTAGGTGCTGGACCTCGGGATAGCGTGATGCTATTGATTAATAAGGCTACAGGCTGGAAGGTATCTCGCGTGAGAAATGGAATTGAATGTGTGGTTTGTCTTGCAGGATTTCTGTTAGGTGGACCTGTCGGAATAGGCACGATTTTAGTCGTATTATTCATGGGAAATATCGTCGGGTATGCGATTCCACATTCAAAACAATTACTGGATTTTGTTATAAGAAGAGGTGATCGAGATGAAAATCTCAACCAAAGGACGTTACGGCTTAACCATCATGATTGAACTAGCACGAAGCTATGGCGAAGGACCAGTGTCCTTAAAAACGATTGCACGAGAAAACCATTTATCGGAGCACTACTTGGAACAATTAGTCGCACCATTAAGGAACGCCTCGCTCGTTAAAAGTATTCGGGGTGCCTACGGTGGTTATATGCTTGCAAAAGAACCGGATCAAATTACGGCTGGTGACGTGATTCGGATATTAGAAGGTCCAATTACCCCTGTTGAAGGGATAGAGGATGAAGAACCAGCTAAGCAAGCTTTGTGGATACGAATTAGAGATGCGGTTAAAAATGTATTAGATACAACAACGTTAGAAGATTTAATGAAGCATGAAGATGGAGAAAGTCAAGAGCCTTACATGTTTTATATTTAATCTGGTTTAGATAGAAA
This sequence comes from Radiobacillus kanasensis, assembly GCF_021049245.1. GTDB lineage: Bacteria > Bacillota > Bacilli > Bacillales > Amphibacillaceae > Radiobacillus > Radiobacillus kanasensis. The sequence continues at coordinate 2,245,241 of NZ_CP088020.1, read as the reverse complement.
GGAAGCGAAGCATGGAACCCATATATTTAGATCATGCTGCAACTACTCCTGTACATCCCGAGGTCATTGCCGACATGCAGTCGGCGGTTACGGATGTATTTGGCAATCCTTCTAGTATTCATCGTTTTGGTAGAAAAGCAAGACATCTATTAGATGAAGCCCGAGAGTTGGCAGCTTCTAGTATTGGTGCGAATGAAAAAGACATTGTGTTTACTAGTGGTGGAACTGAATCCGATAACTTAGCGTTAATAGGAACTGCCCTTGCGAATAAAGCAAGAGGGAATCACATTATCACGACACAGATTGAACATCATGCAACCCTACATGCGGCTAATTATTTAGAAGGAAAGGGATTTGACGTTACCTATTTACAGGTAGATGAAACGGGACGTGTTCGTCTTGAAGACTTAAAGGATTCCTTAAAGGATAATACGGTTCTAGTGTCCATTATGGCAGTAAATAATGAGACTGGTGTCATTCAACCAATCCAAGAGATTGGAGAACTTTTGCACCACCATCAAGCCTATTTTCATACTGATGCGGTTCAAGCATACGGGTTATTGAAAATAGATGTAGATGCGTGGAATGTTGATTTACTTTCCGTATCCTCCCATAAGATCAATGGTCCTAAAGGAGTCGGATTTCTTTATGTTCGAGAAGGAGTCAAAATGGACAACTTGCAGTATGGCGGCGAACAAGAGCGAAAACGAAGACCTGGTACGGAAAACTTAGTTGGCATCAGAGGATTTCAAAAAGCAATTGAAATTAGCCAGCATGAGCGCGAAGAAAGAGCTGGCAAATATAGCTCATATAAAAAAATATTTATGGATACGTTAAAAGAAAATCAGATTTCGTTTTCGATAAATGGTGACGAAGCCCATATTATTCCTAACATTATAAATATGAGCTTCCCGCATACACAGGTAGAAGCGCTATTAACCAATTTTGATTTGGAAGGGATCGCCTCCTCTAGTGGAAGTGCATGCACAGCTGGATCAGTTGATCCTTCTCATGTCTTATCAGCTATGTTTGGCTCGAACCATGAACGAACTCAAAATTCGGTACGTTTTAGTTTTGGTTTAGCGAATACAGAGGAAAATGTAAAAGAAGCGGCAGTACGAATTGCGAAAGTATTGAATCGACTGACAAAATAAAAAAGCAAGATAGGTGGTGAATGACAAATGACTGATAACAAAAACATTCGCGTCGTCGTTGGGATGAGTGGGGGAGTTGACTCATCTGTAGCAGCGTTACTACTAAAACAACAAGGCTATGACGTCGTAGGAATTTTTATGAAGAACTGGGACGATACTGATGAGAATGGCGTATGTACAGCAACAGAGGACTTCAACGATGTAGTACGCGTATGTAATCAATTAGACATTCCTTATTATTCGGTGAATTTTGAAAAGCAGTATTGGGATAAAGTTTTCACTTATTTCCTTGAAGAATATAAAGCAGGGAGAACTCCGAACCCGGATGTTATGTGTAACAAAGAAATCAAATTTAAAGCATTTATGGAACATGCGATGTCCCTTGGTGCAGATTATTTGGCTACTGGGCATTATGCACAGGTTCGGAGAGCAGGAGATCAAGTACAACTACTGCGTGGTAATGATGACAATAAAGATCAAACATACTTTTTGAATCAATTGTCCCAATCCGTTCTTTCTAAAGTAATGTTCCCACTCGGACATTTACCGAAATCAGAAGTTCGTCGAATCGCTAAAGAACACAATCTAGCGACGGCTACCAAGAAAGATAGTACGGGAATATGTTTTATCGGGGAAAGAAATTTTAAAGAGTTTTTAAGTGAATACCTCCCTGCACAACCAGGTAAAATGGTGACATTGCACGGGGAAGAAAAAGGTTCACACGATGGGTTGATGTATTACACGATTGGTCAACGACAAGGACTTGGCATCGGTGGTGCAGGGGATCCGTGGTTTGTGGTTGGGAAAAACTTAGAAGATAATGTGTTGTATGTAGAACAAGGCTCTGAAACAGATTATCTCTATTCAGATGCTTTGATGGCGTCCGACTTGAGCTGGGTTAATGAACAACCATTAACGGAACCTTTGGAATGCACAGCCAAATTCCGTTATCGTCAAACGGATAGCAAAGTAACCGTAACGCCATTAGAGGATGGCAAAGTGAAAGTGGATTTTCATGACCCTCAACGGGCGGTAACACCAGGCCAAGCGGTTGTCTTTTATCAGGACGAGGTATGTCTCGGCGGTGGAACGATTGATGAAATTCTGAAAAATGAGCGCAGCTTAGAGTATGTTGGGTAAGGAACAAAGGGACAGACAAATTTGTCTGTCCCTCTTGTTTGAAATCTATTAAAATGGTTAGATGGAAATATAGACAGAATGCATTTACATAAGAAAAGGAAGGTTTTAAGTGGATAAGTTAAATGAAGGTATTAAGAAGATGCAAGAACAAAACTTTGAAGAAGCAGCAAAGCTGTTTAATGAATCGATAGAAGAAAACCCGAAGGATCCACTAGGTTTTATAAACTTTGGGAACTTGTTACTCCATATGAATGAATTAGAGAAAGCGGAGCGTTTTTTCCTACGAGCGATAGAATTAGATGATCAGCTAGCAACTGCTTATTACGGGTTAGGAAATGTCTACTTCGAAAAATCGTTATTTGAAAAGGCGCAAGAGCAATTCCAAAAAGCAATTCAGCTTGGTCTTCAGGAAGCAGATGTTTATGTAATGATCGGTTTATCGTTACAAAACTTAGATCATCAAAAGCTCGCACTTCCCTATTTCCAGCGAGCTACTGAACTAAATCCCGAAGATGAGGTAGCGTTGTTCCAATATGGACTATCCTTGGCGGAAACGAATCAGATTGATACAGCACAGCAAGTCTTCTTTCAAGTATTGAAAATAAATCCGAGGCATAGTGATACCCACTACAATCTAGGTGTATCGTATCTTTATAAAGATGATGTGGAGCTCGCGATGGACCATTTTAAAAAGGCGCTTGACATTCAACCTGACCACCTTTTAGCTAGTCATGCAAAGGAAAAGATTGAAGAAATGAACAATAACCAGAACCAAGAATAAAAGGAGCTCGAACAATGGAAAAGGAAAGTAGAAAAGGGTTCATAAAGGGTGAACTCATCCATACCATTTTTACAAATGAACAAGAACACTTTTCCATTGCCCGGATTAAGGTTTTAGAGACGGACGAAGAGGTCGAGGAAAAGGAACTCGTCGTAAAAGGGTATTTTACCCGCCTTGATCCAGGGGAGATCTATCTTTTTCAAGGAGAATTTGAGAACCATAAACGTTTTGGGAGGCAATATCAAGTCCATCATTATGAGCGTTTCATTCCGGAAACTACAGATGGTATCGTTTCTTATTTATCTAGTGATTTGTTTTATGGGATCGGAAAAAAGACAGCCCAAAAGATTGTAGATATATTAGGAGAAACCGCGATTAACCAAATAATGAATGATGCATCTGTTCTGAAAAAGGTTCCGGGATTAAAATCGGAGCAAGCAGAACAGCTAAGACGCTCTTTGCAAGAACATCAAGGCTTCGAACACATCGTCGTTAATCTATCGAAATATGGTTTTGGTTTGAAGATGGCACAAAAGATTTATGAAGCTTATAAAGATAAAGCATTGGAAGTATTGGAGAATGACCCGTACCAGTTTGTATTTGACATCGAAGGTTTTGGATTTCAACGAGCGGACGAAGTAGCAGCGAAAAAAGGTATCTTGAAGAACCATCCTAGTAGAATTCAAGCAGGCTGTATTTATGTCCTCCATCAAAGTACGTTTAGTGGTCATGTTTATTTACCGTTGGAAGATTTGGTGAGTAGTGTGGAACAATTGCTTAACCAACGGGTTTCGGAAGTAACGTTTGACGAGATTTCAAAAGAAGTAATCACTCTCAATACAGATCAAAAGATTATTGTACAGGACTCGAAAGCTTACTTGCCAAGTCTTTATTACGCGGAAACAGGTTTTTGCTCACAGCTCCACCGAATAATGAGTGAAAAGGCGGAAGAGGAAGTTCCAACTGCTGAATTATTAAAAATAATTGGGGCTTTGGAGGAAGAAGAGGCATTAAGCTATGGAAAAAAACAATTTGAAGCGATTGAACAAGCCTTACATTCAAAAGTGATGATTCTAACTGGTGGTCCAGGAACAGGGAAAACGACGGTTATAAAAGGAATCATTAATGCTTACTCTGGTCTCTATGATCTATCTTTAGAACCTAAGGATTATGATAATGAGCTTACATTTCCGTTTCTTTTGACTGCGCCTACCGGTCGTGCAGCTAAAAGATTATCAGAGTCGACTGGCCTTCCTGCTATGACGATACATCGACTACTCGGATGGAACGGTCACGAAACATTTGAAAAGGATAGCGATAACCCATTATCCGGAAAGCTAATTGTCATTGATGAGTTTTCCATGGTGGATACGTGGTTGGCGAATCAATTATTTCGAGCCATCCCGAAAGATATGCGTGTTCTCATTGTTGGGGATGAAGACCAACTACCATCGGTTGGTCCAGGACAAGTGCTCGCTGATTTATTAGCGAGTAAGCAGATTCCCTCGGTTCAACTTGACGAGGTGTACCGTCAGAAGGAAGGTTCTAAAATCATTCAGCTCGCACATGAAATTAAGAACAACACGTGTGATTTGGATTCTCTGCAGAAGGATGCAGACTTTAATTTTATTCCATGTGGCGAACATCAAGTGTTGGATGTCGTTAACCAAATCGTGCAAAAGGCGTACGAAAAAGGGGTCGACATGAAAGATTTGCAAATTCTTGCTCCCATGTATAAGACCAAAGCAGGCATCCATCGTATAAACGAACAAATCCAAATGATTGTCAACCCACCAAACCAGCAAAAGCGCCACATTAAATGGGGAGAAGTCGAGTATCGAACAGGTGATAAAGTGATTCAACTCGTCAATCAACCAGAGGATGGAGTTTTTAATGGAGATATTGGCGAAATTGTAGCGATCTTTAAAGAATCAGAAACCGAAGATAAAACCGAGCAAATCGTTATTTCTTTTGATGAAAAAGAAGTTTTGTATCTAAAAAAAGATTTGAATCATATCACGCACGCCTACTGCACGTCGATTCATAAGTCACAAGGTAGCGAGTTTCAAATCGTAGTATTACCAGTGGTCCCGAGCTATCGTCGTATGTTACGAAAAAATTTGTTATATACCGCGATTACTCGAAGTAAAAACTCATTGATCATTTGCGGAGACAAGCATTCTTTCTTGCAAGGGATAAAAGAAGAGGATACGAATATGAGATATACGTCCCTAGTATCTTTCTTACAAGAAATCTTTCAGTTGGATCAAAAGGTAAAAGAACAAGTGGAAGAGGAAAATGAAGAAATATCCCCATACGACTTTTTATAACTAGAGGCAGCTGTCTCTAGTTTTTCTTTTGTTCGGCTTTTTTCGACGAAATCCAGGTAGTGACAGGCACCGCTCAATTCACAAGTATAAGAATCTATTTTTTGGACATTATGGTAGTAACAATTGAAACATCAAGGAGTGACTGCTATATGCATTGTCCGAATTGTAAAGGGAAAAATATCGGAAAAATTGGGAACCAACAATACTATTGCTGGAACTGTTTTATTGAACTTTCTTTAGAAAATGAAGTACTGGACGTTCATCAAGTTGAGGCAGATGGTTCCTTAAGCTCTTTAAATGATTTATTTTCAGAAGATGAAAGAAAGCTCCAAATGTAAATAAGGAAAACAACTAGAATGCTAGAAAGGAGCCCCCTTGTCATGCCCTGAGACGACAAGGGTTTTCATTTGCAAGCATCGAATGGAGGGAAGCAGTTTGTTTACCTCGGAAAAACAACTCAAAGTTCTTTATAATATTATCATAGCGATATTACTCGTTCTTTTTATCTATTTATTAACGAAGCTTTTTCCGTTATATGAAGCGTTCCTTGCAATCATCATTAGGATTCTTACACCGTTCTTCATAGCGGGTTTAATTGCTTTTCTATTGCATCCCTTAATTGAAAAACTGCATGATTTAAAATATCCAAGATGGTTGGCCATAGTGCTTATCTACAGCATTTTCTTTGGTGGACTTGGTTATTTACTTTATGAGACCTATCCAGTCGTGTTACAGCAACTAAATGATTTAAAGAACAATTTACCAGTTTTCATGGATCAGTATCGCAACATTATTTATGAGATGTATGAAAAAACTTCCTTTCTACCGGAAAAGGTGCATGACAAGATGGATGTCATCCTTCTAGAAGCGGAAAACTGGCTTGCAAACGTGTTGACGAATGCAGTGAAAGATTTAACGAAAGTCATGGATGTTGTAATAATCGTAGCGGTGATTCCGGTTATTGTGTTTTATATGTTGAAGGATTTTATACTTATAAAGCGAGTAATGTGGAAGCTCAGTCCGAAAAAGTATCGTATAGAAAGCAAACAGTTATTTAGTGACATTGAAAAAAGCTTAGGGGATTACATAAGAGGACAATTACTAGTCTGTTTATTTGTCGGACTAACCAGCTTTCTATTATTATGGCTGATTGGAATGAGGTATCCACTACTGTTTTCTATTATAATGGGGATTACCAATCTTATTCCTTACTTTGGTCCCATATTAGGTGCTGTACCAGCGGTGATTATTGCATTCACTATGTCCACCAAAATGGTTGTCTATGTGATCATATCAGTTTTTGTTGTACAAATAATTGAAGGGAACTTATTATCTCCATTAATCGTCGGGAAAAGTGTACATATCCATCCTCTTCTTATCATTTTAGCGCTTTTAGTAGGGGGAGAATTAGGTGGAATTATGGGAATGATTTTGGCTGTTCCCGTTTTAACAGTCCTAAATGTCTTTTTCCATCATTGGAATGCATTAAAGGCTACCCGTTGACATCTTTCGGTAGTTTCTCTATAATATCGCATATCAACAGTACTAAGAATGAAAAACGTCGAAGATCATGAGTACGTAGAATTCTGCTTGAAAAGAGAGAATGTCCCGAGGCTGAAAGGAATTCGAAGCAAGAGCTATGGAAGCTAGATTGGAGTGCGATTAATAATTGCCGGTACACGCCGTTATTGTGATAAGGTGATGGATACACGTTTGTATTCATAATCAGGGTGGTACCGCGATTAAACTCTCGTCCCTGCTAAGTATAGCAGCGACGGGAGTTTTTTTCTGACCAAATGAAAAAGGAGATGGAAGCCATGAAACAACTAACATCGGCACAAGTACGTCAAATGTTTTTAGATTATTTTAAGGAAAATGGGCACCGAGTAGAACCTAGTGCCTCTCTAGTTCCTGTAGAAGATCCAACCCTTTTATGGATTAACAGTGGTGTAGCAACACTGAAGAAATACTTTGACGGTCGTGTCATTCCGGAAAATCCTCGAATTGTAAATGCTCAAAAAGCCATTCGGACAAATGATATTGAAAACGTAGGAAAGACAGCGCGTCACCATACGTTCTTTGAAATGCTTGGGAATTTCTCCATTGGAGACTACTTCAAAAAAGAAGCAATCGAAATGGCATGGGAGTTTTTAACAAGCGATAAATGGATTGGCTTTGACCCAGAAAAGTTAGCTGTAACTGTGCATCCCGAGGATGAAGAAGCGTATGAACTGTGGAGAGACGTAGTTAAGCTTCCAGAGGAAAGAATTATTCGACTAGAAGAGAATTTTTGGGATATTGGAGAAGGACCAAGTGGACCGAACACAGAAATTTTCTATGATCGTGGTGAAAAATATGGCAATGATCCAACTGATCCAGAATTATATCCAGGTGGGGAGAATGAAAGATACTTAGAAATTTGGAACTTGGTGTTCTCCCAATTCAACCATAATCCAGATGATACGTACACGCCACTTCCGAAGAAAAATATTGATACTGGAATGGGTTTAGAAAGAATGGTCTGTGTGATTCAGGACACGCCTACGAACTTTGAAACAGACTTGTTCATGCCTATCATTCAAAAAACGGAACAAATAGCTTCTGTAAAATACGGAGAATCTAAAGAAAAGGATGAAGCATTTAAAGTAATAGCCGATCACATTAGAACGGTTTCCTTTGCAATCAGCGATGGAGCTTTACCATCCAATGAAGGACGCGGATATGTATTAAGAAGATTACTTCGTAGAGCTGTTCGCTATGCGAAATTGATCGGCATTGAAAAACCGTTCATGTACGAGTTAGTACCAACTGTAAGCACTATCATGGAAGAGTTCTATCAAGAACTTAAGGGGAAACAAGACTTTGTAAAAGATGTTGTCAAAACAGAAGAAGAAAGATTCCATGAGACGCTAAATGAAGGTTTAGCAATTCTTTCTAGTATCATAGAAAAGCAAAAGCAACAAGGGAACAAAGTCATTCCGGGAGAAGATGTGTTCCGCCTTTATGATACGTATGGATTCCCCAAAGAACTAACAGAGGAATACGCTCAGGATGCTGGATTTACGATTGATGTCGAAGGCTTTGAAGAAGAAATGAAAAAGCAGCGTGATCGCGCAAGACAAGCACGACAAAAGGTAGATTCCATGCAAATTCAAGACAGTGTATTATCCGAAGTCACTGTGGAAAGCAGATTCATGGGTTACGATTCCCTCGAGGCAGAAGCCAACATTGTGGAAATGGTCAAGGAAAAACAATTGATCAATGCAGCGACTGAAGGGCAAGAAGTCTATATTATCTTAAATCAGACTCCTTTTTATGCGGAAAGTGGTGGGCAAATTGCTGACCATGGCTGGATTATGGGGGTTTCTGGAAAAGGTTTTGTAGAGGATGTACAAAAAGCACCGAATGGACAAAACTTACACCGTGTAACCGTGAAGGAAGGAAAGCTTACGAAAGGAGAAGCCGTAAAAGCCATCGTTGATCGTGCTTCGCGCTCCTTTGTAGAGAAAAATCACACAGCGACCCATTTACTACATCAAGCATTAAAGGATATACTCGGCTCGCATGTAAACCAAGCAGGCTCTCTAGTAGCGACGGATCGCTTACGTTTTGACTTTTCCCACTTTGGCGCTATTTCAGACGAGGAAATTCAAAAAATCGAAGCAATTGTAAATGAAAAAATATGGGAAAGCTTGTCTGTTTCCACAAGCTACCATGGTTTAGAGGAAGCAAAAGAAATGGGTGCAATGGCTTTGTTCGGTGAGAAATATGGGGATACCGTACGTGTTGTAAGAATTGGCGACTACAGCTTAGAGCTTTGTGGTGGTTGCCACGTCAGAGATACTGCGGAAATCGGTTTGTTTAAGATTACACAAGAAACCGGTATTGGAGCAGGCACCAGAAGAATGGAAGCAACAACCGGAAAAGGTGCCTATGAGTATCTGAACTATCGCCAACAGCTGTTAAGGGATGCAGCTCAGCTCTTGAAGACCAAAGAAGAAAACGTACCGGAACGAATCGAAGGTGTTTATCAAGAATTAAAAGAAACTCAGCGGGATCGAGAATCATTAAGCCAAAAATTGTCCAACCTAGAAGCAGCATCCATTTTGGACGAAGTAAAAGAATTTGATGGCATAAAAGTTTTGAATAAACAAGTAGATGTGAAAGAAATGAACCAGCTACGTAATATGGTAGATGAATTAAAACAGAAAATAGGCTCAGGAATTGTGCTTCTCGGCTCAGCTGCAAACGGGAAAGTACAGCTTGCTGCAGGGGTTTCAAAAGATTTAATTGATAAAGGGTACCATGCCGGAAATCTTATTAAGGAAACTGCTTCTCGCTGTGGTGGTGGCGGAGGTGGACGCCCAGATATGGCACAAGCTGGTGGTAAAAATCCAGATCAATTACCAGCTGCCTTACAATATGCAGAAGAATACATTCAATCTATTCAAGCTGAAGGCAAGTAAAGGTTAAATGATAGAAGTTGTCCATCTCTTTTAAATGTATTAGTATAGAACTAGGTTAAGTAGTAAATTTACGGAAAACGAGGAAATGGGGTGTGTTCAATGGACTCGATGGATAAAACCATGAAATTTAATTTTCCAGATGAACCGTTTGATGAGAACGTAAAAGATATCCTACTCACGGTCCATGAAGCTCTTAGAGAAAAGGGATATAACCCAATTAATCAAATTGTGGGTTACTTACTGTCAGGAGACCCTGCCTATATCCCCCGTCATAATGATGCTAGAAATCTCATTAGAAGAATTGAAAGGGACGAGCTAATCGAAGTACTAGTAAAATATTACTTGGAGCAGCATCGAGAGGCATAACATGAAGAAAATGGGATTAGATGTTGGGCAGAAAACAATTGGAGTTGCGGTCAGTGATGAATTAGGATGGACTGCCCAAGGGATTAAAACAATTAAATGGGATGAAGCCGACTATTCGACTGCAGATGAAGAGATACAAAACATCATCAAAGAATATGACATTCAACAAGCAGTTGTCGGTTTACCTAAAAATATGAACGGTACAATAGGCGAAAGGGGAGAAGCTTCCCTTTCCTATGCCAAATATTTAGAAGCGACCTTTTCTATTTCCACGATTATGTGGGATGAAAGATTGACGACCATGGCTGCAGAACGAATATTGTTAGAAGCGGACATGAGCCGAAAAAAACGAAAAAAAGTAATCGATAAAATGGCGGCCGCTCTCATTTTGCAAAGCTATCTTGATTCTAACAGCTAAGGAAAGAAGTATGGAGGTGTAGATATGGCACTAGAGGAAAAAGAGAGAATTATTATTCCAGATGAGAATGGAGAAGAGCATTTGTTTGAAGTTCTTTTCACATTCGATGTAGATGAAACGGGTCACTCCTATATCGCAGTTGTCCCAATGGAACAAAAGGACGATGAAGAAGTAGAAGTTTTCGCCTTTCGATATGAGGAAAAATCAAATGATGACGACGATCTTTCCTTATTCCAAATTGAATCAGATGAGGAATGGGAAATGGTAGAAGAAATGCTCAATACGCTGACAGAGGACGAAACTGATTAACAATCTAAAGACGAACCCTTTTCTGTTAAACTGTACCCTTTGTCAAGGACATTTAAAAAAAGACTAGGCAGCATTAAGAAGATGATCTCTGTACTGTACAGGGGTCATCTTTTTTAAATCCCATTGATATCTATAATTGTTGTAGTAAGTCATATAACTCTTAATCTCTCTTTTAAGTTCATCTAGGGTTGCACATGGTTTGATGAATGCCTCATCCTTAAAATGCCCAAAAAACGACTCTTGTGGAGCGTTATCCCAACAGTTTCCTCTTCTAGACATAGATTGACCTAAACCTAACTTCTTGACGTGCTTCTGGAAAGTAGGGCTAGTATAGTGCCCTCCTTGGTCAGAGTGAATAAAGGCACCTTTCGCTAACTTTACTCTTTTATTCCTTTTAAGTTTTACTAACGTATCAGTAGCTAGATCCAGGGTAATTCGATCGAGCACATGGTAGGCCAAGATTTCATTAGTTGATCCATCTTTAATGGTAGATAAATAAGCTTTTTGTCCCTTTCCATAATATAAATACGTAATATCTGTGAGTAATACTTTACCTGGGGTATCTTGCTTAAATTCTCTGTTTAATAAGTTCGGTAAGACACTGTGTTCTTGTGTAGCTTTAATCATCTTTTTGTGCGGATTAGCTCTACGGATTGGACAGACAATTTCATATTTTTTCATTATTCTTCTAATCCTTTTCAAGTTGTAGGTGATATGATATTGGCCTTCTAGGGTCATTTTAATTTGTCTTGCACCCTTTTTACGTCCTTTAAAGTGAAAGGCCTTTAAGATAATCTCTTTTGCAATCTCATCTTCTGCATCTCGCTTTTCTCTTTGTTCCCTTGATTGTAAAGAGAAGTAATTATAATATCCGGAACGTGAAACCCCAGCTATTTCACATAAATGGCTAACCATATTTTTAAGTTGAAATTTTTCGATAACAAAGTGAACAAGTAGGAATTTTTGTTCAGCTGATAATTTTACTTCTTCAGCCTCCTTTCGGCAAAGTCCATCTTTTTTAACAATTCGTTTTCTGCTTTCAATAAATTATTTTCGACTTCTAACCGTGCATATTTTTCTTCTAATGAATGTTCCCTGTAGCTTGGTCTACCAGAGTTTCCTTTTCTAGTATCTCTTAATCCAACTATTCCATTGTGTCTATATGCAGCACGCCACCTTTTCCCTGATGATCGAATACGGTCTATCCCAATAATATCAATATCAAATCCATTCTCTTCAAATATATGTCTTGGTAACCTTCCCTTTTCATTTTCAATGATGAAGAGACGTTTAAATTCATCAGTATAGGTGATTCCCTTAGGACCAACAGACTTTACATATGGATTCGCTGATAGTGTCTTAATTTCTCTCTCTGTAAATATCTTTTTACTCATTTGACCTTTCCCCAATCCCCATATTTTCTTAATTATACAAAAAAGTACCCTATAGGTAGACTTTTTTTTAGGTGTCTACCTTATAGGGTACAGTTTATGTTTAAAGGGTTCGTTTTTTGTACGACCAGATTTCATAATTCTACCTGTAGATCGTATAAGAAAAAAACAGATCCAGACGACTAGGGATTAGATTGCCGCTGCTTCGCAAATATACTTTGTATTCCGTGGGTTCACTAGGAGCTTCCGTTGAAAGGGCATCCGCAGCGAAAATCAATCTAGTCAGCATTTATTTCTTTAGTGCTTTCAAATGGTGCAGTCAATCATTTATGTTTGTAAACCATTAATGATTGGAAATTTTGGTAAGGTAATAGAAATTATGACGAACTATGTAGTATAATAGACCGGATGAAAGGGGGAAGCTCTATGTCAACGTCTGATAAGGGCGATAAACATAAAGACAACGTCCAACAAAGGCTAGAGGAAGCGAGAACAGTAAGAAAGATAGTTGTAATCGCCTTATCCGTATTGGGAGCTATTCTTATAATTGCAGGGATATCCGGTTATATTTATGTCTCGTCTGCATTAAAGCCTGTAGACCCTAATGATGATTCAAAAGTATCGATTGAAATCCCTATGGGCTCATCCACATCGCAAATTGCTGGTATATTAGAAGAGAATGGAATCATAGAGGACAGTATGATATTTCGTTTCTATATTAAATTTAATAATGCTACGCAATTTCAAGCAGGGGAATATGAACTATCCCCTTCAATGAAACTGGAAGAAATTATTGATGCCTTGCAAACTGGTAAAGTATTAAAAGAACCAGTTATTACGGTAACGATTCCAGAAGGGAAAACGATTGAAGATATAGCTGCATTGTTTGCAGAAAAAGCAAACATAAAGGAACAAGAATTTCTAGACAAAGTAAACGATAGAAAATATGTAGAGAAACTCATTGATAGCTATCCATCCATTTTGTCTGATGCTATCCTAGATCCGGAAATTCGTGCACCATTGGAAGGATACTTATTTGCAGCGACCTATGAATTCTACGTGAAAGACCCAAGTGTAGAATCGATTATCCATTCCATGCTGGAGAAAACAGAAGCAGTTGTGGAACCTTATTTGGATTCAATTTCCGAAAAAGACATGACGGTCCACGAAGCATTAACGATGGCTTCTTTAGTAGAAAATGAAGCAAGAACAGAAGAAGAAAGAAAAACAATCGCTGGAGTCTTTTATAATCGCCTAGATACGGGCATGATGTTACAAACAGATCCTACTGTATTATATGCATTAGGAGAACATAAAGACCGTGTCTTGTTTGAAGATTTGAAAGTAGAATCACCGTATAACACCTATGTTGTGACAGGATTACCGATAGGACCAATATCTAATTTTGCGGAAAACTCCTTGCAGGCTGTCTTAGAGCCAGCAGAGACAAACTACATGTACTTTATCGCAGCAGATGATGGAAATATCTATTACTCCGAAACCTATGAAGAACATCAACAGTTAACGGAAAAGTATCTACGATAATGAGAGGCAGGGATGAGGTAAATGGCTTCCCTGCTTTTCTATATGGAATTGAAAGGGAGGACCAGTATGGAGGAGCGATTAGAGGACTACCTCTTATCTACGTTGGATGATAAAAAGCCATGGGTTTCCGAAATGGAACAATATGCGAAAGAGCACCATGTACCAATCATGGAGCCGTTAGGGATAGAATTACTACAACAATTAATTCGAATTAAGAGACCAAAGAAAATCCTCGAAATAGGTACTGCAATTGGCTACTCAGCCTTACGAATGCTAGAAGCATATCCACAAGCCAATATTTATACGATTGAGCGTGATGAAGAACGTTTCCATGTCGCTCAGGAATATATTCATTCTCAAGAAGTAGAGGATAAGATTTCCCTCATCTTTGGGGATGCTTTAGAAACCACCTCTCTCGTTAAAGAGAACGGACCGTTTGATTTGTTATTTATTGATGCGGCGAAAGGACAGTACCAAGTGTTCTTTGAACAATATAGTCCATTATTGTCAGAGGATGGGATGGTTATTTCAGATAACGTGTTGTTTAAAGGATTGGTTGCCAATCAATCGGGAGATAATAAAAGACTAGACCAAATCGCCCAGAAAATTAAAAGGTATAATGAATACTTAGTGAACCACCCTAGATACAAGACGACCATCCTCCCAGTAGGAGATGGGGTAGCAATTAGTGTAAAAAGAGATAAAAGCGAATAGGAAAAAAGGAGAACGTTCGATAATGTCAAACCATAAGCCAGTAGTTATTGGAGTGGCCGGTGGAACTGGTTCAGGGAAAACTTCTGTTACGAGATCTATCAGCCAACGATTTGCAGATAAAACCATTCTAGTGATTGAGCAGGACTATTATTATAAGGATCAAAGTCACCTACCTTTTGAAGAACGTTTACGAACAAATTATGATCATCCTTTAGCCTTTGATAACGATTTGTTAATCAAGCATGTGAAGGAGTTACTAGATCATAAGCCAATCGAAAAGCCCGTTTATGACTATGCATTACATACACGTTCTAGTGAGACAGTAGAAGTGGAACCGAAGGACGTAATCATATTAGAAGGTATTTTAATATTAGAAGACCAGCGTTTATTAGATTTAATGGATATAAAAGTGTTTGTAGATACGGATGCAGATGTGAGGATTATTCGTCGCATGCTTCGTGATATCAAGGAGAGAGGACGTACGATTGATTCTGTTATCGATCAGTATATTAATGTGGTGAGACCAATGCATCTACAATTTGTGGAGCCGACGAAACGCTATGCAGACATTATAATCCCAGAGGGTGGGCAAAACCATGTAGCCATTGATATTATGGCAACCAAAATTCAAACGATCCTCAATAGGCAAACGATTTAATTACAATATTTAGAAAAGTATTGAAAAATAGTCGGAAATCTGCCATAGTATTGGTTAGTAGTTTTATACAGAAGAGGAAACACATCTAATACTGGCATAAGCATGTAATAAAAATAGGTAAAAAGAACCTGACGTACAATGCTATACGGATAGAACAAATCATTTATTGTTGGATTAAAGGAGTGTTAGGATTTATGGCAGCTGAAAAAAGTTACTACATGACACTGGAAGGTAAAGAAAAATTAGAAAATGAACTTCACTACTTAAAAACGGAAAGGCGTCAAGAAGTAGTTGAGCGTATTAAAATAGCTCGTGGATTCGGGGACTTATCGGAGAACTCTGAATATGATGCAGCTAAGGATGAACAAGCTTTTGTGGAATCACGAATCGCTCAAGTGGAAAACATGATTCGTAATGCGGTAATTATAGAGAATGACAACGATAATCCAGATGTCGTATCCTTAGGGAAATCGGTTACGTTTCAAGAGTTACCAGATGGTGATGAGGAAAGCTATACCATCGTTGGTAGTGCAGAAGCCGATCCCTTTGAAGGAAAAATCTCGAACGATTCACCAATTGCAAAAAGCTTACTTGGCCATGAAATTGGAGAGGAAGTTACAGTACCAACTCCAGGTGGAGACATGGTCGTAAAGATTATAGATGTGAAGTAAATAAAGACGCTGGGAAAAAAGTGTTTTTATCCTAAAAAATCCGAACAATGGTTCGAAATTTCTTTCATTAGAATTCGAATCAGTTCGGATTTTTTATGGTGCTTTTGTGTAATAAATTCGATACTTAGGTAGCTCTTCTAGCTTAAGGATATGAAAACAACTGCATCCATTTCTTGAATATTTAATATAAAATATTTAAATGAAATGAAAATATTTCGGTTAGGATTACAGAATGGCTAGCCATCCCTACTAGCGAAGTATGCTGCCGGAGCGTGGCATTTAGTCTAAAGTTGCCCTGTAATGATTATCCAAAAATGGTTACGTCGCAATTTATATCAAATATGAATAAACATCCAACTAATGAAAATTAGTTTTCTGAGCTACCTATCATGTAACCGTCCATCTATAGAGTAGGAAGTTCTAGTTTTGTCCCTGCCTTTTTTTATTTCATTCTAATTCTACGTGGACTAGGTTTATTTTCTCTATGTAGTGAGGATACTGCTAGCATGGGGTGAATAAAAATGAATTATAAAAGAGTAATAGGTTTTTCTTTTTTTCTATTAATAGGATTTGGGGTCATGTTGTATCGATTGGCAGATATTCAATTGTTATCAACTGAAAGTTTTGGTCCGAAAAATGTGAACCTGTTAGAAGAAAGCGTCGAACAGCGAACGACTGAAATAAATCTATCGAGTGGAAGAGGTATTTTCCTAGACAATGAGAAGAACCCCTTGAACCAAGCTATAAGAAAAGACATCGTCTTATTCCCTTTTCTTGATCAAATAAAGAACCAATCCATTCTAGAAGATTTGCCTGTTCAAACCTATCAATTAAAACAGAAAATAAAAGACTTAAAAAAACCAGCCTACTTATCGGATTTATTTTCAGTTACGATTACAGACACTTTGTACAATAAAGTAAAAAGTGTAAAAGTACCAGGCATTGTAGCTGTAGAAAGAACAGTAGTCCAAGATCCAACTGATGCGCAGCATCTGATTGGAATCGTTCGAAAGAATAAGGAGGAATATTTTAAACGATATCCAGAATCCGAAGATAAAAAAGATGCAAAACCATTAGGAATATCAGGTCTTCAAGCCACTTTTGATCCCTTTTTACAATCTGAAAACGAGCAAAAGATTTTGTACCATGTAGATGCACAGGGGGCGCCGATGATGGGGCTAAACCTAAGGTACGTCGGCGAGGCAGATCCCTTTTATCCAACAAAGGTGTTAACGACCATAGATATGAAAAAGCAAAAGCTAAGTGAGGAAGCAATCGAAAATTACAACATGAAAATGGGTGGACTGGTGCTCCTTGATATCCAATCTAGAGAGGTCCTTGCTATGGTTTCTCGTCCATCCATAGATAGTGACCAACCTTTTGAAGGAGATACGATAAAAAACCAAATGCTTACTGCCCATTTTCCTGGTTCTATCTTTAAAACGGTTACGGCAGCGGCAGCGTTAGAAACAGACAAGGTGGATTTATCACGGACATTTAATTGTGACCGGAATCTCTATGGGGATGGTCCATCTGATAGAAAATTGGGTAAACTATCCTTTACCGAAAGTTTTGCGCAGAGCTGCAACCGAACCTTTGCTCAAATAGCAAATGAGCTTGTTCAGCAAGATCGGACTATCCTTGAGACGTATGCGGATAAATTAGGGCTTTTGGATCCAGTTGGTTGGCAAGGACGTGTGTTTCACTTTGACGACTTTAAGCAATTTACCAATGAAGAAGATGGACAGGTGTGGGGAAACGAACAAGACCCATATGTGAACCGAGCTATTGCACAAACTGCTATCGGTCAGAAGGAAGTGAAGGTAACTCCACTAGCTATTGCCAATATGATGGCAACCGTAGCGGATGGAGGAAATAAAAAAGAAGTGAAGACTGTTCAAAAAATACTGTACAGTAATGGGACGACGATGTTCGACTTTCCTACCCATCCTATGACTGAAAATGTGTTGAAGCCTCAAACAACAAAGTTACTTCAAGGGTTAATGGAACAAGTTGTACAAAGTGGAACTGGCCAAACCTTTAAAGGGTTAGAAGTTTCAGGTAAATCTGGCACAGCAGAAACAGGCCAAGATGGTAAATATCATCATTGGTTTGCAGGCTATTTTCCAAAGGATGATCCGAAGTATGCTATGGTAGTTGTTGATTTATACCAGTCAGATGAGGCTTCGACTACGTATAAAGTATATAAAGATGTCGTAGCTAGTATCATGGAGGGAGAGTCGTCTTAATTCTATGACGATAGCCCTCTTAATGAGGGCTATGTATAGAGTGATAATGCTCGTCTAACAGAAAAAAAGAAGTTAAATACATGGATGTGATTAAGATGATCTTGGAATCTTCCCATCTTTCACTTGATATGCATGGTACGGAAGAAGGTTGTTAATGATAAAAGAATCCTTATCTTGCGCAACAATAAAGGCTAAGACAGCTTGTTCTTCCACATCAAAAAATTCAATCTTTTTACCATCGAGATAGAAAATAACAAATTGCTTTTTTGCTTTATCAAATCCTATGTCTTCGAATGAAGTTTGTCCCCACAATGTTCGATCAAACTTTGTTACCTTCAACAATGTTAAACACACTCCTTAGCTTCTTCCATAAGTTATATTAGATATATATGTAGGAACTCCTTCCGATATGCCAAAACTAGTAGTAGTTCGACAAAAATAGTTAAAGAGAAAGAACACATGATTCATTGGTTCTAATCTGTTATCATAGTATAATTTTGGTATCATAGTATAATAAGGAATAATACTAGAGGAGGGACACCATGTCAGACGAGTATAATGCATATACAAGAGCAGACAAATTTGAAAAACGAAGAAAAAATACAAAAGCAATCACTTTCCTACTAAGTATCGGAGGAATCCTCGTAATTGTGTTAATCGGATTCATCTTTTTTGGTGGCGACGATGAGAAGACAGCGCAAGACACAGAGGAACCGACTACTGAGTCAAACCAGACCGAATCAGAAGAATCTGCTTCTGAATCTGCCGATACAGAATCTACAGAGTCAATGGATGTAACAGAAGAGGAAGACACGGATGCTTCTTCTACGGGTGATACGGAATCTTCTAGTGATGAAAATAACGAAAATATTCAAGTAGAAGAAGTGAGTTCGAACGATGACAATGTTATAAAAGCCTATCGAGGTGACTGGGAGCCGATTGGTACGCAGCAAGAAGGAGAACACGTTATAACCTTTGAACAAGGAACTCAAGACTGGAAGGAAATGATGGATGCAGTTAGTCTTGCTACAGGGCTTAATCGAAATGATA
Organism: Radiobacillus kanasensis; assembly: GCF_021049245.1. Lineage (GTDB taxonomy): Bacteria > Bacillota > Bacilli > Bacillales > Amphibacillaceae > Radiobacillus > Radiobacillus kanasensis. Next base: position 2,225,999 of record NZ_CP088020.1, on the reverse strand, counting down.
TGATCCAATGGTGGGTTTCTCGAGCAGGAGACCAATCAATTGAAGCGACAGTTTCAAACCCTTCTGAAACCGAAATCTATCGCGTTTCCGTTAATTGGGTTGACCAACAAGGATGGCAGCCAACTCTAGTGGAACAATTAAAAGAGAATGACCAAAAACATCGTTTCGAAGAGGACTCTTCAACAACAGAACAACAAGATTCTGAACAAACGGAACAGACAGAATAGGAGGCAGCCCAAGTGACAATTGGTATTATTGGAGCAATGGACGAAGAAGTAGATTTACTACAAAAAAGTATGGAAGAAACAAAAACAGAAAAAGTAGCAGGTAATACTTTTATCACAGGAAGATTAAGAGGGAAACATGTAGTTGTTCTTCAATCTGGAATTGGAAAAGTAAATGCAGCTGTAGCGACGACGATTTTACAGGAACGCTTTAATCCAAGCTTGGTCATTAACACTGGTTCAGCTGGAGGATTTGCCCCACAATTGCAAGTAGGTGATCTCGTTATTTCCTCTAAGGTTACGCACCATGATGTGGATGTAACAGCTTTTGATTATGAATATGGACAAGTACCAGGCATGCCAGCTATGTATGAAGCAGATCATAGTCTTGTTGAACTAGCGATGGAGGCAACGAAAGAGCTAGCATCCGTTCAAGCTGTAAAAGGAATCATTGCAACAGGTGATTCTTTTATGCAAGATGAAAATAAAATTGAATTCGTACGAAGTAAATTTCCAAATATGATTGCAGCCGAAATGGAAGCAGCAGCTATCGCTCAAGTTTGCTTCAAATATGAAACCCCATTTGTAATTGTACGCGCGCTTTCGGACATTGCTGGTAAAGAATCATCGGTTTCCTTTGACGCGTTCTTGGAGACAGCAGCAACGAATGCTGCGAACCTCATTATGAGCATGGTATCGAAGCTATAGTAAGGCCCTTCCATGATTTACATCCTTATTTCTTTCAAATTTATGGTATGATTTTGGAAGGGAAGGGGATAACGTTATGGAGGAAAAACGAGACGTTCTTAGAGCAAAGATTGAAGACTATAGTAGGTTTCTTGTTACGTTACTTATTGTGAGCGGTTATTTTTATATTGGAATGCTGATCCATACGTATATGGAGCCAGATCGTCATAAAGCTTACTTTCTAATCGTTTTGTTGTTAGTTAGCCTTTTCGTAGCAGGTTATTTTGCCATGTTACTGAAAAAATGGACGATTCGAATACAAAATGATGAAAGCATAGAATAAACCTCTATTTCCATTCGAAATAGAGGTTTTACTTTTCAGGGTAAAAAAATCGCTTGTTCTAGACATTAGTATTTTACAGTGACTCTTTTCAAAAGTGTTGTTGCTTTTTAACTCTCGCAGTTGATATAAAATGCGACGTAACGATTATTGGATAATCATTATAGGGCAAGTTTAGACTAAATGCCATGCTCCAGCAGCATACTTCGCTTTCCGCGGGCACGGTCTCAGCTTCCTCGGACTCGCGCTTTCCCGCGGGAGTCTACGTATGCTGCCTCCGCAGCGCCGTTTTAGCAGTCAACTTAATAAAATATATACGAGTCCTTATTTCGTTACGTCGCATATTATAAAAACAACAATCTTATAGAAAACAACTTTTATAAATAATTAAAGTAATAGTAACCGCCACCAATGAGGAGTAGGAGAATGATAGCGACAATAAATAAACCGTTTCCTGTGCCACCACCATATCCATATCCTGGTGCTCCAGCATATCCAGGCCCGTAGCCATAACTAGGGTAGTCAGGATAACCAGGATAACTGTAGCCAAAAGGAACTCCATAACCTATTCCAGGTCCATAACTAAAATCAGCCGTTTCAAATTCCGTTACATCTTCAAACTCTCCGTACGTTGGGTAATAAGGTGAATAACCACCATATGCCATAGTATCACCTACCTTTAACGAATATGGGATTATAGTGTATCGTATGATACAATCCCAATTCGCGTATAGGTGAATGACTCATTTGTTAATCATTCATTTTTTCTTTTCGATAGTATTCATGAAATACTTTCATTAAGGCTCTTTTTTCAATTCTAGAAACATAGCTTCTAGAAATTTGTAATTTTTTAGCAATTTCGCGTTGGGTGAGGTCTTCCTCGTTGTTTAATCCGTAGCGACAAATAATAACTTCTTTTTCGCGCTTGTCAAGAATATCTAGATACTCTCTGATTTTTTCCACTTCCATATTTAGTTGGATGTATTCAATCACGTCTTCGTTTTCGGATTGTAAGATATCGATTAAGCTTATCTCATTTCCTTCTTTATCTTGGCCGATAGGGTCATGAAGGGACACATCTTTTTTCGTTTTTTTTAAGGCTCTTAAATGCATTAAAATTTCATTTTCTATACAGCGAGCTGCGTAAGTAGCCAGCTTTGTCCCTTTTCCACTGGAAAAGCTTTCAATCCCTTTAATTAACCCAATGGTGCCAATCGATATTAGATCCTCGGTATCTTCTCCCGTATTTTCAAATTTTTTTACGATATGTGCGACTAATCTTAGGTTATGCTCTATTAGCATATTTCTAGCATTTTCGTCACCTTCCTGCATTTTCTCAATGTATTTTGCCTCTTCATCTGGTGGGAGAGGTTGAGGAAAAGCATGGTTTTTTACATAGGATACGAAGAATAACGCTTCCTTAATTAGAAAAGCTAGTGCGCTTAGAATGCTAGACAAGCACATGCACCTCCTACAGTTTGGGCTAGAGCCTATATACTAACCTTATGTAAAAAGGACGTAAATTGTGCCTGTCCCGCCTAAATTCCATAATAAAAAAAACAAGACACTCTCGCTTCAGAGAATGTCTCGTATCTTTACCCTTCTTGTTCCGTTTTCTTTTTATATGTCGAATAGGCATCCTGTTCTTCTCCGTTAAACCATGGTTTTACTCCACTTTCATGGGCCGCTCTAGATATCATATGACCGGAAACAGGTGCGGTCAATAATACGAACAAGAGGCCTAAAATTAACTTCCCACTGACAATTCCATGTTCGAAGTACAAGAATATAAAAGCGCCTATCATAATTCCTGCTATGCCGAGAGTGGATGCTTTTGTTGCAGCATGGAGCCTTGTGTAAACATCCGGAAACCGCAGAACTCCAATCGAACTGGAGAAGATGAAAAAGGTACCTGAAATCAAGCAGATGATAATGATTAAATCAAATATGACGTTAATCCATGTCCCGATCAATAATAACACCCTTTTCTAAGTATTTGGCAATCGCAATCGTCCCGATGAAAAGCAGGATTCCAATCAGTAATATAACATCATTAAATTTCGTTGTAAGAAGCATTATAGCGAGTAAACCAGCCATCGCCATTAAATTAATACCTATGGCATCTAGCGCAACCGCCCGGTCTGGATTGGTCGGTCCAGCAATCGCGCGAAAGAGTAAAATGATCAAGGAGATGGATGTAACGACAAAACAAGCAATGGTAACGATTTGAATTAAATATTGGGTGAATTCAGGTATGTTGCTCATCTTGTCACCTCCATAATCGCTTTTTCAAAAGTTTCTTTAATTGATTTGATGGATTCTTCAATATCATCAAGCTCCATCGCATGAATGAAAATCTCCCTGTTATCATCTGATATAGCAACCGATAGGGTACCTGGGGTTAACGTAATTAAATTAGCTAACAGCGTAATTTCCCAGTTGGATTTTAACACGGTTGGTAGTTTGAAAATACCCGGTTCTACATCTAACTTTGGTTTATATACGAGCTTTACAATCACAATATTGGAAAGTATTAATTCCTTAATAAATAGTTTAATTAATTTCAGAATATTGATTGCTCTACGCAGATAAAAGGCATCGGGAATAAAACGTTGCAACACGAGCAACAAAAGGATACCTATAATATATCCGAAGAGGAAGGTCGGGAACGTATAGCTTTCTTGTAAAAACATCCACATAATTGCGATGATGATGTTTAAGACAATTTGAAAAGCCATTATGGATTCCCCCTTAATACAGAGTTAATATATTGTTCCGGGTCCATCAAGTAACTGGAAATCTTTTCTACAGTAGGGTAGAAGAATTCTGCTCCTATCCCAAGAGCGACAGAAAAGAAAAGTAAAAAAGAAACCGGAATCGTTAGCTGCCTAGCCAATTTTTTATTCGGTACATAGGATTCATCTTTTTCACCCCAAAAGACTTGGATGAAGATCCGGATAATAGATAGTAGGATGAGTAAACTACACCCCAGTCCAATTATAGAAAGAGCGATTTGGTCGGCTCCAAAGGATCCTTGTAGTAATAAAAGCTTTCCAATAAACCCACTGAAAGGTGGAACTCCTGCCAGAACAAAAGCGGATAAAAAGAGTAACCAGCCTAGAAGAGGGTAGTGGTGAATGAAACCACTTATCTTTTTCATATTTGCTGTGCCGGCTAACAGGACGATCGCTCCGACAAGCAGGAATAGTGCACCTTTAATAATCATATCGTGGACTAAATAATAGACGGTTCCACTTACGGAAGTTTCGGTATTTATTCCAATCCCCATAATCATGAAGCCAACTGCTGGGATTACATTATAAGCGATGATCAGCTTGATATTCGTTGTTGATAAGGCTCCAATGACACCAAATACTAATGTGAAGCCAGCGATCCACAAGAATAACTCATGTGTATTCGTAGATTGTTGAGGAAACATGAGTGTGAACACTCTTAGGATTGAATATATCCCGACTTTCGTTAGCAATGCTCCAAATAGCGCAGACACGACTGGATTGGGAGCAGAATAAGGTCTAGGTAGCCAATAAAACAACGGGAAAAGAGCAGCTTTCGTACCAAAAACGAAGAATAACAAAATACTGATGGTTGTGAGAATCCCTCGTTGGTCTACTTCCGCTACTCGTTCGGCAATATGAGCCATATTAACCGTTCCAACAACAGAGTACAAGAAGGCTACCGTTGTAACAAACAAGATCGATGAAAACAAGTTTATTAAGACATATTTGATGGATTCACGTAATTGTACTTTTTCCCCGCCCAAAACAATTAAAGCGTAAGATGCCATTAACAATACTTCGAAAAAGACGAACAAGTTAAACAAATCTCCCGTTAAAAAGGCACCAGATACACCAGTGATTAGAAGAAAAAAGAAGGTGTAAAAGTAATGGGATTCTTGTTTTTTGCTTAACGAGTATGGCGCATACCAAACGGCAGCTAATGCGATGATGTTTGTCGTCAACACCAGTAGTGCTGATAGTAAGTCCGCGACAATAACTATTCCATATGGTGCAGCCCAATCCCCAGTTTCAAGAATAATGGGACCATCTTGACTTACTCGAATAAAAAGATAACTTACGTACAGAAGATTCCCGATTGTTAAAGCTTTAGCTAGTAATCGAGAGAGGTTGATATTTTTATTGAAAAAGGCCAATAGAATTCCAGATAGCATCGGAATTAAGATTGGCAATATGGCTAAGTTACTCATAGTCATTCCCTCGCAATTGATCCATATTATCCGTTTCATTTTCTTTAGCTGCACGATATGCCAAAACTAATAAAAGACTAGTTACCCCAAAACTAATAACAATAGACGTAAGAATAAGAGCTTGCGGTAATGGGTCTACATAGTTGTGACTGTCGTGGTCCGTTAAGATAGGTGGTTTTCCATCCGTTAGGCCACCCATCGTTAAAATGAACAAATGGGCTCCGTGAGAGAGTAAACCAGTACCGATTATGATTCGAATGAGCTGTTTTTGAAGTAAGTTGTAAATACCTGCAGTAAATAAGATACCAGCAAGGATGGACATAATGATTTCCATCAGTCCACCTCCTTGTTTCGTCGAATTTTGATTAGACTATAGATACCAAGCGCTGCTATACCTAACACGGTTATTTCAAATAATGTATCCAATCCACGCATGTCCACGAGGATGACGTTTACGACGTTGTCCCCGCCCCCTAATGTATGAGAGGTTTCGATGAAATACTCTGAAATACTAGGGAACCATTTGCTGCTATGGGAAGAAATAGCCACAAGTGTTAAGAGTGTACCAAATCCAATTGAAATAGCAGCATTCAATAATTTAGTACGAACCGTGTCCTGTTTTGGTTTCATCTTCGGTAAGTGATAGAAACAGAGTAAGAATAACGCGACAGTAATCGTCTCAATTACTAATTGTGTCAAAGCTAAATCAGGGGCCCGGTAAATGACGAACAGAATCGATAATCCATAACCGACAACACCTAGAATTAAAATAGCTGCTACATTATTTCGTGCTACGATCGTTCCGATTGCCGCAACAACCATCATGACAGCTACTAATAATTCCGAAATTTTGATTTCAGAAGGATCTGCCGTTAAAAACGCAAATCCGTCACTCGTCACTAAAGTAAATATACTTACGATAAACATCGCTACTACGATGAGTTGTGTATAAAGTCGTAGAGAGCCCGTCATATAACCTTTTGTAATCGTAGCTGAAAACGGCTCTATTTTTGTAACAAACTGGTCGTACAATCGATTGAACGTCCATCGCGTTGGAAGCTTTTGATATAAAGTCTCCCATTTTTTCTTCGTCATAAACAAAACAGTGCCAATTCCTACAACAGCTAAAGACATAAGAAACTTCGCATCCAGTCCATGCCAATAAGCGATATGATGCTCTTCATGTACACCTGATACGGCGTAGGCTGCGTGAGCGAGTAGGGGAGAGTTCACTATTGTTGGGAACAAGCCAATTACAATTACTCCAATAATCAACACAATAGGAGAAATCAGCATCCCGATTGGTGCCTCATGTGGCTTTTTAGGCAATTGTTCGATCTTTGCCTTACCTCGGAACACTCCAAACACAAAGTACATGGAATAAATAAACGTAAAGATACTTCCAAATACCGCTAGCCATGGTAAAATATGTTGGATAAACATGGCGAACGAGGCACTGTATTCAGAGCCGTGTAAGGTTGATTCAAAAAACAACTCTTTACTATAGAAACCATTTAGAAATGGAAGGGGAACCCCCGCCATGGAGAACGTTCCGAAAAAGGCTAACGTCGCTGATATAGGAAGTAACGTCATCAATCCACCAAGTTTACGTATATCTCTCGTACCCGTTTCATGATCGATAATGCCAGCGATCATGAATAAACTTCCCTTAAAAGTTGCGTGGTTTAGGATATGAAACATGGCAGCAAATACAGCCACTTCTGTTCCGATTCCTAACATGGTCATAATCATACCGAGCTGACTAATCGTTGAAAAAGCCAAAATACCTTTTAAATCAGTCTGTTTGATGGCCAAGAATGACGCCCAACATAGAGTAAGAATTCCAATACCACCTACTACGATAAAAAACCAATCATATCCGTGGAAAAGGGGTGACATTCTTGCTACTAAATAAATTCCTGCTTTAACCATAGTGGCTGAGTGTAAGTATGCACTTACAGGTGTCGGAGCTTCCATTGCGTCAGGAAGCCAAATATGGAATGGGAATTGAGCGGATTTTGTGAATGCTCCTAGAATAAGTAATCCCATTATAAGAGGGAGGTACGAGTGATTTAATATCATTTCACTTTCAGAAAGAATACCTTGAATACTTGTTGTCCCCGTAATATTCGATAGAAGGATAAATCCCCCCAACATGCTTAAGCCACCTATTACGGTAATGAGCATCGATTTCAGCGCCCCATAACGAGACCTTTCATTAAAATGCCAATACCCGATTAATAGAAAGGAAGAAATGGAAGTTAGTTCCCAAAACGTATAGAGTACAAACACGTTATCTGAAAGGACGACGCCGAGCATAGCGGACATAAACATTAGTAAATAGATATAAAAGTGACCGAGTCGTTCTGATTTGTCTAAATAGAAGATGGAGTACAAGGTCACCAGAGAACCAATCCCACTAATCAGCAATACAAATAATAAACTTAAACCGTCTAAGTAAAAGTCAAAGGAAATATGTAAAGAGGGGATCCAAGCAAAATGTTGCGTAATTGGTTCAAAATCAGTTCCTAAATGACGTGCAAAATAAATGAAAATAACTAGGGGAATAGCTAACACAAAATATCCAGTATGTATCTTTTCTTTCCGTTTATTAATAAAAGGAATAAAGAAAGCAAATATAAGTGGTAATAACACGATGAGTAACATTTCGTCATACTCCTCCTTATGTGGGGTCATAATCTTAGTAAGTCAATTCCTTTTTGATCTACAAGAATTAGGGTAAGATGCAGTTCGTATGAGGCTGGGGCAAAAGGGTGCAGACGTTGTCCTCATAGGACGGTTTAGTCTAGAATCCATAATATCGGGTGCCCCGCGTTTTTGGTCTTTCCCCATTCATTTTATGATGAAAGTATTTATTATTCAACAATAGTACTTATTCTATCATAGCCGAAATAAAAAACCCTTGCCAATCATATGGCAAGAGCTTTGTCATTTTAAAGACGATATGTGTCTATTATCCGGAATATTCAATTTCATGCAGTAAGGATCGCTTTTTTATCTCTTGTTCAATCAACGTAATGAATTCATTACTTAAATCTAATTCATTTGCCTTGTAATAAGATTCGATTAATAATTTGTCTGATAAATGTTCCATATCGTTGCCTCCTGTAATGGAAGTCCCCTTGCAAGTGCATTACGAAAAGGTTTTAAGAGTAGGTCTGACCTCTGTCCCTTTCAAGATATTAATACTTTACCACGAAAAGAGAGGCCGGACAAGCGACGAGTTATCTACAGAAACCTGTATATAACTTGTTAGTAAACTAGGGATAACTTCTCTTAAATCTGGTGTATCATAGGGGATATTGTGTATAAAGTTATCCACAGAAATAAGCTTATCGAAATTTGTCGAAGGGTTTTTCGAAAAAAGTTGGATTTTTTTCATAAGAATGGTAGGTTATCTTAAATTTTCAAGATTTGTTTTGAAACAGTGAAAGAAATTGTATATCATGAGTAAGGAGTTAAAAGCTCGTGAAAAGGTAAATGAGGTGAATGAGTGTGTTAAAAAGGTTCTTACCTAATGAACATGTTAAAAGTGTGTTTGATATAAGACCAGAAGATTTAAAAGCAAAAGGAATAAAAGGTATCATTACCGATTTAGATAATACATTGGTAGCATGGGATGTTGCTGATGCAACACCAGAAATTATAGAATGGTTTAAGTTAATGGAAGATAGTGGCATTAAAATTACAATAATCTCTAATAATAAGGAAGAAAGAGTAAAATTGTTTTCCGAACCACTTCATACGCCATTTGTCTATAGTGCCAGAAAACCGCTCGGAAATGCCTTTAAGAAGGCTACCAAAACCATGGGTTTATCCAAGAATGAGGTTGTAGTGATTGGCGACCAGATTCTAACCGATGTTTTAGGAGGAAATAGTGCGGGCTTTTACACAATTTTAGTTGTACCGATTGTACAAACAGATGGCAAAATTACGAGAATAAATCGACAAATTGAACGAAGGATTTTAAGCTGGATGAGAAGAAAGGGAATGATTAGTTGGGAGGAATAGATGTGGAACCTATTATTTGTCAGGGGTGTGGAGTAGACGTACAGTCCGATGATGAAACATTACCGGGATATGTACCAGCTTCGGCTTTAAAGAAAGAACCGATCATTTGTAAACGATGTTTTCGATTAAAGCACTATAATGAAATACAAGATGTATCGTACACCGACGATGATTTTTTGAAAATGATTAGTCAAATCCGCGATGCAGAAGGATTAATTTTGAACATCGTTGATATTTTTGATTTCAGCGGGAGTGTCATCCCAAGCTTAAAAAGATTAACCGGACATAATCCTATCCTATTAATAGGGAACAAAGTCGACTTGTTACCAAAGTCCACTAATCTGAATCGGTTGAAAATGTGGATGAAACGGTCCGCAAATGAGTTGGGGTTGGAAGTGGAGGATGTCTTTTTAATTTCTTCTACAAAAGGGACTGGAATGGACAAGCTAACTTCACAAATTGAAACATATCGTAACGGAAAAGATGTGTACGTTGTAGGAAGCACCAATGTTGGGAAATCGACATTTATCAATCGACTAATCAACCAGACGACAGGTGTGAAGGATGCGATTACGACGTCGTATTTTCCAGGAACAACACTCGGTTTTATTGATATTCCTTTGGATGAGAAAACTTCTTTGTATGATACGCCTGGTGTTATTAATCGTGCCCAAATCTCTCACTATGTGTCCGAAGCCGACCTAAAAGTGATTACACCAACTAAAGAAGTCAAACCTAGAGTGTATCAGCTAAATGATAAACAGACATTGTTTTTTGGTGGATTGGCACGCTTGGATTTTGAAAAAGGAGACAGATCATCCTTCATTTGTTATTTTTCAAACACATTAAATATTCATCGAACAAAATTAGACAATGCATCGGATTTATATGAGAGGCAGTTAGGAGAGGTTTTACATCCTCCAGATGAAAAATCAAAGTCGACTCTTCCTCCTCTAAAAGCTCAATCCTTTAAAATAAAGGAAGAAAAAACAGATATCGTTTTTCCAGGACTAGGATGGGTAACCGTTCCGCCAGGTGTTACTGTTACCGCACATAGTCCGAAGGGAGTCACAGTGTCTATAAGGGAGGCACTTATTTAGGAGGGATATATATGGCGTTAACGTTAGGGTTAATTGGTTATCCAGCTAAGCATTCCTTATCACCTTGGCTTCATAGTGCGTTTATGGATCAAGTAGGAATAGACGGAACATATACGATTTACGAAACAAGTCCAGAAGCTTTACCGAGTCAACTTAGCAAGTTGAAGGAAAATGGAGTGGATGGGTTTAATGTCACGGTTCCATATAAACAAACGATTATGGAGTACTTGGATGAAGTAGAGCATGCGGCGAAAAACATTGGAGCAGTCAATACGGTTGCATGTCGTGATGGCAAGTGGATTGGCTATAATACCGACGGAATTGGGTATAAACAATCTTTAAAGGATTCGTTTCCTTCCTTGTTTACAGGACAAAAAAACGTACTCATCCTTGGGGCAGGAGGAGCTGCAAGGGGTATCTATTATGCTTTGTCCCAAGGTGAATTTCCCAAGGTCGATATCGCAAATCGCACGAAAGAAAAAGCAAAAGAGTTCCTTTCCTTAAAGGAAAAGCAGATTGAAACGAATATTTTAGATTATGCCGAGGCCGAACGAACGCTTTCACAGTATGATTTGATCGTCCAAACGACCTCTGTTGGAATGAAGCCGAATTACGATCAACAGGTAATCGACTTAACCAGACTATCGAAAGTTTCTATTGTAAGTGATATTGTCTATCAACCCATACAAACAAAGATTCTAGAAGCTGCACAAAATCGTGGTGCGCAGATTCACCATGGTCACGCTATGTTGCTTTACCAAGCCCAAGCTGCATTTGAGATATGGACGGGGAAACAAGTACAAGTAGATTCCATTCTCTTGGATTTAGAAAAAAGATTGCGAGGCGATTAAATGTTAACAGGTAAACAAAAAAGATTTTTACGAGCAGAAGCACATCACTTGAATCCAATCTTTCAAGTAGGTAAAGATGGAGTTAACGAAAATATGATTAAGCAAATTGATGAGGCTTTAGAAAAAAGAGAATTAATTAAAGTGACGGTATTACAGAACTGCCTGGAAGATAAAGACGAAGTAGCAGAAGCTATTTCCGAGGGTACAGGTGCAAACGTGGCCCAAGTTATTGGAAATACGATCGTCCTATATAAAGAATCCAAAGAAAACAAAACGATTCAATTGCCTTAGGGGTGAACTATGAAGAAAGTGGGATTATTAGGAGGTACCTTTGATCCTCCGCATTTTGGGCATTTGCTCATTGCAGAAGAAGTGTACCAAACGCTAGGATTAGATGAGGTATGGTTTATTCCATCTTATGAACCGCCTCACAAGCAAAAGGCTACAACCGAAAGCAAACACCGTGTTGACATGGTAAAGACAGCTATTCAGGACAATGACCACTTTCATGTCAATCTCATCGAAGTGAATCGAACTGGTAAGTCCTATAGTATTGATACGATAAAAAATCTAAAAGAAGAGCACCCAAATATCGATTTTTATTTTATCATAGGGGCAGACATGGTTGAATATTTACCTAAATGGGTACAAATTGAAGAGCTAGTGAAACTAATTCAATTTGTTGGTGTGAAAAGAAAAGAATACGAACTAGAAACTGACTATCCGATTATGGAAGTAAATACCCCTGAGTTTGCGGTATCCTCATCCATGATCAGACAAAGACTCCAAAAAGGATTGTCGGCCAAATACTTGTTGCCCGATCCGGTCATTCAATGGATAAAGGAGTATAAGCTTTATGAATAGAGATGAAGCATTAGCTATAGTGAAGCCTCAATTAAGAACGACTCGATTTGAACATACAGTCCGCGTTACTGATACCGCTTTAGAATTGGCCAAAAGGTTTGGTGGTAATTTAGAAAAGGCAGAGCTTGCTTCTATATTTCATGACTATGCGAAATATCGTAACATTCACGAAATGAAGCGGTGGATTATAACGGAAGCCTTGCCGAAGGACTTACTTCAGTATCATCATGAGCTCTGGCATGGTCCAGTTGGTGCCTTATTAGTTGAAAGAGAGGTTGGAATCTCGGACAGCGAAGTACTTTCAGCCATACGGTGGCATACTGCGGGTAAGGCTAATATGAGCCAATTAGATAAAATCGTTTTCTTGGCTGACTATATGGAACCGGGACGAGATTTTCCAGGTGTTGATGAAGTTCGGGAGGTCGCTCATAATAATCTGGAAAAAGCATGCTGGCTAGCAACGAAAAACACGATTATGCATTTAATGAAGAAAGGGCAGTCGATTTATCCAGACACCTTTCACTGTTATAATAGTTTGTTACATGACATTATGGAAAATACGGAGGGAAACCATGAATGAATAGTAAAGACCTAGTAAACTTAGCAGCAAAAGCTTGTGATGATAAGCGAGCCGAAGATATTGTTATTTTGGACATGGAAAATGTCTCTCTAATCGCCGACTATTTCTTAATCTGTGATGGGAGTAGTGAGAGACAAGTACAAGCAATAGCCCGAGAAATTAAAGAGCAAGCTGAAGAAGCTGGTACAGAAGTAAAAAGAATGGAAGGATTCGATCAAGCAAGGTGGGTATTAGTGGACCTTGGAGATGTTGTTTGTCACGTCTTCCATCGTGAAGAGCGAAATTATTATAATCTGGAAAGACTATGGGGAGACGCACCACTTGTGGAAACGGAATTCTCCCACGGAGGATAAGCCAATGTCCTATCAAAACATGGCGAAGGTGTATGATGTTTTGATGAAGGATGCACCTTACGAAAAGTGGACAGAGCTGGCATTGCAATGGATGGAAAAGCAATCCAACCAACCCTGTCGTATATTAGATTTGGGTTGTGGAACGGGTCCTATAACACGCCGATTAGCTAGTCATGGACATCAACTAATCGGCGTTGACTACTCCGATGAAATGCTTGCACAGGCAAGATACCAAGCGGAGAACGAAAAATTACATATTCAGTGGATTCAGCAAGATATTCGTTATTTAAGTGGTATAAAGGATCAAGATCTGGCGATAAGCTTTTGTGATGTAATGAACTACATTACCTCTGCAGTTGACGTAGCTACCGTGTTTGATCAAGTACACGGTTCGTTAAAAGAGGGCGGTTTATTTATATTTGATGTTCACTCCATCGATCACGTTGAAAACGATTTAAGGAATCAGATTTTTTCTGAAGTCTATGAGGACGTCAGCTATATTTGGATGTGTGAATCAGGAGAGGCTGTGGGGGAGGTATTTCATGAACTAACCTTCTTTTTACAGGAAGAGGAGTCTGGACTCTACAGTCGTTTTGATGAATCTCACCATCAACGTACTTATTCCGAAAAAAGTTATCGCGAGTGGTTAAAGCTAGCTGGTTTTGAAGTGGTTTCCGTTTTTGGGGACTTTGATTCACAAGCTACGAACATTTCCTCGGCTGAAAGAATATTTTTTGTATGTAAAAAAGTTCGAAAAAGCTAATTTAGCTAATTCGAACTTTTTTTGCAGGAATATACAGCCAGTTGTCGAATTTTTTCTTAGTCCCTTATTTGCAACTGCTCACTTATTTTGGAGACATCCTCATCGTACTTGGCATGGGTGCTTCTTATCAATACATGGAATAGATCCCCAAGCTCGTTGTCCATAGCTTTGATCCCTTCACCGGTCACTCCGCCCTTCACACATACTTTTTGAATAAGCTCAGGTAGGGTGAAATGACCATCTTCTAAAAGCTTCCCAAAACCTACAAACATTTTTTCTGTTAGGTCTGTTGCTGTTTGTTTGTCTATTTTGGTTTCGGCTACAGCTGATTCAATAAACTGTTCTGCCAAATAACCAAAAAAAGCAGGACCGCAGGAAACGATATCGGATGAAATACGCGTGATATCGTCTTCAATATAGAATGGTGTAGAGTATATTTTACTGCTTTGTTCCAAATAACCTTTCCTTTCTTTAGACATGCTTTCTCCAAAAGTTAATAGCGTAATTCCAGATAAAGCACGATTCGTAATACTCGGTATCATTCTGGCTACTTGGCATGGAACTAAGGATTCAAGTTTCTCTACAGAAAAAGGACTTGTAATCGAAACTAAGCATTGATCCTCTCGCCAATGCTCTTTTGTTTTGCTAAGTAATGGATGAATTTCTAGTGGTTTTACACAAACAAATACAATATCTACTTCATCAATTAAATCCTCGACTTGCTCTGAAACATGAATGTCAGGATATGTTTTTTGAATATCATATGCCTTTTGTAAAGTTCGATTATGGATGTACAAATGATCTTCTTGCACGACATTGGAGGACATCCAGCTATTAATGAGAATGCTCCCCATGTTACCTGTTCCTATTACTCCCCATTTCATTGTTGCTCCCCCACTCTTCATGGATTTCATCTACAACATTCTATGTTTTGAAAGAGAAAATATGAAAGGAACGTGATATTCCTTGGTTTGGATAAAGAACAATTGGATCATTTGTGTCCTCTTACTTATAGGAGCAGGATTTGTTTTTATTCAATGGATACACCCAGCTCAGGAGCAAAAGCAACAAGGCTTTACGATAGAAGATGCAGAGAAACAAGAGGAGCAACTTAAGGAAGCGAAAGAGAGTGGGATAAAATCACCTGTAGCCCTTGTCGATGTAAAAGGAGAAGTGAACAAGCCTGGAGTTTATGAAGTTACAACTGAGGTCCGAGTAGGAGAGGTTATTGAACAAGCTGGTGGTTTTACAGAAAACGCGAATCAGCTTGCTGTTAATTTGGCACAACGTATTCAAGACGAGATGGTTATTCTTGTACCAAAAAAAGGTGAAGAGAGTCCAACAGGAGGGAGTATCTCTGTTCAAAGTAACAAGATATCTATCAATAGTGCAAACCAATCAGAATTAGAAGAGTTGAATGGGATTGGAGAAAAGAAAGCATTAGCCATTATTGAATATCGGGAAGAGCACGGAAATTTTCAATCTAAGGAAGATATTTTGCAGGTTCCTGGAATTGGGGAAAAGACGTTAGCTAACTTTGAAAATCAGTTGCGAGTTCCTTAAACATATTGACTATCAAATAGGGCGGGGGTACACTAAAAGGATAATTTGTACAAGGTGGTAGCGAATATGGAACGGATATCTTGGGATCAATATTTTATGTCACAAAGTCATCTCTTAGCGTTAAGAAGTACTTGTCAGCGCTTAATGGTTGGAGCAACTGTTGTAAGAGATAAACGTATTATTGCAGGAGGTTACAATGGCAGTGTATCAGGAGGTATTCATTGTTCGGATGAAGGATGTTATGTAATCGACGGGCATTGTGTCCGTACCATTCATGCGGAAATAAACGCCCTTTTACAGTGTGCTAAGTTTGGAGTTCCAACAGAGGGTGCAGAGATTTATGTTACACATTTTCCTTGCTTACATTGCTGTAAATCGATTATCCAAAGTGGAATAAAAGCTGTGTATTATGCAGAGGATTATAAAAATCATCCTTATGCCATTGAGCTATTTCGTGATGCTGACATCCAAGTAGAAAAAGTGCCTCTGGAGCAAGTATCTATACAGCTGAAATAAAATCTTGAAAAATGGGGTGGTCCTAATAAAAGGCTATTGGCATTGGCTAGCTTTTGCAGCATTAATCGCTGCACTAACGGCCACCTTTGATACGTATAGTTTGTTAGGTATCTTTTTATTGTGGCTAGCTTGGGTTCACTATAAGCATAGCCATTTACGTGCTTTTTTGGTCCTATTACTTCTATTTACATTTGTGCTGTTTTTCTGGTTCGACTCTACTCCGAAATCTTCTCCACCACAAACATCTACTTCGTCCACATTCCAGGGCAAAATTGTTTCGATCGAAGCCCGTAAAGCCGATCGTTATACGTTTGTTATCGAAGAAGAAAACAAGCAGAAGACGATGATTACGATCTTTCCGGAAAATCGAGAGGATCTTCGTAAGAACTTATCTACTATTAAGTATGGGGCCATATGTAGGATGGAAGGAAAGAAAGAAATTCCGGATGGTAGTAGAAATCCTGGTCAATTTGATTATCGGAAATATTTAGAACAAGATGGTATTTACTTTCAAGTAACAAATCCGGTCTCTTTTAAATGTATGGGATCAAGTCACCTCGAATATCTCTATTCAGTGAAAGAAAAATGGATCGGGTATATAGAACGGTATGATTCATTTACAAGCGCTTGGTTACAAGCACTATTGCTGGGAGATGACAGTGCTTTACCAGATGAAACCATAGAGCTATTCCGGCGTTGGGGTCTGTCTCATTTATTAGCTATTTCAGGGCTTCATGTTGGTTTATTAATTGGAATGGTCTACCTTGCTCTTATAAAGATTGGACAAGTAACGAAAGAAAAGGCTCAATTAGGCATTCTTTTCTTATTGCCTTTCTATGCTTTTCTTGCAGGAGGGGAACCTTCAATCTGGCGAGCTTCGTCTATGGTGATTTTGGCCATTATGCTACAGCGTTTTCACGTAAAGTATCCTGTGTCAGATATTATAAGTGTGGTTTTTATTTTTCTTCTCCTTACAGATGCTACGATGATTCGCAACATTGGTTTCCAATTTTCTTTTCTAGTGACCTTTAGTATCCTCTTATCAAAAAAGTGGTTAGAAAGTACTTCTTCCTTGCTTGTCGTCCTCCGAATTAGTTTGATCGCACAGCTATGTGTCCTTCCATTACAGGCTTTTCATTTTTACTCCTTTAATCCACTATCGGTACTCATCAATGTTATGGTTGTTCCTTATTTTTCATTTATCGTCATGCCATTTGTTGTTGTATTATTTCTTCTTGTTATTCTGTTACCGTGGGTTGGAATATTACTACAGCACTTATTCACGGGACTCCATCAAACGGTTATCCAATGCCTCTATGCTATAGACGAGTTTGCTTACATACCATGGGTAACCGGAAAGCTTTCTCTTCCATTCATCTTCCTTCTTTTTATTTGCTTCATTTTTATGATGCAGGCTCAATTACGAAAATCTCATAACAGAGCATTCCTCTGTGGGTGTATCTTCGTCCTTCTTCTTGTCATCCATTCTATGCTTCCTTATTTGAATCCAAAAGGCACGTTAACCATGTTAGACATTGGGCAAGGGGATTGCTTTGTGTTAGAACTTCCATATCGACAAGGTGTAATCATAATCGACGCGGCGGGGAAGAGGACCATCACGAATGAAGTAACTGACCAAACTTTTACTCAAGTGATTCGTCCTTTTCTACAGGCAAAGGGCATTCGAACCATTGATGCAATTATCATAAGCCATAATGACCTAGATCATGTTGGGAGTGTTCCATTTCTCCTGCAGCATTTCAACGTTAAATCAATTTGGACAAGTCCCTTTTTTGAACTAGAACCTGCACTAAAAAATGGGCTCCAAAAACAAAAAATTCAGGTTAAAAGTGTGGAAAAAGGGGAAGTGTTTTATATACAAGGGCAATCCTTTTATACGTTCCATCCAGACAAAGACCTTGGTGAAAAAAACCGGAACTCCTTAGTACTGTTTTTTGAATTAGGTGGTTTAGATTGGTTATTTACCGGGGATATAGGGGTGGAGGAAGAAAAAAAGATTACAACAGACTATTCAGATTTGCATGTCGATATTTTAAAGGTTGCTCATCATGGAAGTAAGACATCGACATCTGAGCAGTTATTACAAAGAACGAAACCAAAAATGGCTTTGATTTCCGTTGGGCAGGATAACCGCTATGGTCATCCAAATCAAGATGTTATACAGCGTTTAAAGAAGTATGACGTTTCAATCATGAGAACGGACCTAAATGGAGCCATCATGTACGAATTTAAAAAAGAAGAAGGAACATTTTTTAAGTATATTCCATAGACTAACTAGAAGATAAACACGGATAACAAAAAGAAAGATATATCATACTATACATCCATACAGAATAGGAATAGACATTTTCTTATTCACAAAAAAGAGACTGCATACTGCCAGTCTCTTTCATTCGCTATATTTGTTTATGATCCGATTATATCCACGACAACACCAATAAAGAATATGATCATGAAGAAAAGGAATGAGAAAACGAAGCCTTTTCCTGAATCAAGGATATCGTGATTCTTAGACTGTACATCTTTTTCAAATTCGTTCATAAAATCCCTCCTAGTCCATTATTTAGTATAAGTTAAACATAGAAAAAAATCCACTTCGATTTCAAATCTTCCTAAAATAATATGACTTACCTTTGTTAGCAAGACTTTACACCCATATAATTCTCTATTTAGGTCAATCTATAAGTACAGCAAATATCGCTTCCTTCGTAGTGTCCTAGGTCTGGGAAGGAAGCGTTGATATAGATTGCTTCATCTGGGGAATAGCGGTCCGGCTATTTCCCAGTTTTTTATTTTCTTTCTCTTGCCTTCCTCCATTTTTCCTTATACGATAATTGTATAGAATATGGAGTGAAAACAATGACTTATTTGGATACTATCAAAAAAATAAAAAAGAAGCAATTTTCTCCGGTATATTTACTACATGGAACGGAAGCTTTCCTGATGGAGAAGGTTAAAAAGCAGCTCATCAAACATGTTATGCCGAATGAGGATCGCGATACAAATATTTCTACATATGATTTAGAAGAGGTTTCGATTCAAGAGGTCATCTACGATGTGGAAACTTACCCATTTCTTGGGGAACGAAAGCTTATATTTGCAAACCAAGCATCCTTTCTTCAAACAAAACCGGATAAATCAGGGATTGAACATAATATTAACCTCTTACAATCGTACTTAAGTCAACCGGTTGATTTCTCTATTCTCGTTCTCATCGCACCATATGAAAAGCTTGATGAGAGAAAGAAAATTACAAAGCTGTTAAAGCAACACAGTGAGGTCGTGACGTGTGAACCTGTGAAAGAATGGGATTTGCATAAGTGGGTGAAGGATATCGCCCTACAGCTTAATGTTTATGTGGATGATCAAGCATTGCCACTATTCAGTCAAGAAATTGGTACAAACCTTTCGATGTTGGAGAAGGAGCTGGAAAAACTAGCCCTTTATGTGGGGGAGAACGGGAACATTACAAAAGATGTTGCGCAGCTTCTTTTATCTCGAAGTGCTGACACAACTGGTTTGCAGTTAGTCGATGCTGTGATTGAGAAAAATTTGAGTAAGGCGATTAGCATTTATAAAGACCTCGAAAAAGCAAAAGAGGATCCTATTGCTTTACTAGCTTTATTGGCTTCTCAATTCAGAACGATTACGCATGTGAAAGTGCTTAAGCAAAAAGGGTATTCTCAGCAACAAATG
The DNA here is from genome assembly GCF_021049245.1 of Radiobacillus kanasensis. Taxonomy (GTDB): domain Bacteria; phylum Bacillota; class Bacilli; order Bacillales; family Amphibacillaceae; genus Radiobacillus; species Radiobacillus kanasensis. Next base: position 2,206,184 of record NZ_CP088020.1, on the reverse strand, counting down.
GCTCAGCAGCTCAAGGTACATCCTTATGTCATCAAGATATCTGCAAGCCGTGAAGCAAGCTTTCAAATGGATGAGCTTCGTAAGATATTAGATATTTTTGCCGAGACAGATGCCCGGATCAAACAGGGGAAGGTCGATAAACAACTTGCATTTGAAATACTTTTATACCAACTCATTCATATAAAAGCATCGATTGCCTAAGCAAGGGATTTCATCTCCCTTGCATTTTTATTAGGATCTTTTGCATACTTTGTTGCTTTCTTGCTATCGTAGCCGAATATCTTCTCGGAGGCGACCTCAAGCTGTGCTCGCGGATAGCGACTTCCGCAACGGAAATCAATCAAGTCTGCGTTTTTTGTTTTAATAGAAAATAAAAAACGACCCAGTGAATGGATCGTTTGTGTTGGTCATAAGTCATAAAAAGTTAAGCGGATAAATCGTTAACTTTTTTAGCTAGGCGAGATTTTTGACGATTGCCTTTGTTTTTGTGGATGATTCCTTTTTGAACTGCTTTGTCAATTTTGTGAGCAGCTACTTTAAATGCAGCTTTCGCATTTTCAACATCTTTGCTTTCTACTAAGCTTTCTACACGTTTAATTTGGGAACGCATATCCGTTTTAATAGAGATGTTATGTGCACGGTGGTCGTTGTTCACACGAACACGCTTGATCGCAGATTTAATATTTGCCATTTCTTTTCACCTCCAGAGTAAAACATCTACCTATAACAAAAGACATTTTACCAAAGTGTCCCTCTCTTTTCAATAGCAATCTATTCTGATAGAGGAAAAAAAGGAAATTCTACAAGTCCTTTTAGTATGTAATTCCTTCATGATGGAAACCCTAGGAATAAAAAAAGGGGGTCCTATCATAATGAACCAAGATGATAACCAATACCAGGTGCGAACCGACTTAGCTGTAGAAGCGAAGGACATGTATGTAGAGAAAGACAAAGAAAAAGAGGACCAAATAGAAGGGGTCTCTATTACAGACAAACGAGAAGGAGATATTGAAGTCACGTACGTACAAATCAATGCACAAGGGGCAGAAAAAATTGGAAAGAAGCCCGGAACTTACGTGACTTTACATAGTGAAGCGGTAAAAAAACAGGATACAAAAATGCAAGAGCAAACCGCCCGTGTATTAGCCAAGGAACTAACTAACCTTTTGAAAGCTAGTAACATTCCGTCAGAAGGGAAAGGGTTAGTGGTTGGACTAGGTAATTGGAACGTAACACCAGATGCTTTAGGACCAATGTCCATAGAAAAAGTAATGATCACGAGCCATTTATTTGAGTTACAACCACAGTCTGTGAAAGAAGGCTATCGACCTGTCTCTGCAATGACACCAGGTGTTATGGGGCTAACGGGGATAGAAACAAGCGATATTATTCATGGAGTCATTGAAAAAACAAAACCTGACTTCGTTATTGCGATTGATGCTTTAGCCTCTAGATCGATTGAACGCGTGAATGCAACGATTCAATTATCGGATTCTGGTATTCACCCAGGATCAGGTGTCGGAAATAAACGGAAAGAGATTAGCAAGGATACACTAGGTATTCCAGTCATTGCTCTTGGTGTACCTACCGTTGTGGATGCTGTAACGATTACAAGTGATACGATTGACTTTTTATTGAAGCACTTTGGAAGAGAGTGGAAGGAAAAGGATAGACCTTCCAAAGCGTTATCTCCTGCTGGTATGAGTTTTGGTAAAAAGACATTAACAGAAGAAGATTTACCAGACCCGGAGAAAAGAAAAGCTGTATTAGGAATGGTAGGGGAGCTAGATGAAGAAGAGAAACGTTCTCTTATTAAAGAAGTGTTAACTCCACTCGGACACAACCTCATGGTGACGCCGAAGGAAGTGGATAGCTACATGAAAGATATGGCGCATGTACTAGCGTCGGGCTTAAACGCGGCTCTTCATGAAAATGTCGATATGGACAATTTTGAATCCTATACGAGATAGGCTGAGACTTTGTAATTATTTTTAATTTCCTTGTAGGATTCGTTCTACTTTCTGTTATACGTTCATAGATTCTATTAAACATGATAGATAGAACGTAGAAAGGATGGAACGATGAACACAAATCCAAATACATCCCTAAACCAATTCATCAAACAGTCCAAGCCATGGTATAAAAAAGGAAGTCTTTTAATCATCAGTATAGGTTTATTATTTTTATTCATCGGAATCCTGACATCGATTAAACCGGCCTATCGGCTGTCTTCTAACACGATAAATGAATGGACAAGACAAATTGATGGAGCATCTTTTCTTTATTTTATGGGAATGGAAAACCGTTTGTTTGAAGAGGCATTTCCGGAATCCAAAGATCCATTAAGTGTCTCTAATCTTATGTTTCAAATGGCTACTAGTTTAAAGCCTAATGATCCGAGAACATTGTTAGGAAGAGAGCTTCCCGGTTTCGATGCCTACAATGGAAAAATCATTGTAGCAGGGGAAGGAACAGACTACACAAACCTTCCCATTGAATCCGCTGCACCTCTAGATGTTGTTTTGGAGGATCGCGAAGCAAAGATGCCGGAAGAAGAGGTGGAACAACCGCCTGAGCAATCGAATGATACAAACGGACAACCGACGACAGGTGACCGAAATGTAGTTTTTCTATATACGACTCATAACCGAGAATCCTTCTTACCACATTTACCAGAAGGAACGTCGAAGGATGAAGCTTATCACTCTGAGGTCAATATATCGAAAGTAAGTAATCGGTTAGCTTCGAGCTTGAAAAGCCAAGGGATAGGGTCACAAGTCGATCATACGGACTTCATGAATGTGTTAAACCAGAAGGGCTGGGAATATTGGCAGTCTTATACAGCTTCCAAGCCTATTGTAGAAGAAGCCCTAGCGACCAATAAGAACATTCAATATATATTTGACATCCATCGAGATTCACAAGGTAAGGAAGAAACTACAACGACTATTGACGGAAAAAGCTATGCTCGCTTCTTCTTTATTGTAGGAAGTGACAATCCAGATAACGAAACAAATCTGAAGTTAGCGACCGATTTACACAACAAGTTAAACGAGATGTACCCAGGCATAAGTCGAGGTGTAAAAACACAAGGCGGATCTGGATTTAACGGAGTGTACAACCAAGATTTATCTGATCAATCCGTTATTGTCGAGATTGGTGGAGTAGAAAATAACATGAAAGAACTCTACCGATCAGCGGACGCGTTAGCAAAAGTGTTTAGTGAGTACTACTGGCAAGCAGAAAAAGTACAAGGGAATCCATAGAGGTGAGAGAAGATGGTAAAAATGTTAATAGGTATGTTGATAATGGTTCTATTATTTCTAGGTGGCGTATTATTTGGCATCGATCAGGCTAGTGAAGGGGTAACGGAGATTCGTGGATATACAACTTCTTCTCTAAAAGAAGCGGTACAAACGGGTGAGAACAATCAAGAAGAATATCAAATCGAAGTAATGGGACAAGATTTCGAACAAGTTTCGGTCGAAGAAAAACAAGAGAAATTTGAAGAGATGGAATCTGAGCATATGACTCAAAAGATTGCTGGAGCTATGGAGCATAGTGTGAAATGGTTTTACAACGGTCTCGTTAAATCCGCTCATGAGATTGTGCAGACGTTCTTTTAGGTGTTTAAGCAGATAAGAAGTTCTTCCCAGTAAGATAAAGAAACATGTCAACAAACAGACCTGATCCAATTAGAAGAGTGAATCGAATTGGATTTGGTCTGTTTTTTTAGGAGGTAGAAAACCGGTTATTAGCATGTTATTAGAATGAAGGTACCATGATTACTGTGGCAATAGGTCCATTAATCTACTTCTTATGGGGGAAGGGGATGCAGGGAACAAATCGGACGAGGAGGATCTTCAGTTTGTCCGTTGAAAACGAGTAGGCCCACTGACCACCTCTCTATTTATAGCAATGGTCCCGTTGCTTCATTCTTTACGGAAGATTTTTGTGAAAAACAGGCTAGGATTGAATATACCCAGTTGTACTGCTATAATCAATCCTAGTAATAAAGGAATGTTAGCTTACTATGTATTTTGCTGGAGTGATCACCTTTGACGAATAGAAATCAGAATAGAGTGAGGAATTTTTCCATCATCGCCCATATTGATCATGGAAAATCCACCCTTGCCGATCGTATCTTAGAAAAAACACAAGCTCTTACGCAACGTGAGATGAAAGAACAGTTTTTGGATGCCATGGATTTGGAAAGAGAACGCGGGATCACCATTAAACTAAATGCTGTTCAATTAAAATATAAACGTGAAAATGATGGAGAGTACTTATTTCATCTTATTGATACACCGGGCCACGTCGACTTTACATATGAAGTATCGAGAAGTCTTGCTGCATGTGAAGGTGCGATATTAGTAGTCGATGCCGTGCAAGGGATAGAAGCCCAAACACTTGCTAACGTTTATTTGGCGATGGACAATGACTTAGAAATCATCCCTGTTATTAATAAAATCGATTTGCCGAGCGCGGATCCTGAGCGAGTGAAGCAAGAAATTGAAGACGTTCTAGGTATTGATGGAGATGAAGCGATCCTCGCTTCTGCGAAGGCAGGAATTGGAATCGAAGAAATATTAGAGCGTATCGTAGAAAAAGTTCCCGCACCGGCTGGGGACGCGGATGCACCATTAAAAGCACTAATTTTTGATTCCTTATATGATTCCTATCGTGGTGTTGTAGCCTACGTTTGTATTAAAGAAGGCTCTGTGAAAATTGGCGATAAAATCAAAATGATGGCAACAGGTAAAGAATTTGAAGTGAACGAAATTGGTGTGTTCAATCCAAAGCCTGTACCACAAAATGAATTAACTGTTGGAGATGTTGGGTATTTAACCGCCTCTATTAAAAACGTAGGAGATACAAGAGTTGGGGATACGATAACGTTAGCTCGCAACGCTGCAGATGAACCACTACCAGGATACCGTCGCCTCAATCCAATGGTCTTCTGTGGATTATATCCTGTAGATGCCAACAAATATAATGATTTAAGAGAAGCTTTAGAGCGCCTTGAATTAAATGACTCTTCCTTACAATATGAAGCGGAAACATCCCAAGCACTAGGTTTTGGTTTCCGTTGTGGTTTCCTTGGATTACTTCACATGGAAATCATTCAGGAGCGCATTGAACGAGAATTTAATATTGACTTAATTACGACCGCACCTAGTGTTATCTACGAAGTGGAATTAACCGATGGTGAAGTTATATCTGTTGATAACCCTTCCGTTATGCCAGATCCACAAAAAGTGGAAGAAATACGAGAGCCTTATGTAAAAGCATCTATTATGGTACCGAATGATTACGTCGGTGCTGTTATGGAGCTCTGTCAAAAGAAACGTGGAGATTTCATGGATATGCAGTATATGGACGAAGTTAGAGTGAATGTTGTCTATGAAATTCCGTTATCGGAAATCGTCTATGATTTCTTTGATCAACTGAAATCTCAAACAAAAGGCTATGCATCCTTTGATTACGAGTTGATTGGATATAAGAACTCCAAGCTTGTGAAAATGGATATTCTTTTAAATGGAGACACCATTGATGCCCTTTCTTTCATCGTGCATAAAGACTTCTCTTTTGAACGTGGAAAGCAAATCGTAGATAAGTTGAAGTCATTGATTCCTAGACAGCAATTTGAAGTTCCTGTTCAAGCCGCTGTAGGGAATAAAATTGTGGCTCGTTCAACGATTAAAGCAATGCGTAAAAACGTTCTTTCAAAATGTTACGGGGGAGACATTTCCCGTAAACGAAAATTGTTGGAGAAACAAAAAGAAGGTAAAAAACGAATGAAAATGGTAGGCTCTGTAGAAGTGCCTCAAGAAGCATTTATGGCTGTACTAAGAATGGACGACGAATAGAAAGCTAAAACCCTTGTCAGGAGTTGACAGGGGTTTTACTGATAGTACTACCAAAAGAAAAAAAGAAGAAAGGCAGTGGACATCATAATGGTCTCCTCCGTTTATATCCATATTCCATTTTGCCAGCAAATTTGTCACTATTGCGACTTTACGAAGTTTTTCTATGACGAGAAGTTAGCAAATGAATATTTGGAAGCACTCGAAAAAGAAATAGAAACGAATATAGATGAACCGAATAAATCCGTTCGAACGATCTTCGTGGGTGGTGGAACACCAACTGCTTTAACGCACAAACAGTTAGAGCGTCTTCTGAAACTTATATCGAAAAATTTCGATGTGGAAAATTGCTTGGAATATAGTTTTGAAGCAAATCCAGGTGATTTAGACCTTGAGAAAATTAAATTGCTAAAACATTATGGGGTACAACGTATTTCATTAGGTGTTCAAGTATTTGATGACAAAATGTTAGAAGAAATTGGCCGCGTTCATCGAGTGAAGGATGTTTATAATAATTTGGATTTATTATTCCAACAAGAATTACGGAATGTAAGTATTGATTTGATATATAGTCTTCCTCATCAAACCGTGGAGCATTTTGAAAGGACCTTAGAGGAAGCTTTGTCCTTCAACTTACCCCACTACTCGGCATATGCGTTGCAGATTGAACCGAAAACGATATTTTACAATAGATATCGAAAAGGAAAGCTTCACCGACCGAAAGAGGAAGAAGAAGTTCAAATGTTCGAATTACTCCGTAAAAAGATGATCGAGAACGGATTGAATCAGTACGAAATCAGTAATTTTGCGAAAAAAGGTATGGAAAGTAAGCACAATTTAACCTATTGGGATAACCAGCATTATTATGGCTTTGGTGCGGGTGCACACGGATATTTACCTGGGAAAAGAGTTGTTAATTTACGACCACTTCCTGCGTATGTGGAACAAGCACTCAAAAACGGAAAGCCTGTCTTACATGAAGAGCCTATCACACGAAAAGAACAAATAGAGGAAGAGATGTTTCTTGGACTGCGCAAGATAAAAGGAGTCTCCATTGCGTCCTTTGCACAAAAATATAACCAAGATCTTATTCAACTATACGGTTCAACTATTGATCGTTTGCAAGCAAAAGGATGGCTTCAAGTAAAAGGTGATGCGGTCCAATTAACCGAGGATGGCTTGTTGTTTGGTAATGAAGTATTCCAAGAGTTTTTGCTAGATGAATCTTCCTGAGCTTTCGCGTTGACAATAAAGTCCTGTTTTGATAATTTATTATTAGATTTAGCACTCATCGTTAAGGAGTGCTAACAGAGGTGATCATCGATGTTATCTAAGAGGCAATTGCAAGTGTTACAAGTCATTGTTGATGAATTCATCCAGACGGCTCAGCCGATAGGGTCGAGAGCCATTTCCAAAAGGGAAGAGGTAGAGTATAGCTCTGCCACCATCCGAAATGAAATGGCTGATTTAGAAGAGATGGGTTTTATTGAAAAAACGCACTCTTCCTCCGGTCGAGTTCCATCGGAAAAAGGCTATCGTTTTTATGTCGATCATTTAATATCTCCCTTTCACTTGTCTAATACTGACTTAGGAATTATCACAGACACTTTTGAAAAGGGAATGGTTGAATTTGAGCGTGTTGTGCAGAAGTCTGCGAAGGTGTTATCTGACTTAACCAATTATACGAGCATAATTTTGGGTCCTGAAGTGTTCGAAACAAAATTAAAGCAGCTGCAGATTATCAACTTAACCTCACTGTCTGCTGTAGCAATTCTGGTAACGAACACTGGACATGTCGAGCATCGTACCTTCTCGATTCCGAAAGAAATAAAGTCTGGTGATTTAGAAAAATTGGTGAACATCTTAAATGAACGACTCGCAGGAGTTCCAATTATAAAGCTACAGGATAAGCTCTATACCGAAATTGCAGATCTAGTTAGAGCTTATACGAATGATTATGAAACCGCCTATACGTATTTGAAGTCAGCTTTAATAGACCAACATCCGGTTAAGCTTTATATAGGTGGGAAAACGAATATCCTCATGCAACCAGAATTCAAGGATATTAACAAGATTAGATCCTTGTACTCGATCATTGAACAAGAAGAATACTTAGCAGAAGTGCTTCGTTCGAATAGGGAAGGGATAAAAATTTCGATTGGGCAAGAAAACGAAATTGTTGCCATGCAGGATTGCAGCTTAATCACAGCTACGTATTCTTTAGGAGATCAACAAGTTGGAACGATTGCATTATTAGGACCAACACGAATGGAATATTCTCGAGTCATATCTTTATTAGACGTATTATCAGGAAAACTTACAAAAACTTTTCATTCATGGTATGAGAAGGAATAAAAGAGGGTATAGCTTGTTATGGTGGGGAATTGTTATTTCCCATCCCTTCTTTTTGAGTTCATCCAGGTAGATTTAGGATGGATACTTAACGACTATCCCGGATAGGATGGGTTTATTTTCCTACCGTTTCGTGATATATTCAACCATGTTTGATTGGAATATTTGGAGGAGGTGACAGGAATGGAAGAAAAAGATCAAGTAAAAGAAACTACAGAAGAAAATCAACAAGAAGAAGTAGTAAATGCAGAACAAGAAGTAGTAGAAGAATCTGCAGAGACTGAAGAAGTGAATGAAGAGCTAGAAAAACTTAAGCAAGAAAAGGCGGAGTTAAACGATCGTTTCTCAAGAATGCAAGCGGAATATGATAATTTTCGTAAACGAACACAAAAAGAAAAAGAATCAGATCGTAAATATAAATCCCAAGCATTAGTCACAGAATTACTTCCTGTTGTCGACAACTTTGAACGAGCTCTTGCTGTTCACGAAGGCGATCAAGCTTCGGACGGCTTTGTAGAAGGGATTAAAATGGTCTATAAGCAACTAACGGATGCCTTAGAAAAAGAAGGCGTGGAAGTGATTGCTGCAGAAGGAGAAGCCTTTGACCCACATCTTCATCAAGCGGTTATGCAAGTAGAAGATGATCAGTATGAGGCTAATTCAGTGATTGAAGTGTTGCAAGCAGGCTACAAATTGAAAGATAAAGTGATTCGCCCAGCAATGGTAAAAGTAAATCAATAATTACATAATGGAAGCAAGGAGGATTTTGTCATGGGTAAAATTATCGGTATTGACTTAGGTACAACAAATTCATGTGTGGCAGTAATGGAAGGCGGAGAAGCAAAAGTAATTCCAAATCCTGAAGGAAATCGTACTAGTCCTTCCGTTGTCGCATTTAAAAACGGGGAAAGACAGGTTGGGGAAGTTGCAAAGCGCCAAGCAATTACAAACCCTAACACGATTCAATCTATTAAACGTCACATGGGTACTGACTACAACGTAGAGATTGAAGGAAAGGAATACACACCGCAAGAAGTATCCGCTATTATTCTACAGTATTTGAAATCTTATGCAGAAGATTATTTAGGGGAAAAGGTAGATAAAGCGGTTATTACCGTACCAGCTTATTTCAACGATGCAGAGCGCCAAGCAACGAAGGATGCTGGTAAAATTGCTGGTCTTGAAGTAGAGCGTATTATTAACGAGCCGACAGCTGCTGCTTTGGCCTATGGCATTGATAAGGATGAGCAAGATCAAACAATTCTTGTTTATGACTTAGGTGGCGGTACATTTGACGTATCTATCCTAGATATCGGTGATGGTACGTTTGAAGTAGTTGCAACTGCTGGGGACAACCGCCTAGGTGGGGATGACTTCGACCAAGTAGTTATCGATCACATGGTTGCTGAATTTAAAAAAGAAAATGGCATTGACTTGTCTAAAGATAAAATGGCCGTACAACGTTTAAAGGATGCTGCTGAAAAAGCCAAAAAAGATCTTTCTGGTGTCGCACAAACACAAATTTCTTTACCATTTATCACAGCTGGAGAAGCAGGGCCATTACACTTGGAAATGAATGTAACACGTGCGAAATTCGATGAGCTTTCCGCGGATTTAGTAGAAAGAACCATGGGACCTACCCGTAAAGCATTGCAAGATGCGGATATGTCAGCTAGTGATATTGATAAAGTGTTGCTTGTAGGTGGCTCAACTCGTATTCCTGCTGTTCAAGAGGCAATTAAGAAAGAAATCGGAAAAGAACCATCTAAAGGTGTAAACCCAGATGAAGTAGTAGCATTAGGTGCTGCAATCCAAGGTGGAGTGCTTCAAGGGGATGTAAAAGACGTCGTTCTACTTGACGTTACACCGTTATCTTTAGGTATCGAAACAATGGGAAGCGTATTTACGAAGTTAATCGAGCGTAATACAACGATTCCTACAAGTCATTCTCAAGTGTTTTCTACGGCAGCCGAAAACCAAACAGCTGTTGATATCCATGTTCTTCAAGGGGAGCGTGAAATGGCTGCTAACAACAAAACACTTGGACGTTTCCAATTGACGGACATTCCGCCAGCACCACGTGGAGTACCACAAATTGAAGTATCCTTTGATATTGATGCAAACGGTATTGTTAACGTCCGTGCGAAGGACTTAGGTACAAACAAAGAACAATCTATTACCATTAAGTCATCTTCTGGTTTATCAGATGATGAAGTAGAAAGAATGGTTAAAGAAGCAGAAGAAAATGCGGAAGATGATAAAAAACGTCGTGAAGAAGTTGAACTTCGTAACGAAGCAGATCAACTAATCTTCAGCACCGATAAAACCATTAAGGATCTTGGCGACAAAGTATCTGATGAAGACAAAGAAAAAGCAGAAACTGCTAAAGAAGAATTGAAGAAGGTACTAGAAGGTTCAGATATAGAAGAAATCAAACAAAAACGTGACGCTCTTCAAGAGCAAGTTCAAGCTCTTTCTGTAAAGCTTTATGAGCAAGCTCAAGCAGAAGCACAAGATGCTCAAGGTGAAGCTGGTGAAAAGAAAGATGACGATGTTGTTGATGCAGATTATGAAGAAGTAAATGACGAGGACGACAAAAAATAAGTTCATCCTTCACACAAAAGTCAAAGTCAGGATCCTCTTGACTTTGACTTTTTCTTTCTCAGCGACTATTTGCTACATATAAATAATTGCCGGGTAATGTTAAAAAGTGTTATGATTACACTTATGTTTAGATAGGGAGAACGTGATGATTTAGGAAATAAAAAGTCACATTTCTTATTGTGTTGAATAGATGAAAGTCATTGCAACCGGAATAAGAGAATGGGAGAGTGATTGTCAAGTGAGTAAGCGAGATTATTATGAGGTCCTTGGGCTTTCAAAGGATGCTTCTAAAGAGGAGATCAAAAAGGCTTACCGTAAGCTAGCCAGAAAATATCACCCTGACGTGAATAAGGAAGCAGATGCTTCTGATAAATTTAAGGAAGCGAAAGAAGCCTATGAAACTTTAAGCAATGAGCAAAAACGTAGTCAATACGACCAGTTTGGTCATGCCGGTCCGCAAAGCCAAGGTTTTGGAGGCTTTGGTGGAGCAGAAGACTTTGGAGGCTTCGGTGATATCTTTGATATGTTCTTCGGAGGTGGAGGTCGTCGTCGTGATCCGAACGCACCAAGACAAGGCGCGGATCTACAATACACGATGACCCTCGAATTTGAAGAAGCTATCTTTGGAAAAGATACGGACATTGAAATTCCAAAAGAAGAAACATGTGAAACGTGCTCTGGATCTGGTGCAAAACCAGGTACCAAGACAAAGACGTGTTCCCATTGTCATGGAACCGGTCAACTGAATACGGAACAAAATACGCCATTTGGCCGTGTGGTGAATAAACGCGTATGTCACCATTGTCAAGGTTCTGGAAAGGTCATTCCAGAAAAATGTAATACGTGCGGCGGGACTGGTACGGTGAAGAAACGTAAAAAAATCCATATCAATATTCCAGCAGGTATTGATGAAGGACAACAAATCAGGGTTTCTGGTCAAGGGGAACCCGGTGTAAATGGTGGTCCAGCTGGCGATTTATATGTTGTAGTTCGGGTAAAACCTCATGAGTTTTACGAGCGCGAAGGCGACAACATTTACTGTGAAATGCCAATTACTTTTGCTCAAGCGGCATTAGGCGATGAATTAGAAATCCCTACCGTGCACGGGAAAATTAAATTAAAGATTCCTGCAGGGACACAAACAGGAAAAGTATTCCGTTTAAAAGGAAAAGGTGTACCAAATGTTAGAGGGTATGGTCAAGGTGACCAGCACGTGAAAATCCGTGTTGTGACCCCAACTAACTTAAGTGATAGACAAAGAGAGCTGTTAAGAGAGTTTAATGATATCAGTGGCAATCAACCAGCGGATGAACACGAAGATTCTTTTTTTCAGCGGATGAAGCGAGCCATTAAAGGGGAGTAACCTTTTGCTTGTTGTGACCCATTTGGTAAATTCCAAAGGAAATGAGTTGATCTTTTGAAGTGGTCCGAAATATGTATTCATACGACAAACGAAGCGATTGAGCCCATATCTAATATCTTGCATGAGGCTGGTGCGAGTGGGGTAGTCATTGAAGATCCTACTGAATTAGATAAAGAACGGGAATCCCTATTTGGTGAAGTGTACGAATTAGACCCTAACGACTATCCAGAAGAAGGCGTTTATGTCAAAGCCTACTTAGCTGTGAACAGTTTTCTCGGGGAAACCGTGGAAGAAATTAAACAAGCTATCAATAATTTGCTCATCTATGATATCGATCTTGGACGTAATCATATTACGTTAAGTGAGGTTAATGAAGAGGAATGGGCAACAGCCTGGAAAAAATATTATAAGCCTGTTAAGATTTCTGAAAAAATTACGATTATCCCAACCTGGGAAGACTATCAGCCTGTTTTTAGTGATGAAATCATTATCGAATTAGACCCAGGAATGGCTTTTGGCACTGGAACACATCCGACAACGGTATTGAGTGTGCAGGCCTTGGAAAAAGTTATCCAAGAAGAAGATGTGGTCATTGATGTTGGTTCAGGTTCTGGTGTGTTAAGTATTGCCTCAGCATTATTAGGGGCAAAAGAGGTCTATGCTTATGATCTTGATGATGTTGCTGTAAAAAGTACAAAGATTAATGCAAAACTAAATAAAACAGAAGGTAAGATTTATTCGAAACAAAACAACTTGCTTGACCAAGTTGATGTCGAAGCGGATGTAATTGTTTCGAATATTCTTGCTGAAATTATCGTTCGTTTTGTAGATGATGCATATCGCTGTTTAAAACCAGGTGGGTTGTTTGTGACATCCGGCATCATTAATCAAAAAAAGAATCTAGTAAAAGAATCATTAGAAAATGCTGGTTTCGAGATACAAGAAGTGACCCAAATGGAAGACTGGATTGCCATAATTGCAAAGAAAAGGTAAGGAAGCAGGTGGCTAATGGTGCAGCGTTATTTTATAGCAAAAGAACACTGGATGGGCGACCATGTCCTTATCGAAGGAGAAGATGTTCATCATATTGTTCGCGTCATGCGGATGAAAGAAGGAGACAAGATTGTTTGTAACCAACCTAATGGGCGCGCAGCTGTTTGTCAGATTACTGAAAGATCAGAGCAAATGGTAAAAGCATCCATAGTGGAGTGGTTAGAACAAGAGTCTGAGATGCCTGTCCATGTTGCGATTGCACAAGGCTTGCCAAAAGGGGATAAGATGGAACTCGTTTTACAAAAAGGCACAGAGCTTGGCGCAAGCGAATTTATCCCGTTTCAAGCCGCCAGATCTGTCGTGAAATGGGATCCTAAAAAGATAAATAAGAAGTCAGACCGATATAAAAAAGTCGCAAAAGAAGCAAGTGAGCAAGCACATCGTACCGTAGTTCCACATGTAGAAACAGTGCTTTCTTTTAAGGAATTAATAAAACGGAGCGACGACTATGATGTGAAGTGGTTTGCTTATGAAGAAGAAGCAAAAGGGCCACAGAACCAAAAGCTAAGTGATTTGTTCCGAACTGTAAAAAATGGGCAAAGGATACTGGCTTGTATTGGACCTGAGGGAGGATATACAATAGAAGAGGTAAACCAACTAATAGAGCACGGCTTCACACCTATTCGCTTAGGTCCAAGAATACTTAGAACGGAAACAGCAGCTCTTTACTTATTAGCAGGTCTATCTTATCACTTTGAAGAATAGAGGTGACGAAATGCCTACAGTGGCTTTTCATACATTAGGATGTAAAGTAAACCATTATGAAACAGAAGGAATTTGGCAACGATTCAAAAACGAAGGATACGATCGAGTAGAGTTTGATCAAATTTCGGATGTATATGTCATTAACACGTGTACGGTTACGAACACAGGGGATAAAAAAAGCAGGCAAGTTATTCGTCGTGCCATCCGTAAAAATCCAGAAGCAGTTGTATGTGTAACAGGTTGTTATGCGCAAACTTCCCCTGGTGAAATTATGCAAATTCCCGGAGTAGATGTTGTCGTTGGTACTCAGGACCGTGGAAGAATGATTGAATACATCGAAGAACACCAAGAAACGAGAATGCCAATTAATGGTGTCTCCAACATTATGAAAAATAGAGTGTTCGAAGAAATGGATGTGCCAGCCTTTACAGATCGAACTCGTGCTTCCTTAAAGATTCAAGAAGGATGTAATAATTTCTGTACATTTTGTATCATTCCATGGGCTAGAGGCTTACTTCGTTCCCGTGATCCGGAAGATGTCTTAAACCAAGCACAAAAATTAGTAGATGCAGGATATAAAGAGATTGTATTAACGGGAATCCATACAGCAGGATATGGCGAAGATATGAAGGATTATAATTTCGCCAAATTGTTGCGTGAGTTGGAAACGAAAGTAGATGGGTTAAAACGAATTCGAATTTCATCTATTGAAGCTAGCCAAATCACCGACGAAGTAATTGACGTTTTGGATCAATCTGAAAAGATTGTGCGTCATCTTCACATCCCACTCCAGTCTGGATCTGATACGGTACTAAAGAGAATGCGACGTAAGTATTCCACAGATTTCTATCGTGCTCGTGTAGAGAAAATTAAAAAAGCTCTACCAGGTTTGGCCATTACATCCGATGTTATTGTCGGTTTTCCTGGAGAAACAGACGAAGAGTTCATGGAAACATATAACTTTGTGAAAGAAATCGGATATTCGGAGCTTCACGTATTTCCGTTTTCTAAACGTACAGGTACTCCAGCTGCTAGAATGGAAGATCAAGTGGATGATGATGTGAAAAATGAACGAGTTCATCGCCTAATCGAATTATCCAACCAACAAGCAAAAGAGTATGCTTCTCAGTATGAAGGAGAAGTGTTAGAGGTTATACCTGAAGAGAAAACGGAAGATAATGATAATGTGTATGTTGGCTATACGGACAATTATCTAAAAGTAAAATTAGAGGCTTCCGATGATATGATTGGAAAAATAGTACGAGTGAAAATCACAAAAGCTGGCTATCCATATAACGAAGGACAATTTGTTCGCGTAATGGATGAACCAGAAATCAAACAAAAAGTAATGTCATCCTAAGACCCGAGCAATCGGGTCTTTTTGATATCAACTCGAGACTGTGGATTGGCGCCACTCCAGAAATATAAATACATCTAGAGATCTTCGAGATTTTTCCTATAATATCAGCTATTTTAAAGTTGAAATTTGAAATAGGTTTTTTTGCTGAAATGGATTTGTAACACACTTGGATGTTAGTTCATAGTTGATATAAAATGCGACACAAGGGGTGAAGCTATTTGCCGGCGCTCCGGCAGAATACTCCGCTTTCCGCGGGCACGGCCTCAATCTCCTCGCGCTGTTCCGCTGGAGTCTCCGTATTCTGCCTACGCTCTAGTAAGGCTTTCCGATTTTTTAGATAGACCATTGCTAGAATAAAACCAAATTTTTTGAGGACATTTTTTTATAAAGCGCAAGAATTCTGTGGTGAAGGACCATATGTCACAAAGATGTCTATAACAAGGAGAGAAAGCATATTGCTCGCTTTATACGGCATGTTGATTGGAGTGGAGGGTAATCGACTCCTCGAAAATAAAGCTCAATTTTCTTCGTGCGATGTCTATTCTAAGAAGATTTCCTTGTCCTGCGGGAACAGCACGAGTTGAAGACCCCGCAGAAAAGCGAACTTTGCTTTTTGAGGAGGCTGAGACCGTGCCCGCGGAAAGCGATTACCCGCAACGGAAATCAGCATCGTACACACACCGAGCAGTCACAAAACCAATTGGTTTTATAGCACCTTTTACTATTTCGTTATGTCGCAATTTATATAAATTATGTACAAGAAAGGTGAAGTCAGGCACAGGCACTATTTTCTTCGTACATTTTTCCCTCTAGTGGTCATTTTTTCATAATAATGCTATGATGTGGGAAGAGGTTCGTACAACTAAGGAGGAATAAGATTGGAAAAAAATCAACTAGCCAAAATGATTGATCATACGGCATTAAAGCCAGATACGAATAAATCGGATATTGATAAGCTCGTATCCGAAGCGAAGGAATACCAGTTCGCATCCGTTTGTGTAAATCCTTATTGGGTGGAGTACTGTGCAAAAGAGTTAAAGGATTCGGGTGTAAAAGTTTGTACCGTAATTGGTTTTCCATTAGGAGCTACAACGACCGAAACAAAGGTCTTTGAAACGATCCAAGCAATTAAAAATGGTGCAACGGAAGTAGATATGGTTATTAACGTTGGTGCTGTCAAAAACGGGGAGTGGGATTTTGTTGAAAAAGATATTCAATCCGTTGTTTCTGCAGCAAATGGGAAGGCTCTTTCAAAAGTTATCCTTGAAACTGCTTTACTTACTGATGATGAAAAGAAAAAAGCGTGTGAAATTTCGAAAAAATCGGGTGCTGACTTCGTCAAAACATCCACTGGTTTTTCAGGTGGAGGAGCAACCGTTGAAGACATTCGTTTAATGAGAGAAACAGTTGGACCTGATATGGGAGTGAAAGCTTCTGGAGGAGTTCGTGATCGTAAAACAACAGATGCAATGATTGAAGCTGGTGCAACACGAATTGGAGCAAGTGCTGGCGTAGCAATTGTGGAAGGTGGATCTTCAGATTCTGATTATTAAAAAAAACGTTCAAAGCGATCATGCTTTGAACGTTTTTTTAAATCTTAATTTATTTTCCGTGCCATTTCAGAATAAATTTTTCAAACGGAGTAAGAAATGGAATCATAAGTAAAACCGTGACACAATTAAATAAGACAGAGATATGAGCAAGCTGTTCCTTTACATGAACGGACAGTAGTGTAGCAGTATCTGTTAAAAGGAATAACAAAGGCAAGAACAGAAGCACCCCTATGATGTTAAACCACGCATGCGCCATCGCTACAAGCTTGGTTTCTTTATTCAGTCCGATAATTGCTAAAAGGGAAGTTACACACGTCCCGACATTTGCCCCTAGTACAATCGCAATGGATGCTGTAAGGCTTACCATACCTTGGTTTAGAAAGCTCATCGTCATTCCAATTGTCGCACTTGAGGATTGGATAATAGCACTAACGATTATTCCTATTACAACACCGAACGTAGGGTGTTCATTTGTATAGATAAAGCCATTTTCTAAGTATGTAAGGTCCGAGAAACTTTTTGCTAAAGATTCAAAACCTTGGAGAGCAACGAATATAGTTCCTAGTCCAAACATAATCGTACCTGCGCTAAACCATTTTTGGTTAGGCATGATCATACATAGGAAGCCGAAAATGAGCAAATACCATTCTGGTATAAGGTGGGAAAAGGCAAGAATTTCTCCTGTAACGGTTGTTCCAATATTTGCACCTAACATAATCCCAAGAGATTGTTTGAAGGTAAGTAATCCGACGCTAACGAAACCAATGGTTAGTACCATGACTAAGGAGCTACTTTGAAGAATAGACGTAGTGACTATACCCATTAAGATACCTAAAATAGGATTTTTCGTAAATGTTGCTAATAGACGTTTCATTTTCTCGTAGGATAATTGATATAAACCAACACGCATAATTGTCATACCTAGAAAGAATAACATGATAAATACACAAGCTAGTGTTAAGATATGTCCCATTGATTTCACCTCTCCTCCCCATTTTATGGACAAGACAGAGAGAACATGATTAAAATCCATAACTTGTGTGGAGATGCGAAGCATTTCCTCTAAAAAAAGTTGACCTCAAAATTGGAGTGTATTATAATTGTCGGGAGACATGTGTAGAATCACATGTCGTCCTAATCTAGATTGTATGCTTCGGAGGGAGGGAAATTAGCATGTCAAACACAACTCGCGTTCGTAAAAACGAGTCTCTTGAGGATGCTCTTCGTCGCTTTAAACGCAGTGTATCAAAAAATGGTACATTGGCTGAATACCGTAAGAAAGAATTCTACGAAAAACCTAGTGTGCGCCGTAAGAAAAAATCTGAGGCAGCTAGAAAACGTAAATTCTAGTATGATGATAGAAGATTAGGAGGAATTCCTTTTAATCTTTTGACTTAAGAGGGTGTAGAAATGTCATTATTAGAACGTCTGAACCAGGATATGAAACAAGCGATGAAGAACAAGGACAAAGAAACCTTAAGTGTCATTCGTATGGTGAAAGCTTCCTTACAAAATGAAGCGATCAAACTGGGTAAGGACGGTTTATCGGAAGAAGAAGATTTAACTGTTTTATCTCGTGAGTTAAAACAGAGAAAAGATTCCCTCCACGATTTTAAAGAAGCTGGACGCGACGATCTTGTAGCAAAACTAGAAGATGAAATCAAGGTATTACAAGCATATATGCCTGAACAGCTTTCTGAAGAAGAATTAGAAGACATTGTGAAACAAACCATTCAAGAAGTTGGTGCAACTTCTAAACAAGAAATGGGCAAAGTAATGAGCGCTGTTATGCCAAAGGTAAAAGGAAAAGCAGACGGTTCATTAGTAAACAAATTAGTCTTAAAGCATTTGTCCTAATACTTGGATATGAAAAGAATGCTAAATCCCCTTGTCATATGACGAGGGGATTTTTCTATAGGTGCATAAAGATATACCACTCCTATAGGAATCCTTTTCTGGATATGAGATACTATAAGGGCATAAGGAAATCATAAAAGAAAAATGAAACCCTTTTATAGACATTTTCGTATATTTATTATCTCGTCGGAAAGGAGGGGAGCAATTGAATAAGAAACATTTAGGCTTCTTTGTGATAGGCTTCCTTATGTTTTTTCTCGGGTTGATACATACAGTACATGCGGATAACGGTAGTGGTAAATTGGTATATGTTATACCTATTGAGGAAACCGTTGAAAAAGGGTTGGAATCCTTTATTGAAAGAGCAACGGAAACAGCGATTTCGGAAGGGGCTGACCACCTTCTTTTCGAAGTAGATACCCCAGGTGGACGAGTGGATGCTGCGACCCAAATCGCAGAAATCATCCAGTCTGTGGAAGTGGAGACAAGTGCCTTCGTAGTAAACGAGGCTTTGTCAGCTGGTTCTTATTTGGCCTTAAATACGGACCATATCTTCATGACTGCGAACGCCACCATGGGTGCAAGTGGAGTCATAAACTCAGACGGGACAGCAGCGGCAAAGAAAGCACAGTCTGCTTGGATTGCGGCGATGAAAGCGGCAGCAGAGTCAAAGGGAAGAAATCCCCTTTACGCAGAGGCGATGGCAGATCCTTCTGTCGACTTACCAGAGCTTAATGCCCCGAGTGGAGAATTTTTGACACTAAGTGCCAAGGATGCAGTTGAAGTAGGATATTCGGCTTCTATTGTTGAGGATCGTACAGAATTACTAGCAAAGCTCAATCTAAGCGAAGCAAACGTAGTCGAAATAAAACCTACTCTATTAGAGAAAGTGGCAAGGTTTTTAACGAATCCTATCGTCGTTCCCATTCTTCTTTCTATAGCGAGTATTGGACTAATTGTGGAGTTCTTTTCCCCTGGGTTTGGAATACCAGGCTTTGCTGGATTAGGTTCCCTTGCCTTGTTCTTCTATGGTCACATTGTGGCAGGGCTTGCTGGCTATGAAGCGATTGTTTTTGTCATTATTGGGATTGTTCTCATGGTTGCGGAGCTTTTTGTTCCAGGGGGTATTTTGGGGGTCCTAGGGATAGCGTCTATTGTAGGAGCGCTATTTATGTCTTCTGCGGACATTGGACATATGGCGATGAGCATTGCCATTGCAATATTAATATCCATTGTGGTTTTTGCAGTCCTATTTAAGCGAATTGGATTGGAGAAAGGTTTTTTCCGACATATTATTTTACGAGATGCCACAACATCGGAAAAAGGCTACGTGTCTACTGTAAGTCGTCTAGATTTAATTGGATTACAAGGGGTATCCCTCACACCTCTAAGACCTTCAGGAACCGGTCTATTTGACGGGGAACGATTGGATGTCGTAACCGAAGGCGGCTATGTAAAAGAGCAATCCAATATAAGGGTTGTAAAAACAGAGGGTGCACGAATAATTGTAAGAGAAGTAGAAAGTAAATAATTAGGAGGAACAAAATATGTCTTTGCAAGAACTATTACCAATTATTTTAGTTGGACTTATTATCATTGTTGTAGCAGTATTGTTCACATTTATTCCAGTCATGCTATGGATCAGTGCGTTAGCAGCAGGTGTTCATGTTAGCATATTCACACTTGTCGGGATGCGCCTTAGAAGGGTAGTTCCTTCCCGTGTCATTAATCCGTTAATTAAAGCACACAAAGCAGGGATTGATGTCAATACGAATCAACTAGAAAGTCACTACTTAGCTGGTGGTAACGTCGATCGCGTCGTCAATGCATTAATTGCCGCTCAACGTGCCAATATTGAGTTAAGTTTTGAACGATGTGCAGCCATTGACCTAGCAGGTCGTGATGTACTAGATGCGGTTCAAATGAGTGTTAACCCGAAAGTCATCGAAACACCGTTCATTGCGGGTATCGCAATGGATGGGATTGAAGTAAAAGCGAAAGCCCGTATTACAGTGCGTGCGAATATCGACCGCTTAGTAGGGGGAGCCGGGGAAGAAACGGTTATAGCCCGTGTTGGGGAAGGTATTGTAAGTACAATTGGTAGCTCGAATAGCCATAGTCAAGTATTAGAAAATCCAGATAAAATCTCTCATAATGTTTTATCCAAAGGATTGGATGCAGGTACTGCTTTTGAAATCCTCTCCATTGATATTGCCGATATTGATATCGGGAAAAATATTGGGGCATTGCTTCAGATGGATCAAGCCGAAGCGGATAAAAACATCGCCCAAGCAAAAGCAGAAGAAAGAAGAGCGATGGCGGTTGCTCAAGAACAAGAAATGGTTGCTAAAGTTCAAGAGATGCAAGCAAAAGTTGTGGAGGCAGAAGCAGATGTACCACTTGCTTTGGCCGAAGCACTTCGTTCCGGTAATCTTGGAGTCATGGACTACATGAACTATAAAAACATTAATGCTGATACTGATATGAGAGACTCAATTGGAAAAGTATCGAAAGACAAAGAAGAAGAGTAAAAACAGTTAACTCCTATAAGGAGGGATAACGAAACATGGATGACATAATAGGAATTTTATTTGCGGTTATTGCTATTGCCGGTGGGATCTTTGGAATGTTCCAAAAGGATAAAGATACAGGAAAAATACCAAATCCAAAGCCTACTTCGACTCCATCAGGTCCAATGCAACAAGAGTCGAAACCGCACATGGAAACCGCTGAGTTGGAAGGAGCTCATACTCTTCAGCAACAATATGAAGAGATGAAGCATAAATCTTCTTCCTCCTTGAACACGCATCGGAATGAAAGAATTTCTTCCATACGGAATCGAAAGACGAAGAAAATCGATCGCCAAGCTACATCCTTTTTATCAGAGGAACTAAAGGGAAAGGCTTTGGCTAAAAACATTGTCATGACCGAGGTGCTTGGTCCACCGAGAGCTTTAAAACCTTACCAATCTCAATTTCATAGAAACAGACGTTAAAGAGGAACGTATAGATCGAAGAAGACATACACTTTTAGAGGTATGTCTTCTTTTTTTGTATGGTAAGATTTTGCCAATATAAGAAAAACTACACACTTACAAAAAGTCAAAAGGAATCATAAGTTTTTTTAATAAAAATATTACGCAAGCGTTGAGATAACTGTACCTTCAAAAGCGTATTTCCGGTTCTTATTTCCTTCTATTTTTCATACATTTAGATGAGAGAGGGGGCATCGTCCATGAAACCGTGGAGACAGCGAATTGGTAATTGGCTCACGAATCATCTTGATTTACCTTCAGATGTGATCCTCGAGCTACCGAGAATTACGACCATTGGACAGCTACACGCATATATCGAAAATCATCGTGGCCTTGTTCTATTTTCAGATAACGAGCTTCGTTTGAGAATGGAATACGGTTATTTAAAAATAACAGGTAGTCAATTTGTTCTTAAAATGATGTTGCCAGAAGAAATATTGCTAGAAGGAAAAATCAAGGAATTCAAGTTTATTGAAAAATAAAAGAAACACCGCTTGAGGAGGTAAACCATTGAAGATGACGCAAGGCAGTTATTTTACAGGGTATGTAACCATGAAAATAACAGGATCTCGACCAGAGCTGTTCTTTGCCTTATGTGCGAAAGAAAATGTTCCGGTATGGAACGTAAAAAAAATTTCAAACAAAGTTTGTTTAGGCAACATCCACTTAAAGGATGTTGCTAGGGTTAAAAAGTTCCGCAGAAAAACGGTTTATAAAGTATCCTTTCTTCACAAAAAAGGAATTCCTTTCTTATCCCAACGTATTCTACATAAAAAACCACTCGTGGTCGGTCTAGTGTTAAGTATATTATTTATTGGTTTCTTATCCAATATGGTTTGGGATGTAAGAGTGAGTGGTGTACACCCGGAATTGGAAAAGAAAATAATGACACAGTTGGACGAGTATGGGGTAGAGCCTGGTACGTTAAAATTTCGTCTAGGTTCTCCTAGCTCCATTCAACAAAAGCTTCTGGATGACATTCCGGAGCTCTTGTGGGTTGGTGTGAAGGAAAAAGGGACAACCTTCTACTTAGAAGGGGTCGAAAAGACGTTAGTAGAAGAGAAGGAAGAACCTGGCCCACGTAATCTAATTGCCCAGAAGAAAGGCGTAATCATTGACATGTTTGTTTCCAAAGGAAAACCGATGGTCGAAGTCAATGATTTTGTCCAAAAAGGGGAATTGTTAGTTTCTGGTAATATCAATATTCAAGAGGAAAAGGAGGGCGAAGAAGATAAAAAAGAAGAACAAAAGCCTGATCTTGTTTCTTCCGAAGGTGAAATCATTGCGGAAACATGGTATCAAACTTCGGTTTCTATTCCTCTCGAAGCGAATTATGAAGTACTAACTGGTCATAATAAAAAGAAGTATTATCTTAACTTCGCAGGTTTCTCTTTACCGGTTTGGGGCTTTGGAAATCCAGATTATAAAAATAAACAAACGGAAACGGTGGAGAAGTCCTTCCATTTCCTAAAATGGGAGCTTCCGATAAGCTTTAAGCAGGTAAACGTGCAGGAAGCGAAAGAGGAACAAGTAAAAAGATCGAAGAAAGAAGCCAAAGAGGCGGGTTTAGCTCAAGCGCGGAAAGAGTTAAAAAGTAAGCTAGAAAAAGATGCAGAGATAGTTTCGGAAAAAGTTTTGCACGAAACTTATGAGAGTGGTAAAGTTAAATTAATCCTTTATTTTACGGTTCACGAAAATATAGTAAAAAACCAACCAATATCTCAAGGAGATTGATTATGCCTGAAGATTTAAAAACGATTGATTTACAATTAGATGAACCGAACGAAGCTCTTGCTTTATTCGGAACAGAAGATAGACACTTAAAAATGATGGAAGAGCAAGTTAGCGTCTCTATTGTAACCAGAGGGGAAGCTGTTAGCGTCTCTGGAACGGATGAGAATGTGAAGTTAGTTGAAGAAGTGCTTCTAGCATTATTAGGCATTATCCGAAAAGGTTTACCCGTGGGAGAACGAGATGTAGTTTATGCGCTTGATTTAGCACGAAAAGGAAAAATAAAACAGTTTGAAACGTTATTTGAAGATGAAATTACAAAGAACGCAAAAGGCAAATCGATTCGCGTCAAAACATTAGGACAACGAACCTACGTTTCCGCTATTAAAGCAAATGATTTAGTGTTTGGAATTGGTCCAGCGGGTACTGGAAAAACGTATTTAGCCGTTGTCATGGCGGTTAACGCTTTGAAAAGTGGAAGTGTGAAGCGAATCATTTTAACAAGACCTGCTGTGGAAGCTGGAGAAAGCCTGGGATTCTTACCAGGGGATTTGAAAGAGAAGGTGGATCCATACCTTCGTCCACTTTATGACGCGCTACATGATGTATTAGGAACAGAACACACACTTCGTCTTATTGAGCGTGGAACCATCGAAATTGCTCCATTGGCCTATATGCGCGGACGTACGTTGGACGACGCTTTTGTCATATTAGATGAAGCGCAGAATACAACGCCTGCTCAAATGAAAATGTTTTTAACAAGATTAGGCTTTGGTTCTAAAATGGTCATCACCGGTGATATTACCCAAGTTGACTTACCAAAGGGTGTGGTGTCCGGTTTGAAATCGGTGGAATCACGCCTTCACGATATTAAGGGTATTTCCTTAATTTATCTGAAGCAATCAGATGTCGTTCGTCACCCATTAGTACAAAAGATTATCGATGCTTACGAGCAGGAAACAGACAAGTCTTAAGACCCCAGTAAGCGGGTCTTATTTCTGTATAAGAAGATGAAAAAATGGGGTGGAGTCATGATGCAAAAAAAGATTCAAGCCATATTATCTTACTTAAATAAGCAAAGAAATATGTTTAGTATCGGGCTTCCTATTTTATTGTTAGGAGTCTTTTGCTTGTTAATGACTTTGTCCAATGTATTTACAGAGACTTACGATATGGAGCGTTTTTCGACTGCAAAGGAAGCAATCCGATCTCCTATAACCATAGAAAATGTTCAAGAGACAGAACGACGAACGAGAGAAGCGGTACAAGCAGTTGAAGATCGTTATGATATTTCTAGCGAAATTACGCAAGAACGAATCCAATATGTACATGAATTGTTCGATGCGATTCAGACGTTAGAAGCAACAGATCCTGAATCAAAAGAAGAAATTCCGAAAACAGTCCCAGAAAAAGCACAATACATTTCCCAAATATTGAGTCCTGAATTATCGGAGGCGGTAGATAAGGAATCTATTGTCGCGTTGCTTGGTGCCTCAGAGAATGAACGTTCTCTAGCGAAAGAGCTATTAACGACTTCCTTATATGATGTGTTAAATGCAGGGGTCCGAACAGAAAACCTAGAGAATGCTGTCGATAACATAAACCAAAGCTTACGTTACTCGAGTTTAAAACCTGGTTTAAAAAATGCACTTTACGACATCAGTAAGTTTGCAGTCGTAGAAAATTCCTTCTTTGATGTAGAAACTACGATGGAAGCACAAAAGCAAGCTGCTAGTAATGTTGAACCTGTAATGATTCGTGCGGGTGAAGTCATCGTTCGTGAGGGACAAACGATTACAAATGAGATTTATGAAAAACTAAGCTTAGTAGGTTTATTAAATAATGAACGAAATGTTTTCCCTATAATCGGTCTTCTATTATTAATCACTTTAATTTGTGCAACCATAAGCTACGAGCTTCATACGTATTCTAAAAAGGATAATCTAAATCCTGGTAGAATTTTAGCGGTTGTCATCATAGCTGTCTTTATGGTGACTGTGATGAAAGTCGTAAGCATTTATAATACGTCGATGTATCAGTTTTTCTTATTAGTACCAGCGGCGACGGGTGCCATGCTGATTAAAGTGTTGTTAAATGAAAGGGTCGCAATTGTTTTATCTAGTTTATTCGCCTTAATGGGAAGTCTTATTTTTAATGGCGAGATTCCTGGTGCTTTTAACATGGAGGCGGGTATTTATATTTTCTTTTCCCAAGTGGTTGGAAGTATTTTGATTCGAAATCTACAAGATAAGACCGCTATCTTGAAAGCTGCGATTGGGATTACCGTCGTGAATGAAATTGTTATTTTAATGTTTCTTTTTCTTTCGTTTGAAAGCTACACGATACCAGAAATTTTGATTCAAAGTGGATTTGGGGTTGCTTCTGCCTTTTTATCGGTCATCTTAACAATGGGAATGATTCCTTATTTCGAAGCGGGGTTAGGAATCTTGTCGGAGTCTAAGTTGTTAACGTTGGCTAATCCGAATCATCCATTGTTAAGAAAAATTTTAACGGAGGCACCGGGTACCTATCATCATAGTGTAATGGTTGCTAATTTAAGTGAAACAGCATGTGAAGCGATAGGAGCTAATGGGTTACTAGCAAGGGTAGCTGCGTATTATCATGATCTAGGTAAAACGGAAAGACCCCATTACTTTATTGAGAACCAAATGGGGATTCAAAATCCTCACGACCTATTAGAACCGATCCAAAGTGCGGAAATTATTATCCGTCATCCATATGATGGGGCTATGCTACTAAAAAAACACAAATTGCCAAAAGAGATTATTGATATTGCGGAACAACATCATGGAACGACTTTATTAAAGTATTTCTATTATAAAGCGAAAGATAAATATAAAGATATCGAGGAATCAAATTACCGTTATGCTGGTCCAAAGCCACAAACGAAGGAAGCTGCCGTAATCTGTATATGTGACTCGGTGGAAGCTGCTGTTCGCTCCTTGCAAGAGCCTACAATGAAGAAAATAGAAGAAATTGTCTATTCTATCATTCAAGATCGTTTAAATGATGGACAGTTAAATGAATGTCCCATTACGATTAATGAGCTTCACGTGATTCAAAAGACGATATGCGAAACACTAGCAGGTATTTTTCATTCGCGCATTCAATACCCTACGAAACAAGAGAATATAAAGGAGGCGAACTAAATGCAGATTGATTTTCAAGATGCAACTGACCAAGTCAAACCGGAACACTTCGATCTGGTCGAAAAGCTACTAGAACAAGCAGCGGAATTGGAACAGGTTTCTGATGAGGCAGAGTTATCGGTTAGCTTTGTTGATAATGATGAGATTCAAACGATTAACAGAGAATATCGAAATATAGATAAGCCTACGGATGTTATTTCTTTTGCGATGCAAGAAAGTATGGAGGATGAACCAGAAATTGTGGGAGATGATGTTCCACTGTTATTAGGAGATATCATTATTTCTGTAGATAAAGCGGAGGAACAAGCAACGGAATACAACCATTCCTTTGAGAGAGAATTAGGCTTTCTTGCGGTTCACGGATTTCTTCATTTACTAGGCTATGACCATATGAATGAGGATGATGAAAAAAAGATGTTTGGAAGACAAGAGGAAATTCTTCATGCATTCGGGCTTTCGCGGGAATAGGCATCCATTTTGGAGAGGGTTTGTGTTTGCGTGGAACGGAATTCGAACTGTTTTTCGTACAGAACGAAATTTTAAAGTGCATATCTTTCTCGGGATTAGTGTGATTCTTCTGGGAATCCTATTTCGCATAGAGAGGATCGAATGGATTGCTGTAAGCATTACCATCGCACTTGTCTTAAGTTTAGAAATGTTTAATACTGCGATTGAAAAAATAATGGATTATCAATCCTCGGACATGGACCCGAGAATAGGAGAAATAAAAGATATTGCAGCTGGTGCCGTATTGATGAGTGCCATCATGGCAGCTATTGTCGGTGGATTTATTTTCATCCCTAAAATAATTAATTTTATATGGTAAAGGAAATCTGCTTGGAAGTTAGACAAGCAGATTTTTTTTGTAATATCAGGTAAAGTAGACTTATCGAAAAAGTGTAATAGGATGAACTTTTTTTGAAAGAACGTATAAAGATTCCGCTTGGGATCATGGAGTGGATTACGCCGATTGGACATATGCCGCCAAACTATTCACAATTACCAACTAAATATTTTTATGGAAAAATTGTCGAAGGGCTGTTATGCATAGGTAAACGTCCAATCGTGACAAACTAAAAGCAGCAAATACTATTTGTATGTAGAAGAAAGAGAATTATTACTTATGATAGTGTTTTATTACACTTTTTTTACAGAGGTTTTGTCGAAAAGGTGAAAGGGAATCTCATTTTATAGTAAAATAGAGAAAATAACACGGAATGATGCAATGGAGGATATACAGCATGGAGAACAACTTTAAATCAGGATTTATCACCATAATAGGAAGACCAAACGTAGGGAAGTCCACGTTTATGAACCATGTCATCGGTCAAAAAATCGCCATTATGAGTGATAAGCCCCAAACAACTCGGAATACGATTCAAGGGGTATATACAGAAAAAGAAGCTCAAATAGTCTTTATCGATACACCAGGTATCCATAAACCGAAGCATAAGCTCGGTGATTTCATGGTAAAAGTAGCAGAAAACACACTAAATGAAGTAGATGCTGTGTTGTTTATGATTAATGCCGAAGAGGGCTATGGAAAAGGAGATCAATACATCTTAGACTTGCTCCAACGAGTAAATAATCCAGTCTTTCTAATTATTAATAAGATTGATAAGGTCCATCCTGACCAGCTCCTTCCACTCATCGATGAGTATAAGGACAAGTATAGCTTTAAAGAAATTATTCCGATATCTGCTTTAGATGGCAACAATGTCGATCATCTTCTTCAGGTCGTAAAAAGCTACTTGCCCGAAGGTCCAAAATACTATCCAGATGACCAAGTAACCGATCACCCGGAGAGATTTATCATTAGTGAACTCATTCGAGAGAAAGCGCTACAATTAACACGTGAAGAAATTCCACATTCTGTTGCAGTTGTCATCGAAAATATAGAAGAACGAGCGAATTCTGGTAGTGTCTTTATTCAAGCTACGATTGTAACAGAAAGAAAGTCACAAAAAGGGATTTTAATAGGAAAACAAGGATCCATGTTAAAAGATATTGGGAAAATGGCTAGAAAAGATATTGAAGCATTACTTGGTACAAAGATCTTTTTAGAGCTTTGGGTTAAGGTAGAAAAAGATTGGAGAAATAGGCCATCCCATTTACATGAATATGGCTTCCGAAAAGATGAGTACTAAGCATACATGGTAAATATTTTAACTCATGTTCCTGATCGAAGAGGTTAATCTATAAGTAGTGACAGATCATCATAATTTAAAGAAAGGTGGGGTTTCTTGTGATCGACTTTTCATGGAAAGTCTTTAGTCAGACAGGAAACATTGAAACCTATTTACTTATGAAAGAATTAGAAACTGTCTATGACGAAGATGCATTTTTCGAAGCTTCCGAAAAGATTGCTGAATTAGATCCAAATATATGAGGGTAGGGGAACGGTGAAACTGCGTGTTTAATAAATGTGAAGCGCTCATATTGCGAACACAAGACTATGGGGAAACACACAAAATTGTGACTTTATTTACGAAGGATATAGGAAAAGTTGGGGTCATTGCTCGGGGAGCAAAGAAACCCAAAAGTAGAATGGCTGCTATTACGCAGCCTTTTATTCATGGAGAATTTTTGATACAAGTTGGCTCTGGATTAGGGACTATGCAACAAGGAGAAGTCATTCATTCTCTCCGTCCAATTCGAGAGGACATAATCAAAACAGCATACGCTTCTTATCTAGCTGAACTAACGGATAAAATGGTAGACCAAAAACAACCTGATACATATTTATATCAACAACTGATGGAAATTCTCTTAGCAATTGGAGAAGGTAAAGATCCCGTAATATTAACGATTATTTATGAGTTTAAAATGTTTCAAAAAGCAGGCTTTGCCCCTACTGTTCATCAGTGTGTGAATTGTGGTCAAACGAGTGATGCGTATGTGTTTTCTGTCTCAGAAGGGGGCTTTCTTGATTCAAGATGCGCCCACCTTGATGAACATGCAATTGGTATCCCGCCGAAGTTGGTGAAAATTATTCAACTTCTTTCAAGAGTAGATGTAACAAGAATAGGGAACATTTCGATTAAAGAAGAAAATAAACGGCTGCTTCAGCGGATTATGGAAGCATATTATGATCAACACGGCGGCTATTACTTAAAGTCTAGAAAATTTCTCAAACAACTTGATCTGTTACAATAATGGTTGAAGGTTGACAATTACCTTCTTTTTGGAGTATCGTAAAAACAAATTTGATAGTGATGTGAAGATAGAGAGTAGTACTTATACGTAGAATTTCAAAGAGAGCCCGGGTTTTGGTGAGAGCTGGGTAAATTCAAGGTAAGGAAGGCGCTCTGGAGCATATAAGGAAAGTGGCATTCTATTCCGTAAGAATAAATGCAAATAGGGTGGAACCGCGGTGAAACCGTCCCTATGTCTGACTCAGACATAGGGACGGTTTTTTATTTTCTTTATCCAATCCAACATCAAAAATGGAGGTTGAATATGAACATTCAAAAAATGATTTTAACATTACAAACGCATTGGTCTGAGCAAAATTGCATCCTTATGCAGGCTTATGATGTCGAAAAGGGAGCAGGGACGATGTCTCCTATGACACTGCTTCGTAGTTTAGGACCTGAACCATGGAACGTCGCATATGTGGAACCATCTAGAAGGCCCGCAGATGGTCGTTATGGACAAAATCCGAACCGTTTATACCAGCACCATCAGTTTCAAGTCATTATGAAGCCATCTCCAGCAAATATTCAAGATTTATATTTGGAATCCCTTGAAAAGCTTGGAATTGATCCAAAGCAGCATGATATACGTTTTGTAGAGGATAACTGGGAAAATCCGACGCTTGGCGCGGCAGGTTTAGGCTGGGAAGTCTGGCTAGATGGGATGGAAATTACGCAATTCACTTATTTTCAACAAATCGGTGGATTAGAAGCTAAGCCGGTAGCTGTGGAAATTACGTACGGTATTGAGAGACTCGCTTCCTACATTCAGGATAAAGAAAATGTATTTGAACTCGATTGGACAGATGGAGTCACAGTTGGAGACATTTTTTATCAACCAGAGTATGAACACTCTAAATATACGTTTGAGGAATCCGACACGGATATGTTATTTGAGTTATTTTCCACGTATGAAAAAGAAGCGAAACAGACAATGGAAAAAGGGCTTGTATTTCCTGCTTATGACTACGTATTGAAGTGCTCGCATACCTTTAACCTTCTAGATGCAAAGGGTGTTATTTCTGTTACAGAACGTACTGGCTATATAAGTAGGGTACGGAACCTTGCAAGAGCGATTGCGAAGCTTTATGTCGAAGAGCGAGAAAGACTAGGGTTTCCGATGTTGAAGAAGGAGGATGCAAAACATGACAACCAATAACGTTTTATTTGAAATAGGATTAGAGGAATTACCATCCAGATTTATCCCGGATGCCCAACAACAATTAAAAGAAAAGACAGAGAGTTGGCTAAAAGATTTACGACTCGCCTACGAAACAGTTGAGTCTTACTCCACACCTCGACGTCTAGCTGTGCTTATTCGTGGACTTGAAGATAAACAAGCGGATCTAGAAGAAGAAGCGAAGGGACCAGCCAAGCACATTGCTCTCGATAAAGATGGAAACTGGTCTAAGGCTGCACAAGGATTTACTCGTGGTCAAGGCAAAACAGTGGATGATATCTATATCAAAGATGTAAACGGAACGGAATATATATTCATAAACAAATATATCGAAGGAAAGAAATCAGGGGAGCTTTTGCCAACATTTAAAGAAGTTATTCTAAGTATTAACTTCCCTAAAAATATGAGATGGGCGGATTCTACTATTCGATTTGCAAGACCGATTCGCTGGATCGTAGCTCTTCAGGACGAACGAGTTGTACCGTTTGAAATTGAAGGAGTATCTACGTCAAACATTAGCTACGGTCATCGTTTCTTGGGCGGAAAATTTAACATTACCAACCCTACGGATTATCAATCTTTATTAAAAGGACAATATGTGATCGCGAACCCTAACGAAAGAGAAGCTCTCATTCGTAAAGGAATTAACCAATTAGAAGCAGAAAATAATTGGACGGTTCCAATCGATGAGGATCTATTGGAAGAAGTAACCCACCTTGTGGAATATCCAACCGTTTTTTCTGGCCAATATAATGAACGATTCTTACATGTGCCAGAGGAAGTCCTGATTACATCTATGAAGGAGCACCAACGTTATTTCCCAGTTCGTTCTCAAGCAGATGGGACTTTAAAACCTGTGTTTGTAGCGGTCAGAAATGGGGACGACCAGCACCTCGATACGGTTGCTAGAGGGAATGAAAAGGTGTTACGTGCCCGTTTGTCTGATGCAGAGTTTTTCTACGAGGAGGATAAAAAATTATCCATCGATGCTTGCTTAGAAAAACTTACAAAGATTGTTTTCCAAGAAAAATTAGGGACGATTTCCGAAAAGGTTACTCGCGTTGAACGCATAACAGACGAAATCTGTCAGGCATTAAAAGTTGGAGATGAGGTAAGAAAGCACGCTTTACGGGCGGCAAAAATTAGTAAGTTTGATCTGGTTACAAACATGGTGAATGAGTTTACCGAGTTACAAGGAATTATGGGAGAAAAGTACGCTAGACTGTTTGGAGAAGAAGAAGCGGTTGCAGTTGCTATCAATGAACACTACATGCCAAGAAGTGCAAATGGGGAGCTTCCGAAAACAACGGTAGGAGCAATATTAAGTGTAGCAGATAAGTTAGATACGATCATCGGCTGTATATCTGTGGGGATCATTCCGACAGGCTCTCAAGATCCCTATGCGTTAAGAAGGCAAGCAATCGGAATATTACAGATGATGCGTAAGTATCAATGGTCTATTTCTGTAGAGGATTTGTTAAATAAAGTTGTTTCCCTTTACGAAGAATGGAAGATTCCAACATCCACACCGGAAGAGCTGCAACAAAATATCAACGAATTTTTCACTTTACGAGCCTCTTACTTACTTAAAGAAGAAGGGGTGGAACAAGACATCATGGATGCCGTTTTAACGAGTGGAATTGGAAATGTCGACTTTACTATTCAAAAAGCGAAGTCACTTGCTGAGAAGCGACAAGATGATGCCTTTAAATCTACGCAAGAGGCATTGGTTCGAGTATTGAATATCGCGGCAAAAGGGTCTGATGATCGAATAGATGAAGCCCTTTTGGAAAATGATGTCGAGAAAGAGCTGTATATCTGCTATCAAAATATCGTAGATCGTTATGAGAGTTCGCTTGATCAACATCAGGCAGAAGAAGCTCTTACAATTCTTGGAGAACTAACAAATCCGATTCATAATTTCTTTGATGGAACGATGGTTATGACGGAGGATGAAGCTTTGAGACGTAATAGACTTTCGTTGATGCTTCAAATATCTTTTAAGATTAAAAAGTATGCGGATTTAACTCTTATTCAATGGAAACAACATGGGTAAACGAACGAATCGGGAAGAATTGATGGTGAAGTGAGATGGAACTTTCAAATAGACAAGAACACATATTAAACATCGTTAAAGAAAAAGGACCTATCTCTGGAGAACAAATTGCTACATCTTTGAACTTATCGAGAGCTACTTTGCGACCAGATTTATCAATATTAACGATGGCTGGTTTTTTGGAAGCAAAGCCGAAGGTTGGCTATTTTTATACGAGAAAAAAACAATCTGATTTACTAGAAGAGAGCTTAAACAGGTTTTTAGTACGAGATTATCAGTCTCAACCAATAGTGGTCAGAGAAAATGAATCTGTTTATGATGCAATCGGGAAAATGTTCTTGGAAGACATCGGTACCTTATTTGTAGAAGATGAGAAAGGGCATCTAGCAGGTGTTCTTTCTCGAAAGGATTTACTACGTGCGAGCATTGGAAGTCAGGATTTAAACACAATTCCTGTGCATATTATTATGACTAGAATGCCAAACTTAACGGTTTGTACACCTGAAAGTTCTATTTTGTCGGCTGCTCAAATGATGATGGAAAAACAAGTAGATGGATTAGCAGTAGTCGAGAAAAGAGAGAATGGACTAAAGGTAATTGGCAGAATTACGAAAACAAATGTTATTAAAGCTTTTGTCGGGATTGTAAAGGAAGAATGACCTGGGGAGGGTACAACTTGAGCAAACCAATCGTATATGTGGTGTCAGACTCGGTAGGGGAGACGGCAGAGTTGGTAGTGAAAGCAGCACTTAGTCAATTTAACGATCAGGATGAATATGATCTTAGGCGTGTTCCTTATGTAGAGGACGTTGGAATTGTAAAAGAAACGATAGAGCTCGCCAAGCAGAACCAAGCAATCATCGGATTTACAATCGTCGACCCAACAATTCGCAATTATTTGTTAACAGAAGCGGAGAAACGCCGAATAGAATGTATTGATATAATGGGGCCAATGATTGATGCAATGGAGCGCAGCTTTAAGCAAAAGCCCAAGTTAGAAGCTGGACTTGTTCATAAGCTTGACGAAGATTACTTTAAAAAAGTAGAAGCTATAGAATTTGCGGTGAGGTATGACGATGGTCGAGATGCGCGTGGTATCTCCAAAGCGGATATCATTTTAATCGGGATATCCCGAACATCCAAAACTCCTTTATCTCAATATTTAGCTCATAAGAGATTAAAAGTAGCGAATGTCCCAATTGTCCCTGAAGTGGATCCACCTGCCGAATTGTTTCGAGTAAATCCAAACAAATGTGTAGGATTAAGAATAAGCCCAGAAAAATTAAATGATATAAGAAAAGAAAGATTAAAAGCGTTAGGACTAGGGGAAGCGGCTAGTTATGCCAATATGGACCGAATCCATGAAGAACTAGACTATTTCGATCAAATAGTAGGAAGAATTGGTTGTCAAGTCATTGATGTATCCAATAAAGCAGTAGAAGAGACAGCTAATGTCATTCTAAACATTCGAAATAGGATGTACCGATAGATAGTGGGGCTGGGACAAAACAATAACTTTCCAACGAATGGTCAAAGGATAAGAAGCTTAGAGTGGTAATTTCAATCCGGATCTTCAATCATACTTGATATAAATTGCGACACAAGAGAAGTTTTAAAAAAAACCATCGGTTTGAATAACTGCACGATTTGGGTACGATGTTGATCTCCGTTGCGGAAAGCAGAGTATTCTGCCGGAACGCGGCATCAAGCTTCACTTCATTACTTTTTCAATAAATTATTAATTAACGTTACGTCGTAGTTTATATATTACTAGCAACAATTACAAAAGCACTCTAGAAAAATCCGAACTGATTCGATTTCAATTAAAAAATTTCGAATCATAGTTCGGATTTTATTGTGAAATAGCAATTTTTTTCTAGCAATTTGGATTTTTTTGTATTATAATTATTTTTTGTGAAAAAATGTTTCTATAGAAGCTTTATAGACGGATGGACCCTACATAGGAGGTAGGGAGCACGATACATAAGTGCAAACAGATTTTCAGAATAATAAAACATTCTTGATAAAGAAGGATTTTTCCGTTTGTTGTAGAATATTAGGTTTGTATGCTTCTATAGAAAATGGTTTATGTCGATAGTAAGCAAGTCTCCATTAGTTCCGTAAAGGACTTCACTTTTTCTTCTTAAGAAGTTTATGTTTCCACATCAAGAGGAATTATTAGAATAAAGGCTAGGCATGTCCTCCGTCTTTATGACATAGAAAAATCGACAAATGTTTGGGAAAAAGCAATCCTTTGATTTCCAACACATTTTTTTCGACTTTGTAAAAAATATTGTCGTAATATGCAGGGTTTTCTTTTTGCAATATAGAATAATTGTAAAAACGGTGATTAAAATGGCTAGTCAAATACCAGAAGAATTAGTGGAAGAAATTCGGAAAGCTAATGATATCGTAGATGTGATTGGCGAGTACGTGCAATTAAAGAAACAAGGGAGAAACTATTTTGGTTTGTGCCCGTTTCATGGTGAGAAAACTCCTTCCTTTTCGGTAACCCAGGATAAGCAAATTTTTCATTGCTTTGGTTGTGGAAAAGGTGGAAATGTTGTCACTTTTTTAATGGAAATCGAAGGGTTTAACTTTACACAAGCTATCCACTTTTTAGCGGATAAAAGTGGTCATGTTTTGCCCAAAGAAATGCAAACTTCTTCTCGACAAGAGCAAACCCAGGAGAGTCAGGATGTTTTAAGCGCAAATGAGTGGCTTACGAAGCTATACCATCATTTACTGCGACATTCAAAGGATGGGAAAGAGGCCTACCAGTACTTGGTTGACCGTGGCTTCACGGATGAAAGTATCGATACATTTCAACTGGGGTTTGCACCGAATTCCAAGGACTTTACTGCTCAGTTTTTAGAGAAGAAAGGATTTCATCCGCAACAGATGGTGAAGGCAGGTCTGCTTTCTGCAAAAGAAGATCAACAGGTAACGGATCGTTTTCGGGGTAGAGTCATGTTCCCGATTCGAAGTCATTTAGGAAAGACAGTTGCCTTCGGTGGGCGTGCTTTAAATGGGCAAGAACCCAAATATTTAAACAGTCCTGAATCTGAACTTTTTCGGAAGGGGACGATGCTTTATAACTTTGATTTAGCCAGACCCCATATCCGTAGAGAGCAAGAGGTCATTCTCTTTGAAGGCTATGTTGATGTTATTTCTGCTTATAATGCTGGCATCCAAAATGGGGTTGCGACATTAGGAACTTCCATTACAGAAGCGCAAGCAAAGTTACTACGAAGATATGTGGATCAAATCATTATTTGTTACGACGGTGACCAGGCTGGTTTGCACGCCTCCTATAAAGCAGCAAGGCTTCTAAAACAAGTAGGTTGCGTTGTGAAAGTTGCCCATCTAACAAATGACCTGGATCCGGATGAATTCATTCAGACATATGGAGCAGATCGCTTCCGAAATGAGATTATAAAAGCAAGTGATACGTATCCTTCATTCATGATGAGGTATATAAAAAAAGATTATAATCTAAAATTAGAAGGAGATCGCATACAATATGTTGAAAAGGTACTTGATGAAATTGCTTTAATTGAAAAGCCCATTGAGAGAGAGCATTATTTAAAGGAATTAGCAAATGAGTTTTCCTTGTCCATGGACACTCTTTCCTTGGAAATAGAATCAAGACTTCAAAAGTTAGGTAACAAACAGGATAAGGGCTACCAAAAGCGCCATACTAATACAATAAAAAGCAAGCGAGATGCTACTGGTAAATTATTACCGGCTTATCATAATGCTGAGAAACAGCTTCTCACATATATGATGGCAGATGAATCCATCGCTAGGAAAGTATTAGAAGAATTAGGTGGCAATTTTAATGTAGAAAAACATAAAGTCATTGTAACTTACTTATATGCTTTTTATGAAGAAGGAAACGCTCCTAATGTAAGCCACTTTGTAGAGCAGCTACCTGATGCAGAGTTGCAAAGTTATGTAGTTGAACTAGCACTGATGCCAACTCGACCAGATATTAGTGATCGGGAAATCAGTGATTATATAAAAATCATTCGAACTGAGCAAAGCGATCATGTTTTAATAAAGTCGTTAAGAGATGAACAAAAGTTAGCAGAACAACAAAGCGACCCCTTAAAAGCAGCTGAAATCGCGATGAAAATCTTAGAAATTCAGAAGCAAATTCGAAGTTGATTATTTGTATATAGAGTAGAATTGTCGGAAGGAGGAGAGCTCATGGCACAAAACAAGCCATCACAGCCAAAAGAAAACGAAACAGAGCTAACCCTAGATCAAGCTAAGGAACAGTTGTTAGAGCTAGGTAAAAAGCGTGGAGTTCTTGCTTATGAAGAAGTAGCAGAGCGATTGTCAAACTTTGAATTGGAATCCGATCAAATGGATGAATTTTATGAGCACTTAAATGAACAAGGGGTGGAAGTGATTGGGGAATCTGAGGAAGACCCAAGCATGCAGCAGCTTTCTAAGGAGGAAGAATTCGACCTAAATGATTTAAGTGTTCCACTTGGTATTAAAATTAATGACCCAGTTCGTATGTACTTAAAAGAAATTGGAAGAGTAGACCTATTGTCTGCTGCTCAAGAAATTGAGCTTGCAAAACGTATTGAAGACGGTGAGGAAGAAGCGAAAAAACGACTTGCTGAAGCGAACCTTCGTTTAGTAGTTAGTATTGCAAAGCGCTATGTAGGTCGAGGAATGCTTTTCTTAGACTTGATTCAGGAAGGAAACATGGGTCTTATTAAGGCAGTTGAAAAATTTGATTACCGCAAGGGGTACAAGTTTAGTACGTATGCCACTTGGTGGATACGTCAAGCGATTACGAGAGCTATCGCAGATCAGGCAAGAACCATTCGTATTCCTGTACACATGGTAGAAACGATAAATAAACTGATCCGAGTACAAAGACAGCTGCTTCAGGATTTAGGTCGTGAGCCTAGCCCAGAAGAAATCGGAAAAGAAATGGAGTTAACACCTGAAAAGGTACGAGAAATCTTAAAGATAGCTCAAGAACCTGTTTCCTTAGAAACACCGATCGGTGAAGAAGATGATTCACATCTAGGTGATTTTATCGAAGACCAAGAAGCAACTTCCCCTTCTGACCATGCTGCTTATGAGTTGTTAAAGGAACAATTAGAAGATGTGTTAGATACTCTAACAGATCGGGAAGAAAATGTACTTCGTTTACGCTTTGGATTAGACGATGGACGTACACGAACACTTGAAGAAGTGGGTAAAGTGTTCGGAGTTACGAGAGAAAGAATTAGACAAATTGAAGCTAAGGCACTAAGAAAGCTACGACACCCAAGTCGAAGCAAACGTCTTAAAGATTTCCTTGAATAAAAACGGTTAGGCCATTTCGTTTTATACGTGGAGTGAACAAAATGAGTGATGATCGAAGAAAAATCATCATGAAGGAAATCTACTATTGGAAAGAGAATAACCTGCTTCCGGAAAAGTATTGTAATTTTCTATTAGCGTTATATTCTCAAGGAGACTCATTAGGTTCGGTTGAAAGCGTCAGTGGTAACAAGCGGAGATTATTCCTGTTACTTGTGAATGTGCTCTTGTTACCGCTCGCATTTCTTACCATTTATTTTACTGAACTTCAGATGATAATGCAAATTGCCATCCTAATACTTTTTTGTGGGTTATCTGGTGTTTTACACCTGTATATGAGGAAAACAGTGGGTTTACGGCTCAATTTTTCCCTGGAAATTACATTATTATTAATTTTTATTACGAGTGTGCAACTCGTGCAATTATGGTTTAGCACCTCTATCCTTATCTATGGGATAACGTTTGTAAATTGTATATTTTGGATATGGATAGGAAAGAAATTAAATCGAAACTATTTATTTTATTCTGGCATTATTGGAATATTTATCCTAGTTTACATCGTCATCAATTAATATTCGTATGTTTCCCTTTTCTCTTTGTAGATTTTAAAGTAAAATATACATAGTTTGTCTTTACCAATGAAAAGGGGTTACATAAGGAGGTAAAAAAGAACATGAAAAAGAACCCAGTTATTCCTTATGCTCTCATTGCGGTTTTGGGAATTCTAGCTATGATTGTTGTATCAATTATAGGATTGAATCAAGAAGAAGAAATTGCGAACAGTGGGGAGCAGACTGAAGGTGAAGCAACAGCAAGTGATCCAGAAGCTGTTTTCCAAAATACTTGTGCTGGCTGTCACGGAGCGGACCTTTCTGGTGGCGCTGGTGGTGCACCGAATTTACAAGAAGTAGGAAGTAAATACACACAAGAAGAAATTCAGGATATCATTATGAATGGTAAAGGTACTGGAATGCCTGGTGGACTAGTTGATGCAGCACAGGCAGAAGCAATAGCCGCATGGTTAGCTGAGAAAAAATAGTTTGATGTGATATGCTAGTGGGAAAGAGCTTTCTGAGTATTTCAGAAAGCTCTTCTTTTTCAGGACGGTTGTGATCTGGAAGATTGTTCTTTTCTAAGTATTGAATTTCAACTAGCAGTTTATATAAACTGCGCCGCAAAGAAACAATGACCTTTTTATTCTTTATCAAGGTGACTGCTAGTCTGGCGCTGCGGAAAAACACTCCCTTTCTGTGGGGGGCACCTCAGCCAGGCTACTTCAGTGAGTAGGCTTCTTCGTTGCCTAAGCCTACTACAAAGCGTAACGAGAAGACGCAGGTGCATCCTTCCAGAGCCTTCAGCTGTTCCTTTCCTACAAGGACAAGGAATACTGCGGTAGCTTACCCTCGTACGATGTGGGGTGCTTCCGAAGGGACCTGCGCCGTGTCCGTGGAAAGCGGAGTATTTTTCCGGAGCATCGCACTATGCGTCACAAATTTTTTTATAAATTTACGGCGCAATTTATATCAATAGCAACAAACTATGCGAAAGAGCAATAAAGAGTGATACATAACATAAAGGAAGGGTACATTTATGGCAGAAAAACAGATTTCATTACGGCTTGAACGAATTGCATCCTTCTTACCATCCGCTACTTTTTTTGCGGATATAGGCTCAGATCATGCCTACCTTCCGCTATATGTTTGTCGGCAGGACGAGAAAGCAAGAGCGATAGCCGGTGAATTTAATGAAGGTCCATTTTTAAGTGCGAAACAGAATGTAAAAGAAGCCAACTTGGCGAGTCGAGTTCAGGTTCGTAAAGGGAATGGATTGTCCGTATTACAAGCTAATGATTCCATTTCAGAGGTTGTAATTGCCGGGATGGGCGGGAGTTTAATTGCACGGATTTTGGAAGAAGGAAAAGAAAAATTAACGGGTGTTGTGAAAATTATTGCTCAGCCTAACGTCGATGCAAGATCGGTACGACTGTGGATGGATCTTCACCGTTATCAGATTGTACAAGAGGATATCGTCAAAGAAGGCGGGCATATATATGAAATTATCGTTGCGGACTTCAATGAGGATGTATCCGTTGGACAGTTAGATGAAAAGGACTTACTGATTGGTCCATTTTTGAAACATCATAGATCGGAAATTTTTCGGGAGAAATGGCAGGTTGAAAAAGAAAAAAGAGAGATGGCCTTAAAACAAATGACGAAAGCAACGGATATTGATAAGGAGAAAGTGGAAGGTTTTGAAAGAGAGATAGCCATTATTGAGGAGGTACTAAACAATGAAGGCTAATGAAATCATACAGTGTTTCGAGGAGTGGGCACCGGGTTACCTTGCTTACGAATGGGATAACAGTGGATTACAGATAGGTTCTCTGGATAAAGAAGTATCGAAAGTAATGGTCACACTAGATGTGCTTGAAAATGTGGTGGATGAAGCTATTGAAAAAAGAATTGACTTCATACTTGCCCATCACCCCATGCTATTTAGTTCTATAAAAAGCATTGACTTTCAATCTCCAAAGGGAAGGTTGATCCAGAAGTTGATCAAGCATGATATTACCGTTTATGCAGCCCATACAAATCTAGACGTCGCAGCTAATGGGGTTAGTGAGATGTTAGCAAAGGAACTAGATGTGGAAAATACAGAGATCCTATTCCCTTCGGAACAGGAAACCCTTTTAAAGCTTGTTGTATATGTGCCTAATACGCATGTTGAGAAGGTTAAACAAGCTTTAGGAGAAAGTGGTGCAGGACACATAGGCAATTACAGTGACTGTATGTTTGAAACGAAAGGGGAAGGACAATTTAAACCACTAGAAGGGACATCACCGTTTCTTGGAGAGCAAGGAAAAGTAGAAAGAGTGGAAGAGACCAAGATAGAAACAATTCTTCCAGCAAATAGGCTCAGATCTATTATAAAGTCATTACATGATGCGCATCCATACGAAGAAGTGGCTTATGATATCTATCGGCTTGAGAATCAAGGTATGAAATATGGGGCTGGCCGAATAGGGGATTTACGAAAGGAAATGACATTAGAATCTTTTTCGCAATTCATCAAAGAGCGTTTAGATGTTCCATTTGTTCGAGTAACTGGGGATTTAAAACAGCCGATAAGAAGAGTTGCGATTTTGGGTGGTAGTGGAAAGGATTTTATCGAGGAAGTCTCTAAAACGGATGCAGATGTTTATGTAACTGGTGATATGTCCTTTCATGAAGCGCAGGATGCATTGGAATTAGGGTTAAGTCTAATCGATCCTGGTCATCACGTCGAAAAGGTAATGAAACAAGCGGTGAAAGAGTATTTCGAAACACGGATCACAGAAGGAGTTTCATTTTTGATTTCAGAGGCTAACACAGAGCCGTTTCAATTCTTATAAAACTACTAGATGAAAAAGGGAAGGAGCTACAAGGCCCCTTCCTTATTTTTTCATCTTTACTTTTGGTAATATCTTATCTTGTTTGACTTTGGATTTAAGATCCCATGTTTCGTTATTATTCAAGTCATATTGCTCAATAAACTTAATAACTTCTTTGGTAATTGGTGTTGGAGTGGAAGCACCTGCAGTTACGGCTACCTTTTCCACACCTTCTAGCCATTCTAGTTTAATCTCTGATACATCCGCTATCCGATACGCTTTTGTCCCTGCAATTTCTTGAGAAACTTGTGCAAGACGGTTCGAGTTATTGCTTCTAGGATCCCCAACAACAAGGGTTAGGTCGGCGACTTTCGCTTGCTCTGCTACAGCTTCTTGGCGGACCTGTGTAGCCATACAAATTTCTTGAATCATATCCGTTTGAGGATACTTTTCTTTTACTTTTTGCATGACATCATAAACGTCCCATTGACTCATGGTCGTTTGGTTCGTCACGATAAGCTTATCATTATTTAAGTGTAAATTTTCGACATCTTCTTCCGTTTGAACAAGATGAACATGTCCTGGTGCAACTCCAATAGCTCCTTCAGGCTCTGGATGCCCTTTCTTGCCAATGTACACAACATCGTATCCTTCTGCAACTTTCTCTCGGATCAAATCATGTGTTCTCGTTACATCAGGGCATGTTGCGTCTAATACGGTCAACCCTTTTTCACGAGCGCGTTCTTTTACTTCAGGCGACACGCCGTGTGCCGTGAAAATAATCGTTCCAGACTCAACATTTTCTAGTAGTTCTAGTCGGTTTTTTCCATCTAACGTAATGACACCTTCGCTCTCAAAAGCTTCGGTGACGTGTGAGTTGTGTACAATCATTCCCAGTATATAAATGGGGCGCGGTAAATTTGTATCCTTTACAGCGTTTTGAGCAATCACCATTGCATCTACAACCCCATAACAATAGCCACGTGGTGCAATTTTTATAACTTCCATGTCAGTTCCCCCTCTGAACGAAAAATAATATGTTAAGGGCATCACAACCATTATAAGGGTAAAACTAGAATATGACAAAGAGAAAAATTGAAGATATATGTGCATTTATAGGATAACTTCTCTATAATAAGTAAGGAAAGTAAGATAAAAGGAGATTTACTATGGAAAATCATGAATTTAAACAATATGCGTTAAGCCCTGTTATGAATCAAGTCATTGATAAACTAGGTTTTAAAGCTCCAACTCCAATCCAGCAAAAGGTTATACCCTTGGCACTTCGAGGCGAGAGCATCATCGGTCAATCACATACTGGATCAGGAAAAACACATGCGTATTTAATTCCTATTCTTAATAAAATCAAAGAAGAACAACAAAGCGTACAATATGTCGTAACAGCACCAACACGAGAGCTTGCTATGCAAATATATGATGAGGCAAAGAAAATGGTAGAGTTTACCGGTGAAGCTCCTTGGTCGATTAAATTACTTATTGGGGGGACCGATAAGAAGAAATCGATTGATAAGTTAAAAGAACAGCCACATCTAGTAATCGGAACCCCTGGTCGGATATTGGACCTGCTAGAAGAGGGGGCATTAGATTTTTCTTCTATCCAATCTTTTATCGTCGATGAAGCGGATCTAATGTTGGATCTCGGATTAATTCAAGAAATAGATAAAACACTTGTGCGCTCCAATTCAAGAGCATCTGTCATGGTATTTTCAGCTACCATTCCAGAACGATTACAACCTTTTTTAAAGAAATACCTAGAGAATCCGCATTATTTTAAAATGGACGACAGGTTATCTCCTGAAACGATGGAGCATCGATTAGTACCTTTGCGACATCGTTCTATTGCGGATACAATTATTCGTATATCTGAAACAATCCGACCCTATCTAGCAATCATTTTTACAAATGGAAAAGAGCGGGCAGATCTTCTCTCAGAGGAACTAATTGGGAAAGGTTTTGAAGTTGGGTTAATGCACGGCGGATTAACGCCACGTGAGCGTAAGCGTGTATTAAAGGACATTCAAGCGCTACGTTACCAATACATTGTTGCAACCGATCTAGCTGCTCGCGGCATTGATATCAAAGGTGTAAGCCATGTCATTAATGCAGATCTTCCAAGTGAAGAAGAGTTTTACATCCACCGAGTTGGCAGAACGGCACGAGCAGGTATGGAAGGAACAGCGATAAGTTTGTTTAAAGATGAGGATTTAACACTAATTGAGCGCCTTGAAAAGAAAGGATTAACCTTTACTTCTTACGATATCAAAGATGGAGAATGGGTTGAGACAAAGGCTTGGAACGAACGAAAAAAACGTCAAAAAGCAGAATCAGAAGTGGAAAAAGAAGCGTGGAGCCATGTTAGAAAACCCAAAAAAGTGAAACCAGGCTATAAAAAGAAAATGAAAAAACACCAAGAGAAAGTGAAGCGGAAAATCAATCGTAATAAATTCAAAAAATAAGTCGAATTATGGTAAGATAGGAACAGATGAAGAGGAGAGGTGTTACGATGATGAAGATAGGATCTCACGTTTCAATGAGCGGTAAAGAGATGTTATTAGGCTCTAGTAAAGAAGCTGCAGGATATGGCTCAAATGTGTTTATGATTTATACGGGTGCGCCCCAAAACACAAGAAGGAAACCAATTGAGGAATTAAATATTGAAGCAGGACTTCAACATATGAAAGAAAATGGGCTGGAAGAAATTGTAGTACATGCCCCATATATTATTAACATTGGGAATACAACGAAAAAAGAAACGTTTGAATTGGGCGTGAATTTTCTCCGAAGTGAAATAGAACGAACAGAAGCAATTGGCG
Organism: Radiobacillus kanasensis; assembly: GCF_021049245.1. GTDB lineage: Bacteria > Bacillota > Bacilli > Bacillales > Amphibacillaceae > Radiobacillus > Radiobacillus kanasensis. Next base: position 2,161,570 of record NZ_CP088020.1, on the reverse strand, counting down.
CAAAACAAATTGTTCTACATCCAGGTGCACATGTTGGCGAAGGTGTTGACAAAGGAATCGAAAAAATCATCGAAGGGTTAAATGAAGTTCTTCACTCTGGTCAAAAGGCACAAATTGCATTAGAAACAATGGCAGGAAAAGGTTCGGAAATTGGAAGTAATTTCGAAGAACTTGCCAGAATTATCGATGGTGTTAAATTGGATGACAAGCTTTCTATATGCTTAGATACGTGTCACATCCATGACGCAGGTTATGATATTATTAATGACTTTGATGGAGTATTGGAACAATTTGATCGAATCATCGGCTTAGACCGTCTTAAAGTCATTCACGTGAATGATAGTAAAAATCCAACGGGAGCGAAAAAAGACCGTCACGAAAATATTGGATTCGGCCATATTGGCTATGATGCCCTTCATTATATCGTTCATCATCCGCAACTTACGAACTTACCAAAGATTTTAGAGACACCATATGTAGGCGAAGACAAGAAAAATAAAAAGCCTCCATATCGTTTCGAAATCGAAATGCTAAGAGGCGACAGTTTTGTGACCGACTTAAAAGAGAAGATTATGGAACAATAATAAGAGAAGCCAAGGATTAATCCTTGGCCTCTTTTTCTATATGTTACTCGAACCAGGATTCCACCCCATATTCACGGATGAGCTTAACAAATAGCTTTTGTCCCTTTTGAGCGGTTGGTAAATCGGTAATTTGGGCTAATTTTTTAAACATCATCGTCCTGTCTTTTTCTTTAAATGGATCTAATTTTGTTTTCTTCATATAGCTTACAATATCATTTGCTTGTTGCTCGGTAATAGGGATATTGTATTCTTTACTGTACTGTAAAAGCTCGTCAGCTTGAATTGCTTTTATTTTTTTTAAGGCCATCTTTTTCATAAAACTACTCATCGTACAACTCCTCACCAAAAAGTCCTTGTTTCATCCTATGCTCATCGTTATAAAATGTGCCATGTTTATCCGCATTTAGCGGATGATACCACGTAAATAACGAAGATGAGTTCATATACTAAGGAAGCACCTCAACAAAAGGAAAGGTGAGGGTTGGATCATGGATCAATCGAATCGCAATCGTGAGCTCGATAACGTTGAGAAAGCCCCAGTTTCACTAGAAGAAGAGCCTAACGTTCTCAATGCAGGACAGCAAGGGGCACAGCCAATCATTGAGGATGAAGAACTCTATTCCTTAGAAGAGCCGTATAAGCAAGACGTGGAGATCGCCCAAGAGATGACAGTGAATGATTTTAACCGACCAATCCATTCCGACGAGCAACCAACCGAAATGCGCTCGAAAGTTCAAACTGGATTTGGCTGGGCGGCATTAATTTTATCTATTTTATCTTTTTTTACAATGCCGATTATCTTTGCTGCCGCCGGGATTATCTTAGGTTTTGTATCAAAGGGTAGAGGTGCTGATACACTAGGAAACGCTTCGATTATCATTGGTGTCGTTTCCATTGTTTTAGCGATTTTTATAGCCCCTTTTGTATGATAAAAAAACGGGAGCGATTATTCGCTCCCGTTTCCTTTATGCATTCTGTTGCTTTTCTTCCTCTGCTTGTTTTGCAAAATATTCTTCTGCAATTTTATCGATTTCTACTTTAAGCTCTTCCACCATGGTTTCTTCTGGTACTTTACGGATGATTTCTCCGTGACGGAAAAGTAATCCTTCTCCTCGCGCTCCAGCGATTCCAATGTCTGCCTCACGTGCTTCACCAGGTCCGTTAACAGCACATCCAAGCACCGACACTTTAATTGGGGCTTTAATAGTAGAGATGTATTCTTCTACCTCATTGGCAATTTTGATTAAATCAATTTCAATTCTCCCACATGTTGGACAAGAAATAAGGGTCGCAGCATTGGAAGCTAAGCCAAAGGATTTTAATAATTCTCTAGCTACTTTTACTTCTTCTACTGGATCGGCACTTAATGAGATTCTCATTGTGTTTCCAATCCCTTTACTTAGGATAGCACCTAAACCAGCTGCACTCTTCACCGTTCCGGAGAACAAAGTTCCGGATTCTGTTATACCGAGGTGTAGTGGATACGGAATTGCTTCTGCTGCCTTTTCGTATGCTTCAACTGCAAGGTTAACATCAGATGCTTTTAGAGAAACAATTATATCGTGAAAATCTAGATCTTCTAAGATTTTTATATGGTGGAGGGCACTTTCTACCATGCCATCCGCAGTTGGATATCCATACTTTTCTAAGATGTGGCGTTCAAGAGATCCAGCATTCACTCCAATTCGAATCGGAATCCCTTTTTCTTTTGCTGCGTTTACAACAGCTTCTACTTTATCTCTTTTTCCAATGTTCCCTGGGTTAATACGAATTTTATCCGCGCCGCCTTCAATTGCTTTAAGAGCTAGTTTATAGTTAAAGTGGATATCGACGACTAAAGGAATGTTAATTCGTTTTTTGATTTCTGGAATAGCATTCGCTGCGCGTTCATCCGGACAAGCTACACGTACTACTTGACATCCTGCTTCCTCTAAACGATGAATTTCAGCTACGGTAGCCTCAACATCATGCGTTTTGGTTGTAGTCATTGATTGGATGACAACTTCATTCTTTCCACCAATCATTACATTTCCGACCTTAACTGGTCGTGTATTTTTTCTATGTGTTATTGCCATATGTGAATCGCTCCTTTTCCGATGTTAATACTTCGGATGCTTTCAAACAGTATCTAATGGCCTTCGTTTTTACGAAGATGATCTACTCCAATTCTATGGAGTACCAATGTCCATTATAATCGCAATGTCAACAAATGAGAAGTGACAAAGCTCGAAAAATTTACTCCTGGTCATAGATAGGGAAGAGATATGAGGTGTCAACTTGAATGTTATTTGGGTCTGAACCAGGATTTAAAATTTTAAAATCGTCTTGGATTTTTTGAATAGAGATTCCTTCATTTAACTGATTTATTTCCTCTACAATAGACAGTACTGTATCCCCAGGCTCCACTTTTCTTTCGACTGCTTTCAATTTTTGCGGGTTAGCTTTTTCCTTTTTAGAAGGGGATTCCTCTTGTTTTTTTTCTTCTATTTGATCCGCAACAGTAGCCTGATTATCGGTAAATACTACGCCTTCTGTTAAGTCTTTCATAATACTTATTAGGAACAATATAATAAGGGCAGTAAGCGCAAGTTTTTTTAAAAGTTCCATACGGGATGTTCCTCCTGACTATTTATGTATTCCTTTTAAAAAATGAAAATCCTGCTTTGAAACTTCTTGTTTTTTCATTCGTATACTACCATATAGAAAATAGAGGAGAGGTTGTTATGGAATTACTGGATTTGGATTGGATTACGTTCGTTATCACTGGATTAGGAACGTTGTTTCTTTTTGGTGAACTTTTAGTAAATCGCAAAGGGGTATTTGGACTTCTTGGTATTGCGTTTATATCGGTTTATTTTTTATCCTATTTAGAACCAGGAACGTTTTTCCTTATGATTACGATTTATTTTGTCGGATTGTTACTTATCATTATTGATGGAAAGTTACTAAATGATGGAACTTTATCAACAATTGGAACGGTTGCCATGCTGATTTCGGTTGGTTTAACAGCTCCTAATTGGACGGCCGGATTCTATGCAATCCTTGGTGTCATCATTGGTGGTTTGAGTTCATTTTTATTTTTAAAAGTATATAAGCGAAGAGATATGTGGACGAAAATGGCCTTGTTAGATCGTTTGACAAAGGAAGAAGGGTATAACTCGATTAATAGTAGTTATGAATCATTATTAAATGAAACAGCTGTTACGGTGACAGACATGCGACCAGTCGGTACTATTCGTATAGGGGAACAGGAATATAGCGCGATATCCAATGGAAAATGGATAGAAAAAGGAACATCGGTAAGGATTGCGCAAGTTGATGGGACGAGAATACTTGTAACGGAATTAAATACGGAAGATTAAAACGAGAGGAAGGAGCCTTCCTCTCGTTTATTTATTATCTGTCTTTTTGGTTGTGGAAAGGAAATGAATTGGCCCCTTTTCAATAAGCAAGTATGAAAAAAATACAACCATCCGAGATAGGGGATAGAAATGACGGGTTCTAATAATACTAAGATAATGTTCGGGCCAGTAATGGGAATTAGTACAGGAAAGATACCCATTAGGAAAGATGGGGAAGCTGAACCACATGGAAGGCACCAATCATTTTTTAATGTAAAAAACGACGATTATGATAATTCGACAATATATAATGAGTTTTGTAAATTTAGTGTAAATTTCATCGATTTTCCTTTACAATAACTTCATATTTCATTAATAATAGTAGGAGTGTCTAGGACAAAGAATGTAAGAAGGGATGTTAATCATTGGAAATAAACATTCAAGAACTCATATTTGAATTTATAGGTGGATTAGGGATTTTCTTACTTGGTATTAAGTTCATGGGAGAAGGTCTTCAGAAGTCCGCTGGGGATCGGTTAAGAGATATTTTGGACAAGTTTACGAGCAACCCTTTTATGGGTGTCTTGGCTGGTATCATTGTTACCATACTTATTCAAAGTAGTTCTGGAACGACCGTATTGACTGTCGGATTAGTAAATGCTGGTTTTATGACCTTAAGACAAGCAATAGGGGTTATTATGGGTGCCAATATCGGAACAACGGTAACAGCGTTCATTATTGGAATTGACTTAGGGGCATATGCATTGCCAATACTTGCTGTTGGTGCGTTTATGATTTTCTTCTTTAAAAACAACAAAATTACCAACATTGGTCAATCCATTTTTGGCTTCGGTTCTTTATTTTTCGGTTTAGAGTTAATGAGTGCTGGAATGAAGCCACTCCGAGAAGTCCAAGCTTTTCAAGAGTTAACATTGAATATGAGTGACAACCCATTCCTTGGTGTCGTGGTAGGTACACTATTTACGGTGATTGTACAAAGCTCTAGTGCAACTATTGGTGTCTTACAAGGGTTGTTCGATCAAGGTGCCATGACGCTTGATGCTGCTTTGCCCGTTTTGTTCGGAGATAATATTGGAACAACGATAACAGCAGTTCTAGCTTCAATTGGTGCGAGTATTGCAGCAAAACGTGCAGCTTATACTCACGTCCTATTTAATTTGATTGGGACCACGGTGTTTTTGATTTTCTTAGGTGTATATGAGAATGTGGTTGAATTCTTACGAGACCAATTCAATTTAAACCCTGAGATGACGATTGCTTTTGCACATGGAGGCTTTAACTTAACCAATACGATTATTCAATTCCCATTTATTGGTTTGCTAGCTTTAATTGTAACGAAATTAATTCCAGGTGAAGATGTCGTAGTAGAGTATAAACCGAAGCACTTAGATCCTATTTTCTTACATCAGTCTCCATCTGTCGCTTTGGATCAAGCGAAAGAAGAAATAATTCGTATGGGGGACTATGCGTATAAGGGACTTGAAGAAGCAGGGCTTTATTTGAATAACCACATTCAGAAACATTCAGATATGGCTCTTCAAATAGAAGGTGCATTAAATAATTTAGATCGAGAAATTACGAACTACTTAGTGGAGTTATCTAGTGCTTCTTTATCTGAAGCGGATAGTCATAAACATTCGACCCTAATGGACTCTGTAAGAGATATTGAACGTATTGGAGATCATTTTGAAAATATCGTCGAGCTCATAGACTATAAAATTTCCAATAAAGTGGTACTAACAGAACAAGCACAACAAGACTTGAATGATATGTTTGACCTTACGCTTATTACGGTAAAACAAGCAGTTGGAGCCCTTGGTCGCATGGATCGGGAAGCGGCATTAGCTGTTGTCCAAAAAGAGGATAAAATTGACCAAATGGAAAGAGTGTACCGTAAAAAACATATTATTAGACTAAATGAAGGACTATGTACTGGACCTGCAGGAATTGTGTTTGTGGATATAATCAGTAACTTGGAGCGAATAGGTGACCATGCTGTTAACATTGCAGAGGAAGTTCTTGGGGAAGACCACTTATAAAATAGGGGGAGTTATTCCCCCTAACTTTTTTATATCGACAAAATATGTGAAGAATATGTAAAAAATATCTTGAATGAAGAATGCTGACGTGCTATATTATTTTTGTTGCCTATTTTAATGAATTCCAAAAAAGTTATTGACTTCAATTGTTTAATGTGATAAATTATAATTCGTCGCTTAATAAGAATGAGTTTTGGACAATCTAGTGTAAGTGACTTAAATTAAAATATTTTTCCACAGTAGCTCAGTGGTAGAGCAATCGGCTGTTAACCGATCGGTCGTAGGTTCGAATCCTACCTGTGGAGCCATGGCGGCGTAGCTCAGCTGGCTAGAGCGTACGGTTCATACCCGTGAGGTCGTGGGTTCGATTCCCTCCGCCGCTACCATGGCGATCGTGGCGAAGTGGTTAACGCACCGGATTGTGGTTCCGGCATACGTGGGTTCAATTCCCACCGGTCGCCCCATTAATAACCTAAAGAAGGACCCTTAGCTCAGTTGGTTAGAGCTATCGGCTCATAACCGATCGGTCGCAGGTTCGAGTCCTGCAGGGTCCACCATAGTTCTAGCATTCGGAGGAGTACCCAAGTCCGGCTGAAGGGATCGGTCTTGAAAACCGACAGGGGCTTCACGGCCCGCGGGGGTTCGAATCCCTCCTCCTCCGCCATATATATTTGGAATATGGATTTCAAATATGTTTACATAATATGGTTAAAGTTTAACGATACCGAATGAACTACGAGTAACCCCGAAAAACATGAATCATAGTGAAAAGAACTAGTAGATATAGGGTTCTCACCTTTGAGATCGAAATCCTAGTATTGTGCGAAAACAAAATAAAAACTTAATACTAATCACGGCTCGGTAGCTCAGTCGGTAGAGCAACGGACTGAAAATCCGTGTGTCGGCGGTTCGATTCCGTCCCGAGCCACTTTCAAAAACAAGTACAACATGTACTTGTTTTTTCTTTGTTCTTAGACATATAAGCAAAACGGTTGCAAGATGGGTATGGATTTGATAATCTTTGAATGAAAAGGAAAAACGTCCCAAAAGGGTGTTTTTCGTACATAAATTAGAAGGAGGAAAATTTTTCATGGCAAAGTTTGAATTACCTGAATTACCTTATGCATACGATGCGTTAGAACCACACATTGATAAGGAAACAATGAATATTCACCATACGAAGCACCACAATACGTACGTAACAAAATTAAACGGTGCATTAGAAGGTCATGAAGATCTTCAAAACAAATCTCTAGATGAGTTGCTATCAGATTTAAACAGCTTACCTGAAAGCGTTCGTACAGCTGTCCGTAACAATGGTGGCGGACATGCAAACCACAGTCTTTTCTGGACGCTTCTTTCCTCAAATGGTGGAGGAGAACCAACTGGTGATGTAGCAGATGCTATTTCCAAAAAATTTGGAAGCTTCGATGCTTTTAAAGAAGAGTTTGCGAATGCAGGTGCTGGCCGTTTCGGTTCTGGTTGGGCATGGCTTGTAGTAAATAACGGTGAGCTTGAAGTTACAAGCACTCCTAACCAAGACACTCCAGTAATGGAAGGTAAATCTCCAATTCTTGGTCTAGATGTATGGGAGCATGCTTACTATCTAAAATACCAAAACAAACGCCCTGACTACATTGCAGCTTTCTGGAACGTAGTAAACTGGGATAAAGTGAATGAACTTTATAGCGCAGCAAAATAATCAATGAGAAAAGAACTCCTAATGGTAATTTGGCCATTAGGAGTTTTTTGTATGGAAAGAAAAGATATTGAATTCTTAAAAAAGAGAATAAATGAACCAAAGCTTAGAAATTTAGCTTCACGAAGTTTTCTTATCTGAAAGTGCGTGGTTTTGCTTCCTATTGAATATATGTCCCCTTTTTGAAAAGACTATAGGTTAGATACAAAAAGGAGACTGGAGACATGAACCTACATCAAAGAGCATTACCTAAAGACGTTCAAATCGACAAAGATTTAAAGTTACTACTCACGATTGGTGGATTATACGCACTAGGTATTTTCCTATCCAATACGTTCGTTAATATATACTTATGGAAACAATCCGGGCAATATGTAGATATTGCGTTATATAACTTAGCTGTTTATGTATTACAACCACTAACCTTTATTGTAGCAGGAAGATTCGCTAAAAAAATAGATCGAGTCATCGTATTACGACTAGGGGTATCATTTTTATCCCTGTTTTTTTTAACAGTCCTATTAGTAGGAGAAAATGCAGCAACGTTTAATATGCTGCTAGGTGCTTTACTGGGACTTGGGTCCGGTTTCTACTGGCTTGCCTTTAATGTATTAATATTTGAAGTAACAGAACCAGAGACAAGGGATTTCTTTAACGGTTTTCAAGGAATCCTTCAATCTCTTGGCGGAGCAGTTGGACCTGTTTTAGCAGGTTATATTATTTCAAGATTTAATAATTTTCAAGGCTATACCATCATCTTTTCCATCTCTTTCGTCATGTTTATCCTTGCTGTAATCTGTACCATGTTTATGAAAAGAAGATCAGCAGAAGGGAAATTTCAATTAAGGAGAATCCTTCAGGAACGTAAACATAACAAAGATTGGAAACACATTTTACATGCAAATTTAAGCCAAGGGCTTCGTGAAGGGATGTTCGTTTTTGTTATTTCAATTTGGGTATTTATCGCAACGCAAAGCGAACTTGCATTAGGAACATTCAATTTAGTGTTTTCAGGTGTTTCTTTTATTTTCTACTATGTAGCTACGAGAATTATTAAACCACACATGCGAAAATGGGCGGTCTTTGTAGGTGGATTAACCTTATACTTAGCGATTTTTCTTATCCTACTAGAGACAAGTTATACGACACTTCTTATTTATGGAGCGATCATTGGTATCGGGTATCCAACTTTATTTGTCCCTTACATGTCGATGACTTTTGACGTGATTGGGAAAGGGTGGAAAGCTGCAGAAATGAGAATCGAATATATTGTTGTACGGGAATTGTTCACCAATATTGGGCGTGTTTCTTCTATTATTATATTTATAGCGGCGATTACAATATTTGAGCCAGAAAGAGCGATTCCTTTTTTATTTCTAACATTAGGAGCCGGACATTTTGCCATTTACTTTTTTATAAAAGACGTGACGGTAACCGATGTTTTTGCGGAACAACAACATTCGGTTAAACAAGAATTAGCGGAAGAAGAAAATCGATAAAGGATAGAAGGAAGTTTATTCAAGTGTTATAATGAAGGAGGTATGAAGAGGAGAAAAGGAGAGGAAGCTATATGGTCAATGAAAAGAAGAAAAAGCGTTCCCCGCTTCCCTTTCGTTTAAATATATTATTTGTTTTTGTGTTTCTTTTGTTTTCATTATTAATATTACAACTCGGAGTTGTTCAAATATTAAATGGAGAAGAAGCACAAGAGAAAATAAATCGAACGGTGAAGGATACGAGTAAAAGCCAGGTTCCAAGAGGGAAGATGTATGATCGATTTGGTCGATTAGTATTAGACAATGAACCTGTTCGTTCTATTACGTACACAGCACCAAAGAACGGGGCTTCTGCTGAGAAAAAGTTGGATTTGGCAGAGAAACTATCCCAGTATATAGACTTGGAGTATCCATATGATGAGCTTAGAGAACGTGATAAAAAGGAATATTGGTACTTGCAAGGAGAAAATGCAGAAACAGTAGCAGATCGACTTACGAAAAAAGAAAAAGAAATGGAACCATCGGATCAATACCAAGCGTTGCTTGATCACATAACAGAAGAAGATCTTGCTACAATTGACTGGAACAAACAAGTCATTGAGGTTATTGCGATTAAACGTGAATTGGATGAAGCAACGGAATTGACACCACACATCGTAAAAAACGAGGGAGTAACCCAAGAAGAGTATGCGGTAGTGGCCGAGCATTTAAATCAGTTATCAGGCATTGACGCATCTATTGACTGGGAAAGAAAACCGATCTTTGGGCAAACCTTTGCGAATTACATCGGAAGTATTACCGATTCAGATGAAGGAATTCCTAGTGAAAATGAAGACTACTATTTGTCCAATGGCTATAGTCGAAATGATCGTGTTGGGACAAGTGGTCTCGAACAAGAGTATGAAAGTGTATTAAGAGGAACGAAGGAACAAGTTCTTTACACGACTAATAAAGACGGGGAAGTTGTTAATTCTGAGGTTGTGGTAGAAGGACAACGAGGAAATGATCTCGTTCTAACGATTGATATGGAGTTGCAAAAGCGAGTAGATGAAATAGTAAAAAAAGAATTAAAAGCGATTCGTAGTGATTCTGGGCAAAACAGATACGTAGAAGATGCTTTAGTGGCTATGTTAGATCCGCAAACAGGAGAGGTGCTAGCCTTATCCGGCCAACACTATGATTCAGAAGAGAACGAAATTGTGGACGAATCTTTCCGTGTTGTTTATGATCAGCATCGACCGGGATCTACTGTGAAGGGAGCTTCCGTCTTAGCTGGATTAGATGCAGGTCTTATTGATATGGGGACAACATTTAATGATAGGTCAATTAAAATTGCTGGTACCCCTGAAAAAAGATCCTACAAGACTCTTGGACCGGTAAATGATTTAAAAGCACTCGAACGTTCATCTAACGTATATATGTTCTTTATTGCCATGAGAATGCTTGGCGACTATAACTACCAACGAAATGATTCGTTAAATGTTACGAATACGCACGCATTTCAAGATTTCCGCAACTACTTCAGCCAGTTCGGTCTTGGAGTAGAAACAGGAATTGACTTACCTTATGAAGCGAACGGTTATAAAGGGCAAAATCCTCAGGCCGGTAATCTGTTGGACTTTGCGATCGGACAATATGATACATTTACGACGTTACAATTGGCGCAATATGTTTCGACCATTGCGAATGACGGCTATCGGATTCGTCCAAGGCTAGTAAGTGAAATAAGACAGCCTTCTCTAGACGATCAATTAGGTCCGGTTGTAAAGAACTTCAATACAGATGTTTTAAACAAGATTGAGATGGATGATCAATATATAGAACGGGTTCAGCAAGGGTTTATAAATGTATTCCACGGATCCCAAGGTACAGCGAATAATACAATCTGGGCCGGTGCACCATATAAGCCTGCGGGTAAAACCGGTACTGCGGAAAACGCAATTTACGAAGATGGAAAGTTGATTACAGAAACCGAAAACCTAACATTAGTTGGGTATGCACCGTACGATGATCCAGAAGTTGCGTTTGCGGTAGTAGTTCCGCATACAGGAACCTATAACAGTAAATATTCCGTTAATCATACCATCGGAAGAGGAATAATGGACGCCTATTTCAATTTAAAGAAAGAAAGACAGCAAAACGGTGTAGATATGAATCTTAAAGATAAAGAAAAGAATCAGGGCTCTAATGAAAAGAATAAAGAAGAATAAAGTTAGTAAAAAACTGACTATCCATTGCGGATAGTCAGTTTTTTTGTGTTTTCAAATATAAAAAAATTCATACAAATTTCTACGTGAATTTACACTTTCTTTACATTCAATTAATTCTTTCTTAACACTAACTCGTTAAGATGTAATTGTGGTTGAGATAGCCAAGCCCAAATTTGAAAACTATTATGTAGGGGGAAAACAGACATTATGAAGAAGTCTAAACTATTAGCAATGTTTGCACTGCTTTTATTCACAGTTGGTTTACTTGCAGCTTGTGGAAGCGGAGCAGAAGAAGAAGGCGAAACTAACTCAGAAGGAAACACAGAAGAGGAAAACTCTGCTGAAGCTTCAGAGGAACTATCTGGTTCAGTCGCAATTGATGGATCTTCCACAGTATTTCCAATCATGGAAGGCTTAACTTATCAATACAACCAAGAAAAACCAAACGTTGAGATTACACTTAACTCGTCAGGTTCTGGTGGTGGATTTAAAAAATCTACAGTTGGTGAAATTGACCTAAGTAATGCATCTCGACCAATTAAAGAAGAAGAAATAGCTATTGCAGAAGAAAATAGTATTGAGCTAAAAGAATTAGAAGTTGCTAAAGATGGACTTTCTGTAGTGGTAAGTAAAGAGAACGACTTTATTGAAAACATCACGGTTGATCAGTTGAAAGAGATTTTCTTAGCGGATAACGAATCAACAAAATGGTCTGACATTAACCCAGAATGGCCAGAGGAAACCATCAATATCTATAGCCCAGGTCATGATTCTGGTACGTTTGATTACTTTAACGAAGTAATCCTAGAAGAAAATCCTATGAAAGAGGGAGACAACGTTACTCTTTCTGAGGATGACAACACACTTGTAACTGGAATTGAAAGTGATCCATACGCAATTGGCTACTTTGGTTATGCTTACTATATTGCGAACGAAGATAAATTAAAAGTTCTTGGTATTGACAGTGGAGATGGTAATCCAGTTAAACCAACTGCAGAAACTGTTCAAGATGGAACATACACACCACTTTCTCGTCCATTGTTCACTTATGTAAATGTTGCTTCTTTGAAAGAAAAACCTCAAGTTTATGATTTCGTAACATACACACTTGAGAACGCAGCATCTGCTGCTGAAGAAGTGGGATATGTAGCACTTCCAGAAGATAAATATCAATCTCAGCTTGATGAAATCAAATCTTTAGCTGGTAAATAAGATCTTAACATTTAAATAAGAATGTGGAGGGTTAGGCGTGCCGTTAGATTGGTACAGTCTGACCCTGTCCACGTTTAAATATGTAAAAGGGGTCATAACGTGGATGCTTTAAAACAGAGAAACTCAAACTCAATACAAGAACAAATTGCGGAGAATAAAAGAAGTAAGAAATCTTTATTGATTACAGAGAAAACTATTCCATTATTTTTACTATTCTGTGCAGCTATTTCCGTTTTAACGACAATTGGAATTATTTTTACTTTACTAAGAGAGTCTTTCACTTTTTTCTCTGATGTCTCTATTATCGATTTTTTCACGGGAATGCATTGGTCTCCTTGGACAGGGAAATTTGGAGTCTTTCCGCTTATTAGTGGAACGTTATTAGTTACATTCATTGCAGCGTGTGTTGCTTTGCCATTAGGAGTTGCTTCTGCCATTTTTCTCAGTGAGTATGCAGGAGAAAACACGAGAAAAATTATTAAACCAGTGTTGGAGGTTCTAGCGGGAATTCCTACTGTTGTGTATGGGTATTTCGCTTTAACTTTTGTAACACCCATCCTTATGAAATTAGTACCTGGAATTGAGATCTTTAATGCCTTAAGTGCTGGAATTGTTGTGGGAATTATGATTGTCCCAATGGTAGCGTCTCTTTCAGAAGATGCTATGAGCGCTGTTCCTAAAAGCCTGCGTGAAGGAGCTTTAGCATTAGGGGCAACTAGATTAGAAACGACGACGAAGGTCGTCATTCCAGCAGCACTTTCTGGAATTATTGCTTCCATCGTTTTGGCCTTGTCCAGAGCTATCGGAGAGACGATGATTGTTACGATTGCAGCTGGCGCTTCACCGAATTTAACATTTAACCCTGCTGAATCGATTCAAACTCTTACTGCCTTTATCGTACAAGGCGCTACTGGGGATACGACTTATGGATCGACGATTTATTACAGTATCTATGCAGTAGGAATAACCCTATTTATCTTTACCTTTATCATGAATTTAATCTCACAATATGTTTCCCGTAAGTTTAGGGAGGATTACTAATATGTCAAACAACAACAATCGTAGTCGTTTAAAAAGAAGAGTATGGAAAAATCAATTGTTTAAGTCCTTATTTTTCCTTGCAACAATGATAGGATTAGTTTTCCTAGCATTGCTTATGTATCGAGTGCTCAACCAAGGTCTTGGTTATTTAAATATAGATTTTATTAAAAATTTCCCTGCACCATATCCAGATAAAGCGGGGATGTTTGCAGGAATTATGGGTTCTGTATTCCTGATGTTATTAATTGCTCCAATTTCTATCATTCTTGGCGTATCTACAGCACTGTATTTAGAAAAATACGCACCAAAGAATCGATTTACTCGTTTTATTCAAGTAAATGTACAAAACTTAGCTGGGGTCCCATCTATTGTTTTCGGTTTATTAGGATTAACCTTTTTCGTGTATTTCTTCCAATTTGGATATACGTTAATCGCCGGTGTATTTACCATGAGCTTGTTGATTTTACCAGTTATTGTAGTTGCGGCTCAAGAAGCGATTCGTTCTGTGCCTAAAGAATTAAGTGAAGCTTCTATTGCAATGGGGGCAACAAAATGGCAAACGATATGGAGGATTGTTTTACCAGCATCTATTCCAGGTATTTTAACAGGTTCCATTCTGGCACTTTCACGTGCTATAGGGGAAACAGCTCCATTAATCATTGTGGGTGCTGCTACCGCTATCTATACCATACCGGATTCTCTCCTAGCAAAATATACGGCTATGCCGATACAGATTTTCAACTGGACGAGTAGACCACAAGAAGAATGGCAGTATGTTGCTGGTGCTGGAATCATTGTCCTATTGATTATCTTATTACTAATGAATGCTGTTGCTGTTTGGATTCGTAATAAATTTCAAAATAGGTATTAAAAAGGAGACTAATGATGATTGAGATGAAAGAAAGAGTAGAGAAAAAAACTACGAATACACCGAAAGAGTTTGCTTTTAAAATCTCTGATTTTAACTTATGGTATGGTTCTAGCCAAGCCTTGTTTGAAATAACGATGAGCATTCCTAAAAATGACATTACGGCTGTCATTGGACCGTCCGGATGTGGGAAATCCACGTTGTTAAAGACGTTAAATCGTATGATTGAAATGGTACCTAGTGTGAAGACATCTGGAACAATCGAGTACAATGGTCAAGATATCTTTAGTAAGCAAGTGTTAGTAGAAGAGCTTCGTACACGTGTAGGGATGGTGTTTCAAAAGCCGAATCCATTCCCTAAATCTATCTACGAAAATGTTGCGTATGGTCCAAGAATTCATGGAATTAAAAAGAAGTCGGAATTAGACGCAATTGTAGAAAAGAGCTTAAAAGATGCGGCGATATGGGATGAGGTAAAAGATCGTTTAAATCAAAACGCCTATGGTTTATCTGGTGGTCAACAACAACGTTTATGTATTGCGAGATGTTTGGCGATAGAGCCGGATGTTATTTTAATGGATGAACCAACATCTGCGTTGGATCCGATTTCTACGCTGAAAGTTGAAGAACTAATCAAAGAATTAAAAGAAAAATATAGCATTATCATCGTCACGCACAACATGCAACAAGCTGCGCGTATTTCAGATCGAACTGCATTCATGTTGAATGGGGAGTTAGTGGAGTTTACTGAAACGGATCATTTATTTTCTAACCCGAAAGATAAGAGAACGGAAGACTATATTACTGGCCGATTCGGTTAATAAAAGCGAGGGATAACATGGTTGCTAGAGAGCAGTTTGAAATAGAGTTAAATAATATTCAAACATCCATCATTGATTTAGCTAAAGAAGCAGGGCGAGCATTGGAAGACGCCGTGCATGCACTTTTTACTCAAGATTTAGAACTAGCCAACAAAATTATAGAGCAAGACGAAATTCTCGATAAAAAAGAATTACAAATAAACGAAGAAGCGATTCTTTTAATCGCAAAAGAACAACCAGTAGCGAGAGACTTACGTCAATTGATTGTTGCTATTAAGATTTCCTCAGACTTAGAAAGAATGGGAGATAACGCTACAAACATTGCCAAAGCGACTTTACATTTAGGCAAACATAATTTAGTCGTGCATTCTTCACTTGAAAATATGAAAGACATCGCGATAAAAATGGTGGATTTAAGTGTAACGGCATTTGAAATGCAGGATATTACGTTAGCGAGAAAATTATCAGAAATGGACGATTTAGTAGACAGTATGTACGGAGACGTAGTCCGCGAAATGTTAGAGGAAACAGCGACAAATCCTCAAAAGATTCAACATGTGATGCAAATGGCCTTTAGTGCCCGTTTTATCGAACGATTTGCAGATCACACAACCAATATTGGGGAAAGTATATTATATCTTGTAAAAGGTGAATCATTTGATTTAAATCAGTAGTAAATAAGAAGCCGGATGGGGTAATTCCCATCCGGCTTCTAAACTGTATTATTTAGTTAGTGCGTCTGCAACTTGCTGGTTCGTCATATTTTTTTGTAATTCATATTCACCTGCTTGAATTTGTGTTTCATAACCATTTTCGGTTATGAAAGTACTGAATTCCTGTGCATTTTCAATGACACCAGCTTGTTCTAGGTTTTGGAAGACAGTGGATAAACTTGTCCCATATTCAATCACAAGATTATAAGGCTCTTGTTCTGTAGAAGGAGTTTCCTCTGCGGGTTGTTCCTCTGTTTCAGCAGGAGGTTCTTCTTCTGTGGGATTTTCTTCCGCAGGTTGTTCTTCAGCGGGCTCTTCCTCTGTAGGTTCAGGCTGTTCTTCGGTAGGCGGCTGCGCAGGATCAGTCGTTTCACCGGCCTGGGATACCGTATAGCCTTCTTCTTCTAGTTGTTCAATCATTTGATCCGATGTCAATTCTGTAGATTCGTTATCCAAGAAAAAGTAAGCAATCGCAATCACTAACGTTGCGGTAAATATACCAATTGAAAAGGCTCTAATTGTGTACTTCATTACATACTCCTATCTTTCTTTAGAATATTGATTCAAGATGGAATAAACATCATATTCACTTAAAGAAGTTTCTTCCGCGATTTCCTTTACGCTCATCCCTTGGTCATGTAACTTATAGATGGTTCTGAGCATCGGGGTCTGACTGCCAACACTGCTTGCAGGAATCGTATCCTCCACCCAGTTGTCTGTGAGCAACTCTTCTTCCAGTATCTTGATTTTTTTCTTGATTTGATACGAATCTTGCATGGTCGATATCGTAAATTGTTCGATTTGTCCCTCTAGGTTTTTGAATTTGTCATTTAAGAAAAAGGAATAGACAAAAAGAACAATTGCAATGACAAGTAAAGACAAAATGGCAACTAACATGAACTTCCCTCCAATGTGAATTCCTACACTTATTTATATCACACTCAACCTCATTAGAAAACCATTGGTTTGATAAATCCTACTTTATTCATACAAATTTCGATATTTTTCAACGGGACTTGCGCTATAAGGTATATAATGGAAGCGAAAGTGGAATGTGCTGATGCTATGCAAGATATATTTTCTTTAGAACTTCTTTCTTATAATAGTAGGGGATATATAGGAAAAAAGGGAATGGAGTTTGAGCAACTGTATTCGAAAAGTTGATAAAACCGTCAAGAGTGTGCTTGAAATTCGTTTCTTTATTTGGTAATATATATTAGGTCTGATATATGATCTTACTAATAAAAGATAGATTTGATTAGTTTGGAGGGATAACGATGCGCGTAAATATTACACTTGCTTGCACTGAAACTGGTGATCGTAACTATATTACTACTAAAAATAAACGGAAACACCCAGAACGTATCGAGCTTAAAAAATACAGCCCACGTCTAAAAAGACATACGTTACACCGTGAAACAAAATAAGGCTGCATAAGGAACTCTTACCTGTTGATGGTGAGAGTTCTTTTCGTTTTTGACTAGGAATTATAAAAGGGCTTGATGTGGATAGTAATAGCGATAGCCACGTTCAGCTCCAATCCGTACGTTGGTAAACGGATAATTGCGCTTTTGTTATTTGAAGGAGGATATACAGTGGATAAAAAGGCTTTGAGACAAGAAGCAAAAGATATACTAACCAACATGCCATCCTCAACTAGACAATACATACAAAATCAATTAGAGAACTTTTTGTACCAAACTAGACTGTGGAAACATGCTTCTACAATCGGAATTACAATGTCCTATGGCTTGGAGTGGGATACGAAACCTATCATTGAAAAAGCATGGAGTAGTCAAAAAAAGGTATGTATTCCTAAACCTAACCAAACAGATTCGTCGATGAAGTTTTATGCTATTCACTCTTTTCAAGATATGGAAGAAGGCTACAAAAGTATATGGGAACCAAACGTGCTGAAGTGTGAACCTATTTCAAAAGAAGAATTGAACCTCCTTATTGTTCCTGGATTGTTATTCGATACGAATCGGAATCGTTTAGGATATGGAGGGGGCTTTTACGATCGTTATTTACAAAACTTTCATGGGAAAACACTCGCTTTAGCGGCGAATGAGCAAGTCTATCCAATTGTATCAACAGATGAATACGATGTTCCCATTAATCACCTCATAACGGAAACGGGACTCCGCTTTTAAGTATAAATTGTAGGCTCAAGACAAAGAATACATGTATCCAGGAAGGAAAGGATGCATCATAATGAAATCAATCATATGGATTACTTCTGTATTGTTTGGTGCTACAGTAGTGTTTCAAAAAAGGTACAAAATTCTAAATGCAATTTTGGCAGTCAACCTACTACGTAGATTTTTTGTTCGACTGTCGATGAATGTACCTTCCCTACGTACGAAAATATTACCATCCCTTTTTGGACGTTCAGCTTCATAAGCTGAACGTTTTTATGTGGTTTAAGGTGATATATCAAAAACGTACATGGTATGATAAACGAAAGGAGGTAATCAATGTGTATATGAAAGGGAAATACCTCTTGTTTCGTTTCGCTTTTCAACTCATGCATGAAGAAGATTTTACCTTACTGTATTTAAATGATATCCGTTCAGAAGTATGGCTTGAAAAGAAATGGAAGCAAACCTCCACTGTCGTTCGTTTGTCCATGGACCAGTTTGATTGGAAAAACAGGTTAAAGGAAGATATGGGGAAGGTTTTACAGCGCCTTCACGGCCTGAAAAAACATTTGAAGGGGAGAAATATTGAAGTACATAATGTATATTTTGCCGAGTTTCCTCCTGTCGACAGTTGGGAACAATTAAAAAAACCTATTCATTGGAAAAAGGGTAAACCCGTTCTATTAAAAACGTATTATGTGACAGAAGACAACCAAGAGGATGAAGTATCACGGCTTGTTGGAGACTTATCCATAAACTCTAGACAACATGAAATGCCTCTGGATTTAGAAGAAGGAGCCCAGTACTACGAATCGAAAGTGAAAACCGAACATAGAAGAAGGCAAGAAGAGTTTCAGCAAATATTTAATCATCAAAAGCCATTTTTCACTTATGTTTTGTTAGTGTTAAATTTTCTCATGTTCGCTGTTCTGGAGTGGAACGGTGGAAGTACTTCCATTCAAACCTTAATCGAGTATGGTGCAAAATACAACCCAGGTATTCTAGAAGGGGAATGGTGGAGGATTGTCACCTCTATGTTTTTACACATAGGGATCTTTCATCTCATGATGAATATGCTAGCTCTGTACCATCTTGGTACTGCAGTAGAAAGAATGTTTGGCCGAACACGTTTCTTATTCATTTATTTTGCATCTGGTATTATAGGTGGATTGGCAAGCTTCGCTTGGAATGCTCAAGTAGCGGCAGGTGCCTCCGGTGCTATCTTTGGTTTATTTGGTGCTATGTTGTTTTTCGGTAGCCTCTATAAAAAAGTGTTCTTTCAAACGATTGGAAAAAATATTCTCTTTGTTATCGTGTTAAACATTGTGTTGGGTCTCTCAGTCCCCCAGATTGATAATGGTGCGCATTTAGGGGGATTGGTTGGCGGCTTTATTGCTTCTTGTGTAGTTTGGATGCCTAAAAAGAAAAATGGTTGGGCACAAACCATTGCTTTCATTGGTTTAATTGGAGCAGGTTTAGGCCTAGTGTTCTATGGGTTACAGTCCCCTGCACAAACAAGTGCCTCTATGATCCTACATCAAGCAGAGGAAGCTGTTCAAGAAGAAAATTATGAAGAAGTATTAACCTTAACGAGCAAGGGGCTTGAAGAACCGGAGTCACTTGAGGCAGAGCTTCTTTTTATACAATCCTATGCGTCGATAAAATTAGGCAAAATGGAGGAAGGCATAACCGATTTACAGAAAGTGATAGAGCTCCAACCAGATATGGCAGAAGCTCATTATAATCTGTCCTTGTTATATGCGGAAACGAACCAGAGGGAAAAGGCCATTGAACATGCAAAGGAAGCACATTCCTTAAAGCCAGATAATCCAGATTTTGAATCCTTCCTTCACCGTTTGGAGGAGGAAGGATAATATTGAAGTAACTGCTGCTTTTGTCCGTGTGCGTCTTGGAATAATACCATTAAGTGGGTTCCTTCTTTATCGAACAATACGAGCGGGACAAAGCTTTTAACGGGCTTATCTTCGGATAGTTGAGAAGTAATATCTAAAATATAATTCTTATAAAGTCCTTCCCAAAGTTGACCGATTACAACATCGGTCTCTCCCATTGTTAAAGAGGGGATTGGCTCATCCTGATACCGGTATAAATTTGTTAGAGGAACAAAATGATAGTTGGAAGCAGGAATTTGAAAGTGCTTCAAAAGCTGCTTCCAATGATAACTTAACTGCTGGGCTGTGGCATGGTTTAACGTTTTCATCCATTCTTGCTGATTTTGGTCCTCTGGCTTTTGAAAAGATTCTAAAGCCGAATGGGGGGAGTCAATCACATATAATTCTGATTTGGACATCCCATGAATACTTTTGATTTTGTCATCCGGATAATGTAGTTCACCATGGTGAAACGTAATCGCTTGAAAATGACTACTTCCTTCATCCGGTAATACCGTTTCTTGGCTGATGTTATCTATATTTTCTTTCCACTCACTTAACACACCTCTTAATCGTCCATCTACATAAAGGACAGAAACGTCTTGTCTTAAGTAGACTTTCTTCTCTATTTCAGACGTTTCCTTCCAAAGTACATTAAAGGCGTCATTACCAGTTTGGGATAAGAGTTTTAGATCAGTTTGTTGAAGTGTAAAGTCTAAACTCTTATCTATAGGAAAATGTTTAATGGCGGACGTGTCGTCACCTTGTCCATCCATTATTAACGTTGCAAGAAATAAAGTGAAAATGACGATAAGTCCAACAATTCCTCTGTTCATCCTACTACCCCTCTTTTTCGTTCATAATACGAAATGCACTACTAGTTATATATGATGAGAACCTTTAAGATATGAAGACTAGCTATCCAATGAAATGCATGTT
Source organism: Radiobacillus kanasensis (assembly GCF_021049245.1). GTDB lineage: Bacteria > Bacillota > Bacilli > Bacillales > Amphibacillaceae > Radiobacillus > Radiobacillus kanasensis. The sequence goes on along the minus strand of NZ_CP088020.1, from coordinate 2,140,553 downwards.
TTCGTTGTTGTTGCACACACTAGTACCATCAATGATTTAGGGTGAGTACATGGAAACGAATGAGAAACAGCCAATTTTTAAGCAACATGAAAAAAATATACAATACTTAAAAGACCGGCTAGCGGTTGATAAAAGCTTTGATGTGATTCAATTAGACTTGGAATACGCCGGACGTAAGATGTCCATGTATATGATTGATGGCTTTGTGAAAGATGACATTCTTCATTTAATTATGAAGTTTCTCGCAAAATTAGAGGAAAAAGATCTTCAGCCTGATCCACTACAAAAATTGTTAAAGACGTACATCCCTTACGTTGAGCTAGATCAGGTGGATGATTTAAATCAAGCTGCTGATAGTGTATTAGCTGGGCCGACTGCGCTAGTTGTGGAAGGTCTGAACAAAGTCATTCTGATTGATGCCAGAACCTATCCTGTTCGTGGCCCACAGGAACCGGACCTAGAAAGAGTGGTAAGAGGTTCCCGAGACGGTTATGTGGAAACTATAGTTTTTAACACAGCTCTAACTAGAAGAAGAGTGAGAGACCGTTCCTTAAGAATGGAATATTCAAGTATCGGAAGAAGATCAAAAACAGATATCGTTTTATGTTATTTAGAAGATATTGCAGACCCAAAAAAAGTAGAGTTGCTAAAGAATCATCTTAAGAAGATTGATACAGATGGCTTACCAATGGCAGAAAAGACTGTAGAAGAGTACTTAGGTGGAAGGCACTGGAATCCTTACCCGACGATCCGATACACAGAAAGACCGGATACGGCTGCTGCTCATCTTTATGAAGGCCACGTTTTAATCATTATTGATGGTTCGCCTAGTGTTATGATCACTCCGGCGACTTTCTGGCATCATTTACAACATGCCGAAGAATATCGTCAAAAGCCGTTAGTGGGAGCTTATTTAAGGTTTGTGAGATACTTTGCAGTGTTAGCATCCATCTTCTTGCTCCCCTTATATTATTTATTTTCGGTGAACCCAGATTTACTTCCAAAAAGCTTAGAGTTTATCGGACCAAGCGAATTAGGGGCTATTCCGCTCTTGCTCCAATTCCTAATTGCGGAAATAGGAATAGACATGCTAAGGATGGCTGCCATTCATACACCAACGTCATTGGCAACAGCACTTGGTCTAGTGGCTGCCATTATGATGGGACAAGTAGCGGTTGAAGTGGGGATATTTTCTAATGAAGTTGTTTTATATCTCTCGCTGGCAGCGATAGGTACCTTTGCCACTCCAAGCTATGAGTTGAGTCTGGCAAATCGGCTTGTTCGAATAGTGCTATTAGTTTCAACTGCATCATTTGGTGTGAGCGGTTATGTGGTAGGAATTACTGCATGGATTCTTTACTTAATTCGTATGAATTCTTTCCAGACAGGTTACTTTTGGCCATTGTTACCGTTCGCTCCTACAGCGTTTAAGGATGTTCTTATTAGGACTCCTGTTCCATTGAAAACAAGAAGACCTGAATTTCTTAATCCACAAGATCCAGATCGTTAATTCGATTTGGATCTTTTCTTTTCATTGGATTTATTTCATTTTTACCACTATATTTTCAGATAGAGGATTGCTATAATTAGGTTTGGTGATAACAATGAAAACGATTTATGACGTGCAACAACTATTAAAAAAATACGGAACCATCATTTATATTGGGGACCGAATGGCAGACCTTCAAATGATGGAGGATGAAATAAAAGAACTGTATCAATCACAGTTAGTAGAAACAGAAGAGTTTCGGATGGCGATTTTATTAATACGTCATGAAATAGCTAAGTTACAGGATAAAGGGGAAGGTGTTTGAAATGAGTAAGAAGTTTTTAGTAGGAATAGATATTGGTGGTACTTCCATTAAGATGGCTGTTTTTGAAGACGACGGCACCATTATAGATAAATGGGAAATTCCTACAAATAAAGATAACCAGGGCGTCTCTATCCCAGGTGACATTTGGACATCCTTAGAAAACAAACTAAAGGAACATTCGATTGATCCGAAAGAGGTACAAGGTATGGGAGTTGGAGCTCCAGGTTTTATTGACAGTGACACAGGAAGTATCTATGAAGCAGTTAATATTGGTTGGAAAAAGAATTTTGACCTAGGGAAACAACTTCAAGCATTATCCGGTCTTCCAGTATTTGTTGATAATGATGCTAATCTTGCTGCTTTAGGAGAAAACTGGAAGGGCGCGGGGAATCTAGCGGAAAACCTAATTGCGATTACGATTGGCACTGGAGTAGGTGGTGGAATCATCACGAATGGTCAAGTCGTAAATGGATCAAATGGTACGGCAGGTGAAATTGGTCATATTATGGTGGAAGCCGATGGATATGCTTGTAACTGTGGGCGCAAGGGTTGCTTAGAAACTGTTACGTCGGCAACTGGTATGGTAAGACAAGCAAAGGAAAAGTTGAAAGATAATCCTAATTCTTTATTGAAGACTCCACTGGAGAAAAATGGTGACCTTACGACAAAGGACATCTTTGATGCTGCAAAGGAAGGGGACGCTTTCTCGATTTCCATTATCGAGCGAGTTGCGGATGTATTAGGCTTAGCAATTGCTAACGTAGCAACTATCGTGAATCCATCCAAAATTGTAATCGGCGGTGGAGTATCTAAGGCTGGTGACCAATTATTAATTCCACTACGAAAGGCCTTTGACTCCTTCTGTTTACCTAGAATAAGCGAAGCGTGCGAATTTAGAATTGCTCAGTTAGGTAATGACGCTGGAGTAGTAGGGGCAGCTTACTTGGTGAAGCAAAAACTATCCTAAAGAAATGAGAAAAATAGGCGTTACTTCAAAAAATAAACTTCATTCAGGGGTTTATTTTTTTTGTATTGTCTATTAAAATGTATGAAGTGTTAATCGTATGTAAAATTTTTATTAATTTAAATGAAACTTTTATTGGGTTACGTTCGTCTTAATAAATGTGTAGAAAAGAAAAGTTTCGGGAATAAACGTTAACGAGAAGAATAAGTAAGGAATAGTATTAAGTTATTATAAATTAAATGTGAAATCTTAAACTTTTGATACAGGTTGTTTTAAGTGTAAGGAGGTTATGTTACATGTTATCTAAACGATTTAATATTCCCCTATATATATTGGCAAGTATTTTATTTGGTGTAAAGACTTATATTTTATATCGTTTTGTTTTTAATATTTCATTAGACAATATGATGCAAGAGCTTATTTTATTTATCAATCCATTTGTGTCAGCGTTTCTTGTTTTTGCTATTTCAGTTTGGTTATCCCCGAAACGTCAAATGACCTTTATTCGATATACGAGTTTAATAGGTACATTAGTCTTGTATTTTAATCTAGTTTTTTACCGCAATTTTGCCGATTTCATTACAATTCCTGTCTTGTTCCAAGGAAGTAATGCAGCGGATTTAGGCTCCAGTGTGTTAAGTTTAATTCATGTGCCAGATCTTCTTTTCTTTTTAGATGTTGTGATTATTTGGTATCTAAGTAAGAGACAAGCACCAGCTATGTCTGTTGCCTATAAAAAACGTAATAGAGTTATGGCTTTGACCGTTTCTTTGTTGCTTTTGGCTGGTAACTTTATTCTTGCGGAAATTGAACGTCCACAGTTGTTTCAACGTACGTTTGACCGTGAATATTTAGTGAAAAATATCGGGGTATTCAACTATCATATCTACGATATCGCCTTGCATTCCAAAACGAAGGCACAACGAGTATTTGCGGATGGAAATGAAATGCCTGAAATTGAATCCTATGTCGAAGAAAATGTAAAAAGTGATGATAAATCTGATTTGTTTGGGATAGCGGAAGGGAAAAACCTAATCTTTGTTTCCATGGAATCTCTACAGTCCTTCGTCATCAATAATACGCTTCATGGGGAAGAGATTACGCCTTTCTTAAATGACTTAATTGGTGAGAGTTTCTATTTCGAAAACTTCTATCATCAAACAGCACAAGGAAAGACGTCCGATTCAGAATTTTTAGTAGAGAATTCACTCTACCCATTACCACGAGGTGCTGTATTCTTTACGCATGGTCAAAATGAATATAACGCGATGCCTGAATTATTAGGTGAGGCTGGTTACTATACGTCGGTGTTTCACGCAAACAACAAAAGTTTCTGGAACCGTGATGTGATGTACGATAACATCGGTTATGACGAGTTTTATGATGTAGATTCTTATCAAGTAACGGAAGAGAATTCCATTGGCTGGGGATTAAAAGATAAGCCATTTTTTGAACAGTCCTTGAAATATTTACAATCGATTCCACAACCGTTCTACTCGAAGTTCATTACGTTGACGAACCACTATCCGTTTGACTTGAGTGAAGAAGATGCAACGCTTGATAAATATGATTCTAATTCCAAAACATTGAATCAATATTTCCAAACCGTTCGCTATATGGACGAATCTTTAAAAGATTTCTTTGATCAATTGAAAACATCCGGTCTTTATGAAGATTCCATTATTGTGTTAATGGGAGATCACTATGGAATAAGCGATTTTCATAATAAAGCGATGGGAATGTATTTAGATAAAGAAATCACACCGTATGACGAAGTACAATTACAACGAGTTCCATTCTTTATTCATATTCCAGGTGAAGAAGGAAAAGTTATTTCCAAAGTTTCCGGTCAAATAGATGTAAAACCAACTTTGTTACATCTATTAGGCATAGAAAATAGTAACGATATAACGTTTGGTACAGATTTATTCACAGAGGATCGTAAAGATTTCATTGCTTTAAGAGATGGTTCCTTTATTAGTGAAGAATATATTTATACTGAAGAAAAATGCTATGACCGTCAGTCTGGTGAGGTATTGTATCCGTTAGAAGAAGAGGCAGACTCGACTGCGAGTGAGGAATCCTCTAACAACGAGGAAGCTAATATGTGTACACCAATCAAAGACAAAGTAGAGAAAGAATTAAATTATTCCGATCAGATTATTTATGGTGATTTGTTCCGATTCTATAATTTTGATAAAAAGTAGAAGAGGCTGGTACAATCGTGTTTTAATCAAAAAATCCGAACTATGGTTCGTAATTCTTTAAGTAGAATTCGAATCAGTTCGGATTTTTCTTTTAGGTTGGTTTATATATATATTGTTGCAAATAATATATAAAATGCGACGTAACAAAATGGTAAAAGTTACTAAAAAGCATCGATTTAGTGACTGCTCGGTTGTGTGTACGATGCTGATTTCCGTTGCGGGTAATCGCTTTCCGCGGGCACGGCCTCAGCCTCCTCGAAAAGCAAAGTTCGCTTTTCTGCGGGGTCTTCAACTCGTGCTGTTCCCGCAGGAGTCGATTACCCTCCACTCCAATCAACATACTATATGTGTAGACCATAATAAAAAGCCCTCATTTATGAGGACTTTTTCATATTAATGATTTGTGAATAACTCAGCATAAATTGTCATAACGGAGAACCAACCGAATGCCAACGTAGATGCACCAGCGAATGCAACCGCGAATAAGTTTTTAGATTTAAGTTCTCGGAAAACTGCAATAGCACATAAGATTGTTACAACTAACAACATAACTGCTAATACCATTTAATTACCTCCTTCACTGTATCCAGGCGACTTGTACCATTTCTTGATATTATATAATATGTAATGTATCATTTCTCCTCATACATTCTAAAACAAATTTGTTGGTTTGTCGAGGAAAACTGGAGATTTTTATTTGATCTATTTAGCAGCGAAATGAAAGAACAGGGAGGAATTGGAATGGAGATTAAAACGCTACCACTAGGACCTTTAGGAACAAACTGTTATGTTGCCATAAAGGAAGGGAAGGCCTTGATATTGGATCCAGGAGGAGATGCCCCTCAGCTTCTTAACTTTTTAAATAATCATCAGCTTAAGCCAGTAGCTGTGTTGTTAACACACGCCCATTTTGATCATATTGGAGCGGTAGATGAAGTCTGTAGTACTTTTCAAATTGATGTTCATCTCCACACGCTGGAATGGGATTGGTTAGTAGATGCGAATAAAAATGGTTCTGGACGATTTATAGGAAATGAAATTATTGTAAAATCGAAACCAATTGAACTTACGGACGATCATTATTCTTTAGATGGATTTGATTTCCGAATCACCTCAACCCCAGGCCATTCCCCAGGTAGTGTATCGGTCATTTTTGAAGATGAACAGATTGTGTTTTCGGGGGATGCTTTATTTCAGCAAGGAATAGGAAGAACGGACTTACTGCAAGGCGACATGGAACAATTACTTGCTAGTATTCGAACGCAACTTTTTGTACTAGATGATGCCTATACTGTCTATCCTGGGCATGGTCCATCAACTTCCATAGGATTTGAAAAAAAACACAATCCATTTTTAAACGACTAGTATAAGAAAAAGACTCTTATTAGGATAAGAGTCTTTTCTTTTAATGTCCGAAACCGGGTACAAGTATGAAATTTGAATAGTACGTAAATCCGACAAAGAATATGGTACAATAAGCACCAAATAAGTACATGTACATACGTTCAGAAAGCTTTAAGTAACTAACTGCTAAAAAGAAAACAGTTTGAACGAGAAATAAGTACGCCATACTATACATATCCCCGATAAAGAACATTACAGTAAAAATACCTGTCCAAAAGGCAAGTACACGAAACATTCTGTCCATACTTCCCCCTCCTTTTCAATAGGTATCCATCATCGTAATTATATACGAGTCTCTCTGGATTGTAAATTGTTCTCATAAAAACCAATAAAATTTCTAAAAAAAGCTCATGCAGTTCCTAGTTCCTACATGAGATCTAATAACTGGGCTAGCTGGATTCGAACCAGCGACTGACGGAATCAAAATCCGCTGCCTTACCGCTTGGCTATAGCCCAATGCCTTATATAGCATGAACAATTTCGATCAAATTATACATTTATTTGGATGGGAAGTTTAGACGTTGTTTGGAGTAGTAATTAGCCTCTTGATCTGTTTCAACCTGGAATATTACTTGAATTTCTCCAGTTGGTAAAGTGCTGTATTGAATGTCCACGGTTCCATCTGGAAAGGAGTAGTGAAGGGTGCCGTTTTCCATTCCTATTTTCTTTTTGACATACTCGGTGCGAAAGGTCTTTTTAGATAATTGAAGGAGGGATTCAATCCGAAGGTGTTCTTCCAAAAATGCAGTGGACTGGAGGTGATTTTGATAAACCGTTAAGCTAGATAACAGCGCTAGTAACGTTATAGCTGTAATACCGATCATATACGGAAAGAGAAACCCTTCTTCCTTTTTAAGAAGTGGAAATAATCTTTTCATAACTCTTTCCTTCCATTGCACGAATTTGGATTTTGAGACCACCAGGAACCTTAGTGGCAACAAATGTTTGGATTTGGCGAACCAATATTTCATGTCCTTGACCCGACACCTGTCTTCGAATGACTTTATCATATAAAGATAGCTCCACGTTTTTTCCGTTATCCTGAGTTAACGTAATACGGTTTTCATCAATAACGATAGAATTTGCTTGATGACATTCGTCTGCAAGAAACAGAAAAAACTGCTGAATGGATAGCTCGTTATAATAAGTATTGTAAGACAATGATTTAAACATAAAAGGTAGGAAGGGTAGAGTAGTTAAGAGGATGGTTAAGGAAAGAAGACATGAAATTAAGGTGAATCCTTTCTGACCATGTTCACTTCCCATACAGGCAAAAATTCTCGGTTTGTTCATTCGCATTTTGCCATTGCACACATCCTTTTATATTCTTTTTTTCTATTGAAAAAGTAAAGGTAACGGTTCGATCTTGAATGGTTCTTTCGTATTCTGTCGGGATTGTAGAATTTGAGAGGTGAAGCATGGATATAAGTTCATCGTGTAGACTGGACTGGATGTGTCTTCTATCACTTAAGACAACTTCTTGTTGCTTTACATGAATAAGTAATGGAAGGGAGGTAGTAATCAATAATAGAAGTAAACTAAGGGAAGCAAAGGTTTCTACTAAGGAAAAGCCTTTATGATTGTGAAACAACATAACTCCTCCCTTTACCGAAGGGAAAGATCACTTTGTAAGATTCATCTCCTGTCAAAATAGTAAAACTTCCTGGTTGACGAACCTGTCCTTTAATCGTAAAAGACAAGGGCATAGATAAGGTTTGGAGACGAACTTCCCAGTTTTCCGGTATGCTTCTTATTCTCACTAAAGCCCCGTATCCCCCTTTTCTTATTTCGTAAATATGTTCATCAGGTTTTATTAACATGTAATAATAATCACCACTAACCATCGTTCTTTGTTGAAGGTAAAGAATGTCACTTTTGAAAACATCGAAAAATGCATCCGTTTCGTAAGATTCTTTCCACTGTATTATCGAAGCATGACCAATGACCATTAGACTGATGGATATACTGAGAACGACTATCGTTTCTATAAGTGTAAATCCACGACTGTTCCTATTCAGTTGATACAAGGGTGACCTCTCCATCAGTCAAGATTTTTAGTTTTTTTGTACCATTTGAACAGGTAGCATTCTCCTGAATATATTCTTCTTCCTCCAAGCTACTAAGATCACTAGGTAATGCACCATGATCGATTTGATATGCTTGGACCTGATTAATAGCCATTTGTTCTAACGCCACACATCCTTTATCTTGGACTTCTCCATTTTTGGTTGCAAGGTTGGGAATAAGAAGTAAAAGAAGGACCGAAATAACCGCCAGAACGATAAGCATTTCGATTAATGTGAAACCAGACTCTTTTTTCATTTTATTAGATCACTCTTTTCATATAGTTTTCATCAATTGAAACATCGGTAGCATGAAGGATAGGTACACGAGCACTATGAAGATAGCAAGGATAGAAAAAAAGATGGGCTGAACGAGCTTAAGTAGGGTAGTTACGAAGGTTTGTAATCTACTATTGACTAATTCGGCATAAACAAATAAATCCTTTTCTACTTTCTTCGTATTGGCATCCAACTGAAATATGGTTAAGCATTCTCTTTCCAATACTAATTCATCAGATAGGTTTTCGGGTAATTGATGTCCACTTCTAAAGGCTAGTAGCATGCGCTCCGCATGGTACGATAAAATGGGCATGTCGGTTTGGTTTGACAAGATGGTCAGTGCTTGTTGGATGGAAGTACCAGACTTTAGAAGAGAGCTTAGTAATAGGGAGAAAAAGAAAGAATGTCTCATCCTTAAGAAATGACGGAAAATGGGAATGTAAGAGTATATCTGAAGCAACGAACGAGCTGTAAACGTTTGGGCTACCCAGCGCCATAAAGGCAAGAAGAGAAAGAAGGCAAAGAGAATAAAAAGGGAGACTTGGAATGCCCCATCCATTATGGTTATGGACAATGGTAAAAGGGCGGAGGTGTTGTTTGCGGAAGCAAATAACTGTTGAAAGGATGGATATATAGACGTGCGAACAAAATATAACACAACTAAGAAAAGGAAGATTAAAAACAAAGGATATCTTAATTGTGACTTAAAGGTTTGGGTGTGCTCCATTTCATTTTGTAACATCGATTGGCACTGAGATAAAGAGCCTTGAAGGTCTCCATTTTGTCTCGTTACAGCCATAAATGAATAGAGTCGGCGTCGAAAACCGAGTTCTTGCAGGACATAATCAAAAGATTGCCCCTTTTGTAGCAAGTGTTTAGACTGGCTAGCTAACGCTTGTAAACGTTTATCCCATCTCATTCTGTCTAATGCTTGGAGAAGCGGGTATCCGTTTTGGAGAAAGTAAAGAAGACGATCCATGTAGAGTAGTTGTTTTTTAGGGTCTAATTCTGTTTGTCTCTTACGGTATAAGTTCTTGATCGATATATCCACACGCATAAGCCTTCCTCCTTAATTCTGGGAATCCGGTCAACTGAAACGGTTGGCGATTAATGGCATTTGTCAAAGCATCTCCAGTAAGAATTTCTAAAATAGCCGCGCGATTCGCATGATGAAGTAATGGAAGTAGTTCGATGGAAGCTACACTAATTAAGACCTGATGAAGGTCCACAGGTTTTAAGCCAAATTCCAGTAAGCGATGAATGGTACCGACTGTATTTTTTGCATGGAGTGTGCTTAATACGAGATGACCGGTGTAAGCGGCATGAAAAGCTAATCGGGCCGTTTGTTGGTCTCTTATTTCACCTATCATTAGCACATCTGGATCATGTCTTAAGGCAGCCTTTAGACCTGCTTGATAGCTCAAGTCTGCTTTTTCATTAATTTGAATCTGAGTTACGTGCTCTAGTTCTTGTTCAATTGGGTCTTCTAAACTAATAACTTGGGAGGCATGATGCATTAGAAGGGTTTGCAGCAATCCATATAAAGTTGTCGTTTTTCCACTACCAGTTGGACCAGTTAAGAGAAATATTCCAGATTTATGTTTAAGAAATTGGATCAATTGACTGGCTTGATTAGGGAAAAGAAAAAGTTGTTCAAAGGGAATTTTTTTGGATTGAGGTAGGATTCGAATGGCTAAACTTTCTGCAGGGTCAGACGGAAGCGTCGATAATCGTAAGGAATAGGAGTATTTACGATCTTGTATCTCCATACGCCCATCCTGTGGTCTTCTAATTTCCCCGATATCCATACCAGAAGAAAACTTCAGAAACGTTAAAAGCGGTTGATATTGAGAAAGTGATATCGTTTGAATCCGTACTCGTTTTCCATGAATTCGAAAATATACCCCTATACATGTAAGTTCGGGACAGAAGTGAACATCTGTTGCTTCTTGTTCGAAGGCAGATTGTAAGATTGATTTGCTGAAACGACCTCCATTCACTTATCGGACACCTCCTTTTCTTTCTATAGTGTACAAAGGATACAAAAGACAAGCAATGCAGCAAATATTCCATATGGTGTGTCTGAATCGGTAAGAATTTCTTGGATGAGGAACAAATAAAACTATTTTACAACCATGATAGATTTAAATAATGAAATTTCTAAGTTATTGCCGAGGAAATCGCAAGAAATGACAAGGTTTGCGATACTTACATATTAAACCCTTTTTTACAGAAGTTTCATTGACATATATTTCTTACTGTATTAATATTAATAGTACAGTTAGTACGGTGAGGCGAGAAGGGAGGAAGTCATTTGTTTGAGCTAGATGTACGAAGTCGAAAGCCAATTTATGAGCAACTAATTGATAAGTTAAAGGAGCTCATTATTAATGAAGTATTTAAAGCGGATGAAAAATTACCCTCGGTACGAACATTAGCCCAGGAGCTAACGATAAATCCGAATACGATTCAAAAGGCGTACCGGGAACTAGAGAGACAGGAATTTATATACTCAATACCTGGTAAAGGGAGCTTTGTAACACCTCAAAAAAATATTAAACAAGGGGAAAAGGTAAAGAAAATGAAACAAGATATGATTAGCTTGTTCACAGAAGCCATCTTCTTAGGAATGAAACGGGAAGAGATTGAGGAACTCTTAAATGAAGCGGAAAGCCGAGTGAAGGGAGATAAACCAAATGATTAAAGTCGAAAAAATCGAAAAACACTTTGAAGATCATCATGCCCTTCGACAAGTTAGTTTGTCTATCCAAAAAGGCTCTATTTATGGATTGCTCGGGTCTAACGGTGCAGGGAAAACTACCTTGTTAAAAATAATGATGGGTATTTACAAGCAAGAGCATGGGAAAATCCTGGTCGATGAAGAGGAACCATTTGAAAATGTCAAACTGAAACAAAAGATGATTTTTATTCCGGATCAGCCTCATTTCTTTTCCCACTACACGGTTAACCAGATGGCTGGTTACTATAAAAACTTATACCCAAACTGGAGCAATGAGCGTTTTCAGAAGCTTGAAAAAGTGTTTAACATTAGCCCAAATAAAAAGGTTCAAAAGCTCTCTAAAGGGATGCAGCGACAAGTTGCTTTCTGGTTATCCTTATCGGCAAGGCCAGAGGTTTTACTTCTGGATGAACCAATTGATGGCTTAGATGCAGTAATGCGTCAAAAAGTGAAGAATTTATTGATTCAAGATGTTGCGGATCGAGAAATGACCGTAGTGATTTCGTCTCACAACCTACGTGAAATCGAAGACATTTGTGACCATGTGGGGATTATTCATCAAGGCGCTTTGATGCTTGAAAAGGATCTCGATGATTTAAAATCGGACATTCATAAAATCCAAATCGCGTTCAAGCAAGATACACCTCCTGAATTCTTGTCAGGTCTAGAATCGTTATATGTAGAAGAGAGAGGTAGCGTCCTGCTTTGTATTGTAAGAGGAAAAGAAGAGGAAGTTACGGCGTATGCCAAAGAATTTCAGCCTATTATTTTTGACTTGCTACCACTTACATTAGAAGAAATTTTCATTTACGAAATGGGGGGTACAGGATATGTCGTCGAATCCATCATGGATAAATAAAGGAATAATGGCTCACAATTTTCGAACAGCGGGCTGGATTGGGTTCCTTTATTTGCTGAGCCTAGTATTTGTCATTCCATTACAATTAATGATGCAATATGGAAATGATGATGTCTATACCTATCCAACTTTTGAAAGCTTCTTTCAATTAACAGGAGAAATACAAGTTTTCATTATGTTCATCATTCCAATCCTTACATCTGTGGTTCTTTTTCGTTACCTGCAAGTAAAGGCCTCTGCAGATTACATGCACAGTCTTCCGATTAGTCGGACGAAGCTGTTTCATCAACAGTTTGTATTCGGGATGTTACTGTTGATTATTCCGGTCGTACTTACGGGAATAATAACGGAACTTCTTTATACTGTTTTACCTCTAGAGGAATATATAAAAGGATCTATATTTACATGGATGGCTATTACCATCATTGTTAATTTATTTGTCTTTGCATCTTGTACATTAGTTGGGATTTTTACCGGAATAACAGCCCTACAAATGGTTCTCACTTGTATCTTATTTTTCTTTCCAGCAGGGATTGTTATGCTATGGATGTACAATATGGAGTTCTTTTTATTCGGATATGCAGGTTCGTATTTCCTTGGAACCAATGTACAGAAACTCTCTCCATTCATACGATTGATGGAAATTAGTTACACAGCGATTTCTTGGTGGGAGTTTGCCATCTATGGGATCATTGCTGTTTTGTTTTATATCCTTACCGTGTTCTTATATCAAAAAAGAAAGGTGGAAGCAGCAAATCAAGCCATTGCCTTTGCTTATCTTCGTCCAATCTTTAAATATGGTGTAACAATCTGTTTTATGTTACTTGGCGGTATTTATTTCGGAGAAACACAGAATGGTATAGGATGGGCAATATTTGGGTATTTCGCAGGTTCTATTTTTGGATATCTGATAGCCGAGATGGTCCTGCTGAAAACATGGCGAGTCTTTCATCGATTATTTGGTTCTATTCCGTTTATAATTGTGATGGGGGTCATCGGTTTTCTCATTCATTTGGACGTATTTGGATATGAATCTAAGCTACCAGAACAAAAGGATATTCGTGCGGTTTACTTTGCGGATAACTTACATGAATACCAAGAGAGCCAAAGGGATTATTACGAAGATCAATACGCTAATACGATAAGGGATCCTGAGTATTTTGAGATTCCAGGGAAGCCAAATATGTTTGAAGAAGAAAAAAATATCGAGAGTATTCTCCGTTTTCATGAAGCAATATTAGAGGATAGACCAGATCCTGTAGACACCATGTATGGAGAGGGATATCAGAATGTTGCGTTTGTTTATGAACTAACGAACGGTGAAAAAATCATCCGAGATTATCAAGTACCATTAGATACGTATGAACAGTACTATAAACCTATCTATGGATCTACGGAGTATAAAAGATCCCATTTCGGTGTACTGCATGTCGATCCATCCGAAATTCGTCGAGTTAATATTTCTTCTTATCAAGCCGACAAACAAGTCATGATTCAAGATCCGAAAAAAGTGGAGGAGTTAGTGGCTTTGATTCAAGAGGAAGTAAAAGCACAGCCGTTTAATGAAGCGTTCTCTCCGATCGAGCCGTGGGGGTCCATGGAAATAACGTTAGAGGACAACAGAATTATACAGGTGGAATGGCGTAAATCCTATGAAAAAATAGAAGAATGGCTGCAACAGGAGGAACTATTAGACAAGGCTAGATTACGTGCAGAGGACATTGAAAAAGCTGTCGTGGCTCCTTTTGAACAAGTAGCAGATAACAACGAAGATATATATGGAGATAAGGTATTTAATATGACGCTAGATGTATGGGAGTCTTTGCCAAGTGCTTATGTTATGGATGATCCTAATCAAATAGAGACTGCTTTAAAAACATACTCTGTGTGGAATCAGGGTGAATATGCTGTTGCATTTTTCCTTAAGGATCAGAGTACAATTATTGGTACATTTGACGATAAAAACACACCAGATTTTATTAAGGAACATTATTAATATAAAAAAGTGAGGACCGTTTGGTTCTCACTTTTTTCGTTTAGCTCATATAAAGTGCAATAATCGAGATGAGTGGGATACTTCCAGTTAGAGTAAGTCCGATCATGGTTAGAGTTTGAATCACTGATGTTGAGGATTTATTTTCTTGAAGCTGAATCGTTTCCTGCTTTAGCACCATGATTTGAATAAGGGCAGATACATAAAAAGCGCCTATTAAAATAGCAGGGACAAGAGGATTGGATTCAACTGGTGTGTTCATAAATCCAAGGACAAGTAAAATAATCGGAATAGCTTCCACCATAGCAACTTTTATAAAGAATGAAGATTGTAAATTTCTAATATTGTCTGTACTCAATTCCTCTCCCTTCTCGATAAGCTTATGTACCTCTCGTATGAAACCCCGAAAAGAAAATAATATGCCGTACACGGCAATGGCTGAGGCGAGTACGAAAAACCAACTAGCATCCATAAATAGTGCTCCTTTCTCCTATTTTCCTCTTAAGTGTACCATAAAAAAAGATTGACTTATCGTAATTACTGTACTAATATTATTAATACAGTTAGAACAGATTAAAAACTTGGAGGAACGAAGATGATAGAAGTTAATAACCTTAGTCATCAATTTTCACTTGGTAAAAAAGGTGAAAACAGCTTAACGATACTTGAAAACATTTCTTTTCAAGTAAATCAAGGTGAAATAGTTGCGGTCATTGGACGGAGTGGATCGGGAAAGTCTACCTTATTAAATCTAGTCAGTGGATTTATTCGCCCAACGAGCGGGGAGATCAAAATTAGCGGAGAACAAGTTTCCGATTACAACGAAACGCAATTTGCAAATTTTCGTTTAGATAATCTCGGATTTATCTTTCAAAACTTTCAGCTTATTCCTAGTTTGACGGCCTACCAAAATGTCGAGTTACCGTTAATTTTTAAAGGCGAATCAGAGGCAAGCAGGGAAAAGAGAACGATGGAGACGTTGCAAAAAGTAGGATTAGAAGGATATAAGGATCATTATCCAAGTGAACTATCAGGGGGACAGCAGCAAAGAGTTAGTATCGCAAGAGCACTGGTGAGTAATCCACCTCTCATTTTAGCGGACGAACCAACGGGTAGTCTGGATAGTGAGACAGAAGCGGAAATTTTACAGTTTATAAAAATGCTGAATCAAGAATACGGCATCACGTTTTTAATCATCACCCATGATGATGAAGTTGCAAAAATTGCTCATCGATCGATTGAGATTAGTGATGGAAAGCTTGTGAAAAGGGGGCAAACGGTATGAGGTGGAAAGATCGATTCCGGTTTGTAAGGCAAAACATGAAAAAAAATAAAGTGCGTGTTTTTATGACTGTTCTTGCTACAGCAATCGGGTGTGCGTTCCTCATCGTATTGGCTTCTGTTGGGTTTGGACTCCATCAATCGATCGTAAAAGATACGATGGAACAAAATATTGTGACAAAAATAGATGTATATGGCAAAGAAACAGAAGACGGGAATTATCAATCGATTACGGATTCCGATATTAAGGAAATGGAAAAGGTTGATGGAGTGCAAGCTGTGACAAGAAGAAAGATGTTGATCCAACATCCTACCTTCACTTTAGAAAATTATCAAATAAATACGAGAACAGTTGTTGCTAATTTTCCGTCGGAAACTAAAGCTGGATTTGAGTTAAGTAAAGGCTCTTTGCCTAAGGCCGAGAATGAGATAGTGATTGGGTACAACGTTGTAGACCAGCTTGTTCCAACTAATGTCGAGAAAGAAGATATCTATAATGAACAAGGGTTAGTAAAGGATGAGTATCGATATGATGGAGATTTAATTGGCCGAACGATTCAAATGGAGGTTGTTCATTCTGAGGATTCCGAAAAGACGAAGACATTTTCTTTGAAAATTGTAGGTATTGGGGAAAAACCGACAAGAGAATGGGCACAAGATCAAGATATTTTTATATCCGATGCAGTCCTATCACAAATTGAAGCATTTACAGGAACACCAAAGGGAGTCTCCGTTACGGAAGGAGAGGACCTTGCATCCATGGATGTTAGCTCTGAATCTTACGATGAAGTGGCTGTTTATGCAGAAACCTTAGCCCAAGTACAAGCTATTACGGACACATTGAGTGATAAAAATTATGCCACCTATTCGGTTGTAGATGAATTAAAACAAGTAAACATGATGTTCACGATTGCAAAAGCAGGACTCATTTTAATCGGAACAATAGCACTATTAATCGCTTCTATTGGAATTTATAATACGATGACAATGGCGGTGACGGAACGGGCTCCTGATATTGGGATTATGAAGGCTATCGGAGCAAACCCGAAAGTGATCAAACAAATATTCTTGTTAGAGAGCAGTTATATCGGTTTAATTGGTGCTATTATTGGGACTATAGCTGCTTATATTGTCAGCTTTGCAGTCAATTTAGGGCTACCTTGGATTATTGAATTAGCTTTTGATGAAGAGCTACCGGAAACGTTACAATTCTCCGCAATCCCTTGGACTCTTGTTGTGATATCGGTTGTCATTTGTTTATTGGTTACGATTCTGTCTGGGTTGCGACCAGCGAAACGAGCTACGAAAATTGATGTATTACAGGCAATGCGAAGAGAAGTTTAATAGTTAGGTCTTGTAGAGAATCTCTACAAGGCCTTTTCATATGGTAAAATAAGTAACATAAGCAACAAAAATTGGAGGACCAAGATGAAATCAATTTATTTAATTGGATTTATGGGGAGCGGAAAATCAAGCGTTTCTTCTTGTTTAGCAGAACACCTAAAATGGGACGCTAAAGATACCGATAGAGAACTGGAGCAGTATTATAATGAAACCATCCCGGATATTTTTGCAAAAAAAGGAGAAGAGACCTTTCGTCAATATGAAAGTCACATTCTTCAACAAATGCCAGAAACGGAAAGCGTAATTGCAACAGGGGGAGGCATTATAGGTAAACAAGAAAATAGGGAATGGATGAAATCAAATGGAATTGTGGTCTTTTTACAAACGAGTTGGGATACCATAAAAGACCGACTTTCGGAAGATACCGCCAGACCTCTATGGAAGGATCCAGATTCCACCTACCTGCTCTATGAACATAGATTGCCACTTTATGAGGAAACAGCTCATTTAAATATTCGAACAGATCAGAAATCACCAGATGAAATAGCGGAAGACATAATTTCTCTTATAAATCCATCAAGAAATGGGTAAACTTGTAATAACCCAAATCGAGGTGATGACATGTCTGGAAACGACTATGTAAAATTTATGACACAAGAAATTGTGAAGTACATGGATACCCCTTCGGAAGAACGGAAGGAGCGCAAAAAGCAAAGGCGCTCTAAAGAAGAAGGGATTTCTAATCACTGGTTTGGTATGCTACCATTAGCATTTAAACTATTGTTCCAAAGGAAAAAATAAGCAGGGTCCTTAGCAAAAGGATCCTGCTTATTTTTGTAAAAACTGATTGGATGTTGTTTGACTTAAATAAAATAATCCGCCGTTGACAACTTCTAAACGAATCGTCGGTTGATATCTATTTTCTATATCTTTTCGCTCTTGTTCCATGAGTTGTTCATATTCTGCCTCTTCCTCAGAGTCTTGTTGATCTCCTTCTGTATAAAAGTGATCCAAGAGCTGAAGCTCCTCTTGCAAATGCTTCAAGGATTCTGCTGCCCAATCATGATCTTCTTGTTGAAGAGATTTCTCGATATATTGGATAATTCGTTGATATCCACTTTTGATTCGAATAATCGGTGTCATGGTGTAACTGAAGTCCGAAATATTGGAGTGAAAGGAGAGATCTTCAATAGCTTCCATCATCCCTTTAAGCATAGCTCCGTTTATTAAGTTTAATCCGAAAGATACGACTTCATCTTTTTTTTGCTTTCCTTCATAGCTAATCTTCATATTAATGACAAGCCATGGTGTCAAAGGAGTTCGTTGCCCCGCTTGGATCTGTTCATATAATTTGGTCATTCTACCTTGCGTTTTTAATGTCCGAAATATTTGATGAACGCGCGGACTTCCAAAGTGAATCCATTCTCCTTCTTCCTCTCTTCGTTCTGGGTTAGTGATGAAGCTTACTTCCATGGGCTGTCCTGGATATCCGAGCTTCTTTACATATTGCCAATAGAAAGGACGGTTCATTAGTAATTCATCCATGACGTCGGTCAACTGAATTTTTAATTTTCCGTTGTTGTTTTCTACAATGCTACAATCATTTGCTTTAAAATAGTTTTCCATAAAATCATGAAGATTCTCGATTGCCATTCCAATCCTCCTCTGAGACCTGTTCTTGTGCATGAGAAATAACGGAAGACAGGTTTTCTAATTTGATTCTTGCTTCTCCATCAGACGACGATTCGGAAAAGATGGAGTGGATTTCCTTCTCCACATCCTTAATGTTTAAATCTGCTAAAATGGCATCGATACTTCCTACCACCCGCTCGAACAACTGGATCTTTTCGTACAATAAGTTTAAAACATGGTCTTCAATGGTGTTTCGGATGGCGAAATTATAAATATGAACATCCTTTTCTTGTCCAAAGCGATGAATACGACCAATTCTTTGCTCTAATCGCATCGGATTCCAGGGGAGATCATAGTTGATCATATTGTTACAAAATTGTAGGTTAATCCCTTCCCCACCAGCTTCGGTTGCGATTAGGACCTGTGCATGGTTTTGGAATAATTGACGCATCCAATCCTTTTTCCCTCTTTTGAAGCCCCCGCGGAATGGAACAGAGGAGATGCCATGTTGCTGCAAGTACCATTGTAAATATAGTTGACTTGCTCGGTATTCGGTGAAAACAATGAACTTTTCATCATCTTCTTTTTGTTGGATGAGTTCAACCACTTTTTTCGCTTTTGAATGATGTGGAAGCTGACCAATCTCATTCATCATTTCCACATACTGTTCTTGATTAGGAACCTCTTTATCAGGCTGTTGAAGCAATTTTTGAATCGATAAGTAACAAGCTTCACGAGAGGAGCATAATTCTCTCGATAATGTAATCGAAGAGAAGCTTGCCGCATAGGACTCTCGTAACAGATTTCTAAGTTTGTCATAAGCCTGTTGCTCTTCTTCTGTGAAATCTATCCAAACCGTTTCTACTTTTCGTTTCGTCCAATCAATTCCTGTATCTTCCCGGCGATTTCGCACCATTACTTTTTGAATCAGTTGTTTTAAATGGGCATCGTTATATAGGTTTTTTCGATCGCGACCGAACCGATTGGTAAAGTCTTCGTAGTTACCTAAATATCCAGGCTTAAGAATAGATACTAGATTAAAAATGTCGCTTAATTTATTTTGAACAGGTGTTGCAGTTAATAGAAGACAATACTTCTTTTTTATTTTTCGAACGAATTCATAGTTTTTTGTTTTGTGATTTTTTAGTTTATGAGCCTCATCGATTAACACGAAATCATAATCTTGCTCTAATATTTTTTCGCGATGTGGAGCGCGTTTTGCGGTGTCAATCGATGTAATCACGATATTTTCTTGATCCCAAACTGGTCGTTTTCGTTGCGACAAAGCAGGAATATAAAACTTTTGATTGAGTTCATTTGCCCATTGATTGACTAGGGATGCAGGCACTAATATGAGTCCTTTTTTCACTTGCCCGCGAATCATATATTCTTTCAGGATTAAACCAGCTTCTATTGTTTTGCCAAGCCCTACTTCATCTGCAAGAATTCCACGCCCATTCATGTCCTCTACGACTTGCTGTGCACATTCAAGCTGATGATCCAAAAAGGTCACATGAGGTAGGTGCTTTGGCGCGGTTAATCCTTTGAATTCGGGAGTAATCGTTGTTTTCGTAGAATCATAGTTCATTTTGAATAACTCCCATGAACTGAAAGAACGATCGTTTTCTAAATTCTCATCTAATTCATCGATAAAGTCTATATCTCGTTGTAGCTGTATATTCAAGACTTGTCCCTTCCTCTCTTAGAGATTCTTGTCTTAAAGGAATTTCTTTCCCACAACCCGAAAAGGCTATGGTATAATAACCATGATTTACATAGAAATAACAATCTAAGTGACTAATAGTATGCCCAACTAATTAAAATTTAAAAATCGCGGATGAATACAAAAGGAGAGACTACGATCACGTAGCGCCGACGGAGCAAGCTGCATAAGCGAATCTCTCAGGCAAAAAGACTTTTGTGTGACGCAACTCTGGAGAGTGTTTATGAATTTCGTTTCGTAAACCACCAAAGATGCAAGCCCGATTCATTGGGCGAAACTTTCTGGTGCAAGGACAGAGACTTTACTGATTTTTTCGGTGGAGTCTCTGTTTTTTTATACCTTTGTGAAGTATAGGGAATGTTCGACTATCGCCATTTACAGAGATAGTCGTGTTTTCTAATATCTATCCATTGTCAATTAACAAGAAAAAGGGGAGTGGAACATGGCGGAATTAAAGCGAACACCGGTCTATCCAAGCTATGAAAAATACGGGGCTAAAACAATTGATTTTGGTGGTTGGGATTTACCTGTCCAATTTTCGGGCATCAAAAAAGAACATGAAGCAACTCGGACTGCAGCAGGATTATTTGATGTCTCCCATATGGGAGAAATAGTAGTCGAAGGACCTGCGAGTGAGCGTTATTTGCAAAAAATGTTAACAAATGACGTATCTAAGCTTGCACCAAAAAAGGCTCAATATTCGGTGATGTGTTACGAGAATGGTGGAACCGTAGATGATCTTATCGTGTATATGCTAGCGGAATCGAAGTACTTGTTGGTAGTTAATGCGGCCAATACGGAAAAGGATTTTGATTGGCTTATCAAGCATCAAGAAGAAGGTGTTGAAATTACGAACCTTTCTTCTGAGTATGTTCAACTTGCTCTTCAAGGACCTAAAGCTGAAAAAATCCTACAAACCCTAACAGAGATGGATCTTTCTTCCATTGGATTCTTTAAATTCGATTCACCCGTGTATTTTACTGGCATCTCTCAACCAGCAATTGTTTCTCGCACAGGGTACACAGGTGAAGATGGGTTTGAAATTTATATAGATACTGCTGCGGGGACTAAGCTGTGGGATCTAATATTACGAGCAGGTCAAGAAGATGGTGTAGAACCAATTGGGTTAGGAGCAAGAGATACGCTTCGGTTTGAGGCAAACCTCGCTTTATATGGCCAGGAATTAAGTAAGGATATAACTCCGATTGAAGCGGGAATTGGGTTTGCTGTAAAAACAGATAAAGAATCGGATTTTATCGGAAAAGCGATCTTAAAGGAACAAAAAGAACATGGAACAAAACGAAAGTTAGTCGGTATTGAGATGATCGATAAAGGGATACCAAGACATGGGTACAAAGTGTTTGTAGAGGATCAAGAAATTGGTTTTGTTACAACCGGAACACAGTCTCCTACCTTAAAGAAAAATGTCGGGCTGGCACTTCTTTCAATAGATCACACGAAGTTAGGAACGGAGGTTCTAGTAGAAGTAAGGAATAAACGATTGAAAGCAGAAGTAGTTTCAACACCATTTTATAAAAGAAGTAAGTAAGTAATTTGGGGAGGGTAACCGATGGAATTTCGTTATTTACCAATGACGGAGACAGATAAAAAAGAAATGCTAGATACGATTGGTATAAAATCTACAGAAGAACTATTTTCAGATATTCCAGAAAAAGTCCGTTTTCAGGGAGAATTGAATGTAAAGAAGCCTACAAGTGAATATGAACTCATGCAAGAACTCTCTGCCTTAGCTAAAAAGAATGTATCGTTGAAAAGTCATACGTCCTTTCTAGGTGCGGGTGTATATGACCACTACATTCCTTCTGTCGTAGACCACGTTATCTCTAGATCTGAATTCTATACAGCTTACACACCGTATCAACCAGAGATTTCACAAGGGGAACTACAAGCAATTTTTGAATTTCAAACGATGATTAGCGAATTAACAGGAATGGATGTAGCGAATTCATCAATGTACGATGGGGGGACGGCTCTAGCAGAGGCGGTTAACCTTAGTGCAGCACAAACGAAGAAAAAGAAAATTCTTGTATCCAAAGCGATCCATCCAGAATCTCGTGCTGTTATCGAAACGTACGCGAAAGGACCTCATCTAGAGATTGTTGACATTGATATCAAAGATGGCGTGACAGATCTAGAAGCTTTAAAAGAACATCTTGATGCAGATACAGCTAGTGTTGTTCTTCAATATCCAAACTTCTTTGGCCAAGTGGAACCATTAGCAGACGTTCAACAATTACTAGAGGATCAAAAGAAAACGATGTTTATCGTTTCTAGTAATCCTTTAGCTCTTGGCTACTTAACACCACCTGGACAGTTCGGTGCAGATATTGTCGTTGGAGATGCTCAAGTATTCGGAATTCCAGCTCAATTTGGTGGCCCACACTGTGGGTATTTTGCTACAACGGCGAAGCTTATGAGAAAAGTTCCTGGGCGTTTAGTTGGGCAAACAGTTGATGAAGATGGGAAACGCGGGTTTGTCTTAACGTTACAAGCTCGAGAACAGCATATCCGTCGTGATAAGGCGACATCAAATATTTGTTCTAACCAAGCGCTTAATGCACTTGCTGCTTCCGTTGCGATGAGTTCGCTTGGGAAACAAGGTGTCAAAAAGATGGCGTGGTTGAACATTCAAAAAACGTACTATGCTAAGCAAGCAATAGAAGCTGCAGGTTTTACCGTCAAATATAACGGGGCTACGTTTAACGAACTTGTTGTAGAGCTTCCGAAGCCTGTCTCTTCTGTAAATGAACATCTATTAGAGCGCGGAATCATTGGCGGTTATGATCTGGGGCTAGTCCAAGAAGATTGGAACCATCAAATGTTAGTGGCCGTTACGGAAATCCGTACGAAAGAAGAGATCGATACATTCATTAAAGAAGTGGGGGATATTTGTGCGTAACGAAGACTTTCCTTTAATTTTTGAACATAGTCAACCAGGAAGAACCAGCTTCAGCTTACCAGCCTTAGACGTTCCAGAAACAGAATTAAACGATGTTTTTGAAGCAGCTTATATTCGCGAAGAAGAAGCGGGGCTTCCTGAATTAAGTGAGTTACAAGTTATCCGTCACTATACGGCGTTATCGAAACGAAACCACGGAGTTGATTCTGGATTTTACCCACTTGGCTCCTGTACGATGAAGTACAACCCGAAAATAAACGAAGATGTGGCGCGATTAGAAGGTTTTAGCCATATTCATCCTTATCAAGACAACAAAACTGTTCAAGGAGCTATGGAGATGTTATTTGATTTACAAACATCTTTAGCGGAAATTACTGGGATGTATGAAGTCTCACTTCAACCAGCAGCTGGTGCCCATGGTGAATGGACTGGGTTAATGATGATTCGTGCTTTTCATGAATCAAATGGGGATACGAATCGCACGAAAGTGATTGTGCCGGACTCTGCACACGGAACCAATCCGGCTTCTGCTACGGTTGCAGGATTCGAATCTGTAACGGTTAAGTCGAATGAAAAAGGGTTAGTAGATTTAGAAGATTTGAAACGTGTAGTTGGCGATGATACGGCCGCGCTTATGCTTACTAATCCGAACACGCTAGGTCTTTTTGAAGAACATATTTTAGAAATGGCTGAAATTGTTCATAACGCTGGCGGAAAGCTTTATTATGATGGAGCGAACTTAAATGCGATTATGGGATATGCACGACCTGGTGATATGGGATTTGATGTGGTCCATTTAAATCTTCATAAGACATTCACTGGCCCACACGGTGGTGGTGGACCAGGATCTGGTCCAGTTGGTGTATCGGAAGAACTAGCTAGATATTTACCGAAGCCAGTCTTAACTAAAGTAGAGGATGAGTATATTTTTGATTACAATCGTCCTGATTCCATTGGTCGTGTTAAGCCTTATTATGGTAACTTCGGAATCAACTTACGTGCTTATACGTACATCCGTACGATGGGAGCAGAAGGATTGAAGAAGGTTAGTGAATACGCGGTATTAAATGCAAACTATATGATGAGACGTTTAGAAAAGGAATATCATTTACCATATAACCAACATTGTAAACATGAGTTCGTGCTGTCTGGTAAGAACCAGAAAAAGCTAGGGGTTCGCACATTAGATATCGCAAAACGTCTGTTAGACTTCGGTTTCCATCCACCTACTATATACTTCCCGTTAAATGTAGAGGAGGCATTAATGGTGGAGCCTACGGAAACAGAAGCAAAAGAAACGCTAGATGAGTTTATTGATACGATGCTCCAGATTGCTCAAGAGGCAAAAGATAATCCGGAAATTGTCCAAGAAGCTCCTTACACAACGGTTGTGAAACGGATGGACGAAACGACAGCAGCCAGAAAACCAATTTTACGTTATATAAAAGAATAGAGATAGAGAGTTTGAAAGGGAAGTAAAATAGAAAAAAAACAGGGGGATGAGTCACAACGTGATTTGTCCCCTACGTTTTATTTGGATGATTTTAAGGAATGGTATCTTTTGAAGTAAAACTAGAAAAAGCTGCATCGATAAGATGCAGCTTTGTTTAGTAAGAAGCTTTTTTGGTTTTTTTGATTTTACCGTTCCATTTTTTGAATCCGTTTTGTAGTTGATACAAGTCGCGGTAGCCTTTCTTGTGAAGCATGAACGCTGCTCGGGCAGAACGAGCACCACTTTGGCAATATAGGTACACTGGTTGATCTTTCCGAACCTCAGGCATTCTTTGACTAAGCTGAGACATAGGAATGTTTCTTGCACCGAGTATGTGACCAGCATCAAATTCCTTAGGTTCACGAACATCGATGAGTTGTGCTTTTCTATACCCACTAATAAATTCTTCTTCTGTTAATGTCTTGATAATTTTTCTTTGTCTAAAAAACCGATAGAGCGTAAATACGATAAAAGCAACAACGGCTGCAATTAATATTTCCATGATGTTCCCCCATTTACCATTTATTCGTCTTTATTATATACATTCTTTCTCTCTTATTTCAAAGATTTTTTCTAGTTCCTTATACTATATGAATGAAATGGTATTTCTATGAACAGAAAATTACCAAGATTGTCGAATGATGCAAAATAAAGACTGAATAGAAATGGTTATGCAAACTTAGAAAAAAGTTAAAAGTTATGTTTTTTACTAGGTTTTCTTCGTTTATCTAATAATATCTATTAAAATTAGAAGTTTTTGTTTTTGACAAAATCGTATGCACTCGTTCTGGAAATCAACATATAGTAATTTTGGTTTTTTCAGACACTATATATTGTTTCTTTAGTCAAGGGTGTGTTAAATTAAGTAGTAAAGAATCAACACCCAAGAATAACGAAATGAATATATTTGGATTGAGGGGAGATGTGCAAATGAGCGCTGTTACTGATGTTTCTATGGAGATTAATGTCGAAAGGTTGAATAAAGATATTAGTCTATTTCCACAAGTGCATCCGATTACGAGCGATATGAAACTGACCCACAAGGGTGTTTCTCGTCTAGTTATGTTAGATCGGTATGCATTTAAAGATACGGAAAAGCTAACCTTAACGACAGGGGATTTTGTTGTCTTAACGGTAAAAGCAGATCCTAAATTTCCCGCAAGAGGTCTTGGATTTGTAAAATCTATTGACTGGGAAAATAAACAAGCTGATATCCAAGTGGATAAAGAGTTTGTGTCTGTCTTGGATAATGAGAAAGAAATAGAAACGGGTGTTGTAACACGGTCGTTGGATGTGATCGATAAGCCACTTGAAATATTCTATGAACAAATCGCGATGAGAAATGCGACTGGTCTTTCGAACGTGGAAGGAACAGAAGAGAAACAAAAAGAATGGTTCGATTCCTTTTATCATGAATTATCTAATATGAATTTCATTCCTGCTGGACGAGTTCTATATGGTGCTGGTTCGGATACAGATGTTACTTATTTTAACTGTTATGTCATGCCTTTCGTGAAAGATTCCCGTGAAGGTATTTCGGATCACCGAAAGCAAGTGATGGAAATTATGAGTCGTGGTGGGGGAGTTGGAACAAACGGTTCAACCCTGCGTCCAAGAAATACGTTAGCTAGAGGCGTAAATGGGAAATCTTCAGGATCTGTTTCATGGTTAGATGATATTGCAAAACTAACTCACCTTGTTGAACAAGGTGGATCAAGACGTGGTAAATCAGCTTAAGTGCCTCGTCTCTAAAAAAACCTCGTGAATTGCTGGAAACTCTTTATTGGTAATTCATGTAATAACACCAAGTATAAAATTTCTTTTAACTTGAGGTGAAAACATGAAACCATATGATGCAAAGTTACCGCAAAAATGTAAAATTTGTGGATATCAGTTTTCTCATAACAAACAGGGTCGGTTTACTACACACTTAAAAAAACATACAATTATGCTCAACGAATACCTTAAAACATATTACTATTCCGACAAAGATTTAAAATGTTCCTATGAACTTTGTTATAACTTAGTTGATTTATATAGGGGAAGACCGAAACAATATTGTTCTAGGTCATGTAGTGCAAAAAGTGACCCGATGACATGTATCACATGTGGGAAAAGATTTGACACAGATACAAGACCCCACAGGAAAACAAAAACATGTAGTGACAATTGTGAAAGTATTCAAAGGTCAAAATCTACTAAGTTATGGCATCAATCCATGGATGAAAATGAAAAGGAAAAACATTTTAAAAAAATTATTACACAAACTGCACAAACTAGAAGGAAAAATAAAACTCCTTCTTGGAATAGTGGTAAAAAAGGAATTTACAGTGAAGATACCATTAATAAGATCAGACAAGCTACTCTAAAACAGATGGAAAGAAAAGAGTTTAAGAAAACACGAATAGAGAAAATTGTAGAAGCCTATCTTATTAAACGGAACATTCGCTATATATATTCGTTTATTCTTGAAAACAGGCAGTTTGATTTTCTACTTCCTAATCAAGAAGTAATTATTGAGTGTGATGGTGACTACTGGCATGCAAACCCCAAATTTTACCCGGATCCAGCTGAATGGCAATTAGGTCGTATTAAAATTGATCGGGATAAAAATGAGATAGCTCTGAGAAATGATTACAAAATTATACGGTTTTGGGAAGATGACATTTTAAATAATTTTGAATCGATAAAATGCATCATAAATGACTTGTTGGCTACAACGTAACTGGAAACGGTACGCGTGAATGCTTAAAAACAACAAGTGGAAAAAGACAATCAGCAGCCAAGCCCCTTAAAAGGGGAAGGTTCAACGACCATCGAAAACACGCTTTTTTAGCGGAAGTGAGTAGAGTAGAAATCAAGTGATTTCGAAGTGCGAGGACACTCTAGGTGAGTGGAAGATATGGTCTGAACTCTAGGGTGACTTAGAGAGTTGATGTAACGAATCAACGAAACATTTTGGCCCAAATGATCATGTTAGCGGATTGGCACCCAGACATAATGGAATTTATCATTTCCAAAATGCAAAATCCGAGAATACTTAGATTCCTTATTGAAAACTCCGAAGAAGAATTAATTAAACAGCTCGCGAAAGACAAGTTGAAATTTACGCCGCTGACACCGACTGAACAAGATATCTATCAAGGTGTAGTCAATTATAAAGCGATGCCTGGCTTAGGTGGTTTCCCAGAACAAGCGATTAAGGAATCAGAAGAAAAGCTTCAAACAGGAGGAACTTATAGCGTTCATAATTCTGAATTTTTAACAGGTGCAAACATCTCTGTTTGTTTAACCAAAGATTTCATGGAAGCGGTAGAGAATGACGCTGAATATGAACTAAGATTCCCTTATGTAGAGAGCTACACAGAGGAACAAATGAAAGACTATAACGAAAAATGGCATGAAGTTGGCGATGTCCGTAAATGGGAAGAAATGGGATACCCTGTACGTGTTTATCGCAAAGTAAAGGCGAAAGAGCTATGGAACCTTATCAATATTTGCGCAACGTATTCGGCTGAACCGGGAATTTTCTTTATTGACAATGCGAACGATATGACCAATGCAAAAGCATACGGACAACAAGTAGTGGCAACAAACCCTTGTGGAGAGCAACCATTGGCTCCATTCTCTGTATGTAATTTGGCTGCCGTTAACCTTGCTTCGGTTGCTGACAAAGAAAACAAATCTGTAAACTTCGATAAGTTAATTCAAACCGTGAAAACGGGTGTGCGCATGCAGGACAATGTCATTGATGCGACTCCATATTTCTTAGAAGAAAATAAAAAGCAAGCCCTTGGAGAACGTCGTGTAGGACTTGGTGTAATGGGACTTCACGATCTGTTAATCTATTGTGAAACAGAATATGGTTCCACGGAAGGAAACAAGCTTGTGGACGAAATCTTTGAAACGATTGCAACTACTGCTTATCGTGAGTCTATAGAGCTTGCCAAAGAAAAGGGCAGCTTCCCATTTTTAATCGGAGAAACAGAAGAAGAAACACAACAATTAAGAGAAAATTTCATCCAAACTGGTTATATGAAAAAAATGCCGGAAGATATTCGTCAGGATATTTTATCGTATGGAATTCGTAACTCTCACCTCTTAACCGTTGCTCCTACAGGAAGCACTGGCACGATGGTTGGGGTAAGTACTGGATTAGAACCATACTTCTCATTCTCTTATTACCGAAGCGGTCGTCTTGGAAAGTTCATTGAAGTAAAAGCTGATATCGTACAAGAATTTTTAGATAACAATCCCGGACAAGATCCGGACAAGCTTCCACACTGGTTTGTAACAGCGATGGAACTTTCTTCTGAAGCACACGCTGACACTCAGTGTGTCATTCAAAATTGGGTAGATAGCTCTATTTCCAAAACAGTTAACGCTCCTAGAGGTTACTCCGTTGAACAGGTAGAAAGTGTTTACCGTCGTCTGTACAATGGAGGAGCAAAAGGTGGAACGGTTTATGTAGATGGAAGCCGTGATACACAAGTATTGACTCTAAAAGCAGAAGAAAACAGCTTTGAAGAAAAAGAAGAAACAGTTTCTAACAAACCACATGTTGTACTGGTAGATACCGTCCATGAACTAGAGAAGACACAAGTGACGATCGGTTCTGAAGTAGGGGATACTTGCCCAGTTTGCCGAAAAGGAACAGTGGAAGACATCGGAGGCTGCAATACCTGCACGAATTGTAATGCTCAATTAAAATGTGGATTATAAGAAGGTAGAGGCACGGGCAAAATAAGGTTAATCCTAATAAAATCCGAACTATGGTTGGAATTCTTTCATTAGAATTCCAACCAGTTCGGATTTTTCTATAATACTTTTTGTAAATATTGTTGCTAAATATATATAGAATGCGACATAAAAAAGTTAAACAAAAGTCATCCATTTAATAACTGCTCGATATAGACGCTATGTTGATTTCCGCTGCGGGCAGTCGCTTTCCGCGGGCAACGCCTCAGCCAGGCTACTACATCGAATAATCATCTTTGCTGCCTTGCACCGAGGAAGCTTACTTCGAAGCGTTACTAAAAGACGCAGGTGCATCTTTCGGGGTCTTCGACTGTTGCTTTTCCCGCAGGAGTCGACTGCCCTCCACTCCAATCAACATGCCATAATGAGAGGACTAGAAAAAATTTTCACAAAGAGATTTATCACTGAAATGAAGGTCAATCAAAATAAAGGATGCGATAATAGAACTTCGACAAAACTAAAAAGAGTGAATCGAGTAAAAAGTATGTTCAATGAATCGTTCTTAGTAAGTATAATGACATAACAAGTTTTAAAAAATCAACTTGCCATCTAATGAAATCCCATAAGCGTAGGCAGAATACGGAGACTCCTACGGGAACAGCACGAGGTGAAAGCCCCGCAGGAAGTGGGTTTCTTCTGAGGAGATTGAGGCCGTGCCCGTGGAAAGCGGAGTGTTCTGCCGAAGCGTGGCATCAAGCTTCACTTTTCATTCTTTCAATAAAATTTTAAATTAAAGTTACTTCGCATTTTATATCAAATTTGAATGAAAATCCAACCATTGAAAATATACAGCTCTAAGCTTCTTGTCCAAGAGTGGGAAGCTATAGTTTTAGATCAGCCTCTTTGTTCCAAGTAACCCCATAAAGAGAATGACTATTATGGAACGTTTCCTTGTTTGTATGAATAATCTAGTGTATCATTTTTATGAGCATAAAACGATGAATGGAGGATTGTCATGCCAACTCCAAGTATGGAAGACTATATAGAGCAAATTTACATGTTAATCGAATCAAAGGGATACGCCCGGGTATCGGACATAGCAGAAGCGTTACAAGTACACCCATCCTCCGTTACGAAAATGGTGCAAAAGCTGGATAAAGATGAATATTTGAACTACGAAAAATATAGAGGATTAATTTTAACTACAAAAGGAACGAAAATTGGGAAAAGACTTGTCTATCGTCATGAATTGCTAGAGCAATTCTTAGAATTAATTGGAGTGGACAAGGAAAACATCTACGAAGATGTAGAAGGGATCGAACATCATTTAAGTTGGAATTCCATTGATCGTATAGGGGATTTAGTACAGTATCTACAGGAAAAACCAGATAGAGTGAAAGAACTTGAGGTCTATCACCAAAATAGCGAAAATAAATAATTATCCATAAAGAAATCGAGCTCTTTTTTAAAAAGAAGCTCGATTTTTACGTTTTTGTTTATTGCCCTCAATGACTCGAAGGTGGGTAGCCTTCGGTTTCAAACTTTTTCGCTTAATGAGCTGGTTTGAGGATTTTTTGGTAGCTTGAGCATACGCTTTTTTGCCGTCTTTTTTGTGCTTTGCTTTGGACTGCTTGGCAGCTTTCTTATATTTCTTCAACTCGTTGGAGGTGCGATTTCTAAGAAAGAAATAGTACACAACTCCATACATAATGGCACCAACGACGACCATAGTAAGTAAGCCTCGTACAAGAGAAGCGGTGTCCGTTATAAGCTGTGATGCAAAGCCCAAAACGGCCAAGCCGATAATGGCATATATAAAAAGTGATAGTTTATTACGAGACATCTTAAATCCTCCTTTCCATTAACGGTTCCGGATATAATCCTTTTTATTTGTATACCACTAATTCCACAAAAATATCATAATTTCACTACTATTTTTATAAGATTGTATGATCTTTTCGTATTGCTGATTCTGATAGCAGTATGTAGAAAAAGTTTTCGAAAATCCTTTTCATAGGATTGCCTTTAGAAGGAAAAATATTCACCATAACCCCGTAAAAAAAGAAATAAAATGTTGACTCTTTATTTCTTTTATTTTACTAAATGACGCAGATCGTGAAAAGGATATTGTGAGCAAATGTTCGAATCAGTTTTATGAAATGAGGGGCTACTGGATGAAACAGCGTTCTATTGGTCATGATAAGGGTGGAGGTGTTTGTATGGAGAATAAACAGTTAGAACAAAATAAACGCGAAAAACCGAAATCTTTACTAACAAAATCGCTGTTAACGGGATTTGTTGGAGGGGTTCTTTGGAGTTTTCTCGGAGCTATAGCAGCCTATTTTAATTTTACAACGGTTTCCCCTGCAACCTTTGTCCTTCATTGGTGGTTAGACACTTCATGGTCAGATGGATGGGTTGGAGAAGCCATTTCCATTCTAGTCATCGGGATTATCTCCATCCTAGTGGCATTGGTTTATTACTTCCTATTTAAAAAAATGGAGAATATTTGGCAAAGTGCCATGTTTGGAGTAGCGTTGTGGTTTGTTGTGTTTTATTTGTTAAATCCAGTGTTCCGCAATGTCGAAAGTATGACTGAGTTGTCTAGTAATACGATTGTTACAACGATTTGTCTATACTTGTTATACGGTACGTTTATTGGATATTCGATTTCATACGAATACAACGATTCACAAGCGCAATCTTCTTAAGAAAAGTTCGAAAAAAAAGAAACTTATGATAAACTAGTAAAGGAATCATTTGCAGTTTGAAAGGGGGATGGGGAGTATATGGAACGCTTGCTAGTACTAAATGGTCCTAACTTAAATAGATTAGGAAAAAGAGAACCAGATATTTATGGAAGCGAGACGATTACTGATGTGGTAAAGCGGGTGGAAACGATTGCGAGTCCCTTTCATGTAGAGGTTAGAAATTTTCAATCCAATCATGAGGGAGAACTAATCGATCAACTTCATAGTTTAGATGATAGCTTTATCGGAGTTGTCTTTAATCCAGGAGCATATACTCATACCAGTATTGCGCTTCGCGACGCTATTAGTTCCATATCCATTCCGGTTATTGAGGTTCATATTTCTAATGTGCATCAAAGGGAAACGTTCCGACATACGTCCCTTTTAGCACCAGTATGCTTAGGTCAAGTCGTTGGGCTTGGGGTACGTGGATATGAGCTGGCTGCACGTGCATTATTGGAAGAAAAACAGAAAGGGTGAGCTGTGTTGGGGAAACTAGACAAATTGAGAAAACGTTTAAACGAAAAAAATTTGGACGGACTTTTAGTTACGAACGATAAAAATAGAAGGTATATGACTGGGTTCACAGGTACAGCGGGTGTGGTCTTGATTACGAAAGAAGCGGCCCTCTTGATTACTGATTTTCGTTACATAGAACAAGCGACTGAACAAGCGGTGGATTTTGAAATTGTGGAACACAAACAGCCGGTTGTTTTAGAAATTGCTGAACAGATCCAAAAGCTTGGATTAAAACAGGTCGGCTTTGAAAAAGATGACCTTACTTATGCGGTATATGAAAACTATCGCGAAAAATTAGGAGTAGAGCTTGTTCCGACAAGTGGTTTAGTAGAAACGTTGCGCTTGATTAAGACAGAGGATGAGATTAAGATATTAAAGTCAGCTGCTGAGATTGCCGACGCTGCTTTTGATCACATTTTAACCTTCATTAAACCCGGTGTGAAAGAAATCGATGTTTCTAATGAATTAGAATTTTTCATGAGAAAGCAGGGAGCAACTTCCTCTAGCTTTGACATTATTGTAGCGTCAGGAAAAAGATCTGCGCTTCCACATGGGGTCGCCTCAGAAAAAAGAATTGAATCTGGTGAGCTCGTGACGCTTGATTTTGGAGCTTTATACAAAGGCTACTGTTCGGACATAACTCGTACAGTGGCGGTAGGTTCTATCCATGATAAGTTAAAAGAAATCTATCACATTGTATTAGAAGCACAAATCAAGGGTATGGAAGGAATAAAAGCGGGAATTAGCGGGAAGCAAGCGGATGCTTTAACGAGAGACTACATAGAGGAAAAAGGCTACGGAAGTTATTTCGGTCACTCGACTGGACATGGTATTGGTTTAGATGTTCATGAAGGCCCAGGATTGTCTTTCCGTTTCGAGCAAGCATTAGAACCAGGTATGGTTGTAACGGTGGAGCCTGGAATTTACGTGGCGGATGTTGGTGGGTGTCGTATAGAAGACGACACAGTTGTAACCAAAGACGGAAATGAAGTCTTGACGCATTCACCAAAGCAATTAATAACATTATAATTTTTAGTAGGGGGAAATCGAACAATGATTTCAGTTAACGATTTTAAAACAGGATTAACGATTGAAGTGGACGGATCGATTTGGCAAGTTATTGACTTCCAACACGTAAAGCCGGGTAAAGGTGCAGCATTTGTACGTTCTAAATTAAGAAACCTTCGTAACGGAAGCATTCAAGAAAAAACATTCCGCGCTGGTGAGAAAGTAGGCCGCGCGCATATTGAAAATAGAAAAATGCAATATTTATATGCTTCTGGAGATACTCATACGTTTATGGACAATACTTCTTATGAACAGCTTGAACTACAAACAGGACAAATTGAGTACGAACTCAAATTCCTTAAGGAAAATATGGAAGTGAACGTGATTACCTATCAAGGGGAAACATTAGGGGTAGATCTTCCAAATAACGTGGAACTAGAAGTAACAGAGACGGAACCGGGTATTAAAGGGGATACAGCTAGTGGTGGAACAAAGCCGGCGACCCTAGAAACAGGCTTATCGGTACAAGTTCCTTTCTTTGTAAACGTAGGGGACGTATTAGTCGTAAATACAAGTGACGGGAAATACGTATCTAGAGCATAGTCACGAATACCACCCAACACCAGTTGTTGAAATGTTCAGCAGCTGGTGTTTTTTATTTTTAAAAGGCTAAACAGAATGTATTTTCCATACTATAGAATAGATTAAATGGATGAAGTCACAAAGAACAGCTTTCCAAATGAGGGGAGCTGTTCTTTGTGTTTTTGGAATGGGCTTCTATTCTTTATGTGATTCACTAGGAACAGTCATATAAATAGAGAGCGCGCATATATTGGAAGTAAAACCTAGTAGAGGACTAAGTGCAAAAAGAATTGAGGGTAAGATATGGATGAAATTTTGCGACTGTTTCCAGCGAATATAAAAGAGAAATTAGCGGACCGAATTGGCAAAAGATGGACAAGTCTTCAGGAAATACGCTTTCGCATTGGACAACCTATTGAATTAGTCTTTGATGGAATGGAAGAATGGATGACCGCGTTCCGCCCAAGTGAGCAGGATGCCATTTTTGTCCTTAATCAATTAAGTCAGTTCTCCCTATATAGAATCGAGGAAGAATTGAGACAAGGTTTCATTACAATCGAAGGTGGTCATCGTGTTGGACTTGCTGGGAAGGTAAATACGTCTAATGGTTCTGTTCATGCTATTCGTCACATTGCTTCTTTTAATATTCGAATTGCAAAGGAAAAGATAGGGGTTGCCAAACCATACATCCCTTATTTGTTTAATACTGTGATCAATCAGTATAGAAGCACACTATTAATTGGTCCACCGCAAACTGGAAAAACCACTCTTTTACGCGATATCACAAGACTAATCTCTACAGGATGGGCCAATCAGCGTCCAGCGAAAACAGCTGTAATTGATGAACGGTCAGAAATAGCAGGCAGTATAAAAGGTGTACCCCAACATCAGCTTGGGCTTCGTACGGATGTGATGGATGCCTGCCCAAAAGCTGAGGGAATGATGATGATGATTCGTTCCATGTCTCCAGATGTCTTAGTTGTGGATGAGATTGGGAGCGAAAAAGATGTACAAGCGTTAATGGAGGCTGTATTTGCTGGAGTGAAAATCTTTTGTAGTGTACATGGACAAGACATGAAAGAGGTTCAGAAGCGACCTTCACTTGCGCCGTTATTTGAACAGGGTGCTTTTGACCGTTTTGTTCTTTTAAATGCGAAACAGAAGCCAGGTTCTGTGGAAACCATTTTGAATCCAAAAGGCGAAAATATTTTAACGAAAATGAGGTGCAGTCAACATGAAATGGATTGGAGCACTTCTTCTTTTAAGCGCTACGACATGGGTGGGATTTGAATTTGCCCGGAAATTAAATGAAAGACCAAAGCAAATCAGACAATTAAAGAATGCATTGCAAATATTAGAAGCAGAAATTTTATATGGCCAGACTCCTATTATCGAAGCGTGTGCAACCGTTTCGAAGCAATTACCAAAGCCGGTTTCTTGGTTTTTTGCTGGATTTAGCAAGGATTTGGGAAAGCGCCCTGGAGATTTATATGACATTTGGGAAAAGAACATGAATCGATTCTGGCCATTATCTTCTTTAGGAAAAAATGAAAAAGAGATATTGGAACAATTCGGTCGTACGTTAGGCCAACATGATTTCACACAACAACAGAAGCACATCCACTTGGCTTTAACTCATTTAGATCGGGAGTTGCAGGAAGCAATAGATTATCAATATCGTTATAGCAAGATGGCAAAAAGTTTAGGCGTTCTAACTGGATTGCTTGTCATACTACTCTTGATTTAGAAAGGAAAGGAGTAGAGTTGAATGCTCGGTGATGCTTCAATCTTATTTCAAATAGCAGGAATAGGGATTATCGTCGCGATGATTCATACGATACTGAAACAGATGGGGAAAGAAGAAATCGCACAGTTTGCTACGTTAGTCGGATTTATCATTGTGTTAGTTATTGTCATCGATGGTATTTCGGATTTATTCCAGCAAATCAAGTCTGTTTTCTTATTCCAGGGGTAATAGCATGGAAATATTTCAAATTGTCACAGTAGCAATAGTTGCAAGCTTGCTTGTCATTATTTTGAAGGAACAGAAGTCTAGCATGGCTTTTTTCCTTATTTTATTAACAGGCATTTTTATTTTCATCATAGTTGTTGAACAGATTGCTCACATTTTTGATTTGATTCAACATCTAGGACAAAAAGCACATGTCGACGGAATGTATATTGAAACGATTTTAAAGATTATTGGCATTGCCTATATAGCCGAATTTGGTGCCCACTTAACGAGAGACGCTGGATTAAGCTCGATAGCAGCAAAAATAGAATTGGCCGGAAAAGTATTTATTCTAGTTCTAGCAGTACCTATCTTAACAGCTGTGATTGAAACGATCTTAGGATTTTTACCTGCCTAGACTTGGAAGGGAGCAGGAATACGTGCATGAAAGGAATCATAAAAGGACTACTAGTACTCGTTGTAGCATGTTTTTTGTTTCAGATAAACCATACATCAGTCATGGCGACTACTTCCGAGGAAGTACCCGCTATGGAAGAGCTCGACAAAATCTCCTTTGATGAAGTCCGAACGTATTGGGATCATGTAGTGAATGAATATGGGGGATACCTGCCAGGCTTACAAAAATCAAGCCTGCTAGAGGTACTCGAAAGTAAGGATCAAATATCTGTTAAAGATTGGCTAAAAGGAATGGTCCAGTACTTGTTTCATGAAATTATTGTCAATGGGAAGCTACTTGGTATTTTGATCATGCTTACTCTGTTTAGTGTATTATTACAAACCTTGCAATCAGCTTTTGATAATCAAAATGTAAGTAAGGTCGCATACGCCATTGTCTATCTTGTTCTAATAGCTATTGCCTTGAATAGCTTTCACCTAGCCGCCGATTATGCGAAAGATGCGATTGATACGATGAGTAGTTTTATGATTGCGCTTCTCCCTCTAATGTTAGGGTTGATGGCTACTTTTGGCAATGTAATTGCGGTTTCCTTTTTTCATCCTGTCATCGTGTTTCTAATCCATATAAGTGTGGTTCTCGTCTCCAATGTTGTGATCCCATTATTTTTCTTATCTGCACTTTTAAACATCGTTAGCACGATAAATGAACAGTACAAAGTCACTCAGCTTGCTAATCTTTTTAAAAATATTGGATTGGGATTACTTGGACTTTTTTTAACGATTTTCCTAGGTGTCATTTCGGTTCAAGGTGCAGCTAGTGCCGTTCAAGATGGTGTAGCCATGAAGACAGCTAAATTTGTTACCGGTAATTTCATTCCTGTCGTTGGGCGAATGTTTACCGATGCCGCCGATACTGCCTTAACCGCCTCTCTTTTATTGAAAAATGCGGTTGGAATTGTTGGGGTAATTATTATTGCTGGACTCGCCCTGTTTCCAGCACTAAAAGTCTTTTCCGTGGCATTTATCTACAAGGTGTCGTCTGCTTTGTTACAACCAATTGGAAATGGTCCGATTATAACGTGCTTGGATATCATTAGTAAGCACATTCTCTATATATTAGCCGGCTTGCTAGTCGTAACATTTATGTTTTTCTTAGCTATAGTCATTATGGTTGCTTCTAGTAATTTAACGTTAATGCTTAGGTAGGTGAAAAATTTTGCAGTATATCATGGATTGGGTTACTCAAATTATTTTGTTTCTATTAATTGCGATGGTCATTGATCTACTATTACCTAATTCATCAATGAGAAAGTACATACGAGTAGTGGTCGGTCTCCTTTTAATCTTGATTTTTCTAAAGCCTGTCTTTCACCTATTTGAAATTGATACAAATCAGCTGCTTAGTGAGGTGATGCCGACTATGGATACATCAATAGAAGAAGAAAATATGAAAAATTCCATAGAATTAAAGAAAAATGAAATACAAGCCTCTCAACGTGCATATATTTTAGATAAGATGGCTGTCCAAATGGAAAACAGTGTAGAAGAGGAGTTGAAAAAAGACTATGGTGTAGCTATTTCTGAGATCAAACTTGTCATGGATGAAGAAGCTTCAGAACTAAATCAAGAAACACTAAAACAAGTAGAAGTAAAACTGACTGAGCAGGATAGCGCTTCTACTGGACAGCAAGAATCCATAGAGGAAGTCGTTATAGACTTTGGGGAAAAGGAAGAACATCCGTCTGAGCGGGCAGAACTACCATCTGAGGACATCAAGAACTTCTTAACAGAGAAGTGGGAGCTTCAAGAAAGTAAGCTAATTCTTTCACGGGAGGGAGGGGTATAAATGAAAAAATATTTAGATAGACTTCTTTCTTCATTGAAAAAAGAAGATGGTGGAAAGCCCAATAAGCTAGGGTATGTCATGGTTATTGCACTATTTGGGTTATTACTTCTCATTGTCAGCAATTTGTTTCAACAAGACACGCAAAATACAAATGAGATACCTGAGATTTCTGATCCGCCTAATCAGACCGATAGTGAAACACTTTTACAAAAGGATGATTCTTCCAAAAGTAGTATTGTATCGGAGCTAGAGGGCGGTTATGAAAAGGATTTAGAAGAATTGTTAAACAAAATTCAAGGCATTTCCGATGCCGAGGTGATGGTGAACCTGGATTCCACGAAGAAGAAGGTGTTTGAGACGAATCTAGTAATCGGTACTCAAACGACAGAAGAAGTCGATCAAAATGGCGGGGAACGCAACATTGAAGATCAGACTAGAGAAGAGCAAACCGTCATCGTAAGACAAGGAGATAAGGAAGTTCCACTTTTAGTGCAAACCAAAAAGCCGGATGTAAGAGGGGTATTGGTAGTCGCTAAAGGTGTTGAAAATATTGAATTGAAAAAGTGGGTGGTTGAAGCAGTGTCTAGAGTGCTCGATGCCCCATCCCATATTATTTCAGTCATGCCGAAAAACTAATGAGGAGGAATTTAACATGCTAAAAAAACAAACGATTTGGTTATTAACAATGTTAAGTCTAATGATTGTATTGAGTGTCTACTATATGAGCTCGCCATCTGGAGATCAGCTCGCACTGCTTACGGGTAATGACAATGGGGAAACAGCTATAGCAGATCCTAGTTCGGAAGATGCGGCGGAAAGTGAAGCAACTGGTGAAACAGCAGGAACAGAAACAACTGATGCTGAGTTGTTTACAACAATTCGAATGGAACTAACGGATCAAAGAAGTGCCAAGATTGCCCAGTTGGAAGAAGTCGTAGCCTCTAGTTCAGCAACAACAGAAGAAAAAAATAAGGCATTGGAAGAAAAAGAAAAGCTTGAAGCTGTACAATCGAAAGAAAAAATCCTCGAAGATACTATCCTAGCGGAAAAAGGGTATCAAGATGTGCTTGTCCGTTCTAACGAAGGGGAAGTTATCGTTCAAGTAAAAGCAGAAGAGATGAGCAAAACAGAAGCAAATAACATCATCAAAATGGTAGAAGATGAATTCGGCCGCGTGCCAGTTGAAGTCAAATATCATTCTGTATCATAAAGGAACGTCTCAATGTCTCAGGAGGTTACGGCTTCCTGAGACATTTTTCTCGGTTTAAAGGGTAAAATAATAATGAACGGATGAGCAGACCTTTCTTTGGCGGACAATTAATTCCGTGGAACGAGCGCTTCTGCTTTTGTGTTACAAAAGCCCTAGTTTCGATTGATTCATAGGGTGAACAGTTGCAGTTTTCTTTTCCTTCTCGTAAAATGTTATTAGGAGTTATTAGTACCTGTTATTAAATTTTTGAAGGGGTGCAGAAAAAATGCTAAATGTAAAAGAGATTCAGGAACTTATCCATTTAATTGATCATTCATCGATTGATGAGTTTACTTATGAAACAAATGAGGCAAAGGTGTCTCTTAAGAAAAATAGTCAACCTACTCAGACCGTAGTAACTGAACCAGTAGTACATAACGTGGCTACTCCACAACCAGTTGCTTCAGCAGTGGAACAACAGCCAGCTTCACAAGCAGTTGCTACCGAAGAGTCTGGACAAGCAAAAGTAGACTTTGATCATGAAATTGTATCTCCAATGGTAGGGACCTTCTATAGTTCTCCAAATCCTGAAAGTGATGTATTTGTGAAAAAAGGGGACAAAGTTTCTTCCGATACAGTTGTCTGTATTGTAGAAGCAATGAAACTATTTAATGAAATTGAGGCAGAGGTTTCTGGAGAAATAGTAGAAATTTTGGTTGGAAATGGTGAGCTTGTGGAATATGGCCAGCCGTTATTCCGAGTAAAAGGGTAGTAAGGGGATGACAACTTGATTAAGAAAGTATTAATAGCCAATCGTGGGGAAATCGCGGTTCGTATTATCCGTGCCTGTAAAGAGCTAGGCTTAGAAACGGTGGCTGTTTATTCAGAAGCGGATCAGGATTCCTTACACGTTCAGTTGGCAGACGAAGCGTATTGTATCGGTCCGAAACTAAGTAAGGAAAGTTATTTAAACTTCACAAATATTATGAGTGTAGCAACTTTAACAGAGGTAGATGCGATTCACCCAGGTTATGGGTTCCTTGCAGAAAATGCTGATTTTGCAGAAATCTGTAAAGAATGTAACATTACTTTTATTGGTCCTAGTTCTTATGCGATTCAAAAAATGGGAACGAAGGATGTCGCGCGTGAAACGATGCGAGAAGCAGGTGTGCCTATTGTACCTGGCTCCCAAGGAATCATAGAGAATGTGGAAGAAGGGAAACGCATCGCAAAAGAAATCGGCTATCCAGTTATTATTAAGGCAACTGCAGGCGGTGGCGGAAAAGGTATTCGTATTGCACGCACAGAAGAAGAACTGGAAAAAGGAATTCGCGTTACCCAAAAAGAAGCGGAAACAGCCTTTGGTAATCCTGGTGTTTATCTAGAAAGATTTATCGAAGATTTTAGACATATTGAAATTCAAGTATTGGCGGATAATCATGGTAACGTTGTTCATCTTGGAGAACGTGATTGTACGATTCAAAGAAGGCTACAAAAGTTAATTGAAGAAACTCCTTCTCCTGCAATCAACCCAGAGATTCGCGAACAAATGGGAGATGCGGCTGTCAAGGCAGCACAAGCTGTTCAATATTCAGGTGCCGGAACGATTGAGTTTATTTTTGATCAAAAGAAACAATCCTTTTACTTTATGGAAATGAATACGAGAATCCAAGTAGAACATCCTGTTACCGAAATGGTAACTGGTATTGATTTGATCAAAGAACAAATTAATGTAGCCAATAATGAAGTCCTATCTTTTACACAAGATGAAATTACATTTGATGGTTGGGCAATAGAATGTCGGATAAATGCAGAAAATCCATTTAAGGATTTCATGCCTTCCGCTGGGAAAATTGATATGTACCTACCACCAGGTGGTTTTGGGGTTCGAGTCGATTCAGCTGCCTACCCTGGTTATACTATCCCGCCTTATTATGATTCCATGATTGCCAAACTCATCACCTATGCACCAACGAGGGAAGAGGCAGTTAAACGAATGAAACGAGCATTAGATGAATTCGTCATCGAGGGAATTTCGACTACGATTCCATTTCATCGAAGAGTATTAACACACCCGGTATTTATAGATGGGGATTTTAATACCAAATTTTTAGAGAACTATACTATAATGGATAGTGAATAAAAGTTAGGGAGTGAAACGGATGAGCGACAATACATTAATTAATGTAAGTGAAGACTCCAGTCTTGGAAATGTTGAGATTGCTCCTGAAGTGATTGAAGTTATTGCGGGAATCGCAACGACGGAAGTTGCTGGTGTAGCGGCAACAAGAGGAACGTTTGTTACAGGAGTTGCCGAACGTTTTGGGAAAAAATCTCACGGTAAAGGGATAAAAGTGGAATTAACCGAGGATGGCGTTCTCATTGACGTGTACGCTGTATTAGATTTCGGTTCCATCATTCATGAGGTTGCTCAAAAGATACAATCAAATGTTCGACAAGCTTTGAAGAATATGACAGGACTAAAAATCAAAGAAATCAACGTTCATGTTGTGGGCATTCAAATGGAACAGAAAGAAGAGCCATCAGAATAAAAGGGTTACCGGATGAGGCGAAGTCTTATCCGGTTTTTCTTTTGTCTAAAGCTCTCCTTGTTGGCAACTACGTATGGAATGCCAAAGGAATCGTACATACTAAAAAAGAGCTCCTGGAATAGAAGAGCGAACTAGGGAATTAATAGATAATAGGACAAGAACGTGTTATCATTTGAAACAGATACCATTTAAAGGAGAATGAACATGAAACGTCGAGCAGCCAGAGAAAAAGCATTCCAAGTACTTTTTCAAATGGATATAAATGATGTGGATCCGAAAGAAGCGTTGGATCATGTGCTAGAAAATGAAAAGCCAGACGAATTTTTGTCTGACTTAGTATTTGGTGTGGTCGAGCATAAAGAAGACATCGATAGTAGAATTTCCGAACACTTAGAAAAGTGGACCATTCAGCGTCTTGCATCTGTGGAACGAACATTACTTAGGATTGCCACGTACGAGCTTTTTCATGGGGAAGAAGAAACACCACAAGGAGTCATTATTAACGAAGCAGTGGAGATCGCTCATGAATATGGCGATGATAAATCTGGAAAATTCATTAATGGTGTACTGTCTAAAATTATTCAATAGGGGATGAGGACTTTGTCAGCAGAAATCATTTATGGTAGTGAACTTTCTACAGAACTAAAAGATAACATGAAAAAGGAAGTAAATGAGCTTCACGAGAAAGGAATTTATCCTAGTCTTACCGTTGTATTGATTGGGGATAATCCAGCCTCCCAATCGTATGTTCGTGGAAAACAAAAAGCTGCAGCACAAGTGGGCGTAAATTCAGATTTGATTGAACTGCCATCATCTACTACTCAGGAAGAACTCCTACAATTAATTGATCGTTTAAATACGGATGAAGAAGTTCATGGCATTCTCGTGCAATTGCCGCTTCCAGAACAAATTAACGAACAAGTCATTATTGAAGCCATTGATCCTTCCAAGGACGTGGATGGTTTTCATCCGATTAATATCGGAAGAATGATGGCAGGGAAAGATACATTTTTACCATGTACTCCATTTGGAATTATTACGATTTTAAAATCTCGAAATATTGAAATTGCTGGAAAGCATGCGGTTGTTATTGGACGAAGCAACATTGTCGGAAAACCAGTTGGACAATTATTACTGAATGAAAACGCGACGGTTACGTATTGTCATTCACGAACCAAAAACATGAAAGACTTCACTTTAAGCGCTGATATTTTAATTGTAGCTGTTGGAAAAGAGCATTTCGTATCAGCTGACTATGTAAAAGAAGGCGCCGTTGTTATTGACGTAGGGGTAAACCGAATGGAAAATGGAAAGCTTACAGGTGATGTCGACTTCGAATCTGTGAAAGAAAAAGCAACCTTCTTAACTCCTGTTCCAAAAGGAGTAGGCCCAATGACGATTACAATGCTACTACATAATACGGTCAAAGCAGCGAAACAACTTTCTTAAGTTTTGTAGACATTCCTTGCAAAAAATGTCGGCTAAGAAAGGGGTTGGGATAGATGAATGATCAGTACTTAACGGTGAGCGCTTTAACAAAATATTTGAAACGAAAGTTCGAAATGGACAAGCACTTGAAAAAAGTGTACATAAAGGCAGAAATTTCGAATTTCACTCTACATAGTAGAGGTCATATGTATCTCACCTTAAAAGATGATAAATCACGGATTCAAGCGGTCATGTTTGCAAGTCAAAACCGTTTTTTAAAATTCAAGCCAGAGAATGGCATGAATGTTCTTATTGTAGGTGAAGTATCTATTTATGAGCCACAAGGTCAATACCAGTTGTACATTCATAGTATGGAGCCCGACGGAATTGGAGCCCTCTACATGGCGTATGAGCAGTTAAAGGAAAAACTTAGTAGGGAGGGGCTATTCGATCCTAGTAGAAAGAAGGCTATTCCT
Organism: Radiobacillus kanasensis; assembly: GCF_021049245.1. Lineage (GTDB taxonomy): Bacteria > Bacillota > Bacilli > Bacillales > Amphibacillaceae > Radiobacillus > Radiobacillus kanasensis. Next base: position 2,096,422 of record NZ_CP088020.1, on the reverse strand, counting down.
AGTTTTCCTAAACAAATAGGTGTGATTACCTCGCCAACAGGGGCCGCTATTCGAGATATTATCACCACTGTTAGAAGAAGGTATCCGATTGCAAAGCTTATAATCTTGCCTGTTATGGTACAAGGTGATTCTGCTGCACCATCCATTGAAAAGGCAATCTACAAAGCGAATGAGATTGGGGATTTCGATGTCCTTATTGTAGGTCGTGGTGGGGGTTCAATTGAAGAACTTTGGAGCTTTAACGAAGAAAGGGTGGCTAGGGCGATTGCTGCTTCCACTATTCCGATTATATCAGCAGTAGGACACGAAACCGATTTCACCATTAGTGATTTTGTCGCGGATATGCGTGCTCCAACCCCAACAGGTGCAGCAGAAATAGCTGTACCATCTCAAGAAGAGTTGAAAGAAAAGATAACGTCTTCCCAAAAAACGTTAATAAGATTGTTACGAAATCAACTGAATCAAGCTCAGGAAAAACTTTCAAGAGCGAATAAATCTTATGCGTTTCGCTATCCGGAACAATTGTTGAAACAAAAAGAACAAGAGTTAGATCGAACAGTAGATGCATTAGGGAAAGCACTGAAAGATACAACTGAGAGAAAGCGGTTTGACCATAATCACCTACAAAAACGGTTTATCCAGCTTGATCCCCGAAAACGAGTACTAGATCGTCAAAAGCAATTGGACGAAATGATAAACCGAACGAATCGTGCGTTCCAAAGAATCCAAGTGGCTAAACAAGTGGAATTTACATCGCTCCTTGATAAGTTATCCATTCTTAATCCTTTAAACACGATGAAAAGGGGCTATTCGATTTCTTATAAAGAAGATGGAAGTGTGCTTAGCACAACAAAACAAGTAAACCCTGGAGAACATATTCATGTACGACTGCGCGATGGGGTTTTAGATTGTCAAGTATGGGGTTTAGAGGAGGAAACAGAAGATGGAAGAGAAAAATGAACGATCCTTTGAAGAAGCGATGACTGAACTAGAAGAAATCGTAGAGAAGTTAGAAGAGGGGGACGTTCCTTTAGAAAAGGCCATTGAATATTACCAAGATGGAATGATGCTTTCTAAGCTATGTAGTGAAAAGCTGACCAAGGTAGAACAACAAATGGAACAAATTATGAACGAACATGGTGAGTTTGAACCGTTTACAGCACAGGAGGAAGAGTAGTGGATGACTTAAAGGTCTATTTATCTAAGAGACAAACACTCTTTAATGATCATGTTACTCAACAAGTAGAGTCCGCTACGTCTTCCGATACATTAAAGCAAGCGATGGCGTATTCCATTACGGTAGGTGGTAAAAGATTACGCCCTATTCTCTTGTTAGCTAGTTATGAAGCGTTCGGTGGAAAAGTTGACTCTGCCCTCCAAGTGGCTGCAGCATTAGAAATGATTCACACGTATTCCTTAATCCATGATGACCTTCCTGCCATGGATAACGATGATTTCCGGAGGGGAGAGCCGACCAACCATAAAGTGTATGGGGAAGCAACTGCGATCCTTGCTGGGGATGGACTTTTAACCTATAGCTTTGAACTGATTGCGAATGATTCAGGCTTAACCAATGAGCAGAAAGTTTACGTCATTCGAGAACTTTCCAACGCGAGTGGACCAAACGGAATGGTAGCAGGGCAGCTATTGGACATGGAAGCAGAAAACAAGGAATCCACACTGGAAGAGCTCGAACAAATCCATAGTTTAAAAACAGGTAAACTCCTTCAATTTGCTGTCAAAATTGGTGCTTACTTAGGTGGAGCTGATGAGGAACAGCTTCGACAAATGAAAAAGTTTGGCTATTATTTAGGGTTAATCTTTCAAGTGCAAGATGATATTTTAGATGTGACGGGAGATGAAGCAAGAATAGGAAAGCCAGTCGGTAGTGACGAAACGAATTTTAAGAGCACCTATCCAAAACTACTCGGATTAGATGGTGCAAAAAGGCAAAAAGATCATTACCATCAACTTGCGATAAATGCTTTAGAAACAGCTGGTGTAGAAGGATCTACTTTGCGTGAATTAACCGACTATTTAGGGAATAGAGACTATTAGGTGAAAGGCAGTTTTCATTGAGGATTTAACGCTAGTGTGATATATTATGTTATACAAAAGGAATGGTGCAGTATTCTAGTCGGTCCTCCGTTTCTGAAGGCGGGCCTAAAAATCCGCCAAAGGGCACATCGATGAAGTTCCTTGTGCTGGCTTGAGGCGCCCAGCCTTGGGTTAGTGCTGGGAGTTAAGGTTGTGGGGCGATCCACAAAGGCATGTGGGCGAAGACCCTGCTTCCGCGGAGGCCCATCTCTGTGGGAAATCTAAGCCTAGATTTCCCATGGAATGGGGTATGAACCTGTGTGATTGGGAAAAGCTTCAAAAAGCGCAACTCTATCCGCAGCGTAGCCTGCCTTGAGTGGAACAGAGGGGATTATGGCATTAAATGCGAAATTAGATGGCCACTAATTCACGCATTTTTCTTTACCATATGAAATCTGTTCTGCAAAAGAGGCTAAGAAACGGTCGAAGGCTGTTGAGGAAATCTCCTAGACTGTTCTTGAGTGGACATTGTACAGGGATTATAGTACGGACTAAGTGGTAATCCAGTCCAACTTTCGGAGACGGAGTTGAATCAGGTTTAAAGGGGAACCGCCAGAATGGTGACGTTCGGTACTTGATTGGGAAAACCTACTGGACCTAAGCCGTAATTTTCACCTGTGTAATGACCATTCCTTTCACTACATAAATAAAATTTTTGATATAGAGGGTATAAATGAAAAGTCAGATAAAAAGATCGTTTAAATTTAGCGTCAGTATCGCCGTTATCACGTTTGTGCTAGCGGCTATTTTTTCAGTTATCTCATCCTCCGTGCTTAGTGGCTTGGTTTGGATATTGGGACTATTTATTGTATTGCTTATTGTACTAATGGGTGTTTTCTTTGATATGCTTGGGACAGCTTCTGCAGCTGCAGACGAACCACCTTTCCACGCTATGGCTGCAGAAAAGGTGTTTGGTGCAAAACAGGCCATTGCAATTGTCCGAAATGCAGAGCGAGTAGCAAGCTTTTGTAATGATGTAATTGGGGACATATCTGGTATCATTAGTGGAACCGCTTCAGCCATTGTAGTGCTACAGTTAGCAAATGGTTTTGGTTATTCAGAAGGTTCATCTGTGCATCTATTCATATCGGTAATACTAACAAGCCTAGTAGCAGCATTAACAGTAGGCGGAAAAGCGATGGGGAAATACTTTGCCATACATTCTTCTACAAATATCATTTTTTTTGCTGGTAAAATAGTTGCTTTTATAGAGGAAAAATTTAAAATAAAGGTATTGCCTTCTGAGAAGAAAAAATAAGGAAGAAAATCCTAACAAAAGGGGAGGAATCCCACACATGGATCTGACCAATATTAAAGACCCATCATTCCTAAAAAAACTTTCCACGCACGAATTAGAAGAATTGGCTTCGTCGATAAGAGAATTTTTAATTCAGAAACTTTCGGTAACAGGCGGTCATTTAGGGGCAAATTTAGGGGTTGTGGAGTTATCGATTGCACTACATAAACACTTTGAAAGCCCTACCGATAAATTTGTATTTGATGTAGGTCATCAGTCCTACATTCATAAAATCCTTACAGGTAGAACCAATGATTTTGATACCCTTCGTCAGTATAAGGGGCTAAGTGGATTTCCGAAAAGAGCAGAAAGTGAGCATGATGCCTGGGAAACCGGACATAGTTCTACTTCTTTATCTGCAGCGATGGGTATGGCTATTGCACGGGATTTAAAAGGAGAAAGTCACTACGTTGTCCCAATTATCGGCGATGGTGCTTTGACAGGCGGTATGGCATTAGAGGCCTTAAACCATATAGGACATGAAAAGAAAAATATAATTGTCATTCTAAATGATAATGAAATGTCGATTGCAGCAAATGTGGGAGCCTTACACAATGCACTTGGACGTATGAGAAGTGCAGGAAAATATAAAAAAGTAAAAGATGAGTTCGAATTATTATTGAAAAAGATTCCTGCAGTTGGTGGAAAGCTCGCAAACACTGCCGAGCGGGTTAAAGATAGTATGAAGTATTTTATGGTTCCAGGAATGCTATTTGAGGAATTTGGTTTCACTTATTACGGTCCAGTAGACGGACATGATTTTAATGATTTACAAGAAAATCTTCAATATGCGAAGAAAACAGATGGCCCTGTTCTAGTTCATGTTATCACGCAAAAAGGGAAAGGCTACGTACACGCTGAAACGGATAAGAAGGACAAGTGGCACGGTGTCGGCCCTTACAAAATTGAATCAGGAGAGAAAATTAAACAAGCCGATGCACCACCGGCATGGAGCCAAGTAGTTAGCGATACCCTTGTAAAAGTAGCGGAAAAAGATAAACGGGTGTCTGTTATTACTCCCGCTATGATACTAGGGTCGAAATTAGAAAACTTCCAAAAAGCCTTTCCTGATCGACTATTTGATGTTGGGATTGCGGAGCAACATGCTACGACATTAGCAGCAGGATTAGCGACTCAAGGTATGAAGCCGTTTTTAGCAATATATTCTACTTTTTTACAACGTGCTTATGATCAGCTCGTACATGATGTCTGTCGTCAAAACCTAAATGTAGCATTTGGTATTGATCGATCTGGATTAGTAGGTGCAGATGGAGAGACACATCATGGTGTATTTGATATTTCTTTTTTACGACATCTACCAAATCTTGTTTTAATGATGCCGAAGGATGAGAACGAAGGGCAGCACATGGTGTACACCGCACTTCAATATGACGATGGACCAATCGCGGTTCGCTACCCAAGAGGAAATGGACTAGGTGTTCCGATGGATACCGATTTAAAGGAAATTCCGCTTGGAACGTGGGAGGTATTGAAGGAAGGAACCGACCTAGTTATTTTGACTTTTGGAACGACAATAGAGATGTCTCTTCAAGCAAGTCAAGAGCTAGAGAAAAAAGGGGTCTCGGTGCGGGTTGTTAATGCTAGGTTCATTAAGCCACTTGATGACCTAATGCTTCATCATATCATGACAGAAAGGATGCCTATCTTGACCGTTGAAGAATCCATTCTTAAAGGCGGGTTTGGTAGTGCAGTCCTTGAATTTGCGGAAGAACACGATTACAAAGATCAACGTATAAAAAGAATCGGTATTCCAGATAAATATATTGAACATGGTTCGGTAAAAGCTTTATTAAACGAGATTAACATGACGAAAGAAGCGATCCAAGCTGAAGTGATAAACATGCTTCCAAGTAAACAGCAAAGGGCCTGATGGTATGGGTAAAAAAGTAAGGTTGGATGTATTGCTCGTTGAAAGGCAATTAATCGATACGAGAGAAAAAGCAAAACGGTCCATCATGGCTGGTTTGGTCTATTCCGAAACAGAACGCTTAGATAAACCGGGGATGAAAGTTGATGAGGAAATCCCAATAACCGTTAAGGGGAATCTGATTCCCTATGTTGGACGTGGAGGTCTAAAGTTAGAGAAAGCTTTAGATGTTTTTGACTTACATATCCAAGATAAAGTAATGGTGGATATTGGTTCTTCTACAGGAGGATTTACAGATTGTGCCTTGCAAAATGGGGTTAAGATTTGTTATGCCATTGATGTGGGCTATAATCAACTCGATTGGAAGTTGAGAAATGACCCAAGAGTGGTCGTAATGGAAAGAACGAATTTCCGTTATGTGACTTCAGATCAACTTACAGCGGGTAGACCGAATTTTGCTTCCATTGATGTATCGTTTATATCTCTTCGTTTAATCTTACCTGTCTTAGCAAGCCTTTTAGAGGTTGATAGTGATGTGGTTGCATTAATTAAGCCACAGTTCGAAGCAGGTAAAGAACAAGTCGGAAGAAAAGGAATCGTAAGAGATGCTAGGGTGCACAAAGAAGTACTTACGTCCGTTCTTTCTTTTGCTGAACAAAAAGGGTTCCAGGTTCGTGATTTAACGTTTTCGCCCATTACTGGTGGCGATGGAAATATTGAATTTCTCGTTCATTTGATTTGGGGAGAAAAAAAAGAAGGAAAAACCGTGTCAGATGTCGAAATGGACGATGTAGTCCATCTAGCACATGAAACACTTCATAAAAGAGGTTAATGGCTACTAATAGGTAGCCATTTTCTTGCATGGTTCAGATGGACAGGTGGAACGGAGGGAAACCATGAGCAAAGCACAACGCCATATCAAGATTAGAGAATTAATTACACAAAACAATATCGAAACACAGGACGATCTCGTCGATGAGTTGCGCAACCTTGGTTATAATGTCACACAAGCGACAGTGTCTCGGGACATTAAAGAGTTACATCTCGTAAAGGTCCCTATGGCAGATGGGCGATATAAATACAGCTTGCCAGCAGACCAACGCTTCAATCCATTAGAAAAGCTACGAAGACTAATTATGGACGCCTTCATACGAATTGATATCGCTAGCCATTTCATTGTTTTGAAAACGTTACCTGGAAATGCGAATGCAGTAGGCGCTTTAATTGACCATCTAGACTGGGACGAAATTCTTGGTACGATATGTGGGGATGACACCATTTTAATTATCTGTCGTACGGAAGAGGAAGCAGAAAAAATGAAAGACCAGTTGTTGGACATGCTTTAATTAACAGAAACGTTTTATTCATTACGTCTTTCGTCCAGACAAGTAGGGCAAATAGGAGAGGTGTTCTTTCGTGTTAACAGAACTATCGATAAAAGACTTTGCGATTATTGATTCATTATCCATAACCTTTAAGGAAGGGCTAACCGTAATGACAGGGGAAACTGGAGCAGGTAAGTCAATCATCATTGATGCTGTCGAGCTTTTAACTGGTGGAAGAGGTTCTGTTGAATTTGTCCGTTATGGATCAAGCAAAGCAGAAATTGAAGGGTTGTTTACGATTGAAGATCTACAACACCCTATTTTTAAAAAAGGGAGTCAATTAGGAATTGATGTAGAAAATGAAGATGGGATGATTATTCTTAGCCGAACAATAACGTCATCTGGAAAGAGCATCTGTAGAGTAAACGGAAAACTAGTTACCTTGGCGATACTAAGGGAGCTTGGGAAATCCCTAATTGACATACATAGTCAACATGAAACACAATCCCTTATGGATTCTGAGCGACATATTGAATTATTAGATTTGTACAACCGAGTACAGTTTCTTCCGGTGTTAGACGAATATAATGAATTATATTCTAAATTGGAGTCGTTAAAAAAACGATATACTTCCTTTAGTGAAAATGAAAAGGAAATGGCCCAACGATTAGATTTACTAAAGTTCCAATTGAATGAAATTCAGACAGCGGAACTGAATCCGAGTGAAGATGAACAGCTCGTGGAGGAAAGAAACAAGCTTAATAATTTTGAGCGAATTTTTCAAGGATTACAAGATGCTTATCAAGCTCTCTACGGCGAGCAAAAAGCTTTAGATTGGTTGTCTATGGCCTTAAATGGTTTAGAAACTGCAGGAGAACATGATGAAGATGTGAAGAATAAACATGAGGAATTCTCGAATCATTACTATTTAATCGAAGAAATGACCTATGAAATCCGTAACCAATTAGATCAATTAGAATTTGATCCAGAACGACTTAACATGATTGAATCAAGATTAAATGAGATTCAAAAGCTAAAGAAGAAGTATGGTCAGTCGGTTTCGGAAATTGTGGATTATGCAGTAGATATCGAAGAGGAAATCGATCAAATAGAAAATAGGGATTCTCATCTATCTCGTTTAAAGAAAGAGATAAAAGAGCTTGCTCATGATACGTATTTGGAGGCGGAACAGCTCCACGATCTCAGGAAAGAAGCTGCAACTCAGTTAACAGAAGCCATTCTTCAAGAGTTGAAGGACCTTTATTTAGAAAAGGCTTCATTTGCAGTCGATATTCAAAAACGGCAAGCAAAAGAAGCAGATGTTGTAGACTTGGACATTCCAGTTCATTTAAATGCTCATGGATTTGATATGGTGAAGTTTTTAATTACGACAAATCCTGGAGAACCATTAAAGGAAATCGGAAAGGTAGCTTCTGGAGGAGAACTTTCTCGTATTATGCTTGCACTTAAGAAGATCTTTTCCAAGCACCAGGGCGTTACAAGTGTCATTTTTGATGAAGTGGATACGGGAGTTAGTGGACGAGTAGCACAGGCTATTGCAGAGAAAATTCATGGTATTTCAGCTGGTTCCCAAGTTCTTTGTATTACTCACTTGCCTCAAGTGGCTTCAATGGCGGATACGCATTTACTCATCGAAAAACGAGTAGACAATGATCGTACGAGTACCGAATTAACAGAATTATCCCATGATATGAAAGTAGAAGAAATCGGCCGAATGATTACAGGTACCGAAATGACAGAAACTACCAAGCAACACGCGAAAGAATTATTGAGTCTGGCACATAAGTTTAAGGAATCCCATCAATACTAAAATCACCCAATCGGGTGATTTTTTTATAATATTTGAATTTATTAAGATCAGGTAGATTCATGAAGAAAACCGTACGACGAATCCTTTTTGAAGAATATAATATTTAACCCAAGAATAGGAAGTAAAATGACGGCTCCGAAAAGCGACTACCGCAGCGAAAATTGACATAGTCCGTTATTTTTAAACGAACATGAGGTCTTTTGGGCTTTTTATTTCACCAAATATTCCTTTCAAAAGGGAAACCTTCATTTTATACATATTTCAACCTTTCCATTGCAGGAAATGATACCCCCAATTTCTCATCTTTGCAGGGTTTAAAAACCTTCCTTTACGGTCAAATTATGATTACAGAAAAAAGTTATAAAGTATGGGTTAGGAATGAGGAGAGTGATGATATGAACAATCGTAAAATCCGAAATGGCATAGGAATTTTACTCCTTGTGACTTTCCTGTCGATTCCATTTATTACACCAATACAGAAATATCTTTCTATACCAAATGAAATAACAACGGTACACAGTAATTCGCCCATTGCGGTTCCAACAATGGGTGATGGAGTGGATATAAAAGAAGACAATACGGATGAAGTCATTACAGCAATTGATTCATCTGAGTTTCAAGCACTGAAATCTGGTTCCAGTAAAATTGTATACGAGATGGCTGGTCTACCGATTAAACAAGTAGACGTAAATGTGTTAAAAGACATGAAGGTAATTCCAGGTGGACAATCGATAGGGGTTAACCTTCACACATTGGGTGTCCTTGTTGTTGGCCATCATCAAGTTACAACGAAAGATGGCCAAGTATCTCCAGGTGAAGAAGCTGATATAAAGGTAGGGGATATCCTTCTAAAGATTAATGGTGATAAAATAAATAAAATGAAAGAAGTTACTCCTTATGTAAAAACTGCTGGGGAGAATAACGAGTCATTAACAGTTACAGTGAAAAGAGGAGACAAGACCTTCGAAACAGAATTAACCCCTACACTAGACAGTAATGATGACAAGTATCGTATTGGTCTCTATATTAGAGATTCGGCATCTGGTATTGGTACAATGACCTTTTATCACCCTAAGACAAAAAAATATGGGGCTTTAGGGCATGTGATATCAGATATGGATACGAAAGAACCGATTCAGGTTCATAATGGTACTATTGTTAGTTCCGATGTCAAATCAATATCAAAGGGTAAGAACGGTACACCTGGTGAAAAGCAGGCAGAATTTTCTCCGGGGGAGGATGTACTCGGAAATATTCAGGAGAACACGCCATTTGGTGTATTCGGTGAATTAAAAGATGGGCTTTCAGGTGGTAAATACAACAAACCAATGCCGATTGGTTTGCAAGGAGAAGTGGAAGAGGGTCCAGCTAAAATTTTAACCGTAGTCGAAGGACAGAAAGTGGAAGAATATGACGTGAAAATTGTTAATTCCATTAAGCAAGATTACCCTTCTACAAAAGGGATGATTGTGAAAGTAACGGACGAAGAATTATTAGAGAGAACAGGTGGTATCGTTCAAGGAATGAGCGGCAGTCCGATTATTCAAAATGGAAAAGTTATTGGTGCAGTCACTCATGTCTTTGTGAACGATCCTACTTCTGGGTATGGTGTTCATATAGAATGGATGTTACACGAGGCAGGAATCGATATTTATAAAGAAGAGAAGAAAGCAAGCTAATATTTTGTCGATGCCAACGATTGGCATCGGCTTTTTTTGTGGTATAATAAAATTGTAAAGATTTTTCGACAACCAGTGTCATAAATAATCGAAATACGAAGAAAACAAGAGATATTTTAAGTAAATCAAAAAAAATCCAATGTTTTTTCCGGAAAAGAAGGATTTTTAATCCTTATGTCGAAACTGTAACGTGGAGCAAGAGGCGAATTACATTAAGGAGGAACTTTTAGTGGAAAAAATCAAAGTATGTTTAGTCGATGACAACCGGGAACTAATTCATTTAATGGAGGATTACTTCAGTAGTCAAGAGGATATTGAAGTTATTGGGACAGCGTTTAATGGAAAAGAATGCTTAGAAATGATTGATGAGCTCGAACCAGATGTACTGGTTCTTGATATTATTATGCCGCACTTAGATGGATTAGCGGTGTTAGGAAAAATAAGGGAGTTAGAAAAAGACTCTTATCCAAACGTTATTATGCTGACTGCATTTGGTCAGGAGGAAGTGACGAAAAAAGCGGTGGATTTAGGTGCTTCTTATTTCATTCTCAAACCGTTTGATTTAGAAAATCTTGCAGAGCAAATCAGACAAGTTGGAGGGAAATCACCTGTACTTGGAAATACAGGAGCAAAGTTTAAGGGTTCTTTGACAAAAGAAGCAAAACGACCAGATCTTGAAGCAAGCATTACTCATATCATACATGAAATTGGTGTCCCTGCTCACATTAAAGGGTACATGTACTTAAGGGAAGCGATTACGATGGTATACAAAGACATCGAATTATTAGGTTCTATTACAAAAGTTCTTTATCCAGATATCGCGAAAAAATATAATACTACGGCTTCAAGAGTAGAAAGAGCCATTCGTCATGCGATTGAAGTGGCTTGGAGTCGAGGAAATATGGAATCCATTTCTTCTTTATTCGGTTACACAGTGAGTATTTCTAAAGCGAAACCGACGAATTCCGAATTTATTGCAATGGTGGCAGATCGTTTACGATTAGAGCATCGTGCAAGTTAATATTGGTTAAGGGATATTCGATAATAACCAGGTATTAAAATACATTAGTAGGATGAACCTCTTGTTTGTTGTGTGTGTGACGTACACAATGAATAAGAGGTTTTTTTATGGAATAGGAAAAATTTTTTGCTAACTTCTGTGTGTTTACAGGAACAGCCATGTCCAGCTCCAGCGCCTACCCCATCAGGGTTTTAAGTCTATTCACTATGTGGCAAGTACACCAAGTCGTGGCTTGTCTTAAGCTTGCAGGGGGTGAACAAGGCGCCCCACGATTCTGTTCGTCCAAAATATAAAAAACATCCAGTGAGTCATTTACAGAACTGTAAAATTCTAAGGAGGAAAAGACAAAAAATTGCGATTTCATTCACGTTAATACAAATAATTTAAGAGTGGGTATGCACCTGATTTAATGTAGAGTATGGGTAACAAAGTTACTAAAGGGGATACATGATGCACAAAGAAATTCCACATTTTCATGGATGGTCAAATATTCCAAAGAATTACTATACCAAAACCAAACTAAAGAACGAAATGGGACGTAAACCACTTGATGTAAAAAAGTATGATGCAACATTAAAGGCTATGGCAGGCGGTAAATGGAGACATTTTGTTTTATATCACATTGATCATACAGTTCCGATCAAACCTAGAAAGGTAGATATTAGTAAGTTTGAGTTTTCTATTCAACATCTTAGTGAAGCACTGTATAGAATTAATAAACACGCAAAGAAACATAGGGATACAAAACAAGAGAACTATTATGAGGGAAATCACAAAATTGTTGGTGCAGCTAAAACGAAGCAATTGAAATACTATGACTTAAAGGAATTAGTATTAGAAAAATTATTAGAAGAGAACAAAGCTGCGATAAAAGGTTACCACAAAATGTTTGACTCCTATTACTTATTAATTGAATGTGGAAATTTCACTTTTCATCGTCCTCTTTCACAGCATGAAATAGATGAATTTATAGATTTAGTTGAAATAGATGAAAAGATAAGTTCAGAACCTGTAAAAGAAATAAGCATTAATTTTTATGAAGCAGAAAAGTTACTCGAAAAGTACATTGGTGTGACTGTCAAACAAATTGCAAGAAATATAAACCCTCTTAATCCTCATAATTATCTTCCTTTCTACAACACAGATTTGCATTACTTGGTCATCTGCCATTCCAGTTCCATCATGAGTAAAAAAAAATTATCTATGAAATCTCTGATTTCTCGAATATTTCCAATCGCAATAGCGAAAAGTATTCTTTGAAGGAGGAGTTTTCATTGAAAAAGATCTTATTAACAGCTCTATTCATTTTTTTCTTGGCGGTTCCACTAACTGTATCAGCAGCTGATAAATACACGGTTCAGCCAGGAGACAGTATGTGGAAAATTGCGGTAAAATATCAGATTGGTCTATCTGAAATTATTCAAGCAAACCCCCAAGTCAAAAATCCAAGCCTGATTTATCCGAATCAAGTGCTAAATATTCCGAATATTAATGCGACAAAGAGCATCGAGCAACAGGTCATTGATTTAACGAATCAACAAAGGGCAAAAAACGGATTAAGTCCGTTAAAAGGGGATTGGGAGCTATCAAGGGTTGCTAGATATAAATCTCAAGATATGCACGATCGTGGCTATTTTGACCATACAAGCCCTACTTATGGATCCCCATTTACTATGATGCAAAACTTCGGCATTCACTATCGGAGTGCGGCAGAAAATATCGCGCGAGGACAACGTACTGCGCAAGAGGTTGTAAATGCTTGGATGAACAGTGCTGGTCATCGAAAAAATATCCTAACGGCCAAATTTACTCATATTGGAGTCGGCTACGTAGCAGACGGTAACTACTGGACACAAATGTTTATTCAAAAATAAACGCAGATCAAAGCTGGGACAAAAAATGTTTTATCGTAATCCGAACTATGGCTCGAAATTCTTTCATTAGAATTCGAATCAGTTCGGATTTTTCTTTTGGACGCTATGAATATTAGTGCTAATTTTATATAGATTGCGACGTAACGAAATAAGGACTCGTATATACTTTATCAAGTTGACTGCTAATGCGGCGCTGCGGAAAAATACTCGCTTTCCGTGGGGAACGCCTCAGCCTCCTCGCTCGCAAAGAACGCTCACTGTGGGGTCTTCAACTGTTCCTTTCCCACAGGACAAGGAATACTGCGGAAGCTTAACCTCGCACGCAGAAAATTGGGGTTTATTTTCAAGGAGTCTGGCATTTTTCCGCAGCTTAGTACGGAGTTCTTTTCAAGTCAGAGGTGTTTCTTGGTCTATTCATTTTATAGGTTTAATAAGAAAACACCTACAAGCGGAGTATTCTGCCGAAGCGCGGCATCAAGCTTCACTTCATTATTTTTTCAATAAATAAAGTTACGTCGCATTTTATATCAACTATGAATGAAGCTCAGGCCATTGAGAAATTTCAAGCTTCTAATCCTGTAACCGTCTAATTTTTCCCCAGCCTCTTTTCATTTAGCAGAATATTTAATAAAATTGTGGTTTAGACAGCTTTACTTAAGGAAATTAGATGAAAAGTGTGGTACTATTTGATTTATACTGTCTGAACCTTTGAAATTTTCGCGAGAGTGTTCATGAACAAAAAACAAAGATAATGGAGAGGTAGAAATGAAGGTAGCTAAATTTGGGGGTAGTTCGGTTGCTTCTGCAACACAACTTAGAAAAGTGGCTAATATTATAAAAAGTGATGACGAACGACGAGCAATTGTTGTATCGGCGCCAGGAAAGCGTTCCAAAGAAGACAAAAAAGTAACAGATATGTTAATTGAGTTAGGGGACGCTTATTTCCAAGCTGAAGGAATAGAACAGGAGTTAAATGAAGTCCTTCAACGTTTTCGTGAAATAACAGAAGAGTTAGAGCTAGAGTCAGACGAAATCGTACATCAAATCAGAGAAGATATATTCTTTGTGTTAAATGATAATCGTGAAGAAGTATTAAAACGGGACGGACTAAAAGCAATCGGGGAAGACACGTTAGCAAAGGTGCTCAGTACTTATCTCCAGTCTTTAGGGATGAATGCTACATATCTAAATCCGAAAGATGCTGGAATTATTGTTAGTGATGAACCGGGTAGTGCGCAAATTTTAGACGAAAGCTTTCAAGAAATTTATAAACTTAGAGAAAAAGAGGGAATCTTTGTCATTCCAGGTTTCTATGGGTACACAAAAGAAGGGAAACTCATGACGTTCCCAAGAGGAGGTTCGGATATAACAGGCTCCATCATTGCAGCCGGTATCCAAGCAGAATTATATGAGAATTTTACGGACGTTGATTCTGTATATAGCGTAAATCCAAATATCGTAGAAAATCCGAAAAAAATTACAGAATTAACCTATAAGGAAATGCGCGAACTGTCCTATGCAGGCTTTTCTGTATTTCATGATGAAGCTTTGATTCCTGCTTTTAAAGCAAAAATCCCAGTCTGCATTAAAAACACGAACAATCCTTCTAGTCCTGGTACCATGATTGTTTCAGAGAAGAAGGCTAGTGAGTCACCTGTCGTCGGAATTGCTGGTGATAGTGGATTTCTTAGCTTGTACGTTAGCAAATATTTAATGAACAGGGAATTAGGTTTTGGTCGAAGACTGTTAAATATCTTAGAAGATGAAAACATTTCATTCGAACATACCCCATCTGGAATCGATGATATGTCTGTGATAATTAGATCAAGTCAGCTGACACCGGACAAAGAAGATCGTGTCATCAATCGGATTCATGAAGAACTTCATGCTGATATGGTTTCCATTGAACGGGATTTGGCTCTAGTTATGATTGTTGGGGAAGGAATGGATAGCGCAGTAGGTATTGCGAAGAAAGCAACGGATGCATTTGCTTGTGCTAATATTAACTTGGAAATGATTAACCAAGGGTCTTCTGAAGTTTCTATGATGTTCGGAATTAAAGCATCTCGTCTAGATGATGCTGTAAAAGCTTTATATCATTCATTTTTTTAAGATATTGGAAAAGGCTAGTCCTCGGACTAGCCTTTTTTACGTCTTCCTTTTGTTTCTTCCTTTTGTAAGGTTTCTTTTTCGATCACGGTAAAAGATAAAGCCGGCGATAAAGGATAATCCGACTAGGAAAAAAATCAGTCCCGCAACAAATTGAATGCCTATATGAAAAAATATCGGATAATAATCTCCAAAAATGGAATCCCGCATTAGCTTAATCCCGTATGTAGCAAGGATTCCAGGTACGACTAAAATGAGTAATGCAATGACTCTCATGTGTTGACTCCTTTCTTTTCTGCATCTTTAGTATAGCAAAGCCTCCTGTTCTTGAAAACGAATGCTTTCTTGCTAAAACATGCACAAAACGATAAGATAGGAGTGTGCAAAAAAATGCAAAGTAGGGATCAAGCATGAAAAGAGTTCTGATCATTGGAGCTGGTAAAGGTGGAACTGCTTTATTGGAATTGCTCCTTGAAACGGAAAAAATGGAAGTAGTAGCGATTGCAGATGTTAATAAGGACGCTCCCGGCTTACACCTTGCCAGAATACACGGTATTAGGACTGATTCCGATTGGACAAGCTGGTTGGAGCAAGACATAGATATTATTATTGAGGCTACTGGTGATGAATACATACTGCAACAAATTTTAGCGAAAAGGCATCGGAATACTGTTGTTATTCCAGGGACGGTTGCGAATATCATTTCCGAACTATTGAATGAAAAAGAAACACTGGTACATCAATTGCAAAATCAAACATCCATTCAGGAACTGATTATGAACAACCTTCATGAAGGAATGATTGTCATCGATGATGATGAAACGGTTACCTTTGTCAATAAACGCGCTCAACAAATCGTAGGGGTGCCTATTGGGGAATTTGTCCATAGACCGATTCGGAAAGTCATTGACACAACACGTTTACCTCAAGTGTTACGGCTAAGAAAAAAAGAGGTAAATCAACATCTTGTCCTAGAAAATGGGAAGAAAATTATTACGACACGAATTCCAATTATAGATTCAGACGACCATTTAAGAGGGGCATTTGCAATTTTCCGCGATATTACAGAAGTCGTCGAACTAGCAGAGCAAGTGACAGGTTTACGTGAAGTACAAAAGATGTTAGAAGCCATTTTCCATTCCTCTGATGAAGCCATAAGTGTAGTAGATGACCGTGGAATTGGTATTATGATAAATCCTGCTTATACGAAAATAACAGGGCTAAAAGAAGAAGATATTGTCGGCAAACCTGCTTCTGTAGATATATCAGAAGGCGAAAGTATGCATATGAAAGTACTAAAGACGCGACGTGCTGTTCGGGGAGCTCGCATGAAGGTAGGACCAAATAAAAAAGAAGTCCTCGTTAATGTTGCTCCCATTATAGTGGATGGGAAATTAAAAGGAAGTGTTGGGGTTCTTCACGACGTATCGGAAATTAAAACATTGACGAATGAACTGAAACGCGCTCGTCAAATCATCCGGAACTTAGAAGCCAAGTACACCTTTGATGATATTATCGGATCCTCCAATGAAATGACCTTGGCCATTGAGCAAGCTAAAGTAGGTGCAAGAACACCTGCCACTGTGTTGCTGCGTGGGGAATCTGGTACTGGAAAAGAGCTCTTTGCCCATGCGATTCATAATAAAAGTGACAGAAGACATAATAAATTTATCCGAGTAAATTGTGCGGCCATCGCAGAGTCAGTATTAGAAAGTGAACTATTCGGCTACGAAGAAGGGGCTTTTACTGGGGCTAAACGAGGTGGAAAGACAGGGTATTTTGAAGAAGCAAACAACGGGAGCATTTTTTTGGATGAAATCGGTGAATTGTCCTTGCATATGCAAGCGAAACTCTTACGTGTCCTTCAAGAAAGTGAAGTGGTTCGTGTTGGAGGAACAAAACCGGTGCCTATCGATGTTCGTGTCATCACTGCGACAAATGCGAATCTAGAGAAAGCGATTATGAATGGAAATTTCCGTGAAGACTTGTATTATCGGTTAAATCGACTTCCAATCTATATTCCGCCGTTAAGAGAAAGAATAAAAGATATAGAAGCAATCACTAGTTATTTAATTGAGAAAATAAATCAAGATTACGGTCGTAATGTTACATCGATTGCGGAAGATGCACTTCAATACTTAAAGCAATATCATTGGCCTGGAAACATCCGAGAGCTAGAAAACGTGATTGGACGAGCCATGATTTATATGGAAGTGAATCAAGAAACAATATTGAGAAAACATATTCCGGAGTTAGGCTTGGAAGAAGCTGAACAAAAAAAGGGGCAACAAAAAGAAATAGGTGTAGATAAGGGGGAATATGCACAACGCCCTCTTCACAAATCCTTGGAAATGGTAGAAAAGCAAATTATCTCAGATGTTTATGCTCAGACGAAATTTAATAAAACGAAGACTGCCGAAATGTTAGGGATATCGATTCGAAATCTTTACTATAAAATGGATAAATATAAAATTGATAAAAAAAGCATGCAAGATTTTGCGTAATTGCAAATATATGCGTGGAGTTTTTCGTGGAAAGCCTGATTTCATCAAACCCTAAAGTTGGCATGAAATTTGCATGTATAAATAATGAGGCGTTTTTTAGGGGGGGTTCGATGCAACAATTAGCGACACTTATAGAACAAGTGAAGGTACAACAAAATCGAGTAGTTTCAATCGCTCAAGCAGATGAACGAGAAGTTCTTCTGGCGGTTAAAGCTGCCGTGGAAGAAAAGCTTTGTTCCTTTCACCTATTCGGTGATCAAACAAAGCTAGAAACGATTGCAAGAGAAATTGATTTAGTATGGACGGAACGAATAACGTACACACACGTTTCTAATGTGGAAGAATCGGCTCAAAAAGCAGTCCAGCTAGTACGGGATGGAAAAGCACACGTATTAATGAAAGGAAATATATCCTCTGCATTGCTACTAAAAGCAGTATTAAACAAGGAATATGGCATTCGTGCTGGTCAAGTCCTTTCTCACGTTGCTTTATTTGAGGTGCCGAATTATTCCAAGCTGATTATGCTTTCCGATGCAGCAATGAATATCTTGCCATCCTTTGATGATAAGGTAGCAATTACGAATAATGCTGTATCAGTTGCAAGAAATATTGGATTAAATAAGCCGAAAGTAGCAGTACTAGCTGCAGTAGAGTCGGTTAATCCCAATATGCAGGCGACTGTGGATGCGGCTGCATTAGTAGAAATGAATCAAAAGGGAAAAATCCAGGATTGTGAAGTAGACGGTCCATTCGCATTCGATATAGCTGTCTCTAAAAAGGCAGCGGAGATTAAAGGAATTTCTTCGTCCGTTGCAGGAGAAGCTGATATTTTAATCGTACCAACGATTGAAGTGGGAAATGCATTATACAAATCCTTTATATACTTTGCTCAGGCAAAAACTGCCGCTATTATTGTCGGGGCGAAAGTGCCGATTGTGCTTACATCAAGATCAGATTCGTCTGAAAACAAGCTGTATTCGCTTAGTTTAGCATTAGTATCTTCAACTATTGATTAGGAGGTTTCTTACAATGGAAATTTTTAAATACATGGAAAACTATGATTACGAACAATTGGTGTTCTGTCAAGATAAAACGTCAGGGTTAAAAGCCATCATCGCGATACATGATACAACGTTAGGTCCAGCATTAGGTGGTACAAGAATGTGGACATATGATTCGGAAGCAGCAGCTATTGAGGACGCCCTTCGTTTAGCTAAAGGTATGACCTATAAAAACGCAGCAGCTGGCTTAAACCTTGGTGGAGGGAAGACGGTTATTATCGGTGATCCAAAAAAAGATAAAAACGAAGCAATGTTCCGTGCATTTGGTCGCTATATCCAAGGAATGAATGGTCGTTACATTACGGCAGAAGATGTTGGAACAACCGTAGCGGACATGGATTTAATCCATCAAGAAACCAAATTTGTAACTGGAATTTCCCCAGAGTTTGGTTCATCCGGAAACCCTTCTCCAGTTACAGCATTCGGGGTGTACAGAGGAATCAAGGCAGCGGCGAAAGAAGCGTTTGGTTCAGACTCCTTGGAGGGTAAAACGATTGCGGTTCAAGGGGTAGGAAATGTAGCTTACACATTGTGTGAACACCTACATCGTGAAGGAGCGAATCTCATCGTTACAGATATAAATAAAGAGTCGGTTAATCGTGCTGTAGAAGCGTTTAATGCAAAAGCAGTGGACCCGAACGATATTTACGAAGTCAAATGTGACATTTATGCACCTTGTGCGCTAGGAGCAACGATTAATGATGAAACGATTCCGTTGTTAAAAGCAAAAGTAGTTGCCGGTGCAGCAAATAACCAATTAAAGGAGTCTAGACATGGAGATGTTCTTCGAGAAAAAGGCATCGTGTATGCTCCAGATTTCGTAGTCAATGCTGGTGGTGTCATGAATATCGCCGATGAATTGAATGGCTATAACAAAGAACGCGCTCTGAAAAAAGTAGAAACTATCTACGACAATGTGATGAAGGTTTTTGAAATCGCTAGAAGAGATAACATTGGAACTCATATTGCTGCAGAAAGAATGGCGGAGGAAAGAATCCAAACAATTAAACAATCCAGAAGTCAGTTCCTGTTAAACAGTCAGCACATTTTGCAGAATAAATAATTGCTTTGATGAGGGGAATGGAGGAACCGCATAATGAAAACAAAACGAATATTAGTGATTAACCCAGGCTCCACCTCTACGAAAATTGGTGTTTTCGACAATGACCATTGTCTCTTTGAGAAGACGATTCGCCATCGTACGGAAGATTTATCGGAGTTTCCTAGAATTATCGATCAATATGCGTTTCGTAAAAAGGTTATTTTAGAAGAGCTTCATCACGAAGGAATAAATATTTCTAAACTAGCTGCAGTCTGTGGGCGAGGTGGATTACTTCGCCCGATAGAAGGTGGAACGTATCAGGTTAATGAAGAGATGCTTCAAGACTTACGAATGGGCTTTAACGGGGAGCATGCCTCTAACCTTGGAGGGATTCTAGCTTATGAGATTGCTTCTGGTTTAAATATACCAGCATTTATTGTTGATCCGGTTGTAGTCGATGAATTACAGGAAATTGCGCGGCTTTCTGGTGTCCCAGAAATTCCGAGGAAAAGTATATTTCACGCGTTGAACCAAAAAGCAGTTGGTAGAAGAGCAGCTCAAGAAATTGGTTCTACTTATGAATCAAGTAATCTCATTATCGTCCATATGGGTGGCGGTATCACGATTGGTGCCCATAAGAACGGGCGGGTAATTGATGTAAACAACGGGTTGCATGGGGATGGGCCATTTTCACCAGAACGGGCCGGAACAGTCCCAGCCGGTGACTTAGTAGCGATGTGCTACTCTGGTCAATATTACCGAGAAGAAGTTATGAAGAAGTTAGTGGGACAAGGTGGCCTTGTCGGCTACTTAGGAACAAACGACGCCGTTGAGGTGGAAGAGAAGATGCTGAGCGGAGATGAAAAAGCACGTCTAATTTATGAAGCGATGGCTTATCAAATCGCCAAAGAGGTCGGAGCAATGAGTGCAGTCCTTAAGGGTCAAGTAGACGCTATCGCTTTAACTGGAGGCATTGCACACAGCAAACCAATTGTGAGCATGATATCCGAGCATGTGGGCTGGATTGCCGATGTATTTATCTATCCAGGGGAAAATGAATTAGAAGCGTTGGCGCAAGGGACGTTACGTGTTTTAAATGAGGAAGAGGAACCGAAACAATACCCGAATGAAATGGAGGGGTAAGAATGGCAAAGGATTATGATCTCGTTATACTTGGTGGTGGAACAGGTGGATATGTAGCCGCAATTCGAGCATCTCAGCTCGGATTGAAAACTGCTATTGTGGAAAAGGAAAAGTTGGGTGGCACTTGTTTACATAAAGGATGTATTCCTTCTAAAGCTTTATTAAGAAGTGCCGAAGTATTTAGGCAAACGAAAGAAGCTAGTGATTTCGGAGTCGAAACCGAAGCACCTACACTGAACTTCGCTCAAGTGCAAAAAAGAAAGACATCCATTATTGAGACTCTTCACCGCGGAGTCCAAGGCTTAATGAAAAAAGGAAAGATAGATGTTTATGAAGGATATGGAAGAATACTAGGACCATCTATTTTCTCTCCGACAGCTGGCACAATCTCTGTAGAGTTTGCTGATGGAGAGGAAAACGAGATGTTGATTCCAAAAAATGTTCTCATTTCGACAGGTTCTCGTCCTAGAACGTTAGCTGGTTTAGAAGTGGATGGAGAAAAGGTGATGACTTCGGATGACATATTGCAAGTGGAAGCATTGCCAACCTCCCTTATCGTGTTGGGGGGAGGAGTGATCGGAGTAGAGTGGGCTTCCATGCTAGCTGATTTTGGAGTGAATGTAACAGTCCTTGAATATGGACCACGAATCCTTCCAACAGAGGATCATGATATTGCTAAAGAAATGCATAAGCAATTGAAGAAGAAAGGGATTAAGATTGTTACAAACGCCAACCTTTTACCGGAAACCTTACAAAAAGACTCCAATGTACAGGTTGATGTAGACGTACAAGGAGAAAAACAAAGCTTTGAGGCTGAAGGCATCCTCGTTTCCATTGGAAGAGCACCAAACACCGAGAATATAGGACTTGAAAATACAGACATACAAAAAACAGAGCAAGGCTTTGTTCAAACCAATGACTATTTCCAAACAAAAGAATCTCATATCTACGCAATTGGAGACGTTATTGGTGGCATGCAATTAGCGCATGTTGCCTCCCATGAGGGAATGGTAGCTGTTGAACACATTGCTGGTGAAAAACCGTTCACGATTAATTATGATAACGTTCCTTCTTGTATTTATAGTCACCCAGAAGCTGCAAGTGTTGGACTGACGGAAGAGCAGGCGAAGGAGCAAGGCTTTGATACCAAAGTCGGAAAAATGCCATTCCAGGCGATTGGAAAAGCTCTTGTATATGGTGAAATAGATGGGTTTGCTAAAATTATTGCCGATAAAGAAACAAATGACATATTGGGTATTCATCTGATTGGACCACATGTCACCGACATGATTTCTGAAGCAGGATTAGCCAAAGTATTAGATGCAACCCCTTGGGAGGTTGGAGAGACCATTCATCCTCATCCAACTTTGTCTGAAATCTTTGGAGAAGCGGCTTTGGCTGTTGATGGGAAGCAAATACATGGTTAAGGTTAAGAGTCGAAACGAAGGAGGGAGACAAATGACGGAAGACAAGCATCGAGCATTAGGGTTAACGGACGAAGATGTATTAAACATGTATGAGACAATGTTACTTGCAAGAAAACTTGATGAGCGCATGTGGCTTTTAAACCGTGCTGGAAAGATTCCGTTTGTTATTTCTTGTCAAGGACAGGAAGCTACACAGGTAGGAGCTGCGTATGCGTTGGATAGGGAAAAGGATTATGTCCTACCTTATTATCGTGATATGGGAGTCGTTTTAACGTTTGGCATGACAGCGACAGAACTGATGTTATCCGGATTTGCTAAGGCGGAGGATCCAAACTCTGGAGGACGTCAAATGCCTGGACACTTTGGGCAGAAAAAGAATCGAATCGTAACCGGTTCCTCTCCTGTTACGACACAAGTACCTCACGCCGTGGGAGTAGCTTTAGGTGGCAAAATGGAGAAAAAAGATTTTGTAAGCTTTGTCACATTAGGAGAAGGGTCCTCTAATCAGGGAGATTTCCATGAAGGAGCAAACTTTGCGGGAGTCCATAAATTACCGGTTATTTTTCTTGTGGAGAATAATAAATATGCCATTTCGGTTCCGGTCGATCGTCAGCTAGCTTGCGAGAAAGTATCAGACAGAGCCATTGGTTATGGTATGCCTGGGTACACCGTGGACGGGAATGATCCATTAGAAGTGTACCGTGTGGTAAGAGAAGCAGCGGATCGCGCTCGAAATGGAGAAGGGCCAACATTAATAGAAGCGGTATCCTATCGATTAACTCCACATTCGAGTGATGATGACGACCGCAGTTACCGAAATAAAGAAGAAGTAGATGAAGCAAGGGAGAAAGATTCCTTACGTACGTTTTCTGCATACTTGAAAGAGGTTGGTTTGTTAACAGAGGAGAAACAAGAAACCTTAGAAAAAGCGATCATGAAACAGGTTAACGAAGCGACCGATTACGCTGAACATGCACCTTATCCGGATGCTGATACGTTGTATGATTTTGTCTATGGTGAGCAAGGGGGAGACAAATAATGGCAGTTTTATCCTATATCCAAGCGGTCACCCAAGCGATGAGAGAAGAAATGGAAAGAAATGAAAAAGTTTTTGTTCTTGGGGAGGACGTCGGGAAACGAGGCGGCGTATTCCGTGCAACAGAAGGCCTGTATGAACAATTTGGAGATGCAAGAGTATTAGATACACCTTTAGCGGAATCAGCAATTGCCGGGGTAGGGATTGGTGCTGCGATGTATGGTATGAGACCCGTAGCAGAAATGCAATTTGCAGACTTTATTATGCCAGCAATCAATCAAATCATTTCCGAGGCGGCGAAAATTCGTTACAGAAGTAATAATGACTGGAACTGTCCAATCACAATTCGTGCTCCATATGGCGGTGGTGTGCACGGAGCGCTCTATCATTCTCAATCCGTTGAGGCCATTTTTGCGAACCAACCAGGACTGAAAATTGTGATGCCATCCACTCCGTATGATGTAAAAGGACTACTAAAAGCGGCAATTCGTGATGATGATCCCGTCTTGTTCTTTGAACATAAACGTGCATACCGCTTGATTAAAGGGGAAGTACCAGAGGAAGATTATACGCTTCCGATCGGTAAAGCAGATGTAAAACGAGAAGGATCGGACGTCACCGTTATTACATATGGATTATGCGTCCACTTTGCCTTGCAAGCAGCTGAAAAACTAGCTGATGAAGGCATTGATGTTCATATCCTTGATTTACGCACCATCTACCCGTTAGATAAAGAAGCAATTATCGAAGCTGCATCGAAAACTGGAAAAGTGTTGTTACTCACAGAGGATACAAAAGAAGGTAGTATCATCGGTGAGGTGGCTGCCATTATAAGTGAACACTGCTTATTTGACTTAGACGCGCCTATTAAGCGATTAGCTGGACCAGATGTTCCAGCAATGCCATATGCGCCTACAATGGAAAAGAATTTTATGGTGAATCCGGACAAAGTGGAGCAATCCATTCGTGATTTAGCCGAATTTTAAGGAGGGGTTTTATGGCTCTCGAAAAAATAAACATGCCTCAGTTAGGCGAAAGTGTGACAGAGGGAACCATCAATACTTGGCTCGTAAAAGTTGGAGACCAAGTGAATAAATATGATCCCATCGCAGAGGTCATGACGGATAAAGTAAACGCCGAAGTGCCTTCATCTTTTACAGGAACGATTAAAGAGCTTGTTGCAGCAGAGGGAGATACACTGTCTGTTGGAGAGCTAATGTGTTATGTAGAAGTAGAGGGTAGTGAAGAAGCGGGTGAACAACAAGTAGAAGAAGAGAATACGAAGAAGACAACTTCTACAGCATCTAGAGAAGAATCATCCATGAAAACGCGTTATTCTCCAGCTGTGTTGAAGCTTTCTCAAGAGCATAATATCCCGTTAGATCAAGTGACCGGGACCGGACGTGGTGGTAGAATTACTCGCAAAGATATGGAAAAGCTCATTGCTAGCGGTGGGGTAACTCCTTCTCCGACAAAAGAAGCAGTAAATACTAAACCTGAGAAAAAGACAGAACCTACTCAGTCAGCGCCATCCATTTCTGTTTCACAAGGAGATATCGAAATTCCGGTAACGGGAGTTCGAAAAGCGATAGCGAAAAATATGGTGACTTCCAAAACGGAAATACCTCATGCTTGGATGATGATTGAAGTCGATGTAACGGATCTTGTTACCTATCGGAATAGCATGAAAGACAAGTTTAAAAAAGCGGAGGGCTTTAACTTAACCTTCTTTGCTTTCTTTGTCAAAGCGATATCCACAGCGCTGAAGGAATTCCCACAGTTGAATAGTTCTTGGGCGGGAGATAAGATTATTCAGCGTAAAGATATTAATATGTCCATTGCTGTTGCAAAAGGACAAGAATTATTTGTCCCTGTTATTAAGAATGCAGACGAAAAAAGTATTAAAGGAATTGCGAAGGACATTCACTTGTTGGCCGATAAAGCACGAACAGGATCGTTAACAGCGAAGGACATGGAAGGCGGTACCTTTACCGTGAATAATACTGGTTCATTTGGATCTGTTCAATCGATGGGTGTCATCAACCATCCGCAGGCAGCGATTTTACAAGTAGAATCGATTGTGAAGCGACCGGTTATTATTAATGATATGTTTGCTGCTCGTGATATGGTGAACCTATGTCTCTCCCTAGACCATCGAGTCCTTGATGGATTAATTTGTGGACAATTCCTTGCACGAGTCAAACAATTATTAGAACAAACGAATAGCGAAAATACCCCGATTTATTAAGGACAAGAAAATTGAATCCGTGGCCGCTTCCTGTTACTATTAGGGGGAAAAGACCTATACGGAGGAGTTGAATGGCATTGGATTTTAATTTGTACATGCATGATGTTGTACATGCTGCTAGGGAAGATATAACCCAAGCGGGATATAAGGAATTAACCAGTCCTGAAGAAGTAGACCAAGCACTTAAACAAGAAGGCACAACTTTGGTGATGGTAAATTCAACTTGTGGTTGTGCAGGTGGTGTAGCGCGACCTGCTGCGGCCCATTCGGTTCACTATGATAAGCGTCCGGACCATTTAGTCACTGTTTTTGCTGGACAAGATAAAGACGCAACAGAACGAGCTCGTGAATACTTTGAAGGATATCCACCTTCCTCTCCATCGTTCGCTCTTTTAAAAGATGGTAAAATTATTTCGATGGTAGAGCGTCACGATATCGAAGGCTTTTCACCTGTTGATGTTGTTACAAAATTACAAGCATTGTTTGATGAACATTGCGAAGAAGTATAATCGTTTGACCCTTGTTGCTTCTGTAACAAGGGTTTTTCCATAATAATGAAAGTGATGAAACCAAAGGAGTCCCATTCGTGAAAATCGGTTACCGTACTTTAAAAACAGCTATAGGTACACCTGTATCCATATGGATTGCGGAGCTTTTCCAATTGGATAATTTTGTGTCTGCAGGCATTCTAACGATTCTTTGCATACAGTCGACCAGAAAACGGTCGTTTCTAAGTGCGTGGCATCGAATAGCTGCTTGTTTATTAGCTATTCTCTTCTCTAGTATTATTTTTAATATAATAGGTTTTCATCCGATATCCATCGGATTATTACTGATTTTGTTTATCCCTGTAACGGTAAAATTTAAAGTTACATCTGGAATTGCGTCCAGTTCTGTTATCCTGTTACATCTTTATAGCGCCGGTCATGTTGATCTTCCATTAATCGTTAACGAATTAGGAATTATCGGGGTTGGGATGGGGATTGCCTTGTTGTTGAATCTGTACATGCCGAGTATGGACGATACTTTAAAAAAGACACAAGACCAATTAGAGGAAAATTTTAAATCGATTCTTTATGAGATATCCATCTACTTGAGAGAGGGAAAACAAACATGGTCGGGTAGGGAGATTATCGATACGGAGGAGTTATTGAATCGGTCCGAAACATTGGTAGCAAGAGATGTGGAAAATCATATTTTTCGTGGAAATCATCTTTATGCTGATTACTTTAAGATGCGTCGCAAACAATTTGATTTGTTAAAGCGAATGCTTTTATTGGTAAGTCAAATTCAAGTAGGCTATGAACAATGCTACCGCTTAGCAGACTTTTTTGAATCCTTGTCGGAATCGGTACACCCTGGAAATACCGCTACCAGACATTTAGATGCGGTAAAACAGTTAAAGCAGACCTTTTCAGAGGATGATTTGCCAAAATCGAGAGAAGAATTTGAAGCAAGAGCTACGTTATTCCGATTAATGTATGACATGGAGCAGTACCTAATCTTTAAACGATCGTTTAAGAAGAGTGATGCTTAAACTTGGGTTCATACCCTTTATTTAACTCCTTTTTTTCAAGGTAATAGGACTCTTAATTGGGAACGTTACTAGTAAAAAAGGAGTGTTCACATGGTTCCGAAAATTTTGCTAAGTCTTGTAATGGTTTTGAGCCCGTTATGGCCATTTGGAGAGAATCCAACACCAGGAGCACCTTTTATCATTATCAATAAACAAACGAATCAATTAGCCCATATAGATGATAACAAAGTTCAACATATTTACCCAGTTGCAACAGGAGCCACGAACTCTTTAACACCAGAAGGGTTACACACGGTATTAGTAAAAGCGATTAATCCTTATTACCGAAAAAAGGATATTCCTGGTGGAGATAAAAAGAATCCACTAGGTACAAGGTGGATTGGGTTTGATGCAGAGGATACGGACGGTCGAACCTATGGAATCCATGGTACAAATAGACCGAGTTCTATTGGGAAAAATGTATCTGCGGGATGTATCCGAATGCAGAATGAAATGGTGGAACAATTGTTTGAGAAGGTACCAGTGGGAACAAAGGTTCTTATCGTAACCACGGGGAAAGACTTCTGGACGTTAGCTATTGAATATAACGCCATTAAAAAAAGCTGAAAGAGCTTCAGCTTTTTAGTGGTGCTATTCTAAATGAATAAGGCTAGTCCAGCAGTTAAGGAAGATAAAACCATAGCGATAATCATAATATAAATAATAACTTTCATTCTTCTTTCCCGCTTAGATAGCTTACGAGGTTGGTTTTGATGTGTAACACTTTTTTTATTCGCCATTTGGAAACGCCTCCTTCAACCATTGCTAAAGTTATTGTACATGGAAAACGAGAATTGGACAAGTCATCATCCGTGGATAAATTGACAACCCTTAGGGGATTCGCTAACGTTAAATAAAAGGAGGAAGGGTATATGTATCAAGTAAATGAAGATCGAATTGTTAAAGAGTTTTTAGAGCTTGTGCAAGTCGATTCAGAGACAAAAAATGAAAAACAGATTGCTGAAGTACTAACAAAAAAATTCAAATCACTGGGGTTGGAAGTTTTCGAAGATGACAGTAAAGAAAGAACCGGACACGGTGCGGGTAATTTGATATGTACGTTAAAAGGAAATAAAGAGGTAGATCCTATTTATTTCACATCACATATGGATACAGTAGTTCCGGGAAAAGGAATTCATCCAACAATCCAAGATGGATACATAGTTACAGATGGAACAACGATTTTAGGAGCCGATGATAAAGCTGGTATTGCAGCGATCTTCGAAGCAATCCGCTTGATAAAAGAACAAAACCTAGACCATGGAGACATTCAATTCGTTATTACAGCTGGAGAAGAGTCAGGTTTAGTGGGGGCAAAAGAACTAGACGTGAGTAAGCTTTATGCGAAATTCGGCTATGCGATTGATAGTGATGGAAAGGTCGGTAATATTATTGTCGCAGCCCCTACACAATCCAAGATACTAGCAAAGGTGAAGGGAAAAACAGCACATGCTGGTGTTGCACCTGAAAAGGGAGTATCAGCCATTACAATAGCATCCAAAGCGATTTCTAAAATGCCTTTAGGTAGAATCGATGAGGAAACGACTGCAAATATCGGAAGGTTTGAAGGCGGTTCGCAAACAAATATTGTTTGTGATTATGTGGAAATTCTTGCTGAAGCACGTTCTTTAGAACCATCTAAAATGGAGACCCAAGTGGAGAAAATGAAGCAAGCGTTTGAAGAAGCGGCTGAAGAAATGGGAGGATCAGTCGATCTAGATATTAAGATCATGTACCCAGGATATAAACGTGGACCGGAAGATCATGTGGTCCAGGTGGCACAAAGGGCTGCCCATAAAGTTGGAAGGGAAAGTCAACTTCTAAAAAGTGGGGGAGGTAGTGATGCAAACGTCATTGCAGGTCACGGAATTCCTACGGTAAACCTTGCTGTCGGTTATGAAGAAATTCATACAACTAATGAAAAAATGCCAATATCTGAATTAGTTAAAATGGCAGAATTGATCACTGCTATTACTCAAGAGGTTGGTCAATCGTAATTAACTTTGGTGCTCTTTTTTGGAAAGGGCACCTTCCTTTTTACCGCGGATTACCGGAGACGGACGAATGGTTTTATTATATGCTATACTAGGAACGAATGTTCTGGAAAGGAGGCGGCTGCGTTGTCAAAATGGTATCCTAAAAATGGACGAGTGATTTTTCATGTAGACATGAATAGTTTTTATGCATCCGTGGAAGCGGCTTACAATCCATCCCTAAGGGGAAAACCGCTTGCTATAGCCGGAAATCCAGAAGAACGTCGTGGAATCGTCGTAACGAGTAGTTATGAGGCTCGTAAGAAAGGCGTAAGAACAACGATGCCTTTATGGGAAGCTCGAAAACTTTGTCCAGATCTAATAGTGATGAGACCAAATTTTGAACGTTACCGTAGAGCCTCCAAGGAAATCTTTAAAATATTTTCAGAAGTCACTCCGTACATTCAGCCCGTTTCTATTGATGAAGGATATATGGATGTCACCGAATGTGAGGAACAAGGTCCGCCACTTGATATTGCAGAAAACATCCAGCGACGCATCAAGGAAGAATTAGACTTGCCTTGTAGTATTGGAGTTGCACCAAATAAATTTCTCGCCAAAATGGCATCAGATATGAAAAAGCCAATGGGAATAACGGTTTTAAGAAAGCGAGATTTACCGACAAAACTATGGCCATTGCCCATTGGCGAGATGTACGGTGTAGGTTCGAAGACAGCAGAAAAATTAAAGCAAATAAATGTTCATACAATTGGCGACCTCGTTCGAGCTGATTCGTATCAACTTAAGAGCTTACTCGGTATAAATGGGGAACGCTTAAAGAATCGAGCCAATGGAATCGACCCAAGTCCCGTTGATCCTGATGCAGTTCACGAATTCAAAAGTATTGGGAGCTCTGAAACACTGCCACATGACACCGTCGATGATGGAGAAATTAAACGTTTATTTCGGCAACTATCCCGTAATGTAGAAAGACGACTAAATCGGAAGCAAGCACTTGGCCAAACGGTGCAAATTACGATTCGTTATCATGATCGAAAAACCGTGACAAGGAGTATTAAGCTTCCTGATTTCATTTCCAAAGAGGACGATATTTTTCTCATTAGTATGGAACTATTTGAGAAGAATTGGAATGGAGAAGCAGTTCGACTTCTTGGGGTCACGCTTCAGGACGTCGCAGAACGGAAGGAAGTCGTTCATCAGCTGGATCTCTTTACCTATGAAAAAGAAGCAAGCAAAGAGGGTCTATATAAGGCGATAGATGCACTAACAGAAAAATACGGAAAAAACCCATTTCAATCCATTCAGATGGAGGACGAGCAACAGCCCAAAACGAGCTTCCAGAAAGACTTTTTGGATGATTATCAAAAATAGCACCTAAACCAGGCGATTGGTTTAGGTGCTTTTGTGTGGAGCGATAGGAAAAACCGAAAAATCATGAGCAATTTCGGAATCATTAAATATAGTCCTTGCTTCTTGCAGGAGATGATCCGTTTCCTGGTATCGAGAAGAAATATGAGTTAATAATAGTTTAGAAACATTCGCATCCTTAGCTAATTGGGCAGCCTGAACGGTTGTAGAATGGAAATAGTCATGAGCAATTTGTTCATCCTGTTCCGAAAAAGTAGCTTCATGGACTAAAACATCAGAATCTTGAACAAAAGATGTCAAACCTTTTACATAACGAGTATCTCCGATGATACTCACTTTTCTTCCAGGAATGTCTGGTCCTATAAAATCTTTACGATAGATGATATCCCCATCATCGAGCCCAACCTTTTCGTTTTCCTTAATCTTTTGATAAAGAGGACCAGGAGGAATGCCATAGTCACGTAGCTTTTCTGGTTGTAATTGGCCAGGTTTGTTTTTTTCTTGAACCGTAAATCCGTAGCTTGGAATACCGTGCTCAACGAGGAGGCAGTTCACGATGAACTGATCATCTTCAAAAAGGACTCCTTCTGTTAATTCATGAACATGAATCGGATAGCTGACTCTCGTTTGACTAACAGCTAGACTTGTTTCCACAAATTCTTTGATACCCTTTGGTCCGTATATCGTAAGAGGGGTATGTCCGTCTTGAAAGGATCGGCTGCTCAAGAAGCCGGGCAAACCAAAAATATGATCCCCGTGCAAATGAGTGATAAAAATTTTATCAATTTTTCTCGGCTTAATCTTTGTATGCAAAATCTGATGCTGAGTCGCTTCTCCACAATCAAACAGCCAAATGGATCCATTTTCTTGCAGCAGCTCTAATGCAATGGACGTTACATTTCGTTGTTTAGAAGGAAGACCGGCACCAGTTCCTAAAAAACGTATATCCATTATATCCAACCACGAGCGTATGGTTTAGGTGGATCCAGCTCTACATGAAGCTCGTCTGCTGCTTGTTTTGGCCAATACGGATTGCGTAAAAGGGCTCTTGCTATGAAGATAAGGTCTGCACGATTATTTTGCAAAATTTCTTCTGCTTGAATGCCGGTCGTAATCATTCCTACAGCGCCTGTATCAATACGAGCTTGCTGTTTGATTGTATCAGCTAAAGGTACTTGGTAACCTGGGTAATCGTTTACCGGGGCAGGAATAACTCCACCAGAACTACAGTCCACAAGGTCTACTCCTAGCTCCTTTAAACGAGTGGAGAAATAAACAAAATCCTCGATATGATTTCCGTTCGGATTGTATTCATTTGCAGATAATCGAACGAATAGGGGGCCATTCCAAACGGTCTGCACGACTTCAACCACTTCTCTTAACAAACGAAATCTATTATCACGATTACCTCCGTATTCATCGGTTCGTTGGTTTGTTAACGGAGAAAGAAATTGATTGATTAAATATCCATGTGCACCGTGAATCTCGATGATATCGAAACCAGCTATTTTAGAGCGAACAGCGGCATCTTTAAACGCTTGGACCGTTGCTTGGATATTCTCTTTCGTCATTTCTTTAGGCGTTTGATATTTCTCGTTAAAGGCTATCGCACTTGGAGCAAAAATATCTCCTTGAACCTGCGATTTTCTACCGGCATGAGCCAATTGGATTGCACTTTTGGCATCATGGGCATGAATTCGTTCGTTCACTCGTGTTAGTCCCTCTAATTGCTGATCATCCCATATACCTAAGTCAAAAGAGCTGATGCGTCCTTCTGGTTGAACAGCTGTGGCTTCCAGCATGACTAAACCTGCTTGCCCAATGGCTCTTGTCTCGTAGTGGGTGAGATGGAATGGTTGTACCGTTCCATCCTCTGGCTCACAAGAGTACATACACATCGGAGCCATCACAATTCTGTTTTTCAGTGTGACATCTTTATAGGTAATCGAACTAAATAGTTTTGCAGTCATGTATCGTTCATCCTTTAATACTAGTTGTTATTTCGTTCCTGTAAAGCGATGTCAGGAACATCTGTAAAAATTGTATCACAACCTAATTTAAAACACCGATTCATTTGACTTGGACGGTTGATGGTATAAACAGCTACTTCGAAATCATTCGCATGACACTTTTTCACGATTCGCTTGTTTAATAATGTATATTTAATATGAAGGCGATTTGCTCCTAAGCTTTTCGTAAAAGGAATCATGAAACGAATTTTACTAGAAGTTAGCCATGCTGTGGCCAGGTCACTAGAAATGTCTTTAAAACGTTTAATACTTTCGGAACTAAAACTAGAAATGACAGTACGAGGAATTAAGTCAAAGGCAACAAGTCGATCATATACAATGGATTCCAAATCCTTGTAATCAATGACATTGTTTTTTAACTCAATGTTTAAATCCAAGGGCTTATCCTGTACCCAGGTTAGAAATTCATCCAGCGTAGGAATAGTTTCCCCTTCGTATTTGTCAGAAAACCATGAACCGGCGTCCAATTGTTTAAGCTCTTCTAACGTATAATCTTGTACAAAACCAGTTCCATTTGTCGTTCTTCGGACATTTTCATCATGGATTAATACAGGGACTTGATCTTTCGTTAATTGTACATCTGTTTCTATTCCCTCAGCATGCATCTCATAGGCTAGCTTAAAAGCAGCCATCGTGTTTTCGGGCGCAACTTTACTTGCCCCTCGATGAGCAAAAATTTTAGTCATTAATCGTTTCACCTCTTAGCTTACTTTCCTGCATTGATTGTGGTACATTTTAACAGAAAAGTCAATTTGAAAGGGGACGTTTCACTTATGTGGAAATGGCAGTCTAAAAAACAACTTACAGAGCTGCTCTGTTCACTCGTACAATATCCGAGTATCACGGGCTCTGAAGCCGAGATCGTCTTACCAGAATATGTGTACAATTTATTAGAAGGTTTTCCATACTTTCAGAAACATCCTCATCATCTTAAACTCCACCCTTTGAAGGATGGTCGTCAGTTATTAACAGCACTCGTTAAAAAGAATTCTGCAAAGGATACGGTCGTTTTGCTCAGTCACTTTGATGTTGTAGGTGTTCATGATTATGGACCGTATCGAAATCTCGCATTCCATCCAGAAGAACTAACGAAAACCTTTCATAAAAACAGAGAGGAGCTTCCAGATCTCGTTCAACAGGATCTCGTCGATGGAGAATGGCTGTTTGGACGTGGTACAATGGACATGAAATCTGGCTTAGCTGTTCACCTCTCCATATTAGAGAAAGCTATGTCTGGTGAGTTTGATGGCAATCTTCTTTTGGTTACTGTTCCAGATGAAGAAGTAAACTCGCACGGCATGATTACAGCATTACCCGTTCTACAACAAATCAAATTGGAAGAATCCCTAGAGTTTGTCGCTTGCTTAAATGGGGAACCGATGTTCAGTAAGTATCCTGGTGATCCGAATAACTATATTTATACTGGTTCGATTGGAAAGCTATTACCAGGCTTCTTTTGCTATGGAAAAGAAACGCACGTAGGAGAACCATTTGCCGGCCTAAATGCTAATTTAATGATAAGCTATTTGGCGCAAGAACTAGAATTAAATGAATCGTTTATTGAAGTAGTTGGGGATGAGGTTACACCACCTCCAGTCAGTTTAATGCAAAGAGATTTAAAAGAAGAGTATTCGGTACAAACACCGACCTCTGCGGTTGCTATGTATAACTTACTTTACTTACAGCAATCCGTAGAAGATATTAATCAAAAGTTGTTAAACGCCGCCAAACAAGCGGCTAAAGGAATAGAAATCCACTTTAAGCAAAAGGTTGAAGCATTCTCTCGTTATTCTAAAGAATTTTCTAATCCGTCATTTTCGGTCAACGTCATGACGTATAAACAACTTCTTGAAATCGCAACATCTAGATTTGGAGAGTCCGAAATTAATCGAAGACATGATTTACTTGTAAGCCAGCGTAGTCAAGGTGACCGTGACTTTTCTACCTTGCTCGTTCAAGATGTAGCTTCCTTATGTAAGGACTTAGCGCCGATGATTATCCTATTTTATAGTCCACCTTTCTATCCGTCCGTTTCTTCTCACCAAGACTCACTGATAGAATGTGTGGTAAGGGATATTAAACGGGAAGCGAAAAAAAGTTATTCCTTGGATATTAAGGACGTAGAGTTTTTCCCTGGCTTATCAGATCTAAGTTTTATTGGGCCTAGTACGAATGATCAATCCATGGATTCTCTCATGGATCATTTACCTATTCAAGGTAAAGGGTATGAGCTTCCTGTTGAAATCATGCAAGAAATAGGGATGCCTATTTTAAATGTGGGGCCATTAGGGAAAGACCCTCATCAATGGACGGAGCGTTTGGAGTTAAACTATAGTTTTGGACAGCTACCTTCGCTCGTTCAAACGACGATTCACTCGCTTTTTAGGCATAGTTAAGAGCGGAAAGGAAGTAATACAACCATGAATCTAGTTGGTAAAACCATTATTGTAACCGGCGCTTCCAGTGGGATAGGGGAACGAATTGCACATCATATTGCCCAACGCGGTGGAAATCTTTTGCTCACAGCTCGTTCCATAGAAAAATTAAAAAATCTTCAAACAGAGCTGATCAATACCTATTCTATCGAGTGCCAGATATATAAGGCGGATTTATTAGATTTAACAGCATGGAAATCCACTTTGGGAGAAATGATTCAGGACGTCCCTAAAATTGATGCAATTATCAATAATGCAGGTTTCGGCATATTTGATAAAGTAGAGGATTCAAAATGGGAAGATACAGAGAATATGTTCCGCTTAAACGTCTTTGCTTTAATTCAAGGGATTCACGAACTGTTGCCACACTTTATATCGAATCGTTGTGGTCATATTGTAAATATTGCATCACAAGCGGGGAAAATTTCTACACCGAAGTCCTCTGCTTATGCCGCAACCAAGCATGCCGTCATTGGTTTTTCC
Organism: Radiobacillus kanasensis; assembly: GCF_021049245.1. Classification (GTDB taxonomy): domain Bacteria; phylum Bacillota; class Bacilli; order Bacillales; family Amphibacillaceae; genus Radiobacillus; species Radiobacillus kanasensis. Next base: position 2,060,954 of record NZ_CP088020.1, on the reverse strand, counting down.
AACGCACTCCGTCTTGAGGTGGAAGAGTACGGGATTCATGTAACAAGTGTGAACCTTGGCCCTGTTGCAACTAACTTTTTTACAAAAGCAGATCCATCAGGAACGTATCAAAAATCGGTAAGAAAGCTGATGCTGGATCCTGATAAGGTTGCACGGCAAGTCGTATCGAATCTTTTCTCGAAAAAACGTGAAATTAATATGCCAAAGTGGATGGATATCGGAAGTAGAATCTATCAAGTTTTCCCTAGCTTGGTGGAAAAAATGCTTCGAAAACAATTAAATAGAAAGTAGGGATAACATGAAATTAACCATAACGGAAGCCGCTTTAAACCGAATAAATTCTAATCGCGAAAATGATCAAGTGCTCTTTATTTTCTACGATACAGAAGATTGTGGCTGTGGGGTGAATGGTGTTCCTGCACTAAGACTTACAAAAGTAAATGGAGAGCATTTACAACCGATAGAATGTGAAGGCATTCCCGTTTTTGTACATCGCCAGCAATCCGTATTTCTAGAAGAAAGTATGACGTTAGATTTTGGAGATAATCGTTTTCGACTAAGTAGTCCAAACGGAATGCTGAATGGATTTATTCCTGAAAGCTCTCTTTTAACGGAGGTTGACATGTAGTGGCAAGAAACAAGCAAGAGGATTCAAATAATCTATCGTTGAAGGATACCTTGGATGCCGACATGCTCCAAAAATTGCAACAGAGGAAAAAGGAGCTTTCGGAACAAGAAGAATCGAATAAAGAGAAAGCAAGGCAACAACGTTTAGAAGAAAAAAGACGAAAAGAAGCGAATAAAAGTTTTGCAGAGTTATTTGAAGAAAGTGATCAGGATTGGCAAAACTATAAATGAAGAGGCATGGACAAAGTGTTTTAATCCTAATAAAATCCGAACTATGGTTCGAAATTCTTTCAGTAGAATTCGAATCAGTTCGGATTTTTCTTTTATGGTGTTTTTGTAAATAGTGTTACTAATTTGATATAGATTGCGACGTAACGAAATAAGAACTAGTATATACTTTATCAAGTTGACTGCTAATGCGGCGCTGCGGAAAAATACTCGCTTTCCGTGGGGAACGCCTCAGCCTCCTCGCTCGCAAAGAACGCTCACTGTGGGGTCTTCAACTGTTCCTTTCCCACAGGAGTCTGGCATTTTTCCGCAGCTTAGTAAGGAGTTCTTTTCAAGTCAGAGGTGTTTCTTGGTCTATTCATTTTATAGGTTTAATAACCTACTATATTAGAAAACACCTACAAGCGTAGGCAGAATGCGGAGACTCCTGCGGGAACAGCACGAGTCCGAAGATCCCGCAGGAAAAGGAAAGCTTCTTAGAATAGACATCGCACGCAGAAAAAGCGGGTTTCTTTTTCAAGGAAGTGGTTTTCTTCTGAGGAAGCTGAGGCCGTGCCCGCGGAAAGCGGAGTATTCTGCCGAAGCGCGGCATCAAGCTTCACTTCATTATTCTTTCAATAAATTTTTAATTAGAGTTATGTCGCATTTTCTATCAAATGCGAATGAAAATTCCCCATTGAAATTTAACATTCTAAGTTTCTTATCCTGTAAACGTTCCTTTTTAGAGTGGGAAGTTATGGTTTTTTCCCAGCTTCTTTTGTTCAGCGATGCTGTTGATAAGTAATGGGTTTCGTAATTTGTTGTAACTGGTTATAGTTTTCTTCAGAAATATTTTTCTCTTGGTAAGCTAAATTTTCACGTAATTGTTCAATGGAGCTTGCCCCGAATACAGCACTTGCTACCGTTGGATGATTCAATACATAATGGAGGGCTAGTGATGAAACGGACTGATCAAAGTTTTGCAGCTGTTCAGCGATTTGGGCTAGCTCGGAATAAGTATAGTCTAAATACCCTTTCTGCCCCTTCTTTTGAACGATGGACATTCCGTCATTTGACAACATCCCTTTTCCCATTGGACCTCTTGCCACTACGCTGATCGAATGTTCATGGAGAAGATCTAGAATTTCTTCTTCTGGACGACGATCCAATAAACTGTACTGCATCATAACACTTACGATATTTGACTTTTCTACATAAGTGCGAATGACATTTGGGCGAATGGAGGAAATTCCATAATAACGGACTACTCCTTCTTTCGTAAGCTCTTCGAACGCTTCTATCGTATCGTCAATTGGATCGTCTATCGTTCCTCCATGTAATTGATAGAGATCTATATAGTCTGTTCCGAGCCTACGAAGGCTCTCCTTTACTTGTTCCTTTATGTATCCTTTGGAGGGATCCCAATACCAAGAACCATCTTCTTTTAAATGATTACCCACCTTTGTAGCTAAGATGATACTATCCCGTCTACCTTTCAGTGCTTTTCCTACTATTTCTTCATTTAGCCCTTGATCATACAAATCTGCTGTATCTAAGTAGTTAATGCCTTGATCAAGTGCCTCGTCTATAATCCATTTGGCATTTCGCTCATCCGTCCCTAAAGTCATACATCCTAATGCCAATTCGGAGACATATAAATCAGAAGTTCCTAATCGGTTTTTCTTCATAGTTAGCTCCTTTCCTACGTTTTACTCTTATTGTAAAAAGATTTTATCTGAATCACAACATATCTGTTTTCCTAGGTGGCTATGTTAAGATTACATGGGTAACCTAGTAGGAACAGGAGGAAGTAAAATGAAAAAGTTTGAAGAAAGAACGATACATACAACATCCATATTTAAAGGGAAGGTTATTGATTTACAAGTAGATGAGGTGGAGCTTCCTGATGGTAAGACGTCAAAAAGAGAGATCGTCAAGCATCCTGGTGCTGTTGCCGTGATTGCTCTTACAAAAGATAAAAGATTGGTTCTCGTGGAACAGTACCGTAAGCCGCTTGAAAAAAGCATTATTGAGATTCCGGCAGGAAAGCTAGAACCAGGAGAACAACCAGAAACATGCGCTAGACGAGAGTTAGAAGAAGAGACTGGTTATACGTCAGATAGATTAGAGTTTGTAACTTCTTTTTATACGTCCCCTGGTTTTGCAGATGAACTTATATATATATACGCAGCTCGTGATTTGCGTCCATTAGAAGAAAAGAAAGACTTGGATGATGATGAATTTGTGGAACTCATCGAATGTACTCAAGAGGAAGCAGAGCAGTTGGAGAAAGAACAAAAAATTCAAGACGCAAAAACGTCCTATGCGATTCAATATCTAAAAGCTAAAGGATGGATGAAATGAATTCCTTTTTTGCCGACCTTCATATTCATATCGGAAGAAATTGGCATGGAAAACCCGTCAAAATTACTGGTTCTAAGACACTTACTCTCACGAACGTTTTAAAGGAAGCGAGTCGGAACAAGGGCTTAGATATGATTGGCGTGATAGATTGTCACTCCCCAGAAGTTCTAGCTGAAGTAGAGGACCTGATCTCTAAAGGCATTGCCTATGAAAAACAAGATGGTGGCATTCAGTTTGAAGAAGTTACACTCATCCTTGGCTCGGAGATTGAAATCTATGATGAGAATTGTAAAGGACCAATCCACGTTTTAGCCTTTCTTCCGACCCTGAAAGAAATGGAGAGGTTTTCTAAGTGGTTATCGGAAAGGATAACGAACATTCACCTTAGTTCTCAAAGATTTTATGGTACCGCCAAGGAATTTCAATATGAAGTCAAAGCGCTAGGTGGCTTGTTCATACCAGCGCACGTGTTTACACCTTTTAAGAGTCTGTTTGGAAAAGGGGTACGAGCTTCCCTTTCAGAAGTCTTGGATCCGGATTTAATAGATGCTATAGAGCTTGGATTAAGTGCAGATACGAAAATGGCCGATTCCATTGCGGAATTGCATCGTTATACTTATGTTTCAAACTCAGATGCTCACTCGCTTGCCAAAATTGCGAGAGAATATCAAAAACTAACTCTGGATCATCCCTCATTTACGGAATTAGAATGGGCCTTACATCAAGTGAAAGGTAGAGTGGTACAAGAAAACTATGGATTGAATCCGTTACTAGGAAAATATCATAAAACGGTGTGTGCAACTTGTTTCAAGGAAACAACAGAGCAGGGTGACTGTTCCTGTGGAGGAACGAAAATCATTAGAGGCGTGTCGGATCGAATTCAGGAACTGGCGACAGCGAAAGAGTTCCCAGAAAGACCAGACTATCTCTACCAAGTCCCTTTAGAATATATCCCGACACTAGGAAAGAAAACACTTGAGAAGCTCCTACAACAATTTGGAACGGAAATGAATATTCTTCATAGAGTTAAAGAGGAGGAATTGCAAAAGGTTGTCTCTTCTAAAATTGTCGATGCCATTATGAAAATGAGAAGCGGTAAGCTATCCATACGTGCCGGTGGTGGCGGAATATATGGGAAGGTAAATCTATAGCAAAAGCCGGTGAAAATCGTTTGAACTTTTGCGTTAAATTGGACCTTTTACAACACAAATTTATTTCTTATTTCTATATTTTCTGGTCTATTTTTTGTGAATCCCTCATAGATTTCTAGTAACAAGCCATAATCGAAGCAGAATGGGGGATACACGTGTACAAAAAACGTTACATACCTACAGATCATATAAAAGACCATGCCGCAGTGTACTTATTCATGATTATACTATTTTTAATCGGTATCATTTTTGGTGCTGTGATTGTTAATAGTATGAATTTCGTTCAAAAACAAGATTTGTTTTTCTATTTGGACCGTTTCTTCGGAAAAATGCTAGAAGGTCCTGATGTAAACAATAAAGATATATTTGTTAGTAGTTTGTTTTATCATATAAAATACTTACTTTTGCTTTTTGTTCTCGGTTTATCTGTTATTGGGATGCCAATCATTTGGATTTTGCTGTTTATAAAGGGGATTGTGGTTGGATTCTCTGTCGGTTTTTTTGTAAATCAAATGGGCTGGCAAGGATTGTTATTAGCAACAGCTTCTATTGCTCCTCAAAATCTGTTAATCATACCAGCTTATTTAATTGCAGGAAGCTTAGCGATGATCTTTTCCATTAATCTATTACGGAAACTTTTTTCAAGAAAACTACACCAGCCTTTACTACCTCTATTTATGAGATATGGAACGTTCTTTGTAGCGCTCTTAGCAGTAGTCGGTGTGGCGTCCTTAATTGAATCGTTTGTTGCCAATGAAGCAATGCAGCTTGTGATTAAATGGATATACGATAGTTAATATTAAATAATAATGATTATAAATTACAGTTTATAATAATTTTACTTTGACAGTGGTTCCTCGTCTGCTTATAATAAGATTGGAGTTAGTAGGAGGGACCGGACATATGGAACATAGGATTGATCGGATAAAAAAGCAGCTTCACGCACAAAGCTATAAATTAACCCCACAACGAGAGGCGACGGTTCGTGTTCTGTTGGAACGGGAAGAAGACCATCTTAGTGCCGAAGATGTTTACCTACTTGTGAAAGAAAAAGCACCGGAAATTGGTCTCGCTACGGTATATCGTACACTGGAATTATTGTCTGAATTGAAAATCGTGGATAAGATTAATTTTGGTGATGGGGTTTCACGCTATGATTTACGAAAAGAAGGGGCTGCTCACTTCCATCATCATCTCGTTTGTATGGAATGTGGCTCTGTTGAGGAAATTGTGGAAGATTTATTGGAGGACGTAGAAAAAATCGTTCAGAAAGAATGGGGCTTTCTTGTAAAGGACCACCGACTAACCTTTCACGGAATATGTAGAAAATGTCATGATAAAGATAAGGAAGAAGAATCTGAATAACAATTTTGCTGAGGAACTTGGAAAACCAGGTTCTTTTTATTTTGCAAAATGAACCATCATGAAATAATTTACAAACGTTTAAATTTCCGTTACCTTTATGTATATAGACGTATATTTTAAGCTTCCTTAGGCATATCTTGATAATAGATATTCTTGTCCATACTATTAGGGATGTTCAAAAAGCCCGGGTAAAATCGCTTCCTTCTTAGAGTAGTTTATGCACCTGTGTCTTCCTGTTCTTTCAATGGAGATAAATTCCTCGGCGCAAGGCAGCAAAGTGGTTATCTCGCAGAAGTGGCCATCCTCCTTTTTGAACACGTACTAAAAGGGGAGTTTTTGTCTATGAAGTCGGTTATTTCACTCGTTCGAGATTCGTTTAAAATATTTGTTATATTTACGATTTGTACGATGCTATTCTATTTTGGATTAAGAGCTATACATGCGGAATATGAAAATTATCATAAATACGATCCTCCAGAAGGAAAGGCTGTAAAAGTGTTTGAGCAGCAGGATCAATCATGGGTGGATCGACTATCGTTATTTTTCCGATTAGGGGAGTAGGAACATGAAGCATGAGCTGGACGAATTTTTTCATTACTTAAAGATTGAAAGAGGGCTTTCCCATAACACATTGTTATCCTATCGAAGAGATTTAGAAGCTTACCAGCTCTATTTAAAGGACCATGGTCAATTAGATGACTGGAATAAGGTGTCTCGATCGCATATCACCCAATATATGTATAAGTTACATGATGAAGGGAAGTCTTCTGCAACGATTGCAAGGGCATTATCGTCGATTAGACTTTTTCACCAATTTCTAGTTCGAGAGTACCAAGCACCAACCGATCCTAGCTTACATATAGAAACGCCGAAGAAGGAACGTAAATTACCGAAAGTGCTCTCCTCCAAAGAGGTGGAGATGTTACTAACCATCGAAGAAAATCATCCTCTTGCGATACGGAACAAAGCGATGCTAGAAATGCTTTATGCGACGGGTTTGCGAGTATCAGAACTTATTTCCTTGAAGGTGAGTGATTTACATTTAACGATGGGGTTCGTTCGTACATTCGGAAAAGGATCGAAAGAGCGGATTGTCCCGTTAGGGGAAATTGCTCAGGAATCAGTAGATCGTTATATCACATCAAGTCGATCTCAACTTGTAAAGAAAACGAGAACTGATGCATTGTTTGTAAATCAGCATGGTAGGCCTTTAACTAGACAAGGCTTTTGGAAAATATTAAAGGGAATTGCTAGAGATGCAGGTATAAAAAAAGAAATTACTCCGCATACATTGCGGCATTCCTTTGCAACACACTTGCTAGAAAATGGCGCAGACCTAAGATCTGTTCAAGAGATGCTTGGCCATGCAGATATTTCGACGACACAAATTTATACACATGTATCAAAGGCAAGAATAAAGGATATTTATAAAACATATCACCCAAGAGCATAAATGGGTGATACCTCTTTTAAGAGGTCTGACATCATACAACGTTAATTTTGTGATATTATATAGAAAGATTGGAAAAGTAAGAAAAGAACGTACATAGGAGGATACACGTATGTCATTCAAAAGAATATTTGTTATTGTTATGGACTCGGTAGGAATTGGAGAAGCACCGGATGCTGAAGCTTTTAATGATATTGGTTCAGATACACTTGGACATATCGCTGAGCATATGCAGGGGTTAACAATGCCTACGATGGCAAGACTTGGTCTAAGTAACATTCGAGAAATCAAAGGAATCCCCAAGGCCGATAAACCGATGGCATCATATACGAAAATGCAGGAGGCTTCAAATGGAAAGGATACAATGACTGGTCACTGGGAAATCATGGGTTTACGAATTGATCAACCGTTTCGAACATTCCCAGATGGATTCCCAGAAGAGCTCTTGCAAGATTTAGAAGAGAAGACTGGTCGAAAAATTATTGGAAATAAACCAGCTTCTGGAACTGAGATAATTAAAGAACTAGGAAAAGAGCATATGGAAACAGGTGCACTTATTGTGTACACTTCGGCGGATTCCGTTTTACAAATCGCAGCCCATGAAGAGATTATTCCAATTGAAGAGCAGTATAAAATTTGTGAAATAGCTCGCGAGTTGACGTTAGATGAAAAATATATGGTAGGTCGAGTGATTGCGAGACCATTTATAGGAGTCCCTGGTGCATTTGAACGTACATCTAATCGACATGATTATGCTCTTAAGCCATTTGGTCGTACGGTCATGAATGAGCTAAAAGATGAAAACCTTGATGTGATTGCTATTGGAAAGATTTCTGACATTTATGATGGAGAAGGGGTTACAAAATCCATTCGCACGAAAGATAATGACGATGGTATGGTTCAAATCGTGAACACGACAAAAGAAGACTTTCAAGGTATTAGTTTTTTAAATCTCGTTGATTTTGATGCCAAGTATGGACATAGACGAGACCCACAAGGATACGGAGATGCTTTGGAAGCGTTTGATAAACAGCTTCCGGAAGTTCTAGAGAATTTAAAGGAAGATGATTTGTTGATTATTACTGCAGATCACGGAAATGATCCTGTCCATCACGGAACGGACCATACGAGAGAATATGTTCCTTTACTCGTGTATTCGAAAGGTCTCGAAGGTGGAAAAGAACTTCCGATTCGCCAAACGTTTGCTGATATTGGGGCTACCATTGCAGATAACTTCCAAATTAAAAAACCAGAACACGGTGTAAGCTTTTTAGACGAATTAAAATAGGGGGAACGGTAATATGACGAACGCAGTAGAAGCAAAAGATTATATTTTAAAACAAGTAGATCAAGCACCGAAGATTGGACTTATTCTCGGTTCAGGGTTAGGTGTCTTAGCAGAAGATATTGAAAATCCAATAGCTATCCCTTATCAAGACATTCCGCATTTTCCTGTTTCAACAGTATCTGGGCATAAAGGGCAATTAGTTATTGGAACACTTGAAGGTCAGCTTGTTGTAGCGATGCAAGGAAGATTCCATTTTTATGAAGGCTATCAAATGGAACAAGTAACCTTTCCTATTCGAGTGATGAAAGCCTTAGGTGTTGAACAAATAATCGTTACGAATGCGGCTGGTGGTATTAATGAGTCCTTTAAGCCTGGTCATTTAATGTTAATTGAAGATCATATTAATAACTTCGGAACAAATCCACTTATTGGGAAGAATGAGGAAGAGCTAGGACCGAGATTTCCTGACATGTCGGAGGCGTATAGTAAGAGGCTTTTACAACATGCAAAACAAGTGGCAGATTCTTTAAACATACAAGTACAACAAGGTGTTTATGTAGGAAATACAGGGCCATCTTATGAAACGGGTTCCGAAGTGAAAATGCTACGAAAATGGGGTGGCGATGCGGTAGGTATGTCGACCGTTCCGGAAGTCATTGTTGCAAATCACGCTGGATTAGAAGTGCTTGGGATATCTTGTATTTCTAATATGGCAGCGGGCATTCTTGATCAGCCATTAACTCACGAGGAAGTGATGGAAACAACAGAACAAGTAAAAGAAGACTTCCTTCGATTTATGAAAGAAATCATTCGTACACTTCCTGTATAAGAGGACGACCAAAATTCCGGTGGAAATCGCTTCCTTCTCAGAGTAGTTTATGTACCTTGAGTCTTCAGTTCGTTCAGTGGAGATAAATTCCTCGATGCAAGGTAGCAAAGTGGTCATTTTGCTGAAGCGGCCTCCCATCTTTTTGAATACGCATTATAAGTGACATTATTTTGATGAATATAGGTGATTTCAATGAGAATAGTAGATATCATACGAAAAAAACGAGACGGACAGTCCTTATCAGATGAAGAGATTCAACACTTTATAAAAGGATATACGGACGGTAGTATTCCAGACTACCAAGCTTCTTCCCTGTTAATGGCCATTTACTTTCAAGGAATGGATGAAAAAGAAACGGCTACCTTAACGAAGGCAATGGTTGATTCAGGAGAAACCATCGACCTATCAGCCATCAACGGGCATAAGGTGGATAAGCACTCCACTGGTGGTGTCGGGGATAAAATAACCTTTATCACTGGTCCGTTAGTAGCCTCGGTAGGTGTTCCAGTTGCTAAAATGTCCGGTCGAGGATTAGGACATACGGGTGGTACGATTGATAAATTAGAGTCCATCACTGGTTTTGATGTAGAAATGACGAAAGAGCAATTTATTTCTACCGTCAATCAGTATAAGCTTGCGGTAGCAGGTCAAACTGGAAATCTAGCTCCTGCAGATAAGAAATTATATGCATTGCGAGATGTTACCTCAACTGTGGATTCTATTCCTTTAATAGCGGGTTCTATAATGAGTAAAAAGCTAGCTTCAGGCGCAGATAGTATCGTTCTAGATGTCAAAACAGGTACGGGAGCCTTCATGAAAACGTTAGAGGATTCACAAGCTTTGGCAGAGGAAATGGTCAAGATCGGAAATAATCTTGGCCGAACAACAGTAGCTGTCATTAGTGATATGAATCAACCACTTGGCTACGAAATCGGAAATGCGAACGAAGTCCGGGAAGCTATGGACGTTCTACAAGGAAAAAACATTCCTGATTTGAGACAATTAGGATTGGAATTAGCTGCACATATGACCGTTCTTGCTGAAGTATTTGATAATTATGAAACAGCTTATCAAGAACTAGAGAAGAACCTTGAAAATGGTAAGGCTTTTCAAGCATTCCGTTCCTTTATTGAGGCACAGGGTGGGGACATTAATCAAATCGATCATCCTGAAACGTTGCCAACCTCTGGCTATCATGTAGACGTTTTAGCAGAAAAGTCCGGTTATGTTACGGCAATTGATGCGGAATCTATTGGAGTTGCTGCCATGTACTTAGGCGCAGGAAGGGCAACAAAAGAAGATAAAATTCAACATGGCGTAGGTATCACGTTGAAAAAGAAAATGGGCGATTCTGTGCAACAGGGTGAAGCTATAGCGGTTCTTCATAGTGATGTAGAAAACCCAACTGATTCGATGCAAAAGGTTCAAGAAGCATTTGAAATTGGAGAAAGTAGACCGGCTACGAATCCATTAATCTACAAAGTAATTCGATAATGATAACTAACATGAGACAGGGACAAATGTGATTTAATCATCATAAAATCCGAACTATGGTTCAATATTCTTTTATTAGAATTCGAATCAGTTCGGATTTTTCTTTTTAACTAATTTTGTGGCAAATAATATATAGACTGCGACGTAACGAAATAAGGACTCGTATATACTTTATCAAGTTGACTGCTAATGCGGCGCTGCGGAAAAATACTCGCTTTCCGTGGGGAACGCCTCAGCCTCCTCGCTCGCAAAGAACGCTCACTGTGGGGTCTTCAACTGTTCCTTTCCCACAGGAGTCTGGCATTTTTCCGCAGCTTAGAACGGAGTTCTTTTCAAGTCAGAAGTGTTTCTTGGTCTATTCATTTTATACGTTTAATAACCTACTATATTAGAAAACACCTACAAGCGTAGGCAGAATGCGGAGACTCCTGCGGGAACAGCACGAGTCCGAAGATCCCGCAGGACAAGGAAAGCTTCTTAGAATAAACATCGCACGCAGAAAAAACGGGTTTCTTTTTCAAGGAAGTGGTTTTCTTCTGAGGAAGCTGAGGCCGTGCCCGCGGAAAGCGGAGTATTCTGCCGAAGCGCGGCATCAAGCTTCACTTCATTATTCTTTCAATAAATTTTTAATTAGAGTTATGTCGCAATTTCTATCCAATACGAATGAAAAAGCAACTATTGGTATTACCATTCAAATCTTCCTATCCTGTAAATGTTCTTCTTTAGAAGTGGAAAGTTATAGATTAGTCCCAGAGTCATTTTTTTGTTATAAAACATCGTGATCATGGAAAAAATATGAATACTACGATTATGGAGGTATAGTCATGAAGAAATTCTTTCTAAAATGCATTATGGTCATAAGTATAGGCTTGATTGGACTCCAACCTATCCAAGCGGAAGAAAAGGTAAAGGAAAAGGATGATTTAAATTTAGCAGAGAACTCCAAGTCAGCCATTTTAATAGAACGTGATACCGGAAAAATTTTATATGAAAAAAGCGCGCATGAAGTATTGCCACCTGCTAGTATGACGAAAATTATGACGCTTTTACTAATTATGGAAGCATTGGAAGAGGGTCAAATCAAACTAGATGAAACGGTTCGAGTTAGTGAGCATGCGGCTTCTATGGGTGGTTCGCAAATCTTTTTAGAGGAAGGGGAAGAAATGTCTGTAAAAGATTTGTTGAAAGGAGTAGCCATTGCGTCTGGGAATGATGCGAGTGTAGCTTTAGCAGAGCATATTGCAGGTAGTGAAAAGACGTTTGTCAAAATGATGAATGACAAAGTGAAAAAACTTGGTCTCGAGAATACACACTTTAAAAACCCAACAGGTCTTCCAGCAAAGGATCATTACAGCACAGCTTACGATATGGCTGTAATGGCAAAAGCCTTATTAAAACATGAAGAGATTACAGAATATACAAGTATGTACGATGGATACTTAAGGGAAGGTACAGAGGATGAATTTTGGTTAGTAAATACAAATAAACTCGTGAAGTTTTACGATGGTGTTGACGGACTGAAAACGGGTTATACCTCTGAAGCCAAATATTGTTTAACCGCAACGGCGAAGAAGAACAATATGAGAGTAATTACCGTCGCGATGGGTGCTGATACTACAAAGAAGAGAAACAGTGATGTAACGGAAATGCTTGATTATGCATTCAGTCAATTTGCAACCAAGAAGCTATTCGATAGCAATCAACCTGTTACAAATTTAGAAATGATTAAAGCGGCAAAGGATAAAGTTCGAGTTGTCACAGATGAATCTATCTCTGTTGTTCATAAAAAAGGAGAAAAGCTAGAAAATATTGAGACGAAAGTAAAAATGAAATCCGATATAGTGCTCCCTCTTAAAAAAGGTGACAAAGTAGGGACGTTAGAAGTGCTAAAAGACAATAAATTACTCTCTGAAACACAGATTGTTGTCGAAGAGGATGTAGATAATGCGAGTTTCTGGAGATTATTTAAGAAATCCATGGACAATATGTTGAAAATCGAACCTTCATAGGAACTTTTTTCGATTTCCCACTTCTTTTGTCGGAGGGCAGGATTTTGCTAGATAAAAGAAGAAAGGATTCACTACAGGAACAAGAAGGAGGAATCAGTAGTGAGTCTTTCTGTTAAATTTACGAAGAAAGAAAATGTATTACTGGTGCGGTTAACTGGTGAATTAGACCATCATGCTGCCGAAAATTTAAAAACAGAATGGCAAATGGCCATTCGTGAATCGAACACAGAGCACGTCGTATTAAATCTAGGAGATTTAGCCTTTATGGATAGCTCCGGGCTTGGTGTAATATTAGGACGATATAAAGAAGTCACACAAGCTGGTGGCGAAATGGTTGTTTGTGCCATTTCTCCTGCTGTTAAACGACTGTTTGATATGTCCGGTTTGTTTAAAATTATTCGACTAGAAGAAACGGAAGAATTTGCTTTGCTAAGCTTGGGGGTAGCTTCATGAAAAATACAATGCATTTAGAATTTAGTAGTGTGAGTTCCAATGAAGCATTCGCAAGAGTAACAGTTGCAGCATTTGTTGCGCAGCTTGATCCTACGGTGGATGAACTGACAGAAATTAAGACCGTTGTTTCGGAAGCTGTTACGAATTCTATTATTCACGGGTACAATAACGAAACAGATAAGATGATCGAGATTAAGTGTACGCTTCAAGATGATGTGGTAGAACTAATCATACAAGATGACGGTATTGGAATCTTGAATGTAGAAGAAGCCATTCAGCCTCTTTATACGTCAAAGCCAGAATTAGAACGCTCAGGAATGGGTTTTACGATTATGGAAAACTTTATGGATAAGCTGGAGGTTATTTCAGTACCTGGACAAGGGACGACTGTCAAGCTGATTAAACAACTAAAAAAGAGTAAAACCTTATGCAATTAGGGGATGCCTATGGAAATAAACCTTAAAAAATCCAAAAAAGAGGAACAGCTGACAGACGAGCAAGTAAAAAAATACATTTATGATAGCCAGCAAGGCGATCAGATGGCCCGTGATATTTTAGTGGAACGTAATGTTCGTCTTGTTTGGTCTGTTGTTCAACGGTTTATCAATAGAGGATATGACCCAGATGATTTATTTCAAATCGGTTGTATCGGACTTTTAAAATCTATTGATAAATTTGACCTGTCCTACGACGTTCGGTTTTCGACCTATGCAGTCCCGATGATAATTGGAGAAATTCAGCGGTTTATTCGCGATGATGGAAGTGTCAAAGTAAGTAGATCCTTAAAAGAAATCGGAAATAAAATCCGAAAGAAAAAGGATGAGCTTACGAAAAAAATGGGGAGATCTCCTACCATCAATGAGTTGGCTGTTGAATTGGAATTATCTCCAGAGGAAGTCGTTCATGCGCAAGAAGCCGGGAAGCTTCCTCATTCGATTCACGAAACGGTGTATGAGAATGACGGCGACCCAATTACATTGCTTGATCAAATTGCCGATCAAGATACGAAGTGGTTTGATAAGATTGCTCTACAAGAAGCAATACGAAATCTAGAAGAACGTGAACGTCTCATCGTTTATCTTCGGTACTATAAGGACAAAACCCAGTCTGAGGTCGCAGAACGATTAGGTATTTCTCAAGTACAAGTGTCCAGGCTTGAAAAGAGAATTCTAGAATATATAAAAGAACAAATAGGGGTATAAAGGAATCACCTGTTGCGATGCAACAGGTGATTTTTTATGGTCAAAGAAGAGAATCTGAATGCTCTGTGCATGAACTAAGCCATTTCCATCCATACTAGAACTAGTTAAAAGGAGGAGACTCCCTTGGAAATTGTCTATATTAGATTGAAAAAAAAGCTAGAAGTAACCCCAAACAAACAACTACAGATGAAGGATATTGCATTAATCGCTTCTAGTTCAGTCCTGAAACGGAGAGTAGAAAACACGTTTATAGACTTCACTATCCATAAGAAAGACCCCGTAAGAGTATTGGATGGTTTCCTTATTCTAGAGAAGCTCCAACAGCAATTCCCTGACTGTGATTTACAGCTAGTGGGACCGACTCAAACGATTTTATATTTACAGAAACAAACAAAGGCTCCATCGATTGTCTTAGCATCTATGATCTGGCTTTTATTATTTGTTGGATCAGCGATGGCAATCATGAATTTTCATTATGATGTGAGTATGCAGGAGGTTCAACAGAAGCTCCATTTTTTAATAACCGGAAAACAAGTGGACCAGCCGTTATGGCTTCAAATACCTTATTCAATTGGGCTTGGAGTCGGTATGATTTTATTTTTTAATCACTTGTTTAAAAAGCGGTTTAACGAGGAACCTAGTCCGCTTGAAGTGGAAATGTTTAAATACCAACAAGATTTAGACCAGTATATTAGTCACCATGAAAATGAAATGAATGTTCCAGATGTTCGTTCCCGCCATCGCTGAGATATTTATCGGTTTTGCCTCTGGTCTAGTTGTTGGTACTGGTTTCGTCGCATTTTTAACCGTATTGGGTATTATTCCGCGATTGATTCAATTAAGTAAGACGTATGACTATGTCAAGATCATAGAACTTGCGGTTATTCTTGGAGCTCTGTTTGGCGTATATCTAGCATTTACAGATGCTCAGTTTTATGTTTCAAAACCATTTATCGTCATTTGGGGCGCTCTGCACGGTATTTTTATAGGCATGTTGGCCGCTGCACTGACAGAAGTGTTAAATGTATTCCCGTTGTTAGCGAAAAGAGTTGGAATGGAAATACATATACTTTGGTTTTTAATGGCCATCGTATTTGGGAAAATTTTTGGTTCCCTTTTCCAATGGGTCTTTTTTGTAAAATAAGCACCCTCTCATATAGAAAGGATAGGTTTGAATGAGCAATAGGAAACAAGTGATCGTTATCACGGATGGGGATGAGTATGCTCGAAAAACGATGGATTACTTGGCACCGCTGTTCGGAGGAACTTGTTTATCTCATTTATCCGATAACCCTACAAAAGCTAGTTCAAAGGAAGTGATGGAGGCTGTAAAATCTGCTCGATCTGACCTCGTCTTTGTATTAGTGGATGATGCTGGTTGGCACGGAATCGGTGCGGGCGAGCACATATTAATAGATATGTACAAGGATTCTACTATTGAAATCATTGGAGCAATTGCTGTCGCGTCTCATACGAAAAACTTAGAATGGACGAGATTTACATTTGCTATTGATAACGAAGGGAATTTAACGGCGAACGGTGTGGATAAAGAAGGGATTCCCATTGAGGATGTCGGGCGAATTAATGGGGATACGGTATATGCTTTGGACCAGATAGATTTGCCGATAGTCGTAGCAATCGGGGATATCGGCAAGATGTATGGACGTGATGATATAAAAAAAGGATCTCCTATCACTAGAAAAGCAATTGAACTAATTCTGGAAAGGGGAGGAAATGATGAATAGAAATAAAAATAGTATTAAGACTTCTATATCTTCAAAATTAAAAGAGAATAAAACGTTTATGGAAGAACGAGTTGGACTAGGGACTTCCTTTGATGTTGGAGTACGCGATTTCACAATTTTAAAAAAACAATTAAATCTTTATTATCTGACTGGACTTTGTGAAACACCAGTTATTGTAGAACTTATGAAAAAGTTATTAGAGATAAATGAATCGGATCGAAGCTCTAATAAAGTTGGAGAATTGGTTGAAAATAGGTTAATTCATCAACAAGTCACAAGAGTCGAATCGATGGATGAAGTCGTTGATCAATTATTAACGGGATTAATTGTCATTTTGATTGATGGGGAAGAATACGGGTATATCATTGATGTAAGAAGCTACCCGGGACGAACGCCTCAAGAACCCGATACAGAAAAAGTCATTCGTGGGTCAAGAGATGGTTTTACAGAGAATATTGTGGAAAACACCGCATTAACAAGAAGAAGAGTACGAGACGAGAGATTACGTCACGAAATTGTAAAGGTTGGTGAGAGGTCCAAAACGGATATATGTATCGCCTACTTAGATGATGTTGCCGATCCAGGTTTAATCAAATTAATTAAGGATGAAATCAAGCATATTGAAATTGATGGAATCACAATGGCGGACAAAACGGTGGAAGAGTTTTTAGTGAAGCAAGGCTTCAATCCTTTTCCGCTAGTTCGTTACACGGAGAGGCCAGATGTTGCATCCACTCATTTGTTAGAGGGACATGTTTTAATTATGGTTGATACGTCACCAAGTTTAATCATTACACCAACGACATACTTTCACCATGTCCAACACGCAGAGGAGTATCGCCAATCTCCCGCTGTTGGTACCTTTATTCGTTGGATTCGTTTTGCCGGGATTATTGCTTCCGTTTTCTTGCTTCCTTTTTGGTTATTGTTAGCAATGGAACCTTCGTTATTACCAAAAGATTTGTCCTTCATCGGACCGAATGAGCAAGGTAACATTCCGATTGTCATTCAAATCATTCTAGCGGATATCGGTTTGGAATTTATGCGAATGGCGGCTATCCATACACCGACACCACTGGCTACGGCTATGGGATTAATTGCAGCTACGTTAATTGGGCAAATCGCCATCGACGTAGGTTTGTTTACAGCTGAGGTAATCTTGTATGTGTCAATAAGTGCAATAGGAACTTTTGCGACACCGAGTTATGAATTAAGTGTTGCAAATAAAATGTCGAGGGTTGCACTACTGATATTAACTTCCTTCTTTGGTGTGAAAGGATTTGCGATTGGGTTTACCCTTTATATCTTGTTACTCGCACACATTAAATCGTTAAAGACACCTTATTTATGGCCATTCCTTCCTTTTAACGCAAAAGCTTTGATACAAATACTAGTTCGAGTATCGGTTCCTATGTCCAAGGATCGTCCAAGTATTGTTCATCCTCGAAACAACTATCGTCAACCGAAAAAGGTTTAATGTTGAATGGGACCACGCATTATGGTAAATTAGCTGTATCCTTAACATGAAACTTTCAACGTTTTTAGATGGTAAATGATGATGAACTTTTCATCCATAAAGTCCCTTATCCCATCTGTTTAAGTGTTACTTTTCAGGGAGGATAAGGGATTTTTTAGGGGAGGATATTAATAGATCAGAAGGCATAGGGCAAGGAGGAACATAACATGGACTATCCCTTTCCAACGAATCAAAATGGCCACTTAGAAATAGGTGGAATGGACGCGGTCGAGTTGGCCCATAAGTACGGAACACCACTTTTTGTGTATGATGTTTCTGTCATTCGAAAAAATGCAAGAGCATTTGTGGAAACATTTAAACGACTAGGCGTCGACTACCAAGTTGCATACGCAAGCAAAGCTTTTTCGTCTGTGGCGATGCTCCAGGTTGCCGAGCAAGAGGGTTTAAGCCTAGATGTTGTATCCCAAGGAGAATTGTACACAGCTTTACAAGCCAATTTCCCTGTAGAAAAGATTCATATGCATGGGAATAATAAAAGTCGAGAAGAGTTAGAAATGGCCGTTCAGTATGGAATTGGTTGTATTGTCATTGATAACTTTTATGAGATTGAAATCCTGAAGGAAATTTTAGAAGAAAATAATACGTCGATGGACGTATTACTTCGTGTTACTCCTGGAATTGAAGCACACACCCACGACTATATTTTAACAGGAAATGAAGACTCCAAATTCGGCTTTGATTTAACAAACGGTCAGGCAGAACAAGCATTTCTACTTGCTAATGCATCCCCTTTATTGAATGTGAAAGGATTGCACTGCCATATAGGCTCACAAATATTTGAAACAGATGGCTTCGTCATGGCTGTGCGCCGATTGTTTGATTCGTTACATCAGTGGAGCCAAGTCTATGATTACACACCAGAAGTATTAAACCTTGGTGGAGGCTTTGGGATTCGCTATACAGCAGAGGACGAGCCACTACCACTCGTTGAATATGTAGAAGCACTTGTATCTGAAGTGAAACAACAAGCAGAGCAATTAAAATTGCCAGTACCAGAAATTTGGATTGAACCTGGTCGCTCCATTGTAGGGAATGCCTGTGTAACCATCTATACGATGGGAGCTATCAAAAACATCCCTGGTATCCGGAAATACGTGTCGGTTGATGGTGGAATGACGGATAACCTTCGACCTGCTTTGTATCAAGCGAAATATCAAGCAGTTGTAGCCAATAAAATGAATCTAGATCTGAAAGAGCAAGTATCGATTGCAGGAAAATGCTGTGAATCAGGTGATATGCTCATCTGGGATATAGACGTTCCAGAGATTACGCATGGTGATCTGTTAGCTGTATTTAGTACGGGCGCTTATGGCTATTCGATGTCTAACCACTATAATCGTTTCCCGAAAGCGGCGGTTGTTTTTGTAGAAGATGGTCAAGACCAGCTCGTGATCCGACGTGAAACCTATGAGGATTTAACTCGCAATGATTTACAATATGCATACAATGGAGGCGTTTTGAATGAAGCAAGCAACAATTGAGTTTGAAAATGGAGAAAAAATTGTTATTGAAATGTATGAGGATGCAGCACCAAACACAGTAGCTAACTTTGAAAAACTAGCAAATGACGGGTTTTACGATGGGGTAACTTTTCATAGAGTTATTCCGGGATTTGTTGCCCAAGGTGGAGATCCTACGGGAACAGGTGCAGGTGGACCTGGTTACACAATAAAATGTGAAACAGAAGGCAACCCTCACAAACACGTGGCTGGCGCTTTATCTATGGCACATGCCGGAAAAGATACAGGTGGAAGTCAATTTTTCTTAGTTCATGAATCACAACCACATCTGGATGGCGTTCACACGGTGTTTGGCCAAGTCATCGAGGGATTGGATACCGTCCTTCGTATTCAACAAGGGGACGAAATGAAGAAAGTGCGTGTAGAAACGGTTTAATATAAAAGAAAACTTTGCTAATCAAAGCCTTAAGGCGTGGATTAGCAAAGTTTCATTTCAAAGTTTTTCAGTCACAACGTCTGTGTAGTTCAGTTCTTCACTGGACGGATGAAGGCAACAGGATATCCTGTAAAAGTATCTTATAATCCGAACTATGGTTTCAAAATTCTTCCATTAGAATTCGAATCAGTTCGGATTTTTATTTTTTGGGAGCGTTTGAAAATATTGATGCTAAAAATATATAAATTGCAACGTAACTTTAATTAATAATTTATTGAAAAAGTAATGAAGTGAAGCTTGATGCCGCGCTCCGGCAGAATACTCCGCTTTCCGCAAAGGAGATCAACTTCGTACCCAAAATCGAGCAGTTTTTCTAACCGATGGTATTTTTGTAAACTTCTCTTGTGTCGCAATTTATATCAAATGTGTATAAGATCCAACCATTGAAAATGAACATTCTAAGGATCATATCTTGTAATCGATCCTTTAGAATGGAAATTATAGTTTTGTCCCAGACCCTTTATGTTTTTCATAAAAAAGTCATGGAGAAGTCATTTCATAGAAAGAGAAGTATGGTAGGATAAGGAAAAGGATTAATATGGAATTGGAAAGGAAAAGATATGCTTGGCTTACTCGTATTCATTATCGTCATCGGACCACTGAGTATCATACTCCATGAAGCGGGTCATTGCTTTGCAGCTAGAATATGTAGAGCTGACCAAGTGGAGCTGTCTGTTGGGAGGGGCAAGTCCATATTTGCTTGGAAACAAAACAATTTCCGTGTGGAAGTGAATCGTTTCTTTTTCTTAGGTGGATATTCAAACTATCACAAGGAACAGGCTTTTAATCGTTTCGAACTAGTATGGATATCATTAGCTGGTCCATTATTGAATTTACTAATCTTTCTCGGAACATATTGGATTTCTCTTCCGTTCATCCATTTAGGAAGTCTGTTTAATTTATGGCTTTGTTTGGTAAACCTTATCCCATTTAAAGTTGCGATGCAGGAGTCAGATGGGTATAAAGTTGCATCCATCCTCTGGAAGACAGTCCGATACAACCATGACTTTTCTAAGAAATCGTAGTATGATTTAACAAAGGACCATGAGAAAAGGAAGGATCATTGTTGAATATAAAAAAGAAAAATTGGATCTTATTTACCATAATATTAGTGCTTGGGACTATTTGGGGTTTCGCTTATTGGTTTATTTTTGTATTTTAAGAGAAACAGGATTTGACAAACTATGTCCATTCCGTCTTTAATAGATTTACAATCTGAATATGGATAGCAAGTTATGTCCATAAAGAGGGGTTTATATGCTAATTAGGTACAAGAAAAGTTTTGAAAAAATAGCAATGGGTCTTCTGTCTTTTATGCCTGAAGAAAAAGAAGTAAAGAAATTACAGCATACAATGAAAGAGTATGAAACAAACCCGAATTGGCAGCTATTTTTATGGAAAGAAGAGGATATACTTGGAGCAGTCGGCGTTATTTTTCCAGCCGATCAGGAAGTGCTTGTGCAGCATATATCCGTGAATCCTTCGCATCGTAGCTTAGGAATCGGAAGAAAGATGATTGAAGGAATTAAAGACATGTATCAAGATTATAAGGTAGTAGCTAATTCTTCTACACAGGCTTATTTAGATAGGCTTCAAAAGCGTGAAGATACATAACTCGACAAAAAATCACAAACTAGCCCTTGTTGTAGGGCTAGTTTTTTGTATATGATAAGAGAAGGCTTGATTGTCCAAGTAAAGGATGCTCAAAAAAGTCCGATGAAATTCATAACAATCTTCAGCATCAGAGTAATTCTGTAGTAGATGGAAGGAAGTAAACGATATGGATCAATCCTATCTCGTAAAAATAGATAATTTTGAAGGACCCCTTGATTTATTGTTACATTTAATAAATCAATATGAAATTGATATATACGATATTCCTGTTGCGGAGATTACCAAGCAATATATGAACTATATTCATACGATGCAACAGCTTGAGTTGAATATAGCAAGTGAATATTTAGTAATGGCTGCAACGTTGTTAGCGATTAAAAGCCAATTGTTGCTGCCTAATCAAGAATTGGAAGCGGAAGATGAGGAGTACCAAGAGGATCCCAGAGAAGAATTAATGCGCCGCTTGATCGAATATCGCCGTTATAAAGAAGCAGCAGGGCAATTACAGGAAAGGGAATCTGAATCTAATCAAATATTTACGAGGCCACCTCAAGTATTTGATAATAGGAGCGAGCGACCACCTGTCGTTCGCGGTGAACTATCCATTTACGATATGATTGCGGCGATGTCCAAAGTTTTTGAACGGAAAAAATGGCAACAACCAATGGACACGACCATTCAAAGAGCGGAAATACCGATTTCACAAAGAATGGAAGAAGTAATGGATATCGTCAGACGGAGTAAAGATGGAGTTCGATTCACGAGTCTTTTTCCTGAACCAACGAAGTCACATATTGTTGTCACCTTTATCGCCATATTAGAGCTTATGAAGGTAAAAGAGATATACTGTGTCCAAGAAAAGCACTTCGACGAATTACTGGTGTATCAAATGGGGGAAAACTAGATGGAAATGGCAGGCTATAAAGCGGTTGTGGAAGGACTCCTTTTTGCAACTGGAGACGATGGACTTTCAATCAAACAAATGGTAAATATTTTGCAACTAGATGAAAAGACGATTGCACATATTTTAGAGGAACTACAATTTGATTATGAGCATACGGAACGAGGGATTACGCTCATGGAATCGAATCGAACGTATCATCTAACGACTAAACCAGAACATTCTATTTACTACCAACGATTATTAGAATCTCCACATGTTTCGAAGTTATCCCAAGCGGCCTTGGAAACATTGGCGATTATTGCGTACCAGCAGCCAATTACGAGAACAGAAATTGAAGAAATACGTGGAGTGAAAAGTGATCGACCGGTTCAAACACTTGTCTCCAGATCTCTAATCGAAGAAAAGGGTAGAAAAGAAGGGGTAGGACGACCGATTATGTACGGAACGTCGAAGGATTTTCTTACATATTTTGGCTTAAAGTCAATCGACGAGCTACCACCATTACCAGAAGAAGTAACCGATATCGATGTAGAGCAAGACGCTGATTTATTCTTCCAGAAATTTAAGGAACAAGAGAATGACGATGAAAAAAACTAATCCATAATTTTGGGTTAGTTTTCTTTTTGCTTCATTTTGCCCAATTTATTGTGATGAAAAGTTCATTACCAGTCATATGCATGTCCTTTTTGCATAAGATTGTAAAGACATTGGGAAGGTTGGGAGGTACCACATTGAAGCGAATTGGAATACTACTCGTTTGTATAAGTGTGATTGCATTGCTCGTACAACCCGTTCAAACGATTGCTAAACCAGGGGTTTCTGCTCGAAACGCAGTACTAATGGAACAAAATACGGGACGAGTACTTTTTGAAAAGGCAGCAAATGACCAACATCTTATTGCCAGCATTACGAAAATCATGACCGCTATCGTAGCGGTAGAATCTGGAATGTTGGATGAAACGGTTACTGCCAGCCGACGATCGGTTTATACAGAAGGATCTTCTATCTATTTAGAAGAAGGCGAAAAAATGAAATTAAAAGATCTCGTGTATGGTCTCATGCTTCGTTCGGGGAACGATGCAGCGGTTGCCATTGCCGAACATGTGGGAGGAAGTGTAGAGGGCTTCGTTCATTTGATGAATCAAAAAGCGCAATGGTTAGGGATGACCAATAGCCACTTCGACAATCCGCATGGGTTAGATTCGGAGACCCACTATTCGACCGCTTATGATATGGCCTTATTAATGCGCCATGCAATGAATAATAAAACCTTTCAAGAAATTACAAGTGCGAAGTCCTACAAGGCAGAGTCTCGCCAATTTGCTTGGGGGAACAAGAATAAGCTTCTTACTAGATATTATGAGTACAGTACTGGAGGGAAAACGGGTTATACAAAACAAGCAGGACGTACGCTCGTTTCTACTGCAGAAAAGGATGGAATGAAACTTATTGTAGTTACTTTGGATGGTCCAGATGATTGGAAAGATCATATGGGTTTATTTAACTGGGGGTTTGAGAACTACAATATGAAAAAACTTCAAGAAGAAGGAATTCAATCGTATTCGATGCAAGGTAGTGATGATATAGTCAAAGGTTTTATTCATGATGATATTCTTTATCCATTAACAGAGGAAGAAAACGAAAAGTTGACATCGGAAACCTTTATTGAAAAAGGAGCCGCAGAAGATGATCCCGGAGACGTCATCGGAAAAAAGATATTTCGTATAGATGGGAAGCCGATCACGTCCACCTCTATTTATTCAGAAGCGCAACCAGAGGAGACTTTAGGATTTTGGAATCAAGTCGTTCAAGTATTGAAGAAAATGACTGGGGCTCAGGCAGATGGTTAACTTAATCTGGGCTTTTATGGCTATAGTTGGCATTCTGTATGCCATGTTCAATGGGACGATGGATCAAGTGAATCAAGCCCTTTTTGAAGGGGCAGATGAAGCTGTAACGCTTTCAATTGGATTAATTAGTGTACTTGTCTTTTGGTTAGGGATTATGAAAGTAGCAGAGGAAGCGGGTTTATTATCATTGTTGACTCGTTTTTTTAAACCATTTGTTACAAGATTGTTTCCAGAAATACCAAAAGATCATCCAGCAATGGGATACATTTTATCTAATTTCACGGCCAACCTGTTCGGTCTAGGGAATGCTGCAACTCCAATGGGAATCAAAGCAATGGAGCAAATGAAACAGATTAGTCAATCAGACAAGGCAAGTCGTTCCATGATTACCTTCTTAGCCATTAACACATCGAGCTTAACGTTAATTCCGACAACCGTTATCGCGATCCGAATGAAATATGAATCGGTAGCACCGACAGAAATAGTCGGTACTACGATTATGGCGACATTGATTTCCACCATGGCTGCTATACTCATTGATCGGTTATTCCACTATAGAAGGGTGCGGAAAAATAAAGGATGACACTGATTACGACCCTAAGCACATGGATCATACCATGTATCATTTTAATCGTGTTAGTGGTTGCCACCTGGAAGAAGGTTCCGACCTATGAAAGTTTCGTAGAAGGTGGGAAAGAAGGCATCAATATGGCGTTTTCTCTTCTACCTTTTTTATTAGGAATGATGGTTTCTATAGCGATATTACGGGGTTCTGGAGCTTTAGAAGCTTTTATTGAATGGATATCCCCGTTCTTAATGGCTGTCGGAGTTCCGGCGGATATCGTTCCACTTGCCCTTGTTCGACCTATATCGGGGACCGCGGCATTAGGAATGACAACCGAATTGATTCAATCCCATGGACCGGATTCCTTTATTGGTAGACTGGCCTCGACTATGCAAGGATCAACAGATACTACGTTGTATATTTTAACTGTCTATTTTGGCGCAGTTGGAATACGAAGGATGGGGGACGCATTAAAAGTTGGACTAATTGCAGATTTTATTGGTATAATTGCATCGATTATAGTCGTGTCGATTGTATTTTTATGACGAAAAGCGTTAACATGTGAGTGTTAGCGCTTGTTTTACGTTAAATAATGAAAAATAGGTCAACACTGGGTAAGGAAAAGTGAAAAAGCAGGTGGTTATATTGAGTATGGAACGTTTACAAAAGATAATAGCACAGAGTGGAGTAACCTCTCGTAGAAAAGCAGAGAAACTAATAGAGGCAGGAAAAGTAAAGGTAAATGGACAAGTTGTGAAGGAACTGGGAACGAAAGTTAGTCCGGATGATGAAATTGTAGTAGATGGTGTACCACTCGAGAAAGAGCAGCCCGTTTATTATATGTTGTACAAGCCAAGAGGTGTCATTTCAAGTGTAAGGGATGACAAAAATCGTAAAGTAGTCACAGATTTTTTTCCGGAAGTAAAGGAGCGGATATATCCGGTCGGAAGATTAGATTATGATACATCAGGTCTTCTTCTGTTAACCAATGATGGGGAATTCGCCAACTTACTGATGCATCCTAAATATGAAATGGAGAAAATCTATGTGGCTAAGGTAAAAGGGATTCCACGTAGAGAGGAGCTTAATAAGCTACGAAAAGGGATATTATCAAATGGCGAAAAACTAAAAGCTACCTTCACAAAAGTATTATCTGCAGACGAAAAGAAAAATACGGCAATTGTACAAATAAATTTACAAGAAGGAAGGAATCGTCAAGTCAGAAGGATGTTGGAGGAGATCGGGTATCCTGCTGCCAAATTAAAACGAGAACAATATGGCTTTCTAACGTTAGAAGGGCTTAATGCAGGGGAGCATCGTGAGCTCACTCCACATGAAGTAAAACAATTACGTGCCCAGGCGCAAAAAATTGTTAAATAATAGTCAAAATTTAAACGGAATATGGATGCTATAATGGGGGCAGGAGTGTGCATATATGACAAAAATAGATGAAGCGAATAGAAATAAAAAAAATAAAAAGAAAAATCGACTGATTTTCCGATCTGCGATTTTATTCGTTTTGTTTGCTGCTTTAGTATTTGCCCTTGTTTCGAACTTTTTGAAAGATAACAGTGTTATTGATGTTGGGGATGAAGCAAAAGATTTTCAATTGAAGCAGATAAATGGTGATGGAGGTTCTCTTCAGCTTAGTGATTTAAAAGGAAAAGGTATTATGCTGAATTTCTGGGCGACGTACTGTGAACCTTGTGAAGATGAAATGCCTTATATGCAGAAACTGTATCCGGAATATAAGGATAAAGGTGTGGAAATTGTTGCGGTAAGTGTAGATGCAACAGAGCTCGTCATCGAACAATTTGTTGATAATTATGATTTAACGTTCCCTGTATTACATGATAAAGGCCAGGTAATGGATTTGTATAGTATAGACCCACTTCCAACGACCTTCTTTATTAGTCCAGAAGGGGAAGTCGTTGAAAAAGTGTCTGGAGCCCTCACGTTAAGCCGATTAGAGGGATACTTACAGCAAATTCAACCGAAATAAACAGAGATATTGCGAGGGGTTTGGATGGAACAAAACGCGTGTGTGTCATGTGGTCACATAAACTCAAAGGGTACGGCATTTTGTGCTTCTTGTGGCTTGCCACTAGAGAAAGAGTCAGCAGAACAAAAAAGCTTGTTAAACATGCGCTACGAAGGTAGTGCGCGAAGGTCACAAACGCAAAACAAGACAGTAGTAGATAAAGTGTGGAATTTCTTTTCTTCTGTTAAGGTAGGAGTTACGTTAATTTTTATTACGTTAGTTGCTTCTGCGATAGGCACTATTTTCCCGCAAGAAATGTATATTCCTCCAACGGTAGACCCAGCACAGCACTATGAAGACCAGTATGGTATCTTTGGACAGGTTTATTATCAGCTTGGATTTCACAATCTATACAGTTCATGGTGGTACATGATCCTTATCGCGATGATTGGGATTTCTATCGTGATCGCGAGTATTGATCGTGTCGTCCCATTATACAAGGCATTAAAAAATCAAAAACCGACTCGTCACCAAAACTTTATGAGAAGACAACGTCTTTTCAGTGAAACAGAAACGGTGACTTCGGAAGAAAAGCAGCAATTAGTGGAGCGGCTTCGGAAGCTTCGTTATCGAGTGACGGAGGAGAATGGACATGTCTTAGCCGAAAAGGGTAGATTCTCTCGGTGGGGTCCTTATGTGAACCATGTTGGACTTATCGTATTTTTATTAGGGGCGTTGCTACGGTTTGTTCCATTTATGTACATAGATGATTACGTATGGGTCCGTGAAGGAGAAACAGTAGTCGTTCCTAGTACGGAGCAAAAGTATTACGTTAAAAACGAAGATTTCATTGTGGAAACCTATGACGAAAGAGATGAGCGTTATAAAGAATCTTTAGCGAAACAAGGTGTTGTTCCTAGTAATTTTCAAACGAATGCTATTGTTTATGAAAATACAAATGCGGATATTCCTGGTGCTGAGCCAGAGCTTGAAGCTTTAAAAGAGGATAGTATTAAAGTGAACCATCCTTTAAAATTTGATGGGTTTGCTTTATATCAATCTAATTATCAGTTAAATGAATTTAAGTCTATGACGTTTCGTGTTCATCGGACGGATGACTCAGAGGAAAAAGCACTAGGTACCTTCAAAATTGACTTAATGAATCCCGAATCAGAATATGAATTGGACAACGGTTTCCGTGTTGTGATTGATCAGTATTTTCCGGAATATTACATGAATGATGGAGAACCGAGATCTCAGTCAAAATATCCGAAAAATCCTGCCTTTGTCTTTTTTGTCTATCCTCCAAATGAAACAGAACCGGAAGTTAGTTTTGCCGCAATCGGCCGCAATGTGCCGTCTGGTGACAATGAATATAAGGTAGGAATTGAAGAGTTTGAAATGAGAGATGTTACAGGATTAACGGTAAAAAGAGACTACACCATACCATTTATTGCACTTGGTGGTCTTATCTTTATGATCGGTGTTATACAAGGCATGTACTGGCATCATAGACGGATTTGGATACATCCAACTGGAACAGGTCTACTAGTAGCAGGTCACACGAATAAAAATTATTACGGGGTTAAAAAAGATATAGGAAAAATCATCGAAGGAACAAATATTAACATGGTAGAAGACCAACAGGAAATTAAAAAATAATAGTTGTTCGCTTTGAAGGAGGATAAAAATGGGAGATCTCGCATCAATCAGTAGTAATTTATTGTATGCTGCATTCGTTTTATATTTAATTGCAACATTTTTTTTCGCTGGTACGATCAAGGATAAACGGGCAGATGGAACGAAAAATACTGCAGGGAAAATAGCAATTACGTTAACAGTCATCGGGTTTATTGCCCAAATTGGCTACTTTATAACAAGGTGGATTGCTAGTCAACATGCACCGGTCAGTAACTTGTTCGAGTTCACAACTTTCTTTGGCATGATGCTCGTATTTGCGTTCATTATTATCTATTTTATATATCGAGTAAATATTCTCGGACTATTTGCGCTTCCTGTGGCAATATTAATTATCGCTTATGCGAGTATGTTTCCAACTGAAATTTCTCCTTTAGTACCGTCATTAAAAAGTCACTGGCTTTATATTCACGTAACAACAGCCGCTTTAGGGGAAGCAATTTTAGCAGTTAGCTTTGCAGCTGGTCTTATTTATCTGATTAGCCAAATAGACCAAACAAAACGATCTGCCAAAACAACATGGTTGGAAATTATTTTGTATTCCATTTTTTCTGTTATTGGTTTCGTTTTAATTGTTTCTATCTATAGTGGGTTAGGATATCAAGCAGAATACGAGTTTGATGTAGATGGAGAACCGATCACGACCACTTATGAACTTCCCTCCATTGTTGGTCCGCATGACAGCGAACTACTGACAACGGATGTGGCTTCTCCATTGTTTGAGGCACCAACCTGGATGAAAGGCGAAGACGCCGCACGTAAATTTAATACATTGTTATGGTCTATGATAACTGGAGCGGTTTTATACCTACTCGCAAGATTAATTGCTAGAAAAAGAGTGGGAGCTGTTATTCAACCGTTATTGAAAAAGGTTAATCCAGATCTAATTGATGAAATATCTTATCGTTCCGTAGCGATTGGATTCCCAGTGTTTACGCTCGGTGCGCTTATCTTTGCTATGATTTGGGCACAACAAGCCTGGGATCGCTTTTGGGGCTGGGATCCAAAAGAAGTATGGGCATTAATTACATGGTTCTTTTATGCCGCATTTTTACACTTAAGACTTTCACGAGGATGGCATGGAGAGCGTTCCGCATGGCTAGCAGTAGGGGGATTTGCTATTATTATGTTTAATCTAATTGCTGTGAATCTCATTCTTGCGGGATTACACTCATACGCATAGTGATATAGTTTTGAGATAAATTCAAAGGGGGGAACGGAAATGAGTGAAAACCAAAAAATATTAGTGGTAGATGACGAGGAACGCATTCGACGATTAATTCGTATGTACCTGGAAAGAGAAGGCTATGAGATAGAGGAAGCAGAAGATGGCAACCAAGCGGTGGAATATGCACTTCAAGAAAACTATGCCCTTATTATTCTAGATATCATGATGCCTGAGAAGGATGGAATTGAAGCTTGCAAAGAGATAAGAGAAGTGAAAACAACTCCAATTATCATGCTGACAGCCAAAGGAGAAGAAGCCAATCGTGTACAAGGCTTTGAAGTCGGTACCGATGACTATATCGTTAAACCTTTTAGCCCTAGAGAAGTAGTTTTACGGGTTAAGGCATTACTTCGTCGTTCTCAAGCTAGTGTACAAGCGAATACTGATTTTGGTGCGCGAAATGTGTTAGAATTCCCCCACTTGTTTATCGATAACGATGCACATCGCGTAACTGCAGATGGAAAAGAAGTAGGGTTAACACCAAAAGAATATGAACTTCTTCTGTTTTTAGCCAAAGCTCCAGATAAAGTATTTGATCGGGAGCAGTTGTTAAAAGAAGTATGGAAATATGAGTTCTTTGGAGACTTACGGACGGTAGATACCCATGTAAAAAGACTTCGTGAAAAGTTAAATAAAGTTTCTCAAGACGCGGCAAAAATGATTGTGACAGTATGGGGAGTAGGATACAAGTTTGAGGTCTCAGGTAAATAATGCTTTGGCGTAGTGTTGTCGGGAAGCTTTGGATTACCATCCTACTTCTCGTCTCTTTCCTTTTATTTATCCTAACCATTCTACTCCTAGAATTTTTTGAGAACTTTCACGTGAGTGAAGCAGAAAACGATTTAATGCAGACAGCAACAAAGATTTCTGAGATGATCGAACAGCACGAGGATCGTTCAGTAATCATAGATACGTCAACTCGAATAATGGATCCATCAAGTCGTGTTGCTATTATATTTGAGGAAGATCAGTTTTGGATTTCCGAAACAGAAGAAGAAAGCTTAAGCAAGATAACGTATGATTGGCTTTTAGAAGATAAAGAATTAGCAAGTGTTATTACGGATGGAAAAGATGTAAAAAAACAAGTAACACTGCCATCTAGTGAGCGAGAAGTTATGATTGTGGGACATTCCATTCAAGACGGGAATGGGGCTATTTTTGTCTATCAATCATTAAGTGTCGTGAAAGCAACCTCTCGTGACACGACAAAAATTATTTTGCTTGGGGCAGGAATCGCCATTGTATTAACAACCATCTTTGCATTCTTCCTTTCCACAAGAATTACAGCACCACTTATTAAAATGCGAGAAGGGGCTTTTGAGTTAGCAAGAGGGGAATTTAATACAAAGGTACCAATCCTGACCCATGATGAAATAGGCGAATTAGCGATGGCTTTTAATCGAATGGGTAGGCAGCTAAAGTTTCATATAAATGCCTTGAGACAAGAGAAAGAGCAGCTTTCCGGGATTTTAAGCTCGATGGCAGACGGTGTCCTTACTTTAAATCGAAAAGGGGATATCATCGTATCTAATCCGCCAGCTCAAAAGTTTTTAGAGGATTGGAATTTTGAAAACTCCCGAGTAAAAGAGGGTTCTACATTATCTTTACCTACAGAGCTCCACCAAGTATTGGAAGAAGTAATACGTACTGAGGAAGAGGTTATGAAGGAATTGCTCGTACAGGGTAGAAGCTATGTGATGATTATGACCCCATTGTACGACCATACTCAAGTGCGTGGAGTAGTTGCAGTTTTTCGAGATATGACGGAAGAACGAACGATGGATAAATATCGGGAAGACTTCATTGCCAACGTATCGCATGAACTTCGGACCCCAATATCCATGCTACAAGGCTATAGTGAAGCAATTGTAGATGATGTTGTGGAATCCAAAGAGGAAAAGAATGAATTGGCTCAAATCATTTATGAAGAATCGCTTCGAATTGGTCGATTGGTCAATGAACTGCTAGACTTGGCTAAAATGGAAGCAGGTCATGATCAGTTGAATTTGGAAATGGTTGAACTCCTACCTTTCGTTAGTCGAGTGGTGAAGAAATTTAAAGGGATGGCAGTAGAAAAGCAGGTAAAATTAGAATTAGTACACGAATCAAATGATTTAGGTGCGATTCGTATAGATCCGGATCGAATAGAACAAGTGTTTACGAATCTAATTGATAATGCTATTACCCATACGAATGAAGGTGGTAGCGTGACGGTTGAAATCGTTCCGCTTGATGATATGATTCAATTTTCCATTTATGATACAGGAGCTGGCATACCGAAGGATGATTTGCCGTTTGTCTTTGAAAGGTTTTATAAAGCTGATAAATCTAGAAAACGAAGTAAAGGCAAAAAAGGTACAGGACTTGGTTTAGCAATTGCCAAGCATATTGTAGAATCGCATAAAGGGTCAATTTTTGTCCAAAGCAAAGAGTCGGAAGGTACAACATTTACGTTTAAAATACCTAATCATATCGAAACAGAATAAAAAAGGCAGAATTATCTTGTTCCTTATGAAACGAATTAGTTTCCTTATGGACAAGGGCTGTGATAAAATCACTTTCATTCCAATTGAATAGAAGAGTTTTAGGTGCACTTGCTTAAAATGGGAATCTGGTTCAAATCCAGAACTGTCCTCGCAACTGTAAATGTTTCGAACAGAGCAAAACCACTGCACGAAAAGTGTGGGAAGGGCTCTCAGTAGGTAAAGCATAAGTCAGTAGACCTGCCTAAATTCTATATATTTCAAAGCTTCGGGGATTGAGCGTTTGGATAACCTAGGTTAATTTGGCTTGCTTTTTCAGTGGCCATAAAACTAGATTGTCTTCAAACTTATCCTTCCTGGATAAGTTTTTTTGTATGTTAGGGAGTAAAAAATTTTAACAAGAAGATACTCGCAAAGAAAAATTTTCAAGTCCCAAGTATAGGGGAAACAAAGGCTTAGCCTACGTCGAAGCAGCTATGGAAAAACAACTTTTTGGAGGGAATAAAATGAGACACAAGTGGAAATCGTTACTTGCTTTGTTGTTCGCTGCTCTGGTTTTAGTAGGTTGTGGACAAGATTCAACCGATAACGCGGAAAACAATCAAGAGGACAAGGAAAATACCGAACAAATGGAAAAACAGGAAGTCGTTACTGTTGTTATTTCAAAAGATAACGGTGCAGAAGTTGTGACAGAGAAAGAAATACCAATTGAAGAAGGTACGACAGTATTAGGCGTTATGAAAGAAAACTTTGAGATTGAAGAATCAGATGGATTCATTACTTCCATCGAAGGCGTATCTCAAGATGATAAAAACGGAAAGTATTGGATGTACACGGTGAACGAAGAAATGGCAAAGGTTGGAGCGGCAGAATATAAATTAGAACCAGGAGATCAAGTTACGTTCGATCTTCACGCTATGGAATGATTCGATTGAATACGTACAGAATCACGGTTATTGCAATCTTGGCCGCATTAGCCGTAGTAGGTAGATTCGCTTTTCAGTTCATTCCTAATGTGCAACCAGTGACTACAATAATTATTATTTGTGGAATAATCCTTGGTCCATTTTCTGCTGTTTTGTTAGCCTTTCTAACAACATATCTATCTAATTTGTTGTTAGGGATGGGAATCTGGACGGTTTGGCAAATCATTGTTTGGGGAGTAGTCGGCTTTTGTAGCGGTTGGTTAGGGAAATGGAGAAAAGATTTACCTTTAGGAATATTAGTTGGCTACGCGATCTTAGTCGGGTATTTGTACGGATTCACTATTTCATTGGCAACTTATTCGGTTGCCGGTTCGTTTTGGCCATATTATTTAACTGGACTTTTATTTGATACGTATCATGCTGTAGGAAATGCTTTCTTTATGATTGTGCTATACCCTGTTTTATCCAAAATATTAAATAAGTATTATGGAAATTATCTGAGTCCTGGTAGATGAAGAGAAGCTAGGAAAAACTTAGCTCCAATTGCGTAGAGAAATCATTAAACCACTTAACAAATAGCATATTGTTTCGCAGTATGTGTACTAACAATATTTTCTGCTGATTTAATGTACAAAGAAGACTGCGATAAAAGCGCATAGACCATCAAAAGATCCGAACAGGTTTGCAGTTCTTTAATAGAATTCAACCAGTTCGGATTTTTTAGCTATCTTTTGAGAATCTAGTTTCTAATAAGATATAAACTCCGACGTAACAAATTAATAAAAGATACTACAAAACCATCGGTTTAGTGACTGCTCGTTGTATGTACGATGCTGATTTCCGTTGCGGAAAGCGGAGTATTCTGCCGGAGCGCGGCATCATGCTTCACTTCACTTCACTTTCAATAAAAAGCCTTTATAAAAGTTACGTCGTATTTTATATCAAACGTGAATGAGAATCGCTTATCAAACTTTTTTCTCTCGAATATAAAATCAGCTATTTACGAGGATGAAACGACTAGTATAAGATTTAAGAAGAGAATATGTACGGGAGATTTTTAAAAAGTGTAACTTTATTGGGAAAATTACGACTAAATATACAAGAACGAGGAGAGCTTTGCTATGAGGTCCGCTTTTGAAGAGGTCTATGAAGAATATCATCAGGATTTGTATCAGTTTCTTATTTATATGGTTAAAGATAGACAAGTAGCAGAAGACCTAGTTCAAGAAGTGTATATTAAGGTATTACACAGTCTGGACACTTTTAAAGGTGAAAGTAGTCAAAAGACATGGCTGTTTTCGATTGCTCGCCATGTGGCGATTGATTTTTTTCGTAAACAAAAAAGCAAGCGAAAACGTATCTTAGATTTTTTTGATTGGGGAGAGCGTGGAGAACAAGTCCAGGATGATGCTAAAATTCCAGAAGAGATTACGATTTTAAATGATGAGATGAAACAAGTTTATCAAGGTTTGGATCAATGTACCGTTGATCAGAAAAGTGTCATTATCCTGCGTTATATTCAGAGTATGTCCATTCAAGAAACAGCTGACATATTAGGCTGGAGCACGAGCAAAGTAAAAACGACCCAGCATCGCGGAATGAAACAATTAAAAGATATCTTAACGAAACAAAGTGGAAGGGAGGGATCCAAAGGTGTCTAACCGAATTACGGACGAAAGATTAGAAGAATTGCTTTCAAACATGCCTACAGTTACAGATAAGCAATCTAAAGAAGAATTGTATCGAAAGCTACAAGTAAATCAGCCAAGAAGCAACACGGCGCATAAACCTGCTAGAAAACCATGGTTAGTACCTACCTTTGCTTCTGTTTCCTTACTGTTATTATTAATTTTAATTGTTCCAAGTTTAATGACTAATCATGATGGTTCCTATGAATCCATGAACTCAAAAAGCAGTTCGTCTGATAGTACGAAAGAATCGATGGAGCTAGCAAAAGAAGAAAGCCAGGGTAAGATGGATGTGGCAGAATCCAATGATAATGCTTTAATGGAACAAAGTAGTAATGCTGAACCGCCACAATCGATGCTCATTCAGGAAGTACCGGAACAGGTATCGTTAGTTCATTTAGCTGCTGTGGACCCGAACATGCAACTCATTATACCTTTGACATTAATTGATTCAACAAATCCAGAAGTGGATGAAGTGTATTACAATAAGATGGATAATTATATTGAAGAAGAATTTGGACTAGAAGAATTCCCTTTCCAAGGAATCACGTTTGATCTTTCCCTTGATCAGCAACAGGTTCAATTAAATATCCCGCAAGACTATTCGTTGCCGCCAGGGGGAGCTGTTCAAGGAATGTTCCAAAATGTTTTATCTGCTATGTTTGAACCGTATGGTGTCACTAAGATTAACTTAAACGGGAAGACGAACTTAGGAGAAATGGGGAATGTTCCTTCGTTAGAAGTATTAGATACATTGAAAAATACACCTTATAAGGTGTATCGATATCAGGAAGGAACACCATCCTTTTTCGTACCGATTTACTATGAGCCTCACCCTAATTTACAGTCCGCCTTAAAAAGTATGAGAAGTGAAGGAACTAATTTTAATCTTAAAGCTCCAATACCAGAAGATATTTCTTTTGAAATACAAGCAGATCAGCAACAAGTTACTATAACCTTTGCGCATGGGGAGAGTATTCCACCGAATCAATCAACCTTAACAATGCTTGAAAGTATGCTATTAACCGCAAAGAGTTTCGGGTATGAGACCGTACAATTTTTAGATTTACCGTTTGAACAGCTTGGTCCTTATGACTTGACACGTTCTATTCCTGTACCAATTGGTGTGAATCCAAAGCCTCTTCATTAATAGTTTCCCCCTGGCATAAAGACGTTAGGGGGATGCCTTCTATATAGGTAGATTTCATTCACCCTGATTTCCTAATCTGTAATGCATGTAAAAACAAGCATGAAAGCGCTTATCATGTTAGTATAGAAGGAAAAAGTACGGTTAGGGTGGTGGTGCAAGATGGAACGAGAGGCTGTAATGAAGGGAATCTCTAGCAAAATGAAGCTTATTCGAGTGGAACAAGGCTATAATCAAGCAGAAATGGCTATGATTTTAGGTATTTCAAAAAAGACTTTAGTGCAGATTGAAAAAGAAAGAATCACTGCCAATTGGACCACTATAGTCACAACATGTGTCTTGTTTCGAGAAAGTGAGATTATCCAAAATGTCATAGGGGCAAATGTATTAGCCGTTTTCGATGATTTTCTGGCAAGGCAAAAGAAACAGGCATGAGCTACTCTACGCAAGAATCTAACCCTATACAAAAAACAGACAAGCGATTAACTATTCGCTCATCTGATTATTCGAATTTTAACGGGTCTCCATCAAAGGCTTTATCATGAACCTTAATAGAATCCGAAGGGCAACCCATGTAGGCATCTTCTACATCTTCTTCCCAATCCTCAGGAATGGCTTGGGTCCCTGTATTCTTATCTAATAGGACATATGCTAATCCTTCTTCGTCATAATCAAAAACCTGTGATGCGGTGGCTCCACATGCCCCGCAAGCAATACATGTGTCCTTATCAACAATGGCAAATTTAGCCATTTGAAAACCTCCATTTTCTTTTTCCTTCTGTAAGTATAATATAGAAGAGAAGGAACGTATATTTCCTTTTCCTTCTAGTCTAGAATGATAGCTACAGGAATTCAAATAGATAGATTCGCTATACATAGGGGAGAGGATATATTTTGTTATCTGCAATCATATTAGATAGCATACATAAGATGCACACGGAGAGAAGTGTATCTGGCATCTATCACATCCTCGTTGGCAAGAGGTCTGCACAAACCTTACAGGATGCTCACTTATTTAAAGTTACTGGTTATTTTGGAATAAGTAAAAAATTATCCCGTAAACAGTTTGATCAAAGGTTGGATCAGCTAGTCGATCATCAATATGTAAGCAAGCATACTGCTACATCGTCGTACATGAGATATTTTTTAACCGATAAAGGGAAACGTGTAGTGAGTAAACATGGACTTCGTACCATATTGGACAAAGCAGACGGTTTGACCTTTGAGGGTATGGTTGAGCCCTTTTACCAACGACTTTTGTTAGCCATTCAGACG
Organism: Radiobacillus kanasensis; assembly: GCF_021049245.1. GTDB lineage: Bacteria > Bacillota > Bacilli > Bacillales > Amphibacillaceae > Radiobacillus > Radiobacillus kanasensis. The sequence goes on along the minus strand of NZ_CP088020.1, from coordinate 2,023,918 downwards.
ATTAGTAATGTTCATAAAGGGGAAAAGTCCTTCATCCCTATATTAGATGACCCCATCACAAACCATTGGGTAAAAAGCTTCTATTCTCAAAAACGCTCCAATATTAAAGAAGTTACTACCTCTTTATATCAGGAGCTCAGTTTCCTCCTAGCCCAATTACCAGACAGAGAAGCAACTATTTTTGTAGAACGTTTAAGTGGGCATAGGGAATATGGACAAAGTACGGAACAGCTTGGGGATTTTTACCGATTAGACGTCATAGATATTCAAACTATTATTACGATTGTCACTCACCATATAATGAAACAAGTCCAGACCAGTCCCTTCCCAGTGTTACAAACATTTCTAGACGGATTATCAAGTGGTACATTTCTTACTCAATCCGCCCAACGGACAAAGTTTTTTCTGGATCAAGGCTTCTCTACAGAGGAAATCGCTAGAAGAAGAAGGCTGAAACGGAATACAATTGAAGATCATATCGTCGAAATCGTTCACTCTAATCCTCACATCTCCATATCTACCTATATATCTAAGGAAGACAGGGCTGTTATAAGGGCTGCGATTGAACATGAACAAACAAGACGTTTAAGGGATCTGAAGCAATACTTAGGAGAACCATATTCCTACTTTCAGATACGATTAGTTTTAGCCCTAATGGAAAGTCAGTAGAGGAGTAATAGGATGTTAGATTTACGGAACGAGCTAGAAAAGTATTATGGATTTTCAAATTTTCGTACAGGGCAAAAAGAAATAATAGAAGATGTTTTAGCAGGAAGAGATGTTCTGGGAATATTACCGACTGGTTCCGGAAAATCTATTTGCTATCAACTTCCTGCTCGCGTATTACCTGGAACGGTTGTCGTCATTTCTCCTTTAATATCTTTAATGCTTGATCAAGTGAAGCAATTAAAAGCTTCCGGATTTAAAGATGTGATTGCTTTTAACAGTTTTATGAATAGCGCAGAGAAAGAAAGAGAACTGGATCAACTAGCAACCTATCGACTTGTCTACGTATCTCCAGAAATGCTTCAAAATGAATCTTTCATAAATGAACTAAAAAAATGTGAGATTTCTCTTTTTGTAGTGGATGAAGCACATTGTATTTCACAATGGGGGCATGAATTTCGACCGGATTATTTAAAATTACATGAGACGATAAAACAACTGAATAATCCACCCATTTTGGCATTAAGTGCGACAGCTACTCCAGAAGTACAAGCAGATATCGAACAGCAACTTCATAGTGTACATATGGTCAAACACGTTTATCCAATGGATCGAAAGAATATCTCGTTTGTTGTGGAATCGTGCCAAGATGAACAAGCTAAAAAGGACTACTTAGTTCAGTTGTTACAGAAATTTCCGGTTCCTTCCATGATTTATTTTTCCAGCAGAAAGGGAGCTGAGAAAATTGCACATGATCTAATGAGAGAGCTTCCGGAGCTACGAATTGCTTTTTACCACGGAGGAATGGAGCAGACCGACCGTATTTTAATTCAACAACAATTCATGAATAATCAACTAGATGTTATATGCTGTACAAGTGCATTTGGTATGGGTATTGATAAACAAGATATTCGATTGGTCGTACATTTTCATCTTCCAACGCAAATCGAATCGTTTATCCAAGAGCTTGGACGCGCTGGAAGAGATGGAAAATCAAGTGTCAGCCTCGTGTTAACGGCACCTAACGATGATTATCTCCCTAAAGTGTTGCTAGAGGGAGAATTACCGAAGGAGGAAGACATCAATCGTTTATTTCACCATCTTGGTGACGAAAAGGAGGTTGTTCTTCCATTTATGGAACTTGAACAAAAAGGGTGGTTGAATGAGATTCAACTCCGCTTCCTAGAATACCAACTAGAAAAACATAGTATGTTAAAAAATGGTCGAATATTGTATAATCTGAACAAATGGAATAAGGTCAAACAAGAAATCATACAAGTGATTCAATCCCGACAAATATACAAACAAAAGAAATTAACGCAGCTTTTGGAGTGGATAACAGACCATGGGTGTAGAAGACGATCTTTGTTTTCTTCATTCCAAAAGGGAATTCAAGAACCTACTTTTTACTGCTGTGATCATTGTGATTTCACATTTGATGCCTGGTCGCCTAAATATGAGGAGCGGCTAAACCAATCATTGGACTGGAAAGCAAGACTAAAAAAAATATTGCACCAAGTGTAAAGGTGGATGTTATGTCCAAACAAGCAGAATTGTTAAAATCATTGACTCCAAGAGAAGTTATGCGTCAGGTACTTCTATCTCAGTTATTTTTTATACTTTTAGCCATTGGATTAAGTCTCTTTTTATTTAACCCTCTTTCTATTTGGCTCCATTTGTTTTCTTGGGATACAAAAGGCATCATTGTATTCGCAGTGTTACCGGCTTTAACCGTTGTTCTCATTAATATCATGCTACAGTTAATAGCACCCAATCAACTAGATGATGGTGGAATTAATGAAGCTATCTTTTCTAAAAGAACGACACCTGAATTGTTTATCATTTGTATTGTGGTTGGGGTAGCAGAAGAGTTATTATTTCGCGGAGTGATTCAAACTTCTTTCGGTTTGGTTTTTGCAAGTGTTCTTTTTGCAATCATTCACATTCGATATTTGAAGAAGCCACTGTTACTTATTTCCATTGTTCTTCTAAGCTTTTTACTAGGCTATATTTTTGAAGTGACAAACAGCCTCGTGTACACGATCGTGGCACATTTTCTGATTGATTTATTACTAGCCTTTTTGATTCGATTTACCAGTGAACAAGGGGAGGAATTATAATGGATGAAAAAACTCAAAAAGATCAAGCATATAACCTGCGAAGCCGCATGCACGGTTCAGATGACGAACAGCCTCCACGCTTATCCAGTCAAGAGGAAAAGGAATTAAATATATTAGAGCTGCCGCCTAGAAGTCAAATCCATACTAATAAGAAAACGAAAGTAAAGTGGAAAATTAGCTTTCCATTTGTTCGATTTTTAGTGTTACTCTTTCTCATTATTACCGTTTTAGTACTTACCTATAAAATATGGGGAGAGGACTTTTTACAATCGAAAGATTTTCTAAACGAAACAGAAACGGATAGCTCCCATGAAGAAGTCATTGTAGGAGAGAAACAAAATAAGGAGCCGGAAGGGGATCAACAGTCGTTGGTACAATCGAAGGAACCAGATTTAGTGGGACTACAAATATATAATGTGAAAGAAGGAGACACATTGTCTTCCATCGCGATAGAGTTTTATGGAAACGCAGAAGACCAACAGTTGATCATTGATGTCAATGGCCTAACGAACAAAACATTAAAGGTAGGACAGGTACTGAAAATTCCACCGAAACATGGACCGAAATAAAATGGAATGATAAGGCAAACGCGTGTTTTGCCTTATCACTTATATCCTTAGAAGAAAATTTTTTTATCTCGTTCATCCTTCAGAATTTCCACCGCTTCTCGGAAGCGTTGGGAGTGTACTACCTCTCTTTCACGAAGGTATTTCAGGCCATCATTTAAATCTGGGTCGTCTGATACGTTAATGATCCATTGGTAAGTAGCTCTAGCTTTTTCTTCGGCAGCAATATCCTCGTATAAATCTGCAATCGGGTCTCCTTTTGCTTGGATGTATGTCGCTGTCCATGGACTACCAGCCGCATTATGATAAAATAAGGCACTGTCATGATTTACGTAGTGAGGTGCTAACCCTGCCTCTTTTAACATCTCAGGAGTTGCGTCTTTCGTAAGCTTATAAATCATCGTTGCAATCATTTCAAGATGTGCAAACTCTTCTGTACCGATATCGTTGAGTAAACCAACAACCTTATCTGGAATGGTGTAACGCTGGTTGAGATACCGTAATGCTGCAGAAAGTTCACCATCTGCGCCACCATACTGTTCAATCAAAAACTTTGCAAGCATTGGGTTACATTCTGAAACCTTTACTGGGTACTCTAATTTTTTCTCATAATACCACACAGAGTCTTCATCCTTTCCCTTTTAAACCTGCCATGGCCATGGAGCGTCATCCCAATTCCATGGATAATCCGAATAACTTCTCCCATAATTCATTAATGGACCATATTGTTTTTCATATATCTTTTTCAGCTGCTTACTTTCTTTTGCAAAATTATTGTATTGCTGAATAGCTTCATAATCATTAGGATGGGTATCCAAATATAAGTTTAGTTCAACTAAAACAAAATCTACAGCTTGAATTTGTTCTAGCAACTCATAATATTCTGGCGGCATCTTTTTACTCATCACGATCACCTCGATTATCTGGTGCTTCATACGGGCTAAACAAAGCTGGCCAAAGGGTACCTCTAAAGAGGGCTTCTTTTGCAGTAGGATATTGTGGAAGATTTGGTGGTTGGAATCCTAGATATAAATTAGGTGGAGTTACGTAACTTTTTACTTCTTTTGGATAACATGGGTCATATGGGCTAATATAAGGTTTCCAATACTTTCTTTGGCTGTGCAACACACTTCCTCCTTTCCTGTTAATAATTGTCGTTCAATTCATCGTATGGTTGAGAAACTTGTCTCATGCTTATGGAAAGGAAAGAGAAGGTAATTAGGTGTGGAATATCGAATATAATACATAGAAGAAAAGAAGGAGGGTGTTTGGCATGTTCGTAAAAAGTACAATGTTACCGAGTCATAAATGCTTAATCGCTGTACCAAATGATTCATTAGCTCCAGTGTTACAGCAGTTAGAAGAAAAAGATATTGAAGCGATGCCTGTTGTTAATGGGGAGCAGTTTGTTGGAATGATTTCAAAACAAATTATTTATAAATCGTTCTACTACAGTGACATTTCCAAACACGATTTCCTACACAATACGACAGTTCAAAATGTTATGACTGGAGAATCATTATCTTTAAAGGAAGACGATGTATTTGAGCACACGTTATCAGCATTTAAAGGATTCCCAATTTTGGCAGTCGTAGATGAACATTCCAAGTTTTTAGGCATTGTTACACGGTTTGATGTGATTGAAGCCTTTGAAAGCGCGTTTGGTGTAAAGAAAAGAGGCGTGCGCATTGCCTTTACATCAGAGGAATCGACTGGAAGGTTATCTCGATTAGCGGATTTATTAAAACAATTTCATACAAATGTTATTTCTGTCGCAACGTTTGATGAAACGGATAAGTTGGCGAGAAGGATCGTGATCAAAATAGATGAAAGCAACCACTTAGATAAGTTAGTGCAAAAGCTTGAAAAGTCAGGTTTTCGCGTATTAGATGTCAAAGAGATGTAGGGTTGATTGGCCTAAGTAGAAAGAAGGAGAATGTATGTTGTTCTGGATTATTGGATTCTTACTCATAATCCTTTTTTGCTCTTATATGATGTATAAAGCACATCATGATATGTTGAATAAAAGAATCGTTGTTCTAGACTCGTATCCTAAGGATTTACCTCCAATGAAAATCTTTTTTATTAGCGATATTCATAAACGAACCATTTCTATGGACACAATTCGCCAAGTAGAGGATGAGATTCAGGTTATTATCATTGGTGGTGATTTAGTGGAGAAAAGGGTTCCTTTTATTCGCCTAAGGGAAAACTTGCGTCGATTGCGTACACTGAAAGCGCCTATTTATTTCGTCTGGGGCAATAATGACTATGAGGTAGACCAAGATCATTTTAAACAGGTGCTAGCTGAAGAAAATGTTAGGTTTCTATGTAATAATTCTGAACAATTGCCGATAATAGATAAAACAATAAGAATTGTAGGTTTTGATGATTATGATAAGGGACATATAAATAGTCAAGAGGCACTATCGGGACCTAATGATTGCTTTACGATTTTAGTTTCCCATAATCCACGAGGGTTTATTGATTTACCTTTAGCAGAAGCGGCAGAAATTGATTTTGTATTGAGTGGACATACACATGGAGGTCAGATCCGCATTTTTGGAATCGGTCCCTATTCCAGAGGGGGATTAAAAAAATATCACTCGACACCTATCTTAGTAAGTGAGGGCTATGGGTTCACAAAGTTACCATTCCGGTTAGGCACAAATGCGGAATGTCACCTGTTAACGATAACAAGTTAGAAGCTTTAACTGTACCATATTCATATTTTCTAACATATATTATAATAATCATATTGGGAAAAAGAGGGGGGATAAGTAATGCGTTTAGAAAGATTATCAACCGATCAATTTAAAATTTTTCTTACATTTGATGATTTAATTGAAAGAGGGTTGACTAAGGAGGACTTATGGCATGACCTGCCTCGAGTGCATCAATTGTTTCATGATATGATGTATGAGGCTAGTGATGAGTTAGGTTTCGAATTAGAAGGCGTACTGCTTGTCCAAGTGCATCTCATGCAAGCGCAGGGGATGTCCGTTATTGTTACTCAAAACAAGGAAAATTTCATATTAGAAGATGAAGAATTTGTGGAAATGAAGGTTACGTTAGATGAGAGTCGTGAATTGATATTCTGCTTCGAGCATTTTGAACATATTATCCAAGTAAGCTATCATCTGACTGAATTAAATATAAACGGTGGTTCTGTATTCTTAATGGATGATCACTATTATATGGTATTTGATGATGAAGATATTGAAAACCAAAATAGGGAGCATATCATCGCGATTTTATCGGAATTTTCTTCCCCAAGCATTGTAACCTCCTACCGCTTAGAAGAATACGGCAGAAAAATCATGGATGGCAATGCCGTAGAACAAACAGTTACTTACTTTAAGCTATAAGGGAATATGTTCTAAAATTCTAAGAAAAGGCTGGCGCTCTGTCAGCCTTTTTGTGCATGAAAATAGCTTTGCACAAAGAAAAGAAATTTTGAATAGATTTAATAGGAAATTTTATATAATTTTATTGCATATTCACTATGAACGTGTATACTAATGTCTGTAAGATTTGGTAAATCAAATTCCTTAATAAATTTCTGTGAAATAAGAGGATTAAAGAACTCCCTATTGTGGAAAATGAATAAAGACTATGATTCTTTTGTTGAACAGGTATTTAAAATCATGAAGTAACGTACATAGGAGGTAAGTTCATGGTAGCCGATAAAGCTTCAGATTCTCCAAATGAAAACAATGATAAGTTAGATGTTCTGAAATCAACTCAATCCGTAGTAAGAACAGCATTGGATAAGTTGGGATACCCTGAAGAAGTGTATGATTTATTAAAAGAACCAATTCGAATGATGTCTGTTCGAATTCCAGTTCGAATGGATGATGATTCAATTAAAATATTCACAGGATTTCGTGCTCAGCACAATGATGCTGTAGGGCCAACAAAAGGTGGGGTTCGATTCCATCCGGATGTTACAGAAAAAGAAGTTAAAGCGCTTTCAATTTGGATGAGTTTGAAAGCGGGTATTGTCGATTTACCTTATGGCGGAGGAAAAGGTGGCATCATATGTGATCCACGAGAAATGTCCTTCCGTGAGTTGGAAGGTTTAAGTAGAGGGTATGTTCGTGCAATTAGTCAAATTGTTGGACCGACAAAAGACATACCTGCACCGGACGTATTTACGAATCCACAGATTATGGCATGGATGATGGATGAATATAGTCGGATTGATGAATTTAACAATCCAGGCTTCATTACAGGAAAACCGATTGTTCTTGGTGGTTCTCATGGAAGAGAATCTGCAACAGCTAAAGGGGTTACTATTTGTATTGATGAAGCCATTAAGAAAAAAGATATGGATTTACAGGATGCGCGTGTCGTCATCCAAGGGTTCGGAAATGCAGGAAGCTTCCTAGCAAAATTTATGCATGATGCTGGTGCAAAAGTCGTAGGAATATCTGACGCGTATGGCGGGCTTCATGACCCGGATGGACTAGATATTGATTATTTGCTAGATCGAAGAGATAGCTTTGGAACCGTTACGAAACTTTTTAACAACACGATTACGAATCAAGAATTATTGGAATTAGATTGTGATATTCTTGTTCCAGCCGCTGTTGAAAATCAAATTACGGAAGATAATGCTCATAACATAAAAGCATCGATTGTAGTGGAGGCAGCAAATGGACCTACAACCCTTGAAGCTACAAAAATCCTTTCCGAACGCGGTATTCTTCTTGTGCCAGACGTTCTTGCCTCAGCAGGAGGAGTAACCGTTTCTTATTTTGAGTGGGTTCAAAATAATCAAGGGTACTACTGGTCAGAGGAAGAAATTGAAGAGAAGCTTTATAAAGTAATGACAAAAGGTTTCAACAATGTATATAATACTGCACAAACAAGAAGAGTTGACATGCGGTTAGCAGCTTACATGGTAGGGGTAAGGAAAATGGCCGAAGCAGCTCGCTTCCGTGGCTGGATATAACATATGTAAATGAGTTATAAAGCACTTATCTATTGATCAGATAAGTGCTTTTTCGTTTTCAAAAAGTTTAATAATCGGTACAATGAAACGTAATGGAACTGGAAGTGAAGGAGTGTACACCATGCAAACAGAGCACACGATTATTATTGGAGCTGGCCCATGTGGGTTATCTGTCGGTCTAGAGTTGCAAAAGCTAGGCATTGAACCTTTAATAATAGAAAAAGGAAATGTTGTAGATGCCATTTATAATTATCCAACTCATCAAACATTTTTTAGTTCAAGTGAAAAATTAGAGATTGGCGGAGTTCCCTTTATAACAGAGAAGAAAAAGCCTGTTAGATTGGACGCAATGACATACTACCGAACTGTTGCGGAACGTAGTCAATTACGAATAAATAGCTTTGAAAAAGTAACGAATGTAGAAAATACGGGGGAAGCATTTCTGGTGTCTTCTACAAAAGAAGAAGGTAGCAAGGTTCAATATGAAGCTATGCACGTGGTGGTGGCGACCGGATATTACAATCAACCGAACTGGATGAGAGTAGAAGGAGAAAACCTCCCAAACGTATTTCATTATTTTAAAGAAGGTCACCCTTTTTTCCGAAAGAACGTCACGGTAATTGGCGGGAAAAATTCTGCAGTAGATGCTACGTTGGAACTGCATAAGGCTGGAGCTAACATAACCGTCTTATATCGAGGGGATCAATATTCTTCAAGTATTAAACCATGGATTCTTCCGGAATTTGATTCACTTGTACGTCATGAGAAAGTAAAGATGGAATTTAGTGCTCATGTATTGGAAATAACACCAAATACAATCCGATATGAAGTAAATGGAGTAGAAAAAGAAATCGAAAATGACTATGTCTTCGCAATGACGGGCTACCGTCCAGATCTCGAATTTCTAGGAAAACTAGGGATAGGAATTGATCCACAAACGGGAATACCAGCATATGATGAAACAACCATGGAGACTAATATACCAGATATGTACGTAGCCGGTGTCGTTGTCGCTGGTTATAATAATAATAAAGTCTTTATAGAAAACGGACGTTTTCACGGTGGACTAATCGCTCAATCTATAAAAGAGGCAGGGAAAAAATTATAACTTTACACTCTAAAGACGAACGATTACAGGATTGGAGCTTAGAATGGTACTTTTTTATAGTGGATTTTCATTCATAGTTAGTATAAAATGCGACGTAGCCCGTTTTAGATGAAGCTATTAGCTGCCGCTAAAGCAAAATACTCCGTTTTCCGCGGACACGGCCTCCATCTCCTCAGAAGAAACCCACTTCCTTGAAAAAGAAATCCGCTTTTTCTGCGTGCGATGTGTATTCATAGGAGCTTTCCTTGTCCTGCGGGGCTTTCACCTCGTGCTGTTCCCGCAGGAGTCTCCGTATTCTGCTTTCGCTAAGTTACTATTTTCTAATCTACTGAACTTTGCAGATAGGAGTAAGGATGAAAAAACCTTATTCAAAATCTTTAGTCCAAAGACCATGAATTGCTATCCTAATTACTGTTTTTGGGGTTCTATTTACTTAGAGGTTGTTCATAACTATTTAAGATTTCACTTTATTTACTTATATTAAAATTAGAAATTTCATTCGGATACTATTCTTTGTCCACTATTTACGGCATGTTGATTGGAGTGGAGGGCAGTCGACTCCTGTGGGAACAGCACGAGGTGAAGACCCCACAGGGAGCGATCTTTGCGAGCGAGGAGGCTGAGGCCGTGCCCACGGAAAGCGACCGCCCGCAGCGGAAATCAACATCACGTGTATATCGAGCAGTTATTAAACCGATGGTTTTTTGTTTAACTATTTTTTTACTTCGCAGCATATATCTTTTTAGTAGCAAAATTCACAAAAGAAACCTATAAGAAAAATCCGAACTGAATCGAATTCTAATGAAAGAATTTCGAGCCAAATTCGGATTTTATTAGGATAAATACACTTTTGTCCTAGCCTCTTCTAAAAAATTATTATAACATTAAGTTCGATACTTGGGATAGGATTGACACCACTCGTAAAACGACTATTGGCATCGAAAATCAACCTAGTTAGCGTCTACCGTAATCATTCGAATAGGGATTTTATTGTGTCGTGATGTTTTGTTTTCTCTAACGTCATCATTAGCTTAATTCTTGCTTTCGGTCCAGTTAATCCATTGGAGAAAATAACGCCGATATTTTTTAAATGACTTCCTCCACCTTCGTACGTATAGGTAGGTTGTACGATCCCTTGATAACATCTAGAAACGAGGATAACAGGTATCTGATCCGCAACAACTCTTTCCAACGCTCCTACAGTGTCTTTAGGGAGATTTCCCTGTCCAAGTCCCTCAATGACGAGCCCATCCATTTGAGCTTGGTGAACGGCCGAGATTATATCTCCATCCATTCCAGCATAAGCTTTTAATAGTACAACTTTATGCGTTAATTGTTCTACCTTACATGTTTCGCTCTTTGTTAACTGCTGATGAAAGAAGACGTTGTGTTTCGTAACAATACCAATCGGGCCATATTGTGGACTTTGGAACGTAGCGATATTGCTTGTCGAAGTTTTCGTCACGTTATGGGCAGTATGTATTTCATCATTCATGACGACCATTACCCCTTTGCTGATGGCTTCCTCATGGCTAGCTACTCGAATGGAACATATTAAATTATAGAGGCCATCTGAACCAATTTCATTACTTGATCGCATCGCTCCTGTTACGACAACCGGCTTCATTGTAGCTAGATACAAGTCTAAGAAATAGGCCGTTTCCTCCAAAGTATCCGTACCGTGTGTAATTACTATTCCATCTACTTCTTCTAAACGCTGCTCCACAACCTTCGCAAGCTCTAACATGTGTGAAGGAGTAATATGAGGAGAAGGGAGGTGAAAAAGATATTCTTCCGTCGTATCGGCATATTCAACCAAGAGGCTACTCACTGAACCTAGTGGATGTTCGCCAGCAGGCGACACCGTTCGAGACTCTTTGTCCTCCATCATGGAAATCGTTCCACCTGTATGAATAATTAAAATCTTCTTCAATATTTCACCAACTTTACGTTTTCACTATTTAATTTCTACCTTTTCCATGATACGATGAAACTACTATAATTGAAAGAGGGTGTCGAAATGTTTGCGGTTCTTACAGCTGGAATTGCACCGACACTTGCTTTGTTGGCCTTCTTTTATTTAAAAGATCGGTTTGATTCAGAGCCACTAACGATGGTTTTTCGCACGTTTTTATATGGGGCATTACTTGTGTTTCCGATTATGTTTATTCAGTATGCCTTTATGGAAGAAGGTCTAGGTTCAAATTCCTTCATATACTCTTTCCTTATTACCGGATTCCTCGAAGAATTTTTTAAATGGTTTATTTTTATGTACACCGCATATAAATATTCGGATTTTGATTCGATGTACGACGGTATCGTTTATGGTGTAGCCCTTAGTCTAGGGTTTGCTACGGTTGAGAATATTTTGTATCTCGTAGCCCACGGTGTAGAAACTGCCTTTAGTCGTGCCTTATTTCCTGTATCCTCTCATGCGCTTTTTGGAGTTATAATGGGATTTTATATAGGAAAAGCGAAATTCACTAAGAAATACCGGAAATCCACGCTTCTGTATGCACTGGTCTTAACAATAGGACTACATGGGACGTATGATTATATTCTTCAAACAGTTACTGGAAACTGGCTATATGCACTGATTCCATTTATGATTGGACTTTGGATGCTAGCACTAAGAAAAGTGAAGGTTGCTAACCAACAAAGTATGAAAAAAGTAATATATGATGTGCCGTTTAAACACCACGCATAGCTTCTTCCCACAAAGGAAATAAAAAGGGGAGAAGCTATTTTTATGTTCGCAAACCTCCTTCCATCTCTTTTCCATTTTTTAAAGTATATTTTTCCTATGTATAAAAAGGCAGATGTTTCAAAAAATAGGTATCAATTACGACAATACTTTATTTCTCTCAGGAGGATAGTCGAGATGAAAAAAACATTGATCCCATTTTTAGTTTGTTTTACAATCCTGGCGGGTGTAGGAATGCTTACGAACGTAGAGCCTACATATGCATTTAGTGACCAAGTCATCCAACAAGGAGCAACAGGGGACGACGTCATTGAACTTCAAGCCAGATTACAGTACTTAGGTTTTTACAACAGTCAAATCGATGGAGTGTTTGGCTGGGGAACATATTGGGCATTACGAAACTTTCAGTATGAATTCGGCTTAGACATTGATGGCCTTGCTGGTCCTGGAACGAAACAAAAGTTAGTGGATGCAAGTCAGTATGACCGTGCCTTTGTAGAAAAGCAGGTCGATGCTGGAAATGATTTTACGTACTATGGTGGAACACCGAAAGAACAGCAAGTGAAGAAAAAGGCGAATACGAACACGAACAATAATCAAAATACAAATACGAAAAAGCAAGCTAACCAAGGTAATCAGGCCAACAAGGGAAATCAAGGAAACCAAGGAAACCAAGGAAACCAAGAAAAACAACCAGCTAAACCAAAGAACACAAATAATACGAATGACAAAGCAGATGCACCACAACCAACGGCTACAAATGTTCCAGCTGGATTTTCGCAAAATGATATCAAGCTTATGGCGAATGCTGTTCACGGGGAAGCGCGTGGTGAGCCATATGAAGGAAAAGTGGCAGTTGCTTCTGTGATTCTAAATCGTGTAGAAAGTCCTTCGTTTCCTAATACAGTTTCGGGCGTTATTTTTGAGCCTCGTGCTTTTACAGCCGTTGCGGATGGACAAATTTGGCTTACACCAGATGAATCAGCGAAAAAGGCAGTACTTGATGCACTAAACGGCTGGGATCCAACGGGAAACGCTATTTACTATTTTAACCCTAATACAGCAACATCAAGCTGGATATGGGGAAGACCACAAATTAAACGAATCGGAAAACATGTCTTTTGTATGTAATAGAAGAAGGATGGTGATATAAGATGCTGAGATGGATTGGAATTGCTGTATTAACACTAGGACTAGTCGGAACCGGTGTTTGGGGTTATCAAGAACATCGAGAAAAAAATGCTGTATTGATTCAAGCGGAAAACACATATCAAAGATCGTTCCATGATCTTTCCTATCATATGGATCTATTGCATGACAAAATTGGAACGACATTAGCGATGAATTCAAAGGAACAGTTATCCCCACAGCTTGCTGAGATTTGGAGACTTACTTCAGAAGCACATAGTGATGTTGGACAACTACCTTTAGCTCTTCTTCCTTTTAATAAGACAGAGGAGTTTTTATCGAAAATAGGGACGTTTAGCTACCGTACAGCTGTCCGCGACTTGAATAATAAACCATTATCCGACAAAGAAGTTGAACAGCTTCAAACCCTTTATGAGCAGTCGGGAGAAATAGAACAAGAGCTTCGTAAAGTACAAAGTTTAGTGTTAGAAAATAATCTCCGCTGGATGGATGTGCAACTAGCGTTAGCTAGTAGTGAGCAGCAAGCGGACAATACGATTATTGACGGGTTTAAAACCGTTGAAAAAACAGTTAAAGGTTTTGAGGAAGGAAACCTCGGCACAACCTTAACGGGAGTATCAGCAGAAAACCATGATTACAAGTTTATTCAAGGTCAAAAAATCACAAAAGAAAAAGCGAAAAAGAAAGCTAGAGATTTTTTCGGAGTGGGACAAGATACAGAAATTCGTATAACTGAAAGTGGAGATGGGGCAGATGTTGCCATGTACAGTGCCTCCTATAAAGAAAATGGCAAACACGGATATTTAGACTTATCGGTCAAAGGAGGCCATTTACTTTCATACATCGTCAATCGTGATATTGAAGCTAAAAAGCTAAGCTTACACGCCGCTAGAACAAAAGCAGAAAAATATCTAGAGGAAAACGGATTCAAAAACATGCAGCTGTTCCAGAGCAGTCAGTATGACAATGTAGGTGTATTTAGCTTTTTATACACGCAAGATGATGTTCGAGTGTATCCGGATTCCATCCAAGTTAAAGTTGGATTGGATGATGGGGAGTTACTTGGATTGTCCACTCGCGACTATTATAGGAACCATCAAGAACGTCAAATTTCAGAGCCTGAAATTAGCGAAGCGGAAGCGAGAAAGAAAGTTAATCCAAATATAAAAGTTCAAGAAGCCCATCTTTCCATCATTAATAATGATCTTCAAGAAGAAGTACTTGTTTATGAGTTTCTTGGCGTCTTAGACAATGAGACGTATCGAATATTTATTAATGCAAACACTGGAATGGAAGAAAAGGTGGAACCGTTAAAGACAACAAAAATAAAATTTAAGGATTCTGTTTAGGGAAGGGTATTATACCTTTCCCTTTTCCTGTTTTTTTGAGATAATAGAAGTTGTAAAGATTGGATACATTGATAAATTTGGATGAAATGAGGCGGACGTCATGACAAAAATCGGCCTACCGCTCACCTTAGAGTATGGGGTTAATGGGGATAGTGAACTATATAGATGTAAAATTGTGGAACACGAAGATCATCTCATTTACGTTGATTACCCAATCCATACGATAACAGGACGTACGGGAGTTTTTGAAACAGGAACAGAGTTTTATGCGAGTTTCGTTGGCAAGGACAATTCTGTTTACCAATTCGAGACTCAAGTTCGAGCAAAGAAAAATGTAAACATACCTACTTTGGTTCTCGGCTTTCCTGGGGACGAAAATCTAATTCGCATACAAAGAAGGCAATATGTTCGAATAGAATCTTCTTTAGATATTTCAATCCATGACTCGGAAGGGGCGATTGCGCCATTTACAACAGTTACACAGGACATTAGTGGTGGCGGGCTCTCCGTCGTTCTACCTTCCAATCATTCCGTAAAACCAGGGATGATTTTAGATATCTGGATGGTACTATCAATGGATTCCGGATCTAATGAATACATTCACGCTAAAGCAAAAGCTATTCGTGTTCATGAACGAGATGAACATGTATCCACTTTATCGATTAAGTTCAATGAAATTAAGGATAAGGATCGTCAAACGGTCATCCGTTATTGCTTTGAAAAGCAGTTGCTCAATCGAAAGAAAGGGATTAAGTAGCACATTGTATAATTCTGGTTCTCCCAAGAAATAATAGGTAAAAAAGGGGGAATCATAGTGAAACGTATGGAACGATGGTTTCTTTCCTTACTTCTATTACATGGATTGTTGCTGATTTCAGCTCAGTTTACAATCAGTCATTCTGATTTTGAGCTTTATGCAAATCCTGTTTATGAGTATATTGGGGTTTTTGAACAGGGGCAATCCAACATAGTAAAAACAATAGACTCTTTTTTAAATGATGTGTTATCCTTTTAAAGGTCCTTTTGTTTAGATTAGAATAAACCAGACTATATAACTACTGATGAGAATTCAGGCCAGAGTATCTATCCTTTCCCTTATGGAAAAGATAGAAACGGCCTGAATTACTTTGTAAGTGGCATCAGGATTTTGTTACGAGAAAGGGAGTAATGTACCATGACAAACAAACTTGCTATTGCCATTGATGGGCCGGCAGCTGCAGGAAAAAGTACCGTTGCAAAGCAAGTAGCAAAGCATCTTTCCTATATATATATAGATACCGGCGCGATGTATCGAGCAATTACATATAAGGCACTACAACATAACTTAGATTTAGAAGACGAACAATCGGTGTATGAATTACTATTACAAACAGAAATCAATCTTGTGCAGTCCGAAGGTGGACAAATTGTCTTGATAGATAGACAAGGTGTAACCGATGAGATACGAAATCAGGATGTAACGAATTCAGTGTCCATCGTTGCTAAGCATGCGCTCGTAAGGCAAGAAATGGTGGCGCGTCAGCAAGCACTTGCTGCACAACGTGGAGTCGTCATGGATGGACGAGATATTGGAACACACGTTATCCCAGATGCTGAAGTGAAGGTGTTTCTAGTGGCATCTGTCGAAGAGAGAGCGATTCGCCGACATCAAGAAAACGTAAAAAAGGGTTTTCCATCTGAGTTACGCCGACTAAAAGAAGAAATTGCAGCTCGAGACAAATTAGATTCGGAACGAGAAGTTTCTCCTCTTATTAAAGCAAAGGACGCTGTAGAAATAGATACTACTTCGCTTTCCATCCAAGAGGTTGTGGACCGAATTTTATCCATAGTGGCGTCTGTAAAAGAGTTTTAAGAAGGAGGGGAGAGAATAATGAACCTTTACCGTTTCGCAAGATTTGTAGTAGGCATTTATCTTCGTATAATTTATCGTCCAAAGGTGATTGGAAAAGAACATGTTCCGAAAAATGGTCCTGTTATTATTTGTTCGAATCATATTTCTAATTGGGATCCACCTGTAGTGGGAGTAACCTGCCCTCGGCCCATTCACTTTATGGCAAAAGAAGAATTGTTTCGAAATAAGCTTTTAAGGGGATTATTAACTAGAATCCAAGCATTTCCTATTAAAAGAGGGATGAAGGACCGTAATGCCTTACGTCAAGGTCTAGACATTTTAAAACAAGGGAAAACCCTTGGATTATTTCCAGAAGGAACAAGAAGTAAGACCGGTCAAATCGGTCAAGGCTTAGCTGGTGCAGGTTTTTTCGCTAGTCGATCTTCCGCCACTGTAATTCCTTGTGCCATTATTGGTCCATACCAAAGCTTTAAAAGACTAAAGGTAATCTATGGGCAACCAGTAGCTTTAGATCAACTTAGGGAAAACAAAGCAAATGCTCAGGAAGTAACCGATGCAATCATGGCAGATATAAAAAAATTGATCGATCAACATAAATAAAATTCCCAATTGCTTGACAAATTGGTTCAAATGTTAGAAGTTAGAAAAAAGAACAAATTTAGCCGTTTGTTGTGTGGAAATTGAAGGAGGTCTTTGATGATGGACGAAATGAATCAAGAAGTGTCACAGTTTAAAGAACTTTCTGTGGGCGATCAAGTAACGGGTACGGTCGTTAAAGTGGAAGAAAAGCAGGTACTCGTTGATATCGGATACAAAGTGGAAGGGATTGTTCCTATTAGTGAGCTTTCTAGTCTTCATTTAGAATCATGTGCAGATGCTGCAAAAGAAGGAGATCAAATCACGTTAAAGGTAAAAAAAGTAGATGATGAAGAAATCGTTTTATCAAAACGTGCAGTTGATGCAGATCAGGCTTGGGACGATTTACAAGCGAAATTCGAGTCTGGCGAAGTATTCGAAGCGGAAGTAAAAGACGTGGTTAAAGGTGGACTAGTTGTAGATGTTGGTCTACGCGGATTTATTCCAGCTTCTCTTGTAGAGTCCTTTTATGTAGAAAATTTTGATGATTATAAAAACAAAACCATTTCTCTAAAAGTAGTGGAGCTAGATCAATCACAAAATAGAGTAATTCTATCTCACCGTGCGGTAACGGAGCAGGAAGAAGCTAATAAAAAGCAAGAACTTCTTCAATCTATTGAAGAAGGACAAGTCATCGAAGGAAAAGTACAACGATTAACTGATTTTGGTGTCTTTGTTGATATCGGTGGTATTGATGGTTTAGTGCATATCTCTCAGCTTTCTCACCAACATGTGGAAAAAGCGAGTGATGTAGTATCAGAGGGTGATGTTATTAAAGTGAAAGTACTCTCTATAGACCGTGACACCGAGCGTATTTCCTTATCCTTAAAAGAAACACAACCTGGACCATGGGACGAAGTAGAAAGCAAACTTCAACCAGGAAATATTGTAGACGGTACGGTTAGAAGACTTGTACAGTTCGGAGCATTTGTTGAGTTGTTCCCAGGTGTAGAAGGACTAGTTCATATTTCTCAAATCGCAAACCGTCATATTGGTACTCCACAAGAAGTACTAGAAGTTGGACAATCTGTTCAAGTAAAGGTACTAGATGTAAGCGCAACTGATCAACGAATTTCTTTAAGTATTAAAGAAATAGAAGAGGATCAACAACAAGAAGACATTAAACAATACGAAAAAGAAGAAGATCATTCTGGTTTCCAACTTGGCGATATGATTGGCGATAAGTTGGACAAGTATAAATAAAAATACACGAAAAGACTCCTTTCAAAAGGGGTCTTTTTTTCTTGCTTTGAAATGACAAAATTGGCTAAGTAGAAAACATGAAGCATTAGCGACGTCCTGCCCCAGTTCAGCTATGCGGGCTTTTGTTCCTGAAATTTACCGTTCCTTCATGTTTAGACTTCTTCTGCTTTAGGCATAATGCTATAAGTAGGAGGTAACAGGATGGAAGGGTTTCTTTTTTTGTGGGTAAGCTGGATATTATGGGTAATCGTTACCTTTTTGATGCCCAAAACAAAAACTAGGCTTATGCATGCTGTATTCTTACTGGCTACCATATCACTAACGAGTGTTTATTTTGTCTGGGATGGGTTATATATTTATCTCGTTATATTGGTTCTTCTTGTGTATGGGTTTATTTTGTTAACGAAAACAGATCGGTGGTTAAGGCATACCATTGTATCCATTGCAGTTGGGCTAGGGTATAGCGGTTATTTATTTTGGGAGCAGGTCATGCCAATTATGTTACTAGTCTCCAGAAACCTATTGATTCCAGCTATGGCTTCCGTTGTTTTATTTTTTATAACGAATAACATCCGAGATCAACTAGCTATTTGGTTACTAAGCGCCAGTTTTGGAGAACTCATCCACTCATTTATCCTTCATAGTTACGGATTGGAAGCTGCGCTAGGAGAGCTTCGGTTCTTGGATGCAACATTCGTCACGATTGGATGCTTACTCGTACTCCAAGGCTTTTTAGAATTGAGAAGAAAACTTAATGACACAATCCAATGGCTAGAAAAGCAAAACAATGAGGTGAAATCATGACAGAATATACGTATCCCATCTTGTTTGGAGTTATCATTGGGACATTATCGAGAATATTAATGCTCCGAACGGATTATAGACAATACCCAACCTATTTACATGGCAAGGTCATACATATTTCTTTGGGCTTTATTGCAGCTGGGCTTGGGACGGTAGCTGTACCGGCTATCATGGAAAAAGAGTTTACTGCTGTAACTTTTTTAACCATTGCAGCATCCCAGTTTCGTGAGGTGCGAAATATGGAGCGTAATACGTTAACAGAGTTGGATACCTATGAAATGGTACCAAGGGGGAAGACATATATTGAAGGGATTGCGGTTGCGTTTGAAGGACGAAACTACTTGGTCATTCTTACTTCCTTTTTGGCAACTCTTTCGTACTTAGTTTTTAATGTCTGGGTTGCTGTTATTACATCAATCGTTTGCTTCCTCGTTATTAAAAAGCTCATGAGTGGCTCGAATTTAAAAGAAATTGTTGAAATTGAACATAAGTCCATTCATTTTGAAGGTGCAGGTTTGTATGTAGATGATATATACATTATGAATATTGGGCTACCTGAAAGACAAAAAGAGATTTTGAAGTATGGGATGGGATTTGTTTTAACCCCAAAAAACTTTGATATCCGAACTACCATAGCAAACTTTGGTCAAAGACAGGCTATCCTTCACGATGTGTCGGTTTCCTTAGGTGTCTTTCATGATTCCGGGACACCAGCCTTGGTACCATTAATTAAAAGAGATCTGGACAGTGGGAAGATCGGAGTATTCGTTTTGCCAGAGGATCGTGATGTGAACAAAGCCATAACTACTATTGGAGCTGTTCCTGTTTTAGAAAACGCGATTCGAAAGCCATCTGAATCTAAAGCGAGTGAAAAGGAGGGGAGACCTCATGCGACTGGAGAAAGCAGTTCTAGCCGTGATCACAACGAACAAAACAAAAATTGATGGAGGGGCTCCTATTTTTCTATGTGACTCAAAAGAAGAATTGGAGAATGTATCGAAAAATTTAGAAGCAATACTAGATGGAATTAGTCACGCATTAAGTGAAGATATGCAGATTATCGTCAAGCATTAGAGACAAATTTGATTCCTTTTTTCGACTTGTGCCATAATAGAGGATGTTCAAAAGTACGGTAAAGGAAGCTTGGTATGGTGAAACCATGCCTTAAGGAGAGGTTGAGCATTAGTCGCACTTATACTTACATCCTAGGATGTTTATAAGAGTATGTGCGACTGTGCTTTTTATCCTCCTTTTTTGAACACGTATGAATAGGAATGATAGAAAAGATTGTTTATCATTTCCTGTTTTGCTAAAATGTAAAAGTTGACAAGCACTTATAGATTGTGGAAAAGAAGGGATGTACCTTTCATGAGAAAATCAGTAGTAGCAATAGTCGGAAGACCAAATGTCGGGAAATCGACTATTTTTAATAGGTTAGTTGGAGAGCGGATCTCTATTGTTGAAGATGTACCGGGAGTTACAAGAGATCGTATTTATTCGTCGGCTGAATGGTTGCATACGAACTTTAATCTAATTGATACAGGTGGAATTGAAATTGGCGACGAGCCTCTTCTCGTACAAATGAGACAGCAAGCTGAGGTCGCTGTAGATGAAGCGGATGTCATTATCTTTATGGTAAATGGACGTGAAGGGATCACAGCCGCTGATGAAGAGGTTGCCAAACTGTTATATAAATCCAATAAACCAGTTGTGCTAGCCGTGAATAAAGTGGACAATCCTGACATGAGAGAATCTGTCTACGAATTTTATTCTTTAGGATTTGGTGAACCCTTTCCGATCTCTGGAACTCATGGATTAGGATTAGGAGATTTATTAGATGAAGTGATTAAGCACTTCCCAGATCAGGAGCTAGAAGAAGTAGATGACGATACGATTCACTTTAGCTTAATCGGCCGTCCGAACGTAGGGAAGTCTTCCCTTGTAAATGCATTGCTTAATCAAGAACGAGTCATTGTCAGTGATATTGCAGGTACAACTCGTGACGCTGTTGATACACCATTTACGAAGGATGAGCGCGACTTTGTCATTATTGATACGGCAGGGATGCGTAAACGCGGAAAAATTTATGAATCGACTGAAAAATATAGCATATTACGTGCTTTGCGTGCTATTGAACGTTCCGATGTTGTGCTCACCCTCATTGATGCAGAAACTGGCATTATTGAACAAGATAAAAAAATCGCAGGTTATGCCCATCAAGCTGGAAAAGCTGTCATTATCGTCGTGAACAAATGGGATACCGTTGAAACCACTGAAAAGTCGATGAAGGAATTTGAAGAAAAGATTCGAGTTCATTTTCAGTTTTTGGACTATGCACCAATCGTGTTTTTGTCTGCTAAAACGAAGAAGCGTACTCATACATTAATTCCTAAAGTTTTAGAGGCAAGCGAAAATCATTCCAAACGGGTCGAGACGAGTGTGTTAAATGATGTGATCATGGATGCGCTTGCTATGAATCCAGCACCGACGTTAAAAGGACAAAAATTAAAAGTGCTTTACGCAACTCAAGTAGCTGTTAAACCACCAACTTTTGTTGTTTTCGTTAATGATCCAGAATTGATGCACTTTTCCTATGAACGCTTCCTTGAAAACCGAATCCGTGAAGCTTTTGGGTTTGAAGGAACACCGATCAAAATATACGCAAGAAGAAGAGCTTAGGAGGGGAAGTATGTCGACAATTACGGTTATTGGGGCTGGTAGTTGGGGGACTGCACTATCCCTTGTATTAGCCGATAATGCTCATGATGTACGCTTGTGGACCCATCATAAAGAGCAAGCGGAACAGTTAAGAGAACAACGAGTAAATGAACGTTATTTACCGAATGTTCATTTACCGAAAAATGTTAGTTTCCATAATGACTTAAAGGAAGCATTACAAGATACAAGTGCAATCTTATTAGTCGTTCCTACCAAAGCAATTCGTCAGGTTTGCCGACAGATTTCTGATGTTTTGGATCATAAAGTGACGCTGATACACGGAACGAAAGGGATCGAGCCAAATACACTAAAACGTGTTTCAGAAATGATTGAAGAGGAAATGGACGCTAATCTCTACAAGGAAGTCGTCGTGTTATCCGGACCAAGTCATGCCGAAGAAGTAGGACAAAGACAACCGACTACGGTGACGGTTTCTTCAAAAAGTATGGAAGAAGCGGAGAAAGCACAGGACTTATTTATTAATGAAAACCTCCGTGTTTACACGAGTCCAGATATGATTGGTGTGGAGCTTGGTGGCTCGTTAAAAAATATTATCGCATTAGGAGCTGGAATTTCAGACGGTCTTGGTTATGGCGATAACGCAAAAGCGGCTTTAATCACTCGAGGACTTGCTGAGATTGCCAGACTAGGTACATCGATGGGTGCTAATCCTCTCACCTTTATTGGGTTATCAGGAGTAGGAGATCTAATTGTGACATGTACAAGTGTTCATAGTAGGAACTGGAAAGCAGGTAATTTATTAGGAAAAGGGAATCAGCTTGCGGATGTGTTAGATCAAATGGGTATGATTGTAGAAGGAGTAAACACAACTAAAGCCGCCCATCAATTTGCTGAGCAACAAAATACGGATATGCCTATCACCAATGGTATTTATCAGATTCTGTTTGAAGATGCCAATCCTCGTGATATTGTGGACCAACTAATGACTCGTGGGAGACGCCATGAGATGGAAGACTTATCAACTATGCTCACAAACTTATACGCGAATTAACACGCTCTTTTCTTCCTTGCATATACTATGTTGAAATGGAAATTAGGCAAGGAGGAATCAACATGAGTGATAACCAGAAGAACATGTTTGATCACATCCAACAAAATTCGAACATAAAGACAGATCAAATTTTGGAAGCGGCACAATCGTTCAATCAGTCCGATTTATCGGATGAAAAATCTGTACGTAATCTTGTTAAGCAATTGGCAACAATGGCTGGAAAGCCAGTATCAAAAGAAAAAGAAGATAAATTGGTAGAAGCGATTACAAGTAATCAGATTCCGAAAGATCTAGGTTCATTAAGTCAATTGTTTAAAAAATAGGAGGAGCATAGGCATTTGAGGATGCAAGTAGCAGATGCTTCGCATACAATAAATCGCACAAGCATTCATTTTAGAGTTGCTGCGGGATTTATTTAGTCAACCGAGATGGGATTGCCCCTCCATCTCGGTATTTTCTATGTCATTAGAACCTAGGTCTAGCACACACTAGCGAACCAATCTGTGATATAATACTAAAAGTTGTGGACAAGCTATTGTTTCGGGAGGAGGAAAACCGATGTCTGCTTCCATGTTAAAAATGTATATCTCTTTTGCAGGTATGATTTTTTTATTTATTTCCATTGGCCTTATCTTATTAAGTCGACATAAGCTCCATGGTGTTTGGGCTGCTGGTGTCACCTTGTTTGCCTACTTATTTTTAATAGTAGGGGGCATCATCATATTTTACATAGTATTCAGCGGACCTACCGGTTAACTAAAGGAGGAAGGGCAATGAGAAGGACGGTTGTCATCTTTCTACTAATCACAACAATGTTGCTTAGTGGATGTTTGTATCCGAATAATAGGCTAGCTAAAAATCAAGTGCCAAACGACGTACAGGTAGATATGGTTCAAGAGGCAGTAGATCAGTATGTGGAACAAACCCAAGGCCTTGTACCAATTAACACCAAGCCTGAGGATACACCAATCTTTCAAAAATATATTTTAGATTTTGCAAAGCTAAAGGAATATTCATTAATTTCAAGTGTTCCAGGAACTGCATTCGAAAATGGCGGTAATTATCAGTACACGCTTATTACACCAGAGGAAAATCCCACGGTAAAGGTTATTGATTTAAGAATCGCCGAAACGATTCGTGAATTAAATTTTAAAATCAATGCATTTCGCTCGGAACATATCTATCCACCATTTGGCGAACCTGTAACGAATTTTATGTATGAGATTGATTACAAAAAGCTTGGACTCGAGCAAGCCCCTTTTATTGTTAGTCCGTACTCAGGGAACAATATCCCCATTCTAATTAGTGCAGAAGGAGAATTAGCTGTTGATTATCGCTCTGACTTGTATCAGGTGTTAGAGGAACAGGACCACCATTATCAAGAGGGCGATGATATTCGCTATTTACTAACTGATTATTACCCGTTTGTACCAGCGTATTCCATCCCTTACACGTTACAAGATGGGGAACCTGTATTTGCACCTAATTTGCCGAAATAATTAACAATTCGGTTAGGGATATCCGATACAATTGCCTTTATTAGGAATATAAAAACCTATGTCGCATATAATGTGGCATGGGTTTTTTGTATTTATGAAAATTATTCCATGCTTAACCACTCATTCTATGACGATATGCAAGGCTTATATGGATGAAGAGGCTTCATTAAAACTTTTTTAGCCTTTTCCATATAAACAAGTCATATTTTGATAGGACAACGTCATAGAATTGTATTGTCAAAGATTCGTAATAGCTCTATGGCGAAGTAGATCGGGAGGGGATCATTTGGAAAGAGTTGATATTTTTAAAGATATCTCGAAGCGGACAAATGGAGATATCTATTTAGGAGTTGTAGGAGCAGTAAGGACTGGTAAGTCTACATTTATTAAAAAGTTTATGGAACAAGTCGTTTTACCGAATATTCCAGATGAGGGGGATCGAGCAAGAGCTCAGGATGAACTCCCTCAAAGTGCAGCAGGTAGAACAATTATGACAACAGAGCCGAAATTTGTACCAAATCAAGCAGTTTCCGTACAAGTGGATGATGGTTTAGATGTAAACATTCGTCTCGTGGATTGTGTAGGATACACCGTAAATAGTGCTCAAGGCTTCGAGGACGAAAACGGTCCACGAATGATCAATACGCCTTGGTATGAAGAGCCCATTCCGTTCCACGATGCTGCGGAAATCGGAACAAGAAAGGTTATTCAGGAGCATTCCACATTAGGGGTTGTCGTTACGACAGACGGTACAATCGGTGAAATCCCACGCGAAGATTATGTAGAGTCTGAAGAGAGAGTTGTAGAGGAACTAAGAGAAGTTGGTAAGCCATTTGTGATGGTTATTAACTCCGTACAACCTTATCATCAGAACACAGAAGAGCTAAGACAAGAGCTTAGTGAGCGCTATGATATTCCAGTACTAGCAATGAGCGCGGAAAGCATGAGTGAGCACGATGTGTACAATGTACTTAGAGAAGCGTTGTATGAGTTCCCGGTGCTTGAAGTAAACGTAAACCTTCCTAGCTGGGTCATGGTCTTGAATGAGGATCATTGGCTACGTGAAAGCTACCAAATCGCGATTCAAGAAACGGTTAAGGATATTAAACGGTTACGTGATGTCGACCGAGTGGTTGGCCACTTCGATGCCTACGATTATATCGAACACGCTCAACTCGCCGGTATGGAAATGGGTGAAGGGGTAGCGGAAATCGACTTGGAAGCACCTGATTATCTATATGATCAAGTGTTAAAAGAAATTGTAGGAGAAGAAATTCGTGGAAAAGATCATCTACTTGAACTTATGCAGGACTTTGCTAACGCGAAGCGCGAATATGATCAAGTTTCTGACGCCTTACAAATGGTGAAACAGACTGGCTATGGTATTGCAGCCCCGTCCTTAGCGGATATGGCACTTGATGAGCCAGAAATCATCCGTCAAGGTTCAAGATTCGGGGTACGACTAAAAGCTGTCGCTCCATCGATTCATATGGTAAAAGTAGATGTGGAGTCTGAATTCGCCCCAATCATTGGGACGGAAAAACAAAGTGAGGAGCTCGTGCGCTACTTAATGCAAGACTTTGAAGAAGATCCTCTATCTATTTGGGAATCTGACATCTTCGGAAGATCCTTAAGCTCCATCGTAAGAGAGGGTATTCAAGCGAAGCTATCCTTGATGCCAGAAAATGCAAGATACAAATTGAAAGAAACCTTGGAACGCATTATTAACGAAGGTTCCGGTGGTTTAATAGCGATTATTCTTTGAGGCTGGGACATAACTAGCCAAGAATAACCTAAAAATGGTTCCCATCATCGGTTTTCGATGATGGGAACCATTTTGGTTTGAATTATGGTCACCATCTATGGTTGGATTTGCATTCATGGCCGTGTACTTTCTCAAGTTTACCGCCATGAATGCAAATCCCAGTTCCTTTTCTACTTTCTCTTTACCTCTCACCGACATACGGGTGAAACGCAAATTAGCCTTCAGAAATCCGAAGACGGGTTCTACATCTATTTTGCGTTTGCCATAGATTTTCCCCGTTTCTTTTTCCGAAAGCTGCTGTCTCGTATATGCTTTTTGGTTTTCCCACTTTTCATTATAATAGATCTTTCGATTGTTTCCTTCCTTCGCTTTCGTACATTGCGAACGTAACGGACAACCGAAACAGTCCTCACACTCATAGACGTTATATGTTCTTGTATAACCATATCGGTCTGTTCGATTGGATAGATAGCGGAATGTTAATTTTTTATCGTTTGGACACGTAAACGCATCTTCGATCTCATCGTAATGCCAATTGGCTACGTTAAAGGCATCCTGCTTATATTTCTTTTTCTTTTCTTTCCGGTATTGGTTATACGTAATCAATGGCGTGCGTTTCCGATTTTCGATGACGTCTTCGTAATTTTGTTCACTCCCATAGCCGGCATCCGCGACAATATAGTTGGGTAGGTCAAAGAAGTGTTCCTCAATGTTATCCAGGAAAGGTGTGAAGGTACGCGTATCCGTTGGATTCGGAAACACGTCATAAGCGAGCGCATACTGTCCTTCTGTCGCAAGTTGCACGTTATACCCGGCTTTGAGCTGGCCGTTTTTCATGTAATCATCCTTCATGCGCATGAAGGTGGCATCGTGATCCGTTTTCGAATAACTGTTGCGCTCTCCGAAGATGGCCATATCGTGTTGGTATTTTTGTTTGCGCACCACAAAATCCTTGAATTGCTTGCCGTATTGTTTAGGGGTTTTGCGCTCAGAACGAAGCTGTTTCCGTTCGCTTACGTCTTCACTTGCTTCTATCTTTTTATCATATTCACCAACCGTCTCCTCCAGCTTTTCCACCACTTTTTCGAGTTCTTGGCTGGATAGTTCCTCCATACTTTCCCGTTCTATTTCCGGAATGATTTCTTTCTCCAACAGTTCTTCATACATCCGGTTAGACTTTTCCACTAAACGGGAACTGTACTTTTCCGTCGCTTTGCGCCAGACAAACGTAAACTTGTTGGCATTCGCTTCGATTTTCGTTCCGTCCATAAAAATGGCTTCTTCCTCGATGACGTTTTCTCGGACAAGCTGACAACGGAATTGGACAAAGCACTGACGCAATAGTTCCTTTACCTCCGGATGGACACGGAAACGGTTAATTGTCCGGTAACTTGGTTCATACCCCTGGGCCAGCCACATCATCCGGACACTGTCTTTCAGTAATCCCTCGATCTTTCTGCCAGAGAACACCGACTGCGTATAAGCACATAAAACCACTTTCATCATCATGCGCGGATGATAAGCCGGACATCCCGTTTCACGCAGAAATCCAGTGAATGCCTCATCTGGAATAGCTTCCACGACATCATGGACGGCATAGGCGATATCGTTTTTCTGAAGTTTGATTTCCAAATCTAGCGGCAAAATGACTTGATTCATGTTATACTGTTTAAACATAAGGATACCTCCGATTCTGTTTGGGTGTGGTAACTTTAACATTATCAGAAGGTATCCTTTTTGCGTACATTTTTTTGGGATTTTATTAAAAAAAGAGTGACACTCACTGGTTTATGGTGTGGGTGCCACTCTTTTTAGTTACTGGGTTTTGTCCCAGCCTCTTTTATTTTTTTATAAATTCTTCTATGAAATTAGTAAAGTACTTCAGATGGCTCACTAAAAACTGCTCAATCCTTTGTCTGACAAGTGTTAGAAGCTCTTGCATAACATTCTTATCTATGATAACATGCAAATCAATAGACGAGTTAGGACTTAGGAAAATTGAACAATTTTTAGCTAAACTTGTTAATTTATGTTGAATTTCCCCGAAAACTCGTTTAATATAAGCCTTGTCACCAAATATTTGATGACGAAGGTATAAAAAAGTAAAAAATGGTGAACAAATGGTAGAATCACTACTTATTGTTCAAACGAATCGTATACAGGTATTGGGAGGAGGTGAATGTCATGAATAAAACTGATCTAATCAATGCAGTTGCTGAGAAAAGCGAGCTTTCTAAAAAAGACGCTACAAAAGCTGTTGATGCAGTTTTTGAATCTATCATGGATTCACTTAAAGCTGGAGACAAGGTACAATTAATCGGTTTTGGTAACTTTGAAGTACGTGAGCGTGCGGCACGTAAAGGTCGTAACCCACAAACAGGTGATGAAATCGAAATCCCTGCAAGCAAAGTACCAGCTTTCAAACCGGGTAAAGCCCTAAAAGATACTGTAAAATAATTTACATATGGGCAAAGGGTGCAATTTGCACCCTTTTTTTATTTGGTAAGAAACAAATACATAAACTTTAATTTGAGAAACACCTATGAAGCGAATGTAAAGGACTTATGTTATAATAATTGTTGATACGTTATCGAAAGGTTTACTATGGAGGGCTTATTGTATGGATTCCATTTCACTAGAGTTACAACTTAGACGAATAAAATCAGCCATTGAGAAACAAATTAGCCACCCCTATTTAGAAAGGTATATTCCAAAGCCTTTCATAGATAATGACAAATTAATGATTTTAACCTCCTTAATGAACACTACAGATTTATCTGAATCCAAAAAGGATCACTATATTATTACTACGATGTTGGTTCAAGTTGCGTTAGACACTCATGATTTGGTGACCAATCAGTCTATGGAAAAAGAATCTGTCCAACATAAGGTAGAACGACAGCTCACAGTCCTTGCTGGGGATTATTATAGTGGTTTATATTATTTCTTACTTAGTAAATTAGACGATGTCGACATGATTCACGTTCTGGCTTCTGCTATCAAAGAGATTAATGAGTTGAAAATGTCGGCATATTACAATAAACCGGACTCTATCCAGGATTGGATGCGAGTAGTTAAACAAATTGAATCCTTGTTAATTCAACGAGTAGCAGAACATATTCAAGGTACGGAGATTAATGCACTTTCTGGAGAGTGGCTTCTTATGAGGAGGCTAACCAAAGAAAAACAGCATTTCTTAAAATCCGGACAATCCGAATTGATTCATGTATTGACAGGACATGAATTATCAAATAATCCAAGTAAACAAGCTATTCAGCTTGTGGAAGGTACTATTCAAAAGTGTGTGCAAAAAATGGAAACAGCTGTCAATCAGCTTCCGTTTCAATTTAATCAATTAACATCTTATGTACATGCACTGATTTACGATTACAGCCGGAAAAACACAAAAGTAGTGGAAGAAGGGTAAAAGATGGCACAATCAAAGGAAGAACGAGTTCACGGAGTGTTTGAAAAAATTTATGATCGTTATGATTTTATGAACTCGGTAATTTCTTTTCAAAGACACAAAGCGTGGAGAAAAGACGTCATGAAAAGAATGGGTGTTCAGCATGGGGACTCTGCTTTAGATGTATGTTGTGGTACAGGAGATTGGTCCTTTTCCCTTGCTCAAGCTGTAGGTTCCACTGGGAAAGTAATCGGATTGGATTTTAGCCAAAACATGCTATCAATCGCGAAAGAAAAAAATGAAAACTTGCAAATCGAACATTTGGAGTTTGTTCATGGGAATGCCATGGAGCTTCCATTTGAGGATCATACATTCGATTATGTAACAATTGGTTTTGGACTTCGTAATGTTCCCGATTATAAACAAGTGTTATCGGAGATGAATCGGGTCGTAAAGCCTGGAGGAATGGTTGTTTGTCTAGAAACATCGCAACCCACAATGCCTCTTTTTCGTCAACTTTACTATTTTTATTTTAAACATGTGATGCCACTTTTCGGTCGCTTACTGGCAAAGAGCTATGATGAGTATGCATGGCTCCATGAATCAGCTAAGGATTTCCCTGGAAAAGAACAATTAAAGGATATGTTTAAGGAAGTAGGTTTAACGCAAGTAACGATAAAGAGTTACACAGGTGGTGTAGCGGCTATGCACGCTGGAACGAAACCATCTGAATAAGAAATTCTATTAGTAAAAAGGTGACGTCATGAAACTAGCAGCTGCCTATTCGTATTTAAAAACGGAGCTAAACCAAATTGAAAAAACATTAAATGAAACCATCCATGCTAAGGATCCCATTTTGAGAGAAGCTTCGCAGCAATTATTAAAAGCAGGAGGAAAACGAATTCGTCCTGTTTTTGTTTTGCTTGCGGGATCTTTTGGAGACTACCAATTTGATCGATTAAAAACGGTAGCTGTTTCCTTGGAGTTGATCCACATGGCCTCTTTAGTTCATGATGATGTGATTGATGAAGCGGAATTACGAAGAGGGAAACCAACAGTAAAGGCGAAATGGGATAATCGAATTGCCATGTACACGGGAGACTATATATTTGCTAGGTCCTTAGAGTACTTAACAGATATTGATAACCCAAGAGCCCATCGTATTCTTTCGGAAACTATTGTTGAGCTCTGTATTGGGGAGCTTAAGCAAATGGAAGAAAAATATAACCTGGATCAATCTATTCGTAACTATTTGCGAAGAATTAAGCGGAAAACCGCGTTACTTATCTCTTCTAGTAGTCAGCTTGGGGCGATAGCTTCTGGTGCACCCAAAGAATATGAGCAGGCATTAATGCAATATGGCTACTATGTTGGAATGTCCTACCAAATTATTGATGACATACTAGATTTCACCTCTTCGTCATCCGAATTAGGTAAACCAGCAGGTGGTGACTTGTTACAAGGTAATATAACATTACCTGTCTTCTATGCGATGGAAGATTCGGACTTCAAAGATGCCCTTCGCCAAACATTAGCTGCCGAAGAAAAAATCGATCCAGCAGATATTCAACCATTTGTGGAGCATATTAAAAAGAGTAATGCGATTGATCGAGCGTATGCCATTAGTGAAAAGTATTTAAACAAAGCTTATGAAGCATTAGAAGTTCTTCCAAATACAAGAGCAAAACACTCCTTGACGACAATTGCCAAATACATTGGAAAACGGAAGAACTAAGACGTTGTCAGAATTTCTATTCTTTGTTAGAATCTATTAGGGTAGTTTCATAGCGCTTTCATAAATACATAATAACGAAGAGGTGTAACGATGGAAAAGACATTTTTAATGGTGAAACCCGATGGAGTTCAAAGAGATTTAGTAGGAGATATAGTTTCTCGATTTGAAAAAAAAGGCTTTAAACTTGCGGGTGCAAAGCTTATGCAAATTACAAAGGAATTAGCGGAAGAGCATTATGGAGAGCACAACGGTAAACCATTCTTTCCTGAGCTTGTAAGCTTTATTACATCTGGCCCTGTATTTGCTATGGTATGGGAAGGGGATAATGTTATTGCAACGGCTCGTCAAATGATGGGTAAAACAAATCCTCAGGAAGCATTGCCAGGAACCATTCGTGGGGACTACGGTTTAACAGTAGGAAAAAATGTAATCCACGGATCCGATGCACCAGAAAGTGCAGAAAGAGAAATTGGACTTTTCTTCTCTGAGGGAGAGTTAATCGAATATACAAAAGATAACAAACAGTGGATTTATTAAATATGAAAAAGCCCCAATCATTGGGGCTTTTTCTTTTGGACATTCTCGGTTATGATGTAAATATAAATGGTAGAGGAGAAAGAGCCATGAATGACTACTTAGAGTTCACAGCACAGATCAAACGAAAAACAGGAATAGATTTAAGCTTATACAAAGAAGTACAAATGAAGCGTAGATTAACGGCATTACGGGATAAAAAAGAGTGTAAGGATTTTACGAGCTATTTTAAACTACTAAATAGCGACCAAGATGCGCTGATGGAATTTTTGGACCGTGTGACGATTAATGTTACAGAGTTTTATCGGAATTTTAGTAGATGGGATACCCTACAAAAAAAAGTATTACCTCTGTTACTAAAAAACAAGAAAACATTAAAAGTGTGGAGCGCTGCATGCTCGACAGGGGAAGAACCCTACACCATTGCTATGATATTAAATCAGTTCATGGACTTAAAGGATATAAAAGTATCAGCAACAGATTTAGATGAAAACGTCATGAAACGAGCACAAGTTGGACTATATCCAGAACGCTCTTTACAGGAAATACCAGACACAATTAAGCAAAAATATTTTACGAAGGATGGCACAACCTACAAAATTGATGATTCTATTAAACGATGTGTGACATTCAAAAAACACAATCTATTATCGGACAACTATGATAAAGACTATGACTTAATTGTTTGCCGTAATGTGATGATTTACTTTACAGAGGAAGCGAAGGATGAAATATACAGGAAATTTAGTCAATCGCTAAGACCAGGTGGTGTGCTATTCGTCGGAAGCACGGAGCAAATCTTCAACCCTAGTCAATATCAATTCCAAATATTAGATTCTTTTTTCTACCAGAAAGGATAATGATCTATTCTAAGAAATCTCACTTTGCTGGGATTTCTTCTTTATTTGGCTCTGATTTATGTAAATGCTTTCATTATGTTGTATAATCGTCATAATTGTGCAAAAAATCTAAAAAGTGAATTTTTCAGTCATTTCCGCTCACACAGAAAGGAAAAGGTATGATATAGTAGTACAAAATTAGATATTAATGGGGGTACAAACATGCGCTACTTAACAGCTGGAGAGTCACATGGGAAACAACTAACCACAATTGTAGAAGGAATTCCTTCTCTCATGCCAATAACCAAAGAGGATATTAACGAATCTCTGTTAAGACGTCAAAAGGGACACGGTAGAGGAAAGAGAATGCAAATTGAAAAGGATTTAGTAGATATGGCTGGTGGGGTAAGGCATGGATATACACTAGGTTCCCCGATTGCCATGGTTATACATAACGATGATTTTAAACATTGGGAAGATATTATGGGAGAAGATCCTTTTCCTGAGGGAGAATCTATCCGAAGAGTCGTGACAAGACCAAGACCTGGTCATGCAGACTTAAATGGTGCAATTAAATATGGTCACCGAGATATTCGAAATATACTAGAACGTTCTTCTGCTCGTGAAACGGCTGCTAGGGTTGCTGCTGGGGCTGTTGCGAAAACGTTATTGAAGCATTTAGGCATTCGAATTGTTGGCTATGTGAATGAGATTGCTGGCATAAAAGCGGAAACGAAGCCTAATCTTTCCATAGAAGATCGTATTCGTATTTCAGAGGAATCCCCTGTCCGTTGTTTAGACGAACAAGCTGGCCAAAAGATGATGGATGCGATTGACAAAGCGAAGAAGGATGGCGATTCCATAGGTGGAGTGGCAGAGGTGTACATCGAAGGAATGCCAGCTGGAATCGGATCGTATGTTCATTATGACCGCAAATTAGACGGGCGTATCGCTGGAGCAGTTGCTAGCATTAATGCTTTTAAAGGTGTTGAATTTGGGATCGGTTTTGAAGCAGCCCGCTTAAATGGAAGTCAAGTACATGACGAGATTGGTTGGAACGAGGAAGAGGGCTATTACCGGAAGACGAATCGTTTAGGTGGGTTTGAAGGCGGTATGACAACTGGAATGCCTATCGTAGTGAAAGGCGTTATGAAACCAATTCCGACTTTATATAAACCATTACAAAGTGTAGATATTGAATCTAAGGAAGCCTTTAATGCAAGTATCGAAAGGTCGGATTCTTGTGCTGTACCAGCAGCTGCTGTTGTTATGGAGCACGTAGTAGCCTTTGAAGTTGCGAAAGCGATTCTAGAACAATTCCCGAATGATCAATTTCCGAAATTAAAGAAAGCCATAGAGGAATACCGTGAAGAGGTTCGAAAATTCTAATGGAATCATCATTAACTGTTCAAACAAGTTCAGGTAACTATGTTGTAACGGTTGGGGCAGGAATTAGGAAGAAAATCTCTAGTTATTTGCCAAAATCCTATGAAAGCATATATATTGTTTCTGACCAAAAAGTAGCAGATTTATATATGGAGGATGTAAAGGCTAATTTTCCATCTTTCCAGCAAGTGGAGTCCTATGTGGTTCCCAATGGAGAAGCATCCAAAAATATCGACCAATATTATCAGCTAATTACGGACGCATTAGAAAAAGGCCTTAATCGTCATAGCCTCGTCATTGCGTTAGGTGGAGGAGTTATAGGTGATCTTGTAGGTTTCTTTGCTTCCACCTTTATGAGAGGAATTGATTTTGTTCAAATGCCTACAACGATTTTAGCTCATGACAGCAGTGTTGGTGGGAAAGTAGGGATTAATCATGCCTACGGAAAAAACCTGATTGGAAGTTTCTACCCACCAGTGGCCGTGATTTATGACGTAGAAACACTTACATCACTTCCGCAACGAGAAGTGCGATCTGGCTATGCAGAAGTTGTTAAACACGGATTCTTGCGTGATTCAGCATTTTTGACAGATGTGATTCGTACAGATTTAAACAAACCATTGTCTCAACAAACCCTTAAGGAACATCTTCTCCAAGGTATTCAAGTGAAAGCAGAAGTTGTGGAAAAAGATGAGAGAGAATCCCATCATCGAATGTTTTTAAACTTAGGTCATACACTAGGTCATGCTCTAGAATCAGAACTTGGATACGGAGTGTGGACCCATGGAGAAGCCGTTGCAGTCGGCATGTTGTTTGCACTAAAGGTAAGTGAAAAAACGTTTGAGGTTAAGCTATCTTATCAGGAGCTTTTGCAATGGTTAAAACACAATAATTATCCACTATCACTACCTGATGTCAAGGTAGCTTCTTTGCTTGAAAAAATGAAAAAAGATAAGAAATCAAGAGATAATCATGTCCAAATGGTGTTATTAAAACAAATAGGTGAGCCTATCATTCAGAAAATGGATGAGGGTTCCCTGTGTCGTGATTTGGAAGACTTCTTGGGAGAGTTGGTGCAACAAAATGATTAGAGGTGTAAGAGGAGCAACGACAGTGCTTCAAAATGAAGCGGACCAAATTATAGAACATACAAGAGCTCTAGTCGAGGAGATGACGATAAAGAACCAGATCAATCCGGAAGACATAGCATCTGTTCTGATTAGCGTTACATCTGATATTACAGCTTCCTTTCCCGCAAAGGCACTCCGATTACTCGATGGATGGACCTATGTACCTGTCATGTGTATGCAGGAAATCGATGTACCAGGTAGCTTGGAAAAATGCATCCGCGTCATGATTACAGTTAATACAACGATAGAACAAAAAGATATAGAACATATATACCATCATGATGCAAAGAAATTGCGTCCTGATTTATTGCGTTAGGAAGGAGAACGTTTTGATGACTAGCAAGCAAGTATTAAAAAGCATGTCACCCTATAAACCGGGGAAACAAATAGAAGATGTTAAAAAACAATATGGTCTTTCTCGAATTGTGAAGTTAGCCTCCAATGAAAATCCTTTTGGTTTTTCTAATAAAGTAAAAGAGGAATTGGGTCAATGGATGTCCCAACTAGAGGTTTATCCAGATGGTTATTCAACGGAACTGCGCATGGCGTTAGCTGATAAGTTAAAGGTTGAACCAGACCAACTCGTTTTTGGTGCTGGTTCCGACGAAGTGATTGAAATCATTTGTAATTCGTATTTATATCCTGGTACAAACACCATAATGGCAACCCCAACCTTCCCACAATATAAGCATAATGCTGTAATTGAAGGAGCAGATATTAAGGAAGTTCCTTTAAAAAATGGGTACCATGATGTGAAGAAAATGGTGGAGAATATTGACGAACAAACAAAAATATTATGGCTATGTTCTCCGAATAACCCAACGGGCTGCCACATCAATAAAGAAGAATTTGAGTACGTGATGAAAACTTGCCCGTCAGACGTACTTGTTGTATTTGATGAAGCTTACTACGAATATGTTGACACAGAGGATTACCCGAATACAGTCGAAGCGCTTAAGCAGTACGACAACTTAATTGTTCTTCGTACTTTTTCAAAAGCATACGGATTAGCCGGGTTAAGAGTTGGCTACGGCGTTGCGAATGAAGAGATTACACGAGCGTTAAATGTAACACGTGGTCCATTTAATACGACGAGCTTTTCGCAGAAAGCCGCGGTTATCGCTTTACAAGATGAAACCTTTTTACAAGAAACTTTTTTGAACAATAAAGCTAATAAACAATCGTTTCTATCATTTCTTCAAGGTGAAGGGCTTGCCTTTGACGATTCACAAACAAACTTTGTATTTGTCCACCTTCCAACAACGGGAGATGAAGCATTTGAATATTTACTAAGTAAAGGCTTTATTGTTCGTTCCGGAGAAGCATTAGGTCGTCCAAATGGAATCCGAATTACCATAGGGAAAAAAGAGGACATGGAAGAACTGCAATCACGCCTACAAGAATTCTTATCCTTAAAGAAGGAGAAAAAAATTGACTAAAACGGTTTTTGTCGTAGGTTTAGGTCTTATTGGTGGCTCATTAGCTAAAAGTATCAAGGGATCAACTGTTCATAAGGTTGTCGGTTATGACACCAATGAGAAAAGCTTAGAGTATGCTCAAATGCACGGAATCATTGATGATTCTGCTAAAAGCTTTGAACAAGGCGTGTTGCAAGCAGATTACGTCATCTTAAGTGCACCCGTTTCTATTACGATTTCTTACATGAACAAAATGAAGGAATTAAAGCCGGAAAAGCCCGTTTTAGTAACCGATGTATCTTCCGTTAAATCGGCTGTTATGGACACAGCAAACGAATGGACGTCGCCAGATTTTATCTTTATCGGTGGTCATCCAATGGCAGGTTCTCATAAACGGGGGATACAAGCTGCCAAGGAACATTTGTTTGAAAATGCGATCTATGTTTTGACACCATCAGCAAAAGCCTCCCAACAGCATGTAGGCGCTATAAAGGAATTGCTAGCTGGTACGAAAAGTAAATTTGTCGTTTTAAATCCGAAGGAACATGATGAGATGACGAGCGTTGTATCCCATTTTCCTCATCTAATTGCATCTTCTCTTGTCCATCAAGCGAGAACATGGCAACATACACATTCCTACTTACCGAAGCTGGCAGCAGGTGGGTTTCGAGATATTACCCGAATAGCCTCTAGTAACCCAGAAATGTGGCAGGATATCTTTTTTCAGAACAGAAGGAGTATGACACGACTCTTAGATGATTGGATAAAAGAGATGTCTTCCTTAAAATCGTTACTCGAAAACGGAGATAAAAAAACGATGGTTTCTTATTTGGAACAAGCGAGAGATTTTCGTGATGGATTAGAAGCGAAAGAAAAAGGAGCCATCCCTGCCTTTTATGATCTACTTGTCGATATTCGAGATCAAACTGGAGCTTTATTAAAAGTGGTCTCTCTATTAGCAGAAGAAGATATCAGCATTACCAATATTGAAATTTTAGAGATTCGGGAAGGGATTACAGGTGTTCTTCGTATCAGTTTTGCGGAGCAAGGACTCCAGCAAAGAAGTAACGAGATCCTTTTACGAAATGGGTATGAAACAATGATACAGGATTGAGGTGGTTCGATTGACGGAGAAAATGTTAAACCCGATTTCTTCTAGCTTAAAAGGAACGTTATCGGTTCCAGGTGATAAATCGATTTCCCATCGTGCGGTTATATTTGGATCTTTAGCAAAAGGAACTACAACTATAACGCACTTCTTAAATGGAGAGGATTGTTTACGAACTATTGATGCATTTCGGGAAATGGGAGTTCCCATTGAAGTGAAAGGGGATACGGTGAAAATCGAAGGTAATGGTGTGGATGCATTACAAGAGCCACTTCATCCCCTTTACTTAGGAAACTCCGGTACTACGACCCGATTGCTTTTAGGTGTTCTAGCTGGTTTACCTTTCCATGTTACGATACACGGGGATGATTCCTTAACAAAACGCCCCATGGATCGAATTGTCCATCCTTTGCGTCAAATGGGGGCATACATGGATGGACGAGAAAAAGGTAAATATCTTCCTTTATCTATAAGAGGAGGGAAGCTGAATCCTATTCATTATCAATCACCAGTTAAAAGCGCCCAAGTTAAATCGGGCGTGTTACTCGCCGGACTTTTAACAGAGGGGAAAACTTCTGTAACGGAATTAGCAGCAACGAGAGACCACACGGAACATATGCTTACTGCATTCGGTGGGACGATTAAAAAGGACGGTCTCACCTCTACCATTAACGGAAACCAATCCTTAACAGGAACGCAAATTGATGTGCCGGGCGATATTTCGTCGGCGGCTTTTTTCCTCGCAGCAGCTGCGATTGTAAAAGGAAGTAAGTTGGTCCTTTCCGATGTGGGTATTAATCCAACCAGGACGGGAATTATCGACGTGCTTCAAAAAATGGGAGCCACTATGAAAGTTGTTCAACAAAGAGAGATAGGGGGAGAACCTGTCGGTGATATTACGATAGAATATTCTACCCTTCAAGGAATTGAAATAGATGGAGAAATTATCCCACGCATTATCGATGAAATCCCAATCATCGCGTTGTTAGCTTCTCAGGCAAAAGGAAAAACGGTAATTCGGGACGCGGAAGAGCTAAAATTTAAGGAAACGGATCGTATAGAAGCAGTGGTGAATACTTTATCTGCTTTAGGTGTATCCATTCAAGGTACTGAGGACGGAATGGTTATTTCGGGAGAGCAGACATTAAAGGGTGCTACAGTTGATTCTTATGGAGATCACCGAATTGGCATGATGATAGCTGTTGCTTCCTTGTTGTCAAAGGAGCCAGTGACGTTAAAAAACAGCGAATGTATTGCCGTATCTTACCCGTCTTTTTTTGATGATTTAGATCGGGTTTTAGTAGATTAAGAATATCCTTGTACATCCCCTCATACCTTGTACAAACTCAGATTGGAGTGAATAAGGTATGGGGGTTTACTATTTTTATAGTGACAATGTACTAGAGGACGGAATTTGGAAATCTAAGAGTATTCACATAGAAGATGGTTGTTTTACCCGGTCTTTTTCGAGTATTGATGGTATTCAAGAAATAAACGTGGATCGTTTTTGGGTTGGTCCTGGTAAGGTGTATGTGGATGAAGAAGAATCTGTATTCGACGCATTGTCGCCAGAAACAACGGCCCAGAAGTATGTAAATCGAGGCTGTACGTTGTTACTATGTCGTCTTCCTATTAGAAGTTCCATTAGCTATAAAAAAAGATTTAAAACGTTTAAAAACAATTTATCTTTCTTACCTATTGACCATATGATTGTTCCGACCATCCCTATTCGAATTCTAAAACCACATCATATTAAGTTTTTTGGTAGGATGAAAGTACCTCTCATATTGGTGGAAGTTTCCGATGTAACAGACTTAGATTTCGTAAAATGGGAATGGATACAAGAAGCCCAGCAATTTTCCCGAACACCAATCATGATCCGCGAAGGACAACGATTTGATGAGAAAAATGGAAGGCAACTCTTTCCATTGTGGCAAACGTTATGTGAAGATCGTGATATCATCACATTACAAGAACCGGTAACCGAATTACCACTTTCAAAAAATACGCTTCGTATAACAGGTATTTCACCAGGAAAGGGAGAATTAATAGAAAATGGGTGTGCCGATTATAACTTATTTTCCCTTGAGAAAGACCCTACAATTGATGGAGATAGTCATTTTCGTTATCATAAAGCTATCCCGACGATTACAGTTAGTCGTGGTAAGGTGGTCAAAGAGAACCATCTTGTAAATACGGAGAAAATGCAGGGAGAATATATGGAAGTTTCAATTCCTAGGCATTTCATAGATCGCTAGAAAGGATGGCCAGGAGTGGAAGAAATACACGAAGCAATACTATTAATGGAACAAAATCAGACAGAAAAAGCAATAGATAAGCTAGAAGCATTTTTGCCTTCAGCTAATGAAGAAGAAAGATATACGATTGCAGAGCTATACATGCAATGGGGGATGTTAGAAGACGCGAAGGCAATTATTATCGAACTTTCCCAACGCTATCCGAAGGAAACGGAGCTTAAAATGCTTCTGAGTGAAATTTACATTGACTTAGAGGAAGACGAGGAAGCGATTGATATTTTGAATCAATTCACTCCGCAAGATGAAGAATACATGGAAGCTCTTGTCCAGCTTGCTGATTTGTATCAAACGCAAGGTCTTTTTGAAGTAGCCGAACAAAAGCTACTAGAAGCAAAACAAATCGATCCATCAGAAACAGTCATTGATTTTGCATTAGGGGAGCTAGCGTTTTCATTAGGTGAGTATTTGAAGGCAATTCCTTATTATGAAAAAGTATATCTAAACCAGACAGTGGTTGGGGATACTGAAATCGGTCTAAGACTAGCAGAAGCATATGCTGCTAGCGGAAAATTTGAAGAAGCGTTAACGTTCTATCAAGAAGCAGATAGTGAAAATCCAGAAACTTTATTTCGATTTGGCTTTACCGCTTTTCGTGCCGATCGTTTAGACATTTCGATTCAAGTATGGGAGCAGTTAATGGAAAGAGATTCACAGTTCCCTTCTGTTTACTACTATTTGGCCAAAGCTTATGAGCAAGAAGGTATGCCAGAGGATGCCTACGAAACAGCAAAAGAGGGCTTGAAAGTGGATGATTTTAATAAGGAACTATTTCATTATGCCGGTGTACTAGCTCATAAACTTGGAAGGAGCGAAGAAGGCTATCAGCTTGTAAATCAAGCGATTGAATTGGACTTCGGCTTTAAGGAAGCCGTTCTTTTCCTTGTTGAGAATTATAAACACGATCAAAACGAAGAAGAAATCGTTCAGCTGCTACAGCGTGTCATTGAAAATGGGGAAGATGATCAACAATATCGCTGGGAGCTTGCCAAAGCATATCGTGAACTAGAATTGTATGAGGATGCATTAAAGCAGTACCACGATGCATATACTAACTTCAAAGAAGATTCAGATTTCTTAAAGGAGTTTGGTTATTTTCTAGTTGAAGAAGGAAAAATGAATGAAGCCCAAGAAGTTTTCAGCAAGTACTTAGAAGTAGAACCGTCTGATCATGAAGTGGAGGAATTCCTTCAAAGACTGGCCGAACAGTAGGATAATACCGAACTTTCCTTTTGGGGTAGGAGGGGGAAATTGTTGAATACACCTGTATCTACGAAAGATAAGAAGGATTTTATAAAATGGTTTTTAAGCAACTATCAGTTGAAGAGAAGAGAAAGTGTATGGATCTTAAATTATTTAATTAATCATGATTCACTACTGAAAAATGTCCATTTTATCACCGAGGCTAGATTCTGCCCTAGAGGTATTATTATTTCCACACATTGCTCGGAAGATATCCCATTTCGATTTTACAAAAATCATATTGTTACAACAGATGCAGAAAAATCGTTTCACGATATTCGATTGAATCGTAATGAGCCGATTTACATTCAACTAAATTTCAGTAATGCTAAACAATGTCCGGATTATGTGGCCGTTTTAGAGGATAATCCTTTTATACCAGAAGGCTATTACATCACAAAAAAGGATAAATCCATGGCCCAATCTTTATTAGATGCCTCTCTCTATCAATTCCAACGAGACCAGCTTCAAGAAAAAATTAATCAGGCATTGGATGAACGAAATCAACAGGAGTTTATTAAGCTCTCTGAAAAGTTATCTGAATTAGAGGTATCCTTTCAGGCATTGCGGACTGTAAAATAAAAATGGATGAAGATGACGAATTTCACGTGATCGTGGAGTTCGTTTTTTTTCTGCGTAAAAAAGGATACTCTCGAATTTTCCTTATATTTTTAGTACTATTAACAAAGAATAAAGAAAGGTAGGAATTCGTTTATGCAATGGAAAGAACAGGATATGCATCAATACATAGAGGCGCAAGAATACGTGGATACGCTAGTCATTCCACTAATACCTATCCAACTAGAAAAGCCAAATGAGATTGT
The DNA here is from genome assembly GCF_021049245.1 of Radiobacillus kanasensis. GTDB lineage: Bacteria > Bacillota > Bacilli > Bacillales > Amphibacillaceae > Radiobacillus > Radiobacillus kanasensis. The sequence continues at coordinate 1,981,873 of NZ_CP088020.1, read as the reverse complement.
AAAGCACGCTGCTATGTCAGAACTAACGGAATATGGCGCAAAGGCCATCGAAAATCAATTTAAAGGGCGAATTTTTCTTTCACCTAGCTTTCAATATTTTAAGTCATCATCCACGAAGCTTGATACTATTTCTCTGCAGCAGTGGATAGCTTATTATGATCATCTTCCGTTTAAGCATGTCTTCCTATTTACCTTCGATCATGCATGGAAAAAGGTAGAACGAGAATTAAATGCTTCCTTGCTATGGCTTCCAGCAATTAGTGGGAAAGTAGAAGATGCAAAAACAAGCGAAATCCTAAAAGAACAACTTAATCAAATGATGGATTTAATCCAATCATACTGGCAAGAATGAAACTATATTCCGGAATGATATTTTATTGACCGGACAAACAGTTTGCGCTATCATGGTAATGTCCTAGTAAAATAATGATAAATCTTACCATGTACGTTGGATCATAGCATAGAGGGGGGTAAACAATGAGTGAAAAGAAACAACAAGTATCCCGTCGCCAATTTTTAAATTATACACTTACTGGTGTAGGAGGATTCATGGCTGCCGGAATGCTTGCGCCTATGGTTCGATTTGCAATTGATCCTGTACTTCAGCCTTCTGCTCAAGGGGAATTCGCTGCAGTTGCTCAGGTAGATGATATAACGACAGAACCTACTAGAGTAGAATGGACCATTGATCAGGTTGATGGTTGGTATGAATCAAAAGTAACCAAAACGGCTTGGGTGTACAAACAAGAAGACGGTAGTATATTAGCATTATCTCCTGTATGTAAACACCTTGGATGTGTTGTTAACTGGGAAGGGAACGAACAATTCCCAAATGAATTCTACTGTCCTTGTCACGGAGGAAGATATTATAAAGACGGAGTGAATGTTCCGAATACACCTCCAGCTGCAGCATTAGATGTATTTCAACATAAAATTGAAGAGGGAACGTTATACTTAGGAAAAGCGGAACCGAGAAAGGAGGCGTAATGGATGCTACAAAAGATTTATGATTGGGTAGATGAACGTGTCGATATTACGCCTTTGTGGCGGGATATTGCGGATCATGAGGTGCCTGAACACGTAAACCCGGCCCACCATTTCTCTGCATTTGTTTATTGTTTTGGTGGCTTAACTTTCTTCGTAACGGTTATCCAGATTCTTTCTGGAATGTTCCTTACGATGTACTATGTACCAGATATAGAAAATGCATGGAGATCTGTGTATTATCTGCAAACTGAAGTGGCACACGGACAAATCGTTCGAGGAATGCACCACTGGGGTGCGAGTGTTGTAATTGTGATGTTATTTCTACATACATTACGTGTATTTTTCCAAGGCGCATATAAGAAGCCACGTGAGTTAAACTGGATGATCGGTGTATTGCTATTCTTTGTTATGCTCGGTCTTGGTTTAACAGGATATTTGCTACCATGGGATAACAAAGCATACTTTGCAACTCAAGTTACACTAGAAATTGCCGAAGGGGTTCCTTTTATAGGGACTGAGATAAAGACATTATTATCCGGTGACCCAGAAATTGTAGGGGCACAAACGTTGACGCGTTTCTTCGCGATTCACGTCTTTTTCTTACCAGCTGCACTATTTGCTCTCATGGCAGCTCACTTTATTATGATTAGAAAACAGGGTATTTCAGGTCCACTATAAAATCAAAATGACATCGAAAAGGAGGGAACGCTGTGCATAGGGGAAAAGGGATGAAGTTTGTTGGAGACTCGCGTGTAAAGGCTGACAAAGTTAAGTTTATTCCAAAGGATTACTCAGAATATCCAGGGAGAACGGAAGCATTCTGGCCAAACTTTCTACTAAAGGAATGGTTAGTTGGTGCTGTTTTCTTGGTTGGATTCTTGTGTTTAACACTTGCACATCCAGCACCATTAGAAGGGATGGCGGATCCAACTGATGCGGCTTATATTCCGTTACCAGACTGGTATTTCTTATTTTTATATCAATTCTTAAAATATGAATTTGCCAGTGGTCCATATTTCGTCATTGGTGCACTAATTATTCCTGGTCTTGCTTTTGGTGGACTGTTGCTTGCTCCTTTCTTAGACAAAGGACCTCACCGTCGCCCAACAAAGAGACCAATTGCAACAGCTCTTATGCTGGTTGGAATTGCTTCTGTGTTCTGGCTTACGTATGAAGCTGCAGATCACGTAGAGTGGGAAACACGTGCGGAAGAAAACAAGCCTGTATGGCCATCTGCAGTAGAAATTGATAAAGAAGCGGAAGGCTATGCTCTTTATGAAAACAGTTGTTTACAATGTCACGGTGAAAATCTGGAAGGTGGCGGAGCTGCCCCAGGCTTGGTTGGTACAGAAAAAACTGTGGACGAAATTAAAGACATTGCTGTGAATGGTATCAATACGATGCCTGCAGGTGTTTTTAAAGGTTCTGAAGAAGAACTTACCAAGCTAGCAGAATTTATCAAATCTGTTGGACAAGAAGAGTAAGACAGAAACCCTCGTCACTATGACGAGGGTTTTTATAGCTTTATTGGCTTGATTGACAAAGGATGGTGTCCGTTAACATGCTTCGAAATTTACTATATCATCGCACATTTATGACTCTGTTATTGATCATTAACGTTTTAGGTACGATATACGGATATATATGGTATGAAGGTCAACTTGCTGTTACACCGCCACATTTTTTACTATTTGTACCCGACAGCCCAACAGCAAGCTTGTTTTTTTGTCTGTTTTTGTTTTTTTACTTATCGGGAAGAAAGGTTCCTTACATAGAAGCGCTTGCTGTTATTACGTTGTTTAAGTATGGAGTATGGGCTGTTGTCATGAATATCCTAACTTTACTAGTAGATGGGTACATAGGTTGGGTAGGTTACATGTTAATCGCATCGCACGGAGCCATGGCAATTCAAGGCCTATTATATGCGCCTCTTTATACGATTAGATTAAGGCACATTATGGTAGCTGCTGTTTGGACATTACATAATGATGTAATTGATTATGTGTTCGGTATGATGCCGACCTATAGTTCGCTCTCCTTATATATGAAAGAGATTGGCTATTTTACATTCTGGCTTAGTGTTCTTTCCATTGCTATTGCTTATCTCGTATCGACGAAAAAATCGATATCGATATCGTACAATCCTTAATAAATGGTCTAATTTGGGTCCTACAATCATACATTTCAAACAGAATGGATGAAAGTAGGGGTCTCAAATGAAGCAGAGAATTATGGCAGTTATAAGTATCACGGTATTATGTTGGAGTATGGGATCTTACATTTTTTCAGATAACGCGTTTGCCGACCATCATTCGGACATTTCGGAAACGTTATATGAATACCAACGATTTGTTCAGGATGGGAGATTGGAAAATGCGGAGTCTGTTTTGAACCGTCATAAAGATGATTTAGAAAAGTGGATAAGCGATCATGCTCCTGAAGAATCTCAAAAGGAATTATTTGAAATATTAAATCAGAACTTACTCTCTATTTCAAATGACTCCATTTCGAAAGTGGAAAAATTAAAATATGCTTATACGCTTTTATTAGCCTTTGATTCGGTGTCTAATCCAAACGTAGCAATTTGGAAGGATTGGGAAACGAACCTTCAGGCCACATTAGCCTCTATTATAGAGCAGGATTCGCCCGTTACAGATGAACAGTTACAGGATGTGATGTACAAATGGGAAATCATTGCTCCTTCGTTAAAAATGACAGCAAGTGACGAGGTATATGATTCTTTGCATAAAGCCTATCAAAAGATAGGGGAAGCATCCACAGATGACGAGAAAAACAAATGGCTACAGAGCACGTACCGAGAAATGAAAGTGTTAGATGTGACGACCATGGGCCATAATAAACAGATGTCTAACTTTTTTATTATGCTAATGATTGTGGGTGGCGTTATTACGTGTACATTATCTTATGTAGCTTGGAAAAAATATATAGGGGAAAAGAAAAAGAAGCACAGGTTAAGTAATTAAGTTGACTATTTCCTTAATTTTGACTAAAATTGACCTTAAGTAACACAAGGATATACTAATGGAGGAATGAACTATGGGATTAGGTGGTTATTTGATTTATATAGCTCTTTTGATTGTGATTCCCCTATGGGCTCAATCCAAGGTAAAGAGCACGTATAAAAAGTATTCAAAGGTTGCCACTTCGTCATATATGACAGGCGCACAAGTTGCTCGAAAAATTCTAGATGATAATGGATTGTATAATGTGTCCATTGAAGAAACAAGAGGAGTACTTTCGGATCATTATGATCCAAGAAAGAAAGTAGTTCGTTTATCCTCTGGAAATTATCACGGACAATCAATGGCTTCTTCTGCTATCGCGGCTCACGAAGTTGGACATGCGATACAAGATGCAGAAGCATATGCATTCCTTCGATTTAGACATGCTTTAGTACCAGTTGCAAATCTAGGATCTAACTTCTCGTTTATCCTTATTATCGCTGGTGCAGTATTAGGAGCTATGAACTTAGTACTAGCAGGGATTATCTTTATGTCCTTTGCGGTATTGTTCCAGCTTGTTACGTTACCGGTGGAGTTCAATGCATCCAACCGTGCCATGGCACAACTAGTGTCAAGTGGGGTAATCCGAAATAACGAAGAGCGTGAAACGAAGAAGGTATTAAATGCAGCAGCTCTTACTTACGTAGCTGCAGCGCTAGTAGCTCTAGCAGAATTGATTCGCTTTGTTCTTATGTTTTTAGTACCACAAGATGATTAATGAAAACAGGGCTTGGGCAAAAGTGCTCTTGTCATAATAAAAATCCGAACTAAGGTTCAAAATTCTTTCATTAGAATTCGAATCAGTTCGGATTTTTCTTTTAGGATGCTTTTGTAAATATGTTGCTAATCATTCTAAATTGCGACGTAATACTGCTTGGATAATCACTATTGCTCAAGTTAAGAATACAGGCCACGTTCTGGCGGCATACTTTTTTAACCTCAAAAAAATCGACATGTTGCCATATCTAGCAAATATTCTAGGCTTCATATCCTGAAATTGAAGGAAGCTAAAGATTTTGTCCCAGACTAGGTGTAAGGGACGACTTCGCCTTACCCTCAGCTGAAATCAACCTAGTCTGCGTTTCTTACCTTACTTTAATGCGATATTGGATTTTTATTTTCGTCTAACGTAAACCCTTCTCCTAATACATCATGAACAGACGATACAGCTACAAAAGCATGTGGATCGACGGAGTTTATAATGTTTTTCAACCGGAAAATCTCATTTCTACCAACCACACAATATAAGACATCTCGGTTTTCTCCTGTATATCGACCTCGTCCTTGTAATACCGTAACTCCCCGTTCCATATCTTGAATGATTTTATCAGCTATTTCATTACTTTTTCCGGAAATAATCGTGGCACCACGAGCGGTATAGGCACCTTCTTGAATGAAATCAATAACTCTCGCTCCAATGTAGACAGCAACTAGTGTGTACATTCCTTCCACTAATTCTAAATACGCTATGATAGAAGTTGCAATAACCACCGCGTCAAAGAGAAACATGGTTTTTCCCATGCTCCATCCTGCATATTTATGGACAATTCTCGCAATGATATCGACCCCACCAGTCGTTCCACCATACCGAAAAATAATCCCAAGTCCAATTCCAATTGTTACACCAGCAAACAGGGCAACCAATGTCATATCAGATTGTAAATGTAATTGATAGGTATGTTGCTGAAAGATCCAAAGAAAGGCGGAAACGGCTAGTGTCCCAATAACCGTATATAAGAACATGTTCCGACCTAAAAACCTCCAGCCTACAGCAAAGGTAGGGATATTTAAGACGATGTTAGAGATGGCAGGATCCCATCCCCACAAAAAATAAAATAAAAGAGTGATCCCTGTAAACCCACCTTCTCCAAGATTATTTTGCATGTTAAAATGGACAATTCCAAATGAGAAAATAGCGGAACCGAGCAGTATAAAAAAGATATTTTTAAGACGTAAACCAAAAATCATGAAGCACCTCCTGTATCATTTCCCGTTCTTATTATAGACAAACAGATGATTCCTAACAATCGAATTCTTAGGATAAAGTGAATAATTTGTCAAAATCTACACGATTAGCTAACATATAGGATAAAGTGATGAATGAAGGGAAGAAAAGAGGTTTAAGATGATAGAGAAACCGAATACGCCAATTTATGATACCTATGAGATACAGAAAAGGGTCGATGCCTACATATCCCAGTTTAAAGAGGGTTATTTTTCTCCATTAGCTATGGTCGCTCGCTTAACCGAGGAAGTAGGAGAAATAGCCCGTGAGGTCAATCATTTTTATGGAGAGAAGCCTAAAAAGGCAAGCGAAAAGGAGAATACAATCGAAGAAGAATTGGGTGATCTTATATTTGTACTTGCTTCATTCGCCAATTCTTTAGACATCGATTTATCCGATTCCTTTCATAGAGCGATAACGAAGATCGAAACAAGAGACAAAGATAGATGGACGAAGAAGTAGGAGGATATCTTATGAATACAGTAAAAATAGTAGTAGCAGGTCCTAGAGGTAAAATGGGTAGTGAAGCGCTACGTATGATTGAAAAACAAGAAAGTTATGAGCTTGTTGCTTGTGTGGACAGAAAACATGGGGGCTGGAAAGTAAAAGATGTAGAAGGGTTACCTGTATTTGACGCGCTTATCTATGAAAACATGGACGAGTGCTTACAAACTGTTGAAGCCGATGTGTTAATTGATTTAACCACTCCAGAAGTGGGTTATAAACATACTAAATCGGCATTAGAACATGGAGTTCGCCCTGTAGTGGGTACAACTGGTTTTACGACAGATCAGTTGGACGAACTAACTGATCTGTCCGAACAAAAAGGGCTTGGAGCTGTTATTGCACCGAATTTCGCCATCGGTGCCGTTCTTATGATGCAATTTTCCAAGTGGGCAGCTAAATATTTTCCGAATGTTGAGATCATTGAGCGCCACCATGACCAAAAACTCGATGCTCCATCTGGTACGGCTGTGAAAACAGCTGAGTTGATTCAAGAAGTTCGTGAAAGCCAATCTCAAGGTCACCCTAATGAAAAAGAAACGATTCCTGGTGCTAGGGGAGCCGACTTTGATGGAATGCGAATTCATAGCGTAAGGCTACCGGGTCTAGTTGCACATCAAGAAGTTGTATTTGGGGACTCTGGACAAAACCTTACCATTAAACACGATTCTTTTCACCGAGAATCTTTTATGTCAGGGGTTAAGCTTGCGGTGGATCAGGTGCTTGAGTTAGATGTGCTCGTGTACGGGTTAGAAAACCTAATGGAATGAGGGGAAGCTCATGAATATTGCATTAATTGCGCACGATGAAAAGAAGAAAGAGATGATGGACTTTACGATTGCCTATAAACACATTTTACAGGAGCATTCTCTTTTTGCGACAGGTACGACTGGAAAACGAATCGAAGAAGCTACTCAATTAACAGTATATCGATTTCAATCAGGACCACTTGGTGGAGATCAACAGATTGGTGCCATGGTAGCTGAAAACAAAATGGACATGATTATTTTCCTTCGCGACCCTTTAACGGCTCAACCTCATGAGCCTGATGTAACTGCGTTGATTCGATTATGTGATGTTTACAAGGTGCCGCTCGCTACTAACATCGGGACAGCAGAGGTATTTATTCGTGGTTTAGATGCAGGCTTGCTTCAGTGGAGAGAAGTTGTGGAAGCAAAAGGTGCCGATAAGTGATGAAGCGAATTGGAATTACGTGTTATCCATCTGTCGGGGGCTCAGGAGTTATTGCCACCGAACTTGGTAAAATGTTAGCAGCACACGGTTATCAAGTGCATTTTATTACATCCAGTATTCCTTTTCGATTAAATGTTGCGAACCCGAACATTTTTTTTCATGAAGTAGAAGTGAACCATTACCCGGTTTTTCAATATCCACCGTATGATCTTGCGTTAGCTAATAAAATGGCTGAAGTCATCGATACGGAGCAACTAGATATCTTACACGTGCATTATGCAATGCCGCATGCGATATGTGCGATATTAGCTAAGCAAATGGCAAAGCGAGATGTTAAGATCGTAACAACGCTTCACGGTACGGATATTACGGTGCTTGGTATTGATAAAAGTCTGAAGAAAATGATTAAACACGGGATTGAGCAATCTGATGTCGTAACCGCTGTTTCTCACAGTTTAGTAAAGCAGACAAAGGAAATGTTAGATATTGAAAAAGAGATTCAAGTGGTCTATAACTTTGTAGATGAATCCGAGTATCACGTAAGAGAAGATCGCGATGAATGGAAGAAGAAATACGATATACTACCGGATGAAAAAGTTCTCATACATATTTCCAATTTTCGAAAAGTGAAACGAGTAGAAGATATCGTATATGCCTTTGAAAAAATTTCAGCTAAGATCCCTTCTAAGTTATTGCTCGTTGGAGACGGACCTGATTATTCAGAAATTCGTCAGCTCGTCCACATGCTCGGGTTAAGCGAGAAGGTACTCTTTTTAGGCAGACAAAATAATGTTGCAAACATTCTCGCCATGGCAGATTTAAAATTGTTGCTTTCAGAAAAAGAAAGCTTTGGACTAGTCTTGTTAGAAGCGATGGCATGTGGGGTTCCTTGCATAGGTTCTAATGCAGGAGGAATTCCAGAAGTGATTGAGGATGGTATAAATGGATTTATTACGGAAATCGGAAATATTGACCAGGTGGTTGAAAGAGCCATTCAATTGCTGACCGATTCCACACTTCATCGAACCTTTTCTGCAAATGGTTTGAACAAAGTGAAAGAAGAGTTTCACTCTACAACGATCCTGAAGCAATACATCCGAACATACGAGGCCTGAAGGGGTGTTTCAATATGAACACAGGCTTTCAAAAAGGAAAAAAAATCATAGAAACATTAAAAGACAATGGGTATGAAGCTTATTTTGTTGGTGGATATGTTCGGGATTTTCTGTTAAAAAGGAAGACGAATGACATTGACATTGCAACATCAGCAAAACCGGAACAAGTTCAAGAAATTTTCCCGAAAGTGATCCCAGTTGGGATTGAACATGGGACGGTTATCGTACGTATGCAAGGGGAGTCGTTTGAAGTAACTACGTTCCGAGAGGAGAGTAGTTACTCGGATTTTAGACATCCAGATCAGGTTCAATTTGTACATGAAATTGAGAAAGACTTGTCACGGCGTGATTTTACGATGAATGCTATCGCGATGGATGAGACAGGTAATCTTTTCGATCCATTTAATGGGCAAGCTGACTTAACTAATCAACAGATTCGTACGGTAAGGGAGCCGTCATTACGTTTTCAAGAAGACCCCTTACGCATCATGCGCGCTGCACGTTTTGTTAGTCAATTAGGATTTCATGTTGAACCTAATTCAAAAAAAGCAATGAAGGAGTATGGACCCTTATTAGCAAACATTTCGATCGAACGAATTGTACAAGAGTTTGAAAAGCTTTTGGCTGGTCGGTTTGTGGAACGTGGATTACAGCTATTTTTCGAAACAAGACTTGCATCACAGATCCCTGTCATACAGGAATCAGGCAATATCCAAGATCGGATAAGGGCTCTTTCTAAACCATTAGGACATATTCGTGAGTTGCTAACTCTCTGCCACTTTTTAGATGATACTATTGGAATTCGTGTTTTTGGCCAAAAGTGGAAGCTTTCTAGACATACCCAAAGGGAAGCAGAACAGCTCGTAACTGCTACTTACTATTTTCAGGAACATGGTCTTGACGCTTGGATGATTTATCAGCTACCAGCTTCTTTAGACGAGAGCTTTATCCGTGTTCTTGATGTATTAAACAATCATACAATCTCATTGGACAGTGTGTTAGAAATTCGACGACAATTACCGATAAAAGAAAGAAAACAGTTGAGTATCAATGGCACTGACCTTGCTAGTTGGTTTCCCCAAAAACAAAAAGGTCCTTGGATTGGCATGTGGACGGAAGCCATTGAGCATGCTGTAGTAATTGGAAAACAACGAAACGATAAAAAGAAGATAAAGGAGTGGGTGCTAAGTCATGGAGAACACCCGCCAACGAATTATTAACCTTTTAGAGAAAGCAAAAGCCGAGTACATCTCCGGACAACAAATTTCAAATGTTTTGGAAATATCTCGAACCGCTGTATGGAAGCATATGAAGGAATTAGAAAAAGATGGATATGTGATTGAGGCTATCGCCAAAAAAGGCTATAAGATTATCGAATCTCCAGACAAGCTAAGCGTTAACACGATTCAATGGGGACTTCACACCGATTGGTTAGGAAAACAGGTGATTCATAAACCAGTCACCCCTTCCACTCAAACGCTGGCACAAAAACTAGCTATTGATGGAGCCGAGCATGGGACGGTTGTGATTGCAGATGAACAAACTGCAGGAAAAGGTCGATTAAATCGCGCCTGGCATTCACCAAATCAAGGAATTTGGATGAGTCTACTTCTGCGACCAGTTGTACTCCCATACCAAGCGTCCCAGCTAACCTTATTAACCGCGACAGTATTAGTGAAGGTGATTGAAGAAATCACATCGGTAAGACCAGCTATTAAATGGCCAAATGATATATTTATTGGGGATCGAAAAGTAGCTGGAATACTGACAGAGATGCAATCTGAGCATGACCAGATTCAATACTTGATCATCGGTATTGGAATAAATGTTAATCAGAAGGGGACAGACTTCCCTGAAGAACTTAGAGAAAAAGCGACTAGTATTCGAACGGAAACAGACAAAGAATGGGACATGCGTGTGATCATCCAACATATCTTGCAGGACTTTGAAAAAAAGTATGAGCACTACATAAAGGAAGGATTTGCAACCATTCGATCTATTTGGGAAGACTACGGATATAAAATTGGCCACGAAGTAACGGTGAAAACAATGCAAGAAGAGCAACGTGTAAAAATAGTTGGCTTACAAGAAGATGGTTCTTTGTTAGTAGAAAACAACGGGAAACGAACACCGTTATATTCCGGTGAGATTATTTGGTGAAGGAGCTTGAATATGAAAACAAATCTTCAACTTCAAAAAATGAAGCAGGAAAATGAAAAAATCACCATGATTACGGCGTATGACTATCCATCCGCTCTTACTGCACAAGAAGCCAGTGTGGATATGGTGTTGGTCGGGGATTCCCTCGGAATGGTCGTATTAGGGTATGACTCTACTGTCCAAGTAACCGTAGACGATATGATCCACCATGGGAAGGCAGTAACAAGAGCAGCTACGGATACGTTTGTTGTCGTCGATATGCCCTTCATGTCCTATCATATCTCCATGGAAGATTCCTTACTCAATGCACGTAGAATTTTCCAACAAACGAACGCACAAGCCTTAAAGCTAGAGGGCGCGTCGGAAGAAGTATTGGCCTTGACTAAAAAATTGACGGACGCAGGTATCCCGGTTGTATCCCATATCGGTTTGACCCCTCAATCCGTTCATGTACTCGGTGGCTTTAAAGTACAGGGGAAAGATAAACAAGCAGCTGAAAAACTGTTGCGCGATGCACAACAATTAGAGGCACATGGTGCAATGGCTATCGTGTTAGAATGTGTACCTAAACAACTGGCTTCTGTGATTACGAGCCATGTAAAGATTCCAACAATCGGTATAGGTGCTGGTCCTGATTGTGATGGGCAAGTGTTGGTCTATCATGATCTTGTACAGTATGGTGTCTCAAGGTTACCGAAATTTGTGAAAGCTTATGAAGATATCTCTTCTCCTATCCGAACAGCTATCGAGTCTTACATAAAAGAAGTAAAACAGCAAACGTTCCCGTCAGAAGACCATTCCTATACCATGAATGAGGAGCTTTTGAAGGATTTATAACAGGAGGCAATAACATGGACGTAGTCCGTAGCATACAAGCATTAAACGAACAGGTGAAAGCTTATAAACAACAAGGGAAAGCAATCGGATTCGTACCAACTATGGGTTTTTTACACGATGGTCATCAACGTTTAATGAAAAAAGCGAGAGAACAAAACGATATCGTGATTGTCAGTATTTTTGTAAATCCCCTACAGTTTGGACCAAATGAGGATTACGATCGGTATCCTCGGGATGAAGAACGTGATAAAAAAGTAGCGGAAAGCGAGAACGTTAATCTTTTATTTCTTCCAACTGTTGAAGACATGTACCCAAACGATTCATCCATTAACTTGCAGGTCGTGAGTAGAAACGAAGTGTTGTGTGGGAAAAGACGACCGGGGCACTTTGATGGTGTCGTGACCGTATTAACGAAGCTGTTTCATCTGACCCAGCCTACTAGATGTTACTTTGGACTAAAGGATGCCCAACAGGTTGCGGTCGTGGACAGTTTGATTCATGACTTTAATTTTCCAATAGAAATCGTGCCCGTGTCCACTGTCAGGGAAGCGGATGGCTTGGCCAAAAGTAGTCGGAATGTTTACTTGAGTGAACAAGAACGAGCGGAAGCTCCAAGCCTTTACCAATCGTTGGAAGCGGGAAGAAAACTTGTTATTGACGGGGAACGAAATCCTGTTACAATTGTTAAGGGTGTGGAACGATTCATCCAGAGCCATACTCATGGTAAAATAGATTATGTGGAACTATTATCTTATCCGGATCTAAAACCGGTCGACTATATAGACGGACAGGTTATACTAGCTATTGCTGTTTTCTTTGAACATGCTAGGCTTATTGATAATGTTATTTTTCAAAGGGAAGGAAGTAAAACAGACGTTACATTAGGGGGATAACGCTATGCTACGTACCATGATGAAAGCAAAAATTCATCGAGCACGTGTCACCGAAGCCAATTTAAATTACGTGGGAAGTATTACTATTGACCAGGATATTATAGATCAAGTGGGCATCTTACCGCACGAGAAAGTACAAATTGTAAATAACAACAATGGTGCACGATTAGAAACCTATGTGATTGCAGGGGAAAGAGGATCTGGAGTCGTTTGTTTAAATGGTGCGGCTGCCCGATTGGTCCAGAAGGATGATGTGGTGATCATTGTTTCCTATGCGATGGTTTCCAATGAAGAATTGGCGGCATTTAAGCCAAAAGTGGCTTTAATGAATGAGGATAACTCGATTGCGGATGTTATAGAAGAAGAACCTCCGTTAACGATATTATAATCGTATAAGGTGAAGGGAACTCTTATCAACTTGATAAGAGTTTTCCTATAGACATAAAATAAACCATAGTGACAGGGATGGAAGTTGGAGGTGAATCACTTGAATCGATTTGTGGTCCTTGATTTAGAAACAACTGGTCACTCACCAGCTAAGGGTGATCGTATAATAGAAATTGGTATCGTCGTTATGGAAAACGAGGAGGTAGTCGAAGAGTTCTCGAGTTTTTTGAATCCTCATACTTCCATTCCAGCGTTTATATCGAATCTGACTGGAATCACAGAAAGTCATGTAAAGGATGCGCCTGTTTTTTCGGATATTGCCGAAGAGATTATACATATGTTTGAAGATGCTTACATTGTAGCCCATAATGTTCCGTTCGACTTAGGTTTTTTAAATGCAGAATTACAATTAAGCGGATATGCTGCGCTACATATACCTGTTATTGATACAGTGGAACTCGCTCGAATTCTTCTGCCCCAAGCTCCTGGCTATAAGCTTGGACAGCTCGCAGAATATTTTTCTTTTATGCATGATAACCCGCATCGTGCCTTTTCCGACGCTTTAGCTACTGCAGAACTGTTAAACACACTCTTGTCTAAACTATATACCTTACCGTATGAAACGTTAGTGCATTTATTAGATTTTGAACCTGTGTTAAAAAGCGATTTAGCCATTCTTATCCAAAATCGTATAGACCAACTTGCGTTTCAAGAAGAGTCCGGAACAGATGTAGAAATTTTTAGAGGTATTGCTTTACTAAAACGGGAGATCCACGATTCGGAAGAAAAAGAAAAAGAGTCGATTTCCTTTGGAGATTTGTTAGATCAATTATATGAGCAACCGGAGGGGATAAGGAGTTTTCTACCGTACTTTGAAGCACGAAAAGGGCAGCGAGATATGTCGGAAATAGTTTTTGATGCTTTTCAATCTGAAACTCATGGGTTGATTGAAGCGGAAACGGGCACTGGAAAGTCACTAGCCTATCTTATTCCAGCCATTTATCATGCGGCTTCCTCCCAAAAACGAGTCGTAATTAGTACCCATTTGACACAGTTACAGAGTCAATTACTTGAGAAAGAAGTTCCTCTTTTGAAGAAGGCTCTCCCATTTCCATTTGAAGTAGCAATATTAAAAGGGAAGCAGCATTATTTAAGCTTAAAAAGATTCGAAGCAGAATTAAATAGTAAAGAATATGACAATTATGATATGACGTTAACGAAGGCCATTATTTTAGTTTGGCTCACAGAAACGTTAACAGGGGATTTAGATGAAATACAACTTCCGACAAGTGGGAAGCAATTTTTATCTAAAGTTTCAACTGAAGCAGAACGTGTATTAGATCAAGCTTCTCCATGGTATTCGAGGTCGTTTTATCAAAGGGCGAGGGTGAATGCTCAGAAGGCGGATATTATCATTACAAATCACTCCTTACTATGCACAGACATGACGAGTGAAAGTTATTTGTTACCTGCTTATCAATATGCCATTCTAGATGAAGCTCATCATTTAGAAACAACCGCTTCGAAGCATTTCGGTTCGAAATTAGATTACTTTCATGTCCAGTATCTCTTGAAGCAGATTCACGTTTCTGGACAAGAATCATCCTGGTTGGAAAAGGCATCTAGCCAGCATCAGCAGATAAATGAAACCCTACAGCAATTCGAATGGGAACGTTTATGGCAAGACGCTATGAATGAAACAGATGATCTATTCCGAACTATTTTTTCTTCCATTGATCATCATAAAAAACAAGTTGCTGTTAATGATATAGGTCGTTTTCAATATCGCTTTGGGACAGATGATTCGTTAGAAAATTGGCCCACTATTAAAGAGATGGCGATGAGACTTTCCTTTCAGCTTCGTGACTTGATTCACGTTTTATTAGAAGCAAAGAAACAAATCCAAAACCAAGAATTCGTTAGTGAAACTTTGGAGGATTTCAGCTATTATACCGAACGATTGCAGCTAATCATTGATGAGCTTGAATTCTTTTTCCTAACAAACGATCCCTTACAAGTGAAGTGGATTGAGATTGAAGCATATGGAGCACGTAATGCTGTATTCCTATATAGTGAACCAGTCGATGTCTCTAAATTGTTGTGGGAGCATTTATTTGAAGAAAAGAAAAGCGTTATATTGACAAGTGCAACTCTTACAATGAAACAATCCTTTGATTTTATGAAAAAAAGAATCGGATTAGAGCAACAGGAAGTGCTGGAAACGAAAATACAGTCGCCATATGTGTATGAAGAGCAGGTTCAAGTGATGATCCCATCTGATTTCCCTGCTATTCAGTATGGGAAATCAGAGGATTTTATTCTTTCCGTCTGTGAAGCCATCTACTCGATGGCAGAGATTACGCAAGGACGAATGCTTGTACTATTTACTTCTTATGATATGCTGAAAAAATCCTATCGCCTTTTGAAAGAGATGAACGAAGAAAATTCATTTGTTCTTATTGCTCAAGGTATTTCTAGTGGAAGTCGGACCAGACTAAAAAAGAATTTCCAATTGAACGACAAGGCTATATTACTTGGAACTAGTTCATTTTGGGAAGGGGTAGACATTCCAGGTAATGATTTAAGCTGTTTATTTATCGTTCGACTTCCTTTTCAACCACCAGATCATCCAAGCTATGAAGCGAAAGCTGAATTTATAAAAGAAGCAGGGAAAAATCCATTTATGGATTTAGCATTGCCAAATGCCGTTATTCGTTTTAAGCAAGGATTTGGACGATTAATCCGTTCCAGTACAGATAGAGGGATTGTGTTCATTTGTGATGATCGCATCATGAAAACGAGATATGGTAAATACTTTGTGGATTCTATACCAAAGGTTCCGATTTTGTACAGTACGACGTACGATTTATTAAAAAAAGCAGATGAGTGGTTATGATACGATTTTTATTTTTACATAACCTATATGGTGGGAAAGACAACTCTCCGAATATGGGGTGTAAAAATGAAAAAATATTGTTTTTTAAGTATATGTAGTGCCCTACTACTTGTATATCCAGTGATAATGGAAAGTGATACCTTAGACGTTTTAAAAGAAAATGAACTATACATGGCCTTTCTAAGCCTACCAGATGGAGAATCCACTCTTATTCAAACAGGCAAAGAAGAGAATATCCTAATCAACACTGGGTCTCCAAAAAGTGAAGAGAAGCTTCTGACATTGTTAGAGGAATTTGAAATATCAACTATTGATACGCTAATCTTAACGAAACAAACCATTGATTATTGTGGGAATACGGAACGATTAACGAAAAGATATCATATCGCAAACGTCATATACACAGGGAAACTAAGTGAAGCCTGTAAAGCCCAAGTGAGCCCGACTATTACTACAGACTGGAAGCAATCGGAGATGCATGAGATGACCAAAGATCTTCACATTCGAGTTTTGGATGCAGAATCAACCGGAGAAATGACCCTCGGGATTATATTTGGTCAAACTTCTGTATTGTATATGAGTAACAGTACTGTGGAGGATGAGGAGCAAATAAGCCAATATCCGCTTGATCCCCATATTATTAAAATTGGGGATTATGGAAGAGGCAATTCTCCTAGTGAATCGTTTTTAGAAAAAATCGATCCGCATATCAGTATTCTGTTTGGCTGTGAAGAGTGTAAACCCAATGAAGGATTGATTGAGCGATTAAATGAATCGTGGATAGATGTTTATCCATTAAAACGAATCGGAACAACGATTGTGAAAATGGATATGGAGAATTATGATATCCTATCTTAAATGCTGTGGAAGAAGGGAATTCCTTCTTCCAACAAGCATATATCTGCACAAAAGAAAAAAGTGCGCTTAAGAAAGCGCACAAAAGTATGGGATAGGGTTATTTGTTGAAAAAATTTAGAAACACCATCAAAATGGTGCTTAGAACCTGTTATAATGGGTTAGGAATTTCTTTTCAACCATACATGTATTGTAGGTTAAAAATAAAGGTCTTATGAGTAACAATATTTGTGAACCCGAGGAGGATTTGAAGATGGAAAATAAAATCGAAACGTTATCAACGGTAAGGATTCAACACTCCGAAGACTTATATAAAATTGTGGATTGTTTAAATCGTACTCTAAAAGAAAAAGATTTAATGTTTGGATTGGCATTGGATGAGGATGAACATGATAAAGCAGTATTTACCATCTACCGTACCTAAGTGGTTAAAGTGGCTCCCACTTGTTTGTTTCCTGATCCTTTCCTTAGCAATTGGGTATGGAATTGTGATCTATAACGAAACCATGGATAATAAGACAAAAGGTTTTGAACAATCCAAGCAAGAAGCATTAGATCAAACCGCTCTTGTTTCGACAGATGAAGTGGATCGTTATCACGGGGAAAAATTTTACCATGTCGTGACAGGAACTACTGAGGATGGAGAAAGAGGGTTTGCGTTTGTACCTCAAGGGGATGAAAAGAAGCCTGTTCGGCTATTGTTAGAAAAAAATATCATGAATGAAGAAGAGATGATGGATCAATGGATGAATACGTGTTCGTCCTGTTCCTTTATATCCCTTAATATGGGTGTCAATGGCGATACCTATCTATGGGAAATTAAATACATAGATGATCAAGATAGGTATGTGTTTGACTATTATAATGTTATGAATGGGGAAAAGTTTGGCAATTATCGATTACGTCAATCTTTATATTAGAAAGGTGATGAGAAAATGGAATTAGCAAATCGAGTAAAAACTCTTACTCCATCATCGACCCTTGCTATTACGGCTAAAGCGAAAGAGTTAAAATTACAAGGGCATGATGTGATTGGATTAGGTGCTGGGGAACCTGATTTTAACACACCAGAGCACATTTTAGATGCTGCTAAACAATCCATGGATGAGGGGATGACCAAATATACACCAGCTGGTGGTATTCCAGTCCTAAAATCCGCTATTATAAAAAAACTATTGGAAGATCAACATCTTTCTTATGAACCGAATCAAGTGATTGTCACGACAGGTGCTAAACACGCACTGTTTACGTTATTTCAAGTTTTACTAAACCCTGGTGATGAGGTCATTATCCCAACACCGTATTGGGTTAGTTATCCAGAACAGGTTAAATTAGCAGAGGGAACACCTGTTTTTGTGGAAGCGAAGGAAGAAAATGAGTTTAAAATCACACCTCAACAATTAAAAGAGGCCATTACCGATCAAACAAAAGCCTTTATCCTGAACTCACCGAGTAACCCAACTGGTATGATGTACACGAAAGAAGAGCTTGAGAAGCTTGGTGAAATTTGTGTTCAACATGATTTATTAATCGTTTCTGATGAAATTTATGAAAAACTCATTTACACGGATAAGCCACATGTATCCATTGCAGAGCTTTCCGATGCATTAAAAGAGCAAACGGTTATCATTAATGGTGTATCGAAATCCCATTCGATGACAGGTTGGAGAATGGGATATGCAGTAGGTAGAGAACCAATCATTAAAGCAATGACTAACCTTGCATCACATTCCACATCCAATCCAACTTCCATTGCGCAGTATGCAGCATTAGCAGCTTATGATTCATCTCAAGAGAAAGTAGAAGAAATGCGACTAGCTTTCCAGGAGAGATTGAATAAGCTTTATGAGTGGATTACGGATATTCCAGGAATCACTTGTGTGAAACCTGAAGGCGCCTTTTACCTATTTCCAAATGTGCAGGAAGCCGTTGCTAACAACGGGTTTACTAGTGTGGATGACTGGGTGAAAGCATTGTTAGAGGAAGAGAAGGTTGCTCTGGTTCCGGGTTCTGGATTCGGTGCTCCAAACAATGTTCGCTTGTCCTATGCTATTTCCTTAGACCAATTAGAAGAAGCAGCAAAAAGAATAAAACGATTCGTGTTAAATCATCAATAATTGACGGAGGTTTACGTTTTGAAGACTACGATTTCGAAAGTATCGAACTATCTTAACGAAGAAGTAACAATAGGAGCATGGTTAGCTAATAAACGATCTAGCGGTAAAATCGCATTTCTACAATTACGAGACGGTACAGGATTTATCCAAGGAGTCGTTGTAAAAGCGGATGTAACAGAAGAAGTGTTCCAGCTAGCAAAAAATATGACACAAGAGACTTCCCTCTACGTTACTGGTAAAGTAGTAGAGGATACACGCTCTCCGTTTGGCTACGAACTACAAGTAAGCCAGGTAGAAGTGATTCATGAATCTGTGGATTACCCGATCACACCAAAAGAGCACGGTACGGAGTTTTTAATGGATCATCGTCACCTATGGTTGCGTTCGAAGAAGCAACACGCTGTCATGAAAATTCGAAATGAAATCATTCGTGCGACCTATGATTACTTTAATCAAGAAGACTTTACAAAAATTGATCCACCAATATTAACAGGATCTTCTGCGGAAGGCACAACGGAGCTTTTCCATACCAAATATTTTGATGAAGAAGCATTCCTATCTCAAAGTGGTCAGCTATACATGGAAGCAGCGGCGATGGCTTTTGGAAAGGTATTTTCATTTGGACCGACGTTCCGTGCTGAAAAATCGAAAACGAGAAGACACTTAATTGAGTTTTGGATGATTGAGCCAGAGATGGCCTTCACGGATCACGAAGAAAGCTTAAAGATACAAGAAGAGTATGTAAGCTTTGTTGTACAGTCCGTTCTACAAAACTGTAAGCTTGAGCTAAACATTTTGGAAAGAGATACGGAAAAACTAGCGAATATTAAAGCGCCATTTCCAAGAATTTCTTATGATGAAGCGATCAAGATGCTAAAAGAAAAAGGGTTCACAGATATTGAATGGGGAGAAGACTTTGGTGCTCCTCATGAAACGGCTATTGCGGAAAGCTTCGACAATCCAGTGTTTATTACGAACTATCCAGCCGCCATTAAAGCTTTCTATATGAAACCAGATCCAGATCGTCCAGAGGTTGTATTATGTGCTGATCTGATTGCACCAGAAGGCTATGGAGAGATTATTGGGGGCTCCCAACGCATCGATGATCTAGCACTAATGGAACAGCGATACGAGGAGCACAACCTAACGGGTGATGCTTATCAATGGTATTTAGAGCTTAGAAAATACGGGAGTGTTCCTCATTCCGGTTTTGGTCTTGGATTGGAAAGAACCGTTGCGTGGATCGCTGGAGTGGAACACGTTCGAGAAACGATTCCATTCCCACGTTTATTAAATAGGTTATATCCTTAATAATATGGAGGAGACTGGGACAATAGTGTTTTAATCCTAATAAAATCCGGACTATGGTT
The DNA here is from genome assembly GCF_021049245.1 of Radiobacillus kanasensis. Classification (GTDB taxonomy): domain Bacteria; phylum Bacillota; class Bacilli; order Bacillales; family Amphibacillaceae; genus Radiobacillus; species Radiobacillus kanasensis. The sequence continues at coordinate 1,961,530 of NZ_CP088020.1, read as the reverse complement.
CGAAATTTCTTTCAATAGAATTCGAATCAGTTCGGATTTTTCTTTTTTGCGTGCTTTTGTATTTTTTATTGCTAATAATATATAAATTGCGACGGAACGATTTTGGGATAATCACTAATAGTCACGTTTAGACTAACAGCCCTGCTCCGGCGGCATACTTCGCTTTCCGCGGAAATCAACATCGTAGCCATATCGAGAAATATTAAAACCATTGTCTTATTTAAACTAACTAGTTATGTCTCAATTTCTTCAAATATGATGGATGATCCAACCATTGAAAGCTAACATTCTAAGTCCTCATCCATAATCGTTCAATATTAGAATAGGAAGTTATAGTTTTGTCCCAGACAGAACCCAAGTTTTGTTAGTGATTATTTCATCAATGAATAGCTGAATAAATGATATAATGTTGGGGAGGTGAACTGGTTTATGACAGGTAATTATCAAACCATTTTAATGGATCAAATAAATATTCCGCAATTATTATTAAACACGTATAAGGAACTAGGAATAGACGAGACAGAAGTGATGGTATTGCTTCATATCTACCGATTTCAAAGAGAAGGAATTTTATTTCCCACCCCGACCGAAATCGCTGCTCATATGACGATATCCGATCAAGCCTGTTCTAATTTGTTACGAAAACTGATTCAAAAACAATTATTAACGATCGATGAAGAAAAAAATGAGAAAAATGTGTTGAATGAGTCTTACTCCTTAGAAGGATTATGGCAGAAGCTCTATTCTATAACGGACAAGCAAGAAGATGAACCTGTAGCAATGACGGAAGAAGAAACGAACATCTTTTTACTGTTTGAACAAGAGTTTGGTCGTCCACTATCTCCCTTTGAAATCGAAACAATCAATATTTGGATTGACCAAGAAGACCAAGCACCATCCCTTATCAAAGCTGCACTTAGAGAAGCCGTTTTACTCGGTAAGCTAAACTTTAAATATATCGACCGCATTTTACGAGAGTGGAAGAAAAAGGGGATTCGTTCTGTACAGCAAGCGAGAGAACAAAGTAGGGCGTTTCACGTTCATCAAAAGTCAGAACAAACACAACAACCTGAGAAAAAAAGAGATGTATCCTTGTACTACAACTGGTTAGAAGAGGAGTAGGAGAGTAGGAACTATGTTAAATAAAAGTCAAATTAGATATTGTTTAGATGTTATGGCCGAAATGTTTCCAGAAGCAGAGTGTGAGCTCGTTCATGAGAATCCATTTGAGCTAGTAATCGCTGTTTCTTTATCGGCACAATGTACAGATGCTTTAGTAAACAAAGTAACAAAGGACTTATTTAAAAAATACAAAACACCAGAAGATTATCTTGCTGTTTCACTAGATGAATTACAGCAAGATATCAAATCGATTGGACTTTATCGAAATAAAGCCAAAAACATTCGTAAGCTTTGCGAGACCTTGATTGATGAGTATGGTGGGGAAGTACCTAGAGATAAAGATGAGCTAGAAAGATTAGCTGGCGTTGGCAGAAAAACAGCGAATGTTGTTGCGTCTGTTGCATTTAAAGTTCCTGCTATTGCGGTGGATACACATGTAGAACGAGTTTCAAAAAGGCTAGGTATTTGTAAGTGGAAAGATTCTGTATTAGAAGTGGAAAAAACATTAATGAGGAAGGTACCAGAAGAAGAGTGGAGTGATACGCATCATCGAATGATTTTTTTCGGTCGCTATCATTGTAAAGCTAAAAATCCTCAATGTGATATATGCCCATTGTTAGAAGTTTGTAGAGAAGGGCAGAAGAGAATGAAACGTATGGCATAGAATAGAAAAGGAACAAACTCCCAAGTGGAGCTTGTTCCTTTTCCATTCTTATTCTTGTGGTTCAGATGTTCCATCAAGCACCACAATCTGATTTGACCTTCTCGGTTCACTGCTTTGTTCAGGATCTTTCTTATTGAATGTGATAACTTCAACTACATAGTCACCAGGAGCAGGTTTTGAAAATTTTGCTTCTTTTTTATCTGTAGATGTTGCGCTAATGATCTCATTTGTAATAGCGTTAACTAACTTCACTTCGAAGCTAACTGGGCCTCTACCATTGTATCCCCACTGAGCTATGACGGAATCTTTCTCATATACACCAGTTAAACCAATAACGGGTTGAATTTGTTGTTCATTTTGTTCATTATCATTCCCATTTTCCTCTTCTTCCTCTTCTTCTTCCTCGTCTTCTTCAGGAATTTGAACGGTAATTCGAGCAGGTTCACTTACCATATCTTCGTTTTCATCACTAACAGCAAGGACCTCAATGGTGTATGTTTTTCCTTTTTCTACTTTCGAGATTTCGAGTTCGGTATTCTTGGTAGTGGTAAGCTTACTTAAATCCGAATCTCCAACTCCAGCAGATACATTAAAGGAGATGCCTTCTTGTTGTTCTTTGTTATATTTCCAAGTAACGTCAATTGTATTGTTTTCTTTATTATATTTTGCTTGTAGACCTGTAATAGGTTCAATCTGGTCATATTTTTCAGATGTTTTCGTCGGTTCTGTTCCTTTTACAAACAACTCTGTTACAATTTTAGAGTCTGGCGTGTACTTACTAGGAAGTTTTGCTGGATTTGAACCTTTTTCAATAGCAACCTCTACAACAGAAGAAGGTTTTTTGAAATCTGGTGTGTCGATTCCTTCTGAAATATGTGCCATCGTTTCTCTGAATAAGTCTTCAGCTAATTCGGTATAACCCTCTGGAATAATTTGCTTATTTTCGTCGTATCCAGTCCACACTGAAATTGTGTAGTTGGTCGTATAACCACTAAACCAAGAGTTATTACTACCACTTTTTCCTTCAATGTTAGTAGTTCCTGTTTTCCCAGCAATAGGTAAGCCTGAGACAGCTGCATCTGTACCTGTACCACTTTGAACCACAGATTTAAGCATGTCTGTTATCATATACGCTGTAGAGTCTTCCATAACGGAAGTTGGTTTTGGTTTCAAATCAATCGTTTCGTCTTCAAACTCCACTTTCGTTACTGCATAAGGCTCATTGTAAATCCCTTCATTTCCAAATGCACGATAAGCACCGGCGAGCTCCATTGGAGTTACACCTGTCTGTGCACCACCAATTGCATCGGTGAGTTCAATTTGATCATTATTAAATGTTATTCCTAAGCTTTCCGCAAACTTCTGGGCGTTTTCTGCACCCACTTCTTCATACGTTTTAACAGCGGGAACGTTAAGGGATTGTTCTATTGCATAGCGGATGGACATCCATCCTTGGTTTCGATCGTTCCAGTTCCGAATTACTTTGTCTGTACCTGCAATTGGATAAGGCTTGTCATCATTCAATTGATGATACGTGGACCATTGCATATACTCAATAGCAGGACCGTAGTCAATAATCGGTTTAAACGTAGAACCTGCTTGTCTACCATCTCCATCAATCGCATAGTTCCAACCGTTCTTCGTATCATCTAGTTTACGCCCACCACCAATTGCACGAATAGCACCTGTTTTTGTATCCAATACAGTTAATCCAGCTTGGAATTCGTTATCTGGATATTTAATCGGATTTTCTTCACTTTCACTTAATAAAAATTCGACTTGATCTTGTGCGTTAGGATCTAAAGTCGTGTAGATCTTCATGCTATCGTTGTATATATTAGCACCCGTTTTTTCTTCTACTTCTTTTGCAACCTTTTGGATGAATGCTTCATAGTCCTTTCGATCGGGAGAAGAATTGACTAATAAATCTTCAATCTTAACCTTTTTTGCTTCTTCCGCTTCTTCTTCGGTAATCTTGTTATGCTGTACCATTAAACTAAGAACAGTTTCCATACGTTCTTTAGCTAAATCCGGTGCTTTAAACGGATCATATGCAGAAGGACGTTGTGGAAGCCCTGCTAACAAAGCAGCTTCTGGTAACGTTAACTCACTAAGATCTTCTTTTCCAAAGTACGTTTTAGCTGCTGTAGCAACACCGTATGCGCCGCTACCATAATAAATTTTGTTCAAATACATCTCTAAGATTTGTTCTTTGGAATAATCACTATCTAGTTTTACTGCAAGCCATTGTTCCTGCACTTTACGTTTCAATGTTTTATCAGGGGATAGGAAGGATCTTTTCACGACTTGTTGAGTAATCGTACTTGCACCTTCTGAACCAAACCCATTCGTCACGTTTCCCCAAACCGCGGCAGCAATACGTCGGAAATCAATACCGAAATGACTAAAGAAACGTGCATCTTCCGTTGCAATGACCGCATCACGAAGCACAGTTGGAATCTCGTCATAGGAAACTTTTGTTCTCGTTTGTTGACCAAGATCGGCAAATAATTCGCCATTCATATCATAGACTTTCGTCGAAGCAGGGTCGTATAATAATTCTTCATTGATATCTGGAGCTGCTGCGATATAGTACGTAAAAAGAGCACCAACTCCTAATCCTGCAACCAACATAATAATCGCAAAGATTAATAGTACTTTTTTCCATATAGGTTTTTTACCGTTTTTCTTTTGTTTTCTTCTTTCCATTCGAGATTGGCTATTGTTCGCCATACTCATCTTCCTCCGTTCTTAATGTGTGTTCAAAAAGGAGAATAAAAGCGCAAAGCGGTTTTTCCCGGACTTTTTGAACATCTTCTAAAAATAAAGATGATCAATTATCGACAGGTAATCTACCCGAGCTTGATAATGGAAAGGAATGAGGTGGCCAATCCTTTGAACATCTTTATACGGTATCGATTTTCTCCCCCCATTAAATTGACTCTCCCAATAGGGAAAAAGTTTCATAGCAGGGAAAAAATAAGTTTCATCATGGTTAGCAAAACGAATGATTAAAAAGCAAATTCCACCATGTTCACACACCGACCTCATATGGGTGATTTGATGTTCATGAACATTGGATAACGGGAATGATGTCTTGTTTTTCGTTTCCTTTGCTTCAAAGTCTATATATTTTTGACGATATACCCCGTTGTAATCCGTTGTGGAAGCCTGCTTGAAATATCCTTCTTTAATAACGGCTGCACTCCGTTTTGGATAGTCTACTCGAACAATTTGAACAGGGGTCGGTTTTTTATGAATAATAGCTTTGTTTCTAGATAGGTAGTACGTATTGGTCTCATTGATGTCTTCCTCCAAGGTCATGCCCCGATTTCCAAAGGATATTTCCTTGCTATTAGGTTTACGTTCTAACGGCACTGTAGGTTTCTTTCCATTTGGATAATTCATATTTTTGCCCTCCCTGTGCATGACAGTATCATATCAGAAAATGAATAGAAAGTGGTTAAATAAATAGCAAAATTTCATGACACCTAGTAAAGAGGCGTATTCCTGTACATGATAGTGAGGAGGGGGTTAAGCATGAATTCATCTATCCAAGAAATGGTTTCTTTTATCAAGGAACAAACAAAACTTCATAATCTTGATAATATTACCCGAACAAAAGCCTATCAAGCTTTTTACAAGAAACACCCAGAAATAAAATGGGCATTTTTAGCAAGTATGGTTTCTAGAAATGCAGGTTGGAATATGACGGATCTGCATTCTCCAGTGTTTGAAACCATTCTACCGAAAAAAACACGAAAACGGTTATTTTCAACCTATGAACGGGCCAATTGGTTAATCTTTTCCGATGCATTTCCACAATTAATCCTTTATAGCTTGTCTATTAAACAAAATAAACCTTTATTCCATCACTTATGTTATTTTCATGTTTCTTCATTTATGCAAAAGGAATGGCATCTCTTTTGGAAAATCGGGGATCAAAGTCGTTTGATGACTGCTTTAATCATTAATGAACAAAATGTCATTCGAAATCCCGTCATACAAGAGCCTTTTTACAAAAAGACTGTTTTCAATCGTATTCCTTATTTGTTTCAAGATTTCTTACATATGAACGCAATACTTTTTCCTAATCTTCATGGACGTATTTTCGCTACAGATGTGTTTGATTTTAAAAGTGTAACGAAACGAATTGAACTTGGAAAAAGACTATCTGCATATTTGTTTCATCCAGAACTCTATCAAGGTGTATATGACTTTGCATTTCACACACCCCCAACCGGCTCAAGTCAAGAATATGAACAGTATCAATCTAATCACCATGGTGTGTGTACCCCTAGATTGCGAGATGTATATCCAGTAGTCTCACATCAAGATAATATTCGTCAAGACTGGAATAGGAATGGGGGTATTCCGAAAAAATGGTGGAAGCCTGTGGAGATATCGTTATCAGATAATAGTTGGACTTCCTTTTCGAAAAAAAGACATTTGCTCACAAGCTTTGTTCAACCTTTATATCTACTTAAGAAATAAAACCTTTGCACAACTGCAAAGGTTTTATTGTCATATACACTATTAAGTAGAAGGACGATTTGGACCTTCTAATTTTTTGTCCCCGTATCCACGACGCTTTTCTTCCTCCGTTTTAAGAGGTTTGTTTTGCTTTCTTTTTTGATCAGAATCCATTGTGAAAATCCCTCCTTTACAGTTAGTTTGATACATAGCTCGTAAAAACATGCAAAGCTCTTTTTTACTTAGGTGGAGAAATTTTAGGATGGAGAAATTCAGCCTAGGTATAAGCACTGTAAAGGGATGAGTACTAACTGCCAGCTTGTGCTACGCCTTCTTTAAAGTCGAAATAACGTAGAAGGTGAAAATAGGAGGGGCTAATATTGTTTGTTTTTTTCTAGTTTTGTCAAGCGGGAAGGAAGTAATCGTTAAATGGAGAACCATATAGCCAAGACCAATCCTGAGGAGGAATTACTATGAATACATTCATCCAAAAACAGAAGGATACACATACGGCACACGTCACGAAGAAAGAGTTTGAAAAAGGATTTATTGAACTAATGGATCAAGTTCGCTTATTAGAGCAGAAAGTGGCTACAAAAGCAGATGATCAAGTTTTGACACTCACCCTTGCACATAGACATGAATTAGGAACGTTACAAACAGAAGTATTATCGTTAAGAAAAGAAGTGAAACAATTACGAAAACAAACCTATAGCCCAAAACCGGATGCTTGGAAAGATAGAGTGATGTTTTCAATCAAGCATCTGTTTAAAAACATGCAATTCGCCCGCAAATAATGGTAAAGTAAGAGTAGAAAGGCGGGTAGAAACATGACGTTACAAGATTCTATCGAAATATTAAAGCATGACCTTCAACAGCTACTTGATTACTATTTAACTCATGAAAAACCAGAAGATAAACGAGACCGTTCTTTTTTTGAATATGTTAGAAAGGAAACAACGCCTATTTATAACAAAATAAAAGGATGGGAGGAAGAAGCGTTAGACTTTGTTAAAAACCGAGACGTTCGCGTACATCCTCAACAAGTAGCTTCTACAGCGGAAAATTTGGAATTAATTCTTATGCACAGTTATTATGTGGATGTTCGTAAGAAAAGGTACATGGAGTTATATAAATCTATAGAGTATGTATTTGAGCTTTTAATGGAGGATCTCCAAACACAAAAAACATGAGGAAAGCCTTTACAATCAGCAGTCGTTCTACTATACTATCCTATACGATTACTTTAATCCTAGGATACATAAGTAGTACCAACAGAAGGGGATGCACATGGATAAACAATCTCTCATTAAAGAAGCGAATAAAATACGGGAAAAAGCTTACGTGCCTTATTCTAAATTTTCAGTTGGGGCCGCACTTTTAACCAAATCAGGAAAGGTATATCACGGCTGTAACATCGAAAATGCTGCTTATCCCGTAAGTCTTTGCGCTGAACGGGTGGCGATTTTTAAAGCTATTTCTGATGGGGAGTATGAATTTGATCAACTAGCAGTTGTAGCTGATACGGAACGTCCGGTACCTCCATGTGGATCATGTAGACAAGTAATGAGTGAGTTCTTTGCAAAAGATATGATGATTCATACGAGCAATTTACAGAATGTCATAAAATCTGTGACCATGGATGAGCTTTTGCCTTTTTCTTTTTCACAAGATGATTTAGAAAGTTCACAAAAGTAAACGTAAAATAGGTAGTTGTCTGAGACAGGTCTTCACTCTTTTACATAGGTTATTATTGAACCTAAAAAAAGAGAGGAGACCTATTTTTATGAGACATCATAAACCCTACGGCGCAGGTTGCGGCTTTCCTAGACCAATTGACAAGGTGGTGTATCCGACCAAGCATAACATGATTGACCATTGTTTTGAAAATACAGTAGAACACATTCATCCTTCTCATACTACAATCGTAAATCATCATCTACAAAAGAATGCACACGTATATCCTCATTCTACTTCTGTCGATAATACGTTCGATAGTGTTGATTATTTCGCTGGTGCCTATCAAGTTCCATCTCCAATGGCTCCCGTACCACCGGTAGCTGGACCAGGAGCAGTTCCACCGGTAAACCCTGGATTAGGTGCAAACACACCACCATACGGTCCTTACCCTGGTAATCCTGGACTAGAAGGAGAAGACCTAGCAAGTCCTAATATTGCTAGCCCATATGACCCTGGCAAAGAATATAAAACGATGAAGCCATATCCTAATAAAGCGTTCAAATGGAAGAAGTAAAGTAAGAGATATAGAGTCTAGGACAAAAATGTATTTATCTTAAAAAATCCGAACTATGGTTCGAAATTCTAAATTTAGAATTCGAATCAGTTCGGATTTTTCTTTTAAGGCGTTTTGAGAATTTTGCTGGTAAATGCGACACAAGTGGTGAAGCTATATACCGCGCTCTGGCAGATTCCGCGGGCACGGCCCGTCGAATAAGCATCCTTGCTGCCTTGCGTCAAGAATGCCTACTACGAAGCGTTACTAACACACGGTCGCATCCTATATGTGGGCTTATGAGAGACGAATAGGTTCGTCTATAAAGTCGGAAGTTATAGTTTTGTTCATGCCCCTTTATTTAAATACTTGGATTCAAGTTATGAATCCAATAGAATAGAGAAGGTGGGGGGAAACAAATATGAAAGTAGTGACAATCACAGGGTACAAACCTTTCGAACTAAATATTTTTAAAGCATCCGATCCTAGAATTAAGATTATTAAGGAAACTTTAAAGCGAAGGCTAATTCCCCTCATAGAAGATGGACTGCAGTGGGTACTAGTATCGGGACAAATGGGAGTAGAGCTTTGGACTTGCCAGGTCATAATGGACTTACAAGATACATACGATATAAAATTAGGGGTTATTCCACCGTTCGAAAATCAGGAAAGTAGATGGCCGGAACCCTATCAACTGGAATATGAGGAGGTTTGCATACACGCTGATTTCTTTCAACCGTTATATCAATCAGAATACAAAGGACCCTTTCAATTTAAAGCACGTGATAAATGGCTCATTGCAAAAAGTGATGGGTGCCTCGTCCTGACGGATGAAGAGTATCCCGGAAGCACTGCTTATTTCTTAGAGGAAGCGAAACAAGCGGAGAAATTTTATATGATTTCCCATATTACTCCTTTTGATTTGGACGAGACCGTACAAGATCTTCAGGCAGAGAATATAAATATATGGGACAACGATTGACAATTTTTCATTTATTTGAAAAAATAGCTATAAGTTGTGTCAAATATGAGGTGATGATGAAGTGTTAGAGCGTATTCAATTTACTGGTAAAGATATATTAGAAAAAAGCTTTAAAACGGCAATGAGAGGATATCATCAAGAAGAAGTAGATGAATTTTTAGATGTTGTTATTCAAGACTATGAAAACTTTCAACAAGAAATAGATCGACTACGACAAGAAAATGAACGCTTGAAAAGAGGCGGTGGACAACCTAAGGCTCGTCCACAAACTTCGAATCATCAAGTGAATTACGACATTTTAAAAAGAGTATCGAATCTTGAAAAAGCTGTTTTCGGCAAGAAGTATGTAGATGCAGACTAATAATTACCAATGACCTACGTACATATTGGTGTTATAATGATTTGACGTAAGAGATCTTTAGCCTTACAATGAAGATTGCATAAAATGAATGTTGGAGTAATCGCTGCACGTTTCACGTGTAGAGGAAAGTCCATGCTCACACAAGCTGTGATGCTTGTAGTGTTCGTGCTTGACGAATTCATAAGTCAAGGTAACCAGTATTGGTTAACGGCAGGGAAGATACCTAAGTCCAAGGGATATGGTATCGCAACCTTGAAAGTGCCACAGTGACGTAGTCAGGATGGAAACATCTTGAGTGGAACGAGGTAAACCCCACGAGTGAGCAACCCAAATAATGGTAGGGGCATCCTTGATTAGGGAACTGAACCGAAAAAGGGACAAGCTTTTTGCTTGTAGATAGATGATTACTGCTTAAGTACGAGGCTGACCACCGTTTGCAGTACGACAGTACAGAACATGGCTTACAAAATATTCATTGGTCTTTGCAATCATAGATGAAACCCTTTCTTTTTAGGATGGGTTTTTTTGCGTTTATAGATGCCTTCTATTATCATAGATAGGAGGAAACTTATCCGGGAAAGGACATGAATATGAAAAAAGAAGTGCAGTTGATTGCAACGGCTGCTATGGGATTAGAGTCCGTTGTAGCGAATGAAGTTAAAGCGTTAGGATATACAGATGTAAAAGTAGAAAATGGGAAAGTTTTATTTACAGCAACTGTAGATGCTATACCTCGAGCCAACCTTTGGCTTCGAACAGCAGACCGGGTGAAATTGTTCGTTGCCGAATTTAAGGCAACAAGTTTTGAAGAACTTTTTGAACAAACGAAGCAAATAGAGTGGGAAACATTCATTCCAGAGGATGGAGAGTTTCCAGTGATCGGTAAATCCGTTAAATCTACGTTACATAGTGTGCCAGATTGTCAATCCATCGTTAAAAAAGCAGTTGTAGAGCGATTAAAGCAGAAATATGGTATTGCAAGCTGGTTAGAGGAAACAGGTGCGTTCTATCGTATTGAAGTAGCCATTCTAAAGGATATCGTGACATTAACAATTGATACGTCAGGTACAGGGCTGCATAAACGTGGATATCGAGTTGGTCAAGGGGAAGCACCGTTGAAAGAGACATTAGCGGCCGCTCTCATCCAGCTGACCAATTGGACAGCGGACCAACCATTTGTGGACCCATTCTGTGGTTCTGGAACGATTCCGATAGAAGCAGCTCTCATTGGGCAAAACATTGCTCCAGGGTTTAATCGAGAATTCGCTTCTGAAGACTGGGAATGGGTAGGCAGGAAAGCTTGGGAACAAGCGCGCCAAGAGGTAGAAGATTTGGCCAAATATGACCAACCGTTGGACATACAAGGATCAGATATTGATCATCGAATGATTAATATTGCTAAGGATAATGCCATGGAAGCTGGATTAGGAGAACTCGTTACATGGAAGCAAATGCAAGTGAAAGACTTAACCTTGAAGAAGGACAATGGATTTTTGGTAGGTAATCCACCATATGGACAACGAATTGGGGACCGGATGGAGGTAGAAAAACTATATCGCGACCTTGGAGAAGTAATGAAGGACCTTCCATCTTGGAGTGTTTATATGTTGACGTCGTACGAAAAATTCGAACAATTGTATGGAAAAAAAGCGACGAAGAAAAGAAAGTTGTTTAACGGGTTCATTAAAACGGATTACTATCAATATTTCGGTAAGCGGAAGTAAAAGGATATGTGTAGAAGTCCAGATAGTTGAGTATCTGGGCTTTTATTATCTTTTAGAGGATATTATACTTCCAAGTAGAATCATTAATGAGAGGTAAAAAAAGGAGTGGAGAATATGGCTTTAGAAATGAGAGAGGCTTGTGAAAAGTGTTCCAAGCAATTAACACCAACAGATGAAGCATATATCTGTACATACGAATGTACATTTTGTCCTGAATGTTCATCTACTACGAATTATGTTTGTCCAAATTGTGGTGGAGAGCTTGTAAAGAGACCGAGAAGTAAATAAGGAAAAAGAGATACAGCGTCTAGAATGTTTGGTAAAATAAGCTTGTATGTGTAAACAATGGAAAGGGGCGTTAAGGTTTGGAAATAAAAGAAAAAGAACAACAGTTTAAAGATTTGCTAAAAGAACAAAAAGCGTATGAAGAATCTTTGTATCTCATGATGTGGGATCTACGAACAAAAGCACCGAAAAAAGGAATGGATCTTCGTTCCGAGGTCATTGGATTCCTATCTCAGAAACTCCACGCGTTATCCACCTCTGATCAAATGAAGCAATTCATTAATGATCTAAAAGGGAAGACGGAGGATCCCATTCTCGCTAAATCTATTGAAGAGTGTGAAAAAGAGTATAACCGAAATAAAAAAATACCAGAAGCAGAATACAAAGAGTATGTGACCCTACAATCAAGAGCAGAATCTGTATGGACTGAAGCCCGTGTGAAGGGTGATTTTTCACTTCTACAACCATACTTGGAGAAATTAGTAGATTATAAGCGGAAATTCGCGGAGTACTGGGGTTATGAAAAGAATATTTATGATGCATTACTCGATATGTATGAACCCGGTGTCACAACGGAAACATTAGATCAAGTTTTTCCAGCTTTGCGCAAAGAGCTCACCTCACTAGTTGAAAAGGTCAATCAATCTAACCATAAGCCGAACCCAGAAGTTCTTCAACACCATTTCCCTAAAGAAAAACAAGAAGACTTTAGCTTGGAGATTCTAAAACGAATGGGCTTTGATTTTGAGGCTGGCCGTTTAGACGAGACTGTTCATCCGTTTGCGATCGGAATCAATCCGAACGACGTTCGTGTAACGACTCGCTATGATGAAGATGATTTCCGAATGGCCGTGTTCGGTACAATCCATGAGGGTGGGCACGCTTTATACGAACAAAATATTGATCCATCTTTATATCAAACTCCATTAGCTGGAGGAACTTCTATGGGAATCCATGAATCTCAGTCCCTATTTTGGGAAAATCTCGTAGCACGAAGTGAAGGATTCTGGCAAAACCACTTTGAAGTATTCAAATCCTTTGCACCAAACGAATTCAAAAGCCTGTCTTTTGATGAATTCTATAAAGCCATTAATGAAGTGAAGCCTTCCTTTATTCGAATCGAAGCAGACGAAATGACATATGCCTTACATATTATGATTCGTTATGAGCTAGAGAAAGCACTGATTAGTGGGGAAATTGAAGTCAAAGATTTACCAGAGCTATGGAACGATAAGATGGAGGAGTATCTAGGGATTCGTCCAACCTCTGATAAAGAAGGGGTTCTTCAGGATATTCATTGGTCTGGTGGAGATTTTGGCTATTTCCCATCCTATGCTTTAGGCTATATGTATGCTGCGCAAATTTACCATACTATGAAAAAAGAAATAGATGTTGATGAATTGATTGAAAGTGGGAATTTCCTAAAAATTAAAGAATGGTTAGGAGAAAACATTCATCGTCACGGCAAGATGAAGCAACCGCTTGAAATACTTAAAGATGTAACGGACGAAGGATTAAATCCTAAATATTTAGTGGATTATTTAACTGAAAAGTATTCAAAAATATACCAATTATAAAAGAACAAAAGTACAAAAATTGAGGTATTTAGACAGGAGTTGGATGGGGAATTGGTTTACGTACCCATACCAAGCCGATTTTATATATGCATAGAAAAGGAACAAAAAAAACGGCCCTAGGGCCGTTTTCCTTTGTAACTAAGTATGATTAGCTTAATGCATCTGCCATGTTAGGAGCAAGAAGATCAGCATCTTCGAAGATAGATCCGATAGCGCTTTGATATTCGTCCCATTTAGTTTGCGCAGCAGTGAAGTCAGCTGCATCTGCATTTGCTTCAATTGCTGAAGCTACTTCAGCATAGTAATCTTTTAGAGTAGTTAATGCATTAGTATAAGATTCTTTCATATCATCTGAAAGATCTGCGCTTACTTCGTAATTTTCTAACTCAGTTTGAGCATTTTTCGCTGCAGTAAGTGCTTCTTCAGCAGCAGCTGCGCGTTCCTCTGGTGTTACTTCATCATCACCGATTGTAGCTTGGTAAGCATTGATCGTTTGTTGGAATGGACTGAAAGTATCCGTAAAGTTTTCTTGTTCATCTAATAGTACTGTTTTTACATCGGATTCACTTGCTTTTTCTTCTTCAGATGATTTCTCTTTATCTGTTCCTTCATCTGATTGTGAACATCCAGCGATAACGAATGCTGAAATTAAACCTAAAGCTAGTAGAAATTTTTTCATGGATATTACCCCCTTAAAATTGAAATACTGTTACTATTCTGTCAATCCATAAGTAGTGTAATACTCTATTATTTAAAAGTAAACAATTTATGAAAATGTTATAATTATTGGAATTATTTAACGATTCAAAAAAAGGGGATTTTTTATGTACTTACCAGATTTTAGAATAGATAACCAATTAGCTGTTGTGACAGGAGCTGGAAAGGGAATTGGGAAGGCAATTGCTATTAGTTATGCAGAAGCTGGGGCAGACGTTGTCATCATTTCCCGTACGGAAAGGGACTTAGACGATGTAAAAGAAGTCATAGAATCATTCGGTAGAAAAGCTTATCCCATCTGTGAGGATGTTTCTAATTATAGAAGAATAATAGAAGCATTAAATAAACAAATTGGGGATGATCCTATTGATATTTGGGTGAATAATGCCGGAATGAACATACGTAGTGAATCCCTAGACGTTACAGAAGAAGAATGGAGTCAAATCATTGATATAAATATGAAAAGTACATTCTTCCTGGCTCAGGAAGCTGGTAGACGAATGAAAGAAAAGGGAAGAGGCAAAATCATTAATATTTCTTCCGTAGGAGGTCATGTAGCATTACGAACAGGTGTTGTATATGCCATGACGAAAAGTGCTATTATTCAGATGACGAAAAATTTAGCATTAGAGTGGGGGAAATTTGGTATCCACGTCAATGCAATCGGACCATGGTATTTTCCGACTTCCTTAACAAAAAAACTATTACAAGATGAGCAATACGTTCAGGATATTATGAGTCGTACTCCTTTACAACGAATAGGAAAGCTAGAGGAATTGGCAGGAGCAGCAGTGTTCTTAGCTTCAGAAGCGAGTAATTATATGACAGGTCAAACCTTAATGGTAGATGGTGGGATGACGATTTACGGTTTTTAACTGGACAATAGAACGTGCGTTCCTGTACAATGAATCGTATAAAATATTCAGTCAGAACAAGAGAGGGAAAAACATGAACTTGTCTAATCAATTAGCTTATTATTTAGATGATTTATGGTCCAAAGGGTTTAAGCTAACAGACGAGGATGTTAGATTTATATATTTAGGAAAGCATTCCACAATGTCAGAAGATTGGAAGGTCATTCTTGCTCTAAAGACTACCTTACAAAACCAACATACATTTGTAGGGAGCTACTACTTAAGCATTTTAGAATTACTGGAGGGAGAAGGGGTTCATTCTCTTTCTCATGCAACGCAACTGTTAAAGAAAAAAGGAGTTACTTCTTAAATTCTTCTTTATAACGTTGAATGGCTTGGCGTGCCAGCTGATCAGCTTTGGTGTTTTGCTTTTCTGGAATCCATTTAATGAAAAAGTGTTGAAAACCTTTTGTTTCCTCTAAAATGGATGTTAGAAGCGGTAAAAACTTTTGATTTTTCGTAAACTCCTTTTCTATAACGTCTACGACTAATTTCGAGTCGGACCGGATGGATAGAATTTCATCAGGAAAGGACTCTTGACATATTTCAATGGCTTTCATTACGGCTAAAAATTCCGCTTCGTGATTGGAATAAATGCCGCTATAAAAGGAATATTCAAAGTGATCCTTGCCATGCTTGATATAAATACCGATTCCACTTGGCCCCGGATCTCCACTTGCCGCTCCATCTGTATAAATTTCTAACATAAAATCACCCGCTGTCGTTAAAATAAAGGCAATGCTTCTTCTCAAATAAGCATTGCCTTTTTGTGTTTAGTGTGAAGTATTGTTGAAGTTTTTCGCCATATATAAAAACGGTGTATCGATGGCGGCAACTAAGAATTTGATCAAATAAGTGCTGACGAAGATTTCAAACCAAATATCTAGTGAATATTGACCGTAGAATGCAATGCCACAAAAGATAGCGGTGTCGACTAATTGACTAATCATTGTACTACCATTGTTTCGCAACCATAGATATTTTGTATCTGGTAATACCGCTTTGATTTTACTGTAAATCCACACATCTAAGTACTGACTGACAACAAAGGCAGCTAGACTTCCAATCGCAATATTCGGAATAAGT
The DNA here is from genome assembly GCF_021049245.1 of Radiobacillus kanasensis. Lineage (GTDB taxonomy): Bacteria > Bacillota > Bacilli > Bacillales > Amphibacillaceae > Radiobacillus > Radiobacillus kanasensis. The sequence continues at coordinate 1,945,392 of NZ_CP088020.1, read as the reverse complement.
CCAAAAATAGTTTCTAGTGACTCTTGTGCGAAGTCTTCTGGACCTGGATGAAATTTTATTACGACCTGCATAATAACTGTCATAATGATAAGGGTTGAAAACCCTAACCAAACGGCTTTTTTTGCATCTTCTTTTCCGTACTTCTCATTTAATATATCGGTTGCTAAGAAAATCGTCCCATAAATGATATTGCCTAGAGTGGCTGTTAGACCGAATAATTCAATCGTTTTTACGACTTGAATATTCGCGATAACTGTTGCCATTCCAATCCAGACAAATAGGCCAGCCTTTCCAAACATACGGTACATAAAAAGAAGCATGCTAAAATTTAGGATTGCAAATACAATCCAAATCCATTCATTTTGCAATATAATTCCTCCTTAGTTTTGATGACGCGGGAGTTTCCGAACCGCGGGTAGTAGAAAACTACCAAGCATACATTATACCTATTTCATGAAACAAATTCAATCATAGGATATAAAAAACAAGAAAAGCGATGACCAAATGGTCATCGCTAATATATGTGTAATGTTTATTTTTTCGTTACGTTAGCTGCTTGAGGTCCACGATCGCCATCGACGATTTCGAAAGAAACTTCTTGGCCCTCTTCTAATGTTTTGAAGCCTTCTTCTTGGATAGCGGAATAGTGTACGAATACATCATTTCCTTCTTCCAATTGGATAAAACCGTAGCCTTTTTCCGCATTGAACCATTTTACTACACCATTTTGCATGTTACATCCTCCTAAAAGCTTACACGTATTACGTGGTAATACAAACAAGATGAATTTGCATGAAAAAAGGTAGCTCCGATAGAAGCGAAGGATCACAATTCCAACCACTTCTTTTTCGGAAGCTACCTGTCATTAATGAATCCAAAACATCTTCTTTGCTTGTATTAAATATAGCTTATTTTTCCAGTTGCGTCAAGGAATTCGAGCTATTTCCGCTGGTGAAAAACGCTTTGTTTTTGCGTTTATTCCATTGTGTCTTTATTTTGTTTTTTTTGATTTTATACTACAATATGTGGAAAGGGAGGCAAGCTGCGAATGGCTATACATATTGGACTTACAGGGTAGGGGGATCATGATGATTTATACCCAACGAAAACAGCATCATCAAATAAGCTATCTGTTTATAGTTCCCATTTCCCTGTCGTAGAAGTAGATACTGCCTTTTATGCAATTCAGCCCCAAAAAAATTATCAGAAGTGGGTTCAAGACACACCTGATCGTTTCTCCTTTGTCATTAAAGCCTTTCAGGGGATGACCGGGCATGACCGACAAAAAAGAAGTGTTCAAGAGGCACGTGAATTGTTTGCTGCTTACGAGAATTCTATTGCACCAGTTTTAGAGGCGAATAAATTAAACTGTATCCTTTTTCAATTTCCACCATGGTTTGATTTAAATAAAGAGAACATTAGAAAACTTCGAGTGATTAGAGAGCTACTACCTCACTTACCACTTGCTCTGGAGTTTCGCAATCGAACTTGGTTTGAACCAAATCGAAAGGATCAAACCATCCGATTTATGATAGAAGAAAATTGGATTCATACGATTTGTGATGAGCCTCAAGCAGGTACAGGTTCTGTACCTACTGTCTTAGAACCAACGTCTAAAGAAAAGACACTTGTTCGTTTTCATGGGAGAAACGTGCACGGCTGGAACCGAAACGGACAAGCGGACTGGCGTGCAGTTCGGTTTTTATACAACTATAATCAACAAGAATTAAAAGAATGGGCAGATCATTTGAAGGAGATCGAGCAAGCATCCCAACAAGTAACCGTTCTGTTTAATAATAATTCGGGGGGAGATGCAGCGCATAATGCTTTCGAATTAATGCAAATATTGGGCATTACATATGAGCAACTAAACCCTAGACAATTAGACTTATTTGAATGAGAGGGGACAGACCATGCAGGAAAAGGAACACATAGCCGCAATCCAAGACTATGTATATAACAAATTTATAAAAGATGGATCGGGACATGACTATTACCATATGAAAAGGGTGGCCATTTTAGCGAAAAAAATAGCAAAACTAGAACATGCGGATGAATTTGTAACAGAGGCAGCGGGGTGGTTGCACGATGTGGACGATCGAAAGTTGACGGATTCTCCTGAAGCAGCTCGTGAAGAACGTGACCAATTTCTCGTGAAAATGGGAGTCGATTCCTCAACGAGACAAGCTATTGAGGCGGCCATTCAAGATGTATCGTTTAGTAAAGGAAAAGTTCCTAATACGCTTGAAGGGAAAATCGTGCAAGATGCAGATCGAATGGATGCAATCGGAGCCATTGGAATTGCTAGAACATTTGCTTATGGTGGATCACGAGGGCGCACTATTCATTCGGAGTTACCAGAGGAAAAAGAAACGGCATCCATCCAGCATTTTTATGATAAGCTTTTATTATTAAAAGAAATGATGCACACAGACGCAGCAAAACAAATGGCTAAAGATCGTCATGCATTTATGGAAACTTTTTTACGTCAATTTTTGGAAGAGTGGAATGCACTTGTATAAAAAAGCGTGATATCACGATGATATCACGCTTTATTCTTTATTGAGCTACACGTTTCGCCCCAATATAACGCTGTTGCCAATAGGAGATACCCATGTCTGACACTTCTACACCATTTGATTCTCCTGCATGAATAAATTGATTATTTCCTAAGTATATTCCCATGTGGGAAGGACCTGCTTTATATGTTTCATAAAAGACGAAGTCCCCAACAGATAGGGTAGAGACTGGTTTGGTCCCATTCCAAATATCACTTACCGTTCTTCCTAGCTTTATTCCATGAGCTTGATACACATATTGAATGAAACCGCTACAATCAAATCCTCCAGGAGATTCCCCACCCCAGACATAGGGTGTACCTATGAAACTTTTTGCTGTGGCAATAAGTCCTGATACCGAGTAGGACGCTGTTTCCTTTTTAACCGGTTTTGGTTCCGATTCTTGTTCTGTATCCGGTGAAGGAGCTGCAACCGTTTCCGCTGGTTCGGCTTCATAAATCTGATTAACCGTTTTTTCGTTAATGGATTGTTTCACTTCTAGACCCTGATCTTGCTGAAAATTGATTAACGCTTTATCTGTTAGTGGTCCATAAATTCCGTCTAACTCTCCTTTATAATACCCAAAGTATTGAAGAGCTTTTTGGATTTTCTCAATGTCGTCCCCTTGTTCACCAGGGTAATAATCTTCCTCAATGGATTTAAGTGGCCGCAAGTATTGTTCCCGTTCTATTCTAACAAGGGTAGAAATTGTCTTTTGGTTTGCAACACCATTAGCAGTAAGTTGATGATCCTTCTGGAAGCTTTTTAACGCATATTCTGTACGAACCCCAAATTCTCCATCGACAGGCTGTTTGAAATAGTTTAATTGACTAAGTTTATATTGAAGGACAAGGACAGATTCATTATGTTGACCATATTTTAAGTTTTGCGACTCTGTTAAAATCTCATTTTGTAAAACAGGGTAAGCATCCACATAGAAGGAAAATGGTTGGCTTAATAGAAAACCATATGCCATGGAATGTTTAACAACTTGCTGAACATTTCCGGTATGAAGCATGCGAATTATCCCCTTTCCTAAATTTGCTCTTAACAAGTTTTATGTCCTAAAAGGAAGAATATGATTTCATACAGAAAACGAAATGTTTTTGTAATATCTGTGTTACAATATTGTTATCACCATAGAAAACTACAAATATAGAAAAACTAGTGTTTTAGAGTAGCAATGAAAAAAATACTGAAATATATGGTTCAATTAATTATCATATGTATGCTGTTAATGCTACCGTTTATTGATATAACGCGACCTTTTCACGGTATTATGTTAGAGCAGGCGAAAGGGAAGGAAGCACTGTACCCTATTTATAAATTAGAAAATGCTGATGCATTAGAGGAACTGGTTGTCATTCCAGAAAAGGTACAGAACGCGAATGAACTTATTCGTATGCTGAAGCGGATTAATTCAATTGACCGACCGATTCTTGACTTACTCATGGATCAAGGGGTTAAAATACGACTATTTGAAGGTAGTCTTACAGATGAACCTTTGTTATATTATTTAAAATGGGATAAGCCCAGAGGTTGGAAAGAAAATGTGACGTGGGAGGATGTTCCTGGCGCTGGAGGTGGCTGGTTAGTCTCAGCGAAAATTGGGGCGAGTGTCTCCGGGAATGGGCATGGATCTATTAATCTAGAGCTCCATGAAATTGGCCACACCGTATATCATTTAATGAATACATCGCAGAAACATCACCAAAATATCCGTAAGCTATGGAAAAAAGAAGTATCTCTCTTGTTTCCGGGACAAGACTACTTTGCCACGTACACTTCGGAATATTTTGCTGAAGCCTTTGCTTACTATTATTGTAATGAATCATCTCGAAAAAAATTACAACAATTTGCACCGAAAACATATCAATTTTTTCAGCAATTTCATTCCATGGATTTTTCCAATTTAGATCCTTACTTTTTTAGATAGGAGTGTCTATGACATGATTACGGGAGAAAAAGCTTACTTAGAGCTTTGTCAGGAAGTATTAGAGAAAGGAACCGTAAAGGGGGACCGTACCAATACAGGTACTTATTCTGTATTCGGCCACCAGATGCGCTTTAACCTGCAAGAAGGTTTCCCTATGTTAACGACAAAGCGCGTTCCCTTTCGTTTAATTGCCAGTGAATTGCTTTGGTTTATTAAAGGGGACTCCAATATCCGATATTTACTTCAACATAACAACAATATTTGGAATGAGTGGGCGTTTAAAAAATGGGTAGATAGTGAACAATACGACGGACCAGATATGACAGATTTCGGACGAAGAAGCTTACAAGATCCAGATTTCAATGAAGAATATGTAAAACAAATGGGTCGCTTTAAGCAATCTATCCTGACTGATGATACCTTTGCTGAACAATTTGGGGATCTTGGTTCTGTCTACGGAAAGCAATGGAGAGCATGGAGAACGACAAATAATCAAACGATTGATCAATTAAAAGAAGTGATTGAAACCATAAAGGTAAATCCTGATTCTCGTCGCTTGATAGTTTCCGCATGGAATCCAGAAGATGTTCCGAATATGGCGCTTCCGCCATGTCATACGATGTTCCAGTTTTATGTAGCAGACGGAAAATTGTCTTGTCAACTGTATCAGCGTAGCGGCGATATCTTTTTAGGTGTTCCGTTTAACATCGCAAGCTATGCTTTATTGACGCACTTAATTGCACATGAATGTGGATTAGAGGTTGGGGACTTTATCCATACGTTAGGAGATGCCCATATCTACTCGAACCATAAAGAACAGGTTCTTACACAGTTAAGTAGAGAACCGAAACCTTTTCCGACGTTGAAACTTAACCCAGAAAAACTTTCGGTATTTGACTTTGACATGGAGGACTTGCTTTTGGAAGGATATGACCCATATCCGACAATTAAAGCACCCGTTGCTGTGTAAGGAGGAGGAAAGACATGTTATCATTCCTAGTCGCAATGGACAAAAACAGTGTAATAGGGCGTGAAAACGATCTGCCCTGGAGACTACCAAAGGATTTAAAGTTTTTTAAAGAACTAACGACTTCTCATACGGTGATAATGGGAAGAAATACATTTGATTCCATGGGGAAGCCTTTGCCTAATCGGACGAATGTGGTTGTAACGAGAAATACCGACTATGAGCAGGAAGGCTGCATCGTCATTCATTCGTTAGATACCATCTTAGAATGGCAAAAAGAATCTCCAGACCAAGAGTATTTTATTATTGGTGGCGGAAAGATTTTTGAACAAATGCTTCCACATGCGGATCGTATGTATATTACATACATTGATGAAGTATTTGAAGGAGATACCTACTTCCCAAATTTTGATTCATCAAAATGGGTACTGACTAGTGAGAAGAAAGGCGAGAAGGACGAGAAAAATCCATATGATTATTATTTTCGGCAATACGATCGGATATAAACGAGCCTTTGCAGTTTAGTATCTTATAGCTGTCTCATATGTTACTATAGACGTTAGAATGAAAACGCACTATAATAGACATGAATTTTAAAGAACAGACAAGCTACTTTCTATACTTAGAATTTTGAAATGGAGTGAATACTCATGTTATCTAACATCGGTTTTCCCGGGTTAATTTTAATTCTTATTATTGCACTTGTAGTATTTGGACCTTCTAAGCTACCTGAAATCGGAAAAGCAGTAGGAAGTTCCTTGAAGGAATTTAAAAAAGCAACTCGCGACTTAGTGTCAGATGATGAATCGAAGAAAATAGACGAGAAAAAATAAGCTGTACGGAAGGTGTAAGGTTGTTAAAACCTTACATCTTCTTTTCTGATAAAGGCGAAGAGGGCGAAGAGAGGGGGCGCGTTTGGTGAAGGATGACGAACAATTGTCTAATGAGAAGGACATGAACGTAGTCGACCATATATCAGAGCTTCGAAAACGATTGATTTGGACAGCTGTTGTCTTTATTACATTTTTACTTCTTGGCTTTTGGTTTGTGAAAGATATTTATCATTTTTTCGTACAGGATCTCGGATTTACATTGACGGTGATTAGTCCCGGTGAAATTATATGGATCTATTTTACAATGGCGATGCTCGTTGCTGCTGTGGGAACGATTCCTTTTTTAAGCTTGCAAGTTTGGCTGTTTGTGAAGCCAGGCTTAACACCTCGTGAACAAAAGGTTTCCTTATCCTATATTCCGGCAATTTTTCTATTGTTTATTGCTGGTTTAGTATTCGGTTACTACATATTTATACGATTAATCTTGCCATTTTTACTTTCTTTAAATGATGGTATGTTTACAGAAATGTTTACGGTGGATCGTTATTTTAAATTTTTATTACAAGTGACATTCCCATTTGCGCTGTTCTTCGAAATTCCGATCGTGTTTATGTTTTTGACGAGCTTAGGTATTTTGACACCATCCTTCTTGAGGAAAACGAGAAAATACGCTTATTTTATTCTGATTATTGTCGGAGCTGCGATTACTCCACCTGATTTTATTCTACAAGTTGTCGTGGCGATTCCGTTAATCGTTATTTATGAAATAAGTGTTGTGTTATCTGGCATCGTATTCCGCAAGAAGCGAGAAAGACATGAAGCATTTATGAACGAGCAGCAATCCGAATAGATGGAGGTGAGGGGAATTGCGTACCTTTTTCCAATTTATGATGAGATATCGAGGAGCCAAACAATATAAAGCAGAAAGTGAGTTAGCGGAATGGATGTTCCGCGATCATGCTTTTCCAAAACATGCCACTTCTTATCACGAAATTAGTAGCTATTTAGAATGGAATTCTCCTTTTCCGAATGCGTTGCAGTTGTTTGATCGGCTTTGGGAGGATTACCAAGAAGTAGAAGATTAATAGGGAAGCTAGGATAATCTAAAATAGGGGTACCGTCAGGAAAACGCGGATTTACAACGCTAAGCCTATTTTCCTGACGATTCTCCCGTTTTTAACAACGTTAAGAAAGTTTCAGTGGTCTTAAAGAATCTACTGAGATCACTTTCTCCGAATTAAAATGGTATTCTCCTAGCAAATTAATATGTTCCCAGCCTAAAAGTGACATATGGTGCAATAAGTCTTCATTAAAACTACCTGTCCGCTTTTGATATTCAACTGCTTTTGTTAGATGTAGAGTATTCCAGATACTGATGGTATTTATAATTATATCTAAAGCACTAGCTCTTTGAAGCTGATGCTGTATGGTTCGTTCCCTAAGCTCTCCTTGTTTTCCGAAGAAAATAGCTCTTGCCAGTCCATTCATGGCTTCTCCTTTATTCAATCCTCTTTGTATTTTTCTTCTTAGAGATTCATCCGAAATGTAATTAAGAATAAAAATCGTTTTTTCTATTCTCCCCATTTCGCGTAAGGCTGTAGCTAAGCTGTTTTGTCTAGGGTAAGAACCTAATTTCCCCATAATAAGGGATGCCGAGACTGTTCCTTCTCTTATTGAATGGGCTAATCGCAAAATATCCTCATAATTTTCTTCAATGACTTTTGTATTTATTTGTCCACGTAAAATAGCTTCAAGTTTTGGATACTCACTCGCTTTATCTATTGTAAATAATTTTGAGTCCGATAGATCTCTTATTCTTGGAGCAAATTTAAATCCTAATAAATGGGTCAATCCGATTAGAGCGTGATGAGTTATACCAAAAATCGGAAATATATAATATAAAATAAATTTCATATAGAGGTGGAATTATATGCCTAAAATTGACAATATGTTAGCAATTCTATGGATGCTTCGTTCAGGTGAAAAAATTACTGCAAAACAAATTTCAGAAAAGTTAGAGATGAATATAAGGACTGTGTATCGTTATATTGATACAATTTCAACAAGTGGCGTACCTATAATTTCAGAACCAGGACATAACGGTGGATACACTTTATTGAACAATTTTATTGAGGCTCCTCTTTTTTTTGATTTTGAGGAGCAAACTTCACTATTTCACGCTGCTGTTTTTGCAGAAGAAGCCGGATATTATGGAGGTGAAGCACTAAATAGGGCCATTTCAAAACTAAGTAAATACTCAAATCAAGAACAGGAAACAAAGATAAACCAACATTTAACTAGTCTTGAAGTAATAAGTCGATTAAGTTCACTCTCTATGGAACCTTTTTTGAAGGAGTTGGAGCAGGCCGTAGCTGACGGGTACTCAGTAAAAATTCTTTATCATAAAAGTGGCGAAAAGCAATTAAATTATAGATTGGTCGATCCGTACAGAATTATCTATTGGAATAATAAGTGGTATGTGATTGGATTTTGTCATCTTAGGAATAATATCCGTAGTTTTAGAGTAGATCGAATTGAAAGTCTAATGCTAACTGAAAATAAGTTTAACCGGCCAGAAAATTTTTCAGCACGTGACTTTTTTATAAAAAGTCTTCTTCCCACTATAGAAGATAAGGAAGGGATTATTTCTTTGGTTATTAATGGGGATAAAAGTGTATTGGCTGATATTTGCCAACATTGGTTTTTAGGACATTATTTACAAGAACGGACTTCAAATCAAGCAGTTTTTCTTCTTGAAAAAGATATGATACATACATATGTACCTTATTTACTTTTACCATACAATAAATCTATTAAAGTTATTGAGCCAATAAGTCTTAAGAAAAGACTTATTGAAGTTCTGTCGGAATTAATAAAATTTCATCAAGTATGATAACTTCCCTGACGTTAACTGTCAGGGAAGTTATATTATAATAGCTATATCAATTGTGATTGGAGTGTTATTGGATGCAAACAAAAAAAGTTTTTCTATATGTATTTCATACAATGTCGGACTGGGAATATGGATATTTAATTGCTGAACTAAACTCAGGAAGATATTTCAAAAAAGATTTAGCACCTTTAAAAGTAATTACAGTAGGAGCTAATAAAGAAATGATTACTACTATGGGAGGACTGAGCATAAAACCAGATATTTCCCTTGATGAATGTACTCTTGAGAGTAATGATCTTTTAATTTTACCAGGAGGGACTACTTGGAGTGAAGAAATTCATCAACCTATCTTGGAAAGAATTGGCCAAGCTTTAAAGCTTGGCACTATTGTTGCTGCAATTTGTGGTGCAACTGAGGCCCTTGCGAATATGGGATACTTAGATACTAGAAAGCATACAAGTAATAATTTAGAATACACTAAAATGGTATGTCCTAACTATAAAGGAGAAAAGTTCTATGAGGTGGGATCTGCGGTATCTGATGCGAATTTAGTTACGGCATCAGGAATAGCTCCTCTGGAATTTGCGATGGAAGTACTGAAAAAATTAGATGTATTTACACCAGATGCATTACATTCATGGTATAACCTAAATAAGACTCATAAACCTGAATACTTCTTTCAGTTAATGAATTCAATAAATAAATGAAGTAACTGAAAAGCTCAATTTCTCTATTTTGATTTGTAGAGAAGTTGGGCTTTTTAATTTGGAATTTCCTTATCGTTGTAAATCCGCATTTTCCTGACGCTACCCCGTATTGATAGGTTCTTTTGTCACATTCTTTTATCGTGATTTTACTTCATTTTAGTGATAAATCTCTTTTGAAAATTTTCATCTAGTTCATTCATTATGGTATGTTGATTGGAGTGGAGGGCAATCGACTCCTCGAAAATAAAGAACCATTTTCTTCGGAACAGCACGAGTTGAAGACCACGTAAGATGCACCTGCGTCTTCTAGTAACGCTTCGAAGTAAGCTTTCTCGGTGCAAGGCAGCAAAGATGATCACTCGATGCAGTAGCCTGGCTGAGGCCGTCCCCGCGGAAAGCGATTACCCGCAACAGAAACCAGCATCGTACACACACCGAGCAGTCACTAAACCGATGGTTTTTATTGTAACTTTTATTATTTCGTTACGTCGCATTTTATATAAAATTAGCAACAATATTTACAAAACATGCAAAAAGCAAAATCCGAACTGATTCGAATTCTAATTAGAGAAGTTTCGAACTATAGTTCGGATTTTATTTATGATTAAAACATTTTGTCTTAGTCTCTTTTTTTAAGCAATTTGCACATCTATTAGGCTCGTAAACGAAATCGTCTTCAAGCTTTCTTTGTCAGACATCACCGTTAAAGAAGCTTTGATCGGGTTAATGGTTGATATATACCCACACACGGAATGAATACGCTGATTAGAAAAAAAGGTTATCTTAACGGAATGCTTCTCGTTATAAGCATCATGAATGAGTTCATTCATTTCATCCAATTTTTGTTCATCGATTATTGGCATGGTTTGATCAGCATCTTCTCGCCACAATTCCCGGAGCATTTCAACATGCTCTGGTAGCATAAGAGAGCTCCACTTAATGGAACCACGGTCATGTATCATGAATAGCACCTTCTCCTTTCTCATAACATGTATTATAAGGGAACAAATGTTCTTTTTCAATGGATAAAGAACATTTGTTCGTGTATAATAGTAAAAAAAGGATGGTGAAGGAACATGACCGCTGAACAGGTTCGATGGACAAGAGAAAGAAATGTGGAAATGATTTACGTAGCCAAAAATGGATCCTTTACGCAACGGAAAGTGAAAATTATCGGAATTACGGATACACAAATTTATGCTTATTGCCATTTAAGAAAGCAAGTGAGAACGTTTTTACTTGATCAAATCTTAGCTATTTTTCCATAAATACCATGATATGCTGCATTCGATGTATTCTGACATTTTGCAAACATGATATGATAGAAAGAGAGAGTAATTGTGATGAATAAGGGAGGGAACCTGCTCATTACCTTGCAGGAAATATATGAAGATATTACACACAGCGGATTGGCATTTAGGGAAAATTGTCAATGGCATTCATATGACAGAAGATCAAAGTTATGTGCTTGATCAGCTTTTAGACATTATAGAGCAAGAGCGGCCAGACGTCATTGTTATAGCAGGAGATTTATATGATCGTTCTATCCCCCCGAAAGAAGCGGTGGAACTCCTGAACCGCGTTTTAACAACCATTGCGACTAAGTTTCAAATACCGATGGTTGCGATATCCGGGAACCATGATAGCCCAGACCGGTTAGAGTTCGGTCGAGAACTATTTAAAGCCCAAAAATTTTATCTAGAAACAAAGCTTCGAGCTCCATTACAACCAATTACGATTGATGATCCATACGGTCCTGTACACTTCCACCTCATTCCGTATATTGAACCAGCCGATGCTCGTGAATTCTTTGAAGATGACTCCATTCAATCGCATCAAACAGCTATGGAAGCCATTGTGCGTCATATAAAGGAACATCATAATATGGAAGAACGTCATGTGTTTGTTGGCCATGCATTTCTGGCTGGTGGAATGGAATCCGAATCCGAAGAACGATTATCCATGGTTGGAGGAAGTCCATACATTGATACAAAGATGTTTCAAGACTTCCATTATGTAGCACTAGGACACTTACATCAGCCGCAGCGCGTATCAAGCGATACGATCCGATATAGTGGTTCCATATTAAAATATTCTTTTTCAGAAGCCAATCACAAAAAATCGATTACGATGATTGACTTAACAGAAACCGGCGAAGCACAACTTACGTTTATTCCGTTAACACCACGAAGAGATATGAAAGTCATAGCAGGCTATTTTGAAGAACTCATGCAATTAGATCCAACGGAAGACTACTTGCATATTCAACTCTTGGATGAAGGCCAATTAGTAGATCCAATTGGAAAGCTTCGCAAAGTGTTTCCTAATATATTGCGATTAGAGCGTAAGGTGCAAACATCGAACAAAGGTCTTAAAGACCTTGAACAATTACGAGAAAAACAAAAAATGTCCCATGCCGAGTTGTTTGAAGCCTTTTATCAGGAAATGAAGGGTGACACGATACCGGAGGAAAGAAAAGCTTACATGGAAAAAATCGTTCAACAATTATTGGAAAAAGAGAGGGAGAATTAGGGTGCGCGCAATATCCTTAAAGATGACCGCTTTCGGTCCCTATCACCACACTCAACATATCAATTTTGAAGAACTAGGCGAAGAAACAATCTTCTTAATCACAGGCCCAACTGGCGCAGGAAAGACAACCATTTTTGATGCGATTTGTTATGCCCTTTATGGCAAAGCAAGCGGAAGTGATCGCGACCAGGACTCATTACGTAGTCATTTTGCTAACACCGATTTGCCAACTGAAATTGAATTTATCTTCGCCATTCGTGATAAAACCTACAAAGTGGTACGGAATCCAAAACAATTAAAGCATAAAGAAAGAGGAGAAGGATTTACAGAGGACCCAGCACGAGCAGAGTTGTACGATTTGACAGAGGACCGCTTACTCTCCTCCAAAATAAAAGATGTCAATGAAGTATTAGAAGAAAAGCTTGGACTAGATTATGAGCAGTTCCGCAAAATGATTATGATCCCTCAAGGGGAGTTTCGTCGCTTAATCTCAGAAAATAGTAAAGAGCGGGAAGAAATTTTGCAAAAAATATTTCGTACGTACTTTTATGATCGGATTACCGAAGAACTAAAGAAACAATCGAAAGAGCTACGCGGCTGGATTGAACAATTAGACTGGCAAATGGAGCAAGAAGCTTCGAAAATTGAGTGGGCGGAAGACGAGAGAGAAGAAGAGTTAGGCATTGAGCAAACACTAGAAAAACTTACTTTAAAGATTGATAATCAACAAAAACAGTTTATCGAACAGCAAGAAAAATTACAGATGGAAAAAGAAAAAAACACGAAAGCGCAAGAGGCTTTTTATGAGGCAAAACAACGAAAAGCCCAATTCGATGAATATGAACAAGTGAAACAAACGGAGCAAGAACTCCTTCAAAAAAAAGACGAAATGGAACGTGCCAAAGACAAATATAATCTGGCTCTTAAAGCAGATGGATTAAGAGTTTTTGAAGAGCAAGTAGAGAAACGGAATCAAGAGTGGAAAGAAGCAGCCGAGAAAGAAAAACAACAAAAAGAAAAACAAGAGAATCTAGAGTCCCAGTTTTTAAAAATGAAAGAAGAGTATGATAAGGAAGAAAAGAATGAAGCGGAGAGAAACAAGCTTAAAGAATGGGTAAAAGAACATCAGCAATATTTGCCCAAAGTACAGGCATATGCGGAACGTATGGAGCAGAAACAGAAGCTTCAAGAGCGGATGAAAGCTGAACAGCTGAAGCGAACCGAGGATCAGCAAGAAGTTCAAAATGTTCAGTTCCTCATCGAAAAGTTAGAGAAACAAACGGAAGCCCATGGAGAACAGACGAAAAGGCTGTATGAAGTGGATGCGGTCTATAAATCTTGGCTAGAACGCATTACACGACTTCAAGAATTAACGCGTGAGCACGGAGAGTTAGTCAAACTACGTAGAAGCTTTTCATCTGTAAAAAAAGAATTTGAATCGAAGCAAACAGAGTTTCAAGAGTTAAAGGATCGAATTAAACAAGAGGAGATGAAGCAGCAACATCAACTTGCACTATCCCTAGCCCTACAATTACGAGAAGGCGAATCTTGTCCGGTCTGTGGGTCCACTCACCATCCTGCTCCGGCTAATCAATCAACCGCTGAACATGACACTGTGACGAACGAATTAGAGAAGTTAATCGAGAAGCAAGATCAACTAGAAAAGCAATTACAAGCGATCCAGAAAGAATATGTGGATGCAAAATCTGATGGACAAGCTAAACGTCAAATCGTCGAGCAATATGCAAAGCAATTAGATCTTACTTTGGATGAGATAAGTAAAGAAAACTTATCTCAATGGCTTCAACAGACGGGACAGGAAGCGGAAAAAGAAAAGAAAAATTACGACAACATTCAAGACTCTCTTAAAGAAATAGAAAAAGCGAAAAAAGAACGAGATGACAAACAGAAAGTCTTGCAAAAGCTTCAGCAAAAGATCGAAGAAGGACAAAAAGAGTTTGATGAGATGAATCGTCAAATCATTACGATGGATACACAAATCCATACGTTTGAGCAAGACATTCCTTCCGCTATTTTAGATATGTCACTATCGGAATTAGAGAAAAAAATACATGTAGAAAAATCCCGTTATGAGCAGTGGTTGAAGCATTGGGAAGTAACAAAGCAATCGTATGAGCGAATTAAAGACGATAGAAAACAAAGTGAAGCAACCCTAAAACAGCTACAATCCTTCTCTGAAGAAGCAAAGAAACGATATGAGGAGCAGCTTCAAACATTCCAATCCAAATTACAGGAAAACCGATTTAATGATAGGGAAACCTATCAAAATTGCCTGTTAGCGGAGGGAGATAAGGAAAGGCTCCGTGATGAGTTGGAAACCTATGAAACGAAAAAAGCACATACGAAGGAACGAAAACAAGTACTTGAAAAACTATTAAAAGATCAAACATATCCTGATATGGACAAGCTCGGACAGGAGCTCGCTCATCAAGAAGAGCTTGTCGAGCAGTATAGAGTCCGAATCCAGGAAGTTCAAATGTATATCAAGCATCATGAAGCCATTTCCAACCAAATACGGGAGTTTTTTGCAAAACAACAAAACTATGCAAAGCAATATTATGATATTGCTGAATTAGCTGATTTAGCGAGAGGAGAAAATCATCTCAAGCTGTCCTTTGAAAGATATGTACTTTCCTCCTTTTTGGATGAAATCTTAATGCAAGCTAATTTGCGTCTTGATCAAATGACGGAACATCGTTACCATTTGCAAAGAAGTGGTCAAGTTGCAAAACGTGGTGCGCAAAGTGGTCTAGATCTCGAAGTAATGGATCACCATACGGGACAACTACGATCCGTAAAAACGTTATCTGGCGGAGAAGGCTTTAAAACAGCACTTAGCTTAGCCCTTGGATTAGCCGATGTCGTGCAAGCACATGCTGGCGGTGTGCAGCTAGATACTTTATTTATTGATGAAGGATTTGGTACATTAGATGAAGTTTCCCTTGCTCAAGCGATTGATTGCTTAAAAGGGTTACAACAAAGCAATCGTGTTCTTGGCATTATTTCACACGTGCCACAGTTAAAAGAAGAGATTCATGCGAAACTACAAATTACCACGAGCCCAGAAGGGTCAAAAGTAGAATTTCAATTTCATTGATTCATTGCCAATAATTACTCCTTAAAAAACAAGCTAGTCTCGTGATATAGTAGAAAAAAGAAATACACTTTTTCTTCTGAAGGGAAGAAAGTGTATGACTTTGTTTCTCAAGGAGGAAGTTTATGAAGGTAGTAACAGCGTCTACTCCGGAACAACAACTGTATATGAAAGAACAATTACAAGACTTGTATGATAGGGTATTCCCTTGCTTTTTTTCAATGAGCTACATACAACAGTTGAAAGAATTCAAACTATTACAACCAGCAAAACTTGAAGATTTAACCATGGTTGAGATTTTAGAAGTAATCGCAGCCGTACAAACCATTTCTACAATTTTAGAAACGCTACATGATAACCAGGCAGCTATAGAAGTCTATGAAGAGGCTTTTCGTAAAAATGCCAGTATTTTGAATAAGTACGAGATTGACTTTCCATTTGAACTGGAAGACTTTAACTCCAATCAACAGGTACAAAGCCAAATGATTGAGCGGTATCAAAATTCTGTTCATTAATGATTTTTATCTTGTCATTCCACTTGGAGTGATTTAGGATATAATTATGATGCGTGTTCAAATGGAATAATAAAAAGCGCAATATGTTTTTCTTTCCGGAATTTTGAACACCCTATTATATGGATGATAGGGAGGAAATAATGATGTCCATGCCTCTTTCTATTGAATGGAAACTAGTAACGGACGGAAAAGAGAAAAGAATACAAGAACAAGATAATACGTTCGAGATTCAATTTGCGGATTTCCGCCTTTTTCCGGTTGATCAACTGATCGAAATTCGTCGCCACGAGAATTCCGACCAAATTGGAACGGGAAAAATTATTGAAATGACTTGGAATGAACGAGGTACTCACTGCAGATATCAACTTCATTCGTTGTTTAATGTCAATTAACGACAAAGAGTTTAAAGGAAAATTATCAATAATCGTTGAATTCTGCGCTTACCCGGGAAATAACGATACACTAAGAGGCTGGGACAAAACCCAGTAACTAAAAAGAGTGGCACCCACACCATAAACCAGTGAGTGTCACTCTTTTTTTAATAAAATCCCAAAAAAATGTACGCAAAAAGGATACCTTCTGATAATGTTAAAGTTACCACACCCAAACAGAATCGGAGGTATCCTTATGTTTAAACAGTATAACATGAATCAAGTCATTTTGCCGCTAGATTTGGAAATCAAACTACAGGAAAACGATATCGCCTATGCCGTCCATGATGTCGTGGAAGCTATTCCAGATGAGGCATTCACTGGATTTCTGCGTGAAACGGGATGTCCGGCTTATCATCCGCGCATGATGATGAAAGTGGTTTTATGTGCTTATACGCAGTCGGTGTTCTCTGGCAGAAAGATCGAGGGATTACTGAAAGACAGTGTCCGGATGATGTGGCTGGCCCAGGGGTATGAACCAAGTTACCGGACAATTAACCGTTTCCGTGTCCATCCGGAGGTAAAGGAACTATTGCGTCAGTGCTTTGTCCAATTCCGTTGTCAGCTTGTCCGGGAAAACGTCATCGAGGAAGAAGCCATTTTTATGGACGGAACGAAAATCGAAGCGAATGCCAACAAGTTTACGTTTGTCTGGCGCAAAGCGACGGAAAAGTACAGTTCCCGTTTAGTGGAAAAGTCTAACCGGATGTATGAAGAACTGTTGGAGAAAGAAATCATTCCGGAAATAGAACGGGAAAGTATGGAGGAACTATCCAGCCAAGAACTCGAAAAAGTGGTGGAAAAGCTGGAGGAGACGGTTGGTGAATATGATAAAAAGATAGAAGCAAGTGAAGACGTAAGCGAACGGAAACAGCTTCGTTCTGAGCGCAAAACCCCTAAACAATACGGCAAGCAATTCAAGGATTTTGTGGTGCGCAAACAAAAATACCAACACGATATGGCCATCTTCGGAGAGCGCAACAGTTATTCGAAAACGGATCACGATGCCACCTTCATGCGCATGAAGGATGATTACATGAAAAACGGCCAGCTCAAAGCCGGGTATAACGTGCAACTTGCGACAGAAGGACAGTATGCGCTCGCTTATGACGTGTTTCCGAATCCAACGGATACGCGTACCTTCACACCTTTCCTGGATAACATTGAGGAACACTTCTTTGACCTACCCAACTATATTGTCGCGGATGCCGGCTATGGGAGTGAACAAAATTACGAAGACGTCATCGAAAATCGGAAACGCACGCCATTGATTACGTATAACCAATACCGGAAAGAAAAGAAAAAGAAATATAAGCAGGATGCCTTTAACGTAGCCAATTGGCATTACGATGAGATCGAAGATGCGTTTACGTGTCCAAACGATAAAAAATTAACATTCCGCTATCTATCCAATCGAACAGACCGATATGGTTATACAAGAACATATAACGTCTATGAGTGTGAGGACTGTTTCGGTTGTCCGTTACGTTCGCAATGTACGAAAGCGAAGGAAGGAAACAATCGAAAGATCTATTATAATGAAAAGTGGGAAAACCAAAAAGCATATACGAGACAGCAGCTTTCGGAAAAAGAAACGGGGAAAATCTATGGCAAACGCAAAATAGATGTAGAACCCGTCTTCGGATTTCTGAAGGCTAATTTGCGTTTCACCCGTATGTCGGTGAGAGGTAAAGAGAAAGTAGAAAAGGAACTGGGATTTGCATTCATGGCGGTAAACTTGAGAAAGTACACGGCCATGAATGCAAATCCAACCATAGATGGTGACCATAATTCAAACCAAAATGGTTCCCATCATCGAAAACCGATGATGGGAACCATTTTTAGGTTATTCTTGGCTAGTTATGTCCCAGCCTCTTTTTCATTACTTACCATGCTGGCATGGCCGGGCGCAGTCCATACGTGACCCTGGCAAGGGATCTTCAGACGTTGTCCGCGTAAACGGTTTTATTCTGAAATCCTTAAACCCAGGCGCTTCCGCTTTTATTCTTTCGTAGAGAAACTTTGGTGCATCTTCCTACAATTAAGCAACGTGCCTACACCTAATTCTTTTACAGACGTACTATGGAAGTAGCAGATACTAAAGAAACGAGGGATTGGTATGTTTTCTACGCAACAACAAGGTCATCAATGGATGAGACAGAGCCCTGCACCAACTAGAGGTCTGCCTGGAAGGCAACCCTTTCCACCAAGACCAGGGAATCCGATGCCGTTTGGTGGACCTAATCAAGGACCTTCCCAAGGTGGAGGTGGCATACAAGGATTTATCAAAAAACTATTTGGTGGTGGAGCCTCTTCACCAGGACCTATGGGACCAGGAGTTGGGCCAGCTTCTTTCGGACAAAGTGCTGGAGCAAGTGGTATGTCTGGAATGTTAGGAAATGCTCAGGAAATTTTAAAGTTTGCGAAAACAGCAGCTCCTTATATAAAGGAATATGGTCCAATGGTCAAGAACCTACCTGCCATGATTGAAATGGTAAAAGCGTTAAATTCTGACGACTTGGATGATGAAGAAACGGATGAAGAGTTGGATGAACTGGATGCTGACTTAGAGGAAGATACCTTGGAAGAAGATGAAGAGAAAGTAGTGAAAAAGCGAACAAAACGCAAACGAGAAAACTTAGATATGTCAAAAGTAGAGAGTAGCCAGGACGCATTAAATGGAACTTCTAAACCTAAACTATTCATATAAAAACAACTTACTTGATTTTTCGCGGTAAAAGATGAAGAATGAATGCACAGAGATTATGTGAATAGCATAGGAGGAATGTTCCATGCAAAATGAAAATATACAGAAGGCAACGTTTGCTGGGGGTTGTTTCTGGTGTATGGTAGAGCCATTTGACGAACGACCAGGTATTATTGAAGTGGTGTCGGGTTATACAGGTGGAACGGTCCCTAATCCAACGTACGAACAAGTTTGCTCTGACACGACAGGACATGTGGAAGCTGTTCAAATTACGTTTAATCCTGATATTTTTCCCTACGAAAAGCTCCTAGAGACGTTTTGGCAGCAGATTGATCCAACTGATGCTGGAGGTCAATTTCATGATCGTGGAGAATCCTACACAACTGCTATTTTCTATCATGATGAAAAGCAAAAGGAGCTTGCCGAAAGATCTAGGCAAGCCCTAGAGGATAGTGGGAAGTTTAGGAAACCAATCGTAACGAAGATTATACCCGCAAGCCCTTTTTACCGCGCGGAGGAAAAGCATCAGGATTATTATAAAAAGCAAAAATTCCATTATAAATTGTATAAAAAAGGATCTGGTAGAGAGGATTTTATTAAAGAGCATTGGACCAACAAGCGTGATAAGAAAATATTAAAAGAGACGTTAACACCCATTCAATACCATGTCACTCAAGAAAATGGGACCGAACGACCGTTTCAAAATGAGTATTGGGACTATAATGATGATGGCATTTATGTCGATGTCGTGTCAGGTGAAGCCTTGTTTTCTTCCAAAGATAAATATGATGCTGGTTGTGGTTGGCCAAGCTTTACAAAACCAATCGATAAACATTCGATAAAAGAAAATATGGACCAGTCCCATGGTATGATTCGAACAGAAATTAGAAGTAACGAAGCAGATTCCCACTTAGGCCATGTCTTTGAGGATGGACCAAAGGATCAGGGTGGGCTACGTTATTGTATGAATTCTGCTGCAATGAAGTTTATCCCTAAGGATAAGATGAAAGAGCAAGGATATGGGGACTATCTATACTTATTTGACTAAACAGGATTGTGCCTCTGTCGCTAGACAGGGGCTTTTTTCGTATTTTACTACATAGACAAAATAGCAATCATAAACAGAATTACTTCTCCGTATAATCTAAAACAAGCTTAAGCCTAGCTTACGTATGAACTGGATGAAAAAGGAGCGGGACAAGCCTATTCCTTTAGATTAGATAATGGGGAGAGAGATAGACAATGGCAACCGATGTTTTACTGGAATATGGATGGACATTATTGGTTCTTATCGGATTGGAAGGGTTATTAGCAGCGGACAACGCCTTAGTCATGGCGATCATCGTCAAGCACTTACCACCTGAAAAACAAAAAAAGGCCTTAACATATGGTCTTGGTGGAGCTTTTATTTTCCGATTCACGTCTTTATTTTTTATTTCTTACTTGGTAGATATTTGGCAGTTACAAGCTTTAGGTGCTATTTATTTATTTTTTATTGCCATCAATAACTTGATGAAAATAGCATTTAAAAAAGAAGAGGTTACCACAACGGATCCGAGTAAATCGAAAAAGGGTGGGTTCTGGCTTACGGTAGTCAAAGTAGAACTAGCTGATATTGCCTTCGCTGTCGATTCGATTTTAGCCGCGGTCGCTTTATCCACGAGTTTAAACCCAACAAGCTTTCCAGACATAGGTGGAATGGATGGGGCACAGTTTGCTGTAGTCTTAACAGGAGGAATGATTGGATTAATTTTAATTCGAATTGCAGCCTCCTATATTGTGCAGCTTTTAAAAGAACGTCCAGGATTGGAAACAGCAGCATACGTAATCGTAGGTTGGGTGGCAGTGAAGCTGGCCATTCATACAATGGCACACCCTCATTTAGGAATTCTTCCTGTATCGTATCCCGAATCACCGACATGGAATACTACTTTTTGGGTGGTTATGATTTTCGTTGCGGTAGTGGGATGGAGTTGGAAGCCGAAACGACGTTCATAATCACGTTTTTTGACTACTAACTTGAAAAAGTGTACGATTAGTTTGAATTCGAGATAAATAACTAAACTATAATAATATTATGTAAATAAGGTGGTAATAAACATGGAACATTTCTTTCAACAAGGGACGGATTCAAACGCACCTACTCTTTTAATCCTACATGGAACAGGTGGGACAGAACGCGATTTATTGCCCGTAGCTGAGATGATTGATTCAACCGCTTCCGTTCTGGGAGTTAGAGGTGCAGTTTCAGAAAATGGAATGGCGAGATTTTTCCGACGTTTAAGCGAAGGGGTCTTCGACGAAGAAGATTTGATTGCCAGAACGAAGGAACTCCAAGAATTCTTGGATCAAGCTGCACAGAATTACGGGTTTAACCGGGATAACATCGTTGCGATTGGGTATTCAAATGGGGCAAATATTGCCGGTAGTTTGTTATTTCACTACAAAGCGTCCCTATACGGAGCCATTCTTTTTCACCCGATGGTACCAAGACGAAACATCACCTTACCGGATTTAACAGGAACTCCTGTATTCATTGGGGCAGGAGAAAACGATCCACTTTGTTTACCTCAAGAAACAATGGATTTGGAAAAATTACTAAGTGAGGCACACGCAGATGTTCTGGTCCACTGGGATCAATTAGGACATCAACTTTCACAAAAAGAAGTCAATGAAGCCAAAATATGGTATAATGCACATATCAAGAAATAGGACATGCGAAGGCGTGTCTTTTTTCCACTCTAGACTAGCAAAAAAGGATGTTCCTTGGATTTGGACAGAGGAGTGCGATACAAGATGGCGTTTATATTTGCGGGATTAGATCATGTCCAGCTTGCAGCACCGACTGGATCAGAAGAAACTGCTATTCATTTTTACGAAACGATTCTAGGAATGACAGAAATCGAAAAACCGGATACTTTAAAAAAGAATGGAGGCGTCTGGTTTCAATGTGGAAAGCAACAGCTCCATATTGGAATTGAAGAACCATTTTTTCCTGCAAAAAAAGCACATCCGGCCTTTTATGTAAACCAACTGAATGAATTAAAAAACCATCTAGCTAATCATGATGTATCTGTACAAGCTGATGATCGATTACCTGGCTATAACCGTTTTTATGTGGAAGATCCTTTCGGGAATCGCTTAGAATTCTTAGAGCAAAAATAAAGGAGTTAGAACAATGATTCACAACAATTGGGAACAAAACAAAACGATTAAAAAAATTGAGTGTATGCACGCCAATGCGAAAAAGTTCGTAGTAGACACAACGTTAACACCCGGAAAGGTGTACGATGTGAAAAATGAAACAGAGGAATTTTACTTTATTATCGACAATACGAACAGGATTGCAGGATTTAAGAAAGAATATTTTAAAGAAATAAGTTAACTTGGAACTTGGTTCAGTCATAATTCATAAAAATGTTATAATTTTCCGTTCAATCGGGAAGTATGAGTGGAAGAGAATACATTTTAAAGTCCGTAATTGGACACTCATAGATTAAAAAATTGTCCCTTGAGGAGATGGTTCGCATTGAAAAGGCTTATCTTAATTCGTCATTGCAATGCCGAAGGGCAACACAAGGATTCTCCCTTAACGTATGATGGCATTCATCAGGCTCGACATTTAGCAACATTTTTACAGGAAGCAGGATTTTCGATTGACCGAATCCTATCTAGCCCTTATTTACGCGCAATTGAAAGTATAAAACCATACGCCGAGCAACAAATGACATCTATTGAAATAGATGATCGATTAAAGGAAAGAATTCTTAGTGAAGAACCCATCGACGATTGGTTAGACGTATTAGAACAGTCTTTTGATAACCAGGATTTTCGATTACCTGGTGGTGAATCATCGAATGATGCTAGAGAAAGAGTGCGTCAATTACTTGATGAGTTACAACAAGATGAGGAACACTCTGATATAGCAGTCGTAACACACGGGAATCTGTTAGCAATTTTACTAAGTGAATTTCAAGTAGACATAGGCTTTAACCATTGGAAAGGATTTACGAATCCGGATATATTCACGGTTCAAAAAACCGGTGGGGAATATGTAGTAGAAAGGGTTTGGCATCAAGATTAGAGGAAAAAGACTGTCGTTATGGCAGTCTTTTTCTATGTAATTAGAGAATAAATGCATAGAGATTACAAAAAATGAAGCGTAGAGAGAGAAATACACTTATAAATAGTCTATAATGATAGTTAAAGAAAAATTTGGTATAATAGTGAACCGAAATGGTTTTTGTTTATATTTTAAGGAGGAGATTTCTTTGGCTTTTGTAATTACATCACCTTGTAAAGATGAAAAAGCTGGCGAATGTATGGAAGTTTGTCCAGTAGATTGTATAGAAGAAGGAAAAGATATGTTCTACATCGATCCAGATATTTGTATTGATTGTGGAGCTTGTGAGGCGGTTTGCCCGGTTGAAGCCATCTTTATGGAAGATGAAGTACCAGAAGAAGAAAATGAATACATCGCTCTTAACAGAAAATTCTTTGAAGAGAGATAATATAGAAAAAAAAGCCGCTTTATGAAGAGCGGCTTTTAATATTTGATTTGAAAATTCTTAAATCCTTTCAACTCTTGATTGTCTGTCACATCAAGCCGATCTACCCTTGTGAACCGATTTAATCCTTCTTTCACCGTTGATTTAAAAGTCTCGACGTTAGCCTCCGATCCTTCTACTATCATTTCTACACATCCATCCTCTAGGTTTCGGACCCAACCGGTTAAACCAAACGTCTTTGCTTTCATTTGTGCCGTTGCGCGAAACCCGACTCCTTGTACTCTTCCGTGCACGATTATATGCTGGGAAATCATGAACACCCTCCTTTTTCATTCCTTCTAGTATAAGCATATCAAATCATTTCTCAAGAGAATAAATGAAATCTCTTCTTTTGGAAAAGATTATAGTATGACAACTAGGAGGGATCCGATAACATGAGTAAGAAAATACCACAGCATCCGGAATCGTATTGGCGCGATTCGACAAATGCGATTACGTCCAAGCAATTAGAAAAAGATATAAAAGCAGATGTAGGCATTGTAGGAGGAGGAATTACAGGCATAACGGCAGCTTATTTACTTAGTAAGAAAGGGAAGAAGGTTGTCTTATTGGACGCCGGCCCTCTCTTTAACGGAACAACTGGACATACAACCGCTAAAATTACAGCTCAGCACGGTATTGTTTATGATTCCTTTATCCAACAGCTTGGTGTGGAAAAGGCAGAGCAGTATTATAAAGCCAATAAACAAGCTATGGAATTTATAAAAGAAACGATTGATCAAGAAGGAATTGATTGCGAATATACCGTAGATGACGCTTATATTTATACAGATTCAGATAAAAAAATACAAAAACTAGAACAAGAAAAGGAAGCCTACGATAAATTGGGTATTATTGGGGAATTACTAGATGAAATCCCTTTAAACATCCCAATTAAAAAAGCATTAAAGATGGAAAATCAAGCTCATTTTCACCCGTTAAAATATTTAAACCACCTAGTCCAGATTATTCAGCAAAACGGTGGAGAAATTTATGAAAATACGACGGCGATAGATGTGGAATATAGTGACCACCAGCACATCATTACAAGAAATGGACATCGTGTCGTCTGTGATCACGTAATTGTCGCATCCCATTTTCCATTTATAGATGGGGAAGGCTTCTATTTCACTAGAATGTACCCAAGTCGTTCTTATTTAATGGCGTTTGAACCAGAAAAAAGTTTTCCTGGAGGTATGTATATTAACGCCGGACAGCCGTCTAGAACGATACGATATGTAAACATTGATGGAAAAGACGCCCTTCTAGTAGGGGGAGAAAAACACAAAACAGGCCAAGGAAAGCCTGAAATAGAGCATTATGAAGCAATAGAAAAGTTCGCACAAGATACATTTGGCATTAAGAACTACTTATATCGTTGGTCCGCACAGGATTTAACCACATTAGATAAAGTACCTTATATCGGACCAATAACATCAGATCAACCGGAACTATTACTTGCAACCGGTTATCGAAAATGGGGGATGACGAATGGAACAGCTGCCGCCTTACTCTTAACCGACTTCATTTTAGGAGAAAAGAATCCGTACGCAGAAGTCTTTGATCCTTCTCGCTTCCACGCCCAACCGGATATCAAAAAATTTGCCGAAATCAATGCAGATGTCGCCAAACATCTGTTAAAAGGCAAACTAGAGTTTACTGGGAAGAGTATAGAGGATCTAAAAGAAGATGAAGGTCAAATTATACGAATAAAAGGGAAACGAACAGGTGCATATAAGGATGAGCAAGGAAAAGTACATCTAGTAGACACAACTTGTACCCATCTTGGCTGTGAAGTGAACTGGAATTCCGGGGATCGTACATGGGATTGTCCATGTCATGGTAGCCGTTTTTCTGTGAAAGGTGAAGTCATTGAAGGGCCTGCCCAAAAACCTTTAACGAAATACAACTAATTGGAGTCGCATTATTGTTTTTACAATGTTAATCGGACATGAAAATTATTAATATAATGGAAATCATTTCTCAACTCCCAGATGTTATCATATAATGAAGTGGAAAATGATTAAACTATCACGGGAGGGAAACGATGAGAATTGTAGTAGCTGGTGGCGATGGCTTTTGTGGTTGGCCAACCGCCCTATATCTATCAAGACAAGGTCATGATGTAACCATACTAGATAATTTAGTCAGAAGAAAAATGGACGAGGAACTACGGTCTAATTCCGTTACACCTATTGCAAGCCTTGAGGAAAGAGTAGCAAAGTGGAAAGAGTTAACCGGAAAAGAAATTAGAACATTTATTGGTGATTTAAACCATTACGACTTTTTAAGCGAAGTATTTAGACAAACACAGCCGGATGCATTCGTGCATTTTGCGGAACAAAGATCGGCACCGTATTCGATGATTGACCGTGAACATGCCGTGTTTACGCAAACGAACAACGTAATGGGGAACTTGAATGTACTGTATGCCATCAAAGAATTTGCTCCAGATTGTCACTTAATCAAATTGGGAACGATGGGTGAGTATGGGACACCGAATATTGATATTGAAGAAGGGTATTTAGAAGTCGAACACAACGGAAGAAAAGATAAACTTCCTTATCCAAAACAACCAGGTTCTTTCTATCATTTGTCCAAAGTACATGATAGCCATAACATCATGTTCGCATGTAAAATCTGGGGAATTCGCGCTACTGATCTAAACCAAGGAATCGTATATGGATTACATACAGACGAGACTGAAATGGACCCTGTATTAGTGAATCGCTTAGATTATGACGGCGTATTCGGAACGGCGTTGAACCGTTTCCTTATTCAAGCTGCTATTGGTCATGACCTTACAGTGTACGGTTCAGGTAATCAAACGAGAGCATTCTTAAATATCAAGGATACAGTTCGCTGTATTGAAATTGCAGCAGAAAATCCAGCAGAACATGGTGAGTTTCGTGTTTTCAACCAATTCACAGAGTATTTCTCGGTGCTAGAATTAGCAGAAAAAGTACAAAAAATAGCAGATGAGAAAGGGCTACCAGCTTCCATTGCTCATTTAGAAAATCCACGAATAGAGGCAGAGGAACATTATTATCACGCGGTTAATACAAAACTACGTGATTTAGGACTTGAGTCAAACCTACTAACAGATGACGTTCTAAAGGACATTTTAGAGTCCGCGGTTGCGAATAAAGATCGTGTCATCAAAGAAAATGTTATACCTTCTGTCACTTGGAAATAATAATGAAAAAAACTCAGCGAAGCCTTCGTTGCGCTTATCTATCTACTTGTTCCTGTCCACGACGTCGAATCAATCTTCTTCGCTAGCAGGATATAAATACTGATAGGGAAAAAGGAGCTTTTAGCTTTGAAAATTGCAATTGTGACCGAAACCTTTTTACCGTCCACAGATGGAGTTGTAACAAGGTTAACCGAAGCAATTAAATATTTAAGAAACATGGAACATGACGTTTTAGTCATCGCTCCAGACCTTGGAGTTTACGAATATGAGGGTGCTGTTGTTAAAGGAGTAAAAACGACAACGATGCCGTTTTATCGGTATAAAAAATTCTCCTTGCCACAGAAAAGGGTAAAAGAAATCATTGAAGAGTATGATCCAGACATTGTCCATGTCGTAAACCCCGCGCTTGTTGGTGCATCAGGTGTATTATATGCAGCCAAATTAGGTTATCCCTTAGTGGCATCTTATCATACCCATGTACCGAAATATTTGGATTATTATAAGATTTATAAACCGTTAAAACCGGTATTTTGGAGTTATTTTAAATTTCTTCATAATAAGGCGGATCTAAACTTATGCACATCAGAAGCAGTACGGAAAGAGCTTAAAGAACGCGACTTTTATAACATGAAGTTATGGGTAAGAGGGGTGGATATTAAAAAATATCACCCTTCCTACATCAATGAATCCATGAGGAATAGGCTGTCAGACGGGAATCCTAACGAAAAATTACTCCTGTACGTTGGACGTCTTGCGATTGAGAAAGAAATTCACAAGCTAAAGCCATTATTGGAAAGCCGAGAAGATATTAGGCTTGCAATCGTTGGAGATGGACCAGCAAGGGAAGAGCTCGAAAAAACCTTTCACGGAACGAACACCGTGTTTACAGGATTTCTTCATGGAGAAGAGCTTTCCCAAGCATTTGCTTCCGCAGATGCATTTGTTTTTCCGTCTATTACAGAAACACTAGGATTAGTGATATTAGAAGCGATGGCATCCGGATTACCCGTTATTGCTGCAAAAAGTGGACCAACCATGGAACAAATTGAAGATGGAAAAACCGGTTTATTATTTGAAAATGAAAACCTTGAAAGTATGTTCCAGTCCGTCAATAAATTAGATAATGAAATCAAACTTCAAGAATTAAAACAAAATGCTCGTAAAGAAGCTGAAAAATTTAGTTGGACAAAACCATCTGAACAATTATTAGATTTTTATAAAGAAACATTAAAACTGTATGAACAAAAAGAAAATGATACAAAACATATTATTTAATCAAAAATCTCAATATCCCAAGAATACTCAGTTTTTGAGACTTGGGATTCTGATTTCTCTTTTACTTCCCATAATGTATATTATGTCTACTAGAAAATATAAATCCAAGTATGTGTACCGTGTTTTCAATCATTACTTATCTTCTATTGGATTGTACCGAAGAAACTAAGATATTAATTGCTTGATACTGTTTGAATGTCTCCGAGGGTACTCGTTATTTTCTCGTCCGAAACAGAAACTTGTTCTGCTAATTTACGGACTTCATCTGCAACAACTGCAACCCTTTACCGCGTTCACCAGCTCTAGCTGCCTCAATAGCGGCATTTAACGCTAATAAATTCGTTTGATTTGCAATAATTGAATGACATTAATTAAAAATTTTCTGTTGCTTGTGGAATCCGTTTGGTGTTTTGAAGTAGAAATTAAATGAAATATAATACAAACGAACGTTCGTGTATGGTATAATAATTTACACAATAGACTGGCTTTGCATGAGGGAATATGGCACACGTTTCACCTTCTGGGACGTTTCCTACGAAGGGAGGTGTTGCCAATGGATATGGAAAATGTATGAACGCTGATGATTTCCTTCGGCATGTTAGTTGCATTTATCATGTCCGATAAGAAAGACAAAAAATAATCCCTCAAGCCACAGCCTAAAGCGCATGAGGGATTATTTTCTCTATGTGTGCCTCCCCTTCTTATTGGGGTTGGTCTATTGTAACCGTTCCATGCTGTAACATGGACGGTTTTTATAATTTGTGATCATTTGAAATTATTATACCACGTAAGAAAATCTTGTAAACATCCTTAGATCTAATTGCTTTTTCAAGGTATTTGTGAGTTTTATTCTGAAGCCTGTTAACTCTTCTTTACCTAGTTAGTATAAATTGCAGGGGGCTACAGAATAACCTAAAGGCCCACCAGCAACAAATTGTAACAAGGGTCTAGCGATTCTAAGCATTCGTTGGCGATGCCCCTCCCCCTTCTACCGAATACCGTGGCTACAGTAAATGGCTGTCTCTCTACGCCATGAAGGTGGTTCTCTTGAAAAGAAAGCGAAAAAGTCACTCGTATTTTTTTAAAACAATTGCTGCATTATGACCTCCGAAACCAAATGAGTTAGATAGACCCGTATTTATTTTCACTTGGCGAGCAACAGATGGAACATAATCGAGATCACATAATGGATCAGGATTTTCTAAGTTAATGGTTGGAGGAATTATCCCTTCCTTTAAACTCATTGCTAAAGCAATTGCTTCAACTCCACCAGCTGCCCCTAACATATGACCAAGCATAGATTTATTAGCTGTTATTGGAATCTGATAAGCTTGCTTTCCAAACATCTGCTTAATAGCCATCGTTTCCGAGATGTCCCCTACTTTTGTACTTGTTGCATGGGCACTAATAACATCAATTTCTTCAGTCGATATATTGGCATTTTTTAAAGCTGATTTCATTGCAAGATAGGCCCCTTTACCTTCCGGATGCGTAGCTACGATATGGTGTGCGTCTGAACTTGCACCATATCCAATGACTTCTGCATAAATTTTTGCCTTTCTACGTAAAGCATGAGATAAAGACTCTAAGATTAGAATTCCAGCTCCTTCTGACATGACAAATCCATCTCGACTTTCATCAAATGGACGACTAGCTTTAGTGGGATCATCGTTTCTTGTTGATAATGCTGTAGCATTACCAAAGCTAGCTATTGATAAGTCTGTTATAGCTGCCTCTGTTCCACCCGCAAACACAACGTCAACCTCACTAGAACGAATTAGTCTAAATGCTTCACCAATAGCTGTATTTCCAATTGCACAGGCAGAAACTGGAGACAAAGAAGGCCCCATCGCATTCCACTTGATACTAATTTGTGCTGCTGCAGCATTAGAAATCATGGCAGGTACTAAAGTTGGACTAACTCTTCTTGGCCCCTTCTGCCTAAGTCCATCAATGCTTTCAATCAAGGTTTCAATTCCTCCTATACCTGAACCTACGTAAACACCTAACCTTTCTACATCTATATGATCGAGGTCTAACTTAGAGTCTGACCAAGCTTGTTCAGCTGCAGCCAAAGCAAATTGAGAAAAGCGATCTAAACGCTTTGCTTCTTTCCTTCCTAAAGCTTCATCTGCATCAAAATCTTGGACGATACCTGCAATTTTTGTCTTATGATTAGTAACATCAAATGTATCAATAGGGGATATACCAGATGTTCCGTTGATCAGATTGTTCCAAAATGTTTGGATGTTGTTTCCTATAGGAGAAACTACTCCAATACCGGTAATCACAACTCTTTCCACTTTTCATCCCTCCAAATCAATAATATACTTGTATTTTACAGTTCCTTTATCCTATTACAAGGGATTGTTTATACTGGTATAAATACTACTAGGCTAAATTAATACGATAAGGAGTTTTCATAATGAATGATAAAACTAGGCTTGAAGCTTTATCGACATTCTTAAAAACAAAGCGTGCCCAAATTAAGCCAGAGTCTATTGGATTACCTGCTGGCATACGGAGAAGGACACCAGGATTACGGCGGGAAGAAGTTGCACAATTAGCAGGGGTAAGTACCACTTGGTATACATGGCTAGAGCAAGGAAGAGATATAAAGGTTTCTTCAATTGTACTAGATTGTATTTCTACAGCTCTACAATTAAATAAGGATGAAAAAGACTACTTATATGACCTAGCATTAGAGGCGAAATCTGAAATCACCAATCAAAAAAAGGATCAATCAGAGCTTAACCCTTCTTTAAAGCGAATACTATCTGAATTAACATATTGTCCGACTATTATTACGGATCGACATTGCCATATTGTGGGCTGGAATCCTGCATCTGCTCATGTTTTCTTAGATTTTGAACAAATACCGAATGACCAAAGAAATTTGATTCGTTTAGTGTTCACTAGAAAAGAATTTAAAGCATTGGCCGTCAATTGGGAACATTTTGCAAAAGGTTTTCTTGCTATTTTCCGTACCTATTACGGACACTATTTAGGCGATGAATGGTACAACCAATTTATTAAAGAAATGAGTTATTCACATTCAGAATTCCAAAATTTATGGCAAGAAAGTGAAGTAAGTAAGGCTCCAGATATGATAATTGAATTCAGACATGCTAAAGCAGGAAAAATGTTGTTTAATTTAACTTCGCTTCAAGTTCAAGGTGATATGGATTTACGGTGTAGTATCTACACACCAGTAGAGAAAACAGATACAGAAAATAAATTAAAGCGATTGATGAAAAAGGTTTCCGGTGAAAATTAATCAAAGTCTAATTCCCTGCTAAAAATACGGAGGAATTAGACTTTTTTATCTTTAAAATCCTTAACATTATAAAAATTATTCATATTTCCCATTAAGTATCTACTTATAAAAATCTTCAACTTAATAAACTGTCATTTTTATAGACCACTGCTCACCATCAAACCACAAGAAATAATCCTAAAGAAGGACGATAACTCGCACTATCCGATTTTCCTCTGAAACACACGGTTTAGGCCAATAAA
Source organism: Radiobacillus kanasensis (assembly GCF_021049245.1). Lineage (GTDB taxonomy): Bacteria > Bacillota > Bacilli > Bacillales > Amphibacillaceae > Radiobacillus > Radiobacillus kanasensis. The sequence continues at coordinate 1,913,661 of NZ_CP088020.1, read as the reverse complement.
CCAAATCACTGTTAGGATGATCCCTATGAAGATGGAGTGAAAGCTCTCGTTACCTGAACTCATTGAAATAAATTGATGTGCTGGCCAATACATTGGAAAAATCATTACTAAATGTGCGATTGGATGTTTGATAGTATAGTCTATTAACGGTGCTAACATAGATAAGTTGATGACCTTAGACAAAGCTAACCCTTCCACCTTATTCGAGGCTAAACTTGCCATCACCATTGTAATTAGAGGAGCTTGAAGTGCTAACAAACAAGCAATCGGTATAAAGGCCATTAGATTCCAATCCACCACACCTTGAAACAGAACGACGGCAAACGATAGAAAAAAAGTCACAATCACTGGTAGGACCAGACGACAAATAAGATAGCCAAACTTGGTTAATGGGGTAACAGCATAATAAAGTAACATTCCCTCATCTCGTTCGTCGAGCAATACAAATCCGTAAAGCATCCCGACCATGAGTGGTGTCATAAGTAACACTAAACTGACGATTAAAGGAAAATGCTCCTGTAAATTAAATGTCGTATGGTTTCCAAGGAATACATGGAGTTCCGGTAGCCCAAAACGAACAAGGCCTGCCAGCAACAATATTCCAAACATCGAAAATATCAGTAGCGGATCCCTTCGGATATTTTTCCAATCTCCTGCTGAAAGGATTACTATTTTTCTAATCATTTTCCTCTCCCCTCCAATCTATGTAAAACATTTCTCTTTTAAAAATTGTTGGAAAGATTGATAAGCCCAAGCATATACCACACTTATCCAGACAATGGATACGACAACCGCATACACATATGTACTTAGTGATAGTTGAACAAAAGCTCCTTCCATTAACAAAAGAATCGCTTGCGTTGGTAAGATGTAAAATAAAGGCGATTCGTATAGATGAAAGTAGTTTATTAATGGCAGGTAAAAGACTACAACTAAAGCCGCTGAAATATATAGAAATGTATTCACTGTCTGTACACGAACAGCTACATTCACTCCTAGCAATGTAAAGAATGTCGAACAAAGGATAACGGCTAGCAAAAATGGTACAACATGAAATGAAGCCTGATGAATCACTAAAAATAAAAACATACTTGTAGCAGTTGCTAGAAAGGTTAAGGACGAAACTTTACTAATTAAGTACTCGTGAATTCGCAGTGGTGTCACATATAATGTACTAAAAATAGATTGGTCTCTTTCGAGTAAAACGAGTCCACCAACAAAGAAAAAGCCTAATACAGATGGATCCGTAAATACAATGAGTACTGAAGTAGTTTGGACAAATGCTTCTGGAATAAGAAGCAACAAGCATATATAAAAAGCAGTTACAAGAGCATATGCATAATAAAAACCATGTCGTAACTGAAACTGAACATCCATTTTCAACAACTCTAGTACTCTCATACCAGTGTCCTACCTGTTGTTTGAATAAATATATCCTCTAAAGTTGCTTCCTTCGTATGCATAGTCACAATCTCATGTTGTAATATTCGCTGAAACTTCACGTTTTCATCTAATCTATCAAGCGAAAACACGTTAGTTTTCACAATTCCCCCATTACGGTACTCAACGCTTAGCTCTTTTTTTCCATTCGCCATTTTCAGTTGCTTGGGTGAATCTATTACAGAAATCTTCCCATCAACGATAAACGCAACATGATCACAAAGCTCTTCAGCTGTATGCATATTGTGTGTCGTAATAATAATCGTCTTCCCTTTCTCTTTTTCTTTCGTGATCAAATCCTTTAATTTTTTCGCGTTAACTGGATCTAGGCCAGATGTTGGTTCATCAAGGAATATTATATCGGGATTATTCAGCAAGACCCTACAAAAATTAAGACGCATCTTCATCCCTTTTGAGTAATTACCAAACTTAACATCTGCAGCATCCTTAAGCCCTACTTTCTCCAATAGTTGCTCTGGGTCTTCTGTAGCATTATGATATAAGCGACTAAAAAATTTCAAGTTTTCAAGTCCGGTAAATTTCTGATAAAAGTTTGGAAATTCAAATCCGACACCTATTCGTTCATAGTAAGTGGAATCCAGTGTTTTCAATTCTTGACCAGCAACTCGAACACTGCCAGCATACCCTTTTAATACACCAATCAAAATCTTTTGTGTCGTACTCTTTCCCGCACCAGATGGACCAAGAAACCCAAAGATCTGTCCCTTTTCAACCCGAAAAGAAATACCTTTCAGAATATCCTCCCCTTTACTTGGGTAACGATAAACGAGGTTCTTCACATCAATCATCATGCTACTCCTCTCTAATTAGACCAGCCGCTAAACATTCGGCAAGTAGATCGACAGCTTCAGGATACACCGTTTCCCCGATTTCCTCTTTGTTCAGTAACAATGTAAAGAAGCCTCGAATAACACCAGTGATTACAGCTGGATCTTTATCCACCAATACATCATTTTCTTGCCATTTTTTTAGGAAAGGAGCAAGTGCCCACTCATCTTGTTCAATATGCTGCTTGATTCGTTCTGGAGGTAACTTGCGCATAAGCTGCTCCATACTCTCTCCTTGAAAAAGACTTTTAATAACAGGATGCTCATCAATCAACTCAATGCTATACAACAGCATTCTCTTAAAAGCTTTGCGAGTCATCGGTTCTTGACTAACTTTATCCAGTAGCTTCTTCTTTATCTCTGCTTCCTCTATTTCCAAAATTTCAAAAAACAATTCTTCCTTAGATAAAAAAAAGTGATAAAACGACCCCTGTGCAATCCCCACAGCATTTGTTAATTGGGCAATACTTGTTTTCTTTATTCCAAAAACACTAAATAATTGTTTTCCCTCTACTATTAGTTTGTTATAGATAAATTGCTTCTCTTGTTTACTAAACCCTTTAGCCATCATCCACACCTCTTGAACATATGAATATTTTATTTTTTTATTCATATTTAATATATACCTGATCTTGGTAGATGTAAAGCTAAACTTGTAGTTTTTAAGCGTTATGGGCTATATTTCGTGGTAGTTTAAAAAAACACCCTACACATAAAGGAATAATAACTTTACATGTAGGGCTAGCTTTTTCATCAGACATCTTGTCCGAATCCTTATAATTGAAACTGTTTCACCATGACTTCTAATTCATCTGATAAATCCTCTAAAGAGCGTGCATTTTTTGAAATATCCTCAATTAATCCACTCATTTGCACAACGGATGCGGATGTCTCTTCTACACCAGCTGCCGATTCTTGGGATACAGAGGCAATATTTTCAATGGAATTGTTTATTTGAACACTTTCTGAAGAGATATTACCTAAATGACCTGTAATACTTAGCACATTTGAGACCATATCTTGCATAGATTGCTGAATCCGTTCAAATTCTTTTCCTGTCTCTTTGATTTGCTTCGACCCTTGATCGACCTCTCCATAGCCTTTTGTTAATGTTTCAGCCACATTGCTTGATTCTGTTTGAATATTACCAACTATGCCTGTTATCTCTCCAACTGAATCAGAGACTTGCTCTGCTAATTTACGGACTTCATCTGCAACTACCGCAAATCCTTTCCCGTGTTCACCAGCTCTAGCTGCCTCAATTGCGGCATTTAACGCTAATAAATTCGTTTGATTGGCAATATCTTGAATGACATTTATTAAAGTTGTAATTTGTTGTGATTGACTGTCCAATTTTTCTACTTTACTTACGGAGTCTTTGACCAATTCATAGATATTCGTCATTTGGGATATTGACTGGTCCATTAATTGATTGCCGTTTTTCGTTATTTCAAGAACATTAGTAGAAGCTTCTTGGACAACATCGCCATTTTCCGTTGCTTGTTGAATCCGTTTAGAGAACTGCTTCATTTGCTCAGCGAGATCTGTTGAAGAATGAGCTTGTTGTTCCGAACCAGATGCTAACTCCTCCATAGTAGAAGCTACCTGATTACTACCAGAATTTAGTTCATCACAAGCTACCTTTACTAGTGTAGATTGCTTTTTAACGATATTTGATAAGTTCGTAATTTTTTCAATCATACCTCGTAAATTTTCTTGCGTATGTTGGACAGAATGTGCTAATTGACCAAACTCATCTTTTCTATTCAAACCATCCACTTCATTGTTTAATTGACCTTTTGCAATTTTTTCCATTAGGTGGGTGACTTGTTTGATTGGTTTAGAAAAGCTGCGACTCATTAAAAAGGCCGTTATAATAACAATGATCAATGTAACTACTCCTATAGCAATCATCGTAATGACAAGCTTTTGGTTCATATTTTGTATTGTAGATTGATCCTGATTCATCTGAACGACGCCTATTACCTCTGTTTGTGTTGGATCATATAATGGGAAATAATACTCCATAAAGTCTCCGGTTTCCTGGTATTTTTCTTTACCTGCTATAGCTGCCTTTAACGCAGATTGATCCTCACTTTTTGTTCCAATATGATCTTCCTCAGAGCTAACGACGACTTCCCCTTCAAGATTCATAATGTTTAATTGAACCCCTTGAATAGCCTCAGTAATCGATTGAACAACATGGCTGTCCAAACCTGTTTGTAAGGTTCCAATGACCTCATTGTTCTCTTTAATAGGAACAAAGGCACGAACTGCTAGCCCGCTACTCCCAAATTCAAAGCCAGATACGGGTTTATCTTGCAGAGCAGCTTGTATCGCAGGCTTGTCCCCCTTGTCATCTCCAAATTTTTCTGGATTATGGCCGCGGAACAAAACGATTCCGTCAGAATCTCCCAATTCGAATACATCAACACGATGTTCTATGTTTAACCTCTCGAAGATTGATACTACATAATTTGAAAGATCGATTCTGTTTCCTGATTGAATATTATTTATTAGTGCTTCATCTTGAGCGTAAATTTCGGACAACATCAGAAGCTCTTCCGATACTTGATCAAATCGACTAGTTAATGAATCCTTCGCTGATGTAAGATTATTTTGTGAAATCGTCGCGAAATTTTGATTGGACTGAGTAAATATTATTGTTCCAAATATAAGCAATGGTACGATAGAAAGAAATAATAGCGATGTAAAAAACTTAGTTCTGACTGACTTTAAATTTAGCAATTCGTCCCCTCCGTCAAATAGTGTTGATATAAAACTAATTTAATTATATCATCGTTTTGACTAAAAGTTGCGAAAATCGACAAATTTTTCATTGGTGATTTTTCTCATATTTTCAATCCGTTCAAAATATTAATATTTCACATCGAATCATTAAATTTACTGGGACTGTAACACCTTCTAAAAGAGAGATTGTATGGACGAGCAACTAGTCAAAAAAGGATTCCTTCCTCCTTAGGGGATGCTTTCTAATAGGATAGAAGTAAGGATATGGACAAATGTTATAACAATCGATTGGGTTTTGGTCATAATAGGAATCTTGAAGTTGAATTTACATGAAATATAATACAAACAAATGTTCGTTTATGATATAATGAATTATACAATAGACTGGCTTCGCATGAGGGAAAATGGCGCACATTTCACCTTCTGGGACGTTCCTATGAAGGGAGGTGTTGCCAATGGATATGGGAAATGTATTAACGTTGATGATTTCTTTCGGCATGTTAGTTGCATTTATCATGTCCGACAAGAATAACAAAAAATAATCCCTCATGCGCTTTGAGCCAGCCTTGAGGGATTATTTTCGCTCTGTGTGCCTTCCCCTCTTGTTGGGGTTGGTCTATTGTAACCGTTCCATGCTCTAACATGGAACGGTTTTTAACATTTAAGAATTCTTTTATTTATTATACCACGAAAGAAGTTTTTGTAAACATACTCAGGCGTTTAAACCCATTAGTTAGCCCTTTCCCCCATAGTTATCAGCAACATTTTCCCATTTACTACTTTATTACATATATACTTTTTACAAGAACAAACTAAAATAACACTTGCTGCCAGGAGAGTGAAACGATGAATGAAACAGTTAAAAAAACAGGATTTCCCCTCCTGCTAGTATTGATTGGACTAGCAGTCATATGCGGATTTACTTACCTTTTTATAGAAATTGGAGAAGGTTTGCTTGAAAAGGAAGTGAAGAGCTTTGATTCCTTCATTATTGAGGCTCTTAAAATAATGGAAACCGATGCACTTGATTTAGTCATGCTGTTCATAACCGAATTAGGCTCGGTGTGGTTTTTAACCATCTGTTCTATTTTAGTTATCCTTATCTTATGGTTAAGATCAAAAGACGGATGGGGAATTGCTGCATTTTTCCTAGCTATAGCTGGTGGTGGCACGATTACTCGTGTACTAAAACAACATTACGATCGCGGAAGACCTTCTATTAATCCGGAAATTGATGCCGTAGGATTCAGTTTTCCTAGTGGTCATTCCATGGGTTCTTTAATCTTTTATGGGTTCATGATTTATTTATTGTTGAAGAGTCGTAATCCGAAGTCGATAAAATGGGCGCTTATATCGATTTCGAGTACACTTATTTTCTTAATAGGTTTTAGCCGTGTCTATTTAGGTGCCCATTATCCAAGCGATGTTCTCGCAGGCTATCTAGCAGGAACAGCTTGGTTGATGCTGTGTATTTTAGCTTTAGAATGGATAGAATGGCGTACGCATTATCATATACGCCCCTTCCGCTCTATTCGACAGTTTTTTGTTAAAAAATTTCATGCAAATCCTCATAAATAAGCCGAAATGGAGGATCGCGAAACATGAAAAAAACACTTAAAAGATCCGCAATCCTCATCACTTCACTACTTATTATCGTGTTAATCTGGGGAATTTGCGAACCTTTTTTTATAAAGATAGAGAGAGAAAAAGCATTCATCCCTAACCTTCCAAAGGTATGGGAGAATGAAACAATTGCCGTAATTGGAGATTTTCAAGTTGGTATGTGGATGGATAATACAAAAACAGTTAAACGAGCAGCAGAAAAAGTTGTAGAACTTAATCCTGGGATAGTCTTGATATTAGGTGATTTTCTATATCATCCGGAAACAGAAAGTGAAGCAAAAATGAAGGCTGTTACTCAGCTACTTCAACCTTTAGTATCAGCTGACATCCCAGTTTTTACTGTCCTAGGAAATCACGATTACGGCATGAATGATCTACAGGATGCTCCGAAGACCAAGATTGCGACCCGATTAGAACTAAAGCTGGAAAATCTCGGTATAACAGTTTTACAAAATGAAACGATGTCCTTACTGAAAACTAACGAAAACATTACCGTGGGAGAACCTTCTCCTCATTCTCTTTACCTTGCTGGAATTGGTGCGACATGGGCGGAACGCGCATATCCGAAAAAAGTGTTCCAACACATCCCTGATGCCTTACCTCGAGTTGTTATGATGCATAATCCAGATGCCTTTAAAAAAATACCTGCTCAATTAGCACCGTTAGCAATTGCTGGTCACACTCATGGGAGCCAAATAAACATCCCCTACTTCTCAACTTGGCTGTTTAAGACCGTTTTAAAAGATGAGAAAGTTCATTCGTCTGGTTGGATTAAAGGCTTTGGATCTAATGGGAACCGACTCTATATTAATCGAGGTATAGGGTTTAGTAATGTTCCTATACGAATTAATTGTCCTCCGGAGATTACAGTTTTTGAACTATTGCGGGGTTAAAATAATCAAGCCTACTCCTCTTCTTATTAAGACGTGTGGGCTTGTCCACTCCCTAATTATGATGAAAATTTCAACTCATTCATAGAGCTTTATCTCTTGCTGGCAATGGGACATACTTTTTAGAGTTCACCTTTCCATTTCGAGTAAAAGCATATGTTCCTAGAGACAAACACGCAAATAACAATCCTACCTTTTTCATTTTTCGTCCCCTCTTCCATTCTATTTGCAACCATCATACATGATTTTTGTATGTCTACCTATTAGTTTGTAAGATTATTTACGTGATTTTTAGAAACAATACAATTTCTTAATAATTTCTCCTCTTGTAACGCTCATATAGGAATCTATCAACATCTAATAGCTGTAAAAGGCCGTAAAAAGAGTTCTTATAGTGAGAGTGTATTGTTAGTAACCAAACTTGTCTGATATAATCAAATTCTACATATTAAATGGTAAAGAAGGTAATGTATGGTGTCTAAAAAAAGATTTCAATATTTGCTCATTCAAATTCTGCTGATTTTAACAATTATATTTGTATCGACTAAGCTCTCTTTTTTATTTCAGCCTATCGGTATTTTTATAACAACACTGTTTTTTCCTATTTTAATTACAACGTTCTTATATTTATTGCTGAATCCTATTGTTCATTTTATTGAACAGAAGATAAAAGTACCAAGAATTTTAGCAATCGTTATTATTTACGTATTATCTATTGGCTTATTTGCTCTATTAATCGCAAATTTTGTACCGACCATCACAAAGCAGTTTACGGCTCTTGCTAATGATCTACCTAGTTATGCAAGAACTGCCATTAACTACTTCGACAATTTTTCACAATCTGATGAGTTTAAAGAGTTTATCAACGAGCAACAAGATTTAATAAATAACGCACAACAAAAGCTAGTTGATTTCGCGAATAATTTGCCTGAGATTATTACTGGTAGCTTTAGAGGCATTCTAAGTGTCGTAACAAACTTGGCTATCATAATTGCTACAGTCCCATTGTTATTATTCTATATGTTTAAAGATGGGCATAAGTTTCCTAATGCGGTTTCCAAGTTTATCCCTGAGGAATATAGAAAAGAAGGGCTTACCATCCTAAAAGAAACCAGTAGTACCCTTTCTGCTTATCTTCAAGGACAGGTTACCGTAGGCTTATTTGTTGGATTTATTTCCTTAATCGGTTATCTCATCATTGATCTGCCATATGCGTTTGTATTGGCAATAACGGTAGCCTTTACCAATATCATTCCTTATATTGGTCCACTAATTGGTGGAGCCCCTGCCGTAATTGTTGCCTTGTTTGATTCTCCAACAAAAGCTTTGTTCGTTTTGATCATTCTTGTAGTAGCGCAGCAAATAGAAGGAAACTTTCTTTCTCCCCTTATACTTGGGAAAAGTCTAGACACGCATCCGGCAACTATCATTATATTGTTACTTGCAGCAGGTAATTTAGCAGGAGTATTAGGTATGATATTAGCCGTACCAACCTATGCAACAGTCAAGACCATTGTTTTAAATGTTATGAAGTTTTTGAAAGCTAGAAAAGAAGCAAAACGGAGGGTTCATTCGGAATCTAGTACTTAAAAAATCACATATTACACTAAAAAAATCCCTAATGAACGGTAACGAATCATTAGGGTTTTACTTTGTGTACATGACATGTATTTATTGACCGTATATGCTTGTAGGTATAAACTAATTGCCTAAGAGAAACATTTTCAAAGAAATTGCATAGGCTACAAATGCCTATTTTTATACAGTTGAATAGTTGGAAAGGAGATACAGCTTATGGATGGATTTCTAGAATTATCTCCACTTTTGCAAGCATTGCTTGTTACATTATTTACTTGGGGAATGACAGCACTTGGGGCTGCTTTAGTTTTCACGACAAAAGGTTTTAATCAAAAATTAATGGACGGCATGCTTGGATTTGCTGGTGGGGTTATGATTGCAGCCAGTTTTTGGTCGCTCCTTTCACCAGCATTAAACATGGCGGAAGGTAAAGACTATCCAGCTTGGATTCCAGCAGCCGTTGGTTTTATGTTAGGTGGAATTTTTCTATGGAGCATTGATAAAGTACTCCCCCATCTTCATCCGAACACACCTATCAATCAAGCAGAGGGCTACAACAGTTCGCAGAAAAGAAGGAGTACCCTTCTTGTATTGGCGATTACACTGCATAATATACCAGAAGGTTTAGCTATAGGGGTGGCTTTTGGAGCCGTTGCTGCAGGATTTGAATCAGCATCTTTAACTGGTGCGATCGCACTTGGTATCGGGATTGCCATTCAAAATTTTCCAGAAGGGGTCGCGGTTTCACTACCTTTAAGAAGAGACGGAATGTCCCGTCGTAAAAGCTTCATGTATGGTCAATTTTCGGGTATGGTTGAACCGATATCCGCAGTCATTGGGGTTCTTGCTGTCACCTTTATTCAGCCTCTACTCCCCTATGCACTAAGCTTTGCCGCTGGCGCGATGATCTTTGTCGTAGCGGAAGAGGTTATACCCGGTTCACAAGAAAAAGGAAATAGTGATCTGGCATCTATGAGTTTAATGATTGGGTTTACTGTTATGATGATCTTAGATGTTGCATTAGGATAATAACTGAGGAAAGCGTGGACACTCCTGAAGGTGTACTGATTTCAGATAGATTTTCATTCCTTTTTTCTAATTATTAGGTATAATGAGGAAAAAGTACCACCTTAGACGTATTCTTCTTTACTCCTAACGTGGTGGTGTTTTTTATGAATAAGGAGGTTCTAACATGGTATCATCTCTAGATATTTATAAAAAACAGCGAACATATAGCTGGGATAAGGAAGGATGGTTCGTACCGCTTTCTCTTTCATTAGAAGGATTAGGGGCGACAGATGCGGCTTGGAATCCCCCTCAAGGTGGGAATACAATCTGGCAAATTGTAAACCATATTAATTATTGGAATGAGCTTATATTATTAGGATTACATGGAAAGTCGAATGAATCCAACATAACAAATGAAGAAACATTTGGGGAACCTGGGCACGCAGAAGATACCGCTGGATGGTCGGATACGTTAAAACGAACACATCGTATTGCTAATGAAATTGCAAAACTTCTAGATACGATTTCCGAAGCTGAGTTACGCTCTTTACCCGTGTATAACGACCTTGCTGATTGGATGATGCACGACGCCTACCACACCGGTCAAATTGTATTACTTCGTAAGCTACAAGGCTCCTGGCCCATGAAGCGGGGATAAAATACAGAACAAAAGCTCGGGGCGCCCGGTTAGCTGAACTGGAGCTGGACGTGGCTATTGCAGTATGTTACCCACACCAGGCAAATTTTATATACGCTAAACTATAAAAAAGGAGAGCAATGAATGCTCTCCTTCTGTTATCTTGTGAATCTATGATTTCCTATTGTTACTGTTACTGGTCTTGACTTCATCCAAGCACTTTGTGCTGTTTTTGGATTATAGAAGTATAAGGAACCACTACCCATTCCTCTAAATGCAAGTGCTTCCTCAACAGCTTTCTTTGCTGAAGCGTCTGCTGGTTTATTAATGTATCCGTTTTTAACTGGTGTAAACGCATAGTAACCACCAGATTTTTCATAAATAACACCTTTAATGCTATTTGGGAATAGAGAGCTATCTACTCGGTTTAACACAACGGTCGCAACAGCCACTTTACCCGCATATGGCTCCCCTTTAGCTTCTGCGTGCACGAGACGAGCTAGTAAGTCCTTTTCATAAGCAGAGACAGACGATGGAATCGTTAGCTTCTCTCCAACATAAAGTTGTGACGAGTAATTATTGTTTGCCTTCTGTAGATCTTGAAGAGCTACGCCGTACTTCATGCTAATTTTCCATAATGTATCTCCACTTTGAACTGTATAAGAATTCGATGCTTCTGCAATAGAAGAAAACGACATAAATGATATAATTAACATAAAAGATAATAGAATTTTTTTCATATCTATGATCCTCCTGCTCTAGCAAATTTGGAACATTTACAGGTTAACAGGTTCATAGATTCATTTCATTCCCCAAATAAAACCATTGACAAGCTAGAAGCAGAAAGAACATAAGCTATTTCTAGACTTCTAATCCAGTATTACAATCTGATTACAGGAGAATTGTGTGAATATCTCTACCAATTTATTCTTCTCTCTCCAACCTACTGGAAATACTACCTACCCGCTAAAATGTAAATAAACACTAAAAAACCCTCCACACAAAGCGTGTGGAAGGTCCTTATTAGTTATTTTAATCGAAGTGTTTTGCTAGCTGTCGAGTTTTGATAGCCTTTCTTCGTTGCAGTTAAGGCATATTTGTAATAGCCCTTCGGGGATTTTTTATTAGTCGAAACGGTAAACCGGACCATCCCTTTCTTGTCGGTTGTTCTAGTAATGGTTTTTGCTTTCCCTTTAGGTCGAGTAACAACAACTTTGACAGATACCCCGGCTAGTGGCTTGCCAGTTTGTTTATCTAATACTTGTCCTTTTACAGTCATGGATTGACGTAATTTATAAACGCTTTTATCCGCATAGACAGATAGTTTCGTATATTTCTTCTGAGCTTTTTTCACGACAGGCTTTGTGACTGCAGCTGCTGGTTTTTGTGGTGTAGTTAATGATTTCACCGGTGCTTGTGCTAAGCCGTATCCATATAATGAATCTCTCCCGGATATTCCCAAATCCAAAGCGGTCTTGGCTAATGTTGAACGTAAGGTACTGTCATTCGCCGTTGGATTTGCCTGATGCAATAAAGCTAAAACTCCTGTCACATACGGTGTTGCCATCGACGTCCCGCTCATAGAGACATACTTGTTAGATGGATACGTACTTAAGATAGACACACCAGGTCCTGCAATTTCCACTTCTTGTCCATGTGCCGAAAAGCTCGCGCGTCTATTCAAAGAATCCGTTGCTGAAACGGCAATTACAGATGAATACTTTGCTGGATATTCCACAGTATTGCCTATCCCATCCACACGACCGTTATTTCCTGCAGCAGCAACTACGAGTACTCCACTTGCATAAGCTTTATCTACAGCCTGCTTCATTGCAGTTGAATCATAATTCGTACCTAAGCTCAGATTGATAATATCCATCTTATTTTCAATGGACCAGTTAATTCCCGCGATTATATCGGATAAATAACCTGATCCATATTTATCTAATACTTTAACCGAATATAAGTTCACGCTGGGAGCAACTCCTGCTACCCCAATATCATTGTTTAGTGCTGAAATAATTCCAGCTACATGGGTTCCATGCCCGTTATCGTCATAAAAGGATTCCGTATAGGAAGTAAAAGATTTACCAGATGTTATCAGCAGGTCTTGATGGGCTGCAATTCCGGTATCTAATACGGCCACCTTGACTCCTTTTCCGTAATAGTTAGCTTTCCAGGATTCTGGAACTCTCGTCTTACTTATTCCCCAATCTAGTAATTGTCCCGAAATAGAAATTTTTTTATCCTCTTCCACTAATAAAACATTAGGATCTTCTTCAATAGTAGCAATGGCTTCTTCAGGAACTTCTCCAGTTACCATATTCAGATTATGGTAAACTTGATCGACCTCTCCATCCTCTTCGGTGACGACAGTCTTATCAATATCATCCTTATAAATAATGATAACCTGCTCATCCCCACTATCCGCTACAACTGCAGATGAATAAAAGAAGCTCGAAAACAAACAAAGAAACGAAAACATGATGACTTTCTTCATAGGTCTATCCCCTGTCTGTCAAAAATATATAGCTACATTAAATATACTAGATTTTGTTGTTTAAGGGAATATGGAAATGTCTGATTTTGTCGATTTTAATTAGATATTAAGCCATGCCATACCTAGTCCTATTCATGAATCTTGTATTCCATAATGGTTTGAAGCTCTTCAAAACCAAATTTTTCATAGATTTTTTTCGCAAAGTTAGAGGCAAAAACGTTTAAGCGAACGCTGTCAAAACCGCTGTCTTTAAAGGACTGAATCGACGCTTTCAGCAATTCCTTAGAAATACCTTTTCCTCTTCCAGCTGGAAACACGAATAAATCGTAAATAAAACCATGCGTTATTTCCGTAAAGTAATCTTTATTTTTTCCGAGTAGTACCCAACCAAGGATAGAACCTTCATCCTTGTAAACTAAATAAAATCCGCCTTTCTCCATTACATTATGTACGAGTTTGTCAGCTTTTTCTTTTGTTACAGTCATGGAACGATCTAATCCTTCCGAAAAAGACTGTATAGATTGGTTGATACAAAATTGTTCTTCCTCCATATTTGCCTTTACGATCATAAATATTGTCCTCCTCTACCTATACGTACTTTTCTCTATTGTAGTATGTACCGAATGCAAAAACCACCACATTATGTTGATGTGGTGGACTCTGCTTGCTGTGCTCTTCTTTTCTGGAGATCTGGTATGATTCGTTTAATGATTAACATTCCAATAATACCAGAGGCTAATATAAATAAGGACATCATTTCCTTATCGAATAGTGCCCCTAACGATACGAATAAAGAGCTTAGCATCATGGACCCATAGAAAACCATGCTATATACAGCCATATACGAACTTCTCTTGTCTTCCGTTGGGATGCTCGCTAGAAAGTCCTGTTGGATAGGGACTCTCATAAGCTCACCAATGGTAGCGATGGCCATAAAGGCAAAAAGGAGCCAAATATTGTTGAAATAACTGATTCCAACATACCCAAATGTAAAGATCAGAATAGAATACAAAAATGCTTTTTCTTCTTTCCATTTTGATATCCATCTCGTAATGAAGACGGTTAATAATACAACAATAATCGTATTTTCAGATTTCAAATAACCAACCATTTCAACCCCTGATACTTGAAAGTTCAGGAAGTCTTGATTCGTAATTTCACGACTTAATCGGACCCCTATATAGTTTTCCATATGGTTCTCTAGAGACTGAATGAGTAATCCAGCAATGATGAATACGATAAATACTTTGTCTTTTCCAACTTCTTTATAACTTTGGAACATGCTCTTAAACACGTTAGCTTTTTCCACTTCGACTTTTTCTTTTGGTTCCATCGTCTCCGAAATAAAGAAAATAACTAATATATTTGACATCACGCTTGTAATAGAAAGGGCGAGAAGAAGTTCAAATAAATGGTGCTCAAATGTTAAGGCTCCAACAATACCTCCTACAGCAAAAGCTAAGTTGAAGCTCCAATAAATTAACGAATAAACTCCTTTACGTTCCTCTGGCTTTGTTACATCAATTAGCATGGCGTCGGCAGCTGGACCATCTAAACCGAACGATGCTCCTACTAACAAAGTCATTACAAAGGTCAGACCTGGAGATGTTAGTACTGGAGAATTGGCCAAAGCCATCACCATAAAAGCCACCATTCTTATAAGGCCAGCAATAACCATAAGTTTTTTTCGGCCCATTATGTCGGAGTAATACCCACCATATAAACCTACAATTAATCCTAAAATAACATTTAAGAATAATAAAAGTCCGGTAATCTTTAACCCATAATATCCCGAGAAATAAATCGCTATGAAAGGAAATACAGCCCCAGAGACCATGTCTGATAAGAAAATTTGGACAATACGAATTTTAATGTTGCGATGATAATCTCTAAATCTAGTCAACTCGATTCCTCCCTCGTATGTACAGATGAATAGAAATTTAAAAATAAATTTGGAAACAAAATCAATTGTATCGAATAAAGCAGGATTTGGAGTCGGTCTCAAGGATGAGTTCCCCTCCTACTTCAAGTGTTTTTCTGGCTTATGACAGAAGGGAATGATTGTCTTCTTCATTTATCTCAAATTGGTATTTGTTTAATCTCAAATTGAGATATATAATAAAGATAATAAATGAAAGCGATTCCGACTATCCGAGGAGGATTTTATATGAGTCAATCTGAGCGTACCTACATCATGAACTTACTTTGTGACAAAACCCCACTTGTGAGAGACGAAGTACTGAAAATGTCTGATGAACAGGTCGAATATTATCACTGGCTCTATTTTGAAGAATCCGTTTATGACTATATGTAATTTTAAAGCCCTCTATAAATGAGGGCTTTTTTTAATGAAAAAAAACCAACCAGTAATTTCCGGTTGGTTTCGATCTTTATTCTACTACGTTAATACGATTTGTTGGTGGAGCTTGAATAGAGGATCCTTGACTTTCTATATAAGATACGATCGCATCCAAGTCTACTGGCCCAACTGTTTGATTTGTCCCTTGTTTAAAAGCTGTAAAGCCATCTCCACCTGTTGCAAGGAAGTTGTTCACTGTGACTGTATAGGACTTACTTCCTTCTATCGGAGTGCCATCTGCAGTTGTTAGACTCACAACTTTATTTCCGATTGCTGCATTCTTATCCCAAGTGAAGGATAAACCGGATACTTGTAAGATGGTTTGACCGTTCTCTGTAAACTGTTGTTCTAACACTTCTTTAACCTGGTCGCCAGTTAACGTCATTTTCATTAATGTATTTCCAAAAGGTTGTATCGTGAATAACTCACCCCATGTAATTGGACCAGCGTCTAAATCTGCTCGAATTCCACCAGGATTCATAAAGGCAAAATCTGTCCCCATTTCTTCTCTTTGCGAATCTGCAACTAAGTTCCCAAGTGCTGATTCTCCACTTTCATCCGTATTCTCTGTAATCGGCTCAGCCGCTTCACCAACTACTTGATTTATGAGTGGTGCTACTTCTTGAACATATTTATCAACCATTTCCGCAATCTTTTCATCAGGTTTTATTTGGTCATGATAAGTCGTAACAATCGAAGCCGACTTTTTCACAATATCTTTAGTTTTTGGATCTATGACAATATCTACATCGGAAAATGCTGTTCCATACGAGTAGGATTGTACGATTAGTTTATTATCTACAACAGTATTCGCATAAGCATGGTTATGGCCACCGAATATAATATCAACTTCGTCATCTACGGTGTTCGCCATTTCCACCGCTTCACCAGTAGGATTTCCTCCTGCGAAATCAGAGCTAGCGGGATTATGTGCTAATACAACAATGGATTCTACCCCGCGTTTTTTCAGGTCCTTTACAGACTTATTAATGGCTTCTGTTTCATCGGTGAAAGCTAAACCTTCAATACCACTTGGCACAACGATTTGTTCTGTTTCCTGGGTTACAACCCCGATAAAGCCTATTTTCATTCCATTTACTCGTTTAACGATGTAAGGAGGTAAAATAGGTTTTCCTGTGTCTTCATGGACTACATTAGCCACAACATAAGGGAAGTTTGCGCCCTCAAATTGTCCGGTTGTCTCATGATATCCACCATTCATTAATCGTTTTAATTCCTCTAATCCCTCATCAAACTCGTGGTTCCCTAACGTACCAACATCAAACCCTAATGTGTTTAAAATCTCGATGGTTGGTTCATCTTGCAACAAGGCAGATGTCGGAGAACTAGCTCCCACTGCATCCCCTGCATGAACAAGTAAAGTATTTTTATTCGTTTTTTCATATTTCTTTAAGTAAGCTGCTAAGTACTCTGCCCCGCCTACTTCTCTGCCACCTACCGTACGATACTGGTCTATTTGACCATGAAAGTCATTAATCCCCAATAGCTGAACTTCTATTCCTCGTTTCGAATGTTCGAAGTCCTTCGAGTTGCTTTTCGCAAATGTGACATCTGAACTGTGTGGGAAAAATAACCCTAGTGCTAAAGCAGTACTTGCAATGAATGTAGTCTATTTCTACCATACTGGACCATAGTTGTGTTTCATAGAGAAAATAGCGCTATTCACCCTACTATTCTCCTAGTTATTTAAACCTACAACGGAAGCCAATCCTTAACTTGTTTAATCTCTTGTTCATGGGTTACACCAAACTCATCTGGTGTTTCCATAATAAAAGGGAATTCGTTGGACCAGTCGGTGTGAAAAAGGTCCTCAAACTGCTCGGCTTTTATATGACCATGATTTAGAATATTAGCATGTCGGTCTTTACCGGAACCTGTTTCATACATAGAATTATTAAAGTGAATGGCGGACAATTGATCCAAATACCCTAGCTCCTCCCCTTTTTTTATAAGCTCTTTCCAATTATCACCAGTCCATAATCCACTTGCAAAAGCATGACAGGTGTCTAAGCAAAAGCCTATGCTCTCCGGAAATTCAGATAATCTTCTAATTTGGACTAACTCCTCTAAGGTTGTTCCCATTGTACCGAGCTTACTTGCATTGTTCTCTATCAATATTTTACACGGTTCATCCCAATCGGCTAGAGTCTGATTAAGCGTATCAATAATTTGTTGGTACGTTTCTAGAGGATTCTTACCTCGTTCATTCTTACCAAAATGCACGACAACGCCAACCGAACCACAGGCATTTGATATCTCTAAATCGTTTCTTAAGGACTCCACAACTTTTTTCTGCTTGTCACCAACTGCAGTTAAATCCGTGGGATACGGAGAGTGTGAAATAGAGACGAGTCTATGCTCCTCACAATATTCTTTACAGCTTAGTGCATCATCTCGGCTAAAGCTTTTCACCGAAAGCCCACGAGGATTCTTAGGAAAATATTGAAACGCAGTAGCTTGTATCCCTCTCGCAACCTGAGCAGCTCCCAAGTATCCCTGTCGTATGCTAACGTGACACCCTAATTTCATGCTATCCCTACCTTTAATGTTGACAATTTGGACAATAAAACGTTTTTCTTGAGGAAATTTCATCCCTTTTAATAGACGTTCCACATCGTGGACAAGGATTGCCTTCACGCTTGTACACTTTAAAATGAGGCAAATATCCGCCTGTCTTTTTATCCGTAGAAGAAAACGGTTCGTTCATATAGCCTCCCATTGAGATAGCTTGCGGAAGAATAGCTCGAAATGATTGGAAGACACGAATTTCCTCTTCATCTGTTAAACTACCTACACTGCGAGTTGGCAATACGCTTGCCTGCCAACAAAGCTCATCAGAGTATCGATTACCAATCCCAGATAAGAACTGTTGGTCCACTAAGGTTGATTTTAGTTTTCCTCTCTTGGGTTGAAGTCTTTCTACAAACTGATTGATTGAAAAATTTGGATCCAATGGTTCTGGACCTAAATCAGCAAGCTCTTTCTGCAATTCATCCTGCTTTAAAATATGTAAATAGCCAAGTCTGAGGCCAATAAAGTGCAAATGATCTTCACCGAAGGACAGCCTAACTTGTACAGTTCGATCAGGAGCAACAGTGCCATAAAACATAAATCCTCCAAGCATCAGGTGTAAAAGTAACACTTCCCCACTAGATAGGTGAAAAACTAAATGTTTAGCTTTTCGTTCTATACTCATCACCTGTTCGGATACTACACGTTCTGTAAAGTTTGAAGCAGGTACATTAATTGATTTTTCACGGGTGATTTTCACTTCTGTGATCGTTTCCCCTTTGATGGTATCTTCAAGAAGTAACTTATAATGTTCCATCTCTGGAAGCTCTGGCATGAAATCCTACCTTCCTTTTTCCTTTATTATGTGCAACAATCCTCTTTCTATTTCATCATCGTAAGGATCCTAGACCCCAATACATCAGAGAAAATTTATCTTGACCTTTCCCTTCCTGAAGACTATAATTTTCTCGTTTCCTACATCATTTAAAGGAGCGGAACATACATGAATTTAGTTTCCTTTAACCCTTTACGTACCCTTGGAATTCCAGGGATCACATATATTAAGCCCGATCATAGCTTTAAAGAAATGAATACGTTAAAAGAAGCGGATTGTCTCTTATTTCCTGAAACATGGCAAACAAGTTTTTTAGCATATGGAGTGAAAAAGCCGATATTTCCTAGTATTGAAACAATCCAATTAGGGTTTAGTAAAATTGAGATGACTCGTGCCTTAATGACGATTTGCCCGGAAAACGTACCCTATACGGAAATCCTTGCTAATACGGAATCGAACCGAGTTTCTGTTTTAGAAACATTCCCATTTCCGTTTGTAGCAAAAGAAGCCCGGAATTCTATGGGCCGAGGCGTATTTTTAATCCAATCCGAGCAGGACTTTTTGGATTATGCGGAAAAAGTAGATGTTTTATATATACAAGAGTACTTGGAAAATGAGGATAAAGATTTACGAGTCGTAGTAGTTGGGGACGAAATCATCACTGCATATTGGAGAATGGGATCAAGTGGAGCCTTTCTACACAATGTTTCCCAAGGGGGAGACATTTGCTTTGATTTTATTCCACAAGAAGCATTGGATTTAGTTGCAAAAGTATCGAAGGAACTAAACATAAACCATGCAGGCTTTGATGTATTGTTCTCTAATGGAAAAGCCTACATCCTAGAATTTAACGTACTATTCGGTAATCAAGGAATTAAAGAACGAGGTATTTCCGTGGAATCCAAGATCTATGATTATCTGCTAAGAACCGTAGTGCCACCATACCCAACAAGTCCTATTGCACCATTAAAGGGTATATCATAAAAAGTTTTATTTAGTAGTAGAAGAGGTTATGACAAAAGTGTTTTAGTCACAATGAAATCCGAACTTTAGTTTGAAATTTCTTAATTAGAATTCGACTAGTTCGGATTTTTTTTAATGTTTAGTAGCTAATAATTTTCGACGTACTAGTTATTTCATATAGGATAAATCAACGTTCTATGAGGACAATGTTGCTTTCCGCTGCTGATTACTGCCACATGAATGTACTATCTCTGCCAAGTTTTTTACCAGCAGTTGCCACGAAAATTACCACTCGCAGCCAACACATTTTACCAATAGAGAAAAATTAATGTTTTTGAGACGAGAAAGTCTATTCCTCCTTAAAGAAGACCGAAGAATAGGCTTTTGATGTTCCACAATACGCCCGGCTGTCATTTTTTATTGAATAGTTTATTTGTACTGTGCAGTAAAACTATTTGTTAAATAACCCCTATAATTATAGATTTTAAATAATGTACTATTATTGAGTTTTTCTGTTTGTAAACCATTCAAATAAAATTAAACAGACTGTAATATGCCATACATTATACATATGTCTTAATTCATCTATGTTAGGTACTCTTTTATTTGCAATTTCAGTTACAATTTTCTCAAAGTTCATTGTTTTATTAGTACTAATGTCTACCATTTCAGCTAAAAACTGCTTTCCATGCCTTGATAGAAAGCCAAAATTACTAGAATCGTTAAATATTTTAAAAAAGTACTTCTTCTCCTTTTTATTATCCATCGTTATAGACAGTAAATGTTCAAGCTTACTTGTATCATTAAATTTATCTGGGTTTGTGCCATTATCAGTTACGTCTTTTTTTATATATTCAATAATATTACTTATAACTGGGATAAAATCTGTGCTGTTAATATTATTTAATTTACGCCAACTGTGCATAACCATACCCACTTCACGGTTCTGAAGCATTTTATTTACTAATAAGTTTATATTTCCAGTTGTTTTTTCTTCATTTTCTATATTAATTGGTTTAAAAAACTGGATATTATGCTTTTGGAGTATAGTCTTTAAATTCATAGAGAACAATAGCGATTGAATTTGATTCTCTTCATGTTCGCTATAGTGTTCAAACCTCTTCGTATGTATATCTACTTCTGTTAATATGCTATTTCTATCATATATTAAGAAGTTATAATCAGATATATTATATTCTAATGCTTTTGATTCAATATCTTGGAAAGTAACAAACCTTTTCTTGTTTAGTTCTTTTAATTTACTAACGAGCACTTGAAACATTATTGAAGATTCGAAGTAAGACAATAATAACCTATGCATTACATATGTGTTTTGTTCACCTAGAAGACTTATAAACTCGTTGCGTTGTGGATGCTTGATAATAAAAAGGCGTTCGTTATTTTCAAAATCATGGTCAGTAAAATAATCTGTATCCCACTTACTTTCATAGCTGAAGAAATAAGTGTCAATCCCCTCTAATCTAGTCCCGAATGATCTTGTCTTCAATCCTAGAACCATTATGAATCCCCCTACTGTCAAATAGTTAAATTGTTATAAATATAACCATTCTACCACATAATGGAACGTATACGATTGATGGCCTTTTTATGAATTTTTTGCTAATTAGAAGAATCGGTTATTTATCTCGAGTTCATATCTTCAAAATAGTAGTGCGATGATTCAAAACTAACGGTTAAATAAAGCTTCTTTACTGTAAAACAAATACTTTCAAAGACGAAGATATTTAATGCACAGTATCAGTCTACTATGTAATACAGGACTTATAAGGCAAGATTGTGAAAGATCGTTCTTATTGAAAATCAACAAATTTTTTTATCACATTTTTGATTACCAAAGATTGCAGTTGTGGAAAGTCTGTCATTAGGTGGTAAATACTGTGTCCGAGGTGGTACATTTCAATGGCTGTAATCAGCTGCGGGCAGTCGCTTTCCGCTTTAAGTTTCTTACCCTGGTAATCAACCTACTTTAGGTGTAGAAGTTATAGTTTTGTCCAGCAGTCTTTTCAACTATAAATCCTAACAAGAAATCCCCTTCCTTCTTAGAATCTTTTTCCTTCTTTTTTTGGATAAATCGTAATTATTTTATACATAATATAATAAAGGATGGACAGTGAAATTACTTCGGCCAAATACCCTGTTAATTCCAAGTTATTTAACAGTAACTTATAAATCATATAAGGAATTGTCAACGCATATGTAGTTATTTTCCATAAGTAATGATAGGCTAGCTTTCTTTTCAGAAAAATTATTAACAGTAACGAAATAGCAGCCAATATGGAAACACCCAAAAAGGTAGATAAAATTAATAATAAAGGATAAGACACGATTAGATTTAAAATAAAAATTTCTTTTGGAATCTCAGCATTCTCATCAATTGTCATTAAAGCTCCCACAATATCCGGAAGATGTAAAAGTAACATAAGGAAGAAAATATAGACAATTGTATTTCTCATACTTACCCGATTCAAACGAAAAAGAGCCTCTTTTCTAGGTAATAACAAGCTATTTTTCAATATGTATATAAACTGCATCTCTTTCCTCACCTTTGGATACCCAGTAATAGGAAGGGCTCCTATTTTTTCAACCCGAAATTTTATAAACATTCTTATAATGAGTGTCCCTATCTAAAAATGGGGCTTTTAAAATCGTTCACTCGCCCCATCTTTTAGGACTCCAAATCGTTCCCTCTATCTCATTTTCCATCTGATAAATTCGTTTTTCCTGCTCTTTTATTATATCTTGAGTAGCTTTTATCAGAACCCGCTGATTGTAATCATTGGTCTTTTCAAATAATCGTTGTAATTCACTATGAATCCATGTACCCTGCTCCACAGCATATCCACCTCAACTTATCGATGATACATTTGATCAAGTACTATTTTTAAATTATTTATCGTTGTTTGGTTCTCTTCAAGAATGTTCATTGCAAATTCTATAGTTTCTCGATCGTTCAAATGTTGGTTGTTGTTTATACTAAATTCTAATTTATCATATAACCATTTTTCCCTTGTTACCAGGCTTTTACTGTTTTCCATGGTAAGTTTTTGCCAATATCGAATTAACAACTCCATTTTCTGATTATCTTCTAAATATGCAAATTGGAAAATTTCTAACGGCGGAAGGTAATGCATCCTCGTCTTATTTGCCAGAGCTTGAAACGGTTTTGTTAGCTCACTAATGGAATATTGCTCATTTCCACCTGCCTGATATTCCGATTCTGCAACTCCAATCATTAATATCAGTCCGAATTCTTTCCCGTCCAAGATACCCCCTCTTGGGCCATGGGTCACTCCTTCTTCCAACACAACATCTTGCCAATGCTTTAGAAAGGGCGGGGAACTGTACCAATAAAAAGGGAACTGAAAAATTATTCTATCGTGTCCTTTTAGTAGATCCTGTTCCTTCTTCACATCAATAATTCCATCAGAATACATGTTTTCTAAATGGTGAACCGTCACATCTTCAAAATTTTTTAGGGAATTTAGAAAAAATGGATGGCTATACGAATCGATAATATCAGGGTGAGATACGATTAATAATGTTCGCACTTTAGAACCTCCTACTGCATCTTCATTCTGCTATTTTCCAGAGCAACTATCACTAATGTCCAAATAACAGATACAGTTAGTATCCTATCTTTTTTTGCATTCTTAAATCTTTTCATTTTTACCTTTATCTTATTATATTTATTCTTTCAAATACGTTTTCCCATCTCTTTGCTCCACCTTGCCTTCTTTCATCAGCTTTCCGAGTGCACGTTTAAATGCTGCTTTACTTATCTTAAATGTTTTCTGGATAAGCTCAGGATCACTTTTATCAGTGAAAGACATGACACCATCATAATCATCTAGATATTCTAATATGGTTTCCGCGTCATCGATCATCCCCACTTGTTTAAGGGGACGTAAGGAAACGTTGATGGTGCCATCTTTCTTCACCTCAATGACTCTGCCTTCTACCCATTCCCCTAAACGTGGCTCTTTTTTTCTTTCCGTATGGTGAATAAAGCCACGATAGCCCTCTTCTGTTAAAAGGACCGCTCCCTCTTTGCTCGATCGGTATATTCTCCCTTTCACAGGCTGGTTAAATAAAGTAGCGGGAGCATTTTCCCACTCCCCTTCAAAAACGCCTTCCGTTAAAGGTAAGGCTAACATACGTCCCTTTTTGTCAAAGTCGAGCGTCACATAAAGCATGTCGCCTATCTTAGGCCAAACACGTTCTACTATTGGCAGATCATCCTTTGAAACTAATATCCCTTTCGATATCCCTATATTTACGAATACCCCTAAATCCTTGACAACTTCCACTACTTCCGCCCAGTCATACGTATCTGTTCGTACATTGGGAATCGTTGTAGTGGCAACAACTTGCCCCTTTTTATTTTGATAAAGAAAGACACGAACTTCTTCCTCCACCTCTAAAGGCGTTTCTACTTCTTTTTGGTGTAAGAGGACATCTTGTTCTAACCCTCCTAGTACATAGCCCGTGTCTATTTTACGAATTACCTTTAAATGTTGAATCGTTCCAGCGTTTGTTTTCATATCAAATCCTCATTTCTTTGTTCCTAAAATGGTGTAAATGTATAATAGAATTATTCATCCTTAACGAGAAAGGAGTTCGTCATGAACATTTATGTAGATGCAGACGCTTGTCCTGTAAAAGAAATTATTGAACAGGAAGCAGCTTCCTTTGGTATTCCCGTTACATTTGTAAAAAGTTATGCGCACTACTCCCCACAAAATGATAGCACAACTTCGAAGACTATATATGTAGATACTGGTGCAGACTCTGTAGATTATCGAATTATGCTATTGGCAAAACGACATGACATTATTGTGACACAAGATTATGGACTAGCATCTCTCGCTTTAGCAAAAGCATGTATCGTACTCCATCATAAAGGGTTTGTCTATTCTAACACTACCATAGATCAGCTGTTAGATTCTAGACATGCACAAGCAAAGCTTCGAAAGAGTGGAAAAAGAACAAAAGGACCAAAAGCCTTTACAGAAGAAGATCGAAACGCATTCCGAGATAAATTTGTAAAGGTTCTAACAATGGAGGCACACAAGCCTCAGTAAAATGTTAGCATCAATTGGGATAATTTCTTATGATTCCATTGCAAAGGTCCTATAAGTCTGGTACAGTTGGAGTACAAATAAATATGCTTTACTTCAATAAACCTTTGAAGTGAGGATAGAGGTGCATTGACCAAGAGTAGGCAACATGAGGAGAATGAGCTCCATTGAACGTCGCTGAAAGGGGAATATGCCGAAGTGAGTAGAAGCTCATCATTCTACCCACTGGTTCTGTATTAAATAAATGCAGAGCTGTCATATAGCAGTTGCTATATGGAGGGCTATCTCACGCATCATAATGTGGATATAAGTGATGCAGCAACGAGAGCCTTCGTTGGTGCTTTTTTGCTTGTTAACAGTTTTACGTTGTGATGAGATACCCTCTATTCATCGGTAGTAGTAAGGTGCTTGATAATATGAATAGAGGTGATGAACATGAATTTTGGTCAGGTTTTAACAGCCATGGTAACTCCATTTGACCAAAGTGGAAATGTCGATTATGGAAAAACAGAAACATTAGTAAACCACTTGATTGCTAATGGAACAGATGCTATTGTCGTCGCAGGAACGACTGGTGAATCTCCTACTTTGACTACAGAGGAAAAAATCTCTTTAATTCAATTTGTCGTGAAAGTAGCTAAGAAACGCGTTCCCGTTATTGCTGGAACAGGTTCCAATAACACATATGCGTCTATTGAGTTAACGAAGCAAGCTGAAATTATGGGTGTAGACGGTGTGATGCTCGTTACCCCATATTACAACAAGCCTTCTCAAGAAGGAATGTATCAACACTTTAAAGCCATTGCGGAGGTCACTACCCTACCTGTTATGCTTTATAACATTCCAGGAAGAAGTGCTGTTGGCTTGGATCCAAAGACGATCATTCGCTTATCTTACATCGACAACATCGTTTGTGTGAAGGAAGCGAGTGGAAACTTAGACGCTATGACAGAGATCATTCGAGAAACAGATGCATCCTTCCAGCTATATAGCGGAGATGATGGATTAACGTTGCCAATTCTCTCTATTGGCGGTGCTGGTATTGTTTCAGTTGCTTCTCATGTCATTGGGAATGAAATGAAAGATATGGTACAACGATTCTTTAATGGTGATATACAGTCAGCGTCTACCATTCACCAAAATATTCAGCCTGTGATAAAAGCTTTATTTATGGCACCAAATCCAACGGCTGTTAAAGAAGCATTGAACCTTTCCGGAATTGACGTTGGATCTGTTAGACTCCCACTTATTCCATTGAACCAACAAGAAAAACAAGTCTTACAACAAACACTACACTTTTTAACTAGTTATAGTGTGAGCTAATATATTAACGAAAGAGGCCCCGATATTTGGAGCCTCTTCTTTACTTTTGAAAGCTATATTTTTGGAGAAAAGAAATATATTGCTTTTTAAACTCGTCTTCCTCTTCTAGGAAAGGATAATGATTACTTCTTTGAAACACGACTAAATTAGAAAAAGGGATGAGCCGGGCCATTTCCTCTGAATAGGTTAGAGGACATTGAACATCATGAGCTCCACACATAATAAGGGTTCGGTTTATTATAAACTTTAACTTCTTAGTAACATCAAATAACTGAATTTCTCGGTTAAAATAATCCATTCTAATCGATGACATTTTCTTTTGAATTGGTTTACAAAATAACTCTTCATAACGTTCTGGTTCATATAAGGAATACGAGACTCTCTCCCTCTGAAGTGTTTGCCTTTCTTCTTCTACAAGGTTAGGATTCTTTAATGTCACGTTTAGTTGTTGCATTCTATGAAAGTTTACGTGAGCAGGATTGTAGATACAATCCTCTGAAAACGTCATGTACTCTCTTGCTGCTGCGCCAACGATAACACTAAATGAAAGTTTTTCACTAAAATAAATGCCGTAAACAATACCTAACATCCCCCCTGTTGAGTGACCAGCAAATGCCCACTTCTTCTCTCCTAGTTGCTCGCGAATGGCTTCTAAATCAAAAATGGTTTCTAACATACTTAATTCATAAGAATTTTTTGCTTTTTCGGACATTCCAGTCTCACGCAGATTAACTAGATACACTGTATTTGTTTCTGTAAATGAGTCGGCAAAATAATCCCCGGACTCATTAAATTCTGAGTATAGATGAGTAACACAAAGTGGGGATCCCTTCCCTTTCACAAAGATTTCAAAGTACCCACGAGCTGTTGAGATGATCTGTCTTTTCCAATTTTTCATGAAACTATTCCTCTCTAGTTATGTAGTTGTCACATAAAATCAAAATAGTATCTAATAATGTGAAAAAATATTGGTGACGTGTAGGCAAGACTATCTATCCTTGTTAAATAACTTCCCTTACGGTTCTCTAATTTCACTGTATCTTCAATTAGCAAGTCTCTTCTTAAAACAGAAATCGTTAGCATGCCAAAAAATCCTGCAACACTAATGATAACGCCGGATAGAACACCAAACAAAGGAGTGAACGGCGTTAAATATGTATAGAGACCGAACGAGACTAGAGTTGTTACAAGTAATCCACCTAGAAATCCTTCCCACGTAACATGAGGATTGGCTGATGGAATAATTTTTTTCTTCCCGAGGTAAACAGACACAAGGTGATGTACGACATCATTCACTTGTGTTAAAACAATCAAAAATAGGACAAGATTCGATCCATGGGTTGGGGATGCAATTTGATAATAGGCTAAATGACTTAAACCAAAAACCATCAACATTATCCCCCATTGAGTAGAGCTTACGGAACGAAGAAACCCTACGGTCCCCTTCCCTATTAAACGCGGTATCGGCAACAACAGGAACACATAAACGGGAATAAAAACGATAAACATTCCATACCAACCTATTGCAATCCAATAAAACTGAATGGGTATCGCTAGGTAAGCCCACAAGAAAATTCGACGATCTCCTTTTCTAGTCTTGATCATGGAGAAATATTCCTTTAAGGAAAAGAAACATAGAACCATTAATGAAATAATCGTTACCAAAGGGTTAAACAAGATGGCAATACAAAAAATAAAGAACATCCCCCACCATGTCTTCATACGTTGAGAAAGGGTGCCATGGTCATTCCTAGAATTTTTCATCATAATATAAAAGACTAGATTTACGATTAATAAAACGCAGAATATGATAATTAAGGTTATGTGACGTTCCAGCATAATTTTTACGCTCCATATGTAGGATATAGTAATTTCTTCCTGTATAATTACAGCATAAGGGAGTTCGAAACTTTTTAAAAGAGGGAAACGAAAATGAATGAAGAAAATTCCTATGTATATATTTTGTTAACAGATACAGGTACTCTATTTACGACGTTAATTAAACGATACACCAAAGCACCTTATAATCATGCTTCCATTTCATTTAATAAGGAATTGACAGACATGTATAGTTTTGGGAGGAAAAAACCAAATAACCCGTTAACGGGTGGTTTCGTTAAAGAAGATGTCATTACCGGTACATACAGCAAGTTTCCGGAAACCAGTTGCGTGATCTATCAGTTGGAAGTGACGCCGAGACAAGTGACAAAAATGCGAAGAGTCTTGGACGTTTTCATCAAAAATGGGGAAAAGTTTATTTATAATATTTTGGGAGTTCTAGGTGTATCCATTAATGAACCTATTGAATTTAGTAACTCTTACTTTTGCTCTCAGTTCGTTGCCGAAATATTAAATCGATCAGGGATACGGTTATGGGATAAACTCCCTGCTCTCATTACGCCTGAGGATTTTCGCCAAAGCGAGCAGCTTGAACTCATTTACGAAGGAAAACTGTATGAATTCGTGCCGATTAACAAGCACTTTTAATTTATTTTTCATGTTTAAGCTTGTATAAGAACAGAGCAATATGTATGGATGGCGTATTTAAAAGGTTATCTTGTGTATTCAAATGGGCAGCTTCTTCTTGCAGGACATGAAGTTTGGTTTCTCAATGAAAAAGAAGCGCTCACCTTAGCGCTTCTTTTTAGGTTAATATAAGATTTCAAACACTCGATTTAATTGATATCCTCTTTCAAAATCACCAGATTCATTAGCATGGTTCATTTCTTTGCTAATGATTTCTCGTAAAATCCTTGATTGTTCTTCCGTAAGATTTCGAACGAACATCTCTTCACTTGAATAACCTTGCTCCATCATATTTTGATCAATATCAAGTACAGCTTGGTGATTTTCTGTGTAGTTAGATAAAACTTCATGCAGGTATTGTAAGTTTTGATCCACGCTTAACACCCCCTAAGGAATAGGATGTTACGTTTCCTCTACAATATTCATGAGGACGGCGAGTGATCTGTGGTTACAATCGTAGAAAATGTTCGTTTTTTTCGGTTATCTCCAGGGTCGTTTTCTATCAAGGTACGAACAGACTTTCCAATCGTTTGCAGAAATTCCACATATTCTTCATCAGTTGCGTAAAAGGTAGCTTGTCGATAGCCAGCCATATCTTTTACGAAATCAGCATCCTCCTGATAAATATACCGTTCAAAATCATTTAATACAGTTACGATATACTTCATAAACATAGCCATATGCTCTTCTTTGGTCACATTCTTTAATTCATCTGGACCGAGATTTACAGATTCTTTTTGAATGGCATATACCTTTTCAACTGTACCTCGCACGGGACGTTCATCTAAAACATGGATCACATCCCCTTCCACAAGTTTTTTTAAATGCCTATAGAAAGAAGCTTGCGGAATATCGGTTAATCGTTGTTGCATTTGTTGAACGGTCAACCCTTTCCCATTGATTAAGGATTGAACAATTCTCATTCGAACTGGATGTAACAACAAATCTGCTTTAGATTCTTTCAACCCCTTCACCTCTTTCTATTTGGGGTTTATGTTATTTTGGAATGCTATTTTTAATCGTTTGATTCCTAGGAATGATAGAACACCAATGATAATCAAGTAAACTTCTAGGAGCCAAAGATTTGTAATAACACCTGCTTGATAAAGGGCGGGAGCAAAGTCAACAAATGCATGAATGGCAATCGCATATAAGACGAATCTAAAACCTTTATGAACGCCGTATAGGACAAGCAAGCTAAGGGCAATATGCAGTAAAATGGCCGGTAATCGCTCTACTCCTCCTAGAATAAAGGTAAAGAAGCCTGTGTTTACGACTTGTTCTTTAATCGTTTGCACACTCTCCGCTGTTACACCTGTACCTATGAGGTCGTCCAACGTACCCGAATTAATCATCGTAGCCACAACAAAGCTATTGACAGCACCTAACAGGGCAATTAATAGAGCTTCAAATCCACCATGCCCGAAACCAAAGGACATGCCGTCTTTAAACGAACGATTGTTTTTTAATATCCATTTAAAGCCAAGGTAACGACCTATTTCTTCAAAAACGCCTGCAGCCAATCCTCCGTACAGCATAAATACATAAGGATTAGAGTTCCATTTTAACTCGGTACCGCTTGGAGCTAAAACAACAACATGCAAGATTTTTTCTAAAATTTGAGAGAAAAGAAAAAAGATAAGAACGCCGACTCCAATCGCTTTCCACGATACGAAATCTTTCTTTTTCATATAAAGGAATAACCCAATGACGCCCCCTAAAACAATGAAGGCTTGCAGAGCCATTCCAGAAAACTGAAGATTACTGACCATGGGCTACCTCTCCTTCTAATTGATCTGCTACCCATTCTTTGAAAATCTTTTGTAGTTCTGGATGAATATCCTTGTCTGCCCCTGCGATGTAATCTTTTTTAAAGGATGAGATATCAAGCAGCTTCTTATATTCTTTTAACGAATGGTCCATATCTTTAATGATGTGGTATTCCACAGAGCCTTGAACAAGTTCAGGTAGCCTTTTCAATTTCGATGCATCTGCTTGGAAATCCTTATCACCAGTTACAGCAAGAACCGGACATTGAACTTTTCCTAAATCCCCCGTTAAATCATAGGATAAGTGTTCTCTCATCCACTTAGCTGGAAACTTAAAAAATCCTTGTATTCGGATATAATCAGTATCTGATGTTTTGATTTTTTCCATTAACGCTTTGTTTTTCTTTTCATCTTTTTCAACTACGTTCAACCACTTGATTAGTTTCCCTTTTAGTCCTTTGCTTTTTGCTAAGTCTTCTAAGGCTAATTTTCGTTGGCGATGGATGGCTTCTTCCATTTTTTCTCCACCACCCGCCATCAGAAGCATACCGCTATACGGCTTCCGAGCGTATAAAGCTGTTGCTAATGTGGTACCCTCACTATGGCCTAACACAAAAGTGTTGTCCTGGTCCACAGAGGATTGTTTATGTAAGTATTCTAAAGCGGCTTCAGCATCTTCCACTAAATCCCATAGTCCTGTTCTTACAGCCTCCCCTTCGCTCTTCCCTACACCACGTTTATCGTATCGAAGTGTCATAAATCCAAGGCTGGAAAAAAAGTTGGCCAATTGTTTATAAAGTCTTAACTCTAATTTCCCTTTCGGATCATTTCCGTCACGGTTTAGAGTCCCCGTTCCAGGTAAAATTAATAAAGCCGGGTACTTCTCTTGTGTCTTATCTGGAAATGATAAGGTTCCTTCTAACTTCTTTTCGCTATAGATTTGAATGATTTGCTCAATCATAATTCTCTTCCTTTCCGGAAAATATTATCATTATCAATAATGATAATATAAAAGATTAGCTCACATTATGCAATCTTTTTTTAAAACATGAAAAAAACCAGCCCTTCAAAGACTGGTTTTGAACTCATTATTAGACAGGCCACAATTGCCGTAACTTGTATGAAGAAAGTTTTAAACCACCACTCATTTAAAGTGGGTGTTCGCAAAATCATTTCTGACTTCCTCTACATCATGAAGGCTTGTCATCCTTGATTTAATGTAAAACTCCCTATATCCGTATAAAGGTTAAAACTTTACTTACATTACGAACATCGCAGCTTGTATAACTATCATACTGTGTATCAGCTTGATTCTCAACAGGTAATTCATTCCATACTTAAGTGCGTGTTCAAAAAGGAGGGTGAAAAGCAAGCTAGCAAAGAAAATGCCGTGTCCTTTTTACCGGACTTTTGAACAACCTCTTTAAATCAAATTAATAGATTAAATAGATCTTGGTCTTTATTGATTTCAATATAAGAAAAGCCTTTTATGTCCATTCGATTAATTAGTGGTTCATAATCACTTCGATGCTTCAATTCAATGCCAACTAATACGGGACCCTTGTCGCGATTATTCTTCTTCGTATATTCGAAGCGGGTGATATCATCAGTATCTCCTAATACTTCATCCATAAATTCGCGCAAAGCGCCTGCCCTTTGAGGAAAATTCACAATAAAATAATGCTTATAGCCTTCATAGATGAGAGAGCGTTCTTTAATTTCTTGCATACGATCGAGATCATTATTTCCACCACTAACGACACATACTATATTTTTTCCTTTAATTTGATCTTTGTAGAAATCAAGAGCGGCCACTGGTAATGTACCAGCAGGTTCTGCCACGATTGCGTTTTCACTATAAAGATCTACAATAGTCGTACTAATTTTCCCTTCCGGAACGAGAACAATATCATCAATTACCTCTTTAGCAATTTCAAAAGTGAGTTGACCGACTTGCTTTACACTGGCCCCATCTACAAATTTATCAATCTTATCCAAACGTACAACTTTATCTGCCTGTAGAGACTGATGCATGCTTGCGGCTCCCGCAGGTTCCACCCCAACTACTTTAGTGTGTGGACTAATATTTTTGAAGTAAGAGCCAACTCCAGAAATAAGTCCGCCTCCCCCTATTCCCATAAATACGTGGGAGATAGGTTCATCAATGCTCTCCAATATTTCGAGACCAATCGTTCCTTGTCCGGTTATTGTTCTGTAGTCATCAAAAGGATGGATAAACTGCATATTGTATTCGTCACAGTACGCTACTGCTTCCTGATAAGAATCATCAAACGTATCCCCTGTTAAAATAATTTCTACAAATGGGCCACCAAAAAATTCAACTCTTGACACCTTTTGTCTTGGAGTTGTAGTCGGCATGAATATTTTGCCTGTTACGCCTAAAGCTTTACAGGAATAAGCAACTCCTTGGGCATGGTTCCCGGCACTAGCGCATACAACACCATTTGACAGTTCCTCTTTCGTCAAACTCTGCATAAAATTATAGGCCCCACGTATTTTGAAGGAGCGGACGACTTGAAGGTCTTCCCGTTTTAAATACACATTACAATCGAATCGCTCTGATAATATGGCGTCACGCTGTAAGGGCGTTTTAACCACAATATCTTTTAAATGTTGATGTGCGATAATAACATCTTTAATATCGATGGATTTTAATTTTGTACTCATGTGTTTACCCTTCCTACTTCGATAAAATGGTTAGACTCATACTAACACAATTGAATAGAATATAAAACAATGAATTTTCAAAAAATATCGCAATCTTAACTACACTATAATGTAAGCGCTTTATTTGTTTGTTGTTTTAACTTACATAAATATTAGACGATATGTAATTTTATTCATAATAATTATACACATAGAATCTAGGTGTATGTCCGTTTCACCATTTGTCCCGTATCATATGATAATCATGCATAACCCAATAGATTATCCCCCAGGGGGAACAGCGTAGAAAGGAGATAAAAACATGTATCAACATTATGTAGGTAATGGATATTATCCAACTGCTGACTTACAAGACGAGAGATATGGAGGGTTTGGCCCCGTCGGAGCTGGCCTTGTTGGATTAGGACTAGGATATTTAGGTGGAGAGCTTTTTGAAAACGAATTTGGTGGATATGGTTACGGAGGTCGACCTCGTCCTGGATATGGGTATGGATACGGTCCTGGATTTGGTGCCGGGTACGGGTACGGCTACGGATTTGGACCTCGTCCACGCCCTAGACCAAGACCTCGTCCTAGACCAGGGTATGGCTATGGATACGGGTTCGGACCAGGTCCATTTTAATTATAAGAGGAGGAGGTTTTTTCACCTCCATCCCTTACATATGTTAAGTCGTTTTCATCCATACTATCCTTAGTTTGGTATGAAGGAGGCTTTTGATGAAAAATCACTCAAAAAATCCTGTTTTTTGGATTTCCGCGATAATTATCACTCTGTTTGTGATCTGGGGTGCATTGTTTCCAAAGGCATTAGAAACTCAAGCGTCTCTTATATTCGGTTTTACGACTAGTAATTTTAGTTGGTTTTACTTACTTTCGGTGATGTTTTTTATCATCTTTTTACTATTCTTGGCCTTTACTAAATACGGTAAGATCAGATTAGGAAATGATGACTCCAGGCCAGACTATCCGTTTTTCACTTGGATTGGTATGCTGTTTAGTGCAGGCTTTGGAGTTGGTCTTGTCTTTTGGGGCATTGCAGAACCATTAAGTCATTTCTTTCGCCCACCACTTGGGGAAACAGCACAAACACCAGAAGCTGCTCGTTTGGCCATGCACTACGCATTCTTTCATTGGGGCGTTCATCAATGGTCGGTATTTGCTTTGGTGGGACTAGCCATCGCATACTTTCAATTTAGAAAGAAAGAAAATGGGTTGATCAGCACAACGTTCAATCCCTTAATAGGTGAAAAAGGGAAAACGACATTAAGACAAACCATTGAAATATTGGCTGTCATTGCTACGGTAATGGGAGTTGCTACTTCCTTAGGAATGGGGATTCTGCAAATTAACGGTGGCATGAACTTTGTATTTGATGTCCCCAAAAATGCAACCGTCCAAATCATTATCACCGTCATTTTACTCGTTCTTTATTTGGCTTCGTCTACAACGGGGTTAAATAAAGGGATTAAGTATTTAAGTAATTTGAATTTAGGCTTAGCTTTATTATTAATGCTGTTTGTTTTATTTTTAGGCCCAACAGCTTTTATTTTAAAAACCTTAACACTAGGTATCGGAGATTATATACAAGACTTTATCGCATATAGCTTACGTTTAACCCCTTATAAAGGCGGAACTTGGGTTCGAGACTGGACTGTCTTTTATTGGGCATGGGCTATTGCATGGTCTCCATTCGTCGGTTCCTTTGTTGCAAGAGTGTCACGTGGAAGAACGATTCGAGAGTTTGTCGTAGGTGTTCTGATCGTCCCTCCCTTAATTGCGATAATATGGATTGCGGTATTTGGAGGATCCGCCTTACACCTTGACCTTTTTAACGGAACAGATATTGCTGAAGCAGTGGATAAGGATATGACCAGCGCTCTATTTAAAACGTTTGATTACTTTCCATGGACCGGACTCCTATCCACTTTAGCTATTTTGCTAATCTTTACGTTTCTCATCACATCGGCTGATTCCGCGACCTTTGTGTTAGCCATGCTAACGACGAAAGGAAGCCTAAATCCAGGCATGTTTGTGAAAATTATCTGGGGTGTATTAATGGCGGCTATATCCGTCGTTCTTATCATAAGTAGTGGATTACAAGGATTACAGACAGCATCTCTTTTATCCGCACTTCCCTTTACCGTCATATTAATCGTCATGGCTATATCGCTTTTTAAGGCACTGTCTAAAGAGAAAATAAGCAAAAATAAGAATCCAGGATAACCTGGATTCTTCCCCACCCATTCCCTAATAGTCACGCCTCTTTCGAGTAACGCCTATTATCTCCAAAATTCTACACGTGGTCATTGGTCACCAATAGCTCTACGTTGTTCGCCTTTAATAAATCTGTGAAATACTTATCTGGTGTTTCATCTGTAATCAGTAAATCTATTTCATCTAACGTGGCGAATTGATAAAAATCAGTTACTCCAATTTTAGTATAATCAGCTAAAACAATAACTTGTTTGGCTTGTTGAATCACTTTCCTCTTCACCATGCCATCCTCTTCCTGAGCGATGGTTAAACCTTGCTCTGAAATACCCACGACTCCAATGAAAGCTTTATCAACATAATAATTCGATAACTTATCTAGTACCGAAGCACCATATAAAAAGCGATGTTGCTTTTCTAAGGTTCCACCTAATAAAAAAATGTTAGCAACTGTATTGGATGACAATATGTCTGCTTGATTGATCGAGTTTGTAATAATCGTGCAAGGGACAGGACCGATTTGCTCTGCACAAGACTGAACGGTTGTGGATGCATCTAAAATAACTTTATCTCCAGGCAGGATTAAATCAGCAGCTTTTTTTCCTATTTGACGTTTTTGATCTGAGCCAACCTGCAAACGCCTAGCATAATTAGCCACTGGTTGAGATGGAGAAGTAGGGAAAATAGCTCCTCCTCTTGTTCGCACAATATCCCCTTGTTCCTCTAACTTCACTAGATCACGTCTAGCTGTATCACGGGAAACTTCAAATAAGTCACAAATTTTTTCTACGCTAATACGTTTGTGTTGCTCTAAGTAATTCATGATGGAGATTAATCGCTCTTCCTGATACAAAGGTTTCATCCCCTTTAAGTAAATGCAATTGTATATAAGTAATTATAAGCATAAAATAGGTAATACGCAACTAAAATAAGTAATTATAAGTAAAATTAAGCACAATTAAAACCACTACTCTTTAAGAGGTGGTTTTAAAAGATGAGTTATTTTCAGATCGATAATCCCTAGTATATGTATGGACCCTATAGAAAAACCATAGGATCTTATTCATTGAAAAGATTCATACTTAAATATCGCTCCCCCGTGTCGGGAGCAATGCAAAGAACTTTTTTACCTTTACCTAACCTTTTCGCCACTTGAATGGCAGCAAAAACGGCCGCGCCACCAGATAAACCTGTAAATAAACCTTCATTTGCAGCGAGGTCTTTTAGCATTTGAATTGCATCTTCATCCCCAATTTGGATGATTTCATCATAAATAGTCGTATTTAAGATAAGTGGAATAAAGCCTGGGCTAGTTCCTACTAATTTATGACTTCCGGGCTTTCCACCTGACAGAACCGGGGAACCTTTTGGTTCCACTACCGCAATATATAAACCATCGATCCATTCCTTCAGCTTTTCACCAGTACCGGTGATGGTGCCACCTGTGCCTGCAGTTGCAACAAACGCATCTAACTCTCCATCCATTTGTTCGTAAATTTCTTTTGCAGTCGTTTCCTTGTGGATGTCTGGATTCGCCGGGTTCTCGAATTGCTGTGGAATGATACTATTCGGTATTTCCTTATGTAGTTCCTTAGCCTTCTCAATTGCACCCGGCATTTTATCTTTACTTGGAGTTAAGACCACTTCAGCACCGTACGCTTTTAAAAGATTGATACGTTCCTTCGTTGCATTATCCGGCATGACCAAAATAGCCTTATAACCTTTTGCAGCCGCAACCATCGCAAGACCAATTCCAGTGTTACCGCTTGTCGGTTCAATGATGGTTTGACCTGGTCGTATTTGTCCGTTTTCTTCCGCACGTTTAATCATATTGGAAGCTGCACGATCTTTTACACTTCGAGAAGGGTTAAACATTTCAAGTTTCACATAGATTTCTGCTGCATCTTCTGGAACAACCCGATTAAGCTTCACTACTGGGGTATTCCCAATTAATTCGGTCATATTTTGTACGACTTTCATGCTTTCCCTCCTTTCTAGAATAACCTTTAATTATTTTACTTCTCCGGTCCACTCTAGCATGCCACCGACCATGTTCGTTGTCTTAAATCCTTGTTCTTCTAAAAGCATTGCTGCCATTTCACTTCTTCTACCAGATCGGCAAATGAGGATCTGTTCTTTAGATTTATCTAACTCGTCCATCCTATTTTCTAATGAGCCTAAAACGATATGCTTCGCACCTGGAATCATACCTTGTGCCACTTCTTCATCTTCTCTTACATCAATTATTTCATACTGGTCATTTTCTAGTAATGCTTCTACTTGTTCTGGACTTAGTTCTTTCATGTTTATCAACCAACCTTTTTTAAGTTTCTTCTAAATCGTACATATCATATCAACGAGTCCTTCTAAATACAACCATCGTGCTTATGATAGGGGAAACAATTATCTTTTATAAAATTTAAACAAACGTTTGATTAATTTATTGAGTTTCAAAGACTGCACCTTCATGCCACTTGATATCTGGATCCTTTTTTAGGTCCTCCACTAATTTAAATAAAGCAGCATCTTTTTGTTTCGCTTCAATCATACAATCAACTTGAGGGATAGTCCCGCTTACTTCTTTCATAAACTGCCTAAACATTTCAGAGTCTACGTAGTCTGCATGGGCACGGAATTGCTTTTCAGATTTAGGGCTCGAAATGTGTATTTTAACTGGTGAAGGCGAATGCTTCCACGTATCTACAATCCTTTCCCAATACTTCGTCCAATCCGAATCATTATGGTTTGCCGCATGATGATGTAAATCAAAAACATGTGGTACTTCTAATTTCTCGGATAGATATAAGACATCCTCCACATTAAACGTTTTATCATCATTTTCGAGAATAACCGTGTTTTGAATACGAGGAGAAATTTTTGCCCAATTTTCAATAAAACGCTCTAACGATTCTTCTTTATTTCCATAGCTACCTCCAATATGAAGGACACATTTATGTACAGGCTCCTCTCCCATCGCCGCCAACATGTTGTAATGATAAACCAAATTATAAATAGATTGTTTTAGTACTTCTTTCTTCGGTGTATTTAACACAACAAAGTGATCAGGATGAAAACCCACTCGCATGCCTTTCTTTCTCGCATAACCCCCTAATTCTTGAAAAAATGGCGTTAGTTCTGCTTTATAATCCCAATCCGCTAATTCCTCATGGGTTGCCAGGGGAATTATACGAGAACTCATCCGAAAAAATTTGATTCCATTCGCGTTGTTGTGTTTTAGTAAGCGCAAACAATTTTCAATGTTTGATTGTGCAACACTTCGGACTTTACCGATAGCCGCATCTCGATCTGAAATGTTTGAGAAACTTTTCCACGTTACCGTCTGAGATGGTGAACAATTCTCTACTTGAACACTCATCGAAACATACCCTAATCGAAAAAGAGTCAAAATGACACACTCCTTCTATCTTAATGGTCTTAGAGTGTACTAAAGTCCCCTGTTTTACTTGTTCTGTAGATAAAAATCAAACGATGTCCCTTTCTGCGCTTTCCCAGGAAATTCTGAAAGCGGCTGGGAAAACTATTACTTACCTCTATATAGACGAATGTAGTACGGAATAGTAAAGTTACTTCTCAAGGTTTGGTTCTGCATTCATAATTGATATAAACTGCGACATAAGTGGTGAAACTATATAACTATATGCCGGCGCTCCGGCAGAATACTCCGCTTTCCGCGGGCACGGCCTCAATCTCCTCAGAAGAAACCCACTTCCTGCGGGGCTTTCACCTCGTGCTGTTCCCGCAGGAGTCTCCGTATTCTGCCTACGCTCAGGTATGGTTTTCCGATACTAATGTAGAGCATTGCTAAAATAAAACAAGTTGATTGTGATCATTCAGTCGCTATTTTTATAAAGGTGACAGTTTGATAGGGCGCTGATATTCAATCCTTTATAATTACAGAAACGCAAAGACAAATGTTCCTTAAGCTTGAATAAAGGAACAAATGCCCTTATACATGTTATAACAAGGTGGAAAGTTACAGTGGACAGGTGTCCCGTCTGGCTATAACCTTCTTCGCAGGACCATTAAATAATTGTCTACCTTATATAGTATGTTGATTGGAGTGGAGGGTAATCGACTCCAGCGGGAGCAGCACGAGTTGAAGACCCCGAAAGATGCACCTGCGTCTTCTAGTAACGCTTTGAAGTAAGCTTCCTCGGTGCAAGGCAGCAAAGATGATTATTCGATGTAGCAGCCTGGCTGAGGCCGTGCCCGCGATTGCCCGCAACGGAAATCAGCATCGTACATACACCGAGCAGTCACTAAACCGATGGTTTTGTAGTATCTTTTATTAATTTGTTACGTCGGAGTCTATATATTATTAGACCAAAGCACCCTAAAAAGAAAAATCCGAACTGATTCAAATTCTAATCAAATTTGAAATCTTGTTCGGATTTTATAACAATTAAAACACTTTTTTTCCAGCCTCTAAGCTAATTATTTTAAAGCATCTGTTAAGAATGGGACTACTTGTTTCTTTCTAGAGACTACTCCTTTTAATAATGCTTTATTGTTATCTAGAGAAACCTCAAATGCTTTTTCTACAGCACTTGCTTCATTTCCTAATGCAAGACCCACTGAATCATTGGCTAAGATATCTGTAACAACCAGTAAGAACAGGTCAAGACCCTTATCTTGGATCGTAGAGTTCATCGCCGCTTCTAAAGCATTCTGATTCGATAACACTTCATCTGTATCCACTGTGTTCACTTGAGCGATTTGCACCTTTTTATCTCCCATTTGGAATTCTTTTGCATCTAGAGAAATTAATTGCTCTGGTGTTTTATCACTTAAGTCTGCCCCAGCCTTCAACATGTCTAATCCGTAGCTATCCGCATCTACTTTTGCAATTGCTGCAAGTTCTTTCGCCGCTTGAACGTCTTCATCTGTGCATGTTGGAGATTTAAATAATAAAGAATCGGAAACAATGGCGGACAGTAATAATCCAGCAATGTCTTCTTTAATCGTTACACCGTTTTCTTTATAAAGCTTGTTTAAAATGGTAGCTGTACAGCCAACTGGTTCTGCACGGTAATACAATGGATCACTTGTCTCAAAATTTGCGAT
The DNA here is from genome assembly GCF_021049245.1 of Radiobacillus kanasensis. Classification (GTDB taxonomy): domain Bacteria; phylum Bacillota; class Bacilli; order Bacillales; family Amphibacillaceae; genus Radiobacillus; species Radiobacillus kanasensis. Next base: position 1,872,996 of record NZ_CP088020.1, on the reverse strand, counting down.
ACGATGGTGATCAATTACCTCTAATACTTTGACTTGGTCAATATCGTCTGCACTTTGCTGTTTTTCATTATGGTCTACTAAAATCACGTTTTTCGCTTCATCGGAAACACGCTCTACCAATCTAGGTGCTTCTACCTTGAAATAGTCAAGGGCATATTGTGTTTCCCCACTTACTTCTCCTAGACGAACCGCTTCTGCTTGGATACCTAATTCGTTTTTTAAGTCTGCATACGCAATAGCTGAACAAATTGTGTCAGTATCCGGGTTTTTGTGTCCAAATACGAGTACTTTTTCCATCTTGAAAACTCCTTACCTTCTCTATTAATGATTAATTTGACAATGCATCTGTGTTTCCGCTCCTTATTTTACCATAATAAGGGACAATCTCTCATCCTATTCGATTATTTTTTACTGTTTGATCTGACCCGTTCCATGAATTGTATATTTCGAAGACGTCAGTGCTGCTAACCCCATAGGACCACGCGCATGTAATTTCTGCGTACTAATCCCTATTTCCGCACCAAAGCCAAACTCAAAACCATCGGTAAAGCGAGTGGATGCATTATGGTACAAAGCAGCCGCATCAACAGCTGCGAAAAACCGACTCACATTGTGATGATCGTTTGTGATTATAGCTTCTGAATGCTTTGTACTATACGTATTGATATGGGTGATAGCTTCCTCGATATCTGTCACAACTTTCACGGCTAAAATCAGATCCAAAAATTCGGTTTCCCAATCCTCTTCCGTGGCAGCGACAACCTGCGGAGTTATACGGCGTACTTTTTCATCTGCTCGCACTTCCACCTCTCTTGATTGAAGCTGCTGGACTAGCTCAATGAGATGTTCTTTCGCCCAATTCTCATGGATTAGGACCGTTTCTAAGGCATTACAAACAGATGGTCGTTGGGTTTTCGCATTTATTATAATGTCGATTGCCATCTTAACATCTGCACTTTCATCTACAAAAATATGACAGTTTCCCGCACCAGTTTCTAGCACAGGAACAGAAGACTGCTCCACTACCGTCTTGATTAGTTGCTTGCCACCTCTAGGTATTAACACATCGATATAATCAGTCAAGCGAAACATTTGAGATGCTAATTCTCTACTCGTATCTTCTAGTAGCTCTATAGACGCTACTGGTAAAGATGATTTCTCCAATGCTTTTTTCATCACATGCACGAGAGCAGTGTTGGAATGAATAGCAGAACGACTTCCTCTTAACAAAACGGCATTTCCAGTTTTTAGACAGAGGCTTGCTGCATCGACCGTCACATTTGGCCTTGCCTCATAAATCATACCGATGACCCCAATAGGAACCGATCGCTTTTCAATCCTTAACCCATTCGGACGTTCCCAGCTTTCTATAATAGTTCCAATCGGATCATCCAGTTCAACAAGCTGTTCAACTGCCTTCGCAATATCTTCTAGACGCTGATCCGAAAGGGCAATTCGATCGATAATAGATTCGTGTATTCCTTCCTTTCTAGCATTTTCAATATCCTTTTGGTTTTCTTCTAAAATGTAAGCTACTTCCTGTCGTATTTGTGATGCAATGAAAGAAAGTGCTTCATTTTTTTGAACAGTCGATGCCTCGTTGAGTTGTTGACTTGCCTCCCTTACTTGACTAGCTTTTTGTATTAATTCATTCATACTAGCCCCTCCTTTCGTAATACCACCATCTGATCACGATGAATAACCTCCGCTTTGGAATGATTCGTCTGAGTCATGGCATCTTTACTACGTAAACCTTTTATTGCCTGTAATTCTTTTGACGAATAACTGACTTGACCTTTTGCTATAATCTCGTTATCGATATTACGTACTTCGACTACATCTCCAGCCATAAAATGTCCTTCTATCTCTTGTATGCCGGCCGGTAGTAAGCTTTTCCCTTCCATAGATATGGCTCTTTCTGCCCCGGTATCAATGATTAAACAACCTTGAATAACCGAATGAAAGGCAATCCATTGCTTCGGTTTTCGGACACCTTGTTCCTTTTGTACCCCCATATAGGTTCCACACCCATTCCCTGCCAAAATGTCCTGAAAGTCGTACGTGTTGTCGCCATTCCCTACAAAGACCTGTACCCCTAGGGATATTGCTGTTTTGGCTGCAAGAAGTTTAGATTTCATTCCCCCAGTGCCAACTTTACTTCCAACATGATGATCCATCGATTGGATAAGGTCATCAGAAATCGTTTGTAAATACTCGTAACGTTGGACCTTAGAGTTTGTTCGTGGATCGGCTGGATAAATACCATCAATATCTGTCAGCAAGAAAAGGTGATCCGCATTCATCAGTCCACTAACAAGGGCGGAAAGCATATCATTATCTCCGAAGGTTAGCTCATCAATCGACACGGAATCATTTTCATTAATGATTGGCAAAACAGAACGCTTCATTAATTCCGATAATGTTGTAAATACGTTGCTGTATTGACGTTTATGAGCAAAAGAATCTCTCGTTAACAGAAGTTGTGCAGAGACGATTTGATACTGATGGAAGGCGGTTGTATAAGCTTGAATCAGCAAGCCTTGCCCAACAGCTGCTGCTGCTTGTTTTCCTTCAATCGTAACCGGACGACTAGGATAACCAAGTGAGCGAAACCCTGCGGCAACCGCTCCTGAAGAGACAAGTATTACTTCATGCCCCGCTTCTCTTAATCCCGCAATCGCAGCTACATAGTGCTCTAATTTCGCTACACTCAATCCACCTTGTTCCCCTGATAAGGAGCTGCTTCCTATTTTAATAACGATTCGTTGTTTTTCCATACCTCCAACTCCCTTAACCAAATAAAAACTCTTTCCATCCTTCGCACGTTTTGTGCTAAAGGACGGAAAGAGTTAGATCCGCGGTACCACCTTCGTTGATATGAATATACGTATTCATATCCGCTCCTACCGTTAACGTTGGTTTACGGTTGAGTTTTGAGCTCAACAGTTCAAAGGATAGGTTCAGAGGCTCAGGGCGTATGTAAAACCTTTCAGCCGGTGGGTTTTACTCTCTTTTACGTGAACTCCTCTTACTGGTCCTTGTCATCACTAAGAATTTTGAATTGTTAGACATCATTATGATTTATGAGCTTTCCCCTGTCAAGATGTTTTTACATTATTTTTGCGTCCAAACAATTGATCCCATTAGTAATGAAACAGAGCTTGTTCTAATACACTTGGAAAAGGACAAACTATTTGATTTTAAGTATGGGGTGAAACCGATGATTCCATTTATCATAAGAAAAAAAGTAGTTTACGATTATGTCTGATTTCGCGCAGAGATATGGATATGTAACAGCTGGTGGATTATTACAGGGATTAGCGATGGCTGTATTTCTGTTTCCTCACTCTATTCCATCTGGAGGGTCGGCAGGGATTGCGGTCCTTATGAATTATTGGTTTAATATACCTCTCAGTTTCGCCTTATGGATTGTTAATTTTTCTTTACTTGTAGTAGCTATTTACTGGTTAGGAAATGCAAGTGCAATCGGTACGATGTACGCGATTACGATAACGTCCATTAGTGTACATATTTGTAGTGTGATAGAATCTCCCTTCAACGTTTGGGTCGACTTATTAATCGGAGCCATTATTCTGGGAAACGGAATTGGTATGCTGTTAAAGCAGAATGTATCGAATGGAGGTATGGGTGTACTCGCTTTAATCGTGACGAAGTATCGAGAAATACCTCCTGGAAAACCACTCTTGCTATTTAACGGTTCTGTCTTCGTTTTAACAGGATCCATTATCGCATGGGAAATAGTTGTACAAGCATTAATCTGCCAATGGATTTCCACCAAGGTAGTAGATGATATTCATACAGAGAAGCGTACATTTCATTGGCTTCGCTCCTTCTTTACAAAATTAAAAACGTAAGTACAAGCCGAATTGGAAGGACAACATTTAAACGGAGCACTCGCTGCATACCCTCTTTTATGACGAATATCGAAAGGGGTAGGAATGAAATGAAAAAGTACGTGATGGGTTTTATCGTTCTCGCGTTCTTATTCGGATTGGTAGGCTGTTCCAAACAGACTTCCTCTTCAGAAGATTTTCCGGAGAAGTCGATACAAATGATTGTTGCCTTTTCACCAGGAGCTGCCACAGATACACAGGCTAGGATCATTGCGAAACATGCCGAAAAGTATCTGGGGCAAGAATTGGTCATTGTCAATAAACCAGGAGGTGGCGGTCAAGTTGGCTGGAACGAATTCTCAACCGTTAAAAAAGATGGATACACCTTGGCTGCTTATAATCTCCCTCACATCATTACACAACCATTGGTAAGTGACACGACGTTCCAGTTGGATACTTTTGAACCTCTGATTAATTGGGGTGGAGATCCAACGGTTTTTGCTGTTAAAGGAGATAGTGATATTCAAACCCTTGAGGATTTGATTGCAAAAGCAAAAGAGTCGCCAAACTCTGTGACGATCGGAAATCCGGGTAAATATGTTGGGCAGCACTTGGCAACCTTACTGTTAGAGCAAGCGGCAGGCATTCAAGTGGAAGCCGTTCCTTACCAAGGGTCATCTGATGCGATTGCGGCACTTCTGGGTGGACATATTGATGCAGTCGCAGGAAATCTTTCCGATATCTATCGATTAGGAGATGACGTAACCGCTCTAGCTATTGGTACAGAGGAGCGACATTCTTTCATGCCAGATCTTCCAACCTTTAAGGAGCTTGGCTACCCATCTGTCATTATGAGCACAGATCGGGGGATTGCGGCCGTTAAAGGAACACCACCGGAAATCATAGCAAAACTAGAAGAAGCTTTTCTCAAAATTATGGAGGATGAAGAGTTCTTAGCTGACATGGAAAAAGCAGGTGCTGATATGTTAATAATGAATCGAGACGAAGCGATTGAGGATATGAAAAAGCGGCAGGAGAATTACAAAGCACTTTTGGAAACCATTGATATCCCAGAATAACGAAAAAGGAAAGGGGATGCCCCTTTCCTTTTGTTCTGATTAAAAGAGTGAAACTGCATATGGTAACGGTACTTTTACAATAACGGTGAAAACTACGTACATAACCGCTGTGAAAATTACGGAAACAGATAGCACCCTGAACCAACTCACATCGATCCACTTTTTCCATTTCGTAAAAGTAGCAACCGAAGCAAGTAATAAGAATACTTGAGTATAGAATCCAATCCAAGCTAGAGCTACTGAAACGATACAAACGATTGCGATTAACCCATATACCGCTCTATTGTTCCATTTCCAAGACATACGAGCATCTGGCTGAATAAGAGCTTTCCCATATTCAATAATCGCCAGTAGGATCAATATTCCCATTGCACATATTGGAAACCATTTTTGTTGTGGCGGGAGGCCGGTCATCCAATAGAAGCCACCTGCTAACAGGAAAATAATACCTAACCAAATAACTGCTGGTCCGGATAAGAAACGTACATGTCGAATACTGGTTCGTTCTGACTTCGGCTTTCTTTGTTTCCACGCCTGGAAGATGGAAGCAAGGATCGTAATGGCTACTAAAAGGGATAGTCCAATGTTCCACCCACCGGAAAAGAAGTAAGACCAAGCAGCACCTTGCGCTTGACCAACTTGTATCCCTTGGAGCAAGCCCTCCTCTGCAATAGGACCTAAAATAAACCCTAATGCAATTGGTGCAGCGGAGAACTTCGCTTTCTGCAATAAAAACATAATGAAACCAATCGCAACAACGGTATATACATCAAAAACACTGTTCTGCATCGTATAAGCCCCAATGATGGAAAACGAAACTATAACCGGAGCCATAATATAAGACGGAATATAAGAAAGTTTAACGAAATACTTAACAAGTAGTAAGCCTATAATAAGTAATGCAAACTGAGCCACAATCATACTAAGCATAAACAGATTTGCTGTATCAGCGTGATCCACAAATAAGCTTCTCCCTGGCCAAATACCATGAATCAACAATCCACCTAAGAATATTGCAGCTGTAGGCGAACCAGGAATTCCTAAGGTTAGAAGCGGAATTAGAGCCCCGCCAATCATGCCATTATTCGCACTCTCTGATGTTATAATCCCACGTGGATCCCCTTTTCCAAAGGAAGCTTTATTCTTTGAGAAACGTTTTGTTTCATTGTAAGCAAGGATTGACGCTATATTCCCACCTGCTCCTGGTATCATCCCAACAAACGTTCCAAGTCCACTTCCTATAATCAGTGATTTTGGCTTTGTAAAAATCGTTTTGAAGGATGATTTTATAGAAGAACCTTGAAACGTATAACCTTTATTCGCTTGATCTTTAGAATACTTCAGTTCCTGTAAGATATTTAAAGCTTGGGGAAAGGCAAACAACCCAATCAGAACAGCAACAATATTAAATCCACCTACGAAGCTTTCCATTCCAAACGAAAAACGAGGTGTACCTGTAATCGTATGAATGCCGACACAAGCTAACAAAATACCGATACATCCACCAATTAGATTTTTGGTGACAGACCCATCAGATATGGCTGCGATAACAGTTAATCCAAACAAAGCAATCCAAAGGTTTTCAGCAGGACCAAATTCAAGAGAAAAATTTGCAAATACTGGTGCAAAGAAAAATAAAAGCAACATCCCAAATAAGCCACCCACAACAGAAGAAATCGTCGATATTTCTAATGCTTTTCGTGCTTGACCATTTTTCGTCATGGGATAGCCGTCAAAGGTAGTTGCTACGGAAGCTGGTGCACCAGGAACATTAAATAAAATCGCAGGAATGGATCCACCGTATACACTTCCACAAAATATACTTCCTAATATAATTAATCCTTGAGTTGGTCCCAAGGTAAATGTAAATGGAATCATCAACGCTACTCCCATTGTTGGAGTCAAACCAGGTAAAGCTCCGACGATAATCCCGATTAACATACCAATTAGCAGTATGATCATGTTTTGCCATTCAAACAACTGGACAAAAACATCCATAACCAATCCCCCCATTACTGAGCTAGGATATGGTATTCATATGTCTGCCTACTTGTGTTAAGAATTCTGATTCGAATTGCTGTCCCCTTTTTGTTTTTCTAGCTCGACCTTCTTGCCGCCAACTGTTAAGTATGTGAACACCTCTAAGTCCGGCTTAATCTTAGAAAGACCTTGAAGATATGGTTTGACAAGATCCTTAAAATCCTCAGAAACCCCTTCTTGTTCCAATTGACCATAGACATACATTTTCTTTTCTTCCATTAAAAAGGCCATATAGCCGACTGCTTTATCATTATCATCTAGAATATTTAATACTTGGGAATCTTCTTTTAGAAATTCTGGTGAGAAATAAATTTGCAAAATGTCTCCTCCTATTCACTCGTTAATTGAAGTTTTGTAAATAATGTTTTGGTTTCGGAATCAGACTGACTCGAAGCTGTTTTATTTGTTGGCCTAATAAGGATTAGGGACAACAAACAAACAATTAAGGTTAATCCTGCTGTGGATAAAAACATCCCGGTTCTTGACCAATCCATTAACCACCCATAAATAGGTGGGCCTGCCGCCACTCCTAAAAATCGGACAGATCCGTATAAAGATGTGACAGCACCACGTCTCTCTGTTCCAACAGAACCTGTTATAAGGCTGTTTAAACAAGGTAGGACAAGTCCAGTCCCAATACTACTGAGCACAAGAATTCCTATAAAAATGACGAGCTGTTCAAAAAAGATGAGGGATGCAAAAGAAAGTGTCATAATCAGTAATCCCAATGTGATTAATTTTTTCATCATTTTTAAATTTTTTCCGATCTTACTACCCGTAGTAAAGGAAGTGCACATGAGAAATAAGAGTGGAATGGCTAGGATACATCCTTTCACTATTCCATCAATGTTATATTCTGTTTCCAGTTCATCTGAGATATAGAAAAGAACACCGAATAAAGTGAATAAACAGGTTGCTCCTGCTAAGTATGTTGTGAAAAGCCATTTCCCATCTGTCTTAAATACAGAGAACAACCCTTTGACATACTTCCCGAATGGAGGTGGTTGCTCTGTTTTCTTCTTCTCCTTTACAAAAAAAGCTGTTAATAAGACGGAGATAAGACAAAAGATAGGAAATCCCCAAAAAGGTCCGTACCAGACAAGTAGAGCTAAAGCCGAACCGACAATCGGAGAGAGTACCTTTCCGAATCCATTGGATGCTTCTATAAGCCCTAACACTTTACTCTGCTGACTGCCTTTAAACAGGTCCCCTGCTAATGCCATTGCGATTGGTGCTGTTCCTGCTGCTCCAATCCCCTGCAAAGTACGTCCAATGATAATCCATAAGTAGGCACTCTCAATCCAAGCAGATGCAATCCCTGCAAGCAACCCACCTAAGCCATATATAATAAGTGATGGAACGATGATAGCTTTCCTGGAAAACCGGTCGGATAGATAACCAAAAATCGGAATACAAATGGCAGCTGCTATGGAAAAAATCGTAATGGTCATACTTACTTGAAAGGAGCTTAGGTTTAAATTGGATTCCATAGCCGGTAATATCGGAATGAGCATGGAATTTCCCAATGTCATAATCAAAGGAATTGTACTTATTGCCAATATAACTAAGCCTTGTTTTGGTTGTTTAGACAAGCTGATTACACACTCCCTTCTCGGTCTTTATCTGACTGTATGCAATCAGTCTTCTGTTAGCATTACCAAAAAAAGCACCATTATTTAAAAAACAAAAAGCAAACCACCATGGTTTGCTTTTCTACTTAGGATACTTCGATTACCCAATTAAAGACATCTTTTTCCGTGCCGTATTGGATACCTGTTAACGTATCGTATAATTTTTTTGCGATGTTACCAATTTCTCCATCGTTTATCGTGAGTGGTTCCCCATTCCACGCTAATTCTCCTACTGGTGAAATAACCGCCGCCGTTCCGGTGCCAAAGGCTTCCTCTAACACACCGTTTTGGTGGGCTTCGTAAATTTCATCCATGGAGATTTTTTTCTCGGTTACGGGGATTCCCCAATGTTTTAGTAGAGCGATAACCGAATTGCGCGTAACACCTTCCAATATACTTCCGTTCAAGCTTGGGGTAATGACTTCCCCATCAACCTTAAAGAACATGTTCATACTGCCAACCTCTTCGATGTATTTCTTTTCTAACCCATCCAACCAGAGTACTTGGGCATACCCTTTTTCTGAAACTACCTCTTGTGCTTTTAAGCTTGATGCGTAATTACCTGCCGTTTTCGCCTCTCCAGTTCCTCCATTGACAGCACGAACAAATGTTTGTTCGACTGCGATTCTTACTGGGTTAATGCCTTCTTTATAGTAGGCACCCACGGGTGATAAAATGATGATAAATTGATATTTCTTGGAAGGGGCAACCCCTAAATATGGTTCTGTTGAAATAATAAATGGACGTATGTATAGAGATGTTCCTGGTGCCGTCGGAATCCATTCTTTTTCTAAACTAACTAACTTTTCAATAGCTTGTAAAGCAAATTCCTCATCGATTTCTGGAATACACAACCTTCTGTTTGACCGATTTAACCGTTCCATATTTTTATTCGGTCGAAATAGCCGCGCATGCCCTTCCTTCGTTTTATAGGCTTTTAAGCCTTCAAATACCGTTTGACCATAGTGGAACACGATAGCAGCTGGATCTAACGTAATCGGCTGATAAGGTATGATTCTAGGACTATGCCAACCGTTTTCTTGCGAATAATCCATAATAAACATATGATCTGTAAATATTTTGCCAAATTCTAATGTATCAGGATTTGGTTTTGTTTTTTTAGATGTCGTGTGTGTGACTTTAATCTCTTGATTTCCCATACTATTCCCCTTATCCATGTAAGTTTTATTTGTTATCTCTATAGTAACACTATATGTGAAATAAGATCGGAAAAAAACACCCATTAATTTAATAAAAATTGTCTACATGAAAATAACTCCTACTAGCGATGACCCTATGCTATTATTAGGTAAAATACAGAAATTACAGGGGGGATCACCATTTGGATACATCCATTGTTACAGGAGAAAAAGTAGCTCGTTTTGAGGCAGCATTTAATCGCATTCATCAAAAGTTAATTGCTTTAGTAGACCCAACCAAGCATCACGCTCCATTCGGCGAAGTCCTCTATGCGGCAAGAGAGCAACATAATGTTGTACTTTACCATTTTGACTTATTGAAGCAGTTTTCTAAGTTAAGAAATGCACTCGTCCACGAAAAAGTAAAGGACGACTTCTATATCGCAGAACCACACCTTGAAATTGTGGAAGAGATTGAACGAATATGTACATTGCTTCTTCAACCACCTTTAGCATTATCTATCGCCTCACAACCTGTCACGATATTTACGCCAGAAACTCCGTTACAAATGATTCTTGATACGATTAAAGAGAAAGGCTACTCCCAGTTTCCTATCTATCAGGAACAACAATTTATTGGCTTAGTAACGGAAGGCGGGATTGCAAAATGGCTCTCCCATCAATTTTTAAATAACCATCTAGATGTGTCTCATGTTTTGGCTAAGGACATTCTGCAATATGAAAAAAGTCATCATGTTACTTTTCTAAATCGAGATAGCTCTATTTATGACTTAGAAGCCCTATTTGAAAAAAGCTTTCATCAAAATCGCAAACTAGAAGCAGTGTTAATCACGCAAACTGGCCTACAATTGCAACGCCCCATCGGAATTGTAACGTCGTGGGATTTGGTGCAAATCGATCATACTACTTTTTCTACCATTAGCCAGCTATAATGACAAATAGACCTGATGCTAGCCATGCACCAGGTCTATTTTTGGTTTGCTTAAAAAATTTCATGAATTTGCTTAGTGCGTATAACCGTCACGTCCAACTCCAGTCCAGATACTTCTAGCACTTTGTTCGTACAAAGTAACTATTACATAGCAAGTTGGCTTGGTAAGGTACTGGAGCCCATTAAATATTGGTCTACTTTATGAGCTACTTCTCTTCCCTCGTTAATAGCCCAAACGATTAAGCTTTGCCCTCTTCTTACATCCCCTGCAGCAAATACTCCTTCAACGTTTGTTATAAATTTTCCGTATTCAGCTGCCACTTTACGATTTTGAACCTGTACACCAAATTCTTTTAACACTTGTTGTTCAGGACCTTCAAAACCAATTGCAATTAGGACAAGCTGTGCAGGCCAAACTTTTTCTGTGCCAGGAATTTCCTCGTAAACAAACATCCCACTTTCATCGCGCACTTTTCTCATTTCTATCGTGTGAAGCTCTTTTAAGTTCCCGTTCTCATCGGAAACAAACTTTTTCGTTTGAATTGAATATTGACGTGGATCTTCCCCAAACTTCGCTTTTGCTTCTTTATGCGCATATTCAAGTCCGAAAACAAGAGGGTATTCCGGCCAAGGGTTGTTCGATGTTCTAGCCATCGGTAATTGTGGGTGTTTCCCGAACTGTACAACACTGTTACAGTCTTGACGGACCGCTGTTGCGATACAGTCAGCACCTGTGTCTCCCCCTCCAATGACAATAACATCTTTGCCTTTGGCATCGATATATTGACCATCATCGAAATTGGAATCTAATAAACTTTTCGTCGAAAGAGTTAAGTAATCCATAGCAAATTCTACGCCATTGGATTCTCTTCCTTCAATGACTAAGTCTCTATGTTTTTGCGCACCAGTACAAAGAATAACAGCATCAAACTGTTCCTTTAGTTGTTCTGATGTTACATCCTTCCCGATTTCCGTGTTCGTGATGAAGGTTACGCCTTCTTCCCTTAATAGATTTACACGACGGTCTACCACATGTTTTTCTAGCTTCATGCTCGGAATGCCGTACATTAAAAGACCACCAATGCGATCTGATTTCTCATAAACAGTAACCGAATGACCAGCTTGGTTTAACTGATCCGCGCTTGCTAGACCAGCTGGACCAGAGCCAACAATGGCAACTGTTTTTCCGGTCCGTTTCTTCGGAATACGAGCCGTAATCCATCCGTTTTCAAAACCTTTATCTATGATTGCTTGCTCGATATTTTTAATCGTTACGGCAGGATCGGAGATGGCTACGGTACAAGACCCTTCACACGGAGCAGGACAAACTCTTCCTGTAAATTCAGGGAAATTGTTCGTTTTTATTAATCTCTCTAAAGCTTCTTTCCATCTCCCTTTGTACACCAAATCGTTCCATTCTGGAATGAGGTTGTAGACAGGACAACCAGAGGTTGCCCCACCTATCTCCATTCCGATGTGACAAAAGGGAGTCCCACAATCCATGCAGCGTGCTCCTTGTCGTTGTAATACTTCATCCGAGAAAGGAGCAGAGTACTCATTCCAATCCTGTAAACGAGTCTTTGGATTTCGTTCCTGGGCTTCTTCACGCTTATATTCGATAAAACCAGTTGCTTTTCCCATTATCTCTCTCCTTTCTATTTTACGGCTACTTTTTCCGGTGCTTTCGCTACCTTTTTATTAGACTTTTTTGCTTGAAAAGCTGTCATTTGTGCTTCGACGTCGCTCATACCTGCAATTTTTAATTCCTCGATTTGGCTAAGCATATGCTTATAATCACTTGGGATAACTTTCACAATATGTTGGAAAGAATCCTGCCAATTGTTCAGAACACCAGCTGCTTTACTACTATTGGTATAATCTAAATGTTTTTGAATCATAGCTTTTACTTCTTCTATTTCTTGTTGATCTATCAAGCTTTCTAGCTCAATCATATCTTGGTTACAAAGGTTTTCAAACTTCTCTTTATTTTCCGCATAAACGTATGCAACACCACCAGACATTCCGGCACCAAAGTTCTTTCCAACCTCTCCCAGAATAACGACTCGACCACCTGTCATATATTCACAGCCATGATCACCAATTCCCTCAACAACTACTCGTGCGCCACTGTTACGGACGGCGAAACGTTCTCCTGCACAACCGTTAATGTACGCTTCACCATCTGTTGCCCCATAAAAAGCAACGTTTCCGGCAATGACATTGTCACTTACTAGAATGGTAGATTCCTTTGGTGAAGAAACAATCAATTTCCCACCAGACAATCCTTTTCCAACATAGTCATTGCTATCTCCTGTTAGGATCATCGTCATGCCCTTCGGTACAAAAGCGCCGAAGCTTTGTCCTGCTGACCCTTTAAATCGAAGCGTAATCGTATCTTCAGGTAGACCTTTTTCTCCATATTTTTTGGAGATGTCACTTCCAACAATGGTTCCTACGACACGGTTTGTATTTCGAATAGAAAAGCTTTTATCCACTTTTTCACCTGTTTCAATCGCAGATTGAACGGCAGGTAATATTTCTGTGATATCGAGTGATTCTGCAAGCTTATGGTTTTGAGAGGATACACGGATTCTACCACCTTCTGGTTGATAAAGAAGAGTTGTTAAATCAAGGTCTTTTGCCTTCCAATGCGACCCTGCACGTTCTCCTACCTCTAAGACATCCGTTCTTCCAACCATCTCATCCATCGTACGGAAACCTAGCTCTGCCATCAATTCACGAACTTCTTCGGCAACGAATTTCATGAAATTCACAATATGGTCTGGATCTCCCATGAACTTTTTACGGAGTTCAGGGTTCTGTGTGGCAACCCCTACTGGACATGTGTCTAAGTGACAAGCGCGCATCATCACACATCCTAGTACAACGAGAGGTGCTGTAGCAAAACCATACTCTTCTGCTCCAAGTAACGCAGCCATGACAACATCTTTACCGGTCATGAGCTTTCCGTCTGTTTCCAGGATTACTCGTTCTCTTAATCCGTTTAGCATGAGCGTTTGATGGGCTTCTGCAAGTCCTAACTCCCATGGTAATCCAGTGTGTTTAATACTCGTTTTAGGGGAAGCTCCTGTCCCACCATCATAACCAACAACTGAAATAACATCTGCCGCTCCTTTAGCAACCCCAGCAGCAATCGTACCTACGCCTGCTTTCGCAACTAGCTTTACACTAATTCGCGCATCACGGTTTGCATTTTTCAAATCGTGAATGAGCTGAGCCAAATCTTCAATCGAATATATATCGTGGTGTGGTGGTGGTGAAATCAAATCCACACCAGGAGTTGAACCACGAACACTAGCTACCCAAGGATATACTTTGTTACCAGGTAACTGCCCGCCTTCTCCCGGTTTTGCACCTTGTGCCATTTTGATTTGCAGTTCATCTGCATTCACTAAATAATGGCTTTTCACTCCAAATCGACCTGAAGCAATTTGCTTAATTCCACTGCGGCGGGAATCTCCGTTTTCGTCTAGTTCATAACGTTTCGGATTCTCTCCACCTTCTCCACTATTACTCTTTCCACCTAAACGGTTCATCGCAATGGCCAGTGCTTCATGAGCTTCTTGGCTTAAGGAACCGAATGACATCGCACCCGTTTTAAACCTTTTTACAATGCTATCAACAGTTTCCACTTCTTCTAATGGAATAGAATTTGTAGATTTAAATGTAAATAGATTTCGTAAAAAGCCTAAACGTTCTTCATCAGCAGATGTCGAATACTCTTTAAAGAGGTTATAGTCTCCTCGGCGACAAGCCCACTGCAAGGTGTGTATCGTTTTCGGGTTAAAAGCATGGTGCTCGCCGTTACTTCTCCATTGGAAATCACTACCGGCTTCTAGGGTAGTGTCAATCGATTCTTTAAAACCTTCTTCATGGCGAAGCTTAGCTTCTTTTGCGATTGTTTCCAAACCAATTCCACCGATTTGTGAAGCAGTACCAGTGAAGTATTTTTTCATAACGGCTTCACTAATTCCAACCGCTTCAAAGATTTGGGCACCACGATAACTTTGAACCGTTGAAATACCCATCTTAGACATTACTTTTACGACGCCTTCCGTTACACCATCTATATACTTATGAACGGCTTGCGGATAGCTTACGGACAGTGCTCCATCTACAATAGCTTGCTTATACGTCTCAAACGCTAGATACGGATTAATCGCATCTACGCCATATCCAATAAGAGCCGCAAAATGATGCACTTCTCGTGTTTCGCCAGATTCTACAATAATACTTACCTTAGTCCGACTCCCTTGCTTTACGAGATATTGATGTAACCCACTAACCGCAAGTAAGGCTGGAATTGCTACTTTTTCTTTACTCATCTCGCGATCGGATAGGATTAAGAGATTTACCCCAGACGAAATTGCCTCATTCGCCTGCTTAAAGATAGCTTCTAGCCCTTGCTCTAAATCTTTTTCAAATAAAGATGGAATGACTTGGCTTTTAAATCCATCTAATTTATTATCTAACAAGGCTTTTAATTGTTGATTGGATAAGACTGGGCTATCTAGTTGAATACGATGGCAGTTTGATTCATCCGGGTGTAAAATATTCCCTTCAGGTCCTAAGTAAGTCAACGTAGAGGTTACAATTTGCTCGCGATAAGCATCAATCGGAGGATTCGTTACTTGTGCAAATAATTGCTTAAAGTAGTTGAACAATGATTGTGGTCGATCAGACAATACCGCTAACGGGCTATCGTTTCCCATCGAACCAATCGGGTCTTTCCCTTCCGTTATGATAGGAAGTAAATATTTATGCACATCTTCATACGTATATCCAAACGCTTTTTGTCTCACCAATAAGTCACTTACTGGCTCCTCTTCCACTACATTCACATCATTGTCTAATGTTACGATTTCACTATCTAACCATTCTTGGTACGGATGTTCCTGAGCCATTTCTGCTTTAAGCTCTTCATCTGCAATAATTTTTCCTTTTTCTAAGTCCACTAACAGCATTTTCCCAGGACTAAGTCGATCTTTGTATAAAACATTTTCTTCTTCTACATCGATAACTCCAACTTCAGAAGAATAAATAATGTAGTCATCTTTCGTCACGTAATAACGAGCTGGTCTTAATCCATTTCGGTCTAAAATCGCACCGATTTGCTTTCCATCTGTAAATGTAATAGATGTAGGACCATCCCACTGCTCCATTAACGTACTGTGGTATTCATAGAAAGCTCTCTTTTCTGGCGAAATATGCGGATTCTTTTTCCATGGCTCTGGAATAAGCATCATCGCAGCGTGAGCTGGCTTTCTTCCTGCTAGGATAAAGAATTCTAACGCATTATCTAGTACAGAAGAGTCACTTCCGTTATCGTTTAAAACAGGTAAAACTTTTTGTAAGTCGTCACCAAATGCTTCGGAAACAAATTGCTGTTCTCTTGCACGCATCCAGTTGATGTTTCCACGCATCGTGTTAATTTCCCCGTTATGAATCAAATAACGATTCGGGTGTGCGCGCTCCCAGCTTGGGAATGTATTGGTACTAAAGCGTGAGTGTACTAAGGAAAAAGCCGAAACAAAATCCTCATCCTGCAAATCTAAGTAAAACTCATCTACTTGATTTGGTGTCAGTAAACCTTTATAAACAATCGTTTGATTCGAAAGACTAGCAAAATAAAAGCGCATTTCTTTCTTTTCTGCCCATTGTTCTGCTTGTTTTCGAATGACATATAATTTTCGTTGAAATGTTAAGTCGTCGATTCCTTCTTGTGCCCCTATGAATACTTGCTGCACCACTGGGCATGTTTCCTGCGCGTTAATTCCGACTTTTCTGACATCAGTTGGCACATCTCTCCAACCAATTAGTTCTTGCCCCTCTTGTTCTATTAGCGTGTTCACTTTATCGGTAATCGCTTCTCTTTCAGCCTTGTCTTGAGAAAAGAAAACCATTCCAACTCCATAGCGTCCTTTTTCTGGTAAGTTAAAACCCTCACATACTTTTTTAAAATATTGATCCGGAATTTGAACCATCAGACCTGCTCCGTCACCAGTATTAGGGTCACTTCCTTGCCCTCCACGGTGATCTAATTGACATAGCATGTTTAACCCTTTTTTCACGATATCATGGGTAGCATGGCCTTTTAAATGCGCGTATAAACCAATCCCACATGCATCATGTTCAAATTCAGGACGGTAAAGACCCTGCGCCTTAGGCATTTTGTTATAAGTCATGTTTACGCCCCCGTTCTCTCTATTCCTTTTGAGGTTGTTCAAAAAGTCCGGGAAAAATCGCATTGAACTTCTGCGTTGGCTTGCTTCTCCGTTCCTCATGTATGAAAAGCATACATTCTGGTACTCGAAACTACGCCGCCTTGAATTTCTTTGCGCTTTTTGTCCTCCTTTTTGAACACACATTTTAAGGTGTCTTAGTTCTATTGTAGGTTTTCTTATTAATCTAAACAATATATAATATAGATTAGAACTATCTCGCTTTGAGATTAGTTGGGGAGGAATTGCAAAAATGGAGCTTAGACAATTACGTTATTTTATGGAAGTTGCCGAAAGAGAGCACGTATCAGAAGCTGCGGAAAATTTACATGTTGCCCAATCTGCGATTAGTAGACAAATTGCTAATCTGGAAGCCGAGCTAGGGGTATCCCTATTCGAAAGGGAAGGACGGAATGTGAAGCTTACACACATAGGGAGAGTATTTTTAACACATACAAAAACGGCAATGAAAGCAATCGATCATGCCAAAAAGCAGATTGATGAATACTTAGATCCAGAGCGAGGATCGATTAAAATTGGCTTTCCAACCAGCCTTGCTGGACATTTATTACCAACGGTTATATCGGAATTCAAACAAAAATATCCGAATATTGCTTTCCAGCTACGCCAAGGATCCTATGCCTTTTTAATTGATGCCGTTAAAAATCGGGAAATTGATGTTGCCTTCTTAGGACCTGTTCCTACAGATGATCCCGACATTTCTGGACATATTTTATTTACCGAGAATCTGTATGCATTAGTTCCGGCTAAACACCCATTATCTGATAAACCGAGCATTCATTTAAATGATCTACGGAACGAGGATTTTGTTGTTTTTCCGGAAGGGTATGTATTGCATAAAATTGTGGTGGAAGGCTGTAGGCAGGCTGGCTTTTCTGCAAATATTACTTCAGAAGGAGAAGATTTAGACGCCATTAAAGGATTAGTTTCCGCTGGGATTGGTGTGACCATTTTACCGGAGAGTACATTTTATGAATCTACACCGCGATTTACCAAAAAAATAAAAATCAACACACCGGAGCTGAAAAGGTCTGTCGGTATTATCACACCGAAGCATCGTAACTTAGCACCTTCTGAGAAAGTATTTTACCAATTTGTCAAAGAGTTCTTCTCTTTTCTTCAGCGCTTTCAGTAGGCTGTTCAAAGTAAATCGGATAGTGATGCTTACAACCTGGGTTAAACGATGCTTTACACGTCAAGCAAGCTCCATTTTTCATATATTCATGTATCGTGAGCTTTGCACCGCATTGTCCACAAAGAATCGCTTCCGTATTAAACTGGGATTCCTTCCATTTTACAGGTGCATGGTTCGTTTCCTCTTCATGACATTTGTAGCACGGATAAAATCGCTGGCAGCATGGAAACAAGATGGCAATGATATCTGTTGGACTGTGGTAATGTGTACATCTCGTTTGCTCGTCCAAAACCGGACCAAATATTTTGACATTATGTATCGTTTTCATCCTATCTCTTCCCTAGTCTATACGAAGGAAAAGGTTATGGAAAAAATCCATAACCTTAAGTTTTCGTATTTCTTTTTTTAGCTCGGTCCTCTAATTGAGACTTAGGTCGTTGATTCGCCTCATCTTCTGTTAACCCTTGTGGATTAACACCATTGCCTGGTTGTTTGTGTTGATTATGATTCTTTCTCGTCATGAAAACACCTCCGAGCTTAGTGTTTCACAAATTCAGGACCCTATCCAAACAACCTCTACGGAGTCACAAATGCTGTCGCGCGTTCAACGAATCGCATCATATTTTTCATCTCAAGTTCAAGAAGCTTTTCTTCTACCAAATTCGTATCCGTTTTCCAAAGTGCAGCCTCTAAGGAACAAGTGACCGGTACCTCACAATGAATTTCTGCTAACTGTCTAGACAAATGTAACATGTCCAAATCGGAAGCAATTTTTGTCTTAATCCCTTTAGTAAGCTCATCCAAATGAAGCAAAATACCATCGATTGATTCGTATTGCTTTAGTAGCTTAATCGCGGTCTTTTCTCCAATGCCCTTTACACCAGGGTAATTATCCGAAGTATCCCCCATTAACCCTTTTAAATCAATAATTTGGCTGGGGGTTAGCTCTTTTTGTTCGACAAAAGAATCTTGTTCGAACACTTCATAATTTCCTTGCCCTTTTCGCATAATAGCAACAGATATATGATGATCAACGAGTTGCAAAATATCTTGATCTCCTGTGACGATTACAACATCATGATCTTGGCGATACTGCTTGGCTAACGTACCAATACAATCATCTGCTTCATAACCTACGATCCCAACATTTGGAACGTCAAATGCCTCTACCACTTCTTTTACTAAATCAAATTGTGGGATGAGTTCTACAGGCGGCTCCCCTCGATTTGCTTTATACCCGTCATACAATTCTGTTCGGAATGTTTTACTCCCCATATCCCAACAGCAAATAACATGGGTTGGTTGAAAGGTCTCGACTGCGTTTAAAAAGTACTTTAAAAATCCAAAAATTGCATTTGTCGGGACGCCTTTGCTTGTTACCATATAATTGCCAGAATAGGCTGTCGCATAGAAGCCTCGAAACAACAATGCCATGCCGTCTACTAGAAGTATATTAGATCGTTTCATGTATTAACCCTTCTCTCTTCGGATATCTAGTATCTCGAACCTTACTAGTATAATAGAAAGAAAAGGTTCGTATCAAGCTGAAACATTTACTAAAAACACAGGTAAGGTCACGGTGAACGTACTTCCTTTGCCTACTTCACTTTCGATGTCAATGGTTCCTTTGTGATTTTCGATTATTTTATGGGTTACCATTAACCCAAGACCTGTCCCTTTTTCCTTTGTAGTAAAAAAGGATTCGCCGATTTTCGACAAAGTTTCTTCCGGTATTCCGTGACCTTGGTCGGTAATTCTTACAATAACTTCTTTTTCTCGCTGCTCCATAGCAACACTAATCTTCGTATTAAAATCTGAAGCCTCTACTGCATTTTTCACTAAGTTTATGAAGACTTGTTTAAGCTGGTTCTTTTCACCAAGTACCGTTATTTCTTTACTTGGCTTTTCCCATTCAATCAAAATATTTTTCTTATTTGCTTGTGCATTCAAAAGAAAAATCACTTCATCTAAAACCACATCTAAATACTCTGGTTTTAATTCTTCACTCGGCTTTGCGAATCCTAATAGGTCACTCGCAATTTGTTCGATACGCTCAATTTCAATGTTTAGAATACTTATATAATCTTCTGTTTTAATGGTGCCAGCTTCCATCAGTTGCAGAAAACCCTTAATAGAAGTTAGTGGATTTTTGATTTCATGGACAACTCCCGCACTTAGTTCACCGATAACTGCTAATTTTTCCGATTGACGAAGTAATTTCTCCGTTTTCAATCGTTGGGTAATATTTCTTGTATCGATAATTACAGTGACTTTTTTGGGATGGTGCATGAGTTTACCACGCGATTCCACCCAGACATATTCCCCGTAAATCTTACGCACCCGATAGCGGATGGTCACTTGCTTTTCCCCTTTAAGTAACTGTTCCTTTAACAGTAATACCGTAGAGTGGTCATCTTCATGGATAAAATTTAGTAATGGCTCGTTGATTATATGTTTTGCATCATATCCAATGAGTTCTTTAATAGATGGAGATATGTATAGAATAGTTCCGTCCAGGGATACTTCGGAGACGATGTCAGATATATTTTCACTTATCATTCGATATTTATGTTTACTATGCTCGAGCTCCTCTTTGTATTGTTTGCTCTCTGAAATATCTCTGAAGTGGACTTGCGCTAATATTCTGTCATCAACGATATAGGGGGTTGCAAATAGTTCTACACTTATAATGGAACCACATTTTTTTATGAACCTTTGCTCCATTAATTCTACTGTTTCCTGATTGTTATACACTCGATTTAACCGTTCTTTGCAGATTTGATAATAGTCTGGATGTAATATTTCATCTAGTTTAATGGGATCATCTTCATTATATTCTAGAAGTTTATAGCAATAAGTATTGGCATACACAATCTCTCTTTTATCTAAAATCATGACGCCACTTAATAGATTTTCTACCATTTGTGAGAAATCTAACTTATATGTATCGTTCAAATGATCGCCCCCTTCACCTTTAAATTAAACATAAAATGTAGTTAATTGTAAATAATTATATAATTTTCAAAGTAGTTTTAGAACTTAATTCTGTTATCTTCTATAAAAAAGTGATAATATATCGAATTAAGATCAATAGGAGTGTGAAAGACATGAACAATCAACTTGAGAAGGCAACTTTTGCTGGTGGATGTTTTTGGTGTATGGTCAAACCGTTTGATCAATGGGATGGTGTGGAGAGTGTCACTTCTGGATATACAGGTGGCCATGTTGAAAATCCAACTTATGAACAAGTAAAAACGGGAACGACAGGACACTACGAAGCGGTGCAAATTGTTTTTGACCCAAATAAAATTAACTATGAAACAATCCTGGACCTTTATTGGCCACAAATAGACCCAACAGATGAAGGTGGACAGTTTCATGACCGTGGACCACAATATAGAACGGCCATATTTGTGCACAATGATACGCAAAAAGAACTCGCAGAGCAATCCAAACTTGCACTCCATAATAGTGGTAGATTCAAACAACCTATTGTAACAACTATATTACCTGCTTCAACGTTCTATCCTGCAGAAGACTATCACCAAGATTTTTATAAAAAAAATGAGAAAGAATACAAAGAAGATCGAGCCAAATCTGGCAGAGATGATTTCATCCACATGCATTGGTAATCGATATGAGTACTCCTAACCTATTAGATTAGGAGTACTGTTTTTGTTATTAAGTTTACATAATAAAATTATGGTAATTTATATACTTACCAACTTTCAATTTCCGCACGATCCCCTTTACTATTTCCTTTTTTCTTCGTGCGATTTGCTAGTTCTTTTTCTACCTCTGCTAAAGATACCTCTTGATCGGCCATTAAAACAAAACTATGGTATATCAAGTCCGCTACTTCTTTCACGATTTCTTCTATGTCAGCATTTTTAGCGGCGATGACAACTTCACCCGCTTCTTCAATCACTTTTTTCCCTATTTTATCTATTCCTTTTTCGAATAAATAGTTCGTATAAGAGTTTTCGACCTTGTTTACTTTTCGATCCTCAATTTCTTCAAACAGCTGTTGATAGATGGTATCTAATAGTGTAGCTGCTTTGCCTAGCTCTCCCGTGTTTAGATTCACTTCACGATAAAAACAAGTCTTCTCACCCGTATGACATGCTGGACCATTAGGTGTAACGCGGATGAGTACGGTATCTTCATCACAGTCCACCTGTATGGATTCTACTTTTTGTGTATGTCCAGACGTCGCCCCTTTATGCCATAGTTCATCACGGGATCGGGAATAAAACCACGTTTCTTTTGTCTCTAAGGTTTTTTGATAGGCTTCTTCATTCATGTAGGCAACCATTAGTACTTGATCCGTTTCATTATCTACAACGACAGCGGGTATTAAACCTTTGCTAAAATCCAGATTCACGAACAGACACTCCTTCTCTCATACAGGTTTGCTTCACTTCTTCGATGGAAAAGGTGTTCTCATGAAAAATCGAAGCAGCTAATGCGGCAGAAACATCTGTTTTATTAAATACTTCCGGGAAATGCTCAGGACTACCACAGCCACCAGAAGCAATAACGGGAATTCTTACTGCATCAACAACCGCATTCGTTAATCTAATGTCGAAGCCATCCTTTACCCCATCCGTATCTACACTTGTAAGTAGAATTTCTCCTGCACCTTTTTGTTCCACTGTTTTTGCCCATTCCAAGGCATCTAAACCTGAATCTACTTTTCCACCATGTGTCATCACATGCCACCCATCCTCAAACCACTTAGCGTCGATGGCTACTACGATACATTGGGAACCAAATCGGTTCGCTCCTTCTGTGATGACATCAGGGTTCGCAACAGCGGCAGAATTAATCCCAACTTTGTCTGCACCAGCTTTTAAAAGCGTCGTCATATCCTCAACTGTTCGAACTCCCCCACCAACGGTAAATGGTACAAACACTTGATTGGCCGTTTCTTTAACGATATCAATCATCGTTTGTCTTCCTTCATTCGTAGCCGAAATATCTAAAAATATAATTTCATCAGCTCCTTGCTGCGAATAAAAAGATGCCATTTGAACAGGGTCTCCTAATTCCCTTAAAGAAACGAAGTTTGTCCCCTTCACGACCTTTCCTTCTTTTACATCCAGACATGGAATAATCCGCTTCACTATCATTTAGATATCCCCCATTACGGTTACTTTCCCATCATAGATGGCTTTTCCTACGATTGCTTCCTCGATGCCAATCGCTTTTAAATCTTCTAAATCTTGATTATCCTTTACTCCACCTGAGGCGACAATTTTGACATGGACTGCATTTTTAATTGCTTCTAATTGTTGTAAATTAGGACCCGTTAATGTTCCGTCTCTTGATATGTCGGTAAATACAATTGTTTCTACGCCTTTCTCTTCCATTTTCTTCGCAAAATCGATGTAATGCGTTTCTGTGATCGTTTCCCACCCTCGTGTTGCAACCATTTCATCCTTTGCATCAATTCCCACTACGATATGAGAGGAATACTTTTGTAGAGCGGCATCTAAGAAAACCTCATCTTCTAAAGCTGATGTTCCTAGTACCAATCTTGTTGCACCAGCTTCCAATAATTTTTCAACGGTTTCCATCGTACGAATACCGCCTCCAACTTGAATAGGTACGGTAGATTGGTTGCATAGCAAACGGATCAACTCATACTGTCTGGCTGCCCCGTTACGCGCCCCGTCCAAATCAACGATATGAACCATCTTGGCTCCACTTTTTACAAACTGATGTAACTGGTCTACTGGATCCCCACCAACGGCCATTGTTTTACTAAAATCGCCCTGATAAAGGCGAACACATTTCCCATCAATCAGATCAATGGCTGGAATGACTAACATAAGCAACCTCCTGCAGAAACGTTTTTAATAGGTTCACGCCAACTTCTCCACTCTTTTCGGGGTGAAACTGTATGCCATACACGTTGTCTTTTTTGACAATCGCTGGAACTTCTGTGCCATAATCCGAGCTCGCCACCACATATTTTTCCTCTGTTTTAGCTTGGAAGGAGTGAACAAAATACACATGTTTTTCTTCATACGGGAGGAAAGCGTCATATCCGGGTTTTATTTGCAAACCGTTCCAACCAATGTGTGGCAATAAATATTCGGTTTCTATTTTTTTTACTGATCCAGGGATAAGATTTAATCCTTCTGTTTTTCCACCTTCATAGCCATCGGAAAATAAAAGCTGCATGCCGAGACAAATTCCTAAAAACGGCTTTTCTCTTGCCATTTCTCTAAGGAAATCTAGTAGTCCTCTATCTTCGATTTCTTCCATCGCAGCTTGAAAGGAACCAACACCAGGTAACACAATATGGGAGGCTGCACGTAATTGCTCTTGATCGTCCGTTAAGATAACCTCGTATCCGAGACGTTTAAACGCCATCGATACACTCGCTACATTTCCCATTCCATAATCAACAATCGCTATCATTCTATTAGCCCCTTTGTAGAGTTTACCCCTTTAATGTCCGGATTAATGGAGATCGCTTTAGATAGTGCTCTTCCTAACGCTTTAAAAATAGACTCGATCTTATGATGGGTATTTTCTCCGTACAACACTTTTGCATGTAACGTGATTCCAGATTGAAATGCAAAGGCTTGTAAGAATTCTCGAACAAGCTCTGTATCAAAGTTTCCTAAAGATGGTGTCGTAAACGATGCATCAAACACTAAGAACGGTCTTCCGCTAATATCTAACGCAACAAATCCTAGTGATTCATCCATTGGGACATATGCATCGCCGTATCGATTGATTTGTTTTTTATCCCCTAGTGCTTCACGAAGCAATTGCCCAAGTACAATCCCAACGTCTTCCACCGTATGGTGACTATCAATATGTAAGTCACCCTCCGCCTTAACCGTTAAGCCGATGCGCCCGTGCCTGGCGAATAATTCTAGCATGTGATTGAAAAAACCAACCCCTGTTTCGATGGATACTTCTTTAGGATCGTCTAAGTTAATAGAAATCTCTATAGACGTCTCGTTTGTCTTTCTTGACTTAGTAGCTGTTCTCATCAGACTTACCCCCTATTCTTATTGTCTACTCTAACTTGTATCGCCCTTGCATGCCCTTCAAGCTGCTCTACCTTCGCGAGCGTCATAATATCAGTTGCGGCATCGTTTAAGGCAGCTTCTGAATAATATAAAAAGGTTGTTTTCTTTAAAAAGTCATCTACAGAAAGTCCAGAAGAGAACTTGGCCGTCCCGGACGTCGGTAATACGTGATTAGGACCCGCATAATAGTCTCCTAACGGTTCCGGAGAATAGTTCCCTAAGAATACGGAACCGGCATTTCGTACTTTGCCAAGATAGTTCATTGGCTGGCTAAGCTGGATTTCTAAATGCTCTGGTGCCAATTGATTAGCTAGCTGAAATGCCTCATCTGTATCAGCAACTTTGACGATCGCACTTCTGTTTTGTAAAGCTTGTTCGGCAATGTCTTTTCTAGGTAAAACGGCGCACTGCTTTTCTAGCTCCATTTTTGTTTCTTCCATGATTCTGTCCGACGTCGAGAATAAAAAAGATCTTGCGAACGCATCGTGTTCAGCCTGCGCAATTAAATCGGCAGCTATAAATACTGGATTCGCTGTTTCATCGGCAATTATGGCCACTTCTGATGGCCCTGCAATCATATCAATTCCGACATCTCCAAAAACAAGCGACTTTGCTGCTGCTACATAAGCATTACCTGGACCGACAATCTTATCCACACTTGGAATAGATTCCGTTCCATACGCCAACGCCGCAATCGCTTGCGCTCCTCCAAGCTTATAAATCTCTTGAACTCCTGCGATTTCGGCAGCCACTAGCAAAACGGGAGAAATAGACTCCCCGTTTCTCGCTGGACTTACCATTACGACTCGTTCAACACCTGCAATAATCGCAGGAATGGCGTTCATGAAAACTGTGGAAGGATAACTAGCTGTTCCTCCTGGGACATAGATACCTACGTTCTCAATAGCGCGATACAATTGTCCTGAGGTAATATCCGCTTCTACATTCATGAATCGGGAGGTCGGAAGCTGCTTCTGGTGAAAAATTTGAATATTTTCAGCTGCTCTTTTTAAAGAAGCAATGGTGTCTTCTGATACTTCTTTCCAAGCATTTTCTTTTTCTTTATCACTTACAAGCCAACTAAAAGGGATTCCCCCATCAAACATTTCCGCATACCGTTCAATTGCTTTATCCCCATTTTGTTGAACGTCTGTAATAATCCGTTGAACGTCCTCTAAAATGGTCTGATTATCTTCTCTATTTTTCTGCTTCGAAAAAAAAGACTTACGAAATTCCTCAGGTGATAAAACAGGAATCATTTCAAGACAGCTCCCTTCTGAAAAGACTGAATAATTGGGTTCAACGCATCTCGTTTTATTTTTAACGAAGAACGATTAGCAATACATCTTGCACTGTATGATTGAATTTCTTCTTTCACAATTAACCCATTCTCTTTCAATGTCGTGCCTGTTTCTACAATATCCACGATCCCATCCGCTAATCCTAGAATAGGAGCAAGCTCTACAGAACCTTCTAGCTTAACGATATCCACAGATTCCCCTTTTTGCTTAAAATACTCCTTCGTGATCGTTGGATATTTGCTTGCAATCTTTCGTTTTCGGTTTGGAAGTTGTTTTCCTTCTTCGATCGCGAGCGCCATGCGGCACTTTCCAAATGGTAGAGGAAATAAATTATAAACGTCCGGTTGGAACTCCGTTAATACGTCCTCCCCAACGATTCCTAGATCAGCAATCCCATGTTCAACGTATGTCGTAACATCGACTCCCTTTGCAAATACAAACTGACATTGATCTGTATCCACTCGTAGTTTTCTTCCCTTTTTCACCAAAGGTTCTATATTATAGCCAATGGACTGAAAAAACTCTAAAAATTGTTTTTCTAATCTTCCCTTAGTGAGTGCGATTGTTGGTTTCATTGTTTGACCACCTTGAATGTTGAATTCTCTTCTTCAATTTGTAGTACGATTTCGAATTTATGATCTTGTGGAAGCTCGTAAACAATATCTACAACATCATTAGGATAGGAAGCCCGGACCGATTCTGCAAAAACGTGGGACGCTTTTGATGCAAGAATAGCAATTCGTTGTCTCTCCCGCTCTAGAGAAATATTTTCTGCTAGAACATCTACATCGAAAGCGAGACCGACTGCGGATACTGTTTCTTGAAATTGTTCATAAAGTTTGTCATAACGTCCACCCGAGAAACAAATTTCTCCAGTATCCTTCATGTAGCCTCTAAACATCGTTCCATCATAGTATGGTAAATTTTTCACTCTTCCGAGATCAACGGTCACATCCTGCATACCTGACGCTTTCATCAAACTTACTAATGACTTCAAGTGGTTCAATATAGATAGAAGACGTTCACGATTGCTCCACTTTTCCTCATATTTTTCAATTAAATCTGCCGAACCATAGGCATCAATTAGATCGACAAGCTCCTCGGCAATATCTTCCGATCCAGATTTTGTAGCAAGTACGTGCACTTCATCTTTTCGCTTGTCATGCATCGCTTGTCTTAGTTTCTTCTCTGCTTCCACCGTTAACTTTAGAGGTAGTGTTAATTCTTCAAAAATACCTGTATGACCTAATTCTATTAGGTACTCTGTTATACTAAGCTCGTCTAGATAGGACATCGCCGTCAATAAGGATTCCCCTTCTCCCAGAAAAGACTCTGTATGAAGAATTTCAATACCCGCCTGTCTGCTTTCCGTCCCAGCTTTATCACTGCGGAATACGGAACCCTGATATGACCATTTCTTTTGCGATTTTGCTTGATGAACAAGGGCACGCGCGATAGCGGTAGTCCAGTCTGGACGTAGTACTTCAATTTCTCCATCTTTATTAAACCACTTCAGCATAGACTGAAGATTCATTCCAACATAAGGGTTCGTAAACGTATGTGCAAATTCTACGACAGGAGTAGAAATTTGTTTGAAGTTCCGTCGTGAAGTAATAATTCGAAAGGCTTCAAAAGCTTTCGCTCGATTATTTATGATAGATCCCATTTCATCTTGACTACCTGCTGGTAAAAACATAAAGTCACATCCTAAACCGGTTTTCTTTACCACTCTACTGTGGTAAAGTGGTAAATCATTTGTTTGAATTTAACATATGATACTTATTTCGTCAACCTATTCTTCTTTAATAGCCACATTAGACAAGACATCGTATAATACGAGTATCTAGGGACAGGAATATGTTCTAATTATACAAGAATAGGAGTTAGAAATTATGAAAAAAGGGGATTTTCACGTACACAGCCCGTATTGCCCACATGGATCCAATGATTCTATGGAAGAGTATGTACGAAAAGCTATCGAAAAAGGAATGGATTATCTAACCTTTACGGAGCATGCTCCCTTTCCGGAATCCTTTATTGATCCTGTGCCAAATAAAGATAGCGCAATGAGCTGGGCGGACGTTGAGGACTATATAAATGATGGCCTCTTACTAAAAGAAAAATATAAACATGACCTTCAAATAAAAGTTGGGTTTGAGGTAGATTTTATTGAGGGGTATGAGAAGGAAACAACGAGGATATTAGACTATTTTGGTACAAGAATAGAAGACTCGATTTTATCTGTCCATATGCTACGAATCGGTGAACAATATGTGTGTATCGATTACAGTGACGAGGAGTTTGGACGAATCCTATCTCTTACTAATGGAGTAGATTCGCTACATCGGCTCTACTATCAAACCGTAAAACGATCGATTTTAGCCAACTTAGGCTCGTATAAACCACGTAGAATTGGGCATATCACGTTAGTGGAGAAGTTCCGAAAAAAATATCCTGCAACGATGGATTTCACCACAGAACAGGATGAGATTCTATCACTCCTACACAAGGATCAACTTGAGTTAGACGTAAACTCGGCGGGATTTTATAAAGAATGGAATGAAAATGCTTATCCACCACAGCCTTTGATTAACAAGGCTAAACAATTAGGAATTCCACTTATTACAGGATCGGATAGTCACACCGCTTGCCATATTGGTCGTGGTTTCGATCGAATCTCATGGTAAGAAGCTGGGACAAAATTGTTTTAATCATGTTAAAAATCCGAATTGATTCAAAACCTTTCATTAGAATTCGAATCAGTTCGGATTTTTCTTTTAAGAGTGGGAAGCTGTCGAAGCCTCCCTTTTACATTATTGTATTCATTTGTTCAAGCTTCGATTTCAGCTCTTCAACATCGACCTCTTGCGAGAGAGCTGTTTGATACCCATCATAAAACTCCTTTACAGATGCTTTTGCTTTCTCTTTCATAAAGGTTTCTGCATTCATCCACTCCTCTTCATAATGCTTCCAAAACGTGGACTCAACCTCTCCTAAAAACTCCTTCACAAAAGGTTGTAGCTGCTCTTCTAACGATTCTTTCATTTCTTCTTTTTCATTCTTTTCGAAGAATGCCTTGGCGTTTTTAAACAATTGAAGCGAGCTGTGGAACATCCGTTTATCCATCCCCTGAAAAGGCGTTGGGAACGTTGGTGCTTCCCACGTTCGATCCTCAAAGCTGGCAAAACTAACATGGTCATTTACTTTCACACTTTGAAGCTCAAGTTGTTCATAAACCTCTTTTAATTTATCGTTGCCAAATCGCTCCATCCGTAAAGAAACAGCACGAATTTCTTGTTCAAGCTCGTATTTTATTCGATTCAAAAAAGCAACCAGACTCGTTTCTAAGCCAATTCTTGCTTCTTTAGCAGAACCTTTAATGATCGATGGATTGAACTCCTCTTTAAACTTTTGATTAAATTCTATAAAGATACGTTGGCTGACATAATACAATTGCTTTTCTAGCTTTTGTTGAATTTGTTTTCTATATGGATTAGAGTCCAGTACCACAATTCGGTCTAGAATTGTATCCTTTTCTTCTTCATAACGTCTAAGCTTCGATTGCTTTTCCTCATTGCTAAGCGAAGCATCTTCTAAATAGGCCGATAAAGTCGTTTGTACTCTTTTAAGGTCAAACAAGGACGAGTGAATGAGCATTTCCACAAGGTCTTCCTCGATAAAGGAATAAAAGGATTCTTCAAATACGGAAAAGCCTGATGGTTCTTCTTTCTTATTCAGCTTGGCTTGTATCGCATCATAACTAGATAACGGGAACAATTTAGGCGCAGTTATTCCAAACTGTCGCAATTGTTCATCCATGTATGTTGTAACTAGATCCAGTTCCTCTTGATTTTGCGCCAAGTCGGAGGCATTAATGATAAAGAACATCTTATCCAAACTGAAGGCATCCTTCACTCTGCCAAGCTGGATCAGGAAGTCCTTATCTGCCCGAGAAAAAGGATGGTTGTAGTACGTAACGAAAATGATTGCATCCGCATTCTTGATATATTCAAACGAGACGTCTGTATGACGAGCGTTGACAGAGTCAGCACCTGGTGTGTCTACTAACGTGATCCCTTTTCTCGTTAACTCACAATCATAAAAGAGCTCCATCCAAGCCACGTAACAGGCGATTGATTCTTCGGAAACATAGCTCGAAAACTCATCCATCTCTATCGTGATTTGCTTTCCTAAGAAATCTCGATTCCGTTCAAATCCTTGACAAATAGCCTGCAAAAAATGACGCTGTCTCTCTGTTAATGTTTGATTGACATGTGGTTCGATTCCTACCACGCCATTACGCACATATTCTTCTAAAGAAGAAAAAATCGGGTGGTCTGTTTGCAGCATTTGTTCTAAGTCCAACAAAAGATCTTGTTCTGTTTTTAGTTGAACGGTTATGGACCCGTGCGGATGATTAGAGTCTGGTGGACTAATTTTATTTATAGCTGCCGTCGTTGGATTTGGAGAGACTGGCAATACCTGCTCCCCCAATACCGCGTTGGCAAACGAGGATTTCCCTGCACTAAAGGCTCCAAATAACGCAACCGTGAAACGTTGATGACATAATCGATCACGCTTGCTCTTTAAGTCTGCAGTGATCGTCTGAAAGCCGGAAACACCTCCTAACAAATTGCTTGCTTGTTGTAGCCGCTCTTGAATCATGTCTACCGTAAAAGAGGAACGCTCTTTTTCAAGAATTGGAATTTCCTTTTCGAAAGTTTCCATTGGTTCTTTTTGATCGAGTACAACATCCTTTGGTGAACGGTAATTCGGCTTTCGCTCTTTAAGTTTTTTTCTTGCCAGCTGAATAGCATCCCCATGTTCACCCTCATCTACTAACATATATCTTAGTCTTTCTTCCGACTGGTGAATGTCATCTCGAATGCTTTGAAGCTTTTCCAATTGTCCCTCATGTTGCTTCGATTGAGTTAATGTAGTTTGAAGTCTTTCAATTTTCTCTTCATTTTGTCCCGTTAATTCCGAAACAAATTCATCGCGAATTCGGATAGCCTCTTGCCTATACTTAGATTTGATGAATTGGCTAACATCCTCGGTATAAACCAATAAATATTCTCCAGATAAACGAGCTCCAGGCTTAATAAGGTCTAACAAGGCACTTTCGGAAATAGAAACTTTTAGTGATTGTATTCGCTCTTCTAACCCTGAGTGGTCTAGGTGATACGCTTTCACAGCATCTAGCAACTTATCTCGCAGCTTCCACTGCACATTCGCTTCAACCTGTTTTAGAAGAGCATCATAAAAGTTTTGCAGTCTTTGCTGGCGTGCTTCCTCCGTTTTTTTCTTGGCACCTAAGATCCCGATCTTAAAGGATTTTTGTTGGGATTCTAAAAACTGATCAGCTTTTTCCCTTAGGTCAAAAGGCATCATATAAGCATTTTTTAACGTTTGATCGATCTGATCCGTTAGATCCTTATCCGCTTCTTTTGCTTGCTCGCGAAGTGTATCTAACTCATCTTGTAACTCCTTCATATCCTCACTAACCGGACAAGATCTAGCCTTTTTTTCTAATTCCTCTAATTCATCTTCCTTTTGCTCAAACATCCATTGAATATGTTGTTCTACTAGATCTTTACTCGATTGACGTATAGTGTCTTTAATCAATTCTTCTTTTTGACTCATAATAGCCTGAATGGTTGACCTTAGTTGCCCGAATTGATTACGAGGGTGCTTTTCATCGCGTAAAGAGGTATAAAAGATAGACTCGACCTCAATGCCCCATTGGTTAAATGTTTGTTCAATACTCTTCGTAAACGTTTCGAACGATAACTCGTTTTCTTTATGTTTATCAATTTGATTCACGACAATATAAAGCTTTTTTTCTCTTTCTTGCATTTGTTTTAGGAATTCTAAGTTTACTTCTGATTGCACGTGATTATAGTCCATGACATAAAAAAGAACATCCACTAAGTGAATAGACCCCTCGGTAATAATTCGATCGGCATCACGAGAGGAATCAATACCTGGTGTATCGTATAACACGACCTGAGGTGATAGTTGCTTCGTCCGTTTACTAATTTCAATTTCTTTAATTAAGTCTCCATCCTTTGAGTAACCCTTGATTGTCTCTATATCATAAGGCTCCTCGAAATGGATGGGATCTTCCTTGTAAAAATAAACATTGGCGTATGGCTCGCCAGCACTGATTTTCACAATATTAGCACTAGTGGGAATAGGACTTTGTGGTAAAAGCTCCTCTCCCATTAATCGATTAATCATCGTAGACTTACCTGCAGAAAAATGTCCTGCAAAGCTAATTACGCATTCGTTTTTCTTACGTTTTTCCAATAAATCAAGTACTCTTTCTGCGCGAGTGTGATCTTGATTGTTGTAAAAATGTTCATATAACTTAGCTAGCTGATTCTCCGTTATCGACTCTGTCCCAACCCTATTCATGTATGTCGTGACCCCTTTATTTTTTCTGCTAAACCCTATTATACGTTTGTAGCTCTAATCTGACTACCTTCGTATTTTATGTTTGAAATAAAAATTCCGCGAAAAAATGGTTACCAATATCCAGTCCGAAACTGTCTCCCTATTTAATAGTATAAATAAAAAACCCACTCTCCATTTGAGAACGGGTTTTTTTAGCTGGATTACCTTCCCTTGAGAGTATGATAACTTCCACTGTAATACATAATGGGATTGTCATTCTTCTCATTAATTTGGAGGTCCAATACCTCCGCAATTACGATTTTGTGATCCCCTACGACAACGGTTTGATATTCCTTACAGGATAAAGCTACTATAAATTGTGGTAATATAGGAGCACCTTCCAAATACATGTAAGGAATCGGATCGTCTTGGTCCTGCTGTCTGGAAAATACCTTAGATAGATCTTTTTGATCTTCTGTTAAAATACTTACACCGAATACCGTATTTTCATTTATTTTATCGTACATTCTTGTCTTTTTATCTATAGATATGGCGATTAGCTTGGGCTCCAATGAAACGGACATAAAGGCATTTACCGTCATCCCATGAACATGCTTATCATCCTGTATCGTTACGATTGTAATACCAGTTGCAAATTTCCCCATTGCATCTCGAAATACTCGATTATCCATCCTTCAAACCCCTTTATCATTTCCATTCTTCGTAAGAATATCATGTTAGTCTAGTCAAATGAATCAAATTGCTCACGACATACTACCCAATTCGTTTCTTTGTGTGTGATTCCCTCTACTAAAGTATGTAAACGAACAAAAAATGAGAAGGAGAAACATGAAAATTCCATGTTCGTCCTTCTCTTAAAAACAAAATCTACCTGTTTTATTCGGTACTGCTTGTTAACATAATCTAATTATCGTTATCTCCAAACACTTTATCATATTGAGCTACCGTCCAAACATCTGTTACTTCCCCTTGCTCATCCGAATCAATCACATAAGAACCGTTACTATAACGATCACTCTTAGGTAGTTCTATTGGGTTAATCGACTGGATCGTACCTTTTGACGTTTGGAATTGGATGGCATCTGATTCCGAAACGATTTCAAAGCCAGCAACACGATGTGGATTTTTCTTTAACTCACGTAACATAACCGATCCTCGTTTTGCACGTGAAGACTTTTCGAATTCACTCAATTTCATCCGCTTACAAGCCCCGCGGTGTGTGACTAGGATAAATTCCGGATCTGAAAGATCATCAAACACATGACCACTTACTACATGCTCGCCCGGTTTCAACTGGATAGCTTTCACTCCAGCAGCCCGTTGACCGACCGGATTTACTTCCGATTCATGAAACCAGAGGCCAAACCCTTTGTTAGAAGTGATAAAGACATCCGAATGTCCAGATGTAACATAACAATTTCTCACTTCATCGTCTTTCTTTAAATTAACCGCCACTAGCGCTTTGGAGCGACGCTGTGCTTCGTATAACTTAAATTCACTTCGTTTTACCATTCCGTTCTTCGTAAAGATAATAAGGTATTGGTCGTCATTAAACTCTCGTACCGGTATTACTTTTACGATATATTCATCCTTGTCGATAGCGACAATATTGGTCACATGCTGTCCTAGATCCTTCCAACGAATATCTGGAATCTCATGGACAGGCAAGTATAAATATCTCCCCTTGTTCGTAAATAGCAGGAGCTTGTCTGTTGTATTGACTTCCTGGAGTCCGACTAAGTGATCTTCCTCCTTAATGGCTAAATCTTCCCCGTTGGAAGCTGCATAAGAGCGCAAACTTGTCCGTTTAATGTAGCCATCTCTCGTCACCGATACCAATACATCTTCACTTGCAATCATCACTTCTAAGTTGATTTTCAGTTCCTCAATTTCTTGTTCGATGACTGTTCTTCTGTTTTCTTTATATTTTTGCTTAATCGCTTGTAAATCCGTTTTAATAACATGGAATAGCTTGCTTTCATTCCCCAAGATTTCTTCTAGCTCACGGATTTTTTGTTGTAATTCACTTGCTTCTGCTTCTAAAGCGGTAATATCCGTATTCGTTAAACGATATAGCTGTAAGTTTACAATCGCTTCTGCTTGTTCCTCCGTAAAACCGTACGCAGATTTAATCTGTTTCTTCGCATCCTGTTTATCCTTTGATGCTCGAATGGTTGCAATCAATTCATCAAGAATGGAGATCGCTTTAATGAGTCCTTCTACAATGTGGGCTCTACTTTTCGCTTTGTTTAAATCAAAGCGGGATTCCCGTGTTACGATTTCTTTTTGGTGCCCGATATAAGAGTCTAAAATCATAGGTAAGCTTAGTAGCTTTGGTGTCTTATCTTGGATGGCTACCATATTAAAGCTGTACGTGATTTGTAAGTCTGTATTCTTATACAAGAAATTAAGTATTCCGGTACTATCGGCATCCTTCTTCAGTTCGATCACGATACGTAGACCCGTACGATCTGTCTCGTCACGCACTTCCGCAATACCTTCCACTTTGCGATCAATTCGAAGCTCATCCATTCGTTTAACAAGGCTCGCCTTATTTACTTCAAACGGAATTTCGTCAATAACTATTTGTTCCCTACTGCTTCTTAACTTTTCAATTTCCGCTCTACCCCGAACTACAATCTTCCCGCGTCCTGTTTCATAAGCCTTTTTTATTTCATCGGCACCTTGAATGATTCCCCCTGTAGGGAAATCAGGACCTTTTATTTTTTTCATTAATTGATCCACCGATGCTTCTGGTTGATCAATTTTCATAATAACTGCATCGATCACTTCACCCAGATTGTGCGGTGGTATATCTGTTGCATAACCAGATGAAATCCCGGTAGACCCATTCACTAACAGGTTCGGAAATTTTGCTGGTAAAACCACAGGCTCATCGATAGAATCATCAAAGTTCGGTATGAAATCAACCGTGTCTTTGTCAATCGCACCAATTAATTCAGAAGCGATATTAGAAAGCCTTGCTTCCGTGTAACGCATCGCAGCTGGTGGATCCCCATCTACACTCCCGTTGTTTCCGTGCATTTCCACTAAGACATTTCTTACTTTCCATGTTTGGCTCAATCGAACCATTGCTTCATATACAGACGAGTCTCCATGTGGGTGGTAATTACCTATTACAGTCCCGACTGTTTTAGCTGATTTACGAAATGGTTTATCATGGGTATTTCGTTCTTCATGCATCGCATAAATAATACGGCGTTGAACTGGTTTTAATCCATCTCGAGCATCTGGTAGAGCTCGATCTTGAATGATATATTTACTATACCTACCAAAGCGATCCCCGATCACTTCTTCCAAAGGTAAATCTAAATATTTTTCTAATTGTGACAAGTCTTAGGTCCTCCCTTTAAGACTGAATGTTCTCGTTATCCATAATATTCGTTTCGTCATCAAGTCCAAAACGAACATGAGATTCAATCCATTTTCTTCTCGGTTCCACTTTATCACCCATAAGAGTAGTGACACGTCGCTCAGCGCGAGCTAAATCGTCAATTGTAACCCGAATTAGCGTTCTTGTTTCAGGGTTCATAGTTGTTTCCCATAATTGGTCTGCATTCATTTCCCCTAACCCTTTATATCTCTGAATAATATATCCACTTTTAAATTCGTTCGTTGCTTTCCGCATTTCTTCTTCATTCCATGCATAATGAATGATTTCTTTTGCACCTTTTCCCTTCGATATTTTGTAGAGCGGTGGCAAAGCAATATATACTTTTCCAGCTTCTACGAGCTGTCTCATATATCGATAGAAGAAGGTGAGTAGCAGAACTTGAATATGGGCGCCATCCGTGTCCGCATCTGTCATAATGACAATTTTGTCATATTGAACATCCTCTAGGGAAAAATCGGCCCCAACTCCAGCTCCAATCGTATGAATAATAGTGGAGACTTCTTCATTTTTCATCACATCTGCAATCTTCGCTTTTTCTGTATTAATAACCTTTCCTCGTAAAGGAAGAACTGCTTGGAATTTACGATCTCTTCCTTGTTTCGCAGATCCACCAGCTGAGTCACCCTCCACTAGGTACAATTCATTTTTTTCTGGATTACGAGACTGAGCTGGAGTTAATTTACCACTCAGTAAAGCATCCTTACGTTTTTTCTTTTTTCCAGAACGCGCTTCATCTCTTGCTTTTCTGGCAGCTTCCCGAGCTTCCTTAGCACGAATAGCTTTTTTAATTAACATACCAGCAACGTCTGGATTTTCCTCTAAGAAGTAAGCTAAATTTTCCGATACAACGCCATCGACAGCTGATCTAGCTTCGGATGTTCCTAACTTCCCTTTCGTTTGTCCTTCAAATTGTAATTTTTCTTCTGGAATCCTTACCGAAACGACTGCCGTAAATCCTTCCCGAATATCGTTTCCGTCTAAGTTTTTATCTTTTTCTTTTAATAGTGATATTTTTCTAGCATGTTCGTTAAAAACTCTCGTAATCGCGGTACGAGCACCGGATTCGTGCGTCCCACCATCTTTTGTCCGAACATTGTTTACAAACGAAAGCATACTTTCTGCATAGCCATCATTAAATTGAAAAGCGAAGTCTACTTCCATCTCTTGATGTTCGCCTTCAAAGGAAACCACAGGATGCAAGGAATCTTTCTCTTCGTTTAAATAAGCAACGAACGATTCCAAGCCATCCGGATACTGATAAGTCTCGGTCGTTTCATCACGTAAATCTATTAATTCTATTTGTAGTCCTTTTAATAAAAAAGCAGCTTCTCTTAACCGCTCAGAAAGAGTTTCGAACTGATAGACCGTTGTCGAGAAAATGGTAGGGTCTGGTTTAAAATGAATAGTTGTACCTGACTGTTTCGTTTTCCCAATCTTATCGAGGGAGGTAGCTGGTATGCCACCATTTTCAAATCTTTGCTTATATACTTGTCCATCTCGGTGGATCGTTACTTCTAACCATTCCGATAAGGCATTTACAACAGATGCCCCTACCCCGTGCAGACCACCACTCGTTTTATATCCACCTTGTCCGAATTTTCCACCTGCGTGAAGCACGGTGAAGATGACCTCCGGTGTTGGCTTTCCTGTTTTATGCATCCCTGTAGGCATACCTCGACCTTTGTCCACTACGGAAATACTATTATCTTTATGTATCGTTACTTTAATTACATCTCCAAAACCAGCAAGAACCTCGTCAACGGCATTGTCTACGATTTCATATACTAAATGGTGGAGACCTCGGGAATCCGTGCTACCTATATACATACCAGGTCTTTTTCTTACTGCTTCTAATCCTTCCAATACCTGGATAGAATCGTCTGAATACTGTGATGTCTGATTTGCCACGTGAACACCCGCTCCTTTCCCCTATCTTTCTCTAATATTAGAACAAACGTTTGTTTGTGTAAAGAATCGACTTTAAACGTACTTGTTCTATTTTAGCTTGTTTTTCTGTTTTCGCAAACAGCAAAATAATTATTCTACCGTATAAATTACCTATAAACAGTAAAAATCCCTGCCTAAAACAGGGATTTTCTTACGACATAACCATTGAACTTATACAAAACTACTCACAACGAGCTTCTTACTCAATTCTTACCTATTGTAAGGGAGTGTGCGACTTTTATACATAAATCCATCACAACTGTAAAATCATGTTCCGTTAAATATTGATAAGCTTCCTCATTCCATATTCCTTGCTGGGCCCAAAATACCTTTGCATTTGTTTGCACTGCTTCTTTCGCAAGGTCTGGTAAATACTCTGGTCGTCGGAATACATTGATAATATCTATCGGTTCATCGACGTCCGTAAGACGTGGGTAAGCCTTTTCTCCTAATGACTCTGTAATTTCTGGATTGACTGGAATGATACGGTAACCAGCTGCCTGCATTGCTTTTGCGATTTGGTAAGAAGTCCGATTTGGTCGATCAGATAACCCTACTACTGCAATCGTATGGTTATTTTCTAATATTTCTTTTAGCGTTTCTTTATTCGGATGATGTTCCATTGTCACATACCTCCTTTTATACTTTCTATTATGCCATAATAGAAGAAAGGGTCCTAATTCTAATGTACCCGCATCGATTTACAAAAAAACAATATCCTATGGTATGATGACATAGACGAACTTTTGTTTGAATGGGTCTTCCCATAAAGGAGAGAGAAAAATGGACTACTTTATATTCGCACTTATTGCTTATCTTTTAGGTTCCATTCCATCCGCCTTAATTGTCGGAAAGATTGGATACAATATTGACGTTAGAGAACAAGGAAGTGGAAACCTAGGTGCAACGAATACATTTCGTGTACTTGGTGTGAAAGCTGGGCTTGTCGTAAGCTTTGCAGATATTTTAAAAGGAACCTTAGCTACTTGCTTACCAATTTGGTTTGCTCCTGACATTAATCCTCTCATTGTTGGAGTGTGCGCAGTACTAGGCCATACGTATCCACTGTTTGCAAGGTTCAAAGGCGGGAAAGCGGTTGCGACTTCAGGTGGAATTATTTTAGCAGTCAATCCGCTACTTTTTGCTATTATGATACTTACTTTTTTTATTGTACTTTATCTATCTAAGTTCGTTTCCTTATCATCTATGATTACCGGTATCGTTGCTATCATCGTTACGATTATTCAGCAAGATATCGCATTGATGATTTTGACAAGTATCTTAACTGCTTTTGTCATTTATCGTCATCGTTCGAATATAAAACGGATTTTGAACAAAACAGAGCCAAAAATATCGTGGATGTAAGTCGAAAAATCATAAAAATTGAATCTTGGCATCTGCTTAAGTATACTACGATTTAGTATTGTGGCTGAAGGGAGAATAGCTATGAACACACCTAACAACAATAGAAAAAAGCAGTTACCCAATAAATTGCAACGACATAAATTATTCGGATCTGTTGATCCAGGTCCTAAAACAAAGCCAGTTGAAAAAAATCAAATGGCCGACTTACAGAACTCCAAAAAAGATTTTCTATTTGAAATTGATGCTGTAGGTATATCGAATGTCAAACACCCAATTCAAATAACAAGCCAATTACAACCACAATCACAAACAACCATTGGTACATTCACCTTTACCTCGAAAATAAATCAAGATAGTAAAGGTACGAATATGAGTAGATTTACCGAACAACTTACCGAGTATCATAGTCAGAACTTTGTAGTTAGCATCGCTTCACTGAAGCAATTCACAAAAGATTTAGCGGTTCGACTCAAACAAGCGGATGCTTCCATGGAAGTCACATTTCCTTGGTTCTTTGAAAGAAAAGGCCCATCATCTGACTTAACGGGATTGAATCATGCCGATGCCTCGATAAAAGTGTCTTATGATGAAAAACTAGGTTACGATGTAGAAGTAGGGTTATCCGGAACGATTACGACCCTATGTCCATGCTCTAAAGAAATTAGTGAGTATAGTGCACATAACCAACGTGGGATTGTTTCGATGTCTGTAAAATTATCTGATGATTTTGATGAAACCAGTCACGATTGGAAGGAAGTGCTTTTAGAAGCTGCAGAAAGCAATGCAAGCGCACGAATTCACCCTGTGTTAAAACGTCCAGATGAAAAAATGGTAACAGAGCAAGCATATGAAAACCCACGTTTTGTTGAAGATATGGTTCGCTTAGTAGCTGCAGATTTATACGAGCATCCATTTGTAGAAAAGTTCACGGTCGCTTGTCGTAATGAGGAGTCCATTCACTTACATGACGCCATTGCATCTATTACGTATGATAAATGGAATGAATCGAGATGAGGCTGAAGGATGAAACATTTTTTTATCCTATGTGTTAGAGGGTATCAGCGTTATATTAGTCCGATGACACCCCCCTCTTGTCGATTTCAACCGACATGTTCTCAATATGCAATCGAGGCACTTCAAACTCACGGGGCCATCAAAGGATTTTATTTAAGTGTAATACGAATCTTAAAATGTCATCCGTTTCATCCAGGAGGATTTGATCCCGTACCTGATCGTAAACGAAAAAAAGAGGCTAAGTAGCCTCTTTTTTTGTTTTCCTTATTAGGAATCTCCTCCATTCCGCCCACTGTTTGGGAATCCCCGCTTTGCCTTCTCTTCTTCTATGGCAACTTCCATTTCTAACCGCCGTGCGTAACGCGAATGGTGACGTTTTAACATTTTCCGACGACGTGTGAACAGAAAAGTTAAAATGACCAAAGCAAACGACCATAATAACTGATTCATCCTACCCCACCTTTCTACCCTGAATAGGTTCCTTTCTCAAGCTCATACTAATATTGACTTTACCTTTATTAAAGGAGGAACTTGTTTTGTTTTCACATGTTAAAGAATTACAATACAACGCAAAACCAGATCGTCCGGACCCGGTCTATGCAAAGAAATTACAAGAAATACTAGGTGGACAATTTGGAGAAATGACGGTTATGATGCAGTACTTATTCCAAGGGTGGAATTGTCGTGGAGACGAAAAGTATAAGGACATGATTTTAGACATTGGTACGGAAGAGATTGCTCACGTTGAAATGATTGCAACGATGATTGCTCAATTGTTAGACGGTGCACCTGCTCGTGAACAGGATGAAATCGTGGGACAAAACCCAGCTGTAGAAGCTGTGTTAGGTGGAATGAACCCACAACATATGATCGTATCTGGTATTGGAGCAACTCCAACCGATAGCGTCGGCTACCCATGGAACTCTCGTTACACGATTGCAAGCGGGAATATGCTAGCAGATTTTCGCGCTAATCTAAATGCAGAGTCACAGGGTCGCCTTCAAGTGTGTCGTTTGTATGAATCGACTACAGATCCTGGTGTAAGAGATATGCTATCTTTCCTTATTGCCCGAGATACGATGCATCAAAATCAATGGATGGCTGCTATTGAAGAATTAGAACAAAATCAAAAAGCGATCGTCCCAAGTACTTTCCCACAAAACCTCGAAAAACAAGATGTCAACTATTCGTTTATGAACTTCTCGCAAGGGGAAGAAAGCTCCCAAGGAAGATGGGCAAGTGGCAAATCAATGGACGGATTATCGGACTTTGACTATGTTGCTACTCCCGCAGCAATGGGACAAGTACCAAAACTACAACCAGCCCCTGCATACGTCCATGGTACCGTACTTCCAGGACAGATGGTACCGGATACTGAAAAAGCAAATTTTGAACAAAACCAACAAGGAAACGATCTACATTAATTGTTTAAGGGGACTCGTTTTTCGGGTCCCTCTTTTTTAGAATCAGGAGGTACAACAATGAACAAAAAGATAGCAACTCTTTCAACCGGTTTTTTAATCGTAACCACGATTATCTCCTTGCTTTTACTACCCTTCGCCATTTATAAACGTTCCTTTAAAGATTGGGTTATTGTCTATCTCGTTAGTTTAATTGGCAATTCTCTTGCCGAT
The DNA here is from genome assembly GCF_021049245.1 of Radiobacillus kanasensis. Classification (GTDB taxonomy): domain Bacteria; phylum Bacillota; class Bacilli; order Bacillales; family Amphibacillaceae; genus Radiobacillus; species Radiobacillus kanasensis. The sequence continues at coordinate 1,830,758 of NZ_CP088020.1, read as the reverse complement.
AAATATTTAGTCGCTAAAGGATACTTACATTATAAAATAAGACCGTTTGCTAGTAAGGTAAGAATCCACTTGCCATTTGATATCGTTCATTATCCGTTAATGCTTCTTTATTACAATCAGTGGACACTAAACAGCAAACCAATCGGCATATTTTTGAAGCTTTTTCCATTCGTTATTCCACTAACTATCCTCGAGACCATTGCAGCAAAGAGAACAAACTTAATCGAATGGAAAAAAGGATGGTCCTGGTATCACTCTTTCACAAGTCTTATTATAAAGCTATTGCTATGTAGAAGTATAATTGCTGGTATCCGAGTTCTAAATAAGGGGAAGGTGTCGACTAAATAACTGAGAACATCATACATTAACGATTTCTGCTGTCAAGGTGACTTATATTCATTTGATTAACGAATGCAAATCTCACCCCTTTTTCTTAATTAGAAATCACAAAAAGGAACTTGGTTACAAATCCAAGTCCCTTTTTAATTGCATGCTTTTTTGATCCTCTACTAAAGACACATTAGTGCATAAAGAGGTTCTTACATTCTAACAAATACGGAGTATTTTATCGGGTTTTCGAATCCTAATTTTTCAGCAAGGTTGATGGAGGCAATGTTGTTCACATCACAATCCCATCTAGGTATCTTGTCATCCTCCATACAATGTAATATAAAGTGTTCTGCAACATTATGTGCTAATCCCATTCCTCTATAACTATTTTGAGTGACAATATCCATTTCAGCAAATTGTGTTGAAGCAAAAATCGATATACATTCACTAGCAAGGTGTACATTATTTGATATACAGTAACCGAATCCTTTTTCTGTGAAATTCGATACTGATTCCCAATATTCTTCTAAATAAGCCTCATTAAAATCTTGACTATTATTAATTATCTTTTGATCTATTTTCCTAACTTTAAATTCTTTAGGAATTTCCCCTTTAGTTAGCCTTGAGAACTTACTCTCATTAAAATGAAAAGAATATCTTTGTATTTGTCTCAACTCTTTTTCCAGAAATTCATTTATAACTAAGTCCCATGTTTTAGAAGGTGAAAACAAAGTGAATCGCTTATTCTCCTTTGTTCTCCTTTCAAGGATTTCTACAAGAAATCGATTGAAACTAGTGTTCATTGGATCTCCAATAACAACAAAAATGCCTGAATTCGTACCAATTAATGCGGTTCTATTCGAATCCTCAATGAACACTTGACCAGGAATATAATTCTCTAATATGGAGTAAGCAAACGTAGGGTAAGTTTCCTTATTATCATATTTTTTAATTAGTCTCATCGCATTAATAAATTTTTCATTCATATGCGATCCCTCCGACCTATTTTAGAATCCCTCACTCTTAAATTAATTTTTATACCACACCTGTTAGCGAAATAACTATAAATGCTGTGGTAAATAATTTTTATACATAATAATTGCATCTGTCTGTTCTTCTAAAACAGCTAACGTCTTTGGGTGAGGCTTTACATAAATAGTAGGGTAATCTTTTTCGTCTAATTCCTCTAGTGTGGTAAAAGCTAATCGTTCATCATCAAGTGAAAATTGAGCATCAATTCCCTTTTTATTCCCACGAGCATCTAATCTTATCCATTTATTAAGTGATTTCAAAAAAACAGCATTCAAAGCGTGAATACAATATCCTTTTTCTGGCTTATCAAACAACATCAATCGCTGATAACAAAAGCCAGTTGGAATTCTTTGAGAACGTAAAAGAGATGCTAATAAATTTGATTTTGCGTAGCAAATTCCTTCTCCATAAAATAAAACATCTGACGCTTTACAAGTAACACGTTTCCCCTGAATATCCCAAGAATGAGATATTTCATCACGCACATATTCAAAAGCTACTTTTGCTTTCTCAACTTCTGTTTGAGTTGAGTTGAAAAGTTCTCCAATTTTTTCTTTTACTATTGGATTAGAGTAATTAACTTCATTTAATTCTAGTAAATATTCTTCTAATTGATCAGATTCACATATCACAGTTACTCCCCATTTCACTTCACAAGCTAATTCGTATAAATAATCATTAATTAGTATTATTATACATTGTGTGAACATGAAATTATAGGCATATCGTTAAACTAACCTGTAAAAGCTTAAGTGAAGTTCTTTACAATTAAATGATTTCATGCCTATCACATATAATTTCATATCATCTTTTCTTTCATTAATGTAGGATCTACTGTAACATCACAGTAGATCCTACATACTTTTGATAAAGTAAAATTGATATGACACTTAACTCAGAATTTCACCGACGATGTATGCGCGTACGGTCTCCAGCAATCTTCTTCCATCTTTCCTTCTCCTGTAATTGAGCTCTTTTATCCGCTTTTCGTTCGAGGTACTCAAGCTCTCTTTGCAGCTTAAAGTAGCTATCTAGCCTATCCTGTTTTAATGTCCCATTTTGAATGGCTTCTTTTACTGCACAACCTGGTTCCTGATTGTGCGTACAGTCTCGAAACTTACATTGATCGGACAAAGCCGAGATATCTTCAAAGCTTTGTTCCATACTATGCTCTGATTCCCAGAGTTGAAGCTCTCTCATCCCCGGAGTATCTATCAAGATACCACCACTTGGAATCGGAATTAATTCACGATGTGTCGTCGTATGACGCCCACGATCATCGTCTTCACGAACTTCTTTAACAGACATGACCTCATCTCCGACTAGTGTATTAATCAAAGATGATTTACCTACACCAGACGATCCTAACAATGCAACGGTTTCACCAGGGCTAACATATTCGTAAAGCGCATCGATTCCTATTCGCTCTTTAGAACTTACGGGGTGAATAGGCACTCCAAATGCAACATTTTCTACTTCTAAAATCTTGTCTTCAAGATCTTCACATAAGTCCAACTTACTCAAAACGATGACTGGATTTGCCCCACTTTCCCAAGCCATTATCAAGTACCTTTCTATACGGCGTGGATTAAAATCATTGTTCAAAGACTGTACGAGAAAAATTGTATCAATGTTCGTTGCAACGATTTGCTCTTCTGTCGTATGCCCCGCTACTTTTCTGGAAAACTTACTTTTCCTCGGTAGAATAGCATGAATCGTCGCTTTTCCTTCTTCTTCCCGAACAGAAAGTACCACCCAGTCACCAACTGCTGGATAATCCTGCCGCTCATTAGCTTGAAACTTTAGTTTCCCTGATATTTCAGCTAAAAGCTCACCGTTTTCTGCTAACACTTTATACATACCTTTAAATTCAGAAGACACTCGCCCAATGCTGTATCCTTCTGCTAAAAATGATTGAGCCTCTTCTTCGATTTGTTGATTAAAACCTAATGTTTGTAAATTCATTTGTTTTCCTCCAATAGTAATGAAATAAAAAAAGACCGCACGGATGCGATCTTCTAAGACATTAAAAAATCCACCATGAATGAGGGCACATCCCCATACAGATGGATCTACTATGAAAGAGTTTACAAACAATGAATTAAAACTGATCCGTAGGGATGTGCCATGAGAATATTAGATTTTGGTTACGTTGGTTATCTCTATATAATCTCATAACACATACCTCCTTTAGTCTTTGTTACCATTATTATAAACATATTCCAATAAGATAATCAACATTATTTCAAAATCAGATTAAATCGCTCGATTTGATCCCATTGCTTTTCTTCCGTTAATACCCGTTTTTGTATATCACCGAACAAGTCAAAATGTGGATGTTTCGGATCGTTATGAATCCATTTCGGGTCTAAATGATATTCTTTTCCCCATTCCATTAGCTTCTCCTTATTCGAGCAACCTACCTTTGTAACCGTATCACAACCCGGAAATCGTGGATCTAGCCAATAATGGGTCAAAAAAGCGATTTCTCCTGCTTGTACCTTCTCTTTCCACCTATTCAGTTCTGGTCTTTTGACTCCAAATGCCATTCTTTATTCGACTCCTAATGCTTGTTTGTAGGCACGATCCCACTCTGGGAATCCACGGCGAAGCGATACAGGACGAAACGTATCCTTTTTCACAACAACGTGTTTACTTGACCCAGATACCGCTAGACGTCCTTCACTATCTTTTATTTCATATTGGTAGGTGACTCGCAGGCCATCATAGTCTCCTATCCAGGTTTCGACGAAAGCTTCCTGCCCATAACGAATAGGATGCTTAAAAGACATTTGTACATCTACAACAGGAGATACCACTCCTTGTGCTTCCATTTCATGATATTGAAACCCTAGAGATTCAATAAAATCTGTTCGTCCAATCTCAAACCAAACGAGGTAATTCGCATGGTAAACAACACCCATTTGATCGGTTTCCTGATAGCGTACTTTAATCGGTGTTTTCGTCTTCTTCACTTTTTATTCCCTCCTCAAAGTTGTCCAAGCGTGTTCAAAGTCTTCTTTCACTATTCGGTTTACATCATGAATAGAGCTAGTTTCCTCCACCCTCAAGGCTTGATATTGGATTGCTTCATCCACTAAATTTACGACGAAACGAGCATTCCCCTTTAAGTCATGTTCTTCATATTGTGTATGGATGTAATGAATGGCCTCTTCATCTATCTCATATGCATACTTTTGTACATGGTACTTTGTTATTTCTAATAACTCATCCGCATTATAGTCCATAAAATGGAGGTACTTTTTAAAACGAGACTCCAAACCTGGATTACTAGAAATAAATTGTTTCATTTCCTGTTCATACCCTGCAAGGATGACAATTAAATTTTCATTGTGCTTCGTCATTTCATCGACTAACGTATCAATTGCTTCTTTGCCAAAGTCTTTTTCTCCACGGAATAAAGAATAAGCCTCATCGATAAAAAGAACGCCCCCTAATGCCTCTCTTACCTTTTTCTTCGTCTTTATGGCGGTTTGACCAACATAGCCCGCCACTAAATCGCTCCTAGACGCAACCACAACATGTCCACGTTTTAGAAGTCCACAATCGTTTAATATCTTGGAATAAATGTTCGCAACCGTTGTTTTCCCCGTACCTGGGTTCCCCGAAAAAACAGCATGAAGCTGAATTGGTACATTAGGTAGTCCTTTTTCTTTACGCTGTTGCTGCACTCTTACAAACGAAGATAACTTTTTAACCTCGTCTTTAATGTTAGCCAAACCAATCAATTGATCGAGCTGTTGAATCGGTTCTTCATCTTGATTCGTTTGATCAAGCATACTTAGATCGTCTTGATCAAGTCGCATATGATCAATCCAGTGCGCCTCTGACTGGGAATCCTTAATCGCACCTTTTTTAAAGATGGCTTTGATGACCAAATTTCTTACAGTTCTCGCATTACCGAACGTCTCGTCGACTCGTGATTTTTCTATTAGCTCTCGTAAAGTGTGTAGTGCTTGCTCCGTGAAAAAATAGTCATTCTGCAAAGCAGTATCTTCTGCAATTTTTACCAATTCGTCCATTTCAAAATCGGGTAATTCCATATGATTTTGCTCTGGAAAGCGACTTCTTAGACCTGGATTTGACCATAAAAATTGCCTCATTTCCTCCGGATAACCTGCGAGTATGACGGCAAATTTCCCTTCATACTCTTTACTGGTCATGCTTGAAACGAGTGTATCAATTACTGCTTGGCCATAGTCATTTCCTGTTTGTCCTTCCCTTTTGAGACTATATGCCTCGTCAATGAATAAAACACCACCGATCGCTTGTTTTACATAATCTAACGTATGTTCTTCACTTTGACCAACATAGGAACCAACTAGATGGGAACGATTAACTTCAATTAGCTTGTTGCTTTCTAACAATCCAAGTTCGTAATAAATAGAGGCTAATAGACGAGCCATTGTTGTTTTACCGGTACCAGGATTTCCAGTCATTATCATATGTAAACCAGGTTCATCGACCATTGTAAAACCTAGTTCTTTTCTTTCCTTCTGGTATTTCAAAAATTGGTAATATTGCTTCACGTATTGTTTAACTTCTTTCAAGCCTACCATGTCATCCATTTTTTCAAGTGCATGCTTTTGACCGGTAGCATGGAAAGATTTTGGAAAATGATTAGGTATTTGTTGTTTAAGGAGAGTTAAGTCTTTCACGTACTGATTTAAATGAGACACAGAAATACTACTTCTTCTAAGTTCTAATTCTTCAATTGTACTCGTCAATAACTCTTGAAGCTCAAGAAGCTTATGATAAATCGTTTTATACAATTCATGAAGCTGGCTCTCCTTATCTTTAATAGGACCTATCCGATCTACAATCTTGTTAATTTCTTCTTTCAGTTCTGTACACTTCTTTAACTTAGCTGGTTCAAAATCTGTTTCCCGGATTGACCATTTTTCTATTTCATCAAAGGACAAGTCTGAGTAGAAAGCAAAATATTTTTTTAAATTTCTTAGCTCATAAAGGGATGGAGCATCCGCGTCTAGCTTCTCCCCTTCCTCTAGCAATGTTTCCGTAATTTTATCATCACCATAGTTCCGATTTAACCGATAAAAAGCAAGCATGCTATATACATTTGCTTTTTGTTGATTCGTCACTTGTTCACTATCTTTATATATATCGATAAATCGAAGTGCCGCTATTTCTGATAAAGGTGGGATCTCTTTGTAAATCGACCACTGTTTATCTACCTGTTCCATAAGAAAATTCTTATCCACAAAACCGCTCCTTCCAATATGATTATTTTATCATACGTCTTGCGAGCAGTTGAACAAGAATGGCTTGAAATGAAACAAGACTGGGACAAGAGTGTTTTAATCCTAATAAAATCCGAACTATGATTCGAATTCTATAGAGTTCGAATCAGTTCGGATTTTTCTATTTGAGTGCTTTGATAAATATTGTTGCAACTTTTATATAAATTGCGACGTAACAAAATGGTAAAAGTTACTACAAACCATCGTTTTAGTGACTGCTCAGTTGTGTGTACGATGCTGATTTCCGTTGCGGGTAATCGCTTTCCGCGGGAACAGCACGAGGTGAAAGCCCCGCAGGAAGTGAACTGTACAAGCGAGAAAGGGGATGTCCCTGCGTCTGCTAGTGTTGCTTCGAAGTAAGCTTCCTCGGGACAAGGCAGCGAAGAAGTAAACTCGCAGTAGTCGCCTGGCCGTGCCCGCGGAAAGCGGAGTATTCTGCAGGAGCGCCGGCATATAGCTTCACCACTTACGTCGCATTTCTATCAAATATGAATGAAATCCACATTGATAAGTAACATTCACACTTCCTATCGTGTAATCGTTCGGCTTTAGAATATGAGATTATAGTTTTGTCCCAGCTTTAAAATGAAACAAGACCCTCTTCGAGGGCCTTGTTAGGTTTAGTGTTGTTGGTCACGGTATTCGTCTTTTATTTCATTCCTCATGGCTTCAATGGACTCCTCACGGCGCGCATTTTTAGCTTTTATATTTTCTTTTTCTTGCTCATTAGAAAAACGCATGGAATCGTGTGCCTCTTCCAAATTTTCAATCGTATTTTGAATACTGTTTTTTAGTTTTTCAATATTATCTGAACGATCATCTGGATTTGGTCTGTTTTGGAATGCCAAGGTAAGCCCTCCTAAGGAATTGAATTGAGCCCCAAACAAGGAGCCTTTCCTATTATTTGCTTACACGTGAAGGCTATTCCGTTCTAAGAACGTCATCTTTTGTCAGTTTTGATCGATTTTAACCAGTTTTTTTCAAGTAAAAAAGCAAGAAAAGAGAACTCCTTTCCTGCTTTTGGGTTACTTATTACTTTCCCACTTTTGTTCAAGCTTTTCATCAATCTGGTCCATTAATTGATCATCACTTAAAATTTGATTTCTATTTTCTTCTACAAGCTCTTCAAAAATTGGCTTCTTTTTAAATGACAAGAAAACCCTCTCCTTTTATACGTAATAATAAAAGGATTACCCGTTTTCAGAAAAATATAACTAGTTTTACAAATTTCCCTCAATGACACCTTGCATATATTCTTCCGTCATAGGGCCTAGCTTCGTTTCGATTAATTTTCCTTCTTTATCAATAACGAAAGTCGTTGGCAAACCTACGACCCGATATTGATTCACTACAGATCCTTCTCGGTCTAACAGAACTTCAAAAGTGTATCCACCTTGATTAATGTAATTCTTCACTTTATTTACTCCATCTAATTCAGAATTCAATGCATTTACAGCAATAACATGGACATCTCCCTTATATTCGCTTTGGATGGATTCCATTATAGGCATTTCCTCTTTACAATAGTCACACCATGTCGCCCAAAAATTCAAGAAAACAATCTTTCCTTCATACATGGAAAGCGATGTTAATTCACCTTGAAGATTTTCCAAAGTAAAATCTGGAGCATTTTCGCCAATCTCAAGCTGTTCAGGTGCATTAGAAGATACAATCCCTGCGCCCTCTTCTCCTTCAGGAAAAGCCATCGTTTCGCTAGAGGACGTTTTCGATTCATCTTGATTAGCATCCCATATCGTAACACCAAGGGCTAACACTAAGCCAAGCATGCATGCTGCAGCTATTATTTTTTTCATCATAGGAAGGGATTCCTCCTCATTCTATTGCTTGTACAACATATGTTTGTCAAGAATCCATTATACCATGATGACGTGTAAACATAAAAATAAGCAGCCGATTCCGGCCGCTTATTTATTCTTAGTTTTCTAATTTGTTTCTTAGTACCATTTGTAAGATACCACCATGACGGTAGTAGTCAATTTCTACATCACTATCGAATCGAGCAACTGCTTTGAACTCTTTCACGTTACCTTCTTCGTCAGTAGCTGTAACTTTCACTAAATCGTGTGGTTTCACACTTTCGTCCACTTCCACATCGAAGGTTTCTTTTCCTGTTAATCCAAGAGATTCTGCACCTTCTCCTTTTTGGAATTGAAGTGGAAGTACACCCATCATAACAAGGTTAGAACGGTGAATACGCTCGAAACTTTCTGCAATAACGGTTTTGATACCTAAAAGGTTCGTCCCTTTTGCTGCCCAGTCACGAGAGCTTCCCATACCGTAGTCTTTACCAGCAATAACAATTAAGCCGGTATTATCTTCTTGGTATTTCATAGCTGCATCGTAAATCGGCATAACTTCTTCCGTTGGCCAGTAAGTTGTATAACCACCTTCTGTACCAGGAGCAAGTAAGTTACGGATACGAATATTCGCAAACGTACCACGCATCATTACTTCGTGGTTACCACGGCGAGATCCATAAGAGTTAAAGTTTCTTGGAGAAACGTTTTTCTCTTGAAGATGTTGACCAGCAGGCATATCTTTCGCGATTGCACCAGCAGGTGAAATGTGGTCTGTTGTTACAGAGTCACCAAATTTCCCAACCGCACGGAGACCATTTAATGCTTCTACTTCTCCAGCTTCTTTCGAAAGTCCCTCGAAGAATGGCGGGTTTTGAATATATGTGGATTCGCTATTCCATTCATATAAAGGTTCATCTGTCGTTTCAATGGCATTCCATTTTTCATTTGAGTTGAATACATTTTCATATTCTTTACGGAAGATTTCAGGAGTAACAACTTTCGCTACTTCGTCTCTGATTTCATCCATGGATGGCCAGATATCGTTGAAATAAACATCATTACCATCTTTATCTTTTCCAATTGGCTCATCTTTAAGGTCTACATCCACCGTACCAGCAAGTGCATACGCAACTACTAATGGTGGTGAAGCAAGATAGTTTGCTTTCACCAATGGGTGAATACGACCTTCAAAGTTACGATTACCAGATAGAACAGAAGATACGGTTAAATCATTTTTAGAGATTGCTTCTTCGATTTCCTCTGATAATGGACCAGAGTTACCGATACAAGTCGTACAACCGTAACCTACTAGGTTAAATCCTAATTGGTTCAAGTAAGTCATTAAGCCAGAGTCTTCTAAATAGCGTGTTACTACTTTAGAACCAGGAGCTAATGATGTTTTTACATAAGCTGGTACTTCTAAGCCTTTTTCAACCGCTTTTTTCGCAATAAGACCTGCACCTAGCATTACATATGGGTTTGATGTATTGGTACAAGAAGTAATCGCAGCAATCGCAACAGCACCCGTCTTCATTACAGAAGACTTTCCGCTTGGATGATCGATTTTTACTTCTTTTTCAAATTCTTTTTTATCCAATCCAAAGCCTTGGTTTCCAGCTGGAGCTGTGATCGCTTTGTTAAAGGATTCTTTCATTGTAGAAAGCGGAATCAAATCTTGTGGACGTTTAGGTCCAGATAAGTTTGGCTCAAGTTCAGAAAGGTTAATTTCCACAAGCTCTGTAAACTCAGGATCTGCTTGATCCGGGGAATACCATAGATAGTTTTCCTTGCAGTATTTTTCTACAAGTGCAATCTGTTCTTCACTTCTACCAGTAAGTCTTAAGTAGTTAAGAGATTCGTTATCAACTGGGAAGAAACCACATGTAGCTCCGTACTCTGGCGCCATGTTGGAAATCGTAGCACGGTCCGCAAGTGGCATATCTTTTAGTCCAGGTCCGAAATACTCTACAAATTTTCCGACAACATTCTTTTCACGAAGTACTTGCGTAACTTTCAATGCAAGGTCAGTTGCAGTTGTTCCGTTCGGGAAGCTACCAGTGAATTTAACCCCGATTACTTCTGGAGCTGGGAAGTATGAAGGTTGTCCGAGCATACCAGCTTCTGCTTCAATACCACCTACACCCCATCCTAATACACCTAGACCGTTGATCATCGTAGTATGAGAATCTGTACCAACTAGAGTATCAGGGAACGCATCATATTCTCCGTTTTCATTTTCAAGCGCATGTACAACGTTTGCAATATACTCCAAGTTAACTTGGTGTACGATACCTGTTGCTGGTGGAACAGCACGGTAGTTATCAAAAGCTTTTTGAGCCCAGTTTAAGAACTCATAACGCTCTGCGTTACGTTCAAATTCTAATTCCATATTTCTTTGAAGGGCATCAGCAGTTCCGTAACGATCAACCTGTACAGAGTGGTCAATTACGAGATCTACTGGTACTTCCGGGTTAATTTTATCTGGAGAACCACCCATGTCTACCATTGCTTTACGTAAGGAAGCAAGGTCCACAACAGCTGGTACCCCTGTAAAGTCTTGTAAAATTACACGAGAAGGCTTGAATGGTACGTCCTTCCCTTCTGTCTTGCCCCAATTCGCAAGACTGTCTACATGTTCGTCTTTAATGACATGACCGTCATGTTGTCTAACTAGAGATTCAAGTAAGATACGAATAGAGAAAGGTAGACGCGAAATTTTTCCCAATCCTGCATCTTCTAATGCTTTTAGTTGATAGTAATTATACGTTTTACCGTTTAATTCAAACTGTTTCTTTGCATGATAAGCATCTGTTTTTGCCATAATTACGTTACCCCCTTTTTTTTATCAATCCAGTCTCTCCATTCCCTTGTTTACAGCGTTTCGACTAGATACTTTTTCTTCTTTGCATTTATTTATTTTAGCTGAAATTGACTTATAAGTAAAATGTTACGCGATTATTTCTTTAGAAAAATCAAACAAATTTTAGTGCTTTTCTAGAAATTAGAAACAAATTATTTACTTGCTTTCGAATGACCGATTAAAAAAGGCTCATCCTATGAACAAAGGAGGAATTTCTTATGTCTAAAAAGAAACAACATAAGGGTGGACAACCGGAACCGCTTAGTGGATCTAAAAAAGTTAAAAACAGACAGCATAGCAGACAAAATAAGGCCGGGACTCAAAGTCTTTAAAGAAAACTTGGTAAGCCAAGCCAGTATTGTGAGCGCATTTTTAGCTGACAGGATATAGATATGGGAATATTAACAATCCTTTTATAGAGCAACCGTTTTGGTTGCTCTTACTCCATAAAAAAACCGTTCATCCCTATTAGATAAACGGTGTGTATTTTACAATAGTTCCACAGGAAGAGACACACGGAACGTACTTCCACTTGTTTCGGCGTTTTGGAAAATGGAAAGGCTCCCGTTGTGATGCTCTAGTATTTGGTTACATATCATTAATCCAAGACCAGTTCCGTCTTTCTTTGTGGTGAAAAAAGGCTCCTTAACCTTATGTATGATGCTTAAAGGGATGCCAGGGCCTTCATCAATGATGTCAATATGGCATTGTTCTTGTGCGATGTGAGATTCTATTCGAATCACACCGCTCTTATCCATTGCTTCAATAGCATTTTTAATCAAGTTAATAAAAACTTGCTTAATTTGGGACTTATCGCAATACAGGACTGGATTGTGTTCCAGTTTCACTTGGAGCTCCAACGCCTGCATATTGGCTTGAGGCTGCAACAACGTAATCACATCCGAAATCATCTCAGATAAGCGGACGTTCGCTTTATCGTCTGTCATTGGTTTTGCAACAAAAAGAAGTTCAGATGTAATGTTTTCCATTTTTTCAATTTCATCAATCATGATTTTAAAGTAATCTTCTTTCTTCTCAGAACCAGTCTGTAACAGCCTTACAAACCCTTTTAATGATGTTAATGGATTCCTTATTTCATGCGCAATCCCAGCAGCCAATTGTCCGGAAACAGACATTTTTTCAGAACGGATCATCATCTCTTCTGCTTCTTTCTTATCCGTAATATCTCTAGTAATACAAAGGTATAAATCGACATTTGTATCCTTATGAAGCAAACGTGCAATCACGGTCTCCATCCAGATAAACTTTCCACTATGATTTCGAATACTGACATGGAAGCGACTGGATGCCTCTGTTTGTATTGGAATTTTTGAAAGAATTTCGGTTTGATTGGTTGGTGACACGTAATCAAGAACAAAGTCACCTAAGAGTTGTTCTGGGGAATATCCAAGTACATGAGAGACCGATTGCGACACATAGACGAGATGTCCGCTTAAATCACATACTGTGACAACATCAAAACTATGTTGATCCACCCATGCCGAAAAATGGTCTGGTAGCTTAGGAAGTGTGAATCTAGCGATTTTACTAGAAGCTTTTTTTTGCTCACTATGCCCTGATTCAAAATAATTATTTGTATCCTCACCTGCGAACATCATTCTTCCCCCATTCTACTACCTATTACTTCTATTGTATTCCGAACCGTCTACTTATTCAACAAAAATTGACATAATTCGATAAACATCTGATTGTTTTTGCCTTGTCTTTTAAATAGTATCATCCTATAATACTAGTGATAACACGTAATCTAAGGGAACTAAGATGTAGAATACATGTAATTTTACTATAAATTACCAAAAAGGAAAACCGTAGTTCGCCTCTAAGGAAACTTTATGATGAAGAAGGTGAAATCATGTCAACTGGCTTTGGATTGTTTATTTTAACATGGGTAATCATTCTTATTACATTTATGTCCATCGGTGGATTCTTCATGTTTAGAAAGTTTCTAAAACGACTCCCGAAAGAAGACGGAAAATCCATTATTGATTGGGAAGAATACTACATAGAGAAAACGAGACATATGTGGGGCAAACAAGAGTTAAATTTGCTAGAGGATCTAGTTTCTCCTGTTCCAGAGCTATTCCGCGATATAGCCAAACAGAAAATCGCTGGAAAAATCGGTGAATTAGCGCTTCAAAAGAAAACGAAACGGATCACACAGGATGTCTTAATAGAAGGCTATATTCGAGCAACCCCTAAACGGGATCATAAGTTTTTAATTAAAAAACTAAAAGAAAGAAATATCGACATTGCTCCCTATGAAACACTGTTTGATTGATAAGACAGAAGCTCGAGGCGTCCAGCTATAAGGATTACAGGCTAAAGCAGTCCTATGCGGACAACGTCTGCAGCCCCCCTTGCCGGGCCACGTACGAACGGGAACTGGACAGTGGCTATTGCTGCATGTTATCCACACACTTAGCCAATTTCTTATTTGCTAAGCAATAACAAAATCCCCTTAACTGATCTTAATGATCAGATAAGGGGATTTCTTGATTAGATTTATCTAACGTTTTTTTCATCTTCGAATATTTGATTAACATGGCACTTCTCCACGTTATAATCATGCCAAAAGCTAGCAAGAAGAACATCCCACTGGTTTCACCTACGGAGATAGTATGACCAACGATTAGCTTTAAAAGAATACGAACGATTAAAAGCCCGATTAATATAAACACAAATTGCTTGGATGGAACTAAATAAATCGCCTTGTCTTTAATTTGAAACTGTGAGGACCTAATTAAAAAAATAGAGAATATCGCACCTACACAGAATGCTTCCAATACTTGTGTCCACTCCACTCGAAAAACAGGAAATAAAAACATAAGGGCCCCAGTACTCATAAATAGTGGAGGTAAAATAATCCGTAATGCACTTGTCGGCTTCCTTGAAGCCTTTAAGCGGACAAATATCATCGATATCGCCATAAAAGCGCCTACAACAGTTGTTGCGATTGCCCAAAACATGAAATCAACTCTTTCTGGATGTCCGTGAATTATCCAAGAACCCGCGTAATAGCTTCCAAAACTCGATTATCATCAAACGGTTTAACAATAAAGTCTTTCGCACCTAACTCGATAGCATCCACGACTAGTTTTTGTTGTCCCATTGCGGAACACATGACTACATTTGCTTTGGGATCAAATTCTTTTATTTCTCGAAGGGCATCAATACCTGTTTTTTCCGGCATGGTGATGTCCAATAAAACTAAATCAGGCTCAAACGTTTTATACATTTCAACAGCTTGAATACCATTTTCCGCTTCCCCTACCACCGTATGCTCCAGTTTCTTTAATACGTTGGATAATGTTAATCTCATGAATTTTGCATCATCTACGATTAATACGTTTGCCACAAATGCTCCCCCTGTTCTATTCCCGATCTTCCGCAATGGATAAGATAATCGTCATGGTTACCCCTATAACAGTTATGTAAACACCTAAATCAAAAAGTAGTGCTGTAGCTAATTCTTTTTCCCCGAAAACGGGAAGGTGAAAATACGCAAATGTTTGACTTAAAAATGGTTGATTAAACACAAAAGAACCTAAACCTGTCAACAAGGCGATCGATAAACCGATTGGGATAAAAAGTCGAAAGTTAATAGGAATAATCTTTCGAACCGTATCAAATCCGTAAGCCATATACATAAGTACAAACGCCGCCGACGTCATAAGACCACCGACGAACCCACCTCCAGGTGAGCTATGACCTGCAAGAAAAAGATAAATCGAAAACGCTAATAAAATAAACGCTATTAAATTTGTCGTCGTTCGAAGAATTAAATCATTTGGGATTCTCATACCATTGACCTCTCTTCCACTCGTTATACCTATAGTACAATAGATTTTACAGTTTTACCATCCTTGACTAAAATCCGGTAAAACCAAACCAGCTTGCTAAGAAAGATGTGAGCTTCGTCATCCAATCGAAGAATAAAGCGATGCCCATAAAAATCATCATGTATCCGCCGATTTTCACAATAAGAGCACCATTTCGCTTTATCCAATTCCATTTTCCAATAAAAAAGGATAAGACTAAAAATGGAATCGAAAATCCTAAGGAATATGCGATCATCATGACAAGACCAATTTGAGGTTTGGTTGCAGCTAGTGATAAGACAACTGCCAATATTGGCCCCATACAAGGCGACCATCCCATCGAAAAGGCTAACCCTATAAAGTAAGATCCGATATAACCTGAAGGCTTGTGCTTGAAGGTAATTTTTCTTTCCTTCATCAGAAATTCAAAATTGAAAACACCAATTATCACTAATCCGAAAAAGATAATGACAATAGCTCCGACCTGACGAATCGCATCTTGCCAGGTCATGAGAAATTGAGAGATAAAAGATGTCGTAAATCCAAGCATGACAAACACACTAGAAAATCCTATTAAAAAGAAAACAGTATGAAGAATACTTCTCTTGTTCAACATCCCATTCTCTTCTTTTATCTCACTAATACTCATTCCCGTTATGTAGGAAAGAAATGCAGGGTATAATGGCAATACACAAGGAGAAATAAATGACAAAAATCCTGCTCCAAACGCAATAAATATATTTACATCTGACATCCCCATCTCCCTTTCTCTTACCAAACATGAATCCCTTGCTGGCCCGTCCGGGTAAACAAGGGATTCATACGTTCTTCATAGGTTGTCCAACATTATTTTTGGTTGTTCATTGCCCGCATCATTTGATTAATTTTCTTCTGAGATGGTTTTTGACCCATCTGCATCATAAGTGTGCGTAACATTTGCTCATTAATTGGTGGATTCTTTTTCATATAATTCATCATATATTTTCTGGCGATGAAAAATCCTAATGCTACACCAGCAATTAAAGCTAAAATAGCTATAAGTACGACCCAAAGCGTGCCCATATCAAGCTTTCCTCCTTCATGTTGTTTCTCATACAGTATAGTAAATCAAAGTAGAGAATACAATAGTTGAGTGCTTAAAGCGAGCTTTCGCTGCTTTATTGGTGCAACCCAACCGTAATTATTGGTTTGTTTTTCTATGACAAAAAAAGAAGAATCGTACTTCTTTAACGTTTGAAATAATACTTGATCAACAAGCTGGTAATCTTCCGTTGAGACATAAAGCTGCCGAGATGATACATACATGGATATTTGCTTTCCCCGTAACGAACCGTGAATCGAATTTCCTTCTACTTCCCATTGAAATTGAGGAAATTCTCTTTGCAATAACCAAATTACGTCTTGAACGGGAAATTTGCGCGTAACGTAATCAAATTGTAATTGAAGATCATCGTTATTGGAGTCCTCGCACTCTACTAAAAAACGAAACATGATTCCTGAACGATAAAAATAATGGGTAGAAAACTCTGGCTTTATCCAAAATATCATATACTCTAGCATAATATGTTCCCCCTACGAGAAACATTATACACAACCTCTACGAAATACCTTGTCAAACACCGTAAAAAAATCCCTCAAGTTTTGTCGACACGTAACAGGGATAAAAACCCTTGACCTTTTTGCCAAGGGTTTCATCCAACATACTTATAAAGATTCAACGTGTTTTACAACATTATCAACAGTAAAGCCATACTCTTCAATGACTTTTTCTCCTTTTGCAGAAGCACCGAATGTGGAAATACCAAGAACCTTACCAGCTGTTCCTGTATATCTTTCCCATCCGAACGGAGAAGCCATTTCGATAGCTAGACGCTTCGTTACAGCAGACGGAAGGACACTTTCTTTGTAATCCTTTGATTGCTGTTCAAAACGATCCCATGAAGGCAAGCTTACAACTGAAACATCTATTCCTTTAGCTGCTAGCGCAGACTGTGCTTCAACCGCAAGATGAACTTCAGAACCAGTTGCTAATAGAATGGCGTCTGGTGTTTCTTTGGATGCCTTGCTCACCACATAAGCACCTCTTTTAACACCTTCATAAGCCTGCTCTTTCGTTCCTTCTAACGTCGGAAGGTCTTGCCTTGTTAACACTAAAGCAGTAGGAGTTTCTTTTGACTCTATAGCCAATCGCCAAGCTGCTTGTGTTTCATTACCATCCGCTGGTCGGATAACTGAAAGATTCGGGACAGCACGAAGAGAAGCTAATTGTTCAACAGGCTCGTGTGTCGGTCCATCCTCCCCAACTGCAATGGAGTCATGGGTTAACACGTACGTTACCGGCATATTCATAATAGAAGATAGACGAACAGCTGGACGTAGATAATCACTGAACACAAAGAATGTTCCACCGAAAACTTTTAATCCACCATGAAGCGCCATTCCATTTAGTGCAGCAGCCATAGCAAATTCACGTACACCAAACCAAACGTTTCTTCCATCTGCTTCTACTTTAGAAAAATCGCCTGCATTCTTGATCGTTGTTTTATTGGAACCAGCTAAGTCTGCACTACCACCGAAAAGGTACGGTACAGATTGGGCAATTCCATTCAACACTTCTCCTGAAGAAGCACGTGATGCTAACGCAGAACCTGGCTCGTAAGTTGGTAAGTCTTGATCCCAACCTTCAGGTAACTCTCCAGCAATCGCTAATTCTAGTTCTTTAGCCAATTCTGGATACTGTTGTTTATAGCTTTCAAATAAGGTGTTCCACTTTTCCTCTTCATTGCTGCCACGATCTACGATTTTTTCTTTAAAATCCGCATAGACTTCATCCGGTACATGGAAGTCATCATGTGGCCATGCGTAAAATTCTTTCGTAAGCTTCGCTTCATCTCCACCTAATGGTGCACCATGTGACGCGGAAGAAGCAGACTTGTTCGGAGATCCGTAACCAATAACCGTTTTTACTTCAATTAAAGTCGGTTGATCCTGATTGATTTGTGCCTCTTTAATGGCATTTGCAATTGCATCCACATCATTTCCGTCTTCTACACGGATCACTTGCCAGCCATATGCTTTGAAACGATCTTCTACATTTTCAGAAAAAGATTTATTCAACTCTCCATCTAAAGAGATATCATTAGAGTCATAAAGAGCGATAAGTTTTCCTAACCCTAAGTGACCAGCTAAAGAAGCTGCCTCGTGGGAGATTCCTTCCATTAAGTCCCCATCACTTACGATTGCATAGGTGAAATGATCAACAACAGAATAAGACTCTTTATTATACTTTGCAGCAAGATGCTTTTCTGCCATCGCCATCCCTACAGACATCGCGATACCTTGTCCAAGTGGGCCAGTAGTAGCTTCTACTCCGTCCGTGTGATGTACTTCTGGGTGACCCGGTGTTTTGGATCCCCATTGACGAAATCCTTTTAGATCATTAATCGATAAATCATACCCAGATAAGTGCAATAGACTATATAAAAGCATAGAACCATGACCAGCCGATAAAACGAATCGGTCGCGGTTAAACCATTTTGAATGCTTCGGATTATGGTTCATAAATTCTGTCCATAACGTATAAGCCATCGGTGCTGCTCCCATTGGAAGTCCTGGGTGACCAGAGTTCGCGTTTTCAATCGCATCAATAGACAACGTTCGAATTGTATTAATCGAAAGTTGTTTTGTTTCATTTGTCATGTATGTATCCCCTTTCTTTTTTCCACATATGTACACTATTAATCCTATAATGAAACGTACGAAGAAACAAGCATAATAGTAAGAAAAAAGTCATTTCTTACTATTATGTGTTTGATTTAATGAAGCCTTTTAGAATTATTCCGCAAAGCTTTTACTTTTTCCGGTGTGACATCTTCCCCATTTGGATCGACAATTTTCATATTTTTGAATTGATTCTTAAAGGATTTTCTCACATTTTTCAAATATTCTTCGCGAAGTTCTTGCTGTTCATTCTTTTCTTCACTCGTTAGCCCATCTTCCTTCGCTTTCTTTGCTAACGCATTTATTCGATTCAGCTTTTCTTGTGAAATCATTCTTTTCCTCCTACATACACCATATCGTGCACGTTTCTTGTAAATCTAAACGAAAAAAGACAAGAAACACCAACAGGCATCTTGTCTACCTTAATCTTATACTATCGTTTTCAATCCTTGGTTTCAAGCGACATGTACTCACGATACCTTCTATGAATGGTTGCTCGAGAAACAGAATAACCGAATCCAGTTAAAGTTGCTGCAATTTCTTCAAAAGTTAGGTTGTTTTTCCGTAAACGAATCACTTCATCCATAGGAATTTCCGTCCGTGATCGCCCTGGAGATCGGTCAATATGCTGAAAGTTCTCACTGGGGTTGTACCCTCTCTTGATCGCTTTCTTCATACCGCGCTTGATCTTCATATTATGAATTCTTCTTTGATATTCTTCTACTACACTTACGATTTCTAACACCATAGAGTCTGATTCCGATAATTGAAATTCACCGTTCTGGCTAAGCGAGTAAACTTTGACTCCTAGTTTGTTGAGTTGATGAAAAATAGCAATTTTTGAATTTCCCCGTCCGAGCCTCGTTTCATCCTGTATAAGAAGAACATCCGCTTGTTGATTCGCAAATAAATCAAGCATCTGGAAAACTCCTTCTCTTTCCAACTCATAACCACTGTACCTCTCTTCAATGATATCTACTATATGAAATTGATAATAGCTTGCTAGATTTAATAGTTCTTGTTTTTGTCGGTAGAGCGAGGTTTCCTGCTCTTCTTTTTTTGTACTTACTCTACAATAAATGATTGCATTCATGTTAGCTACTCCGTTCTATTATATGGAAGTCATGGTTACGTACATGAAAGCAAGGGTGGCAGCGAATAATCCGATATAGAAAAAATCTACTTTTGATAGTTTATGAAACATATTAAACACCTCCGCGCTAAAATGAGAACAATTGTTCTGATAATCTAATATTATAGCGAACACCCGTTCTTGTCAACTACTTTTTTTCGAACGCTTGTTTGTATATTGTTGAAATGCATGCTATACTATTGGTAATAAATCTATGTGTGAGGTGTGTTGTCTATGACAAAACTATCAAAACGACAACAAGCAATATTAGAATACATAAAAGAACAAGTACTAGATAAAGGGTATCCCCCTTCCGTAAGAGAAATTGGGGAAGCAGTTGGATTAGCATCAAGCTCTACCGTCCACGGGCATTTATCTCGTCTAGAAAAGAAAGGCTTTATTAGAAGAGATCCGACTAAACCACGCGCCATAGAAGTTCTGAATATTGATGGAGATAATACCATTCCTACACATGAAGCAGTGTTCGCTCCTGTCATTGGTAAAGTAACCGCAGGTCTGCCGATTACGGCTGTCGAGAATATTGAAGAGTATGTTCCTCTTCCACCAACTATCGCTAGCTCTGGGGATAACATCTTCGTTCTTGTCATTGAGGGGGAAAGTATGATTGAAGCGGGAATATTGGATGGAGATATGGTCATCATTAAACAACAGCAAACCGCTCAAAATGGTGAAATTGTAGTCGCGATGACGGAAGATGAAGAAGCAACAGTAAAACGATTCTTCAAGGAGAAAGATCATATCCGACTGCAGCCTGAAAACGCCACAATGGAACCACTTATTTATCAAAACGTTATCATATTAGGAAAAGTAGTTGGATTATACCGAGACATCCACTAAAAAGGAAGACTCAAAACGATTATGTTTTGAGTCTTTTTATGTGTTAATCGAACTACCTGAAATTAGATGTATGTTGTTGAGTATTCTTGTTGTGGAAATACATAGCTAATTTATAAAACAAAAGTGTGAGAGATAAAACTATAGTATAGATGGGTAATGAATAAGCTAAGCTCCAACCTTTGTACACAAATATCCCCAATTTAATAAGAAGATATTCGACTCCCACAGCAAATAAGTTCCAAGCTAACAAGTACCAAAATAATTGGAAACCTTTCAACTTGAAATAATCCAGAATGTAAACAAATAAGTAACCGAAGGCTGGATAGACCCCATACAATAAAAGATCAAAGATTTCATATTTAGTAGAATCCATAATATCATAATAATTTAATGGACTTACTGCCAATGAGTGATCCAAAATTTTCGGATAGGACATACTTAGTAAAATAATAAGTGGTGTTATCTCTTTTGGTATTCGTTTTGGTAAACACATAAAAATAATAATATTGATTAAAATGCCAATGATAACGGCCCATTCATTCTTATCAAATGCTTCCGGAAAGTGAAGTAACATGCTATCGCCTCATCAATCTATGACTTCTGTACCATTTCCATAGTAGATAGGAAAGAAAGACAGTGAACGACCATTCTAATAAAGAATGAGTAACTGAATAATTTTTAGCCTGGATAACATGGAGATGGATAAATGTAAATTCAACACACGACATGATACAAGTATTCACTACTAAAACAGCAATTTTCTCTAAAGCACTCCTCATTCTCACATAAAGGTCAAAAAAGACAATGATAAGGAGTGGATATAGAAGAAGTCTTTTTAAAAAATGTGTCCAAAAGTCCTTCATGTCTCCTGTCATAGTAAGTACTTCAAAATTGACTATTAGGATAGTAGTAACGGAATGTGTGATAATCCAAACCGTCATCCATATAAAAAAGATCTCGAAAATGTGTAGCCTCTTCTTATACATGCAAAAGGCAACCAGAAGTAAAACTTGGATGAACATATATACAGAAAGCGTCATGAAATCACCTTATACTTCCCGCAGAGTTTCATTTTCGTTTCCACGATCCTCTACTCCCATTTCACTTATTCAAGCTACCACCTGTTACTTCTTGATCATGTTTTATCGTTAAAAAAAGCATAACAATACTAAATAGCGATGACAGGATTGTACTGACAATGTGCAACTGTATAATCAAGTTCAACTTTCTTTTCATCTTCTCACTTTCTTTTCCCATAATCATGGATAGTATGAGTCTTGCACAGCATTTTATTACAAGTTTTTCTAAAAATTAGGCTAGAACGGTTCGTCCAGTCAATATGAGAAGAATCCAATATAATATAGGAAGAATTTTTAATAGAGGTGGGATTAACTTGAAAAAGAAGTGTCCAATATATTTTGACGAGATAATGATAAGTACAATGGAAGATTCGGCATCCTTAAACTTCGGGAAAAATATTTCCAAGCAGAATTTCAATATAACAAAAACAAACCAAATAAGTGGTCAAATTACTGGTGACCATACAACTAACGATTTGCTTACGATTGACTCCGATTTATATAATTTTGGGTAATAGACTTCAAAGGAATTTTCAAGTGTATGTTGGAAACAAAAAATACTGTCCAGTACATGGTGTACGGGAACAGTATTTTTTAAAATTATCAGATTTTAGGGGCGATTTAGGGGCAGAGGCATTAACATAATGTACAAACCACAAGCACCCCAATGCAAAACGTTGATATATCAATCTTAGTACTGTTGCAAGTACTGGTCTCTTTCCCAAGGGTGTACTTGTGTTCTGAACATATCCCATTCGATTTCTTTTGCTTCAATGAAATGTTCGAATAGATGCTCGCCTAAAGCTTCCACAATGATAGAGTCTTTCTTTAATTCTTCTAGTGCATCAGCTAAAGTTGCTGGTAAGTCTTGAACACCATTTGCTTCTCTTTCTTCTTTATCCATAATGTAGATATTACGGTCTACAGCTTTAGGAGCAGACAGTTTGTTTTTAACTCCATCCAAACCAGCAGCAAGCAGTACAGACATTGCAAGATAAGGGTTAGCTGCAGGGTCTACACTACGTACTTCAATACGTGTGCTTAATCCTCTAGAAGATGGTACCCGGATTAAAGGACTTCTGTTTGAACCAGACCAAGCCACATAACAAGGTGCTTCATAGCCTGGTACGAGACGCTTGTAAGAGTTAACAGTTGGATTCGTAACTGCTGTAAAGCTCAATGCGTGTTTAATGATACCAGCAATAAACTGATAAGCTGTTTCACTTAATTGTAAAGGACCGTTTTCATCAAGGAATGTGTTTGTTTTACCTTGGAATAAAGACATGTTACAGTGCATACCGGAACCGTTGACGCCGAACAATGGTTTTGGCATGAATGTTGCGTGAAGACCATGCTTTCTTGCAATTGTTTTCACAACGAGTTTGAAAGTTTGAATATCATCCGCATGCTTCACTGCATCTGCATATTTAAAGTCAATTTCGTGTTGACCAGGAGCTACTTCGTGGTGAGACGCTTCCACTTCGAAGCCCATTTCTTCTAATTCTAATACGATATCGCGACGGCAGTTTTCACCTAGATCCGTTGGAGCAAGGTCAAAGTATCCACCTTTATCATTCAATTCAAGCGTAGGTTCACCTTTTTCATCTAGTTTGAATAAGAAGAACTCTGGTTCTGTACCAAGATTAAATGCAGTAAATCCTAATTCTTCCATTTTCTTCAGATTACGTTTTAAATTGTAACGAGGGCATCCTTCAAACGGTGTACCGTCTGGGTTGTAGATATCACAAATAAATCTAGCAACCTTCCCTTTTTCTGAAGTCCATGGAAATACTAAAAATGTATCAAGATCTGGATATAGCTTCATATCCGATTCTTCAATACGTACAAACCCTTCGATGGAAGAACCATCAAACGCCATTTCATTATCTAATGCTTTATCTAGCTGACTTAGAGGAATTTCCACGTTTTTAATTGTTCCAAGTAAATCCGTGAACTGCAAACGGATAAACTTAACGTTTTCCTCTTCCATTCTTTTTAAGATTTCTTCTCTGGTTAACTTTGAACCCATTGTGTATCCCACTCCTTTATTTATTAATGGAAGAATCGAGATAATTCTCCCTGTCTTAATGATGTTTTCCCAAGACGTCCAGAATCAAAAAGTTCTTTTTGAAGCATACGCCTCAATTCCTTTTCAGAAAGCTCTGGTTTTTCATCGCTTTCCTCGATCTCTTTCGTCTTCGGTAATTCTTTCATGGAAAGTACCTGTTTAATTCCAGCTAGGTTGATTCCCTTTTCAATGAGTTCTTTTATTTCTAGCAATCTATCTACATCATTGAAAGAAAATAATCGCTGATTCCCACCTGTTCGAGAAGGATGAATTAAATCATTTTCCTCGTAATAACGAATTTGACGAGCGGTAAGTTCCGTTAAGGATTTAACTATTCCGATGGAAAATAAGGGCATAGATCGTCTATCGACATTGCTCATAATAGCACCCCCTCTATGTAGCTTTCCATATTCCTATTATACATTTGGAATATTAGTTGTCAATAGATGTTAGCTTTCTTTACATAAAAATATTTTGACAATTTTGTAGATTCTTATTTTGGAGATAATCCCTTTTTTTCTAATGCCTGAACAGCTTCGATAATGGCGATCTTTACGTGTGCATAGGTTAGACCACCTTGTACAAAAGCTGTAAATGGCGGTCGAATTGGTCCATCCGCTGTTAGTTCTATGCTTGCCCCCTGGATAAACGTTCCCGCTGCCATGATGACCTCATCCTCATAACCAGGCATTGGAGAAGGATATGGTGTAACATGTGCATTAACCGGTGAGGATTGTTGAATGGCCTGGCAAAATGCCACCATTTGATCCGCGGTTTGGAAGTTAACTGCTTGTATTAAATCTGTACGTGTTGCATCAAACGTTGGATGAGTTTGAAAGCCCAGTTCGGAAAGAAGCTTCGAAGAAAAAATCGCCCCTTTAAGCGCTTCTCCAACGACATGTGGTGCAAGGAAAAAACCTTGGTACATTTCCTGAAGCATTCCTAGAGATGCCCCAATTTCTTTTCCTAATCCTGGCGCTGTTAACCGATTGGCTGCTTTTTCTATTAAGTCCTTACGACCTGCGATATAGCCTCCTATTCTTGCGATTCCACCTCCCGGATTTTTGATTAGAGAGCCAGCGATGATATCTGCTCCCACTTCAATCGGTTCTTGTACTTCAACGAATTCTCCATAACAATTATCCACAAATACAAGGACATCTCGTTTTACTTCTTTCACAAATTGAATCATTTCCCTTATTTGCTCAATAGTGAAAGATGGCCGATCATCGTAGCCTCTTGATCGCTGAATTCCAATTACCTTGGTTTTTGGTTGAATAGCTTTTTGAACCTGGACATAATCAATAGATCCATCCTCTAGTAAAGCTACCGAGTTGTAATCAATTTGAAACTCCTTTAAGGACCCTTCACCTTTTTCCAAAATGCCTTCTAGTGTGTCATAAGGTTGTCCAGTTATGTATAACAGCTCATCTCCAGGACGCAATACGCCGAACAAAGCTGTCGATATCGCATGGGTACCAGAAATGAGTTGAGGTCGAACTAAGGCATCCTCGGCACGGAATACTTCCGCATAAACCGCTTCTAGCGTATCGCGGCCATAATCATCATAGCCATATCCCGTTGTCGGATTAAAATGACTGTCACTTACTTTTTGATTTCTAAATGCTTCTAACACTTTTCTCTGATTATGTTCCACGATTTTGTCTGTCTGTTGAAAGAGTGGCCATAGTTCGGATTCTAGTGTATCAATTTGCGATTGGTTCATATTTTCTTAGTTCTCCTTTAATTTATAGCTCAACGGATGATTTGGATCGGCATACCCGTTATAAACATAAGATTCTATTTCTTCTTTAAACGATTTATTTTGTACAATCGTTTTTCGCTCTAATAGCTGAAGAAAATTTCCATCTCCAGAGTCGACTTCCACTCGGTATGGTTCCCACTGATCCATCATCACTTCTTCTACTTTGTGTAGCACTCTTCTTAAGTCGATTGGATCATGAGCGCTTATCGTAATGGATGGTTGCACGCTAGGGATAAACGCCTCTGTTAACATATCCTTTTTATTGTAAACCGTTAACATTGGTAATTGGTCTGCGCCTAATTCTCCCAATAAACGATTGACCGTCTTTTGATGCTGTTCCTGATCTGGATGAGAGGCATCCACCATATGGATAATAAAATCCGCCTCCGTTACTTCCTCCAAGGTAGATCGAAATGCTGCAATCAAAGTAGTTGGTAAGTCTTGAATAAATCCAACCGTATCCGTTAGAAGTGTTTGAAAACCAGATGGCAAAGCGATTTGCCGTGTAAGCGGGTCTAGTGTCGCAAACAATTGGTCCTCTTCTAAAGATTGACTTTTCGTTAATCGGTTAAATATCGTCGATTTTCCAGCGTTCGTATAGCCTACGATAGCAATCTGAAAGGCTTTGTTTTCTTTTCTTCTTTTTCGGTATTGCGAACGTTGATTTACTACTGTATTTAAGCGGCGTTTCAGATCATCGATTCGTCTCTGAATGTGACGACGATCAGACTCAAGCTTGGTTTCCCCGGGACCTCTTGTTCCGATCCCACCACCTAAACGAGATAAAGCAAGCCCTTGACCGTATAACCTTGGTAATAAATATTGATATTGGGCAAGCTCGACTTGAAGTTTCCCTTCCTTCGTGTTTGCCCTTTGTGCAAAAATATCGAGAATAAGCTGACTTCGATCAATAACACGCACCCCAAAGCGATCAGACAAATTTTTCGATTGTCCAGGAGATAACTCATCATTAGAGATGACTAATTCAATGTCGAACTCTTCCACCAGCTCCGCAATTTCTTGTGCTTTTCCTTCGCCTAAGTATAAGGCGGGGTGAATGCGATCCCTTTTTTGTGTGACAATTTTCAAGACATCCCCTTGTGCTGTTTCCGTTAAAGACTGTAATTCCTCCAAGGAGGATTGAAACCGTTCTTCATCTTGATTAGGATGTTGAACCGCAATTATTAAGACATTTTCCTGCATATACGTACCGACCTCTTTTCATAAGTTACCTTTATCATATCAAAGAGTGATTTGATTGAAAAATTCGTTGTAAGGAAGGTGATTAGTATTTGCTAAAAAAGGCTTTCTATGAAATCAAAAGGCCCTCCCAAGAAGGAAGGACCGACTCATTCTAATATAAGGTCATGCTTTGTAATCAACATTAAGTCTTCTGTACTGTAATGACGCTTTTGTACAATTCGTACCGCGTGTTTTCGAATCGCTTTTTCAATGGCATTTCGCACGAATCTTGCGTTCGAGAACCCTTTATTATCTTGAGCTCTTTTTTGCTTGCTTAAGTAGTCACGTAGCTTCCACTCTGTTTCTTTCGATAGCCGATATTCACGCTCTGCCGTCATTTGTTTGGCGATGAGCAGTAACTCATCTACAGAGTAATCGTCAAAATCTAGAACGATAGGAAAACGGGACTCTAGACCTGGATTTAAAGATAAGAAATGGTCCATTTCCTCTGGATAGCCAGCAAGAATGAGGATAAAATCGTTTTGGTTATCTTCCATGTGCTTCACTAACGTATCTATCGCTTCTTTTCCAAAGTCCTTCTCTCCACCTCTAGCTAATGAGTATGCTTCATCAATAAACAGGATGCCACCCATCGCTTTCTCGACGAGGTCTCTCGTCTTTTGGGCCGTGTGACCGATATACTCACCAACTAAATCTGCCCGTTCCGCTTCTATAAAATGCCCTTTTTCTAATACATCCATTTCATAAAAGGCATTTGCTAGCTTACGAGCGACCGTAGTTTTTCCAGTTCCAGGGTTCCCTTTGAACAACATGTGCAATACTTGTTTTTGAGCTTTTAAGCCAACATGCTCTCTCATTTGATTGATTTGAATGTTGGCGTAGATTTCTTTTACCGTTTCTTTTAGGCGGCTCATCCCTATAAAAGAAGAAAAATCTTTTTCAATTCGATTGAATGGATCTATACGGTCAGATTGTTCATGATGCTCCATGACAATTTTTTCGCGATCATGTAATACGATATTGATTTGACCATGTTTGTTAAATGATACTTGAGATTCCACGTCACCACCCCTTACTACTTCATTATACGTCGTAGCTGGTTAGTATGTGACATCAGCCTATGGACAAATTATTTAATTACATAAAAGTCCGACTAAAGGATAAAAGCTATTATAAGGAACTACTTAAAACTTAAACTTGGATAATGCAGCTTGTAGATTTTGAGCCATATCAGACAACGTTTCGGATGATGCAGAGATTTCTTCCATTGTTGCAAGTTGCTGTTGTGTTGCAGAAGCGTTTGTTTCATTAGATTCAACACTATCCCTCGCCGCTGTTCTTACATGAGCCATAGCTTCGACTATTTGCTGACTCTTACTAGAAATGTCTTCTATTGTAGAAGAAACTTCACGTACATTAGCTGTTACATCCCCAATTACATCTTGGATAGATTGGAAGGATTCACTAACGTTTCCCGTTTTATTAATTCCCTCTTCTACTTTAACAGTTCCTTGATTCATCGCTTCTACTGCTTTATTGGTTTCATTTTGTATATCTTCTATAAGTCTTGAAATATGTTCGGTAGACTTGGATGACTGCTCTGCCAATTTCCTAACTTCCGAAGCAACGACAGCAAAACCCTTACCATGTTCTCCTGCACGCGCCGCTTCTATAGCTGCATTTAAAGCAAGAAGGTTTGTTTGT
Source organism: Radiobacillus kanasensis (assembly GCF_021049245.1). Lineage (GTDB taxonomy): Bacteria > Bacillota > Bacilli > Bacillales > Amphibacillaceae > Radiobacillus > Radiobacillus kanasensis. The sequence continues at coordinate 1,802,066 of NZ_CP088020.1, read as the reverse complement.
TCTGATATTTCTCGAATTAAGCCAACAATGGTACCAATCTCTTTAGACTTTTCACCTAAATCAGTTACAACTCCGCTAATTTCATTTACAGACATACTGATTTCATTCATTTGTTTTACCACGGCTTCAACCGCAACTGAACCTTCGTTTGAGTTATCGGACGCACGACTAGAAAGAGATAAAACCTCTTTACTATTAGTCAGGGCCACCTGAACTCCAGATTTCATATTTTCCACGGAACTAACAACTTGTTCCACATGATTTAGGGTTAATTCCGTTCCTTCTGCTGATTTTTGAGTAGACTGAGCAACCACCTCTGATGACTTTGAGCTTTCTTCTGCGCTTGCAGACAATTCTTCAGAAGATGCCGCCACTTGTTCTGATGTGTGGGAGATAGTCTGTAAGAGATCCGACAAGTTCTCTCTCATTTGTCCTAAACTAACCACTAGCTCTCCAATTTCGTCTTTGGATTTATCCTCGACTACATATGTGAAGTCTCCATCACCAGCATTACTCATCGCCTGTGAAATTTTCACGAGTCTACTTCGAATACTTCTGGAGAAAAGTAAAACACTGATAATAGATAGGATAACTATGATTACTAGAACAATAAAGAAAATCCTCATAAAACTATAAATGGTATTATCTATCATTGCTTCAGAAGCTCCAACATACCAAATTCCAATAACCTCTCCTGAGTCATTTATAATTGGTGAATAAGCTGATTGGTACATGTTCCCAACAACTTCCGCTTCTCCGTAATAAATCTCTTCTTCGTCCATTACCTTTGCTTTCACTTCTGCCGATACTTGAGTTCCAATTGCCCGTTCGCCCTCTATCATAACATTGGTAGCGATCCGAGTATCTCCTTGGAAAATGGTTACTGTATCACCTGTCATTTCCCCGATGGCATCCACTAATTCATAATTCTCATTCATTTCGGTATCGCCCTTATAGAGAGACCCATCCTCGACTTTCCATGATCCTGGATATTTAGCGTCGATGTATTCGTAAGCAAGAGTTAAGTCTGATTTCGCTTTCTCTAATGCAATGTCTTTCAATCCCCGGGACATGTTGTTCATGACTACATAAGAAATAATAGCTGAGAATGTTAATATAATGATTAATACAATTAAATTAATTTTTGTTCCAATCTTAAGTCGGTTTATAACTTTCAAGTTCTACACTCCTGCTGTTTTGGATTTCTGTTCTTTTCGATTTAATATAACCACTACAACCTATTTAGAATTCACTTGCTGATTAATAACTTCTATCTGCTCTTCTTTTAAAATCTTATCAGGATTAATGAGTAACAGTAGTCTATTTTCTATAGTTGCAACTCCATCCAAAAAGTCTAAGTTTTCTTTCACATGTAGACTATTTGTTTGTTGCACGGAGTCTGGGTGAATGTCGATCACATCCGTAGCAGCATCTACTATAAACCCATATTGCGTACCATTAACGTAGACAATTACTATTCTTGATAATTCCGTTTTCGCAGCCTCTCCCATATTTAATATTTCTTTCAAATCAATAATAGGAGAAATATGCCCTCTTAAGTTTAATACCCCTTTTAAATAAGAAGGTGTTCCAGGAATTCTTGTTAGTTCTTTTATTGTTTCTATGGATACTACTTTCTGGATATCCAGTGCATATTCTTGATTGTCCAAATGAATAACTATTACTTTCATATATTAAAATCCCTCCTTTCAATAGGTAAAAAGTAATACTCAACATAATATCGGTTCTTTCCTTTATGTATTGAAGACCTGATTTCTACTAAACGAATAGTTTTTTTCGGAGTGTTTTGAAAAACTATGTAGAAAATGATTATGGCCATCAAAAAGTACTATTTTGCCATGTTTCTTACCAGTGATTGTTACAGGATTTACCACCTGTTGCCGACACATTTACTAATATAGTAATACCAAGTAAATATGATTTATAACTTAAAGAATTTTAAGAGAAAAAAAGTCTAATACCTCCGCATTTTTACCGAAGTATTAGACTAATGATCAATCGCACCCGATTGTAGAATAACCTTTTTCTATTGAATAGTATATTTGTAATGCGCAGTAAATGAATTTGTTTTGTAGATTGTTCTTCTTCAAAATAAGCACCCGTTCTTAATTTTATGGGGTAATACACGATGATCAAGAAGAGGCTAATTTCATGTAATGTTAGAAATACACAAGCCGGGCAAATATCGTCCATCATCCTGCATCTGCTCGACTTTCTGCCATTACCGCTGCTGTTTTTTTATTACTGCGACCCATAATTCGTTTTTATTCTCCTCCGCTGGCAAATAACATTCCAGACTAGGTGAATGGGCAAACTCATAATTCGAAGTCGGGAGCCATTCTTTATATAGACGCTGCCAAAAATCTACAATCCGTTCTGGAGGGCCGGGTACTTCAAATACGGCCCAAGTGGCTGCTTCCATTTCCTTGGATTCCATTCCTTCTGGCGTCTCTTCGTCGGAAACAGCAGACAACATGTAGTAAAATTCCTCCCTGTCCCCAACAAGTTCACTATACCAAACCCCCATTATACCTTTGGCTTTGTCTGTATTATGAATCTCCCATAACCTTTCTTTATTCCCTCCCGCTTCCGCAGCGCCCTTTATTTGGAACATCCTGTCATAAACATCCTTGAGATCATGAACCCCCTTCGTGTAAATACGCTCCTTAATACCCACAATCCTAAAACTACTCATTTCCTCAATTCTATAGTACATTTCCTCAACCCCTTGTATTGTAAGTTGGAAGGTTAGTCGGGGATACACTTTCAACCTCGACCCCGCGTTACGAGCGGTAGTCGGTGTGATCCCATGTAAATGTTGGAACGCGCGTGCAAACGCCTCAGGGGAATCATAGCCATACTTGAGTGCGAGATCAATCACTTTCTCATTGCTATTCTGCAGATCCATAGCCGCTAACGAAAGTCGTCGCCGTCTAATATACTCAGACAAGGATACCTGGGTGATAAAGGAAAACATCCGTTGAAAGTGATGCGCGGAACAACAGGCAATTCTCGCAACTTCCTCGTAAGTTATTTCGTCCATAATGTGTTCTTCAATATAGGCAATGGCCGCATTCATTCTGGTAGTCCACTCCATTCCTATCACCTTCCTCTCACTATTCACTATAAGGCATGTTAAGTGATATTACCTAGCATTTCATGCGCTTTAATGTAAGGACAACACCTTCGAAATTTGCCAATTAGAACAATCTTGAACTTGCGCAAACAAGTGTTGGAATAGCTCGGGTGTTAGAGGCTTGCGTCGTTTATCATATATACTCAAGTTCATTAGTCATTGCTGCCAATCGTTGTCCCACTACTGAATAATTGACGGAACCCAATACTATCAAAGAAAAAAATCTGCTTCATACGGGATAAAATCACTTTTCGTATGCCCTTGTTAATCAATCCATCTTAGTCAAAATAATATAACGACCTCTAACAAACATTCCAATAATATAAGCATCAAACGACTCCCTCAGAATCATATTTTCCATAATAATCAAAAAGCATGTCTTTTGACCTATTTTTTCATAAATTGCTATGTGAAATTACCTAATTATATTCTACCAACTTTACCCATCATGTAAAATGCAAATGTCTCCCCCAATGAAAGGGGGTGAGATTAGTGGATGAAAAAGATGTTTTAAGAAGGTTTTCCGATTTTGAATTGAAGGTCATTAGAGAACGTCTAGAGCAATATACAAAAGATATCCGATTCAGAGATCTGAAAAACCTTTTGTTTTTAATAGTTGAAGAAATTAACATTAGAAACAATAGATAATCCAGGATTCTAACTCCAATAGTTACTTGTGTATTTGTGTCAGATACAATACTGGGGGAGACCCCAAACTCCAAAAAAAAGAGGATTTGACCTCCGTCAAATCCTCTCAGATTTAAGCCATTTATAATGTCTTAGAGAGTTTGGTTATGATTTGCCATGCTTATTTCTCGACCAATTTTATATAATTCCTTTTGGCTCAAGCCCCGTGCCTGAGCCACACTTTCAATTATTTTAATTTCTTTTATGTATTCATCAGGCGCTAAATATTCTTCAAACTTTTCAAACACGTAATAATAAAAAACACCTAAAAACTCAATTGGTAGTTCATTATAAAAACTATTTGGATTCAATCTTCTATCACCCTTTACCGTAATTAAAAGCCTCGCCTGATTTCAACTGATAAGATTTTTTTACGCCATTGTAGTTGATTACTTATTCTATTCAATGAATAAAAGTAATGCAAGTTAATTTTTCATTTCAGAAACAGGCAGTAAAATTTACAATTAGGTAAACCATATGAACCAAATAGTTGTCTAACCTCAGACAAAAAGAAAAAGACGCGTATAGCGTCCTTCCTTTACTCTTTATCTAATGTTACATTTTTAGCAGGCGCGAAAGTCGAAATAGCATGTTTGAAAATTAGTTGTTGCTTCCCATCTGTCTCTAGTAGAACAGTGAAATTATCGAAAGCTTTTACAACTCCACGAAGCTGAAAGCCATTAGTTAAGAAAACAGTAACCTGAATACGTTCTTTACGAAGCTGATTTAAGTATTGATCCTGAATCATAACCGATTGAGACATTTTGTGTTCCTCCTCTTTTTATCTGTATTGTTTATTTCTATTTTTATCTAATCTTTCCTGCAAGATCGGATAAAATATTTTGAAATACAGTTTCCTTTGTTTCTGGAAGTATGGAATACCAATCCACGTTCATTTTATTTTTGAACCACGTCATTTGTCGTTTCGCATACCGCCGCGAATTTCGCTTCAATAGCTCAATCGATTTCTCCTCGGACTGCTCACCCTCAAAATAAGGAATAAACTCTTTATAACCAATTGCTTTCATCGATTGACTATCTGTTAATCCTTTCGTATAAAAGTATTCCACCTCTTTCATCAATCCTTGTTCGATCATTTGATCGACTCGTAAGTTTATACGTTCATAAAGCCTAGAACGTTCCATTTCTAATCCAATTAATATAGGTTCATATTTAGACTCTTCCAATTGTTTTTCATGATTCTCTGTCATCGTTTGGCCAGTTCGGTCATAGACCTCCAGCGCTCGGACTAACCTTCTCGTATTGTTAGGGTGTACCTTTTCTGCTTGAATTGGATCAACCTTTTTTAATCGTTCGTAAACCGCATTAGTTCCCTGGAGCTCAATTTCTTTTTCAATTTTCTTTTGATACGTATCATTTCGTTTGGTCTCTGAGAACTCATAACCGTACAATGCAGCTTGTATGTATAGACCTGTTCCACCAGCTATGATCGGTAATTTGCCTTTTTGAGAGATCTCTAGAATCGAATGCTCCACAAGGTTTTGAAATTCCGCGACTGAAAAGGATTCATCTGGTTGTTTGAAGTCAATCAAATAGTGTGGGATACCTTGACGTTCTTCCTCCGTCACTTTTGCTGTTCCAATGTCCATCCCTTTATAAATCTGCATCGAATCCCCACTAATGATTTCACCTTGAAACGCTTTCGCAATCTCGACACTTAATGCTGTTTTCCCTACTGCCGTCGGTCCTACAATGACTACCACCTGTTGTTTCATCGTTTTTCACCTAATTTATGAATTTCTACCTTTTTGTTTTCTCATTATACAGCAACAATCTGATTTGGCAATTTGCTTTTCAAGAAATAGTCGAAAAGTTATAGACGAATCTACAACAATGGAGATATCCTTTCAAGAATATCTCCATTCCCACTTATTCATAGGCGGTATAAGCTTGTAACATCCAGACATGCTTCTCAAATCTACCTTGCAATTCATTTAAAATGTCAACTGTTGGTTGGTCCTTTTGTTCCTCCGCCAACGGAAAACCAATTTCCTTAATCTCTTTAATAATTGTCCGATAATCTTCTGAGAGCTGATGGATAATTTCATTTTCCTTATCATCTGCTTGTGCTTCTTGTAGTGTGGCCTCTTTAATATACTTGTGCATCGTTGCTAATGGTTTTCCTCCAATAGCCAAAATTCGTTCCGCTACATTATCCAAGTCACTTGCCGTTTCGTTATAAAGCTCTTCAAACACTTCATGTAGTTTAAAAAAGTGTCTCCCTTGAACAAACCAGTGATAGCGGTGAAGTTTTACGTAAAGGACAGCGAAGTTTGAAAGCTCTTGATTTAGAAAGTTAATTAATTTTTGATTTTCTTGCATCCCGCATCTTTCCTTTCTCAGTTGCTGCTCTTATTTTAGGTAGGAAGCGCCAATTTATTCAGATTACTGGACTTTATGTAAAAGATATTTGCCCGTAAAAGTCCGGTAGTTCTTTCCGAAAATCTTTGGCATATTTTTCCGGCAACAACACTCTTCGTACATCCGACAACGAAAATTTTACATTTCCTACTAATCGCCACTCTCTTTCCATATAGTAATTATTTTTATCTCCGTCTGCTTTAGAGGCATCAAATGGCTTCAAAAACGCGAAAATGTTTTTCACTAAAAAATCATCCATCTCTTGTAACAGGTGAGTAAGCTGGTCATCGTTTCCTACCTTTTTCTTTAACCGTTCCATCGTATAAAAATACTCGATAATCTTATGATGAAAAAATTGATCTCTTGTTTCTTTCTCTTGATAGGAAGGAGATTGCAATTCTTCCCCATCTTGAATGACTTTTTCCCGCTTAATACTCTCTACGACAGAACCGTTTTTCACAATGTAGAAGACGGGATTAGCACCTAGTCGTACTAAAAACTCTTTCGAAAATGAAATCCCAAAAGAGCTGTACTTTTCCATATGTAAAGATAAATCATCGATAGGAATATCGGCAAAACAAGTCATCTCAGGTGAGATGATGTCTTCTAAGGTTCGAGCTTCTGTATGTATTTGTATTCGGCTGGATCTAGCTGGATTAAATGGTTCATGAAGGAGCCAGCCCGACCTTAATATTTGAACGAGTAATTGAAATCTTTCCTCTTCCTCCTCATGTCTTCCAACAAAATGCATGAGTTCTCTTGACACATAACTTTGTCTCGTCATACCATCGTCCTTCCCCTCTGATTCATTGACTAGGTTCTATTTTTTACGAAACAACCAAAATTATGACAGAACTTATTAGGGCATTAGACCTGCTTACCTTGCAGCATATGCGCCTATTTTACCCTTTTCAACAAATTTCTAAATATTATCCATTTTATGGCTATTTTAGTGCTAAAATAGAAACATGATTTCCCCCTTCTTAAGCCGGTTATAAGCCGGCTTTTTTTTGCACAAAATAGGTTGGAAAAGTGTTAACTTCCCACTTTACAGACGAATGATTACAGAATAATTAGAATGTTACTTTTCAATTTCTGGAATTCATTCATATTTGATAGAAAATGCGACGTAAGGATTTTTGAATATTTACTAAAAAGTCAAGTTTAGCCTAAATGCCACGTTCCGGCAGAATACTTCGCTTTCCGCGGGCACGGCCTCAGCTTCCTGATATGAACGAAACTGTCAACCTCGCGCTGTTCCCGCTGGAGTCTACGTAATCTGCCTACGCTTGTAGGTATTTTCTAATATAATGGGTTATTAATACCTATAAAATGAGAAGGCCGGAAACACCTCTGACTTGAAAAGAACTCCGTACTAAGCTGCGGAAAAATGCGAGACTCCTTGAAAATAAACCCCAATTTTCTGCGTGCGAGGTTAAGCTTCCGCAGTATTCCTTGTCTGGGAAAGGAACAGTTGAAGACCCCGAAGGGATGCACCTGCGTCTTCTAGTTATGCTTCGTGGTAAAGTTCCTCGGTGCAAGGCAGCGAAGTAGATTACTCGCTGAAGTAGCCTGGCTGAGGCGTTCCCCACGGAAAGCGAGTATTTTTCCGCAGCGCCGGATTAGCAGTCAACTTGTTAAAGAAAATAAAAGAATCACTATTTCGTTACGTCGCAATTTATATATTATTTGCAACAAAATTAACAAAAGAAAAATCCGAACTGATTCGAATTCTAATGAGAGATTTCGAATCAGTTCGGATTTTATTAGGATTAGAACACTTCTTTCCCAGCTTTCTTTACATAACTCGTTTAAACATCTTTTCTAATTCATAGCTAGAAAAGTGAATGATAATGGGTCGACCGTGTGGACATGTAAAAGGATCCGTAGAAGCCCGTAAATCCTCTAGCAATTGAAACATGTCATTATAATTTAAGTGATGATTGGCTTTAATCGATCGTTTACAAGACATTAAGATAGCAGCATCTTCTCTCAGTTTATATAAGTCAACCTTACCTTCCTCCATGACTTGGTCCACAATTTCTCGAATCGTTTCCTCTTCAAACCCTTTCGGAAACCACTGTGGATGGGAACGAATAATATAGCTTTGTTCCCCGAACGACTCAAAAAATAAACCGACTCGTTGTAGCTCTACTTGATGTTGTTCGATAAGGAGTGCTTCTTGTCTAGAAAAGTCAAAAGTAATCGGAATGAGTAGCTCTTGTACTTCGTTGGCCACTTCTCCAATTTTTTCTTTAAAAAATTCGTATTTAATTCGTTCCTGTGCCGCATGCTGATCGATTAAGTAAAGCCCTTGTTCGTTTTGAGCTAAAATATACGTTCCGTGATGTTGGCCAATTGGATACATTACGGGAACCCTACTTTTTGGTGCTTCCTTTTCTGGCTGCTGGAAAGAAAGTTCCACGGAGGGTTGCTCTTGCCCAGAAGTAGAAAGTTCTTCATAGTCAGCCTGAAGCATCTTTTCAGCAACCGATTGTTGCGTGTCTTCAAACTTATCTTTTTCAACATCTTCCTGATGATTTATTGTTGATTGTCCAAACGAAGCAGTTGGTTCACTCCGTCCTACTGGTGATTGGTATAAATCAAGCATTCCTTGCTCACTAGCTTCTTCTTCTCGTCTTTTTTTCGGCTGTGGAACATCTGGAATTAAACTTTGTTTTCGAAACGCTTGCTGAATCGTTTGTTCCACTGCTTCAAACAGCTCTTTTTCTTTACTAAAGCGCACTTCTAGCTTGGCTGGATGCACGTTCACATCAACCAAAATTGGATCCATGTCTATTTTTAAAATGACTAATGGATTTCTGCCGATTGGAAGCAAGGTGTGGTAGCCTTTTAAAATAGCTTTTGATAACGGAATGCTTCGAATATAACGACCATTAATAATGGTAGACATATAGTTTCGGGAAGCTCTTGTAATTTCAGGTTTTGCTATATATCCTGATATACGAAAGTCTAACGTTTCATGCTCTACTTTTATCATTTTTTTCGCAATGCTTACACCATACACTTGCGCAATGACTTGGAGTATATCATCACGGCCAGGAGATCGAAATAAGGTCCGATCATTGTGCGTCACTTCAAAGCGGATGTCCGGGTGAGATAAAGCCATTCGGTTCATCACATCGGTAATATGTCCAAGCTCTGTATGGATGGTTTTCATATATTTTAAACGAGCAGGTGTATTGTAAAACAACTGGTCAATAGTGATTTCGGTCCCTTTCCGAGCCTCACTCTTGGACTTTTGCTTCAATATGCCACCCTCGAATTGCATTTCCGTACCCGCTTCTTCCCCAGTGGAAGTCTTAATTGTTAACTTACTTACTGCAGCGATACTGGCAAGCGCTTCACCACGAAACCCGAGCGTTCGGACATGAAACAGATCATCTTCATTCCGAATCTTACTCGTAGCGTGACGAGAGAACGCTAATGCACAATCTTCTTCTGTCATTCCATCTCCATCATCGGTGATTTTAATACGATCTAATCCTGCCTCGGCAACTTCCACCTTAATCCAAGTGCTGTTCGCATCGATGCAGTTTTCTACGAGTTCCTTTACGACGGAAGCAGGCCGTTCCACTACTTCCCCTGCCGCAATTTTATTGGCAAGGGAGTCTGGCATTTGAAATATTTTCATACGATAATCCTCTCCCGCAACTTAAGAAATTTAAAAATTGGCTTAGTGTGGATAACTTGCAGTAACAGTCACGTCCAGCTCTAGTTCCATACGCTTCCTGCGCTTTTGTTTCTACTTTCTATTCGCTTTCTTCTGAAGATGATATAGCTGATTCATCGCTTCAAGTGGAGTCATATCCATAATGTTTAACCCCTTAATCTCTTCCACAAAATCATCTAGCGGTTTTGGGTCTGTTTGCTTTTGTTTCTCTGCAATGAAAAATGACAATTGCTCGTCATCGTGTTCATCTTTTGAAACTTCAACTGGCTTGTCCTCTAGTTGTTTTAGGATTTCAGAAGCTCTCGAAATCAAATTCTGTGGCATGTTGGCCAGCTTCGCCACATGAATCCCGTAGCTTTCATCCGCAGGACCGTCCTGAATTTGGTGAAGAAAAATAACATTTCCTTCATATTCCTCGGCACGGACATGAATGTTCTTTAGCTGCTCTAAACTTTCCTCTAAGCTTGTTAATTCATGATAGTGAGTAGAGAATAACGTTTTCGCCTGAACATGCTCATGCAAATGTTCAATAATCGCTTGCGCCAACGCCATCCCATCATACGTGCTTGTTCCTCTTCCAATTTCATCTAGAAGGATTAGACTTTTATCGGTTGCATGTTGTATCGCGTGATTCGCTTCTAGCATTTCCACCATAAACGTACTTTGACCCGAAACTAAATCATCCGCTGCACCAATACGAGTGAAAATTTGATCAAATATTGGTAAGGACGCTTTCGATGCCGGAACGAAACAACCAATTTGTGCCATAATCGTCGTCAAGGCAAGCTGTCGCATGTACGTACTCTTCCCAGACATGTTTGGACCGGTTATAAGTAACATATTTGTTTGTTCATCCATGCGAATATCGTTTGGGACAAACGTTCCATCCTTCATAACCTGTTCGACGACTGGATGTCGACCCTGTTCTATGGAAACGTTGTTATTGGTATTGAAGGTTGGACGACGATAATCATTTTGTTCACTAATCGTGGCATAGCCTTGTAAAACATCAATTTCACTAATTTTCTCGGCAAGCTGTTGAAGTTTTGGAATATAGGCTTTCACTTGTTCTCTAAGCTCTACAAACAGCTGATATTCTAGTTCCACACTTTTTTCTTCCGCTTCAAGGATGAGCGTTTCTTTTTCCTTTAATTCTGGAGTAATAAAACGCTCCGCATTTGTTAATGTCTGCTTGCGTTCATACTTCCCCTCTGGTAATAGCTGAAGGTTTGCTTTTGTTACTTCAATATAGTAGCCAAACACTCGATTATACCCGATTTTCAGAGATTTAATATTCGTTTCTTCTTTCTCTTTCCGCTCTAATTCCGCAATCCACCTCTTGCCGTTTTTGGAAGCATCTCGATATTCGTCCAGCTTAGGGTGAAATCCATCCTTCATTAAATCACCGTCTTTAATCGAAATCGGTGGATCTTCTATTAAACTTTTTTCTAGGAGTTGCTGTAAATCTTGTAATGGGTCTAAGCCTTCTCCTAAGGCTTGGATTGTTTGATTATCAAATTGACTAAAGACGTCCTTTATAGCGGGTATTCTTTCTAAGGAATGCTTCAGTTGGATTAAATCTCTTCCATTCACATTTCCAAAGGAGATTCGGCCGGAGAGTCGCTCTAAGTCGTAAACACTCTTTAGCAGGTCGCGTAACGATTCCCGCTCTAAGAATTGCTGCAGAAATCCATCAACAATATCAAAACGGCGTTCAATAGCAGAAGGCTGTAGCAACGGACGTTCCATCCATTTTTTTAATTTCCGTGCCCCCATTGCGGTCACCGTCTTATCGAGAACCCATAGCAAGCTGCCTTGCTTTCCTTTCCGTAAAATCGTTTCTGTCAGCTCGAGATTCCTTTTCGAATACATATCTAATGACATAAACTGTTGTAGCTCAATCACTTGTGCTTGCTTGAGATGGTCGAGCGAACGTTTTTGTGTCCGTTCTAAATAGTTTAGTAGTCTTCCCACCGTTTGCTCTAATTTATCATTTACTAAACTGAAGACTAAATTCCTCATACTATCAGAAACTTGGGCATCATCTTGATAAGAAACGGTTAGCTGAAGCTTTTCTACTAAATCCGTTTGAAAAGCTTCTGGTAAATCAGATGCAACGACAATTTCTTTAACCGGTCGATTATACAATTCGCTTAAAACAGCTTGCCAGCCATTATCCATTAAAGCAACGGTATTCTCACCTGTTGAGAGGTCTGAGTACGCAATGGAAAATGTATCATTGGTCCACTGACTAATACTCGCTAAATAATTGTTTTCTTTCTCATCGAGCATATTGCCTTCCATCACCGTACCCGGGGTAATTAACTGGACTACTTCTCGTTTCACGACCCCTTTTGCCACTTTAGGATCTTCGACTTGCTCACAAATCGCTACTTTATAGCCTTTTTCCACAAGATTTTTTATGTAGTTTTCTGCTGAATGGTAGGGAATACCGCACATTGGAATTCTTTCATCTCCGCCTCCATCCCTACTCGTTAGCGTAATTTCTAATTCTCTGGATGCTTCCAAGGCATCCTGGAAAAACATTTCATAAAAATCTCCTAAACGGAAAAAAAGAAAACAATCCTTATAATCTGCTTTTATTTTTAAATATTGCTGTATCATCGGTGTGTAAGTTGCCATTATACTTCCCCCAAATCGTGACCTTGCTATATCCCGTATTATATCATAGGAAAATCTCTAGGGTCGACGAATCTAGCTAAGATTAGACAGGATATTACTACCATAATGAAAGAGTATATTTATCCAGCTCGACGATTTGTCTGTAAAGACTATTTAACTTTTGGGTGACACTCCTGTATTCATAGTCATATATTAAAAAGATAGCAATCATAAAGGAGTGTTTCTCATGTTAGAAAACTATCCTCAAATGAATCACCAAGTCCCGTTACCTCCGGGCTACTACATGTATTCAACTAATTTCCCTTCCATGATGAATCAAATTTCACCGACATACACGATTCCGACAAAACCTGTCTATGTCGATCATTTGTTAATGTATTTGAATAAAACCATCCAAGTTGTAAACAGTTAACGAAAAGTTAGAAGGGGAACTAACTGGAGTTGCGATTGATCACCTTCAACTAACTATTGGCGATTTTAACTATCACATCCAATTTTCCACCATTTCCTATTTTATAACACCAAAATGGAAATCTCTCTAGTACAAAGTTTGTATCGGCTTTACTCTTCCCTTCGTTCATTGACTCCTTCCACCACAATAGGAAAAGCTTCATTGCCAGGAGCCTTGCTCTTGGCTTTTTATATCTTATGGGAATTTTCTATTACGTTAAGTAACTAGCTGTTTGTTTTATCAATACGACATAAGAAAAGAAATGCAGACTAGGTTTATTGTCACTATGGATAGTCGCTTTCGGGAGCGGTGGAATTCATTTCCTAGTCTCGAATTGAATTGTATGCTTTCTCTTTCTTTTCTTTCAAAAAGGGACCGACATATAAATCCTGGTGTTATAAAGAAAACGGGAGACAATTGTCTCCCGTCCAAGCTTTTTACTATTCTTCTTCATTTACGGCTAGAAAGTCTGGGTCTACACTTTCAAATTCATCGTCGGTTAATTCGAAATCCCAGTCATCATCATCGCTAACATATCCGTTTGGATCGACACGCACACAGACTTTCGTTTCACCAACAACCTCTACTAGGAATTCCCGTTCTACTTCTACGACAATCTTGTGGTCTTGAGTAGAAATCTTGCAATCCAAGCAATTAGGCTGTTGAATGACTTTTGCAAATACTTCGTAATCATCGCTAACTGTATTTTCATCTTTAACAGATAGCTTAATATGATCACAATAGTTAACGCGTTCTGTTACAACCTCTGTTTTCGTGTTGTCATTGTAGGAATACCAGATGTTCACATCATAGCTTCCATTGATTTCTACGATGTTTTCCCCTTTTTTCTTAGCATTGTAGAGATGATTAATCACCCAGCACCCTAAAATACTAGTTGGTCTATGTGACGGGGAAATCGTATTTGTGTCCTGAACAAACTTTCGACCCTTACCTATAACAGCTTTTGTTATAATTTCCCGATATTCTTGATCAAGAAATGACATAAGAACTAAAACCTCCTCTTTTTTCATAGTCATTGTATGCAGGGTGTTCACCTAAAGTGCATACCCACCAATGACTAATCACAGGTAAGTATGACTTGTAAGGTTCTAATTCATCCTATGCAATGGCCTATAGATGTGTACGCCTATGTTGGGATAAAAGTGGAGGTAGAAAAAAAGACCCCTGCTCCAACTGAGCAAAGGTCTTTGCTTTTTAATGGTGGTGTCCACCACTGTATTTCAATTTGGATCCTGTTTCTCCACGAAGTACGTCCCCTTCTGTAGAGCGAATAACTTCATTCGTCACCTCACGAGAAATCGTGTTGGATACTAACTGAAGAATATCATTAATCATAACTTGTGTTTCTTTAAATTCCTGAACAATTGGAATGGAATCAATTTCACCTTGAAGGCGATCAATTTCTTTTTCCACTCGATTTAAAGCTTCCGTTTTTCCATAGGCTTGGAAGTTTACAGCTTGCTTTTGTAGTTTTTTAATGCGTTCAATCGTTTCACGAATCTTTTGGTTTTCGTTTAGTTTAGCCTCGAGCTGTTTAAAACGATCAATTTCTTCTGTGCTGGCCATCATTCTGGCTAGTTTTTCCGCTTCTTCAATGATTTGCTTACGTGTGTACTGTGTCATTTAGTTCACCTCTACCGCTTCTTCTACTAATTCTCCATCTAAAGACCAAGTTTTTGCTTCCGTTATTTTCACTTCAACAATTTGTCCGATTACGGAATTCGGACCTCTGAAGTTAACAAGCTTGTTTCGCTCTGTGTACCCAGACAGCACATCTGGATTTTTCTTGCTTTCCCCTTCGACAAGTACCTTAACTGTTTGTCCGTGATATTTTTTCATTGCTTCCGCAGATTGTTTGTTAATCAAGGCATTTAACCGTTGTAGACGCTCTTTTTTCACTTCCATCGGGATGTTGTCTTCCCATCTTGCAGCAGGAGTTCCTTCCCTTGGAGAGTAAATAAACGTATAGGCACTTTCAAAACCAACTTCTTCTACTAAGCTAAGTGTTTCTTCAAACTGTTCATCCGTTTCGTTCGGGAAGCCAACGATAATATCCGTTGTTAAGGTTGCGTTTGGCATCGCTTTTCTGATTTTGTCCACAAGCTCTAGATAACGCTCTCTCGTATATCTTCTTGCCATTACGCGAAGCACTTCAGAGCTCCCGGATTGAACTGGCAAGTGGATATGGTCGAGAAGGTTTCCACCTTTTGCAAGTACTTCGATTAGACGGTCATCGAAATCTCTTGGATGGGAGGTTGTAAAACGAACTCTAGGAATGTCAATTTTACTGATTTCTTCCATTAAGTCTCCTAAACCATATTCCATATCTGTGAAATCTTTTCCATAAGCATTCACGTTTTGTCCTAACAGCGTAATTTCCTTGTAGCCTTGTGCTGCTAAATGACGAACCTCTTGAATAATATCCTCAGGAAGACGACTTCGTTCTTTTCCGCGTGTATAAGGGACGATACAATACGTACAGAATTTGTCACAGCCGTACATAATGTTAACCCAGCCTTTAATTTTACCTTTTCTTACTTTCGGAAGGTTTTCAATAATGTCCCCTTCCTTCGACCACACTTCCACAACCATCGCTTTACTGAACATCGCTTCTTTCAGCAATTGCGGCAAGCGATGAATATTGTGTGTACCAAAGATAAGGTCGATAAACGGATGCTTCTTCAAAATACGGTTGACGACCGACTCCTCTTGAGACATACATCCACACACGCCGATGATGACATCTGGATTTTCTTGTTTGAGTGGTTTCAAGTGGCCGATTTCACCAAACACTTTATTTTCCGCATTTTCACGAATGGCACATGTATTCAACAAAATGATATCTGCTTCTGTTGTTTCATTTGTAGATTCATAGCCCATATCCGTTAATAGTCCAGCCATTACTTCGGTATCATGCTCGTTCATTTGGCAGCCATACGTACGAATGAGGAATTTCTTGCCTCTCCCGATCTCTTTCATATCCTCTGGGATACCAAAATCGTAATGAATTTGAATATCCTCTCTTCGGCGTTTTTTAGCTTTTTTCAAGTTAGGCGGTTCATAAGTAGCTTGAAAATACTTGCTAATGATTTCGTCCGATGACGTGTTTTTAAGTCGTTCCAGGTTTTTATCCTGGTCGGATTTTATGTCCGATGGATCCACCTGTTTTATTCTGTCTAATTCCTTCCGTTGCTGTTCGTTCATTACGGAAACTCCTTTCCTATCTTCCCTAACTCTTCAGGTAAATAAAACAACCCTAATTTACATATTATATCAAGAAGCGTGTCCAAAAATAAAGCCTATTCGTTTTCAGAATGGTATCAAAGCTACTCCGCACTTATTCTATCACATTTGTCATGAAAACGAACTCAGAAACGCGGAAGGCTTAAACGTTTCATACAGAAAAAAACCTGCTTGCCGGGCAAACAGGTAGTTTACTAGTTATCGAGGTTCCACAATCAACTTAATGGCTGTCCGTTCTTCATTATCAATCATAATATCTGTAAAAGCTGGGATACAAATTAGGTCAACTCCACTTGGGGCAACAAATCCTCGGGCAATTGCTACTGCTTTGACGGCCTGGTTTAATGCACCAGCGCCAATCGCTTGAATTTCCGCTGAGCCACGTTCTCTTAACACGTTCGCAAGTGCTCCTGCTACTGAATTAGGATTAGATTTAGCTGAAACTTTTAATATTTCCATTCCTAGTACCTCCTTAGTTTACTAAACTTGTTCCACTTTTACTATATTCCTATAATTGATAGATATTCCTTTTTATTATGAATCAATTTTTCAAAAAATTCAAATATTAGCCAAAGAAGGGATGATCATCGTTTATAAGAATACGTTGGACTTTCTTGGAGGTAGCTGTGTTTGGATCAATATCAATCAAAACACCGTTTAATTGATTACGCCCTTGCTTATCTACTTCGAATCGAACAGGTAAGCTTGACAGAAACTTTTTAATAACAGGGTCTTTGTTGGTCCCCAGAATGGCATCATAAGGACCAGTCATTCCAACATCGGTGATATAAGCGGTCCCTTTCGGTAAAATTCGCTCATCTGCTGTTTGGGTATGAGTATGAGTCCCAACCACTGCCGTTACTCGTCCGTCTAAATACCAAGCTAATGCTTGTTTTTCACTCGTTGCTTCTGCATGGAAATCAACAAAAATAAGATTGGTACGTTTTTTTGCTTCCTCCACCAATTGATCTGCTTTCGTAAACGGATCGTCAATAGGTGGTAAAAATGTACGCCCTTGTAAATTTATAATGGCAATCTCTACATTGTTATATTTTAAGAACAATAAGCCTTTGCCAGGCGTTCCTTCTGGGAAGTTTGCTGGGCGGACCATATAATCTGCCTTATCAATAAATTCGAAGATCTCTTTTTTATCCCACGTGTGATTCCCCATCGTAATAGCTTGGGCACCCCACTCGAGGAATCGCTTATATATATCCTCCGTAATCCCTTTTCCTGCAGCAGCGTTTTCGCCATTCAGAATTGTAATTTGAGGTTGAAATTTTTGTTTTAATTTTGGTAAATACTCCTGAACCATGTTTCTTCCTGGTGAGCCTACAACGTCACCGATAAAAAGTAAACGCATGATACCTACCGTCCTATCTATCTGCTATTTTTCATTTAAGTGTCACACACAGGAGAATAAAAGTCAAAACCAATCATTTCTTACTTGATTTCCAAAAAAATAAAACGACCAAAATGGTCGTTTTATTTTGCATATTCAACTGCTCTTGTTTCTCTAATAACCGTTACTTTAATATGACCAGGATAATCTAATTCACCCTCGATACGTTTTCGTATATCTCTAGCAATTCGTAGAGCTTCTAGATCATCGATTTCATCTGGTTTTACCATGATACGGATTTCTCTACCAGCTTGAATTGCAAAGGATTTTTCAACACCGGAGTAAGACTCTGAAATTTCTTCAAGCTTTTCAAGACGCTTGATATAATTTTCTAATGTCTCACTACGCGCGCCTGGTCTAGCAGCTGATAATGCATCGGCTGCCGCAACTAACACTGCAATCACAGATGTCGCTTCTTCATCACCATGGTGAGAAGCAATGGCGTTAATGACCGTTTGGTTTTCCTTGTACTTCGTAGCAAGTTCCTTCCCGATCTCAACGTGGCTTCCTTCCACTTCATGGTCAATTGCTTTCCCGATATCATGCAGCAGTCCTGCTCTTCGTGCGAGTGTTTCATCCTCACCTAGTTCAGCTGCAAGCAATCCGGACAAGTACGCAACTTCCGTAGAGTGTTTTAACACATTTTGACCATAGCTTGTACGATATTTTAGTCTTCCTAGAATCTTAATAAGGTCTGGGTGTAAACCGTGAACACCAACTTCAAACGTTGTTTGCTCTCCTACTTCTCGGATATACTCATCCACTTCTCGTCTTGATTTGTCAACCATTTCCTCAATACGAGCCGGGTGGATACGTCCATCCTGAACAAGCTTCTCTAATGCTATACGAGCTGTTTCCCTACGGATAGGATCAAAGCCAGATAGGATTACAGCTTCTGGAGTGTCGTCTATGATTAAGTCGATTCCAGTAAGAGTTTCTAACGTTCGAATATTTCGGCCTTCTCGTCCAATTATACGACCTTTCATTTCATCATTTGGAAGGTTAACGACTGAAACCGTTGTTTCAGCAACATGATCGGCAGCACAGCGTTGAAGTGCTAGGGAAAGAATGTCTTTTGCTTTCTTGTCCCCTTCTTCTTTGGCTCGATTTTCTGCCTCTTTAATCATAATGGCTGTTTCGTGGGAAACTTCTTTCTCAACCCGTTCTAAAATAACTTGCTTCGCTTGGTCAGATGTATAGCCGGAAATGCGTTCAAGTTCAGCTTGCTGTTCACTCAACAAGGCTTCCACTTTGCTTTCCATTTCTTCAATTTGTTGTTGTTTTTCCGTCAGAGAACCTTCTTTTCTCTCCAACATAAGCTCCCGCTTATCCAGCATTTCACCTTTACGGTCCAGATTTTCTTCTTTCTGCATCAACCGGCTTTCCTGCTTTTGAAGCTCTGATCTTCTGTCTCTGAGCTCATGGTCAGCCTGTTGACGAAGCCTATGATTTTCGTCCTTGGCTTCAAGAAGTGCTTCTTTCTTGGCTACTTCGGCATTACGGTGCCCCTCTTCTACAATCTGCTTCGCCAAATCTTCAGCACTTTTAATCTTCTGTTCTGCAATTGACTTCCGAATCAGATAACCAACAACAATACCGACGATAAGGGCAAGCAAAATGGAGATGATTATTGTCACCATAATTTCACCTCCTCTTGCTATAAACTTGTACAAACATAATTGGTCGGCATGTACAGTAGAAAACTTTTAAAGTAATCATTTTTTAACAAAATTGTATAATAAAAATGATAATTATACATATTAATTTTAATCTTGACGAAAACTAATGTCAAGGTACTGACCAATAAAGTGAAGCAATCCTATAAATCTAGTATTTTTACATCCGAGGAAAATGCGAAAAAAGTCGAATGGATCTTCTCCACTCGACTTTTTTGTTACATCCAACCTAGTCTAGCTACCAGGCGCTTCCGCTTTTGTTTCCTCACTCAAAATCTAATACTTCTTGCCCTTCCTTGCTTTCTTCTGTAGCTTCTGGTGCTAGTGTATCCATTTCGTAATGATCACGAATGGCTTGATAAATCTCCATAGCGATATCTTCGTTTTCTTTTAAGAACTGCTTCGCATTTTCTCTTCCTTGGCCAAGTCGTTCTTCATTATAGGAATACCAAGCACCACTTTTTAAAACGATATCCAAGTCCGAACCAATATCGAGAAGCTCCCCTTGTCTTGAAATACCTTCCCCATACATAATATCTACTTCAGCGGTGCGGAAAGGTGGAGCAACTTTATTTTTAACCACTTTGATTCTCGTTTTGTTACCGACAAAATCATTTCCTTGCTTTAGCGTTTCTGCACGACGTACTTCTAAACGCACAGATGAGTAGAATTTAAGAGCACGCCCACCAGGTGTCGTTTCAGGATTTCCGAACATGACACCAACCTTTTCACGGATTTGGTTGATAAAGATTGCAGTTGTTTTCGACTTGTTAATTGCACCAGAAAGCTTTCGTAATGCTTGAGACATAAGACGAGCTTGCAGACCTACGTGAGAATCTCCCATCTCCCCTTCAATCTCTGCCTTTGGTACTAACGCAGCAACAGAGTCAATAACAATCATGTCTACTGCACCACTTCGAACTAGTGCTTCTGCGATTTCAAGAGCTTGTTCTCCTGTATCCGGTTGTGAAAGAAGAAGTTCATCTACATTAACTCCTAATTTTCTAGCGTAGACAGGATCTAAAGCATGCTCCGCATCAATAAATGCAGCCTGTCCACCTTGACGTTGAGCTTCCGCAATCGCATGTAACGAAACCGTTGTTTTACCAGAGGACTCTGGACCGTAAATTTCAATAACACGACCTCTAGGGTACCCTCCAACTCCAAGTGCAACATCCAATGCCAATGAACCACTCGGAACGGTTGCGACTTTTTGCTCTCCTCGTTCTCCTAATTTCATGATAGAACCTTTTCCGAACTGCTTTTCTATTTGTTTTAACGCCATATCTAAGGCTTGTTTACGATCGCTCAACTTATTTCCTCCTTCAATTAATCTATCTCTATCATAACTTGTTTTTTGAGATTTAACAAGCAAAAATACGAATAAATGTTCCCTTTTTTAATAAGAGATTTTTTGGAAAATAATAGATTCATAAGATAATTTTTTAAAAATGATGCTCAGACTGCATCGCATTCTTCTTTTTTAGCTATTTAGTTAGTAAGCAAATGGAAAAGGAGTTCATATCCTTTTTTCACCGTTCTTCTCCGAATGGACGAGCGATC
This sequence comes from Radiobacillus kanasensis, assembly GCF_021049245.1. Classification (GTDB taxonomy): domain Bacteria; phylum Bacillota; class Bacilli; order Bacillales; family Amphibacillaceae; genus Radiobacillus; species Radiobacillus kanasensis. The sequence goes on along the minus strand of NZ_CP088020.1, from coordinate 1,781,147 downwards.
TCCAGTAAATTGATAAGTCTTCGTTACCGAATCTTCTTTGTTCTGATCGATACCTATCACAACGGTTCCAACTGGCTTACCTTCCACTGCATCCGGGCCTGCTATGCCAGTAAAACTGATGCCAATCTCTGCACCGGTTAACTCTCGAACATTTCTAGCCATTTCTTTCGCTGTTTGATCACTGACGGTTCCGTGTTCCACAATCGTTTGTTCAGATACTTGTAGGAGACCACTTTTAACGGACGAAGCGTAGCTTACCACCCCGCCTTTAAAGACAGAGGAAGCCCCTTCTACTGATACCAACGTGCTCGCAAACATACCACCAGTTAAGCTTTCCGCCGCTGCTAACGTCTTGCCTTGTTGATTTAGTAGTTCTTTGACAGATTGTTCTAGTGTTTGATCATCCGTTCCATACATATAAGCGCCTACTTTTTCTCGAATCAAGGATTCAGTAGAAACAATGAGCTCTTCCGCCTCTTGCTCTGATTCAGATTGTGCAGTCAGCCTCAGACCTACCTCCCCTTCGGAGGCTAATGGAGCGATTGTTGGATTCGTTTGATTCTGTATCAAATCATAAAGATCATGCTCTAGCTGAGATTCTCCAATGCCGATAAATCGTAACATTTTAGAGCGAATAATCGACCTTAATTGAAAATGCTCTTCTAGATATGGAAAAGCCTGTTCCGTAGAAATAGCTTTCATTTCTCTAGGGACCCCCGGCATAAAAATCCATACGGTATCCTGATACTCCACTACAATTCCTGGAGCCATGCCAGCACTATTTTGAAAAACGGTACTATTTTCAAACACTCGTGCTTGCTTTCTGTTGTTCGGGGTCATCACTCTGTTCGCTTTTTCAAAATAGGATTCAATCTTTTTCATTGTTTCCTTATCTTCTATTAATCCGTAACCAGATAAAGCTTGAAACGCTTCTCTCGTTAAGTCATCATCGGTTGGACCTAGTCCACCAGTTACAATCACTATATCAGCACGTTTACCAGCTTGTTCAAACGTTTCTTTTACACGGTCTAAATTGTCGCCCACGACACTATGATGATACACATACACGCCACGTTTCGCGAGCTGTTCGGACAACCATTGCGCATTCGTATTGGAAATTTGTCCTAATAGGAGTTCCGTACCTACTGCAATTATTTCTGCTTTCACACTCATTTAGAATCCCTCATGACATGCCAATTCTTTACAAAGTAATCCACACCTGAAACAACGGTAATGATTAAGGCAGCATACAAAGCGATCGTTCCGAACGGAATCGTCGTATAGGAGAATGGGAAATTATGCAAAAGCAATACAGAAATCGCAATAATTTGAATCCACGTTTTTAATTTACCCATTTGTCCAGCAGCAAGAATGATCCCTTCTCCAGCTGCAACCTGTCGAAGTCCTGTCACTGCAAACTCTCTACTAATGATGGTAATAACAATCCAGGCCGGAGCTTGCCCCATTTCGACTAACAAGATTAATGCAGCAGAGACTAATAATTTATCTGCAAGGGGATCTAGGAATTTCCCTAAATTCGTAACTAAATTATATTTTCGAGCATAGTATCCATCTACCCAGTCGGTTGTGGAGGCAACAATAAAAATAAGGGCCGCAACGAGATCTACTACCGGAAGACTTTCGTTTCCAATATCAATAACTCCCCAATCCAGCGGAATACTTAAAAGTAAGATAAAAATTGGAATCATAAAAATTCGTGACATCGTAATTTTATTAGGTATATTCATTTGTTATTTCCTCCTGTCAACATATGTACGTAAGTCAAACCCTTTCCATTTCAGCGGAAAGGGTTTGCTACTAATATTTATTCAGCTGCACTTCCATTAAGATTAATCCAAACTTGATGGATTTGTCCATTCTCGACAGTCTCTGGAAGTTGTAAGGAAACGCCATTTACGGTTATTTGCAAGTCTCTCGGATTACCAAATCGAAGATGCACTCTTTGTTCTCCCGTTACATCCAATTCAAGCGGAGCATTGTTCGATGCAAACATCGCGTTATAAAAGCTTTTCCCTTTATCATTTTCTACTTCCAGCCAATGTTCTTTATCGGTATTTAATACAAGTTGAATAGTATCATCCGCATTTATTAAGTCGTAGGTTGAGACGCCTTCCCCATCATCCGTTGTTTCTTCAACAAGTTTTAATTGTGGTTCGTTCGCTGGCTCCTCCGATTGATTCGTTTCCCCGTCGGTAGTTTCTCCACCTTCGTCACCTTCTGTGGCTTCGTCCGGTGCCTCTTCTGGTTGTTCTTCTGAATCAGAGCCCGTGTCCTCTACTAATACCTCATCTGGCCCCCCAGTATCCACTTGTTCTGGATCTGCATCGCCATTACCATTAGATCTGAAGAACCAGACGAGAAACAATATACCAAGGATTAGCAATACGACTATAACAGTCGGTAAAAATGAAAAAATGGCCGGACTCTTGGAAGAGGTTGCTTCCCCCCTACTACGCACTCTCGAATACTGAACGGAGCTTTCATTAGTAGCCTTCGGTAACTCTGAGGCATGTTCCTCCATGAAGACCTCTGCATCGAGCCCAACAGCAGTCGCATATTCTTTTACAAAAGCACGAACGTAAAAACTACCAGGCATGGCACTAAAATTCCCTTTTTCTATCGCCTGCAAGTAGCGAGTTTGAATCTTAGTCACTTTCTGGATATCATCTAAGGATAAATTTTTCGCTTCTCTAGCTTCTTTCAGCTTTGCTCCTATTTCCATACTAAACACCGTCCATTTTAAAAATCAAACATTGAAAAGCCATCTTGTTGTTCAACACTTGGTTTCTCAATGGAATCATATTTTATCTCTTCGTCTTCCTCGTTTCTCAATTCGATAATATAATCGAAATCATCTAATTTATACTCCGTTTGTTGGACAAAAATGTCCGGGTGCTCTACAACTTTTGTAGATGGCAATCGCATAATCTCACGCACAAGCTCCCAATGTTTTTCACTAGCTCGACGTGTGGATACAATCCCATCAATGATGTATAAATTATCATCGTTATATTCGTCTTCAATCAATTGATTACGAATAGTCTGCTTTAACAACGTACTAGATACGAACAACCATCGTTTGTTAGCACAGACACTGGAGGCAACGATAGACTCGGTCTTTCCAACTCTAGGCATTCCTCTAATACCAATTAGTTTGTGCCCATCTTTCTTAAATAATTCAGCCATAAAATCAACCAAAAGTCCCAATTCACTTCGCACAAATCGAAAAGTCTTTTTATCGTCTACATCACTATGTATATAACGTCCATGCCGAACAGCTAATCGATCTCGTAGCTTTGGTTTCCGCAACTTAATTACATTTATGGTATCCATCGTATCTAAGATGGATTTTAAGCGTGTAATTTGCTCATCTTTGCGAGATAAAAGTAGCATCCCTCTTCGCGAATTTTCCACACCATTGATCGTAATGATATTAATGGAAAGCATCCCTAATAAGGAAGAGATATCCCCAAGCAGGCCTGGTCGATTATGTTGAATTTCGTACTCGAGATACCATTCTGTTTTCTCCATTAAGAAAACTCCTTCCTTTCATCATTCGTTCATATTGGAAAATTTATGCTCCCTTTTCATCATAAATGATTATATCACATAAGAAAAGGACATTATTCGCATTTTTCTACAGGAATAGATGACGATGAACAAAAAATGCATGATTAAGTAGACTTAGCAAATGAATTTGTTCCGTATAAAAGAAGAACCCCTGTATCTAAACAAGGGTTCTCCTGTTTCTATTATCTGCCAGTTCCGTCGTTTTGAACCATTTTGACCATGATATTCGCGATAGAATGTTGCTCTTCTTTAGAAGCAGCATTCCAAAGATCTCGAAGAACAGCTTCTTGGTCGTTTTTGGCATCTACTTGCTTTGCAAGGTAGTCACCAATTTCGTAAGCAATATCACCAATCGTGTTCTGGTTCATTCCTTGACCTTCAGCTTGGTGTAAACGATCACCAAGAAAGTCCTTCCAAGATTCAAAGTTGTCTAGTACAGACATTCATGACCCCTCCTTGTAGTTGAACGTTCATCCATAGGATGTGACATAATAAGATCCTTATACATGAGGGAGGTTGTAATTTTTAAAAAGTAAGAGCGAACTACCATGCCCCACTTACCCGAATGATTTCGCCTTGGATATAACTCGAACGACCGTCTAATAAGAAGGCTGTGACATGGGCAACTTCATCCGGTTTCCCTGGGCGATTTATCGGAATGTTTTGGATAATTTCTTGCCGCTCTTCTTCCGATAAATGTTGGTTCATTTTCGTGTCAATAAAGCCTGGGCTTATACCATTGACCGAAACGCCCGACATGGCGACTTCTTTGGCTAATGCTTTCACAAAGCTGTTCTGCGCTCCCTTAACGGTCGAGTAAATGACCTCAAAGCTTGCCCCTACCTCGCCCCAAATCGACGAGATCATAACAATATGACCAGATTTTATTTTCACCATGTCTGGTAGAAAATGTTTCGTAATTTGCCAAGGCGCCTTTACATGAAGAGTGAGCATCTGGTCCATTTCTTCCTCTGTAGTATCCTGAAACATGCCAAAATGGCTGCTTCCACTTGAAAAAACGATGGAATGAACAGACATTTGTATTTCTTTTAAAAAGTTATTAATCCCTTCATCTTTTTGCAAATCAGCGTTAATGACCTTTAATACACAATGTTCAGGAAGAGTAGATACTAATTGTTCTACTCTTTCACGACCTCGATTATAATGTAATATTAATTGATGCCCATTTTCCGCCAATCGTGTTGCAATTGCTGCTCCAATATCCCCACTTGCACCAATAATAAGCACGTTCCCCATTCTGTTACCCCTTTGCTGGAACTACCTGGCAGACCGCAATTCGTTCCTCCGATACCCAATGGTTTAAAAACTCATTGGCTTCTTGTACAGTCAAAGCCTCGATTCGTGGTAAAATCTCGAAAAAGTCTATGCCTGACAAATGGTAGTGAATGAATTGACTCGAGATAAACTCCAAAGAATTCATAGCTCTAAAGAAATGACCAATTTGTTTTCGCTTCATAATATCAAACTCTTCTTCCGTTAATGGTTGGTTCCTCATATTTAATAACATTTCTTGTAATTTGTCCGCTAATTGATCAGGCTTTTTCGTATTTCCACCTACAATGCTAAATCCAAAGTTCTTCTCCAAATTCGTTTCGAATTGGAAGCTATTATCGATTAAATCGAGTTCGTACAATTCTTGATAATACGCACCACTTTTTGAAAAATAGTGATCCAATAACATTTCTGTTAACAAATCAGAGGTTAAGAAATCATCAGCATCTTTATGATTCATTTCTTCTTTAATCCCAACCAGGCATTTGGATACGGAAACAGGCATTTCAATCACGTGTTTTTCTTTTGCAACCGTATTCGGTTCCTCTGGAAAGCTTCTTTTCACTGGATCTTGGTCCGTAAAGCTTTTTTTCGACTGATTATCTTTAATCAAAGCCATCATAGACTCCGGATCAAAGTTTCCAGCTACAAAGAACGTCATATTGGATGGATGGTAGAACGTTTCATAGCACGTATATAAGTCTTCTTTTGTGATTTTCGCGATGGAATCAATCGTACCAGCAATATCAATTTGAACGGGGTGATGATGGTAAAGACTTTGAATTGTACCAAAAAAAGAACGCCAGTCCGGCTGGTCATCATACATCGTAATCTCTTGACCAATGATACCTTTTTCCTTCTCTACGGACTTTTCAGAGAAATACGGTTCTTGCACAAAATTTAACAAGGTCTCCACGTTTTTATCAATATTGCTGGTTGCGGAGAACAAGTAAGCTGTTTTCGTGAAGGACGTATAAGCATTCGCAGAAGCACCTTGCTTCGTGAAATCCTGAAATACGTCTCGATCTTCTTTTTCAAACAATTTATGCTCTAAAAAATGGGCAATTCCATCCGGAACGGTAATCATCTCTTCTTTTCCAAGAGGTACGAAGGTTTGGTCAATCGATCCGTAATTAGTTGAGAAGATGCCATATGTTTTTGCCATTTCTGGTTTTGGAAGCAAAAAGACTTGTAGTCCATTGTCTAATTTCTCGGAGTAAATGGTCTCTTTTAATTGCTCGTATGTTGTCTTATGCATCAACACATCCCCCTTTGCTTGTTAAGAAATACACCGTATCCAAATCCACTTTGTTTGCAGCGCGAACGACGTCTTCCTTCTTCACTTGCTTCACTTGTTCTAACAATTCGTTCGGATTTATGTCTGATCCTGCAATGACCTGATGATACATGACTTCAATCAAACCTACAGGATGATCCATCGTTTCTAAGAATTGACTGACTACGAGACTTTTCACTTCCTCTACTTGCTGTTCTGTAAATTCTCCTTGCTTCATAGCTTCCATCTGCTCAAGCATAATGTCTTTCGCTTTTTGATAATCAGCTGGATTGATACCACTAAATACGAGTAATAATCCTTTATGGCTCTCCACTCTAGATGCTGCATAATAAGCTAAACTATTTTTTTCACGAACATTAATAAATAACTTGGAACTCGGAAACCCTCCGAATATTCCATTAAACACTTGCAAAGCTGCATAATCAGAATCATTGTACGTGATGTTAGTCCGGTAACCGAGGTGGAGCTTTCCTTGCTGCACATCCTCTTGGTCGACGATCTCTTGCACTTTTGTAATATCTTTTTGTTTTGGAGCTGTTTGCTCCCGTTGACTGGCCGTATCCTTTCGATCAAAGTGACGATGTACAATATCTTCCACTTGTTTGTTTGAAAAATCACCAAGTAGATAAATATCCATTTGATCCTCTTGTAGAAGCTGGTGATAATACTGATACAGAGAGGATTCATCTAAAGAATTTAGATCTTCTTGATAACCATGCACGTGTAAGTGGTAAGGCTCCTCTTTACACATCTCATCCATTAACCGCATATTCGCATAGCTCATCTTGTCATCCTTAATGGCTTCCATCTTTTGTTTTAAAGTTTCTTTTTCCCTATTGACAATCTTTGTGTCAAAAGCTTGCCCATCCGTCTTCGGTTTAAAGACGATTTCACTTAAAAGTTGGACCGCTTGATCTAACAACTTTGATTCATTAGTTAAGTACGCTTCATTCGCAACCTCTAAGCGAGCAGTCAAGATGTGCTGCTCTCCTTTTTTGGAACCATCAATACTTAGAACAGCACCATATAAGGCATCCAAAGCTTGGCGCAAGCTTCTAGCATTCGGATTTTTCTCCGTGCCCTGCTGAAGCACATAAGGAAGGATCGCTCGTTTCGTGATCGTCTCCCTTTCTAATGGTGCTTTAAATTTTACGACGATATTAACGGTTTTATATTTCGTGCTTTGAATAACGTGTAAGTTATAACCCTGGCCTGTAGTGGTTTTCTCTTGCACTTCCTGCATTATAAATCCTCCCTTAAGTCACATATACTTCTTAGTATTTAAATTATAAGTAAATCTATCCCATGATTGTAGATGAGAAGTTGGAAACATTTGCACCTATTGCCATTTTAACGAAAAAGAGACCCGGTAACAAATACCGAGTCCCTTAATAGGAAGGTTAGCGACTTCCTTTTATATATGGCTGTCCGTTCGCTTTAGGTGCTTCCGCACGGCCAATGAATCCAGCTAACGCTAAAATCGTTAATACATATGGCGCAATTGTTAAATAAACGGCAGGAACATTTTCCAATAGTGGAATTCCTGACCCGATTACACTCAAGCTTTGTGCGAAACCAAAGAATAATGCTGCTCCCATAGCACCAAGCGGATGCCACTTTCCAAAAATTACAGCAGCTAAAGACATGAACCCTTGTCCAACAATCGTTGCTTGTGAGAAGTTAAAAGCAATCGTTAACGCGAACACGGCCCCACCTAATCCACCTAACGCTCCGGAAATCATAACAGCGATATAACGCATGCGATTAACGTTAATTCCATTCGTATCAGCTGCCATAGGGTGCTCCCCAACCGAACGAAGTCTTAAACCGAATGGAGTTTTGTAAAGAACAAACCAGCCTAAAAAGGCAAAGGCAATGGCGACATAAGACGTGACATAAATACCATTAAAGAAAAGTGGGCCCAGAATTGGAATATCCGCTAATATTGGAATATCTGTGGAATAGAAAGGTTCGTCTACCATATCGGTTTGCCCTTTTCCATACCATTGTTTCGTTAGGAATACCCCTAACCCTAGTGCTAAAAAGTTAATAGCTACCCCACTTACTACTTGATCGGCACGGAATGAAACAGATGCCACAGCGTGTACAAGGGAAAAGATAGCTCCCACTATCATCGCTACAAAAATGGAAATCCATGGAGTTGCACTTCCAAAGGTTTCATCGAAGGTAAGATTAAAGACGATTCCAACAAATGCTCCGGCAACCATTAACCCTTCTAACCCAATATTAACAACACCAGATCTTTCACTAAATACTCCACCTAACGCGGTGAAAATAAGAGGGGCGGAATAGAATAAGGCAATTGGGATTATCGATTGTAAGACGTCAAAGAAAGCCATTTATTTCCCCTCCTTTTTAAACTTAAGTAATGTCCAACGAATAATGTAGCTAGAAGCTACAAAGAAAATAATCAATGCAATTACGATTTCTACCAGCTCAGATGGGACTTCCGCAGCTGTTGGCATATTCAAAGCACCAATTTTTAAAACCCCGAATAAGAAAGCAGCTATAACAACCCCAAAGGCGTTGTTACCACCTAATAAGGCTACGGCGATACCGTCAAAACCTAAGTTCGTAAAGGCAGAGTGTGTTGGCATATAGCCAAACGTTCCTAATCCTTCCATTGCACCAGCTAGTCCTGCTATACCACCGGAAATGACCATAGATAAAATAATATTTCTTCCTACGTTCATACCCGCGTATTCGGAGGCATGTTGGTTATAACCTACAGATCGTAGCTCATAGCCTCGAGTCGTTTTCTCAAGCAAGAACCATACAAAGAAGGCAGCAAAAAGTGCCAAAATAATTCCATAATGAAGACGAGAATAACCAGTCAGCTCCATTAACCAATTGGATGCTAAGGAAGCAGATTCTTTAATTTGATCGGTACTGTCTCCACTGTCCGTTAGCACATCTCGAATCAGAGCATTGGAAACATGTAACGCAATGTAGTTCATCATAATTGTAATAATAACTTCATGAACACCAAGCTTTGCTTTTAATAAACCTGGGACAAATCCCCAAAGCGCTCCTGCCAATGCCGCCGCAATAATAGCAAGTGGAAGATGGATAATCATTGGTGCATCAAATGCGGCCCCTACCCAAACAGAAGCCAACCAACCAACAATTACTTGTCCTTCAGCACCAATGTTAAACAAACCAGCACGAAAGGCAAAAGCTATCGATAAACCTGTAAAAATGTATGGGGTAACTTGACGAATCGTTTCCCCAAAGAAGTAGTTGCTGCCAAAAGCACCATTCCATAGTGCAATATACCCTTCAACAGGGTTATAACCAAATACAAGCATGATAATTGCACCAGCAAGTAGCCCAAGTAATACGGATATAATTGGAACAATTAGATTAAATGTTTTGTTAGAAAACATTAGTTGCCACCTTCTTTCACTTGCCTACTACCAGCCATCAAGAGACCTAATTCTTGTTCATTTGTCTCTTCTGGCTTCACGTTTGCCACGATTTGTCCGTCAAACATTACTGCAATCTTGTCACTCACATTCATGATTTCATCTAATTCAAAAGAGACAAGTAGAACGGCTTTCCCTTTATCTCTTTCTTCGATTAATTTTTTATGAATAAATTCAATCGCCCCTACATCCAAACCTCTAGTTGGTTGTGCAGCGATTAATAGATCTGGTGAGCGATCTACCTCACGAGCAATAATCGCTTTTTGCTGATTCCCACCAGATAACGCTCTTGCTTGTGTGTATTCACTAGGTGTACGAACATCATATTCACTAATCAATTTCCTAGCATGGTCATAAATGTTCGCAAACGAAAGAACCCCAGTTTTAGCAAACGGCTTTTGGTAATAGGTTTGAAGCACCATGTTCTCTCCAATTGGAAAATCAAGTACTAAACCAAATTTATGTCTATCTTGCGGGATGTGCGCAACACCAGACTCAGTCACTTTTCTTGGGGATAAATTCGTAATGTTTTTCCCATTTAATGTTACGTCACCTGACTGAACTTTTGTTAGCCCTGTAATAGCTTCGATTAACTCGGTTTGACCATTTCCATCTACCCCAGCAATCCCAACTATTTCACCTGCTTTTACTTCAAGGTTAAGTCCTTTAACCATATCCACGGTACGAGCGTCTTTCACCCAAAGGCCTTCAACTTTCAACACAGCTTCCTTTGGATTTGCCGGTGCCTTTTCGGTTTTAAAGCTTACTTCTCTTCCTACCATGAGAGATGCCAATTCATTTTCATCGGTCTCCGAAACATCTACCGTTCCAATCCCTTGTCCTTTACGGATTACAGTACAACGGTCGCATGATTCCAAAATTTCTTTTAGTTTATGAGTAATGAGGATAATAGAAATACCTTCACTGACTAAAGATTTCATGATTTCCATGAGCTCTTTAATTTCTTGTGGTGTAAGAACTGCTGTCGGTTCATCCAAAATAAGCACTTCCGCACCACGATATAGCGTTTTCAAAATTTCCACACGTTGCTGCATTCCAACAGAAATATCACGAATCTTGGCAGTTGGATCCACCTTTAATCCATAACGCTCTGAAAGCTCTGCTACATCTTTTTCTGCTTTCTTCATGTCGATTGTACCCATTTTTTTCGGCTCGCTACCTAAGATAATGTTTTGCGTAACCGTAAAGGTATCGACAAGCATAAAGTGTTGGTGTACCATCCCGATCCCTAAGTCGTTTGCAACGTTCGGATCTGTAATGTTTACTTTTTCCCCACGGACACGCATTTCCCCTTTTTCCGGCTGATAAAGGCCAAATAAAACGTTCATGAGTGTTGATTTTCCTGCCCCATTCTCTCCTAACAAAGCATGAATTTCGCCTTGCTTAAGTTGAATGGTTATATTGTCATTGGCTACAATGCCTGGAAATTCTTTACGGATATTCAACATCTCTATCACATAGTTTTCCAAAGCTCTCACTCCTAACTTGTCCCATCTCTTTTATGAGTTAATCCATTCTTTTCAAACTTTAATAAAAATGAATAATTGCACCTTGCTTTTCTCTGGCAATTCCCTTCACCCTTGTAAGGAGACCAAAAAATCACCAAATGAAAAGGCCGGAACTAACTCTTCATTTGCAGATTTTTGAGTTGATGGAAAAAGGCTAGATAACTCTAGCCTTTTTCCTAATCATTAAAGTGAATCAAGGTATGTTTTTAATTCATCTTCTGTAGCAGGTACTTCAACATCCCCATCAAGGATTTTTTGTTTCCACTCATCTACAGAAGTTGCAATTTCCTCTGTGAAAGCTTCTTCGTTTGTAGTTGCTACACCAACACCATCTTCTTTAATACCGTACTCAAGCACTTCTCCACCTGGGAAGTCTCCATCCATTGCTCTTTGAGCAACGTCTTGTACAGCAACGTCAACACGCTTAACCATAGAAGTTAGGGTGACGTTGTGATCACCAATTTGTCCTTCTTCGTATTGGTCACGGTCTACACCGATTACCCATACTTGAGCATCTGGATCATTGTTTTTGATATCTTTAGCTTCCGCGAACACACCGTTACCAGTAGCACCAGAAGCGTGGTAAATTACGTCTATACCATTATCATACATGTTTGCTGCAATCGCTTTTCCTTTTGTAGCATCTGCGAATGATTCCGCATATTGAACCTCTACTTCGATATCAGGATTTACAGATTGAACACCTGCACGGAATCCGACTTCGAATTTTTTAATAAGTGGGCTTTCTTCCCCACCAACGAATCCTACTTTGTTAGATGTAGTTTTCATTGCTGCAGCAACACCTGCTAGGAAAGATCCTTGGTGTTCTTTAAAAGTAATACTTGCAACATTGTCGCCTTCTACTACAGAGTCAACAATAGCGAAGTTTGTTTCAGGATTTTGCTTTGCAACTTCACTTAGTGCTTCTGCAAGTTTGTAACCAATTCCATAAATTAGGTTATAGTCTTGTTGAACAAGACGGTTAAGGTTTGGAAGATAATCTGCATCTTGTGAAGATTGTGCGTAATCAAACCCAGCACCTTTTTCAAATCCATGTTCACTACCGAAAGCTTTAATACCTTCCCACGCAGATTGGTTAAATGATTTATCATCTACCCCACCTACGTCCGTAACCATTGCTACACTGAAATCGGAGCTAGCTTCTTCCGTACCTTCTCCTCCGTTATCAGATCCACCTTCGTTACCAGTTGATTCTTCCTTATCATCAGAAGAACCACAAGCTGCTAAAAATAATCCAACAGCCAATAGCATCGCTAAAACTAATAGAAAACGATTCTTTTTCATAACTAAAACCCCCATAATGTTATTTAGAACTAGTGTGGAATTTCTTGCAGATTTTCATACAAACGTTATGTATTAATCACCTCCTAAAAAGACCCTTTTTTATTATGTCCAGCTCTTTAAGGTCTTTTTCTTAAAACATAAAAACTGAACACATCGGACCTAAAATAATTGGATGAATAAAGAACAGGTTCATCATCATCTGTATAGTGCATTTGCTTCAATAAAAGCAACGACTGGTCCGGCTCACAATTTAGTACAGGTGAAATAATCTCATGATAGCCTACTGGTTCTATGTACGTTACTGCATAACTTATTTCTTTGTTACTATAATCCTCTAGTATTTGAAATATGGAGTCTTGGTTGTGGACTTGATCCAATGGAATCAATGATTCGTCCACTTTATCGATACAATAGACGACTGGTTGTCCATCTGCTGTTCGAACTCTTTCTATTTTGGCTAAGGAGTCAACATGTTTTGGAGAAAATCGTTCTCTATCATCCTCGGTTGGACTAACAACTTCTGTGGATAAATATTGAGACCCAGGTTTACGTCCTGAACGAATAATCATATCCGTTACACTGTTTAATTGCTCAATCCCTGAGGAAAAGATAGGTTTTGAGTTCACAAACGTACCAACTCCGTGTCGACGCGTTACGATATTATCTTCTTCTAGCAGTCGTAATGCTTCACGCAAAGTTGCTCTAGAGACACCGAGCTTTTTTGAGAGTTCAAATTCGGAAGGAAGTTTTTCTTTTTCCCCATAAACTCCAGCTTCAATGTCTTTTTTCATTTGATCAATGACCTGTAAGTACAAATGACGAGTATCGGCTTTTATTGACATGCTGTTCCTCCTACGTTTGCTCGAGAGAACTGACCTCTGACGTATGACTGATTGTCCGAAATAAATATAACACTTTTACTGTCATAAATAAATAGAAATTAGGGAAAAATATTGGAATAGATGTAAGACTTTTTGTCCATAGTGTTACACTATTCCCATTCCCTTTACTCCATTAGAGTAACAGAGACCGAGAAGAACGAGTAAGAACAGCCAAGAAAACCACTTTTTCTTTATAGATTTTAAAAAGGAAGCGCAGACTAAGTTAACTTCCACCGCAGGTAAAAGATAACCGTGTTCCGAAATCCATTCCCTAAATCTACTTACCTTAAGATTCCAAAAAGAGTACCACTAGAACCACGTTAAGAACAAAAGCTCGGGGCGCTGGAGCTGGACGTGGCTGTCGATATATGTTATCCACACATAGCCAATTTTATAATTTCCTGCTAAGCAACAAAAAAGACAACCCTCCATAGGGTTGTCCTGATTGTTCGTTTATAATCCATTAAGAGGATTTTTCTTCAGATACATCTGACACGAGTACCGTTCTTGGTTTACTTCCTTCATATGGACCGATAATTCCTCTGTCTTCCATAGCGTCAATTAATCGTGCAGCTCTCGTATAACCAATACGGAATCTTCGTTGCAACATCGATACACTAGCACTCTGCATCTCTACGATCATTTGAACCGCATCATCGAACAACTCGTCTTCCACCTCTTGTTGAACTTCACTTGTTTCCTCAGGAATCATGTCTTCCTGATATTGAGCTTTCTGTTGATCAATACAGTGGTCAACAATACGTTCCACCTCTTCATCTGACAGAAAAGCGCCTTGAATTCTCGTTGGCTTCGAGGATCCGACTGGAATAAATAACATATCCCCTCTACCCAAAAGTTTTTCTGCTCCACCAGAGTCTAGAATCGTTCTAGAGTCTGTTGCGGAGGAGACGCTAAAGGCAATTCTTGATGGAATATTTGCTTTAATGACCCCTGTTATAACATCAACAGATGGTCTTTGGGTCGCGATAATAAGATGTATTCCTGCTGCTCTTGCCATTTGTGCTAGTCTCGTAATCGCATCCTCTACATCACCGGAAGCTACCATCATTAAGTCTGCTAGCTCATCGACAAGAACTACAATGTATGGAAGCAAAGGCTGGGTATCCCCTTCGCGTTGATTATGTTTTTTGATGTATTCGTTGTATCCTTCGATATTTCTCGTACCGGTATCGGAAAACAACTCATATCGCCTTTCCATCTCGGAAACAACCTTTTTTAGTGCCCTCGAAGCTTTCTTCGCATCCGTGACAACTGGTGCCAATAAATGAGGAATTCCATTGTACACATTCAATTCTACTTTTTTCGGATCAATCATCATCATTTTGACTTCGTGAGGTTTAGCTCGCATTAAGATACTCGTAATAATGCCATTAATACAGACACTTTTCCCACTTCCCGTTGCCCCGGCTACCAGAAGGTGTGGCATTTTATTCAGCTCTGCCATCACAGCTTCCCCAGAGATATCACGACCTAACACGAAGGAGAGCTTAGACCCTTGGTGTGTCTGCTTCGTTTCCAATACCTCTCGCATTGATACCGTTGCTACTTCCTGATTCGGAACTTCAATCCCTACTGCGGATTTTCCTGGAATGGGTGCTTCTATCCGAATATCTTTTGCTGCAAGTGCTAGAGCTAAGTCATCATGTAGATTCACAATTTTACTTACCTTTACCCCAACATCTGGGTACACTTCATACTTCGTAACCGCCGGTCCAACGTGTACCTTGGTTACTTTTGCTTTAACTCCAAAACTATGAAAGGTTCTCTCTAGCTTCTTAACAATTGCCTGAATTTGTGATCTTTCTTGATGTTGCGTATTATGAACCGGCTCAGACAACAATTCCATCGAAGGCAGTTTATAATCAAAATTCTCCGTCTCCGCCATCGGTAGGGATGTCCCGATGTCATCATCCTCTTCCTTCTTTACCTCTTTTGAACTCTTCGTTCGCGTTTGCTTTGTTACATCTGTAGAATAAGCAATGTCCGGATAATCCGGTTCTTGGACATCTACATTAAATGTTTCCACAGGTATTTCATCTGGAGTAGGCTGCTGTGTTTCAATCTCCACCTTGGACTCTTCGTTTTTCTTTTCTTTTCGTTTTTCTTTCTTGTTGGCTAAACTATTTTGAATGGATTCCTTCGCTTTTTTTATTCCTTCTTTTAAGCCTGTCCAACGTTTCACAAGGAAATCGCCAATTGAGAATTCTGTCATGAACAAGCCGCCAATGAAGATGGAAAACACGGAGACGATCTTGGCTCCTGCGGAAGAAAATAAATAATAACTAAAAGCAAATAAAATAGCGCCTGCCATGCCTCCTCCTAGATTCGTAGAAGGAACTTCCCCATCCAAGAATGCGGAGTACTGGCCCCATGTCGTTTTTATAATCGAAGGTTCTACAGATTCCAACAATAACGCTTCAAACGACTGAATATGTGTTAGTAACAGAATCCCTAAAAAAATAAAATAAAACCCTGTCATTTTTTTATGTAAAAAGAAAGGAGATTTTCGCTTAATCATGAAATACAATCCCACCCATGTTAAAAACAAGGACGCTACAAAATACCATATCCCGAATAAAAAGCGAAACACATTTTCTAATCCTGATGGAATAAGTCCAGAGCTTATCGTACTTGCCCCACTCCCAAAGATAGCAAGAAACACAAATAAGATCCCAAGTAATTCAAACTTTATCTGTTGTTTTATTTGGGGTTGCTTCTTTTTACTTTTTCTTCTTTTCGCCATGCCCTTCACCCCTAAGCTAATGTCCTTGCTGCTTTCATTTCCTGCCATATGATAAACCCTTGCCATATGCGCTGACAAGGGTTATAGAATTAAACGTCGACTATATAAGACGAGTTTATTATATCATATTTTTACCATTTGGTGAGGGCTTATCTAGCATCATTTGTCGTAAAAATAGAGCCTGGCTGAAAATTTTGCACAAGAAAATCATTCGGATTCGTCGATAAAAGCTGAATGACCTCATAGCTTCCATCTTCACGCTTCTTCGCACATACCGCTTTTCCATCTACTTGAACAATTTCTTGACCTAGGTACGACTTCTGATCTTCAGGGAAAATGTCTTCCTGACTTAAAGGCGTGTACAAAATCATTGAATGAGTTCATCTCCTTCTTGCTCGGATTCAATCATCTCATTTAACTTTGCCATCGCTTCTTTTACTCCGCCGATGGAATCAATTAAACCGTATTGTACAGCATCTGTACCGACTACATTGGTTCCGATATCTCTCGTTAAATTTCCTTTTTCGAACATCAACTCTTTAAATTTCTCTTCAGAAATATTGGAGTGATTCATTACAAACTGAATGACCCGCTCCTGCATTTTATCTAAGTACTCAAATGTTTGTGGAACCCCAATTACGAGTCCTGTTAATCGAATCGGATGAATGGTCATTGTAGCGGTTGGTGCAATATACGAATAATCCGTGGATACTGCAATTGGGACACCGATCGAGTGACCTCCCCCTAAAACAATCGACACAGTGGGTTTCGATATCGATGCAATCATCTCAGATAAGGCAAGTCCTGCTTCTACATCCCCACCAACAGTATTCAAAATGACGAGCAATCCTTCAATTTTTGGATTTTGCTCGATCGCGATAATTTGTGGAATTAAGTGCTCGTATTTCGTCGTTTTATTTTGGGGTGGTAATTGGACATGCCCTTCAATTTGACCAATAATCGATAATACATGAATATTAGACTCTGGAGCTTGCGCCACGTTCGACTGCCCCAGCTGTTGAATTTTTTGAACAAGTGATGATCCTTGTGGAGAATCCTGATTTTGTTCTTCCGGATTTTGATTTTCTTTCTCCATCCTTTGCACGCTCCTTTCTTGAACTTACTTGTTAGTATGAACAAGCCATACCGGTTACATACAAAGGATAGATGGAAGGATTTAGCGATTCATGAACGTAAAGGCATCCGGGCTTCGTTCCATTGATACTGTATCTTTTTCTGTATTCCATCCTTGAAACTTTTTGTGTGACGAATATTTGGCTACCAAGCCAACTTTAGCTTGTTGAACATCAAGGGCGCTCCTAGTGACTGCTTGGATGGAGTATATGAGTAAAGCATAAAGCATAAGTACAGGCACAACAAACCAGTACTGCTTCGTCACTATTCCTACCCTCAATAATTCAAACATCGAGGTCCACTCATTAGTTAAGGATTGTGCGGCTCGATCTCCTAATATAGTCCCACCTAAGAAAATACCTAATACACCTAGATGTACCAATACCTGTAACACTTGAATCATTTGCTGTCCCATTAAATAGACCATCCGAGGCAATAGGTGAGAAGTGATATGAGTGAAGAAAATTCGACTCTTACTAGCGCCTAAGAGAACTGCTGCTTGAATGGATTCACTCTTCAATAGTTGAGTAGCTTCTCTCCCTAATGTATTCAGCAAAACTGGGATAACAAAAAGGATTAAGATGACTATTTCTAATATCATATTCGGTATCATCAGACTTTCAGCAAGCTCTTTTTGTCCATCAGAAAAAATAACAACAGGAAATAACAAAATATAGGCAATCAATGTTAAAGGTAGGAACTGCATTCCATCAGCGAGTCTATTAATGGCTTGTTTTACTCTTTTCCCAAACCAAAACATATAAGGTATTGTTAATAAGTAGGCAATCCCTACTCTGCAGAAAGCAATGAAGACAGATACGAGAACCGTATATTTTGCACCCTTAATTAACATATCTAAGATTGGGTAACCGTAGGGGTCTGACCCTAATAATAGAGCACCTGGTGGATGCGGCGGTGCTTGTAATTGACCAGTCTCATCGTGGAAAATCCCAAACAATTCAACATCTGGATGGTGCGTTGCACTGTGTATAAAGCTCCAGGCCGTAACGGATAACATAAAGGTGATTCCAAACCAAAATTTTGGCTTTTTAGATAGGTCTTTACACATATTTTTTATGGAAACAAGGTGTTTTTTCCCATTTATCTGCAGTGGGGATGTTCCTGATGTAACCGCAATCCTCCGGTACATTTTCGCATAATGATCATCTAGCTTATCTCCATCCAAAGCAACTACCCATTCTAGCGTGCGGTATATAAGGAAAAACGGAGTAAAAATCATAAGAAGTGCTATGGACATCGTAAACGGGCGGGAATCGTAAAAGACAAAATTTACAATCCCATATATTCCATGTAAATATTCAATAACGAGTAGGCTAGATAAAGTGGCCCAAATGATTGGTTTAGATTGTATAAGTAACCTTTGTTTGATGTTACGAATACAATGCAAGGTTATGATCTTAAAATTAGATAGTCCTTTGCTTCGAGCAAGCACTACATAATCCTTTCCCCATTCTTCCTCTAACAAAAGGAAAATAACTTTAAAAAATAAGACCGATGGTAATATGGCCAATGAAAGTATCGGAGATAAATAAATACGTTCATCTCCTAATTCCACAAATGGAAAAAGAAGAAGACCAGACCATTTGTAAACCCAAACGACTAGCATCTGCAGAAGGAATAGAAACAGTACATCAGGTAACGCTTCTAGACTATTCAATAGATTTTGAATAAATCGTTTCCATCTTGCCGGAGCTTGAAAGCTAGCAATTGCTAACAAAAATCCTACTGCTAATGCGATAAAAAGTGCGGATAAAAGAATCGTCATCGAATAAAGATAATGTTCCATCAAGAAAGAAAAGATCGGTCGCTCCACTATTTCCATGTAATTAATTCTTTGATGATAGTACCATTCAGATGGTTGAAAGAAAGAAGAAATGACAGTACTAACATTCTCTGCAAAAACCGTTAAACTTTCCGGAAAAGAATTCTTAAAAAATACAGGAAGACAGCTTACAACAACGAGACCAAAGATACTAAGTATATAATGAATAAAAATACTTAAAAACCTCATGTACTACACCACTTTTAACAATATTTATTTTGTTTCAGGCATTTCTTTAGCTACTTTTATTTTTAGAAGAAGGGCGGTCTCTGACTCTTGAATCATGGTCTGCCTAGCCGTGGCATCATTCCAATCCATAAGATGAGCAGAATCCTTAACGGTTCTATGGACAGCTAATAACTTCGTTTCTCCTTCCGTTAGATGAATGTCCTCCATGCCAATAGCATAATCGGTTATGTTTCCCCCAGCTACAATATCCAAAGGAATGGAAAGCTGACTAGGTAACGTTTTTACTCCAGGCGCATAAAGAACCAGCAACGGATTTCCCCCTTCTTCCTCTACAAGGGCTAAACCTATGTGCCCTTCTTCATATTCATTTGGGCTTAATCCGTAAGACAATACTCCAACAGGATTGGACTGTATTTCCTTACCACTTTGATACGCGTCAACCCAAATCTTTACCCATGTTTCATCGGCCTGTGGAAGAGTCATCTGAAAATCATAAACCACCCCCATTCCCAGTTCTTCAAATGTTTGATTATAGTCTGAGTTTGGCTTCGCTGAAATTATTGCAAGTGAATCTGAAGAGTTTGCTGGAAGAATTTGAGAGCTAAATCCGATAACGATAAACAAGGTCAAACAGACCGCAACTGAAAACCAGAACATTCTTTGTTCCTTCACCAAATTCACCCTTCCATATATTAAATAGGAAATAATTAATGAACGGGAATAGACTCCCTATTATGTCTTTTAAAAAGGACCAAACTTAACAAATATATAAAGCCCATACTAAAAGAACCATACTGGAATAATTGGCCACCATCTGTCGTTGCATTTGTAAGCATAATGCCGATAAACATATACGCCAAACCGATACATATAAAGCTCCCTATCAAGCCTCTACGTCTCCCTTTCAGAGATAAATAGGTAGTCATAGCCACAATAAAGCTGAAACTGATGAACATGAGGAAGGGAAAAATAGGCGTAAACTTAGCTGCATAAAGAAAGTGATCCAGCTGCACGATATCTGCACTACTCGTGATTTCTCCATTCCACCACTTTGAAAAAAGTGCCGTATATGTCCATTCCCATGGGTCTGATCTTATCGCACTTCCTTCATACCAGCTTACGAACGTTGACAATACAAAAACAATGGTTGCTAAACCGTATGAGAACATATATTTCATGTACATTCATCTCCTTAGAAACCAGCAATTCCACCAGCTAATAAAAGGGTGTAAGAAAAGCCTAATACTCCTCCATGCACTAAACCTCCTCCGATAATCCAAGCCCAGCGCTTTGTCAAGATGGAACAAATGATTCCAGCAATTGATAATACACCAAATACAATAACACCTAATAAAAGATCGGCATTCGGTCCTTTAAATAGAAAAAAGAAAAAGACACTACCTATGAATAGAATGAGTGATAACCAACTATATTTGCTCATCCAAATCCTCCTCGGCTTTTCTTTAATGGGATATTTTCCCTTTCTTATTGTATCGTATTATGTAATAAATGAAAGGTTATTTCCAGAATTTATACTACCAACCATGAACGATATTAGATTATTTGTAAAATATCTTCCGGCTTGTTTACAATGAAATCTGGTTTCTCTCGTTTGACAACTTCCATGGAATCATAGCCCCAGCTCACCCAAGCTACTTTTATTCCAGTCTTTCGACAAGCAACAATATCCCTATGCTCATCGCCTATGTATAGAATCTGAGAAGCACGAACCTTATGATCTCGCATAAATTTCTTCATCAACCTGTCTTTTCCGAATATTTTACTGGAACACACTATGGTTGGAATTGAATTAATCTGGTGTTTTTGTAAAAAAGCTTTAATCACATCTTCTTTATTAGAAGATAAGACCGCAAGCTGATACCCTTCCTTCTCTAATGTCTCTAACAACTCTTTAACACCATCGTATAAAAGAATGTCATCAATGGATTTCTGATAACATTGATAAAGTTTTGAGAGAACAACAGGCATTTTTACCATCGGAAAGTTCAATCGTTTACTTCTTTCCTTAATCGTCATTCCTCGTAGTTCATCTAGGTCCTCATGTCGTATTTTTTTGAAACGATATTCATCAGACAATTGATTCCATGCTGAAATGAATACATTTCTAGAATCTGCTAACGTTCCGTCAAAATCAAATAACACATATTTAACCATATTGCATTCCTCCTCCCTATCCATTTCGATACTTACCAGCACTTTCCTTTTAATAAACAAAAACGATGACTTCTCTAAAAAAGTCATCGTTTCTAATTCTCCATCATATCCATGATAGTATCTCAAATAATTGCTTTTGTTCCTCGGAAGATAGATCAATAAGCGGTAATCGAACATTACCTACATCCAAGCCTTTTGCTTTTAATGCAGCTTTCACAGGGGTTGGCGATGGTGCAATAAACATGCCTTTCATAATCGGTTGAAGTTTACGGTGCATGTTAGCCGCTTCTTTTACATTTCCTTGTTCATAAGCCGTTACCATCTCTTGCAATTGTTGGCCAATGACATGAGAAGCAACGGATACAATACCTTCTCCTCCAATCGATAAGATTGGTAAGGTTAAACTATCGTCCCCACTATATAAAGAAAAATCGTCTGGAGTACTTTCAATTATAGAAGAAATAGCATCTAAGTCACCAGTCGAATCTTTAATGGAGACAATATTTGAAGTCTGGGCAAGCTCTATCACCGTTTCTGGCTGTATGCGAACAACGGATCGACCTGGAATGTTATAAAGCATGATTGGTAATGTCGTTTGATTGGCCACTTCATTAAAATGCTGAATAAGACCCTGCTGACTTGGTTTATTGTAGTATGGTGTCACTAGTAAAGCAGCGTCAATCCCAACAGCCTCTGCTTCCTTCGTAAGCTTTATACTAGCCTCTGTATTGTTACTACCAGTACCCGCTATGACCGGAACCCGTTTGTCAACCACTTCCACTACATGCTTAAATAAGGATAATTTCTCGGCGTGGGATAACGTTGGAGATTCTCCAGTCGTCCCCGCAACAACCAATCCATCTGTGCCATTATCTAAAAGGTAGTTCACCAATTCTGTTGTTCGATCTAAATCTAGGTTCCCCTCGCCATCAAACGGGGTAACCATCGCTGTTAAAACCTTACCAAAGTACATTCTTCTGTTCCCCTTTCATACGCTTCATGCAGGGTAGGTAGATACGAGGATACAGTATTAGACCGTATCCTCTTTCTTATCTAACTATTATCTTTTCATTTATTGAACATTTAATTCAAATGTTTGATGAAGGGCATTGACAGCTGGAACAAGGTCATCCTGACGAATAAGGACCCAAATCGTGGTGTGACTATCTGCGGATTGTAAAATCTGCACGCCGGCATCTGTTAGGGTTTGCACGATTCTAGCCGTTACCCCTGGCACTCCTGTCATTCCTGCACCAACAACAGATACTTTTGCACAATTCTTCTCTAGAAATGGCTTGTATCCTAACTTATCTAATAGCTCAACTGCATCTTCTGTATAAATTTCTGGGATGGTGTACACCACTCCAGTTGGAGAGATGTTAATAAAGTCAACAGAAATACCTGCTTCCGCCATCACTTTAAATACCTCGGACTGTAGGTGATATGGTTCTTCATTGGCTTCCACTTTGATTTGTGTGATACCTGACATATGGGCAATACCAGTTACAAGACGGTCAGGAATGTCTTTTCCTTTCACATCATCTCTTGAAGAAGTAACCAAAGTACCAGTATCCTTCGAATGGGTAGACCTTACACGCATTGGCACTTCCGCCTGCATTGCAATTTCTACTGCACGTGGATGCACGACCTTAGCCCCTTGATAAGCTAAGTTACAGATTTCTGAATATGTCACAACATCCAATGTCTGTGCATCTTCAACCACTCTTGGATCCGCGGTCATAATACCTTCTACATCGGTAAAGATATCAATATAGTCTGCGTCGAGGGCCGCGCCCAGTGCAGCTGCAGAAGTATCACTACCGCCTCTACCAATTGTCGTGATTTCTCCATCTTCGGTGGCACCTTGGAATCCAGCCACGACTACCACATCATGTTCTTTTAATTCTTTTCGTACCCTGCCGACTTCCATCGCTTTAATTTTTGCTTCTGTGAAGTCTTTACTCGTAACAAATCCTGCTTGCGCACCTGTTAATGCTATCGATGACAAGCTTTGTTCTTTTAATTCATTAGAAAAAACGACGGACGAAATCGTTTCTCCACAGGACAAAAGTAAATCCTGTTCGCGTTTGCTAATATTCGTGTTCGGAAATCCAACAAGCTCCAGTAAGGAGTCTGTTGCGTAAGGCTGTGGATGTCTACCAATGGCAGATACCACAACAACCACTTTATAGCCTTCTAAAACGGCTGATTTTATATGCTCAATCGCATTCGCGCGTGTTTCTGTATTTTGAACGGACGTTCCACCAAATTTTTGTACTAATAATTTCATTTATAAGACACCTCTAATTTCACAGCAAATTATTTTTGATAAGACTTTCTGCGATTTGTACAGAATTCCACGCTGCTCCCTTTAGAAGGTTGTCGGATACTACCCATAAATGGAAACCTTTCGGGTTATCTAAATCTTTTCGAACACGTCCAACGAACACGTCGCTCTTATTAGCTGCACTAAGTGGAGTCGGATATACTTGCTCAGAAGGATTATCCTCTAATACGACACCGTCTGCTGATTGTAGTGCTTTGTGTAAATCTGCAACCTCTAAACCCTCTTGATCCAATTCAATATAGACACTTTCTGCATGAGAAGTAACAATCGGAAGACGAACACACGTAGCTGAAACCTGAAGCTCTGGCGCGTGCATAATTTTCTTCGTCTCATTAATCATTTTCATTTCCTCAAACGTATATCCGTTATCTTGGAATACATCGATCTGAGGAAGTGCGTTAAAAGCAATTGGAAAATGCCTTTTATCGCCTTTAACAGGAAGGATTTCCGCTTTTGCTTCTTTTCCTTCTAACATATCGCGTGATTGGTTGTGTAATTCATCAGTTGCAATCGTACCTGCACCTGAAACCGCTTGATACGTAGACACAATGATTCTTGAAAGACCATATGCATCTTGTAACGGTTTTAATGCTGCTACCATTTGAATCGTAGAACAGTTTGGATTTGCAATGATTCCATTATGATTTTTCAAGTCCTCTTCGTTGACTTCTGGAACAACTAATGGAACATCTTTATCCATACGGAACGCACTTGTGTTATCGATAACAACTGCGCCTCTTTTTACCGCTTCGTGAGCAAGCTGTTTCGATACAGAGCCTCCTGCTGAGAATAAAGCAATTTGTATGCCTTCAAAGCTTTCTGGTTTCGCTTCTTGTACGACATACTCCTCACCTTTAAAATTTATTTTTTTACCAGCGGAACGGCTGGATGAAAGTAAAGTTAAGCTTTCCATTGGGAAGTTCTTTTTCTCTAATGTTTCCAACATTTTTTGTCCAACTGCTCCTGTTGCGCCAACAACGGCAACATGATAGCCATTTTGATTTTCCACTAAAAATTTCTCCTCTCTTTTTTCTTACTAGTGTAATAGTTTCATAAATAAAGGATGTTCAAAAAGTCCGGGAAAATCGCTTGAAACGATTCCCCGCTTTTATCTTCCTTTTGAACACGTAATAATAATATATTCTAACATACTCTTACACTAGTAAGGTACAGAAAGGGTCATTTTGATTACATTCTCTCGATAATAACGGGTTGAATTTGCTTGAATTCTAGAGCTTCTTCGACTGAGTCGGATAACAATTCCATGTCAGACACCATGGAATTCGGTTTTTTAATATAATCATCTTGACCGTACGGAATGAAATAAATTAATTTCGTTGCCATAAGTCTCATTAAGTTTACCCCGTTTAAACCTAGTGCATCGTTCGTTGAAATGCCTAATACCACCGGATTCCCATTACGAATGGTAGCCTTTGCTGCCATTAAAACTGGATTATCGGTTAGACCATTTGCCAATTTACTCATCGAATTTCCAGTCAATGGAGCGATAACCATGCAATCTAACGGAGCTGCAGGACCTAAAGGCTCTGCTTCCGGAATGGCCGTAATTAAATCCTTACCAGTAATCTCTCTTATTCGTTGAAGGTGATCTTTTGCCTTTCCAAATTTCGTGTCTGTGTTCTGTACCGTATAAGACACAACTGGGACCACATCTGCACCTTGTTCCACTAACTTTTCAATTTGTGGAAACACTGCTTCATACGTGCAATGAGATCCTGTTAACCCAAAACCAATACGTTTCCCTTTTAACGACATATCTTAAAGACCCCTTTCTTCTTGATGTTCCTTTAAGACCTGCTCAATTACTGTACCAAGTATTTCCCCTGCTGTTTTCGCAGCCACAATGCCTGGTAAGCCTAATGCATGAATGGCCTTAATTCCTCTTTTATCAGCATACTCAAAATCGGTTCCACCAGGCTTTGAGGCTAGGTCAATGATCAAAGCATGTGCCATCATCGGTTTAATGACATCATCGGTCACTATTTTGGCCGGTACTGTATTAATAAGAATGTCACAATTAGGAGTATATGAAGAAAGCTGATTCATGTGAAAACCTTCTAATCCCATTTCGGTACTTCGTGCGATATCTTCTTTCTTCCTCGAACCAACAAATACTTTGGCACCTAATGCTGAAAACTTACTTGCAACACTCATCCCAACTCTTCCTAAACCTAAAACTACAACATTGGAACTGTGGATGGTAAAGTCTGTGTGTTGAATTGCCATCATAATCGTTCCTTCGACAGTTGGAATAGAATTGTAGATGGCAACATCATTTCGCTTCATTAGTGGGACAAGACGAACTCCAGCTTTTTTTACATTTACAATTAGATAATCATTAGCAATTCCACTAAATACAACGCAATGCTTCGATAACTGGTTTAGCCACTCTGGAGTAATTTGAATCTTTTGATCCGAAAAAGTGGTTTCGATAAATCCTTGATCATCTGTTCCCGGAATAGGAAGAATAACCGCGTCTAATTCAGAAACACGTAAATCTTCCATTTCCACCTGGTTAACACCGGTGTATCCTTGGTTTAAATGATCAAACCCAACTACTTGTATGTGTATATCCTCTGATTTGGATAATTGTTTAATCATTTGTAGATATCTTGCATCACCGCCTAAAATTGCGATGTTTTTGGCTGATTTCATGTTTTCACCTCACCTGGAGTTAAACTTTACAATTTATAATATGAAGGATATCGCATGAAGTGAATTGCAAGTGTCCTTGATGCATGAAAAATGGATGCTTACCCTGTCTTTTTATCGAAAGAAAAAGAAGTACACTACCTAGTATAGGCAGATGTACTCCTTTTTGTGTTTGTACCTTATGAATTTTTAGGATCAATGATAATCATGTCGTCCCCAATTTTATTAATATCTTTCCAATGCATCCGCACGTTATCGCCTTCTTTTTTCATCCCAAACCATTTATAGTTGGGAACGATAAACGATTCAATTTCCCCTGTCTTCTCGTTTAATTCCAAATCTGTTTGACCTAACATTCCTAATCTGGAACCGTTGCGAACGTCGACTATTTCTTTCCCGCTTAAGTCACGATACCTCATTCCATCGCCTCCTCTTTCTCCTACTAAATGTATTCAAAAGAGCGAGTCCTATGCCGGATTACGGGGCAAAACCATAAAAAATAAGTACAAATATAAACAAAGATATGTACCCCATCCCTAATAGTAGGGTAATAAGCAACACCCTAAGAAAGATTCTCAACCCTATTGAACGGATGGACTTCAACCATTTCCAACCCGTGTAGGCGATTAGGAATATCATCGGAATAATAAAGAAGTATCCGAAAATACTTACCCAGTCTATGTGTGTGGCGAATCCTTGTTCTGGAACTGGCCCTTCGTGCAAGTGGTATTTGTCCGTTATATACAAATCACCGATTAGGAAAACAATGGATAACAGAATATAATAGCCTACCCCAATCCACTTCAGGCTTCTCCTTTCGTTTCTTAACAAGGCAAAAACAGCGAGAATATACAAAATGAGTGTAATGATTCCAAACATCGAAATACTCCTAAAAAGCACACCATTCGAAAAACGAAGGTGTGCTTTAAGAATTTATGCGTTGGAAGAAACTAACGCACTTGAAAAAGGCTGAGAAAAGACGTCTTGGATGATTTGATTCGTACTTTCCATGGTCACCGCATCTATTTCCTCAATCATTTCATCTAACGTGCGATGACGTCCTAAAATCAATTCATTTTTTCCGTTTCGACTCATTCTACTATTCGTACTCTCTAGGCTAAGCATTAAGCTACCTTTAAGCTGTTCTTTACTATTTCTTAGCTCTTTCTCCGTTAAGCCGTTCTGTATGAAGTTGGCTATTGTCTCATCAATTGTCTCTCTAAGAAGCGGTAGTTGTTCATTCCCTGTTCCTGCATATATGGTTAGAAGACCGCTATCCACAAACGTACTATGGTAAGAAAACACCGAGTATGCTAACCCTTTTTTCTCGCGAATTTCTTGGAACAAGCGAGAGCTCATACTCCCACCTAACACATTGTTCATCACAATAAGACTATACATATTCTCATGCGCGAGTGGTAATCCGTTGTACCCTAAGCATAGGTGGGCTTGTTCGGTCTCTTTCTTGCGTACGATTTGATTCGTCAAAAAGGCAGGACTCTCCAGTTCTTTTTGACTATCGACCCCTTCATAATTACCAAAATAGCTTTCAATTTTTTCTAAGAAGCTTGCGTCAACATTACCAGCAACGGAAATAACGACATTATCAGGTCGATATCGATCATCTATGTAAGATCGTAAGTCGTCGGCTTGAAAGGACTGTAGTGTTTCTTGTGAGCCCAATATCGGGTAGCCTAAAGGATGTTTTCCATAGGAAGCTTGGGAAAGTAGATCATGAACAATATCGTCTGGTGTGTCTTCTGCCATTTTTATTTCTTCTAACACTACTTTCTTTTCACGTTCCATTTCTTCGGAATCAAATGTGGAATGAAAAAACATATCCGCTAAAACTTCCAAAGCAAATTCCTTATGCGTATCTAAGACCTTTGCATAATAGCACGTATACTCTTTGGAGGTGAATGCATTCACCTGTCCTCCAATCGCATCAAATGCTTCGGCAATGTCAAGAGCGGTTCGTTTTTTCGTTCCTTTAAAAAACATATGCTCGATAAAATGAGAGATTCCATTTATGGGAGCTGCTTCATTCCTTGAACCAGTTAATACCCATACGCCAATCGTCACAGAGCGTACAGCTGGAATGTGTTCTTGAACAATTCTTAATCCATTTTGACAAGTATGTCTTTGTAGCAAACTATTTCCTCCTACTTAATAAGCACGCAGATTAAAATCTCTTCTCACTTAGTAATCGTTCAACAGTACCTAGTTTATACTTTTTCTCTTTAATATTCAAAATTAAGTCTTCTAACCCTCTTTCTATGACATCCGTTGGGTGCATGAGAATCATAGCACCAGGATGTAGTTTGCCCATCACCCGATTAACCATAACTTCTGTCGTAGGCTTCTTCCAATCAACTGTATCTACCGTCCAAAGGATAGTTTCCATCCCTTCCTCTGCTGCGATTTTGACAACCTCTTTATTCATGCTCCCACTCGGTGGCGCAAACCACAGCGGTCTTTTTCCTAAAATGCCTTCTAATATTTCGTTTGTCTTCACAATTTGTTCGCGATTTTCAGCACCACTTAAGCGACTCATATCCGGATGGTCGTAAGCGTGATTTCCAATAAGGTGACCCTCTTCCCGGATCATCTTTACGAGATCCGAATTTTTGGACGCCCACTTTCCTTCAATAAAAAAGGTGGCTTTTACTTTTTGCTTTTTCAACGTATTCAGGATACTTGGAATATTATCCTCACCCCATGCAACATTTATTAATAACGATACCATCTGCTTTTCAGGATGCCCTCGGTATATTGGGGATGGCGGCAAATCCTCTAACGTGACTTCTGGCTTTACTTGGTCATATACAAGGAGGGATTCATCAAACTTCCCCTCTTCTTTCATCTTCTTATAGGATTTCTCCACGTTCACTTTTAAGCCGTTTCGTCCAGGCGTCTTTTTCCAAACTTCATGGATTTGGGCATTTTCTGGTGCCTTTTCATATTCTTTCCGTTTTTCTTTAATCGTTTGCATGAGCGTGTCATTTTCGCTCACAGGTATTGCCTGATCTATGTTCGATAAGTCATTTAAGGCAAATGGATTCGGTTCAACCTGATAACCAATCGCTACAATAATCAAAAAAGTTAATAATTGTATAAAAAAACGATTCCAACGGTTCATCTTCGTTCCCTCCTCGTTTTTACGATATGATACGGAAGGACAAGGTAGAACGAAGAATGATGGAATCGTGATTGCGGGTATGAAATTAGTCCAATTTATCTTTTCTTATCTTAATTTATGATACGGAGACTAGGTTGACTGAGGAAAACAAAAGTATTTCCTATTGCACTCCTTACTTCGGATCAGATCTTATTAAAATCAGAAACTTCCGCATACTTTGTTACTATTTATATAGGCCGCGACGTAACTCTGATTAAAAATTTATTAAAAGAATGAAAAGTGAAGCTTGATGCCACGCTTCGGCAGAACACTCCGCTTTCCACGGGCACGGCCAGGCGACTACTGCGAGTTTACTTCTTCGCTGCCTTGTCCCGAGGAAGCCTACTTCGAAGCAACACTAGTAGACGCAGGGACATCCCCCTCCTCGCTTGCACAGTTCACTTCCTGCGGGGCTTTCACCTCGTGCTGTTCCCGTAGGACAAGAAGTGCTTCGGCAGCATTACATCGCACGAAGAAAATGGATTTTTATTTTCGAGGAGTCTCCGTATTCTGCCTACGCTAAGTTACTACTTTCTAATTTGGTAAACTTTGTAGCCGGGAGCAGCTAATTAATCCTCTAAATAATTGGAAACCCTATTCAAAAATTATAAGTCTGATAACTATAATAAGCTAATAAGATTCACTTACTTATAATATTATTAAAAGTTACTTTATACCTCGAAACTTTCTTTGTCAGCTACTTACGGCATGATGATTGGAGTGGAGGGTAATCGACTCCTCGAAAATAAAGCCCAATTTTCTTCGTGCGATGTCTATTCTAAGAAAATTTCCTTGTCCTGTGGGAACAGCACGAGGTGAAGCCCCCGAAAGATGCACCTGCGTCTTCTAGTAACGCTTTGAAGTAAGCTTCCTCGGTGCAAGGCTACGAAGATGATTATTCGATGTAGTGGCCTGGCTGAGACCGTGCCCGCGGAAAGCGATTACCCGCAACGGAAATCAGCATCGTACACACACCGCGCAGTCACTAAACCGATGGTTTTGTATTAAGTTTTATTATTTCGTAATGTCGCATTTTATATCAACTTTCTAGTTAAAGTTCAATACTTGGAAAAACAACCTTTTGAATCACGGACAAAATAAAAAAGAAACTGGCATGCCAGCTTCTTGCTTTTTGTTACGATTTAGCTTTTTCTGCTTTTTCTTTTTCCTCTTTCAAAACAGCTTTACGAGAAAGATTTACACGACCTTGGTTATCAATCTCTTTTACCTTAACCATGATCTTGTCTCCGAGTTTTACAACGTCTTCGACTTTATTGATTCTTTCTTCTGCCATTTCCGAAATATGAACAAGTCCTTCTTTTCCTTTGAACAATTCAACAAAGGCACCGAATTTCTCAATGCGTTTCACAGTACCGAGGTACATTTCGCCAACTTCTACTTCACGAACGATATCCTCGATGATTTTTTGAGCTTTCTTGTTCATTTCCATTTCTGTGGAAGAAATAAAGACTGTTCCGTCTTGCTCGATGTCAATTTTAACACCAGTATCTTCGATGATTTTATTGATCTGTTTTCCACTTGGTCCAATAACATCACGAATTTTATCTGGTTTAATGTGCATGGTAAGAATCTTAGGAGCATATTTGGAAAGCTCTTCTTTCGGTGCACCAATTGTCTCAAGCATATGCTTAAGAATTTCCATACGACCTTTTTTCGCTTGAGTTAAGGCTTCTTCTAGAATTTCTCTAGATAATCCTTCAATTTTAATATCCATTTGAAGGGCTGTAACACCTTTTTCTGTTCCAGCTACTTTGAAATCCATGTCTCCTAGGAAGTCTTCCATACCTTGAATATCAGTAAGAATTGTATAATCTTCACCTGATTTGACAAGTCCCATCGCGATACCTGCTACTGGAGCTTTGATTGGAACACCAGCATCCATCATCGCTAACGTACTTGCACAAATACTAGCTTGAGAAGTAGATCCATTTGATTCTAGTACTTCAGACACAAGTCGAATGGTGTACGGGAATTCTTTTTCAGAAGGAATCACTACCTCTAAAGCACGCTCACCAAGTGCACCATGTCCAATTTCACGACGTCCCGGTCCTCTAATTGGTCCAGTTTCACCCACACTAAAGGAAGGGAAGTTATAATGGTGCATGAAGCGCTTTGATTCTTCTAAGTCCAACCCATCTAATATTTGAACATCTCCTAGCGCACCTAACGTACAAACACTTAGAGCTTGGGTTTGACCACGAGTGAATAGACCAGAACCGTGTGTTCTAGGTAATGCACCAATACGTGAAGATAATGGGCGGATTTCATCAATCTTACGTCCATCTGGTCGAATTTTTTCTTTGGTAATTAAACGACGAACTTCTTCTTTGACCATTTTGTCAAGAATCGCTTTCACTTGCTTGAGCGTATCTTCTTCTGCTTCATGTTCTTCATATTGTTCAACAATCGCTTGTTTCGCAAGATTAATCGCTTCTTCTCTTGCGTGCTTTTCTTGAACTTGAATTGCTTGGATTAAACTAGATTCTGCTTTCGCTTTTACTTCTTGTAGAAGTTCTTCATCTAGTTCGAAAAGCTTCACTTCCATTTTTTCTTTTCCAACAGCAGCGATTACTTCCTCTTGGAATGCCACTAATCGCTTGATTTCTTCATGACCGAACATGATGGCTTCTAACATGATTTCTTCTGGAACTTCCTCTGCACCGGCTTCTACCATGTTAATCGCATCTTTTGTTCCAGCAACGGTTAAGTGAAGATCACTCTTTTCCTCTTCATCAATAGAAGGGTTAACGATGAACTCCCCATCTATTCTTCCTACGATTACACCAGCAATTGGACCACCAAATGGAATGTCAGAAATTCCTAGTGCTAGTGAAGACCCTACCATTGCGGCAATCACTGATGAACAATCCTGATCCACACTCATTACGGTACTGATTACTTGGACATCATTACGATACCCGTCAGGGAACAGCGGGCGAATCGGACGGTCAATTAGACGAGAGGTCAAAACGGCTTTTTCACTTGGTCGACCTTCTCTCTTAATGAATCCACCTGGTATCTTCCCTACTGCGTACAAACGTTCTTCATAGTTCACAGTTAGGGGGAAGAAAGGCAAGTCTTTCGGTTCTTTAGAACCCGTTGCAGTTGCTAATACGGAGGTGTCTCCATATTGCACCATACAAGCTCCATTAGCCTGTTTTGCAAGCTCTCCAATTTCAACGGAAAAAGGCTTTCCGGAAATTTCCGTGGAGAATATTTTCTTGTCTTCTGCCATATTGTTTAGTACTCCTCTCAATCAAAATTAAGTGCTCTGACAGTAGGTTGTACTAAAAGGTGAAAATTACAACCTTCTATGCTACCAACTTGTAAGAGAGCTATGTATAATTTTACGTATAGAAAAAGCGGGAATAATCCCGCTTTTCTTACAAAACTTAACGACGTAAGCCAAGTTTTTGAATTAACTCGCGATAACGTGTTACGTCTTTATTACGTAGGTAGTTTAACAAGTTACGACGTTTCCCTACCATTTTCAAAAGACCACGACGAGAGTGGTGATCTTTCTTGTGAACACGTAGATGCTCGTTTAAGCTAGTAATCTCTTCAGTTAGGACAGCGATTTGAACTTCTGGAGAACCAGTGTCATTATCGTGTGTTTTGTACTCATTGATAATCTCGTTCTTACGCTCTTGTGTAAGTGCCATCCTGTTCACCTCCTATTTTGATAATCCCCTATCCCCTAGCAATCGTCGGAGTTTCGTATTGCCAAGAGTAGGTTTCCGTATTTCAGATTAACTCTTTTTATGAAAAAAAGCAAGTTTTTCTACTAGATGTTGTACAAAGAGTGCTGTAAAATCGCTTTTAACTTCTGCGTTTCCTTGCTTCTCAAAACCGGTACACCTGTTTCTTCTAGTTTTCAAAGATGCAAGATTTCTCGGTGTAGCAAAGGAGTATGTCGCCGAATCGGTCCTTTTTGAACACGCACTATTAGGTGGATGATAGAAGCTTCCTACTTACTTCCTCATCGTTGTGAATTTGCGCGATTAAATCGTCGATATGATCATACTTTTCTTCTTCGCGAAGAAAAAATCGCCACTCTATTCCTAATTCTTGCCCATAAATCTCTTGATTAAAATCAAAAATGTGAACTTCTATCCGAGGTTTCTCATGAACGGTATCAAAAGTTGGATTGTAGCCAAGGCTTGCCATTCCCTTTACTCTTTTTCCGTTATGTAGAACAGTTACTGCATAGACCCCCGTTTTAGGTAGTAAATATTCATCCGAAACATTAATATTTGCTGTTGGAAAACCGAGCTGACGCCCTCTTCTTTCCCCATCTACTACGACTCCTCGTGCTATTAAAGGTCTTCCAAGAAGATCATTCGCTTCTTCTACTTTTCCTTCTGCTAATAGATGCCGAATTCTCGTCGAGCTAATCTTGTCACCATCTTGTTCGACTTTTTCAATCACGTTGTAGGTAAAAGCCCCGGCTGCATGCTCTTCCATAGTTTCCATGGAGCCTTTGCCCATATGTCCGTAACTGAAGTCAAAGCCTGCTACTAGATGTTGGATGTTGAGCCCTTTTATAAAATGATCAATAAAACCCTGTGGCGATAATTGGGAAAGCTCTTTTGTAAAATCAATAATATATAAATAGTCCACGTCTAACTCTGCCAATATCGCTTCTTTCTCCTCAACAGGTGTCAAATAACGTACGGCTTGTGTATCTTTCTTTAAAATGACTTTGGGGTGTGGATAAAACGTAATGACGGCACTCTTCATCCCTTTTTCTTTTGCTGTATGTACAGCGGTATGAATCAATTTTTGGTGGCCCTTATGAATGCCATCGAAAAAACCGATGGCTGCAACTGTTTCTGGACACGCATTGAGTTCTAATGTTTGTGCATAAGACAATCTTACGGTCTTCATGGTTTCACCTACTTTTCATCCTGTTTTAAGACACGTACAGGTTTTATTTCTTCCCGCTTTTCTGGGTGGATATGATAAATGGCTAATAATTCTCCCTTGTGCTCGACACGAAAAGGCTGATTGTCTTGTATCTGTTCCGGCCTTTTCAACTTTTGTCCGGTTAACACCTTTCCTACTTCATGTTCCTTTATTTCCAAGACAGGTAAATGGTCCACCCCTTTTTGGATGGGAGCTAACAAATACTCTCTTCTTCCTGCTGTGATTTCTTGTTCACATTGTTCTAGCGTAAATGTATCCTGTTCGGAAAAGGAACCTGTTGCGGTTCGAATTAAGTGAGACATATGTGCCGGAAACCCATGAGCTTTTCCGATATCTACACAGAGGGTACGAATGTACGTCCCTTTCGAGCAAATGACTTCCAAAGAAATACGTTGGATGTGTTCTGTTTCATCAAAGGAAGTATGTTCCCTTTTATACTTTATGTCAAAGATCTGTACATGTCTAACAGGACGCTCGATGGTTTTCCCTTCCCTCGCATATTCGTAAAGCTTTTTCCCATTTACTTTCACCGCTGAATACATGGGAGGGATTTGTGCAATTTCTCCTATAAAGGAGGATAAGGTTTGAGCTATCTCTTCATCCGATACTGGCTTTGATAACTCTTTTTTCTCGATTATTGTACCAGAACTATCTTCTGTCTCTGTAGAATATCCAAGTAATAATTCTGCTTGGTACGTTTTCGTTGTGTCGGTTAGAAATGGAACAATCTTAGTAGCTCGACCGATACAAATAGGTAGAACACCCTCCACATCCGGATCTAGTGTTCCGGTATGACCTACTTTTTTAGTCTTGAAAAGTCTACGGACTTTCATGACGCAATCATGTGATGTCCAGCCTTTAGGCTTCCATAACGGCAAAATTCCATCCATTGAAAAGTTCCTCCTACAAAAAATGACATAGATAAAACCCTTGTTACAATTGGGACAAGGGTTTTATCTAGTATTTCCTATTCCTTATTGTCGTTTAACTCGCGCAGGATATGCTCAATACGATTTCCTTGTTCAATCGCTTCGTCAAACTCAAATATTAATTCTGGTGTTTTACGAAGGCGAATCCTTTTTCCAATTTCGGATCGGATAAACCCTTTTGCTTTTGCTAGTCCTACAAGTGTATCTTGTTTTTGCTTGCTCTCACCTAAAACAGAGATAAACACTTTAGCCTGTTGGAGATCCCCGGAGACTTCTACGTCCGTTACGGTAACGAATCCGACTCTTGGATCCTTAATCTTACGACCGATAATATCTCCAAGCTCTTTTTTCATCTGCTCTCCAACTCGACTTGCACGCAAATCGCTCATAAACGATCACCTCTCTCTATCATGAGGGAATGCTTGCAGAAAATCGATACCCTTATTGTATCGCTATCTGCTAAAGCCATTCAACATTTGTCGTCGCTCTCTCTATTTCCGGAAAGGAATCAATCAAGGCAAGTGCTTGCTGTATGGTGCGCTCTGCCGTGACTCGGTCCGAAGAAATAGTGACCAAACCAAGACCTGTACGTTGCCAAAGGTCTTGGTGGTCCATTTCGCTTACAGCTATATTATAGTCATTTTTCAGCCTTGCTATTATCCGCTTTAAGACAGATCGTTTTTGTTTCAAGGATTGAGTGTCATAAATGTGACACTCTACCTCTGCATAGGCAATCATACTCGTTTGATTTCTTCCATGACGTATGCTTCGAATACGTCGCCTTCTTTGATATCGTTAAACTTTTCTACAGTAATACCACATTCGTATCCTTGTGCAACTTCTTTCACGTCATCCTTGAAACGTTTTAGTGTATCAATTTCACCTTCGTAGATCACAATGCCATCACGGATGACACGTACTCCGGATTCACGTGTAATTTTACCTTCGGTTACATAAGAACCAGCAATGGTACCGATGCGTGAAACTTTGAAAATTTCACGAACTTCCGCTTGCCCGATAACTTTCTCTTCAAACTCAGGGTCAAGCATCCCTTTCATAGCAGATTCGATTTCTTCAATCACTTTATAGATAACCCGGTGTAGTCGAACGTCTACTTTCTCGGACTCAGCGGCTTTTTTCGCATTAACGTCTGGTCGTACGTTAAATCCGATCACAATGGCATTTGAAGCGGAGGCTAAAATAATATCTGATTCCGTGATCGCACCAACGCCTGTGTGAATGATCCGTACTTTCACACCTTCTACTTCAATTTTTTCTAAGGAAGACGCCATCGCTTCTACGGAACCTTGAACGTCCGCTTTAACGATTAAATTAATGTCCTTCACTTCACCTTGTTTGATTTGTTCAAACAAGTCATCAAGGCTTACTTTTACCTTATCGCTACGGTTTGCCACGATTTGCTTTTGCTGACGGGCTTCCCCAACTTGTCGTGCTTTCTTCTCGTCATCGAATACGATGAATTGATCTCCGGCATGAGGTACTTCGTTTAATCCCGTAACCTCAACTGGAGTAGAAGGTCCTGCTGTTTTCACTCGACGACCTAAATCGTTCACCATCGCACGGACTCTACCAAAGGTGTTTCCAACAACAATTGGATCCCCTACATGAAGCGTACCGTTTTGCACGAGTAACGTGGCTACAGAGCCTCGACCTTTATCTAATTGGGCTTCAATTACTGTACCTGTAGCATTCCGATTCGGATTTGCTTTTAATTCTTCTACTTCGGATACAAGTAGAATCATTTCTAACAAATCATCAATTCCTTCGCGTTTAATAGCAGATAGCTGAACGAAGATGGTTTCTCCGCCCCAATCTTCCGGTACAAGTCCATGCTCAGTAAGTTCTTGCATGACACGGTCCGGATTGGCGCCCTCTTTATCCATTTTGTTCACCGCAATGATAATCGGTACCTCCGCAGCTTTTGCGTGGTTAATGGCTTCAATTGTTTGTGGCATGACTCCATCATCAGCAGCAACGACTAGAATCGCGATATCTGTAACTTGAGCTCCACGTGAACGCATACTTGTAAAAGCGGCGTGTCCTGGAGTATCTAGGAACGTAATTCTTTTGCCTTTTTCCTCGATTTGATAAGCCCCGATGTGCTGTGTAATTCCGCCAGCTTCTCCTTCGGTAACTTTTGTGTTTCGAATGGAGTCAAGGAGTGTCGTTTTACCATGGTCAACGTGACCCATAATGGTTACGACAGCTGGACGTTCCTCTAAGTCTTCTACTTTATCTTCTTCTTTGAAGTTATCAAGGTCCATCTCGTCTAGCTCGACAACCTTCTCGACTT
Source organism: Radiobacillus kanasensis (assembly GCF_021049245.1). Taxonomy (GTDB): domain Bacteria; phylum Bacillota; class Bacilli; order Bacillales; family Amphibacillaceae; genus Radiobacillus; species Radiobacillus kanasensis. The sequence continues at coordinate 1,743,312 of NZ_CP088020.1, read as the reverse complement.
CTACTCCATATTCCTCACAAATTAATTCAACAGAAGCTTCATCTAAATCCTGGTTTTTCGTAGCCATAACACCAAGGAACATAAGCTTTTTAATTAATTCAGTCGCTTCTTTGTTTAGCTTTTGTGCAAGTTCATCCACGGTTAACGTATCGGAATACGTAATCTTCTCTGGTGTTTCTTGGGCTTTTTGGTTCTGTGTTGCTTCTTTCTTCCCTTGATTATGTCCTTGCTGATTCCCTTTGTTACGATTCTTATTATTTTTCCCTTTAGGCTTTTGATTGTTTGAAGCCTTATTATTTGGATTTGGTTTGTTAGGTTGTTGTTTAGCTGCCGGTTTCTTATCCTTTTTACTATCGTTTGCTGGAGCTTTCGCAGCTTTTTCCGATTGAGGTTTATTTGCCCCTTTAGGCGGATTAAACACCTTATCCAACTCTACTTTCGTATGATCGGAAATCGTAGACATGTGGTTCGTAACTTCCACATTCAACTCTTTCAATTTATTTATAATTTGTTTGCTTGATGCATTAACTTCTTTGGCATATTCATATACGCGCATTTTACTCATACGTTCACCCCCGAATAGATTCATCGAGTAACGATGTTAACTTATTGGCGAACCCTTGATCTAATATAGCGACCGCCACTCTACCTGAGGACTTCCCTAAGGCATGAGATAACGTATCACGATCATCTACAACTTGCCAAGGAATCTTATAATACGTACATTTGTCCGTAATTTTTTTCCTGGTTTGTTGCCCGATATCACTGGCCAAGAGCACTAACTTCGCCTTATTTCTCTGAATATCACGAATGATAGACTCCTCTCCCAACGTACACTTCTTCGCACGATAAGCGAGCCCTAATAAGTTCAGATAATCTTTACTCAATTTTCTTACCTTCTATAACCAGTAATAATTGTTCATAAATAGTGTCTGGCACTTCTGCATTCAAATGACGTTTAAGAATCCCCGTTTTCTTTGCGCTTTCAACGGTTTCCAAATTCTTAGAGATGTATGCACCTCTTCCATTCTTCTTACCTGTTGGATCGACAAAGACTTCGCCTTCTTTATTACGAACAATCCGAATTAGTTCTTTTTTTGGCTTCATTTCCTGTGTCACAACACATTTTCTTAATGGTACTTTTCTCGGACCTGCCATGAAACGAACCTCCTATTCGAAAAGATCTTCATCCATTTCAGAATAAGATTCGGAATCCCCTGTGGATTCAGACAAAATGCCTTCTTCACGAGCTTCCGATTCACTCTTAATATCAATTTTCCATCCAGTTAGCTTAGCAGCTAGACGTGCATTTTGTCCACGCTTCCCGATTGCTAGGGATAATTGATAATCCGGAACAATAACAGTTGTTGCTTTGGCTTCCTCGTTGACGAGTACATCGACAACTTTAGAAGGACTGAGCGCATTAGATACGTAGACAATCGGGTCTTCTGACCATTCAACAATGTCTATTTTTTCCCCATTTAGCTCATTTACTATCGTTTGAACGCGTTGACCTCGTTGACCAACACAAGACCCTACCGGATCCACCTCTGGATCAGCGGCATAAACAGAAATCTTAGAACGATCTCCAGCTTCTCGAGCAACGGAACGGATTTCAACCGTTCCATCATAAATTTCTGGAACTTCCATTTCGAATAATCTCTTTAATAAACCCGGGTGTGTTCGAGAAATAAAAATTTGTGGACCTTTATTTGTATTCTCTACTTTCGTTACAAACACCTTAATACGGTCATGCACTTCATACTGTTCCGTAGGAATTTGTTCTCCTTCTGGAAGACGGGCTTCAATTTTGCCTAAGTTTACATACACAAACCGTGGATCTTTACGTTGAATAATTCCTGTCATTACATCTTCTTCGCGATCTATATACTCGCTAAAGATAACACCACGTTCTGCTTCACGAACACGCTGTGTCACCACTTGTTTCGCTGCTTGTGCTGCAATACGACCAAAGTCTTTTGGCGTTACTTCTAGCTCCACGACATCTCCGATTTCATACGTTGGGCTAATAGACTTCGCTTCCTCTAGGGAAAGCTCTTGCTGTGGATCAAACACTTCCTCCACAATTTCTTTTCTAGCAAATACATGCATACTTCCTGTTTCTTCATTTAAATCTACACGGACATTCGTTGCAGACTTAAAGTTCTTTTTGTAAGCAGATATCAAGGCAGCCTCTAGCGCTTCCATGAGCACATCTTTGTTGATTCCCTTTTCCTTTTCTAAAAAATGTATAGCATCAAAAAGCTCACTGCTCACGTTTTATCCCCCTTTAATTAAAAGTAACCGCCAGTCGTATTTTTGCTATTTTCTCGTATGGTAACTGGATTTCTTTCTTACGACTTTTGATTCTAATTTCTAATGTAATGACATCCTCTTCGCAGGATTTCAATATCCCTTCAAATTCTTTTTCTCCATCCATTTTCTCATAAAGCTTCACATGGACATTTTTCTCTAGGTTTTTCTTAATATCTTCTACCGTTTTTAAAGGACGTTCAGCACCTGGTGATGAGACCTCTAAAAAGTAAGGGACGGTTACTGGATCTGCTGTATCGAGCTTTTCACTCAATCTCTCCGATACTTGGCCACATTCTTCGATGTCCACGCCACCTGGTTTGTCTACAAATATACGAAGAAACCAATTTTTCCCTTCTTTTTCAAACTCGATGTCCACAAGGTCTAATTTCAAATCTGTTAAGATGGGTTGAACTAATTCTTCTGTGATTTCTGTTACTTTTGCACTCAACCTAATCCCTCCTTTAATGAACCATGATCTCCTAGAATGTGTCCTAGTCTCCCTGAATAGTTGATATGGATAGTTTGCTCGTAAATTGGAAATTCAATTACGCATAAGTGTACTGGACTTTTGATCATCTTCTATTATCCAGTTTCTTTTCAGTATAAATCCCTTGCCAGGAGGCAAGGGATTTGAAAGCAACCATATGACTTTTCAGGGTTACTCCACTAACGGTGCAAAAAGAAATAAGTATGCAAGAAAGAGTGGGGTTTGCCCACTCTTTCTTTCAAACGTATCATTACTACCTCTACGAATATACCATATTTAGAAATTTAATGCAAGAACGCCCCCATCTTGGGCCCTTTCATTAAAAAAGAGAGAGCTGATTGGCATCGGCCATTCCTTCTAAACATCCGTGTTGATCTAAATATTCCAAGACGGTTTTAGAGATCTTGCTTCTTTCTCGCAAGTCCTCTTTGGAAAGAAATTCTCCTTCTTCTCTCGCTTTCACAATGTTTAAGGCCGCGTTTGTTCCTAAACCATCGACTGCATTGAACGGCGGAATAAGTGTATCTCCATCCACAATAAAATCGGTAGCACTAGATTTATATAAGTCTACTTTCTGGAAAGAGAAACCACGTTCATTCATTTCGAGAGAGATTTCTAACACCGTTAATAAGTTCTTTTCCTTCGGAGAAGCATCATTTCCTTTTGATTGTATTTCCTCGATTCTTTTTCGAATAGCTGGGGTTCCTTTGACCATAACATCTAGATCAAAGTCATCGGCACGTACAGAAAAGTACGCTGCGTAGAAAAAGATTGGGTAATGCACTTTAAAGTAAGCAATTCGTACAGCCATTAATACATAAGCTGCTGCGTGTGCTTTCGGGAACATATACTTGATTTTTTTACAGGAATCAATATACCAATCTGGTACATCATGCTTTTTCATTTCTTCAATCCATTCGTCTTGAAGTCCTTTCCCTTTACGAACAAATTCCATAATTTTAAAGGCTAGCGAAGCATCGAGTCCTTTGTGCATCAAATAGACCATGATATCATCCCGACATCCAATAACGTCTGGAAGTCCACAAATTCCTTGGTTGATTAGTTCCTGCGCATTTCCTAACCAAACATCCGTACCGTGAGAGAGACCAGAAATGATAACAAGCTCAGCAAATGTTTTCGGGCCCGTATCCTCCAGCATTTGTCGAACAAACCTTGTACCAAATTCTGGAACTCCTAATGTACCAGTTTTACACAGAATTTGTTCAGGAGTAACGCCTAGCGATTCCGTTCCCGAGAAAATTTTCATCGTTTCTTTATCATCAGTCGGAATTGTCTTTGGATCAATCCCACTTAAATCTTGAAGCATTCTAATTACGGTCGGATCATCGTGTCCAAGAATATCCAGTTTTAACAGGTTATCGTGAATGGAGTGGAAATCAAAGTGTGTCGTCTTCCATTCCGAATTTCGATCATCTGCTGGAAATTGAATTGGAGTAAAATCATAGATTTCCTTATCATCGGGAACAACAATTATTCCCCCAGGGTGCTGCCCGGTTGTTCGTTTTACACCCGTACATCCTTGTACAAGTCGATCGATTTCCGCACTTTTCACTTGTAATTGATGGTCCCCTGCGTATCCTTTGACATATCCATAGGCAGTCTTTTCAGCAACCGTACCGATTGTACCAGCACGATATACATTGTCTTCCCCAAACAAAACTTTTGTATAGTTGTGAGCTCTTGGTTGATATTCACCTGAGAAGTTCAAATCAATATCCGGAACTTTATCCCCTTTAAATCCAAGGAACGTTTCGAACGGAATATCCTGACCATCTTTTTTCAAGCTGCTTCCACAGTTTGGACAGTCCTTGTCTTCTAGATCAAATCCACTACCTACCGATCCATCGTTAAAAAATTCATGATATTTACAGGATTTACACACATAGTGTGGCGGTAATGGGTTCACTTCGGTGATTTCAGTTAGAGTCGCAATCAAAGAAGATCCAACAGATCCCCGCGATCCTACTAGATATCCATCATCTAGTGACTTTTTCACTAATTTATGAGAGATCAAGTAAATAACAGCAAATCCGTGCCCTATAATACTAGCTAACTCTTTTTCAATTCGTTTCTCTACAATTTCCGGTAAGTCTTCACCATAAATGTCTTTAGCCATGTTATAGCTTAACTCACGAATTTCATCCTCAGCTCCATCGATATTAGGTGTGTACAAATCTTCTTTGACTGGGGAAATCTCTTCTATTTGATCGGCAACCCAATTCGTATTCGTAACAACCACTTCTTTTGCCTTCTCTGATCCAAGGAAGGAAAAACATTCAAGCATGTCATCAGTAGTACGGAAATGAACATCCGGCAATGTTTGTCTACTTAACGGATTACCATTTTGGGATGAAATCAAAATTTGACGGTACACTTTATCATGTTCATCTAAATAGTGCGCATTTCCCGTCGCTACCGTTTTCTTCTCTAACTGCTCACCTAGATCAGCAATTTTCTTTAAAATATCAAAGATTTGCGCCTCATTTTGGACGAGCTCTTTTTCAATCAGATGATAGTAGTTAGAAGGTGGTTGAATTTCCAAATAGTCATAGAATCCAGCTACTTTCTCCGCTTCTTCTTTAGACTTTTGCATCATCGTTTCGAAGACTTCCCCTTTATCACAGCCCGATCCAACCAGAATTCCTTCACGAAATTGCTGAAGCTTGGATCTCGGGATACGAGGTACACGATAGAAGTAATCCACATGTGATAGTGAGACGAGTTTGTAAAGGTTTTTCAAACCAACTTCATTTTGTGCCAACAACGTGCAGTGATAGGGACGAGAACGTTGGTACGCATTGCCTTCTCCCATATGGTTGTTAAATTGGTTATGGTTTACAATTTCTTTTTCTAAAGATTGTTTCACCAATTTCCACAGCAAATAACCAGTTGCTTCTGCATCATAAATTGCTCGGTGATGTTGCGTTAGTTCAATATCTAAATGCTTACACAAGGTGTTTAGTCGGTGATTCTTTAGGTTCGGAAACAAGAATCTAGCAAGCTCTAATGTATCAATAACTGGGTTGGAGGCTTCCGGGAATCCAATTTTCTTAAAACCGGCATTTAAGAATCCCATGTCAAAACTTGCGTTGTGGGCAACTAAAATGTCTTCACCCATCCACTCACGGAAATCTTTTAATACTTCTTCCACCTCTGGTGCATCCTTTACCATATCATCCGTAATTCCTGTTAAATCAATTGTCGTTTGAGATAATGGATGGTGCGGATTTGCAAAGGATTCGAATCGATCCACGATTTCTCCATTATGAACCTTTACCGCAGCTAGCTCAATAATCGTGTCATATACAGCCGACAAACCCGTTGTCTCTACGTCAAATACAACGTACGTAGCTGAGTCCAATTCAACATCCTTATCGTTATAGGCAATAGGTACACCATCATCCACCAGATTTGCTTCTACACCATATAAAATTTTAACTCCATGCTTCTTCCCGGCAGCATAGGCTTCAGGGAAGGATTGAGCAACAGCATGGTCGGTAATCGCAATCGCAGGATGTCCCCATGCTTTAGCTTGTCCGATTAACTTGGAAGCAGATACAACCGCATCCATTTGGCTCATCGTCGTATGAGCATGCAATTCTACACGTTTTTCCCCTTCTGGAGCTTTGTCTATCCTTGTTTCCCCTTTTATTTCATTTATGTCTGTGGCCATCATCGTAAGCTCATTGGTGAAGTTATCCGTTTGAATACTTCCTCTCGCTTTTAACCACATTCCTTTTTGGATTTGTTTAAAGCTTTCCTGGTCTTGATCTCCCTTAGAAAACATCTTGATTTGGAATGAATCTGTGTAGTCCGTTGCTTTCACAATTAATAAGTGTCGACCTGACCGCAAAGCACGTACATCCACATCAAACACATATCCTTGAACCGCCATACGACGCTCTTCTTCCACGATTTCTTTCATCGGAGTAATGTCGTCCTGAATGTTGTACCCAATCGTTACTGGACCTGATGGACCTGATTCTGCTTTCTGTTTCGCTCTTTGTTCTTTATCTTTAACTGCTTTTTGCACAAGCATTTGATCCTCGATAGCCTTTTGCTCTCGAAATTTCTCTAGTGCATTTGGTTCTTCATGCACTTCTACAGATAGTAAATACGGCCCCACCCCTGCTTGGGTACAAAACCCTTTAAACGTAGGATCCAATCGTTTTCTTAAAGCAGAGGACTCTGCTTCATTTCGTGCGGTTAACCCAAGCTTGTTTCCTGTAATACTTGGCGTTTGATTCAATATTAAATCGCGGTAAGCAGGCGATAGTTCTGTTGATTGCAAGAACTCCTGCCAATAGGAAATAACATCTTCGTCCGATAGCTGGTTATCCTTTGGATACAGCGTCCAATCCACAGTTGCTATGGAAGCAAAAGATTGTTGCAGTTTCGCTATAAAAAGACGATAAACAGAGGGTGGTAATACTTTCGTCAAGTGTATATGAAAGTGCCACTTTTTAATATTTTTATAAACTTCTACTTTAGCAAGATAGCTATCCGTAAAATGGGTTTGCACCATATCTTCTGGTATTTCAAGTTGCTTCAGTAATACATTCATTTTTTCTGTGCTGGATATCTCCATTTATAAGTTCCTCCCCGTATCCAGTCATTCCAAACTTGCATGAAAAAAAGAAGGACATCGTTTTATACATGTCCTTCTCCCATTTTACTACTTGTTAAAATCCTTGTCATCAATATTCGACAAGGGTTTTTTATAGATTTTTAATTAATCTTTTGCATTACAGACGAAAGCTTGTCACGAAGCTGTTCCAATGTGAGCTCCTCTTTCCCATCATCTGCTCTTTGTTTAAACTCTACGATTCCTTCTGCCGCTCTCTTCCCGACCGTAATTCGATTCGGTATGCCGATAAGATCACTATCTACAAATTTCACACCAGCACGTTCTTTCCGATCATCATATAAGACTTCTACACCAGCTTGCAAAAGCTCTTCGTAAAGCTGATCTCCAAGATTTGCTTGCTCTTCATTTTTACTATTTAGAACAAGTAGGTGCACTTGATAAGGTGCGACGGAAGATGGCCACATCATTCCATTCTCATCATGGAATTGTTCCACTATCGCCGCTACAGTTCTAGAGACACCAATGCCATAACAGCCCATTACCATAGGATTTGCTTTTCCTTGATCATTTAAGAACGTCGCGTTCATACGTTCTGCATATAATGTTCCTAATTTGAACACATGACCAACTTCAATCCCTTTTGCAAATTGAATAGAACCTTGACCATCAGGAGATGGATCCCCTTCTTTAATAAATCGAAGGTCGGCGTATTCCTTCACTTCAAAATCTTTTCCTGGATTCACGTTTATATAGTGATAGCCATCTTTATTTCCTCCACAGGAAACATTACGAACAAACTCCACTGCGGTATCTGCAACAACTTCAACCTTATCGTCGATACCTACTGGACCTAAAGAACCAAACCCAGCTCCCAATAACTGACGAGTTTCTGCCTCTGAAGCTAGTTCTACAACACTCGCATTGTAAAGGTTTTTCAATTTAATATCATTTACCTCATGGTCACCCCGTGTAACGACTAGCACAAGCTGATCATCTACTTTGAACATAATTGCCTTTAATCCTTGTTCTAAATTATGACCAAGATAGTCCGCTACTTCTTGCATCGTTTTTTGCCCAGGGGTTTCGACAAGCTCTAGCTCTTTAGGTTCTACATCTGGTATAGAATAGGTCGTAACAACCGGAGCCATTTCAATATTAGCAGCATAGTCTGATTGGTCGGAGTATGCAATGATATCCTCCCCAACTTCTGATAGGACCATAAATTCATGTGTATCCTTTCCACCCATGGAACCAGAATCCGCAATGACAGCACGGAAATTTAATCCACATCTAGAAAAGATTTTTTTATAAGCTCCGTACATTTTTTGGTACGTTTCATCCAAGCTTTCAAATGAGTCATGGAAGGAATAAGCATCTTTCATGACAAATTCACGCCCGCGGAGCAGTCCAAATCTCGGTCGTTTTTCATCACGGAATTTTGTTTGAATTTGGTAAACCGATAACGGCAAACGTTTATAGCTTTTGATTTCATCTCGGATGATGCTCGTGATTACTTCTTCATGAGTCGCACCTAAAGCGAATTCACGTTCATGTCGATCATGCATGCGCATAAGCTCTGGTCCAAAGTTGTTCCAACGACCTGTTTCTTTCCAAAGCTCTGCTGGCTGCATGGCCGGCATGAACATCTCGTTTGCTCCAATACGATCCATTTCTTCTCTCACAATTTCCTCTACCTTTTTCAAAACTCGTTTCCCTAAAGGTAGAAAACTATAAATACCGGAAGCTGTTTGTCTAATGAAACCAGCTCTTAAAAGCAATTGATGGCTTTTTATGTCCGCATCTGCTGGTACTTCTTTTAGTGTTGGGATTAGCGTTTGTGATTGTCTCATTTATTTCACCTCATTTAGCCTTGAAAAAAGATTCGCTGAATATCGTTCCAGGTTACAACTAGCATTAATAGAATTAATAGAGCAAATCCGATAAAGTGGACGATCCCTTCTTTTTGCGGATCCATCGGTTTTCCTCTAACCGCTTCGATACCAATAAACAACAAGCGACCACCGTCTAAAGCTGGTAATGGAAGCAAATTAATAATACCTAGGTTCACACTTAATGCTGCTGTCCACATCAAGAAATTCATGAATCCAGTTTGTACTACTCTATCCGTCGCATCATAAATTCCTACTGGACCAGATAGCGCATCAATAGAGAATTGTCCTGTAATCAGTTTTATAACGTTACCGAGAATAAGCTTAGACCATTCATAGGTTTGCTCCAAGCTATATGGAATCGACTTCAGAACTGAACGTTCTAAAGCGACTTGAATACCAATTTGGCCAATTTTTTGATTCTGTCCTTCAATAGCAGCTGGAACTACGGCCAATTCCACTTGTTCCCCGTCTCGACTTACTGACATGGTAAGTTCCTTCTCCGGACTTCCTTGAACGATTTTTTGAAACTCTTCCCATGAATCAATAGCATTGCCGTCAATTTGTAGCACTTCATCCCCAGCTTGGAAGCCTGCTTCTTCTGCCGGACTGTCTTCTTGTACATTTCCTACAAGTGCTTCTTCAGTTGGGATACCTTGTGCAAATCCAAGAATGAAGAAGATCACGATCGAGAGAAGAAAATTCATCATTGGACCAGCAAAAAGCTGCATGGCACGTTGTGGGATAGTCTTTGATGCAAATTGGCGATTATATGGCGCAATTTGTGTTTCTTGTTCATCCATGACGAAGAACGCTTTTTCATCTACTTCAAAAAGCAATCTTTCTTCTTCATCAATATCGAACCCTTCTATCATTAAACGATGATCTAGATCTGCTTTATCGATTTCAATGACTCGAGCTTGTGGGTGCTTTGCTTTATGGTTGATAATAATTTTGTTTACTTTTCCATCTGCATTAAATTCCAAACCAACATGTTGGCCAGGCTTTAAGTCAATAATCTCTGGATCTTCCCCCGCAACTCGTACATAACCACCAGCTGGAATGAGTCGAATCGTATATAACGTTTCATTTTTTACGAAAGAAAAGATTTTCGGACCAAAACCAATGGCAAATTCTCGAACAAGCATGCCAGCACGTTTTGCAAAATAATAGTGGCCAAACTCATGCACAAACACAAGCAAGCCGAACATTAATATAAATGCGATGATGGTATTCAAAAGATAGCACCTTCCTTTTCAACTGTTGGCAATAGGTTGTAAGCATTGGGTTATGTCTACTTACAATGCCATGTCTATACTTTCTCTGTCACTCGCGCTCTCGTTTCAACATCAACTGCTAAGATTGTCTCTAGATCTGGGTGAGCAATGACATTATGATGTTGTAAGGCTTCTTCAATAAATCGTTCAATATCTAGAAACGAAATTTTTTTCTGTAAGAATAATGCTACCGCTACTTCATTAGCAGCATTTAAAACTGTTGTCATGGTTCCCCCAGCTTTTCCAGCTTCATAAGCCATTTTTAAGCATGGAAATCGTTCAAAACTCATTTCTTGGAAGTGAAGCTTTCCCATCTCCATTAGGTTTAACGATTTTGGTGTGGGAAGTGCTTGTCTCGACGGATACGTCAAAGCGTATTGAATGGGACCTCGCATATCTGGGGTACCCAGCTGTGCAATGACACTATTATCTTTAAACTCCACCATGGAATGGATGACACTTTCCTTATGGAGAATCACATCAATATCTTCATAAGGTGTATCAAATAACCAATGTGCTTCAATGACTTCCAACCCTTTATTCATCATGGTTGCAGAATCGATTGTAATTTTAGCTCCCATACTCCAATTCGGATGCTTTAAGGCATCCTCGATGGAAACATCTGCAAGCTGATCTCTTGATAAATCGCGAAAGCTCCCACCAGACCCGGTAAGGATAAGCTTATGTACATCCGATTTCTGTTCCCCATTTAGAGCTTGGAAGATTGCGGAATGCTCACTATCCACAGGCAGTAAAGTAACATCATACTTTTTCGCTTCCTCCATGACAAGGTGCCCTGCTGTTACTAACGTTTCCTTGTTAGCAAATGCGATTTGCTTTTCGGCACGAATGGCAGCGAGTGTTGCTTCTAATCCTACACTACCTAATACAGCGTTCACCACGACATCTGTCTCCCTGTCGACGCTAACTTCCACCATACCAGCATTGCCTACAAGAACGTCCATATTCGATATTTGTTGCTGAACTGCCTTTTTTGTTTCTACATCTTGTACGACTACTCGTTTAGGAGAGAACTCCCTAATTAATGGGATCGCGATATCGACATTCCGACCAAATGCCATTGCATGTACTTGAAATAACTCAGGGTGTGCTCGTACAACATCAAACGTCTGTAAACCTACAGAACCTGTTGCACCGAGTATAGCAATTTTCTTCATGTGACACTCTCCTATATCTATTCCATCCTATGTTAAAAACGTAATAAAATGCTGAATAAAATGTAACAATGGGAAAACGAAAATCCAGCTATCGAACCGGTCTAGAATTCCACCATGTCCTGGCAAGATGTTCCCGGAATCTTTCACGTCATAATATCGCTTAAATGCCGATTCTACTAAATCTCCAATTTGCCCAACTATGGATGCTAAAATCGTCACAAATAATAGAACAATAACCGAGGAAAGAATCGGAACGAATATTTGAAAGATTAAAGCAACTGCACATGCTAGGATAATCCCACCAACGGCACCTTCAATCGTTTTATTCGGACTAATTTCTGGCCAGAGCTTCCGCTTTCCAAAGGCTCGTCCAAAAAAGTATGCTCCTGTGTCGGTAGCAAGGATAACTAAGATTGCGTAGAAAACAATGGCGAGATCCTTGCTTGCCTCCATAAAATAATAAAAACCTAAACCAACATAGACAGCGGATAACACTAGAAATCCAGCATCTTCAAACGTAAACTTGTTCTTTACTAGAACAGTGTAACCTAATAATAATAAAACAAAAAACAGCATAAACTCCGATTTCGTAAACGGATTGTCACTTATTTGTTCAATGTAAGAATCCGGGATTAATAAAACCCATAACAATGCAATGGAGATAATAGAAGGAATCGGATAACTTGTTGTTTTTCTCATTTTCAGTAATTCTAGCAGTCCTATTGTTGCGATTATATAAATGAGAACCTGAAAAGGCCATTTTCCATAAATAACGATAGGAAAGAATAATAAGATTGCGATTACTGCCGTTATAATGCGTTGTTTCATGCTTCTTTCATCACCTTAAATTCCTCCATATCTTCTCTTTCTATTTTGAAAGTCTAGGAGGGCTTGTTTTAGTAATTGTTCATCAAAATCTGGCCAATATTTTTCTGTAAACCAGAATTCTGTATAAGCTGATTGCCACAGTAAGAAGTTACTCAACCTTTGCTCACCGCTTGTTCGAATTAATAGATCTGGATCTATCATACCGTTTGTGTATAGGTAGGAACTATATAACTCTTCATTGATATCATCTATCGAAATTTCCGAATTCTGAACATCTTGCACAATCGAATGTATCGCACGGATAATTTCATGCCTACTCCCATAGTTTAAAGCAATATTCAAGATTAAACCATTATTACCCCTTGTCTGGTCTTTCGCCTCTTGGATGGCTTTTTTTGTATGAGATGGTAATCCATCAAAATCCCCAATTGTTTGAACTTGAACATTTTCTTCCACTAGTTCTGGTAAATATGTATTTAAAAATTCCATAGGAAGCTTCATTATAAACTCAACTTCTGTTTTCGGACGGTTCCAGTTCTCCGTTGAAAAGGCGTATAATGTAAGAATTTTAATACCATGTTTTGAGGCCGATGCAACCACTTTCCGAACATTGGACATTCCTTCTTTATGTCCAGCGATCCTCGGCAAACCTCTTTCCTTCGCCCATCTTCCATTCCCATCCATAATAATTGCTACATGCTCAGGAATGGTATGAAGGTCCAACTCTATTCCTTTATCTAGCTGCTCTGTGGCCCTTTTAGTCTTTCTCATAAATGGAAGCTTAATTTGCATAACTCGTTCCTCCAGTATTCTCGAAAAGGCTTAAATCATATTACTCCTGTAAGTATATACCTTTTCCATTGTATGATAAAGAGACACTTTTTCATCCTTAGTTGTCATCTTCCATTGTAACCTATCCTAAGAAACGATATAACGGAAAAACCCTCTTTCCTCAAGAGGGTTTCTCGTTGTTCATCAGAGAATGAATTATACTTCCATCATTTCTTTCTCTTTTTGTTTTACTAGCTCATCGATTTCATCAATATGCTTATCCGTTTGCTTTTGTACATCGTCTTGGTAGCCACGAAGCTCATCTTCCGTTAGGTCGCCATTTTTCTCCGCTTTTTTCAACGCGTCATTGGAATCACGACGAATGTTACGAATCTGCACTTTTGCTTCCTCTGCATATTTCCCAACCACTTTTACGAGCTCTTTTCTACGTTCTTCGGTAAGAGCTGGAATGTTAATGCGAATGATGTTCCCATCACTAGATGGTGAAAGTCCTAAGTCTGCTTTTTGAATCGCCTTTTCAATCTCTGAAATAGATGATTTATCAAATGGTGTAATGACTAATAATCTTGCTTCTGGAGTAGAAATAGTCGCCAATTGATTTAGTGGTGTAGATGCACCGTAATAATCTACGTACACACTATCCAATAAAGAAGGATTTGCTCTTCCAGCTCTTACCGTAGCAAGTTGCTTAGAAAATGCTTGCACAGCTTGTTTCATTTTTTGTTGTGTTTCATTAATCACTGCATCTGACATGTTTATTTCCCCCTTATAATCGTTCCTATTTTGTCACCTAATACTGCTCTTTTTATATTACCCTCTTCTGTGATAGAAAACACCAGAAGTGGAATATTATTATCCATGCATAAAGATGATGCGGTTGAATCCATAACAGCTAACCCTTCATTTAAAATTTCGAGATAGGAGAGCTCCTCATATTTTTTCGCATCTTTAACTAGTTTTGGATCCGCTGTGTACACACCATCCACGTTATTTTTAGCCATTAAGATTACTTCTGCTTCAATCTCTGCGGCACGTAAGGCAGCTGTTGTATCTGTAGAGAAGTAAGGATTCCCTGTACCCGCGGCAAAGATGACAACACGTTTCTTTTCTAAATGTCGGATCGCTTTTCTTCTAATATAAGGTTCTGCTACTTGTCGCATTTCAATAGAGGTTTGTACGCGCGTCGGAATACCTAGATTTTCTAAACTATCTTGTAGTGCTAAAGAATTCATAATCGTTGCCAGCATACCCATGTAATCCGCGTTGGCACGATCCATCCCCATCTCACTTCCGACTTTTCCACGCCAAATGTTTCCGCCGCCTACGACAACGGCCACTTCTACCCCAAGTTCCGCAACTTCTTTTACTTGAGCAGCAATAGACTGAATGACTTTCGGTTCAATCCCATATCCTTGTTCCCCACTCAATGCCTCTCCACTTAATTTTAACACAATCCTACGGTAGCGAGCTGTTGTCATATGAACCTCCATTTATTTATATGTATTTAACGAAGTATGTGCGAGTCTTTCTTTAATCTGAGCACTCGAAAAATAGGGAACACGTTGTGTCCCCTACTTGTTTTTCTAGAACTTATCTTTTCACCTGGTTCATTACTTCTTCAGCAAAGTTATCTTCACGTTTCTCCATACCTTCGCCTACTTGATAGCGAACGAAACCTTTTACAGAAGCACCTTTATCTGCAACAAATTTTTTCACTTTTTGGTCAGGGTCTTTAACAAAGCTTTGCTCAAGTAAGACAATTTCTTCGAAGAACTTGCCAAGACGACCTTCTACCATTTTTTCAACGATATTCGCTGGTTTACCTTCGTTAAGTGCTTGTGTTTTTAATACTTCTCTTTCAGCATTTACTTCTTCTTCTGAAACCGCATCACGAGATACGTAACGTGGGTTGACCGCAGCGATATGCATGGCTACATCTTTTGCTACCGCTTCGTCTGTTGTACCTTCTAGAAGAGCTAGCACTCCAATGTTCCCACCCATGTGAAGGTAAGCACCAAATGCATCGTTATCGCCTTTTTCTAGAATCGTGAAACGACGTAAAGAAATTTTTTCTCCGATTTTCGCAATCGCAGAGTTAATGTATGTTTCAACTACTTCACCATCTCCATTTAGAGGCTGTTGAAGTGCTTCCTCAACAGAAGCAGGTTTTTGACTAAGAAGGTGAGTTCCTAGCTCTTTAAGTAATGTTTTGAATTGATCATTTTTGGTTACGAAGTCTGTTTCACAGTTTACTTCGATAAGTACCGCATGGTTTCCATCTACTTCGATATGAGCAGATCCTTCAGCTGCAATACGATCTGATTTTTTCGCTGCTTTCGCAATCCCTTTTTCACGAAGAAAATCAATCGCTTTATCGATATCCCCCTCCGTTTGTTGAAGTGCTTTCTTACAATCCATCATTCCAGCACCTGTTTTTTCACGAAGTTCTTTTACCATTTGTGCAGTTATAGCCATTGTGAATCCTCCTTATGGAAATTAGTTTCCTCTTACGTTCAGCTCCAGTTCGTCTGTGTCGGCTAGATTCTCTCGTCATAACCGGTTTTCCTACAGTGACAAGTCCCGTCATTTATGTAGCCTTGCCTAGTAGCGAGTATCTGGGCAAGCCCACTTCACTTCCGATGTTGTTCCTAAAAAAAGGTGATAAAAGGTTCCCCTTCTATCACCCCAAACCTTTCTTACTCTTGTGCTGCTTTAGTTTCTTCTACAACTTCTTCAGTAGTTGCTTCTTCCGTCACTTCGCCTTGCTTAGCTTCTAGAATAGCATCTGCCATTTTACCTGTAAGAAGTTTTACAGCACGTATTGCATCATCGTTTGCCGGAATTACATAATCAATTTCATCTGGATCACAGTTTGTATCCACGATTCCAACGATAGGAATGTTTAATTTATGTGCTTCTGCAACCGCAATACGTTCTTTACGAGGGTCAATAATGAATAAAGCATCTGGTAGCTTTTTCATTTCTTTGATTCCACCAAGGAATTTCACAAGACGTTCTTTCTCTTTAAGAAGCCCTACAACTTCTTTCTTAGGAAGAACATCAAATGTTCCGTCTTCTTCCATGCGCTCAATTTCGATTAAACGGTTAATACGTTTACGAATTGTTTGGAAGTTTGTAAGAGTACCACCTAACCAACGTTGGTTAACAAAGTACATACCAGAACGAATTGCTTCTTCTTTTACAGACTCTTGTGCTTGTTTTTTCGTACCAACAAAAAGAACAGTACCGCCATCAGCAGCAATATCTTTAATATATTGGTATGCTTCATCAACCTTTTTTACTGTTTTTTGAAGGTCAATGATGTAGATGCCGTTACGCTCCGTAAAGATATATTTTTTCATCTTTGGATTCCAACGACGAGTTTGGTGACCGAAATGTACACCAGCTTCAAGTAATTGCTTCATTGAAATAACTGCCATGAATTATTTCCTCCTAAAATGGTTTTTTTGTTCCTCCGTTCTTTTCATCACAGTCAAGGACTAATTTTTGATTAGCACCCCTTCACCACTACCAAGAACGTGTGTATTTAACACCAAAAATAAATATATCACATCGAATTCGAGCAATCAAGCAAAATAACGAGTTTTTACGATTTAAATTTCAACATGAGATCTACTTCTGTTTTCCCACAATCTAACCGTTTCGCTATTTCCTCAACAGTATAGCCTTGATCGTGTAGTTGATATACTTTGGATTGAAGCGACTGTTCGACGATATCTTCCATTGGAAGTTCTGTAGGGGGAGAATAAGCGTCCGATTCATCACTTGGTAATTCCACCAGATTAGACTTCTTCGCTTCCTCTTCTTTTTCTACAATAGAATTTTTTTCTTCGGTCGTCTTCTTCACCTCTTTAGGAGGTGTGACAGATTCTGTTTTCGTAGCAATGGTGGAAGATGTTTCTTTCCCATGAACAACTGGTTGTCTCGTATTCTCTGTTTGTATGATGGCCTGCTCTAGCTTTTCATTTTCTAATTTTATTTCTTCTAAATAGGTTGCAAACAAATCTTCCATTTCTGTCATTCTTTGTTTGTCGTTAGATTCATATTGGGAAAGCTTATTAACTTTTCCTAGTAGCATTCGGATTGCTAAGAAAGAAAGCACATGGAGTAATAAGCTCATTGCGACTAAAAATGTTAACATAATTATCCTTTCTACCCATTAAAATCAATGCTTCTACCTAAGTAAGGGTGGTCGATATTTATGGATTGCTCCTCTGTTGCTGCCTTTAGCTCCCCTTCTTCCTGTTTAGCAAAGGTCTGAGATTGATTTTTAAGGTGAACTTTATCTTTTTGCTCAAATTCATTCACTTTTTTTCTCTTAAGTTCTTCCGCAACAGACTGGCTTTGTGCAAGAGATTCTTGAAGGACTTGTCCCCGTTGTTGCATCTGCTCCTGCATTTTCCCCACATCTTGCGTTCTTGGTAAAGCTACTTGTAATTCAACCGATTTCCAGCTCATGGCTTTCACCCCAATGAAAATTAATACGATTGAAAATTAGTAATCTTATGTATCAAATAACTGTCATCTAATTCTTCATCGATAGTTATATTATACGCCATATCCTAACAAAAATCCTGCTCAATAATTCCTACGAAGAGCACATCTACGATTTTATATAGGGTGTTAAAGCATAGTTTGTCGCTATTGATAGAAAATGCGACATAAAGGGTGAAGCTATATGCCGGCGCTCCGGCAGAATACTCCGCTTTCCGCGGGCACGGCCTCAATCTCCTCGGAAGAAACCCACTTCCTGCGGGGCTTTCACCTCGCGCTGTTCCCGCAGGAGTCTCCGCATTCTGCCTACGCTCAGGTATGGTTTTCTGATATTAACATAGAGCATTGCTAGAATAAAACAAGTTGATTGTGATCATTCAGTTGCCATTTTTATAAAAGTGACAGTACGATAGGGCGCTGGCATTCAGTCCTTTATAGTTAAGGAAACGCAACGACAGGTGTTCCTTTAGCTTGAATAAAGGAACAGATGCCCTATACATGTTATAACAAGGTGAAAAGTTACAGTGGACAGTTGTCCCGTCTGGCTATAACCTTCTTGCAGGACCATTAAATAATTGTCTACCGCATATAGTATGTTGATTGGAGTGGAGGGTAATCGACTCCTACCATGAAAATAAAGTTCTAATATATAGAAAAATGGCAATACTAAGGTAGACGCAGCTCATTCATTTTTTTGAGGAGAGCGCCATATTCTAAGATCTAATGAAGTTTGAGAATAATTTTAAGATACTTTTGGTTCCACAATTGTCACTGTGTAACCTAAACTCTCTAATCTTCGTAGTGAATGCCTAACAACGGATTGTTGTCTTTGTTTGTCGAAGTAATCTTCTCCTAAATCTACATACATTTCTTTTCGTGTTAAGAGATAATAGGAGATTCGTAATATCGCATGAGCTACAACGATTCCTGCACGCTTTTTACCTTTACGTGAAGCTGTTCGCCGGTAAAGTGCACCAAGGTAGTTTTTGGATCCTCGAACAGAATGAGCTGCTTCAATCAGTGCTGATTTAAGATACTTGTTTCCATTCAACGTTTTAGATGATTTACGTTTTCCAGCACTTTGGTTATTTCCAGGAACTAATCCAGCCCATGAACACATTTGAGGTGCAGTAGGAAATTGCTCCTTTATATTTGTACCAAGCTCTGCAAGCATTTGTTCCGCCATTTTTCTCCCAATACCAGGAATGGAATCTAAACGGTCTATATCTTCTTGAGAGTCTTCCATCCTTTTCGCTATCTCTTTATCTAGTTTATCGATTTGATCCGTCAGGAAATCGATATGATCTAGAATCGTTTTTATCATGAACCGTTGGTGTTCTTGAACATACCCTTGAAGTGCGAGTTTCAATTCATCCTTTTTCTTCTTCATTACTCCTCTCGCAAAGGTTGTTAACTCTTCGAGATCATCATTTCCTTCGGATATGGATCGAAGCATATCACGAGCAGAAACTCCCATAATGTCAGAAACAACAGAACCAAGTTTGATATTAGCTCCTTCTAACACTTTTTGAATCCGATTATATTGTCTGGCACGCTCTTCAATAATACTTCGACGATAACGAACAAGTTCACGTAATTCTCGCTGGTTTCGATCAGGAATAAAACTAGCTTTAAGTAAACCGTGACGAAGTAATTTGGCTATCCATTCGGCATCTTTCACATCCGTTTTACGCCCGGGGACAGCCTTAATGTGTTGAGCATTCACAACTAGATATTCAATATCTTCTGCTTCTAGTAGATTGACAATAGGTTTCCAGTAGACACTTGTACTTTCCATTGCCACATGGGTACACTTATGTTTCTTCACCCAGTCCACCAACTCAATTAGATATATGGTTTTAGTTGAAAAAGTTTCAATCTCCTTTCCTTCTGTTGTAATGGCACAAGCGGTAATGGTATCCTTGTGGACATCCATACCACAAGCATTCTCAATGATTACATCCATTGAAAACATCCTTTCTACGGCAAATAATAATGGAGGCTGGCGCAACAACCAGAATAGGGTTAATCTACCATGAGTGCTTCCCTTAAAGGGAGCAACAGTCTGTGATGCACCGTGGTCGAAGGAGTCAGACTGCGGGTAGGGCTCTCACGCACCAAGGAGTCTCGACCTTCCTCATCCAGCCGTAGCATCAGTATAGCCACACAATAACTATTTTCATTCTCTGTGGTGTATAGCTGTTTTCGCGATACATGGATGACTGCGGGAACAGCACGAGTTGAAGACCCCGCAGAAAAGCGAACTTTGCTTTTTGAGGAGGCTGAGGCCGTGCCCGAGGAAAGCGATTACCCGCAACGGAAATCAGCATCTTACACACACCGAGCAGTCACTAAACCGATGGTTTTGTAGTAAGTTTTATTACTTAGTTATGACGCAGTCTATATAAACTACGAGTTACATTTAATCCCTGTAAAAGCAAATGATCTTTTATAATACTTACTATATGTGAAAAAGGAGCTTTCCGTATGCACTTCAAAGCTCCCTGTAACACATAATATCAAGATATATTGGCAAGCACCTGTTGTAACTTTACAATTGACTTTCGGTGGATCTGGGAAATTCTTGATGTTGTTAACCCTAGAACTTGTCCAATTTCCGTAAAAGTTAACTCTTCTTTATAAAACAAACTGATTACCATTTGTTCATTTTCATTCAATTTCTTAATGCCTTGCTCCAGTTCTACATAACTTTCCTTCCGAACGATATTTTGTTCTGGAGTAGCCGTGGACTCATCTGGCACGGAATAACCGATACCTTCCCTTTGTTCTTTCCCATTATCTTTTGGTTTATCATCCATCGACAGCACATTCGCAAATAAGGAGTCCTTTATAATTTCTTCAACTTCCTTTTCTGGAATACCAAGTTCTTTTGCAATTTCCTCCGCACTTGGCTTCCGTTGTAATTGTTGCTCCAACTGATTGGATACTCGATCTAACTGTTTTGTTTTTTCCCGTACGGATCTTGGCAACCAATCTTCTTTTCTAAGACCATCAATTATGGCACCGCGAACACGAAAGGAAGCATACGTATCAAATTTGAGATCCCGTTTCGGATCAAATTTCGTCAGCGCGTCATATAAACCCACTAACCCCAAACTTTTAATATCATCCCTGCTCACACTGCTAGGCAAATGGACCCCGATTCGTTGCACGTGATAACTCACAATATAACTATACTTCTGTATCAGTTGATTCGCAGCATCACTATCCTGGTCTTTTATCCAGCTATCCCATAATTGCTCATCTTGAGGAGCTGTGGAATTGGACATGAAAAAATCCTCCTCACCTAATTACGAACATTTATCTAACTCGCTTTTCGTATTATAGTTCCGTTTCTCCCATATTAACCGTTCTGACTTTAAGTATTCCGGTATCAGGAAAAAATTCGATGGTTCTCCCGCTATTTCCTCCCACGTCCTCCGCTTGAATCGGAATACGATGAAGACTTAAGCGTTGTTTTACTGCTTCAATATTCCTAGAACCTACACGTAATAAGTCATTAGAAGTAGAGAATGAAAACATCTGTGCACCGCCAGCTATTTTGGCTTTAAGCGCATAAGTTCTAGCACCATCCTTGATCAAGCTCTCAACAAGCAAATCGATAGCTGTATCGGCATACTTTAGTACGTTTAAATCTTCTCGTTTCGATAGTTGAGAGTCTGGAAGCATAACATGTGACATCCCCGCCAGACGTTGCGAAAGGTCATATACAACTACCCCAACACAGGAACCTAATCCAGAAGTTCTCAATATCTCTGGCGCTCTCGTAATCTTTAAATCCGCAATACCAACCTTCACGACATTTCCTATAATATTCATTGATCTTCCACACCTAGTGATCGAAAAATTTTCCGGAAGGAGTCAGGATCCGGCAATAGAAAAAAGTGACCATTTAAACTGCTTTTCTCCCCCTCTTCGGAAATGGTCGTATCAATAATAATAGCGTAATCACTCTCAACAGAGAGCTCCATTAAACCTTCTGACAGAATAGCACCAGCCATATCCATGTTTAAGGAAGGTACAGAAGGTTGCATATTAATGTTCGTAAAGTCCGATAACGCAGATAAATAAGAGCCAGCAAGTATATTTCCTACTTCATGTAAGGCAGACAACCCAACTTCATCAATTGGGTATTGTTCGAAGGAAAACTCTTTCAGTCCGGTTACTTGACGAGCAAATTGTTCTGCTTCATTGGGATCGAGCACGAAATACATGCTACCTGGGGCTTCCCCTTGAATGCGAAGGAAGACAGAAACAATCAGCTTTTCTGGTCCCCCAACTAAATTCATCACTTCATCAAAACCTACAACTTTAACGGATGGTGTCGTCATGTCTACTTTCCGATTTAATAGTTTAGACAAAGAGGTTGCTGCATTTCCAGAACCGATGTTTCCTACTTCTTTTAAAATATCGAGTTGATAATGGGACAAATTTTCAAGAAAAGACATCTTTTTATCCTTCTATCGATTTTAATTGGTCAATCTCATCACTAGCTAATACTCTTTCCATATTGAGCAAGATTAAAAGACGGGAGTCAATTTTCGCTACCCCTTCAATATAATCCACATTAACAGTACCAATGACTTCTGGTGTTGGCTCAATCTGTTCGGTCGGAATATCAATGACGTCATATGCAGCATCTACGATAAGCCCAACTTCTAAATCATTCATGTACACAATGATTATTCTAGTGCTATCCGTAAATTCTGCTTCATCCATTCCGAACCGTTTGCGCAAATCAATAATAGGAGTAATGACTCCACGAAGGTTAATAACACCTTTTACAAATTCTTCGGTTTGAGGAACTCTTGTTATGTGTTCTATTCTCTCAATAGATCCTACTTGTTGTACCGGTATAGCATATTCTTCATTCTGTAATTGAAAAACGATGGCTTTAAATTCTTGTTGATTTTGTTCGCTCATTATTCTTCCTCCTCGTCCTTTTAAACATTATTTCACTAATGCATTACTATCGATAATCAAAGCAACTTGTCCATCTCCAAGAATGGTTGCTCCAGAGATAGCAAATACATCGGATAAATACTCGCCAAGTGACTTTAACACCACTTCTTGCTGACCAATAAAGCTATCTACAATCAAGCCAGCCATTTTTTCCCCTTTTCGAACGATAACAATGGAATAATAGTCATCTTGTTCAAGCTGGGTAGGAACTTGAAAAACATCCTTTAATGGAATCAATGGAACTACTTTTCCTCTAAAATCTATGACACTTTTCTTATGTGCTTGCATAATTTCATCTTTATGAACAACTACTGTTTCGATAATAGATGATAAAGGCAATGCATATTTTTCCTTTTGTACTTCGACTAAAAGAACAGAAATAATTGATAATGTTAAAGGTAATTGAATGGAGAATACAGAGCCCTTGTCGATTTCAGATTCGATCGAGATTGTACCCCCCAATGATTCAATCGTATTCTTTACTACATCGAGTCCAACTCCACGACCAGATACATCCGAAATGGTTTCTGCCGTAGAAAAACCACTTTCCATAATGAGCTGGTACACTTGTTGGTCTGTTAAAGAAGAAGCTTGATCTTCTTTAATTACGCCATTGGAGATCGCTTTATTAATTACTTTTTCTTTATTAATACCAGCACCATCATCTGAAATCTCGATAAAAACATGGTTTCCACTGTGATAAGCAAGTAAAGTGACATTTCCTTCAGCAGGTTTACCTTTTGCAACTCTGGCATCAGGTTTTTCCACCCCATGGTCTAACGAGTTACGAATCAAGTGAACGAGTGGATCTCCGATTTCATCGATAACGGTACGATCTAATTCCGTTTCAGCACCAACGATTTCTAGGTTGATTTGTTTTCCCAAATCTTTAGCAAGCTGACGAACCATTCTTGGGAAACGATTAAATACTTGATCGATCGGTACCATTCGCATATTTAAAATGATGTTTTGCAGGTCACCGGAAATTCGAGACATTCTTTCCACTGTCTCTTGAAGCTCTCCATGTTTCAAGTTTACAGAGATTTGCTCCAGGCGTCCTCGATCAATAACGAGCTCTTCAAATAGGTTCATTAACGCATCTAATCGGTCTATGTTAACACGAATCGTCTTATTTCCTAATTTAACGTTACCCGCTTCTTTGCTATTAGAAGCATTTTTAGCAGGAGCGTCTTTTGAAGCCTTGTTAGTTTCATCAGAAGCAAGGGCTTCTTTCTGTACTTGTTGATTCGAACTTACTTGTTCCATAGAGAATGGCTCAACTACTACTTCTTCAACTTCTGACACTTTTAATACTTTTTGTCGAAGAACTTCTGCTTCTGTCTTCGTAACTAAAAGGACAGAAAAGTTTTGTTCGAAGTTTTCTTCTTCTAAATCCTGAACAAGAGGATTCGATTTTATGACTTCGCCTTCTTGTTCCAAAATTTCAAACACCATATACACTCTTGCAGCCTTCAGCATACAATCTTCACGCAAACTTACTTTAATTTCTACGCTTTGGAATCCTTTTTCTTCCGATTCTTTCAGCACTGCTATCTCGAATTCATCTAAGGAAGAAGAAAGTCCAGAGTCCGTTTGAACAGAAGGAGTGGTAGTTACAGCTTGTGTAGAGGAAGCCTCAACTACTTGTTCTCCTGCTTCAATTGCTTGAAGCTTGGCAACAACACTCTCTACGTCGCGTTTCCCTTCACCACCAGATGCTATATCCACGACCATCTCTTCTAAGTGATCCACAGCCTCAAAAACAACGTCCAGCATTTCGGAATGGACTTGTAATTGGTTATTTCGAACAGCGTCCAAAACATTTTCTAATTTGTGAGTTAGGTTAGCAAGGTCTTGGTAACCCATTGTTGCAGACATTCCTTTTAGAGTATGAGCGGAACGAAAAATCTCATTAACCATGCTAATATCTGTCGGGTTTTTCTCTAATACTAAGAGATTATCATTTAATGCTTGAATATGTTCCTTACTTTCTTCTATAAAAACTTCGAGGTATTCATTCATGTCACTGGCTCCTCCTCATTACTTTCTCTATTTGTTGTACAAGGGAATGACTGATGGCATCCACATCTTCTACATGATCTACTAAATTGGTTTTAAAAGCCGCTTGTGGCATTCCATACACGACAGAGGTTCTTTCTGATTCTGCAATGGATATGGATGATGGATGTTTTTGCTTAATGAGTTTGAGACCTTTTGATCCATCTGCCCCCATTCCCGTCATAATAACGGAAATTACTTTACATACATTCTGTTCTGCTAAAGATTCAAATAAGGTATCAACCGATGGTCGATGTCCACTTCTAGGTTCGTCTTGATCTAAATGAGCTGCTAATGTAGAACCAATTTTTCTAACACGCAGATGGTAGCCACCAGGAGCTATGTAGGCTACTCCATTTTCTAGGCGTTCCCCATTCTGAGCTTCTTTCACTTGAATATCAGATAACGTGTTTAATCGTTCTGCCAATGACTTTGTGAAGCCAGGAGGCATATGTTGCACAACTACTATTGGTGCTGGAAAGTTCTTTGGTATTTGGGTAAGCACTTGTTGTAAAGCCCTCGGCCCCCCTGTAGATGTTCCAATTCCTACAATCACTTTGTCAAGTGTACCAACAGACTGTGGACGAATGGTGATTTCAGGTCTTTTCCTCAGCGTTTCTCTAGGCGCACTAGGTTTTACATTAGCATTTGCTGCAGCAAACACCTTCGACTGTATCTCTTTTTCAATTTTTTGAATATCTAATGAAATGGATCCAGATGGCTTTTCTATAAAATCAACGGCACCTAAGGAAATGGCTTGTAGTGTTTTTTCGGCACCTTTGGATGTTAAGCTAGATAACATCACGACAGGTATCGGGTGCTCACTCATCAGCCTTTTTAGTGTGGAAATCCCGTCCATGACAGGCATTTCCACATCAAGTGTAATGACATCTGGTTTTAAGCTCTGAACCTTCGCCAGTGCTTCCTCCCCATTTGGTGCTATCCCAACAACTCTCATTCGCGAATCTGCATTTAATATATTGGAAATCATCTTCCTCATAAAAGCAGAATCATCTACCACCAATACTTCAATGGTCTTCATTGACGTCTACCTCTCTTTGATGAACTTTCTTAATTTTGATAGGAAGAAGGATGGAACCTTTTTCTCTATGTTGATGTCTTGTCCCGTGTATTGATCTGCTATCTGTGTAATAGCCCTCGCCACCGATGACTTCTGGTCAAACAAGAGGAAAGGGACTTGACTAACAACAGCTTCACTTACTGTTCGGTCATCTGGGAGAATCCCTAAAGGATTGACTTGAACATTTAGAAATCGTTTAATGACATGCTGCAAACGATTCATCGTATTCAATCCATTTTTATGGTTAAGTGCTCGATTAACCAGTAACCGGATGTTCATATCCTTATTTTTTTGAGTTATATGTTTAATAATAGCATAGGCATCGGTTAAAGAGGTCGGTTCTGGTGTTGTGACAACAAAGCATTCATCAGCAGCAAGCATAAAGTACATACTTCCTTCTGTGACCCCAGCACCCATATCAAAAAGGATGTAGTCATAGCTATTAATCAGTTTCTTGAACTCTCCTAGAAAATACTGAAACTTTTCTTCATCCATCGAAAAGATATCGACCAATCCTGAACCCGCTGCAATATAGGATAGGTTATGAGGGCCTTGCTCTATAATGTCCTCAATGGACAAGTGTTCATCAAATAAATGAACAATGGAATACTTTGCAGAAACCCCTAACAAGATGTCGATGTTACCCATTCCTATATCTAAATCAAAAATAAGGACACTTTTTCCTTTCTGAGATAAAGCTAAAGAGAAATTCAAAGCAAAATTTGACTTACCGACTCCACCCTTACCACTGATAATGGCAATGGTTTTCGCTTGCTTTATGGAACGCAACTCATCGATACGCTTTCGTAACTCTGCAGCTTGATCGCTCATCTTATAAGTCACCAACTATCATTTCACAAATTTTTGAGACGGATAATTCCTCTATGTCATCAGGCACGTCCTGCCCATTCGTAAGATACGCTACTCCTAATCCATACGTCGTACAAAGATTTAGAATGGCTCCATATACGGAGGTTTCATCCTTTTTTGTAAAGATGAGTTGTTTGATTGGTATATTCATGAATTGACTTACTAGTTCATGTAAATCCTTCGTTCTCGTCGTCAGGGATAATACTAAATAGGTATCAAAATCTCTTTCTACGTCGAGAATTTCTTCTAGTTGGCTTATATAAGCAGGATCTCTAAAGTTCCGCCCTGCTGTGTCTACCAATACAAGATCATAATCGGAAAACTTTTTTCTGGCTTCTTGATAGTCTGCCAACGAATAAGCAATTTCTAACGGAACTTCTAAAATCTTGGAGTAGGTTCTTAGTTGATCAATGGCTGCAATACGATAAGTGTCCATCGTAATGAATGCAACCTTCTTCTTTTGATTTAACACTTGGTCCGCAGCAATCTTTGCGATAGTAGTCGTTTTACCAACACCAGTTGGTCCGACAAAGTGAATAAACTTTTGGTTCCCTTGCTGCTTCCCAAATGGCAACTTGGATAACTTATCATGGACGGCTTCGGAAACAAGCTGCTTCAAAGCATCTGGTCGGGATTCCACATAGTCCGTCATCACGGTGTCCATCAATTCTTTTGCCATTTCTTTCTGCACTTCTTGCTCAAGCAGATATTCATAATACGATTGAATGGCTTCAGGATAAACAGATGGTTGGGTTCCGTGTTTCGCCACCCAAGCTTTTAGTTCTTTAATTTCTTTCAAGACTAAATCATCCTGTTGATTTGGTTTTGAAACAGGTCTTGGAGCAGGTTCAGCAACCGGTGGTTCCTTTCTTTTTACTTCCTGAACAATAGAAGTCGGGGCAAGCTTCAGTTCTTCTTTCGATTTCTTTGGTGCAGGATCCAAAGCCGCTATTACTTCCACATTCCGTTTCTTAAAAAGTCCTAAAAAACCACCCTTTAGTACGACCTTTGAATTTAAAATAACCGCGTCGGCCCCTAAGTCTTTTCTTATTTGATTCATAACTTCAGGCATGGTTGGTGCAATAAATTTTTTTACCTTCATGCGACATTCACCACTCCTACACTTTGAACTTCTAAGTTAGGCTCTAACTCGTTATAAGACAAGACAACGACGTGCGGTAAAAAGCGATCTAATAATTGCTTCACATACATTCGAATAGCTGGAGAACATAACACAATCGGTGTTTCTTGTTGTAACGATAGTTGTTCCACACTTTCGGAAACGGATTTCATAATCATCTGTTGAGTATCTGGGTCTAAGGATAAATAACTTCCATGCTCAGTTTGCTGAATGTGATCGGCAAATAATTTTTCGACACCTGCTGAGATTGTAACAACTTTTAAAGAAGAATCGTTTGATACATATTGTTTCGTAATTTGCGCAGATAATGCCTGTCTCGCATACTCGGCTAACAAATCGGCATCATTGGTCATTTTTCCAAAATCGGCTAACGTTTCGAAAATCACTGGTAAATTTCGAATTGAGATATTCTCTCTTAGTAACTTAGCTAGTACCTTTTGAACATCTCCGATCGATAATGGGTCTGGAGTAACCTCTTCGACCAGGATTGGATACGTCTCTTTCAAGTGATCAATTAGTTGTTTCGTTTCTTGTCTTCCTAATAGCATGTGCGAATATCGTTTAATTACTTCTGTAATATGAGTAGAAACGACGGAAGGTGGATCTACAACGGTGTATCCAGATAACTCCGCTTCATCTTTTAATTCTTCGGTTATCCATTTTGCAGGTAAACCAAATGCTGGTTCTACCGTGTCGATTCCATCCAGAAGATCATCTTCCGAGCCAGGGCTCATTGCTAAGAAATGATCTAGCAATAATTCCCCTTGTGCCACTTCGTTCCCTTTAATTTTCAAGCGATACTCATTCGGATTCAATTGGATGTTATCTCTTATTCTTACGACTGGAATAACAATTCCTAGTTCTATAGCTAATTGGCGACGAATCATGACAATTCGATCTAGTAAGTCTCCCCCTTGATTGGTGTCAGCTAGCGGAATTAAGGCATAGCCGAACTCAAATTCAATGGGATCCATACTTAACAATCCAACCACATTCTCGGAAGATTTCATCTGTTCACTTGCTTCTTCCTCTTCCTCTAATTCTGTCGGCAAATCCGGTGCTTCTGGAACTCTCGATAACCAATAGCCTCCGAACGCTAACACGGCTGCTATGGAAGCTGTTAGGAAGAAGTTAATCGGTGTAAGACCAAGTAAGAAAATCGTCCCCGCTGCAATATATAACAGCTTCGGAAACTGGAAAAGCTGTTTCGTAATGTCTGTGCCTAAGTTTCCTTCGGTCGTTACACGTGTTACGACAATACCTGTAGCAGTGGAAATCAGTAAGGCTGGAATCTGACTCACCAAGCCATCCCCTACCGTAAGCTGCATATACGTCGTAATGGCTTCTTGGAATCCCATATCCATTTGAACCATTCCGATAATTAACCCAAAAATAATATTAATAAGAACGATAATAATACCAGCAATTGCATCCCCTTTTACGAACTTACTCGCACCATCCATGGCCCCGTAAAAGTCGGCTTCTTGTTCAATTTTTTCTCTTCGTTCCTTTGCTTGATGCTCGGAAATCATACCAGCGTTCAAGTCAGCATCAATACTCATTTGTTTTCCTGGCATTGCGTCGAGGGTAAATCGTGCCGCAACTTCTGAAACCCTTTCCGAACCCTTTGTGATAACTAAGAACTGAATGATGATTAAGATTAAGAATACAACAAAACCTACTAACGGATTATCACCTATTACAAATGTTCCAAACGTCTCTACTACTCCACCTGCATCTGCTTCCGAAAGAATGGATCTCGTTGTCGATACATTCAATCCAAGTCTAAACAAAGTAAGCAAAAGCAATAGGGAAGGAAAAATAGATAATTCCAAAGCACTGCTCGTATTCATAGAAACGAGAATAACGAGTAATGCCAGCGATATGTTGATTAAAATTAAGAAACTAAGAATCCATCCAGGTAATGGTACAACGAGCATGGCAACGATTAAAATAACCGCTAATAGAACAGACATATCACGTAGCTTCAATCCTTATTTCCTCCTAACTTTTGTTTGCTTTTTGTTCGATGCTATATACATAGGCTAAAATTTCGGCAACCTGTTGGAAGAAGTCTTCTCCAATCGCTTGTCCGATTTCGACCTGTGCATATAATGCTCTTGCTAGAGGTCGATTCTCTACCAACATGACATCATTTGCTTTGGCAACCTCTCGGATTCGAAAGGCTACGAAATCGACACCTTTAGCAACAACATAAGGGGCATCTGCTTTCGTTTCATCGTACTTAATGGCTATTGCATAGTGAGTCGGGTTCGTAATGACCACATCTGCTTGAGGTATTTCACTCATCATCCTCCGCATCGCCATTTGTCTTTGTTTTTCTTTTATTTTCGACTTAATTAGTGGATTTCCTTCAATATTTTTATATTCATCTTTAATGTCATTTTTTGACATCCGAAGATTTTTTTCATGGTCAAATTTCTGATAAGCATAATCGAATACAGCTAATATGAGTAAAGCAACCGAGGCTGCAAGCCCCATTTGTATCGTAATGTTTCCGAAAAAGGCCAATGCGGACTGTACGTCCTTATGAGATAAAAGCATCATTTCTTCTTTGTTCATCCAAAGGATGGCGAAGGTTACGCATCCTACAACTGCAATTTTTAGAATAGACTTTACAAGCTCCACTAAAGCGCGAACAGAAAAAATTCGTTTTGCCCCTTGAATCGGATCAAGCTTGTTTAGCTTTGCTTTAAGTGGTTCCGTCGTATAAAGAAAACCGACTTGAGCAAGGTTTGAAGCTACCCCCACGATAAGGGCAATCCCCATAATAGGAGCAAGCGCCTTACTGATTTCAATTGTAGATTCTAAGAAAATATGTTCAACCGTTTTTTCTGTTACATCTAACAACACATATTCCGAAAAGGAGGTCCGAAAGAACGCCAACATGATGTCTTTCATAAAGCCACCAGTAACGACAAACGTTAGGAAAATAAAGAATAAAAGAATCGCTGTACTTACTTCCTGACTTTTGGCAACTTGCCCTTTCTTTCTAGCATCCTGCCGCTTTTTTGGAGTTGCTTTTTCTGTCTTCTCTCCAGCAAAAAACTGTAAATCTAACCGAAGCTCCATCTAAGCACCTCCAAAGAGTAGCATTAATCCTCGCATTGATTCCGTCGCGTATTCAAATAAACTACGAACGAGCGTAAAATAAATACCCATCGAAACAACAAGTAAAAAGAAACTCACAAAAATCTTTAACGGCAACCCGACTACAAACACATTAAGTTGTGGAACCGTACGGGCTACAATTCCGAGTGCTACGTCAACCAAGAATAAACATCCTACAATCGGCATCGCCATTTGAAAAGCAATGATGAACAGCTTGCTTAATGTCCGCATCGCAAACTCTGCAATTCCTTGGTCCCCAAATGCTATCATCGCATCAATCGGCACGGTTTGGTAGCTGTAAAATATCCCATCAATTAATAAGTGATGCCCATTCACTGCTAACAAAAATAACATGGCAATGGTATAGAAATATTGCCCAGTTAATGGACTTTGTGCACCGGTTTGTGGATCCATGACGTTGGCTATGGCAAATCCCATTTGGAAGTCAATTAATCCTCCTGCGATTTGTATGGCAGCCATAATCATGTAAGCGACAAGACCAATTAATAACCCAACGAGAGCTTCTTTTACTACGAGTAGAATAAACGTCATATTGAACGCTATCTCTGGTATTGGAATGGTATAAAACATAATCCATGATAAAAAAAGACTAAAACCTACTTTAAAAGATGTAGGAACGTTCCGATAAGAGAATATAGGAACTGTTACAAAAAATGCTGTGACACGCATAAAGACGAGTAAAAATCCAGGAAACTTTGTAAAATCAATTAACTCTAACATTCTTTATCCTACGAACTTGTTTAGATTTTCGAATAGATTTGCTGTAAACTCCACCATTTTCGTGAGCATCCATGGGCCAAAAAAAACTAACCCAACTAGAACAGCAACAATCTTAGGAATAAAAGCTAGGGTTTGTTCCTGGATTTGTGTAGTGGCTTGAAAAATACTAACGATAAGTCCTACGACCAAAGCTAAAATAAGAACAGGGGCTGTAATGACTAGTACTGTATAAATACCTTGTTCCGCTAAAGAAATAACAAATTCTCCGCTCACGGCAATCCCCTTTCACCAATTAGAATCCTTGCAATAAAGAATGTGTGATTAAATACCAGCCATCTACTAATATGAATAATAAAATCTTAAACGGTAATGAAATCATAACTGGCGGTAACATCATCATCCCCATGGACATAAGAACACTAGCCACTGCCATATCAATAACGAGAAATGGAATAAAAATCATAAACCCCATTTGGAATGCTGTTTTCAGCTCACTAATAGCAAATGCCGGCACAAGCGTAGTCATCGGAATTTCCTGAATGGTTTCCGGCCTTTCCATCTGCGCATAATTCATAAACAAAGCTAAATCCTTTTGCCTTGTATGTTTGGCCATGAACTCCTTTAACGGGATGCTTGCCTCATCATAGGCTTCATCCAAAGAGATTTCCTCATTAAATAAAGGAGTTAAAGCTTTGTCATTAATTTCATGAAATGTCGGCGCCATGATGAAAAAGGTTAGAAATAAAGCAATCCCTATTAACACTTGGTTAGGTGGCATTTGTTGGGTTGCCAAAGACGTTCTTACAAATGATAAGACGATAATAATACGTGTAAAAGAAGTCATCAATATTAAAATACTGGGTGCTAATGAAAAAACCGTCAATAATAGCAGAAGCTTAACAGATGTCGACACGTCGGTTGGATCGGAGCCAGAAAAAATATCAATAAATTCATTCATGATTGTCTTCGCCCCTATTTTTTCGTCGGTCCATCAACTGGTTTCGAATCGATTTAACTTTGGAAAGCTCACTTTGAAAAGCTTGTTGAAATTCTTGTTTTTTTGGTGAATCTTGAGCTGGATTTCCAGTTTTGTTTTTTGTTTTGTTTAACAGTGAAGTAATCAAGTTGCTCGGATTAAACTCTGGCAACTCTTCTTTCGTTTTCAGTTCTTGAAGAGTTGCTTCGTCTGTTATTTCCGTGAGCAATTCAATATTATCTCCTACACCCACTACAAAAACCTTATCTCCGATACGAACGATTTGCATCGATTTATTCGCCCCAAGAGATAGACCGCCTAAGTTTTCCAGTGTACGAACTCGTTGAAACATCTTATTTCGTTTGTTAACAAACTTTAAAAGAAAATATATGAGTGCCAGAATAAATCCTAAAGCTAAAATTAACTTTATAAAATTTAGGAAAAGACTCGGTCCTTCCTGACTGGATTCTTCTTCGATTTTTGTTACGGAATCTTGATCTTGTTGTTGGTCCTCTTGATTTTCTTCTTCAGGCTTCTCTTGGTCCGTTTCACAGTTTTTTGGGTTTTCCAAGCATTCCGTTACACTTGGTGCAGCTTCCACTTGGACAAAAGACGTTATTGAAACGAACAAGAGAAAGAACAAGATGATTTTTTTCAACATACGCTCACCGCTTTTTCTATTAGTCCAATGCTTTAGAAATAGCTTCAAGTACACGATCAGCCTGGAATGGCTTAACGATAAAGTCTTTAGCACCGGCTTGAATAGCATCAATAACCATCGCTTGCTGTCCCATAGCAGAGCACATGATAACTTTTGCTTCTCCACTAAGCTGTTTAATTTCTTTTAACGCTGTAATACCATCCATCTCGGGCATGGTAATGTCCATAGTCACTAAATCTGGAGATAGTTCTTTGAATTTTTCTACTGCTTGTGCTCCGTTTTCTGCTTCTCCTACTACTTCAAAGCCATTTTTACTTAAAATATCCTTAATCATCATTCTCATAAATGCAGCGTCGTCTACGATTAATATTTTTTTACCCAACCTAATCTCCCCTAACTTCTGTAGTGTTTAGTTTATTTAAGATTCTGTAGTCTATCGGATTGGCTGACAATGTCTGTTACGCGAACCCCGAAGTTCTCTTCTATAACCACAACTTCTCCTTTAGCAATGAGTTTATCATTGACAAGGATATCGACGGGTTCACCAGCTAATTTATCTAATTCGATAATAGAGCCTGTTGATAATTCTAAAATATCTTTTACGGAACGCTTCGTTCTACCAAGCTCAACTTTTACGTTAAGCCCAATATCTAACAACATATCAAGGTTTCTTTGTTCTTTAGCAGGTAGTTCTACTTGATCAAAGGAAGAGAACTCTGCTGCTTGTACATTTGTATTTTCCATACTATGACCACCAATATGCTTCGGCTCTTGCTGAGTCTGATAACTTGCTTGTGCTGCAGCAGGAGACGGAGAGTTTTGATAAGCCTGAACCTGTTCTTTTGGAGACTCAGGTACAGCCTCTTTTGCTTCTGTTGATTCTTGAGGTGGATTCATCAGTTGATCAACTAATTCTTTCGCAAAGGAAACAGGTAGCAACTGCATGATGCTGGAATCAATTAATGTACCAATCTTTAATTGGAAGGAAACCTTGACAAAAATCTCTTCCTGATGAAGGTTCTTTGCTCCTTCGCTTTCTTCTCCATCTAAAATCGCAATGGATGGTGGAGAGATATCTACTTTCTTCGTAAATACGGTCGACATACTTGTCGCAGCTGTTCCCATCATTTGATTCATTGCTTCTTGAACAGCACTTAAGTGGATATCACTTAATTCTTCAGATGGAGCTGTTCCATCCCCTCCGAGCATTAAATCCGCAATGATCGCTGCATCACTCGACTTAATGACAAATACGTTAACCCCTTTGAATCCTTCCGTGTACGTAACTTCCACGCCAACATGTGGTTGCGGAAATTCATTAATTAGGTTGTCTTTCGTAATCATGGAGGTTTCTGGTGTTGTAATTTCTACTTTTTGGTTAAGGAGTGTCGATAATGTCGTTGCTGATGTCCCAAACGAAATATTACCAACTTCTCCTAATGCATCCTGTTCCATCGTCGAAAGATAATCATCAATAGGAGGGTTTTCCGAAGAAGGTTTCTTTTCTTCTGATTCATCTCCTGAACCATTTAAAAGGGCATCAATTTCATCTTGAGACAGCATTCCATCATTCGTCATCTTCCGTCCCTCCTTTTATTTCATCAATAATTTGCACCGCTAGCTTACTTTTCTTCTTACCTGGTTGTACCCGGAACTTAGGCTCCGAACCTACGTGCAGGGCAAGCGGCTCGTCAATAGATTGGTTAAGTGAAATGACATCGTTAAGACGAAGATGTAACAGATCGTTCATAGAGATATTCGTCTCACCCAGCAATACTTTCACATCCACCGCAGTCTTTTCAATGGATTTCGTTAAGTTTTTATATTCCTCTGGTTTACTATGGGAAGTACTCTTCGTTTGCATCCAATAGTGCACCGATAATCGAGGAATAATCGGTTCGAGCACAACGTGAGGAATACAAATGTTAATCATTCCTGAGCTTTCCCCAATCGTTGTATTAAGTGAAACAACAACTACGGTTTCATTCGGAGAAACGAGTTGTAGAAATTGAGGATTCACTTCAAATTCCTCAAGCACTGGTGTTATCTCTGTTAATGAGCTCCAGGCTTCTTCTAAGTTTTCCATCGCTCGTTCAAACAAAGATGTCATTAATGTTGTTTCAATTTCGGTTAAGTTTTCCACTTTGTTGACACTGCTACCTTTTCCACCAAGTAATCGATCCATCATAGCATATGCAATGTTCGGGTTATACTCAATAACAATTCGCCCTTCCAATGGTGCCACACTATAAATGTTAAGAATAGTCATTTTCGGTACGGATCTAACAAATTCTTCATATGGTATTTGGTCGACAGATGCAACAGAAATGTTGACATACGTTCTTAACTGTGCAGAAAAAAACGTCGTTAGCAACCGAGCAAAGTTTTCATGAATTCTCGACAAACTCCTGATTTGGTCTTTCGAAAACCTTAAAGCTCTCTTAAAATCATATACTCTTACTTTTCGATCTTTTTCTTCTTGCTTTAGCTTATTCGCATCCATTTCTCCCGTAGATAAAGCAGATAGTAATGCGTCTATTTCATTCTGTGATAGAATATCCTCCGCCAATGTTTCTCACCCCCATTAGGAGTACTATTGTTATTGTAGAACTTTACTAATTGTATATACGTCTACAATTTTTCCTTCTTCCATTACTTTGTTTAATTCTACAACCATTTTTTCTTCTATTTTGGCAAGATCGTTTTGAATTTCATCGGCTGACATTGGCGATAGTTGTTTAATCATGATGTTTTTCATTTGAAAGCTGCGCTTTTCAATTTCTTCTTTGGCCTCTTTGCTGTCACCAACTACTTGATACTGGATCTTAAGATAGCTTCCATCCGAAAGGTCTGTCGTCACTTCTGGCGCTTCAAAAGAATACTCCAGCAATTCATCTGCCGTTAGTTCTTTTACTTTTTCCTCTTCTTTTTCACCAGTAAGGTTTAGAACAACAACAACTGCAACTGCTCCAACGATTGTAAGCACGACTAATATAGAGATTAAAATGGTTATAAATTTACGATTCATCTTCGTCACCTACTTTAGTAATAACACCTGTCAATCCAATCTTGTTATAAAACGACTGAACCAAATCAACCACTTCTTGTTGAGATTCACGAACGACTAACTTCTTATTGGAAGTGAGTGTAATCGTCGTATCCGGAAAAGATTGAATTTGTTCAATATATAAAGCATTTAAGGTGAAGGAATCACCATTTAATCGTGTCAACTTAATCATAAATGGAGGGAGCTAGGTCGGACCTAGCTCCTCAACCCCCCTCTTGTTCATCTATAGGTTATGCACTACGCTTATCGCTTAAGATTTACAAGCTCTTGTAGTATTTCATCAGATGTTGTGATAATACGTGTATTTGCTTGGAAACCACGTTGTGCCGTAATCATTTCCGTAAATTCTTCTGCTAAGTCTACGTTAGACATTTCGAGTGCACCAGCTACAATAGAAGCAGATCCATCTTGTTCTGGAATTACTAGATCTTCTAAACCATTAAACACTCCATCCGCTGTATTTACTCCAGCATTACCGGTTAATTGGTAAGAGTTACTTCCAGCTTTCTCTAAACCGCCTGGGTTTGAGAATTTCGCTAGTCGAATTTGACCAGCTTCTTGTACGTTGCCGTTCTCATCTACATACGTTACTTTACCATCACCTTGCACACTAAAACTAGAAGCAGTTTCTGGAATATTAATTGGTCTTAAGAAATCCGTTGGTGTTCCAGCAACATCTTCAGTTACTGCTCCCAGTAGATACTTACCATTTGGATCCACAATAAATCCATCATTATCCAGATAGTAGTTACCAGCACGGGTAAATGTAATAGTCGAAGCTTGCATATCAACATTATTGACATCGTTTAAGTTTGTACCTAGAACAAACATCCCGTCTCCTTCAAGCGCAAAATCCAACATACGATTTGTAGTTTGTCTGTTCCCTTGTGTATGAATATTATCGATCGATCCAACTTGTGTACCAAGCCCAACTTGAGCTGGGTTAATCCCTCCACGAAGGCCACCACCAACAGGCGCTTCAGCACCAGATAGTGTTTGGCTCATCATATCCTGAAAGGTTACTCGACCTTTTTTGAAGCCTGATGTATTTACGTTGGCGATGTTGTTCCCGATAACGTCTAATTTAGTTTGAAACCCTTTCATACCAGAAATTCCTGCATACATTGAACGTAACATGTAATAATTTCTTCCCTTCAGATTTTAGTCATAGCTGCTTCGGTCATTCCACAGCTAATTGGCTTCCCTTAAAGGGTCCAGCCGTTTACATTAATATGGCACCATTGATATTCGTAAAAATTTTGCTTTCCACTTCCGACCGATCCATCGCGGTCACAACAGTGTGATTTTTTGTACTTACTAAAAGCGCCGCGTCATTCGTGATTACTAATGACTCTGTAATCCCTTTTTGCTTTGCTTCACTAACCTTCTCGGATATTTTTTGCCACTGGCTAGGATCAATTGTTATATTTCTTTGTTGTAGACGTTCTTGTGCGTGTTTACTAACTTTTAAACCTTGTGCCTCTTGCAATACATCTTTGAATGCTGTTGTTGTCTGACCGGTTGGAACCACGGGTGACTTTTTCGTAAGTCTCGGAAGTTGAAGTGCTTGGGTTTGCAATTGCTGAATACGCTGATCCATGCACATTACCTTCCTTCTACTTATTCGGTTGTCTCATCCACCTGGCTAACCTTCGTGACACTTAGTACATCTATCTTGGTACCATCCGCTAACTCTAGCCATGTTTTGCCTTGGCTTTGAAGTACAGATTTTACCGTATCCGTTTTTGTTTCCGTTACTTGGCCTGTTTCATCATCTATTACATCATAAGATACTTCTTTTCCAATTAAATTACTAAACTGAATTACTGTTGCGATAGATTGATTGCTTGCCAAATTTGTAACGACAGAAGATATATTCATCATTTGTTCTAGTGATGAAAAAGTGGCCATTTGTGAAATGAACTCTTTGTCCTGCATCGGGTTCATAGGATCTTGGTTTTGTAATTGAGCCATTAAGATTCTTAAGAACTCATCTTTTCCAAGTGCAGATCCGGTTGAGCCTCGAGACTGGTTAGTTAAATAGAAACTTGGATCAATTTTGGTCAATCGACTCACCTACACTTTCTCATTCATCAAAATGTCATAAAAGCTTGTTTCTGATTCTTCATCATCCTTGGTACGATCATCTGTACTAAAAGAAGATTGCTGCTCTTCTGAAGACTGACGGTCTTTTTGAAGGCTTTGTCTCGGTTCTTCGTTACTTTGCTGATTTAACAATGTGCCATCCTGTTTTTCAACCACTACTTGCTGTGGAGAAAACATATGCTTCAATTGCTGCATGTTGCTTTCCAGCATATCCTTCGCTGCTTGTGACTGTACAATGATTTTCACCGTCATTTCACCGTTCAGCTGAGTCATCTTAATCATCATATCTCCGAGATGCTCCGGACGAAGTTTTAAGAACAATTGGGAGTTCCCATTATTCGTTAAGAACTTACTAGATTGAAGTATTTTCTGTATTTCATTAAGCAATTTATTTTCTGCCGGTTGTTCGGTATTACCTTGACTAACATGAATCGTGTACTGCTCCACGGCGCTCATTGGCATGGTGGATAGTGTTGCTCCAACAGGAGTTTGGATGTTAGTCGCTTCAACACCAGTACTTGTTGTAGCAGTCATCAATTGTTTAGCCCATTTTCCAACATCACTACTCGTTACTTGTGCACTATGCTGATATTTTTGCTGACCTTGCATTGCTTCACGCTTCTGGTATGCGTCTAGGAGTTTACTCCAAACCGTTTGCTCCTTAGATGCTGCTTGACCATTTTCATTCGTCAATAAGCTTTGTCCCGATTGACCAGCCTGCTTTTCTATTGCTGTCCATTGTTCTAAAAGCTTTAACAGCTTCCCTTGCGTTTCTTTTGGAACATTGTCCTGATTAGCAACTTGTTGTAATAAACCCTTTACTTGATCAAAAATAGCAAGTAATTTAGCTGACGTTTCTGCGTTTAAAGGCATTGATTCCGCGTTTAAAACAGACGTTTGTTCAAGCTGCCCTAGAAACGCGACCAACATGTTCATTAGTTCTGGTTGTTGTTCTAGCAATGTCGTAAGCTGTTCCAGTGACTGTTGATCCTTCGAATCATTTTCGGTCGTTTGTAAGCCCGATTTTTCTAAAAAAGCTTTCACGACTTCCAACAGCTCTTCAGAAAGCCCCTCTAGTTTGCTTAATAACTTTTCAAGCTCTGTTTGATTCTCTGCCTTCAATGCTCCGTAAGCCGACTCCGTCACAACCGGTGTCTTTATCGCTTCTTTTGAAGCTTCAGGTGTTTCGGTAGCTTCTGATTCATTAGCCGGTGTTTGTTGGCTGGAAGTTTTACTACCTAGAACCTGAACAAAAGATACTTCGCTTTTCTTCGTTGCTGGATGACTTGGTGTCGTTTTTGCGGAAACGGACACAGGTGGTGTTACTGCAATACCACTACTCATTTTTTCACCTCCTTTCAAGTCTTTTAGAATGGATTACTCGTCTGCTAATAATGCTGTAGTAAAGGTCGCAGCCTGCTCCGGTTCCATCGCTCCCAAGATTAATCCTCTTTCTTCACTTGGGACATTTTTCAGAACCCTTATTGCTGTTGCTACTTCTAGGTTAGATATAATGGGAGCAGCTTCTTCTGGATCCATTCCCTCAAAAGAGGCAGAAACATCTTCGAGAATGTTTTGCTGTACTTCCTCATTCGTGTTGTTTTGTTCTTCTAGCTGACTCGAAAGCTTCGCTAGTTCCTGAGTCAATTCGTCAATTTCTCGTTCTTTTTCTGTTAGATTGGACTTTAATGTTTCAATCTCTTCATCTTTATTTGCAACAGCCGCTTCTACTTGCTCCTTATTATCCTCTACACGCTTTTTAGCAGTAGCTTGCTTCACTTCCTCTTCTGTTTCAATGACAGAGGAAATGCCTGGAATATGGTTGGCAACATTTTTGGCATGGTCCAGTACATTTACGCCTGCGACCGTTAGAATAATACCGGTTAGCGTCACCGCAAATACAAGAGGAATAATGATAATAAAGAGCCATTGGAGAAAACCAGCTTTTTCTTTCTCTTGCTTTTCTATTTTTGCCATATGATCACCTATTTCTAACCGAATACTGCTGTAGGGAGATTTCATCCATAAAAGAGTTCTCCTGCAGCTTTAGTTGATCGGATAGTTTTTGCTTCTTGCTTTCAATCATCTTTTCAAACTTTTTCACTTCTATATGAGCGTCCGTTAATTTGCCTTGGAATACTTCCATATTTTCTCTAGCTTGATTAACCGAATATTGAACTTCATGAATAGCCTTCTGTAGCTTTTCCATGTAAGTAGAGTGAGAGGAAAGAGCGTCAATGGATACTGCCTTTTCTAATTGCGTCTGGTAATTAGATTCCGCTTCCTCTTTCTTACGCAACAGTTCATACAGCTTCGTCGCAATTTCTTCAAAGGAATCTACCGATTGCTTATAAGCCTTTTGGGCTTCTTTCTTTTCTCTTTCTCTTACGTTTAATATTTTTTCAAATGTTTGGATAACAGCCATTAGTGACCACTCCCATTAACTAGCTCTGCCATTTGCTCGAAGGCTTCTCCAATCGTAACCACTTCTTCCGTGGACTGCTTAAGGAATTCAATAATACGAGGGTAATATTGAATCGCTTCATCCACTTCTCGACTTGAGCCTCGTTTGTAGGCACCTATTTGAATCAATTCGTAATTATCCTCATATGTTGCAAGCAATGAACGAATACGTTGTGCAAGTTGCATTTGTTCAGGCCCAGCTATTTGTGGCATAACACGACTTATCGATTTTAAGATGTTAAGAGCTGGAAACCTACCCTGTTCTGCAATTTTCCGATCTAATACGAAGTGACCATCGAGGATTCCTCGTGTCGTATCCGCAATCGGTTCATTCATGTCATCCCCATCGACTAGCACGGTGTAGAATGCTGTAATGGTTCCGTTCTTACTTGTTCCTGTTCTTTCTAACAGCTTTGGTAATATCGCAAATACGGAAGGGGTATATCCTTTCGTAGTTGGTGGTTCGCCTGTTGCTAGCCCTACTTCCCTTTGAGCCATGGCTACCCGCGTCACCGAATCCATCATTAAGTTCACTTGATAGCCTTGATCTCGGTAATACTCACTTATGGCTGTAGCTGTGTATGCCCCTTTAATTCGCATGAGTGCTGGCTGATCAGATGTCGCAACAACAATGATGGATTTTTTACGACCTTCTTCTCCCAAATCTTTTTCAAGAAATTCCCGAACTTCTCGGCCTCGTTCCCCAATAAGAGCAATGACATTAATATCGGCACTACTATTTCTTGCTATCATGCCTAGCAATGTACTTTTCCCAACACCACTTCCGGCAAAAATTCCAATCCTTTGTCCTTTTCCTACGGTAAGCAGGCTATCAATAGCTCGAACACCTACTTGAATAGGTTCACGGATAGTGGGACGGTCTAGCGGGTTTGGAGGAGATTGTTCGGATGGATAGGTTGTAAGTCCTTTCGGTAATGCAGATCCATCTAACGGTTTCCCTAATGGATCTACAACCGATCCAATCATGCCCATTCCTACTTTTATCGTTAGCGGTTGACCAGTTGCCTCTACAAGGCAGCCGGGACCGATATCTTTCAATTGTCCGTAAGGCATTAATAATACTTTTTCATCGTTGAACCCAACCACTTCTGCCATAATCGGGTTACTTCCTTTTGATGAGGGGTGAATATAGCACACATCCCCTACACTGGCTTCCGGTCCTTTTGATTCAATCATGAGACCAACAACTCTATGAATTTTCCCATATCGTTTATACGTATCTACTTGATCCAACATATCAACGTACTTACTTATGTTCACGGCCAGCCTCCTGCGCTATATCAAAAAGTTTATTTCGAAGCTCGTGAAGTTGACTTTCAATTCCCGCGTCAATTCTTCCGAATGGGGATTCGATAATACAACTACCAATAGACAGTCCTTCATCTGGATAAACGGCTAATTCCACGTTCTCTTGTACAATGTTTTTCAACTCTTCCTTATTGGAGAGAATAAGTGGATATTGATCTGGGTTTGTATAAATGGCAACCTTTGTTTGCCCTTTTACTTCGTGCAGCACAGCCTTCACAATGCTTAGATACTGCTCAGGTTGTTCAATCTCCTGATGCAGAATTCTTTCTGCAGCTTTCAAACCTAGATGAAGGATCGTTTCTTCACTTTGTAGAACCGTTGATTTTGCATCATCTTGGGCAATTTGAATAATTTCTCTTGCTTGCTCCATATGCATCTCGTATTCCTGTCTTCCTGCTTGTTCCCCTTGTTGAAAGCCCTCTTGAAAGCCCTGTTCCTTTGCGGCTTCTTCTAAATGTTGTCTCTCCTCGGTCCACTGTTGTTTTTCTAGTTCAATTTGTTGTCTAGCCTGGTCTATAATTGCTTGCGCTTCTTGTTTAGCTTGGTCTAGTTCAGCGACTGCATGGTCAAGTTTTTCTTTTATAGCACGCTTTGTTTCCTCTTCATCGACATCATCCAGATTTAAAGGTGTCTCGAAGGTAATCGGCTTTAGTCCGATCACTTTGCTCGAGGATGGCTGGCTATGTTTAAAAATACTAGACAATGATATCGTCACCTCCACCACGAGCAATAACAATTTCTCCAACTTCTTCTAATCTTCTAATTACAGAAACAATTCGACTTTGAGCCTCTTCCACATCACGCAATCGAACAGGCCCCATAAATTCCATTTCTTCTTTGAATGTTTCTGCCATTCTAGTTGACATGTTCTTGAACAATACTTCGCGGACTTCTTCGCTTGCCACCTTAAGAGACAATCTCAAGTCATCATTTTCCACATCACGGATAACACGTTGAATCGCTCTATTATCCAATGTAACAATATCCTCAAAGACGAACATTCTCTTCTTAATTTCTTCAGCAAGCTCTGGATCCTGAATCTCAAGCGCATCTAG
This sequence comes from Radiobacillus kanasensis, assembly GCF_021049245.1. Lineage (GTDB taxonomy): Bacteria > Bacillota > Bacilli > Bacillales > Amphibacillaceae > Radiobacillus > Radiobacillus kanasensis. The sequence goes on along the minus strand of NZ_CP088020.1, from coordinate 1,699,758 downwards.
AATCGTTCTTTCTGTACTTCTGTCTACCCCGTTTAACACTTCAACGACAGCTTGTACACCACCAGTTTGCGTGTAATCCTGGGTTACTGTTGTAGATAATTTTCGCTCTAAAATTTGCTCCACTTCAAAAATTGTCTCCGGAGATGTTGAATCCATCAAAGCAATTCGCTTGGCAATATCCGCCTGCATCTCTTGTGGTAGCTCAGAAAGTATTTGACTAGATTGAACTGGATCTAAATAAGATAAAATAAGTGCAATTGTCTGCGGATGTTCGTTTTGTATAAAGTTCAAAATTTGTGATGGTTCTGCCTTACGGGCAAAATCAAAAGGTTTTACCTGGAGAGATGAAGTCAGTCGGTTAATGATATTAACCGCTTCTTGTTCTCCAAGCGCCTTTTCTAATACCGTTTTGGCGTAATTAATACCACCTTGCGTAATATAGTCCTGCGCTAGAGCGATTTGGTGGAATTGCTCCACTACATCTTCTTTTTGGCTGGTTTCGACTTTTTTTACTGATGATATTTCTAATGTGAGTTTTTCAATTTCTTCCGCTGTTAAATGCTTATAAATTTGAGCGGAAACATCAGGCCCCATGGAGATAAGCAGAATAGCGGCCTTTTGTTTACCGGATAGTCTATCTTTTTGTCTAGCCATAAAGGTCGCCTCCTAATCTTCTGCAATCCAACTTCTAAGAAGCTTGGCAAAATCTTCTGGTTTGTCCTGTGCCATTTTCTCAAGTTGCTTTCTTCTCACTGTAGATTCGGAATCTTGTCCTTGTTCCATTTCCGGAATTACAAATTCCTCTCTTGTAGGAACATCCGTTACGGTAACCTCTTCTACTTCTTTTGTAGCTTTTCTTCTTCTCATTAACCAAATCACCAATCCTGCGATAACTAGTAAAGCTGCACCACCAGCAATATACATCCAAGTAGGGATGCCTGTAGTTGGCACTTCGGTTGGTGAAGTCTTACCTTGGAACTCTTGGAAAACAATCGATGTTTTTTCTTCTGGTACCACTTCGCCGTAACCTTCATCAATAGAAGTTGTAACAATAGAATTCAAGATAGAAGAAATTCCTTCTTGAACAGCCAATTGCTCTTCTTCTGAAAGAAGCTCAACTTCTTCGCCATTTTCCGTAGGATACTTTGCCTTATCAACAGCTACCTGAATACCTAGGTCTCTAATCTTGTACGGACTTTCCACGATATCTTTTTTAATTCGATTAAACTCATTGTTTATCGATTCTTTCACCATTTCGTAATCACCAGTAGAGCCTTCGGTTGCCCCTGGATAATTCGCTACATCTTCTTCTCCTGCTCCGACTACACCATTAGCTGGAGGTGTACCAGTATAAGTTTCTTTAATTGTCTCAATACTTACTGGGAGACCCTCCATGTCTTCTTCGTTGACTGGAGAAACTAATTCTTCGGTACGGTTTTCTTGTGTAAAATCGATATCAGCAGTAACCGAAGCAATAACCTTATCTTGACCAACCATCATTCCAATCATTTGTTGAACACGACGTTGAATATCTCGTTCTATATCGTTCTTCACACTCTGTTGAAATGTGTACGCATCCGTATTAGCAGAAGCTGTTGGATTTTCTAAGTCAAAATACTGAAAATTTTGGTCCATGATGACGATATTATCTGTAGGAAGATTTGGAACCGTCTTTGAAACGAGACGATATAAGGTTTCCACTTGACTCGTTTCAAATTGATAGCCCGGCTGTGTCGTTAAAACAATCGATGCCGAGGCTGCTTCTGCTTGATCGCTGACAAATACAGGATCCTGTGGTTTATTAATCATAACCTTCGCATCCTCTATGCCTTCAATACCCGTTATTAAGTTTGCTAATTCCGTTTGCATAGCATCCAACTTAATCAAATCAAACTCATTATCTGTCATTCCCCAGGAAGCATTATTACTAAAGAAGGAGTAATCAATATTCCCACTGTCAGGCAAACCTTGGGAAGCAAGATCCACTAATAATGAATCTGCTTGATCATCCGGAACCATAATAGTAGTTCCTCCTCCTTCTAATTCATAAGGGACAGATCTAGCATCTAATTCAGCCTTAATCTGTCCAACCTCTTGGAGTGAAAGATTATTGTATAAAGGAACCATTTTCGTTTGACCAACGAAAAAACTAGATATTCCAATTACGAGAATGATTGCAATGATGGAGCCTATTATTAGACGCTTTTGTTTGCCAGACTTAGCAGACCAAAAGCTTAATAGCTTATCTTTTAGTACGTTCATATTCTGTTTCATTTCTCGCCCCCGCTAGTTTACAAATAGTTTCATACTATACTAGACTTGCATTCTCATTACTTCGGTATAAGCATCAATGACTTTTCTTTGAACTTCAATAGCAGTTTGTAACGTAATGCTTGCCTTCTGCGACGTGATCATTACATCATGCAAATCCGTAATTTCTCCCTTTGCTAATGCTTCTGTTTTACGATCCGATTCAATTTGAGCACTATTGAGTGTTTCAATGGCATTTTTTAAGCTTGTTGAAAATTTATTTTGAGCTTCACCTGGCGTAACAGATAAAGTATTTTGTGCAGATAGAACATTTGGTGTCTGTAAAGTACTAATTTTCGTTAATGGTTCCATTAGCTTATAAAACCTCCTTTATCACTATTTACCTATTTCCAATGCTTTTAAAAGCATACTTTTTGTAGCATTTAATGCCGTCACGTTTGCTTCATAAGATCTGGTAGCACTCATCAAGTCCACCATTTCTTTTAATGGGTCTACGTTTGGTAATTGCACATAACCTTCTTCATTCGCATCCGGGTGATTTGGATTGTATACGAGCTTAAATGGCTCATCATCCTCTGCGATCTCTTTCACACGGACTCCGCTTCCTTGACTAGATGATCCAACTCTTGCTTTTTGCAAGAAGGAATTGAAGGAATTATCTTTGGATTCAAAGACAACCATTTTACGTCGATAAGGTTCATACTCTCCATTTTCATTGATGGTTGCTCTCGTCGTCTCAGCATTCGCTAAGTTGGAGGAGACAGTATCCATTCGCAATCTTTGAGCGGTTAATGCACTAGCGCTTGTATTAATCGAATGAAAAATACTCATACCTTATCTACCTCCTTTGATCACTGATTGTAGGCTCGTAAACTTTCCATTTAGACGATCAACTAAGCTTTGATAGTAAATCTGGTTCTTAGCTAATTCCGTCATTTCTTTATCGATATCTACATTGTTTCCGTTGTTGTTATACGTTGTACTGTTATTAGATACGATTTGGAAGGTATTCTGCTCTGCGCTGCTAGAAAAAGGGATATGTTTGGGATGAGTACGCTTTGCTGAAAATTGATTATTTATTTTTTCGTCTAACACTTGTTGAAAAACAACACTTTTCGATTTGTAATTCGGTGTATCGACATTTGCTATGTTGTTAGAAATGGTTTGGTTTTTTAAGGAAGCATAATCCAACGAGCGTTCTAGGCTGTTGATTGTATTTCCGAATAGTGACAATTCCTTTTCCTCCTAACTTTTTTGTAGGACCGTCATATAAAGTCTATCTTTATCGAATATTGTAATTTAATTGCTAATACTTGTCCATGAAAAATTGACATTAAATTACTTTAGTAGCGAATAAAAAATCTACACTAGGTCAATAGTCACGGGTTATTCCCTTCAAATTCCACGCTTTCGACAACTGTGTCGAATATTGTAAAAAACTCTAGTCCTATTATCACACACCGTATAGGAAATGAAAACTAGAAATTTATGAATTTCTCTTAACAATTTTTAGTATAATTTCGACTTACTACCTATTATCTGTTGACAGATTGCATTTAAAATGGTCAAAAAAAAGCCTTCTCCATGGTTGGAGAAGGCTTTTTTCATACTTAGTTAGTTTTTAGTTTTTGAAGTTCAAGTAAAAATTTATTATTTAAAACCTTAATGTATGTTCCTTTCATACCGAGGGAACGTGATTCAATAACGCCAGCACTTTCTAATTTACGAAGTGCGTTAACGATGACAGATCTCGTAATCCCTACACGGTCAGCAATTTTACTCGCAACCAACAATCCTTCATTTCCATCTAATTCTTCAAAAATGTGTTCAATTGCTTCGAGTTCACTGTAGGATAATGAACTGATTGCCATTTGAACAACTGCTTTACTACGTGCTTCCATTTCAATTTCTTCTGTTTTCTCATGAAGAATTTCCATTCCGACTACTGTAGCGCCATATTCCGCTAATAATAGATCATCGTTGTTAAAGCTTTGCGTTAAACGGCTTAGGATTAGCGTTCCTAATCTCTCTCCCCCACCTATAATAGGGACAATCGTCGTTAACCCGTTCTTAAACAACTCTCTGTTTTCCACCGGAAACGCCGTATATTGGCTATCAATATCAATGTTTGATGTTGTTTCTTGAACGTTGAACAAGCTTTCTGTGTATTCTTGAGGAAATTGTCTTTCTTCTAACATACTTTTCATTCTTTCGTTTTCAATTTGCTGATTAATCGCAAACCCTAATAATTTTCCTCTTCTGCTTACGATAAATATATTCGCTGTGATAATATCGCGAAGTGTAGCAGATACCTCGTTAAAGTTGACAGATTTCCCTGTTGTCTTTTGCAGCAATGCGTTAATTTTCCTAGCACGATCTAATAGTTCCATGATGCTCCTCCAATCGTTTTTTATAAAATATATTGACTTAAATCTTTGTTCTTGGCAATCGAGCCTAACTTCTCTTCTACGTAGCTTTTCGTTATTTCGATTTTTTCCATTGTAACATCTGGTGCTTCAAACGATAGTTCTTCTAACAGTTTTTCTAAAATGGTGTGCAAACGTCTTGCTCCAATGTTATCTGTGTCTTGATTCACTTCATAAGCAACCTCAGCTAGTTTAGTTACGGCTTCTTCCGTAAATACAACATCAATGCCTTCTGTTTTTAACAGAGCCTGGTATTGCTTTAAAAGAGCGTTCGAAGGTTCCCGAAGAATACGTTCGAAGTCCTCTACCGATAATTTATCAAATTCGACACGAATTGGAAACCTTCCTTGTAACTCCGGTATCAAATCTGATGGCTTTGCCATATGAAAGGCACCTGCCGCTATGAACAGGATATGATCGGTTTTAACAGGTCCGTGCTTCGTCACAATCGTCGATCCTTCCACAATTGGAAGGATATCACGTTGCACGCCCTCTCTAGATACATTGGCAGATTGTTCACTTTTTCCGGCCACTTTATCAATTTCATCAATGAAAATGATCCCAGACTGTTCTACCTTTAAAATCGCTTCCTGAGTTACTTCATCTTGGTCAATTAACTTCTGGGCTTCTTGCTGGATCAATACTTTTCTAGCTTCGGAGACTGGGAGTTTACGTTTTTTTGTTTTCTTTGGCATAAATTGTCCAAAAGCGTCCTGCATATTCATTCCCATTTGCTCCATACCAGAACCTTGTAGCATATCAAACATCGAAGACGATTGATCATCCACTTCGATCATCACCATATGGTCTTCCAATTCGCCTAGTTCTAGTTGGTGTTCGATTCGTTTTCGTTTTGTTTCTATTTCTTGATTGTCTTTTTCTTGATCTTCTTGCTGGTCTTCATCGGACTGTGAAGAGAAAAGCATTTCAAATGGATTACTAATTTTACTTTGTTTCTTAGCGGATGGAACTAATAATTTTACGAGCTTCTTATTCGCTAATCTCTCTGCTCTATCCATGACCCCTTTCATTTTCTCTTCCTTCACTAATCGAACAGCCATTTCGACTAGATCCCGAACCATGGATTCCACATCTCGACCTACATAACCCACTTCTGTAAATTTCGTTGCTTCTACCTTCACAAAAGGAGCTCCAACTAGCTTTGCAAGTCTTCTTGCAACCTCTGTCTTCCCTACACCAGTTGGACCAATCATTAGAATATTTTTCGGAACGATTTCATCTCGAAGGTTATCATCTAACTGCATTCTTCTATATCGGTTCCGCAGTGCAACTGCCACTGATTTCTTGGCATTCTTTTGTCCAATAATGTACTGATCGAGCTGTTCAACAATTTGCCTCGGTGTCATTTCAATGGACATTAATCAATCACCTCTAGCGTAATATGGTCATTCGTAAACACACAAATCTCACCAGCAATTTCTAGCGCTGCTTGCGCAATTTCTTTCGCGCTTAAGTTGTCGGAATACCTTTTTAAAGCACGACCTGCACTTAAGGCAAAATTCCCACCAGAGCCTATCGCTAAAATCCCATCATCTGGCTCAATCACTTCCCCTGTTCCGGACACTAGAAGCATCGAGTCCTTGTTCATCACGATGAGCATAGCTTCTAGCTTGCGTAGTACTTTATCGCTTCTCCATTCTTTAGCCAGTTCAACGGCGGCTCTTTGAAGATTACCGTTATACGCTTCTAGCATTGCCTCAAACTTCTCAAAGAGTGTGAACGCATCTGCTACTGATCCAGCAAAACCAGCTAAAACTTGGTCCTTATATAATCTACGTACTTTTTTGGCTTTATGTTTCATCACAACAGCATTTCCTAAGGTTACTTGCCCGTCACCACTCATGGCACATTGACCTTTATGCTGTACCGCAAAAATGGTAGTTGCATGAAATTCTTGATTCAATGTATCCACCTCTTTTTAATTATTCTTTCGATTTGCTCTTGGATGACTGTTCATATAAATATTTCGCAAATGATCCTTCGAAACATGGGTATAAACTTGAGTTGAGGATAAATTCTCATGTCCTAATAGCTCCTGAACAACCCGTAAATCGGCACCTTCATTCAACATGTGTGTGGCAAAGGTATGTCGGAGCTTATGCGGATGAATATCCACCGTCAAAGCTGCTTTCTTAACAAGTTTATCCAATATTAACCGAACACCACGCGTTGTAAGCGCTCTACCTCGAGCATTTAAGAATACTTCCCCAGAGTCAGGCTGGTTTTTTCGTAACGAGTTTCTTCCATTATCTATGTAGGTTTGTAGTGCCTCTTCCGCAAATCGACCAAAAGGTAAGTATCTTTCCTTTTTGCCTTTCCCTCGAATAAGCATTGTACCGAGAAAAAAGTCAATGTCGTCTATTTTCAGCCCGACACACTCACTTACACGAATACCTGTTGCATACATCACTTCAAGGATAGCTTGATTTCGCTGACCTAACGGAGTACTAGTATCACTAACTTGAAATAGTTTTTCTAGCTCTTCTTTATAGAAGAAACTAGGAACAGGTTGGTCCATTTTAGGTAAATGAATAGCTAGAAATGGATTTTCGGACACTACTTTCTCGCGCTCTAGAAATTTATAAAAGCTTCGAATGCTAGATATTTTTCTCGAGACACTCCGTCTTGACAGTTGTTGATCATAGAGTGTCGTTAGGAAAAAACGAACGTTCTGATAGTCAACCTCATTAAGATCCGAAATATGTTCCCTTTGTAAAAAGTCAAAAAAACTCTGTAAATCATACGAGTAATACTCTACGGTGTATGGAGAAGCATTTTTTTCGATTTGCAGATATTCTACAAACGGTTTCACATACGCTTTCCCTTCCAATATCAAACATCACCTTTCCGAAGGCGTATAAATAGTAACACAACTAAGTTCGTCCATGCAATATAATTTACAAAATTGTAACAAGATTCTGAATTGTACTGGATATGTATGCAATTTCTAGTATTACCCTTACAAGACGGTAATTATAGCTCAATTATTTAAATTATGTCAATCGCTTATAACAAGATTAACACTGTTGTAAATATTCTGTCACTACTATTATTTGGCTTCCCATGATATTCCTATACCCTTCAACCCTGAAAATATAACGAGTACAAGCAATAATTATATATATGGCAAAATAATGAACAGGTAGGTTTTCTACCCTCACTCATAAGAAAAGACAAGAACACTTAGAGCTTTTATCAAAGAAACGAAGACTAGGTTGATGTCTGCGGGTAGTGGATTTCCTGATGACTGCATTCACTACTTAGGTATCGGGCTTAATTTTATACCTATCTTCTCAAAAAAACCTAGCCGACTAAACGACTAGGTTTGATTTTACACTTGTGCTTCTTCTTTATAATCGCATTGTGTACAGTGAATTTGTGTTCCTTTTTTCGCTTTTTTCTCGACCAACAGAGAATCACATTTTGGACATGGTCGGGAAACTGGCTTATCCCAAGATATGAATTCACATTCTGGATAGTTGTCACAGCCATAGAAGGTACGACGTTTTTTCGTTTTACGTTCCACGATGTTTCCATCTTTACAGTTCGGACATTTCACTCCGATTTCTTTTAATATCGGTTTCGTGTTTCGGCAATCTGGGAAATTGGAACAGGCAAGAAACTTTCCATATCTCCCCATTTTATACACCATCTCATGCCCACAATTTTCGCAATCAATACCTGCTGGCTCATCTTTGATTTCGATTTTTTCCATTTCTTTTTCTGCTTTCTTCAACCGTTTGTCAAATCCACCATAGAACTGATCGATGATGCGAATCCATTCTGTTTTGCCTTCTTCGATGGAGTCTAAATCTCCTTCCATCTTTACGGTAAAATCAACGTCAACAATTTCCGGGAAAAATTCTTTCATAATTTCGGTCACAATTTCTCCAAGCTCGGTTGGAACGAAGCGGCGATTATCTAAACTCACATAACCTCTTCGTTGAATCGTGTCTAATGTAGGTGCGTAGGTTGATGGACGTCCAATTCCTTGTTCCTCCATCGTTTTTACCAATCTCGCTTCTGTATATCTAGGAGGTGGCTGTGTGAAATGCTGATTCGGTTCAATATTTACAGCAGTCACCATTTCCCCTTCATCGATATCAGGTAAGAATGTATCTTCTTCTGTTCTGTTATCGTCATTTCCTTCTATATAAACCTTCATAAACCCTTTGAATTTTATTTTAGAACCAGTTGCCCGGAATTCAATCCCTTCATTTACTAAATGAATAGTCATCGTATCCATGATGGCTGGTGCCATTTGACTGGCCGTAAAACGGTCCCAAATTAACTTATATAAGCGATATTGGTCACGAGATAAAATGCTTTTTAGAGACTTAGGATCACGAAATGCAGAGGTTGGACGGATTGCTTCGTGCGCGTCCTGAGCGCCCTCAGAATTCTTATCCTTTCTTACTGTTCCTAAGTAATCATCACCAAATGCTTCTTTAATGTATGCAGCCGCTTCCTTCTTTGCTGTATCGGAGATTCGAGATGAATCGGTACGCATATACGTGATAAGACCCGTAATACCGCCCTCTTTCTTCCCGAGGTCAATTCCTTCATATAACTGCTGGGCGACCATCATCGTTTTACGAGCTCGGAAGTTTAACTTTCTAGCCGCTTCTTGTTGTAAGGAAGAAGTTGTAAACGGAGGTGCCGCATTTCGTTTTCTTTCTCGTTTATTTACTTTGTCTACTTTAAAGTCTTTTCCTTTTAACTGGTTGAGGATGTTGTCGACTTCCTCATTGTTTCCCAAGTCTTGTTTCTTCCCATCTACTCCGTAAAATGAACCTTCAAAGGTTTCTTTTCCTTTTTGGAAACTTGATTCAATGGACCAATATTCTTCTGGAACAAAGCTTTTAATTTCTTGTTCCCTTTCAATAATCATCTTCACAGCAACGGATTGAACACGCCCTGCACTTAATCCTTTTTTCACTTTCTTCCATAATAAAGGACTGATGTTATAACCAACTAACCGGTCCAATATTCGTCTTGCTTGCTGCGCGTCCACTAAATCCATATCAATAGGACGTGGGTGCTTAAAGGATTCTTTAATTGCATCTTTCGTTATCTCATTAAATACGACACGACAATCCGAAGTTTCATCAATATCTAATGAATGTGCTAAATGCCATGCAATCGCTTCTCCTTCGCGATCGGGGTCGGCTGCGAGATAAACTTTTTTTACTTTTTTCGCGGCACTTTTTAGTTCCTTAAGTACAGGACCTTTTCCGCGTATCGTTATATATTTAGGTTCATACTCTTTTTCCACATCAACACCCGTTTGACTTTTGGGTAAGTCTCTCACATGCCCCATCGATGCTTTCACTTTGTACTTTTTTCCTAAATATCGTTCGATTGTCTTTGCTTTTGCTGGAGATTCAACGATAACTAGATAATCTGCCATTTCTTTTCCTCCCAGGAGGTATTTCTTTTTGAGATTTTATAAATGAATATATGCTGATTGAAAAGGATGTTCAAAAAGTCCGGAAAAATCCTTCATTTTTGAAAACACACTTGATTGTATAAATCTTCCCTATTATTAAATACTTTTTTGCCATTTGTCAAACTTCCCCATGCTTGAAACCGAAAACCGAAAAGAAATATCAGACTATTTCGACCTTATTCGACTCCATTTTTGCCGTTCTAACTCCCACTCCAATTGTAAATCATAGGTATTTTGAACTAATTTTGCACCATCTTGAATCATTTTATGACAGCCATGCGATTGAGGATCAAGAGGTGATCCAGGCACAGCAAATACTTCTCGTCCTTGATCTAATGCCTGCTCTACAGTAATAAGACTACCACTTTTTTCTTTTGCCTCAATCACGAGTGTACCGAAACCTAGACCGCTAATAATCCGATTTCGTTCTGGAAAATAATATCGCTGTGGACGAGTAGAAGGTGGATATTCCGAAAGAACGAGCTGGGAGGAAGCTAATTCCTGAAATAATCGCTCGTTTTCTTTTGGATAAATATAATCGAATCCCCCACCTAATACAGCTATCGTTTTCCCACCATGATCGATAGCCAGTTTATGAGCAAAACTATCAATACCCCTCGCCATCCCACTAACAAGCGTCCACTTATCTTCTATTAATGGCTGAAGAATTCTTACCATTATCGGAAAAGCTTGTTTGGTAGGGTATCTTGTACCGACAACGCTTAAAGCTGGGCTATCCTTTAACAAGCTTGTATCACCTAGCGCATATAAAACAAGTGGTGGATCCTTAATAAATCGAAGCATAAGCGGATAATGATCATCTAGCAAGGTAATAGCTTGAACTCCTTTTGGTAGTGGGAGGGCCGGTGATGTGTGTAAGTAATGAGACAAGGCAGAAGCTTTTGACTTTGGTAGATTTAAAAGAGAAGCAAATTGAGAAGTGGAATATTTATAGAGGGATGAAAGTGTGGAATCCAATTGGAGAAGTTTTTTAATTTTGGTTCTTGATAACACAGAACTCTCGTATAAATGAAGCAATCGACTCTTTACTGTATGCATGTATTCCTTCCTTTCTTTTCGAAAAGTGAAAAACAGGCTGACAACTAGTGCCAGCCTATTTCTATACTATTATTAATGTGTTTTACACTTGTCATAAAGTCCTTTTTCTTTTAGAACTCCGATAAGTGTTTCGCCCATTACGGATGGCGTTTCGGCAACTTTAATGCCACATTCATTCATCACTTTAATCTTTTCGTCAGCAGTACCTTTACCACCAGAAATAATAGCACCGGCGTGACCCATACGTTTTCCTGGAGGTGCAGTTGCCCCACCGATGAAGCCTACAACTGGTTTTGTCATGTTTGCTTTTACCCATTCTGCAGCTTCTTCTTCCGCTGTTCCACCGATTTCACCAATCATCATAACAGCTTCTGTTTCCGGATCTTCATTGAACGCTTTTAACACGTCGATGAAATCTGTTCCGTTTACTGGGTCTCCACCGATACCAACAGCAGTAGATTGACCGAATCCTTGTTCAGAAAGCTGATGTACGGCTTCATACGTCAAGGTACCAGAGCGAGACACAACTCCGACATGGCCTTTTTTGTGGATATAGCCAGGCATGATTCCGATTTTACACTCTTCTGGTGTGATAACCCCAGGACAGTTTGGACCTACTAGGCGTGTTTTTTTGCCTTCCATGTAACGCTTCACTTTTACCATATCCAAAACTGGAATATGCTCTGTAATACAAATGACAAGATCAAGTTCTGCATCAACTGCTTCGATGATAGCATCTGCCGCAAATGGTGCTGGAACATAGATAACAGAAGCATTTGCTCCTGTCGCTTCTACGATTTCTTTTACTGTGTTGAATACAGGAACGCCTTCAACCTCAGTTCCACCTTTACCTGGTGATGTACCACCAACGATTTTCGTACCATACTCTAGCATTTGTTTTGTATGAAATAAAGCTGTTGAACCCGTAATACCTTGTACGAGCACTTTTGTATCTTTATTTATAAATACACTCATTTTCGTCCGTCCTTTCCGATTATTAACAAGCAAATTGCTTGCCATCTTTATGTTTAGGAGATTATTTTACTAAAGAAACAATTTTTTCTGCGCCGTCTGCCATAGATTCTGCAGCCGTAATATTCAGTCCAGATTCAGCTAAGATTTTCTTACCTAAATCCACATTTGTTCCTTCTAAACGCACGACAAGAGGAATCTCAAGACCAACTTGCTTCGTAGCCTCTACGACACCTTCCGCAATAACGTCACACTTCATAATTCCACCAAAGATATTAACTAAAATACCTTTTACGTTGGAATCGGACAAAATGATTTTAAATGCTTCTGTAACTTTCTCAGCTGTAGCACCGCCCCCAACATCAAGGAAGTTAGCGGGGTCGCCGCCGTAGTGCTTAATGATGTCCATCGTTGCCATGGCAAGACCAGCACCATTAACCATACAACCAATGTTACCATCTAAAGCAATATAGCTAAGGTCATATTTAGATGCTTCGATTTCTTTTTCATCTTCTTCATCTAAATCTCTGTATTCTAGGATATCTTTTTGACGGAACAATGCATTGTCATCAAAGTTTAGTTTCGCATCCAATGCTAGAACGTTTCCGTCACCAGTCGTAACTAGTGGGTTGATTTCTGCAATGGAGCAATCTTTCTCCACGAACACTTGATATAAACCAAGCATAAACTTAACGGCTTTTGATACATATTCTTTTGGAATATTGATATTAAAAGCAAGTCTTCTTGCTTGATATGGAAGTAGTCCAACAACCGGGTCGATTACTTCTTTGAAGATTTTTTCCGGTGTTTCTGCTGCAACTTCTTCGATTTCCGTTCCACCTTCTTCAGATGCCATCATCGTGACACGAGAAGTTGCACGATCTAGGACTAAACCAACATAGTACTCCTTCTTGATGTCACAGCCTTCTTCAATGAGTAAACGCTTTACTTCTTTACCTTCTGGTCCTGTTTGGTGAGTTACAAGCGTTTTCCCAAGAATCTCATCTGCATATGTACGCACTTCATCAAGGTTCTTCGCAACTTTAACCCCACCAGCTTTTCCTCTTCCACCAGCGTGAATTTGTGCTTTTACTACAGAAACAGCACTGCCTAGCTCTTTCGCTGCATCTACTGCTTCGTCAACTGAATATGCAACACGGCCATTCGGCACGGCAACGCCATATTTACGCAATAACTCTTTGCCTTGATATTCGTGAATATTCATGTTTTGTCCTCCCATCCAATTTTCACTGCAGTATTATTGTATAAAAACTAGTACCTACTGTCCACAAATTACCATTGTGAAACAGCTAGTACCAACCTTCATCTTACGTCTAAATTTCTCTTTTGTGAAGGATTTTTTTCGAATAAGGAACTAGAGGAATCTCCTATTTTTTTGTCGACTCGATAGACAAGAGCAAACACTTCGGCTACGGCTTGATATAGATCCTCTGGAATGGATTCATTAATCGAAAGCTTTGATAATAGTTCCACAAGGGTTGAATCTTCTTGAATCGGTATATTATGCTCCTTTGCTTTTTCAATAATATTATCCGCTACGTACCCTTTTCCTAGTGCGGTTACCTTAGGAGAGGTTTCCTTATCCTTGTCGTAGCGGAGTGCGGCGGCTTTAGAAAATTCTTTTTGTTCTCCCGTTGATTTCATATTTTCAAGTCGACCCCCTTTCTACCCCTATTTTCTGCAGGTATAGAGGTTTGTAGTTCCTTCCGCTCAACATCTGTTGGTATTGCTTTTACCTGAAGAGTTCTTAACTGATATTGAAGAGCGTCCAATCCATTATGAACAGCCTCCTTAAATTGTTGTACGAGCTGTTCCGTTTGTGGATGGTCATTGTAGATCGTTAAATGTACGTTTCTTTTTTGCACATTCATTTCAATTATCGTTTCTTCTAATTGGTGGAGATTTAAATAAAATAGGACACGGCAAAAGTCAGAATTAATTTCTCCCGATTCGGATTTTTGTCCTTCAAAAGTTAGGTTTATGTCCTCTCGAAAGCCTAGAGACGCTCCAGGTATTTGCAAGTCTATTTGAACATAAGGACCCAATTGTTGATTGGAAACAAGTTGAGCGCTGTTGATCAATTGCAAAAGTGGTTCGAATCTAATCGGAGCAGTACTCCCCGATGCTTTTTCCTGCTGAACCATATCTATTAACAAAGATTTTATGGATGAATCTACTTCCATCTGCTCTAAAGCATTCTGCTTCATAAGCTGATTGATTTGATGTTCGTGATCCATACCAAGAACAGCAAGAGCATGCTTCAATTGAGCCAAAAAATGGCTAGGCGACGAATCTTGACTAACCGGCATCCTCGCTAACAAATCTAATAATCCTTTCGTACTCGTTGAGTCTAGCTGAAAGTCGGAAATCATTTGCAACACAGGAGTCCGGCTTCCTTCCTGCCCCGGGAAGGACATGGAAGCTTGCAAACGATTTTCTAACGATGAGAACACATTTCGAATTTGAAATTTATCTATAAATTTATCTAGTAATGCTAATTGAGCATCTAAGCGAGGACCGTTGCCATCCAATCGTTGGATTAACGTCGCTAGCTGTTGCTTTTGGTTCGAGTTTAAGGGCAATTGATTAGCAAAAAGTTCTTGAAGCTTTTGTTTCACTTGATTTGATTCTAGCGAAAATGGCATGGAGCCTTGCGCCATTGGTTTGTTCCATTCTGTTCTCCAAACTTCCCATGATACATCGCTATCCAGTAATCCTGCTTTTTGAAAGAGGTTGTAGGTTATCGGTTGATTCGATACAGACTCTTGTTGAATTCGGCGAGTAAAAAAAGAGCTAAAGTCTATATCGGATGAACTTCTTAAAGACTCTAACATCGTTACTAACTTTAATTGTTCACTAGAAGGCTGATCAAGAGTCTTTAGCGCTTGATAGGTTGTCTCCATTTGCTGAGTAAAAGACAACTTGTTCGGCAGTGAAAAAGCTTCAAATGTTGCTGGTGAAACAGGAATTCGAGCAGAAAAAAGAGAAACGAGCGTATCCATCGCACCCTTTTTATCAGAGCTTTGTTGCAGTAATTGAAAGGCTGCTTTTATGTCCTTCGGAGTAAAAGGAATCTGTTCCTGAAGAAGCTTCATTAGGAGGTCTTGACCTGCCTTTTGTCCCTTCAAGCCTAAGCTTTGGATAAGCTGGGCAATCATTTGTGCTTCCGTTAAAGCCTTTTTATCTGAAAGTACTTTTAAATGTAAGGATTCCCCTGCTGATTGCACTTGAAACCAGTACTGGTCCGCACTAGCTAAAGGTGTTTCGAGCTGAGCGACTAGCTGCTGATTTCCTAATTGAATTAAGGCCTGTTGATTCGGAAAGAGCTTGAGTACTTTTCCACGAATGACTTGTCCAGGGCTAAGTACTTGGTTTTGTGTATTCGATTGTTGCGCTAATCTCGTAATACCAGCATAAATGGACGTCATTTTTATCCCTCAACCTTCTTTATATTCCTGAACTGGCGAAAACGAACGCCTATGTATAGGAGTTATTCCATGTGCTTGAATTGCTTCCAAATGCTCCTTCGTCCCATATCCCATATTAGATGCAAAACGATACTCCGGATATTGAACATCATATTCGATCATCATTCGATCTCGCGTCACTTTAGCAACAATACTTGCAGCGGCTATCGATACACTTTTTTGATCGCCTTTTACAATGGAAGTGCTAGGAGTATTTGTATCTAATGTAACAGCATCAATCAGGAGATGATCTGGTTTCACTGCTAACTGTGATATTGCACGTTCCATTGCTTGTTTCGTAGCTTGATAAATATTAATCCGGTCAATTTCTTCCCGATTTATGATTCCTATGCCATAGCTTTTAGCGTGGTCCACGATGTATTGGAAAAATATCTCTCGTTTTTTTGCACTAACTTGCTTGGAATCTGTTAAGCCTGGTAAGTAAAAATCAGGCGTTAATATAACTGCAGCAGCGACTACTGGACCTGCTAAAGGACCACGCCCTACCTCATCAATCCCTGCTATATAGCGAAAACCATTTTTCCAGATTGATCGTTCGTATCCTCTCATGGATTCGAATTGTTCTTTTTCTTGTATAATACGTTCTTGCTCTTTATCGTATTGGCGTAGGAGCTGTTGTACCCCTTTTCTATCATCCTTGCGCCAATTTGTTAATTGCTCGTTCGTAAAAGAATTGGTTGCTAGTAATTTTTTTATATCTGAAATGGTATAGGTAATCATAACAATACCCTCCTACTCCTTTATATCGGCACTTTCTATCTACTTTTAAAATTCAGGGTGGGACAAAACTGAAACTTTCCTCACTAATGATGAAAGATTGCAGGATACGTAGCTTAGAACGGTACTCTTTCAATGGTTGGATTTTCGTTCATTTGATTGAAATTGCGACGTAACTCTGATTAAAAATTTCATTTAAAAAAGTAATGGAGTGAAGCCTAATGCCACGCTCCGGCAGATTACTTCGCTTTCCGCGGGCACGGCCTCAGCTTCCTCGGAAGAACCCCACTTCCTGCGGGATCTTCGGCTCGCGCTGTTCCCGCAGTCATTCATGTATCGCGAAAACAGCTATACACCACAGAGAATGAAAATAGTTATTGTGTGGCTATACTGATGCTACGGCTGGATGAGGAAGGTCGAGACTCCTTGGTGCGTGAGAGCCCTACCCGCAGTCTGACTCCTTCGACCACGGTGCATCACAGACTGTTGCTCCTTTTAAGGGAAGCACTCATGGTAGATTAACCCTATTCTGGTTGTTGCGCCAGCCTCCATTATTATTTGCCGTAGAAAGGATGTTTTCAATGGATGTAATCATTGAGAATGCTTGTGGTATGGATGTCCACAAGGATACCATTACCGCTTGTGCCATTACAACAGAAGGAAAGGAGATTGAAACTTTTTCAACTAAAACCATATATCTAATTGAGTTGGTGGACTGGGTGAAGAAACATAAGTGTACCCATGTGGCAATGGAAAGTACAAGTGTCTACTGGAAACCCATTGTCAATCTACTAGAAGCAGAAGATATTGAATATCTAGTTGTGAATGCTCAACACATTAAGGCTGTCCCCGGGCGTAAAACGGATGTGAAAGATGCCGAATGGATAGCCAAATTACTTCGTCACGGTTTACTTAAAGCTAGTTTTATTCCTGATCGAAACCAGCGAGAATTACGTGAACTTGTTCGTTATCGTCGAAGTATTATTGAAGAGCGTGCCAGACAATATAATCGGATTCAAAAAGTGTTAGAAGGAGCTAATATCAAACTTGGTTCTGTTGTTTCTGACATTATGGGAGTTTCTGCTCGTGATATGCTTCGATCCATATCCGAAGGAAATGATGATCTCGAAGAGTTAACAACCTTTGCGAGAGGAGTAATGAAGAAGAAAAAGGATGAATTGAAACTCGCACTTCAAGGGTATGTTCAAGAACACCAACGGTTCATGATAAAAACGATTCTAGATCATATCGATTTCCTGACGGATCAAATCGATAAACTAGATAAAGAGATAGCGAAAAGGATGGAAGACTCTCAAGAAGATATAGACCGTTTAGATTCCATTCCTGGTATTGGGAGAAAAATGGCGGAACAAATGCTTGCAGAGCTTGGTACAAATATAAAGGAGCAATTTCCTACTGCACCTCAAATGTGTTCATGGGCTGGATTAGTTCCTGGAAATAACCAAAGTGCTGGAAAACGTAAATCATCTAAAACGTTGAATGGAAACAAGTATCTTAAATCAGCACTGATTGAAGCAGCTCATTCTGTTCGAGGATCCAAAAACTACCTTGGTGCACTTTACCGGCGAACAGCTTCACGTAAAGGTAAAAAGCGTGCAGGAATCGTTGTAGCTCATGCGATATTACGAATCTCCTATTATCTCTTAACACGAAAAGAAATGTATGTAGATTTAGGAGAAGATTACTTCGACAAACAAAGACAACAATCCGTTGTTAAGCATTCACTACGAAGATTAGAGAGTTTAGGTTACACAGTGACAATTGTGGAACCAAAAGTGTCTTAAAATTATTCTCCAACTTCATTAGATCTTAGAATGTGGCGCTCTCCTCAAAAAAACGAATGAGCTGCGTCTACCTTAGTATTGCCATTTTTCCATATATTAGAACCTTATTTTCATGGTAGGAGTCTCCGCATTCTGCCTACGCTTGTAGGTATTTTCTAATATAGTAGGTTATTAAACCTATAAAATGAATAGACCAAGAAACACCTCTGACTTGAAAAGAACTCCGTACTAAGCTGCGGAAAAATGCGAGACTCCTGTGGGAAAGGAACAGTTGAAGACCCCACAGTGAGCGTTCTTTGCGAGCGAGGAGGCTGAGGCGTTCCCCACGGAAAGCGAGTATTTTTCTGCAGCGCCGCATTAGCAGTCAACTTGATAAAGTATATACGAGTCCTTATTTCGTTACGTCGCATTTTATATAAAATACAAATAAAGATCCAACTATGAAAATTTATATTCCTTCGCTCCCTATCTTGTATCGTTCGTTTTTAAAGATGGTAATTATATTTTGGTATAAAAGAGGTCGAAAGAAAAGAGACACCATCACGATGATGATGCCTCTTTTTCTATTTCCGGCCACTCTAGGCTTATACCTCCCATTTTACCAGTTCGTAAATCTCTAATAATGACATCTGCTGTTTTTTCTAAGCTAACGATTCCACCACTACCCAGACAGCCTCGAAGCTTTCCAATGGATTCAAAGATCTCCATCATATCCTCTGTATGTAAGGATAGTTGAAACCGATCTGTTAAAACAGATGGGTAGCGAGCCTTCAAATAACGGATGATAAATGCTGCCACATCTTCCATAGGGAGTAGCTGGTCCTTAATAGTTCCTAACGCTGCGAGACGATAGCCGACCACTTCGTCCTCAAACTTTGGCCATAAAATACCTGGTGTATCAAGTAACTCAAAGTCTTTCACTTTGATCCATTGTTGACTAGTCGTAACACCTGGTCGATCACCTGTTTTTGCAATTTTCTTATGGGCTAATCGATTAATCAAGGTCGACTTCCCAACGTTCGGGATACCTATGATCATGGCGCGAGCTGGTCGAGGACGAATCCCTTTTTTCTTTAACTTTTCCATCTTGCTTTTCCCCATATCACGTGCAATCTGGATAACATGTTCGATATCTTTCTTTTGTTGAACATCCACGGCCACGGTTGGAATCCCTTTGTTAGAAAAATGTTGAATCCATCGATCTGTCGCCTTCTGATCTGCCAAATCCTTTTTCATCAGTACGACCATTCGCGGCTTGTCTTGCAACACTTGGTGAAGCATCGGATTTTGTGAAGACTCTGGTGCACGTGCATCTAATAATTCAATGACGTAATCTACAAGCTTTAATTTTTCTTGAACTTCTCGTTTCGCTTTGGCCATATGACCAGGAAACCATTGAATGGTCATAACAATCCTTCACCTACCATTAATTTATAAACCTAAATCGATCCAGAGGCCAATATAATACTGCAGCCTCTCCCACAATCTGATCGTAAGGGATAAGCCCTAATAATCTACTATCTGTTGAGTTACTTCTATTGTCCCCTAACACTAAAACATGATCAGGGGGAATTTCACTGTAATTACCAGGAAGATCCTCTAAAGTGAAGTCAAACGTATAAACATCGTTTTCGTCTAATTCTTCCTTTTTTTTATCTAGAAATGGTTCCTCTACTTTTCCCCCATCGATATATAGGCTTTCATCTCTTACTTCAACATGTTCACCTGGTAACCCGATTACTCGTTTAATAAAGTCTTTTTTTGCGGTGGCATGAAATATGACGATGTCAAATCGTTCTGGTTCTCCCACAAAATAAGTAAACTTGTTTACAATCATATGATCCCCATCCTCTAGGGTAGGAAGCATTGATGGGCCATCCACTACGATTGGTGTAAACAAAAACATTCGGACAAAAAAGGCTAATAGACCAGCTATGATCAATGCTTTTAACCAATCCAACCATTCATTCCTCTTTCTGGCCACTTACCTTCCCTCCAAATCAAAGCTTTCTCTCTCTTTATTACCCTTTTTCCTATCATTTATGCCATTCTTTCTTGAACGCTTTTCTTTAGCATATGCGGAAACAGATCTCTATACCAGTAAAACGGCTTGATTCCATCCGATTCATTGGTATAGAGGAATGAGCATAAATACGGATTTAAGGTTAGAAAAAAGGAGCTTGACTGCGCAAGCTCCTTTTACCATAAAAGTTAGCGAATTTCTTTAATACGGGCTGCTTTTCCACGTAGTTTACGTAGATAATAAAGCTTCGCACGACGTACTTTACCACGACGGCTAACTTCAATCTTGTCAACTCGTGGAGAATGTACTGGGAATGTACGTTCAACACCTACACCGTAAGAAATCTTACGAACCGTAAATGTTTCACTGATTCCACCATTTTGACGTTTGATTACAACACCTTCGAATACCTGAATACGCTCACGGTTACCCTCGACAACCTTAACGTGAACTTTCACCGTATCCCCTGCACGGAATTTCGGTAAATCAGTACGAAGTTGATCTTTTGTAATTTCATCAATAATATGTTGCACATCCAACACTCCTTCCAAACCAATGCTCTTATCTAAATCAGAAAGCGGAACATCGTTTATACGACTTAAGTATATTACTCAAGCACAACAAATAATATAACATAATTACTAGTGTAGTTCAACTTAAATTATCATGATCTTTCCATTGTTTTAGCCATTCTTTATCTTGCTCACTTAATGGATAATGTTCTAGTAAATCCTTGCGTCGTTCAAGTGTTCTTTTTAACGATTGCTGCTTTCGCCATTCTTCGATCTTGGCATGGTTTCCAGATAATAAAACATCAGGTACTTTCATCCCTCGAAAATCTGCTGGTCTCGTATAATGTGGGTGCTCTAGCAAACCACTTGAAAAGGAATCGTTTGGTGCTGATGCCTCATTTCCTAGCACACTCGGTAACAAGCGGATGACACTATCTACAACTACCATAGCTCCAAGCTCTCCACCCGTTAATACGTAATCGCCTATGGAAATCTCATCGGTGACGAGATGTTCACGAATACGCTCGTCGTAACCTTCATAATGGCCACAAATAAAGATAAGGTGCTCTTCTTTAGCAAGCTCTTCTGCCTTCTGTTGCGTGTAAGACTCTCCTTGTGGACACATCAAAATAATCCGTGGTTTCTTACTTGTATCTGTTGAGATGTTTTCCAATGCATCAAAAATCGGTTGTGGGCTTAAGACGAGACCAGCCCCTCCTCCATACGGATAATCATCTACTTTGTTATGTTTATTTCCCGTATATTCACGGAAATTCACTAGATTATAGGAAAAAGCGCCTGATTCAGTTGCTCTCTTCAAGATAGAATGACTGAAAACTCCTTCAAACATTTCTGGAAATAGTGTTAGAATATCTACTTTCATTCATCTAGCAGTCCTTCCATTGGATCTATCTTGACCTTCTTTTCCTCTACATTAATATCAACGACAATCTCTTCAATGTAGGGAATAAGTAAGTCCTTCTGTTTAGGACGTTGAATTACCCAGACATCATTCGCACCAGGTGATAAAATCTCTTTTATTTTTCCGAGAAATTCCCCTTCTACTGTTTCCACCTCACAACCTATGATTTGGTGATAGTAGTATTCCCCTTCTTCAAGTGGTGTAAGCTGGGATTCCTCTATTTTTAACATACCGTTCTTAAATCGTTCCACATCATTGATAGAGTCATACGATTTAAAGTGGAGTAAATCGAATTGCTTATGAATACGATGCCCATCTATCGTTAAAGGAATAGGCTCTCCCCCTTCAGACGATACCCAGTATAAAGTCTCGCCCTTCTCGAATCTTTCTTCAAAATCTGTTATCCGAACGACCTTCACCTCGCCACGAATACCGTGAGTGTTCACGATTTTTCCTACATTATATAAATGGTTTGTCATATCTTTCACCTACTATTTTATTTTGGTAACGATTCCGTCTTTTACGATGATAGCTTGTTTACCAAATAGTTCTTCCCAGTTACTTCCAACTTCAACCTCAACAAGAGATTCAACTTCACCTTCTGTTAACTCACTTCCAAGCGGAAGGGTTTCCAACTGATCAAGTTGAAATTCGATCCACTTAAGCTTGTCTGTTCTTTGCGCAATTTCCTGTTGAAATCTTTTTGTCACTTCTTCACGGGAAATTCCTTTTTTACTCAATAGCTTTCTCTGCTCAAACTGAAGCTGTTGACACTCTTGTTCAAGTTGCTTTTGATGACTAACAAATTGGTTATGTAGCTTTTGTTTACTTGATTCAGTCAAGACTTGTTTTACTGGAATCTTACGAATGACTTGCATTCCACCCAACTCCTCTACGGAATCTTATATAGTTTTTCCAAGAACCTTTCAAACATGTGAAAAGGGAAAGGTTCCCCCTTCCCTTTACATGATATCTAAATAAATACGTTTATTCGTATCTGTTCCAGCTGCATACACAACTGTTCGAACCGCTTTTGCAATTCGACCATTTTTTCCTATTACTTTCCCTACATCATCCGGATGAACAGTAAGATGGTACGTAATCTTATGTTGCTCTTCTTTCTCTGTTACTTGGATTTCTTCAGGAAAGTCGACTAAAGGTTTTATAATGGTTTCAATCAAGGCTTTCATGGAATCACACTACTTTACTTTTGGTTTTTCAATTCGTGGAATTTCGTCATGATGCCTTCGTTAGAAAATAAGTTACGTACAGTATCGCTAGGTTTTGCACCTTTTGTCATCCAGTCTAAAGCTTTTTGCTCATCAAGTTTTACTTCAACCGGATTTGCAACCGGATTGTATGTGCCAATTTGCTCAATAATACGTCCATCACGAGGTGAACGAGAATCTGCTACAACTACACGATAAAATGGATTTCTTTTAGAACCCATACGTTTAAGTCTAATTTTAACTGCCATGTATTTTGCACCTCCAACATAAAAAGATTTTCACAAGTTTAGATTTTATCAGAAGTTTTCATGTCTGTAAAGTGTTTTTACATTACATGAACGGAAACTTGAATCCTTTGCCTTTTTTCCCTTTTTGCATGTTCGTCATTTGCTTCATCATTTTCTTCATTTCATTAAATTGCTTCAGCAATCGGTTTACTTCTGCCACATTACGACCAGACCCTTTAGCAATTCTTTTTTTTCGGCTCGCATTAATAAGACTAGGGTCCAAACGTTCTTGCTTCGTCATGGATTGAATGATTGCTTCCACGTGTGAGATTTGCTTCTCATCGATTTGCAGGTTTTTCATGCCTTTCATCTTGTTCGCGCCTGGGAGCATGCCTAGTAAGTCCTCTAAAGGCCCCATGTTCCGAACTTGTGACATCTGCTCTAAGAAATCATCAAAAGTAAAGGATGCCGTCCGCATCTTCTCTTCTAATTCTTTCGCGCGTTTTTCATCCACGTTTTCTTGGGCTTTTTCAATCAGAGAAAGTACATCTCCCATGCCAAGAATTCGAGAGGCCATACGCTCCGGATGGAAGGCTTCTAAATCTGTTAATTTTTCTCCCATACCAGCAAATTTAATCGGCGTGTCCGTAACAGCTTTAATCGATAGTGCCGCACCACCACGAGTGTCCCCATCTAGTTTAGTAAGGACAACCCCTGTAATATCCAGTTGTTCATTAAAGCTTTCCGCTACATTTACGGCATCCTGACCAGTCATTGCATCCACAACGAGGAAGATCTCATCTGGTTTCACATTTTCTTTAATCTGTGTTAACTCATCCATTAAGTCAGAATCAACATGAAGGCGACCAGCTGTATCAATGATGACATAATCATGATGCTCTTCCTTTGCTTGTTCCATCGCCTTATTCGCAATCTCTACTGGACTAACTTCTGTTCCAAGTGAGAATACCGGCATACTAAGCTGTTTCCCTAGGGTTTGAAGCTGATCAATAGCTGCGGGACGATAAATATCCGCTGCAACGAGCAATGGATTACGGTTGTGCTTCTTCCGCAATAAATTTGCTAGCTTCCCTGTCGTAGTTGTTTTCCCCGCACCTTGTAAACCAACCATCATAATGACGGTTGGCGGTCGATCAGCAACAGCAATTTTACTTTGCTCTCCACCCATCAAAGCTGTAAGTTCTTCTTTTACGACTTTAATAACTTGTTGACCTGGAGTCAGACTTTCCATGATTTCTTGGCCAACAGCACGTTCTTTAATTTTGTTAATAAATTGTTTGACGACCTTAAAATTAACGTCTGCTTCTAAAAGAGCTAGACGTACTTCACGGGTCATTTCCTTTACATCCTGCTCGGTAACCTTCCCTTTGCCTTTCATTCTTTGAATCGTATTTTGCAAACGGTCGGCTAAACCTTCAAATGCCATAGAAGGAGCCCTCCTAATCTAGTTCTTTTAAAGATTCAATAATGGGATTAGGTACTTCCCCATTTTGTTGCTTTAAGAAATCTTCTAATTGCTCAACAAGTTGCTTTCTTTCTTCAAACTTTTCGTAAAGATGAAGCTTTTCCTCATAGGATTCGAGCATAGACTCTGTTCGTCTAATATTGTCATAGACAGCTTGTCTCGATACTCCATAGGCTTCTGAAATTTCCCCTAACGAAAAATCCTCCAGATAATACATTTCCATGTATTTTTTCTGCTTATCCGTTAATAGTTCCTGGTAAAAATCAAATAAGTAATTGACTCTAGTCGTTTTTTCTAACACCTCTAGCACTCCTTGTTAAGTGAAATGCCTTTACATTAAGAAATACTATCGGAGTGTTTCTTCTCTGTCAAGGTTTACTCTTCTAGCATATCAGCAAACAGACCATAAACAAATGCGTGAGGGTCAAATTGCTGAAGATCGTCTACTTTTTCCCCTAACCCTACAAATTTTACCGGAATATCGAGTTCATTGCGGATCGCTAAAACGATTCCACCTTTTGCTGTTCCATCAAGTTTCGATAAGACAATACCCGTAACATTCGTTGATTCAGAAAAAGTTTTCGCTTGGCTCATCGCATTTTGACCGGTTGTTGCATCTAACACTAGTAATACCTCATGCGGAGCACCTGGCACTTCTCTTTCGATTACTCGCTTCACTTTAGAAAGCTCGTTCATAAGATTTACTTTGTTTTGTAATCGGCCTGCTGTATCACACAACAGCACATCCGCTCCACGAGATTTAGCTGCTTGGATTCCATCATAGATAACCGCAGCCGGGTCACTTCCTTCACTATGCTTTATGACTTCGACTCCAACACGCTCACCCCAAACGGCAAGCTGTTCAATCGCGCCAGCACGAAACGTATCTCCAGCTGCGAGCACAACTTTCTTCCCTTCATTCTTTAAGCGGTGTGCTAGCTTTCCAATCGTTGTTGTTTTCCCTACTCCATTTACGCCAACGAAAAGGACAATATTCAACCCATCATGGTTGATTTGAAGCTCCTCCATGTGCTCGTCATCATCGGCATAATAAATGTCAACGAGTTTTTCAGAAATCACTTCTTTTAGTTCACTTGTCTCCTTAATATTGCGGCGCTTGACTTCCATTTTCAGTTCATCAATAAGATCCATAACAGTCGTAACACCTACGTCTGCAGAAATCAGAATTTCTTCCAAATCCTCAAAAAAGTCCTCATCGACTTTTCGATAACGTGCCACTAAATCATTGATTTTGCTAGAAAAAGAACCTCTCGTCTTGCTTAATCCTTCTTTAAACTTATCTGATACTTCTTCATCTGCTACATTCCCTGAAAATTTATCCTTTAATTTCTTGAAAAAACTCATCCAATCTTCCTTTCTTAAGCTTGCACTAAGGCCGGAGCGTCTTCTAATCGAACAGATACGAGACGAGATACACCAAGCTCTTGCATCGTTACCCCGTATAGGACATCTGCTTCTTCCATCGTTCCCTTTCGGTGTGTAATGACGATAAATTGCGTTTCATGACTGAATACCTTTAAATAACGAGCAAAACGGTTTACATTCGCGTCATCCAACGCCGCCTCTACTTCATCCAAAATACAGAAAGGTACTGGTCGAACGCGTAGAATAGCAAATAACAAAGCAATAGCCGTTAGCGCTCTTTCTCCACCAGACAGAAGACCTAAATGCTGTAGTTTCTTACCAGGTGGCTGTGCAATGATATCTACCCCAGTATCTAATAAATTGCTAGGGTCAGTAAGTTTTAATTCAGCACGTCCACCACCAAAAAGCTCTTGGAAAACAATCGTAAACTCTTCTTTAATTTTCGAAAACGTTTCATCAAATCTTCGCTTCATTTCTTCATCCATTTCGGAGATAACACCGTAAAGCGTGTCCTTCGCTTGAACAAGATCAAGCTTCTGCTCGGATAAGAAGGCATAACGTTCTTCGATACGATCATACTCATCAATCGCACCTAAGTTAACAGTACCAAGCTCTTCAATGGCTCGTTTAATAAGTTTTACTGCACGCTTCGCTTCTTCGATGTCTTCCGCTTTCTCATAGGTTTGTTGTGCTTTTTCAAACGTCAGCTTATATTCGGTTTCCAAATGGCTCAAACGATTTTCTAATTCCACATCTAACCGATTGGACTTTACTTCTTTATCTTGAATCTGTTGCATCAAGAACTGATAAAGTCTATTTTCTTCCTTCATTTCACGTTCAGCATCCTGAACAGCTTGTGATCTCGCATATCGTTCTTGACGTTTCGTTTGAATTTGCTCTGTCACATCTTCTTTTTGTTTTTGTTTCTCTTCTAGTTTTGAGTCTAACTCATTCATGGACTCTCCACTCTCGTGCATATCCATCAATTCTTGTAGTTGTTGCTTATTTTCTGCTAAACTTTCTTCTACTTCTCGTAAGGATGCTTGATAGTTCTCCACTTTCTCTCGTTGACTTCGAACCTCTGTCTCTTCTTCTGCTAGTGTAACCTGATGTTGATGGAAAGCGGACTGGATTCGATCTTGATTTTCCTTGTATTCAGATTGTTGCTTCGATAACTGATCGATGTTTTCTTGGATGCTGGCTAACATATGGCTTAACGTGTTTAGCTCTTCTTCTAATCGAAGATCACGTTCGTTCAATCCTTCTAGCTCTTGTTCGTATTGATGATTGTCTTGATCAAAGAGTGATAGGTTGTCATTAAGATGGTTAACTTTTAGCGCCATCTCTTTCCAGTCCGCTTGACGGTTTTGAACGGTTTCCTGAGCCTGTCTAATCGTTTCCCTTTGCTCTTCTAGTTGTTCTTCAAGCTGTGTAACCTTTTGTTTTTGTTCGTTCACTTGTCTTTCAAAGGCAACGGCTTTTTTCTCAAAATCCTCCAGCTTCACATTGATGTCCTGTAAATCCTTTTCACGGGTAAACAAGGATTGGTTGTTCTTTTTAACCGCTCCCCCCGTCATGGAACCGCCTGGATTTACGACATCACCATCTAATGTAACAACCCTAAATCGGCGTTGGAGAATAGAGGCAATTTCATTGGCATCCTTTAACGTAGACGCTATCACAACATTACCTAACAGATGATGAACAATATCTTTATAAGTGGGATTAAAGTTTAACAGTTCTGATGCAATTCCTACAAAGCCAGGGTGGCGTTCCGCCCCACTTCTTAAATCTTTGCCAATCATCTTTGGTTTTATCGTATCTAAAGGTAAAAAGGTTGCTCGACCTTTATTGGTTTGTTTTAACCAGTTGATTGCTTTTCTTGCTGCTTGTTCATCTTTTACAACTACGTGTTGTGCTTGTCCACCTAAAGCAGTTTCTATTGCAGTTATATGCTTATCAGGGACTTGGATGAGCTCAATAACTGCTCCTTCAATGTCGTTTAGAACACGATCCTCTCTAGCCTTCAATACTTCTTTAACGCCATAGAAAAAGCCTTGAAAGTCTTCTTTCATATCTTCAAGCATTTCTTTTTTAGACTTCAATTTTTCAATATGTTGATAGCCTTGATAAAGCTTTGTTTGCATGTCTTGATATTTATGTTTTTCTACATCAAGCGATTTTTTCGTATTCTGGAAGACCACTTCCGATTTCGAATAGTTTTCTTTAGCTTCTGTATGCACGGATTCTAACCGATCTACTTCCGTTTTCCATTTATCACGCTCAGAAATAGACCCTTTAAACTTCTCTTTTTGTTGAGACATTTTATAGGTGATCTGTTCTACTTGCTTTTCAATCGATTGTCTTTCATTGCGTTTGGCCGCTTGCTCGTTTAATCGTTCAATATAATCACTTTTTAATTCTTCAATTTGCTCTTCAATGTTTTTCTCGGTTAACGAAAGCTCCTCGTTTAACTCAGACAGCTGCTTCTTCGTGTCATTACGCTTTGCCTCGAGTGTAGTTAAACGTTGCTGCTCACTGGCAAGATTCTCTCGAATACCTTCTGACTTATCCTGCAGCTGGGTGATTTCTAATTCTAGGTTTGTTTTGTTTTCATGGTAATGCTTAGAGCGTTCCTGCAAGAGTTGTTTTTTACCTTCTAGATTTTCTAGTTCTTGCGTGTATCGTAGTAAGGAATCCTGCAAGGACTCAATATGGGAATCTAAATCCTCTATGGAGCTTCGTTCTTCCTCCAACTTCGCTTCTTGCTGTTGAATTTTCGTCTTCAGAGCAATTTCTTTTTCTTTTTCTGACTCTAATTCCTGAAGAATCGTTTTCCATTCTGCATGAAGCAGCTCAATTTCTGCGATAAGCAAGGAAATTTCACGCTCTTTCAGACGATCTTTTTTCTCAAGGTAGTCTTTTGCTACAGCCGCCTGTTCTTTTAAAGGCTCTAGTTGGTTTTCAATTTCGTAAATAATATCTTCAATTCGATTCAAGTTTTCTTGTGTTTCTGCTAGCTTATATTCGGCTTTCTTCTTACGATTTTTATACTTTAACACACCCGCCGCCTCTTCAAAGATACTTCTTCTTTCTTCGGCTTTGGAGCTTAAGATTTCTTCGACTTTCCCCTGACTAATGATAGAGAATGCTTCTCTTCCTAAACCAGAGTCCATAAATAAGTCAACAATATCCTTCAATCGGCAGGATTGTTTGTTAATGAGAAACTCACTTTCCCCAGAACGAAACACACGTCTCGTTACGCTTACCTCATGATAATCGACAGGTAGTGCTTGATCTGTGTTGTCAAGTACAAGGGTGACCTCCGCAACATTTAACGGTTTTCGTGAATCACTACCTTGAAAAATAATATCTTCCATTTTCGAACCACGTAGAGATTTCGCAGACTGCTCTCCAAGCACCCAGCGAACCGCATCTATAATATTACTTTTTCCGCTTCCATTAGGGCCAACAACTGCAGTCACGCCAGGTACGAAATCTACAGAGATTCGTTCTGCAAAAGATTTAAACCCTACTGTTTCTAATCGTTTAAGGAACATAATCATTTCTCCCATTGCTTTATAGAGGATGTTCAAAAAGTACGGTTTATCCTCCTTTTTGAACACACACTTATATCTCTTTGTTTGGATGCATTTACTTTTTCAATCATTTTATTTTATCATAGACTACAAGTACTTAGAAGAAATTCTAGGAAAATAGAAGGAGTGGTACTTTGAATTTGAATGAAGCAAACGAAGATAACCTGAAATACATAATTGATGAAATGGCGAAAAAGCTTCAGGTCGTCAACCGGTCCATCATGGACCCAAAGGACTATAAGTTAGAAAGCTACGATCAATTGAAGGAGCTCTATGACATGCTCGAACATAAAGGAAATTTAAGTGTTCCAGAAATCCAAGCCTTTATAGAAGAGCTTTCTTCCTATAGAAAATAATTGAAGCTTGGCGATGTCTTTAGAGTTACAACCGGGGCCTTTCCTATGAAAGGTGATCACACCACCTTCCTTATTGTTTACTATGACTATTGGTTATAAGGAACATTCGTAAAATGGTAAAACTTAATAGGAACATAAAAGCTGGTACGTCCCCTTTTGGGATGTACCAGCTTTTCTACGCATGGAGCAAGGCGTCTAAGGCTGTTTTGGCTGCTCTTTGTTCTGCTTCTTTTTTCGTTCGACCAATACCTTCTCCAGACATTTGACCCTTTATGAGGACTTGAGAAACAAACTCTCGGCTGTGGGCCGGTCCGCGTTCCTCAATGATGACATATTCCACGTTTCCATTCTTGTTCCGTTGAACGACCTCCTGAAGCTGACTCTTATAATCCATCCCATGCGAAAAAGCACCATTACTGATCTCAGGGAAAACGAACTTCTCCAGAAATTGTAAGACTATATCATAGCCTTGATCCAAATAAAGAGCACCGATAAATGATTCAAATACATCCGCAAGTAATGCCGGTCTCGTTCGACCACCTGTCATTTCTTCTCCTCTTCCTAGAAGAATATAGTCTCCAAATCCAATTTTCCTAGCAAAATTCACCAAAGATGGCTCACAGACGATAGATGCGCGGAGTTTTGTTAGTTCCCCTTCTTCCATCTTCGGATACTCTTTAAACAAGTATTGGGATACGCCTAGCTCTAGCACCGCGTCTCCTAGAAATTCTAATCGTTCGTTATCCTCATAATCTTTTTTACGATGCTCATTCACATAAGATGAATGAGTAAATGCTTGCTTTAACAGCTTTTCGTTCTGAAACGTTACGCCCACTTTTTCTTGTAAAGATGAAAATTCCATTGCCCTCACCATTCCTAAATAAAATTACCCTAACAGTGTACACTCGTCTATCTATTCCTATTCTAGGAGAAACCGATACAGAGAAAGTCTCGCGTCTGCGAGACTCTCATTCATTATTACATATAAAAGTCCTCTTCAAAAAGGAGGATAAATTCTGAACATCCCCTAATAGGACATTTTATAGTGTGCTGTCTATGTATTTAACAGCATCACCAACTGTTTGAATTTTTTCCGCTTCTTCGTCAGAAATCTCCATGTCAAACTCATCCTCAAGTTCCATAACAAGCTCTACTACGTCAAGAGAGTCTGCTTCTAGATCGTCTTTAAAAGAAGCTTCCATTGTTACTTTAGATTCTTCTACATCTAGTCGATCTACAACGATTTTTTTTACGCGCTCCAAAGTATCTGCCACGATTCATTCACCCCCTTTCAAAAATCTACAAATTCTTTATTATTACATCACCATTCCACCGTCAACATGAATGGTTTGACCCGTTATGTAGTTGGCATCATCTGAGGCTAAGAAACGTACGACTTTTGCTACATCTTCTGCTGCTCCTAGTTTAGCCAAAGGAATAAGCTCTAACATACCGCTACGTTGTTCTTCCGATAGTTTGTCCGTCATATCGGTTTCTATAAACCCAGGTGCTATCGCATTAACGAGAATGTTACGACTTGCTAGTTCTTTTGCTGTTGTTTTCGTCAAACCAATGACACCGGCTTTAGCCGCCACATAATTTGCTTGACCAGGATTTCCGCTCACTCCGACAACAGAAGCGATATTGATAATTCGCCCACTTTTTTGCTTCATCATTTGTCTCGTAACGGCTTTAGTCGTCAAGAAAACACCTTTTAAGTTCGTTTGAATGACTTTATCAAATTCTTCTTCTTTCATTCGCATCAACAAGTTATCTCTCGTGAT
Source organism: Radiobacillus kanasensis (assembly GCF_021049245.1). Classification (GTDB taxonomy): domain Bacteria; phylum Bacillota; class Bacilli; order Bacillales; family Amphibacillaceae; genus Radiobacillus; species Radiobacillus kanasensis. The sequence goes on along the minus strand of NZ_CP088020.1, from coordinate 1,668,005 downwards.
TCCAGCATTGTTAACGAGAATATCCAAGCGCCCGAAAGTATCCGTTACGGTTTTAATCATTTCTTTTACATCTGCTTCGGAGGATACATCTGCTTTTATTTTTATTGCTTTTTGTCCAAGCTTCTCTACTTCTTTGACAACCTCTTGAGCCTTTTGCTCATTCCCCGAGAAATTAACAGCTACACTTGCTCCTTGTTTTGCCAACTCGATAGCAATTGCTTTTCCGATTCCTCGTGAACCACCTGTGACGAGTGCTACTTTTTCTTGTAACATTAAGCATCCTCCTTGTACCATTGTAAAAACTCTTCAAGGGAACTAGGATCTTGAACAGAGAACGTCTTTGTTCTGCGGTTCACTTTTTTCACCAATCCCGTTAACACTTTGCCATTCCCAACTTCCACAACTGCATCTACGTCCTCTTCCAATATCCGCTCTAAAATTTCATGGAATCGAACAGGAGAATACAACTGCTTAACGAGTAAATCTTTTATCATCTCTTGATCGGTTGTTTTTTCTGCCGTTACGTTTGCAAAAATAGGAATGTCTGCATTCTTTAATTTAACTTGGTCTAACGCACTTGCAAAATCCTTAGCGGCAGGTTCCATTAATCGAGAGTGGAAAGGACCACTCACGTTCAAAGGCAATACACGTTTTGCACCAGAGTCTTTCAACAAAGGAATCGCAGCATCAATCCCAGCCTTTGTACCAGAAATAACGACTTGACCGGGACAATTTAAGTTCGCTAGGTCTACTACCTCTTCTTCTCCTAACTGCTCAAGTGCCTCTTGAATTTGTTCTGTAGTCAATCCTAATACAGCTGCCATCGCGCCTTTTCCTTTTGGAAAAGCATGCTCCATAAGTTTTCCGCGTGTCTGAACCAAAGGTAATGCGTCTTCCACACGCAATACTCCGGAAGCTACAAGTGCACTATATTCACCTAAACTATGTCCAGCTGTGACAACTGGCTGGACACCTTCTCTTTGAAGAACCTGTTGAATGGCACTACTCGTTAATAGTAGGGCTGGTTGCGCATTTTCCGTATTCGTTAATGTTTCTTCCGGACCTTCAAACATTAAGTTTGTAATGGACAGATCTAACCACTCATCCGCTTGATGAAAGAGGTCCTTTACTTCTGGATAACGATCGTACATTTCTTTTCCCATACCTACTGATTGAGATCCCTGACCGGGAAAAACAAACGCTACTCGTTTCATCGTATTACTCCTCTCCGTTGTCGGTTTGAATCAATTCAACCGTTTCTTGTATCGTCATTGTTACGTTATGTTCTACCATATGACAAGCTTGTTTAATGGCGTTAAAGATTGCTCTTGCGTTAGAGGATCCGTGCGCTTTAATAACAGGTGCTGCTAAACCAAACAAGCCAGCTCCTCCATACTCCGAGTAATCCAGCTGATCTTTTAACCCTTTTAATTCGGGTTTTACCATTCCCGCTGCAAGCTTCGTTTTAAGATTCGACATAAATGTTTCTTTTAACTTTGAAAACATTAAGTCCGCAGTTCCTTCAATCGTTTTTAGTGCAACATTTCCACTAAATCCGTCTGTAACGATCACATCTGCCACCCCGGAAAGGATGTCTCTCGCTTCCACATTTCCAACAAAATGAAACGGTGCCTGCTGCATCAATTCAAATGCTTTCTTCGTCAAATCATTCCCTTTGCCATCCTCTGTTCCAACATTTAATAATCCAACCCTAGGATTTTGAACGCCGCGAACCTTTTCGGTGTAAATGGCTCCCATAATTCCGTATTGAAGGAGATGTTGCGCTTTCGCCTCCACATTGGCTCCGACGTCTAATAAAAGAACACCTTTACCGTCACTCGTAGGCAGAGTCGGACTTAACGCTGGCCGCTCAATCCCTTTAATCCGCCCAACAACGAATAATCCAGCACTCATCAATGCCCCAGTATTTCCTGCAGAGATACAGGCATCTGCTTTGCCTTCTTTGACCTCATTTGCCATTAATACTAGAGATGAGTTTTTTTTCCGACGAACCGCACGAACAGGCTCGTCGTCCCCTGTAATCACTTCGGTCGTATGCTTAACCGTGATGTTCGTTGAATCTTTTAAGTAAGGATCGATTTTTTCTTGATTTCCAACTAATACAATTTCTAAGTTATGTATGTGTTTAACGGCTTCCATCGCCCCTAATACGATCTCTTTAGGAGCATGGTCTCCACCCATTGCATCTATCGCAATTCTCATGATTTATTCTCCTTCTTTCTCATTCGATCGGAACATTGTGAAAGTCCCTACAAAAACTTGTTTGTTGTCCACAAAACTTTTCACTTCTACTTTTGTTCGATCAATCGCTTGAGATTGAATAACCTTTGCCTTGGCAATAACCCGTTCCCCTTGAAAAACCTGGCTCGTGAATTTTATGTCTGCTTTAGCGGTTAAAGCTAACTGATCATTAATTACTGCTACTGCCAGTGAGTTAGCTTGTGCAAATAAATGATGTCCCCTAGCAATTTTATTACGGGAAAACACGTGCTCTTCACCGATGTCTAATATGGAGATTGCACGTTCATCTAGTTCTAGATCGATGACTTCCCCAATTACTTCATCGATAGGTAAAGCCTTAACCGTTTCATTCCATTGGTTCGTTGCTACAAATTTGATCCGCTCTCTTAATTCTGGAATCGCTAATTCCATTCGATCTAAACGAATGGTTTGAATACTAACATCAAATCGTTTTGCTAATTCTTCATCCGTAATAAACGGCATTTCTTTGATCGTTTCTTGTAATAGGCTTTGCCGTTCCCTCTTATTTCTTCTCAAATCTGCCACCGTCCATTATCCTTTTTCCTTAGTCGAGACTAAGAAAAGCCGTCTTATGACTAGGTACTAATAGTAATATATAATACCACTCCAAATTATGCAAGTGGTGAAATATTCTCCTAATCTAGAACAGCACCTTGCATCGTTGGGTCATGAAGAAGAATTTTCTTTAATGCGAGAAAAGATGGGTCGTCCAAAAGCTGTTTCGAAACGATCTCCTGTGCATCTACTCTTGCTGTTTCTAAAGCCCGATAATCATGAACCATGTCGGCGATCTTAAATTCTGGTAGTCCGCTTTGTTTTTTACCAAAGAAGTCCCCTGGTCCACGGAGCTTCAAGTCCTCCTCAGACAATTCGAACCCATTGGACGTTTCCGTCATAATCTTCATTCTTTCTTTTCCAACTTCTCCTTTAGGGTCTGCTATTAAGATACAATGACTTTGAGCATCTCCTCTTCCTACCCGTCCTCTTAACTGATGGAGCTGTGATAATCCGAAACGTTCTGCATCATATATGACCATTACGGTTGCATTCGGCACGTTCACTCCTACTTCGACGACGGTAGTCGAAACGAGAATTTGAATATCATTGTTCGCAAAAGCTTTCATAACTTCTTCTTTTTCATCTGTATGCAACCTACCATGCATTAATCCTACTTTTATAGAAGGTTGATAGTACTCTTCTAGCTGATGAAAGAGATCGACGGCATTTTGGATGTCTAGCTTGTCCGATTCTTCAATCAAAGGACAGATAAAATAAGCTTGGTACCCTTGTTCAACCTCAGATTGAATGAAAGTCAAAACTCGATCTAGCATATTTTCCTTCGCCCAATACGTTTTTACTTCCTTCCGACCTGCTGGCATTTCATCGATAATCGATACGTCCATGTCGCCAAAAGCCGTAATCGCTAGCGTTCGTGGAATTGGGGTAGCCGTCATAAACAATACATCCGGATATAAACCTTTATCACGTAAAATTCTGCGCTGCTCTACCCCGAACCGGTGCTGTTCATCGACAATAACAAGTCCTAGCTGATTAAAGACCACATCCTCTTGAATTAATGCATGTGTCCCTATTAAAATATCGATTTCCTTTTGAGCAACCTTTTCCAATATTTCTTTTCGTTTTTTCCCTTTTACAGATCCGGTTAATAACGCAATCGATACGGTATCATCAAATGTATTTTTTAATGAATCATAATGTTGCTCTGCTAGAATTTCTGTCGGAACCATCAGCGCCCCTTGGTTTCCAGCCGATTTAGCTGCGTACAAGCCAATAGCTGCGACTACTGTTTTTCCAGATCCTACATCCCCTTGAAGTAACCGATTCATTCGATATGGTGATTTCATATCCTCCAATATCTCTTTTAAGGATTTCGTTTGGGCATTGGTCAAAGGGAAAGGAAGGGTTTGAATAAATTTTTCTACCTTGTGTTCATCAATTGTCTGACTTCCACCTGAGGTCGTTTCCCTATTCTGCTTACGTAACAAAGTCATTTTCAACTGGAACAACAAGAATTCCTCATAAATAAAACGTCTGCGGGCATGCTTCAATTTCATATGGTTACTCGGAAAATGCAACTGACGAATTGCTTCCACTCGACTCGGAAGCTTATAGCTCGTCAAATAGGAGTCAGGAAAGATTTCGACTAAGTCCGTTTTATATTGGGTAAGAGCTGTTTTCATCAATTTTTTTAGCTGAATATTCGTTACCGAACCTCTTAATGGATAGACAGGTTCAATTGGGTTTTGGGAGCTTGCAGGACCCTTTTTGTAGTTTTGCACGGTTATCTGAAGTCGATGCTGATCCCATTTCCCTGTAAAAGTTACTACATCTCCATCTTGCAATTGCTTTTTAGCAAAGGCACGGTTGAACATGACTGCCTTGACCACAACATTTTCCACTTGAACATTGACCGACAATTTGGATTTTCTTTTTCCATAAAAAACAAGGGAAGGATTTCCGATAACCTTCCCCTCAATCGTTACTTTATCTTCATGAATGAGCTGATGTAATGGCTTTATTTCAAATATGTCATATCGAAACGGAAAGTAAAACAGTAAATCCTCTACCGTTTCAATGCCTAAGCCAAATAAATCTGCTTCTAATTTTTCTCCAACACCTTTTATCGTCGCTACTGGATCAGATAACAACATTCCTCACTCTTTCTCTACGGGTATTCCATAAATACGTGATGCAATCGCTCTTCCTGTTGGTGTAGCTGCCAATCCTCCTTCTGCTGTTTCCCTTAAGGCAGAAGGCATCGACTTTCCGATACGATACATCGCACCGATTACTTCATCACAAGGGATACGGCTCGTTACACCTGCTAATGCCATATCAGCTGATACAATGGCATTGGAAGCTCCTGCTGCATTTCTTTTTACACACGGAACCTCCACTAAGCCGGCAACAGGATCACATACTAATCCTAGCATATTTTTTAACGTAATGGCGAAAGCTTCTGCACTTTGTTGTGGAGTTCCCCCCGCCATTTCTACGATAGCAGCTGCCGCCATAGCTGCTGCAGACCCCACTTCTGCTTGGCATCCGCCTGCCGCACCAGAGATAAACGAATTGTTGGCAACCACATAACCGAATGCCCCTGAGGTAAAGAGATAGCGAACCATCTGTTCCCTGGTAGGATTTAAACGATTCTTAACCGCAAATAACGTTCCCGGTACACATCCAGCGCTTCCAGCAGTAGGTGTGGCACAAATCGTCCCCATCGCCGCATTTACTTCATTAGTCGCTACTGCTTTACTCACAGCATCTAGAAGCAAGGTACCTGAAAGAGGCTCATGATCTCTCATGTAGTTTTGCAAGAGGACCGCATCTCCTCCTGTTAGCCCCGAATAGGATTTAACCCCTTTTAATCCATCTTCTACGGCTTTTTCCATCACTTCTAAGTTTCTTTCCATTTGTGACATAACTTGTTCTCTAGTTACGTCTTTGACGTCCATTTCTTGCCTAATCATAACTTCTGATATTAAAATGCCTTCCGTCTCGGCAATCTCTACTAATTCTGCTACATTTCTGAACACGTTATTACCCCTCTCCAATTAGTCCACGATTTTAGAAATCTGTAAAATGTGGTCGGCTGCTTTTAGTTCTTCTAGGATGTTATCATCTACGTTCTGGTCAACCTCTATGGTCATTAGGGCTTCTTTCCCGACGTCTTTACGAGATACTTCCATTCTCCCAATATTAATTTCATATTTAGCCAAAATATTTGCTACAGAGGCAATCGCTCCAAACCTATCATTATGCATTACCAAAATGGCTGGATGATTACCGGATAAATGTAATTCAAAGCCATTAAGCTCGATAATTTCGACTTTTCCACCACCAATAGATATACCAACTAGCTCAAACGTTTCATCTTTATATCCAAGTTTAATTCTAGCTGTATTTGGGTGATCGGTAGAAGCTTCATCCTCAAAGAATTGAATCTTCATTCCTTTTTCCTTTGCTAAATCTATAGAATCCCGCATGCGTGTATCATCGGTATCAAAATCAAGTAATCCACCTACTGTGGCAACGTCTGTCCCATGACCTCTATATGTCTTTGCAAATGATCCGTAAAAGTAAATATTTGCCCATTCCGGCTCTTTTCCAAATAAATGTCGTGCAGCTCTTCCTATTCGCGCTGCACCTGCGGTATGAGAGCTGGATGGCCCAATCATAACAGGACCTATAATATCAAATACTGATTTAAACTTCACCATAACCTCCCCCTTCATGTTTCCGCTTACTTTTAGTATAACTGCTCTTCAAACATAACTAAAGATGTAGGAATAAGTTTGTTTTTTTCTGAAGATTCGGTTATTAATTTTCTTATGAGGGGTCTTCCATTACCAAGTACTGAATGTCAACTCGTAGTTGATATAAAATGCGGCATAAGTGGTGATTTAGATGCCGGCGCTCCGGCAGAATACTCCGCTTTCCGCGGGCACGGCCTCAATCTCCTCGGAAGAAACCCACTTCCTGGGGCTTTCACCCCGTGCTGTTCCCGCAGGAGTCTCCATATTCTGCCTGCGCTGATCGAGATTTTCTAATTTAGTGGGGCATTTATTTATACCTTTTAAAATTAAAAGACCAGGAAATATCTCTCACTTGAAAAGGATGCCATACTAAGCTGCGGAAAAATGCGAGACTCCAGTGGGAAAGGAACAGTTGAAGACCCCACAGTGAGCGTTTTTTGCGAGCGAGGAGGCTGAGACGTTCCCCACGGAAAGCGAGTGTTTTTCCGCAGCGCCGCATTAGCAGTCAACTTGATAAAGAATAAAAAAGTCATTGTTTCTTTGCGTCTATATAAATAGCAACATTATCCAAAAGTCGCCATCACAAAAAAACCCTTCTACCTGAATGAGATAGAAGGGTTTGGCTTTATTATTCTACTGCAAAAATAAAGGAATAAATGGGTTGGTCACCGCGTTGGACTTCAACCTCTAGATCCTCGAATTGCTCTTCTAAGAATGCCACTATTTCGTTTACTTCTTCATCACTTGCTTCTTCCCCTTGAAGAATCGTAATGATTTCGTCTTCATCTTCGTCAATCATCGATGTTAATAATTCTTTTGTAGTTTCTAGTTTGTTTTTATTCGTTGATACAATTTTCCCTTCAGCAAGTCCCATAAAATTACCGTTTTCAATCGACATTCCATCAATTTGTGTATCTCTTACCGCATACGTAATCTGACCGGTCTTCACTTGCTGACTCGCTTCTACCATACTGTCCTTGTTTTCATTCAAGGATGCTTCAGGATGGAAAGCTAGTAGAGCAGACATTCCTTGAGGAATAGTCTTCGTTGGGACAACCGCTACATTTTCTTCAGCAAGCTCAGCTGCTTGCTCTGCAGCCATGACAATGTTTTTGTTATTCGGAAGAATTAAAACATTTTTCGCGTTCGCTTGTTGGATAGCATCGGTAATGTCTTTGGTACTCGGGTTCATCGTTTGACCACCTTGGATGACTACGGTAGCTCCTAGGCTTTCAAGCAATTCCTTTAACCCTTCTCCCATGGCAACTGTTACTATGGCAAACTCCGCTTTTTCCTTTGCTTGTTTCGGCTTCTTCTTATCTCCCACAATCGAAGTATGCTGTTCTCTCATATTTTCGATTTTTAAGTTAATAAGGCTACCGTAACGCTGCCCAATGGTAAGTACTTCCCCAGGATATTCGGCATGAACGTGGACTTTTACGATTTCATCATCGGAAACAACCAATAAGGAATCCCCACGATCTCCAAGCTCATTACGAAAAGCTTCTTCGTCAAAAGGATTGTTCTTTAATTTATCTTCTTCAAATTTAACCATGAATTCCGTACAATACCCGAATTCGATGTCTGCAGTATCCATAAAATCTTGTGCTAGTTTATGGTGTTCTGCATTTACCATTTCATCAATATTCACGCTTGAAGCAGATTCCGGTAATTCTTCCCCTGTTAAAGAAGCATAGAAACCTTCATAAATAGTGACTAAACCTTGTCCACCACTATCGACTACTCCAACTTCTTTTAAGACAGGTAAAAGATCTGGTGTGCGTTTTAATGAAGCTTTTGCCTCTGTAATTACTTTGTTAAAAAATTCTACTAAGTCCTCCGTTTGATCGGCAACTTCTACCGCTTTCTTGGCAGCATCCTTTGCTACTGTAAGGATTGTCCCTTCAACAGGCTTCATTACCGCCTTGTAAGCCGTACTAACACCCTCATCAAGACCATTGGCAAAATCAGCAACCGTTAATTCTTTCTTTCCCTCTACGCCTTTTGCAAAGCCTCTGAATAGTTGGGAAAGTATAACGCCTGAATTTCCTCTCGCACCCATAAGTAACCCTTTTGCAAGGGAATGTGCTACTTCTCCAGCATGGTTTGATGTATGTTCTCGTACTTCATTCGCTCCAGATGTCATGGAAAGATTCATATTCGTCCCGGTATCTCCGTCTGGTACAGGGAATACGTTTAATGAATCAATCATTTTGGCGTTGTTCGTTAAATGGTGTGCTCCAGAGAGTACCATTTGTGCAAAAGTAGTTCCATCTAACGTTCTTAACGTCACTACAACTTCCTCCTTCATCGACAACCGTCTATCTTTATCTTCAGCTTTCCATTTGCAAGCCGTTGTTATGCTTTTTGCTTTTACTGAACGACTCTAACCCCTTGAATAAAAATATTTACAGAGCTTATGGAAAGACCAAGTGTTTTATCCAACGTATATTTTACTTGGGATTGAACATTATGAGCTACTTCAGATATTTTCGTACCATAGCTCACGATAATATACATATCAATGTGAAGTCGATCTCCATCCTGACGAACAACGACACCCTTCGAGAAGTTTTCTTTACGGAGAATCTCAGCTATTCCATCTCTCAGCTGGTTTTTGGTTGCCATACCGACAATGCCGTAACATTCAATGGCGGCTCCACCAGCGATCGTTGAAATAACCTCGTTCGTGATTGTAATTTGACCATCATTTGTGTTCAATTCTATGGACATAAATGAATCCTCCTTCACTTTATCCTAAAGTTAGTGATATTTTACTATAATAAGAACAAAACTGAAAGCAGTTTCACTTAACGAACAGAAGGAATACTCTGTCTGCACAACTTCTTGATGAATGATCCTGTTCGCCCTTTTAATGAGACTTGATTTACATCGCCCTATCCGATTAGAAGACCTTTTCATGTAAAATTTAACTTAGTTGGACAAATAACCCCTTTATACAATGGACGAAATCCGCTTTTCTGTCAAGTAAGTTTTCTTGAAAGGAATCGTTGCATTTATGTTACCCGTATGGTAAATTGTTATAGTATTTAAAGTTATACATGGTCATTAGGAGGGATAAACATGGGACGCAAATGTGTTGTGACAGGCCGTAAAACTACTTCAGGTAACAGCCGTTCTCATGCCATGAACGCTAACAAACGTAACTGGAAAGCAAACGTTCAAAAAGTACGCATTATGGTTGATGGAAAACCTAAGCGTGTTTATGTATCTGCTCGTGCTCTTAAATCTGGCAAAGTAGAACGCGTTTAATAAGTTTGAATGCATGACATGAGAAAAAGATATATCTTTTGCAAAAAAAGCACCCAAACGGGTGCCTTTTTTGTTTCATAGTGCAGTACTTTTGTCTTGCTAGTCTTTTTTAATGGTTCCCATGATTGCGCGTACAAAGCCACCAATGAACCTCGGGAGTTTAAAGGTATAGAATTTCATATTGTTCCCCCTCCTCTTCTACAAATAGCAATAAATGAAACTGCCATACTTAAATGGTAGCCGGTAAGAATTAGAAAATGATTCAAATAAGTTCTACGCGATGTAATCCATTGCCTTATTGTACATCTCGGCTCTTTATTACAATTAATATGCCTTCTTTGAAGGAAAAAGTACCTTTTTCTGAAATAAGCTTGTTTGAAATACATAACGTAGATCCCCAGGAAATTGTTCTATTAGTTAATTTATAGTAGAAACCGTCCAAACTTATGCCTATAACTTGTTCGGTAAATGGTATAAATGAAACATTAGGATGATTGTCGTCTTTTTCAATGATATGCTTCCCAGGTCCCTTTATTTCTAACACATTACCTGCATCGACCATTTTAGAAGGTATGTCCCGTTTCCATAACGTCATCAACAATTGAACATTCGCCAAACTATGATCCAATCTCCCTCCTGTAACCCCAAAAAATAAAATAGAGTCTGGTTGAAGGGAGACGGCTTTCTCTACAGCTAACTCTAAGTCAGTTTCATCCTTTTCTATAGGATATGCAAGATATTCCGATGCGTGTGACATTATCCTATTTTGTTCTGATTCCGATACAGAATCAAAATCACCGATAGCAATGTTCGGGGATATACCCTTTTCTATAAGATAAAAAGCACCTCTATCCACACCGATCCATGTCGTAACTTGAGATTCATACTGAGTTAAGGTAGGAAGATGGCTTTTTGGACCACCAGCCACAATTCCAATTATTCGTTCCATTACATCCCCTCCAAACCTAAAGAAAAATTGGCAAAGCAAAGAAGGCGCAGGCAAAGCCTAGTTACGCTTACCTATGTTCCTAATCCTATCTACAAGGTCAAATATACTTCCTGGTAGGAGAAAAAAGGTTGCCTGGTTGGCAACCTTCCGTTACTGGCTATTTCGAATCATACTTATAGCTTCTTGTCGATCCTCTTGCCCAAACACAGCACTTCCGGCAACTAAAACATTCGCTCCAGCATCCATGCAAAGCTTTGCCGTGGATACGTTGACACCACCATCCACTTCAATTTCATAATGGGCACCTAGCTGTTCCTTGAGAGCCGCAACTTCTTTAATCTTCGGTAATACACTTGATATAAACGATTGCCCGCCGAATCCTGGATTTACCGTCATTAACAAGACTAAATCAACATCCGGAAGGATTGGTTTAATTGTTTCCACTGGAGTAGCTGGATTAATCACAACTCCAGCTTTTACTCCATATTCCTTGATAAGGTGTATGGTTCGGTGTAGATGCGGACATGCCTCTTGATGTACCGTAATAATATCTGCCCCAGCTTTCGCAAAATCTGGAATATACGTATCTGGATTTTCAATCATTAAATGAACGTCAAGAGGTAGTTCTGTAATCGGCCGTATCGCATCAACAATTAGAGGGCCTATCGTAATATTTGGAACGAAGTGTCCATCCATCGCGTCCACATGGATATAGTCCGCTCCTCCTTTTTCTACATCTTGAATTTCCTCTTTTAAAATAGAAAAATTTGCGGATAAAATAGAAGGTGCAATTTTCACCATGTTCAATACCTCGGCTTTCTCGATTGAATTTCTTCAACAAATGATAAGTAATGCTCGTAACGATAAGTAGGAATTTCTCCACTATCTACTGCGGCCTTCACCGCACATTTTGGTTCTTTATTATGCATGCATCCTCTAAACTTGCATTCATCCCTACGTTCCCGCATCTCTGGAAAACAATCGGGAAGTTCCTCTAATTCTAATTCATTAAATTCCAAGGAACTAAACCCTGGTGTATCCGCAACAAGGCCACCACTCACTTCTAACAATTCCACATGTCTCGTCGTATGCTTTCCGCGTCCAAGACTTTCAGAAATTTCGTTTGTTTCCAAATTAAAAACTGGGTTGATGGTGTTCAACATGGAAGATTTCCCTACACCAGATTGACCAGCTATAACTGTAATCTTTTCTTTAAAGTAAGGAACAATTTCATTCATTTGGTCCGGATCCTTCGTCGTAATGAGTTGAACAGGATAGCCTATTTTCTCATAATCCTCTTTACATTGCAGAATCCTTTTCGCCTCATCTTCAGACACCATATCCATTTTGGATACAAAAATAATAGGTTGAATATTTTTGGATTCTATTAACACTAAGAACCGATCTAAAAGTAAAGTACTAAAATCAGGCTGAGAGGCAGAAGTAACAATAACCGCTTGATCGATATTTGCAATCGGAGGTCGAACTAATTCATTTTTTCGAGAATAAACCTTTTGGATATAGCCTTCTCCTGGGTTGCTTTCGTCAAAATCTACAACATCACCAACTAAAGGCGTCACCTTATTCTTACGGAAAACCCCTCTACCTCGACATTGAAACACACGATTATCCGATTGCACGTAATAAAAGCCACTTAAAGCTTTTATAATTCTCCCTTCTGCCATTTACTCACCCTTCCACATCTTCATAGGATACCGTTTTGTCAATTACCACATCGTCATCTCGCATTACTTTATACTGAGCGGAACCGTTTGGCGGTATCGTAAGTTTTATTTTAAAGTCTGTATTTTTTGAGATCGTTTGTTGATTGTAGAGCTGCGTTATATCGTTATTCATGTCACCTACGTAGATGCGAACTTCTTGTTTTTGACCATTGCCGTTTCCATTACCATTTCCATTAGCACCGGTATATGGAACGGTCACACTAACCGTATGATTAACTGGAGGAAGTTCCTTCGGTCCCTTCGATATAACGATTTCCACGATTGACTGCTTTTCCACATCCTGACCAGCACTAGGGCTTTGACGAATGACGTTACCCTCTGGTACAGAATCATGGTTTTCCTCGGATACTTCAACAGATAAATCCTGGTTCGATAAGTAAGATGTCGCTTCTTCTTCGGTCATTCCTTCTAAGCTTTGTAACGTAACTAACTCTGGACCTTTACTTATCTCAAAAATAACATTGGTGTCTTCAGGAATAACCTCTGTACCTGGTTGTGGCTGAATTTGCGTAATAATTTGTCCAGCAGGTTCTTCGGAGAACTTTTCGTAAAAAATAACCTCTTTAAAACCTAACTGCGTCAGTAGGTTTTCAATTTGACTAGAATCTCTACCAACATAATCTTCAAACTCTACTTTTTCCTGTCCTTGACTCGTAAATACGGTTACTTTTGAGCCTTCTTTCACTTGCATCCCTGCTTTAGGATCAGTTTTCACCACATATCCTTCTGGTACTTCATCCGAATTTATCTCTTCCCTTGTCACTTGTAGGTTTTTCTCATTTAATTCACGAAGTGCTTCCTCGTATTCTTTCCCAGCAACATCTGGTATTTTTACATCATCTGGTTGAAGAAGGGTCGGTAAAATAAATAATGCTGCGACAATCGCTCCCAACAGAATGACAAGGATGGAAGATACCCAAATAATAGCCTTCTTCCGTTTTTTCTTCCGACCATTTTTCCCTGTTTCTTCTTGCGCTTTCTTATTGGGTTTGCCGTTCTTTGTATCATGAATCAACGTGTCCTGTTTCGATTGGTGACGAAAATCCTCATCACGGATAATCGGAATCGCTTTTGTTTCTTCTCCAGCATCAATTGGTGGAGAAAATTTAGGCTCGTCTAATCGGTCCGGGTCTAAAGCTGTTTCTAAATCTGCCTCCATATCATACACATTGTCATAACGAAGGAACGGATCCTTTGAAGTAGATTTCAGCACAATATTTTCTACACTTTGCGGAACATCTGGTAACCATCTTCTAATAGACGGTGTTTCGGTTTGTAAGTGTTTTAAGGCAATCGATACAGCAGTTTGTCCAGAAAACGGCAGTCTGCCCGTTAGAAGCTCGAAAAACACAATCCCTAACGAGTAGACATCGGATTTTTTGGTCGCCATGCCACCGCGCGCCTGCTCCGGCGATAAATAATGAACGGAACCTAGCACCGAATTTGTTTGCGTCAGGGAGGTAGCGGTCAAGGCTACGGCGATTCCAAAGTCAGTTACTTTCACTTGACCATACTGATCAATTAAAATATTTTGAGGCTTGATATCCCGGTGGACAATTTCATTCGCATGGGCATGGGCCATCGCTGATGTTAATTGCTTCATGATATCGATGGATTCCTCAACATCTACTGGACCATATGTTTGAATGTACTTCTTAAGTGTCATCCCATCTACATATTCCATCGCCATGAAGTAAATACCGTCCTCTTCTCCGACATCATAAATATTGACGATATTCGGATGAGACAGACTGGTAGCTGATTGAGCTTCCCGATGAAAACGAGCAATAAACTCTTCGTCATTGGCATATTCTAGCCGTAGTACTTTTATCGCTACATCCCGTTCAAGAATAAGGTCTCTGGCCAGATATACGTTGGCCATTCCGCCTCCACCAATAGCTTCTTGGATTTTGTAACGATCATTGAGAGTCCTTCCAGTGAGCACTATGAGTCACCCTCTTCCGCTGTGCCATCATACGCTACTAGTACGAGTGAAATATTGTCTTCCCCGCCTCTTTCATTTGCTATGTACACTAGTTTTTCTGCTATTTCCTGCAGAGAAATTTCTTCTTCTAAATAAGCTTGTAGTTCATGTTCCTCGATTTTATTAGATAGGCCATCTGAGCAAAGCAACAACTTGTTATTTTTATCCCAGCCAATAGATTGCACATCCATTCCTACTGCTTGCTCTGTACCAAGTGCTTTCAGCAACACATTTTTACGAGGATGATGTTCTGCGTCATCTTTCGTTATTTGACCAGAACGCACGAGTTCATTCACTAAGGAATGATCCTCAGTTATTTGCTTAAAGCCTTGATTATTAGCAAGATAGCAACGACTATCACCAATATGAGCGACAGTTACAAATTCATCTGTACAAATGACGGAAACGATAGTAGTTCCCATCCCTTTGCAGTCCTCGTTTTCCTGCGCAAAGCTAAACACTGTTTCATTAATTTCCGTGATTGTTGACCGGAGCCATTCTTCTGCCACGTCTGGGGAAGGAATTTCGTCTTTTTGCTCCCATTGTTCGCGTAGTGCCTGTGTTGCCATTTGGCTTGCCACGTCACCAGCTTTATGTCCACCCATCCCATCTGCAATAACGGCTAACAGTTGGTTGGATTGATTATAAAATAAACCACCTGAATCTTCATTGTGATTTCGTACTTGCCCTTTATCCGTAGAAAAAAAACCGTTCATTCTATCATTCTCCTCTTGGCGCTTCTTTAACACAATTACCACCTAAGCATGCATTCATACTTGAATTTCCTTTTTTACACCAGGAAATTAAAATTTATCTGGTGTGGATAACATACTGCAATAGCCACGTCCAGCTCCAGCGCCCAGCAACTAGCGAGACTTCCCTCACCTCTGTCCGATAAGTCAACATCGATTCGCATTTGCTCATCGTGTTTCCTTTATCTCCGACGGTTCAGTCCAGTCCGTACGTTGCTAACCGGGCGCTTGCGCTTTTGTTATTTCTTTTTCACAAGTCTCGTCAAAAAGAACCCATCTGTATCAAACTCAAATGGAAACAGCTGTAGCCCATAAGCTGATAACCCAATAGACTCTTGCAAAGGAGTTGGTAATTGTGTGGTGAAGGTAGAGTCTACTTCAAATTCTGGATGCAGTTGTAGAAACCGCTCGATGTTTTGTTCATTTTCATCTTTATCTACCGTACACGTGCTATATAATAGTTTACCATCTTTCTTTAGTAATGGGCATACACTTTCCAATAATTCTAACTGGATAGCAGCTAGTGTACGAACATCCTCTTCCCGCTTGTGGTATTTAATATCCGGCTTCCCTCTCAAAACACCTAACCCTGAGCATGGAGCATCCAATAATATTCGATCAAAGCTTTCCTTTTCATGTAGGTCCTGTAGTTGCCTGGAATCCGCTTGCTTGGCCTCGATAATCGACAATTCCAATTCAGTGGCTCGTTTCGTCACTAGTTTTGCTTTTTTCTCATGTAAGTCATAAGCATGGACAGCTCCTAGATTTTGCATTTTCTCCGCAATATGGGTCGTTTTTCCCCCAGGTGCACTGCATGCGTCTAGTACAGTCATATCAGGTTCTACCTCTAGCATTTCTGCTACAAGCATGGAGCTTTGGTCTTGGACCGACAGATTATGTTCCTGAAAAAGCTTGGTCCTTAATACATTTCCTTCACAAATAATGATGCCTTGAGATGAGAAAATAGAAGGCTCTACCTTCAATCCTTCCGCTTCTAATTCTTCCATCGCTTCCTGTCGTGTTAATTTTAAAGGCTGAACACGAACGCTCATTGGCTTATGGGTTAGGTTTGCTTGACACATTTCCACGGTAATTTGTTCCCCGTAAAACGTTAGCCATCTTCGAACAAGCCATTCCGGATGACTTGTGGAAAGGCTTAATCTACGAGCTGGGTCTGTAATGCCATTCATATCAGGGAGCCCTTTTCTCTGAACATTACGAAGGACACCGTTTACAAGAGAAGAGATTCCTTTATGACCGCGTTTTTTAGAAATATCAACCGCTTCATTTAAAATTGCATGGTCCGGAATCTTATCTAAATAAATCATTTGATACATCGACATCCATAACAGCCATTTCACCCAAGCATCCATTTTCTTTTTCCCATCGACAAAGTGAGAAAGATAGTATTCTAGCGTTAGCTTTCTTTGGATTGTTCCATATACGATTTCAGTGAGTAACGCTTCATCTCTTCGATCAAACGCATTCTTTTTTATCGCTTGGTCGATTAACAAATGACTGAAACCACCGTGCTCCCCAATTCGAATGAGCAATTCTAACGCCGCTTCTCGTAATTTTTGTTGTGCCATCTTATTCTCCTAACCTATCTCCAACTTGAAGTTGATTTCCGACTCCTCTTAAGAAATCCGAAGCTTTCATCCTCTTCTTGCCAGAAGGCTGGAGCTCCGTAATTTTTATCCCTTTTTGGTTACCACAAACGACGACAAATCCATCCTCTTTCACCTCGACAACCGTCCCTGGGCTTTCTTCATAGCTATGAGCAACTTCTTCTCCCCACCAAACTTTCATCCCTTTCCCTTGATAATAGGTGAACGCTACCGGCCAAGGGTGTAGTCCTCGAATATGGTTATACACTTCCGTATGCGGCTTTTTCCAGTCAAGCTTTTCTTGTTCTCGTTTAATGTTGGAAGCAAATGTCGCCTTCTCTTCGTCTTGTTTCTCCGGCGTCCACTTCCCTTCAAATAATCCTGGCAGTGTATCATGAAGAAGCTGTGCACCGAGCTGAGAAAGTTTATCATGAAGCGTACCTACATGATCAGTCTGTTCAATTGGGAGGCTCGCTTGTGTAATAATATCTCCAGCATCGAGCTTTTCAACCATATACATAATGGTAATTCCGGTTTCACTTTTCCCTTGTAAAATGGCATAGTGAATCGGTGCTCCACCACGTAATTCAGGCAACAAGGAGGCATGCACATTAATACATCCAAGCACCGGTGCTTCTAGTAAAGGTTTTGGTAAAATCTGTCCAAATGCTGCCGTTACGATCAGGTCTGGCTTGTATTCCAACACTTTTTCAAAATCTTCTTTAATCTTCTCAGGTTGAAAAACAGGAATCCCTAATTCTTCCGCCGCCACTTTGACAGGTGGTGGAGTTAATATTTTCTTTCTTCCTTTGGGTCGGTCCGGTTGTGTGACCACTAAAACGACCTCTACGTCTTCTTTTGCTAATTGATGAAGGACAGGAACAGCAAAATCTGGTGTTCCCATAAATACAACACGTTTCATAATAACTCCTTTCTACATGAGCTGGCTTGGTTGTAAATCTACACTAATTAATAAGTCATTCTTTTGAATATCCGCTTCATATTTCTGTAAGATTTTTTTCAAGTTTTCCCTTTGATTAGGTTCGTTTTTGTATTTTATCACGCATTGATAGCGATATCTATTTTTGATTCTCGCAATTGGAGATGGAGTTGGCCCTAAGATCGTGGATTGCTGAGTTAAGGTTTGCGATAAAGCTTGGGCAATTTGCTTTGTTACATCCATGGCTTTCACTTGATTCGGGTGAGATACCGTGATAAGTGTTAAATAAAAGTATGGAGGATAATGAAACGCCCTCCTTACCTGCATCTCCTGTTGGAAAAACGTCTCAAATTTATACGTGCTCGCTAATTGGATGCTGTAATGCTCCGGAGTGTATGTTTGTACAATAACCTCACCTGGTAAAGTATGTCTTCCAGCTCTCCCACTTACTTGTGTTAATAGTTGAAAAGTCTTCTCAGCAGCCCGGAAATCTGGTAGATGTAGCATCGTATCAGCAGCAAGAACCCCAACTAAGGTCACATTTGCAAAATCTAATCCCTTCGCTATCATCTGTGTACCTAGTAAAATATCAGCCTCATGATTCGCAAACTTGGTAAGGAGCGCTTCATGTGCTCCTTTTCTTCTCGTAGTATCGACATCCATACGAATTACACGAGCTTCAGGTAGAAGCTTCGTCAACGCTTCTTCTACTTTTTGGGTACCCGTACCAAAATAACG
This sequence comes from Radiobacillus kanasensis, assembly GCF_021049245.1. Taxonomy (GTDB): domain Bacteria; phylum Bacillota; class Bacilli; order Bacillales; family Amphibacillaceae; genus Radiobacillus; species Radiobacillus kanasensis. The sequence continues at coordinate 1,649,454 of NZ_CP088020.1, read as the reverse complement.
AATCGTATCACTAGAACATTCCGGACATTGTAAGGGCATATTTTCCTCGTACGAACAATAATGACATTTTAGCTTGTTCTGGGTTCTATGATACGTTAATGCAATATCGCAATGGGGGCATTCCATCACATGACCACAGTCTCTACACATTACAAATGTCGAATACCCTCTTCGGTTTAAGAAAAGAACGATTTGCTGTTTCTTTTCTAATCGGTCCTCAATAGCCGAAATTAATGGCTTAGAAAACATAGATCTGTTCCCGGCATGCAATTCTTCTCGCATATCGATGACTTGAACCTCTGGCATGGCCGCCTTGTTCATGCGATCTGGTAAGGAAAGTAGCTGATAGACTCCTTTTTTAGCACGAGCAAAGGATTCAAGAGTCGGTGTAGCACTTCCTAAAATGATAGGGCAACGGTGATGTTGTCCACGATAAATCGCTACGTCACGTGCATGGTAACGTGGATGATCATCCTGCTTATAACTAGATTCATGCTCTTCATCAATAATGATAATCCCAATGTTTTCAAACGGAGCAAAGATTGCAGAACGTGCGCCAACAGCGACTTTCACTTCTTTTCTTTGAATCTTCCGCCATTCGTCGTATTTCTCCCCAGCAGATAAGGCACTATGTAGAACCGCTACATGTGACCCAAATCTACCTTTAAATCGCTCTACCATTTGTGGAGTGAGCGAAATTTCAGGAACTAGTACAATAGCTTCTTGTCCACGATCGACTACTTCTTGAATGGCTTGCAAGTACACCTCTGTTTTCCCACTTCCGGTGACACCATGTAAAAGGAAAACCTCGTGCTCTCGCTTTGCAAGATTGGCTTGTATCGCATCTTTCGCTTCCTGCTGTTGCTCCGTGAGTGGAAGTGCTGTTGTCTTCGGATAATCCACTTTATACGGATTACGGTAAATCTCCTTCTTATACTTTCGCAGTATTCCTTTGTCTAGCAAAGGTTTTACACTGGCTCTTGTTGTTTTCAGTATAGACAACAACGCTTTCTGACTTACTTCTTCTACCTCTTTTTCTGAAAAGTATCGAAGGATGTCCCATTGTTTCGTTGCTTGTTTCGGTAAATCGACCATCGCCTCTTCTAATTCTAACAATGATCCCTTTCTAGCAATTATCGTTTCATATTTTTTCGTTTCTTTTGAGTCTACTTGATAATTAACCTCTAGCAAACCTTCTTGGATGAGTCGTTGTACACGACTTAATGGGATCGAGCTCTTCTCCACTTCATCAAAATCAAGATAGTCCCTTCCTGCAAATAATTGTTGCAAGTCCTCTGGTAAATCCTCCTCAGTCAAGCGATGCAATTCTTTTTTGTATTTTGCTTTTAAAACCTGTGGTAGCATCACTTGAAAGGAAGAAATATAAAAACTAAGTGTATGATTGGACATCCATTTACCTAACTGGATTAGTTCCTTTGTTAGTACAGGCGTAATATCCATGACACTCTCAATGTCTCGTACTTTTTCAAGCTCTGTATGATCGGTAATCTCCAGCACATAGCCCATAATTTTCCGTGGACCAAACGGAACGATTACTCTCATCCCCTCTTGAATAGCTGCTTCGAAACGCTCTGGAATGCGATAATCAAAGATTCGGTCGGTTTGACTTGATGGAACATCCACCACTACCCTTGCAATTGTCACGCTCGTCCATCCTTCATATCAGATTCTATTAACTGTAAAAGCTGTTTAGATACTTCCTTTTTGGAAGACATCGGAAGCTTCTTCTGCTCACCACGCTTATTTAGATACGTAACAGCATTCGTATCGCCACCAAATCCTGACCCTTGCTCGGTGATGTCATTCACTACAATCGCATCCAGGTTCTTTTTCTCCAGCTTTTTTTGTCCGTATTCTAATACGTTTTCTGTCTCTGCTGCAAACCCTACTAAAAATTGACCATTCTTGCGTTCTCCTAATTCTTTCAGGATATCTTTCGTTCTTTCCATTTCGATCATTAGGGTCCCATCGGACTTTTTCATTTTCTGATCATAAACCAATTTCGGTCGGTAATCCGCTACGGCAGCAGCTTTTATTACAAGCTCTTGAGTTGGATAATGCTCCATGATGGCTTGATACATCTCTTCGGCTGATTCGACATCCACTCTTTGTACGTTTTTAGGTGTTTCAAGCTTTACAGGACCTGTTACAAGGGTAACTTCTGCCCCTAGATTCGCCAATTCCTCCGCCAACGCAAAACCCATCTTTCCAGACGAATGATTGGTGAAAAATCGAACTGGGTCAACTGCTTCCCGTGTTGGACCGCCAGATATTAAGACCTTTTTGCCGGTGAAAAAGGTCTGGTCTATGTTTTGATGGAAATCCTTGTTTAAAATATCCACAATGGTTTCAGGTTCTTCCAGACGTCCTTTTCCAACGTAGCCACAAGCCAAATATCCACTTCCAGGTTCGATAAACTTATATCCCCATCCGTCTAATTTTTTCATATTTTCTATGACAGCCGGGTGTCCATACATATGTACATTCATGGCTGGTGCTATGTAAATAGGGGCTGTAGTCGCTAATAAAGTGGTCGATAACATATCATCAGATATCCCGTTTGCTAGTTTGCCAATAATGTTAGCAGTTGCTGGTGCTAACATTACAAGATCGGCCCAATCTGCGAGATCAATATGTGCAATCTTTGCCGGATTCTTTTCATCAAACGTGTCTGTATATACTGGATTCCGAGAAAGCGCCTGAAACGTCAGCGGGGAAACAAACTGAGTTGCACTCTCCGTCATAATTACTTTTACGCTCGCTCCTTGTTGGGTTAACTTACTCGTTAAAGCACATGCCTTATAAGCTGCGATTCCACCTGAAACTCCCAGTAAAATGTTCGTACCGTTTAACATTTCGCTTCCCCTTTCCGTCTCCATTAATAATCTATTTATACCATAAATTTGTCGATATCATAAATCGAAAACGTCTGTAGGCTTTTCATAGAAGAAGCCCCCACCTTCCTTTGAAAGTGAGAGCTATCTTTCTTCAACCTTATTCTTCCGCTGCTTCGTAATAAAGCTTATCTGCTTGGATCTCTTCTAATGCTATTCCCACATATTTGTGAGACTTAGGGTTTTCTACGTGTACTCGCTTGGTTTCCTGCATTTGTCTAGCACGGCGTGCCGACAAGGTAACCAACGTGTATTTAGAATTTATTTTCTCTTGTAAAGCATCAATAGATGGTTCTAGCATCATGAAAAATCCGCCTCCAAAGCTTTTTTATATTCTTGAGCCACTCGTTCCCGTTTACAATGTTCACTTTGAACGATTGCTTGTATTTTGTCTACTGCTAATTCAATTTGATCATTGACGACTACGTAATCATACGCGTCCATCATTTCAATTTCCTCTCTTGCTGCAAGCAAACGATTCCGGACTAAATCCTCCGTTTCCGTTCCTCGGTTAATAATTCGATTTTTTAACTCTTCTAAACTAGGTGGGAAGAGAAAAATAAATACACCTTGCGGAAAATTCTTCTTCACCTGTAGAGCACCTTGCACTTCTATTTCTAGAAAAACGTCTTTTCCTTCTTGTAACGTTTTTTCCACATACTCCCTTGGTGTTCCGTAATAGTTCCCTACATATTCGGCGTACTCTAACAATTGATTTTGTTCGATCATGGACTCGAACTCTTCTTTTGATTTAAAGAAATAGTCCACTCCATCAACCTCACCTGCTCGACTGGCTCTGGTAGTCATGGAAATCGAATACTTTAAGTCTGTAGATTTATCAAAAAGTGCTTTTCTTACTGTTCCTTTCCCTACACCGGATGGGCCAGATAAAACGAACAATATTCCTTTCTTTTCAATCAATGATTCTTCCTCCTACCTATTCGTCAGAAATCTCATCATGGCTAATGACACGTTGCCCGACAGTTTCTGGTTGTACCGCTGATAATACAACATGATCACTGTCTGTTATGATAACCGCTCTTGTACGGCGTCCATATGTAGCATCTACCAGTTTATTATTATCTCGCGCCACCGTAATAATCCGCTTTATGGGAGCTGATTCGGGCGAAACGATTGAAATTATTCGATTAGCAGATACTACATTTCCAAATCCTATGTTTATTAAGCGTAAACTCATGTTTACTCCCCCTTGTCCCGATTGCCTAATACATCTATTCTATAGATAAATCTCTTTCGTTTCAAAGATTCACCCTTTTAGTTCGTGATAAAAGCTATAATCGCTTGTCTTTACGAACATCCTCTTCTAGTATAAGGAAATCGAGTATGAAAACTCAATCATTATTCCACATTTTGTACTTGCTCTTTTATCTTTTCTATTTCACTCTTTAATAGTACTACCCATTGACTAATCTGAACATCCGTCGATTTGGAGCCAATCGTATTCGTCTCCCTGTGCATTTCCTGTAAAATAAAGTCCAATTTCCGTCCGATAGTATCTTTTTGTTCTAGCGTATCGAAGAATTGAGAGCAATGGCTAGCAAGTCTCGTCAACTCTTCCGTAATGTCTCCCTTTTCAGCAAGCAATGCGACCTCTTGTACAATTCGAGAGTCATCCGCTATGTCATCTGTAATATATTCCTCTAATCGTTTCTGAATACGAGAGCGATGTTCCTCTATTACGACATGTCTCCGGTCCGTTAGCTTTTGAACCGTATCTTGAATCGTGATCACACGCTCCTTCATGTCTTCTTTCAATTCTTGCCCTTCTATCTCTCTCATATTCTTCACTTGCTTACAAGCGTTGGAGACCGCTAGTAAAACGGCATCGAAAAGGACATCTTGCCCTTGCTCTAGTTCGACAATTTCAAATGCACCCTCCAAGGAGGTTAAACGATCTAATGAAATATCTCCATGAAGCTCATATTTCTTTTTCATTTCATTAGATTTTTGTATGTATTGATCTAACAATTCCCAGTCTACGTTTAAATCACGTCTAATGAACCCTGTTCCTTCTATTGTAATAAACAGGTCCACTCTTCCGCGATGGAAAAAGGACTGAATCGTTTTTTTTATTTTATCTTCCATGACTAAAAATGACTTTGGCATTTTATTAGATATGTCTAAAAAGCGGTGATTCACACTGCGAATCTCCACCGACACCTTTGTATCGTTGATCCATTGCTCATCACGACCATATCCCGTCATACTTTGTACCATCTATACCACACCCATTACTCATACTCCTCATGCCCTTTGCTAGAAAAATCTAGTAAGGGACACTCTCTTTACCATCATAACAAATAACTGGGCTAATTCCTATCATAATAGTTAGGCACGAATGGATTTTCATCTCGTATATAAGTCGGTCTCTAGATGTATTCATCTCGACCGAAAACATGCTATAATGACGGGACGAGGTGAACTGACATGGCATTTGATGGAATTGTAACACGCGCTATTTCACAGGAATTAAATCACACTTTAGCAACTGGAAGAGTGATGAAAATATATCAACCGACCGAAACTGAATTGATTTTTGTTATTCGGAGTCAAGGTCAAAATCATCATTTACTATTATCCGCTCATCCGAGTTATGCTCGGTTTCATTTAACAAAGGACAGCTATCAAAACCCGAAAGAGCCTCCGATGTTTTGTATGTTACTGAGGAAGCACCTCCTCGGGCATTTTGTCGAGCAAGTATCGCAATATGAAAACGAAAGAATTGTAGAATTTCATTTCAAGGGAAAAAATGAGATTGGAGACGAAACAAACAAAATTCTCGTTATAGAAGTGATGGGCAAGCATAGTAATATTCTCTTAGTGGATAAGGAAAAAGGCCACATACTGGATAGTATTAAGCATATTCCACCAGCCGTGAATCGAGTTCGAACGATTATGCCTGGACAAATGTATGTCCTCCCACCTGATCAAGGGAAGCAGAACCCTTTTGCTTTAGAACCTGAAGCTTTTGTTCGAGTACTCGATTTTAATGCAGGAAAGCTAGACCAACAAATTGTCCAACATTTTATGGGGATTTCTCCCCTTATCGCCAAAGAACTCACACAAAAAGCCTACCTGAGTGCCAAGGATGCTTATCAAAAAGCATTTGCAGAGCTACAGGAAACCATTACAGATGGTACTTATTCACCTACGATTTATGACGGTAAAAAAGAAGATTTTCATGTCCTAGATTTACCTCATCTTTCGGATAAGAAAGAGACCTTTGCGTCTGTTAGTGAGATGTTAGATCACTATTACTCTGGAAAAGCAGAACGTGATCGTGTGAAACAACAAGCTGGTGACCTTTACCGCTTTTTAAAGAATGAATTGGATAAGAACAACCGCAAAATAAAAAAGCATCACCAAACATTAGACAAAGCAGAAAAAGCGGATCAATTTCAGCGGATTGGTGAACTATTAACAGCGAATATGCACCTTATTAAAGCAGGTGATAAAAAAGCAACCGTTGTGGACTATTACGATCCTGAGCAAAAAGAGATTGATATTGAATTAAATCCGAACAAAACACCGAGCGAAAACGCCCAAACTTATTTTCGCACGTATCAAAAGCTAAAAAAATCGAAGCAAATGGTTGTGCAAGAAATAGAAAAAGCAAGAGAAGAAAATCAATATTTAGAAGATTTATTACAACAAATTGAAGGAGCACGTGAGCAGGATATTGAAGAAATTCGTGAAGAGTTGCGAGAGCAAGGCTATCTAAGAACGAAAAGTCATCATAAGAAGAAATCTAATAAGCCTGCTAAACCGGATCCAGAAGTATTCCTAGCATCAGATGGTACGCAAATTTTAGTTGGGAAAAACAACAAGCAAAACGAATATCTAACGAATCGAGTAGCAGCTCGAGACGATATTTGGTTACACACGAAGGATATTCCTGGTTCCCATGTCGTTATACGAGACTCCAATCCTAGTGAGGAAACGTTAACGGAAGCTGCTCATTTAGCAGCTAGCTTTAGTAAATCGAAGAACTCTTCTTCCGTTCCCGTTGATTACACACGGATCCGTCATGTTAAGAAACCAAATGGGGCGAAACCGGGCTTTGTGACCTACGACAATCAGAAAACGCTTTTCGTGACACCAGAGGAATCCATCGTGCAAGCATTGCGTCAAAACCAACAAAATAAGCCAGATTAAGAAAAAGCGATCGATTCCTTCAGTGGTTTCGAAAATGTTGAGAAATGCACGAAATTGGGAATCACTTTTAAAGGAAGTAATAATTGAAAGACCAGGGAAATACGCATGATATTGATATGCTCCCCCTAGGTAGACAGGTTGAAAGAACAAAACTTGTTAACTTTGGGGGATTTATGTGTCTGAAGAATCATCTACTTGGAACTATACAGTCAGGAACTAAAACAGTCTACAAAACCGTTTTTGATAAATTATTGATCCAATCAGATAAAAATTTCACAAAACCTACATTTTTGTGTGCTTAAATCATACAATTCTTGTAGAGGTGATAAAAGTGCCAAGAGTAAAATATACAGACAGTGACGTTGCTTTAATGGCAAGGATGATGAGGGCGGAAGCCGAGGGTGAAGGGCGACTAGGGATGCTTATGGTTGGTAATGTGATTGTAAACCGTCTAAAGGCTAATTGTGGAGATTTCCTGGATTTAAGGTCAATACGGGATGTAATTTACCAAGTACAAGGGGGTAATTACTCTTTTGAAGCGGTTCAAAAAGGAAATGTTTTTTATCAAAGAGCAAGAGAGGTAGAAAAAAAGCTAGCGAAACAAACCCTAGACTATTGGAGACAACAGCCTTCTATTTATGCTCTCTGGTACTTTAATCCGTATGCTGCATGTCCACCTACATGGTACGATCAACCTTTTGCAGGACAATATAAACAACATTGCTATTATGAACCAAAAGCGAATACATGCGCAGGTGCTTATAAATGGTAAAAAAAGAGGTTGGGACAAAAGTGTTTTAATTCTAATAAAATCCGAACTATGATTCGAAATTTATTCATAGAGTTCGAATCAGTTCGGATTTTTCTATTTAGAGGCTTTGTTAAATATTGTTGCGAATTTTATATATACTCCGACGTAACGAAATAAGGACTCGTATATACTTTATCAAGTTGACTGCTAATGCGGCGCTGCGGAAAAATACTCGCTTTCCGTGGGGAACGCCTCAGCCTCCTCGCTCGCAAAGAACGCTCACTGTGGGGTCTTCAACTGTTCCTTTCCCACAGGAGTCTCGCATTTTTCCGCAGCTTAGTACGGAGTTCTTTTCAAGTCAGAGGTGTCTCTTGGTCTACTTATTTTATAGGTGTTAATAACCCACTATATTAGAAAATACCTACAAGCGTAGGCAGAATACGTAGACTCCAGCGGGAACAGCGCGAGCCGAAGATCCCGCTGGAAGTAGTGTTCTTCCGAGGAAGCTGAGGCCGTGCCCGCGGAAAGCGAAGTATTCTGCCGAAGCGTGGCATTTAGGCTAAACTTGACTTTTTAGTAATTATCCAAAGATCGTTACATCGCATTTTATATCAACTGTGAATGAAAACCCAACCATTGAAAAGTAACGTTCTACACTTCTTATCGTGTAATCGTTCGTCTTTAGATTGGGAGATTATAGTTCTGTCCCAGCTTCTTTTTTTAACTCTTCTTTGATCAAAGACCCCACACTGAGTATATTGCCCGGGAAAGCGCATAATTCGAGCTGAATTCCCGAAAACAAACAAAAAACGCAGGGCATTTAGTACGAGACACGATTTAAGGGAGGTCGATGTTTAGCCCTACTTAGGAATGCCAACTGCGCTTTTTGTAGCAAGTTTTTGCTTTTTTCTAACTACTATAGTTATATCATGGACCATTTCTTGTTGTCATACGTCTTAAGTTGGAGACATCGTAGGGTTATTGGCTGATTTTTCCTAAGTCATCTCTCCATACTATCATTTTGTCCTTCTCTTCTTTACTTAAGGGACCTTCTTTCACCAATTCCTGCATAAGCTGATCATAGTTCGTAATCGTCTGCATCATCATGTTTTCCCTTGCAAAAGCATGCTTCGCTTTTTCTAGGCCATATGTGAAAATAGCGAATACACCAACGATGGATCCTCCTTCATTTTGTACAGCCAATGCTGCATCTATCGAGGAACCTCCAGTTGAAATTAAATCTTCGATAACAAGCACTTTATGTCCTGGCTTTAAACTACCTTCGATTTGATTGCCCTTTCCATGTTTCTTTGGGCTAGAACGAACGTAAATCATGGGAAGACCCATTTTTTGAGCAACCCATGCAGCATGCGGGATGCCTGCGGTCGCACAACCCGCAATAACATCTGGTTTTTCATCTAGTTGCTCTATCATTTCTACAAATGCATCTGCGATCCGGTCTCTAACTTCTGGATAAGACATGGTCATCCGGTTATCACAATAAATCGGAGACTGGATACCAGAAGTCCAGGTAAATGGATCATTTGGCCGGATTTGGATCGCACCTATATCAAATAAATCTCTCGCTACTTTCCCTTTAATGGACATGAAAACACTCCTTCACTGCGCGTTGATAGGCTGCTTTTGGGTTGCTAGCTCTCGTTATACTTCGACCGATAACGAGATAGTCCGAACCATTTTCTGTAGCCATTTTTGGTGTTGCAACACGGTCTTGGTCGTCATGACTACTCTCTACAAGACGTATTCCAGGGGTAACCGTTACAAAATTAGATCCGCAGATCTTTTTAATCTTCGGAACCTCTAGAGCGGAACAGACAACTCCATCTGCCCCTGCATCCCTCGTCATTTGAGCAAAATGTGCCACAGCTTCATCTACGGAAAAGGAAACATTTAGTTCCTGTTGTAGTGTCTGTTGCTTCATGGAAGTAAGTACCGTAACACCAATAAGCATTGGAGTTTGGTCGGATTGTGCTCCTTGTACTAAGCCTTCTTTTGCAGCTTTCATCATCTCGGTTCCCCCGAGGGCGTGCACATTGACTAAATCAATTCCTAAGCCTGCTAGGTTTCGCATCGCTCGCTGTACGGTTGTCGGAATGTCATACAGCTTTAAATCTAGAAAAATAGCATGATCATCCTTTTTTAGCTTCTCGATAATCGAAGGTCCTTCACGATAAAATAACTCCATGCCAACCTTTACAGGAACCCCTTTTAGATCATGCTCCTGCAAAAACTGCTCTGTTTCTTTCCATGTTGGAAAATCAAGTGCGAGAAATATAGTGGTGTCCATGTTCATGCCCCTTCCCTACTGCTTGTTCGGCTGATTCATATCCATAGCGCTGTAACACGTTTGGTAATGCTTCTATAATTTTCGGACAGATAAACGGGTCCAAAAAGTTAGCCGTTCCGACGGCTACTGCATTAGCTCCTGCTAATAAAAATTCGAGAACATCCTCTGCGGACGTAATGCCACCCATCCCGATGATCGGAATGGAAACTTCTTGACGAACCTCATAAATCATCCGTATCGCAATCGGTTTAATAGCTGGCCCAGAAAGTCCACCCGTTTTATTTGCGAGAAGTGGTTTTTTACTAGGGAGATGAATCGTCATCCCAGTTAAGGTATTAATCATGGAAAGCCCATCGGCCCCTGCCACTTCAACAGACTTTGCTAGCTGTGCAATATTGCTGACATTCGGGGAAAGCTTGACGAATAACGGCACGTCCCCACTTACTTCTTTTACTTTAGACGTAACTTCTGCTGCTAAGACAGGATCTGTCCCAAATTGTACTCCGCCTTCTTTTACATTTGGACATGAAATATTTAATTCTAATGCTTGAACCGATTTAGAATCTGCTAATCTTTTGGCTACGTACACGTATTCTTCCACCGTACTACCAGCAACATTGGCGATGACAGGAGTTTCATAGTTTCGTAAGTAAGGTAATTCCTCATTAATAATGGCATCTACACCTGGATTTTGTAGTCCAATTGCGTTTAACATTCCAGAAGCCGTTTCTGCTACACGAGGGGTTTGGTTTCCATACCTAGCTTCTTTGGTTGCTGCCTTTATGATGATTGCTCCTAAAAGATTTAAATCATAGTGCTGGCCGTACTCTTTACCGAAACCGAAGCAACCAGATGCCGGCATAACCGGATTATTTAATTGCAGACCTGCTATTGTAGTCGTTAAAAAGCTCATAGTAACACCTCGCCTGCCGGAAATACGGGACCGTCTTTACAGATTTTTCGAAATCCACTTCCATCCCTAGTAGGAACAACACAGGCATAGCATGCCCCGATTCCACAGCCCATTCTTTCTTCAATGGAAATAAAGCCTGATTGTCCTTCTAATTTGTTGGAAACCGCTCGCAGCATCCCCAATGGACCACACGAAAAATAATAATCAAAAGGGATAGATTGTGCGTCAATTACGTCATTCACATTCCCTTTCCATCCATAGCTTCCATCATCGGTTACGATATGGCAGTTTCCTAAAGCCTTAAAATTCTCTTCATAAAATACATATTCCTTCGTTTGAAAACCCAAGACTGAAGTGACTTGTACCCCCTTTTCCCTTAAGACTTTTGCTAAGTAATACATGGGTGGCACGCCTATTCCACCCCCAATTAGAAGGGCGTGTTTCAACTCTAAATCTTGGACCGGGTAACTAGTACCACAGGCTAAAAGCGTATCTAATTGGGTACCGGTAGACACATTTTGTAGCTCTTCTGTTCCTGCTCCAATTATTTTAAAAATAATCGTAATCGTCTCTTGAATATGGTCGACATCTGCAATCGAAATGGGCCTTCTCAGCATATGGCTGAACCCCGAACCAATTCGGATGTGGACAAATTGACCTGGTTCAACAAAGGAGATGGCACCTCCTTGTAACACCATCTCCACTGTATCCTTTGCAATGATTCTTTTTTGTACAACCGTCATCATTTGATTGATCATGAGGTTACAACAGCCTTTCTTTCCGCAACTGGTCTTGCTTGGAAGGTCGTTGAATCAATCACATTCAATATGGCTTCGGCTGTGTCAAGACTAGTTAAACAAGCAATACCATGCTCGACCGCTTCCCGACGTATTCTAAATCCATCAGAACGTGCTTGTTGGCCAGATGTAATCGTGTTAATGACGAATTGAACGTTCCCATTCTCAATAATAGAAAGTACATTCTCCTGGTCTGAACCAATCTTGTCGACGATATGGACAGGCACACCGTGTTCTCTAACAAAAGTTCCGGTACCTTCAGTTGCATAAACGGTGAATCCGAGTTGATAGAATCGCTCAGCAATGCTTAGTATTTCTCCTTTATCTTTATCTGCCACCGTTAGAAGGACGGAGCCTCCATGTGGAATCGATAGACCAGAAGCTAATAATCCTTTGTACAATGCTTTTTCTAGCGTCATATCATGTCCAATTGCTTCCCCTGTAGATTTCATCTCAGGCCCTAAAACCGCATCAACACTACGGAGTTTTTCGAAAGAAAAGACAGGAACCTTAACCGAAACATGTTCTTTTTCTGGAAGTAATCCATCTTCATATCCCATACTGCCTAAAGACTCGCCAATAATGCAGCGTGTCGCCAAGTTTGCCATCGTTACACCAGTAATTTTACTTAAAAACGGGATAGTCCGACTTGCTCTTGGATTTACTTCCAAGACAAAGACGTCATCACTTTTTACGACGAATTGTATGTTAATTAGTCCTTTGACTTGAAGACGTTTCGCTATGCTTAACGTTGCATCTACAAGCTTTTGCTTCGCTACAGATGAGATTCTTTGTGTTGGATATACCGCAATCGAATCCCCAGAGTGCACACCAGCTCGTTCGATATGCTCCATAATCCCAGGAATAATCGTGACCTCTCCATCACTGACCGCATCAACTTCTACTTCAATTCCCGTTAAATACTTATCAATCAACACAGGATGGGAGTGTTTTATTTTGTTCGATTTTTTCAAATAAGCGTGTAGTTCTTCTTCGCTATAAATAATCTCCATTTGGCTACCACCAATGACATAAGAAGGACGAACAAGCACCGGATAGCCGATTTCTTCCGCAGCTTGAAGGGCTTGCTCCAATTGACGAACACTTTTTCCTTTCGGCTGTGGTATGGCTAATTCGTCTAGTAATCTTTCAAACTTGTCTCGGTCTTCTGCTGTATCAATGGCCTCCAAGGATGTACCTAGAATCTTGACTCCTCTTCGCTCTAATCCTTCCGCTAAATTGATTGCGGTCTGTCCACCGAACTGTACAATAACCCCTTCTGGTTTTTCTAAGTTAATAACATGCATGACATCTTCCAATGTAAGTGGCTCGAAATATAGCTTATCGGAGACACTAAAGTCCGTAGAAACCGTTTCCGGATTGCTATTCATGATGATTGCTTCATAGCCTGCTTCCTTTAATGCCAACACAGAATGAACCGTTGCATAATCAAACTCGATTCCTTGCCCGATTCGAATGGGACCAGAACCAATTACTAATACTTTTTTGCGGTCAGAGGAAAGGGATTCACTTTCCTCTTCATAACTACTATAGAAATAAGGTGTTTCCGATTCGAATTCCGCTGCACATGTATCTACCATTTTATAAACTGGCACGATGCTGTGATCAATTCTTACCTGATACACATCATCTAAATTTGTTTCCCAGAGTCTTGCCACTTGCGTATCGGAAAAGCCCATTCGTTTTGCTTCTCTTAACAAGCGTACATCCCCATGATTGGCCTGCATCTCTTCCTCAAAACGAACAATTTTATTTAACTTGTGGAGGAAGAACCGATCAATTTTGGTTAATTGAAAGATGTCTTCAACGGAAAAATCTCTTCGTAACGCTTCTGCTAAAATAAATAGTCGTTCATCATCTGGTTTTTTCATACGGTCTTCTAGTTCTTCATTTGGTACGCTTGATAAATAAGGTAAGAAAAGATCTTCGGCACCAATATCTAACGAACGAACTCCTTTTAGAAACGATTCTTCGAAATTACGTCCAATAGACATAATTTCTCCTGTTGCTTTCATTTGTGTGCCAAGTGTACGATTTCCCGTTGTAAATTTATCAAAGGGGAAACGCGGTAGCTTTGTTACCACATAATCTAAGGCAGGCTCAAAACATGCATATGTTTTTCCTGTGATGGGGTTGATGATTTCATCCAACGTTAGTCCTACTGCTATTTTGGCTGCCATTTTCGCAATCGGATAACCCGTCGCTTTTGAAGCGAGCGCAGAGGAACGACTGACCCGTGGATTTACTTCAATGATATAGTACTGGAAGCTATTCGCGTCTAATGCAAGCTGTACGTTGCATCCCCCTTCAATTTTCAAGGCACGAATAATTTTCAGAGAAGCATTTCGTAGCATTTGATACTCACGATCACTTAATGTTTGCGATGGTGCAACAACCATCGAATCTCCTGTATGAATTCCGACAGGGTCTATGTTTTCCATGTTACAAACAACGATGGCTTGATCATTTTTATCACGCATAACTTCGTATTCAACCTCTTTAAAGCCAGCAATGTTTTTCTCAATTAAGCATTGATTCACAGGCGACAAGGCTAATCCATTTCTCGTAATGTCTCTTAACTCTTGAACGTCGTAGCACATGCCTCCACCCGTTCCTCCAAGAGTATAAGCAGGTCGAACGATAAGTGGGAAGCCGATTTCTTCAGCAAATTCTAAAGCCCCTTCTACCGTTGTTACGATCTGACTATCTGGAACCGGTTCGTTAAGCTCTCTCATTAACGTACGGAATTTTTCGCGGTCCTCCGCTTGTTGAATAGCATCTAGGGAAGTACCTAATAATTCAATCTCATATTCTGCTAGAATACCTGTCTCTTCCAATTGCACCGCCATGTTTAATCCAGTTTGGCCACCCAATGTTGGGAGAATAGCGTCTGGTTGTTCCTTACGAATAATCTTTGTTAGAAAATCTACGGTTAGAGGTTCCATGTAAACAGTATCTGCAATTGTGTCGTCCGTCATGATTGTAGCTGGATTTGAATTTGCTAGAATTACCTTAAAGCCTTCTTCTTTTAAAGCTTGACAAGCTTGCGTACCGGAATAATCAAATTCCGCTGCTTGCCCGATGACAATAGGTCCAGACCCTATTACGAGAATTTTGTTTATATCATTACGCTTTGGCATTCTTTTTCCTCCTTCACTTGCTGCTTATTCGATTCGATAAGGTCTAGGAATTGATCAAACAAATAATTCGTATCATCTGGGCCCGGTGAGCTTTCTGGATGATATTGTACCGAAAACGAAGGATAGGTTTTGTGTTGAATTCCTTCGACTGTTTCATCGTTTAACGCGATTTGTGTAAGCATAAGGTCTGTCTGTTCTAGGGATTCTTTCGTAACGGCGTAGCCGTGGTTTTGCGATGTCATAAACGTTTTGTTCAACAGTAAATCTTTGACTGGGTGATTGGATCCACGGTGACCGAATTTTAATTTCGTTGTATTTGCTCCACCTGCCAATGCTAACAGCTGATGGCCTAAACATATTCCGAAAATCGGGATGCGATTCATAATAGATTGAATCATTTCAATTGCTTCAGGGACATCTTTAGGATCTCCAGGACCGTTAGACAGAACCACTCCATCTGGCTTTAATCGTTCTATTTGCTCCGCCGTATAGTGATGTGGCACAACCGTAACATGACAATTTCTTTTAGTTAATTCTCTTAAAATACCGTGCTTCATTCCGAAATCCACAAGCACAACTCGATAGCTTCTACCCGGCACAACATATGGCTTAACCGTAGATACTGTTTCTACTTGATTGCGGACAACGGGGGTTGTATCAAAAAGCTCCTTTACTTCCTCCCAAGTCCGATCAATATCCGTAAATATTCCACGCATCGTACCGTGCTTACGAATGATCTTCGTTAGCTTCCTTGTATCAATACCAGAAATAGCTGGAATATCATTTGCTTTTAAGAAAGCATCTATATTTTCTTCGCCACGAAAATTTGAAGCAATATCACAGGCTTCTTTAACGATAAGTCCGAAAACGGAAGGTGTGACGGTCTCAAAATCATCACGATTAATGCCATAGTTTCCAATTAACGGATAAGTAAGTGTAACGATTTGCGCACAGTAGGATGGATCAGATAGGATCTCTTGATATCCGGTCATCCCTGTATTAAACACAATTTCCCCAATTGCCTCTTTATCACTTCCAAATGCTTCTCCTATAAATATCGTTCCATCCTCAAGCACGAGCTGTCGTTTCTTCATGTGAAGCCTCCTCAAATACAATTTTTCCTTCAAAAATCGTAAGGACTGGTACACCTGTCACGTTCCAGTCATGAAACGGTGTGTTTTTTCCTTTTGAAAAAAAGCTATGTTTATCAATCGTATATTCTTTTTCTAAATCTAGTAAGACGAGGTCCGCTACCTGTCTTTGTTCCAATCTTCCATATGGAAGGTTGAAAACTTCGGCTGGTTTTATTGTTAGCCAATCGATTAACTGCTTCAATGTTATCTTTTTAGTCAAGACTAAGTGTGTATAAAGCAAGGAAAAAGCGGTCTCCAATCCGACGATTCCAAATGGCGCTTTTTGCAAACCATGACTTTTCTCTTCTGCCGTGTGTGGTGCATGATCCGTTGCGATGAAGTCGATGGTTCCATCTAGTAAACCTTCTAGTAAGGCTTGACGGTCCTCTTCGGAACGGAGCGGTGGATTCATTTTTAGGTTGCCGTCGTCCTCTGTAATCGCCTGTTCGGTTAATAGTAAGTGGTGAGGGGTCACTTCAGCTGTCACGTGTATGCCTGCTTTTTTAGCATCTCGTATCACCCGAACCGATTCCTTCGTACTGACATGGCAGACGTGATAGTGACAGTTAGCCGCTTCTGCTAGAAGAACATCTCTAGCAATATGTACCGATTCGCAGACAGAAGGAATTCCTGGTACAGCGAGCTTCTTGCTGGCTTCCCCTTCGTGAATTACCCCACCGTGAATCAAAGTGTTTTCCTCACAATGGGCAACGACGGGCATTCCAATCGAAGCTGCAAGATTCATAGCTTGTAGCATTTGATCTGCTGATTGCACGCCAACCCCGTCATCGGTAAAAGCAAATGCTCCGTGTTCTTTTAAGCCTTTCATATCTACTAGTTGCTTCCCAAGTTGTCTTTCTGTAATCGAAGCATATGGGAGTACTCGGATTTTTGCATCTTGTTGAATGCGTTCCATTAGCGCATCCAAATGTTCCAATGTATCCGGAACAGGGCGAGTATTTGGCATTGGACAAATCGTTGTGTATCCTCCTCTTGCAGCAGCTTCCGTACCTGTACGAATGGTTTCCTTCGCTTCCCCTCCAGGTTCACGTAAGTGTACATGCACATCAATGAATCCTGGTGCCAGGATTTTGCCTTCACAATCTATGACTTGCTCTGCTTCTCCTCGAACGGTAAGCCCAATAGCCTGAATCGTTCCGTCTGCAATCAAGATTTCTCCTGTCTGAAGCTCATTACGGTTGTAGTACTTCGCGTTCACTAATTTGATACTCATTATGAATCCCCCGATCCTCTAGTAGTTTGCTCATTACAGCCATCCGGGCAAAAACACCGTTAGACATTTGTTTAAAAATTCTCGAGCGCTCACACTCCATTAAGCTGTCATCTATCTCTACTCCTCTATTGACAGGAGCTGGATGCATAATGATGGCATTAGGCTTCATTCTTCTTTCTCTTTCTTTGGTTAGTCCGTACTTCTTTAAATACTCGGTTGCCTCGACAGAGTGTTTTTCTTCATGTCTTTCATGTTGAATTCGAAGCAACATCAGCACATCACAGCATTCAACTGCCTCATCCAAGTCTAAATACGGATAATCTAGCGTTTGATCTTGCCATTCTGGTTTACTAGAAAAATAGACTTCTGCACCTAAAGTCGATAAGGCATGCGCATTTGATCTCGCAACACGACTATGTTTAACATCTCCGACAATTGCTACCTTGAGTCCTTTGAATCGACCGAACTCTTGCGAAATCGTTACTAAATCAAGTAAGGATTGAGTTGGGTGCTCTCCCGTTCCATCTCCAGCGTTGATAACTGGAATGTTCATCTTCATGGCCACTTCTTGAACAACATGATCCTCTGGATGTCGGATTACGAGCAAAGATGCCCCGATGGCTTCTAATGTTTTTGCCGTATCGTAAACCGTTTCACCTTTTTGAACACTGGATGCTTCAGGGTGAAAATCAAGTGGCTCTAGCCCTAATCGGTGCTCAGCAACTGTGAAGCTCATTTTCGTTCGAGTGCTTGGCTCAAAAAATAAATTTGCCACGAATGTTGAGGTTTTACTAGTACTTTTTTTGCTAGCTACCATCATCTCTTCTGCTCTTTTAACTAATTGTTGAATCTCGTGTTCCGATAAATCCTTCATGGAAAGAAAATGTTTCATGTCGCTCCTCCTTCAAAATCTTAGGCATTAAAAAAGCCTCTTCGCGTAAAGTCGCAAAGAGGCAAACCTGCAGGAAATATGCACGTCTCCATTACAACCTTACAAGCCTCTCTGGACTCATTTAAAGGTACTTCTTTAATTACTTTTCAAAAATACTGACTTGATCTTGTGCGTCCGTTTCCCCTAATTCCACCATGATTACTTCCTCTTGGGAAGTCGGGATGTTTTTTCCGATAAAGTCTGCACGGATTGGTAATTCTCGGTGTCCCCTGTCTACTAAGACCGCTAGTTGAATTTGGGAAGGTCTCCCTTGATCGATGATTGCGTCCATTGCGGCACGAACCGTTCTTCCAGTAAACAAAACATCATCTACTAAAACTAGTGTCTTTCCTAATATAGATTCGTCGAAACGCGAATCATTAATGGTAGGCTCTGCTTCTTGATCAACTGGGGTTAAATCATCTCTATATAACGTAATATCGAGCTCTCCAATCGGAACCTTTACACCCTCAATTTGTTCAATTTTTTCCTGAAGTCTCTTTGCTAAAGGAATACCTCTCGTTTTAATCCCAACGAGAATCAATCCTTCTACCCCTTTGTTTCTTTCTAAAATTTCATGAGCAATTCTCGTTAACGCTCTTCTAATGGCTGCATCATCTAAGACGATTGCTTTTTTCTTCATTCTGCTCACCCTTTATCAATGGAAGCTTTCGAGATATCCATTAAAAAAACCTTTCCACCGCAGGGAAAAGGTTTTGAAGACATAGTTATGCCATTCTCACGTACACCTTCTCAGCCTCACGGGACTGTCTTTAAAGGATCTCATTTGTTCTCTCTTAATTATTCCAAACATTGGACGTTCTGTCAACTCATCTTTTCTAATAAATCTAATTGTTCATCGAAATCTTCCGGCGGATCCACCTGGAATTCCACCCATTTCTTCGTAGACGGGTGTTCAAAGCCTAACACTTCCGCATGGAGAGCTTGACCATCCATGTCTAACGTTTTTCTCGGTCCATATTTAGGATCACCAGCTAGTGGATGACCTATATATTTCATATGGACACGAATTTGGTGGGTACGACCAGTTTCTAGAACACATTTAATATGAGTAAAGTTTTTAAAACGTTTAATCACTTCAAAGTGCGTAACCGCATGTCTTCCATCATCGACGACTGCCATTTTTTGGCGATCTCCAGGGTCTCTACCAAGCGGAGCATCTATTGTCCCAAAATCATGGCCAATCTCCCCGTGCACAATTGCCTGGTAAGAGCGTTTAACTGTCTTTGCTTTTAACTGATCGACTAGTGAAACATGAGCTTTATCGTTTTTTGCAACCATTAATAAGCCACTCGTATCTTTATCAATACGGTGAACAATTCCTGGTCGAATGACTCCATTGATCCCTGATAGGTCTTGACAGTGATATAGAAGAGCATTTACGAGTGTACCGGTTCCATGTCCAGCTGCCGGATGTACGACCATTCCCTTCGGCTTATTGACGACGAGAACATCGCTATCTTCATAAATGATTTCTAATGGAATATTCTCCGCCTCGAGCTCTAATGGTTCAGCCTCTGGAATTTCCCACGTAATTTCGTCCCCTTGCTGACATTTGTAGTTGTTTTTTACTTTTTCTCCATTTACAGCTACTAATCCATCTTTAATCCATGTTTGGACTTGAGACCTGGAGGCGTCCTCATTCCATTTCGCTAAAACTTTATCAATTCTATCCCCTTGTTCATCTGGGTCTACCATATGACGGTGATTTTCTGGCATTATTTTGTTCTTCCTTTCTGTCGTTCATCGATGAAGGTAACTATTAATAAAGCAATAACCCCTACTACTAATGCAGAATCGGCTACATTAAAAATAGGAAAGTCATAGCTTCCGATATATACATCTACAAAATCTACTACTTCTTTACGGAACAGTCTATCTATAAAGTTCCCGATTGCTCCACCCAATATAAGTCCTAAGGAAATGCCTGCCAGCTTGCTTTCTTTCCCGTACTTTTGCATGTAATACACAACTACAGCAATCACGATAACCGTTACGACGTAAAAGAAGCCCATCTTCCCTTCTAGAATGCCCCAAGCAGCACCTGTATTACGGTGTGACGTTATGTAGAGAAATGGCTCTATGACCGGAATGGATTCTCCGATATCCATCGTTTGAACAATTCGCCATTTTGTTAATTGATCGATGCCAATGATAAATAATGCTAGTAAATAGTAAATCAACTTCATTCCCCATTTCTCTCTTCATGTAACTCTATCTGATTTTACCATAGATTTTTCTTAATAGAAAAATTACCTTGTATGTGTATGTTAGCAAATAAACAAGCTGGAACAAACTATAACTTTCTCTATGGAGGCGAACGATTACATGATAAAAAGCTTAAAAGTTAATTTTCAATGGTTGGATCGTCATTCAAAGTTTATATATACTCCGACGTAACGAAATAAGGACTCGTATATACTTTATCAAGTTGACTGCTAATGCGGCGCTGCGGAAAAATACTCGCTTTCCGTGGGGAACGCCTCAGCCTCCTCGCTCGCAAAGAACGCTCACTGTGGGGTCTTCAACTGTTCCTTTCCCACAGGAGTCTCGCATTTTTCCGAAGCTTAGTACGGAGTTCTTTTCAAGTCAGAGGTGTTTCTTGGTCTACTTATTTTATAGGTGCTAATAACCCACTATATTAGAAAATATCTACAAGCGTAGGCAGAATACGTAGACTCCAGCGGGAACAGCGCGAGCCGAAGATCCCGCAGGAAGTGGTGTTCTTCCGAGGAAGCTGAGGCCGTGCCCGCGGAAAGCGAAGTATTCTGCCGGAGCGTGGCATTTAGGCTAAACTTGACTTTTTAGTAATTATCCAAAGATCGTTACGTCGCATTTTATATCTTATCTGCAACAAAATTACAAAAGCACTCTAAAAGAAAAATCCGAGCTGCTTGAATTCTAATGATAGAATTTCGAAGCAGTTCGGATTTTATTAGGATTAACACACATTTATTCCTGCCTATTTTAAGCTTATTCTGTTACATGTGCGTAATGCTCTTCTACAATCGTTGCACAGCGATCACATAGCTCTGGATGATTCGCATGAGAGCCTACAGTATCAGCCGCAACCCAGCAACGCTCACAACGTTCCCCTTCATGCTTTTCTACAAGAACGGAGACATGCTCATATTCTTTTCCACCTTTGCCTTCTTCAACGACAACCGCTTCAGAAACAATAAACAATTGATGGATATCCGCAACATCTTGGAGCAATTGTTTTGTCTTATCATCTTTCGGTGCAATCGTAATTTTAGCTTCTAGTGATTTTCCGATCGTTTTAGCAGTTCGAGCTTCTTCCAGCGCTTTTAAGACATCGTCACGTACTTCCATGAAGTGATCCCATTTTGCTTTAAGCGCCTCTTGTCCTTCTACCTCGACTGCTTCTGGCATATCGGTAAGTTGGACACTTTCTTCTTCAACGCCTGGAATGTAGCCCCATACCTCTTCTGTTGTATGAGTCAGAATTGGAGATAAAAGCTTCACTAGTGCTGTTACGATATCATAATAAACCGTTTGAATACTTCTTCTTCTTGGACTATTCTCTGCTTCAATATAGATGATATCTTTAGCGAAATCTAAATAGAAGGAGCTGAGATCAATCGAACAGAAGTTATGGATGTTCGAATAAATCGTAGAAAACTCGTAATGATCATAGGCATGACGAACTTTTTTGATTAATTCTTGAAGCTGTACAAGCATATACTTATCTACTTCTTGTAAATCCTTTTCCGCCACACGGTGTTCAGCAGGATTAAAATCATGTAAGTTCCCTAGCATGAAACGGAATGTATTACGGATTTTACGATACCCTTCCGAAGTTTGCTTGATAATATCGTCCGAAATACGGACATCTGCTTGATAATCTACAGATGCAACCCATAAACGGAGGATATCGGCACCATATTGCTTCATGATCTTAGCAGGTACAACGGTATTACCGATAGATTTACTCATCTTACGTCCTTGACCATCTAAAGTAAAACCATGACTAATGATTGTTTTATATGGCGCTTTCCCAGTTACGGCAACCGCAGTTGATAAAGAGGAATTGAACCAGCCACGATATTGATCCGATCCTTCTAAATAAACGTCTGCTGGTCTTTGTAATTCTGGGCGATTTTCTAAAACACCTTGGTGAGAGGATCCAGAGTCGAACCATACGTCCATGATGTCAGTTTCTTTGGTGAACTGACCATTTGGACTATGTTCAGACGTATATCCTTCTGGTAAAAGATCTTTCGCATCCCACTCAAACCAAATGTTAGAGCCATGTTCAGCGAACAAGTTGGAAACGTGATTAATCGTTTCTTCTGTAATGATTGGCGTGCGATCTTCTGCATAGAATACCGGAATTGGAACACCCCACGTACGTTGACGGGAAATACACCAATCCTCACGGTCACGAACCATGTTAAATAGTCTTGTTTCTCCCCAGCTTGGGTACCATTGTACTCGTTTGATCTCTTCTAATATGTCATTTCGGAAATCTTTAATAGAAGCAAACCACTGGTTGGTTGCTCTGAAGATCGTTGGCTTTTTTGTTCTCCAGTCATGTGGATAGGAGTGTGTGATAAATTCTAACTTTAGTAATGCTCCTACTTCTTCTAGCTTCTGCGTGATCTCTTTGTTAGCAGCATCGTAGAACATCCCTTCAAATCCAGGTGCCTCCGCAGTAAAGGTCCCTTTTTCATCTACCGGACAAAGCACTTCTAATCCATATCTCTTCCCAACTAGGAAGTCATCTTCCCCGTGGCCAGGTGCCGTATGAACAAGCCCTGTACCACTTTCTGTTGTTACGTGATCCCCTAAGATAATGAGTGAATCGCGATCATAGAAAGGATGTTTCGCAACGAGATTTTCAGCTTGTTGTCCTTTGAACGTTTGGACGACTTCCGTGTTTTCCCATTCTAGTTTTGTCGTAACTTCTTCAAGCATGTCATGGGCTACGATAAACTTGTCTTCGTTTACTTTTACAACTGCATATTCTAAGTCAGGATGTAAACTAATGGCTAAGTTAGCTGGAATCGTCCAAGGAGTCGTCGTCCAGATGATGAATTTCTCATCTCCTTGCAACAAGTCCTTTCCTTCTTTAACAGGGAACGCGACGTAAATCGAAGCAGATCGCTTATCTTGATATTCAATTTCCGCTTCCGCAAGTGCGGATTCAGAGGATGGAGACCAATAAACAGGCTTTAAACCTTTATAGATATACCCTTTACGAGCCATTTCCCCAAATACTTTGATTTGAGCAGCTTCATAATCTTTTGTAAGCGTAATGTAAGGATTCTCCCAATCACCTCGGACCCCAAGTTGCTTGAATTGCGTACGTTGACGGTCCACTTGATCTAACGCGTATTCGGCACATTTTTGACGGAATTCCGCAACGGTCATCTTCTTACGGTCTACTTTTTTCTTCGCTAAAGCCGATTCAATCGGTAAACCGTGTGTATCCCATCCAGGCACGTATGGAGCATGGAATCCAGCCATCGATTTATAACGGACGATAAAATCCTTTAAGACTTTATTCATCGCATGGCCCATGTGAAGGTCACCATTCGCATAAGGAGGTCCATCGTGTAAAACAAATAGTGGGCGTCCTTCTGTGCGTTTTTGTACCTTTTCGTACATGTTCACTTGATCCCATTCTTCTTGCATTTTAGGCTCTTTATTCGGCAAGTTACCTCGCATTGGAAAATCCGTTTGAGGCATTAGCAGTGTTTGTTTATAATCCATGTGTATTTTCCTCCTTTTTTTCCTTTCCTACAGGACTTGATCCTTGATTAACCTTAATGAAAACAAAAAAGCCCCTCTTATCCCTAAAAGGGACGAGAAGGACCCGTGGTACCACCCTTGTAGATTATGGACATTAAACCCATAATCCTCTTGTGTATTCGTAACGGGAATGAACCGTCCATTTCTACTCATCAACGTTTTCGAATGGATACTAAAGGGTGATTTTCTAAAAGTGTTTGGATCAGGCTTCCACCAACCCTGATTCGCTTTCAACCAATGAAGCACTTTTATACTTTCCCTGTCATTGTATGTTTCATCATAATTGATTGGTCTATTGTTAATGAATTATATGTAAAATTCCGATTAACGTCAAGCCCAATAGGGTAACTTAGTTGTCTTGATCTTGTCCATCTCCAAGATCTACATCAAACAGCCCGTCCCAATCTCCACTTTCAATTAAATCAAGCTGAGCTTCCACTAACATTTTCAAACGTGTACGGAATACCTTTGCTTGTTTCTTTAGCTCTTCAACTTCAATAGAAATTTTTCTTGATTTATGGAGTGCTTCATTAATAATTCGATCTGCATTTTTCTCTGCTTCTTTAATGATAAGCTTGGATTCTTTTGCCGCATTTCCTTTTACTTCTTCTGCTGTTTCTTGGGCAATGAGAATGGACTTATTTAACGTTTCTTCAATATTCGTGAAATGACCTAATTTCTCATTCAAATAATCTACTTTCTCATTAAGTTCTTTCTTTTCTCGAATGAGAAGCTCATAGTCTTTGATAACTTGATCGAGGAATTCATTTACTTCATCCTCATCGTATCCTCTAAACCCTCTAGTAAATTCCTTGTTATGGATATCTAATGGCGTTAATGGCACGTATGGCCACCTCCTCAAATTGCTATTTTCCAAAAATTAAAAAATCGTAAAAAAGACCTAACAAAAATTTCGACATAAACTCAGAAAATCCTGCAAAAATGTTAAAATTATTTCAATTTTTCAATCGTCACTTTATATTTTTCTTTTTTTGTTACCCCTTCAATACTTTTTAGACGGCTTCTTCCTTTCCCTCTTACGGAAATCATATCCTCCTGCTGGATGGTAAAAGAAGGATCTTCGACTGGGCGAAAGTTTACCTTTACTAACCCTTTTTGGATATACATACTTGCTTGTTGCCTAGACATCCGATAGGTCTCCTTCATAACAACATCTAAACGTAAAGAAGATATCGTACTTTCCTGGGCAATCCAGTCCGAATCATCTGATAGTTTTTTGTCGAGTGAAACCTCTTTAAACTGCACCTTTGCCTTTTTAATCTCCGTCAAATTGGTTAATACATACGGAGAAATATCGGAACTTACGAGGATTTGAATTTTACCATCTTTTGCAATAAGGTCGCCAAGTTTTTTTCGTTGAATACCAAGTGACAAAAACGCCCCTAGTACATCCCGGTGTTCCAGTGATACAAATTTTTCCGGGTAACTAGCTTCTAGAAGCGTAATCTCAAATCGGTCTGGAGCAATAGTCTCATAAAAGGGCGCTAAAATAGCTTTTTTTCGTTCTGCTTTCGGATCTCCCCCGAAAACGCTATGGGTAAACTCTGGATCCTTACCAATAAGCGTTGTAAAAATCATTTGCTCTCGCGGATCTAAGAAATCACTTAGTTTATAGATATGATTCCTGCTAACCTCTTCCTTCCAGGATAGGACTTGATCGATAAATGGTTGTTCCTCTTTTCGAAAATGTTGATAAATGTCCATCATAATCCTCACTTCTATCTGTACATGAAAGGAAGCCTGGCTAAGGCCAAGCTTCCCCATCTTATCCTAAAACATTGTAAATAGGACGTACAATCCTCTTGATGCAAAGTTCAGTACTAAAATCCCTACAATTGGTGAAATATCTATCATGCCAAGTGGTGGAATGATTTTTCGAAAAGGCTCTAAGTAAGGTTCACAAATTCTTGCTAAGAATGTTCCAAAAGAAGATTCCCGAGCACCTGGAAACCAGGATAGCAGAATGTAAACGATTAGCGCGTAGCTATAAAACTGAATTGCATAAGATAATATTGTATATAACTCGACCATTAACCATCACCCTTTAGTTAGACATACTCAGTATTCTTCCTCTTCAAGCATGTCCGAAATGGAACCTGAAACATCTACGTTGTCAGGTGTACAGAGAAAGGTATTTTCTCCAAGCTTTTGAATCTGTCCAGAAACAGCATAAACCGTTCCACTTAAAAAGTCTACGATTCGCTTTGCTTGTGCATAATCTACACGTTGCAGGTTAATGACAACTGCACGGCGATTTACGATCTGATCAGCAATTTCCTGTGCTTCACTATAAGATCTCGGTTCACAAAGAACAACTTTAGATGTTGATTGAACACTTTTTAAGCTTACCACATTACGATTTTTACGAGAAAGTGTTTCTGGAACTTCAATTCCTGCTGCAGCTTCTTCTTCTACATACTCAAATTCATCTTCATCATACGTAAAGAAAGTCTTGATCTTATTCTTTAAACTCATCTTCTCCACCCCATACTATTTTGATCCAACTAACTTGGTTCCAATACGAATATGAGTCGCACCTTCTTCAATCGCAATCTGATAATCATTACTCATTCCCATCGATAAATAGGAACAAGGTGCATAATCCAATTGCTTGGCCATAATCTCGTCTTTTAGCATTCTAAGTTTGGAAAACGTACTCCGTAATGTCGCTTCATCCTCCACATGTGGTGCCATCGTCATAAGTCCAACAACACGTACATTTGTGTAAGGTGCAAGCTTCTCTATAAAGCTATGTACATCATCTGGATGAAGACCATGCTTAGACTCTTCTCCACTCGTATTGACTTGTACGAAACAATCGATTGGTTGATTAGCACGTTTATGAATTTCTTTCGCAAGGGACAAACGGTCCAAGGAATGGATCATATATACAATGTCAATGAGGTCCTTTACTTTTCTCGACTGAAGGGAACCGATAAAATGCCAAACCGGATCTTCGGACAAACTTTGCTGTTTTTCCAGAAGTCCTTCTAGCCGATTTTCCCCTAAATGTTTAATACCCTTGTCGACCGCTTCTTGTGCTCGCTCTATTGTAACATATTTTGTCACACCGATGATGGTAATTTCGTCATGATTTCTGCCGACTTTTTCACAGGATTGTCTAACATTGTTTAATATCGTGGATAAATTCGATTCCAGTGACAAGGATCCTTCTCTCCTTTCCCTCTATTTAAATCCGATAAAACCGAGCATTCGACCAGTTTTCCCTTCATCTCTACGGTGCGAAAAGAATAATTGATCGTCTTGATACGTACAGTATTTTGTCGTATAAAGATGCGTCTCTTGCACACCTTCCATAAGTAACAATTCCTTATTTAATGCTTGTAAGTCTAACAAATAATGGGTTTCACTCTGCTGATGAACCGCTGAATCGTGGTGCGCATTGGGAATATGCTGAATTACCTTTGCATCTACCTGATAATTAGCTTTTCCTATAGAAGGACCAATGGCAACACGTAAGGACTCACGATTTGCTCCTTGTTCCACCAATGTTTGTACCATTTTTGGTGCCATTCCATCGACGGTTCCTCGCCAGCCTGCATGAGCAATCCCAATCCACCCCGTTTCTGGATCAAAAAAAAATAATGGAACACAGTCTGCATAAAATGCAGCACATACGATTCCTCTTTCTTTCGTAATCAAACCATCACAGGCTGGAATGGCGCTATCTAATGATTTGCTACCTTTCCCGCGGTCCTCTTCCGAAACAACGGAGATATTAGTCGTATGAACTTGTTCCGCAAACACCCAATTGTCTAATGGAATCCCAATATTTTCTGCCAGTTGGTGTCGATTTCGAACAACAGTTGTTGCATCATCCTGAACATGAAGTCCAACATTTAAGGAATCAAACGGAGCGGAGCTAAATCCACCTTCTCGTGTCGAAATGCCTACAACTAGGTCCTCATTCCATTTTTGCCATTCTTCCAATGCGACAAAGGAAGGATGTTTTTGTTGAAAGGGTTCTTTCATACGATAATCGCCTCCTAATGCCACTTATTCTATCATATATCGACTTATTTTGTGCAGTTACTCAACTGGATGACTCGTGGCAAGTTGTGGATTGCCACTTTTTCGGATAAGGATCACATCTGTGCCAATCGTTAAAATTTGATCCCACGGAATTGTTATTTCTTCATCCTTCCCAAACAGCCCCATCACTTTTCCTTTATTTCCTACAACTAGATGCGTGATGCGGCCACGTTCCTCATCAATCTCTAAATCCGTTATATTTCCTAACCTTCTTCCTTCTTCCACTATGATGATGTCCTTTATTTGTAGCTCCGATAGAGTAATCAATTTATCCCCACCTTTTATTCGCTATATAGACATACTATGCGAAAGAATGGCTTATTTTCTTTATAAACTGAATTTTTTTATTTTATAATGAAGGCTGTGTTTAAAGACTGTTGCTTTTCCAAGTATGGAATATTATCTGGTTAGTTGATATGAATTGCGACGTAAACATTTTTGGATAATCACTGTAGGTCGAGAGGACGAGTTTAGACTAGTGCCGTGCCAGAAATCAGACCATTATCTATAATAGCGGACTAGATGTCCGCAACCATATAAAGCCTAGGGGCAACTGCACGTAGTGAAACTCAACATCGTACTAATATCGAGCATTTCCTAAACTATTGCTTCTTTAAGCAACAGCAACAAACTATGCCAAAGTAAAAAAAGGTATAACGGGACGGACTTCACTCCAGTTATACCTCTTTTCTACTATTATTCAAACATCTCTTTATTCATTTCTTGAATAGCTGCTTTTTCTAAACGAGAAACCTGTGCCTGGGAAATTCCGATTTCTTCGGCTACTTCCATCTGGGTTTTGCCTTGGAAAAAACGCTTATTGAGAATCATTTTTTCTCGCTCATTTAAGCGATGCATCCCTTCTTTTAGCGATAGTTTATCCAACCAGTCAGAATCTTTATCTTTATCATCACTAAGCTGGTCCAGCACGAAAATCGGATCACCACCGTCGTTATAAATCGGTTCGAATAAAGAAACTGGATCTTGGATGGCATCCATCGCAAAAACAATATCAGAATGAGGAACACCCATTTCCTCTGCTATTTCCATCGGAGTAGGATCCTTTGAAGTCTTACTAATGAGCTTTTCTCTTACCTGTAATGCTTTGTAAGCTGTATCTCGTAATGATCTGGATACCCTAATCGGGTTATTATCTCGTAAGTATCTGCGAATCTCACCAATAATCATCGGAACGGCATACGTAGAAAACTTTACATTTTGACCTAAATCAAAATTATCTATAGATTTCATTAATCCGATACAACCAACCTGAAATAGATCATCCCCGTATTCTCCGCGGTTATTAAAACGTTGAATAACACTTAGAACGAGCCGCAAATTCCCATTCACTAACTGCTCTCTTGCGGAATAATCACCATCTTGCATTTGTTTAAACAACTTTCTCATTTCATCGTTTTTTAGAACAGGCAACTTTGAAGTATCTACTCCGCAAATCTCTACTTTATGTCTTGTCATGATTTACCCTCCCGTTGGAGATATGTTATTCAGTGAACAGTATCTCCCCAAGGAGGAATTTTTATGCAAAACAGCCCCTGAGTTCTATTAGACTCAAGGGCTGTATCCTTATTATAAGTAGGGTTAGACCATTTTATTAAATTCTTTTTGAAGACGGCTTATAATTTTCTTTTCTAGCCTAGAAATATAGGACTGAGAAATCCCCAACATATCGGCGACATCTTTCTGTGTTTTTTCCTCTTCACCAATTAAACCGAAGCGGAGCTCCATAATTTGTTTTTCACGATCATTAAGCTGCTCCAAGGCTGTTTTTAAGAGCCCTTTGTCGATACTTACTTCTAAATCCTTTGTCGTCACATCTTCATCTGTTCCAAGTACGTCCGAGAGCAATAACTCATTGCCATCCCAATCAATATTTAACGGTTCGTCAAAAGAAATTTCGGATTTTAACTTATTATTTCTCCTTAAATACATTAATATTTCATTTTCAATACAACGAGAGGCATACGTTGCCAGCTTAATCTTTTTTTCTGGATTAAACGTGTTAACTGCTTTAATTAATCCAATCGTACCAATACTGATTAAGTCCTCAATGTTAATGCCGGTATTTTCAAATTTTCGTGCTATATACACGACTAAACGAAGATTTCGCTCAATCAGCATCGAACGTGCTGCTTTATCACCTTTGGGAAGGCGTTTTAACAATTCTTGCTCCTCTTCTTTCGATAAAGGAGGTGGCAAGGCCTCACTTCCACCAATATAGTATATTTCATCTGTTTTTAGACCGAGTTTTATTAAAAGTTTGTACCACCATAGTCGTATGGTCAACTTCCATTTCATCATATGTTCCCCTCTCCTTTATCTCTTAGAAATTAAGCGGAAGTGGCTACTGAATGTTTAAATAATTGCGGATGTAATAGACAATGATAACTTCCATCTGCAGACAACTCTCCAAATTGTACTCCAATTAAAATTTTATCTGTGGAGATTTGTGTTTGATCAAACTGTACTTGGAGATTATCCGGCTTAATTACAATCATGAAAGTACGATTCCCGTCTACTCCTTGATAAGGGACAATTTGAATGAATGTTTCCCATTTGCTTGGAATAGCATCAAATGACAGCTCTTCTTGGGCATGTTGCAATTCTTTAAGCTCCGAGGGACTAAACCAGTTACTCATAAATGCTTGATCACATATAACGACTGGTTTCCTCGAAAACGGATCAACAAGTTGATTGCCGCTATCGACATATCCACTTGTTGTGTAACTTTGATTTCTAATTTCCAATGTCACATCATATACTTGATCAAGACGAAACTTTTCCCAAGCGTACTTGTCCATCCTAGACTTGGTAAAGACCCATACAATTGGAAATCCAACCCCTACAAATAACCAACTCACTTGATCTCCATAACCGGATTGAAAGGTCAGAATACTGCTACTCGTTGCTTGAAACTGATTGCCTAAAAGAAAATGTAACCCGATAAGCCCGCCACCGAGGGCAAAGGAAACAAAATAAAAAAATAACAATTGCTTCATATATTGACGATAGTTTCGAAATCCGAAAGCACACCACACAATAAGCAATGAATAAAATACTTTCCCAAATGGGGAAGTAACAATAGAGTCCGGATAAAAAACGGATATCGGAACAAGCAAGGAAGCAATAAAAGCACCAAAGAAGATTCGGAATCGGTTCGAAGGAAGACGAGTGATGGATAATGTTAATAGCAAAATCATCCAATCTAACAAAATGTTTAAAAGCCAGACTGCGTCTAAATAGATCGTCACATCTTTCTTCCTTTCCGATGTACCTTTTTCGGATTCGTAGTAAGTATATCGAAGTCTGGTTTAGAAGTCTGTCACATTTTGGATGATACAAAGGGCTAATTTTCAGAACTTATTAGTGATTTTGTCAGATTTCTTTTGGAATATTTGTGGGACTTTTGCATATAGGAATAAACAGAAGGATAGCGATAGTAGTTTGGTACCATTTTCTTTTTTCGGACTCTTTTAGAGTAATGGAGTTGGATAGGTCCGTTTACTAATGCGGAGAAAAGGTCAGTGGAACACAAGAGGTGAAGTCATTCAAAGTTGACATACTGCAAGCCGTTCCTAATCGAACTTCCTCATTCTTTTCGAGCCTCACCGTTTGCTCCAATCCCTACGGGTTCTCTAGCTCACTTTTTGCAAAAGAGCATTCCAGTTTTCACCCCTCCTAAAAGGTACAAAAAAGACCAAATCACAAGTAAACTGTACCCTATAAGGTAGACACCTAAAAAAAGTCTACCTATAGGGTACTTTTTTGTATAATTAAGAAAATATGGGGATTGGGGAAAGGTCAAATGAGTAAAAAGATATTTACAGAGAGAGAAATTAAGACACTATCAGCGAATCCATATGTAAAGTCTGTTGGTCCTAAGGGAATCACCTATACTGATGAATTTAAACGTCTCTTCATCATTGAAAATGAAAAGGGAAGGTTACCAAGACATATATTTGAAGAGAATGGATTTGATATTGATATTATTGGGATAGACCGTATTCGATCATCAGGGAAAAGGTGGCGTGCTGCATATAGACACAATGGAATAGTTGGATTAAGAGATACTAGAAAAGGAAACTCTGGTAGACCAAGCTACAGGGAACATTCATTAGAAGAAAAATATGCACGGTTAGAAGCCGAAAATAATTTATTGAAAGCAGAAAACGAATTGTTAAAAAAGATGGACTTTGCCGAAAGGAGGCTGAAGAAGTAAAATTATCAGCTGAACAAAAATTCCTACTTGTTCACTTTGTTATCGAAAAATTTCAACTTAAAAATATGGTTAGCCATTTATGTGAAATAGCTGGGGTTTCACGTTCCGGATATTATAATTACTTCTCTTTACAATCAAGGGAACAAAGAGAAAAGCGAGATGCAGAAGATGAGATTGCAAAAGAGATTATCTTAAAGGCCTTTCACTTTAAAGGACGTAAAAAGGGTGCAAGACAAATTAAAATGACCCTAGAAGGCCACTATCATATCACCTACAACTTGAAAAGGATTAGAAGAATAATGAAAAAATATGAAATTGTCTGTCCAATCCGTAGAGCTAATCCGCACAAAAAGATGATTAAGGCTACACAAGAACACAGTGTCTTACCGAACTTATTAAACAGAGAATTTAAGCAAGATACCCCAGGTAAAGTATTACTCACAGATATTACGTATTTATATTATGGAAAAGGACAAAAAGCTTATTTATCTACCATTAAAGATGGATCAACTAATGAAATCTTGGCCTACCATGTGCTCGATCGAATTACCCTGGATCTAGCCACTGATACGTTAGTAAAACTTAAAAGGAATAAAAGAGTAAAGTTAGCGAAAGGTGCCTTTATTCACTCTGACCAAGGAGGGCACTATACTAGCCCTACTTTCCAGAAGCACGTCAAGAAGTTAGGTTTAGGTCAATCTATGTCTAGAAGAGGAAATTGTTGGGATAACGCTCCACAAGAGTCGTTTTTTGGGCATTTTAAGGATGAGGCATTCATCAAACCATGTGCAACCCTAGATGAGCTTAAAAGAGAGATTAAGAGTTATATGACTTACTACAACAATTATAGATATCAATGGGATTTAAAAAAGATGACCCCTGTACAGTACAGAGATCATCTTCTTAATGCTGCCTAGTCTTTTTTTAAATGTCCTTGACAAAGGGTACAGTTTACAAGTGGACTTAGTCTTTTTTATAATAATCTATGCTATTTTCCTTTTATCTTCTACGGTTACGGTTTCTTAAGAAAGTTGGGATATCTAATGTATCCTCTTCTTGTTTTACCTTTTGAGAAGGTTGAGCAGGCTCTCTTCTTACATCTTCTCTACGTTTTTCTGTGGTTGGAGTTGCAGCAGGACGCTGTTTTGGCTGATTCGATTGAAGCTGTGCTTCATCAAATCCTGTTGCAATAACCGTTACGATAATTTCGTCTTTCAGATCTTCATTAATTACCGATCCAAAAATAACGTTAACCTCTTGGTCCGCTGCAGAAGTAACAAGATCTGCTGCTTCTTGTACTTCATAAAGACTAAGGTTAGCACCACCTGTAATGTTCATAAGAACACCGTGTGCACCATCGATAGAAGTTTCTAATAGTGGAGATGAAATAGCTTTTTTCGCTGCTTCAATTGCTCTATTTTCCCCAGTTGCTGTACCGATACCCATTAATGCAGATCCTTTATCAAACATAATGGTTTTCACGTCAGCGAAGTCGACGTTAATTAGACCTGGTTTTGCAATCAAATCAGAAATCCCTTGAACACCTTGTCTAAGCACATTGTCCGCTTCACGGAATGCTTCTAACATCGGGGTGTTTTTATCAACAATCTCTAAAAGGCGGTCATTTGGGATAACGATTAATGTATCAACATTTGATTTAAAAGCATCAATACCAGATACAGCTTGAGTAGAACGTCTTCTACCTTCAAAACTAAATGGTCGTGTTACGACACCTACCGTAAGTGCGCCAAGCTCTTTTGCCACTTGAGCAATAACCGGTGCAGCACCAGTACCTGTTCCACCGCCCATACCAGCTGTAACAAAGACCATATCCGCACCTTTTAATGCTTCCTCAAGTTGTTCTTTGCTTTCTTCTGCTGCTTTTCTTCCGACCTCTGGATTAGCGCCAGCTCCTAATCCTCTAGTCAATTTTCCACCAATTTGCATTTTCACTTCTGCTTTAGAAAGATTCAATGCTTGGGCATCTGTATTCACCGCGATGAATTCTACACCTTCTACACCATGTTCAATCATCCGATTCACGGCATTGCTTCCGCCGCCCCCGACACCGATTACCTTTATCGTTGCAAGTTGATCCATACTTGTATCAAACTCTAACATCTTTCGTTCCTCCTAATTTGCTAGTTTACAAGATTCATGAAGTATATTTCCTGTTCGTATTGTATGGGAACGCTTATTTAATCAAAGAAATACTTAAACAAATTAGCGATTCCAGATTCTTTTTTCTTTCCTGATGGAGCAGTTGTTTCTTTCGGTTTTACGGTTCGTTTAGGTTTCTGTGGCCTCGGTGCTTCCACTTCCTCTAACGTAACAGATGGCTCCATGTTCTTCCCTTGAATTTTGGCATTTCGATAAGCAAATTTCAAGATTCCAACACCGGAAGTGAATTGTGGTTCACGTACTCCAATATAGTCTGGAATAGCAACCCGCACATTGGATTGAAATAAATCCTGTGCCAGTTCTAATGCACCTGGCATACTCATAGTCCCACCTGTCAGAACGAAGCCTCCAGCTAAATCACTATAGCCCATTTTACGTATTTCTCTTTCTGCAAACCCATATATTTCTTCTAATCTAGCTTCAATCATATCAGAAATTTGCAGTTGATTAAATGTTTCACGCTTATTACTTCCAATGATAGATGCATCAAACGTTTCTTCTTCTTGAGCCTCATCAAAGAATGCATGTCCATGATTAATTTTTATATCTTCTGCTTCTTCGGAAGACGTCCGTAGTCCGATAGACAAGTCCTTCGTAATATTGTCTCCACCTAAAGCCACAACACTAGTGGAAACAAGGTGATCGTTTTCGAAAACAGAAACGGTAGTGCTTCCACCGCCTACGTCAATTAAAGCAACTCCTAGGTTTTTCTCATCCTTTGAGAGGGCAATAGAACCTGCTGAAAGAGGCTGAAGACAAATATCAGAAACTTGTAGGTTGGCTCGTTCTACACATTTCAGAATATTATGTAACAGTGTTTTCGAACAAGTAATAATTGTTCCTTCCATTTCAAGACGAACGCCAATCATACCTCTTGGATCATTAATCTCATCCAAACCGTCTACGATAAATTGTTTTGGAATGACATCAATAATTTCTCTCTCCGGTGGGATAGAGATAACTTGCGCCGCATCTATAACTCTACGAATATCCTCGTCCCCAATTTCCCGATTTTCACTAGAAACGGCAACGACACCATGACATGGTTGGAGTTGAATATGATTTCCATTTACCCCAACGATAACGCTGTCGATATGCATGTCCACCATACGCTCAGCTTGTTCCACGGCAGTTTTTATAGATTGAACGGTTTGATCAATATCTACAATGGCACCTTTTTTCATCCCATTAGACTTCGCTGTGCCAACTCCAATGATATTTAAAGAATCATTAAGAACTTCGCCGATAATCACTTTTATTTTTGATGTACCTATATCCAGACTGACTAGTATTTCGTTGTTGTTCAAAAAAGGCACCTCCTATTATTAAGGCATATGAATAGTTCAAATATTAACGAAAATTTGTAACAATTACAATCCATTTCTACCAATAAATAGCCCATTGGCTAAAATTACTATTTTAGTGTTGATTCTATTTTCCTAACTCATTCTATTATAGCAAGAAACCTATATAAATTTATAGAGGAAATTCAACACAAAACGACGAATTCCTCTATTTTTCTTAATTATTTTTCGATTTGCTTGGATTTATTGTGATTTTCAATCAATCTCCTCCTAATTATTGCTATATTTTGGAAAAGACGAACTCCAAATGCAAATACCGCCGCGAGATATAAATCGATACCAAGTTGGACACCGAAAAAAGCTAAAAACGCAGCAAGTGCAATGTTAAAAAAGAATCCACTAATAAATACTTTCTCGTCAAAGGTTCGGTCTAAGTGAGCACGGATTCCTCCGAACAAAGTATCCAATGCAGCAAGAACAGCAATGGAAAGGTAATTGGAATATTCTTCAGGAACTCTAATATCTGTTAGCAAACCTAAGAACAAGCCGATAATTAAAAATAAAGCGGGTAGCCACATTTACTCTTCACCTGTTTCTAATCTTTCTAGCAATTTTACAAAATCTAACGGGAGTTCCCCTTCATAAGCAGGAAGAGTTAGCTCTTCCTCCATCGATATAGAGAGCTCTAAGTTTTCGATAGCGAATTCACTTCTAGCCTGACTTACTTCCATATAGTCCAACAATCGTTGTGGGTCTTTGGATAAAATCCTTATTTCAATAGGAACAGGAGGTAGAGGATGATTGTTCACATAGGTCGTGCCATTGACATAACGAATTGGAGTAACACTAACTATTCTTTCATTTTCAATAGCAACATCCGTCGCTCCATAGTTGTTTAACTCATTTAATAAACGATTTAAAAGTTCCGGAGTCACGGTTGGATAGATTTGTGGATTAGGACTGCTTTCCTCAAATAACGGGTTTACTAAAATACTTATACCGCTACCAGTAACTTCTGTAAGCCCTGCTTGTTTGTTCAGTTCTTCTATCGAATTTTTTAATGTATCTATTTGTTCCGCCTCAGACTGTTGCTGATATTGCTGAATAGTCGTTTCCGCCTTTGTAATCTGATTTAATAACTGCTGTTGTCTTTTCTGTTCCTGTTGTAACTGTGTGCGGATCTCCCAAAGATCCCGTGTTTCTCTTTGTTTAGGCTCCTGAACAGATTTGAATTGTATCGCAATCAATATACCAGTTATCACACAGACTACCGAAATGATCATTTTATGTTTCCATTTCATTCTACGATCAACCTTCTCCTACTGTTCTAGCACGCATCTCAATTTGGTCAAGCTGCTCTACTTCCACCTCAATATTTTCTGCCACTAATAAGTCCACTACACCATTTGTTAACGTAATACTCGACATCAATACTTCGGTATCGCCTATCGCTTCAATCGTAAACGGAGCTGGGTATGGCGTACCATCAACGGATATAACCGGACCAATGCATGAAATATAACTATCTCGGTACAACCTATGTCCATTTATGGAAATTGCTTCTGCTCCAGCACTATATAGTTCGTTTACAACTTGGTGAATATGGCGTTCATGAACCATATACTTATTTGCGTTTTCCTCATCCGGTATATACTCGGAATCTGTTAACGTAACTTGAATGCCCTTTCCCATAATCGGAAGCTCGCCTGTGTACATTTGCAGTTCACTTTTACGTGTAACGTAATCAGAGAGCTCTTCCTCTTGCTTAGCCAAATTAGATTCAAGCTCTTGGATGGTATGTCGTTTATCCTCGAGTTCATTTCTAAGTTGGTTGTTTTTATCCTCTAAATTGTTCAGTTGCTGTAAATAATAGAAATCCTTCTCCCACTCTTGATCGGAAAGCTGAATTACTTCCGAATCCTGCTGCGTCTGTTGATAACTAAAGGAAAGAAGAAATCCAAACACGAGAAATACAAGAGAAAGGATGACATGTCTACCCTTCAGCTTCATTCGTAGTCTCCTCTTCTTTCTTTTTCTTTTCGGCTGCTTCTCCATCTACAGGATCAAAAAAAGCTCCAACCCCTATATGAATAACTCCTTTTGAACCAGGTTCTATTTGCGAAGCTATCGAAGGGTATGCTTTCATATTTTTAGAGAAATTTCGAATGGTACCATTCACGACAAAGCCATCATTCATATAAAGCAAGATTTTGTATGGGTTATCGTCGGTAGGTTTCCAGTAAATTTCCGAAATTAGGTCGACAATACTCTTAGGAGAATTTCGTAATTCTCTAGTCATTTCCGATAAATAAGTAGCTTTATTAAACCCTATTAGCAATGGTGCGTCACCAGGTATTTGTCCCAATGGTTCCACGGACAATCTTTCTCCATTTTCAAGCACTGGAAAAAATTGCGCATCGCTCTCTTTCACATATCCGACTCGTTGAAACTCTTCAACGGAAATCGTAACGGTTGTCGGAAATTGTTTCGAGACATTTACCACTTTTACGACTTTATTCGCAACAATTTGATCCACAATCTTCTCCTTGTTCACATTCCAGAAACTGTCGCCTTCTTTTAATCCGCTCTTCTTCACAATCTCTTCATCAGTCAAGTATTCATTTCCTTCTACCTTTATGGAATGAATATGACTAAGCGGGGATTGAAGATATACGATAATGGAAATAAGGAAAAAGAATAAAGATAAGTAAAATATTAACCTTCTGTTTGCTTTCTTCTTTCGAGCTTGTTTTAGTTTTGGAATACGATCCTCAATAGATACAACGTTCCTCTTTGAACTCATCTCTATATTCTTCCTTTTTAGATACATAGTAAAAACGGCATACCACGATGCCGTTAAAATTAATTATAAAAAAATTATATCATATTTTAAACCAATGGAGTGTCTATTTCTGTAAATCAATCATCATAATAATTAGAAATGAATCCCATTGCAACAACTACCTCATCAATCGATCTCTTATAAGTAGACCACTTGCCCTTTTATAGAAAAGGCTGTGTTCTAAAAGATTGTTGATTTTTCAAGCAATGAATTTTAAATAGTAGTTGATATAAATTGCGACGTAACGAAATAATAAAAGTTACTACAAAACCATCGGTTTGGTGACTGCTCGGTGTGTGTACGATGTTGATTTCCCTTGCGGATAATCACTTTCCGCGGGCACGGCCTCAGCCAGGCTACTACATCGAGTGATCATCTTTGCTGCCTTGCACCGAGGAAGCTTACTTCAAAGCGTTACTAGAAGACGCAGGTGCATCTTGCGGGGTCTTCAACTCGTGCTGTTCCCGCAGCGAGCATTTGTGAGTAAATCAAATCTAACTGAGGGAGGACAAGAAAATCTTCTTAGAATAGACATTGCACGAAGAAAACCGGGCTTTATTTTCGCGGAGTCGATTACCCTCCACTCCAATCAACATACCGTATGTGGTAGATAATATATAATGCTACTAAGAGGTTATAGTCAGACGGAAACCTGTTCCTTTTTTTACCTTTTCATCTTGTTTTAGACCTATATATAGAACAACTGATCATTTATTTGATTTAAAAGAGCACGTGTCGGTGCTTTTTCGTAATTATAAAGGACCAGCCCCTCTGGACTGTCACTTTTTATAAAAATAGAGGACTGAATGTCACAATCAACTTGTACTATTCCAGCAATGTTCAAAATAACTATCAGAAAGCCATTCCCGAGCGTAGGCAGAATACGGAGACTCCTACCATGAAAATAAGGTTCTAATATATGGAAAAATGGCAATACTAAGGTAGACGCAGCTCATTCGTTTTTTTGAGGAGAGCGCCACATTCTAAGATCTAATGAAGTTGGAGATTAATTTTAAGACACTTTTGGTTCCACAATTGTCACTGTGTAACCTAAACTCTCTAATCTTCGTAGTGAATGCTTAACAACGGATTGTTGTCTTTGTTTGTCGAAGTAATCTTCTCCTAAATCTACATACATTTCTTTTCGTGTTAAGAGATAATAGGAGATTCGTAATATCGCATGAGCTACAACGATTCCTGCACGCTTTTTACCTTTACGTGAAGCTGTTCGCCGGTAAAGTGCACCAAGGTAGTTTTTGGATCCTCGAACAGAATGAGCTGCTTCAATCAGTGCTGATTTAAGGTACTTGTTTCCATTCAACGTTTTAGAAGATTTACGTTTTCCAGCACTTTGGTTATTTCCAGGAACTAATCCAGCCCATGAACACATTTGAGGTGCAGTAGGAAATTGCTCCTTTATATTTGTACCAAGCTCTGCAAGCATTTGTTCCGCCATTTTTCTCCCAATACCAGGAATGGAATCTAAACGGTCTATATCTTCTTGAGAGTCTTCCATCCTTTTCGCTATCTCTTTATCTAGTTTATCGATTTGATCCGTCAGGAAATCGATATGATCTAGAATCGTTTTTATCATGAACCGTTGGTGTTCTTGAACATACCCTTGAAGTGCGAGTTTCAATTCATCCTTTTTCTTCTTCATTACTCCTCTCGCAAAGGTTGTTAACTCTTCGAGATCATCATTTCCTTCGGATATGGATCGAAGCATATCACGAGCAGAAACTCCCATAATGTCAGAAACAACTGAACCAAGTTTGATATTAGCTCCTTCTAACACTTTTTGAATCCGATTATATTGTCTGGCACGCTCTTCAATAATACTTCGACGATAACGAACAAGTTCACGTAATTCTCGTTGGTTTCGATCAGGAATAAAACTAGCTTTAAGTAAACCGTGACGAAGTAATTTGGCTATCCATTCGGCATCTTTCACATCCGTTTTACGCCCGGGGACAGCCTTAATGTGTTGAGCATTCACAACTAGATATTCAATATCTTCTGCTTCTAGTAGATTGACAATGGGTTTCCAGTAGACACTTGTACTTTCCATTGCCACATGGGTACACTTATGTTTCTTCACCCAGTCCACCAACTCAATTAGATATATGGTTTTAGTTGAAAAAGTTTCAATCTCCTTTCCTTCTGTTGTAATGGCACAAGCGGTAATGGTATCCTTGTGGACATCCATACCACAAGCATTCTCAATGATTACATCCATTGAAAACATCCTTTCTACGGCAAATAATAATGGAGGCTGGCGCAACAACCAGAATAGGGTTAATCTACCATGAGTGCTTCCCTTAAAAGGAGCAACAGTCTGTGATGCACCGTGGTCGAAGGAGTCAGACTGCGGGTAGGGCTCTCACGCACCAAGGAGTCTCGACCTTCCTCATCCAGCCGTAGCATCAGTATAGCCACACAATAACTATTTTCATTCTCTGTGGTGTATAGCTGTTTTCGCGATACATGAATGACTACCATGAAAATAAGGTTCTAATATATGGAAAAATGGCAATACTAAGGTAGACGCAGCTCATTCGTTTTTTTGAGGAGAGCGCCACATTCTAAGATCTAATGAAGTTGGAGATTAATTTTAAGACACTTTTGGTTCCACAATTGTCACTGTGTAACCTAAACTCTCTAATCTTCGTAGTGAATGCTTAACAACGGATTGTTGTCTTTGTTTGTCGAAGTAATCTTCTCCTAAATCTACATACATTTCTTTTCGTGTTAAGAGATAATAGGAGATTCGTAATATCGCATGAGCTACAACGATTCCTGCACGCTTTTTACCTTTACGTGAAGCTGTTCGCCGGTAAAGTGCACCAAGGTAGTTTTTGGATCCTCGAACAGAATGAGCTGCTTCAATCAGTGCTGATTTAAGGTACTTGTTTCCATTCAACGTTTTAGAAGATTTACGTTTTCCAGCACTTTGGTTATTTCCAGGAACTAATCCAGCCCATGAACACATTTGAGGTGCAGTAGGAAATTGCTCCTTTATATTTGTACCAAGCTCTGCAAGCATTTGTTCCGCCATTTTTCTCCCAATACCAGGAATGGAATCTAAACGGTCTATATCTTCTTGAGAGTCTTCCATCCTTTTCGCTATCTCTTTATCTAGTTTATCGATTTGATCCGTCAGGAAATCGATATGATCTAGAATCGTTTTTATCATGAACCGTTGGTGTTCTTGAACATACCCTTGAAGTGCGAGTTTCAATTCATCCTTTTTCTTCTTCATTACTCCTCTCGCAAAGGTTGTTAACTCTTCGAGATCATCATTTCCTTCGGATATGGATCGAAGCATATCACGAGCAGAAACTCCCATAATGTCAGAAACAACTGAACCAAGTTTGATATTAGCTCCTTCTAACACTTTTTGAATCCGATTATATTGTCTGGCACGCTCTTCAATAATACTTCGACGATAACGAACAAGTTCACGTAATTCTCGTTGGTTTCGATCAGGAATAAAACTAGCTTTAAGTAAACCGTGACGAAGTAATTTGGCTATCCATTCGGCATCTTTCACATCCGTTTTACGCCCGGGGACAGCCTTAATGTGTTGAGCATTCACAACTAGATATTCAATATCTTCTGCTTCTAGTAGATTGACAATGGGTTTCCAGTAGACACTTGTACTTTCCATTGCCACATGGGTACACTTATGTTTCTTCACCCAGTCCACCAACTCAATTAGATATATGGTTTTAGTTGAAAAAGTTTCAATCTCCTTTCCTTCTGTTGTAATGGCACAAGCGGTAATGGTATCCTTGTGGACATCCATACCACAAGCATTCTCAATGATTACATCCATTGAAAACATCCTTTCTACGGCAAATAATAATGGAGGCTGGCGCAACAACCAGAATAGGGTTAATCTACCATGAGTGCTTCCCTTAAAAGGAGCAACAGTCTGTGATGCACCGTGGTCGAAGGAGTCAGACTGCGGGTAGGGCTCTCACGCACCAAGGAGTCTCGACCTTCCTCATCCAGCCGTAGCATCAGTATAGCCACACAATAACTATTTTCATTCTCTGTGGTGTATAGCTGTTTTCGCGATACATGAATGACTGCGGGAAAGCACGAGGTGAAGACCCCACAGTGAGCGATCTGTGCGAGCGAGGAGGCTGAGGCCGTACCCGTGGAAAGCGGAGTATTCTGCCGTAGCGCGGCATCAAGCTTCACTTCATCATTCTTTCAATAAATTTCTAATTAGAGTTACGTCGCAATCTATCAATTTTAATTTTCTTTCAAAATGGGAACCAATTTATACATGCTGATGTCGTACATAGAAAAAAGCCTCTCTTCCACGTGGAGAAAGGCTTCCCTTTTAAAGCTTAGCGTATCGACTTATATTTAGTAAAACCCCAACCGAACATAACGTTAGCGTCAGAGAAGAACCACCATAGCTTAAGAATGGCAAAGTAATTCCGGTAACAGGAATCAACCCAATCACAACACTTATATTAATCATAACCTGTAAGGAAATCATCCCGATGATCCCTAATCCAAGTAAACTTCCATAGGCATCTGGTGCGGCTAAAGCAACTCGAATTCCTCTCCATAAAAGGAGCAAAAATAAGAGAAGAACGAAGGTACCGCCAATAAAGCCTAATTCCTCCGCTAAAATAGCAAAAATGAAATCTGTTTGTGGTTCAGGCAGATAAAAGAATTTTTGAAGGCTTTGTCCAAGTCCCATACCCATTAAACCACCAGGACCGATTGCATATAAGGATTGAATAATCTGAAACCCATTTCCAAGTGGATCCTCCCACGGATTTAAGAATGCCGTGATTCGATTGATTCGATAAGGTGCGGAGATAATTAATCCTAAAAATCCAGCAACCCCTAAAATCCCTAATCCTACAAAGTGAGAGATCCTCGCACCCGCTACAAAAATCATAATCATACAAGTCATAACCAACACGACTCCGGTTCCTAAGTCCGGTTGAAGCATAATAAAACCGAATGGGACAAAAACGAGTAGCAAGGTTGGGAAAAATCCTTTTTTGAATGAAGTAATATATTTTTGATTATTTGCTAAATGACTGGCTAAAAATATAATAAGACCTAGCTTCATAAATTCCGAAGGTTGGATACTAAACGCACCTACCCCTATCCAACTTCGAGCTCCTCCACGAACCATCCCTACACCTGGTATTAGAACCGCTAAAAGCAAAATAAAACAAATAATGATGATCGGTTTTGCGTACTTTTGCCAAGTCGAATAGGGAATGTTCATCACTAACATCATGGCTGCAATCCCTAACCCCGCGAAAAGCAATTGTCTCTTAGCAAAATAAAAGGAATCTCCAAACTTATAGTCCGCCCATATGGCTGATGAGCTATACACCATCACAACTCCAATTAACAATAACGCAAATATAAGGATTGTTAAGAATAAATCCGGTGCATGTTGCGACCTATTCTTTGATTTAAACAAAAAAACACCCCATTTCCCAAAAAACATTGGAACGTGGGGCTATGTAAACAAGCCCCCTATTCTAATGTATGCACAGCTTCCACAAACATGTCTCCTCTATCTTCAAAAGTTTTGTACTGGTCCCAGCTTGCACATGCTGGTGAAAGAAGGATGACATCATTTGGTTCTGATAGCTGATACGCTTTTTGAGCGGCATGTTTAACATTATCGACGAATTCTATAGACTCTATTCCTATAGAACGCGCTAATTTTTCTAACTTTGGCGCTGTCTCTCCAAATAGTACGACAG
Organism: Radiobacillus kanasensis; assembly: GCF_021049245.1. Classification (GTDB taxonomy): domain Bacteria; phylum Bacillota; class Bacilli; order Bacillales; family Amphibacillaceae; genus Radiobacillus; species Radiobacillus kanasensis. The sequence continues at coordinate 1,604,948 of NZ_CP088020.1, read as the reverse complement.
CTTTCACATGGTTTAAATAAGGAGCCAATTCATCAAAGTCATTTCCACGATCTAATCCACCAGCTAAAAGAATAGTCGGTTTATCAAAGGCAGATAATGCTTTCGATGTGGCTAAAATATTTGTCGCTTTGGAATCGTTATAAAAACTACGATCATGGACATTTTTCACGAATTGTAGACGATGTTTGACACCAGTAAAGGTCGTCAGCACTTGCTGAATCCCTTCATTAGTTGCTCCACTTAACTTTGCAGCACTCACAGCTGCAAGAATATTTTCTAGGTTATGTTGGCCGACAAGAACAATATCCCTTAAGGAGATAATTCTTTCTTCTTGGAAATACAAATCCTGGTCGTCACACCAAGCACCATTCGGAACCTTTTGTTTTGTAGAAAAAGGAACTTTCGTAGAAGCTGCATGTTTCACCATTTCACACACTAAAGAATCATCCATATTGTACACGAGATAATCCGTTTCATCTTGGTTATAAAAAAGATTAGCTTTTGCACCCGTATAATGATCCATCGTTTTATGGTAGTCTAAATGAGCTTCAAATATATTTAATAAAACGGCCACCTTTGGTTTAAAGCTTTGAATTCCTAGCAGTTGAAAGGAAGAGAGCTCCATTACCATGGTCTCGTCTGGTTTCACCGTTTGAGCAACTTCTGTTGCCACATTACCTATGTTCCCAGCAATTTTAGCTGGACAATGACTTTCCTCCAACATTTGAAAAATAAGCGTTGTAGTGGTTGTTTTTCCATTGGAACCAGTGATGCCGATGACATCATGTGGAGCGAGGCGTGAAGCAAGTTCTATTTCCGTAATAATCGGAATCGAACGCCTTTCAGCTTCTTGAACAATCGGATTATGGTACGGAATACCTGGATTTTTTACGATAAGATCGATGTTATCTAGTACCTCTAGAGGATGTCCTCCTGTGATAACCTCCATGCCAAGCCCTTCTAACTCCTGCACGTCCAAATCCGCCGGTGTAGCTCGGTAGTCGTTCACTCGTACCGTTTTATTACTAGCATGTAACAGCTTAGCTGCTGCTTTCCCACTTTTCGCCAAACCTAAAACTAATATATGTTGATAGGGAAATTCTTCTAATTTGTTCAATTTATCCACACCTCAATATAAATTGCGAGCGTTGCAAACAGAAGTCCAACTAGCCAAAACGTCGTTACGACACGCCATTCGGACCAACCCATTAACTCATAATGGTGATGCAACGGGCTCATCTTAAACACTCTTTTTCCAGTTGTCTTAAAGGAAATAACTTGAATAATAACCGAAAGTGTTTCTAATACAAAAACCCCACCGATCACAATGAGTAGGACTTCGAGCTTTGTCAGAATAGCAACCGCCGCAATGGCTCCACCTAGCCCTAATGAACCAGTATCTCCCATGAATACTTTCGCAGGATGGGCATTGAAGACAAGAAAACCTAATAGAGCTCCAACTGCTGCTAAACAGAAAATCGTAATTTCAAATTGTGGAAACCCGTACCAAGCTAATATACCGAAAGCTCCAAAGGCTATGGCTGCTGTTCCGGCGAGGAGTCCATCTAAGCCATCTGTTAAGTTTACCGCATTAGAAGCCCCAACAAGCATAAATACAACAAGTAACGCATACCCCCATCCTAGATCCCATTGAATACTCGTCCCAGGAATCTGGATGTAGGTTGGGAAGTCATTTTGTACTAATGTGATATAAAAAATAATTCCGATAATTAATTGACCGATTAACTTTTGCATGGAGGTTAATCCAAGATTTCGTTTCAAGGCAACTTTAATAAAATCATCTAAAAATCCTAATAATCCATACCCTAATAAGACAACTAAAAGTAAAATTATGTCAGTACTAATTGGGTTTGGATTAAATTTGCTCGTCATAACCAACGTGGTTACTGCTATACTTACTAAGATCATGACTCCTCCCATAGTTGGAGTGCCTGTCTTTTTTTGATGGGATTTTGGTCCCTCTTCCCTAATACTTTGTCCAAATTTCAACCTTCTTAAAAAGGGAATGAAAATGGGGGAGATTAGGACGGTAATTAAAAATGCAATAGCTATTGTTACAATTAATACATATACACTCATTTCCTAGTATCCTCCTTACTGCAATACCCGTCCAATCATACTACTCCTGTAGCTGTTCGACCATCTTTTCAAATTTCATACCGCGGGATGCTTTAAATAATATGATTGTTCCTTCTTGTAGGACTGGCTGTAATTCCTTTAGAACTTCTTCTTCTGTTGTGCAATGCTTGGCATACGTTTTTGGAAATTCAATTTGTACTTGATCGGTTATTTCTGAAGCATCTTTCCCCATCGTGAGAACCATATCAATATCGTCTGTTATAGCCTCAGCAACCGAACGATGTAATGGTTTCGATGTTTCCCCAATCTCAAAAATATCTCCTAACACGAGGATCTTTTTCTCATACTGAGCTAGTTCTGTTATCACTTCAATAGCTGCTTTCATAGATGTAGGAGAAGCATTGTAGGCGTCGTTTATTAAGGTAGATCCATTTAATCCTTGGAGTTTTTCAAATCTCATTCCTGATATTTTTAATGAAAGTAAGCTTTTCTTTATTTGTTCCATAGACACGTCTAAATCCTTTGCGATTGAGATAGCAAAGGATGCATTCTTCACATTATGCTTCCCTAACATAGGAAGACGAAACGCCTCACCAGCAATTTGAAAATCGGTATAATCCGAATCCATGGTAATAGCATCCAAAACAATCGAATTATTAGGACCAAAACCACACGAAATCACTGTCAAGGATGTGGAATCTAAGTTTTTTAACAATGGTTCATCCCCATCTATGTATAACCGACCCTCACTGGCCATCCCTGCCACAATCTCTGTTTTCGCTTGTGCAATCCCTTCCCTAGATCCTAGGTATTCAATATGGGACTCTCCAATATTTGTAATGATGGCATAGTCCGGTTTCGCAATTTCCGATAATTTTTGAATCTCACCAAAGTCACTCATGCCCATTTCTAAAACCAGTACTTCGGTGTCTCTCGGCATCGATAAAATGGTAAGTGGCAGACCGATATGATTGTTAAAGTTTCCCTTTGTTCGGTGGGTGTTATAGGCACTGGTTAATACCGTTCCAACCATGTCTTTTGTAGTTGTTTTTCCGTTGGAGCCTGTAATTCCAATCACCTTTGGGTTAATTTCCAACCGGTATTGAGAAGCTAATCGCTGGAGTGCTTCTAGCGTATCCTCCACGAAATAAACTGGGAAGTCTGTTGGTAAAAATCTTGGCAATGATTTGTCTTTTTGCCAAAGGGCACCTACCGCCCCATTATTAAAGGCATCTTTCAAAAAATCATGACCATCGAAATTGTCCCCCACTAGAGGAACAAACAGCGACTTCTTGGTTTTCTTTCTACTATCTGTTGCTACTTCATGAAAAGAAAGATTGATGTGAACGGCACCTTTGTTTTCTGGAAAAAGTTCGTTCAGAAAGCTTGTAGAAAAAAGCATGCCTTTATTTCCCCTTACCTAAAGTTTTTTGAATCATTTGCTTTGCTACTTCACGGTCATCGAAATCATACGTTTGATCTCCTATGATTTGATAAGTCTCATGTCCTTTTCCTGCGATAACGACTATATCGTCCCCTTTGGCATGTTCGATAGCATAGTGAATAGCTTCTTTCCTATTTTCGATAACCCTATATTGGTGTTCATGTGCCTCTAGGCCTTCCACCATATCCTCTAAAATTTGCTTAGGGTCTTCCGTGCGTGGATTATCAGAGGTATAGATGGCAAGATCAGAATAATCGACTGCCGTTTTCGCCATAATCGGACGTTTTATACGATCCCGATCCCCTCCGCATCCAACAACTACGATTACTTTTCCTTTTGCAAAAGATTCTACTGTCTGCAAAACGTTTTCTAAAGAATCTGGAGTATGAGCGTAATCTACAATGACACCAAAGGATTGACCATTTACAACCGGTTCAAATCGACCTCTAACTCCAGTCGTGGATTCTAGAGCCTTTTTAATCGTATCCAAAGACACACCAGAACAAATTGCCGCTGAAGCAGCCGCTAGCATATTGTACACACTAAAGGTTCCCATAAGCTTACTTTTGATTGAAATACTTCCAATAGGGGTACGTAAATCGAAGCTGGACCCATTTGCATCCAAGTTAACATTTGCCGCTTGAATATCTAAATGCTCACTATTAATTCCATACGTAAGCACCTGTTGTGCAGTACTCTTAATTAATGTAAGGCTATGCGGGTCATCTCTATTTATGATTGCATATTTTGGATTTTCCTTATAGCTGTTTCCTAATTGCGAGAAGAGCAAGCTTTTGGCGTGCAAGTACTCCTCCATCGTATTGTGGTAATCTAGATGGTCTTGCGTCAAGTTCGTGAAAATAGCGATATTAAAGTCGCACCCAAAGGTTCTTCCCATGACAAGCGCATGCGAAGACACCTCCATAAAAGCTGACTCCACCTGTTTCTCACGCATTTCTGCAAAGCTTTTTTGTAGGAAAAGAGCGTCAGGTGTTGTATTCTTCACCTGAAAGCTCTCCTCCCCTATTTTCATTTGAATCGTACCAATTAAGCCTGTTTTTTGTTTGGCTTCTTTGAATATAGCCTCTAATAAGTACGTAATCGAAGTTTTTCCATTCGTTCCCGTTATTCCAATTAGATTGAGGTCATGTGTCGGTTGGTTGTAATATCGGTTTGCTACCATGGCTAATGCGCGTGGTGTATCAGGGACGATAACAACTGGCACATCCACAGATACGGGTTTTTCAGCTAAAATAGCGACCGCGCCATTTTGAACGGCTTGCTCCACAAAATCATGTCCATCTACCATATGACCAGGTATGCAAATAAAAAGGGAGCCCGGCTTTACTTGTCTAGAATCCATTTCCATTCCTTGTATGATTACATCATCGATCGATTTAGTAGTGGTAAAAAATGAAATATCTGATAACAATTCCTTCAAATTCAAAATCGGACACTTCCTAGTTTTTTAAATTTAATAAGACATTAATTCATTATAACAGAAGTACGAGTTTAGTAACGAATCGAATGTTAATTTTCATCTGTTTTTTTATCGTCGGTCTTATCCGGTTTTTCATCAGAGAAGTACAGTCTTATTGTCTCTCCTTGTTGAATCTTGACTCCGGCTTCTGGTGCTTGATTGGTGACATATTTTCCATCTCCACTTGCTTCAATCCCTAAGTTTGTTAAGTATTGCTGAAGATCTTTCTTTGTTTTTCCAACAAGGTCCGGAACTTCTACTAATGGTTGATCCGGCCATTTGTATTCCTTTTCCACGCCATTATCTCTTTTCTCTACACCTAGCGCTCGTAAGCTATCTCCAATTATATTCCCTGCAATAGGAGCTGCGACGACACCACCAAATTGGACGGTTCCCTTCGGATTATCAATCGCAACATAGACAACGATTTCCGGATCATCTGCTGGTGCAAATCCCATAAAAGATACGATATGATTATTTTCCATATAGGTTCCGTCTGGTCCTACCTTCTGTGCCGTACCGGTTTTTCCTCCAACGCGATATCCTTCAACATAAGCACTTCCACCAGTACCTTTCGCAACTACGTTTTCAAGCGCCTTTCGAATTTCTTTTGACGTCGCTTCACTTATAACGCGTTGTTTCCTGTTCGGCTCATTTTTCTCCACAACCTCGTTCGATACTGGATCAACCCATTCTTTAGCGATATACGGCTCGTATAAGTAGCCTCCGTTTACGGCTGCAGACACGGCCATGACTTGTTGGATTGGCGTTACCGAAACCCCTTGCCCAAATGCAGTCGTCGCAGTTTCTACAGGGCCTCTGTTTTCTTCTGAGAACATGATCCCTTTTGCCTCTCCTTGCAAATCAATGCCTGTTTTTTGACCAAAGCCAAAATCATCAATATAAGAAAACAGTCTTTCTGTACCTAGTTTTTCTCCTAGTTTAACAAAACCAGGGTTACATGAATTTTGAACCACTTCCATAAACGTCTGGTGTCCATGCCCACCACTTTTCCAGCAGTGAAGGGTTGTGCCGTCCACCTCGATTGAACCATCGTCAGTAAATTCATCCTTATGCAAGTCTACTAAGTCTTCTTCAAGTGCTGCAGCTAACGTAATAATTTTGAAGGTAGAACCAGGCTCATAGGTACTCCAAACTGGCAAATTTCGATTATAGACTTCGGAATCTACATTCTGATAATTTTCCGGATCAAATGTTGGTCTAGACGACATTCCAAGCACTTCCCCAGTGTCAGGATCTACCGCTAGAGCCATTGCTCCATCTGGATTATACTTGGAAACAGCAAGGTCTAATTCTCTTTCCATAATCGTCTGAACTCGTGAATCAATCGTTAGTTTCAAGTTCTGTCCATCCTCGGGTGCCTTATATACATCGGCAATATTCTCCATTTTATGACCTTTAGCATCCGAATAAAAAGACAAACTTCCTTTTTCTCCATTTAACCGGTCATCATAGTAAGCTTCTAGTCCCATTAGTCCTTGGTTATCGATTCCACTAAAGCCAAGAACGTGAGATAAATAGCTTCCTTTTGGGTAATTTCGTTTGGAGTCTTCCGCTATGTACACGCCTTGCATGTCCAAGGCATTTATAGCATCTGCCTTGTCTTCTGAAATCTTTCTTCCTTGTGGGTGAATTTTTACAATACTAGATTTCTTCGTAACCTCTTTATAGGCAGCTTCCTTAGACATGTCCAATATTTCGGCAAGACGACCCGCTACTTCATCTGGATTATCAATCTGACTCGGGACTGCCATAACCGTTGGTGCAGACACATTGCCTGCTAACACCTCACCATTGCGATCTAGTATTTTACCTCGTTCTGGTTCAAAAGTAATATCCCGGCTCCAGGATTCTTCCGCTTTATCTGTTAACCAGTCACCGATCACAAACTGGACGTAACCTAGCCGGACGATGATGACTAAAAAGATAACCATTCCTAATAAAAAAACAGTGACTAATCGTTTTCGTAGCGTTACATTGGATACCCGTTTCATATGACATCTCCTTATTACACAAGTATGCTTGTATCCAATATATGAACGAGCCAAAACGATTAGAACACTGTTCTATATAGCCTTATTCAGTTGTTTCAGGAGAAGGAGAAGATTCTTCTGCCTCTTTTACGTAACTGGGTGGTGCAAATTCTACGACAAGGTAGCCGTCTGATTTTATCGGAGTATCCTTTTGAATACTTTGCTTAATGGCAAATCCTGTCCCCATTGTATCGACCTTCATACCTGTTAATGAGCTAAATTTTAAGACATCACGCACGGACCACCCCTTCATATCCGGGACGGTTGGTTGATCCGTTAACAGCAAGACTCTCTCATTCGGAAGAGCAGTCACTCCTGCCTGTGGATAAACACCTGTAACCGTTTGACCATTTCCTATGGTCGAAACTTTAAATCCTAATTTAGACAATTGGTCGGTTGCGCTCGCTACGGATTGATTCGTCAGGTTAGGTACTTCGACTGTTGAAATGTTTCCATTATCCTCTTGGTCTGGCTTAATGTTCAAATAATGAAGGCTATTTTCCATCACATTTTTAAAGATAAACGATACCGGTTCAGACCCACTTTCATTTTTGCTAAGTGTTGGTTGTTTAACTGATACATACATCATGAGCTCTGGGTCTTCCTTAGGAGCCATTCCTAAAAAGGAAAACACATAGTTTTCTTCCCCGGTTAAGTACTTGCCATCTGGACCAGGAATTTGAGCTGTACCTGTTTTTCCAGCTACGGTATAATCATTGAGTTTATACACCTTACCAGTACCATTCTCCGAAGTAATAACGGTTTCTAAAATGTCCCTAACCTTCTTGGCGGTATCGGCAGTAATGGGTTCGCTAACCACTTCCGGTTTTGTCTCTTGAACTACCTTGTTTGAATTAGGATCCACTATTTTCGAAATGACATAAGGCTTCATCATTTTTCCATCATTAGCAACGGAAGTAGCGGCCTTCATGAGCTGAATAGGGGTAACTGTAGTACCTTGCCCGAAGGCAGTCGTAACTTTCTCAATCGAGTATCGATACAAGATTTGACCAGCGACTTCTCCAGGTAAGTCGATATTAGCCTTTTGATCAAAATCAAAAGCGTTTAAATACTCTAAGAAGCGTTCTGGTCCAATTTTTTCATAGGCTAGTTTTGCAGCACCTACGTTAGAGGAGCGCTGAATCCCCTCTAAATAAGAGATCGTTCCCCATCCTGTATTCCAGTCACTAATGGAACCACCCTGAACGCTATATGTCCCCGACTTATAGACGTCATTTGGGTTCCACACGCCTTCCGCAATAGCAGAAGCCAACGTGAATATTTTCATTGTAGACCCTGGCTCAAACGGATTCGATATGGAATCATTGTACCAGTTTGATACATCTCCAATATCGTTCGGGTTATAGCTTGGGCGGTTTGCCATCGCTAATACTTGCCCGGTTTTCGGATCCATCACAATTGCCGACATCCGCTCAGGCTTGTATTGTTCAGCTACTTGTGACATAGCATCCTCTAAAAATGTTTGAATCTTTTGATCAATCGTTAAATACACATTATCTCCGTTATCAGGCTCGTCCATAACTTCTTTTGGATCTAATAGTTTGGTAGAATATTTGTCCCGTTGATAGGAAACCTTTCCTTTCTCTCCCGAAAGTAATTCATCCATCTCTAGTTCAATTCCGGTTACACCAGATATTTTGCTATCTTCATTTTTCTGAGCTAAACCTATTACACGAGAAGCAAATTGTCCGTTTGGGTAATAGCGAATCGATTCTTCTTGAAACTGAATGCCCGGAAGCTTTAATGCTTCAATTTTTTCTTTGGTTCCCTGGCTTAAGTCTCTCCCTTTCGTACCAAACTCTACTTGGAATTGACCTTCCGCTATTCCCTCATTCATGGTCTTGACCATTTCTTCCACTTCTATATTTAATAAAGGAGCCAGCTTTTCCGCTGTTTGTTGCGGATCCGTAACATGCTGTGGCTCCTCTAAATTATCCGAATATGATTCATCGACGATTGCTTGCAAACGGTATGTAGCACGATCATAAGCAAGCGTCATTCCATTCCGGTCATAAATCGTTCCTCGCTTTGCCTCTATCTCGTACGTGCTTGTTCGTTGTTTATCTGCCCACGTACCTAAGGAAACTCCAGAAACTTCCCCTGTCCCTTGAATATAGAGGAACCTTCCGCAAAGCACTAAAAATAAAACCGAAAAAACCACCAAAAGAATGGAGGACATGACATGAGTCGTTTTATTTTTTTTCACTGCATAACTCCACCTTACTAGTTGGATATTGTGCTAGCTTGTTTCACTTCTGCATTTTGTATTTTGAGACCATTTTCTTTTGCTATCTTAAGAATTCGGTCAGGATTGGAAAGCTCTTTCACCTTATATTCAAGGTTTTCGTTTTGTACCTGTTGCTTATCCATCTGTTGTTCCATTTGTTGGACATCTCTATTTATAGAATCGACAGAGATGCTAAAAGAAACGATAAAAAACAACGCAGTTACCGCTATTGCACTGCATACAGTATATAATACTTTTTCCCCTGTCGTAACCCATCTTTTTTTGTTAATTTTTACTTTTACTTTACGTTCTGGTTCTGTATGGATTGTTGGATTGGTTTGTTGTTGCCATGATTGTTGCCAGTTTCTAGCTTCACTTGCGCTCACGATTTATTCCACCCTTCTTGATACGTAAATTCTTCATTCCATGGTTTTACTTTTTCAACGATTCGTAGTTTAGCTGATCTAGATCTTCTATTTTCTTCGATTTCTTTGTCATTTGGTACGATAGGCTTCCTCGTTACCATGTCAAATGGAGGCTTCATCTCTTCAGGTATAATTGGAATGTTTTTAGGCATGGGAGGAGTTGTACTCCACTTTTTGAATGCCTGTTTACATAAACGATCCTCTAATGAATGAAAGGTAATAACAGAAATCCTTCCTTGGACATTCACAACTTCAGCAGCTTGATGTAGAGCATCGTGAAAAGCTCCTAATTCATCATTTACCGCAATCCGGATAGCTTGGAATATCCGTTTAGCAGGATGTCCACCCTTCCTTCTCGCAGGGGCTGGAATTGCTTCCTTAATCAACTCCACTAGCTCTTGTGTCGACTCAACCTGTCTTTGTTCCCGTTGTTGTTCTATTTTTCTCGCAATTTGTTTTGAAAATTTCTCTTCTCCGTATTGAAAGAAGATTCGAACGAGCTGTTCATAGCTCCATGTATTGACAACCTCATAGGCGGATAAGGATTGGGTCTGGTCCATTCTCATATCCAGCCTTGCTTCGTTATGGTAGCTAAACCCTCTTTCTGCTTGATCAAGTTGTGGTGAAGAAACACCTAAATCAAATAAAATTCCATCGACTTGATCAATCTGATTTTCTTGTAGATTAGCCTTGAGATTTCGAAAGTTTGAATGTATAAATAAAATCTTACCTTCATACTCTTGAAGTCTTTCATTTGCCGCTTGTAGGGCATCCAAATCTTGATCAAAGGCAACTAATCGGCCACCTTCTCCCAATTGCTTGACAATTCGTTCAGAGTGGCCGCCCGCTCCTAGCGTGCAATCCACATACGTTCCATTCGATTTAATATGTAAGCCCTCTACGGCTTCCTGATTTAATACACTATAATGCTCAAACATTTCTTCACCCGCTTTTTTGGTTGTGTCGGGATCTAAATATCAAAGTCCATCATATTTTCCGCAATCTCTGTGAAAGATTCCTCAGACTCTTCAAAATAGTTTTCCCATTCGCTGGTAGCCCAGAATTCAATTCTATTGGATACACCAATCACAACACATTCTTTATCAAGTGCTGCATATTTCCTTAGTGGTGCAGGGATATTTATTCTTCCCTGCTTGTCCACTTCACATTCGATAGCTCCTGAAAAGAAGAAACGAGTAAAAGCACGAGCGTCTTTTTTAGTTAGGGGGAGTTTTTTAAGCTTTTCTTCTAACACTTTCCATTCGCTTTGTGGGTAAGCAAACAAACATTGATCTAGTCCACGAGTTAAGACGAATGTCTCTCCGAGTCCCTCGCGAAACTTTGCCGGGACGATAATGCGACCTTTCGTATCAATATTATGTTGAAACTCACCCATAAACATATAGTCCGCCCCCACTTTCTGTTTCTATAGTACCACAATCCCCCACCTTCCACCACCTATTTTTTAATATTTTCTATGTTCCTTTCCAAACCCTTATGTATCAAGGAGTGTGAAGGGATAATGAAGTGGGGGATAGGGGTGAGTTCGGGCCATTTCCGCACAAAAAAACCACGAAAATGCCATTCGGCACATCGTGGTTTTCTCTATTTGATCCAATTGTGGTTTAAAGTGGAGACTATAGATAAATGAGATAATGATCTTGCTTGTAATCAAAATCTTGCTGCAAGATTTCCTGAATAAAGCTTTTTCCAAACAGATTTAAATATGGGATGACATTCCACATTCGTTCCTGTAATCCATCTTCAGGATGTAGTGCTACATTCACCGAATCAAATTCTTCCAGCACATGCTGATGCTTTTCTTCAAAAGCTTGTGTCAGTCGATCCTCCATGAATTCTAATTCTCGAAACAGGTGGAACAAATTCTTTTCTGCCAGCTCCCCAAGATCCGCCCGCATGTCCTTGGCGATCTGACGTAAAGGAGCATGATTCCGTTCAAATGCTAACTTAACCTGATCGACCACTTGCTCAATCGGCGGCGAAGCTTGACTGGCTAACCAGTTCGTTTTCTCATGTAGCACCCCGTTATTGACAGCATCCCCTGCACTCACTAAATGTTTATCTAACAGTTTCCTTATTTTATGATCTACTAATGTAAAAGAAAGCCTTGTTAGCACTGGAGGCATCTTCATGTCCATCGTATAAAAGGCATTTTGCAATACAGACCAGTAAGCAACCTCTCCTGGTCCACCAAGAAATGCCAAGCTAGGAAATAACAGCTCTTGCATAAGGGGTCTTGTTACAACATTATTGCTTAAAAGTTCCGGTGTATTTCGGGCAATCTCCAGCATTTCTTCTTGACTATAGCGGCATTCCCCTTGTTTCCCTACCCAGTCTGAACCATTTCGAATTAACAAGATCCGTTCTCCATTTAACTGAATGAATAAATGACCATCATTTTCTTCCGCATCCACAGATACGGAATAACCTCTTTGCTGCAATTGACGTAAGGTTTGGTAAACACCCCCACTAATATTAGGTTGTTCCTTTATCATTTGCAGAAAGTAATCTGATTCTAACTTTCTGACCCTCGAATCATTTGAATCCATTAGAACAAGACCTTCTTGTTCAAATAAGTAAAAGATAAGCTTAGCAAAAAAATCGACAAACGTTTCTGATTGATCGATAATTTGATTACATAAAGAATATAACTCAGCGGTATGTTCTGTCTCAGTTAACGTACCGAAAACCATTTGAACCCACTGCTTTGTTTTTTCTTTATCTAAATGAAGCTGGGAAACAGCTCGTTTTTGATCCGCCCGCTGAAGCGTGCGATACTTTTTCATTCTTCCTTGTAGCGGCATCATGACATGATTGATTTCAGCAAAATCATGGTCCTCACCTGCAATCCAAAACACCGGAATAACAGGAACATGTAGCTTCTTTTCTTGTACTCTTGCAAGGTGAATAATTGAAATAACTTTATGTATGGTATATAAAGGACCTGTTAGTAGTCCGGCTTGTTGTCCACCGATGACAACAACACTATTCTCATCCTTTAAACGTTTTATATTAGCTAGGGTTGCTTCGGAAGCATCCCATTCTTTATTCATTTCCATGAGTACTTGGACTAGCCCTTCACGCTTAAACGATCTAGTCTTCAGTTCAGCCAATCTTTGAGAAAAAGATTCGGCATTATGGGGAGCATAATCAAAAAAATCTAAAATGTCCTTTTGGTTAGTTTGATAATCGTGTATAAGTTTGTTTTGATTCTGTAGCTTTATAGGGTCGATCCACATAAGTGTGTGCTCCTTTTTATGAGTGATGCTAATGGTATTTTACATAAAAGTAGAAAGGAATTCACATTATTTGTTTTATAGATGAAAAACTCTGGCGAAAATGCCGTAGAAAACGAGCAAAATGTATAGAAAGAAAAATAGTAGAAAACTAAATCTCCAAAACATCTTCCAAGCTCGTAAAAAGACAACCTCTCCATTTATATTTCGTTCTACAATTAAAAAAATAGATAAAAGAATAAGAAGACCTATTAAAAGAAAACCAAACACAGGGAGTTCTAGAATATCTTGAAGTAGTACACCAACGGCAAGAATATAAAGAAACGTCGTATAACGCACCATTCGATGAACCGATTTCCACCCTTGTTTATTCCAGGTATAGCTCGCGAAAAAAACGAGTAGAGATACGAGAAAAGGAAACGTAATTAAGAACCCAATAACATAGGAGAAAACTTCTATCATCCGTCTTTCCCTCTCTTCTGCCTCTCTAAAGCTTTGATACTATGGTACATAAAGCTCGTATAAGGTAAATCTTCTTGACTATTCTCCATGAGGTAACCACTTATCTGCTCCACCTCTGTTTGTCTCATTTGATCTATATCAACTAGCATGGAAGAACGGTTCTTTTCTGTACTTTTTATAATACGTTTCACATAGCTCCACTGCTCTTCCCATGGCAAATCTAGCCTGTTAGATGCTTCTTGACATAACTTCTTTGCCATCCATGTTAGCTCGGGAATTTGAAGAATCGTTCCATTCTCCGCTTGGAAAAGTGCCGTGATCGGATTTATTACAGCATTGGCGATTAACTTTTCCTGAAGGACGCGTCGCCAGTCATCTTGTGCATAAAAAGGAAAAGCATCTTGATCCAATAAAGGAACGAACGACTGTATGATTTCATCCTCTTCCTCAAACGGACTCACTCGTATTTGACCAACACCTGAATGTATAACCGTATCATCGTTCACTTTACGAACCCCATGCTCGAAAACCCCGATACCAATCGAAACTTGAAGGTTTGCTTCCTTTATCCATTTTATGTGACCCATTCCGTTCTGCATAAAAATAATGGGGCAATTTATAGTTTGCAGTGTAGGGAATAAAGCTTGTAATTGATAGCTTTTCACACAAATCAATAAGATATCATGGTCAGCTATCTCTTTTAGGAAGCCTATCTGTACCCCTCTATTTTCTTCATAAGGTCGCACGGATACACCGTTGTTTAAAAGCGCATCTCGCTGTTCCTCTCTTCGCACATATATCGTTATCTCATGTTGTGCACGCAGGAAATAGGCTGTTAACAAACCTACTGCCCCTCCTCCAATAATCCCAATTCTCACCGTCTCACTCCTGTCGTAACCTCTATAATAGCTAATTGTAGCAAATTTTCATCTAATAATCCGATAAAATTCGTGCAATACTTCGATTTAAAGATAGTACTCATTTCTTTCTGAAAATTTTTATATTATAATAAGTAAGGGGATACATCCTGGACAGTTCCTGAAACAGGATATCAAAGGTAATACGGCCCCTAATTATGCTGGACCGTTTTCACCCTACATGTATTCATGATGGATAAAAGAAAGAAACATTCAGGGAAGGGGAAGAGTATCAATATGGTAAAAGTAGAACGTTTATTAGTCAATTATAAAACATTAGAGGAATTTAAAAGATTTAAGGAATACGGAAACCAAGAGCTCTCTATGATGGAGGATCTGGAAAGTAACATTATCGAAAACGATAGCGAATCACCTTTTTTTGGTATTTACTATGGGAACGCTTTAGCTGCGAGAATGAGTTTATACAAAGTAAACGCAAGATACAACTATTATTTTGAACCCTCTCAAGACTACTTAGAATTATGGAAGCTAGAGGTTTTGCCTGATCATAGAGGCAAAGGATATGGAAAAGCCTTAGTAGATTTTGCAAAAGATATGGCCTTACCGATTAAAACGAATCCTAGGATTAATTCCCATGGATTTTGGGAGAAAATGGGCTTTGAAAAAGCAAAATATAATATGGAAAGAGACCTTGGGGAAAACCCATTAATATGGATGCCATCAGGTGTTAAGGAACAAGATCCTTCCTAAACGTACAAAAACCCTTGCTTTAGTCGCAAGGGTTTTCTTTATGGAGTAGAAACGTAATTTTTATAAGTCCGAATGTCATGTTGTCCTTTGTTAGTTAGGCTGGCTGTCTTTTTTCGTACCTACCCATTGCCAAAGCTGCCCCATTTCATTCCAGGCATCTTCGTATCTTTTAACCTGTTGCCGTAGTTTTTCATTCTCTTTCTTTAAATTGTTTAGTTTTTCTTCCAGTGATTGATCTTGTTCACTCGAATAATAACTCACTTTCATTTTTTCTAACAATGAAATAGCTGCATCTAGCGCACCCTCTCCATGGTTGACTCCATCTTCCTGTGGGAGAAACATGGTAAAGGCATCCCCTTGTTTTCTATCTTTCTTCGCTAGTTGAATAGCTTGTTGGTATTGTTTTCTAACCGATGCATTCCAGCGAAATCCGCATGCAGCAGGAGTTCGGGATAGTTTTTTAGCCACTTCTTTAAATGCTTCTAGTTGGGTTTTCCCTTCCCTAATATATCGTAAAACGGTTTCCGCTAGTAAGACATCCTCTTCCTGATTCCAGGCATCTTGTCTTGTATTATTCATCCTCATCCCTCCTCTAATAACCGTTTGCTATCAATGTATGCAAACTATCAGGATGATAGAATAAAACTTTAACAATTTTTTTATCTTTCCAGTCCGAATAACATTTTGGACTACTATATCTATACTAGATTCCGTTCTTATCGAATTAGTAGAGAGTTTAGACATACAAAAAAAGATACCTAATCAGGTATCTTTCCGGATATATTATGCTTCTACTACTTGTTTCCCATCATACTGTCCACATGATTTACAAACATGGTGTGGCTTAGTAAGTTCACCACAATTTGAACATTCGATTAATCCAGGTACATGTAATTTTTTATGGGTACGACGTTGGTTTTTCACTTTTTTGGAAGTTCTTCTCTTAGGTACTGCCATGTCTTACACCTCCTTCAAACACGGTTCGAAAATCTGTCCTTATCTAAACGGAATAAGGTAAAGGTAGAGTAGCTTACCTCGAACGATTTTCCTTTTCCTCGTCTTGTAATAATGTTTTAAGTTTTTCCAAACGTGGGTCTACTTTCTTTTCCTGCTTTTGACCAGTAGAAAGCTCCCATCCTTCCCCTTCGGTTAACGCGTTCTCTTTCATTGTTTCTTCATCAGAGAACACACGAAAAGGAACCTCCAATAAAACATTTTCCTTTATAAATGGTGTTAAGTCAAGCATTTCTCCATGGACGGGATGAATTTCTGATTCATCTTCTTCTTGATAATAAGAAGATGTAGAAAATATCTCCAGTGCATCAATGTGAAAAGGATAATTTACATCAACAAGTGTCCTTGCACAAGGAAGGATCATGGCACCGTCAATAGAAAATTGAAACGTAATTTCATTTCCTCTCCGGATTGCTTTTCCTTTTACAAGAACGGGTTCAATACGTCGAATGTCATTATTCATTTCCACGATATCCGAAATGTCGACATGGTCTTCAAAGGTAAGAGGTTCATCCTCTTTAAACTTTTGAAGTGGAAATTTCATTGATTATCACCTCAGGCAACAAAGGTTATTTTAAAAGGAAATAACCAATTTGTCAATATTTTTTCTTTACAGTCTATTATAACCATATACTATTCCATTTATGGCATCTTATCCGTCTATCCTATCATAGTCTCCAAAGCATCTTCAAATCCACCATGCACGATTGTACTGGATTTGGTAAACTAATCCATAGAGCTTTGTTATGACCTAGGAAGGGGGAGTTATTGTGGAAGCTTGTGGTTTAATCGTAGAGTATAATCCATTTCACAACGGGCACTTATACCATCTTACTCAATCCAAAAAAGAGACGAAAGCATCCTGTATAATTGCCGTCATGAGCGGAAACTTTCTTCAGCGCGGGGAACCTGCGATCATCGATAAATTTCATCGGACGAAAATCGCCTTGCAATCAGGAGTTGATCTTGTCATTGAATTACCCTATGCCTATGCCGTTCAGCATAGTGACTTGTTTTCATTCGGTGCAGTAACCGCTTTAGAACATCTGTTTTGCCAATCCGTTTGTTTCGGAAGTGAGCATGGAACAATAGATGCCTTTCTTTCTGCTTACGATACATTACATCATGAAAAACAGCGGTTCCAGGAAGAACTTCATCGTCACCTAGCGGAAGGTATTTCCTTTCCTGAGGCGAGTAAACGTGCCTATCAGTCCATTGGCTTAACTGAAGGTGCAGTCGATCTTTCCTCCCCGAACAATATTTTAGGGTTCAGCTACGTGAAAGCAATCAAGGATCACAGCTATCAGATTAGTCCAATGACCATTGAACGTACAAGTAATCAGTTCCATCAAAAGACTATTACGAGTTCGATAGCCAGCGCGACGAGTATAAGGAAGGAATTACTAGAGAATCAACGGATAACGGAAAAAGCTAGTCAAGCGATGCCTACAAGTACATTAGAAGCGCTGCACGATTATTACCAAAAGACCGGCATGTGGCATAACTGGGACCATTATTTCTCCGTCCTTCAATACCGTATTCAAACGATGTCGCTTACTGAGCTTGAAAATATTCACGGTGTTGAAGAAGGATTGGAATATCGATTAAAACGAACAATCGCATCTGCAATAAGTTTTGAAGAATGGATGCAAGCATTAAAAACGAAGCGTTATACATGGACACGTCTCCAGCGGATTTGTACACATATTATAACGAATACTACCAAACAAGAGATGGAAGAAATAAAAACCTCTAGCTCGTTCCCTTATGTGCGAGTGCTAGGAATGACCAAAAATGGGCAAAAATATCTAAATCAAATAAAAAAACAAGCGACCGTTCCGATATACACAAAATTGCCTAATGATAACTCACTCCTATCTAGAATGGAAGAAAGAGCGACCAACGCCTATTACAGTGTTCTAAATCCGAAGCAAAAAATTGCTTTAAAACAACAAGAGTTCCAGCCACCGATTCGATACATATAAAAGAGACTAGGAAAAAATATAACCTCCTACTCTAAAATGAACGATTATCAGGATAGGAAACTTGAAATTTATTTTTCAATGGTTGGTTCTTCATTCATGATTGATATAAAATGCGACGTAATTAATAAAAAAGATTATGAAGTTTAATGGACGCTCCGGCAGAATACTAGTAAGGCTTTTCGATTTTTTGTCAGACCGTCGCTGGAATGATACAAGTTGTTTGTGCACATTCAGTCCTCTATATTTATAAAAAGTAACAGTTCGAGAGGGACGCGGATATTTTGGTCCTTTAAAATTACTAAAAAGCTCGAACAAGTGCTCCTTATGATCAAATAAATGATTAGTTATACTGTATATGTCTATAACAAGTCGAAAGGGTAACGCAGTTGTCTGTCTGGTTATAACCTCTTAGCGGCATTATATATCGTTTACCACATTCAGTATGTTGATTGGAGCGGAGGGCAGTCGACTCCTGCGGGAACAGCACGAGGTGAAGACCCCACAGTGAGCGTTCTTTGCGAGCGAGGAGGCTGAGGCCGTGCCCGCGGAAAGCGACTGCCCTCAGCGGAAATCAGCATCGTACACACACCGAGCAGTCACTAAACCGATGGTTTTGTAGTAACTTTTAATATTTCGTTACGTCGCAATCTATATCTTATCTGCAACAAAATTACAAAAGCAATCTAAAAGAAAAATCCGAACTAATTCGAATTCTAACGGAAGAATTTCGAACTTTAGTTCGGATTTTATTTACGACTAAGACACTTTTGGTCTAGCCTCTTTTAGCTTTTCGGTTCTAACTGTTGTAAATAGTCTAATGCATCTTGGAATGTATCAACAGGGACTATTTTCATATCTGTCCCGATTTCTTCAGCGGTTTCAACGGCTACAGAATAATTCGAGTCCTTAGCACCGTTTTCACTTGGTGCGAAGAAGATAGCACAGCCTTCCTCATCGGCAGCAATAACCTTTTTATCGATACCACCGATTCTACCGACTTCTCCCTCATAACTAATCTCACCTGTACCAGCAATTTGGTACCCTTTCGTTAAATCATCTTCCGTAAGCTGATCGTAAATCTCTAAGGAAAACATTAAACCTGCACTTGGTCCTCCAATATTCCCACTCGCAAATTCAATGCCTGGATCCACCTCTACTTCTCGATCTGTGACCAATTGAATTCCAACCCCGACCTTGTTTTCGGCAGCTTCAAATTGTTTCAGCACTATTTTCTTTTCCAATGTTTTTTTATCCCTTTGCACGGTTACGGTAATCGTATCGCCCGCTTTCATAGAAGAAACATAGTCGATGAGATCCTCGGATTGCTGAACTTTTTTTCCATTTACCTGAGTTATTCGGTCCCCTGATTTAAGCTTACCTTCTGCCGGCATACCTTCAATGACGGACACGACGTAAACACCTTTATATTCAATATCAATGTCTTTATCTGCCGCTTCGTAGGCAACGACAGTTGATGCTTCCTGAGAATTTTCCATCATCTGAAGTTGAGCTTCGAAATACTCATCTTGCGAGATCCCTTTTGGAAACACTTCATCCATGCTTAAAATTTCATAATGAGGCTGGAAAGAGGCCCATGCATATTGAAGCGGTGTAGCTTGTCCTCCTCGAACCGTAACGAGGTGCATATCTCCTTCACTTTCATAGCCACTTGCAACTTCTACAATAGGATTAAGAGCGTCTGCTTCCCCTGGCTTGTATATATAATACGGGAGTCGATAGCCTACGACGAACGCAGCTAATAGAATAATGAATATAGAAAATATAAAACCCTTTTTATTAAATTTCATGATTTTTCTCCTTCCAGTTTGTCACGATGTCTTGAATGTCTCTCAATTTAGCTTTCGCTTCCTCTCTTCCCTCTTTTATAATTTGTGTAGCGTCTTTAAAAGATCGGGAATGGTAGCGAAAAACTTCGGGTTTAAGTACAATATCTGCTTTATGTGGAATATGCTGCACCAACTCTTCCTGCATGATATCGATACTTTGAAGCATGACATCGTACATAGAATACACATTCGAATTAGGAGAAAAAGCCGAACAATCCACTGCAATGACAATATCCGCCCCCATCTCACGAGCGACAGAAACGGGAACACGATCGACGACTCCACCGTCAATATAATACGTTCCTTGCATGTTTTCCGGTACAAAAATTCCTGGTATTGATATACTTGCCCTCACCACATCTGCAGTAAACCCTTTTCGAAAGACTTTTTTCCTTCCTGTATAAAGCTCGGTTGCCACCACACCAACCGGGATTTTTAGGTCCTCTAAGTTTTGATTAAAGGTTAGTAATTGTATAAATTCCTTAATTCGCTCCCCTTGGATGATCCCCATTTTGGAAATAGCAAAATCCACAAATAAGTTTCGTTTCAAGGAGGAAGCAATTTGGATTAAGTGAGCAGGCTTCTGTCCAGCAGCATAAAGAACACCGATTACTGCACCTATACTGCTTCCTGCTATAAGGTCAATCGAGATGCCATGATCCTCTAGCTCTTTAATGACGCCTATATGGGATAACCCTTTCGCACCACCCGATCCTAGAGCTAGGCCAATTACTGGTTTTGCCAAATTATGTCTCTCCTTAGATGAAATTTTCTAACGATACATAATATGGCATATTTACTCCTTCTATGAGCGTATATTGATAAAGAGCGCTTGTACTACCCACGTTAACCATATTTTACTATTTTAAAAAATAGAAGTACAGAAAAGTGTAGCTTTATACTAGGAGGGACTTTTCTTGAAATCAAAGTGGAAAACTATACTACTTGCATCCATGGCCTTATTCCTTGCTGGGTCTCTTATTATGTTTCCAAGCGTATCATTGGATGCAAGTCTACGAGGACTAGAAATGTGGACCGAGATTGTTTTTCCGTCCCTTCTTCCTTTTTTCATCACAGCTGAGTTATTAATTGGTTTTGGGGTTGTGAAATTTATTGGGGTCTTATTTGAACCCATAATGCGACCACTGTTTAACGTACCTGGTGTAGGAAGCTTTGTATGGGCGATGGGCATGGCTAGTGGGTATCCCTCGGGAGCTAAGCTTTCTTCTCGATTAAGACAAGAGAAACATTTAACTCAAATCGAAGCAGAACGACTCGTATCTTTTACCAATGCATCCAACCCTTTATTTATTTTCGCAGCCGTTTCCATCGGATTTTTTAATGATCCACAGCTTGGAATATTACTCGCCGTATGTCATTATTTAGGAAATACATTGGTCGGTATATTCATGAGATTTCATGGGATGGACAAAGAGAAGAACGAACGAAAAGCAAAAGAAAAGGAACGCTTTTCAATCGTTCGTGCTTTCAAAGAGATGCATCAAGCGAGAATAGAAGACTCCAGACCATTCGGTAAGATATTTGGAGATGCTGTCATCAATTCTGTCAATACGTTATTGATGATTGGTGGATTTATCATCATGTTTTCTGTGTTTACTAATTTACTATCCGAGGTTGGTATTTCTCACTTTTTCGCTTACGGTATAGAGCAGATCCTGCAGCTTGCTCAATTGCCAGAAGGACTCGCACTTCCATTATTCTCGGGACTATTTGAAATAACGTTAGGTGCTCAATTAATTTCCGAGTCATCCATTTCTAGCTTTTTACCACAAGCTATAATGGTTTCGTTTATCTTGGCCTTTAATGGTTTTTCGGTTCAAGCACAGGTCGCTAGTATTTTAGCCGAAACAGATATACGTTTTGCACCTTATTTTTTCGCACGATTATTGCATGGTGTCATTGCAAGTTTGTTAGCAGTGTTCCTTTATAAACCGTTGTACTTGGACCATAAATCAACGGAGTCCACTACTCCTGTCTTTTCCTCATTTACGAAGGATTCATCGTGGACCGAATGGTGGGAGACGTTAATACAAGTAGGACCACTCTTTACTATTACAATGATTGGAATTGCTATCGTCGTAATGGGGACTCGTCTTCGAACATCCTTTGTTCATAAAAGCTAAGACTAAATAAGAAATCCGAGGGTGTGGACACCTCTCGGATTTCTTATTTAGTAAATTTTCGAATTAATGCTTGCTCCACTACCTCAGGTACAAGATCCGATACATTTGCATGATACTTTGCCACTTCTTTTACAACACTCGAGCTCAAAAAGGAATACTGATTATTCGTCATCATAAAAAATGTCTCGATATCTTCATTTAATTTTCTATTCATAGAGGTGATTTGCATCTCATATTCAAAATCACTGACGGCTCGAAGCCCTCGTAATATGGCTTGCGCATTTTTTTCCTTTGCATAATCCATGAGTAAACCATCGCATGTGTCAACCGTTACATTATCAAAATCTGCAGTTACTTCCTCGATTAGAGTAGAACGTTCTTCGACACTAAACAGCGGAGCCTTTGCTTGGTTGTTAAAAACCGCTACAATAACATGATCAAATATTTTAGCCCCTCTTTGAATAATATCTAAATGCCCATACGTTATCGGATCAAAGCTTCCTGGACAAATCGCTAGTTTCGTCATTGTTCCTGCTCCTTTCGCTTATATAAAGTGATGGCTGTCGTACTCCCATAATCCTCTTTCCGATAAGCAATATAGTCGGAATATTGATCAGGAAGGCTTTCACTGGCTTCATGTTCACAAACTATGGTCCCGTTTGGGTGTAATAGATTATTCTCTTCAATGGCATCAAGTAAATCAGTGTAGGATATTTTTTGATAGGGTGGATCTAAAAAAATATAATCAAATAGGAGTTCACGTTTTGCAGCGGCTTTGATCGCTCGGAAAGCATCCGTTCGGTAAACCTCTGCTTGATTTTCTAGTTTCAGTTCTTGCAGATTTTGGTGTATGATTTGAATGGCTTTCCCTTGTTTATCGACAAAGATAGCCTTATCCATTCCACGACTTAACGCTTCAATGCCTAAACCACCACTACCTGCAAATAAATCCAAACAGCTACCACCTTCAAAGAATGGACCAATCATTTGGAATAAAGCCTCTTTTACTTTATCTGTAGTTGGTCTTGTTAATCGATTTGGTACTGGCTTCAGTTGTCTACCTTTATGTATTCCAGAAATGACCCTCATCCTAAAGCACCTCTTCCTCGTGTTTCGCCCTTTATCCTATCATAAAACGGGTTAGAAACGAAGTGCAACTCCCCTTTTGTAGTATAACCACGATTAGAACAGGCACGAAAAGAAACTTTCTCATAAGATGGAAAAAAATGAACGATCCATGTATAAATTTCCCCATGTAGTCGATAATAACGACTGAAGCGACTAACCAATCGTATTAGTTGCTTCTGAACACGGAGAAGACTTACGTTTCCCCATAAGTTCTTCCTCCGGTTTCTCCTCTCCCTTTGCCTTTTTGCTTTCTATTGTAGAAAGTAAAAAGGGCCTGCAGATGATATCTGCAGGCTTTTTTTATTACAGAAAGAAATTAGCTGCGAAATCTATAGTTCAAAATTGTAATCTCTTTCCACTTTACAAACTCTTACGGTGTAGTTTTGATACCATTCTTTTTTGCCTCGTTCTTGAGCTACTTTATGAGCTGCATGCTCCTTCCAATTCCGAATGGATTCTGCGGACTGCCAATAAGAGACAGTAATACCTAAATTAGAATCACGTGCACTATCAATTCCTAAAAATCCTTTCTGTTTAGAGGCTAATTCCACCATCCTTTCTGCCATTTCTCCATATCCTTTGTCTCCATCTTTACGCTGTGAAGCAAATATAACGGCGTAATACGGCGGTTCAGGAGTTTTTGCTATACCGCTCATAACTTCCCTCCTATTGCTATTTTAGATTGTTGATCTACTTAAATGTAAGAGCTTCCACCGGCTCAACACCGGCAAACCAACGCAAGACACGATTATGATGACCGATAATCTGTTCAGCTGTTATATCCTCCGAATTCCATGTACTATGAGTATCTGAAACTAAAGTGACTTTAAATCCTAAACTAAAAGCTCTTCTACACGTTGTATCTACACATACTTCCGTTTGAATTCCTGTGATAATCAAATGTTCGATTCCGAATTTTTTCAATTCCTCCTCTAGGGATGTTTGAAAAAAAGAATCAGGCGTTCTCTTTTGAATAAGGATGTCTTCCTCTGCTGGAGATATTTCGGAATGAACCTCCCACCCCTCTGTTCCATGCTCTAGAGTTCCCCCTGCCGCTTCATTATGCTGGATGTAGAAAATTGGCATTTCCACAGACCGTGCTTTTGTGAGGAGATAATCCAAATTTTTTAATAAATTATCCCCTTTATACACCTCATTCCCTTCTTCAAACATGGCTTTTTGAACATCAATGACTAGTAAAGCTTTCTTTGACATGGCTCTCCCCCTAAATGAAAACGTACGTTCGTTATACCTTTATTGTACCTCTTCATGTACAGAATCTCAAAATTATTTTTCAACCCCAAACAATCCTTTTTTTAAAGGATACGACCCCCATATTAGTCTCGAAATATATAGAAAAAGCATTTCAGCCGGTGCTGAAATGCTTAGATCCCCATTTTATAATCATATTCTTTCGCTTTATCTAATTTTGCATTCTCATAATCCGTGCGAATGAACGGTTTTTGTGAAGGGCTAACCTTCGAAATAAACGGAAATTCTTGAAGACGTTTCTCTTTTTCTTCATATTCTGATTGATTTACATAGAGAACCGCATACTTTTGTTCTTTGGAAACATAGATTAAATGTCCAAATTTCTTAATTTGTTTTATGTTTTTCATATGTTGAAACCATACTACAATACCTTGTCGTTGTGTTCTCATCTAATTTCCTCGCTTACCTACTTCTTTTCCCTTATTTTATCAGACAATTTAGAATGTAGCAACGGGACGAACAAGGATGATGAATAAAGGCACTGCTCTTAATTCCAACAAAAGAAAAAGGTCTAGACTCAGACATCTAGACCTTTTTCTTAAGAAGCTCTACAACCGCAGCCTCCGCTACCACTTCCGCAGCCACAGCCACCATCTTTTAATGCCGCGCCATCTTTTGGCACTTTCACATTGGTGCTAACACTAGAGCGACCAGCTCACTTACATCGTCTAGCAGCTCTTGAAGCTGTCTTTCAGCAATTTTGAAAGCAGCTACTTTTTCATTCATGTCCATTTCTCGCTTCGTAGACCTGATTTCTTTCATTATCATGCTGTAATCAGGGTGATATCGACCGAAACGTTGAACATCTTCATACTGTACTTTCATCGCTTGAAAAGCAGCGATCAAACGTTGTGCTTCTTCATCTTCTTCTAAAGATGTCTTAGCTTTATGGAAATCGTCCATCACATCTGAGGATAGAATCATCTTTCCTAAGTATTCGGACTGATCTAATAGTTGTACAATTTCTAAAGTGGCAATCACTAGTCTTCCACCTCCACATCCATCATAACAGGCTTCCTATATAAAAGAAAGAGGCAAGCTAGTCTTTCATAGAGCCTGCCAATTGGATAAACATGGAGACCATCTGCATTTGCCCAGCAAATTTTTCCATTTTCTGTGGAACAGTTCGGCCAAAATAAACCTTCATCTCTTGCTCCATCTCGACAATAGAATCAGGGTTTCGCGTCAGTTTCCGATACCACTCGGGATGCTCGCGAATGTAAGGAACCATTTCTGGATTGGATTGAATGTATTGATACAAACTCGGTTGCATGCTGTCCCCTCCTTAATCCCTTCTACGGTGGAACGGCATATGATGGGTAGACTTTCCAGAAAACTGTCTTTTCGCATCCTGAAACTGTCCAAATAACTTTTGTATATTACCAACCGCACCGTTCAATTGATTAATATGACCTTCCATTTTATCAAGGTCCACGTTTTCTACCATCTTCATTAGCTTATTCAGTTTCTCTTGGCTGCTCCCTTTTGCCTTAGATTCTTTCTTCTTTTGGCCAGGCCGTTTTTGTGTTGAGTTGGATTTGTATTTTTCCCAGGAAGGATCGTCTTCTCCTAGGAGTATCCATTTCTCGTAATGAGGCTGCCAACCTTTCCCGCTCTTTCTCACTTCTTTTATAAGGTCAGGATGCCGTTCTACAAATTGTTTAAATTCTTGTATAGACGGATGCAGATCTTTTCCCATAGTTCCTGCTCCCTCCAATCCTTAATGAATATACCTATAAACTATCGTATGACAGCAATTGGTCAATGTTACTACAATAAGAAAGGCGCAAGCGCACGATTTATACTTTCTTACCTTTAAAAAAAGGCTAACCTACTGGTCAGCCTTTTGTAGAAAGTTTTGTGTGTAGTAATACTTGTAGACGCCTACGCCCAGATGCGTATATTTACCTTCAAGTAACGCATGGCGATGTCCTTCACTATTTAACCAGCCTTCTACCGCTGCTGGTCCATCTGTATATTGCGCTGCGATATTTTCACCCGCCATTTGGTAGATGACATCCTTCGCACTCAAACGATCTTTTAATCCTTTACCATCCTGGGAATAATGGGAAAAATAATTGTGTATGGACATGTCCTTGCTATGCCCGAAGGCAACAGTCGCAACTTCCTCATGCCAGGCAAGAGAACCTAATTGATGTCTTTTCCGAACGATGTTGGTAATATCAAAGATTTGCTTCTCTGCTCCTTTTTCTATTTCCGTCCACTCCTCATCGGACAAGATCGGCGATTCCGGAAGTTTCCCTGTGTAATAGATATCGTACGGTCTTTGCATTAATAGTGTATTTGCATCCAGCAACCGAATAGAAGAAAGTTGTTGTGTAAACGTATCAAAATAGAGTTGCATGAACGTGTCCTCGGATAGAGCAACCAGAGGACGCATTTCAAGGTCTTTATCCGTAAGGGTAAAACGATAAGAGGTTACTCCGACGTTAAAGGAAATTTCTTTTTGGAAAGATCTTTCCTTCTTCAGGGCATCGTAACTATTCCCTAAAGCAATCCCGTCGATCTTCCCTTTACTACCTGTAATATATACAGTGTTTACTTTCCCATCTCGCACCCCGAACTGCGCATATTGACTCTCATGATCGGTGTAAATCCACCACGTGTAGCCATATGAGCTTTTGTCTTTGCGAATAGGTTCGCCATACGTTTTCTCTAGTTCGGAACTATTTTTGCCAATCCAAGATGTTAATTCCCCTTCTATAGGAACGGCGGTCGCCGTTTGTTTCGTATTAGGCTCACTAGATGGTTGAGAAGTGACCTGTTCAACCTGCTGTTCTACCTCTTCAGCTTTATCTTTATGCAGCCACTCACTAGGGGTTATGTTATGAAATGGAACGAAATATAAAAAACCAATGATCATTAGTATTAGCAACAAAAAACTTTTGATAGCCCGCATGTATGTTAACTCCTTTTTGTCCACTTAACACTATTATAGTTCTAGTATAATAAGAATATGAAAGAAATGGGCATTTTAATAGAATTGTTATCAAACTTTAATGCAATCCAAATAACACCAATTTTTGTTTATGCAATAAAAAAAGAGGCTGGGACAAAACCCAGTAACTAAAAAGAGTGGCACCCACACCATAAACCAGTGAGTGTCACTCTTTTTTTAATAAAATCCCAAAAAAATGTACGCAAAAAGGATACCTTCTGATAATGTTAAAGTTACCACACCCAAACAGAATCGGAGGTATCCTTATGTTTAAACAGTATAACATGAATCAAGTCATTTTGCCGCTAGATTTGGAAATCAAACTTCAGAAAAACGATATCGCCTATGCCGTCCATGATGTCGTGGAAGCTATTCCAGATGAGGCATTCACTGGATTTCTGCGTGAAACGGGATGTCCGGCTTATCATCCGCGCATGATGATGAAAGTGGTTTTATGTGCTTATACGCAGTCGGTGTTCTCTGGCAGAAAGATCGAGGGATTACTGAAAGACAGTGTCCGGATGATGTGGCTGGCCCAGGGGTATGAACCAAGTTACCGGACAATTAACCGTTTCCGTGTCCATCCGGAGGTAAAGGAACTATTGCGTCAGTGCTTTGTCCAATTCCGTTGTCAGCTTGTCCGAGAAAACGTCATCGAGGAAGAAGCCATTTTTATTGACGGAACGAAAATCGAAGCGAATGCCAACAAGTTTACGTTTGTCTGGCGCAAAGCGACGGAAAAGTACAGTTCCCGTTTAGTGGAAAAGTCTAACCGGATGTATGAAGAACTGTTGGAGAAAGAAATCATTCCGGAAATAGAACGGGAAAGTATGGAGGAACTATCCAGCCAAGAACTCGAAAAAGTGGTGGAAAAGCTGGAGGAGACGGTTGGTGAATATGATAAAAAGATAGAAGCAAGTGAAGACGTAAGCGAACGGAAACAGCTTCGTTCTGAGCGCAAAACCCCTAAACAATACGGCAAGCAATTCAAGGATTTTGTGGTGCGCAAACAAAAATACCAACACGATATGGCCATCTTCGGAGAGCGCAACAGTTATTCGAAAACGGATCACGATGCCACCTTCATGCGCATGAAGGATGATTACATGAAAAACGGCCAGCTCAAAGCCGGGTATAACGTGCAACTTGCGACAGAAGGACAGTATGCGCTCGCTTATGACGTGTTTCCGAATCCAACGGATACGCGTACCTTCACACCTTTCCTGGATAACATTGAGGAACACTTCTTTGACCTACCCAACTATATTGTCGCGGATGCCGGCTATGGGAGTGAACAAAATTACGAAGACGTCATCGAAAATCGGAAACGCACGCCATTGATTACGTATAACCAATACCGGAAAGAAAAGAAAAAGAAATATAAGCAGGATGCCTTTAACGTAGCCAATTGGCATTACGATGAGATCGAAGATGCGTTTACGTGTCCAAACGATAAAAAATTAACATTCCGCTATCTATCCAATCGAACAGACCGATATGGTTATACAAGAACATATAACGTCTATGAGTGTGAGGACTGTTTCGGTTGTCCGTTACGTTCGCAATGTACGAAAGCGAAGGAAGGAAACAATCGAAAGATCTATTATAATGAAAAGTGGGAAAACCAAAAAGCATATACGAGACAGCAGCTTTCGGAAAAAGAAACGGGGAAAATCTATGGCAAACGCAAAATAGATGTAGAACCCGTCTTCGGATTTCTGAAGGCTAATTTGCGTTTCACCCGTATGTCGGTGAGAGGTAAAGAGAAAGTAGAAAAGGAACTGGGATTTGCATTCATGGCGGTAAACTTGAGAAAGTACACGGCCATGAATGCAAATCCAACCATAGATGGTGACCATAATTCAAACCAAAATGGTTCCCATCATCGAAAACCGATGATGGGAACCATTTTTAGGTTATTCTTGGCTAGTTATGTCCCAGCCTCCCGAAGCTTTTGCATTAATGCATTTCTGTATGCACAGAAATATCTTCTAATGCATGTCCTGCTGCTTCATTTGACTTGTCTTCAAGAGCGAGGTCTCCAAGAGCAATTATCCCAACAAGCTCTCCTCTTTCAATGACTGGAAGACGACGTATCTGTTTTTCCGCCATAATTTTGCTTGCTTCCTGCACTGTTGATTGTGGAGTACAAGAATAAAGGTCAGAACTCATTACCTCTTGTACAGCAGTATCAGCAGATTTATTCGCTGCTAATCCTCTTATAACCAGGTCTCTATCTGTTATCATCCCGATAAGTTCCCGGTTTTCTCCACAGATTGGGATAGCCCCAACATTTTTGTCTTTCATTTTTGTGGCTGCTTCCGTTATAGAGTCACTTGGTGTACAATAGCTAATATCTGTTGACATAATTTCCTTTACAGATTTCATTCGGAAACTCCTCCTTTAATGAAGTAACATAAGATGACCAAATCATCTCAACTGTTATTGTTTCCGAATAAGTGAGGAACTTGCATATCTTTTTTATTCTTTAGAAGAGGAAATCGGAACCACTCCGTTTCCATTGCAACTTGTCTCATTTCGTACTATTATAGGTTTAGCGACATATTATTTGCGAGGTGGAAGTATGAGAATTGAAGGATCAGGAATTGAAGACACTATTATCGACTTAAAGCCATTGGATCACATCATGAATGATATCGCTTTTATTCGTGGTGGACAATGGGACTATGAAAGAGTTACATATGACTATAAAATAAATTCCGCGGAAAAAAACGTGACTTATTATGTTCGTATTCAGGGCTATGCTATTGAAGGTGACGTGGATAGAGGTAATGCAGTAATTAAATTAAGAACACCCCTTTTAGGGAAGCATTATTATCCGCATGGTATAGAATACGGAGAGCAAGAAGAATTTCCTGAAAGTGTGAAAGATCGTACTACAAAGCTTTTAGAGAAAGCAAAAACAGAATTAGATGCATTAAAAAACGAATAACAACAAGGCCATCCAAAAGATGGTCTTTTTTTTGCTTGCATAAACGTGTATTGCTATCTTCATTCGTGGCAATCATGTTACCATGGTAGGTAGAATATGTGCATGAATTTTTCACCCCAAAATAGCTTGAACCGTTCTCACCAAAAAATTGTTCATCATTACGAAAAAAAACCTATTCAAAAGCCATCCTTCGTGCTATATTTTGATTAAAAGTTGTACATGTTCGGAAAGGGGATACATAAACAAATTGTTTCGATACCTTAGTAAACGCCAATGGATTTTAATTATCTTTACCATTCTAGTTATCATTATAGGGTACTTTATATTACCCGTATCTGTTCCACTAATCGTTGCTTTCGTTACTGCCTTAATTCTAAATCCCGCTGTGCGTATGATGCAATTTCGATTTAAAATGAACCGGAAATTAGCAGTCACGATTGTGTTTTTAATTTTTTTGATAACCATTGGAGTTATTGGGTCTTATTTTGTCACAAGAGCTGTTACCCATATCGTCCAATTTACAGAAGATGCACCTACATATATTAACCAAATTGATGAGAAAGTTGCCGGATGGGAAAAAGACTTAGATCATTTTGCTGAAGATTTGCCAAAAGAATTTATAGTAGAAGTGAAAGATGGAATTCAAGGGTCCCTAGAATCCTTCACCGAAACACTTCGAAAATACCTAAAAATTGAGAAAATCGCATCCATTGTAGGATTGATCCCTCAATATTTAGTTAGTTTGTTGGTTTATTTAATTGCCTTGTTTTTATTTATGCTCGAACTACCGAGTATTAAATCCAAAGCCTACAACCAACTAACAGAAGAAACAGCTGAAAAAGTACAATTCATGAATGCGCGATTATCGTACGTTGTATTAGGATTTCTCAAAGCACAATTCTTAGTAAGTATTATAATCTTTATCGTGTCCCTGATTGGATTGTTAATCATCACTCCAGAAGTAGCAGTTATTATGTCGGTAATCATATGGATTATCGATTTTGTTCCCATTATTGGATCGATAGTTATTCTCGGACCATGGGCGGTATATATGTTTATAACAGGAGACATTGCAACAGGTACCCAATTGTCCATCTTAGCTATCATCCTCCTAGCAATTCGCAGAACGGTAGAGCCTAAAGTGATGGGTCGCCATATCGGACTATCTCCGCTAGCTACTTTAATTGGGATGTATTTAGGACTACAGTTACTAGGGATTATGGGCTTTATTCTCGGTCCTTTGTTAGTAATCGCATTTAACTCTGCTAGAGAAGCTGGGATCATTAAGTGGAACTTCAAATTATAAAGGCTGGAATAAAAGTGTTTTAACCATAAAAAATCCGAACTATGGTTCGAAATTTCTTTCATTAGAATTCGAATCAGTTCGGATTTTTCTTTTAGGATGCTCTTGTAAGTGTTGTAGCTAATAATCCATAAACTGCGACATAAGTGTAAGTGGTAAAGTTATATGCCGACACTCCGGCAGAATACTGCGCTTTCTGTGAGCACGGCCAGACGAATAGCGGAACAGGCGTCCTTTGCCTCCCAGCCTTCTTGGGTTGCGGACATGTGATCTGCTATGTTAGATAATGGCCTGATTTCTGGTACGGCTCTAGTCTATACTCGTACAATGATTATCCTAAAACCGATTCCTATCATGTATGAATGAAGAACCATTTATTGAAAAATGATATTCTAAGTCCTTTCCTGTAATCGTTCGTCCTCTAGATTGGGAAGTTATAGTTTTATCCCTGCCTCTTTTTGCTTTAGAAATAGTCCAAAAAAGCAGGTGGTTGTGGGACAGCCAATGATAACAAATCCTCTTTATTTCCCGTTACAACAATTTGGTTCATTCGAAGTAACAACTCAATGGGTTGACTTCCAAACAACCATGCAGCCAACGTTTGGATCGTCAATCGAAGGGTTAGTGTGGCCTCCGAATTCTCTCTTCGGCTAACCGCTACCACTTCCCCTCCCTCTATTTCTACCGCCCATTTCCCTTCATTCCAAGGTGCATATGAATCCTCCATATCCAACTCGATACTACAACTTATCTTTGGATTAAAAAAAGGATAGTTCATTAAAAATGGAAACAGGTCTACAATTCGAGTCATGAAGTAGGGATGAACAGTACAATCGACCTTCCCGCCTTCTAAATAATAGTCAAGTGGTTCATTCGGCCAACCTAACAGCTGTATACTTTCAATCATAGAATCATGGTTCCGAACCCATTGCATAAGTCCGTGGAAAGCTTCTTCAGAAAAAAACACCATTTCCTCTACACTTAGCTTTTCCTTCTCTAAACAAGAAATGAGATAGCCTCCAGGCTCCTGATTCTCATCCCAATATAAAACAATTTGTTCGTCCCCTGTTAAAATTCGCTTTTCCCACCACC
Organism: Radiobacillus kanasensis; assembly: GCF_021049245.1. Lineage (GTDB taxonomy): Bacteria > Bacillota > Bacilli > Bacillales > Amphibacillaceae > Radiobacillus > Radiobacillus kanasensis. The sequence goes on along the minus strand of NZ_CP088020.1, from coordinate 1,572,153 downwards.
ATTCGGTCCGTACTAGTGTCAAGCCAAACTGTTTTGCTTTTCGCTCATAAAGGTCCATGATAATGTCTTTCTTATCAGAGAAAGAAACTCGTTCTGTCCTACCTATTAAATTTTTCTTAGCTATGTCTGCTGGTTTAAAAGTATAGGTATGCTCATATTGCGTTATGTCCCAACCGAACCGTCGGTAAAAACCAATCGAAAACGGGTGAAGCAAACTTATAACTTGGTTCTCCTGTTTCATTTGTAGTAAGGATTCCTTAATTAACGCTTCTACTTTCCCCTGTCTTCTAAATTCCGGCCATGTCGCCACTCCAGCAATCCCACCAAATGACATTTTCGTAGAACCAAGAAAAGCTTTTAATGGACGAATATGTAATTTAGCTGCTAGTTGCTCTTTTTCCCAATAACCAAGAACTTTATGATTTGCCATGTCTACTTTTCGCTCTTCCCGTTCCTGATCTGGTATGACTCGATTAAAGGCATATTCCCCTAGATCTATTGCTTTGTCATAATCCGAAGCTGTTAGTTCCCTAATTATCATTTTCACTCTCCCTCTCTGAATTTGAACGCCGATTATCCTTTTGTCTTCTGATAGGATACAAACGAGCGTTCGTGTTTATATTTTTCATATGAGTTGTTGATAAGAACACGTTGAGATATCGTATTGGAAATGTCACAGCTGGCGGTTACTTTTTCAACAGTAGACTGTTCCAGAGCCCATTCCGTCAGATACTTAACGGCTTCCGTTGCATAACCTTGGTTTCGATATTTTGGCAATATTTCGTATCCAATATCTAAAGTATAGGGAGGCTGTTCATCACTTCTACCTTTAAAGCCAATATTTCCGATCAGGTTTTCCGATGCATTTTCTAGAATAATCCACGAGCCAAACCCTAATTCCGTCGGGTCTTCCTCCAGCTTCTCTAAGTAATAAGGTAACAGCGCCTTAAATCCGTTGGACGGCCACTCCATCTCAAATGGTATTTGATGTTTCAAGAAGTAAGCAATTCGATTAGTCATCAATATTTTGCCGCTTTCTAATGTAATAGCTTCTAGTGTTAACCGAGGACTTACAATCTTCACAAACCTTCCCCTCCTTCCCCTTTACATGTAATGTTAGGCAGTTACTGATATTTTGTAAAGATAAAAAAAGAAGTTATTTTCACATGAAAATAACTTCTACTAATATTAGTAACCTAATATTGCCTTAATTAAACTTGTTGTTTCTCCACCATCAAAGAAAACGTATAGTAATAAATAAACAGCTAAGCCTGTAATTGCAGTAAAAAACCAAATAACACTCGTCACTGGTCCGATTTTTCGGTGCTTGGCAATTTTCCGCTTAAAAGCGAGCGTCAGTGTAACAATTCCGAATACTGCTCCCGTAGTAGCAAGGATAATATGAAAAATTAGAAAGATGGTATAGTAAATTTTAATATCATCCGGACCACCGAAGCTCGTATTTCCAACGAAAATCGTTCTAGATGCATAGATCAGGAAAAATATTAGGGCACTAACTGCACCTGCAATCATCACTTTTTTGTGCTGCTTATATTTGTGATTGGCCACTAGCACCCAACCAATCGCAACTAGTACAGCACTTAAGACGATAAAAAATGTACTTATAGTTGGTAAAATATGCATGTCCTCATTTTCCTTTCATACCAGACCATTTCCTTAATATCCTTCGTTTGTTGAAGGAATAGGATCAATTTTTTGACTTTCTTTACGGAACCATCCGAAGAATACTCTTGCAAGTACGTACCCATAAACAATCTCTTGCGTAATTTTCATCAAAATTCCACCAAGTTGCTGATCCTCCAAAACAGGAAGAGGAGAAAACATTTCCGGCCCAGTTAATGATATACCAGATAAGACATCCGTTGGCACACAAAGGGATAGCGCCTGTATCCAGCCTCCGACACTATGGTATGTTGCGTAGAGGGATACGTCCGAAAAGATGATTAATCCACATGCTGGTGTAATTAATACCCCATTAGCAAAAATATAGCCAATACTCAATACCGGAGACATCGTCTTCATTTCCTTCAATGGAGTAAACATTGGCCACCACATGAAGAAAGCCGTTACTAGGATAACCGTTGTAATAATGGCATGTGCTTCTGGGCTCGCCTTCGTGAAATCAAAGATACTTGGAATATGATATAAAGAAAACAAGCCATTAAACAGTAACAATGCAATAAGGGGTTTCGTTAATATGCGCAATACGGGCGAGAGAACAGGCGTCTCAAAAATTCGTCTCCAAACCCACTGTGGAATTCCTCTTATCACAAGAATCGGGAATACAAGATAGTACAAAGCCATTTGTACCATGTGGGCGGTGAACATAATATGTGAGATGAGATCAATTGGAGACCCTTTGACCACATATAACAATAGCAAGCCTGTATAGAAGGATAGCTGTTGTTTACTAGTAGGTACGTTTCCATCGGATGTAAAACGACGGTAATAAACCGAAGTAAGTAAGTAATAGCTAATAGCTAGTCCAACAATGAATAGCATATAATAAGGACTCCATAAAGCTCGAAATCCGAAGATCTGTAATTCTAACCACATAATCTTTCACTCCAGTTATACTAGTAGTTATCTGTTCTATTATACCGTAAACCATAGCGAAAACCGAATGAATATATGACAATTCCTCAACAATCTAAAAATTGTAAAAGGCCGGGATTCCTCCCGGCCTTTTAATATCCTACCACCAAACAATAACAGTTAAAGTAAGAACTGTTAAAAAGGCGACAGCCATTCCGCCATAAATCATCAAAGCAGGCATCTCGTGTCCTTTATGACTCATGTGCATAAAGTAATAAAGTTGAAATCCAACTTGCACAATAGCAAGTACTATTAAAATTGGAATAACAAAATATTTACTTAGCTCAGCCATTACCATACCAAATGCTACAATCGTAAAGGCAATCATGAGTACAAACGTGATCACTTGTTGTTTCATCTCTTCCTTCCGCTGTTTTTTGCGGTAGTTAAGAGCCGTAGAATTGGTGTTTTCAGACATTGATTAACCCACCTTTCCTATTAGGTAAACAACTGTAAAGATGAATACCCATACCACGTCTATAAAGTGCCAGTAAAGACTAGCAATATAAAACTTTGGTGCGTTGTAAAGATTCAGTCCTCTTTTTGCATTTCGAGCCATTAGTGTAATAATCCACAATAAACCGAATGCAACGTGTCCACCGTGAAATCCAACTAATGTATAGAACGCAGAACCAAATGCGGAAGAACGGAATGTAAAGTGTTCTCCATGAATGTAGTGATAAAACTCATAAATCTCACAACCAAGGAAACTTAGCCCTAATAGAACTGTAATTCCTAACCATAGTTGCATTTTACCAAAATCATTGTTTTTCATGTGGTACATAGCGTACACACTAGTAAGTGAGCTTGTAAGAAGCAACATCGTCATGATGAATACTAATTCTAATCCGAATAGTTCTTCAGCAGTCGGTCCACTACCTGTTGAACCTTTTAATGCCAAATAAGTACCGAAAAGACTTGCAAACAATACTGTTTCTCCGCCAAGGAAGAACCAAAATCCTAGAAACTTATTTTTACCTTCAAGGGTGGCTTTTTCAGGACTTTCTGGCATGACTTCAGGGTTTAAAGAGTGATCATGACTCATTATTTAGCCCCCTTTTCAAGATCTTCTTTATGGATATGGTGTCCTAGATCATCCTTCACAGAACGTACGAACATAGTACCTAATGCAATTCCCATACCCACAAATACTAATGATAACCAACTTATGTCATCTACTTGATAAATAAAGCCAAATCCGGCAATAAAGAATCCAAGTGACATGACAAAAGGCAAAATCGAGTTATTAGGCATATGAATATCACCTAATGGTTCTGCTGGTGTCATTTCTTTACGCCCTTCCGTCTTTTCGACCCATAAAGGATCTAACCCACGAACAAGTGGAAGTTGTTTAAAGTTGTAATGCTCTGGAGGAGACGGAATAGTCCACTCTAGTGTACGGCCATCCCACGGATCTCCTGCGACCTCCTGTTTTTTCAAGGAAGTTGTGATGACATTGATAAGGAACACAATTGTACCAAGTGCCATGAAGAACGCACCAATTGTACTAATTAAGTTACCTGTATCTAAGCCTTGATCTGGTAAGAATACCCAATAACGACGCGGCATACCCATTAATCCAAGGAAATGTTGAATAAAGAACGTTAAATGGAAACCAATGAAAAATAACCAGAATGTAAGTTTTCCTAGCTTCTCATTTAAAATTTTACCAAACATTTTTGGCCACCAATAATGAAGGGCAGCGAATATACCAAATACAACTCCACCGACAATAACATAGTGGAAGTGTGCAACTACGAAATAAGTATCATGATATTGGAAATCTGCAGCTGCTGCTGCCAACATAACACCTGTCGTTCCCCCAATGGTAAAGGTAGGTAAGAAACCTAAAGACCAAAGCATCGCAGAGTTTATGGTAATGTTTCCGCCCCACAGGGTTAATAACCAGTTAAAAATCTTTATACCAGTTGGAACAGCAATCGCCATTGTCGCTACCGCGAAGATAGAGTTAGCTGCAGGTCCAAGACCTACCGTAAACATGTGGTGAGCCCAAACCATAAATCCTAAGAACCCAATTAAAACGGTAGCAAATACCATCGCGGTATATCCAAATAAACGCTTTTTCGAAAAGGTAGAAATAACTTCACTAAATACACCGAAAACAGGTAATACCAAAATATATACTTCAGGGTGTCCAAAAATCCAGAATAAATGCTCCCAAATAATGGAGTTACCACCCATTGCTGGATCAAAGAAACCAGATCCAAACATACGGTCGAACATTAATAAAAATAATCCTACAGTTAAAGCAGGGAATGCAAATATGATCAATACACTCGTTACAAATATGGTCCAAGTGAATAGTGGCATACGCATGTAAGTCATACCTGGCGCACGCATGTTAATGATAGTAACTAAAAAGTTTATTCCACCCATTAAAGTACCCGCACCAGAAATCTGTAGACCAAGTATGTAGAAATCTACGCCATGCCCTGGTGAGGTCGTGGAAAGTGGTGCATATGCTGTCCAACCTGCATCTGGGGCACCACCTAGGAACCAACTTGCATTTAGCATTAATCCACCAAATAAAAACAACCAAAAACCTAAAGAGTTTAAAAATGGAAACGCAACATCTCGCGCCCCTATTTGTAAAGGAACGACTGCGTTCATAAATCCAAAAAGAATTGGCATTGCTGCAAGGAATATCATCGTTGTTCCGTGCATTGTTAAAATCTCATTATAAAATCCTGCGCTAACAAAATCATTTGCTGGTTTTATTAGCTGAATACGAATCGCCATAGCTTCCAGTCCGCCAACTAGGAAAAAGAAACCACCAGCGATCAAATATAAATGTGCAATTTTTTTATGGTCCACTGTGGTTAAGTAATCCCACAAGAAAGCGCCAAAGCCTTGCTTGTGTGTAACTGCTGTACTCACGCTTATAAACCTCCCTTAAACCTGATCCATCCCGTTATTTTTATTCATTGCCAGCACTTTCTGGTGTAATTTCCGATGGTTGTAATTGAAGTAAGTAGTCCGCAATTTTGCCTGCTTCCTCTTCTGTCAACTCAGGATAGTTTCCAGCCATTTTATTTCCTGGCTTTAATTCATCCGGATTTAACAACCAATTCACGATAGTTTCTTTGTCATGTTCTAATACACCAGCAACTTTTGTTCTATCCCCGAAGTTAGTTAGATTAGGTCCAACTGCTGCAGGTGAAGAACCAATAGCGTGACAACCTATACAGCTATTTTCTTGGAAAAGCTTTTGTCCTTCTTGAGCACTAGCTGTTTCTGGTTGTGCTTCCGGATCAACACTCTTCATGTCCTTCTTCCATTGTTCAAACTCTTCTGGACTTACAGCAATTACTTTAAAGTCCATTAAAGAGTGTGAAGGTCCACAAAGCTCAGCACATTTACCATAGTAAACGCCTTCTTCATAGGCTTCAATATACATCGTATTTTCATTCTCTGGATTTGCGTCCATCTTACCTGAGATAGATGGCACCCAGAAAGAGTGGATAACATCACTAGACTTGAGATTCAAATATACTCGTGTATCTGTCGGAATATATAAGTCCTGACTAGTTTGGATGTCTTGATCATTGTAACTAAAGTGCCACCAATATTGGTTACCCGTTACGTTAATGTTCAAAGACTCATCCGCTTTTGATTCGTCGGCTAGATCAAAAGTAGCTCTTACAGTTGGGACTGCAATTATTATCAATAGGATAATAGGAATGACAGTCCAGATGATTTCAAGTGCTTTATTCCCCTCAGTTTGCTTCGGAATAAAATCTTCCTTACCCTTTTTCTGTCTGAACTTTACTAAGACCATGGTGTATACAATCATTACCACTAAAATCACAAATACCATAACCACTAAGGAAATGATAATGAGGTTTAAAGATACTTCCGCTCCATAACCTTCTGGAACAAAAGCGGTAAGGTTTTCTTTCCCACAGCCTGAAAGTACAAGTAAAAGTGAGCTAAATAAAAACAGAGCTCGGAACTTTCCCATCCAACCTTTCATGAAAATGATACCTCTCTTTCTTTCTCTTCATCCTTCAATTTTTTATTATAAATTAGAATATGGAAATAATTACTCTAATTTCTAACTAGAAGATCGTACTAGGTACTGTCACGATAATCATGGTTAAAAAGAATATCGTTAAGTAACTTAAGGAGTACACAAACATCCTGTTTGCCCACTTTAAGTCATTTCCTGTCTTAAACCCACTTATACCTAAAGCTAACCAACCTAGATTTAACAAGGTGGCAATGACAAGAAATACTGTTCCTAGTGAGAACAACAAATATGGTAATGGAAGCAGACAAGTCACATAAACCACAATTTGTCGTTTCGTAATAGAAAACCCATGTACCACTGGTAGCATTGGTATTCCTGCAGCCTTATATTCTTTACACTTCTTCATAGCAAGTGCTAGGAAATGAGGGGTCTGCCAGATAAACATAATGACAAAAATAATAATTGCTGCCACATGGAGATTAGGATCCACAGCGGCCCACCCTATTAAAGGAGGAACTGCACCAGACAAGCTTCCTATTGCTGTGTTAATGGTGTATCTACGTTTCGACCACATCGTATAAAGTACAACGTAAGCAAACCAACCAAATGCACCAAATAAAGCTGCTTGTACAGTTGTGAAGCTAAGAAGAATGATACCCAAAACAGATATACCAATTCCTAAGCCTAAAATTACCTTGAGTGGAATCGTGCCTGTAACCGTTGGTCTAGCTTTGGTTCTTTGCATGATATGATCGATATCCCGATCGTAATAGTTGTTTATAATACAACCACCAGCAATAACCATTCCTGTACCAATCATCGTTAATAAAAAGGTTACCCAATAATCGGCAAAAGAAGCATTATTGTAAAAGAGGGCAATCCAAAATCCTGCAAAAGCTGTCATGAGATTGGAGTTAATAATCCCTACTTTTATAAGAGCCATAAAATCTTCCCATAAGGTAGATTCCTTTTGATTATCTGTTTGACTAATTACTTGCGTAGAAGAAACTTCCACCTTATCCATTTTACAACCCTCCTTCCGAGTTGCACAACCATTACTTTCCAAAAGAAAACCATTTTATCATTTCCTGTTTCTTTTAGTAACGAAAGCTAGGCACATACAAACATATTGTACCATGTATTCTCTTCGGTTTCTATTTGGCTTACTCATCTTCACAAATTTGACAATATTGTGACCGTGACCGAATTGTTAACTAATACGTTGACTTATGTATATAGAGCTTAGAATGCTTTCGTCAAAAAACTAAAAGAAAAGGCTTGGAAGCCTTTCTATAATGGTACATATATCGAATTGTGTAACAGTACGCATAGGATATGCATGTGCGGCTTCCCCGTTTCCCTTATTTATTTCTAGCAAACAAACTTCGACAATGCAAGTGTTTTTGAAGAATTTTATTAGTGAAAAAAACAGGCAAACATGGTACTATTGCTCTTGTATGTTTGAGCAAATGCACGACTATATATCTTCCTAATGAATGAATTAGTCGAATAGAAGCAGGGTGAACGTATGATCAAATTTTTAAGAAAATTATCGGTTATTGCGACAATCATCATGGTACTCGTCTTAGTCGGGGGTGCACTGGTTACGAAAACGGACTCTGGAATGGGTTGTGGAGCAAATTGGCCTATCTGTGAAGGAGAAATTACCCCACAGCTCGTCATTGAATTAAGCCATCGGCTTGTTTCTGGTCTTGCAGGGGGCATCGTACTCTTACTTTCCATTCTTTCCTGGAAATATTACGGATCAATTAGAGAAGTGAAGTTTCTAGCCTTTACCTCCACATTCTTTTTAGTTGTCCAAGCATTAATTGGTGCAGCGGCTGTATTATGGCCACAATCCGACTTTGTCATGGCTACGCATTTTGGAATCTCATTGATATCCTTTGCAGCTGTTCTTTTATTAACGCTGTTAATTTTTGAGATTGACCACAAATTGGATGCCCAATCACTAGTCATTGATAAAAGATTTCGAAAACATTTGTATTGGTTTACCGCCTATATTTTATTTGTAGTTTACACTGGCGCCCTTGTTCGCCACGCAGATTCAAGCATGGCTTGTACAAGCTGGCCATTTTGTGTGAATAGCAAACCTCTTGTTTTCAATTACCATTTTGGACAATGGATACAAATGGGTCACCGTTTGATTGCAGGTATTGCTTTTATATGGACGATTATTCTCTATCTTCAGGTCCGCAAACATTATCGACATAACCGAGTGATGTATTGGGGTTGGACTATTGGAGTAGCTCTAATGGTCTTACAAGTAATCTTAGGTGCATTCATTATATTTACCTTTGTTAATTTAGGAATTGCGTTAACACACGCTCTTGTCATCTCTATTTTCTGCGGTTTGTTGAGTTATTACTTGTTACTAGCATCCAGAAGTGCAGCACAAGAAAAAGAGCAGGCGGACCGAGAACTGAATATTAAATAAGAGCACAACTAAGCCCCCTACCTGCTGGTAGGGGGCTTAAGTATTATTGATGAAGACTTCTTCTTCGTTTCACGACTTCTTTATTAAACACTCGTGGATCATCGAATGGCTTCTCGTGATCTTTAGAAACAAGCACTTCTTTCGCACGAACTTTCTTAGCGATATTATTTAAAATTCCCATCGCGATCATTAAGGTGAGGAGCGAAGAGCCCCCGGAGCTAATAAACGGCAATGGTACCCCTGTAATCGGTAGGATACCACTAATTGCTCCTAAATTGATAAAGGTTTGAATCCCTATCCAAGAAGAGATACCTATCGCAACTAGTGATCCAAAGCTATCATCACATAAACGTGAAATATAAATGCCGCGTAATACGATGATTGCTAGTAAGCCAATCACAATAGCAACCCCAATGAAGCCAAGTTCTTCCGCGATAACGGCCATGATAAAATCTGTGTGTGGTTCTTGAAGGTACCCTAATTTTTGAACACCTTGACCTAAACCTTCACCAGCTAGTCCACCCGTACCGATTGCCACGTACGACTGAATTAAGTGATAACCGTCTGTCTGCGGTGTTTCAAATGGCATATATGCCCCTGTGAACCTCGCTATCCTTTCTTTCGTCACCATTTGCGTGGCAGCCAATCCCATAAATATAACTCCTGTGGCAATAAGAATAGAAAGGTGCTTCATTCGAATTCCAGAGCTAAAAATAACGGAGCAAGCAATCATAAAAATAATTGCCCCAGTACCAATGTCTGGTTGTAAGAAGATCAATCCTAGGATGATTCCTGTCATAATAAGCGGTGGTAGAACTGCTTTACTAAAGTCCGAAATATAGTCTTGTTTTTTGGAATAAACAGAAGCTAAGTATAAGATAATTCCTAGTTTGGCGAATTCGGATGGTTGGAACTGAAAAGGTCCAATTTTCAACCAAGATTGCGAGTTGTTTACATCTTCCCCAAAGACTAACACAGCTACTAATAAAAGGATGACTCCCAACACGATTACCTTCATGAGCTTTTGCAAGTGCTTGTAATTAAAGAAGGACATTATGGCAAAGGGTACTAACCCTATTAAAAACCATTGAAGCTGCTTTAACATAAAATAATTGCTAGGAACATCATATTTTATAACGGCAACTACCATGCTAGCGCTATATATCATAACAACCCCAAATGCTGTCAGGATCAAAGGAGTAATGATAAGGGTAAAGTCAAAATCTTTCCATCTTTGTTTCATACAGAGATACTCCTTCTGTTTTGATCGATTTCATAATATCTCTAATATATCATATTCTTGTAGGATTCTTAACAGAAATAACAAGGTTCTTTTCCTATATTTACATTTCACAAAAAGGATATAAAAAAACCTTGCCGTTTGTTCGCCAAGGTTCATCCATCATACTATTATGATTTTTGCGCTGCTTGTGCAGCTTCATGTAGAACATTTAATTCTCTTTCTAGATTCTCTAATAGAGATTTACCATCCTGCTCCGATACAAGATTCAACCGGACCGCAAAATCAATCTCTCTAGATAGACCAAACATTTGTGTATCTAAAACCTCTTCATATAAAGGGCACTGGGGCATAGTAAGATTGTCCATTTGAACCTTAATCAATTGCAATATTTTATCAGCATCGGCCTCTAGAAGGGCGTAGGCTTTTTCACGATCACTAATAGCCACCTCTGGAATCACATAATCCCCTCCTAATAACAGACTTTCTTCTATTTATATTAGCTGTAGTAGCAAAAAAATGCAAGAAAGGAATGAAAAGTTCCAATTAATTCTATCCCTTTTTTTTACCTCGAATTCTTCTTTAATGAAAAAGGATCGAAGGTTTGTTATTCTAGAACAGATAACTTATGAACAGAAGCTATAAGAAAGAGAAAGGTTGTTCGGGATATGATAGTTGAAATTGAAGGGAAAGTACAATATCCAATTACCCTGGACCCAACGGTTTGGATATTCGATGATCGAAAGGTTTTATTAGAAGAAGCGTTTAAAACGGAATCTAATGAGGACGTAGTAACAGACGAGCTTGAACAAGCTTCCCTCCGATTCGATCGAGAGGTATATCAACAGAAAGTGAAACCCCCAGTTACTAACAGTATTGCAAAGTATAATCGAAAAGAGCTTTTAGAAAACTCCTATGTAATGCCGATCAGAGATTTTCTAAACACTGCAGAAATAAAACCGGAAGCAAATAGTGTCGAGTTAGTATCGAGGTTCGGAAACGAAACAATCAGCATAGACCAATTAAGAAATAGTCTACTTTTATTTTCAAATGCGGGTAAACCACTTTACGATGACGGCCCTATTCACCTTTACTTCAAGGATGGTTCCAACCAAGAATCCCCGATTAAAGGAATTAGCCGAATTATTCTTAAATAGAATCCAAATTGTTCGATGCATAAATAACGGTTTTCATCAAAAACTAGCCATACATAGATTATGTGTATTAGGCTAGGAGGAAAACGAAATGTTGAAAACATATCTCGCTGTTGTAGGATTCCTATTTTCTATGCTGTTAGTTGGATGCCAACAACAAAATGAGGAGAGCTTACCTCAGGAAGGAAATCAGAATCCGACTATACAAGTAAAAGATTCAGACCCACAAGAACGTGAAAATCTATCGAACAGTGAAATCGCCAGCCATCTGGCTAATGTAGCAAGTGAGGTTCCGAATGTTTACCATGCAACTGCTGTCGTAGCTGGTCCTTATGCGGTCGTTGGAATTGATGTCGATAAAGACTTAGATCGCTCAAGAGTTGGAACGATTAAGTATTCCGTAACGGAAGCCCTCCAACATGATCCATATGGTAAAAATGCTGTAGTGATTGCGGACGCTGATGGTACGGAACGGATAAAGGACTTAGCCAGAAAAGTACAAGAAGGACACCCTATTCAAGGAGTCGTGGATGAACTATCCGCTGTGGTTGGAAGGTATATGCCAGAATTTCCGATTAACGAAGATCAACCTAGTGAGCCAAATGAGAATAAAGAAGTAATTCCTGAGGATGAACAGAAGAAGCTAGACGATGTAGAGGAAGACCAATCGAATCACCACATGGATTAAATAAAAAACCAAGGACTTTTTTGCGAGTCCTTGGTTTTTTATTATTTTACTTTCTCTTCTTGTTGTTTCACTTCATTATAGTAATGCACTCCGAACTGGGACCCTTCAGAAACCATTTTGGCGTTTTCTTGTTGGTCTAGTTCCGGCATACCCGCCTTATCTATGGATGTTTGGTTTTTCGTATTCTCGTTTACTAATGTATGTTTTGCTTGTTTAAGCTTGTCCATAACCATGGTGCGGTTTTCTTTTTTACGAAGAAAGTAACTGGCTCCCAAACTAAATGCACTTGCTACAGTTGATACTAACCATCTTTTTTTCAATTGTAACACCCTTTCTTTCGTTCTTACTCCCCCATTCCCTATTTTCTAAAGGGCAAAACAATTTTGATAGAGCTTTTCCATGATGAATGATTATGTGATAAAATGGAACCTACAAGGATAGAGGTGATTCGAATGCGAGTAAAGTGTGTACTTTGTGACTCGATCGAAAAGATTGACAGCAATTCCTTACAAGCTAAACGCCTAAGAAACCGACGAATTCATATGTATATATGTCAATCCTGTTATGATCGAGTGGGAGAAAATACGAAGAAAAGACACGAAACAGGTAATTTCAATTTATATAAAGAGAAGAAAAAAGAAGATTCTCTTATTTAGTAAAACAAAAGCGCAAGCGCCCGGTTAGCAACGTACGGACTGGACTGAACCGTAGGAGATAAAGGAAACACGATGAGCGAATGCGAATCGATGTTGACTTATCGTACAGAGGTGAGGGAAGTCTCGCTAGTTGCTGGGCGCTGGAGCTGGACGTGGCTATTGCAGTAACTTTATCCACACCAGGCAAATTTCTTAAATTCCTGGTATAGTAGAACAAAAAAAGCGACGTTATGTCGCTTTTTTCATTTGATTTAGTTGCCTGCTTTCGCTTGTCTCGAACGGTGTAATCGATAGCGGTAGACCGCTAAAATTATGGCAATTATAAAGAGGCTCTCCGCCATCGGTAACTTAAGCCCAAACCAAGAAATGATCGTGCAACCGATGAACAAAAATATATACACAACAACGGACTTTAACAAAGGTAGCTTCCTTGCAAAACCCAATTTATATGTAATAATAGCAAGAATTGTTATAGTAATATATAAATAAAAAAAACCTAACAAGAGATTCGGACCATTTTCTCCATTTGCTAAGACATTAAAAAGAAAATCAACAATTGGCAGATGATTTCCAACGTCAATTACAGTTTGTTCTTTCATATGATTTGCATTCCCCTCTTTCAATCTGTCATTCCTATCATACTAAATTATAGACTAGGGTGCTACTGTTCCTAAATTATTTTCCTATCTACTTGGAATGTTTTATACTAAAAGATAGAGAAAAAGAGGTGATAACATGAAAAATATACAATACCCGATGTTAGCCATTGCCATCCTCGTCATCATAGCTTTTAGTCTTGTTGGAATAACAATTGTATATCGGAATTATTGGTTAGCTGGCACGTTTTTTATTTTAGGATTTGCCATAATGGGATTTGGTTTACGCAAAAAAGGAAAAGCTACGGAATAGTGGCTTTTCCTATTTTAATTCTATGTAGTTTCTATAAACTTCTTCGTGAATGTTTGCGTTAGACGATAAAATGGTATTATCTTGCAAGAAGTCTAGCGGCTTACCATCCGCTTTCGTCGTCTTACCCCCAACCTCGTTAACAAGAATTACACCTGCTGCGATGTCCCATGGGGAAAGCTTCATGGTTACGTAACCATCTAGCATTCCTTCTGCTAAATAGGCAAATTCTAAAGCAGCGGATCCATAGGAACGGGTTCCCCTCACTCTTCTTACAAGGTCCTGCATTTTCTTATGATTCACCTTGTTATTCTCACAAGTCCAGAAACTGTTAAGCGCAAAAATCGATTCTTTAAGTTGCTTATTCTCTAATAATGGGAGCTTCTCGCCATTTTTATAGGCACCCTCATCTCTTTTTGCGGTATATAGGATATCGTCCATCACGTCGTAAATAAGACCTATTTCTCCTACTCCATTCTTATAAATACCAATAGAAATAGCAAAGTTCCGTTTTTGGTGTACAAAATTCATGGTCCCATCAATTGGGTCAATAATCCACACCGTACCATCCATATTTTGTAAGGAATCTCCAAAACCTTCTTCACTAATTAGGGAATGCGATGGATACTTTTGTTTAATTCTTTCCACAAAGAACTTTTCAGTATTCTTGTCCATTTGCGTTACTAAATCATTTGGGTTTGATTTCGTGTCAATCATTAGCGGTTCCCCGATTGACTCTCTGATTAAATCTCCAGCTTCTCGAATCCACTTAATAGCCTGATTATATATATCATCTTTTGCACGGGCATCCATTCACATAGCCTCCATATCCTTTTATTTACTATCTTATCAGACTACATTTTGAGATGCATCTCTAATAGACTTTAACCTTAACTAGTATCTGACAGTAGTATTTAACTATCCCATTAAGTGCAAAAAAATCGAGCCCTAGAGCTCGAATGGAGTTGATAATTCAATAAGCTGATTTCTCAGCTCTTTCAATTTTTCAATAGCCTTTTGTTTCTCTTCTTCATTTTCTTCTATCATCGCATCGTGTAACGTAACCAGCTGATAATCAATATCTAGCTTAATGCCTGGGAGTTTTTGTTCTGCTTCCCTTTTTCTTAAGGCTTCCATGACATATTTCATGACTATTTATCCCACCTTTGGCGATCGTTCTTGCCAGCATCCACATCTGGTTTAGTTAGAAACATAATACCCTCATTTTCCTTTCACTAAACATAAGGCAACTTATTTCCTATTGACATCTGGACTATGTTAAAATTTTGCCTAGAAACAATCAATGCGATGAAAAAGGAATGATTCGATGACATTTACAGGATTTGAAGCAAAAGACTTTGATACATTTAATATCGAAGGTTTAGAGGAGCGGATGGAAGCCATTCGTTCTAGAATACAACCGAAATTCCAGGCTATTAGCGAGGATATAGCCGATGACTTATCACAGCTTGTGGGACAAGAAATGCACCTTCACATTGCCCAACATGCTAGAAGAACGGTTAATCCACCTAAGGATACTTGGTCAGCATATTGTCATAATAAGAGAGGGTATAAAAAGCATCCTCACTTCCAAATAGGTTTATTTGATGATCATGTGTTTGTCTGGCTAGCCTACATTTATGAACTTCCTACGAAAAGCGAAATTGCTACCAAGTTCTTGGATCATTTGGATGACATCTCTTCCACCATACCGAAGGACTATGTTATTTCATTAGATCACATGAAAAAGGAATCAAGCTCTGTTGGAGAACTTGATTTGAAGGCTGCTCTTGACCGTTTCCAAAAGGTTAAAAAAGCAGAGTTCTTAGTAGGAAAACACTTTGCAAAAGATAGTTCCATCATTAAAAATGGGGATGCCTTTATAATTGAGGTTAAGGATATTTTCTCTACCCTTTCCCCTCTCTACAAGCTTTCTATGCACGATTAAAAAATTTAAAGAACAGATAATGGATGAAATGTCCCACTATCTGTTCTTTTTCATTTGTACGGTATCTCCTGATTGTAGGTCTTTTGCGTATTGAATAGTTCGATAACAAGAATAACCCGAACCTTTTTCAAACTTTCCACACAGTTGTTTTTCTTCACTTTTCGATGGAACAATTTGTTTAAACCGTGTGTAAGCAAGCATAATATCGTCACGTTTTACAGACTGTTCATACGCTTTTTCCACCATGGAAAAGAAGTTTACAACATCAATAATCTCTTGCTTATTCCATGTTTCATCTATTGGATAACTATAGTTCATTCCTATCCCCTTTCTCTACCTTTCATATCTTTAAACATTTCGGTTATTTTAATAATAGTAACCGATGTATAGTTTACCGAAAACTAGCTATTCATCCAAGTATTTGCTATAATGCTTTTGTTTTAGACTTAATTAAGAGGTGTACAAACTATGACTTCACAAAACGAAACACCATTATTCACTGGATTACTCAACCATGCTGCCAAGAGTCCTATTCAGTTCCATATTCCTGGTCATAAACGCGGTATTGGTATGAATCCAGACTTTCGCGACTTTATCGGAAAAAATGCTTTATCTATCGATTTAATTAATATAGAGCCATTGGATGATCTCCATCATCCAACAGGAATGATTAAAGAAGCGCAGGAATTAGCAGCAAAGGCTTTCGGTGCTGATTATACGTTCTTTTCCGTACAAGGGACGAGCGGGGCCATCATGACAATGGTATTGAGCGTATGTGGTCCTGGGGACAAAATAATTGTTCCACGAAACATCCATAAATCCGTTACAACGGCTCTCATCTTTTCGGGTGCCACCCCTATTTTTGTGCATCCGGAATTGGATAAAGATTTAGGTATTTCACATGGAATCACACCAGATGCGGTTGAAAATGCCTTACAAGCACATCCAGATGCGAAAGCTGTCTTAGTCATTAATCCAACCTATTTCGGGATTGCCGCTGATTTAAAAAAGATAGTAGATATTGCACATAATCATCATGTTCCAGTACTTGTCGATGAAGCGCATGGTGTACATATTCATTTTCATGACCAATTACCGATGTCTGCAATGGCTGCAGGAGCTGACATTGCTTCTACGAGTGTTCATAAACTAGGAGGATCCTTAACACAAAGCTCTGTCTTAAACCTAAAAGAAGGGCTTGTGTCACACGAAAGAGTGCAAACCGTGCTTTCGATGTTAACGACCACATCGACCTCCTATTTGCTACTTGCATCCTTAGATATGGCTAGAAAATACTTAGTCACAAAAGGGAAAGGTCTAATAGAAGAAACCCTACAACTTGCGCAAGCGACTAGGATGGCCATTAACAACATTCCAAATCTATACTGTGTTGGAGAAGAGATTTTAGGCAGTGATGCCACTTTTCGGTATGACCCAACAAAGTTAATTATTTCCGTAAAAGACTTAGGTATAACGGGCTATGACGTAGAAGTATGGTTAAGAAACCACTATAACATTGAAGTAGAGTTATCCGATTTGTACAATATTTTATGTATCATTACTCCAGGAGATACGAAAAAAGAAACGGAAATGTTATTGCAAGCTTTAGCAGAACTAGCAAAAGAACATAAGGCACACGCAACACGAAGCGACGTCAATGTTCAAGTACCAAACATCCCATTGTTAGCACTATCTCCACGAGATGCGTTCTATGCAGAAACAGAGTCTATTCCTTTAGTAGATGCAGTTGGAAGAATCAGTGCTGAATCCATTATGGTCTATCCGCCGGGAATTCCAATCTTTATTCCTGGAGAAATCATTACAGAAGACAACATCACGTACATTCAAAAAAATCTAGAAGCAGGACTCCCTGTTCAAGGGCTTGAAGACGAAACATTGCAAAATATTCAAGTGATTAAAGAGCACCGAGCATTTCGCTAAACCCAAAAGAGCCACCACATCATATTGTGGCGGCTCTTCTTTATTCAGTAGGATTTGTTTGGATAAGTTGAGGGTCGACTATTTCATATCCTTTCTCACGTAGTCCATTCACTATGTTATCTATAGCCGCCGCAGTCCATTCCCTGTCATGCATTAGTAGATTTGCACCATCCCTTAACTCGGGTGCGTTCACCATGATATCGGCTATTGCGTCTTCGGTCATATAATTCTGATCCCAGTCATAGCCATACGTCCAATTCATAAGAACCATACCCTGTTCCTTAACAACTTGTTTCGAATAGTCTGTATTCATTCCGAATGGTGCTCGGAAAAATTTTGGTTTTTTTCCTGTTACCTCTTCTACAATATTACTTACAGAAACAATTTCTTCTTTCTGCTGTTCTTCTGATAAATCATTTAAATTAGAGTGATTATACGTATGATTTCCAATTACGAAGCCCATATCATAAATTTGTTTTAGTTTTTGCTTTTCTTCGTCTGTATCTAGAAAGTGTCCGTTCACAAAGAATATAGCAGGAGCATTTAAAGCTTTTAACGTTTTAGCCATCTCCACTGCATACGTGTCTGGAGCATCATCAATGGTAAGTAAGGCTACTTTGCTATTTGTTGCTTCATCCAATGGGATTATACTCCAACTTTCAGCAACGTAATATTGAGGTTCAACTGGCTGAGTAACTAACAAATTTTTAGGAGCTTCTTTTTTCTCAACAACTGTCTCATTTTCTGGCGCAGTTGTGCTCACTTTTTCTTTCTCTACTGTAGTCTCTTGGCATGCAGTTAATAAGGCAAGTATGCAAAGTATCCACAAAAATTGTTTCATCGTTCTGAATTCCCCCTGATGTTATAGCTTTCCGTTATTCTATTATATATAATTTTTCACCATAAGGATGATGAAATAATTTGGAAAGATATGAAAAGCCAAGCAAGCACCATTTCTATATTTTAAAAATGAACTAAAACTGCATAGATTTCCGATTTCCGTCACCTTCTGCCAGCGGAAATCCCTCTCGACTTGAAATATTTTACCTTATTCTATCTAAAGAAAACTTAGTTAAGCCAAGCCTTTAGGCGCGGGATAATCCTTAGTTCAACAAACATTTCTTTTTTTCTACGATCTAGATTCTTCCGTTGCTTTCCTTTGTGCCCCTATACTTGGAACTGGAAAATGTTAACCTTCGCCGGATTTCTTCTTGCTAAAATTATATACTTTCCTGGTAAAAAAACTCCCTTCGAATTCGAAGGGAGTTTCAGGTTCATTATTTTACGATGTGAATAGGAGATCCCATTGCTACTTCTGCAGCTTCCATTGTGATTTCTCCTAAAGTTGGGTGAGCGTGAATAGTAAGTGCTAAATCTTCCGCCGTCATCCCAGCTTCGATTGCTAAACCTAATTCCGCAACCATGTCACTAGCGTTTGGACCAGCGATTTGGGCACCAATTACAAGTCCATCTTCTTTACGTGTAATAAGCTTCACAAATCCATCACTATCATTTAGAGATAATGCACGGCCATTTGCCGCGAATGGGAATTTAGACGCTTTAATATCGATTCCAGCATCTTTCGCTTCTTGTTCCGTGTAACCTACAGAAGCAAGTTCTGGGTCAGAGAATACAACTGCTGGAATACCATTATAATCAATTTCCGATTTTTCACCAGCAATTACTTCTGCTGCAATTTTACCTTCATAAGAAGCTTTGTGTGCTAATGGAGGTCCAGCTACGATATCCCCAATTGCAAAGAAGTTATCGATATTTGTGCGGCATTGCTTGTCGATTTTCACTAGGCCACGATCGTCAAGCTCTACACCAACTTGCTCTAAACCTAATTCGTTCGTGTTAGGACGACGACCTACTGTTACAAGAACGTAATCTGCTTCAACGGTTTCCGTTTTACCTTTCACTTCATACGTTACTTTTACGCCGTCTTTTGTTTCTTCTACACCTTGAGCCATAGCTTCAGTCACAACTTCCACTTCTTTTTTCTTCAAGCGTTTTTTAACAATAGAAGTCATTTGTTTTTCAAAGCCGCCTAAGATGTCTTTAGTACCTTCTAAAATCGTTACTTTTGTACCAAAGTTTGCATAAGCAGTACCAAGCTCAGTACCAACATATCCTCCACCAATTACTACAAGCTTGCCTGGGATTTCTTTCAAGTTAAGAGCACCTGTAGAATCCAGAACACGGTCTGAGAATTTAAATGTAGGTAATTCAATTGGACGAGAACCTGTTGCGATAATCACATTTTTAAATGTGTACGTTTGAGAATTTTTCTCATCCATCACGCGTACTGTGTTTTTATCAACAAAGTACACTTCTCCTCTTACGATGTCTACTTTGTTCCCTTTTAACAAGCCTTCTACACCAGAAGTAAGTTTGTTTACGACACTGCCTTTCCATTCTTGTACTTTAGCAAAGTCTACACTTACTTTTTCAGATGTAATTCCGAGGTCTTCTGCACCTTGTGCATGCTCGTATCTGTGACCAGCTTGGATTAGAGCTTTAGAAGGAATACAACCGACGTTTAAACATACGCCACCTAAAGTTCCTTTATCAACGATTGTTACTTTTTGACCAGTTTGCGCTGCACGAATTGCAGCTACATATCCCCCTGGTCCTGCACCAACCACAAGAGTGTCTAATTCGATTGGGAAATCTCCTACTACCATTGTTTTACGCCTCCATCATAATAAGTTGTGGATCGTTTAATAAACGTTTGATTTGGTTCATTGCCATTTGAGCTGTTGCACCATCAACGATTCGGTGATCAAAGCTTAAAGACAATGCCAATACAGGAGCTACTACAATTTCTCCATCGCGAACGACAGGTTTTTCTCCGATACGTCCAATACCAAGAATTGCTGCTTCTGGGTAGTTGATAACAGGAGTAAACCACTGTCCACCTGCAGAACCAATGTTAGAAATTGTGCTGGAAGCACCTTTCATTTCATCAGGACTTAGTTTACCATCTCTTGCCTTTACTGCCAATTCATTAATCTCTTGGGAGATAGAGAAAATGGATTTAGAATCTGCATTTTTCACAACTGGAACAAGAAGTCCTTTATCCGTATCTGCTGCAATTCCAATATTGTAGTAGTGCTTATAGACGATTTCATCTGTATTATCATCGATAGATGCATTTAAGATTGGGTACTCTCTTAAAGCAGATACAAGTGCTCTTACCACATATGGAAGGTATGTTAACTTGATATCCTTTTGAGCAGCCACTTCTTTAAACTTCTTACGGTGAGCAACAAGTTCTGTTACGTCAATTTCATCGTGTAAGGTTACGTGAGGAGCTTTCGTTTTAGAATTAACCATCGCTTTAGCGATTGCTTTTCTAATTCCGCTCATTTTCTCACGAGTTTCTGGATATTGTCCTTCTGGTGCTTTCGTTGCAGCAGCTACTGGAGTTTCCTCTGTTTGAGCCCCTTCTTCTGTAGATACAGAAGGTGCATCACCATTAAGGAATGCGTCGATATCTCCTTTTAGAATGCGACCATTTTTTCCAGATCCTTGAACCTGTTTAATATTTACGTCCTTATCACGAGCATATTTACGAACAGACGGCATCGCGATAACAATTGTATTATCGTTGCTTGCTGTTTCGTTAAGAACAGTTTCTTCTTTTTTCGGTTCTTCTGCTGGGGCTTTTTCTTCTTCTTTTGTTTCTTTCGGTGCTTCTTCACTTCCACCAGCATTTTCATAACCTTCCGCATCGATGGAGATAATCGTTTCCCCAACCGTTGCTACACTGCCTTCTTCAAAGTGAATTTCTTTTACTGTTCCTTCAACTGGAGAAGGAATTTCTACTACCGCTTTATCGTTTTGAACTTCACAAAGTACATCGTCTTCTTTGATTTCTTCGCCGACCTTTACAAACCATTTGACGATTTCTCCTTCATGAATCCCTTCACCAATATCTGGCAATTTGAATTCAAAAGCCATTTGTAATACCTCCCGTCTCAGTTTTCATTAAAAGTTAATAACTTGGTTAACACGTTCGATGATGTCGTTATAGTTTGGCAACCAAACTTCTTCTGCTTGAGTAAAGGCATAAACCGTATCAGGAGCAGCTACACGAAGTACTGGTGCTTCCAAATGAAGAATAGCACGCTCTTGAATTTCTGCCACGATATGAGAAGCCATACCGGCTTGACGCTGTGCTTCTTGTACGACAACTACACGATTTGTCTTTTTCACCGACTCTAAAATGGTATCAAAGTCAATTGGCATTACTGTGCGAAGGTCAATCACTTCTGCTTGAACACCATCTTTTTCTAGCTCTTCCGCTGCTTTTAGGGCAGAGTGAACCATTGCACCATAAGCTACAATAGTTACGTCGCTTCCTTCTCTTTTCACATCTGCTTTTCCTAATTCGATTGAGTACTCTTCTTCTGGTACTTCGTCACGGAAAGAACGGTACAATTTCATGTGCTCAAGGAATACAACCGGATCATTATCTCGGATAGAGGAAATCAGTAATCCTTTCGCATCATAAGGAGTAGATGGAATGACTACCTTTAAACCAGGTTGTTGAGCAACTAATCCTTCTAGTGAATCCGCGTGTAATTCTGGTGTGTGTACACCACCACCAAATGGAGAACGAATCGTGATTGGTGCGTTTTGTGTTCCGCCAGAACGATAGCGAATACGAGCAATTTGACCACTAATTGCATCCATTGCTTCATATACGAAACCAAAGAATTGAATCTCTGGAACCGGACGGTATCCTTGAAGAGCTAACCCAAGTGAAATACCAGCTATGCCAGATTCAGCAAGTGGCGTATCAAAAACACGATCTTCTCCAAATTCTTGCTGTAGACCTTCCGTTGCACGGAATACCCCACCATTTTGACCAACATCTTCGCCGAAGACTAGCACATTCTCATCATTTTTAAGCTCCGTACGTAGCGCATCAGTAATAGCTTGAATCATCGTCATTTGTGCCATGGTTTACTTCGACTCCTTTGCTTTATATTCATCATATTGCTCTTGTAAGTGAGCAGGAAGTGTTTCATACATATTATCCATTAAGTCTGTAACTTTTTGTTTCGGTTGCTCATCCGCTTTTTTAATAGCAGCCTTAATTTCTTCTTTTGCTTGTTCAATCACTTTGTTTTCTTCTTCTTCTGACCATAGTCCTTTATCTTCAAGGAACTTACGGAAACGCACAAGTGGGTCTTTTTTCTCCCATTCATTATCAAGATCTTCTGTACGATAACGAGTCGGGTCATCCCCAGCCATTGTGTGTGGACCATAACGGTACGTTAATGTCTCAATTAAGGTTGGACCTTCGCCATTCACAGCACGCTCACGCGCTTGTTTAGTTGCTGAATAAACCGCAAGAACATCCATACCGTCTACTTGAATACCTTCAATACCAGCAGCAACTGCTTTTTGAGCTAATGTCTTGGCTGCAGTTTGTTTTTCAACTGGAACAGAGATAGCAAAACGGTTATTCTGAACGACAAAAATCGCTGGAGCGCCATAAGCACCTGCGAAGTTAATTCCTTCATAGAAATCACCTTGAGATGTACCGCCATCACCTGTGTACGTAATCGCAACGTTTTTCTTACCACGTTTTTTCATACCGAGTGCAATACCGGCCGCTTGTGTATATTGAGCGCCAATGATGATTTGTGGACTCAACGCATTGACACCTTCAGGCATTTGGTTTCCATGGAAATGTCCACGTGAGAACAAGAAAGCTTGATACAAAGGCAGTCCGTGCCAAATTAATTGTGGAACATCACGATATGCTGGTACTACATAATCTTCTTTTTCAAGTGCAAAATGTGTTCCTAGCTGTGACGCTTCTTGACCAGCAGTAGGAGCGTAGAAACCTAATCTCCCTTGTCTGTTCAAAGCGATAGAACGTTGATCCAAAATTCGCGTGTAGACCATTCTGAACATAAGCTCTTTTAATTCTTCATCTGATAGATCAGGCATAGCATCTTGATTTACCACTTCGCCATTTTCATTCAGAATTTGAAACGTTTCGAATTGATTTTCGATATTTTCTAGTGTGCGTTTCAAATGACTCACCTCTTCCTTTCTATTTGAAAAATTATCCCAATAATTGCGGGTTCTGGATGATTCAGAAACGGAGAACCACTCCACCCAAAAAGCCTGAGAATTAAAAATTCCTGACAGGACGACCTTCCACTTTTGGGATGGAAGATTCTGTGGAAGTGTTTTTTCGTTTCTATCTTTCCCAAAATAAATGAAAAAATCTGTACCGAATACTACTTCTTGTTGCGCACTTTCGACAATCGTCCACATAAAAAAGATAGAAATATAAAACTGTTACATACGATTCAGTAAAAAGTAATGGTACAATTTTCATCCTGTACTTAGTTTATCTCATAGTTATAGAAAAGGTCAAACACTTTAACTGAAAGGATAACAGAACTAATATTGTGTAAACCCTTACACAATACTCCTATTCTATAACTGTTTCAAAAATAATCACAGTCTGTATTAGTACAAATCCCTCTGTTAAAAAGGCTTTTCTACAAAAATCCAACTTTTTCATGTCACAGGAATCGCAGAAATAGCATGGGAACTGCACGTAGTCCTTTTAAGTATTCTTGACAAATATGCCACTTTTTATAGGGGGACCTTTATTTATAAATACAAAATACCCCCGATTTCTCGGAGGTATTCATTACTCACTTATCTCTATATCTAGATCTGACTGTTTATAAAATTCTTCTTTCAACTTATTGTACTCGTCCGTAAATTGATTGAAGGAATCGTTAGCCTCTAATACTTTATCGTAGCTCTCATTAACGGATTCTACCTGTTTTCTTAACTCATCCTCTCTTAATTCTTTCTTTTGGAATAAAGAGTATAGCATTTTATCCTTTTTTAGAGCTTCCTGATAAGCACTGTGTAAGCTTAAGTATGCTTGATAACGCTTATCCATGATTTCGTACATTTGGGTGGCTGTTTTTTGAAGCTTTTCTTCTTTCAATTCTTTTATAAGTGGTTTTATTTTATCAAATTCTTCTTTAGAAGCTTCTATACTTTCCTTTTCTTTCTGAATAATTTCTTCTCGTTTATCAATAATGTCTAAGGCTTGGCTTGCCAAGTCTTTCATTTGCTCGAACTCATCCATACTTAAATCAATAATTTGCTTGTAAAGCTCACTTTCTTTTTCCTCTAGCTCTACAAGTGGGTCCTGCTGTTTCGTAAAGGTGTTCTCTAGTTTAACTGCTTCTTCCATGTGTGTGAACATTTTCTCGGTAGTTGATTCCCCATTACAAGCTACTAGAGCCATTAGTAACAGAAACAATCCTAAGACTTTCACATATTTCAATTTCGTTCCTCCTAACACCTGCTGAATGTGCAATTACGATGCTTGATTAGGCAACATTTCAATATTATAACATAAACTAAAGGTAGGTTTGCAGTTCTCCTTCTCTTCGGTTATATATATGTAATACAAGCCCTATTCATGCCCTGATATGTTTTTTCTATCCTATTACCTATGTGTTATGTTAAACTAATTGCCATTAAAACGATGAGAATTTTTAGGAGTGAAGAATATGTTTACAATGAAGGATATCGTCCGTGAAGATCATCCAATCTTATATAAAGTTGCGGAAGAAGTAACTTTGCCGGCATCCGAAGAAAATCAAGAGACCTTAAAAGAGATGTTAACCTATCTGAAAAATAGTCAAGACGATGCGATTGCCTCCAAGTACGGTCTGCGACCTGGTGTTGGCTTAGCAGCCCCGCAAATTGGATTATCAAAACGGATGATCGCTGTCCATTTTCAAGATTTTGATGGGAAAGAGTATTCTTACGGTTTATTTAACCCAAAAATTATTAGCCATTCTGTAGAACAAGCCTATTTATCGACAGGTGAAGGTTGCTTATCCGTCGACCGAGATATTCCCGGTTATGTTCCGCGCTACGCCAAGATCACGGTGAAAGCAACAGATTTGGAAGGAAATGAGCTGAAGCTTCGGTTACGAAACTATGCAGCCATCGTATTCCAACATGAAATCGACCACCTTAATGGTGTAATGTTTTTTGACCACATCAACAAACAAAATCCATTCGCCGTACCAGAAAACTCACATTCCGTCGACCAAGACGAAGAATAATGAAGAAGAGCGAACAGAAATTACTGTCCGCTCTTTTCTTCTTTTAAAAGTCCGAAATGAACTAATCCTTTATATAAACCTGCATTATCTACATCTTCCGTCACATAATCTGCAACCTCTTTTAACGCTGGAATCGCATTTCCCATTGCCACTCCGGTACCAACGTGTTGAATCATCTCCATATCGTTCAATCCGTCCCCAAATGCAAAACTATCTTCTATTCGCAATCCGCTAGCTTCGATAAGTTTTTCAACACCTACTGCTTTGGAGCCACCTTCTGGTAACACATCGCAGGAGTATTCGTGCCATCGAACGAATCGGAGATCTTTATAAAGGTTTTGATACTCCTCTTCTTTCTCACAAAATAATAAGGATTGATATATTTCCGTTTTCTTATAGAAATCAGGATCTACCTCTGGGTAACTAAACTTCAAACTATGTAAAGCCTCTTCTGTAAACTTATCATCATGCTTCGTGGCTTTCATTTCAACATGATTCATATAGACGATAGATTGCCCTCGTTCATTTACCATTTCGGAAAGTTCTTCGACGCGTGATGGAGTAAGAGGATTTTTATAAACAACTTCCCCCTCAAACACAACAAATTGTCCATTAAAACTCACATACGAATCAATCCCTAACATTTCTCTTATATCTTCAAACATGAATGGCGCTCTTCCCGTCGCGATGGCCACATACACGCCATTTTGCTTTAATTGTTTGACAGCCTCGATGGTTTCTACAGGAATCTCTTTATTATGATTCACTAACGTTCCATCTATATCAAAAAAGACTATTTTATGCTTCATGTCCGTTCCTCTCCTTTTATCCCATTATTCGAATAAAGAAATCTCATTTCGTAAAAAATATCATCACATGAAATTACGAAAAAAACAAGGTTAAAATATTGTAGAAATGCGGACCAGAAACGATTTGACGAGGTACAGTCCATCTATAAATAATGAAAAAATAAAATTCTTAAGGGCTAATCTATTTCAAAAATTACCAAATCATACTATACTGTTAGTAAGAGGGATTGGATCGGTGATTCGTTTTTTGTTGCTTTTCTTCGTGTATAAGGAAAGGAGCTGTAAGAAATAATGTTAAAACGATTAAAAGAAAAGCTTAGAAAACGCTGGAAAGACTTATTAGGACAAAAACGTGTGCCTAGTACTTGTGAAAATGACTAATCTATTCGTACCGTGATATGAGAACTGATAATAAACATGCTATGTTAACTGATATTTTTTGAACAGAAAAAGGAGAGAGACACATGATATTTAAAGTTTTGTATCAGGAAGTTCCATCGGAAGTTCCTGTACGTGAACGAACGAAAAGCTTATATATAGAAGCTGAAACGGAAAGACAAGTACGTAAATCGCTAGTAGATCGCAATATAAATATCGAATTTATCCAGCAGCTAGATGAAGCTCATTTAGAGTATGAAAAGACTTCTGAAGATTTTGTTGTGGAGTCCGCATAACCGATGAAGTTTGTGAAGAACGATCAAACAGCTGTATTTGCACTAGGAGGACTCGGTGAGATTGGGAAAAATACGTACGGTGTTCAATTCCAAGATGAAATCATCTTGATTGATGCTGGTATTAAGTTCCCAGAGGACGAATTACTTGGAATCGATTACGTTATTCCTGACTACTCTTACCTTGTGCAAAACCAAGACAAAATTAAAGGGTTAATTGTGACACACGGACACGAAGACCATATCGGAGGAATCCCTTACCTTCTTCGTCAGCTCAATATCCCTATTTATGCTGGAAAACTTGCGATTGGATTAATTAAGAATAAACTAGACGAGCATGGTCTTTTACGGAATGCGACCTTAAACATTGTTCAAGAGGACGACATCATTAAATTCCGTAAAACATCAGTAGCATTTTTTAGAACAACACATAGCATACCGGATTCCTTTGGGGTCGTCGTAAAGACACCACCTGGAAATATCGTACACACAGGTGACTTTAAATTCGACTTTACTCCCGTTGGAGAACCTGCCAACATTACAAAAATGGCGGAAATCGGAAAAGAAGGCGTTCTTTGTTTATTATCAGATAGTACGAATAGTGAAGTACCTGGTTTCACCATGTCGGAACGAATCGTTGGGGACAGCATCAACGACATTTTCACAAGAATCACTGGTCGATTAATCTTTGCAACCTTTGCATCAAACATCTACAGATTACAACAGGTCGTAGAAGCAGCCGTTCGCCACAATCGTAAAGTGGCTGTCTTTGGACGTAGTATGGAAGCTGCTATTACGTTAGGTCAGGAGTTAGGCTATATTCAAGCTCCGAAAGATACCTTTATTGATGCACAACAGATTAATCGCTTACCGGCACACGAAGTTACGATATTGTGTACAGGTTCTCAAGGTGAGCCAATGGCAGCTCTATCTCGTATTGCCAACGGTACTCACCGTCAAATTCAAATGATTCCTGGTGATACAGTCGTATTTTCCTCCTCTCCAATCCCTGGTAATACGGTTAGTGTAAGTAAGATTATTAACATGCTTTATCGTGCAGGTGCTGATGTCATCCACGGAAAACTGAATGACATTCATACCTCTGGTCACGGAAGTCAAGAAGAGCAAAAACTAATGCTTCGATTGATTCAACCAAAGTACTTCATGCCGATTCACGGGGAGTATCGAATGCTTAAAGAGCATACGAAACTCGCTGAATCATGTGATATTGATCCTAGTAATTCCTTTGTGATGGACAATGGGGATGTTTTAGCACTTGGAAAAGACAGTGCGATGATAGCAGGAAAAATCCCATCCGGTTCTGTCTATGTAGATGGAAGTGGTATTGGGGATATCGGAAACATCGTGTTACGTGATCGTCGCATTCTTTCTGAGGAAGGGCTTGTCATTGTAGTCGTAAGCATTAACATGAAGGAATTTAAGATTGCGTCAGGTCCTGACATTATTTCAAGAGGATTCGTGTACATGAGAGAGTCTGAAGACTTAATCAATGAAGCACAGAAGATTGTTTCTTCTCACCTCCATAAAGTCATGGAAAGAAGAACGACCCAATGGTCTGAAATTAAAAACGAAATTACGGATACAATTGCACCATTCTTGTTTGAGAAAACAAAAAGAAAACCAATGATTCTACCTATCATCATGGAAGTATAATGAAAAACTCGGCAGATTCGCTCTGCCGAGTTTTTTAATCTTCGTCTACTACCAAGTTTTTCTCGAACCTGGATATATCGATATCTGACCCTATCACAATCAAGACATCCTCTTCTTCAATGACTACCGTTGCCATTGGAGATACATTGATTTCTTTATCTTTTTTAATAGCGACAACGTTACAACCATATTGAGCACGAATATCTAAATCGATTAAAGATCTTCCACTCATTTTCTTTCCTGCTTTTACCTCTACAATACTATGATCGTCGGATAGCTCTAAATGATCCAGAATATTGTTAGAAATAATGCTATGGGCAATACGTTTTCCCATATCCCGTTCCGGATGAACGACTTGGTCTGCCCCAATTTTTCGTAATACTTTTTCATGATAATCATTTTGTGCCTTTACGGTAATTTTTTTAATCCCTAATTCCTTTAACATAAGAGTTGTTAAAATACTAGCTTGGATGTTATCCCCAATCGCAACAATGACATGATCGATATTACGTATCCCTATTTCTTTTAATACTTTTTCATCTGTTGTATCAGCAATAACTGCGTGTGAAGCAACATTTTTAAACTCATTTACTTTATCTTCATCAATGTCGATAGCTAGCACGTCCATGCCTTCCTTACTTAATTCTTGACATATGCTTCCTCCGAAACGACCTAGCCCGATTACTGCGAATTCTCTTTTCATTGGATTGCCTCCATCTTAAGTGTAGTGCGTACTAATAGAATATCAAACTTAAAATGATAAAGGAAGGATAATTCAATCATGTCGCTAGCCACGAGGTTAAAAGAGAATCGGACAAAATTAAATGGTATAACCGCGTAGAAAACAGAGTAACAAGTACAAATGGTCAGATTGTATTCTAAACTTAAAAAAGGGGGATTCCCCCCTTATTAAGTATTAATTTTTTTTTCTTTTTCATATTGATCGTGCCTACCGCCTACTCCACCAAGCAAACCTACAAATATTAAAGCCAATATTCCTAATATCTTTTTCCATAAACTTTTTTTCATATAAACACTCCTTCATTATTGAAATCCAAAGGAATCTTTCAACTTTATAATAACACATGATATCTATACAATCCGAGATGACTTACATATTTTGTAATTAAATTCAAAATCGAAATACCATAGCATTCGTTATTAATCTGTTTCTCAAAAGTGATTTCCATACGATGCTATTCCTACCAGTTGTAATACAGACTGTCTTTCTTATTTGCTAATACTAATCGATGTAGTTCTTTGATGTTTCAGTTTGCATTTTGAATGAATAGATCCTTTAGAGCGAACAATTACAGATCAGGATACTTAGTATGTTTTTTTATGGGTGAATCTTCTTTCATAGTTGATATAAAATGCGACATAAGTGGTGATTTAAATGCCAACGCTCCGGCAGAATACTCCGCTTTCCGCGGGCACGGCCTCAGCTTCCTCGGAAGAACCCCACTTCCTGCGGGATCTTCGGCTCGCGCTGTTCCCGCTGGAGTCTACGTATTCTGCCTACGCTTGTAGGTATTTTCTAATATAGTGGGTTATTAACACCTATAAAATAAGTAGACCAAGAAACACCTCTGACTTGAAAAGAACTCCGTACTAAGCTGCGGAAAAATGCGAGACTCCTGTGGGAAAGGAACAGTTGAAGACCCCACAGTGAGCGTTCTTTGCGAGCGAAGGAGGCTGAGGCGTTCCCCACGGAAAGCGAGTATTTTTCCGCAGCGCCGCATTATCAGTCAACTTGATAAAGTATATACGAATCCTTATTTCGTTACTTCGGAGTATATATATATTAGTAACAAAATTTAAAAAGCACCTAAATGAAAAATCCGAACTGATTCGATTCTATTGAAAGAATTTCGAACCCTAGTTCGGATTTTGTTAAGATTAAAACAATTTTGTTCTAACCTTTACGTTTATAGCGCATCTAGCATTTCAAACTGTGTTTTTACTAAATCGAAATATTCACCTTTTTTATCCATAAGCTCATGGTGATTTCCTTGTTCTAATATTTTCCCGTGCTCTAGCACGATAATGTTATCCGCTTCTCGAATCGTAGAAAGGCGGTGTGCAATCATGATAGCCGTTCTACCTTTAAGAAGGGTCCGTAGTGCTTTCTGAATCTTCACTTCAGTCTCTGTATCGATACTTGCTGTTGCCTCATCTAAAATAATAATTCTTGGATTGGCTAGCAACGCTCGAGAAAAGGACAATAACTGACGCTCACCGGCAGAAAGAATATTCCCTCTCTCTTCTACCTCCGTCTTATAGCCGTTGGCGAGACGCTTAATGAAATCATCTGCACCGACTACTTTTGCCGCTTCAATCACTTCTTCATCCGAAGCTTCCGGTCTTCCAAATCGAATGTTTTCCATAATGGTCCCACTGAAGATAAATGTATCTTGTAGTACCACACTAATATTTTGTCTTAAACTATCGATTTTCATATCCTTTAGATCGTGACCATCAATTTTGACAGCCCCTTTTGTTGGATCATAAAAACGACTGATAAGATTGGCAATCGTCGATTTTCCTGAACCAGTATGACCGACTAAAGCGACCGTTGTACCTGCCTTCATCTCTAACGAAATTTCATGTAGCGCAATTCGGTCTTCATTATAGGAGAATTGGACACGATCAAATTCAATTTTCCCCTTCATATCCTGGAACACTTTCGCATCTTTCTTTTCGTGTACATTAGGTTGTTCATCTAGAAATTCAAAAATTCGCTCTGAGGAAGCCATTGCAATTAATAACTGATTGTATATTTGCCCTAATCTAGAAATCGGTTCCCAGAACATTCCTAGGAAGAACGCAAAGGATACAAAGGTACCTGTTGAAATTTCTCCTGTGATGATTAAATGAGCGCCAAACGAAATTAAGATAACCGTTCCAATGGCATTACTCATTTCCACAAATGGACCGAAGTAAGCACTTTTCTTTGTTGCTAAGCGCTCTGTTTCAAAATTATCTGTATTAACTCCATCAAAAAACTCTGTATTCTCTCTTTCTTGAGAAAAGGATTGCGTAACACGAATTCCTTGCATGCTTTCATTTAGGTGCGAATTCAAACGAGACTTCTGAATCCGCACTTGTTGCCAAGAACGTCTTATATCTCTTCTTAGCTTAGTAGAGATGTAGAACATAATCGGCAAAATAATCATAACCGCGAGCGCAAGTGGTGGACTTAGAGCAATTAAGATCGCAACAATCCCTATCAACATCACGGTATCCATAAGCAAGTTAATAATCCCGTTCGTAAACAATTCTTGCAAGGAATTTACGTCGTTCAGGATTCGAACGAGTATGGACCCTGCAGAACGTTTATCAAAAAAGTTATGCGATAAACGCTGAACGTGGGAGAATAATTTTTTCCGCAAGTCATAAATGACATTCTGCCCTAAGATATTTACCCATTTAATTCGAAATGTATTACCGACATAGCTGAGTAAATATAAACAAGAAATCACGATGACAAGTGTCACGAGCATACCTGTATCTTCGTTAGCAATAGCTTTATCAATGGCGATTTTCCCAATAATAATCGGAACAATTAAACGAATGATTGTAGAGACAAACATCGCAATAATAGCTCCTGGGAGTAATGTTTTCGCATAAGGCTTAATAAATGTAAGAAGCCTTAGCATTTGTGCCCAGTTAAAAGGCTTCTCAACGGATTGATCTAAAGGGTAAAAGAACCGCTTTAAATGGCTTTTTCCTTTTGGTTGTGTCTGTATCTCTGCCATGCTATCCCTCCCTTAATGTGCTGCTGCGTTCATGATGGCTTGCTTATCCTGGTATTGAATATTGTAAATACGTTCATATGGGCCACCATTTGTTATGAGTTTTTCATGCTTACCACGTTCTACAATTTCGCCATCCTCTAGCACAATGATCTCATCCGCATGCTTTAAGGAAGAAATACGGTGCGCAATGATGAATGTAGTGCGGTCTCTCATTACTTCTTTTAGAGCTTTTTGAATTTTAAATTCTGTTTCCATATCTACCGCAGAAGTCGCATCATCTAATACCAAAATACTTGGATTGATGAGGATTGCTCGAGCAATCGCAATCCGCTGCTTCTGCCCACCTGAGAGACCCATTCCACGCTCACCAAGCATAGTGTCATATCCTTTTGGCATTTCCATAATGAAATCATGAGCTTGTGCTCTTTTGGCTGCATCAATGATTTCTTCCATTGATGCTTCTGGATTTCCGTATGCGATGTTTTCCTTAATTGTGGTAGAAAACAGGAACGATTCCTGTAAGACAAAACCGATATTTTTTCTTAAGCTTTTTAAGCTATAATCCGTTACAGGTCGATGATCTATTAAAATTTCTCCCTCTTCTGGCTCATAGAAACGAGTAATCAATTGGGTAATACTTGTTTTTCCTGAGCCTGTTCCCCCAATCAAACCGATAACTTTGCCAGGCTCCGCATTAAAGGAGATGTTTTTCAAGGCAGAGTCATCATCCTCCGTATAGGTAAGGATAACGTTTTGGAACGTCACGTGGCCCTCTACCTTTTCATTAGGCTGCCCTTCCTTGTAATCTTCAATATCTTCATTCGCTTCCAGAATTTCTAACAATCTCTCTCCAGAAGCCTTTGCTTGAGAGAACATATTTACGATAAACCCTAGATTCATAAGTGGTCCCAGTATATAGGTTACTAAACTAAAGAAAGCGACTAATTCCCCTAACTGGAGCGAGCCACTAATAACAAGATGTCCACCATATGCTAATAAAGCAACCATACAGACGTTTCCGATAAACTCCATAAGCGGAAAGTACTTAGACCAAATCCTTGCTGTTTTAATGTTGACATCCTTATAGTCTTCGTTGTTGGATGTGAAGCGATCAATCTCAAAACCTTCTTTGGAAAGAGACTTAACCGTATTCATTCCACTTACGTTTTCTTGAATTCTCGTATTTAATCGTCCAAGCGATTTTCTTACCCGTCGAAAAGAAGGGTGTACTCGCTTATCAAATCGATAAACAACGATAGCTAAGAACGGCATCGCAGCCATTGTGACGATAGCTAATGGAACGGAATAATAGAACATGACACTTAAACTTATTAAAATAAGTAATAACACTCGGAGTAATTCCTTGAATCCAGCAGCTAAAAAGAATTTAAAGCCCTCTACGTCCATCGTTAACCGCGACATTAAATCCCCTGTTCGAGCGTTGTCATAGTAAGTAAAAGATAACCTTTGGAGTTTTTTATATAATCCATCTCTTAATCTATAAACAGATTTGACACCGAAGAGGTCTCCTAAGTACATTTGAAAAAAGTTTGCTACCCCTTTTACAATCATGATCAAAATAAACCCCACCGCAAGATATGGAATGAGTGGATAGCGCTCTTTTGTAACGACTTCATCAATCGTGACCTGAAGTAGTATAGGATAAAGAACCGTAATTCCTGTAACTAATAAGACAAAAAACAAAGATGCAAAGAATAACTTCTTATATGGCCAGAAGTATTGCTGAAGTTTTCTAAATACCTCCATCGTACCCCTCCTTATGATGAATTTTTTACGTACCTATAAATATATCGGGTTACGAAATAAATTACTACCCCTTTGCTCTAAAATTTTGAATTTTTTTTAAACAGAAATATTTTCACAAAGGATACTTTATTCTGAGCCTCCAAAATTATGACTGATTTCCTAATTCTATTAAGAATCAATTGGATTATTTGATTATCTCCTGACGTTCCCTTAAGCTAAAATGTATAGATGCGAAAGGAGACTAGACATGGACATACTAACAAATCTACAAGATTCACTAAGTACTATTGTAACGGTAGGACTAAAAGTGATACTACTTATCATCGCATATCTAATTATCAAACCTATTGGAAAAAAGATTATTTCAAAATCGATTTGGAATGTGAAACGTAAAGACAATATAACGGAAGGTAGAATTAAAACATTAGAAAAACTACTAATAAATATCTTCTCTTATACCCTTATGTTCCTATTTGTCGCTATGCTGTTTGGAATATTCGATATTCCGATTGGACCATTATTAGCTGGTGCAGGTATTCTCGGCCTAGCAATTGGGTTTGGTGCACAAGGGCTTGTTAGTGATATCGTGACAGGATTTTTCTTATTATTAGAAAAACAAATAGAAGTAGATGAATATGTAACCGTAGCTGGTTTCAATGGTATCGTCGAAGAAATCGGCTTGCGCACAACGAAGATTAGAGGATTTGATGGAACGCTCCACTTTATCCCAAATCGCGATATCAGTGGAGTAAGTAATCATTCACGTGGTACAATGCGTGCGCTTGTCGATATTGGGATTAGCTATGACGACAATATCGATCATGCTTTAGAAGTGTTACAAAGAGTTTGTAATGACTTTAAAGAAAACGACGAACGTTTCAAGGAAGGTCCCGATCCAATTGGGGTTCAAACTTTTGGATCGTCTGATGTAGTATTAAGAGTTATTGGACAAACAGAGAACATGATGCAATGGGCAGCGGAACGCGACATGAGAAAGAAAATTAAAGAAGCGTTTGACCAAGCTGGTATTGAAATTCCTTATCCACATCAAGTTAACGTTACAAAAGAATCCTAAGAAAGAAACGACAATCCCTCTCTAAAAAAATCTAGAGAGGGATTTTCATAACTTTTCTATCGAAGATTTTGTTCAACGTGTTGGCAAACTTCATCAGCACTCATGCCATCACAGTTGATTACTGGTGCTGCAATATCCGTTGCAGCCATCCCCATTACATTTTTGTCTTGACCAGTTACGCAACAGCAATCGCATTGCTTGGCATCTTCTGCCTGTTTTATTTCCATGACTTGGTGTCCTCTTTCTTCAAGTGCACTTTTTACGTTTGAAAGAGATTGTTCTATTCCAATTTTCGCCATTATAATAGCCTCCTCTATATGTCTAATAAATCTACTTATAGAGTGTGCACAATTGAAATAATCTATGCATTCAAGCTTTTCATTTCTCGTAACGTCTTTTCCACGAGCTTAGCAGCTATCGGAATTGCTTCTTCTTTCGCTGTTAATTTACTATGATGAAGACCATATGGAGAATCAACTCCTAGCCAAAACATAAACCCAGGAATATCTCTTACCATATAACCAAAGTCCTCCCCTGTCATTGCAGCAGGAGCTTCTTTCCATTCCAATTCACTGCTTTCTACTATATGTTTAAATTGATCAACTAAATCTGATTGATTAAATACCTGGTAATAATTCGCGCCAAAATCTATGGAGATGGAACAATCATACATCTCTTCAAAACCACGTTTCAAGGAATCAATTTCCTGTTTAATAATTGGAATTAGGTCAGGTGATAACGTACGAATCGTTCCTTCCAACCGCGCTCGTTCCGCAATGACATTTTGAACAGTCCCACCTGTTATTTTTCCGATGGTAATAACGGCACTCTCCAAAGGGTCAACTCTTCTAGATACGATCGTTTGTAACTCCCCCACAAATCCACTGGCTGCAACTACCATATCTTTCGTGAGGTGTGGGTATGCGGCGTGGCCACCTTTTCCTTTAAAGTCAATAAAAAGCTCACTCGTATTGGCAAAAAGCAGGCCTGGCTTGGACGATATCGTTCCAACTGGAAGCTCGGGTGCTATGTGTAGAGCAAATATGAGGTCTGGCCACCACTCTTTAAATTCCTCTGATTGCATCATAGGTAATGCTCCACCCGGTCCTTCCTCGGCTGGTTGGAACACGAATAGAACATCATTTTCTGGTGGCTGTTTAGCCATGGCTTCCAGAGTAGCCAAGGCAATCGTCATGTGCAAATCATGCCCACAAGCATGCATATAGCCCTCATGCTTGGATTGAAATTCCAAACCTGTCTCCTCTTCAATCGGAAGACCATCTATATCAGCTCGATAAGCGACTAGCATCGATGAATTGGTTCCCTTTACCTTTACAAGAATACCCGTCTTCCACTTTTTCACAGATAGGTGTGTTTGAGGAAGGGCCTGGATAAAATTTAGTAGATAAGCTTGTGTTTTGTGTTCTTGAAAACCTAACTCTGGAATCTGATGAAGGTCTCTTCTTATTTTAATTAAATTGGCTACATCTAACATCTTCTTACCTGCCTTCTTTCTATAGAAAAAGCAGGAGTTCGCCCCCTGCTTTTTTCCTCCTATAAGTGCGTGTTCAAAAAGAAAATTTTGAACATCCTCTATAAAGGTTTTCTATTATTCGTCATTCAATTTTCTCAACTCTTGTTTAATTTCTGTTTTTGCTTTAGTTTGGTCATCGATTTCTTTTAAAACCCTAGCAGGTGTTCCAGCAACAAGCGTATTTGGAGCCACATCTTTCGTAACAACTGCCCCTGCAGCTACGATAGATTCTTTTCCTACCGTTACCCCTTCTAATACAACTACATTTGCACCAATTACAACATCATCTTCAATCACAACCGGTTTAGCGGATGGTGGTTCAATAACACCAGCTAAGACAGAGCCTGCACCAATGTGACAGTTTTTCCCTACTGTTGCTCTTCCACCTAGGGTTACATTCATATCAATCATGGTTCCTTCTCCAATTACAGAACCGATGTTAATCATCGCACCCATCATAATAACACAGCCGTCCCCAATTTCTACTTGGTCCCGAATGACAGCACCTGGTTCAATACGTGCATTAATATCCTTAGTATCAAGCAGTGGAATAGCGGAATTTCTACGATCACTTTCCACGACGTAATCTTCAATTTGGTCTTTATATGTAGAAAGTACTTCTTTTATTTCTTTCCATTCTCCAAATACAACCCCAGTATCACCAGTAATAAATGTCTTTACCTCTTCACTGAATGTAAGGTTAGATAGGTCTTTTCCTTTTACGTACACTTTTACAGGTGTTGATTTTTTGCTGTTAGAGATAAACGAAATAATTTCGTTTGCATCCATCATTTTCAAGACAATTGCCTCCTATACTAGTACTATTTTCACTTTACTTTACCAAACCCATGATTGAACTGCCAATCAAAAAGGTTATGATTCCATTTCCGGCTTATTACGGTTTGCGTGAATGTATTTATTCAACTGCTTCAAAATTGCTCGTCTTGTTAATATTCCATCAAAATAGCCTTCCTCATCGGCTACACAGACAAATGGGAAATCTACTACGGATTTTACACTTGTGACAAAATCATCATCTCGGTGCAAAAAGGGTACATTCTGATTCATCACATGATCTACCTTGATATCGGATAACTTTTCCATTTCAAATCTTTCTAAGCCAAGAACACTGTTTAAAATCGCAGTCTTACTTATCGTTCCTTGTAGCTTATAGGAAATATCTAATACAGGAACCGCGGAATATCCTGATTTCACTAATACTAATAATGCATGCTCTAAAGGGTTTCCAAGCTGTACATGTGCCACTTTTTCAGATGGAATCATTAAATCTCCAACTTTATGATCTGTTAACTCACTGTGCTTTGTACTCGTCATGTCTCCACTCCCTTTGTTTACAGTTGAAGGAGTTATTTTCACGCAATGGAAGTCTCTTACATAGTTTATCACAAATAAGGGTTGGCGACTAATTGCTAGTTCAGAAAAAAATAAAGTTTTAATGATCGTTCTACTTGAAAATGTCAAGCCCCCCCAATGATTTCACTTAATTAAATCCTGGGTTTACTGTTATATTTTTCATCTCCATATTTCATTCTTATAAATGCTTGTTAGCTAGCCATAATAAGACCAGATATTTTAAATACTCCCCTAGCTATATAGGGAGAAGTGCCCTATCATGCTACTAAATCTTAAGGTATAATAGAGGAGATAGAAGGAAATGAGGATTTTAAAAATGACGACACATACTTTCACAAAAAAAGAAGAAATAGCTCATGCCATCACGCATGGAATTGGAGCTGTTTTGAGTATCGTAGCTTTAATTTTATTAATAATATATGCAAGCCTAGAAGGCTCTGCGTGGCAGATTGTATCGGCAACTGTGTTTGGTTCAACCATGTTGATCATGTACCTGTCCTCTACGATTGTACACAGCCTACCGGACGGAAAGTGGAAGAATATTTTTCAGATCTTTGATCATTCTTCCATCTACTTATTTATTGCGGGAACTTATACACCATTTTTACTCGGTCCCCTACGCGGAGAAATAGGATGGACATTATTTGGCATCGTATGGGGCATTGCAGTAATCGGAGTCGTATTTAAAGTGTTTTTTGTAAACAAGTTTTTAGTGTTATCTACCGTGTTTTATATCCTGATGGGATGGATGATTACACTTGTATGGGGCCCACTTACAGAACAACTACCCTCTGAAGGTATTACTTATCTCGTTCTAGGTGGTATGTTTTACACAGTAGGAGCCGTTTTCTACGTATGGAGGAAATTTCACTTTCACCACGCGGTCTGGCATCTGTTTGTGTTAGCTGGTTCCATGTTTCATTTTCTCGCCGTCTTCTACTACATCATTTAAAGCTCGCCCTTTTCCTCATGGAAGAGGGCTTTTCTTATGTCCATTCCTTCCTCCCACACTCTTCTAAAATCATGCTATAATGACACATACAAACATGTAATGTCTGATGAAAGGTTGTTCCTATGAATCGAAGAACATTCCTAAAACGATTCCTTTCTTCTACGCTTGCTTTATTAGGGCTCGGAGGAGGAACTTATTATTATGCGCATGAAATAGAACCTAAAATGTTAAAAATACATTCTGAAAAGCTTATGTCACCAAAAATACCTAATTCCTATAATGGCTTCAAGATCATTCAATTCAGTGATACGCATGTTGGGTTCCACTTTTCTCTTGAACAACTAAATCAGCTCGTACAACAAATAAATAAGTTAGAGCCAGATCTGGTCGTTTTCACTGGGGATTTAGTGGATAAGCCCCATACATATGAATGGAATCAAACGATTATTAACACCCTACAGGGGATTTCAAGTAAACAAGGCAAATATTGGATATATGGAAATCATGATCACGGTGGCTATGGCACTGAAATTGTTAAAGAAACCATGGAAGCAGCTGGTTTTATTACCCTCCAAAATAATCATACACTCATTACCAATGAACATGGAGATCAAATTGCCTTGTCGGGATTGGATGACATGATGTTAGGTAAACCAAATATCGAACAAACAGTACAAGGTATCGATGAAAGCCTCTACTCCGTTCTATTAGTACACGAACCAGATTTCGCCGATATATCGAAGGATTATCCAGTAGATGTCCAGCTTTCCGGGCATAGTCATGGTGGACAAATTCAAATACCACTGATTGGCTATCTGTACACCCCCGCTTATGCTGAAAAATATGTCGAAGGTAAATATACATTTGAAGAACGTCCTATGGAGCTATTTGTAAGTAGAGGGATTGGTACTACTCGTGTCCCTTATCGCTTTTTATGCAAACCAGAAATTACGGTTTTTACACTTAACCGGAAATCCTCGTAGGGACTTCTCCGTGTTTTCTTTTCCGGAATAAACATGTTACTATTTATCCGAAAGGCTAATGTGGAGGGTACATAATGAACTATATAAAATGGATAGGAATATTGATGATCGTT
The DNA here is from genome assembly GCF_021049245.1 of Radiobacillus kanasensis. Lineage (GTDB taxonomy): Bacteria > Bacillota > Bacilli > Bacillales > Amphibacillaceae > Radiobacillus > Radiobacillus kanasensis. The sequence goes on along the minus strand of NZ_CP088020.1, from coordinate 1,531,713 downwards.
CTTCTAGTAGGATGTGGAAATAACTATGAAGGGGATTTCAGTTATGAGGTCCAATCCTTTAGCTTTGAAAACCAAGATGGCGAAACCATTACGAAAGAACAATTAGAGGGTAAGTTTTGGGTAGCCGATATGATTTTTACGAACTGCCAAACGGTTTGCCCACCAATGACTGCAAATATGGCTCGATTACAGCAAAAACTAAAAGAAGCAGATCTTGAAGTAGAACTTATATCATTTTCCGTTGATCCAGAGAATGATACAAAAGAAATATTAAAAGAATATGCTGCTGAACGAGGCGGAACCTTTAAAAATTGGAGTCTTTTGACGGGTTATTCTTTTGATACAATAAAGGAATTCTCCATAAAGTCCTTCAAGGCCCCTGTAGAGAAGGTGGCGGATTCCGACCAACGGATCCATACATACTATTTTTACTTAGTTACCCCGGAGGGAAATGCCATTAAACGCTATGATGGTCGTAAAGCCGCAGAAATGGACCAAATTGTTCAAGATATTAATTCTATGACTGATTGATCAAATCTAGTAGAAAAAGAGCCGTTTGGCTCTTTTTCTACTTCAATTCATTGAATTTTTACATAGGATTGTGTAATATATTAGAAATCTACCCCCCTACTAAGTGAAAGGAGAAGGATGATTGTGCAACAAAGAAATCAAGAGGTTCAAGATATAGCTAGAGCATTATTCATTGTCAACAAACATGCTAAAACAGCGCCTGATCCCAAATATCTCTATCAATTGAAAAAAGAAGCCATAAAAAAACTTCTTGAGGAAAAAGCTGCAACTAAAATCGGATTACATTTCTCCGACCATCCCAAATTTAGCCATCAGCACTCTACCCTACTCGTACAAATAGATGAATACTACTTCCATATCCCACCGAGCAAGGACGATTTCAAAACGTTAGACCACTTAGGAAAGTTAGATCAAAACTATCGGAATCCCAAAACTCAAATGTCCCTATCTCAAGCTAAGAAACTGCTTGCTACTTACCTAGGCTGGTCGATTGAAAAACCGAAACCTTTACGAAATCGATCCACCTACTATACCCCGTCGTCTTTAGGTAAGATGGAAAGCCCTTTTAAATCAAAGCGGTTTAAACGGTAAGAGGTATAAATTAAAAGATGTCGCCAATGTTGTCGGCATCTTTTCTTTATACTTTTTGTGTAACGGATTGCTTAGACGACTTACCAGTGGATAAAAGCAAGCGAAATAATTGAACACTACATAGAAGAAAACCAAAACTACAGAATCCGAGGATAACTTTTGCTGCATGACCAAAAGCACTTTCAGATGTCAGGATTAGAAAACTAACTGTTAAGGCCAAAACGAAAACACTACTAAGTAAAAAAGTTAGAAACTTATCCCATTGTAATAGAACCAGGATTCGTACGATTGGTTTCAAAAGAAGATAAACAATACTAATGCTAAGAAATCCCAAGATAAAATAAACAACCGATTCAGATATCCCCAATCCTGTGAACATGTCCTTTAAAAAATGAATATAAAAATCTTTCATTCTATCACCCTTTCTTTTCTAATTAGCTTTGACAAAATAAAGATGTCTTAAAACAAGGAAACAAAAAAACACTTTTCCCAGAGGAAAAGCGCTTCTTATTTGCTTGGAGGTTTTTAAATCTCTATGATATGATCATTTTGCATTCTCTTTATTTGAATCATTTGTAGAAGATTCAGCTTGACGACGACTTTCTATCTGCTCTTCAATTTCTGTCAAAGCTTTCGAATCTTTCATCAATTCTTCTTTATTTCGATTTACAAGCTCATTAAATGAAGGCTTCCGCTGTCTCACGAACATTTCTCCTTATGGTCGAATAATGGAATGCTTTCATTATACTACACGTTTTTCGATAAATATACGAAATTGTTTGAACATTTTGTAAAAATTACAGGAGGACTTATGAAACTAGCCATCAATAACCACGTAGAGAACATTGAAATATCTGGCATTCGCAAATTTTATAACATGGTATCTGGGCAGGAAAACGTTCTATCCTTAACCATTGGTCAGCCGGATTTTGAAACTCCAACACATGTAAAACAGGCTGGAATTACAGCTATCCAAGACAATCATACTGTTTATACGCCAAATGCCGGCATTTTATCTTTAAGGCAAGCCATTCATACTTTTGTTCGAGATAAATATGCCCTTACCTACTCCTCGGAAAAAGAAATTATCGTCACTGTTGGTGCCTCTCAGGCAATAGATATAACATTAAGAACGATACTGTCCCCTGGGGATGAAGTCCTTTTACCTGGACCGGTTTATCCTGGATATGAGCCACTAATCCGATTGGCAGGAGGGATTCCCGTTCATGTGGATACAACCAATCATCAATTTAAACTGACTAGAGAACTGATTAAAGAACATATAACGGATAAAACGAAATGTGTACTGCTCCCTTATCCGTCCAACCCAACGGGTGCCACTCTTTCCGAGCTAGAATTACGAGAAATAGCAGATGAGTTAAAGAATCGGGATATTTTTGTTCTATCAGATGAAATTTATAGTGAATTAGTGTATGAAGGAAAGCATTGTTCCATTGCATCCTTTCCCGGAATGCGTGATAAAACGATTGTCATCAATGGATTATCAAAATCTCATTCTATGACGGGCTGGCGAATTGGCTTTATCCTTGCTCCCGAATGGTTGGCAAGCCACCTTATTAAAGTCCACCAATATAACGTATCTTGTGCCGCTTCCGTTAGTCAGTACGCGGCATTAGAGGCCCTGTCGAACGGAATGGATGATGCAATCCCAATGAGAGAACAATATCTTCGAAGAAGAGACTATTGCTATAATAGACTAAAAAAGATGGGGTTGGAGCTGGAGTTACCTAGTGGTGCGTTCTATCTGTTCCCTAAAATTCCAACAGGCGGAAAAGCAGTATTCGATGTGGCGATTGATATAGTTGATAAAGCTCATTTAGCAGTTGTACCTGGAAGTGCATTTTCTGTATTGGGAGAAGGATATGTTCGGATCTCCTATGCTTATAGTATGGAAACACTAGAAGAAGGGTTAAATCGTCTAGAAACTTATTTTCAATCTTATCTATAGGTCGTAGAGAGGTTGGGACAAATGTTGTCTTAACCATAATATAATCCGAACTATGGTTCGAAATTTAAAGAATTCGAATCAGTTCGGATTTCTCTATTACGGTGCTTATCTCATTTTGTTGCTAATGATTATATCGTGATTGCTCGTGGTTACGGGAAGCGTAGCAGTGGATGTTTCGTGCGATGCTTATTCAAAGAAGATTTCCTTGTCCTGTGAGAACAGCACGAGGTGAAGACAGCAAAAGATTCACCTGAGTCTACTAGTAACGCTTCGAAGTAAGCTTCCTCGGCGCAAGGCAGCATTTGTCCTAGCCTAAATTCAGTTAATAAGAAAAAAACCTTTATTTTTCAATAAAGGGTCATGGCTATTATAATTTAGTTTTTTGTGCTTCATACTGATTTAAAAGCTTGTCCAGTTCTTGACTGAGATAAATCGATTCAGCACTGGTAAAACCCTTCTCCAAGGCAATCTCGGTCATTCTATTTCTAAGAAATTCTATTCTAAGTAGTAATTCTTCGACATTACTCATTTAAATACCGAGTTACCCCCTCTCTACTATGCTTATTTTACCATAGCATATATAGGTAAAACAGTATTTTCCCACATTAGCTCGGATACTTAATTCGTTGATATTGGTTAATGAGAACATCTAGCTCTTGGGAGATTTTAATCGTAGGTACACTATTCATTCCATACTTTTCTGCAATTTGAAACATTCTTTTTCTCTTTCTAACAATCTTTGCCTGTAAATCAGTATCTCCTAGTACTACACCTAAATCCTTCATTTTTCTTACCTCTTTCTTTATTTATCAAACGCTTTTGATTATGACAAACAAATATCTCGAAGTAAAGCTAATCGCAATATTAGACAAATTTTTCGGTGAAAATATGTTAACTTTTTGACAAATCGGTACTTTTGTATCATTTTTTACGAAGAACTATTTACTTCATTCATACTTTAACCGAAAATATACCTATACACGAAAAACAATGCCAGGCTATATAGATCATTAATGTATGAGAGAGGTTTTCTATGTATTATAAACGAAATGAACCTTATCGCTTCTCATTTGAGCAACCAATACCAGCGAATATTAAAACATTAACGGCTGAAGATACACCGTCTTCCACGTATCAAGTTCTTTTATTGGATGTCAGCTTAAGTGGTGTAAGGATGGAGTGCTCTACGGATATTCCGATTGAACAAAACAAACAATATATCATCGAATTTACGCTCCTTGACCAACATTGTGTCACAACAGGGGAAATTGTTTGGATGAAAGACTTGTCGAATAAATATCATTGTGGTGTACAGCTTGATACAGACGAACAGACTCAAGACCAAATTACCTCTCAACTCAAGCAATTCGTACGGAATCAGAGATTGTCGAATCGAAATGAGTCTGAGTAAAAGTACAAAAGGGAGCCTCCAAAGAGACTCCCTTTATGTATGACTGATGATCATCCATTATCAAAAATGGAGTATCCAGCGAATACAAGTAAAATTAATACGCAGATGATGGAAAACACTGTAGTCATTCTTGCACCCCCTACTTTACCTATGACAATCTTCTGTATAGTCTATCCTTAATTACCAAATTTTCAATACTTATATAGTATCAGTTAATGGGTTCTGATGGAAGTACTAGTATGTTAAACTAAAAAAGATTCACATATGTATGATCAAAAAAGAAAGCAGGTGTGGTATGCTGCATTGTCCATACTGCGGAAATAAGGTGCAAGCAGAAGAATCCTTTTGTTTTCATTGTGGACGAGAGTTGCCGCAAGATCTTTTTACCCGCTCTCAAAGAAGTAAAAAAGAACGGAATAAAAGATGGTTTCCCCCACTAATTACGTTAAGTATAATAATCTTGGTCACTGGCGTTGTATTTCTTTTTACCTACCATCAAGAATCGAAAGCACTTGAGGCATATGAAGAAGGTCATCAGAAAGCACTAGAAGGCCAATATAAAGACGCACAAAAACTGTTTAATGAGGCAATAGATCGAAAACAAAAATTCCCGGCAGCTTCCATTAGTCTTGAATTTACGAAAGCGGCACAAGATGTCGAGGAAAAATTACTACTTGCCAAGAATTATTCAAACGACCAAAAGTTTCAGGAGTCTCTAACCATTCTTCAAGAAGCAGAAAAATTAATCAAAAACTATAATGGAAAAGTCGTAAATCAGTTGATTAGCACCATCTCTTCTTATCGTAAGGCTGTTCAATATGATTCACTAACGTTTGAAATGGACCAGAATCCATCCTATGAAACATTAAAAAATTTGCTCTGGAAAGCAGAAGAAATACAAACAGAAGAAGCGAAGGAAATCGCAGAAAAAATCCAGGAACAAATTATATCCTATGCCTATTCTACCGCTACTAAGCAGTTACAGGATAAACATTTTACAGATGCAAGAGCCGTCGTAAACGATGCGCTAAAATATGCTCCAGAGTCTGAAAAACTATTAAGCTTAAAAACAACGATTGAGAAAGAAAAAATAGCGTTTGAAACTTCTCAGGAAGCGCGAATCGAACAAGCGCTTACTGCCGCTGAAGAGGAAAAAGAAAAGAATAAGGAAGATGCCGTTGAACTAGTCGAGGTTCATATTAAACCAGATAACCAAGGAAACCTAGTTGTTTCTGGTAGGATAAAAAGTGTGGCAACTGTTCCGATAAATTCTGTAGCTGTGGAATATGAGTTACTCAACAGCAAAAACGAAACCATTGCTACAAATGACTTATATACGTTCCCAGAAACTGTTTATCCGGATGAAGAGGCTCAATTTGAATTCACCCACTACGACATAAAGGAAAAACCGGCGTCCATTAAAATCAAAATAAAAAAAATTAAATGGTTTATAGACTAGTATAGAATGAGGTGAGTACAATCCGCTTCAAAGGTAAATTACCTATTTTTTTGTCCATTGCTTTTCTTTGTATCACAGCTATTGGTCTCTCCTTCTACTTCAAAAGCTGGTCGAACCAAACACTCACCATAGAAGAACCAATGGTTACGAAAATCGAATCTACAAATACGAAGGTTAACTTGCAATCTATTGTCCACGAGGCGCAAAAAAACGTCATGCAGATAGAAACAGTTACGGAAACGGGAGAAAGGATCGGCTCGGGCTTTTTATATAATGAATTGGGAGATATTATCACCAACGCCCATGTGGTAAAGGACGCTTCTTCTATTTATGTAAAAACGTCCAATGCTGAAGTGTACACAGCTGCACTAGTCGGAATTGGAGATAATACAGATATTGCCGTCATTCGCGTTCCTCAGCTTTCAAACCGGACGCCGGCTAAGATAAGTACAAGCTACCAAGCCGAAATCGGAAAGAACATCATCGCGGTCGGTAGTCCGCTCGGCTTCCAAAACTCTGTATCTTTAGGAATTATTTCAGGAACCAACCGAACCTTTGAAATCGATGGCTTCCAATATGAAAACGTCTATCAAATTTCAGCGGATATTACGAACGGAAATAGTGGTGGACCTTTAATAGATAGAGAAACTGGAACAGTGGTTGCGATTAATTCCGCTGGCTCCAATGAAGGGAACATCGGATTTAGCATCCCTTTAAACACGGTAATGGAAAAAATTGAACAATGGTCAAAGAACGCGAATGAACAAGACTTAAATTATGATAGTCTCGCACAGGAAGCTCAATCTGTTGATGCTGATCAAATGAAAGAAGACGCTTCCTATATCATCGGTTACTTCTTTGATAGTCTTTCCATACGAGATTTCATCAATGCCTATACCCTGTTAGGAAGTGAGCTACAGGCTGAAATAAGCTATCCTAACTTCCGTGAACAATTTATGTATATGAAAGAAACGACTGTAAAAGAAACGGAAACTAACTTTGATCCAGACAATAATCGAGCAGTGGTCTCTTCTACTGTGGTCCATGAAACAAAAGAGCCTGACAAGAAATTAAACGAACTAACCATAAACTATCGTTTTCGAATTGGCTATGAAAATGACCAGTTGAAAATCATATCCATGGAAAAGGAAATACTAGAAACAGAAACACTACAAGCATCATAAGGGGTTAAGACAGTTGACGGAACGTCAGCTGTCTTTATTTTTCTATCCACCGTTAATCACTGTCACGATTTAGACAAAACTTTGTTTCTATATTGTGAACTGTTGAACAAACTTATTTTCATTTGAATCGCTTGTGATATGATGAACATGTAGTAAGAAACACAAGATATCTTGTCGGACCACTTGTGAAATGATGAACAATATGAACGACTTGGCAATCGCCGAGTATAAAAACTTAAGGAGTGAATAACATGTTTGTAGAATTTATTCGTAATAATAAAGTTGTAGCTGGCATCTTAACTTTTCTTAGAGTATATTTAGGATATCAATGGGTAACCGGCGGTTGGGGCAAAATTACAGGTGGATTTGATGCAACTGGATTCCTTCAAGGCGCTGTAAGTCAAGCAACCGGAGACCACCCTGCTGTACAACCATGGTGGGCAGCTTTCCTAGAAACGGTTGCTATTCCGAACGCTGAACTCTTTACTTTCCTAGTAATGTGGGGAGAATTCTTAGTTGGTATTGCTCTTATCTTAGGAATTTTCACAAACTTTGCAGCTTTAATGGGAATTATCATGAACTTCGCCTTCCTTTTCAGTGGAACGGTAAGCACCAACGGACAAATGATCCTATTAACCATATTTATACTAGTTGCAGGGTACAACGCAGGTCGTTACGGCTTAGACAGATGGGTCATCCCATTCTTAAAAGCACACAATCCGATTGAAACAAGACGCCACAAAAAAGAAATTGCAACAGTATAAAGTAATAAAAGATGGCTGGAGCCTATGCTCCAGCCACTTTGTTATTGATATTCACATAAAAGATGCGTTACTTTTTCCAATGGCAAAGGCTTTGAAAAAAAGTAGCCTTGAATCTCATCACATCGTTCCTGTTTTAGAAAGTTCAGCTGTTCTTCTGTCTCTACCCCTTCTGCAATCACTTTCATCTGTAAAGAGTGGGACATATGAATAATAGACTTCACGATGGCCAAGTTTTGCTTTTGTTCACTGTTAAGGAAAATTCGATCGATTTTTAATTTGGTAACAGGAAATACACTTAAATATTTCAAAGAGGAATAACCGGTTCCAAAATCATCAATGGACACACGTACACCGATTTCACGAAGCCCTTTCAATGTATCCAAGATGGACTCTTCGTGAGCCATGGCTATCGTCTCCGTTATCTCAAGCTCCAAGTATTTTGGATCTAACCCTGTTTCTTCTAGAATCTGAGCAACACGCCCAACCAGGTTTTTTTGATGAAATTGTTTTACAGATAAGTTTACTCCAACCACAACAGGAGCGAATCCTTGCTCTTGCCAACGTTTATTTTGTTTACATGCCTCTCGAAGTACCCAGTCCCCTAATTCGATAATAAACCCTGATTTCTCTGCTAACGGGATAAATCGACTTGGGGGAATATAACCTGATTTTGGGTGCTTCCAACGAAGAAGTGCTTCCATCCCAACAATTCGATTAGAGTCCACTTCTTTTTGTGGTTGATAGTGCAATTCAAATTGACTCTCACTTAACGCTCTTCTTAATTCCGTCTCCATTGTCAGAGCTTGTTTAAATCGAGCTGAAATCGATGGATCAAACTCCCGGTAATGATTTCTCTGTTTATCCTTACTGACATACATTGCTGAATCAGCATATTTAATGAGATCATTAGGAGCTTTTCCGTGGTCCGGATAAAAACTAATCCCAACACTAATAGATGTAAAGATTTCATGGTCATCTAATACAATAGATGGCTCAAAAGCTTTTATTAACTTTTCAGCAAAGTTTTTGGCAACTTGTTTACTTTGGAAATGTCGGAGTAGAAGAATAAATTCATCCCCGTTCATTCTTGCTAAGAACATCGAGGAATCCAGTAAAGATCGCAACCGGTCTCCAAAGGCTTTTAAGAACTTGTCCCCAAACTTATAACCAAGTGTATCGTTAATTTGTTTAAAGTAGTCAATATCTATAAAAAATACTGCAACCTTTTCCTTGTGGTTTTCCGCGTAAGCAATGGAATCAGCAAGAATTCTGGAAAAGTAATGTTGGTTTGGTAAGTCTGTTAGTTCATCATAGTAAGATATAAATTCCATTCTTTGCTCACTTTTGACGACGTCTGTAATATCACGAACGAATGCCGTTTGAATCACTTGGTCTTGCACTGGATAGTGCTGAACAAGCAGTTCAATATGTATAGGTACTCCATCCTTCCTTTTTCCCATCATTTGGATGGCTGTGTTTGGATAAATAGAAAAACTTCTATCACTAGCATGCTTTTCCATCCATAAGTCATAAAAGGAAAGTTGCTTCATTTCTTCTATGGTGTATCCAAATATCCGTGCGAATGATTGATCACAATCTAAGATGCGATGTTCATCATATAAAACGAGACCCTCTTGACTCAACGTGTACATTTGATTCAAATGATGTTTCATCGTAGCTGTTTGCTGATGGAGAGAAGATGGTATCAATAATACCAAATACATGTTGTATTCGTTCACATAACTCGTTTTGACCTCTACACGAGCGTCATCTTTAGTGTTCACGCTAAAAGAGGTGCTCATACGAGCGGATATCTTAATATGATCCATATCTAATATCGTATCTTGCACAGTTGCATGTGAAGTAGAAACACCTAACAGTTCATAGGCCATCTTACTTCCATTTATGATTTCTCCTGATACACCAATAAACATAACGGCATCCTGTATATGATCAATGAGCCATTGATGCATAGGAAGGTCTTCCCTACGAGTAAAAGACATATTGTTTTCTCCTATCCTTTATCTGTTCTGTATGTACAAGATAAAGTTTTCTAGTGCTGATGATTTCCGGTATTTATATCTTTCGACATGAAGATGCAAAATCCCTTCAAAAGTTCTGAAAACGGTTCCTCTAACAGCGTTCATTATATCAAATCTTGGCGAAGTTGGTTGATTTTACCACAGACCGGCCGAAAATTCAGGAAATAGAACAAAAGCTCGGGGCGCCCGGTATAAAGATTACAGACTAATACCGTCCTGTGCGGACAACGTCTGCAGACCCCTTGTCGGGGCCACGTACGGATTGCGCCAGGCCATACCAGGTGGTTCGAGTTACTGCTCAGGAGCGGCGGTTTTAATCGAACATTCTTACGTCGGTGATAAAGGGAAACATGCCCCTACAAGGGGTATGCCAATGTTGGGCTCAGGAGCCCTGGTTTAGTTGGCTCTCCTCAATTATCAAAGGTTAAGGAAATTCGACTAACGTCGAACAGTTATCGTACAGATGAGGGAAGTCTCGCTAGTTGCTGGGCGCGTTAGGAAGCGGATAGGGCTCCGTAAGTGACGGAACTTGTCACTGTAGAAGAACCGCTTAGACGTGCGTATCTAGCCCGCGCAGCTGGACTGGATCTGGACGTGGCTATTGCAGTATGTTTATCCACTCCAGGCAAATTTTATAATTTGCTATAATATAAATAAAGAACCCATTTTCTCAAGGGAAAATGAGTCTTCTAATCGTGAGCCAGTTCTTTAAATTTTTCTAATAAAGCTGTTCCTTCATAGCCTTCCTCTATTAATTGCTTTAATTTCCTTTCCATATCTCCTTGCTTTCGATCAACGATGGTTCCCATTAAAAGCACATTCATATAGTTATCGATGTAGTTTAAACCAATGATGGATACTAAAAAGGTCGCTGGTTGATTGGACTCTTTCGTAATTTTCACTTGAACCATCAATTTTTTATCTTCCAAATCCATTAGTTCATCAAAATATTCGTAATAGGATCTGTCTAAATAAGCTTCAAGAATCCACTGATTGTTCTCATCCTCCCGGTTTATAATAAGTCCATCTAACAACGGAATATTTTTGGTGACAACCTGTTTGTTTGATTCTTCCAATATATCGAAGGATATTAATTTGAATGTTTTCATTTGAATCTACCTCTTAACTCGACTAATTTTTATTGACTAACCCTCAAATCAATAAATTCACATAAATCTCCAACCGTTTTAAATTGCTCCATTTCGTCCGGTCTATAAGTGAATGCATCAAGACTCCAATACTGTAACAACTCATCGAAGGTAGCTATAAATCGACGGGAATCTCCTTTATATAATTCACATAAAGAGGACTCCGTAGTTAAGAAATCATCTGGATACTGCTCATAATTGGAGTACTTATTGACAAAGTTCACAACCGTTAGAAAGACTTCATACTCCAATCCTTTGTTCCACGACATCGCCTGGAGGAGTTTTTTTGTCTTATTAATTTCGAAGTCAATAATTTCACCCATACATGCAGCTCCTTTCTACTTCTATTATGCCATATTTTTCAAGCGAATTCGACCGTTTTGGAAAATAGAACTTTTTTCCTTGGAAAAGGTTAGTTCTAATTCATTTGTGTTATACACATAAAGAAGGAGGCAATAAGATGAATCAGAAGCAAAAAAAGGAACAAGAGAGTATCATTAATATAGGAAATTTTGATATATTCTTTAAGAAGCCATATCAGGTTTTATATAATCTGAATGACTTTCTTATTTCCATTTGGTTTTTAATCGGAAGTATTATGTTTTTGTTTGAGGAATGGAAACATGTTGGTATCTGGTTATTCATTATAGGGAGTGGACAACTGGCGATCCGACCAACTATTCGTATCATCCATCAGATTCATTTGAAGAGACATATAGAAAAACAAAAGCGCAGGCGCCCGGGGTTAAGGATTACAGACTAAGACCGTCCTTTGCGGACAACGTCTGCAGACCCCTTGCCAGGGCCACGTACGGACTGCGCCTGGCCATGCCAGGTGGTTCGACTTGCCGCTCAGGAGCGGCGGTTTTAATCGAACATTCTTACGTCGGAGATAAAGGAAACATACCCCTTCATAGGGGTATGCCAACGTTGGGCACATAGCCCGGTTTTAGTTGGCCATCCTTAATCCTCAAAGGTTAAGGAAATTCGACTAACGTCGAACAGTTATCATACAGAGGTGAGGGAAGTCTCGCAAGTTGCTGGGCGCTGGAGCTGGACGTGGCTATTGTAGTATGTTATTCACACCAGGAAAATTTTATAATTCCTGGTAAACCAAAACAAAACCAATAACGGTTTCAGGACAGGGGATGTTGTATTGAAACGATTCATCGTTTTCGTTTTTATATTTTTTATTGTTTTACTCACTGCTTGTTCTTCCGATAAGGAGGAAGCTGCCGTAACAAAAGAAACGATTGCAACAGGATCGACTGTTAATGAAGAGCCTGTATTAGAAGAAAGAACGGAGAATTCGGATGAAGAGAAAAAAATGTACTTAGAATTCACCATTCCTAATGAACAAGTTACCATAAACCTTGATTATGTACCGATACTAGACCAATATTTACAAGGATTAGAAGATAAGCAGCAGGCGATCCAACAAATGGAGCTGATGAAAATGGAAGTTCCAGAAATGCAACCTTATTACTTGTTGGAGTTTTCTTGCTACGAAAATCGATGCTCTTACATGCTTCTAGATCAGTCTGAGGAAGGACGTTCTTTTCTATTAACAGACATGGCCAAGTTCAAACAATCATCCATATCCCCGGAAAAGACGATGATGATGCTTTTATTTGAACGGCAAGAGTCAAAAAAAGAAAAACAGATTTCTACACATAAAGTGATGGTGTTTGATTTACAGGAATGGAAACCTGTACCCATAGAGTCTGAAGACTATCCGTTAGATTATACTTTGCCAATCCAACAAGCCTCATGGGTTGATAATGAGAGAATTAAGCTTTCGTTAGCGGACTTCACTCAACTAGAAAATCCATCAACAGAAGGTTGGTTTCAGTCTGAAAAACCGGTAAAACAAATTGAAATTAACCTAAACAACTAAAAATGGAGATGATTTCATGAACGAGACTATTCAAACCATACTTGGACATCGCTCCATCCGTAAATTTAAGGATCGTCCATTATCAGAAGAAGAGATAAGCGTCATAGTGGAGGCTGCTAGCCGAGCATCTACTTCCAGCTTTATGATGGCCTATTCTATCATTGGAGTGGATGATTTGGACATCAAGACACAGTTGGCTCAAGTATCTGGTCAGCCTTATGTGGAACAAAACGGACATCTATTCGTATTCTGTGCTGATTTAAATAAAGTAAGCCACCTATCATCGCCAGAGGAAAAACAGCTAATAGAAGAAAATTTAGAGAACACAGAGCACTTTTTAGTTTCTACTATTGATGCGGCATTAGCTGCACAAAACGCTTGTCTGGCTGCTGAGGCAATTGGATTAGGAGCTGTATTTATCGGGAGTCTACGCAATAACATTGAAAAAGTGGACCGATTACTGGAACTACCTAAACATGTTATTCCGCTGTTTGGCCTCGCGGTTGGTGAACCAAACCATGACCCACAGCTAAAACCAAGATTCCCTATGGAAGCCTACTATTTTAAGAATAAATACACAGATGCCTCCTCTCTTACCAATGTGATAGAACAATTTGATGACGAGGTTAAAGATTATTACAAAAATCGTCCCGCTAATAAAAGATTGGATGAATGGTCTAATCAAATGATTCGTAAGCTATCTAGCCCTATTCGCACCGATGTTACCCCTTTCGTCCAGTCAAAAGGCTTTAATAAGAGATAAAATTAAAACAGCTATGATTTTCCATAGCTGTTTTTTCATAAGAAGGGTAGATTTTCGCCAACCTATTTAAAAGTAATCTCCCGTTTTTCCTCTATATTGATTAATTCATCGTTCACGTAAAATTGCCCATGGATGAAAATGGTGTGGGTTCCCTCTTCAAGTGGTTCAAAGTATTTTGGGTCCCGGGCATATTTGTCCCCAGGATCCATCTTCCTACTTACAGGACTACCTGTAAAATCATGATCATTTCGGTCAATGGAAATAGAAATTAAAGGGGTTCGATGAAGGATTTCAACTTCTGCTTCTCCTTTGTATTCTAAAGCACGTAATACTTGAAAGCCCTTTTCATTTTGCTCAATTCGAACATGCAATACAAAATCTTCTACTTGCTTGGAAACTTTTACTGGTTCGACCAACTTGGCATTGGTAATTTGACTTATTCCGATAAATGTAATCAATCCTACTACAATGATGCTTATTATAATTATCCTCTTTCGAATCAAAGGGATGCCCTCTCCTTTCCAACCTGATCTAGAAAGCAATTATGACGAGGTTTACTTCTTTCTATATCGTTCCTCCGTCCAAATCATTTTCCGGCTGTACTTTTTAGAACAAAGCTGTTAGAACGATTAAGTTTTCATTACAACTATTGCAGTGAAGTAAAAAAAATCGAATATTGTTTTTATATGTAGATACATCTTTATAATAACTTTACTTTATAGACGAATAAACACTGGAAAAAGTTTCATATTTTTTCCCAAAAACGAAAATTTTTGATTTGTTTTTTGTATCTTTTTGGAAATTCTAAAGTAGCATAAAGTTTTTTCAGCTAGCAAAAGCTATCAAAGGAAATAAACTTCATGAAACTACAAAATAGATGGTGATAAAAATGAAACATTTGTTGGCCATAGCTCTTTTAAGCCTTACGTTGGTTGGCTGTAATCAACAAGAAGATAATCGCATCCAATCCCAAGGGACTAATATAGATTTCACAAAAGTTACGAATAAGGATGCACCAGTAAGTCAGTCCATTGCCACTCAAGCTAAGAAGACTATTCTGGAAAACGAAGAGGTCACTGCGGTAAGAGGAATTAATACATCTGAAAAAGTTTTGTTGGCCTTTAAAGTAAAACAATTTGATTCATTTAGAGAGACGAAATTAGAAGATGAATTGAAAAATAAGTTGGAGAAGGCTTTTCCCGAAAAAAAAATATTCGTTTCCTCGGATGAAAAAATATTTATAGAGCTAGATCAACTAGAAAAGGAAATTCAAAACAAAGATATGAATGAGGATGAATTAAAGAAAGATTTTAAAACGATTCAAGACTTATTGAACGATGAAGCATAACAAGAGGGGTTTACAGTATGTCTAATAAGAAAAAACAAAAAACATCACTAAATCAACAGCAATATCAATCATTTGCTAAACAAAAAGAAATTCCACGACCAGTCGTGCAAAATTGTATGAAAGCTTTTTTAGTAGGTGGAACCATTTGTTTTATTGGACAACTCATCTCCACCTTCTATATACATTTCTTCAAATTCACAGAACAAAATGTAGGAAATCCGACGGTTGCAACCATCATTTTTATAACGATGCTCCTCACAGGTTTCGGAGTATATGATCGAATCGCACAGTTTGCAGGAGCGGGTTCAGCTGTGCCAGTATCAGGATTTGGTAACTCCGTTATTTCTGCTGCCATTGAACATCGAACAGAAGGATTTGTTCTAGGGGTAGGCGGAAATATGTTCAAATTAGCTGGTTCCGTCATCCTTGTTGGGGTATTTTCTGCATTCATCATAGCTCTCGTTAAAACTCTGCTCATCCAATGGGGGGTTATTTAATGTTAACAGGACAAAGCACATGGACCTTTGATAATAAGCCTGTGATCATATCAACAGGTGCTGTTGGGGGACCATTTGAAGCGAATGGGAATATAAAAGACGACTTTGATTACTTATATGATGATCTTTGGATGAATCAAGATTCTTTTGAAAAAGCACATAAAGTCTTGCTGGAGAAGGCTAGTCAAACAGCACTTGATAAGGCAGGTGTTTCAAAAGAGGACGTTCAATTCTTTCTTGGTGGAGATTTAATCAACCAGATAACACCGACTAGTTTTGCAGCACGCACGTTAGGAATTCCTTACTTTGGTTTGTTCGGTGCTTGCTCCACTTCTATGGAAGGCTTGGCATTAAGTGCTCTTATGATTAATAGTCAGGCTGCTAATTACGTGCTAACAGGTGCCTCCAGTCACAATGCTGCAGTTGAGAAACAGTTTCGGTATCCAACAGAATATGGTGCCCAAAAACCTCCCACTTCTCAGTGGACCGTTACAGGCGGAGGTGCTGCATTGTTGAGTCAAAAGGGAGATGGTCCGAAGGTAACCTCCGCAACCATCGGAAAAGTGGTAGACCAAGGACTAACTGATCCAATGAACATGGGCGGCGCCATGGCGCCAGCAGCTGTAGATACGATTGAAACGCATTTAGCGGATCGAGGGATAGATGCTTCTTACTATGATCTCATTATAACAGGAGATTTAGCTCATATTGGTCGAGATATTGCACTTGGACTATTTGAGAAAAACGGAACCAATATAGATCCCAATTCCTTTGTAGACTGTGGTTTAACGATTTATAAAGAAGAACAATCTGTACAAGCAGGTGGCAGCGGAGCAGCCTGCTCAGCTGTCGCAACCTATGGCCATTTTGTGAATCGACTGAAGGACGGCGATTTAAAGAAAATTCTCGTTGTAGCAACAGGGGCGCTGCTTTCTCCTATGTCCGCTCAACAAAAAGAATCCATTCCGTGCATTGCACACGCCGTGTCCATTGAACATTAGAAAGGAGGATGACAAATGACTTTTTTATGGGCATTCATAGTCGGTGGGCTGTTTTGTGTGATCGGCCAGATTATGTTTGATGTATTTAAGTTAACTCCTGGACATACGTTATGTACACTTGTAGTCTTCGGGGGATTGATGGATGCTTTCGGTTGGTACGAACCCCTTATCGATTTTGCAGGGGCAGGCGCTACGGTACCAATCACAAGTTTTGGAAACTCTTTAGTCCATGGCGCGATGGAAGCGGCGGAACAGCACGGGATTATCGGTGTATTAACAGGTATGTTCCAGATTACGAGTGCTGGTATAACATCCGCCATTGTATTTGGTATGATAGGAGCTATTTTATTTAAGCCGAAAGGGTAAATGGGTAGAATTAATCTCAAGCACACCAATGTTTAGCTAGTGTGAAAAGCCTCAAAGTAGGCTTTTCCAGTCTGGCTTTTAAAATGAAATCGGAACAGGTTTTGTATCCTCTAAAGATTGCATCAGACCTCAAGTATTTCCTTTAACACAAGTCGGTAAAGGAAACTGATAGAAAAAGTAAAACCTTTGATCCAATCATGACCAAAGGTTTTTCCCTATTAGGATATTCGTAAACCGATCTTTCCAAACTGACTAGCGTCAGATAAATAAGCGAACGCTTTGTCTGTCTCATCTAATGTAAACACTTGGCTGACGACCGGATGTATTTGATGTGTTTCAGTAAAGGCTAGCATTTCGGAGAGTTCTTTGTGGCTCCCCATCGTTGTTCCAAAGAGTTGGTATTGTCCATAGAAGAAATTCCGAATATTTATCGTCACTTCATCTTCTGTCGTTGCGCCGAAAGTTACGATCCTTCCACCTTTTTTCAATACGTCTAAAGATCGATTAAAAGTCGCTTTTCCAACACTTTCAACCACTACATCAATCGTTTGCCCTTTTAGTTCCTCATTCCAATTACCATTCGTATCTAAGGTTATATCCGCTCCGAGATTACGTGCTTTTTCTAATTTCACTTTACTTCTAGATGTAACAATGACTTTTGCACCAATTGCCTTTGCGAATTGAATCATTAAAGTCACCACACCACTACCTGCACCTGGAATAAATACGGTGTCTCCCTCTTTCAACTGTGCTTTCGTAAACAATGCCCTATAGCCAGTCAATCCTGCTAATGATAAAACACCAGCTTCCTCCCACGTTAAATGCCCTGGCTTTGGTAATACGCCATCTTCTTTACACACATAATACTCAGCAAAAGTCCCATGATCGGGCATCCCCACAATTTCGAAGCCTACAGGTGGTGCGTCACTTTTTTCTTTCCAACCAACACCAGGATTAATCAAAACCTCATCGCCAACTGTTACACTAGTAACGTTCTTTCCGACATCCGTGACTACTCCAGCTCCATCTGACCCTAATACTAGAGGTTCAGGTTGATCTCCTCTTCTCTTCGGAATGTTCAAATCACGATGGTTTAGTCCTGCTACTTTCAGCATTACTTTCACATCATGATCTCCTACAGTAGGTTCGTTTATATCCTTCACAGCAAGTTCAGTACCCTGGTGAACATACGCCCTCATAGAAACTCCCCCTCTTATCTTTTGTTGTTAATCGTACCATATTTGCAAAGCTGGACCATAGTTAAACGGACTTCTCCTTTCTTATGTTACACTAGTAAAAACAGATCCAATGAGGAGGAAACTATTTGTTTCATAATCCATATGAACCATAACAACGCTCACGAGCTCCTCCATAGAACCTTTGACGTGACTAATCAAAGAAATGGAGGAATGTAAAATGATAAAATCCATACCTTTTTCCTTTTATGTAGAGGAATTTAATCAGCCTTTTTCCGGTTGGGACTTTTCTTATATTTCAGAGACAGGTCGAGTACAGACGGAGTTACTGCCCTGGTCTTATGGAAGTATTGTACTCCCTTATATGCAACAAGCCACTTCCATGTTAGATATGGGAACTGGTGGGGGCGAATTATTATCGTCTTTGCGTCCTTTTCCAGCTCAAATCTATGCAACAGAAGGTTACGAACCGAATGTTCCCATTGCAAAGAATCGACTCGAGCCATTAGGAGTAAAAGTATATGCCATTCAAGACGATGACACCCTTCCCTTTGAGTCTAACTTATTTGACTTTATAACGAATAAACACGAATCCTACTCCGTACCTGAACTAAAGCGTATCCTTCGACCAAAAGGTATCTTTGTTACTCAACAGGTCGGAGGTCTGGATTGTAATGACATCAATACGTGTTTAGGCGCTCCAATCAATCCAGAATATAGCCATTGGAACTTAGACTATGCTATCAATGAACTAGAGAATGCAGGTTTTGAAATTGTTCATAAGAGTGAGTACTTTCCTAAACAACGATTTTATGACATCGGCGCACTGTTGTATTACTTAAAAGCTATTCCTTGGCAAATCCCTGGTTTCAAAATAAAGGATTATGAGGAGAAGCTATCTCGTGTTCATGATCAAATTCAGCAGGATGGATATTTAGATATCCAACAACATCGCTTTATGTTAATTGCAATAGCCAAATAAAACTAGAGCCTTGAGATGAGGCTCTAGTTTTTTACTTTTCTAAAATAGGACAAGTGCTAATCCTGTTGACGCGAGAAGACCGAGCATAACCGGAATAAAGTTCTTTCGGACAAGCTCCATGACAGGAATGTTACAAAAGCCTGCAATTGCGATTAGCGAAGACCATGCTACAATAGTACCTCCACCAGTCCAAATGGTTCCCATTTGTCCTATAGCTGCTAGTGTAGACGGAGCGATATCGCTTGTTGATAAGGCCGAGGCTAATGCGCCTGTTAAAGGTAAGCCAGAAAAACCAGAACCGTCAAGTCCTGTTATAATTCCAACTAAAAGAATACTAAACGCTGCCAGGTATTCGTTTTGTGGCAAGTATTCCTGACTCGCCTTCACTAAATCGAACAAGAAGGCTGGTTTCTCCCCCTCTGCCAAAGAAAGAATACTCCCAGAAAAGTCCGAGCTTCCCAGAAAGAAGAAACCGGCTATCGGAATAACAGGTCCCATTGCCTTAAAGGCAAATACGAAACCGTCCGTAATGTGATCAGATATATAATCCAAAGCACGGTGTTTCCCAAAAGCAATCGTTGAGAGAAGCAATAACACAACGGCTACCCCTCCAATAAAGGCGGCACCGTCTCCCCCTTCAAACCCACTCATCCTTCCAGAATTTAACTTAGTGGAAATCATAAAAATCATGACCACTAGCATCGATAACGGAACTAAAATGGCAAACACCTTGCTCCATAAAGATAGATGTTGGGCAGGGCTGCTTTTATCATTTGAATCGGAAAGCCCTTGTAATCCTTCTATCTCCTTTTCAATTTGTGGATCAAGCTTAGATCTTATATGTTTTCGATTTACGAAGTAAACGAGCAGAATCGCAACTCCTCCTGTTATAAGGGAAAGGATTAATGCTTTATCAATCATAGCAGCCGTTTCAATTCCTGCTGCTTTAGCAGATAATCCTGGTGCGACTTGCATAATATAGTCTGATGATAACGCCATTCCTTGACCAGCTAGAGCAATTGCCATTCCCGCTACTAAAACTGGTAAACCAGCCCGAACTGCAGCTGGAACTAACAATGCGCAAATGAGCGGAACAGCTGGAGTCGGCCAGAAGAACAAGGAGATAACATAAGTCACAACAATTAATACGAAATAAGCAACATGACCATTGATCATCACCTTTTGAATCGGTTCAATCATCCTTTTATCTGCCCCTAAGTCTCGCAGTGAATGTAATAACGCAACCATAAATGTAATGATTAAAAAGATACTAAAAAGCTCTTTAGCTGCAACTAAGTTAGCATTAAAAATAGCTGTGAACCCTTCAATCAAACTTCCCTGATATACCCAAGCTACGATAAACGTACCTAATAAGGTTGGCAAAACGACACCTTTTCGAAAGGCCATCGTTAAGATGATTACTAAGGTAAAGATTCCATATAGAAAATGCGATAACGTTAAGTCCACCACATTGCATCCTCCTTCACATTGACCGTGAAAATGCGTCAATCATGATATAGAATATGCGTGGTAGAGATGAAAAGTGTTTCTATAAGTTAAGAGACTAGGACAAACGATTACAGGATATGATGCTTAGAATAAATTTATCAACGGTTGGATATTCATTCATATTTGATAGAAAATGCGACGTAACGAAATAGTAAAAGTTACTACAAAACCATAGGTTAAGTGACTGCTCGGTGTGTGTACGATGCTGATTTCCGTTGCGGGTAATCGCCTTCCGCGGGCACGGTCTCAGCCAGGCTACTACATAGAATAATCATCCTTGCTGCCTTGCACCGAGGAAGCTTACTTCTAAGCGTTACTAGAAGACGCAGGTGCATCTTTCGGGGTCTTCAACTCGTGCTGTTCCCACAGGACAAGGAAATCTTCTTAGAATAGACATCGCACGAAGAAAATTGGGCTTTATTTTCGAGGAGTCGATTCCCTCCACTCCAATCAACATGCCGTAAGTAGCTGACAAATAAAGTTCCGAGGTATAAAGTAACTTTTAATAATATTATAAGTAAGTGAAATCTTATTAAGATAGCTTTTCATAGTTATCAGACTTATAATTTTTGAATAGGGTTTCCAATTATTTAGAGGATTAATTAGCTGCTTCCGGCTATAAAGTTTACCAAATTAGAAAGTTTAGCGTAGGCAGAATACGGAGACTCCTCGAAAATAAAAATCCATTTTCTTCGTGCGATGTAATGCTGCCGAAGCCTTCCTTGTCCTACGGGAACAGCACGAGGTGAAAGCCCCGCAGGACAAGGAAAGCTCCTATAAATACACATCGCACGCAGAAAAAGCGGATTTCTTTTTCAAGGAAGTGGGTTTCTTCTGAGGAGACTGAGGCCGTGCCCGTGGAAAGCGGAGTGTTCTGCCGAAGCGCCGGCATATAACTTCACCACTTATGTCGCAGTTTATGGAAAATTAGCACCAATATCCTAAAAAGCATCAAAAAAGAAAAATCCAAACTGATTCGAAGTCTAACTTTCGAACCATGATTCGGATTTTAATCTGACCAAAACATTTTGTCCCAGCCTCGTTCTCTACTATTTTGATTCGATAAACTGTAGTACTTCTAAATCAAGCTTACCTTGTTCTAATTCTCTTTCTTCAAAATTCTCCGTATGTAGGAACCTTGTAAACACGTCAAAAAGTTCAGTATCCTCTACATCCATACTGTTTAAATAGCCCCACTTCACTAGTCCCTGAACAAGTCGCTCACGAACCTCACCTTCGACGGATTGAATGTTTTCTTCTTTCGTTTCTCCGAAATAGAGCTGTTGAAGGTTGTAAAGACGAATCAATTCTTTAATCGGCTCTGGGTGGTCATCTACACGTAAATCAATAAACACATCATTTAGCCCACCATATCCACCTTTTTCTTTCACGATATAAATGGCAGAAGATTGTTTTCCTCTACTGTCTCCACCGGCATTTTGTGCAGCAGACAGTCCAGATAAAAGTCTTTCAGCTAAGCTTCCCTTCGTCTTTTGAAAGGCTTCGGCCATGTCCGTTACGGTTTCTTTGTTAACTAAAATATTTCCTTGCGCTGCAAAGTTTTCACCGGAAACGCCTCCCGCCCAGTCATAGCAGTTAGACCCAGTAAACGTGGCAGCATTTCCTTTCGCATCTACCATTCCTACTTGTCTTTCTTCCTTATCCTTGTCTGTACTTGTTAGGATTTCAATCGCCTCAGCTGGCGTTTTTCCTTCCTCCATAAGCTTTAAACCATCAGGTCCGTATGCTGGATTCGCAAAAGCTTGTGTAGCTACAGCACCAACACCAGCTTTAGCCCAAGGTACCACAGATCCAACTCCGATAAATTTTGACTGAACAGCTACTCCCAATTCTCCTGTTTCCGGGTCAAATCCAACAATGGAATAGGTTGCTACGATCTCTTTTTTCTTTTTCATCTATGTTCCCTCCAATGATTAATCCTGTTCGTCTTCCCTATCTGAACACTTAAAGCAAATAATTTTGTCATTCTCATGAATTCCATTAAAAAAGCCATTCTCACAATAGACGTCTTGCTGACAAACGCTACACGTTCCAACTACCTCTCTCACGGAATCACCTCACCCTGAAAATATACTTAGAGTTGACAGCGTATAGGACCTTTTTTCTCTCCAGCATACAGTTATGTTTGTTAACTTTCATTTATTAAATTTAAAAATACATAATTAATTTATTTCTAATCCAGTAAACCAATCTCCTGCAAAAATTGTGAAGGCTTTTGTTGGATATATCCAAATCTTGTCTTCTTATTTAATGTATAACTTAGATACAATTTTTTCTTTGTCCTCGTAATAGCTACAAAAAAGTTTCTTCGTTCTTCTTCAAGGGCTCGTTGATTCTCTATGGATCGAAAATCAGGAAAAATCCCTTGATTTACAGAAACTATGAAAACATGATCAAATTCCAATCCTTTTGCAGCATGACCAGTTAACAGCGTGACACCACTCTGAATTTGGTTCCCCTTAGGAGATAAGGCTAAATAACTCAAAAAATCTCCAATACTTCTTTCATCGGTGTCTCTGTCTTTTTTGTAACGTCTTATTATCGTTTGGAGTTGCTTAAAGTCATCAAATATTGTACTATTTACCTCATCATCTGTATCCTCATTAAGATTCAAGTCTGTTAATTCTTCAAATAATCTTTCAATACCATCAAGAAAGTAAGCTTTCTTATTTAACAACTCAAGTAAATATCTTACTAGTGTTTCATTCTCTTCTTGTACATAATTTAAGAACTGCCGAAAAAGAGTTTGGTCATTTAACGACAGAATTTCATTTATGTCTTTCCCAAAGTAGTCGCATAGCAAATTTATATGCACCTTGTCATCCTCATTAAATACGGCCTGTAACAACGCTATAACAATTTTTGCTTCCCTTGATAAAAACCTTTCACTAGTACTTGGATAGTTATAAGGAATGCCTTTTTCCTTCATATCCATTTCCATTTGCTTTAGAACAAAGCGGTTTCGAGCTATAATACAAGTGTTATTATATTCATTTAATTGTTTTATTTTAACTGTTACATCTTCACTTTCGTCTTCTGGAAACTTGTATTCATTTAATTCTACGACAGATTCACTTGTTGATTTATTTGCCTTAAGGTCCCTCTTAATAGCAAGTCGATTTACATTAAGTTTGATAAGTCGATTTGCCATATTCAAAACTGGTTCAGGACAACGGTAGTTTTCAAACATCTGGATAGTCTTTGCTTCATATATCTTTACAAACTCAAGTAAATATTCAAACTTAGCATCATTCCATTCATATATCAACTGATCTTCATCAGCAACTATAAAAATATTACGATAGTCACTCCCGCAAAATGATCTAACCAATTCGAATTGTGCCTTGTTTGTGTCTTGCGCCTCATCAATAAGTAGATGTTTGAATATACGACGATATTGTTTTGATATGAATGGCTTTTCCTTGAATAAACGATATGTCAAATAGAGTAAATCACCATAATCAATTGCATTACTTACTCGAAGTTTTTCATTATACAGCTTATAAATTAATTTGAATGATGGATCAAATTTCCTGCTATTAATTGGTATATCTTCCGGACCTTTTAATTGATTTTTCAGTTTAGAAATTGCATTTAATAATTTGGGAGCACTATTCCGCAAAGTGCTACTTTCTGAATAACTCGAAAGAAGTTTACAAGTTGTTGGGTTATTTTGCATAATTTCCTCATTGACAGCATCGATTAAAATTTCCACGTAATCATTCGTTTCGGAAGATTGGTCATAAATTGTAAATTCGTTATTTAATCCAATATAACTGCCATACTTTCTTAAGACGTCAAAACAAAACCCGTGAAAGGTACTGATTAGCAAACGATTAACTTCATCTCCAGCTAATTGCTCCACACGTTCCTTCATCTCATTTGCTGCCTTTGTAGTAAAAGTTAAGGCTAAGATTTTAAATTTCTCTCCTGTTGAATCTGACAAGATCCTAGCTATACGTCTAGTCAATATTGTAGTTTTTCCAGAACCCGGTCCTGCTATAATTAATAGCGGACCACTTTCATCAAAAACAGCTTCCCTCTGTTGATTATTTAAATTTCCAGTGATAGTTTCCATCATGCTTCACCTCCAATATTTAAACGGTCCTTTATTCGTCTAAATAGTTCGTTTATTTCGGAAGGTAATTCTAATTCATTGTTTAATAAATACTCTGCTAAATACTCCCCAAATAATGGTTTACCTCTACTATCAATAAACTTATTAATCAGTTCTTCCTCTGGCATTGATTGATAATCATTATTTTGACTCTTATATTTTTCAAGTGCTTTTTCACCACATTTTTGGTTAATAATTTCTTTATATACATCTATCCCAAATGTTCTTATAGAATACGCCTCGAAATCCATACCACTCGGTAAAAACAAAACATTCTTTTCTAAATGATCCTCGCTATATCCATTATTTAATACGGTGCTTTTAACTGCTTCTTGTGTATCGTCTTCACCATCTGAAAAAATTAACCAAGGTAAGTTAAATGCCTCAGGTTTTACTATTTTTAAAAATTCACCATATTTTTTCCCCTCACACGAAATTACTGATACACTTAATCGACCTAAAGAAATACCAACATACTTTTCTGCTATCATTTCAAAAAATATCTTTTCACTATCTCCTTCACACATTAAAAATAAAGAGGAAAATAATAACTCTGTATTTTTAAATTGGATTTGCCTTTTTAGGTCATGTAATTCCGTTTTTTGTAGGTATGCATTTGCCTCATAAGCCTTAGCAGGTAATCCAAACTTTAGTCGATTTTTATATTTTGGTATTTTATTAATTTTAGTTTCGCCATCTATCACTCGAAATAAAAGAAAATCATTAATACTAGCTTGATCGACAATATAAGGGGAGTGGGTACTTATTATTTTTTGTCCCCTTATTTTAGTTATTTGATCGAAAATAGCTCTCTGAGAATGCGGGTATACGTGTGCTTCTGGCTCTTCAATCCCTACAATCGGTGTTACTTCTTCGTTCTCAATTATCCGCGGTAATAAAATATCTAAATATGCATTAAATATCGTAAAGATAGCAATGTTTTGAGTTCCCATACCATGTTTTTCAATTGGTAATGAGATATTGGAGTCGGCTGTCTTTAAATAAAAAGTCAGCCCATCAAGAAGTTCCCAAGACCTTGTTGAAACAGCCTTCAGTGAAATATTGTCTGGCTCCTCACTAATTTTTATGCTTTGCTCTATTTCCTTCAACCGTTGTACTACTTCTGCCAATTTATCTTCACCTTGGAATAATAGATTTTCTAATTTTTGGATTAGTTCAGTGATTTCGGCTTCTTTGGAAGAATAATCAATGGATTTTTTTATTTTTCCCCAAAAAGATCCAGAATGTCTTAACTCACTCTTTATATTTCTTAATGTTTCTAAATAAAAAAATGGAAAATAGGATAAATGAATTGCCTTCCTAACTGCTGTATCTTTACCTGAAATTTCTTCATTATTTTGATTAAGGAAAATTCTTGTCTCTAGAAATTTATTTTTTTCTTTTGAATATTCACATGTATATTTCAACCTAATAAACTTGATAGGCTCTTCTCCGTCCTTAACTGCATCCTCGTCATATTGAATGATCCCTTCAAAGTCAGTTTCAATTTCCTCGGAGTAACGTTCACTTTCATTAAATCCTTCACGGAATTCCAAGATTACTTCTATAGACTCTGTATTTTTCGGATCAAAGGTTCTACTATCCGCAACAAAGAAATCATCTTCATTGGGTGTTTTTGATATATTCCACCCAATAGCATAATTAATTGCCTCGAAAAATGATGTCTTTCCTGCGTTGTTAGGTCCGATTAGAATATTCATTTCATTTAGTTTCACTGACACATTCTTTAAACTACGAAAATTGTGAATCTCGACAGAAGAAATATACATAGTCTAGCCCCCCACTATTTTTGCTTATTCATTTATTATATCAATATTTTTGCTAGCCTAATAGTTTTTAAGAGCGGGATTTTTCTATTATTTATCCTTATTTATCCCTAATTTGATGTTCATTTCTCCCCTCAAACCATTAACCTAAAATATTAGGATGTTAAAAAATATTTTTGGAGCTAGGTTTTGTTTATCAATGTATAAATATTCAATATATGCCCCATAATGGATTCAAAATAACTTAACAAAGGTGGAATAAATGTGCATCGATTATCTATAGTTCCGTTTCATAATGTATTAGAGGTTTATAAGAGTTCACATCACACTAATGATATGGATGCCTTAAAGCATCTTGAAAAAGCTTATGAAAAGGGTATGGAGGAGGTAATCAGAGAAATTGCAATTACTGCTCTTCTAAAGTATGAGGAGGAAAACATCTCTTATCCAACAAAAGAAAAGGCAAATAAGGAAGCAATTTATACATTCAATCATGCAGTTAACCTATGTAGTAACAATGAACTAAAGAATGCATTGTTTGAGATTGATTCCGCGTACAACCACTGTGCAGCAATTGAATCTGAAACACATTTTATCGAAGGGTTTATTTTAGGTTACAAATATATTAAAAGTTTAAATGAATCTTACTATATATAGTTAACGACTTTTCTAAGAAATAACCATCCTATTCATCAGTCATGGCGACGGTTATTAACTATGTGTAATACGGAAAGAAGCCCGGGCAATAAAGCCCGAGCTTTTCCTTTTTCTAATTGATTGCTGCTGTTTTTAATACTAGTAAACGAGGCTGCTTATAGAATAAAAAGCCAATCACGATAGCATTTAAGATAAAGCATGGAAGTAGATAAGAAATGTTATACAAGAAGGAATATAGATAAATACCCATTCCATCGACTGCGGATTCAAAGAATGCAACCCCTGCGAAATAGTGAGCGAAAAATCGCAGTGTACATCCTAACAGAATTCCTGCACTAACATTCCAGATAAATTGGATTTTGTTTCGTTCTTTTAAGCTTTGTTGTACCCTACCAGCAAATAAGCCAGCAAATCCTAGTACAGTAAAAGCTACACCATAATCAAGAATTCCTTGAATCGGTGTTAGAATATAAGCCTGACCGAAAGCTACTTGATACAATCCAAATAATACTCCAGATAGTAATCCACCTTTTAGTCCCCAACGATAGGCAACGATAAATACTGGAATCATCGCCAAGGAAACCGATC
The DNA here is from genome assembly GCF_021049245.1 of Radiobacillus kanasensis. Taxonomy (GTDB): domain Bacteria; phylum Bacillota; class Bacilli; order Bacillales; family Amphibacillaceae; genus Radiobacillus; species Radiobacillus kanasensis. The sequence continues at coordinate 1,503,885 of NZ_CP088020.1, read as the reverse complement.
CACCTTGTGCCCAGAATTTAATGGATAAGAACGGTATGATATCCAACACATAGGCAAAAGCAGATAAAATAGCCACTTCCACTAAAAATAATACTCTCTTACTTGAATTCATTTAAATTCCTCCCCTGTTTTTTGGCAACAAAAAAAGCAATGCCAAGGGGAAGCTTCCTGATGGAGGACCCGCTCACATTGCATACTACGCCATCAAAAAAGCCACCATCCCTACGCTAGAATTAACTAACAGGTTCAAAGGGTCTGAACGATATGTTCACTCTCAGCCACTACGGCTCCCCCTGAAGGCTTTATTTCTTATGCTTTTTTTGCTAATCGTATTATACAAAACCTGTTTCCATATTTCAACAGCCCCTTACAGAAAAAAAGAGCCAAACGGCTCTTTTTGTTATAACCTACTTTCGGTAAGCTTAAGAAATTCTTCTACGTCTGCAATGCAAAGCTGAATCCCTTTTTCCCAGAAATCCAAAGACCCTAAATCTACTTTAAGATGTTTTGTGGCTAGGTCTTCTACCCTCATCCTTCCGGTATCCTTTAAGATCGCTTTATAGAACTCTTCAAATTCCGCTTTGTGTTCTTGGGCATGTGCATAAATCCCTAGGCTAAATAAGTAACCAAACGTGTATGGGAAATTATAAAATGGAACATCCGTAATATGGAAGTGAAGCTTTGAAGCCCAGAAAATTGGGTTATATCGGTCTAATTCTCCACAATAGGCTTCTTCTTGCGCTTCCTTCATTAAAGCATGGAGGCGATTAGTTGGTACCATGCCTTTTTTACGTTCTTCATAAAATCTTGTTTCAAATAAGAATCTAGCATGAATGTTCATAAAAAATGCGACACTCCGCTGAATTTTATCTTCCAAAAGCGCGATTTTCTCTTCATCATTTTTTGCTTGTTTCACAGCAGCATCCGCTAAAATCATCTCTGCTAATGTCGATGCAGTCTCCGCTACATTCATCGCATAATCCTGATTTAACAACTCCATGTCGTCCATAACATGCTGATGGTAGGCATGTCCCAGTTCATGGGCTAAGGTTGATACATTCGATGCTGTACCAGAGTATGTCATGAAAATTCTCGTTTCTTTACTATCTGGGAAACCTGTACAAAATCCTCCTGGACGCTTGCCAGCACGGTCTTCCGCTTCAATCCAACGATGATCAAAAGCATACTTAGCAAAAGAAGCCATTTCCGAACTAAATTCTCCAAACTCTTTCTCAATCATTTCGGCAGCTTGATCATAACTAATCGTTTCCGTTGATTTCGCCACAGGGGCATCTAAATCATACCAACTCATTTTCTCAATCCCTAAAAGTTCTGCCTTACGTTTTAAGTAAGAGACAAATGGCGTCTTATTATTAGATATAGCTTCCCACATTGATGTTAAGGTAGTTTCATTCATTCGATTATATTCGAGTGCCTCTTTCAAAACCTGTTCCCAACCACGATGCTTATAAGTTTGGAGACGGAATCCTGCCAAATGGTTGATGGTATCCGTGAATAGGTCGGCGTCTTTCAACCAAGCATCTTCCAATTTATTAAATACATTTTCACGAACCGAACGATCTGGATTACCTAGTTTATTTTCCGCTTGTCCTACTGATAAAGATTGGGACTGTCCAGCTATCTCCACATCAATCGAGATTTTCCCAACGATTGTATCGTACATTTCACCCCAAGCATGGTAACCGTCTACAGCTAAATCGTTTAAAAGAACTTCCTGTTGAAGTGGGAGCTTATCCATTGCTTTCTCTCTTCGTTCCTGCAACACAAACTGCAAGGAGGAAAGCCCTTCATCTTGTAATAGCTCTTTCCATGCTTGCTCTGGAATAGCCTTGATTTGTTCGTCTAGTTTAGACATAATCGTGGAGTACTTAGCAGCTAAATCATTCCGTTTTCCCACTAAAAGTTTGGCGTGATTGTCCGATACATCTTGTGCAGTCAAACAGCCAACAAAAGAGGATATTTCTCCTAATCGTTTCGTAACAGATTCAATCGACCTTAGAATTTTCTTGAAAGTATGTACATTTCCAAAAGATTCAATTGTCTCTTTACTAGTAAGCATTTTTTCTAATTCTTTAATTTCTATTTCTAACGTTTCTATGTAGGTTTTTAATTGTTCAGATGTACTCCCACCAGGGAAAATACGATCTAAATCCCATTTCAAATTATTGGTTGACACGTAACCACCTCTTCTTTTCCTTATCTAATTTCTCCGTCACTTCCATCATACTCCAGCAACATGGTGCCCGGCAAACCAAAAAAGAAGAAGACGCTTAAAGCGCCCCCTTCTACCATTCTATAATCTGCACTTGTTGAGTGGTTACTGTTATAAAAGGTTATGATGCCTTTCCTCATAATGGAGGCATCTAATTCTCCCTTATTTTGTTATTTATCAAGTTCTTCCTCTAAGTCTTTAACAACGGCTCCTGTTTCAGGGTGCGCGCAAATTTGAACAGTACCAAAACTGGATGTTGAAATCGTGTAAACGTGTGGGTGAGCACTGCCTAGAATTTTGTACTCAAGCCCATTAAATTTTTTAGGGTGAATAACCCCCAGCTCTTGCCCTTCCTTAGGCTCAATTCCAAGTGGATATACTTTCCAGAAAGGAGCATGTGCAGGTAAATGAAGAACATAGCCAGTTAGGTCCTCCTCTTTTTTCTCGACCGGTTCAAAATCATCTTGCTTGTTCTCTTCTATTTTCGGATTAAAATATTGGAATCCTTCATATCGACAAAAACCACGAACTACAGCTTCTGCGTATTTTTTCCAACTTCCGTTTAACTTTGTGACATCTTGACCAGAGTCAGCAAATCCATATTTGATAATCGTTGTTTGAACATTCTCTGTTTCTCGATTCATATAATGAAGATCCTGTTTCGGATTATCTGGTAATGATTTAGAAAATACTTCGTTAATTTTTTGTCCTTCTTTCCGTAGTTCATCTGCAATGGCTTGACTCAATTTATCCTCACAATAAATGGAATAAATGATATTCACTCCACCTTCTTTACCAGAATTAATATGATTGGATATACAATATTTCGCCCCGCTCTCTCTAATCATTCTTGCTCTTTCTTCTTTAGAGATTGTTTCATCGGTTGTACGGGTCATGGCAACTGGAATTTCCAACTCTTTAAATCGTTTATATTGATAATGAGAGATTTGAAGATTTATTGCCTTTTCGGTCCATTTAGAGTTAGATCCCGTCCCTATTTCTTGCCCGCCATGACCGGCATCAAGGATAAGGAGAGGTTCCATCTCTTGAACTTCTTTTTGAATCTTAATAGTCCATTCTGATTTAGAATTTTTTTTAGTAATTTTCCAGTTTTGGTTAAATAATTGGTTTTGAACCAGACGATAAAAGAAGAAATCACCGTGAAAATTGTCGCTATGATTTGCTCTACCATAGGGTTCCCTACAGGAATGGTAGAATGTCCAAGAAATACTAAGACTTGGTTTGTTACTGCAACAAATAGCAATAATGAACGGATTAAAGTATCTTTGTCCAATTTTCACACCTCCTAATTGAACAATTTGTTTGGAATCAGTACGGTGTCGTCATCTTGGATACACTATTGCGACATACTATATCATTTTCAAATTGCACTGATTTTGACATGGACAAACATGGATTTTTAACGAAAAAAGGGGAACGACCTGATATTTTATAAGAAAAAAGTCTAGGAGGAATATCTTTGTGAAAACTATTGCCCCACTAAAAAGAAAAGAAGTTATTTGGAAAAGCAATTGGACGTATGAAGAACCATATTCCATCTATCCTAATGATGGAAACATAGCCAATGAAATGATTACTTCATAGAGTGAAAAAAACACTAGCATTCTTAGTTTAGAGGTATATAATAGGTTCATAAAATCTTCCTGAAGGGGAAATAATATGCCACATATACGAGGTTTTTTAGTAAATATTTCACCTACTAGAATTCTTGCTTTTAGCTTTCTTGTCGTTATTTTGTTGGGAACAATTCTATTAAAATTACCGTTTGCAACGACCGGATCAATTTCTTGGATAGATGCTTTGTTCACAGCGGTTTCCTCCACAACCGTTACTGGATTAATTGTGGTAGATACCGCAACACAGTTTACCATGTTTGGTCAAATTGTAATTATGATCATGATTCAAATTGGCGGAATCGGTTTAATGACTTTTGCTGTTTTCATTCTGCTTATCATAGGTAAAAAGATATCTTTGAGACAAAGAATTATTATGACAGAGGCATTTAACCAAACCAATACAGGTGGAATTGTCCAGCTTGTCAAATTATTAATGAAGTTTGTACTAACCGTTGAATGTATCGCGTTTCTCATCCTTTCTTTTCGATGGGTACCGGAATACGGATGGAAGCACGGGATATTTAACAGTCTCTTTCATACCGTTTCAGCCTTTAATAACGCCGGATTTTCTACCTGGACTAATAATCTAATAGATTACGTAGCCGATCCGGTTGTCAATATAGTGCTAAGCTTTCTGTTTATCGTAGGTGGGCTTGGATTTACCGTGATCGCGGATTTAATTCGAAGTAAACATTGGCGTTCCTTTATGCTTCACACTAAAATGATGATAATCGGTACTATCGTGTTAAACATTGCCGCTACGATAATTTTGTTTTTACTAGAGTATAATAATCCGAATACAATTGGAACATTAGATGAAACAGGAAAATGGTTTGCTTCCTTCTTTCAAGCGGTAAGTCCTAGAACAGCTGGGTTCAATACAATCAATACCGGTGAAATGGAAGATGCATCCCTTGTTTTCACCATGTCTTTAATGTTTATTGGGGCTGGTAGTGCTTCAACGGGAAGCGGGATTAAGCTTACGACTGCTATGGTCGTACTATTAGCAACTATCAACTTCCTTCGTTCTAAATCGGAACCGGTTCTTTACGGAAGAAGAATTCAAACGGAAATCATAATTCGATCCTTAGCCATTATTATGATAAGCATTACTGTTCTTTTTATTTTTATTTTCTTGTTAACCATTACAGAAGAAGCACCATTTCTAGCTGTCGCATTTGAAGCTTTTTCTGCTTTCGGAACCGTGGGATTATCAACTGGCCTAACATTTGATTTAAGTACACTAGGAAAAATATTAATTATGATACTGATGTTTATCGGCCGTATTGGGCCATTAACCTTTGCTTTCATGCTAGCAAAACCTCACGATACACATGTTCGCTATCCAACGGACCAAGTGTTTACTGGTTAAACGAAAAGGCTGCTCGTGTGAGCAGCCTTTTGCCATTATTTCAAGTCTGGATCTGGACGACCTTTTACGTTTAATAAATCCAACGGGGTGTCGTGAACCCAAAGTGGTGCAGGACTCAAGACTGGTTTTCCCCCGTGTGGCTGAGGATGTTCCACATAATTAAATACCCCGTGTCCATCTGGTGCAGGACCATAAGCCCATCTTCCTTTTGCACTATCGTTACCAGCAGAATAGTTAAACAACGTATAGGATACTTCTTGTTTTTCTAATTCGTGTGGGAACGTAACAGGAACTACGATTCCACCTTGCTCTTCTTCTAGTTCATGGATAGCAGCAATCCATTGATTTTGATGCATCGTATCCCTTGCTATAAGCCAGGATAGCATATCTTTTACGCCACGATCATCTGTTTCTTCATACAGGCGCACTACTTGCAATCTTCCTTGAGATTCAGCGTTTAGGTTAGCTCTAAAATCCGCTAATAGGTTACCACTAGCAATGATGTAATCTGCCGTCCATCTGTTTCCAATACTATCGGATGGCATCGCAGCTAATCCAGATACAATCGCATGCTGTGGATTCGTTCCACCCAAAATAGCTGCAACAACTGGATTATCCACTGCTTGGTCAAGATCTACTTCAGGTGCATTATCCAATAATCTTGCAATCATCGTTGCTAGCATTTCGATATGGGCAAGTTCCTCCGCACCTGTATCCATAAGAAGGTCTTTATATTTCCCTTCTCCGCGCGTACCCCAACCTTGGAATAAGTATTGCATCGCTACGGAGATCTCTCCAAATTGCCCTCCTAAGACCTCTTGTAGCTTTCTTGCATACACTGGATCTGGCCGTTCAGGAACTGCTCTATATTGTAATTCTTTCACATGATAAAACATAAACCGTCTCCTCCCTTTATTCTTGTAGGATTTTCGCCCACAATAATGGTGTATTCAAAAAAGGGAGTTTGGTTCATAATTAAGTACATTTTTTAACAAAATTGTCACAAAAAAGCCTTCTCTTCTTTCAAGAAAGCTAATCATTCATGAATTGGCATACCCGATTCTATAGATTCTTTTAATTTCTTCTGCATATAACCGATGCCTGGACAATCTTGTAACGGATATTGAACAGGATGTTCCGGAAAACAAGTATGGACGATTGGGCGATATTTCTTTCCTGTTAAAAGCACTAACTCAGCGTATTTATCTAACCCTTTATCCTTCACTTGCTCTTGTAGACGTTCCATAGAGATAATAGCCTTTCCTTTATGATTAAAGGAAAGATCATAAGGACCAACTACCCAATCATCCGGATATAAAAATCCGTGCTTTGCGGACAATACGACCCAATCCAATTGAAAATGATCTGCATACTGTTCGCATAAACGATGAAACGTACCAATGTAAGCCTCTTTTGCAACGGTTGGTCCAGCATCTAAATGCTTGTCCCAAATCTTTTTATTTCCACAAGGTATAATACAAAGTTTTGTAGATTTCATTACTAAACTCTTCCTTCATCTAAATAATACTCATCGTACCATTTTATTCAGAGTGATTCGACTTTCTAAAACCGTACACCTCATATGGACAATTGTAAACTTATAACTTTTGGAAGCATTCTAGCCTTTTCAAAATGATTTATTTTTTCCTATATAGAGAGAAATTTAGGCTCCATTTTTTCTATTTGAAGCAAACCTTTATTTTTTAATAGTGTAAGCGCTTACTAGTTGTCTGATTTATCACAACTATCTGAAAATTTTCACTAAACCTGTTGACCTTCATGAAAAATGGATGTATGATTGTCGTCAATTAAAATAATTATTAATCAAAATTACTGAAAGAACTGATTAACATTATATGTGTTTTCCATGAAGAGGCGATAGTTTATTGTAAGATAATCTAACGCACTTTTTGCCCAAACTAGGTTAACAGTTTGTGAGTTTTTTTATTGATTAATGATTGAAAATTCAAACAGAGAGGAGTGGTTGAGCATGGATAATCAATGGATATTTTTAGGTGACACATTCGTAAAGAAGGAAGACGCTGTTGTCTCTGTATATGATCATGGTTTCTTATACGGCGATGGTGTATTTGAAGGAATTCGGGTATACAGCGGAAACATTTTTAAGCTTCACGAACATCTTAAGCGCTTATACGAATCAGCTCAATCCATTATGTTAAAAGTCCCATACACCAAGGAGGAAATGGAACGAATTATTGTAGACACTATTAGACGAAACCAACTAGAAAATGCTTACATTCGTGTCGTCATTTCCCGTGGGCCTGGAAACTTAGGACTTGATCCAAGACATTGCTCTCAACCGCGTGTCATTGTAATCGCGGAAGCACTCGCTCTTTATCCGAAGGAATTATATGAAAAAGGAATACGAGTTGGTTCGGTTGCAAGTAGACGAAACCGTCCAGACGTATTAAGTCCACAAGTAAAATCACTAAATTATTTAAACAATATACTAGTGAAATTAGAAGCGAACCAAGCCGGAGTAGATGAAGCTTTGATGTTAAATGATCAAGGTTATGTAACAGAAGGTTCAGCAGATAACATTTTTATTATAAAAAATAAAACCATTTATACCCCTCCGGTATATCTCGGGGCGCTAGAAGGAATTACACGAAATGCCATCATAGAATTAGCCCGAGAGAATCAATATGAGGTTAAAGAATCTCCATTTACTCGACACGATGTATATGTTGCCGATGAAGTTTTCTTAACGGGAACCGCGGTAGAAGTTATCGCAGTCGTTGAAGTAGATGGACGTCCAGTCAACGATGGAAAGCCAGGAGCGATTACCGATCATCTATTAAAGGAATTCAGAAGAGTCGTAACAACAGATGGGGTATATTGTTATCCGTCGGAAAATCAGGACAAAGCTGTAGTTAGTTAAGGAGGTTCACACCATGCGAAGCGACATGATAAAAAAAGGGATTGATCGAGCCCCTCACCGTAGCCTATTGCATGCTACCGGGGTAAAGACTAGTGATTTGGGAAAGCCATTTATTGGGGTTTGTAACTCTTATGTTGACATTATTCCAGGTCACCGGCACTTAAATAAATTTGCAGAAGTAGTAAAGGACGCGATTCGCGAGGCTGGCGGAATACCATTTGAATTTAACACGATTGGTGTCGATGATGGAATCGCCATGGGACATATCGGAATGAGGTATTCCCTACCAAGTAGAGAAATCATTGCAGATAGTGCAGAAACAGTTATTAATGCTCACTGGTTCGATGGAGTATTTTTCATTCCAAACTGTGACAAAATCACACCAGGTATGTTAATGGCTTCCGCTAGAACCAATGTACCTTCCGTTTTTGTATCGGGAGGGCCTATGGAAGCAGGAATGTCCCCTACCGGACAGCCACTTTCACTTGTATCAATGTTTGAAGGGGTCGGTGCCGTCCATTCCGGTAACATGTCGGAATCGGAATTAACGGAGTTAGAAACTCTAGCTTGTCCAACCTGTGGGTCTTGTTCCGGAATGTTTACGGCGAACTCCATGAATTCTCTCATGGAAATGCTCGGTATGACGGTTCCTGGTAATGGTACTATTCTAGCAACATCAGATGAACGACATGAGTTAATCTATCAAGCGGCAAAACACCTTATTAACTTGGTAGAAAAGGATATAAAACCTAGAGATATTATTACAAAAGACACGATTGACGATGCATTCGCCTTAGATATGGCTATGGGTGGTTCGACAAACACAGTCTTGCATACAATCGCGATTGCCCATGAAGCTGGCGTTGACTATGACCTAAAACGCGTCAATGAAATTGCAGAAAGGGTCCCTTATCTATCAAAGATAAGTCCAGCATCTGACTACTCTATGCATGACGTCCATTTAGCTGGTGGGGTTAGTGCCATCATCAAAGAGTTATGTAAAATTGATGGGCTCATTCATAAAGATCGGATTACGGTTACTGGAAAATCAATCTATGAAAATGTGAAAGATGCAGAAATCATAAATTCTAATGTAATAAGAACACTTGATAACCCGTACAGCCCTGTTGGTGGTTTATCCATACTTCATGGAAATCTAGCACCAGATGGAAGTGTCATTAAAGTAGGTGCTGTCGATCCATCGATTCAAACGTTTAGTGGAGAAGCAATTGTTTTTGAATCACAAGAAGAAGCACAAGCTGGAATCGACGATGGCACCGTAAACGCCGGACACGTTGTAGTCATTCGATATGAAGGTCCAAAAGGTGGACCGGGAATGCCCGAGATGCTCGCCCCTACTTCTTCTATTGCAGGAAGAGGATTAGGGAAAGACGTGGCCTTAATCACAGATGGTAGATTCTCAGGTGCAACTCGAGGTATTTCCATTGGACATATCTCACCAGAAGCTGCTGAAGGTGGACCAATTGCTTACGTGCAAAACGGCGATCAAATCGTTATTGATTTACCAAACCGTTCCATCGAGCTTCTTGTCGATGAAGATACACTTGAGCAAAGACGGGCAACATGGGAAAAACCAGAGCCGAAGATTAAATCCGGCTACCTAGCAAAGTATTCAAAACTCGTAACGTCTGCGAACACAGGTGGAGTTATGAAGATATAAAACAAACGAATGGAACTTGAAAAAGGTCCATAATGATTAAAGCGAAGACGGGAACAAAGGAATAAGATCCTGTATTCTCAGAGAGCCGGGGTTGCTGGAAGCCCGGAAATACACCTTATTCTGACATCGTCCCTGAGTGTTGAGCCGAACGGTTTATCCCAATAGGCTTAACCAGGTGCTCCTTCTCTGCACCTGTTATCAAAAGAAGCTGAGATTCAGCTTCACAAGGCAGTTTTCCGCGAGGAGACTGTAAACAAAGGGTGGTACCGTGAAAAGCAAAGACCTTTTCTCCCCGATTTTTCTGTCATTGCGCAGTTATGTTGGGAGAAAGGGTCTTTTTTAGGTCCATCCCCTATTCATGAACATGAAAAGGATAAAATAACTTACCAAAATCATTATTAGGAGGGATTAAAAGTGAAAGTAGAAATGAAGCCGGGCCTTAATACCGGCGTGACACCGAAAAACGGTGCAGATCTTCTTGTAGAAGCATTGGTGAAAGAAGGTGTTGATACTGTTTTTGGATATCCAGGTGGAGCTGTACTACCAATCTATGATGCGATTTATCGTGCAGGAAATGCCTTTACACACATTTTAGGACGACACGAGCAAGGAACTATCCATGCTGCAGAGGGATATGCTCGTGTTTCTCGAAAGCCTGGAGTAGTCTTTGCTACTTCTGGTCCAGGTGCTACTAATCTAGTTACGGGAATTGCAGATGCAATGATGGACTCTCTCCCGCTTGTTGTCTTTACGGGGCAAGTTGCTACAGGAGTAATCGGAACAGATGCTTTCCAGGAAGCAGATGTAATGGGCATCACAACTCCCATCACGAAGCACAATTATCAAGTTCAAACGATTACGGACCTTCCACGAATCGTGAAGGAAGCTTTCCATATCGCCACAACAGGAAGACCTGGTCCTGTAGTCGTAGATATACCGAAAGACATTTCAGCTGAAATATCCAGTGATGTAGAGTTTGATACTTCTTTTGATTTACCCGGTTACCAACCAACGTTGAAGCCAAACCCGTTACAGATTAAAAAACTAGCGGATTCCTTAACGAAATCAAAGAAACCAATCTTACTTGCAGGAGCTGGCGTTTTACACGGAAAAGCTTCAAATCGCTTACTCGAATTTGTGGAAAAATTTCAATTACCGGTAACCACTACCCTACTAGGTCTCGGCAGTTTTCCGGGTTCTCACCAAAACCATTTAGGTATGGCGGGTATGCATGGAACCTTTACATCCAATATGGCCCTTTATGAATGTGACTTACTTATCAATATTGGGGCTAGGTTTGATGACAGATTGACCGGTAATTTACAGCATTTTGCACCAAATGCGACCGTAGCTCATATTGACATTGATCCTGCTGAGATAGGTAAAAATATAACAACCCATATTCCGATTGTGTCTGATGCCAATGAAGCATTAAAGCAATTACTCTCCCTAGCTTCAGAAACACCGGATCACGAACAATGGTGGGAATTATTAGGTCGTTATCAAGACGAATATCCGTTGTGGTACAACAATCCAAAAGAGTCCATGATTGGACAATGGGTATTAGAAACGGTTCACGAAGTGACGAAAGGGGAAGCAATTGTAACAACCGATGTAGGACAGCACCAAATGTGGGCAGCACAATACTACACTTTAGAAAAACCAGACCGTTGGGTAACATCAGGCGGACTTGGAACAATGGGCTTTGGCTTCCCTTCTGCTATCGGCGCACAGCTGGCAAAGCCAGATGATTTAGTCGTTGCTATTGTAGGTGACGGCGGATTTCAAATGACGTTTCAGGAGCTATCTATTCTTCAAGAACGAAATTTACCTGTAAAAGTGATTATTGTGAACAACCAAGCATTAGGCATGGTTCGTCAATGGCAAGAGAAATTTTATGAAGAACGATATTCAGAGTCTTTATTTGCTATTCAACCCGACTTTGTCAAACTGGCAGACAGCTACTCCATACGCGGTGTAAAAATAGAGACTCAAGCTGACTTTGAAGCACAGCTACCAGAATTAATGGCTTATGACGGTCCCGTTGTCATAGACTGCCGAGTGCTTCAACAAGAAAATGTCTATCCGATGATCGCACCAGGAAAAGGGCTGCACGAAATGATTGGGGTGAAACCATGAAACGAATTATAACAGCGACGGTGCAAAACCGAAGTGGTGTACTAAACAGAGTAACAGGGCTTCTTCAAAGACGCCAATTCAACATTGAAAGCATCTCGGTTGGTCAAACTGAAACACCAGGAATTTCTAAAATGACCTTAGTCGTTGAAGTGGAAGACAACCAAAAGCTCGAGCAGCTAACAAAGCAATTGAACAAACAAATCGATGTGTTAAAGGTTTCCGATATTACCGATAAAGCCATCGTGGCAAGAGAACTTGCCTTAATCAAAGTCGTAAGCAGTAGTCAGCTACGCAATGAAATCCAAGGTATTATTGAGCCATTCCGAGCATCAATTATCGATGTAAGTAAGGATAGCTTATCTATTCAAGTAACCGGAAAGCCTGAAAAAATCGAAGCATTAATTGAATTACTCCGACCTTATGGAATTAAAGAGTTGGCTCGAACAGGCTTAACCGCCTTCCTTCGCGGTCAACAACCACAAGTCACGGAGTTCACACCATATTCCCTATTAAAATAATAATTCGAAAGGATGGAATGAAAAATGACAAAAGTACTTTATAACAACAATATCAATGAAGAGGTATTACAAACGAAAAAGGTTGCCATCATCGGTTATGGATCTCAAGGGCATGCGCATGCGCTTAACCTTAAGGAAAGTGGATTTGACGTAGTCGTTGGTCTAAGAAAAGGAAAGTCTTGGGATAAAGCAGTCGAAGACGGCGTGGAGGTTAAATCTGTTGCCGAAGCTACAGCAGAAGCTGATCTCGTGATGGTATTGTTACCAGATGAATATCAACCTAAAATCTATGAAGAAAGCATTAAACCGAATTTAAAACCAGGGAACGCTCTAGCATTTGCCCACGGCTTTAATATTCACTTTAGTCAAATCGTACCACCAGAAGACGTAGACGTTTTTCTAGTAGCTCCAAAAGGACCTGGACACTTGGTAAGAAGAACGTATCAAGAAGGTGCAGGTGTTCCAGCACTATACGGTATCTACCAAGACGCTACAGGTAGTGCTACTGAGGTTGCCTTAGCTTATGCAAAAGGCATTGGTGCAGGACGCGCAGGAATTCTACAAACCTCTTTCCAGGAGGAAACCGAAACCGATCTATTCGGAGAACAAGCGGTACTATGTGGTGGTGTAACAAGTCTTGTAAAAGCTGGATTCGAAACATTAACAGAAGCTGGCTATCAACCTGAAGTAGCATACTTCGAGTGTTTACATGAATTAAAACTAATCGTAGATCTAATGTATGAAGGTGGATTAGCTGGAATGCGCTACTCGATCTCCGATACTGCTCAATGGGGTGACTTTGTATCCGGACCACGTGTCGTAAATGAGGATACAAAAGCTAGAATGAAAGATGTTCTAACTGATATCCAAACTGGTGCGTTTGCTAAAGGCTGGATCCTTGAAAACCAAGCAAATCGCCCACAATTTAACGCAATCAACGCAAAAGAAAATGAACATCTAATTGAAAAGGTTGGCCAAGAACTTCGCGAGTTAATGCCGTTTGTTAAAAACCCACTAAGCTCTAAAAAGAAGGAAGTGGTCCCTAGTGACGCAAATTAAAATATTTGATACGACTCTTCGGGATGGAGAACAGTCCCCTGGAGTCAATCTAAATCAGCTAGAGAAAATTGAGATTGCCAAACAGCTTGAACGCTTTGGAGTGGATATTATGGAAGCGGGTTTCCCCGCTTCCTCCAAAGGAGATTTTGAAGCTGTTCGAAAAATTGCTCAGACCGTTAAAAATTCTTCCGTCACAGGGCTAGCCCGTGCTGTAAAATCCGATATCGACATTGCTTGGGATGCGTTGAAGGACGCAGCAGAACCTAGATTGCACGTTTTCATCGCCACCTCCCCTATTCACATGACATACAAATTAAAGAAGACGCCTGATGAAGTGATTCAAACAGCTGTTGATACGGTTAAATACGCTCGTCAGCGCTTCCCGAAAGTCCAATGGTCCGCAGAGGATGCGTCTCGTTCAGACTATGACTTTCTCGTACGAATCATTGAAGAAGTAATTGATGCAGGGGCTTCCGTTGTAAACCTCCCAGACACAGTAGGATATACAACACCTGAAGAGTATGGAAGACTGTTCCGTTATGTAAAAGAAAATGTACGAAATATTGATCAAGTATCCCTATCGGCACACTGCCATGATGATTTAGGAATGGCTGTTGCGAATTCGTTAGCGGCTGCTGAGAATGGCGCGACCCAAATAGAAGGAACGATAAATGGAATCGGTGAACGTGCTGGGAATGCCGCATTAGAAGAGTTCGCTGTCGCTTTGAACATTCGCCATGATAAATATCCTTTTCATACTAATCTCGTATTAAAAGAAATAAAGCGAACAAGCGATCTTGTAAGTAGATTCACCGGTATGATCGTTCCAGCCAATAAAGCGGTTGTTGGCAGAAATGCCTTTGCTCATGAATCAGGAATCCACCAAGACGGCGTTCTAAAAAATGCTTCCACCTATGAAATTATAACTCCTGAGCTTGTTGGGATTACATCTAACAACCTAGTTCTAGGAAAACATTCTGGTCGACATGCTTTTAAGGACAAAATCAAAAGTCTCGGCTACGAACTACAAGAAGATAAGCTAATGGAAGCCTTTCAAGCTTTTAAACTATTAACAGACCACAAAAAGGAAGTAACGGATGATGATTTATTCACGATACTGACAGACATTCAAACAGATGTGAAAAACGTAAAAAAATACAAATTAGAAGCCTTCCAAGTTCAATATGGATCTTCCAATCTCCCAACTGCTACGGTTGCTCTTACGACACCAGAAGATGCAAGAGTAGAAACAGCCGGTACTGGTAACGGATCCGTAGAGGCTTTATACAACACGATTGAGGCACTAGTAAAAGAAGAAATCCACCTAACGGACTACAATTTGAATTCGATCGGCAGGGGCCGTGACGCACTCGCAGAGGTTCACGTCAAAATGACAGTTAATGACGTGGCAGTTAGTGGACGTGGCTCAGCTCAAGACGTACTGGAAGCATCTGCTCAAGCCTTTATCAATGCGATTAATCGACATTTCTATAACGTACAATCAATAGATAAACAGGCCACATCATTATAGCCAAGGAGGTTGATTCCATGCATAAAAAAGTAGTGCTACTACCAGGGGATGGAATTGGATTAGAAGTAATTCATGCAGCAAAAGACGTGCTGGAAGCCATCGCCTCACAATTTAATCATACGTTTGAATTTGAAACCCATTTAATCGGGGGGAGCGCCATAGATACGGAGGGAACTCCCCTCCCAGACCATACCGTTGAGGCATGCCAACGTGCAGATGCCGTATTGCTAGGTGCCGTCGGTGGGCCGAAATGGGATCAGCTTCCCTCTCACCTCCGTCCCGAAAAAGGATTACTCGGGATTCGTAAAGCACTAGATTTATTTGCAAATCTAAGACCAATCAAAGGCTTCCCCACCCTTCTTCATGCTTCACCTCTAAAAGAAGAAGTGGTAACTGGAAGTGATCTTCTTATTGTCCGTGAATTAACAGGTGGTCTTTATTTTGGTCAACCTAGCGAACGCCGTGACAATAACCAAACGGTTGTCGATACACTCGCTTATACGAGACATGAAATAGAAAGAATCGTAGACAAAGCCTTTCAAAGTGCTCAACTTAGACGCGGACACCTAACTTCAGTTGATAAAGCAAATGTCTTAGAGTCTAGTAAACTATGGCGAGAAGTGGTAGAAGAAAAGAAAATCAATTATCCGGATGTAAAAGTGGAGCATCTTTTGGTAGATGCTGCGGCTATGAAGCTAATCACGAATCCAACCTCCTTTGATGTCATCGTGACCGAAAATATGTTTGGAGATATTTTAAGTGATGAAGCCTCTGTTTTAACTGGCTCATTAGGCATGCTCCCTTCTGCTAGTTTAAGAGAAGATGGAGTTGGGCTATACGAACCTGTCCATGGCTCTGCACCAGACATTGCAGGTCAAGGCATTGCGAATCCTCTAGCAATGATTTTATCCGCCGCTTTGATGCTCCGTCATTCGTTTGGCTTAAACGAGGAAGCTAGGCGAATGGAAGAAGCTGTGGAACACGTTTTGGAAAGAGGCTATCATACCCGTGATTTACACATTCTGAATGGCATGGTGGTAGGAACAGAAGAAATGACGAAGCTAGTGGTTGATTTTATCTACTCGTTATCGAGTTCGGAAGTGACAAAATAATGTTGTAAAAGGGTAAAGGTAAGGAGTGAGACTATGAGCAAACCAAAAACGGTTATAGAAAAAATATGGAAAAAACATATCGTCCATCAAGAAAAAGAGAAACCAGACCTGTTATATATCGACCTTCATTTGGTCCATGAAGTTACCTCTCCACAAGCATTTGAAGGATTGCGAATGAACGGAAGAAAAGTAAGACGCCCTGATCGCACTTTTGCAACAATGGACCACAATGTTCCGACCATTCATCGTAATGTCATCAACGATGCGATTTCAAAGAAACAAATGGATACGTTAAAGGAAAATTGCGAAGAGTTTGGCGTAACACTCGCAGATATCCATCACCCTGATCAAGGGATTGTCCACGTCATTGGACCGGAATTAGGACTAACTCAACCTGGTAAGACCATTGTATGTGGAGATAGTCATACTTCCACACACGGTGCATTTGGTGCTCTTGCTTTCGGTATTGGAACAAGTGAAGTGGAGCACGTTCTTGCTACGCAAACATTATGGCAAGCTCCTCCTAAAACGTTGAATGTTAAAGTAAATGGACAGCTTGGAACTGGAATTACAGCAAAGGACTTAATTTTAGCGATTATTGCAAAGTATGGCGTAAAATTCGGAACTGGTTATGTCGTCGAATACACGGGGGAAGCTATTCGCTCCCTCCCCATGGAAGGACGAATGACTATTTGTAACATGTCCATTGAAGCGGGTGCGCGTGCTGGATTAATTAGTCCAGACCAAACCACAGTTGATTTTCTAAAAGGAAGACGTCACGTTCCAAAAGGAGCAGAATTTGATCAGGTAGCTGCTGAGTGGCTCGCACTGGCAACCGATGAAGGCGCAACGTATGATGCAACTGTTGAAATTAATGCAGAAGAGGTAGAACCTCAAGTAACTTGGGGAACGAACCCTAGTATGTGTGTACCAGTGAGTGCAAACGTACCGAATCCCGCCGAAGCACCTAACGACAACGCTCGTAATGATATGATTCGTGCTTTGGATTATATGGGCTTAGAACCAAATCAACCGATGGAATCTATTGAAATTCAACACGTATTTATTGGCTCATGTACCAATTCACGAGTAGCCGATCTACGTAAAGCTGCAGATATCCTAAAAGGAAAGACCATTCATCCCGGTATCAAAGCAATTGTAGTACCTGGATCCTTTACAGTGAAAATGCAAGCAGAACAAGAAGGATTAGATGTCATCTTTAAAGAAGCTGGGTTTGAATGGCGGGATTCTGGCTGTAGTGCTTGCCTAGGTATGAACGAGGATGTTATTCCACCTGGTGAACGCTGTGCTTCTACCTCAAACCGCAATTTTGAGGGTCGACAAGGAAATCGTGCACGAACTCACCTTGTAAGCCCTGAAATGGCTGCAGCAGCTGCTATAGAGGGACATTTCGTAGACGTTCGAAAACTTAAACAAAGCATTCACGCTTAAGGAAGGAGGACTTTGGATGGAACCTATTCAAAAACATCAAGGACTTGTTTATCCAATTAACCGTTCAAATATAGATACCGATCAAATTATTCCGAAGCAATTTTTAAAACGTATTGAACGACAAGGATTTGGTCAGTTTTTATTCTTCAACTGGCGATTTCATGATGACGGAGCGCTTCGTGAAGACTTTTCTATGAATCAGGATAAGTATCAAGAAGCCTCCATCCTAATTGCTGGAGAAAACTTCGGTTGTGGCTCCTCTCGTGAGCATGCACCTTGGGCATTACAGGATTATGGATTCAAAGTAATTATTGCTCCGAGCTATGCGGATATCTTTTATAACAACTGCATGAAAAATGGGATATTAGCTATCCAACTCGAGGAAGAAACTGTTCAAATGCTCATAAATAAAGCAGAAGCAGATTCCTACCAGCTTACAGTTGATTTAGAAGAACAAAAGGTATTTGATTCGCAAGGAAATGCAATTCCCTTCGATATCCCACCCTACCATAAACAAATGCTGTTAAATGGTTGGGATGAAATAGCTGTTACACTAACACACGAATCAAAAATTGAAGCATTTGAAATGCAGCGAAAATGATATAAAAGCTCTTTGGTTAGTCCCAAAGAGCTTTTTCCTGTTAATCGTGCTTTTCACTATGTGCGGTTTCGATGTGATGGGTATTAGACTTCGTGTGATGATGAATCGGACAATACCAAACGACTGTCTCAATCTCATGGTAGACTTCGCACTCTCTTTTACTTCGAATAAAATTATGTAATACGGAGAAGTGATGGGAATGAGAAAATATTTTCTCTTCTTTTACACTCATTTTTTCCCAATGATGAGGACTTGCAGGTTCCCCGATAGTTGCGGCCCGTACCAATTTCTCTGTTTCCAGCTCTTCATGAGAAATAGCTGGAGAAGCTTGCACAGTAGTGATATGGATCAGAGAAGATAGGATCACAAACGAAAGAAAGCTTAACTTTTTCAAATTATTTCCTCCCTTTCTTTCCAGTCTCTTCTTCTACTATTTACTATTTTAAACATTGTATGCATAAAAATGTTTACATGTTTTGAAACCTTCTAAACCACGAATTCGTCTATATAATAGAGGAAGCTTTTACCAAGACTATGTTGACCTCCCCCCATAATATAGTTATAAAAAAGCGCCTCTCTTACGAAGACAAACAAGAACCCCGCATTATGCGAGGCTCTTGTTCTGGTCTTTTTTTTTATGTGTTCTTTCTTTTGTCTTCGTCTACAAGTTTTTATTTGGCATCCACTACTTGACCTTTGATGATCTTCTTCTTTTTTAAAACGATGCCTCTATTTTTAGCGAAACGTTTTAAGATTTTCGATTCCTCTTCTGTTACTAAGGAAATTACCGTTCCGGATTCAGAACCTAGTCTTCCAACCCTTCCTGCACGATGTGCATAATGAAGTGCATCCTCCGGTAACTCAACTTGTACAATATGAGTCAAACCCTTTACATCTAGCCCTCTGGCCGCAACATCTGTTGCCAAAATTAGAGGGAGGTTTCCAGAACGAAAATGTTTCATTGTTTGTGCCCGTTCTTGCTTTTTGATATCACGATGCAAAAGTCCTACTTCCACTCCGTTATATCGAAGCTTTTCTGCAAACGTATCTAAATGGGAAATACTCCGAAAAAACGCAAGACCTCTTATCTCTAGATGATGAATTAATCTTTTTAGCATATCAACCTTCTCACGTTGTTCACATACGAAATAAATGTGTTCCACTTCTGGTCGGTCTACTTCCTCTTCTCCTATTCGTATAACTTCAGGATTGTTTACAAGTTGCTTCGCCGCTTCAAGAGTGGATTCAGGAAGTGTAGCTGAAAAGATAAGGACCTGGCGTGCATCATCTGTACTCTTCACGATTTTCCCAATGGAATCGAGGTGCTCTGGAATTAGAAGCTGATCCCCTTCATCCAAGACAACAGTTTTTATTTCTTGCATTTTTAACTTCTTCTGATTAATTAATTCAAGGACACGCCCTGGTGTTCCAACAACAAGCTGTGGTTTCTTTTTTAGCTTTTCGATTTGTCGTTTAATATTAGCTCCACCTATAAGTGCTGCGCTATGTAATTCTGTCCCGTTTACCCACTTCGTGATCTCTTGTTGAATTTGCATCACTAATTCTTGAGAAGAAGCCATGATAATGGCTTGGGCATTTTTTATGTTAGGGTCAAGCTTGTCTAATATCGGTAGTAAATAAGCTAACGTTTTCCCACTTCCTGTTGGGGATTCTCCAATTACGTCTTTGCCTTCCTGTATAAGTGGAATGGTCCTCGTCTGGATAGGCGTAGCGTTCCCAAATCCTTCTCTCTCCCATCCCGTTTGAATAAATGATTTCATATTTGTTAGCTCCATCGTATAACTCCTCTTATTTTGTTCCTGTCTTAATCTATGTTGTGATAAAGCGTTCGTTCTATTCTACCTGATGTAGGTATAAAAAGAGACTCCTAGCCGAAAATCTCTCTTAAATTTTACTTGATATATAGAAAAAAGAAAAAGGTATTTTGTGAATATAAAATACTACTTCGATATTTAAGGGCTTTGTCCGTGAAGTTCTAATTGCTTTGGAATCAAATTATTAGTACAAAATGTTAAGTGATACCCTGTAGTGATCCTTTTCATGGTATATTTCGGTAAAGGGAGGTAGGGTTCATGATTCAATCTGATCAAAAGCTTGTAGCCGAGAAATGGTTTCAGGAGTATTTCACCAAAGGGAATGTAGATATTCTAGATGAGGTGACGGATCCAGCTTTTGTTTATCACACTAGAAATGGTGCTAGTGATAAACAAAAAATGAAGGAATTTATGGGATGGTTTCGGTCTGTTTTTCATGATGATGAGTGGCAGCTTGATGACATGATTGAAGAAGGGGAAAAATTAGTGGTTCGTTATACCGGATGGATGACCTATAAAGGTGGCTGGTTTAATATACCGTCCACCGATCAACGAGTAAAAGAAACAGGCAATATGATTTTCTATTTTGAGAATGGAAAAGTGAAAGAGCTTTGGTGTGAAAATAGTGACGCAGCTATCCTCTTTGAACTAGGAGCACTGGTACAAAACACCCACAAAGTGTATTAATAAACAAGGACCACTCCTTTTTTTAGGAATGGTCCTTGTTTATTAATACGCCGAAAATTCTATTTAAGCTTTCTTTATTAATAAATAAAGAAAGTAAGGAGCACCGATAACAGAAACGAGAATCCCTGCACTAACCCCTTCTGGTTCTGCAACATTTCTTCCAATTGTGTCAGCTACTAAAAGAAGCCAGCCCCCTATTAACATAGCTATCGGGAGAAACAGTTGATTCCTTGGCCCTACCAATGTCTTGGCCAAATGTGGAGCCATTAACCCGATAAAAGCTATTCCTCCTGTAATAGAAACGGCGGAAGCCGCTAATGCAGCAGACGTAATCAGAAGCTTTAATCGTTCCTTTTCTATAGATAAACCAATTCCAATCGACACAGGATCATTAAATTGAAGGACATTGAGATGATTTGCCTTGTAGTACGTATAAGGAATCAGTATAAGCAACCATGGGAGCACAGCCCAGACAAACACCCAATCCGTCCCCCACACACTGCCGGCTAACCATTTTGCAATAAAATCAACCTTCTCTCTTTCTGAGGAAGCAATGAGTAAGGTCATTAACCCTGACAATGCCATGGAAAATCCAATCCCTACTAACACGAGACGAACCGGCTGAAGACCGGCCTTCTTGCGATAAGAAAAGGCATATATGAGAAATGCGGTTAAAATAGCTCCTGCGAAAGCAACGATGGGAAGGATGTAGATAAAGGTTCCTGCTTCTACCGGGAAATAGAGAAAGAAAATAGCGATTCCAACACCTGATCCTGCATTAATTCCAATAATACCTGGATCCGCCAAGTCATTTCTCGTTATACTTTGCAAGATAGACCCTGATAAAGCTAAAGCTATACCCGCTAATACCGTGATGATAATTCTTGGGAGCCTAATTTCAAACAAGACAAAGGTTTCTTTAAAGGTTCCTTGCCCCAGAATAGTAGGAAAAATTCTATTATAGGAAACAGAAGAATAGCCAAGGCCAATACTCAACACAATCGTGAAGATGAGAAGAATCAAGAATAAGATGAGTAGTTTTCTTTGTTTTCGAACAATCGATGGATGAATCATGAAAAAGCTCTACCCCCTTTCTGAACAATCAACAGAAAGAACGGCAACCCTATGATGGAAATGATGGCAGCGACAGGAGTCTCAAATGGGGCTTGAAGAGTTCGACCTAATGTATCCGCCACTAACATGAAGGATGCCCCAATAAGTGCAGACATTGGAATAATATAACGATAATCAGTCCCAACCACATAACGAGCAATGTGTGGAATCATCAATCCGATAAATACCATATTTCCAACTAGGGCAACAGAAACCCCAGCTAACACGACAATAAGTGCAAACAATAATGCTTTAATTCTTTTTATTTTCTGTCCAAGTCCCACAGCGACTTCTTCATCCAAACTTAAAATAGTTAAATGCCTAGCAAGAAAAAGAGAAGCGGCAATTCCTATGAGAACAAAGCAGAGTACCCCATAGACTTGGCTCCAGCTTGTTCCAATTAAGCCTCCTGCGGTCCACATAGATACGTCTTTAGAAATTTTAAAGTAAATTCCGACTCCCTCCGCAATAGCATGAAGAAATGCGGATACTGCTGCTCCAGCTAATACAATGCGAAAAGGAGAAAAGCCTCCCCTCTTCATCCTAGCAATTTGAAAGACAATCCCTGTACCGAGTGCAGCTCCTATAAAACAAGCAATCATGATGCCGAAATAAGGGACAGAAGGCAAAAGAGCGAGGGTAATGGCAAGTGCAGCATTAGCACCAGCAGTAACACCTAATAACCCTGGATCTGCTAATGGATTTCTAGTCATCCCTTGCATAATCGATCCAGATACTGAGAGTGCAGCACCTACTAACATCGCTCCAACTTCTCGAGGAAGTCGAAGTTCTCGAATAAGAAGTGCTTCCTTACTTGGGTTACTTGAAGTTATGGCCTCCCATACATCTAATATTTGAACATCAACCGCTCCAAAAACCATCGCCATAATAAAAGCAACGATTAAAAAACAGAGTGCCATTATAAGCTTAAATGAAAATGAAAGTATAAAGTTTTTCCCCATATGTATCTCATCTTTCTTTATAGAATAGGGGAATTCTTCTAAAAAGAACTCCCCCTTACGGATTACTTGCTTAGAAACACATCTACAAAGTAGGTCAATTGATCCTCCAGCGTTAATGGATCATTAAAATAAAACCACTTTGCATCTACTTCAAATACTTGACCCTTTTGAACAGCTGGTATGTTTTGATACGTCTCTGTCTCCTGGAACGAAGTATATCCATCAGAAACCTTACTGAATATCATATAGTCTCCAGCAAACTCTGGTAGGGCTTCTGAGGACAGCGTATAATATCCTGGTTCTAACGCCATTTCTTTCACTTTTTCCGGCATTTTCAGTCCCATCTCTTGATACAAAATCTCGGTACCTCTTCCCCAGTTATCCCCGAACACGTATAAGTTCTTATCATCGTTCTCTATTACAGAAACTGTTGCATCTTCGCCAATTTTCTGTTTAATATCTTCTCCTAAAACTTGAGCACGTTGCTTGAAGTCCTCCACCCATGCCTTAGCTTCTTCTTCTTTATTGAGGAGCTTGCCAATTTCTATGTGTTGTTCTAGATAGTCTAATTTTCCATAGGTGTATGTAACAGTAGGGGCAATTTCTTGAAGTTTTTCTACATTTTTAATCGTCGACAATCCGATAATTAAATCTGGGTTTAGTTCCAGAATCTTTTCTATATTTTCATCCGTAACCTCTTCAACATCTTTTAATTCCTCGTAGCGCGGGTTCATTTTAGACCATGAATCCACACCGACGAGAGGAACATCTAAAGCCATAACATTTCCTGCAAACGAAGATAAAACAACTACTCGTTGTGGATTAGTTGGCACTTCTATCGGGCCATTTTCTGAATCATATGTAATTGTTTCAGGCTCCTGATCTTGATTGTTTGTTGAACTACTTGCTTCTTCACTATTTCCACACGCACTAATGAGGAGTAGTAGCATGAGGAACAAAGGAATATATATTTTCTTCATCGTTTTTCTCTCCTTTTATTAAATGATAGGTTAAGCACATCGGCTTTTCTGTTTTTGGATCTCGACCAATGACAGCATCTATTTGAAATACTTCGCGCAGAACATCAGGCTTCATTACTTCTTCAGCAGATCCGGCTTTTTGAATCTGGCCATCCTTCATAGCAACGATGTAGTCAGCAAAACGAGCCGCTTGATTTAGATCATGTAGAACCATAACAATGGACCTTCCTTGCGTTTTGTTCAATCGATCTAATAACTCCAATACCTCTAATTGATGTGCCATATCTAGGTATGTCGTTGGTTCGTCTAAAAAGATCATCTCCGTTTCTTGTGCAAGAGCCATTGCAATCCAAGCTCTTTGTCTTTGTCCACCCGACAATGAATCCACGGATGAGTATTTAAAGGCTTCCGTCCCGGTAACGTGTAATGCCCATTCAATTGCCTCCACATCTTGTTTAGTCAGACGTCCAAATCCGTTTTGGTACGGAAATCGTCCATACGAAACAAGCTCTCCAACCGTCAGACCATTAGAGCCTTCTGGCGACTGTGGCAAGATGGCCATCTTTTTCGCAAGTGATTTCGTATTCTCCTTCGCAATGCTATTTCCATCTAAAACAACAGACCCAGCCTGATAAGGGATAATCCTTGTTATTGCTTTGAGTAATGTTGATTTCCCACATCCGTTCGGTCCAATAATGGTGGTGATTTTATGTTCAGGGATATGTACGGTCAAGTCTTTCACAATCGAACGATCTCCGTATCCTACCCGCAACTGATCCGTATGTAGTCGACTCATATGAAACCCTCCAGCCCTTCTAATGATAATGATTCTCATTATCATTTACAAGTAACTATAAAGGCGTTTTCATTATTTGTCAACCGGTTATTAACAAAAAAAGAGAAGAGGAGCGCCCCCTTCTCTTCAAACATGTTTCTTTTACTTAGTAATCTCCTCCCATTGGATAGTTGTTTCCAACGATCACCAATAGAACGAAGATAACGACAAGTAAGATGAAACCATTGTTAAATCCACCACCTACATAGTGTCCCATTCTTACACCTCCTTCCACTTTAGTTAGTTCATCAGTAAAACCTACTTTATAATCAAAGGATTAGTAACCGTAGTTATTCCCTACGATGACAAGAAGAACGAACAAAACCACTAGTAGAATGAAGCTATCATTTTCAAAGATACCTGCGCTCATTCTCTTTCACCCCCTTAATACTTCTATCCTATGATACGTATCACAAAGTGAAAGGGCGTTTGCCCTGATTACAGGTGAATATTTTTTATTCAAGATTTCCTCCTGGATAGGTGACAGCACCGACGATAACTAGTAACACAAATAAAACCAAAATGATAATAAAAGAGCGATTTACGCCAGTCACACCGATTTCGCCATAACCCTGGTAACCATTCATTCCATATCCACTTCCCATTGGCCAGTAACCATAAGGCATATATCCCCTATAGCCGTACTCTGGAATTCTTCTCATAGCCATACACCTCCTCGGCATTCATTAATAGCGTATGTTGGTTCAAAAAATTTGTATCCACAACTGTCTACGCACACCCAAAAAAGCCCGTGGAGTTTAATCCACAGGCTTCTCAGTCCGTTCATGAGGTGCTTATTTGAGCTACAAGTATGGCGGCTTACCAAATGATGGCGAATAAAAATTAGCTGTAATAATCTCCACCAGTTGGATAATTGTTTCCAACGATTACTAGTAATACAAATAAAACAACTAACAGGATAAAGCTATTGTTATTTCCAAAAAATCCTCCACTCATAATCGTTCACCCCCTCTCTTACTAGTAGCTTATGGTCCGAATTATAAAACGGACGGGCTAACATCGGAGAAAGGATGAAATTCCATGAATGCTCTGATTGTATGACCTAAACAGCTTAGAACATCACGCAAATAGGTTCTAGAACCTCTATAGGACCTTGTTTTAAGGTTAGTTTTCCCGTAGCTTGATTTCGTTGGTACAAGACGATGGAATCCGTTTCTTGATTAGCAACAACTACGTACTGATCGGTCGGATCCAAGTTAAAGTCTCGTGGCCAATCCCCTTCGGTAGAAATCCACTCAACAAACGATAAAAGTCCATTGTCTTCCGAAACTTGGAAGACAGCAATGCTGTTATGCCCCCGATTAGCTGCATAAACGAACTTTCCGTCTTTCGAAATGCGAATAGCACTCCCTTGGTTATTGTCAACAAAATCATTTGGTATCGTTGAGATTTGCTGAATTTTTTCGAAGGAACCTGTTTTCGCATCAAATTGTAATGTTAACACTTCTGAACTAAGCTCGGTCATGACATAAGCAATGGTTCCATTTGGATGGAAAACGAGATGACGTGGTCCACTTCCAGGTGCAACCTGTAACGTCGCTGCTTTCACAAATGTATCGTTCTTGATTTCATATGTAAGAATCTCATCAACTCCTAGATCCACAACAACTACATAACGCTGATCCGGAGTAAAGTCGGCAAAGTGGACATGTGGACCTTCTTGACGGTCTTTGTTTGGCCCAGATCCTTCGTGAAATACGGAAGTAACAAACTTGATACTATTAGCTTCCTTATCATACTTATACAACTCAACGGAGCCTTCATGATAGTTCGATACGACCACGTAATCATTCCCACGAGCAATACTTATATGACAACTAGAAATATCAGAATGAGTGGTTTCAGCGATAATTTCTAAGTTGTCTCCTTTATCCGGTAATCCGAACACTGAAACCCCTCCACGTCCATCTTGTTTCATAACGGATAAGAGGAGTGACTTATCCTCACTTAAGGTCACATATGTAGGTCTTTCCAGTTTGGCAGCCAATGCTACTTTTTCAATCGTTCCTGAATGCATATCTAATTCAAAGGAATAAATTCCTTCACTGTTTCGTTTTGTGTATGTACCTAGGTAGCCTTTCATTCGCTTTTCCATATGACACCTCACAATGATTTTCTTTTAAGGATACCAAAAAATTCACCTTTTGGCGCAAAAAGATACCTAATTTCTTGATTTTCTACTTTAAAAATTATATACTGAACACGAACAAATGTTCTTGATAGGAGTTGTAAATAATGAGCAATCAGAAACTATCGGACACCTTGACCTATCCTCTCCCCTCATGGACTGCCATGATCTGCTTGGAGGATGGACAGCAGTTAGAACGGGTCATCGAAAACTTGAGAAAAAAGATGTACGAGTATGTATCTCAAGGAGCTAGTCAAAATGAAGTACTTAAAATATCTCAACAGTTAGATGAAAAATTAAATAAGCTTGATGAGTTGAAAAGAAAAGGGAAAGCCTAGTATTGGCTTCCCCTTTAGTTATTAAAATTGAGTGTTCACATAATTTTCATTATTATTGTTTTTATCTTTAGCCATTCCTGCTACAAGTGGAGCAAATTCCTGAGCGGTTTTACTGATGCTCTTGCCTCTTGACATACTGTAATAAGCAGCTGCACCAATACCCACAGACGCTACGATAGGCATCCACATTTTCTTATCCATTCCTTCTCACCACCTCATCATGGAATCATCTATAGTGTTTGAAAAGGAATCGAAAACATGTTAGAAAGTTATTGCCATTTCATTGTTTTACTTCGCGATTATAGATTTTATTTGACTTACATGATGTTCATCGTGACCTACCATGTCTTCAAAGTATTCCGACACGGTCATTTCTGAAGAGCCTACTGTAAAGGTAACAGTAAGGTCTTTTCCTTCCAACTGTGCAAGTAGGGACTCCCGTGTTTCGATCACTTCCTCAATCAGTTGTTTCTTGGTAATACCTGAATGAGCATATTGTTCTGCTTCTTTGTTATAGGCAGTTTCGCTTATGTTACTTTTCGGTAATTCCTTTCCCTGTACCATAAGAGCCAGTCGCTCCCCTAACACATACCGATCCCAGTACATAAAATGGGACACAATTGCTGCTACCGACCATTTCCCTTCCGATAAAGGCTTAAAGAAGTCCTCATTCTTCCAGTCCTTTAGTTCTTCTAAGAATGGAATTAACTTTGCATACTTTTCTAATACAGTCAAAGTAATTTCCCCTTCCAATATGTTGTGTATGTATGGCATCTTCATTATAAATCAAAACGCAAAAAAGCACCCCTTTTACTGGAGTGCTTTTCATTACGACCATTTCACTTCTACAGGAAGAACCTCGCCCAATTTTTGTTGCAGGTTTTCCTTTTGTTCTTCTGTTACCCAAAGCTGAACAACACCAGCATCCTTCTGGCTACGAATTAGCCTACCCACTCCTTGTCTTAGACGTAAAAACATATAGGGATGATCCACCTCAGTTAATGGATCTAGTGCATGTTTTCGTTTTGCCTGGAAGACAGGATCATGCGGTGGAAAAGGAAGTGAAGCTAGCAAAACTTGCTTTAGTGACTCTCCCGGAATATCTAACCCTTCCCATAGATGATACGAACAAAGCACGGTAGGAATATCATCCTGAAATTTCCGAACGATACTACTAATTTCTTCATCCCCTTCATAGACAATCGGGAATGGCCATTCTAAGTCTTCAGCCCATAATCTAAACCGCTTCATTTCCTCCTCAGTTGAAAACAATGCAAGCGTACTACCATTTGTATCTCGCAAACTTCGTCCTAACTCTTCCCACTTGTTTTTTTCAACCTCGAAGCTATGACCCAAGATCTTCATTTTCTCCTCATAATCAAAAGGAGAGTTAACTTGAAAGTCATCGAACTTTTCAATCCCCAAACTATTTGCTATAAAATCAAAGCTTCCTGCTTGCGCTAATGTGGCAGAAGAAAAGATAAATGGTACACTTTGAGAAAACACTTCTTTTCTCAGAATGTCTTCCACAAGGCGGGGCATAATAACGAACGTTGCATCAGATTCATTTTCTTCCAACCAAAATATCCCTTGCTCTTCTTTTTTCAATATAGATAACCCATAAGAGAAAAACTCTAAATACTCTTCAATGATTTTGATGTGATAGGAATCAATGGTAAATAACTCAGAATCGAAGACGAGCTGCTCTAATAATTGTTGGACTTTGTCATCAAGATTTTCAACAAAAGAAAGCATCGCGTCACTTCTAGGAACCTCTCGACGATCCGAACCTTCGACGGAGACTGCTTCTTTACTAAGCCAATCAAACCAATCATCATGAAGAGCCAGAATTTCTTCTACCAAGTAAAGAGATTCTTCTCTAACATCTTGGCTCATATATGTCGTTAATACCTTTTGAAGGGTGCCTGCATGGAATCTATATGTTAGTCCCTTTTGGGCAGAAAACTCCAATAAATGCCCTTCATCGAAAATGACACTACTTGCTTCTGGTAAGAGAGGCAATTGCCCTTCACGTTTTCGCGACTCCTTAGTCCAAATATGTTCCATATAAAAATCATGAGAACAAATGATGATATCTGTAGCATGACGATAAAACTCCCGATTTATTGTCTGACCGCTTCGGTGACGCCACTCACAAGTGGAACATTGTTGGAGTGGATCCCATGCAATAGCTTCCCATTTGCTATCTGAAACCCAAGGATATTCCTTCCGATCCCCGTACCGTTCAAAAGAATTCATCGATGTCCCTTGATCGAATACGAAATCTGGGATTTGATCATGAACGTTGAGAATATCTTCATCATTTGTCTGATTTACTAGTTGGTCCAGTTTTCTAATGCATACATATTGTTCTCTCGCTTTAGCTAAACGAACATCAACCGTTATCCCTAGTGCTTTTTCTAGTTTTTCAATATCTCCGCCCTTTTTTACAAGCTGTTCGATCAAGGTTTCATCTGCACACGAAATAATGGCAGGTTTTCGCTTGTATCGTGCATAGCAGATCGCGTAAAGAAGATAAACGAGTGTTTTACCCGTTCCTACTCCAGCTTCAGCAAACATAATATTTTTCTGCTTAAAAGCCTTTTCTAATTGGAAGGCCATATAAATTTGTTCGTCACGGAGTTCAAACCCTTGTTCCGGTAGAATGTCATAAAACACATCCCCAACAAAATCGCCTAACTTATCAAAAAAATTCTCCGTTTTGGAGATGGAAAATGGAAGGTCACTAGACATATGTACGGTTCTCCTTTATTATTCTCACACGTTCTCATTATGTTCGAAAGATTTCTATTCAGTCAGTCATTCAATAAAAATGGAAAAAGGATGCCCTTCTCCTGGAAAAGGCATCCTACGTTTTGTGGCGAAAAACCGATGACCACATTCATCGTTTAGCGTTCTTCGACTTACACAAAATAGCTCATCGCTCTCATAATATATCACCTAATGGTCTTTAGCACAATAGGTTTCTTTTGGTAAAGTTATGAAACACTAACAGCTTCCAATTGTTCATTTTCTTGTAAGTTTCCCTTTAAATGCTTTCTCGCTCGGCATAATCGCGATTTAACCGCAGCTTTAGATAGCTTTAATCGTTTCGCAATTTCTTCGTCCTTCAATTCTTTCATATACTTCAAATGAAAGACATCCTGCAGCTTCGGACTCATTGCTTTCAATTCTTCCTTAATCTCTTCTTCGGTAAACAGCCTGTCCAATTCATTTTCCACATTACCGAACAAATGACTTTGGTATAGTTTCATACAGACCACCTCTTCAAGTGGTACAGCACTGATTTTTTTCTCTTTACGTAAAAAATCAATTGCCGTTCTGGAAGCAATGGTTGATAACCAACCCGAAATTTTATCCATATCTCGAATCATATCCATTTTTTTAAAGGCTTTTATGAAAGTTTCCTGAGCTACATCTTCAGCTAGGTAGGGATTTTTTACGATCATACATGAAACACGTAACACTTTTTGATAATACGTTTTATATAAATCTTCAAATTGTAGTATTGTACGGTCTGCTTCCATTTGCAACATGATCGTTTCCCCTCCCTCACTTACAGTTCACAGTCTAAACTGTAGACACTGTATTAATATAAGTAATACAGTAAGTATAAACTATCTATCCCTTTTTGAAAAGTGTAAAAAGATTTATTTTTAAAATTTCTAGGGATTATGCCTAATGATTGTCAATTTATGAATACTTGCCTATAATTTTTGGTAGAAAAAAAGAAAATGAGTGATATCATTGATCAAAAAATTACTGTTCCTAACAGCATGTGTATGGTTATCGGCTTGTTCATTCCCCTTAGAAAAGGGAGAGCAAACGAATCCAGAAAAACAACAAGTAGAACACTGGGAAAGCTCACCATCAAAAGAACTCGAATCCGCTATTGTTACTCGCATAGTAGATGGAGATACGCTTGTTGTTCAATACCAGGGCGAGGAAGATCGAGTTCGTTTATTACTAGTGGATACTCCTGAAACAAAACACCCAGATCTTGAGCCACAGCCATTCGGTGATGAAGCGAGTAGCTTTGCTCAAAGGACGTTAGAAGGGAAAACGGTACAAATAGAATTTGATGGCCCACTACGCGATCAGTATGATCGATTACTCGCATACATCTGGATAGATGGCCAATTATTCAATGAAATGTTATTACGTGAAGGATTTGCGCGTTATGCGTATGAATATGATCCACCGTACTCCTATTCCGAAAGGTTACACCAAGCTGAGCAGGATGCAAAAAATCAGGAAAAAGCAATTTGGAGTGTACCCGGCTATGTATCTGACGATGGATTTAAACGAGTTGAATCAAACCCTACTAGGAAGTCCGAATCTGATAAAGATTGTACAGATTTTCAAAGTCAAAAAGAAGCTCAACAATTTTATGAAGATGCCGGCGGCCCAACCACCGACTTCCATCAATTAGATGGGAACGACCAAGATGGATTCGTCTGTGAGAATTTACCATAATTTTACCACATAATTTCCAAATAGCATACAAGAATTTAAAAACGCACCCCTACTTTTAAGTAAAGGTGCGTTTCATTCTTTTCATTTTTTATATCGATATTCAACAGTACTATAAACTTGTGCTGGGGCTTTTGGATCTATATACTTTGCGAGACTATTTAACGCTGTGATTACCTCACTATAGCCAGTTGCAATCAGCATAGATTTTTTGTCATATTGAACTCCATCCCCCGCAGCGAATATTCCTGGAACAGAAGTTGCCATTCCTTGGTCGACTATTAATCGACCCTTTTCTGCTTCTAACTGCCAATCCGAAAAAGGGGCAGGTATCATTTTTACCCCTTGATAAACGAGCATATCATCAACGGAATACGAAGAAGACGCTCCCTTCGAGATAATTGTGATACCGTTTAAGGATCCCCTTTCCCCTTGAAGCTCTCCAATCGTAGCATCATAAACAAGATCAATATTTTTAGATTGCTGGACTTTTTCTAAGTCTGCTTCAACCACATGCTGGAATTGTTCCTCTGTACAAAACAGATAAACATGCTTCGCTACCTCCCCTAAAGATAAGGCCCAATCTACCCCCGCTCTTTGATTGGAGTAAATGGCAACATGCTTATCTTTAAAGCGTCTTAGATCTCCCATCATATAGTGAATACTTGTTTCTTCAAACTCCTTGGCATCCTTATGTTCTAGTGGAACTGGATTATATGTACCAAAGCCTGTTGTAAGTAGAATCGTTTTAGAATAGTGAGCGTCTCCTTGTTGTGTCGTTATTTCAAATCCTTTTCCTTCGACCTGTTGAATAGCTTCCACGTATTGATTGAGAAGGATCTCTGGATCATGTAGAACAGCTTGTTTCTTCATTTGCTCCACGAGATCTGTCCCTGAAACAACCGGAAGACCTCCAACATCATAAATGTTTTTTTCTGGGTAAAATTGTGCGACCTTACCTCCTAGAAAGGATGATCCTTCCAACACTTTCGTTGTCAGTCCTCTCATTCCACAGTAAAAGGCAGCGAATAATCCTGTCGTACCGCCTCCTATAATCGTAACATCGAAAATCTCTTTCTTTTCCTTTTCCTTCATATATACACCCTCCCTAAGAGTCGACCGTACCTGAAACTTTATGTAGGCAGATTTAATTGATAATCATTCTCATTATAAAGGAAATACAGAGGAAATCAACTAATAATTAGCCTCTCGAAAAAAAGATTGACGTGTAAAGAAAAAAGATTATACTTAAACTAACGGTATTAGTTAAAATGTTAAGGAGGTTAGTTTATGAAGGTGAAATCAAAGGGTTCGTTACATCAAATTATCTTTTTCCCTTCTATCTTCCCGGTAAATTGCTATTTAGTCGAGGAAAAAAGTTCTCTACTCCTAATTGATGCAGCATTACCAAAAAAAGCGGATGCGATTCTGAATGTTGCCGCAAAGATAGGAAAACCTATCACCCACATTATCTTAACCCATGCACATGGGGATCACGTGGGATCGTTGGATGAATTAAAAGAACGATTACCCAACGCTAGAGTGGCCATTTCCGAACGAGACGCTCGTTTGTTAGCAGGAGATAAAAGCCTTGATCCAGGGGAAGGGACATTACCTATTAAAGGTGATGTACCGAAGGGAGTAAAAACTAGAGCAGACCTGTTCATTAAAGAAGGAGATAAAATTGGCTCATTGAGAGCGGTCGCCACACCTGGTCATACTCCTGGTTCTATGTCTTTTTTAGACGAACGAACCAACTTTCTAATTGTAGGGGATGCTTTTCAGACGAGATCCTCCATTGCCGTTTCTGGCACCCTAGTTCCTTTGTTTCCCTTTCCAGCTTTTGCTACATGGAACAAAGAGGTCGCTTTACAAAGTGCCAAGAAAATCGCCGCCCTTTCTCCTAACCTGTTAGCGGTAGGGCATGGGAAAATGCTTTCAAATCCTGCACACGATATAGAAAAGGCAATATACAAAGCAGAAAAGGAGAGAGTTAAATGGCAGTGAAACCCGGTATTACGCTAGAGGACATCATATCTGTAAGCATCGATATCGCAGATCAACATGGGGTATCAGAAATTTCCCTTTCCACTGTTTCTAAAAAATTGGGTATCCGATCTCCATCGCTCTATAACCATGTAAATGGACTTTCCGGTTTAAAGGCGGCACTTGCCCATTACGGTACGAAACGATTATACGAGGCAATGGCTGATGCTGCTATCGGAAAATCAGGGGAGGATGCCATTTACGCAACCACTACAGCGTATATAGATTTTGCCCGAAATAATCCAGGATTATATGAGGCAGTATCCATTGCGGTGAAACTTGATAGCGATGTAGTACAAAAGGAGGCAGATAAAATCCTTCAATTAATGGTAAGACTACTACGCACTTTTCATTTACCAGAGGACCTCCTTGTACATCAAGTCCGAATTCTTCGAGCTTTTCTGCACGGATTCGTTACAATCGAACAAGACAAAGGCTTTGGCATACCGCTTGATGTTGATGAGTCGTTACAAATTGGACTAGATACAATTATAGCGGGAATTAAATCCAAGTCTAACCAAACTGAGGAAAGGGAGTAATCAATTACAGCATGGAGCATTGTTCACCTTTTCTCATGATTAAGCCTTGCATGAAAAAGGGGCTGTGACAAATGGATTTTAATCCAAAAAAATACCGAACTGTGATTCGAAATTCTTTAATTAGAACTCGAATTAGTTCGGCTTTTTTCTTTTAGGGTGCTTTTGTATATTCCCTTAATAATCTATAGACTGCTACATAAAAAAACTTTTATATTTGTATTGTAACTTATCGAAGACTCATGTACACTATACTCAAAATGAATAGTAATAACTAGGGGAGTCCAATAAGTTGGGCTGAGAGAGAAACACGTTAAAGTTTCTTGACCCTTTGGACCTGATCTAGATCATACTAGCGTGGGGAAGTTAAAAAAAATAATCATGTATTGAATAAACTTCTACATAAAAAGCCGGTCCATCCTTTTTGGATTCGGCTTTTTTATTTAATTCATTTCTTTAATTCCTCTTTTGTTGTTCTAGATCTCGTCCTTTAATTTAAAAAAAGGGAGAGATTTACTCTATGGCAACAACTTCATTAAACGAAAAAAGCATTTCCATCATGTCTAGTTTTTCAGGTAGTAAAAAAGTTTATATTGAAGGCTCAAGACCCGATATCAAGGTACCAATGCGTGAAATTGAACTAAGTCCTACATCGGGCGCTTTTGGTGAAGAAGAAAATCCACCAGTTCGTGTCTATGATACAAGCGGACCTTATACGGATACTAATTATTCAGTTGATATTATAAAAGGTCTTCCTCCTCTTCGAAGCACATGGATTCATGAACGAGGAGATGTTGAGGAATATGAAGGAAGAGAAGTTAAGGCTGAAGACAATGGATATAAGGATGAGAATGACCCTCGTGCTAATCATAATGTGTTCCCGGGTTTAAAGCGTAAACCCTTACGTGCAAAAAAAGGTGGAAATGTCACACAACTTCATTATGCAAGGAAGGGCATCATCACTCCTGAGATGGAATTTATCGCATTAAGGGAAAATATGAAACCTGAATTTGTGCGTGAAGAAGTTGCAAGAGGTCGAGCAATTATCCCTTCTAATATCAATCATCCAGAGGCAGAGCCTATGATCATAGGACGTAATTTCCATGTTAAGATCAACGCAAATATTGGGAATTCTGCTGTTTCATCCTCCATCGAAGAAGAGGTCGAAAAAATGACATGGGCCACACGTTGGGGTGCTGATAACATTATGGACCTATCAACAGGGAAAAACATTCATACAACAAGGGAATGGATTATTCGCAATTCAGCTGTTCCTGTAGGAACCGTTCCTATCTACCAAGCACTTGAAAAAGTAAATGGTGTTGCCGAAGACCTCACATGGGAGGTTTACCGTGATACTTTGATTGAGCAAGCTGAGCAAGGCGTGGATTACTTCACCATTCATGCTGGTGTTCTTTTGCGATATGTTCCGTTAACAGTAAAACGTTTAACAGGTATTGTATCCCGGGGTGGATCTATTATGGCACAATGGTGTCTTCACCACCACAAAGAAAGCTTTTTATATACTCACTTTGAAGAAATCTGTAAAATTATGAAAACTTATGATGTTGCATTCTCTTTAGGAGATGGCCTACGTCCTGGTTCAATTGCTGATGCCAATGATGAAGCACAATTTGCGGAATTAGAAACTCTTGGAGAACTAACAAAAATTGCTTGGGAGCATGATGTACAGGTAATGGTTGAAGGTCCTGGTCACGTACCAATGCACCTTATAAAAGAAAACATGGACAAACAACTGGAGGTTTGTAAGGAAGCTCCTTTCTACACTCTAGGGCCACTTACAACTGACATAGCTCCTGGCTATGATCATATTACATCTGCGATTGGTGCAGCCATGATTGGTTGGTATGGTACGGCTATGCTTTGCTATGTAACACCAAAAGAACATTTAGGTTTACCAAACCGAGATGATGTACGTGAAGGTGTTATAACTTATAAAATAGCTGCGCATGCTGCTGATTTAGCAAAAGGACATCCAGGCGCACACAAAAGAGATGATGCCTTATCAAAAGCTCGTTTCGAATTCCGTTGGAGAGATCAGTTTAATTTATCATTGGATCCTGAACGCGCTTTGGAATATCATGATGAAACGTTACCTGCAGAAGGTGCAAAAACAGCGCATTTCTGTTCAATGTGTGGGCCGAAATTTTGTAGCATGAGAATTTCTCAAGATATTCGTAATTACGCGACAGAAAATAAGCTTTATACGAAGGAAGCTATCGAAAAGGGTATGAAGGATAAAGCTATGGAGTTTAAACAATCTGGGGGTAACATTTATCAGTAACTTTCAAGGGAGGGTTATTCCGGTGAAGATCCAAAAAATTGAAGAGGAAATTAATCAGTTGAAAATACATCTTGCTTTTTTGGAGAAACATTTAGTAGAAATACAACAAAATTGTGAGCATCATTTTAAAGGAAATCAATATTATGAAACATGTACCAAGTGTAATAAAGTAAATGTTTTATATTATTAACAGCAAAACTCCACTAAAGGACGCTTTTTAGGGAACACATTAATAAAAATGCAGCATGGAACCTTGCCTCAATTGATCAATCGAGGCAAGGTTTGTTTATAAGTCTCTATAACATTAAAGGAAAAAATTTATTACTCACCTTTTGTTACTATACATCTATAAAAATTCTAAAAAGAATATTTAAAAAAACAGTTTGTTTGATGTCTTCCACACGATAATCCGAATGCCCCAAAAAAACAATGACCTTTTTACTCCTTATCAAGTTGACTGCTAATGCGACGCTGCGGAAAAACACTCGCTTTCCGCGGGGAACGCCTCAGTCAGGATGCTTCGTAGTAGGCTTCTTCGCTGCCTTGCACCGAGGAAGTCTACTACGAAGCGTAACTAGAAGACGCAGGTGCATCCTTCCGGGGTCTTCAACTGTTCCTTTCCCACTGGACAAGGAATACTCCGGAAGCTAAACCTCGAACGCAGAAAATTGGGGTGTATTTTCAAGGAGTCTTGCATTTTTCCGCAGCTTAGTATAGCTTCCTTTTTAAGTAAGAGGTATTTCTTAATCTGTTAATTTTATTGCCACAAAGCCGACCTACTTTTTAAACTCCATACTCCAGCTATAATAAGAGTTATCCGGGTTCTTTTCATAACGGAGATAGGCATTAAACTTCGATCCTTTCTTACTCGTTAACCCTTTTACATAAGCAACTTTATTTTTTAACAAAGACTGGACCATCGTCTTCGTTGGTCTCTTTTTCATAGTAGCTAAAAATTTATCATTCTTCCATATTACAAACGTACAACCTTTCTTCCAATTGCTACAACCAAATCCCTTTTTGCCTTCGATAATAGAGCCACCACATGCTGGACACTGCCCCAATTTTTCTTTAGTTCCAGATGAAGATTTCACTTCACTTATCGTAATGGATTGGTCTTGTTTTATTTTTTCTACCGAATCTTTAGTAAAAGCAAAGATCATGTCTAGTAAGGCTTGCTTTGTTACGGTACCTTTCTCAATATCAGCAAGTGTTTTTTCTAATCGGCCCGTATATTCTAAATCAAAAAGTTCTTGTATCGGAAAGGTTTCTACAAGCTTCACTCCCTTATCCGTACACGTTAAAAACTTCTGATTGGAGGTGATGTACCCAACATCCTTTAGTTTTTTTATTGTTTCCGCTCTCGTTGCTGGAGTCCCAATACTGAAGCCTTTAAGGACCTCTATTACCCCGTCTTCCTCTTGATCATCTTTGTAACCCTTCCCGCATGTTTCCATAACCTTCAACAATGTTTTTTCGGTATGTTGCTTTGGTGGTTTGGTTGCATGGGCCGTTACCTCTGCCTTTTCTAAGATAACAGCTTCCCCAATAGATACGTAAGGCAATTCAACTTGCTGGGATTGGATCTTTTCAACCTTTTTCCAGCCTTCTGTGATTTGAACTCGTCCTTTGGAAATAAAGATACCCGACATAACGTGTTTTACTATTTTGGTTGTCAATATCGTTTCTTCATATTCCGCAATAGGCATAAATTGAACGAGAAAGCGGTTTTTAACGGCATCATAAACAACCTGCTGATCCGGCGTTAATCGCTTTGGTTTTAAATAGGTTGGTATGATGGCGCTATGACTTTCTACCTTTTGATTATTAAAAATACGCTTCGACCTCGTAAATCGCAGCTCATCTTTGTATGGTAAATCTTCTGCTAAAACATCTAACACCCGCTTCGTTTTACCGACTAAACTCTCGTCTAGTGCAGTACTTGACGTTCGGGGATACGTAATGTA
Organism: Radiobacillus kanasensis; assembly: GCF_021049245.1. Classification (GTDB taxonomy): domain Bacteria; phylum Bacillota; class Bacilli; order Bacillales; family Amphibacillaceae; genus Radiobacillus; species Radiobacillus kanasensis. The sequence goes on along the minus strand of NZ_CP088020.1, from coordinate 1,465,401 downwards.
TTTTTTCTCATACAACGTTTGAGCTACCTTCAACACCTTATCCGAAGTCCACCCTTTGTACTTATTCGTAATATCCCCCTGTAAATTAGACAGGTTGAACAACCAAGGAGCATATTCTTTTTTACGTTCTACTTGCTTGTCGACAATGGTTCCACGCTGGTGCTCTATAGCTTTTTGCAATTCTAGCAAGGAATTCTTATCCTCAAACTTATCCTTCTTGCCTTCTGTATAAACGGCTTGATAAGTTTCCTCATTTGCTGTATGGAATGTACCTACTAGCTTAAAATAGTCCTTAGATTTAAAATCTTTTATTTCTTTATCCCGATCATAAATAATTTTTAAAGTTGGTAGTAGAACTCTTCCGATGTTTAATGCTTTCCCACGCCCAACTTGATACTTCAACGTAGCAACAGAGGTTAAGTTGATACCGATTACCCAGTCTGTCCATTGTCTTGTTATACCTGCATCACGGAGTGGCTTTAACTGTTCGTTCGGTCTCACTTGTTTTAAACCTTCTAGTACTTCCCGCTCTGTCCATTCATTAATGAGGAGACGATACACCCGCTTCGAAGTCCCGATATTTTCTAAAATACTATCGGCAATTAACTGCCCTTCTCGGTCGTAGTCACACGCCGAAATAATCTGCTCGACGTCCGTACGGTTGAGGAGAGTCTTTATAGTGCGGTATTGTTTATATGCTCCAGGATCCGCTTTGCTTCTATTTCTCGGATTACGTTTCACTTTGTATTCAAACCTGGAAGGAATGAACGGAAAATTTTCCAACTTCCAACGTGTCATTTTCGCATCGTAGTCTTTGGCATCGTAAAGCTCTAATAGATGACCAAAAGCCCATGTGATGATATAGCCGTTCCCTTCGATAAATCCATCCTGCTTTCCTTTTATATGTAATGCGTCTGCGATGTTCTTCGCGACAGACGGCTTTTCTGCTAAGATAAGTGTCGTTCCCATTTCAAAACTCCTTTGTCTTTCCATCCCTTTTATTCTAATACAACTTGGGGAAACTTTGGATAAAAGATTTTTAATATCTTCTATTAGGTATATATAATAATTCCGTTTTGAAAGGAGTATCAGCTTATTCTTAGAATTAGAATTGAATAGTGAATGTTTTTTGACATTCTTATCTGCTTTCTCCGTGGTACAGAGAATAATGGTATAGTTATCTTTATCAACTCATCTGAAGGGAGTCATAAAAACTTGAAAAAACTCTTGATATTCTCCATTCTCATATTTTATCCGGTTACCGTATTTGCTCATGGTAACGAACATGAGGCTACCTCCTCTACACCGAATTACACTCTTATTATTACATTGGTTTTATTGGTCGCAACTCTTTTCATCAGTATCTATTTATGGAGAAAGATTAGTAAAGTACTAAAAATTGCTCTTGTATCTTTCTTTATTTTGTTAGGAATTCTTACAACATTTCTCCTGTTAAAGTCAAACGAAGACAATCCTGTTACCTTTACCCATATTCATGGTTTAGGTTTTTCAAGTGATGGTACAGAACTGTTGGTACCCTCTCATCACGGGCTAAATATTCTACACGAAGATGGTCATTGGACATCGGCAAGTGACTTCCCACAGCACGATTATATGGGGTTTTCCCCTACTGACAATGGATTTTATAGTAGTGGCCACCCTGATCCTGAAACAGATTTAAAAAATCCCTTGGGTATCATAAAAAGTACAGATGGTGGGGAGAGTATAGATTTTTTAACTCTCTATGGGGAAGTTGACTTTCACGGTATGACGGTCGGATACGAAACCCATGACATTTATGTATTCAATCCACAGCCAAATTCTATATTGACGGAGCCTGGATTCTATTATTCTACAGATGAAGCGAAAACATGGACCAGGAGTAGTCTTACCAATATGACGGGTCAAGCTACAAGTTTGTCTGCGCACCCCTCTACTTCTGGAACTGTTATTGTTGGAACAGATCAGGGAGCCTTTTTATCCAACGACTATGGAAAGACAATGGATAAGATAGGGGATTTCCAGGATGTTCGAAGCGTGTATATGGATCATGAAGATAAGATATGGGTTAGCTCCTACCTTAACCAAAAACCAACATTATCCAGATTAGATTCTTCATCCAATCATTGGGAGAATATAAGTCTACCCGAGGATATAGAAGCACCGATTTTGTATGTGCAACAAAATCCAAAAAACCTCGATCAAATCGTTATCGCTACGGAAAACAGAGATATTTTTATATCAAATGATAAAGCAAACTCTTGGGAAGTAAGCGTTAGGGAAGGAATAGCCGTAAAACCATAAAGAAAAGCCGCGACAATTCATAGAATCGTCGTGGCTTTTCCTTTACTCTTTAGATACATGTTCCTTTAACAACTGCTGTTCTAAAATCTCATTTGTCTTTATAGCATCAGCTGGACGGTAGAATAAATATCCTTGCATCAGATAACATTTCATATCCTCTAACACACGGAGCTGCTCCATCTCTTCTACCCCTTCAATAATCAATCTTTTTCCTAGCTCATTTGCCATCGTTACGATTGAGGAAAGGATAATTTGAACTTCCTTGCGTTGATCCATTTTTTCAATAAATTCACGAGCAATTTTTATCGTATCAATTGGTAAATCCGTTAAATAAGATAAGGATGAGTATCCTGTACCAAAGTCATCTAAGGAAATAGAGACCCCTAATTTCTTTAATTCATTTAATTTTTCGATTGCTGTACCACGCTTATGAATGACAATCGCTTCTGTTATTTCTAACTCTAAATAGGATCCGTCAAGTCCCGAAACCTCAAGAGCACTTTGGACCACTTCTGACAGGTTTTTTTGATGATAAAATTGCTGTGGTGAGATATTTACCGATATTTTAATAGGAAGTCCTTTCACATGCCAGTGCTTTGCTTGCTTACAAGCTTCCACAAGCACATATTCATTAATATCAAAGATCGATCCATTTTTTTCGGCTAAAGGAATGAATTCGTTTGGAGATATCATTCCAAGCTCTGGATGTATCCAGCGTACGAGCGCTTCCATCCCAACGATGTTGCCATCCATTATGTTTAACTGTGGCTGATAGTAGACGGTAAGCTGATTGGTTTGTAATACCGTACCTAATTCCTTCTCAATGGTTAAATCCCGTGAAGATTGCTCCTCTTTCTCCTCTTCATAGAAGCAATATTGATTTTTACCTTGTCCCTTACTACGATACATCGCAATATCTGCATTTCGAATAAGCTTCTCTGGATCTGATACCTCATCAGACAATAGGGATATTCCGATGCTAGAGGTGACTCTAATCTCATGTCTTCCAACTATGAATGGTTCACTAATTCGCTCACTGATCTTTCTGGCCACCTGTTCCACTTCATGCTCCGTTTGCCGGTCCATTAACATAACAATAAATTCGTCTCCCGCATGTCTCATTACCATGTCTTGTGGAAGCAAGGTCCCTTGAATTCTTCGGGCTACCTGAACGAGAATAATATCTCCGGTTTCATGTCCGAAATGATCGTTGATTACTTTAAAAAAGTCTAGATCGATAAATAAAGTGGCCAGTGTTGTGTTTTTTTGTTTCGCATTTTCTATTGCTTTCGATAATTTTTCTTCAAAAAGTCTACGGTTAGGTAAATTGGTTAACGGGTCGTGATAGGCAAGAAAACTAATTTTTTCTTCATTCTTTTTGTTTTCGGTAATGTCTCTAGCAATACAAAATACACCTTTCACCTTTTCATCAATAAAAATGGGTACAAGTGTTACAAATAAACTCTTTTCTTCTTGATCATGTAGGATCACTTTCACTTCTGCCGAGGTAGATTTTCCACATATGGCTACCCTAAAGAGTCTCCTTATGCGTCCCACATCTTTTTCCATTAACAAGTTCATAAGTCGTTCACTTATTATTTCATGAGGCTGATAACCTGATAACTGTATTGCTCGTTCATTTATGGAATTGATTCGCCCTACTCGGTCTAAAGAAATGACAGCATCTTCATTATGATCGAATAAGGAGCGGAATCTCTGTTCGTTAAAATTCAATTCTTTTTCCTTTTGTTCATACTGTCTTAAAAATTGCTTACTCTCTATTATCGTAAGGACTTGACGTAAGATAATTAAGCACATAGACATTACAGATGTAATAAGGATAAGATGGTTATGATGATCTTCACTCGTTAAAACAAAAATACTAAGCGCAACTAAGGCACCATATGGAATCAAAAGGCGAAATGTACTACTCATCTTCATTCTGCTATCTGTACCCATAAATAAGCATTCACTATTACCGAGCTTTATTCGGTTATAACCAGCAAAACCAATTAACATATAGGCAAACAAGTATAATGGATCAATATAGCTCCATGATGTATAGCTAACAGAAGCTTGAAGATAAACGTAAATCGAATCCGCCACTGCTTGAACAATTAGACCCATAAAGATAAAGATTAAACTGTTTCTTTGGATCATGGTAGGGGACATAATAAGAATACTGAATGCTAAAATAAGTAAACCTATGTCACCAATGGCATAGCCCATAGATACAAATTGATACATACCGGCGAATTGGGGATTTGTTACGATAGGTTGAACCAAGAATGACCAACTAAACGCAATAGCGACGAGCATGACGATAAGGATATCAATAATTTGCCTTGTAAAAAGGCTTCTGCTTTTACCCGCTTTCACTCTGTAAAGTAAAGCACTAAAGAAAAAGACATATTGAATCATATAAAATAAATCAGGAATACCCGGGAATGGCACATCCACATCTCTTACGAAGTCGTAGTAATCCCACACTAAAATTGCTAAAAAGCTTGAAAAGTATCCTAAAGACAAAAAGAGCCAAAAGTTCTTTTCTTTCTTGTGACTTTTTCGGGAAGCAATTAATAAGATAAAGGAAGCACCTAAAGGAATAACGGTGTAAAGGAAGGTTCCGGCATTGTAAAGAAAGGTGCCAGGAGAATCTCTTTCTAAAAATATGAAGAGATACGAACCCACTATGGTAAGGAGAATAAAACCAAGTAACCGTTTGCTGAATGTAATCTGATTCATTTTGTATTCACCCTCTGCTAATTTGAATATATTAGGATGATGTAGGATGTTGTACTCTCTGTTTCTTGGGATAAAACTTTTAAAAAAGCTGCCCGATGGGATGGTGGGCAGCTTTTTGGATAATGGAAGTAACCCGGCGATCATAGTTAAAAACCTTAGACCCGTAGCTTTGCGTCTTCATCCTTTCGAACGAATTTGCCCTGATTTTTATATAGTTATAAAGTAGTAATATAGAACTATTTTACCATATCTTTCAACGTTTGTGCTTCTATTACTGAAATTTTTTGACAAATTTTTTCCCTTTTCTACATGAGTTTGTCGACAACTTTTTATCTTACTTTCAAAATATTTAGGCTTTGCATCTCCGGCATTTATGTTGTAATATGTATAAGAGTACGAATTTGAATGGAAATAAGACCACAGCTGTAACTGTGGCCTTTGTGATAAGCGGTTCCCCCAGGGATCGGCTTTCCTAAATCTGGAATAGACCTCACCTATAACTTTTGCGGGCTAATAGGGGGGTCTATTTTTTGTTGATCATATTGATAATCAACGCGAGCATTGCAATCAAAAACGTACCGGAACTAAAAAGCACCATAAAAGTTTGATACAAACTCAAAGGCGTCACCCCCTTTCCAACTGGGGTTAGCCGACCCTTCCCTAAAAGAACATTATCTACCAACCATTCTACCACATGATTTCCAGAAATAGAACATACGTTCGTTCCATTTCTACGAAATCGTTCTTATTGCCTAATCTTAAGAAGAATTGCCTAATTTTTGTAAATTAACAGAGAAAAATGGCATCGACCTTAGCCGATGCCATTTATTATGTATGGGTACCTCTTATTATTATGATATAAAAGCAAACCACCAAATAATAATTCCAAGATACACAGAAATACCAATGATGCTATTTTTTAAACCAACCGAAATTGGATAAGGGATAAATCTTAGAGTGATCCATGTTACAAATCCCATTACACCCATACATAGAATGGCATACAATAACATGCCTAATAAATTGTCTAGAGGAAGACTCATAGCATCTATTATGTAATCCATCCTGCCACCCACTTTCCTATGACATATTCCACAAAAAAATGGAATTTCCTGCAAAGAACAAATCTCCTTCTATATGGTAATCTATCGCGCCAATTATGACAATCTTTGTTTTCGAATATCACAGTCTACGAGATGATCATCTATCATTCCTACCGCTTGCATGTATGAATAGCAAATCGTCGAACCAACAAATTTAAATCCACGTTTCTTTAAGTCTTTACTCATCCTATCACTTTCTTTCGTCGTGACAGGTACTTCAGAAAGGTTCTTCCTATGATTAATAATGGGTTCTCCCCCGACAAATTGCCAGATATAGTCTTTAAAGCTGCCGAATTCTTTCTGTATATCAAGAAATAGCTTCGCATTTGTAATCGTCGATCTAATTTTCAATTTGTTACGGATTATACCTGAATTAGATAGTAATTCTTCTACTTTCTTTTCATCGTATTTTGCTATTTTTGTTGCATCAAATTGATCAAATGCCTTTCTATAATTTTCGCGCTTTTGCAATATCGTGAACCAGTTTAACCCTGCTTGAGCCCCTTCCAGAATAAGCATTTCAAATAGTGTTTGGTCATCATAGACAGGTACTCCCCACTCATGATCATGGTAGTCTTGATATAAAGTTTCTTTAACATCCCAGCATCGTTTCATGATTATTCCTCCTTCTTTTCACACACTTACTATATCACAAAATAAGAACAAATGTTTGTAACAAAAAGACAATTTTCTGCTCGTTTTTCCGCCTCATCTCTTGTTTTCTTCTATACTATTTGTTCTATTGCACGGAGCAGCATAATAGAATAACAAAAACAACCCTTTAAGGAGGAATTCCAATGGAAGAGCCGGAATACTTGTTGACATATAATGCGACTGGCTATGAGTGGTTTCAAACGAAAGAAGAAATGCTGGCATTTATTGAAGAGAATCAACTTCACTCCTATGAGGCTTTATATATTCCGGAAGCATTCGAAGTAGATTTTGAAGAAGAATAAGAGGACACCCTTTCGTGTCCCCTTTTCCCTCACCGATTAATGGAAGCAGCCATCCGTACAAAAGTATGTCTCTTTCCTCGAATCGCAATGGAGTAGTCCATGATGTTTTCAGGGATAGCGATACCAAAGTATCCTGCATCGCCAATATGGTGAAGATCTGCTCCCACCATTTTATTTTGTAGGGCAAGCTGTCGAATGGTCTGCGTATCTGCACCTTCTTGACTTGTCCCAATAGTTAGCATTGCAAGTGCCTCATATTTATGAATCATATCCACCCACTTCTGCGCTTGCTCTACCGAAATTCCTGGAACGGTTCCTGGAGAAGGAATTAAGATGACCTCCGCCCCTGCTTCAATAAAGTATTGAATCGTCTCTTCGTTAATGATCTCGCTTCCTGCTTCACCCTTTACACCTGCTCCATGCATTTTACCTGCGATAATAAAGACGCTTTCTCCTAGAATATCCTTTGCTCTCTTAATCGCTTTTAAGATTTCATTATTACTTACACCGGTCTTCGGATTCCCAGTTAAGCAAATAAAATCAAGTCCTAATTCTTTCACCTTTTCTAAGGATGCTGTAGTAGCCACTCGCCCTTCTGAAAGAGTGAGTAGATCTTCTGCAGCCTCTGCTTCTATATCTACAGGTTCCAAGTTAATTCCAACAGGACGTCCGGTTAACTCTTTGACACGTTCAACAAGCTGGTCTGCATCGGCCTTCACTCCTGCAACCTCTGGCTGAAAAACATCAAAGACGTTCAAAAGAATGAAATCCGCTCCAAAAGCTGCTGCCATTTCGGGATTAGACACTTCTGGATATAACGGCGCTGCTGGACTTACAATCTCAGAAACCACTGTTCTTCCTTCACTGGCTTGAATGGATTGTAATAACTCTTTGCCATTTGCTTTTGCAAAATCAGATGCCACACAGTTCAGAATACGTTTCAATAACTCCCACTCCTTCTATGAATATGTAAGGTTTTTGAACGAAAGAGAAGTCCCTTAATTACGGAATAATTAAGGAACTTCACATGAATAACTAATCATACATCATTACTATGCTTTTTTATTTGCGAAGCTTATGCATCTCATCGGCAACAAATTGAACATTTGTACCAACAATAACTTGAATGTTGTGTTCACTAACAACATTGATACCAGGAACACCTGTCGCTTTGATCTTTTTCTGATCAACCGCGTCCATGTCCTTTACTTCTAAACGAAGGCGAGTCACACAATTATCTACAGATACTACGTTTTCGTCTCCACCTAATCCTTCATAAATTTCAGCAGCCATGACAGCGAATTTATCACCGCCAGTGCTTTCTCCACTCACTACTTCCTCCGCATCCTCGTCTTCACGACCAGGCGTCTTAATGTTGAATTTCGTAATTAAGAAACGGAATAAGAAGTAGTAGATAACCCCAAATACTAAACCTTGAACCAAAAGCATGTATGGTTGGTTTGCTAACGGAAGATTAAAGCTTAATAAAAAGTCTACCAATCCAGCACTAAAGCCGAAACCTGCTGTCCATTCGAACGATGCAGCGATGAACAATGAAAGACCTGTTAACGCAGCATGTACGACATAAAGAGCTGGTGCCAAGAACATGAATGCGAATTCAATAGGTTCCGTAACTCCTGTAAAGAAAGCTGCAAATCCAGCTGCTAACATTAGGGAAGCAACTTGTTTTTTCCTTTTCGTTTTTGCAGTATGATACATCGCTAAACCTGCAGCTGGAAGACCAAACATCATAATAGGGAAGAATCCAGCTTGATACATACCTGTTACACCTTTTTCTCCTTCTCCGGACCAGAAATTACCGATATCGTTAATACCAGCGACGTCAAACCAGAATACAGAGTTTAACGCATGGTGTAAACCTGTTGGAATAAGTAAACGGTTGAAGAAACCATATAAACCGGCACCAGCAGCACCTAGGTCACTAATTGCGGTACCAAAGGATACGAGACCGGAGTATACGAATGGCCAGATAAAGAATAGTACAGCAGAAGTGATGATCATAGAAAACGCTGTCATAATTGGCACTAAACGTTTTCCACTAAAGAAAGCAAGAGCATCTGGCAGTTTCACATGACTAAATCGATTATACATAATAGAAGCAATAATACCTGAAATAATACCAACAAAAGCATTTTTGATTTCATCAAACGCTGGATTCACTGCATCTACCTCAACACCTTGTAACATGGCAACCGTTCCAGTTGAAAGTAAAGTAGTCGTTACAAGAAATGCAACTAAACCACTTAACGCAGCAGAACCGTCCCGTTCTTTTGCCATTCCTAATGCAACACCGACCGCAAATAGTATTGGGATATTATCAATAATAGATGATCCCGCTTTTATTAAGAATGCGGCTGTTGGACTGTCTGCACCCCAACCAGTCGGATCAATCGCATACCCAATCCCCATCAGGATGGCGGCAGCTGGTAATACAGCAACTGGCAGCATCAAGGAACGACCAAGTTTTTGCAAATAATTCATCATGATTAAAAGACCTCCCTAACAAAATAAATTTTCTAGCAATGAGATAGAGAAAATATTGCTTACAAGTAGGAACATGGATTTAGAATTCCCCTACTTTCACACAATAATACCAATCTCACCCGTATTCTAGCACAACTAAGTTATAGATGTCTATACCAATTTACAGATAAATTAGTTTGTTAGCATTTTCATGTTTCTTTCTTTAAAGCCTATCATTTTAGGCATTTAATAGTTTTTTGTTTATCAAAGTGCGTATAGCCATGTCTAGACAACTATATATAAATAGTGATATCCTTAAGAAAATCTTGACACCTATTGTGTAGTCCAAAAGGGAGAGGATTGGATTGGTTAACAAAAATTCTCCTGTGCCGATTTATTATCAGCTAGAAGAACAAATTAAAACACAAATTGAAAGCGGTATCCTTCAACCAGGAGATATGGTTATGTCGGAACGTGAATTAACCGAAAAATACGAAATTAGTAGAATGACGGTACGACAAGCCATTACCAATCTTGTTCATAGCGGATATCTTTATCGTGTAAAAGGAAAAGGGACATTTGTAACAGAACCGAAACTTGAGCAAAAACTTCATGGGCTGACAGGCTTTACCGAAGATATGCATACCCGTGGTTTAACACCTAGTAGCAAGGTTATCAGTTTTTCCATCATTCCGGCTCCCCTAAAGCTTGCTAAAGAATTGGAATTAGCCGAACATGATCCTATTTATGAAATAAAACGGATTCGCCTTGCAGATGGCAAGCCGATGGCACTAGAAAGAACTTACCTTTCTGCTAATTTGGTTGTCGGATTAACAGAAGATATCGTGCAGCAATCCCTGTATCAATATGTGGAAGGGCGAATCCATCTGAAAATGAGCAGTGGGACGCAGGAAATTGAAGCCTCCACCGCTACAAAAGAAGAAGTAAAACACTTACAAGTACCCACTGATTCCCCCCTTCTACTAATGAGAAGAAAATCTTTTTTAGAAGATGGAAGAGTGTTAGAAGTTGTTCAATCCACTTACCGTGCAGATCGTTACAAGTTCATGATCCGTTTGGATAGAGGATCATTCTAAGAAGGAGTGATGACATGAGTAAAAGACGTGTTACCGAAACTGTTAACCAAAAAAGTATTTCCATCGATGAAATGTCTTCTCCTGACATTGTCTCCTTAATGGTGGAAGAGGACAAAGCTATCTATCACGGAATGAATAATATCATTTCTCAGATTGCAGCTGGTATTGACATCATTGTTGAACAATGGAAAAAAGACGGACGTGTTTTTGTTGTTGGTGCCGGAACTAGTGGGAGAATTGGTATCCTCGACGCTGCGGAATTAGGTCCCACCTTTTCAATACCCGATGAACGTTGGACTGGCTTTATAGCTGGCGGATATGAAGCAATGTGGAAACCATTAGAACAGCACGAAGATGATGAAAATAAGTCAGTAGAAGAACTTAAGGAACACTCTTTTTCTAACAAAGATGTGCTGATTGGACTTACCGCAAGCGGAACGACCCCTTATGTCCTTACCGCTTTAAAATATGCAAACAAATTAGGAGCCCGAACCATTTCGGTCAGTTGTAATCCTCAAACTGATGCCTCCTCTTTAAGCGAGTGTGCCATTGAAGCGGTCGTTGGACCAGAAGTTATCAAAGGCTCCACACGACTAAAAGCTGGAACTGCTCAAAAAATGGTCATCAATATGCTTTCGACAGGTGCTATGATTCGACTTGGTAAAGTTTATCAAAACCAAATGGTGGATATGCAATTAATCAATAAAAAATTAGTTATTCGTGCTGAGCAAACATTAGCAGAGGTCACAGATATTCCAGAGAGTGAAGCACGTATCCTCTTACAGGAAAGTGATTATGATTTAAAGGTTGCTATTTTTAGAAGCATGACCAGTAGTAGTGTCGAAGAAGCAAAAGCCTTGCTTTTAGAGGAAAATGGACATTTGAAAAATGCGATACAACGATACTTCACCAAAAAAGGTATTGGGGAATAACCCAATACCTTTTCTTTAACCGTCACATAACCCAACCCCAATATAATGTGGATGCTAAAATTACGATTGTAAGCCAAACCACCAATGATAAAACTCCTACTTTAAACAGATCCTTCTCATGAAAGTGACCGTAAGAGAAGCTTATTAAGTGAACAGGGGACTGAGTAATAAGTAAAAAGCCTGGAACCCCTGTTAAAAACACTGCCATGGCTACAATAATAGGAGAAATCCCATCCAAATTTTCCCCAATTGTGAGGGCTAGTGGCAACATAATAGTTAGAAATCCTAAAATATTGACGAAAATAATTCGTAGGAAAGCCGTACAAACAATTAACAGGATTAAGATGAGAATGGGTGACGCGAATGACATATGATGAACAATCCAATCTGCTAACCAGTCCACCGTATTTGTCTTTATTAACATACCGGAAATCATTAGCGTAGAAGCAAAGAAAATTATCATATCCCAATCCACAGACTTCCTAGCCTCTTCCCAGTTCCATACACCAACTACAGGTAAAACCGTAAAAGCTGCCCCCAGTAGACCGATTAGTGGAATAGAAAATCCATGAAGACTCTGAGTCATCCACAAAAGTAAGGTGATTGTCATAATACAAAAAATTTTAATCTCATTGATTTGAATGTTGCCTAGCTCCATAACCTTCTCGTCAATCAACGTTTTTAGCATATCCTTGTCTACATTTTGATGTGGGAAGATGACCAAAAATAGAACCCATAAGAGTAGGATAAAGAGAAGAATAGGAGGTGCAAAATAAAGAATCCAAGTTAAAAATGTTAGATGATTAGTAGCCCCTTGAAAGATACCATACGTATAGATCGTGGAACTTGCTCCCGTTGCGACAAAGGCTCCAGAAATGGCGGCTAGATAAGCTACGCCAATAAATAACGATTTGGCTAAATTGCGCACATCACTGATCTTCTTCAGGCTTTTTATAACACTATCTAAAATGGAAGAAACTAAACTTCCTTTTCCGATATTGGAAGGAATCAGTACAGCTAAAATGAACATAAGGAAGAAGGAAATTAAAATAAGGAAGCTTCCCGACCCTTTGGATAGACTTAGCATTTTTAATGAAACTCTATTTGCTAAGCCCGTCTTAATAAAAGCTTTTGAGATAATAAAAGTAGAAAACAAGAGCCAAACGATATCAGAACCGATATACTTTAACGTTTCTTCATAGCTAAAAAAGTGAAAGGAAAGTAGTAGCATAAGAAGTATAGAACTAAACGCTAGTGGAAAGACTCTTCCAATCCAAAGAATTTGAACCAATAATAATGCAATTAACCCCTTTATTTTCAAATCCCAATCCATGAGAGGATTAAAAAAAAGGACATATAAGCCAATACAGATACTTAGTAAAACAGTTTTTTTGTTCATACGTATCCCCTAACTTATTTCCTATCGTAAAAAAGCCACCAAAAAAGGTGGCCAACACTTTTATTTTATCGTCATAACTAAAGAGACAAGGACCGCTTAGCTTTTTCTTTACTGTATCTAGCAGCTGAGTTCCCGGCTGTCTTTCCGAATACAGAACCAGACATTAAACCAGAACCACCTGGGTAATTTTCATAAAAAATCCCACCGACCATTTCTCCTGCTGCAAACAAACCAGGAATTGGTTCGTCGTTTTCATTTAACGCTTGCCCTTTTGTATTTACATGAATCCCACCAAATGTAAAGGTTATTCCACATGTTACTGGGAAAGCGTAGAATGGACCTTGGTCGATAGGTAATGCCCAATTCGTTTTAGCTGGTGTCATTCCTTTTGTCGACTTTCCATCCTTGATCGTTGGATTGAACTCTCCCTCTTGGACAGCTTGATTATATTCATCAATCGTTTTCAAAAAAGCTTCTTTGTCTACTGGTAATTGATTCACCAACTCTTCCAGAGAATCCGCCTGAGAGGATGTTGCTTCTTCCCTGTCATACTCATCACGAAGTAAGCCTCTGACTTTAGCGTCATAAATTTGATAAGCAAGATGATCTGGTTGCTTTAGTATTTCACGCCCGTATTTTGCATACGTGTAATTTCGAAAATCAGCTCCCTCATCTACAAATCGTTGTCCATCTTTGTTTAACATGATGCTTAATGGATAGGAGTGCTTTTTAAAAATATCGCCAGGCTTTTCGTAATCGCCAACAACAGGAGCCTGTGAATCTGTACCGATTGAATGACAACCAGACCATTGTCCATAAGGTTGTGCTCCGACTTCCAATGCCATTTCGATTCCGTCTCCGGTATTATATTCCGTACCTCGGACAATAGCTGCTCCCCACTCTTCACCAAGGTGCTTGATACGCATTTCCTCGTTGGCTTCGAAGCTACCACAAGCAAGCACCACACCAGAAGTAGAAACTTCCACCTCTTCCCCTCTTTTACTTACGAGAACGGAGGAGATGACACCATTTTCTACACCTAATTTTTTCGCCGTTGATTCATACCAAATATCAATTCCGAGTTCTTCAACTCGTCGGAATAATTGCCCCATTAGACCGATGCCTCGATTTTCTGTCTTAACCGGAAGTCCACCCCAAAATTGTCTCTTTCCATCCTTCTCAAAGGATTGATTCCCATAATTCAGTTCAAATTTGACACCTTGTTCCTTCATCCAACGAATCGTTTCATAGGATTTACCAACAAGATGCCTAGCTAATCCTGAGTCACTTTGATCTGCTGTGACTCGCATCAAATCTTCATAGTAATGTTCCTGACTATATTCTGGCATGATAATAGTAGCAGCTTCCTCATCAGAGAGCTCTGGCATAATCGCACGAATGTCCTGCAAGTCATTGTAAGCAAAACGAATCGCACCATCTGTGAAATAAGAATTTCCTCCGCGTTTGTGCTTAGGTGCTTTCTCTAAAACTAATACCTGAACACCATTCTCTCGTGCAGCCAACGCAGCTGATAATGCCGCATTTCCTGCGCCTACTATGACTAGATCATACTCTTTGTTATTCATGTATTACCCTCCCCATTAAGAAACTTCTTCTGTTGATTGATCTTTTCCACTAGTTTTTCGACTCTTCACCCACTTGACGATTAATGGATACGTTAACGATAAGATTGTTAAAATAATTAGGCCAATACAAATCGGTGATGAAAAGAAAATACCAAGGCTCCCATCTGACGACAAGACTGCTTTCCGAAAATTCTGTTCCATATCTGCCCCAACGATAAGAGCCAGTACGAGTGGAGCTATTGGGAAATCTAGTACTTTTAATAAAAGACCAAACACCCCAAACAGTAGTAATAGATAGAAATCAAATGTGTTATAGCTAAGAGTAAAGGTACCAATGAATGCTAATAACACAATCAACGGATACAGAACTTTAGCTGGAGTATCCAATATTTTCACCAGCAGTCCTACTAATAAGATGTTAATAATAACGAGCGCGATATTCCCAATAAACATACTGTTAATCAGGGACCAAACCGTCTCTGGTTGATTTTCAAACAATAAGGGGCCTGGTCGAATCCCCAACATAATGAGCGCACCGAGCATGACCGCTGTCGTACCGGATCCTGGAATACCCATAGTAAGCAATGGAATCATTGCCCCCACAGAAGCGGCATTATTGGCGGATTCCGGTGCTGCTAACCCTTCAACTGCCCCTTCTCCAAACTCTTCAGGCTTTTTTGATATTTGTTTTTCAGTTGTGTAACTAATCATCGAAGCGATGGAACCACCCGCTCCTGGTAAAACGCCAATGATAAAGCCAAGGGGACCGCTTCGTAAAATAGGCCACCTCGATCGTTTCCACTGTTCTTTGTTAAACCAAATCTTGCCCACTTTTTTCTTTTCTTTTTTCTGCTGATCGATTGTCAGGAAGTTGTATAAAACCTCTCCAATCGCATAAATCCCTATGATCACGATAAGAAAATCAATACCTTCACTTAAGTGAGGAATATTCATGGTGAACCGGTAGACGCCTGTTTGAGTATCAATCCCAACCGTACTTAAGAGTAATCCGAGGAACATGGCGATAAACCCTTTGATCATTCTTCCAATAGATAACGAAACAATGGCAGATAGAGTTAGTAACATCAAAAGAAAGTACTCTGCAGGACCAAACTTTAATGCGAAATTTGCTAGGGGTTCAGCTAAAAAGATAAACCCTATGACGGCTATAATTCCTCCAATAAAAGAAGCAACTGCAGATATAGCCATAGCTTCCCCAGCTTGACCTTTACGCGCCATCGGGTACCCATCAAAAGTGGCGGCAATGGCTGATCCATCTCCTGGTGTGTTCAGTAATATCGAACTTCTTGAACCACCGTACATCGCCCCATAGTAGATAGCGGCCATTAGAATAATGGCACTGGTTGAGTCCATTCCAAATGTAACTGGTATCAGTACGGCAACCGCTGTTGCTGGACCTAGCCCTGGTAACATTCCGACTACTGTTCCTAGAAAACCACCTACAATAACCCAAAGAATGTTAATCGGTTCTAAAGAGGTCATTAATCCGGCCATAAAACTGCTCATATCCATCTTTTTTCCTCCTCTCTATGGCAAACTGACTCCTAGAAGCTCACTAAATGCGTACCAAGAAAGGAAAGAAAAACAAATGGCAACGACCAGATTGGTTATCCATTTTTTCTTTCCATTAAGTACAAAGAGGAGTGCTCCTAAAAATAGAATAGTAGAAAATAGAAAGCCAATTCTTTCAAACAAGAGGGAGTAGCCTACTCCCAGAAGAACCGTTACTCCAATTAATTTAGGTGTCCTTCCAGCGAGAAGTAGGCTCAACACTTTATCATCCTCATGTCTCTTTTTCCATTCTTGAATAAAATAAATCACACTAAAAAGAAGTAACAAAATACTTAACCCTACCGGAAAATACAAAGGTCCGTTTGGATTTCCAAGGTTTGATTTTTCAATTTGGAATGAAAAAATTAAAAAGGAGCTTCCTAAAATGAGTAATAGAACCGGCATTGTTAATTTTAGTATTTTCATTTTCCATTACTCCCCCTTCCATCATCATTCTGCAAGTCCAGATTGGTTAACTAGTTTCGTGTAAAGATCATCTTGTTCTTTCATGAACGCTGCTGTCTCTTCACTATTCTTATAGAACCCATCCCAATCGTTGTTTTTCAGAACCTCTTTCCACTCTTCCGATTTCACCATTTCTCCTAACTTTTCATCCCAATAAGCAATTTGTTCCTCCGTCATATCTGGTGGTCCCATGATACCTCTCCAGTGCGGGAACACCAAGTCTACTCCCTCTTCCGTCCAAGTAGGAACATCATCTAATCCTTCGATTCGCTTGTCAGAAGAAACAGCTAAAATTTTTAATTTCCCTGCTTGGTGTTGGTCTTTCACTTCCGATAGAGAGGTCGTTACAGCATCCACGTGTCCACCTAACAGTGCGGTTACAACATCTCCACCGCCTTCATAGACTAAAAAATCTACTTGAGAAGGATCGACACCGAATTCATCGGCAGCTTGCACAAACGAAAGGTGATCATCATTTCCTAGTGCAGGACCTACACCAATTTTTATGGATTTAGGATCTTTTTTCATTTGTTTCATTAGCTCGGATGCAGATGTATATTTAGAATCCGCAGGTACTGCAATGGCTTGCCACTCGGTAGCAAGTGTAGCCAATGGCGTAAATTCTTTGTAAGTTAAATCACTTTGACCTAACAAGTTATTGGTTAGTACTAAACTGGAGTTGACTGCTAAGTAATGAGCATCTTTGGACTGTAAATACTTCCAACCTACTTCACCGCCACCACCGGGCTTGTTAACAACATTGATATTGTTTTCTACTAACTCTTTATCTTGTAGCACCTTTTGTACCGAACGTGCTGTTAAATCCCAGCCACCACCAGGCGAAGCTGGTGCAATAATTTCAATATTTTTTGTTGGAAAATTCCCATTCCCTGATGCAGAATCAGATCCCCCACAAGCCGAAAGCATCATAACTACTAACACCATTAACATGGAAAACTTCTTCATAAAAAACACCCCTCCTGAAATCTTTTAATCTCTATTTCTCCCATCCCATGTAGAAAAATAAAGTTTACAAGATTTATGCTAACTTTCAGTCAATTAAATGTAAACGTTTCCAAAATATTGTCTTTTGTATGCATAAGATGAATTGTGTTCATTTTGTTCACAGGTTTTATCTTGCGTGATATCTTCGTTCTGGACGACCAACGATTCCGTAGGCGTGCTCCACATCCGCTTGACCGATTCCAACTAAATATTCGAGGTACCTTCTTGCTGTGGTTCGAGATGCTCCCATCTTTGCTCCAACTTCCTCCGAGGTAATTCCTTGTGATTCGGCAGTTAATATTTCACTTACTTTTTTTAAGGTTAAATAGTCTATTCCGGATGGAAGGACAGATTTTTCCGGAACTTTGGAGGGAGAGCCAAACAAGTGGTTAACCGTTTCTTGATCGACTTCTTCCATAGACTGCAGCACTTTTTTATTTCGTAAGTACTGTTTTAGGGCAGATGAAAACTGCTCCAATGTTACAGGTTTGATCATGTAGTGTTGTACTCCGTAATGTAAAGCTTTTTCAAGAAATGCTTTATCCGTTGCTGCTGTTATCATAATGATATCAACTTGTGGAGATTGCTTTCTTATCTGCTCAAGGAGTTCTGTACCAAGCATATCTGGCATATAAACATCGAGCAAAATTAAATCAATATTTTCTTTATCAAGATAACCCATCGTTTCTTTCGCGTTCATTGCTTTTCCGACTAAAGTCATTTCAGGAAATTTGGAAAGGTATTGTTCATGAATTTCTGCTACATGAAAATCGTCTTCCGCAATTAGTACGTTGTACATACTTGCTCACTCCTTTTTCATTTCAGAATTTACAGGTGATTTCGGTAAAATGACAGTAAAAATCGTGCCTCTTCCTTCTTCACTGCTATACTCCAACCAGCCGTTCATCAGCTCTATCTCTTCTTTTACATTAGCTAATCCGTACCCTCGATTTTCACCTTTAGAGGAGAACGCTTTCATAAAAATAGATTTTTCTATAGATTGTTTAATTCCATCTCCTGTATCTGATATTTCAAAGATAATGTCCTTCCCAAAATCCGTCACAAAAAAGGTAACTGTTGCTCTCTCTTTGTTTAGGACAGCATCAAAGGCGTTATCTATTAAATTGCCTAGAATTGTAATCAATGGAGAAAGATCGATATGACCAGGCATATGTTCTAAAGAGCTATCTGAATCGATCACAAAATCTATTTTCTTTTCAGATGCTTTTGCAAGCTTTCCTAAAAGAATCGCCTGTACTTTTTCATCTTGAATTCTACTCATAAACAACGTGGAATGCTGGGTTTGAGTCGCTGCTTCATCTTGAATAAGTGCTGTAGCCTCTTCGATTTTCCCTAGTTGAATAAGCCCGAGGATTACGTATAATTTGTTCGTGAACTCGTGCGCTTGAGCGCGGAGATCCTCTGAATATTGTTTTACCTCTGAAAGTGCATCTACCATTTTTTTAATTTCTGTTTTATCCCGGAAGCTAGCTACAACGCCAACCACTCTGTCAGTGTCATAGATAGGTTGAGTGTTTACAATAAGATTACGGTCATGATGTAGGATCTCTACATTTGTTTCTGCTTGATTGGATTGAAGCACTTCTAACATTTTAGGAGAATGAATAACTTCGGACAACACTTTCCCACTTATATCCTCTTTAACATCTAACAGTGATTGTGCAGATAAATTTATCATCGACACCCTACCATTATCATCAATAGCCATAATTCCTTCCTTTACAGACTGTAGAATTCCTTCTCTTTCCCTATAAAGACTTGCTATTTGAAAGGGCTCTAATCCAAGGGTATCTTTTCTAATGCTATTGGCTAACATAAAACTTCCTATTATCCCCAGAATTAGAACCCCTATGGAATATAGAATCAAATTTCGAATATCCGCTAAAATTTCTTTTTGAATCATTTCTACATTAAAAGCAACTTCTACGGTCCCCACCACACGATTATAAGGACCATAGTCAATAATGATTGGAGAGATCCCCTTCAAAACATTAGATTCCTCTTCCTCATTGTGAGCGACATAATAGCTACCAAACACTCTCGATCGATATAAATCGTCCAAACTTCCTTGAAGCTCTATATCTCCGGGATTTGCAAAGATATCTCCATTTTTGTGAACGATGCGGATAAAGGATGCATTTACCTGATCCCTTATTTGTTCCACAATGGGGGTAATATTTTTTGGACTCGAGGAGATAAAAGCTTCCTGAATTCCTGGCATAAACGAAAGTGTTTTGGAAGTTTGTAATGCAAGCTCTTCCGCTTGTTCCACATCCTCCTTGGACTCCATATAGGAGAAAACACTCGTAAGTAGAACAATGATTAATAAAATAAGAGAAACAACGAGCCCCAAAATCTTCACTTGTAAGGATACATTCAGTAGCCTTTGAATAAGGGGAATTTTATGGACGACCAACACTTCCCCTCCTTTTAGACTGTTTTCTTTTCTTCACCTTTGGAGTCACATAACTCCTTTCAAAAATCCGACCACAAGAAACACCGTGAAGGTCTATAAGCTCCGAAATTGTTCTCACATCATGTTCTGCAATCGCCGCTTGTAATAATTGAACTACCACTCTGGCATCTTCTAAAGCATTATGGTGGTTAAATCTAATAGAATGAACATCAGCCAACTGATTCAGTTTATAGTTTTCTAATCCTGGCCAGATCTGTTTGGAAAGAACAACAGAACATAGGTATTCCATCGTCGGATATGGAAGCTGATAACGATCTAAGGAAGCACGTAACACACTCATATCAAAGCTAGCATTATGCGCCACTACGATTCCATTTTCTATGTATTTCTGAATAACTGGCCATAGTTCATCAAAGGTTGGTGCGTCCACAACCTCTACTTCCTCAATTCCATGCACATAAATATTATATGGATCGAATTCCATGAGTGGATTTATTAAACTATAAAACTCATCTATGATTTTCACACCATCTGAAACAACGATCCCAATGGCACATGGACTAGACCGATATTTATTGGCTGTTTCAAAATCTATCGATACTATATTCATAATTGCAGTCCCCCCAAAGCTCATATTCCTCTATTTTACCAAGCTTTTTGCAAGGATAACATGGTGAAATCTAGAAATCTATTTTTAGGACTAGCCGGGTCACGTTCTTATGGGGAGGACATATGGCTGTACGTATTTTTTATTGGCGTTTATTTTATTTTTTGGCGTTCGCTTTTTTATTAGCAGGTCGACGGCCAGATATTGGCATACGTCGAACATTCATACTCTAAGATACGATAAAAAAGCCTTTCCCAAAAGGAAAGACTATTCCAGCTCTTCATATAGTTTTCTATACCCATAAACTGCACCCAGCAAATTAGCGTTTTGTCTAAAATGACATGCCTCAATGGATGGAGTAATTTTTGCTAGATCTATTGCAGCAACAATTCCCTTCAATTTCTCCCGTATTTTAGGAATCAGTTCTTGTCTTGCACTAATTCCCCCACCAATCAAAATGATTTCTGGATCGTAAATATACTGTAGATTATAGATTCCTATCGCTAATAGATGGTACCATTCGTCTACGATTTGAGTAACTTCTCTATCCTGTTGATCCACCATCTCAAAAATCTCTTCACCGGTTAAGTATTCCGGATCCATGCCCTTCAAATTAGCAACTTTGCGAACTAATGCTTTACTAGAAGCAACTCTACTCCATACATCATTACTGTTTCTCACATCGGAAGTTAGGAGCATATAGCCAAATTCTCCACCATGAATATTGGCCCCCTTATGGATGGTGCCATTTTTAATGACTGCACCCCCAATGCCGGTTCCTATCACCATGACCATGACGTCACTTTTCCCTTTAGCTGCTCCTTGCCATAGCTCTGCATATGCGGCACAATGGGCGTCATTTTCCATAAAAACGGAATAACCCGTTCGCTCCGCAATTAATTTTTTGATATTGGGTCCGTGCATATACTTCACCGCACTTGATCCATATACAACCCCTGAATCCGAAACAGCACCAGGTGAGCTGACAGCTATTCCTGCTATATTTTTCGTATTCCTTGCCAATTGAGTAATCCCTTCTAATAGCACTTCAAGCGATCCAGGTGTTATAAATTTGTCCAGTCCTTCTATTTCACCTAACCCATTGACGATTCCGTGCTTAACATATGTTCCTCCAATATCTAACGCAAGATATGACTTCATGACATCTCCTCTATCCCTTCGAGTGTAACAACCTTTTGTTTTGTTAAGCTATCCCAGATACCAAGTATATACATAATGCCTAATGCACGATCATACAACCCATACCCAGGTCTAGCCTGTTCATCCCAGATCATCCGTCCATGATCTGGTCGTAAGTACCCACCAAAGTCATAATCATGAAGTGCTTTTACAATTTCATAAATATCTAGTGACCCGTCTTGTCCTCGATGAGAGGATTCTGAAAAATCTCCATTCTCCTCCCTTTTAATGTTCCGAACATGTACGAATGGAACACGATCACGCTTCAAAAACTCTCGGAATATTTCCGGAACATTATTGTTCGGATTAGCTCCAAGTGAACCGGAGCATAATGTTAATCCGTTATAGGGACTGTCAACGAGATTCACAATGCGTTCCAAGTTTCTTTGATTGGTTACAATCCTAGGCAGGTTAAAAACAGACCACGGTGGATCGTCCGGATGAATGGCTAATTTAATATCACACTCTTCTGCGACTGGAACCACTCTTTCCAGAAAATAATGTAGGTTGTTAAACAGATCTTCCTCATTCACCTGCTCATAAAGCTTAAAGAGCTGTTTGATCGTCTTCATACGCTCTGGCTCCCAGCCAGGGAGCGGATAGCCATTAGAATTATTTTCCACTCGTTCGGCAAGCTCCACTGGATTAATTCCCTCAATGAGGCCATTTTCAAAAGCTAACGCGTGGGAACCATCCGGTAATGCCTTAGCGAGATCTGTTCGGGTCCAATCAAAGATTGGCATGAAATTATAACAAACTACTTTTACCCCAATGGTCGCCAGATTGCGGAGTGTTTCTTGATAGTTTTCAATATATGTATCTCTCGTTGGCAAGCCTAGTTTTATGTCTTCATGTACATTGACACTTTCTATAACTTCTAAATTTAATTCCGAATCCAACACTGTTTGCTTAAGCTGCTGGACCTTCTCTAAGGACCAGACTTCTCCAGCCGGTGTGTCAAATATTACCCCTACTATCCCGTCCACACCAGGAATTTGCCTGATTTGTCTAAGGGTTACCGTATCTTCCGATTCCCCAAACCAACGAAATGTGATTTTCATGTTCTCCCCTCCAAACTAAACTGCCTCGTTATCCTTATCAGTCTTCCTAGTTCTATTATTTGGTGACAGGCTATCACGATGTGGTAAAAAAGATGCTTCGCTTCAAGCAAAGCATCTTTTTTACCGATTATTTGTACACCTCGTCATCTTCTACTATTAATTTTTTTGTCTTGATGACATCTTTATACCAATAGGCTGATTTTTTCAAGCTGCGATTTCGATCATCTTCTAGATTAATTTCTACTAATCCATAACGATTTTTGAATGCATTCATCGGAGATACGTTATCCGAAAAAGCCCAAAGCATATACCCCTTACAGTTTGCTCCTTCATTTACCGCTTTAATTAACCAATCCAAATGCTGACCGATGAATTCAATACGATAGTCATCTTGAATTTGTCCATTTTCATCTTTAAAGCGATGCTCATTTTCCACACCCATCCCATTTTCCGCAATAAACCATTCGATATTGCCGTATTCGTCTTTTACTCGCATAGCCATATCGTACATAATTTGTGGATAGATTTCCCATCCCCGATATGGATTCATTTTCTTACCTGGTAGATCGAATTTTTCATAATAATACTCCGGGTGGAAAGGGGCTTGCTCGTTCCAAGCAGAACTGCGTGCCTTTACACGATGAGGAAAATAAAGATTTAAACCAACATAATCCACTGTATTTTCTTTGATAACCTGAAGCTCATCCTCTGTATATTCAAATGTGATGTCATGCTTATCCATTAATTCAAATAATTCTTCTGGATACGTCCCCTTAATGGCTGGATCAAGGAAAACACGGTTAAAGAAAAGATCATAGATTCGTGCTGCTTCCTGATCATGCTCGGAAGTAGATCTGGCATAGGTCACTTCTGGGTTTAAAATTACTCCAATCTTAGCTCCATACTTCTCCTTCAACTGCATGCCACGGAATAATTCCACGATCCTTGCCGTTGCTAACCCTTTATTAAAATTCCATTGCATCCACTTTTTCGTGTTTTGTTCAAACGGATAGCGAATCGCATCTAAGTAAACTCTCGTTTGAACGACGACGGGCTCATTAAACGTAAACCAATGCTTCACTCGATCTCCGTAACGCTCGAGCACTTTTTCCGCATATTTTACAAACAGCTCCAAAACATGCTTCGAGCCCCACCCACCATATTTCTCAAATAGTACGGCTGGAACTTCATAATGCTCCAGGCAAATCATTGGTTCTACACCGTTAGCAAGTAACTCGTTAATAACATCATCTACATAAGCAGCGTAATCTTCATCCACAACCGCTTCCTCGTAATCGAGTAAAAAGCGTGACCAGTTGATGGAAGTACGAAAATGAGTCAAACCAATCTCTTTCATATAACCAATATCCTCTTTGTAACGATTATAAAAATCCGTCGCACCCGCAGGTCCATACCCGTTATGCCATACATGTTTATTATTTTTATACCAAAGGTCTAAATAAGAATCTTGGAACGGCTTTTTCCCTGCCCATCCCTCTGTTTGCCATGCGGATACTGCTGCGCCTAGTATGAAATCTTCTGGCACTTTTATTGTTTTCGTCTGCATATCAACCTCTCCTTTTTAATTCACTTTCTTTTTAGAAGACATCCAAGAACGATATTTAGTTGGAGTCATTTGAACAAATCGTTTAAAAACATCTACGAAATATTTATACTCATGAAATCCCACCGTATCTGCAATTTCATTTATTTTCAAAGGAGTTTCCTCTAAGAGGACCTTTGCTTTTTCGACCCGTAATTCATTGAGATACTCATTAAAATTTTTACCTGTCTTTTGTTTAAACAAAGAACTAAAATAGTTGGGGGATAGATGGATAACATCCGCAACCTCGTGGGCTTTAATATCGGACGCATAATAAGAATGGATATAGTGTTCGGCCCGTTCAATCATCCACAGCTTATTATCTTTCCGTTGAAGTAGATGAACAACTTTCATGAGGTCTTGTATAAAGACTTCCTCCAAAAGACGGAATGAATTATACACATGAACGTTTACTTCACGTGTAAAAGTAAAGTCATTCACCAAAATATCTCGATCAAATAATGGGTCAAAACGACTTACGACATGCTGAATAATCGTTTCTAAAACGTGTTTAGCTTGTTGTAGTGTATATTGTTCAGCCAGGAAGTGTTGGAATACCTTTTCTGTCTGCTCTTCTAACCCTTTTGAATTAGATTGAAAAATAAACTCGTTAAACGTATCCTCTTGTTCCTTCAACCACTCGAGATCAGGACTTACCTGCAGTATTTTTTCTGTAGCAGTAACCACTTGCTCTTCTACTGCGATACGCTCAATATTTCGGACTAGTTTAGGATATACTTGATGTAGTTTTCCCAACGGTATTTGAGTAGAGTTCAATACGATATCAAACGGCATGTTCGTTTCCTTTACAATATCAATTATCTTCGAAGGTTGTAGGTTTTGCTCAGGATCTACAACACAGGACAGAAGGACGTTCTCAGTCGTAAAAATTGAAAACACGGACCATTCATGTTGCAAAAACTGCTTATGGATTTGTTTCATCCATTCCTGCTGCCATCGATCCACCTTTTGATCGGAAAATTGCTCCGTCACCCGTACATATTCCTTTACCATTGTCAGAAATGGATATATACAAAGAGACTGAAATGCTTTCAAATTATCTGGAAGGATTGAGGTATGATCGAATACTTGATGATACATGGCATGACTTATGTTTAACTGTTGGTGCTTGGCACTTTTCTCTCGCTCCACTTCCATTTCCTTTGCTACCTTTTCCACAACCTGCACCAATTCATCTACATCTACCGGTTTTAACAAATAGTCCTCTACCCCAAGCTGAATAGCTTGTTGTGCATATTTAAACTCATCGTACCCACTAATCATGACAATTTTCACGTTAGGAAACCGTGATGTTAGGTGAGTAGCGAGCTGAAGACCATCCATATTCGGCATCCGGACATCCGTTAATACTAAATCAATAGCATTGTGGTTTTCCATCCATTCTAAGGCTGCTTCTCCGTCTTCCACCACGTCCACTACTTCCATGCCATAGCTGTCCCATGGAATGGTAGACTTTAACCCTTCCCGAATAATCGGTTCATCATCTACAATAAGAAGCTTAAAGGACATTTTCCTCCCCCGATTCCTCATTAATTCGAAGCTCTTCCTCTTCTATAGTAAATGGAATTTGGACACGCACCCATGTTCCATCCTTATCATCTAATACATACACACCTGCTCCTCGTCCAAACGCTAAGGTCAACCGATCTTGCAAATTACTTAAGGCAAAGCCAGAACCTTTACTAGAATTCTTTTCCGCTTTTTCAAAACCTACTCCATTGTCTATCACATCTAGCCAGATACTATCCTGATATAAAGAACAACGAATAGTAATAACACCCTTTTCCTTCTTCCCATGTAAACCGTGGACAATACTGTTTTCAACTAATGGCTGAAGTATTTGCTTCAATACAATCGCATGCTTAATTTGATCATCATAAAAAATATGGAAAGAAAAGCGCTCTCCTAATCTACTTTTCTGCAGTTCTAGGTAGTTTTGAATGTATAAAAGCTCTTCCTCCAAATGGACCCATGCCCTTCCCCTGTTCAAGTTCATACGGAACATTTTAGACAAACGTTCAATCAGTTGGCCCGTTTTCTCTGCCTTCTCAAACCGAGCAGTCCAACGGATCATGTCTAGCGTATTATAAAGAAAGTGAGGATCTATTTGATGCTGAAGTGCTTTTAATTCCGTTTCCTTTTGCTTAATCTTTAATTTATATTCACGGTTAATATATTCCTGGATCGTACATACCATGTTATTAAATCGCGTTCCGAGCATCCCGATTTCGTCCTTAGACGTTACACGGACATTTGCTGAAAAGTCTCCATTTTCTAGTTGCTTCGTCTGCTCTGTTAACTCGGTAATCCGTTTAATGTTAAAGACGTAGAATCCAATAAATGCAATAACCCCTAGCACTAAAAGCAAAATGATCATGTCTACAATCAACGCTCGAACGCGATAGAGTTCACTGACTACTTCATCATCATTTACAATGGCTACAGATACCCACGGAGTTCCCTCGATTGGCCGTTTTACAACAAGATGACTCCCATTATCCGCTTGATAAGTCATCGTTGTTTTTCCACTGTTAGCGACAAATTCACTAACTTCTTTGTCCGGGTAAGACTGACCAACCTCCGATTCATTCTTGTGAATGACAACGTTGCCTTTTTTCGACATAATAAAATAACTTCCTTGCTGCAAAGGTGCATTGGCTTCCATCCGATCAAAAAGAGCGGATTGATCAAGTCGAACCCTAACCATACCAATCGCTTTATCGATATTTCGAAGATCATTAATAATTCGGGTCAAGCTAATCACATTGTAGCTTCCACCCCAGTCACTTATAACCTCGTACGTATTACTCCAATTTGGAGCACCGTCCTCTCGCAATGCCGCTAAGTCCAATTGCTCCTCTTCGCCTGTAACAGGGTTTCCAAAGTCCAAAGTGTTTCCGTCATATCCTCTTAGTTCAATCGAGTTAATATAGTCATGGGTCATCAGCTGGAAGGTAAAATACCCACGGATTCCTTCTTCTGCTTGTTTATAGGCCATCTCATGGGTATCTTCTTTTGCTGTTTTGAAAAACGTTCTAAAATCACTATCATAAATCATATAAGATGTCATATTTTCGATACTTGAAATGATAGATTTTAAGGTTTCTTCATTAACTTCCATTCTTCGGACCGTGTTTTCCTCCGCTTGCTTTTTAAAATTCACGGTCGTTTGGTAATAGATAAGAAACCCGAATAAAACAGTCGGTAATGTAATTAAGACAAGAAATACAGTTAAAAACTGCTTTTTTAGTCCCCAGTTCCGAAACATCGGACATCAACCCTTTGCTGTTATTACCACTATTTTATCCCTTAACTGCTCCTGCTGTCATTCCTTTGACTATTTCTTTTTCTAGTAATAAATAAAAAGCAACAATTGGAATAAGAGACATCGTTAAGCCAGCCATTTGTGCCCCATAGTTTGTCGTAAATTGGCCAGCAAAACTTGCCAGACCTAATGGGAGCGTTTGTAAGGCTGGATCATTAATGAGGACAAGAGCGAACGAAAATTCATTCCAGTTATAAATGAAATTTAGAATAATAACAGTCGCCAAGGCGGGCCGGGACATTGGTAGAATAATAGACCAAAATATCCGGAAGATGCCGCAGCCATCCATAACCGCTGATTCTTCAATATCCTTCGGAAAAGCTTTCATAAAGCTCGTTAAAATAAATATCGTAATTGGTAAGTGAAACGCAATATACGGAAATATCAATGTCACTGGTGTGTTTAACAAACCAAGGTTCCGAATTAAAATAAACATAGGAACAAGTGTTGCATGAATCGGAATAAGCATTCCGAAAATAAAAAAGGTGTACACAACCTTGTTCATTTTAAACGTAAACCGCGAAAGAAAATAGGAAGCAATGGCTCCAATTAGAACCGTTAAAATGGTCGCAGCCAAACAGATAAATATACTATTTTTGAACAAGACACCAAAATTTGCTGTATTCCATGCATTCACATAGTTCTCTAATACAAATGTGTCTGGGAGTCCAAATTGGTCAACCTGAAATTCCTGTTCTGACTTAAAAGAGTTAATAATCATCCAAAGGATTGGATAGGCATTCACAACGGCAAAAATCGTTAAGGTTGTATAGATCAAAACCCGTTTTAGACTAAGCTTCCTCTTTGGCTTAATCGTTTTCTGATCTAATTCTGATTTCACTACGGTCTCCATGATGCTCCTCCTTCCTATATCATTTTTTTTCCAAAGATTTTGTTCACAAGGTAAATTAAAAGTAAGCTAAAGAAGAAAATTAAAACAGATACAGCACTTCCATAGCCGTACTGAAGCTGACTAAATGTCTCATTAAACATGTAGAGAGCCATAACTTCGGTAGAGTGGGATGGTCCCCCATGTGTCATTACATAAATTAAATCAAATGTTTTTAAACTTCCTGCAATACATAAAATAACCGCCACAATAATCGTATCCCAAATCATCGGAACTATAATTTTCCATGTTGTCGTCCATTCCGAGGCTCCATCCATCTTTGCTGCTTCCAATACTTCTTCTGGAACGTTTTGGAGAGCTGCTAAGAAAATAATCAAATAAAGGCCAACGAACTGCCAAATCACGGTGATACAAACCGCAATCATCGCTAAGTTTGTGTCTCCAAGCCAATTCAATGCCCATGACTCAAGACCAACCGATCGTAACAATTCATTAATTAATCCGTCCTCTGAGTTGTATATTAAACTCCATGTTAAAGATATTACGACCGTTGATAGAACTACTGGAAGAAATCCAATCGTTCGAAATATCTTCAAGCCTTTGAGTTTTCGATTCAACAACAAAGCGATAAACAAAGCAATTGGAACTTGCCCGAACACAGATGCAAGTACGACATAAATGTTATTTTTCACCGAATTCCAAAACAATGGATCTGCGAAGACTTCCTTGAAATTTGCCAGACCGACGTACGTCATATCCGAAAAGCCATCCCATTCCATAACGGAATAATAAAAGGACTGGAGAATGGGAAGGATGGCAAAAATAACATAGATAAGCAATGCAGGCAGTAAACCTAAAATGATTGCCCCTCTTCTCCTACCAACTGCGTGCATATTCACCCACCTCTCTTATCTTTTTTATTAGATAGGCAGGTTGCTAGTGTTGCAACCTGCCTGCATGTTTTATTGCTCTTTTTCGACTTGCTCTTGCATTTCTTTTGCTAGTTCTTCCGGTGTTTTTTCTCCTAATGTAATGGCTTGTAGACCATTATTGATAATGTCCGTCAACTCTGGACTTAACGTCGCATCATAAACCGGAGCTAACCCACCTTGAGCAAGCTTATTTGCTTCCTGGAACACTTGTGGAATGTCGTCTCCCATTTCCACATCAGCAGGCACGATAATATTCGCTTCTACAAGTTGTTGATACATCTCATCACTATAGAAGAATTTTAAGAATTCGAATGCGGCTTCCTGTTCTTCTTCGGAAAGATCACTATTTAAAGCGATTCCTCCCCCAGCAACTCCTGCAATCTTAGCAGGATCACCATCCCCACCAGCAAAGCTTGGGAACGGAGCCACTCCAATTTTATCTGGATTTTCCACCGTATCTAGAACAGGCCCGATTGCCCAAGATCCAGCGAAGTGCATCGCCGCATTTCCAGCATTAAATTCACTACGCGCTTGTGCTTCATCAATAGTATTCATGTCGCCATTAAATGCTTTCATGTTCGCTAGTTCTTCAATGACCTTCATCGAATTGATGAACTGTTCGTTTTCAAAACTTCCTTCTCCACTTAAAGCATTTGGTAAGAAGTCACTTCCAGTAAAGCGATCCGCGATCGTAGAAATGTACACGGATTGAAGTGGCCAAATAGCTTTGTTACCTAAAGAAATAGGAGTTGTTCCAGCTTCATTTAATGCGGTAATTAAAGATTTCAACTCCTCGTACGTTTTCGGAAATTCTTCAAAACCAGCATCTTTCACCATATCCTTATGGTAGAAAATCAAGCTTGTTTCGCTAATGTTTCCTGGTATAGCATATTGCACACCATCAAATTGATAGTCCTTCATGATCCCTTCTGGAATCACACCTTCCCAATTGTCCTTAATGGGATCTAATGAAAGGGTCGCTCCTCCCTCAGCCAACGGAGCAAGTCTTGCTCCTGGCCACACACGAAACATATCCGGAAGCTGATTTCCGGCCGCCTGTGTTCGTAGCTTCGTTTCATACTGATCGTGCGGAATAGCCTCAATCACTACTTCGATGTCATCATGCTGTTCATTAAATTTCTCCACCATATTCTTGTAGGCTGTATTTTCAGGTCGATCTTCTGTCCAGTCATTCCATAATGTTAATTCAATAACGTCGCTTCCTGAGGCGGTCTCTCCTTCTCCTCCACTACAAGCTGCTAAACTAAGAATAGCAATAATTCCAACTAGTAGAATGCTAACCTTTTTCATTGTTCTTCCCCCTTTACTTGTTAACGCTTACAAACAATTGTAACAGCTTTCATTTTTTGCACTATCCGAAAAATCTATTAAATTATCCGAAAATTTACGATATTTTTACATTCTGCTCATTTCTCTCTATTTCCTTGGAAATGACGAATTTTGTAAAGCGTTTGTTAAGCACATTTTACTTAAATCCTATTGACAATCCCATTTTATGGCATTATGATGGATAACAAATTCAATATTCTTATCAAGAGAAGCCGAGGGAACTGGCCCGTTGACGCTTCAGCAACCTCTGACCTAGTCAGGAAGGTGCTACATCCAGCAAGAGTTTTTTCTTGAGAGATAAGAGTGCACATATAAGAACGTTCGCCCTCTTTTCTGATGGAAAAGAGGGCTTTTTATATGCTCACAGATGATCGGAAAATCATCCACACACTCTTATAAACAAATTTTCTTCATTGAAAGGATGTTTTACATTGAGCGACATTGTTGTATTGTCAGGAAGTCCGTCCGAACGATCTAGATCTGACTTGGTGTTACGACACTTAGGTACCTTATTAGAAAAGGAAAAACTGAAGGTTACTCACATTTCCATACGGGATGTACCTCAGGAAGTTTTATTTTACGGGAAGTACGATAGCCAAGCAATACAGGAAATCACATCACTCATCCAAAATGCAAAAGGTGTCATTATCGGTTCACCAGTTTATAAGGCTGCTTATTCCGGGGTCTTGAAAGCATTAATTGATCTGTTGCCACAAGACGTACTTCAAGATACGCCTGTTCTCCCAATCATGACAGGGGGTAGCCCAGCCCACTTATTAGCCATCGAGTACACCTTAAAGCCATTACTTGCAAACCTAAAAGGGCAAAACTTAAAGGGAGTTTATTTACTAGATAGCCAGATTAATAAAGAAAGTTTAGAAAATCCAATCATTGATTTTGAGATTTTAGAAAGAACGAGAAAACAGCTTTATTATTTTATCCAAACCGTACAAAAACAACAAACAGCCGTGTTGCGATAAGGAGTGAATGAAGATGACTAAAAAACGAATCTATTTAAATGCTTTTGATATGAACTGTGCGGGGCACCAGTCTCCTGGCCTATGGACACACCCTGAGGATCGCTCGCACCAGTACAAAGATAGTGAATATTGGATTGAATTAGCTCAAATATTAGAAGAAGCACGGTTTGATGCTATTTTTCTAGCAGACGTCCTCGGTACGTATGATGTCTATGAAGGCTCGAGGGATGCTGCCGTACGGCAAGGGGCACAATCACCCGTTAACGATCCCTTGCTTGTCGTTCCCTTAATGTCAGCCGTTACTAAGCATATCGGTTTTGGGGTGACCGCTTCTGTGACGCATGAGCATCCGTATCCATTTGCCCGTCGGATGTCTACTTTAGACCATCTAACGAAAGGCCGCGTCGGTTGGAATATTGTCACCTCTTATCTTAAGAGTGCTGCGGTAAATATAGGATTAGATGACCAAATTGGCCATGATGAGCGCTACGACATTGCTGCCGAGTACTTAGAAGTTTGCTACAAGCTTTGGGAAGGTAGCTGGGAAGAGGAGGCAGTCTTAGTCGATAAAGATAGTGGTATCTATTCAGATCCAAGTAA
The DNA here is from genome assembly GCF_021049245.1 of Radiobacillus kanasensis. Classification (GTDB taxonomy): domain Bacteria; phylum Bacillota; class Bacilli; order Bacillales; family Amphibacillaceae; genus Radiobacillus; species Radiobacillus kanasensis. Next base: position 1,432,787 of record NZ_CP088020.1, on the reverse strand, counting down.
GGTACACAATATCGAACATGAAGGAAAATATTTCAAAGTCCCTGGTGCTCACCTAAGTGAACCATCCCCTCAACGAACACCAGTCATATTTCAGGCAGGAGCCTCCACAAAAGGAAGAGCTTTCGCTGCGGCAAACGCGGAATGTGTCTTTATTGGTGCTCCAACGAAAAAAGCAGCAAAGCAATATGTGGATAAACTTCGTGCAGAAGCGGAAACGTTTGGTCGCTCAAAAGATGACATTAAAGTTCTCACCATGTTTACCCCCATTGTCGGGAAAACGCATGAAGAAGCAGTGGCAAAATATGAGGAGTATAAACAACATATAAGCTATGACGGAGCTTTGGCTCTCTTTGGAGGTTGGACCGGAATTGATCTATCTGAATACGCGCCAGACGAAAACCTTCGTTATGTAAAGAACGACTCTATTCAATCTGCAGTGGAAAACTTCACAAAAATTGATCCTGAGACACAATGGACGGTCGATAAGATTAAAGAGTTTGTTGGCATTGGTGGTCTTGGACCAATTGCAGTGGGTAGTGGAGAAGAAATCGCGGATACTTTGGAAGAATGGGTAGAAGAAACAGGGATTGATGGCTTTAATATTGCTTATGCCATTACTCCAGGTACGTTTAAAGATTTTGCAGAACATGTCGTACCAATCCTCCAGGAACGCGGACTTGTACGTAAAGAATATGAAGGGGAAACCTTCCGTGATAACTTGTATGGTTATAACCGTTTACCAGACCATCATCCAGGAAAAAGATATAGCTTACGTAGTGCATCGATTCGCTAATTGGGAAAAGAGCCGAAGTGGATTATTCGGCTCTTTCTATTAGAACCATTTCATATGCTTAGTAGTTATCCAATTTCTTCTTTTTTTTGCACTCGTAACATTTGCCGGTTTGTTTTTCTTTTATTAATCAACAACACAAGCTGCACGAATGTTGCTGGAAGGAATGTTTTTTTGTAAGCAAGATATTTCGGTTCCCACGTACAAGCAAACTTTTCTTTAAATTCCTTTAATCCTTTGAAGTTATATAAAGAATTTCCATATAGATAGGCCAAACGGATAAATTTCTCAGTAGCAAATGAATACTTACAGCTTCCTACATTAGAAAGTGGTGCCATGCCTAAACTGCAGGTTTGGTATTGATTTTCTTTTGCCCATTCCAAGATATGAATAAATAACACATCCATCGTTCCGTGAGGGCTATCCGCTCTTTTTCGCATGAGATCGATATTAATCGTTTCTCTAAAATCGTCCGCAAGTGTCGCGAATGCAATGATTTGGTCATTTTCATCCGTTAAAATTCCTACATGAAATCTCGATACATATTCTTCGCTAAAAGAAACGACGGAAAATGTTTTTTCCTTTTGACCACCTAGCCATGAATCAGATACTTCCTTAAGTTGTTGTAAGAACTCTTTCGAATAAGGTGGGTTTACTACTTGAAACTGAAAGCCGTTCCTAGCAAACTTATTGAATCTTGTCCGAAGCTTCGATCCCTTTTTACCAGCTAGAGTGAAAGTTTGTAGATTAACTTTCCCTTCTTCCCCAAGCTTAACAAATCGATAGCCTGTCTCATGATAAAACTGCATGAATGCCGGGCTCACTTGATAGAAGATTGGTTTTAACCCTTGATATTCACAATATTGGTGAAACTCTCGTATCGCATCGGGAATCGAAGCATCTGGCCCGATTGGATCCCCTAGTACAACTAATTTATTTGCAATCTTTTTATATACAATCAACACGGTTTGTCTTTGTGCCCAATATACCTCTTTATCATTTAAAAAGAATAGATGAGAGACATGATTGCCTCCATTGTCTTTCAAAAAAGTTACTATATGTTCCGAATGAAGGTTCACGCTGTTTGTAGATGTTTCCATCTTAGTTGTTAGTCTCTTTTCCATTTATGAATCTACCCTCCAGATAAAGTTTCCTAAAATAAGATACCATACAACTTAGTAGATAAATAGATATGTTTTATTTCCAATTGCGACTATTTTGTTACATTTTTTATGGAAAAAGGAAGCTCTAAGCCTGCTGTGTTAACGCTCAGCACATATAATTCCTATATGAGAAAAACAAAAAGGATGAGCCCACGGCCCATCCTACCCCATTACTAAATTTGGCTTTTTCATTAGACTATGTTGACCATCTACAAATCTTACTGTACCAGACTTCGCTCTCATTACGATTGATTGTGTCGTGGCGATATCCCCTTTATACTGCACGCCCTTAAGGAGCTCTCCGTCTGTAACTCCCGTGGCAGCAAAAATGGCATCATCACCAGAGACCAAATCATTTAATGTTAAGACGCTCTCTATATCTAACCCCATTTTAAAGCATCTTTCGAATTCTTCTCTATTTTTCGGAACAAGCTTACCTTGCATGTCTCCCCCAAGACATTTCAAGGCAACAGCGGCTAAAACGCCTTCTGGTGCTCCGCCTTCCCCTATCAGCATGTCGACCCCTGTATGGTCAAAGGCGGTATTGATGGCACCAGCTACGTCTCCGTTATCTATTAGCTTGATTCGTACACCTATTCTTCTCAATTCTTCTATAATGTGCGAGTGCCTTGGGCGATCAAGGATGGTTACAACGACATCTTCTATTTCTTTTTGCTTAGCCTTCGCCACTGCACGGATATTTTCTAAAATTGGCGCTTCTATATTTATTTTACCTGCTGCTTCAGGTCCGACGGCGATTTTGTTCATATACATGTCTGGTGCATGCAGTAGGTTCCCTTTGTCAGCAATGGCCACGACAGCTAATGCATTAGATCCTCCCGCCGCAACAATGCTCGTGCCTTCTAAAGGATCCACAGCGATATCTACCTCAGGACCTTCTCTAGAACCTAGCTTTTCCCCAATGTATAGCATGGGGGCTTCATCCATTTCCCCTTCTCCAATAACTACGGTTCCTCGCATCGGAATCGTATCAAACACATCGCGCATAGCAGTTGTTGCAGCATCATCTGCTTCATCCTTCACGCCGCGCCCCATCCAACGGGCAGACGCTATAGCTGCTGCTTCCGTAACACGAATAACTTCTATTGATAAACTTCTTTCCATGGTTGGTATCCCCCTCTAAATGGTTCGGATACCATAGGGTTACTGCGATTGGTCTTCAAATCGTTTATCTAAATAGGTCATAATAATTCCAGCAGTTTCTTCAATAGATTTGTTAGACACGTTAATAACCTTACAGTTTAACTCTTCCATGATCTTTTTGGATTGCTCCAGCTCTTTTAAAATTTGCTCTTCCGAAGCGTACTTGGCATGATCCGGTAGGCCGATTGCTTTTAATCGTTCTTTACGAATCTTCAACAAATGATCCAGATCCATCGTTAACCCTATAATTAATGGTTTCGTAGCTTGATAGAGTTCTTTTGGAGGTTTCACATCCGGCAAAATAGGAAGATTAGCCACCTTTATCCCTTTATGCGCCAGGAAAATACTAAGTGGCGTCTTGGATGTTCTTGAAACACCAACAAGGACGACCTGCGCTTTTAAAAATCCTCGCGCATCCCTGCCGTCATCATACTTTACAGCAAATTCAATGGCCTCGATTCTGCGGAAGTATTCTTCATCCAGTTCATGGCGTAATCCAGGTAACTGTTTCGGTGCACTATTATACGTGTCCACATAGGCTTGCATAAGTGGGCCCATGACATCTATTGCTTTCACATCTTTTTCAATCGCTTCCTGTTTCATTTTCTCTCTTAATTCAGGCTGTACGAGCGTATAGGCCATAATCCCCCCAGACTTTGCGACCTGCTCCATCAACGACTGAATTTGTTCTTCTGTCTCAATATGACCATATCTTCTAATTTGAATTCTTTCATTAGAAAACTGTCGCATGGTTGCGCGTGCGACCGCTTCCGCTGTTTCCCCTACGGCATCTGAACATACATAAATGATTCGATCCTTGTTTGTCATCTTTGTTCCCACCTATCCTTTAGACTTCCATTGCTAAATCAACTAGTACTTGCGTCATATTGGTTTTCGTAATTCGACCTGTGACTAGCAATTTACTCTTATCGTCACCTTGCACGACAGGAAGGCTATCGACTTGAAAGTGAACCATTTTTCTTGCTGCTTCTAAAACTGTGTCGTCGGGTGATGCCGTCACGACGTTCGGTTGCCTTGTCATTACGAGATTAACGGGCATGGTAGAAGCATTTGGGTTTCCTAAAGTCACTTTTAATAGATCCTTGCGTGACACAATTCCTTCTAGATAACCCTCGCTATCCACTACCATGAGTGTGCCTACATTTTCAAGGAAAAGTTGGATAACCGCATCATGCACCGTTGTTGTTTCTTGCACAATAACGGGTACCCCTTGAATATCCTTAATAAGTAGCTTATTCAACTGGCTACTTACTCCATCTCGCTTGACGCTACTCCCCCGAAAATATCCAACCTTAGGTTTAGCATCAATATAGCCCGTCATGGCTAATACAGCTAAGTCAGAGCGCAGGGCTGCTTTACTAACCCCAAGCATTTCCGCAATTTGCTCCGCCGTGATTGGTTCATTTTTTTGTACGATATCTACGATTTCTAATTGTCTAGCCGAAAACTCAATCATGCCGTTCCTCCTGTCCAAGCCTCTCTTGAGGTAATCATATAATTCTTTTAGTAGCAACGCAAGAACGGGTCTAGAATAGATGGGAATAATTTTATCCGTTTATTTTTGGACCTGCTTGGCGAATCGTTTTACTCACATCCGAAAAACGGGAAAAGTTCTTTTGGAATCGACCCGCTAGTTCTTTTGCTTTTTGATCGTATTTTTTTGGATTTTTCCACGTCTCTCTCGGATTCAACAGCTTATCCGGAATACCATTGATGGAGGTCGGGACGGATAATCCAAATATCTCATCTGTCCGGTAGGTACACTCCTTCAAATCCCCATTAATAGCAGCTGTCACCATCGCCCGTGTAAAAGATAAAGGGATTCGTTTCCCAATGCCGTACGGTCCACTAGTCCAACCAGTATTAACAAGGAAAACATCCACATTATGCTCCTCCAGTTTCTGTCCCAACATGCTCGCATAGACAGATGGATCAAGTGGTAAAAAAGGTTCTCCAAAACAAGTAGAAAATGTCGCCTCAGGCTCTGTTACCCCTCGTTCAGTCCCTGCCAGCTTAGACGTGTACCCTGATAGGAAATGATACATCGCTTGCTCTTTCGATAATTTGGCGATAGGTGGTAAAACACCGAAAGCATCAGCCGTTAGGAAAACAATTGTATTAGGATGTGCAGCATAACTAGGTGTTAAAACATCGGGAATGTGTTCTAGTGGGTAAGCAGCCCGCGTATTTTCAGTTAATGTACCATTATCAAAATCGAGCTGCTTTGTATTTGTATCAACTGCTACATTTTCTAGTACCGTACCAAACTTAATGGCATTCCAAATTTGCGGTTCTTTTTCTTTGCTCAATCCGATGCATTTGGCGTAGCATCCACCTTCTATATTAAAAACACCCTGCTCCGACCAACCGTGTTCATCGTCGCCAATCAGCTTGCGGCTTTCATCTGCGGACAGAGTGGTTTTCCCTGTACCAGACAAACCGAAGAATAGAGCAACGTCACCCTTTTCCTTTCCCACATTGGCTGAACAATGCATCGGGAAGACACCTTTAAAAGGAAGAAGGTAATTAAGAACACTGAAGATAGACTTTTTCATTTCACCAGCATAGGCGGTCCCCCCTATTAACACCACCTTTTTCTCAAAGGAAATGGTTATAAACGTCTCGGAGTTCGTTCCGTCTACCGCTGGATCTGCTTGCAAACCAGGTAAACAAATAACCGTAAAATCCGGTTCTATCCCGGTTTCTTTTTTTCGAATAAACAATTGCCGAGCAAACAAATTGTGCCATGCATATTCGTTAATGACACGTATTGGCAAAGAGTGTCTATTGTCTGCACCCGCTTGACCATCGAAAACAAAAAGTTCTTTGTTCTCCATATAGGCTAGTGCCTTATCATATAAGGCTTCGAAGTGATACTTCGAAATAGATTGATTCACGTTCCCCCAGGAAACATGCTTTTCTGTCTGATCATCCTTTACGATAAATCGATCTTTTGGAGAACGCCCTGTGAACTTACCTGTAGCGGTGAGAAAAGCACCTGACTCTGTTAGCATCCCTTCCTTTCGTTTGATGGAGGCTTCAACCAACTCCGAAACGGATAGATTATCATGCACAAGGTGTGAGTTTAAATTCATACGTGAGGCTAGCAAGTTAACCGAATTCAACCGCTTCATCCCTTTCTATCGAATGGCAACATACATTATTCTCGCAGTTTGAGTAAAAAATGGTCACTTTATTCGTCTGAAACGTTTCGATTTCGCAGCCGCAATGGCTACACACGATAACACCCATTTTAGGAAGATTTTCGTAGTTTGCCATTTTCTCTTCTCTCCTTTTGTACGTAGTTGGCGAGCTCTATAACCCTGGTTGCATACGCCCATTCGTTGTCATACCAAGCTAAAATTTTCAGATGGTTTCCTACAACTTTGACTGAGGGACCGTCAATGACCGCTGATTTCTGACATCCTATATAATCAGAAGAAACGAGAGGAGTTTCCGTCCAATCTATAATTCCAAAAAGACTACCGTTTGCAGCTTCTTCAAATTTCTTTTTCACTTCTTCTATTGAAGTTTCTTCATATAGCTCAATCGTTAAATCCACCAAGGAAACATCTTGAGTTGGAACTCGGATGGCGGTCCCTTCCATTTTCGTTGATAGATGTGGCAGCACACCCATCAATGCCTTACCAATTCCCGTTGTCGTTGGAATAATGGATTGTGTACATGCACGTGCTCTTCGTAAATCCTTATGTGGATTATCTAGATGATTTTGATCAGATGTAAAGGCATGAACTGTTGTCACCCACCCTCTCTTGATAGAAAATGCATCATCGATAACTTTCAAGATTGGCACGACACAATTAGTCGTACAAGAAGCTGCGGATAGGAATGCATCCCTATCTGGATCAAAATCATGCTGATTTACTCCCATTACTATGGTTTGATCCATATCCGTTCCAGGTGCTGTAATAAGTACCGTTGAAGCACCCGCTTCCAAATGTCTTGAAGCGCCAGTACGATGATTAAATTTACCCGTCGAATCAATGACTAGGTCCACGCCAAATGTTTTCCATGGTATTCGTTCCGGCTCACGCGAATATGCCACTTGTATAACGCTTTCATTAATAATGAGCGTATTTTCTGTTGCACGTATTTCTGCATCCCACGTTCCATGAACGGAGTCATATTTTAATAAATGAGCAATCGTCTCGGCCGGGTACGTGCTATTAATCGCTTTCAGCTCATCCTTCATTTTGCAATCTGACATTATGTTGCGAATTAATAACCTGCCGATTCTTCCCATCCCGCTTATTCCAATTCCACTAATCATTCCCATCCCTCCTTTGATGGTATTTAGTATATCACAATAAATAATTAATGTGCATTAATTATTTTAATGAGTTCAATAAAAGGTACGTTTTTTCCTAAAATGACTAATATGAGCCTTAATTAATGTACACCTTTAAAGAATAAATCAAAATAATATCAGCCACAACATAAAGTGCACATTAAAAAAGGAAGACCACATTCGGTCCTCCACTTTACCAATCCCTTTTTATTTTTTACTCATAGAAGCTCCTATCCCTGAACCAATAGCTAGACCAATGGCAATTCCTATTGCAATATTATCCATAGCTACACCAATTGCGGCACCGATTGCAATCCCTGCTCCTATGCTAGCACCGTACTTATCACTACTCCTTTTTTTCTCTTTCCTTTCCGACATTTTGATTTGTCCTCCCAATATTCAACTTATTATTAACTACGAATTCTCCTAAATAGAAGATTCATTATCTCAAAAAAAAGCACAAAATCGGCAAAGATTTTGTACTCTTTTCTAATCTACAAAATAATGGAATTCATAGGAACCGTTTACATACCGTAAGTATCTTTCCCCTTGTTGGATTAAGGCTTCCTCAGTGATAACATTTTCCTCAAAGGTATGAAAGGCAGGCAAGGATTTCACACGAATAAAATTACAGGTGGCATGGAAAGGTGCCAAAATTTGATCAATAGAATGGCGGTGAATTCCATCAAATCGATAATCCTCTTCCTTGAAGGCTGAGCTTAAAGCAATTCCAAATTCTTTTCCTTTCCTTTTAAAGCACGACTTCCTTTAAAGGCCCATCCGCTTTCCAACACCTTATCAAACCACTTTTTAAGAAGCGGCGTATAGCTATACCAATAATTAGGATACTGAAAAATAATCCTATCATGCTTCTCTAGTAGTTGTTGCTCCTGACCTACATCAATATCCTCGTTCGGGTATGTGCTGTATAAATCATGAACAGTAACCGATGCTTCCTGTTCCACAACCTTCTTCAAGTAAGCATTGATTCGTGAATCATCCATGGTTGGGTGCGCAATGATCACTAATATCTTCATTCGTTCCCTCCCAGCTATTACTCCATCGTAAATTCTGTGGAAATCTTATATTTTTCTCCTTCTTTAGGAGTCATCCAAGCTGTCAATACATATTCACCCGGAGATAAGTCGATTTGATTTAAGTCTAAGGTGTATGTTAATTCGCCAGCTGGTTCCATTGTTTCTTCTCCAAGGGCTTGTAAGAAGGAGGCTGTACTAGAGTATAGATATACTTGTTTTCCTTCTTTCGTCTCCACAGAAAAATCATAGCGCTGCGAGCTTGTAAATTCTAATTTCACTGTTTTTTCAGTTTGGTTTTTTACGGTGTACACGTATTGCATAGGAGCTACTTCTTGCAATTTAGCTTCGACCTCCCCTGCTACAATGCCTCCGTTATTTTGATCCTCCGATTCATTGTCATCTTCTACTATTGGCGATGGTTGTTGTGGTTGTTCTTCATCGAGACCAGGATCTGCATTCGTTGTTCCACAAGCTGACAAGAATACGATTATTCCGAATAGCACTAGGATTTTTTTCATAAGGAACGTCCTCTCTTTTCTATTTCTTATAGAATCTGACGTTTCATTCGAAAATATGTTACACATTTTTATGATTCTGCTACATGTAATTTCTTACTCTGTTTTCGCTCACTTCCAAAGAACAACAAAATGAAGAATCCAATCCCTGTAAATAAAATACAGATAATAAACACATTTTGATATTCAAACAGGCTTGAAAAATACCCAAATAATAAAAAGCCTAGTGTGGATCCAATCTTTTGTGCGTTCATATACAGTGTCGTGGCCGTGCCCGGCTCCTTCGGCAAAAAGTTTTGAAAATACGTAACGGCCAACCCTGCCGTAATCGCTACATTTGCCGCACTAAGTACTTGCAACGGGTAGATCTGCCACGGTTCTGTTACGTTCCAAATCAAGAAAAAATAAGCAAAGGAAAATAAAAAACCAAGCTTAATGAGCTTTCCTAAGTCCCATCTTGTCGCCATGATACCAAACATGATCATAAGTGGCACCTCAAAAACGGGTGGGACGCTAAAGATTACACCAACATGTGCTTCTGTTCCACCCAGCGTTTTCGTAACGAATTGCGGTATGTTTTGCATATTAATCGTCGTGGCTGCATGTAGCAAAAACATGGCTAGAATATTCGCAAATATATGTGGCTTCAGCATGAATTTTCCCAATACAACCTGCTTGCCAGTCATATCCACCTTTTTAGGCTCATCCTTCAAGAAAAAGATAATGGCAAAAATACATAGCAAGAACCCAATAGATACAAGCATAAATAATCCTTTAAAATCCATAGCCACTAATACCCAACCCGCAAAAGCTGGGCCAACGGTCCATGCTAAAGCAGTAAACATTCGAAATACATTCATTACATAAGGAATTTCTTTTTTGGGAACGTCTGATTGCTCTAAAACTTCCCGAGCATGCGCCCAAAGTTGTGGCATCGTAGCAGAGGCTATTCCTAATAGAAAAAAGCCTACTAATGCAAGTAAGATATAGTTTCGAATGTATGCAAACCCCATATAACCAGCAATAGCCGCAACAGATGACACAATAAGAATCAGCTTACGACTCACATTTCGATCCGAGAGCTTTCCAATATATGTACTAATCACTACTCCGCCTATCGCCATTGTCGTCATAAAAATTCCGTAGGATAAATTGCTCATTCCTACTTCATCAATGCCGAATAAGGAAGAAAACGGAATGAATAAAGATGTTGCCAACCCGAACATAAAATTCAACAAGAGCAGAATGGGGAAAGTTGGAATTCTCCACACTAATGCCGTACGGCCTTTCACGGAACCCATCATTTTTCCAAACACACCTATCATCCTAACTTTATGTATTTTTTGGTATGTTTTTAATCATACACCCGATTCTGCTTTCCCTCACAATTTAAGTTTAGATGATTTTTCTTCCCATTTGCGCCAACGCAAAATGAATCCCGTGCTGCAAGGTTTGGAAGCAGTTGAATTCAGAAAAGTTATGTTCCAACTTCGCTATCACTTGACTTAAATGAGGAGATATACCAACTAGTATCGTTTCCGTTCCTATTAACGAAGCAGCCACACCGAGCTTTCCAATTAAACTAGCTGTAAGGTCACCAGTGTCCTGATCTAAACCTGTCAAATCTAGGATGAGGTAGCTGGATCGGTAGGTTGGGAGATTTTCGAGCGTCTTTGTTACAAGCTCTTCGGATCGTTCTTCATCATATTTTCCAATTAACGGAACGACAGCAATTCCTTCTAATACTGGGATAATTGGGGAAGAAATTCGTTTTACAAGGTCCCTTAATTCTCTTGTTTTATTTTCAACTTCTCCTTCTAATCGCATAATGTGATCCAGTTCTTTCTTACGGGAAAGCTTATGGATATTTTCTTCAATAGTCACCTCGGAAGGGAAATAATTAATCTTAGTCGCCTCATGACCATCCAATTGGAAATGCTCAATCTCATACCAAATATTGACCCCAAAAAGGCCAGAGAAAATGCCTGCGAAATGGCCAGCTAAAAAACTTCCTCCTTTTGTTTTCTCTTGAGCAACATTGATTTTGTGTTCCCAGCTATCTTTTAAGTGAACCGTCAATGTGTGGCCTTCTCGATCTAAATGTTCGATAATAAATCTTCCCCATCCTGCAGAAGCATATGTGTCCGTAATTAATTTCGCTGCGTCTTCTGCACTTACATCTTTCATCTTTTCAAAATATTCTCCTACCACTAAGCCTTGTCGAAATCCGGTCGTTTCCAAAACAAGATGCGAAGCCTCTTCTCCAGAAATCTCTTCCATCGTATCAAAAAAAGCCTTCATAGCACTTGAAATCCAAAATAGAACGGCTTCCTGTCCTTCGAAATTAAATAATCCTTTCTCTAGATCCCAACTAAAATCAAGGCCCCCTACTTCAATCTGTTTGTCTAAACCCATAACCAAATTCCCCTCTTCTTTTCATTCAACTATTCCTATATACATTCAGATATGTTTCTCAGTATCTATCATTTTCTCATTTATTGCTGATAGATGGTAGGAGAAATATATTTTTTTTTACAATTTAGATTCTTTGACTCTAGCAAGTAACCACTAGGGAGTTCCTTGCATAATTTTTCAAAATTTATAAACTTCCTCTTCAAACACCCTGTAGATTGTCGATATAAATATAGGAGGTGACTGCTTTGGACGTAGCTGCATTATCCGTGGCCATGAGTCAGGCTTCTCTTGGTCAAAGCGTAGGTATCGCTCTAGCGAAAAAAGTCATGGAAACTTCCGAACAAAACAACAATCAATTACTCCAAATGATGAGTGCCCCCGCACATCCGAGTTTGGGGAATTCGATTGATATTAAGGCATGAAAAAGATGCATCTCCAACGAGGTGCATCTTTTTCTTTTGACCCCCTTACACGTTTATTTAGAAAGATAGGCTCTTTTTATACCCTGGGGAAAAAATTCATTTTCTACTTGTGCTTTCTAAGCTCTTCAGTTATTATATCGGCAGACGATATAACGATTAGCGATACATCGGAGGAATGATGGTGAAATCTAAAAATGCGGAAAGCTTTTTACCCTTAACACATACTACCTACTATATACTGCTTGCTCTAATTGATCCCTTACATGGGTATGGCATCATGCAAAAAGTAGAAGAAATGAGTGCTGGGGCCGTTAAGCTCGGACCAGGAACACTTTATGGAGCTTTATCCAAACTAGAAAAACAAGTGATTATTGTAAAAATTGAGGAATTAGATATGGAAAGAAAAAAATGCTATCAGCTCACAGATTTAGGGAAAGAAATCGTCCAACTTGAACATAAGCGATTAATCGAATTAGTATCTGCCAGTGAAAAGTATGTGAAAAAAATAGGAGGAAAAGGGAATGACTAAAAAAGCATTTAAAACATTTTGGGCATGGCAGGACGACGCGGAAGAAAAGTGGCTAAGAAAGATGTCCAGGGAAGGATGGGGACTTAAGCATTACAACTGGTTCATTTATACATTTGAACAAATCCAACCTACTGATTATGTCTATAAGCTAGATTACAAGGGAAATTATGCAGATGATCTGGAAACGTATATTTCCTTATTTGAGGATAGTGGCTGGGATCATGTTGATCAGTTCCAAAATTGGCATTACTTCCGTACGGTCGCAACCTCTACAATAGAAACACCAGACATTTATTCGGACACTGAATCGAAGGTTAAAAAATATGAAGATCTCTCTAACGTCATCTTAACGGTTTTATTATCTATCGTCACTATCTTCTTTATCATCGTTCTCCCAGCAGATTTTTCATTTATGAAAGTTTTGCAAATCATTTATTTTGTATTAATTGGGCTAAACCTCTTTACTTATGTAAGCCTTAGGAGAAAGGTCAATCGGTTGAAACAGGAAAAATTATAGCTTTTCAACCAATAATATCCAATATTTTTTATTCATTTATTACTTTTATATTCTATCACTCTGTGCTATTATATTTTTTGTGATTTGGCAAACTTGTTGAAAGACAAGGACGCAAAGCTACGAATCTACGGCTTTAAAAAGCTAGGATAGTCGAGCCGCACTTCATCGATTTATGTATGACGAGCGCGCAATCCTGTTGTGGGCTCTTTTTGTATTTATTACACATTTTTTAGGAGGAAAGACGATGTCAAAGTACAGTATTAACGTAAACAACACGAAAAAGACAATCGCAATGGAGGTTAAAGGATCATTTACTAATGAAGATGTTATCAACTTTGTAAATGACTATCAAGCGAAAATCAACTCCATAAACGCAAAGGATTTTACTTTAGAAGTAGATTGCACCACGATGGATATACTTACAAAAGATATGGTTCCTAGTCTGGAAAACTCTTTTAAAATGTATAATGAATCCGGTTTTAACAAAGTTGTCTTCTCTATTGTTAAAAACCCAGTATTAAAAATGCAATTAGGTAGAATTGCTAAAAATGCTGGCCTAACAAACTCAGAGGTAGTAGAAGTAGCATAAATCAATTAGAAGCAAGGCTCGTCTCTAGAGTCTTGCTTTATATATGGAAAGGAACTCAAAATCAAATAAAAGGAGAGCAATCATGAGTAACGTAAGAATAAAAGGTGTAGATATATATCATCCAAATCATGCTATTGACAACGACCACTTTTTAGAGCACTTTTCTTCCAAAGGAAAAGATATAAAACGCTTTTTAGAACATATGGGCAGAAAATCTAGATACATTATAGATAATGACCATGAAAACGGATTGACAATGGGTATAGAAGCAGCGAAACGCGTACTTAAGAAGTTAAACCTTTCAGGAAAAGATATTGATATGATTGTGTTCTCCACACAAGTACCGGAAACCACTTTTCCCGCAAATGCTATGTTTCTTCATGATGCCATTGGTGCTGACCATGATACGATCATATTGGATTCCAATGCGAATTGCGCTGGTATGACAGTAGCTGTTGAACAAGCTTGTCACTATATGAAATCGAATCAACATGTTCAAACAACTTTGGTTGTCGGCTCTGATTATAATTCTCTCATCAGCAATCCCGAGGATGAAATTACTTATTCCAATTATGGAGATGCTTCCGCCGCTGTTGTCCTTGAAAAAACTGAGGAAGATTGTGGATTTATCGATGCCCTTTATTTCACAGATTCCGTGAATCGTGATAAGATTTTGTATCCAGGAAATGGACTAACTAATCTTATGCAAAACGCAACCGATGAGAATAAGTATATAAAATGGCTTCCGTTTGATGGAAATATTGCTTTACCACCTACTTACGATATGATTGAAAGACTTTTAGAAAGAAATCATTTAGAAACAAAGGACATAAAGGCGTATTGTTTTTCTCAATTTTCACTTGCCAATATATTAAAAATCCAGGACAATTTTTCGTTAGAGGACAGGCAAATCGTCTATATCGGGGACACCTTTGGATATACAGGAACAAGTAGCCCATTTATTGCCTTACATGCAGGTATTGAAAGTGGACAAGTTAAAAGAGGAGACCATGTTCTCTTTTGGACAATTGGAGCTGGGTATCAGCTTATTGCAATGCTATTTAAATACTAAGTAGAAAAGAGGACCATTGGCTTTAACAAGGGTCCTCTTCCTCCTATTCCTGCTCATATTTCACTTCTTCTCTTCGATTTGCATACCAACGATAAAAAGTACTTACTAGCTCTTGTGGCACGTCATCTAGCCCAGCATGATGAACTGGATTTGCCCGGTTTACAGTGCCTATACTGGCAAGGCCAAATAGACGTTGAGAAAATCCTTTTGACACACTTACCGTAATAACTTTTTCCCGTTTCGTAATAAATAGTTGTGTCATGAATCCTCCTGTCTTAAATTGAATAAATGGTCCATTCAAAACATAACGAGAATTGTAATAATCCAACAATCTACTTATATAAACAAGGATAAATAAGGCGATCGAACCTACCCACCAAAACTGGGCGAACCCTAAAAATTCTGGCTTCCAAAAGAAAACAATGACCGTGACTATCATCCAAAGCCAACTCGGGCGAATCAATCGTATCCATAAAGATTTTTTTGGAAGACGTTGCATGCTTTCGCTTACGGAATAAGTTGGTAACATCTCTTCAATCATTTCATATGCCCGTTTTATTGGTAAGAATGGGTATAACGTATTTACTTCTAAACTGTCATTAATGGAATTACTAGTGCTCGTCAGTTTTACTTCTGCTAAGCCAAGAATTCTCTTCATAAAGGATTGTGTGACTTCAACCGCTTGCACTTTTTCTTTCGCAATGGAGAAGGCTGTCTCATCCAAGACCCCTTTTTTAATATAAATTCGTTCCTCGTCAGAAGAAATCTCATATTTTCCGTACTTTAGAAAGGTACGAATAATACCATAGGCTAAAGAAGCTACAATAATAAAAAGGACAACAATGGTCGTAATCCACCATGAATTAACGATGGTAAGGAATAGTCCTTCTGCTTGTTGATCCAGGTCAAAAATGTCATCTATATTCGTATAAAGGGACCCTAGCACTGGAACAAGCACGAGAAAACTTAATGATGTAAATGCCGCTTTTATTGTATCTTTTTTTGTTGGAGTAAAATGAATGGTTCTTTTCGTTGTTAGTTGGTTAATTTCAGTGGTGTCTTCTTCCACTTCCACCTTAGTATTTTCCGTATGTTCTGCCATTTCATACTGCTTCACATGCTTTTCTAGTCGATCTGCCTCAGCTCGCGAAATGACTGAAAATTCAACAGCCGACTCTTCACTATTCATACCAGTTTCAAAATGTACAGATGTCACGCGAAGAAGCCTATGAAAGAACGATGTATGCCGATTCACATTTTGTATTTTGGAGAAAGGGATCGTCTGTTTTGATTTGACAAAAAGCCCTTTATTAACCTGAAAGGCGGTATCCTCTACCTGATAGGTTTGCACAAACCATTTTAATACGATCGAAAAAACGGATAAAGTGAAAATGACTAAAAAGACAATTCGCCCGTAGAAAATATATGTTGATTCAGAATCTAAATTTAGTATAAATAAATATACAATAAAAATGATTGAACTTCTTATTAGTTTACCAATTTGAAACAAGATGATAAGCGGATGGTAACGTCTTGTTTCCGTCATTTACTCCACCTCCTTCACCTTTGCATAAACCGCAATTTGGTTACGAAGGTCTTGGGCAATCTCTTCGGAAATCCCGGGTATGCTATGCGATGACCCCATCGTTTCAATGGAAATAGCATAAAGTCCGTATTTTTTCATTAATGGCCCTTGTTTCGTGGAAACAGCTTGAATCTTCGTCATCGGAATCAACTGTTTCTCTTCCGTGATAGCCCCGTACTTTAATTGCAAAAATTCCTCATTGAGGTCGTACCTCCACGTCTTATATAAAATAATCGGCTTGATCCATATTCCCCAAATTGCGCCTAGAACCGATAGGATTGTAAGAATAATAAGTACCCATCCAATCCAATCGAACCAATTAAAATGATAATCTAAATAAAATAAAACCCCCAAAACAATAAAACCTATAATGTTTTGAATGAGTTCATTTGTTATCCAAACTTTTTTAATATCATGTGAAAGTTGAACAGTTGGCTCGTTTATCAAATTATCCATGACTACCTCCTTAGGAATTTTCTCCCAATGCTAAAATAGCATGAATGAAGATATGTGTCACTATGAAAAAAAGCAGGAAATATCGATTAGTCCATATCCCTGCATACTATTAATATTAAGAACTTGTAATTTCTTTATAAATTTCTTCTAAGGTAGATACTCTCCCCTTGTCATCTTTATACATCACATCAGAAGGAGTGAAATGGATAGGAGAATCCAACCCAGCTGCAGTAGCCAATCGAAAAAGTCCTTTCCTCATTGTAATCAAGTAATTAGCTGTTCGATGTTTTTTCTCGTCTATGATGAGAGCTTTTTGCGGATTTTGGTTTCTATCAATGAAAAATAAAAATAAACCAAATACCAAAATAGCTACGATTAATATAATAAATAGAATAAATCCTATTACGATGAAGATGTCAGCCCAATCCAGACTTATCGCTTCTTTTTCCAAACATTAAAATGAATTATTCATAAAGCTAATTGATTACAGCCACAAGAATGTACCATTTCTGCCATGCTATTTACCAACAGTTGCCACGAAATCCACCACCCTAAGACAAGGCATTTACCAATAGAAAAATCAAGGATTCTATAATAAAAAGCCTAATTCTCCTTATTGTCACGGAAAAATTAGGCGTATGGTCGTCCACAACTCGTCAAAATGTTGAGTATGTTTATACTGCGTAGAAAAGACTTTCTTTTGTTGTTATTTTTTTCAAAATAAACTCCTGTTACTTTAAGTGCACTTTTTCACAAAGTTACAACAAGTAGATGTTGTTTAAATGCTCAGTATTTTCGAAATGAGAACTCGACATTTATCTAAACTTGCATAAATTGAAAGTACAATGCAAATAATTATTTTACCTAATTAAAGAGTAGGAGATTTTTAATGACTGGAAAATACGAGAACCTCCTTAAAGTAAATGAACTTGAAAAGGAAGCATTAAATGTCGATATTAACGGCTGGTTACAATACGATTTATTCACCTTTGATTGGTGGCTTTTATTAGCATTTTTTATATTACCATGGGTACTTTGGGTGAAACTAGTAGACCGTGATAGAATTGTTGAGAATTTTCTATTCGGAATGTTCATTATCAAAATAACAACCATAACGGACATACTTGGCACAGAAATAGACTTCTGGCAATATCCTACATCTCTATTTCCTATTTTCCCCAGAGCATTTCCCTTTGATATTTCTATGGTACCCGTAGCACTAATGCTGTTATATCAATATTTCAACACTTGGAAATCCTATATTATAGCCTTAATTTCTATGGCTGGTGTATTTGCTTTTATAGGTGAACCCTTCAGTGTATGGAAAGAATTAGTTATCTATATTAAATGGAATTACATATACTCATTCTTTTTCTATATCATCGTTGGTATATCGATTAGAGCATTTGTTATTAAACTGAAGAACCTAAAAAAGAAATTGTGAAAAATAATTTCAGTGTTTTTCTATGTCACATTTTGTATATCAAAAATCTAGTTTTAAATCTTGTATCATCAGAAGGATTACAGTGGTAAAAAGTGTGTCAATCTTTGGTACACTGTTTGTCAATTGGTGGTAAATACTATGTCAGGGCTGGTACATTTCAATGTCTGTAATCAAGCTAATTCCCTACAAAAAATCTACCAAACAACATCTATTATTTTCCACTTTACAAACTAATTATGTAAAAAAGAATCCCCCAACGAGGATTCTTCTGACTTGTTACCCATTACTATGATCTTTTATATTTTCTATTTGTTTTCTTACATTGTGTAACTGTTCATACGCTTGTTGGAACTGTGGATTCTCTGTTGCTTCGGTTCCCGATTGACTTTGTGTGTTTTTAAGCTGTTGTTCAACTTGCTGTAGCTGTTGAATGGTCTGCTCTATCTCCTGAGAGTCTGTTCCATTTGCTTGAATAACAGCCTGCTGGGCATCTTGTATTTGTTGGCTCACTTGCTGTAATTGTTGATGTAGATTTTGTGACATCTATGTACCCCTCCATACTTTCATAGTGATATTTCTAGTTTGCCTGATCACCACGGGATTATGTATGACGGAATGACAAAACCACGAGCGTCTTTCTACTCGTGGTTTCATCTTAATTATTTATATACTTTTCAAAAACGTTGCCAAAGTCTTTTTGGTGGTATTCTTTTCGTACAGATTTCAACCACTCAAAACCGAACTCTGTAAGTTGCTTATATTGATCAGCAAGCTGACTTTCCGTTGTTCTAGAATTTTGTAAAACATTAACTGCCTTGTTCAAACTATCTCCTGCCATATCCAACATGACATTATTCTCATGTGTTAATTCAGCTATGTACACTAAAGCTTTATATAAATCATTTAATTTTTCTAGTTGGTTCTTATCCACATCAATGTTAAAGCTTTGACCACCAATATTAAATTTAATTTCAATATCTAAATCTACCCGACCAGCTGTTTCTAATACCACATTGGAAATTTTATTTTGGGAATACGAGTGACGATTAAGAGTCCGTTTAGACGACACCGCATTTTCTCCGTCTACATGGATAAGAGCTAAATTTGTAAAACAATACTCATCCGATTTCGTTTTAATCAGAAAATAAATCTTTTCATTGTCTTCATGACGGACATAATCATCGGCATCCGTCTTATCAAAATCCTGTGGGTCAATAATTTTCCCAATGTCCGATAAACCTAACGCATCAGAAGCAAACTTTTTTAGCATCTTCATCTCTCCCTCATAAAAATGTATCTTACATTTCTAAATTTTAACATATAAGTGTATGTTCAAAAAGGAGGATAAAAGCTTTAGTCGCACTTTCTTTTGTTCTAGTTTACTGATGTAAGTAAGTGCGACTAAAGCTCTTCCTCACTTCGTTCGTCAACGACCAATCCTTCATTAAAATTCAAGGCTGCGCAGCATCGAGTACAAGGGAGCTACATGAGGAAGGCCCTACTACAGAGTAAATCCCTTGCTGACTTGCACCGAGGAATCTCCCTCTTGAAGTGTTTTTCCCGGACTTTTTAAACATCCCTTATAATATCCTTCTTTTGGTTTTACGAAAAGAATTAAAATACTACTTTCTATCCATTCCCAGTTTAAAACTTGATGATTAATTGTTAAAATTTTCACTTTCCTATTGACATTCATCATCGTTTCCTTATAATTTGCACTAAGGCAAAACTTTTTTAATTAGCTATCATTATTGCTCACAGCAACACTTATTGTCCTAAAGAACATTTTTAGCGGATTTGCATAATTTAATCATTGGAAATTTACCTATGGAATCATTTTTTAAAATTGATTTTTACAAAGGAGAGACAAAAGAATGAAACAATCTGCTATTTCCATTAAAGACCTTCATGTATCCTATTACGGAAATGAGGCGGTAAAAGGAGTGAGCCTCTCTGTAGATTCCGGTCATTTAGTTGGGATTATCGGACCAAATGGAGCAGGAAAATCTACGTTTTTAAAAGCAATGTTGCAGCTTATCCCTCGTGATAAAGGAGAGATTCAAGTCTTAGGCAGCTCTATTAAGAACGTTCGTAAAAAAATTGCATATGTTCCACAACGGAACGACATCGACTGGGATTTCCCCATCACAGTTCTAGATGCTGTACTAATAGGTACCTATCCTCACTTGAAATTGTTCCGTCGACCAAAGAAACAAGAAAAAGAATGGGCACTTCAATGTCTAAAGCGTGTCGGTATGGAAGATTTCAGTAAACGACAAATTGGGGAACTATCAGGTGGTCAACAACAACGAGTATTCTTAGCTAGGGCACTTGCGCAGAAAGCGGATTTATTCTTTTTAGATGAACCTTTTGTTGGAGTTGACATTTCAAGTGAAGAAACGATTGTAAAAATTTTAAAAGAACTGTGCCAACAAGGAAAGACCGTTATTGTTGTGCATCATGATTTAAGTAAGGCGAATGATTACTTTGACCAACTCATTTTACTTAACAAAGAATTAATTGGATTCGGCAGTGTTAGTGATGTATTTAAGCCAGAAGTTATTGAAAAAGCCTACAAAGGACAATTTGCCTTTATGAATGAGATGGGAGTGTCGATGTAATGGAATTTATAGACGCAATCATGCAGTATAAGTTTTTACAGAAAGCATTATTAACATCCATTATGGTCGGCATTATATGTGGAGTAATTGGGTGTTTTATCATCCTTCGAGGAATGGCACTGATGGGAGATGCGATATCACATGCGGTATTACCAGGTGTTGCCCTATCTTATATGCTCGGGACTAATTTCTTTTTTGGTGCCGTAATAAGCGGTCTGATTACCTCCGTTGCAATTGGATTTGTGACCCAAAATAGTCGGATTAAACATGATACATCAATCGGAATTATGTTCACAGCCGCCTTTGCTTCAGGGATTATCATTATTACCCTGCTAAAAAGTAGTACAGATTTGTACCATATTCTATTTGGAAACGTCCTAGCAGTAAGATCATCGGATATGTGGATCACATTAGGAATTGGTGTTCTTGTACTAGTAGCTGTTTTTCTATTTTATAAGGAACTACTTGTTACTTCCTTTGATGAAACAATGGGAGCGGCTTATGGCTTACCAGTTCAATTTATTCATTATTTCCTTATGACGCTTTTAACCATGGTAACCGTCGCTTCTTTACAAACCGTTGGAATCGTGCTTGTTGTCGCCATGCTAATTACGCCTGCCGCAGCTGCTTACCTACTGACAGATCGTTTATCGATAATGATTTTCCTTGCGGCTAGCATAGGTGCCATCTCTGCAATTGTTGGGCTTTATTATAGCTTCACGTATAACCTAGCATCTGGTGCGACCATTGTTCTAACATCTACTTCGATATTTATTCTCGTTTTCTTGTTTTCGCCCAAACACGGGTTGCTATGGAAAACGATGAAGGCAAAAAGAAAAAAAGCTTCTTTAGCTTAATATAACTACTATTTTAAAAGGGAGAGTTTTAACATGTTTAAGAAAAGCTTGTTATATTTAATGATGGCAACCCTAGCCATCACACTTCTTTCAGCTTGCAGTGAGAGCACGAATCATTCATCTGGCAAGAGTAGTGATGGCAAAGTCCAAGTTGTAACAACCTACTCTATCGTGTATGACATCGTCAAAAATGTCGGAGGAGATTTAGTCGATATTCATAGTCTTGCGCCAATTGGTTCTAATCCACACGAATATGATCCGCTACCAGAAGATGTTCAAAAGACAACGGATGCTGATGCAGTATTTTATAACGGTTTAAACCTCGAAGCAGGCAATGCATGGTTTGATGATTTAATGGAAACCACCGGTAAAGATGGAGAAGATGCTCCTGTCTTTCGTATGAGTGAAGGCGTAAAACCGATGTACCTTACAACGGAAGGAAATGAAGGAGAAGAAGATCCACACGCTTGGTTAGATGTTGAAAACGGGATTAAATATGCCGAAAATGCGCGTGATGGCTTAATCAAAGTGGATCCAGATAATAAGGAAGTCTATGAAAAGAACGCGGAAGACTATATCGCGAAATTAGAGAAGCTTCACGATGAAGCAATATCGGAATTTAACAAAATACGGAAGGAGCAACGTGTTCTAGTTACAAGCGAAGGGGCATTCAAATACTTCAGTAAAGCGTATGGATTCCAAGCAGAATACATTTGGGAAATTAACCAAGAAAACCAAGGAACACCAGAACAAATTACCAGAATCGTAGATATTATTAATGAAAAGCAAATTAAAGGATTATTCCTAGAAACAAGTATTGACCCAAGAAGTATGGAAGCCGTATCTTCTGAAACAGGTGTAGACATAATGGGTGAAGTATTTACCGATTCACTAGGAGAACCTGGTGAGGATGGGGATACCTATATCGATATGATGGAGTGGAATATTAATACGATTAAAGAAGGCTTAACTCATTAACAAGCCTTTCAATGATCTTTAAAAGAAATAAGAAGCACATTTTGTTAGGAATGGTGCTTCTTATTTCTTTACCAATTATTTCACTAAAATTCATTTAAACAAGTAAATTGTGATTCGGTGCCTTGAACGGCTTTGCTGCTTTAGTTGTTCCATTTTCCTCTTCAGAAATCTAGCTTGCACCTATTCTGGAATATATGGAAGATCTAGATTTTTCGGAACGTTTATCACATGTGTATCTGTGTAGGCAAGAAGTCCTTCTTTTCCATATTCACGTCCAATTCCAGATTGTTTCACTCCACCGAACGGGAACCGTACGTCAAGTCCTTGGACGGCAGCTGTGTTAATCATCGTTGTTCCAGCTTGGATGTGTTTCGCAACCTTAACGGCATGCTCTTCCTCACCCCAAACAGAACTTGTAAGTCCAAAGATACTATCATTAGCAAGATGGATGGCATGTTCGTCATCATCAAAAGGCAAGATAGGAACGGTTGGACCAAATTGTTCCTTCTCCACGATTGGGTCTTTCTGGTTAGCTCCTAAAACAACAGTTGGCTGCATGAAATAACCTTCTTCAAATAAATCTTGATCCAAAATTTCACCTAATTTAATTACCTTCGCCCCTTTTCCTGCTGCATCATCGATTAAACTTTGAACATACTTTGCTTGCTTCTGATTATTAACAGGGCCGACGGTAACATTCTTATCAAAAGGATCTCCAACTCTAATCCATTTGTTTGCAGCTTCGATATATTTTTCTACAAACTTGTCATAAATGGACTTGTCCACATAAATTCTTTTCGCAATCATACAGATTTGCCCAGCGGTAAGAAAATTAGATATGACCAGACGTCTCATTGCCCTTTCATCATTCACATCAAAATCATTTAAAACTAGAGCAGCATCATTGCCACCTAATTCTAACGTCATATGCTTAATTGTATCTGCAGCTGCCTTCATAATATGTTTGGCTGTTTCCGTACCACCAGTGAAGGCAATTTTCGCGATCTTTGGATTAGACGTTAACTCCACACCAACATCTGCTTCCCCATGGACAAGGTTTAACACTCCTGGCGGAAATTCATTTGCAATGATCTCTACAACTTTACTAACAGCAAGCGGCGCTAAAGGACTTGGTTTTAAGACCATTGTGTTCCCTGCCAACAATGCTGGTGCAATCTTTATTGTAGAAAGGGATATTGGGTAGTTCCATGGTGTAATAGCGGACACAACACCAATAGCGTCTTTAGCAATTATTGTCTTCCCGTTATCGTGTTCCTGCACATCATTTTTCAATACTTCCTTTACATTATCACAGGCATATTCCATCCACATTAAGGAAACGCCTATTTCACCTTCCGAATCATATAGCGCTTTTCCATGCTCCCGAGATAATAACTTTGCAATTTCCGGTGTAGCATCCTTTATTTTTTGAATGGCAGTTCTCATTCGTTCAATACGTTCATCTATGGAAGATTCGCGCCAGGTAGAAAAAGTATCGTAGGCTACATCTATCGCCTTAATCGTATCTTCAACCGAATTAACCGGGGCATATCCGACGATTTCCTTTGGATGAGTAGGGTTCTCCCTTGGGGCATGTTTTTCTATCTTATATTTTTCTCCGTTTATAATGGCATCGATGGTTATTGGATTTTCGGACATAAATCAACTTCCATCCTTTCTTATGGTAGATTTGGTATAATGTACCCTAAAAAAGAAGAAGTAATTCATCCGATATTTTTAACAGGAGACAGTTCGTTGTTTAAGGCCAAGACATTTTAGAAAAACATAGGGATAGCCCGTCTATTCCCTTTAACTCTGCTTTTTCTTTTTAAAAATACAAACATTGAGAATCATTATTCACATACAATGATTTGTCTCACAAACTTACGTTTTCTTAGTTCAGCGCGGTCCAACATATGAAATCCTGAATCACGAAGTAAGTCATCAATTGGTTCAACGGTGACAACCACTAAGCGCTTTGTGAACTGTCGGGCACTTTGTAGCATTTCAAGTTTTTCTTCATCAGACAAAACAGAGCACAAGTTGTAAGGCAAATCGATAATGGCAATATCATAACGATTAGTTATATCTTTTATATCTCGTAAAGCTACATCCGCACTATAATGGAAATGACCAATGTTTTCCCTAACACCTTTCATAACCAAGGGATTATTATCACTTCCTTCTATATCAATCCCCATCGAGAGTGCTTCAATCAAAACAGTTCCAATCCCACAACAAGGATCTATAGCCCTCACTCCTTCTGGATTAGGAATAGCAATGTTCACAATTGCTCTTGCGACACGTGTATTTAACGCAGTCGAATAACTATTTGGTTTGTTTTTATGCTGCAGCCATACTGCCCGATTTTCATGATAATCCCCAAACACCCAACTTCCGTTTACAAACATGACTCCAAACACTCTCTCTGGATTATGGAGATCTGGTGTACCTGGAATATGTAAACCAACTTCTCTTTCGATTCGGCGTCGTTCCTTTAATTCTATTTTAGTTAGCTTATTTTGAACGCATCTTACCTTAAACGTTTCGAGGATCTTGTCCATCTCTCTAAGATGTGGAATAATATCGCTTATACTCTCGCCCTCGTATAAAATATCTATTCTTTCACGAATAAATGGACTTCGGCTAGGGTCCATTTTGATATTGCTTTCAACCGTGGTGTATTGTGAGTGAGTATCTGTCTGGAAAAGAGTTCGCATTTCCAAAGCACAGAGTGATATTTCTTCTTCTGCACAGGTGTAATTGTAGATATAAGTTGGTTCATGAGTGTAAGACATTTTATACATTTCCTTTGCAGCATTCTTTATTTTTGAGGAATCCAAATCTGATCAAAGCCATTCTTTATAGAATAATCGTAAAGTAAGATTATTTTCTTCTTATTATAATTGGCCATTAATGGAGAGTCGGATGATACCTGAATTCTCGTTTCTAATTGCTGATTTCTTTGTACGATAAAACTTAAATATTCTTTCTTTGGTAGTTTATCTCTTTTAGAATTGTTACATACTCTGCATGAGAGCACCAGATTCCATATTTGATCTGATTGAACGAAAGACCATGGGATAAAATGGTCGACTTCTGTTTTAGATTGCATAAGATTTTTCCCGCAATAAAAGCAAATGTTTTCAAAATAGCTTGTCAAGATATTTTCAAAAGGACGTAAGGAGCTCCTTTTTGCAATGCTTTCAACTTTATTCAAAAGATAATTAATGCTTGGCACATCATTTAAATCTTCTATCATTGCCGCCATATGATAGTTCGTTAAATTCACAATCAACCTCTGATAATTAAGCATGAAGGCATGAACAGCAGGATTTAACCTAAAGTATTCTCTTCTATGGTCAAACGCATAAAACCTGCCGCGTGTATCCCCATACAAAGCGCCAAAGACATTCGTTTTCATTACAGTTTTTACTTGATTAACTAACTTTAGTTGGATACTACCTTTTATTTTTTCAAAACTAAAATCAGATGGAATCATGTACTTATCTTGGTATTCTTTTATTATCGTTACAACTTTTGCGTTCTTTGGACCTCTATTATGATAAATTAATTCATTTTGAACAATGAGGTTCCAATACACTTTAGTAAAGGAATAAGCAAGCTGGTCATAAGTGATTTCGAAGTCATCATTGGTTTGATATAAATTCTCTATCAACGCTTTAATAAGTACGTACTTATAGGTGGATGATTTTGCAGACTTGTTAGACAAGACAACAGTAAAAATACGCCATATTTCTTCGTCTGTAAGGTAAAGTTCCTTTATTTCACCCACCTTTGCTTATGGCTCATTTCTTAACCTCCTTGAGAAAAATTCTCTTCTCAAATCCTCCTCGTTCTCGCTTCTTTTCCTCTCTTATTTTTTCAACTTGTTCTACTGTGGCATCGTTCAACTTAATTAAAGCATGAAGCACTTCAAGTATGTCTGCTGCTTCTTGAAGAAATTCC
The DNA here is from genome assembly GCF_021049245.1 of Radiobacillus kanasensis. Lineage (GTDB taxonomy): Bacteria > Bacillota > Bacilli > Bacillales > Amphibacillaceae > Radiobacillus > Radiobacillus kanasensis. Next base: position 1,406,334 of record NZ_CP088020.1, on the reverse strand, counting down.
TCTTGAGTGGCTGCATCCATCAATTCTTTTGTTTCTTCCCAAAACTTCTCTTTCAAAAGTCTATCGTAATCCTTTTCTTGGATAGTTTCGATGGTATATTGCTTTCCTGATTCGGAAATAATTTTAGGAATTTTATCTCGAACTAGCTTGTTATATGTAGGCAACTGACTTCCTCCTGTGTTTATTTATATACATAATTATATCAGAATCCAAAATTGAGATATTTTAATTTTCTCAATTCTATGAGAAGATAATTCAAAAACGTACCGGAGGATCTCATGCAAAAAGTTATGAAAGTAGTTGCAGCAGTAATTGAAAATGATCGAAAAGAAGTGCTTTGCGCGCTCCGATCTCCATCAATGGAGATACCAAACAGGTGGGAGTTTCCTGGTGGAAAAGTTGAGAAGGATGAAGATGTGCTTACGGCTATTGTGCGTGAAATAAAAGATGAACTTGGTTGTGAGGTTAAGCCAGTAGAAATTCTAAATGACCATACCCATCATTATGACACCTTTACCATTCAATTAATAGCTATTAAATGTGCCCTCCTAGACGGCGAACCTACAGCGAAAGAACATTCAACACTTTTATGGTTAAATAAGAATTCTCTGGAATCCTTAAGATGGGCACCAGCTGATATTCCAGCCGTACAATTACTTATAAACGAAAAATAAGCCCTTCTTTATATGAAGGACTTATTTTTAAATGATACTTTTATTTGCTTTAGGAACTAATGTTGGTGGCAACTCATAATCTAACTCCCAAATAAAGCTTATTGGGGTTTCTCCATAATGCCTTACATAATTACAAGTGCCGAGAAATGTAAACGCAGAAGTGTATCCATTTTCTTTCTTAAACTCCCGGACAAAAAGAGCTATTTTATGATTGTTTTTATTATGGTTCATATACCTCTTTGCAGTAGGACTTCCTGCGGTAAGCGTACTTTGGGACTGCCAATGGAATAGCTTCTCATTAATTGCGTAATCTTCATAAAGTGTTGAAGGAGAGAAATCTTTTTCAGATTTATTTAGCGTTGTAAAAAATATATCCATTTTCTTTTCCGAGAAATATTTAACTCCTTCTCTAAATGCTGGGCACTTTTCTTCATTAAAGTACCCGAAGGCTGCCATTATTTGTTCTTTTGAATAAGTCGAATGAACAGTTAACGGACAAGTAAAACCAAAATCATTAGGAATCTCCATCGTTTTAATAGAATGGTACATAAAGTTTAAAACGCTATAAATTTCATCACACATTCTTTTATTACCCAGAAGCAGATCCAAACCTTCTTCGATAGAAAGTAATCCTAACTTACTCGGCTCTTTCTGATAAAAAGAGTAATAGAACATGTTTTTCATTAGGTGTTCTTCCTCTGTTTTAGGTGAACGATTTCCGTTTACAAAATCAATAAAGTACTCCAAAAGCCTTTTTGAATTTAATGGAAAAAGCTTGTGTAAACGCTTCGTGACTAATTCCTCTTGTTCACAGTAAAAGTCTTCTGCTAAGCCAGCGTTAACCTTCATTCTCTCAAACGTTCTTCTACCACCTTGACCATAAAAATCATAAACACTCAAATGATGATGCTCGAGAAAGTTTGATAAAGTTAAATCTAAGCCAGTCTCTTGAGTGAAATACTTCATTTTCTCTGTTAAATTCTTCGTTGAGTTTGTCGCGGCTTTTATATTTCTTAAAATATACTCTTCACCCTGTTTTTCTAATTGAATAAAACTACCTTTTGGTAAATTAGAAAAGCCCTCATCAATATAATGCTTAATAGAATACTTAGTCTTCCCGATTAGAGCTCTAAACTTTTCTTCAAAATTATAATTCTTGTGGGCTTGGCCAACAAAATCTAATACAGTAAGACACTCTTTTCCATCGGCCAGTCTAAGACCTCTTCCTAGCTGTTGTAGAAAAACCGTTAAACTTTCGGTTGGACGTAAAAATAGGATGGTATTTACATCCGGAATATCTACCCCTTCATTATATAAATCTGCTACAAAGATAAATTGGATCTCTCCCTTGAATAATTTATCTTTTGCCAGTCTTCTAGTCTCTGAATCAGACGATCCATACAAGGCTAAGGAAGGAATATTGTGTGCATTAAAATAATTAGCCATATATTTTGCGTGCTCCACTCCTGCACAGAATCCCAAGCCTTTGACTTCACTAATATCCGTAACATACTTAGTTAAACTTTGAACGATTTGCTGGCTTCTTCTCGTATTATTGGTATATACGTTTTCAAGTTCACTAGTGTCATAGCCCTTCCTATTCCATTTGAGCATGGATAAATCAACCGTATCACTTACACCAAAATACTGAAAAGGACTAAGTAATTTCCGATTGATAGCTTCCGTTAATCGCATCTCTGATGCTATCTGACCATCAAAATGCTCTAAAATATCTTTACCGTCCATTCTTTCAGGAGTAGCCGTTAGCCCTAGTAAGATTTTAGGTTGAAAGTGACCCAGTAATGTTTGATATGATTGAGCTGCTGCGTGATGAAACTCATCTACAATAATAAAGTCGTAGAAATTATGTGTTAATGTTTCATGAAGCTTCATACTGTTGAAGCTTTGAATGCTAACAAACAAATGATCCATGGATGACGGAGTATGCCCTCCAACCAATAGATCTCCAAAGTTAAAATCTCTTAGAATCGCTCTGAACGTATCCTGGCTTTGCTTTAAAATTTCTTCTCTATGGGCAACAAATAACAAGCGAGCTCTTTTCCCACTCTTTGCAAGAAAGTTCTTGTAGTCGAAAGCAGAAATAACGGTTTTCCCTACTCCGGTTGCCGCTACAAGTAGGTTTCGTGTTCTACCGAAGACTTCTCTCTCGACTTGAAGGTTCTCAAGCATTTCTTTTTGATAATGATAAGGCTGAATATCGAGGGTAAAGGAAAAATCATTCTTATACTCCTTCGCGTCTTTTCTAAGTGCTAATCGAAGCTGTTCATGATCCGCTTCCTTACCGTGATGAAAGTCTTTAAATTCTTTATCATTCCAATAACTTTCAAAGGTTGCTTCAAATTTTTTAATAATATCAAATGAGTCCTTTTCTGTTACCTTTAGATTCCATTCCAATCCGGAGGTTAATGCTGGATTCGAAAGATTCGACGATCCAATGTATGCAGTCGTAAATCCCGTCTCTCTTTTAAACATATATGCTTTTGCGTGTAATCTAGTCCGGTCGACATCATAAGAGATTTTTATTTCTGTATTATGTAGCTTACTCAGCTCGTCTACCGCTTTTAGGTCGGTTGCTCCCATATAAGAAGTAGTAATGACCCTAAGTTGACCGCCGTTATTTGTAAACTGTTTTAATTCTTCTATAATACAGCGGATTCCACTCCACTTTACAAAAGAAACAAGGAAGTCTATTTGATTCGAAGACAATATCTCTTTCTTTAATTCACTCAGCATATCTGGTTCGTACGTGGAGCCTGTAAATAAAGAGCTTTCTGCAATAGAAGTTACAGGTCTTACCGATTTTTCTTCACGTATTCCTTTAATAGTGTTAATTTTAGAATAGACAGAGAGGAGAACCTCACCTGCTTGATCTACTTCAAGCAGCTTATATTCCTCGGGTCCTAGGGTTTCTCCAAGTGTCTTAAGGATGCTGTTACACGTCTCTATTTGTTTGATTAGAGCTTCTTTATCATCCGTTTCATTATCCCGTACAAATTTTAAAGCTTTTCTTGTAATCAAAGATATATAGGTGGAAAGCACCTTTCTAGCTTCCTCTACATCTATTGATGATTTTTCTATTTGTGAGGCTTCACCGATATTAGACAATTCATTTTTCAGTTTGTTATTAATGATTTCTTCGTAAATTCCTTGTTTCATTATCTCACCCCTTTATATACTATTGCGTAGAAGGTTTTACTCTCTTTAATTGATGTAATGTCTTGCCAGTAGTATTTTTTCACTCATTCCACCTAATTGCACGTCTTTCTAATACAGCTGCTGCACTAGGTGAACTAGACACATTGTCCGATTCAAAAATCAACACCATTTAGCTTCAGGATTCCACTGTTAATTAATCTCTGTCTCATATTTACAACAGAGTTTTTAGCTGTTCTTGTTTCTTTTATGTTAAAAGTGGCCCCTTATAATCAACTAACCCGTCATCCGTGTATGTACCTGGTGCTTCAGCATGTTTACCTTTACAAAACAACATTTCCCTTTCACAGGGCTATTATTTTTACAATCTCTTAAAAATTATTGGCGTTAGTATCAAACCTACAATAATTGTAATTCAAGTTACCAAAATAGAAGATTAACACTGCTAGATTCTATTTTAGCATAATAAAACTCACAAATATCATGTGACTACAAGCATAAAAGTTTATGAATGCAGAGAAGAAAGCAGGAACTCCATAAGTTCCTGCTTTTGATCGTTTTACTTATACACTTTGCCATTTTTATCTACATAAACGGTTTTAATCTTTGTTCTTTCAAACTTGCTTTTTCCCTGTTTCCCTTCAATATCTATAGTAATGTTATAGACTCCTTCCCCTAGATTTGGCACCTTAAGAGTGGAATCCTTCACTTTTACCTTTCCTTGTTTGAGCTTTCCATTTTTGTAATACTCGATTGTTGCATCCGCTTTTATTTTCAAAGACTTATCTTTAGTTTTCATTTTGATTGTGTCGTTAGTAAGGGATAGCTTTAGCGAATCATTCAACGGGCTATCCACTGTAACGTGTAGCAAATATTTTTGTTTAATCTCCGTTTCTAACGTCCACGTTCCTGAGGCTGGATTTGGAATTGTTAAAGTGTGGTGATAAGCTCCGTTAAAATACTCCGTTTCATCTACATTCTTTTTGAAATTCGTATATTTTTTATTCGTAGGACCGATTAAAGTTAGATCTGATATTTCCTGATTACTCATCCAATCGATGGTAATTTCATCAACCCCTTTTTCAATATTAAAGGATTCCTTTTTCATACCCGCTGTTTCCCCACCACGTACGATAGAAGCAATGCCGTTTTCTGTAGGTTCCACAGATGTTTGTTGTACTTTAGCTATTTTTGGACTGGACATGGCATAATTTTTTTCGCCTAAGTAACTTTCAAAAAGTGAAAAAGTGGATGTCCCTTCCTTAATACTGGAATGATCCCATGCTCCAATCTGTAGTTCAGTAGCATAAGGAAGTCTGGAACTTGCTACAGTTACGGCACCGTCATTTGCCCCATAGCTATTCAGGTATAATCCTCCCCAATATAAGGAGCTACCGAAGCTGCCAATTTCAGTACCACCGAATGTATAGATTGGCACTTGCAGCACATTACTTTTACCGTCTGTTTCCGAACGGAAGTACTCCATATAACCGGTCTGTAAGGAATAAGTCGCATCACTTTTACTCCCAATAATATTGGCCAACCAACCAGCCCAGCTACTATATGCCAGATCAGCAAGCTGGGAGCCGTGATGAGGGCTCGATAATGTTATGACTCTTTCAACATAAGGGGCTGCCCCATAATGAACTAATGCTGATTGAGTGTCTACACCACCCTTACTATGCGCAACCACCACCACTTTTTCACCGAAGTAACTATAAATATCTTTAACTTTTTGAGCGAGAAGACTTCCGTTATCCCACATGTTATTGGTCGGGTACAAATCAATAAAAGCTGTTTCAAAACCAGCTTGGTAAGCCGTATTATACATGTCATTTTCTTCCCACCATGTACTAGAGGAACTGTTAAGTCCGTGAACAAATAGAATGGTGTGCTTAGAGGAAGCTACATAAGAAGGAGTGGTTCCAACATACCAATTTCCAGGAGTTCCTGATGGATCATCCTTTCCAAATGAACCTGCAGAGATTATGGAAGGGAACATGAGAAGTAACGTTACACTAGTAAGAAGTACCTTTTTCAGCATTTCATCTCTCCTTTTTGTTTAAAAAATAAGTAATCACTAGATTATATAAGGAAGATGATTTGTTAGTACTTCTTTTTTCAATATTTACTTTTATTTCATGATAAGGATAGTTATCCATCATAATTTCTACTAGTAAAATAATAGGACGAGCTTAATGGTGAACACGTTATATTTCCATTTCCATTAAACCCCTTAAGTATAGTTGGTACAATAACATCACCACTCTATCTGTTACAATTAAATAAATAGACTTTATTGAAGGCTGGGATAACGATGCAAAAGCTTGTATTTGAAGAAAAATGGGATAAAACTATAGCGAATGCAGATCGATTTTTTATAGAAAAGGTTTTTTCAGAATTAACATTAAATGACGAGGATATTATACAATTCACTCCAATAAGACAAGCTGTGAATCATAAGGAGGACTTGCTTGTAACCGTGATTATTCACAACACTTCAGGGGAAGGACTTTCTTTAAACCAGCAAAAACTATCCTATATGGAGAACGATTATTTAATGGCCGAGGAAACGTTCTTCTTACCTGTCGTATTACCTCCGTTCACAAGCATGCCTTGGACCTTTATTTTCCCGCGGAAATCTATACAACATAATGCTTCACTAAAAAATGGTTGTCTAGTGATATAATGCATATAAAAAGCTTTAGAATGGATGGTTAATAATCCTGTCTAAAGCTTTTCTAGTGAATCATCACGTTTAAAGTAGAAAAAGATATTCGTAATCCATTTGGATAGAAGCATGATGACAACATATCCTATGAATAAGGTAAAGTAATTAGCTCCTTTGTTTAGTTGGAACAAATCCAGTGCTACCAAGATTGGCTTGAATACAAAAGAAAGAAAAACGCATAGTCCAAGAAAATAGACATAGAAGTTTTTCTTATGTTGAATGATCCATTGATAGAGGAACATAAAGACTACAGGAATAAGGGAAACATCTAATCCAAAATTGACACTCAATAGTGGCATTACTTGATAAGGATAACTCCAGTAGTTTAACTTGGCGCCGAACATATCTATATACGTAAACCAAATGTGAACATTAAATCCAAAGAAACCTAAGAGAAAAGCTCGTTCTCTGTCCATTTTAAAAAATAGAACAATAAGAGGGATAACAAGCATAGCCAATATAACCCAAAATTGCCATGTATTGAAAGAAGAGAACTCCTTCCAGTACTCCATATAACCTTTCGTTAGACTTTCTTGTCTATTATCTAATTGATGTAGCATTTCCTTCTGAGCTTCACTCATAGTTCAAGCCTCCTTAACCTTTACGTACTCCATTACGTTTTACCTTTTTCCAGAATTTATTCCGCATAAAAAAAGAATGAATCTTTAGGACCCATCCTCTGTTCTTGCTGATTCTGTTATGAATGGCACAGCTTTTGATTGTAAAGCATCGGATAGTGCATTTTTTAATGAAGCTACATTCTCATCTGATAGCCATTCTCCATAAATCATTTCCTCATCATAAACACTCCCTGTATTTATGATGATATTCTCCTTAATCTCTACTACCTTTTTTATTTTTGCTAACGAAATTTTTTTCTTATGAAAGTTACCCTTATGAATCACAATCTCCTCGTCATTCAGACGAATATAATCCTTTTCAGGTAATCGAAAATATTGAACTACCCCCACCAAATGCTAAACATTTGGAAGGGGATTCTCAAAATGAGAAGCTGCTAAGCAGACCATAGCCTGTTCAACTAGACAATGGATTTTCTACTTTCCTCCTTAGTAAGATTGTCTTTCCTTTTCTTAGATTCCAACAGGAAGCCGAGTGAGGAGAGTTCATCGCGAAGCCTTACTATGTCAGAAAGCTCTAAATGACCGAACCAAAAAGTTGGGACATCACTCAGGAGTCGAGAAACTGTGTTCCATTGCGCCCAATGATGTAGACCTTGTTTCTTCTCTGGAACAAGGGAATGCAACATTGGTGGAAGCTTCTCTTTGTATCCCATTGCTCTTCGAGCAATGACGTAAGAAGCAGCTTGGTGAATTGAGATTCCAAAACGCTTCATATATTTCATTTTACCAATTTGAGAAGTATAAGCCGGGTTCACCTCATGAACCTCAATCCCTAATTTCTCGGCTCTACTTTTAATAGCAGAAACCATTTTACGATAAGCAAATAAGCTCATACGCATATTTGCTTTTTTATTTCCATAAGGGTTAGAGACTTTCGATTTGGTTGTATCCAGCTTTTCTACCGCGATTCCTTTATGATGGTTCACCGCATAATCTACAATAGCAATGGCCTCTGCTTCAAGAATCTTGGTAATTTGATTGGAACTTTTTCCAACAAGGTCGAAATCCAAAACAAAACTATTAACGAATTGACCTTTATGGTTTACATTCGATACAGCAAAGTGGTCCACGTTGCAATCCACACCAATTAACCCATCCGCTTTGCTATGGTTTTTATATTCGGATGTTGGGATATCTAGTAAACACTTGAAGATATAGTAGTCGCCTTTGTCTTCGATAGACCAACCAACCGACTTTCCTAGAAGTTTCCTATCTTTGGATTGTAAGTTCATTTGTTTTTCCACAGCTGAATCTATTTGTTCTTGCCCATAAGGAAATACGAGGTCTTCTATGTGGACGATGGTTCCGTCAGGAGTTTGGAAGGTTAACTGATGGGTTTTCGGATTGTAATGAAAAACAAAATTTCCTGATTTGGCATCTTTCCTTCCTGAAATCGTCATTTGATTGTACCGAGATTGGGTCCAATCCTGTTTCCAAAGGTCATGATTGTTTTTATATGTATCTAACGTGAATTGAGAACGGAATAGTTTTTTACTGCCGAAAACAACGTTATGGATATTCCCTTTTAGGCTACACAGCATCTTCTCTAATCTATCTAGTCGGAATTCCAAACGACCTAAACGGCTTTTTAATTTAACTATTTCAGAATCTATGTACGCATGTTCAAAAGAATAGACATGGAAGAAAATAAGCGTTTCATTTTTATAATGAACTCCGAACAAGTTTCCATGTTGTTGAATGTGTTTCAAGTTCCCTGGAAGGTTGATTTCGCCTTTGGCGATAGAAGTTTTTACTTTTCTCAATGAGGTTAATTTCTTTTTGGTCGTCTTGATTTTCCTTTTCACCGATTTGATTTGCTCTTTTTTATTCGAGATGTATAACTTCTGCAGTTCTTTTTGGGATTTTAAAAGAGCCTTTACTTCTTGGACAATGCTGTTGGCATAGTAATCATTCAGTTCGAATTTTTTCTTCACATGCACATGCAGAGAATCCCCATCCCTTTTTGATTTTCCTGAACGAAGTTCTTTAACCTTCGTCGAAAAAGAGTAATGTTTTGCTTGGTTGAACACAAAAAGAGCGTGACGTATGGAATCCACATGATTTTGCGCCAGTGTGTTTTTATATACACGTTTTGAAAAGTATGCTTTCCTCCCCATTTGCCCGTCATCTCCTTTTGAATATTATAAGAATATTTTACCAAAAGGAACATATGTTCGTCAATTAGAAATTACACTTTTTCGTAGTGAAAATCGATTCATCTCCCACTAATTGCTTAGCAATTTGAAGGAATCTTCTCGATTAAGAACGATAAATAGAGTTATACAAGCCTTTTACAAAAAGGAAAGAAGAAATAATGACTATAATAGTCGAAACCGTATCTTGCATGCTGGCAGATAAGTATAAAACTGCGATACCTAGTACGATATTTAATAGAGAAGAAAAACCTTGCTTTCTCCATCGTTTTAATGGGTAGAATTTAAAAGCCACTTAGTTTCCTCCTTTCCAATTGTCTATAAAGATTGACAGGTAAAAAAGACATCCGCTATGAATGTCCTTCTCTCCTTACTCTAGTTCCCCATCTTTTCTGAGTGTCATCCATTGCCCATGGTGTTTTCCATCCGTAATCCAGGATATTCGATAAGTCAACGTTTCTTCTTCCTCTACAATTAACTCAATATCTTTACCTATCAACTCATCACTCCTTTTACTTATTAGTCTAAAGTACTAGCAGATGGGAGGAAACCCTTTTTTCTTCGACAATTAATTCATGAGATTATTTTTTTGCCGTTCATAGATTGCTTGCTCTGCTCCAAAGCGAAATACTTTATCTCGGAGGCGCATCCCAACGCCTTCAAGTAGCTTGCAGGATGCTAGATTCGCCGTCTGCGTTTCTGCAACAATAACTGGTAGCCCTAATTCAGAGAAAGCATATTCGAGTACTGCTTCTACTACTTCTTTCCCATACCCCTTTCCCCACCAAACAGGTAAAAGTTGATAAGAAATTCCCGTCGATATTCCATCATGATGTTTATCTAATGAAACCAGTCCTATAAGATCATTAGATGGCTTGTCACGGATGATGAAGTAATGATCATCCGTTGTCTGGACCATCCCTTCAAAGGCAGCACGGATTCTTTCCTCCGGCGGAACACCGCCAAGAAACTCACGAACCTTTTCATTAGAGTAAATCCTTCGAATGTCTATAAAGTTATTTTCTTGTATTTTTACTAACATACACCTTTTTGTTTCCAGTGTAGATTGTGCTAGATTCATAGAATGATCTCCTTATTAAAAAATGCCAAATAGATGAAAACCAATTAGTACGATAGCTAAATCCGCCATAATGTGAACAACCCAAGAATTAAGAAACGTGTTCGTCTTCGTATCTAGCCAATTAAAAACCAGTCCAATTGTAAAAAGACCAAAAAGCGCCAGCAATATGAGCTCCCAAGAGAACCATGACTGAAAGATAGAAATATGATAAGTCGCAAATAGGAGAGCGGAATACAAGTATGCCAATTTTCTAGATCCAGCTTGATATAAGTTTAAAAAGATAAATCCTCTAAAGAAAAACTCCTCCAATAAAGAATTCCCCACCGTTATATAAAGAGCAATAAAAATAAAATTCTCTGCACTGATTCCAGATTTCTTAAGTTCTTGTACGATGGAATCAAAATCAATTACATCCTGTAATAAATAATAGGCAACTAGGATACTTGCAAAGCTAATTCCTCCAAACAAAAGTCCTAAAAAAATCCCTCTTTTATGAAAAGCTTTCTTTTGCTTTTCGCGATTAAAAAAGCGAGAAAGTAGCAAAGGCATTGCTAGAAAAAAAATCCACTTTGCCGCAGTCTTCCATGCGTAATTAACCTCGAGGCCTTGCTCCACAAAATACAATAGAGTACAAGCGATTAATGTACTTGGAATAATCCATTTTTTCATAACGACCTCCTCATTCACATAGACAAGTCAGATTCTACGAATTATCGTAACCTTCTCACTCATCGTTTCACCTCATAATGTAGTTCAACAAACTGATTAAACGTCCTTGTGCCTAAAAAGGATAACTCCAAATGAAAGTCGCCTTCTACAAACAATGGAATACCCTGTCCGATTAGTGTTGGTGCTACGGTGATAATCATTTCATCAATCAGGTCTTCTTTTATAAATTCGTGGATGAGTTGTCCGCCACCGACTACCCAAATATTTTTTCCTGCCTGTTGTTTGAGTTTATGGGTAACGTCTATGACTTTGTCGTTAACAAAGGTGACATGCTCCGTATTTTCTCGTTCTTGATTCGTAAACACATAACAGGCTTTGTTTACATACGGAAAATTCTCTTGCTCATGCTTCATAATCCAGTCATATGTATTTCTCCCCATCACAATTGTATCTATCGTCTCATAAAACTCCGAATATCCATTATCCCCTTCGCCCTCAACCTTAAATAACCATTCTAAGGACTCTTCCTTTGTAGCAATAAAACCATCAAGACTCGTTGCTATAAATAATAGGACCTTACGATTGGACATGTTTTTCGCTCCTGACATAATCAATTAAGAAATTTCTATCCTCTGGAAAGGACAGTGCGAGACTCTTCAACTCTTCTTCCGATTTCCACGAGATATCATGGATAAGGTGATCTGGGTCCTGTATCGTTGGTTGCCCACCAATTAGTACTGTCCGAAAGTATTGCACTTCTACCTCTACGTTTGTAATGGGATCGAAATCGTGCTTTACTTTAACGGATTCCATCACATCTACTATATAACCCGTTTCTTCGAACATTTCACGTTCGCAACAATGAGCTATTGTTTCCCCAGCTTCCAGACCACCTGATGGAACCGACCATTTTTTCTGTTCTTCTGGTTTTCCTTGTAAAACCATTAATAATTGATTCTTCTCATTAACACACAATCCAGCAGCGCCGATCCATTTCTTCATCCAGATTTCCTTCCCCTCACACTTATCCTTGAAGCTCTGTTATACATTTCCCACTAAGAAAAGCGTGACCTGTGATAAATTTCCCGACCGTTACAAACTCATATTTGGCGTAGACTTTTTCTATCTTTTCATTAATTGGTATAATCCAAAGTTTTTCTAAATCTTTTGCCACTGCTTCCGTTTGAATGTGACTAATCAGACTCCCAATCAAACCTCTTCCTCTATACTCTCTTAATGTTGCGACACTTTCTACTCTTCCTTGGCCATTGTGTTCAAAAATACTAGCAATTGAGCAAGCAACACCATGATAGCGAAGGAGATAAAAGGTCATTGAAGGATTCCTGAAATCTTCTGGAAAGGCTTTTTCACGCACCTCTTTCCCGCCAAATTCTTCGATACTACATTCTATTTCAAGAGCTTCGGTGTAATTGTCTTCGGTCACCTTTTCACAAGTTATCCCTTCCTTATGCTTCGGTTCATGGATATTTCCAGTCCATATTTGAAAAGGACTCACTATTTCTTCCGACTGAAAGTTATTATTTTTCAACACAGACTGGAGCTTTGCCTGGTTTAGCCAATTATAGATGTAAAAACGGGGCGTTAATTGTTTCGGTTCGTAAAATTCTTTTACTTCATTTATGACAGCTTGTGGGTCTTTCGGTATCTCACTAATATGCGCATGATTCGCATCGTAGTAAGAAGGCTGACTCTCGTTATGAAAAAGTAATCCCCACGGTTTGTCTTCTCTCGTGGAAAAGGATTCATAATATGCAACATCAAATTCTAAATATTTGGCAAGGATTTTATCCATTTTTCTACCTCTCTGATTCTAAATAATGAATAGCTTTTCTTTATTTTACCATATATGGATTAGAGCCTTTGGTTTAGGTGAAACATCAAAAACCCTTTTTTATAAGGCAATGGTACTATCAGAAAAATGAAAAACTAGACCAAGCTTCCTTGGTCTAGTTGCTAGTTAATGCCTATTTCAATTTCTAATCTTTCAAACAATTCCTTAAGCTGTGCTTTCGGAATGTTTTCATAATGATCACCAATACTTACCTCAAAATAACAGGTCTTTTCCTCAGTTTCTTTTACATAACTAGTGACACCGATTCCAGTCTCCTTTATTAGTTGCGCCAGAATTGCCTCTATATCTTCTTTTCGCTTCTCTATGTGTACATGAAACATATTAGATACAGGATGAATCGGTGTAGTGGAGATCGATGGAACGGAATTAAAAAACGCTGCCAATTCTTTAGCGCCTTCCAAATATTGCTCCATCTTATCCCTTCTTTTTTCAAAGTAGTAGTCTGCTGGAATAATATAAGGATACAAGCTGATTAAATCGCCTCCGTGCCGACGTTTCCATATCTTCGACGTATCCGTAAACTCTTTATCTCCCGCTAATATCGCACCGGCTATTCCGCCAATTCCTTTATAAAAAGAAACGTACACACTATCAAATAGTGCGCATACCTCTACAGCAGTTTTTTGATAAAATGGGAGAATTTCAAAAAGTCGTGCACCATCTAGATGAAGCTTGATTCCATTCCCTCTACAATACTCCGAGATTCTCTCTAAAGTCTCATAGGAAGGTAATTGTCCTCCAATTTCTCGTTGTGGCAATTCCAATAGTAAACACGAAATATCTTGATCCATTTCTTTTACATCTTCGAATTCAATCACTCTGTCTTTATCAGCGAGTAAAAAGGTTTCTATGTTATGCAGTTCTTTCAGTCCGTCTTCCTCGTGGATTTCTAAATGTGATAGTGGATGATACGCTACTTTATGCACTCCTTTTTGATCACACCATATGCGAAGGGCAATTTGTTGCGCCATCGTACCACTAGGAAAAAACACCGCAGAGTCTTTCCCTAAATAGGCCGCTATCTTATTTTCGAAAGCCTCTATCCCTTCCCCATTTCCATACATGTCACTGACTTGATCATCTGGAATATCCGCAAATGCTTTTTTTAATATTTGAACATTTCTTGGACCATGACCAGTTAATTGAAACTTGGAATTTTTAAATGCTTCCGTAAGTGGATTACTCATCTCCTTCTCCCCTTTCAACTAACACTATCTTATCAGCTTTTAAAGAAGAAGCATAAGTTCTATCTCTTTACAAAACAAAATGAACTATTTAAAATATAAAACCGATTAAACGCATAGGAATTATACAGATAAGGGGTGATGATATGGAAACTGCTGCAAAGCAGGTCACAGAAAATAAGAAACGAACATTCATAGGAGAGCTTTCCTCTCCGCAAAAGGTCTACCTTGTTGGTGGAATAATTGCTGCCATTATTATTACTATTCTTTCTAGTCAACAAGGTGGAGTACAGTTAGGAGTTCAAGTATGGATTGGACTTTCGCTTGGTTTTACACTTTTCCATGCTCGTTTTGGGTTCACATCAGCTTTTCGTAGATTGATGTCCATCGGAAACGGGGAAGGCATTCGGGCACATATGATTATGCTTGCAGTGGCAAGTGGGTTATTTGCCATCATTTTTGCAATCGGAAAGGGTTTTTTCGGGGTAGAACCAGCTGGTTATGTATCCCCAGTTGGTGTTAGTGTTATAGTAGGATCTTTTCTTTTCGGGATTGGAATGCAATTAGGAAATGGCTGTGCGTCCGGTACTCTCTACTCGTTAGGTGGGGGACGTGGAGAAATGGTCATCACATTAATTGGTTTTATCATCGGCTCTGTCCTCGGAGCATGGCATTGGGGATTCTGGGTTCAAGATATGCCTTCCTTTGCTCCAATTTCACTTGGAGAACAGTTTGGCTATTTTAATGGTTGGCTCCTACAATTTGCATTTATTGCATTGATTTTCTGGGCTACCAAACTTATAGAAAAGAAAAAACAACCACCAAAAATCAAGCCATTGCCTCAAGCAAATGGATGGTTACGCATTCTGAAAGGATCCTGGCCACTTTGGGCTGCCGCTCTTGTTTTAGCTGTGCTTAATGCCATTACATTACTTGTGCGTGGAAATCCTTGGGGAGTAACATCTGCATTTGCTCTATGGGGATCCAAAACAGCGTCTGCTATAGGTATTGATGTAACTACTTGGGATTATTGGTCTAGAGGAAATGCTGGACAATTAGAAGCATCCATTTTTGCTGATTCCACTACAATCTTAAATTTTGGTGTGATAATCGGTGCCTTGCTAGCTTCTGCAGCAGGTGGATTATTTATCTTAAAAAAGATACCAATACGAATTATGTTAGCAGCCATCATTGGTGGAGTTCTTATGGGATACGGAGCTCGCATTGCATTTGGCTGTAACATTGGAGCCTATTTTGGCGGCATTGCTTCCTTAAGTATTCATGGCTGGGTATGGGCAGTATTCGCATTAGCAGGAAGTTATTTGTCCCTCTATCTCCGTCCATTATTTAGCATGTCTGTACCGAAAAAAGGCGATCATTTTTGTTAAAGAAAACTGGCGAAGCCAAGCCTATAGGCGGAGGTTAAGCCTTAGTTGCCCATATACATTTTACTTAAAATTTCTCCTTCGTCGAGGTTCTTCTTGCTAAAATTCTGGTAACGTATAAATAATTCCCTGGCTAACCAGTCAGGGATTTTTTGTCTAAAAAATAGGGAAACAGACCTAAAGAACACTTTTATATTAAAATAAATATGGTATAATAGGATGAAGAAAATGGCAAACTTGTTGAAAAACAAGGACGCAAAACTACAGGGGCTACCGTTAAAACTATGCCAGCCAGTTGCCTACACAATATCTCCTTGATTAGGTGTTATTATGAGGCAAATATGAGAGGAGAATGTAAAAGTGAGAGAGCCAGAGCTAGAATCCATTTTAAAAAAGTTCGATAAATTAATGAACCAATATCCCGATAACCAAGGCTATTTTGGCAACTATAAGTCCTTCTTAAGAAGCTTCTTACGAGTGCGCACTCGATACATTTCACTACCGACGTCCGAAGTGATTTCCATACTAAAACATGAAAAACCAAATATATATTACTCACTAAAAGCAAATCTGAAAGAAGATCCAATACTGGGATTCGTGACACAGTTAGATATGAACTACATTTTAGCAAAAAAGAATTTGGCAGACATAAGAAAATAAATAATTATATACATTTTGAGGCATTCATATAATAGCACTTAACAAAGATGGGAGGTTATTGTATGGATGCTGCTTTTACGTTTTTTCCTATTGTCGCACTTTTTCCGTTTATCATTTCCATTGGACTGGCCATTTTCTCCATTTGGTTTATGATTAATCTGTTACGAAATCAAAAAGAGAAAAATCAAATATTGACAGAAATACTTCATGAAATGAAACATAACGAATCAAATGAGTAGAGCTAACACATTTTAATTCCATAATGGAATTAAAAATACACGCAACCCAACCATTCTATGTTTAAACAATAAAGGAGGGAGGCGTGTATTTGAATTGCCAAGGCTAATAGTAGTAACTAAGCGTTAGAAAAACGGAGCACTACTCCAGTGTACTTCCTTAATCAAGCACCCCAATCGTTTTCAGCAACTTCTCATACTCTTCTTTTCTTTCTTCAATCTCTTTTATGGTTTCTTTTCTGTCCATAATCAAGGTTCCTGCTCCAGCTTTTCGCATTTCTGCTTGGAATTGTTTATCCTGCAAAAGCTCCATAAATGCTTTTTCTAACTTGGCAATTACTTCATCTGGGGTTCCCTTTCTCGCGGCTATCCCTCTATCGGTACTCATGATCACATTAGAATACCCAAGTTCCTTAAAGGTTGGAATATCTGGTGCATACTCATGGCGTTTTTCTGTTGCTATCGCTAGTGGCCTTACCTGATCCCCCAATCTTGTAATACCGGACAGATTTCCGGAAATGACATCAATATGTCCACCTAACAGAGATGCATTCGCTTCTGATGAGCCCCCAAAAGCCACGTCCTTGAGCTGAATACCCACAGCATTTTCGAGTTGTAGAATAGCCAGATGTTGACCCACATATTTTCCTGAGTGACCAATTGTAATACTATCAGGATTTTGCTTAGACCTTTTAATTAAATCTTCAAGGTTTTGAATATTACTTCCCTTTTTCACGGCGAAAACAGTTGGATCTCCTCCCCAATTCACGATAGGCTCGAAGTCCTTTGTTTGATAGGAAGTGGAGCCAACAAGGGGTTGTGAAATAATATGAGGCAAGTTATAAGCCGCAAGGGCATAACCATCTGGATTAACTTGTGTGAATTCATTCCAACCAACTCTGCCTCCTCCGCCAGGCTTATTCACAATAACCAGTTCTTCATCCAAATACTTTTGTGCATATTCTGAGATAATCCGCGCTTGGTTATCGGTTCCACCTCCTGGAGGAAAAACAACCATTAATTTAATTGGTTTACTTGGAAACTCGCTTATATCACTTTCACCTGAACACCCGACCAACAAAAGTCCCGTCATAAATACTAAGAAGATTAAGCCTTTTTTCATATTTCCTCACCCTTTTTTGATCATCCCTAATATCGTATGACAGTAAGGTTGAAATGGAAGGTTGTTCAAAAGCAAGTAGCTCATGATTTTAAAACATAATGAGCACGTTCAGCTGCTAGTTCTCCGCGAATTCTCAATCTTATTACTGGATGAATTTACAGGGAGAAATTCGCACATATATGGTCATAATATACGTAAATCAAAGGAGGTTACTTTTATGAATGATACTTGTTTCTATTGTGACCAGCCAATAACAGAACCTTCCATCCATTTCGTAAACTTTTTCCATAACTACAATGACCGGGAAGAAACCCTCTGTCCGTCTTGCTATAAAGAATGGTTAGAAGGAATTAAAGAATAAGCATATGACTCGAAAGAAGCACGGTCTTTTTTCGAGTTATAAATGTAAGTCCTTAATAAAACAAATTATTCGATTAGCTTCAGAAAACCCTGATTTATGATGGAATTGGTAGCTATCCTCATTCCCTTGTTCTATATCAGATGCAATTTGAGAGCAGCCATTGATTTTGGCCCATTCCTCACCTTCTTTTAGTAATTCTTTTGCTACACCTTTTGTTCGATAGTCTTGCTTTACATACACACCTTCTACATAGGCTACTGGACTGCTTGTTGAACCCTCAACATAGTCGCTTCGAAGAGACATGTGCAAAAATCCAACAGATTTATTTTCAATCCCATAGACAAAAACTTTTGCTTTTACCGACCCAAGCATGGAATCAAATTCACTTTTCATCTGCTCAAAGGTGTGGCCTGGCCATAGGTCCAACGCCATTTCAACTGTTTCATCAATATTTTGGACATTTAAAGTAGTAATCATTTACATTCACTCCTTTATAATTTTCATCGTAACCTTTTTGTTTATTTGTGTTAAGAAAATTTTTCCATCATCATATATAATAAAAGAAACATATTGGATGGTGGTGAAGAAATGGTTCAAGATATTGTACAATTTACGCTCATAACAGAAGTGAAACCAAAAGGTGAAAAAGTTATTGGCGCTTTACTAGAATTTTTGAAAGATATTAAGTCAAACTCTTTAACCTTGGATACGTTCTCGGTCAAAACCAAACTGCCAAAAATCCAAGAAGGACAGAAAGAATATGTGTACGTAGAAAGAACGATCAAGGAAGTTTACACGAACTTTAAGGGAGAGATGGATATATATGAGGATGCTGGTCGTTTTGTCCTTCTAAAATTTGATGAGGAGGAAAATAGCGCAAGGGCCACTTATTATGATTCCATCACCAACTATTCCGAACGGTTTGAGCTACATTATACCTTACAACAAAATAAGGATATTACATACTTGGACGAAGCTATTCTTGAAGCAGATTCCCTTCCGATTGTTCATACAAAAGAAAATCATTTGATACTTGATGATTTTCAGAAAAATCTATTCAGAGATAACAATGGAAAAACCCTTCCCTATCGCTTATATGCACCTCCTACACAAAAGCCGTTGCCGTTAGTTCTGTTCTTACATGGGGCTGGGGAGAGAGGGGATGATAATTTTACACATCTGGCAAGTAACCGCGGAGCCATCTGTTGGGCAGATTCAGAACAGCAAGCTAAACATCCCGCTTTTGTTCTTGCACCACAGGCTGACTATAACGAATGGTGGACAGATGACATTTGCTGTGGTCTTGTACTTCACTTGTTGGAAGAAGTACAGACTAATTATTTTATCGATCCGAACCGTATTTATATTACGGGACTTTCCATGGGTGGGTATGGAACGTGGAAAATTATTCAGGACAATCCAGAGCTAGCTGCCGCTGCTATTCCTATCTGTGGGTTTGGGGATGTAGAGCTTGCCAATCAAGTGAAGCATCTTCCAATTTGGACCTTCCATTCGATAGACGATCCCACTGTTCCAATAGAGGGCACGACGAAAATGGTTCAAGCAATAGAGGATTGCGGCATACCTGTAATATATGGAGAATATTCTGCTTCCCTAACCAACGAGGAGAATAAGGAACAAGCTGGAACAATGCTTGAAAAGGCAACACGAAATGAGAGCAGGATATTATACACAAGATATAAAGAAGGAACTACTCCTTTTCATCCACATTTCTCGTGGATCCCAACCTTTGAAAATAAAGTCGTAATGGATTGGCTCTTCCAGCAAAAAAGGAACTAACACACGAAAATTCACACTTTAGGAGGATACATAATGAGAGTCTATCAAGCTACTATTCATGATTTAGAAGGAATTACTCCTTTATTTAACAATTACCGCATATTTTATAAGCAAGTTTCTGATATCGAAGCAGCGAAGGCTTTTCTTCTAGATCGGTTTGTCCACCAGGATTCGGTCATTTTTGTCGCTGTCGATGAGAGCAACTATGTTGGTTTTACACAGCTTTACCCAACTTTTTCTTCCGTCTCGATGCAAAAAACATTTATCTTAAATGATTTGTATGTTAAACAACATATTAGAGGCAAAGGAATTGGTTGGGAGCTTTTAGCAGCTGCAAAAGACTATGCAATACAAGTAGGGGCAAGAGGATTAACACTAGAAACTGGAAATGATAATGGTCGTGCACAAGGTCTTTATGAAAAATTCGGATATGAACATATCGTTGATACTCGATTTTATTATTATGGAATTAAAGGATAAACGAGCTCATCAAGAGCTCGTCTTTTCCCATTCAGGACGCAATATCGAAAAAACAAATGCATCATGTGATTGATTAGTTTGGAATAAATATCCCCGTAACACTCCCTCTTGCTTAAAACCAATCTTTCGCAACAATTTATTAGAAGCCTCATTTTCCGGAAAAGTCACCGCTCCCATCCGAAAAAGGTCTAGTTCTAAGAAAGAATATTCCAGAATATTTTGTATCGCTTCCGTTGCGTATCCTTTCCTCCAGAAAACAGGGTGTAGCTCATAGCCTATTTCTGCTCGTTTACTCCATGTGCTCCAATTATTTAAACCTATAGTTCCGATAAATCGATTGGTCCCTTTCTCTAGCATTCCCCAACGGATACCCCTGTGATTTTCGTATGTTGTTTGAAAGGATTCAATCATTTTGAATGCTTGCTTTTGTTCATGTAATGGATCCATACCATAATACTTGGTTACATCAGGTCTGGACATAATATCGAAGTAGCCATCTACATGTTCAGAAGTAATCTGTACTAAGTGAAGGCGGTTCGTTTCTCTTGTGGGGAAGTTCATCGTCATTCTCCTCGTTTAGATTTAGAAGAGTTACAATTTAATTGCAATCCGTCCGTGGTCACTGATTCATAGTTATCCTTTATTTTTTCTCAATAAGACCTATTCCATTTCCAACTGGATCGACTAAATAAGCTAAATAAAAATCTGCGAATTCCATCTTGTCTCTCACAATCATCGCACCCTTATCAGTCGCTATTTTTATCGTATGATCTATGGAATCAACCTCAATTTGAATTCTGGACCCTTGTGGAAAATCGCTAGGTCCCTTTCCTATCCCACCATTTATTCCTGCAAGATGGTTTTCTCCTGTTACAACAGCCCAGTAATCCCATTGCGGCTCTGCAGCTTTCCATCCAAATACATCGGAATAAAACTCCACTGCCTTTTCCGGCTCTTGACTACTTAATTCAAATCCTACAACTCTTCCCATCGCACATCCCTACCTTCTAATTATGGTAATTAAAAATTCCACAAGGGTAGGCACTTTTCCTCTTTTCAGCCATGCTTAATTGATATGGTAAAATGTATCGTAAAGGAAGGAACGGGGGAGAGGATATAATGAATGGGAGAGCCATACTAGGCTTTATTACTTTTTTATTCGTAAGTGGTGTCCTTTACGCGGTTGGATATGTAGTCGATATTAAAATATTCACATTCTATTATCAACAAGAAACAGAACATCAAGTAAAAACTGGTGGATCCATGATTCCTATTTTCATCGGACTTATAAGTGGTTATATCTTATCTAAGGTTCTGCCAAAGGTCGAAACATCTTGATGTATATCATATAAAAAAGCGTGGCATGGCTCACGCTTTTTTGGTTATAAGAGAAACTTAGAATTCATTATACAGAAATTTATCAAAACAATAATACGTCTCATGGCCTTCTGGTTTTGAAGTGAAAAATACTTCGTCAACCTTGTGATAACCGCGTCTTTCATAAAAATGTAGTGCACGTTCATTTTCAGAAAAGGCGTCCAATCTTACTCCTATATACCCATTCTCCCTCGCAAACTCTTCTACAAACCTAAGTATCTGATCCCCATACCCATTTCCTTCTTCATCAGGATGAACACAAAGGGAATGAATGATTAATGTGTTGCCGTCATTATGTCGCCAATTCACATTCTCCCATTCTGGAGCTTGCCATTCATTAATGGCTACTGCTCCAATAATCTCACTATTTCTCTCTAAAATGTACATCTCTCCGTAGGTAATGCCAGCTTCCACATATTCTCTACTCGGATAGTTGTCATCCCATTGAAAAATTTCCTTTTGAAGTAAATCCTCTTTACATGCATCAAATAATGCAAATACAGTATCGATGTCTTCAATCTTGGCCCTTCTAATAAGCTCTCTTCCCACTTGTTACCCTCTTCTCTATGTGTCTATGAAAATAATATACTGGAGCTTCTCACTTTCTACAACTGACAGTCAGGAAGGTTGGAAGAAAATTTGACAATCTTTGCTGTTGTAATTTTCAGAATTGGTAGTATAATCTGTAATTAATATTTAGAAAGGAGTTGAAAATATGAAAGGATTAGAAAGACTTAGTAATTTTGTAGGGAGTACCTTTGCAGTTTGGGTTTTGCTGTTTGCGGTCTTATCATTTTTATTACCTAACGGATTTACATGGATTGCGGCATACATAGTACCACTGCTCGGAATTATTATGTTCGGAATGGGATTAACATTGTCAGCAAATGACTTTAAGGAAGCGTTTCGTCGACCAAAAGATGTTGCAATTGGGGTAATTGCTCAATTCACGGTCATGCCTCTTCTTGCCTTTGCCCTTGCAACCCTTTTACCAGTTTCACCTGAGGTTGCAGTGGGGGTAATTTTGGTCGGGTGTTGTCCAGGAGGTACATCATCCAATGTTATGACCTACTTATCGAAGGGAGATACAGCTCTGTCTGTTTCCATTACCGCTGTCTCAACGGTCTTGGCGCCAATCTTAACACCAGCACTTGTGCTCGTCTTTGCTAGCCAATGGCTACCAGTTTCTCCGATGGACTTATTCCTTTCCATCGTACAAGTAGTACTGGTACCAATAGTACTTGGATTAATTGTGAAGGCTTGGCTTGGAGACAAAATTGAACCTGGAATTAAAGCTCTCCCGCTTGTTTCTGTCATTGGGATTGTAGCGATTGTTGCAGCCGTTGTAAGTGTGAACCAAGAAAAAATTGCAGAAACCGGAGCTTTAATTTTCGCAATCGTTGTTTTGCATAACGTTCTCGGATACTTGCTTGGTTACGGCTTAGGAAAAGCATTAGGAATGGAGCCAGCTAAAAAACGAGCCGTTTCCATTGAAGTTGGGATGCAAAATTCGGGTCTAGGTGCGACGTTAGCCACAGCGCACTTCAGTCCGCTTTCTGCTGTACCAAGCGCAATTTTTAGTGTTTGGCATAATATATCCGGCCCAATTATCGCAACCATTTTCCGTAAGCAACAGGAAAGAGATAATCTTGAACCGGAATCATCCAATAAATCAGCATAAAAGGAAAAAGCACAATGGTTTGTTGACCATTGTGCTTTTTCTTTAGGCTTCTGTTACAGGCTCTTCATCATTAAAGTTAGTGTCCTGATGTTTCTTCTCACTCTCTGTAACCACAACCGCACAGGCTGCATCCCCTGTAATATTGATAGCGGTTCTAGTCATATCTAGTACACGGTCAATCCCTATAATGAGGGCAATACCTTCGACCGGAAGTTGTACTTGGTTAAGGACCATTGCTAGCATAATTAAACCGACACCCGGTACCCCAGCAGTTCCGATACTTGCTAACACAGCTGTAAGTACGACCATTATTAATTGTGCAAAAGATAAGTCCGTATTATAAACTTGCGCAATAAAGATGGTGGCTACCCCTTGCATAATAGCTGTTCCATCCATATTGATTGTTGCACCAAGCGGTTGTACGAAACTACTGATCGGTTTCGGTACTTTCAAGTTCTCTTGAGCAGTTTTCATAGAAATCGGTAATGTTGAACTACTACTAGATGTACTGAAAGCTACTGTCATAGCCGGGAAGAACGATTTAAAGAAATAAATAGGGCTCATTTTTCCTAACGTTCCAACCGCAGTACCATACGTAACGAATGCATGAATGAATAGTGCAACCAGTACAACAATCATGTAAGATGCCATCGCTTGAACACCTTCAAGTCCCATTCGCCCTACTGCAGAAGCTAATAAACCAAATGCACCATAAGGAGCAAAGCGCATAATAAGATTTACAAGGAACATCATAATATCGTTTCCTTGTTCAATTAGCCTATAAATACCCTCTGTCTTCTTACCAAGCATCGCTAGAGCAAAACCAACAAAAATGGAAAATGCAATAATTTGAAGCATGTTCCCTTCTGCCATAGATTGGATAGGGTTTGTAGGGATGATGTTAGTGAAGGTTTCTACTACACTAGGTGCTTCTTGACTCTCATATTCTGCACCAGTGGTATCAATTCCTGTGTTACCTGGTTGGATTAGATAAGCTAATCCAATTGCAATGGTAATGGCAATTGTAGTTGTTACGAGGAAGAAGCCAATAGTTTTTGCTCCAATTCTCCCCAATTTCTTTGGATCCCCTAATGAAGCAGTTCCCAAAGTGATGAAGAAAAACACAATTGGAACAACTAGCATCTTAATTAAATTTAAGAATATGGTTCCCAACGGGCCAAAAAAGTAACTGTCCAACGTCGAGAAAAGATCTGGTGCTGCAAGATGAAGAGCTAACCCAACAGCCAGACCCGCTAAAAGCCCGATGAATATCTTTTTCGTGAGACTCATCGCATTCCCTCCTTTTTTAAATAATAATACGCTAACCATTGTACTATAATTCTTCCTTTTATTAAAAATGTAAGCGATTTCTGATACCCACTTCCCCAAGTGCTTGAAAATTATACCTGTTATAGGATAAAATAAAAACAATTCTACATATCTATTTCATAGATTTGTATGAATCCTTTTTTGCTTAGACCTTATTATTGATACAGATATGAGCAACGGTATGGTCTAAACAAAAAAAACAATTTCATACTAAGGGGGAATTAGATGAAGAAAAAGAGTTTATTGCTATTCATCTTTGCTATTCTAGTTGCTATGGTATTAAGCGCTTGCAACAGTGGTGGTACAAATGGTGATGAAAGTAGTGATGGCGGAAACGACGGGTCTGAGGAATCCGTTACTAGCCTAACGATGGGTACAGGTAGTGTTGGTGGTGTGTATTACCCACTAGGTGGAGAAATGGCTAACCTCCTAAAAGACAATATCGATGTAGAAGGATTTGATGTTAGTTCCGTTGAATCTGGTGCTTCTGTTGAAAACATCGCAAAGATTCAATCAGGTGATTTCCAACTAGGAATTGCACAAAACACTACAATGATAAGTGCTGTCGAGCAAACAGGAGAATTTGAAGGCAAGACTATCGATAAAGTTGGTGTCATTGCTTCTCTATATCCAGAGGCACTTCAGGTCGTTACATTGGAATCCACTGGAATAGAATCTATCGAAGACCTAAAAGGTAAAAAAGTTGCAATAGGTCCACCAGGTGGAGCTACTCGTCAAGCAGCTGAGCTAGTATTAAGTGCTTACGGTATTGAAGAAGGCGACTATGAAGCTTTCGCAGAAGGATTTGGAGATGCTAAGAGTAAGCTGCAAAACGGTACAATTGACGCTTCCTTTGCTGTAGTAGGTGTACCTTCTTCTACTACTGATGAGCTACAAGCTGCTACTAAAGAAGTTAAGTTCCTCAATATTGAAGGAGATGCACTTCAACAAGTAGTAGATCAAAGTCAATATGAAGCTTACACAGTGGAGCCAGGAACATATGAATGGCAAGATGAACCTGTTCAAACTGTAACAGCAATGGCTTTACTACTTGGTTCTACTGAACAAGTTAGCGAAGATTTGGCTTATCAGATGACAAAAACTTTATTTGAAAAAGCTGGGGATATGACGATTGCTCAAGCTAAATTAATCACCGAGGACAGTGCTTTAACTGGTGCAAGTGACTTACCACTTCACCCTGGTGCTGAAAAGTACTTTAAAGAAATCGGTGTAATCGAGTAATAGAGAGAACCGGACACTTGTTGTCCGGTTTTTCTCCTATTTTATGGTGTATAGAATGGAGGGGAATAGATGTCACAACAAAATACGAATGAATTAGATCAGCATGAATTAATGGCGAAATATGACAAAGAAAGTGCCTTTCGAACAAATCTTGGACCGTGGGGTTGGGTTACCTTAATCCTAGGAAGTGCTTTAACAATTTTCCAACTGTACACGGCACTCCGCGGTGCATATGTATCCACCATTCAGGGTGCGATTCACTTAGGAGCAGGATTGGCTTTAGTGTACTTGCTTTATCCAATAAAATCCTCTATGACAAAACGGAAAGGTGTCCAATGGTACGATGCACTTTTCGCATTAGCTGCTCTATTCACTAACTTCTACATTATTTATAACTACGAAAGATTAATTAATGAGGCATTAATCTTTGGATTTACTTTTCAAGATCAAATAGTTGCAACAGTGGGCATTCTTCTGCTTCTAGAGGCAACAAGAAGAGTCGTAGGACTACCGATTGTAATTATCGCGGTTATTGCTTTGTTTTACGGTTTATTCGGGCAATATGTCCCCGTTATTGGACATGCGGGTTATGATTGGGCATCGTTATCCACTGAAATGTTTTTTAGCTCTAGTTCCATATTTGGTATTCCGATTCAAATATCTTCAACATATATCTACTTATTCCTATTCTTCGGAGTAATGCTCGTAAAAACCAATATTGGACAATTCTTTAATGATATTGCATTAAGACTAACAGGTAAATATACAGGAGGAACAGCTAAAGCTGCAGTAGCAGCAAGTGGGCTACAAGGGATGGTTAGCGGGAGTTCTGTTGCAAATACAGTTGGGTCTGGGTCTTTTACTATTCCAATGATGAAAAACGCTGGATTTAAGCCGCATTTTGCAGCGGCCGCAGAAGCTTCTGCCTCTACAGGTGGACAAATAATGCCACCGATTATGGGAGCAGCAGCATTCATCATGGCTTCCTATACTGGTATTCCATATAATGATATTATCGTAATCGCTATTATACCAGCGCTTCTTTACTTCACAGGTGTATTTATGGGTACCCATTTCGAAGCAAAAAAGCAAGGGATTTTAGGACTGCCGAAGGAACAGCTCCCGAAGATGAAAAACCTAATTAAGAGGCTAGATTTATTTCTACCACTAGTCATCATTATTGGTTTTCTTCTAATAGGATACACACCTACGTATGCGGCACTATTTGCAATTCTTACAGCCTTTATTATTAGCTTTTTCCGAAAGGACACACGCATGTCCTTTAAGGAGATTATTAACATATTTGAAGAAGGTGCTAGAACAGCTTTACCAGTTATCGCAGCCTGTGCTACTGCGGGTATTATTGCTGGTACGGTCACAACTACCGGTTTGGGGCCAAAAATTGCCGGTGGAATCATTGATCTTGCACAAGGACAATTTTTCCTAGTAATGTTCTTCACGATGATTGCCTGCATCATTTTAGGCATGGGTCTGCCGACTACCGCAAACTACGTGGTTACGGCCACAATGGCAGCACCAGCTTTATTACAATTTGATGTACCTATTATTGCCGTGCATATGTTTGTTTTCTATTTTGGTATCGTAGCAGATATCACACCACCAGTTTGTTTAGCTGCATATGCTGGTGCTGGTATCGCTGGTGCAAATCCGATGAAATCTGGAGTAACGGCGGTTAAATTAGCCATTGCCGCATTCATTATTCCTTACATGTTTGTTTCTCAACCTATTCTTCTGTTACAAAACGATGCAAACGTTTGGAATGTCTCTCTAGCCGTAATAACTGCTATGCTCGGGATGGCGAGTATAAGTTCTGGAATGATTGGGCATTTATCCATGAAAACTAATAGGTTAGAAAGAATTCTCTTAATTGTTGGCGGGTTATTACTTGTCTATCCAGACATAAAATTTTCAGCGGTTGGCTTAATTATCTTTGGCGCAGTAATAGTGCTCCAATACATGCGTAAAAAGTCTGATAAAGAGAACAAGCAAACCATTACTGCTGGATAGGGAAAGAAAAAGCAGTAGAACTTTTTAGGTATAGTAGAACATCTATAAACGAAAAGGTATTGGAATCATCCAATACCTTTTTCTTTTGCTCTACAGGTATATTCACCCTAACTCGTTCTAATTTTCCCACTAGTCTTTCTACCTCTTTTTTGTTAGTCTTAATAAGGGGAAAACGGAAGCGCTTTATCTAGTATTGGATTTTATAAAGGGGTTTAAGTTTATGAAAAGATTAGTTATTTTAGGTGGCGGCTATGGCGGTATGAAAATACTGCACAAACTTCTTGATCTTGGATTACCAACTGATGTGGAAATCACGTTGGTGGACCGAAATCCTTATCATTCTTTAAAAACAGAGTTTTATGCGATTGCAGCAGGAACAACATCAGATAAAGATGTTCGATTCGACTTCCCAATCCATGAGCAGATCCAATATGTTTATGATGAAATTATAAAAATTGATACCAATGAAGAACAAGTTTTGTTAAGGGACTCCGATCCTATTCCTTATGATTATCTTGTCATTGCACTTGGTTGTGAAGACAATTATCATGGCATTGAAGGTGCAGCGGAGTTTACAGAAAGTGTTCAAACCATCAAAAGAGCACGACATGCTGGATATCGTGTTGGTAATTTGGATGCCTATAAAACGGTTGCGATTGTTGGAGCCGGTTTAAGTGGAATTGAAGTTGCTTCTGAAATCAGAGAAAGCAGACCAGATCTGAATGTTCGTTTACTCGACCGCGGGGGATCCGTCTTAAGTGCTTTTGATCGTAAAATTCAAAACTATGTGGAAGATTGGTTTAAGAAAAATGATGTGGAAGTGCTGCACCATTCCAATGTTGAATATGTTGAAAAAGATGCGGTTTGCAACAATGGACTTTGTTTCTTAAGTGATGTGACCATATGGACAGCAGGTGTAAAACCACATCACCTCGCTCGCGAGCTCCCATATGAAAAAGATCAGCAGGAAAAAATTGTGACAAATGCGTTTTACCAAGTCCCACAAAATGAACATATTTATGTTGTCGGAGATTGCGTATCATCCGAACACTCTCCAAGTGCTCAGTTAGCTGGGCAACAAGGGGAACAAATTAGTGAAGTATTATTCGCAGTGCTACACGGAAAAGAACCACTTGCCCCTAAGAAGTTAAAATTGAAAGGTGCACTCGGCTCCTTAGGAAAGAACGATGGCTTCGGAAATATGTATAAACAGCCAATGACAGGTATGCTACCTAGGTTAGCAAAATCTGGAGTACTTTGGTTGAATAAACGACATTAATAGTGAGAGATGTGGAATCCTATCGCAGGATTCCACTCTTATTTTGGCTCTATTTGTTCATTTGAAACTTTTCCTTAAATACAGGACTGAGCTCGCTCCAAACATCAAATAGGTTCCCATCCAAATCCTGAAATATAAAATTCCGACCTGGATGCCCTCTATCTTCAATCTCTCCAACTTCGATATCAAGACTCTGGAATTTCTTATGTAATACTTCAAGAGCCGATTCACCGTCTACTTCAAATGTAAGTGAAAATCTCGTATTCCCGCTTGAATCTTGGAAATTGGAAGTCTCGTTTTCTTGCGCTCGGACTAAGAAAAATGCTTGATTCGCTAGGTTTAAAATCGCCTTATCCTGATCCTGATAATTGATTTCTGCCCCAAGCTTTTCCGAGTACCATGCACTAGCCGTTTCTACATCCTGAACCGGCACATACGTCGTGCCAATGCGAACTAAATCAGACATATCTCTTCCCTCCTTTCTATACTAATTATATTCCATATGTGTGGGTGATTTTCCTTTTTTTGGTGGTGGTTTTTGATTATGGATTGGATGTGACTGTAGTTTCAACATTATTAACGTCCAGTCGAGGTTTATTAACGTTGGAGACGGAATTCTTAATGGTCAGTATAAGTTTCTTATTGTTCAAACTGAATTTATTATCGTTCGGCCCGAATATTAACATTCAGAGCCGTTTTATTATCGTTGTGACTAGATTTATTATCGTTTGATCCGTTTCACCTTATTAGAAATCCTTCAGATAATAAACCCTACTTTTATGCTCACCTTCAAATGCTAAATTGGAATTCATTAATAGTCTAGAAGCAGTCATTGGCTTCTCAATGCCTAGGAAGTCCCGACACATTTTATTAGTTATAACTGGTTCTATTAACAAAAGGTAATCTTCAATCGCCTGCTTATAAGCCTCCTGGTCCTTCAACTTACATATTGAGCATTGCCATCCCCGATAAATTTTTCCCATTGTAAATTGCTCACATTGTTTGCAATAAACACCTTTACGTATATCCGCTTTAGGAATGCCAAAAAAAGAAGGAGTTTTAGGAAAAAGTGGTATATGACTGTGAAGAAGCGATTGATTGAGGTCAAAAAATTGAGAGGCACTAATTGCGGTTGTTGTATGTTTCTTTTCCAACTCATTAATTTTATTTTTCAGATGATCAAAATGTAGCACGAAATCGAATATAAATTCGCTGCCTTTACTAGCTGTAATAATCGTGGACGGATTACTTATAGCGATGATACCCTCTACTGGTAAATTACATCCTCTTTCCTGCATCCAATTTGAAAACTGTTCTTTTTGCTCTTGTAATTGAATAAGTGGATCTCGAAAGCCTTCCTCTTTTTCCATCGTTCTACGAATGAATTGTTTTGACAAAGTATCAAAGTATAAAGTACCAGAAATATTTTTAATCTCAATGATGAGGGCGAACGATTTGGATAGTAGTAGAATATCCATTTGAAAGTAAAATGAGTTAGCCTCTAAACGAAGATCTTGAAAAATGTAAAATTGGCTAGTAGGCATTTTACTAAGATAATAATCTATGGACCGTTCTCCATCATACCCAGCTTTTCTTTTGGCTAAATCCTCCTCAATTATAGGTTTCTTCATGTGATTTGGATCCAATCTTCTTAACAATGCTCGGTTCGCTCTAATGTGGAGCGGCATTGTTCTCTTTTTGACTATCATTTAAACACCTCCTCACAAGAAGAAGTTCTACCAAAAGTAATTAAAACCTCTATTATTGATAAAATTGAATAATTACCAATATATTAACGTTCAATGAAACTTTATTATCGCAGTTGTCCTGTTTTTTATCGCAGACCCATCATTTATTATCGTTCCCGACGAATTTACTATCGCTTAAGACGATTATATTAACGTTCGCCCCAACCCAATACAAAAAACCCCCGCACATCCGCGGGGGCACCACTACCAAAACTTATCCTAACAGCTCATCCACTGTCTTATATTCATACTCTAAATCACGTGCTACAGCCTCATAAGTTACATACCCATTCAAAACGTTCACTCCAGCCTTCAAGGATTCGTTACCCGCAACTGCTGCAGCTACACCCTTGTTTGCTAGCTGCAATGCATAAGGAATCGTAACGTTTGTAAGGCCAACTGTTGAAGTACGTGGAACGGCACCTGGCATGTTCGCTACCGCATAGTGTACAACTCCGTGTTTCACATAGGTTGGGTTATCGTGTGTTGTGATGTGGTCACATGTTTCAATGATTCCACCTTGGTCAATCGCTACGTCTACCACAACACTGCCATCTTTCATCGATTTAATCATCTCTTCCGTTACAAGCTTCGGCGCTCTTGCACCCGGTATGAGAACTGCACCGACTACTAAATCCGATTCTGCCACTGCTTCTGCAATGTTAACAGGGTTCGACATCATCGTATGAATGGTATTTCCAAAAATATCATCGATTTGGCGTAAACGCTCTGCACTTACATCCATGATTGTAACGTCTGCGCCTAAGCCAATCGCAATTTTCGCCGCATTCGTCCCTACTACTCCGCCACCAATTACGGTTACTTTTCCACGTTTTACTCCTGGGATTCCACCTAGTAGAATTCCTTTTCCGCCTTTTGGCTTTTCTAGGCATTGTGCACCAATTTGGGAAGCCATTCTTCCTGCAACTTCACTCATAGGGGTTAACAAAGGTAAAGATCGTCCAACGGCTACGGTTTCATAAGCAATCGCTGTAATTCCACTGTCAACAAGCGCTTTCGTTAAGCTCGGCTCTGCTGCCAGGTGTAGATACGTGAATAAGACGAGGTCTTTTCTGAAATATGGATACTCTTCCGCTAATGGTTCCTTAACTTTGATGACCATTTCTGCCTTGCCCCAAACATCAGCGGCTTGGTCAAGAAGAGTAGCTCCTGCTGCTTGATAATCTTCATTTGTGAATCCACTACCAAGTCCAGCATCTATCTCCACATACACTTGGTGACCTGCTTTCACAAACTGGTCCACGCCCGCTGGTGTAATTCCGACTCTGTTCTCATTGTTTTTGATTTCCCTTGGAATCCCAATAATCATGATATTTTCCTCCAATACTGTATGGTTTAATTATGTAAAGAAAACGACATGGGAGAGCACTTATGTAAGCGCCCTCACCCATTATAACACCTTATTAAATAATTCCTAGTAAATTAACATACACAATAATAATCGTAATTGGAACAACCCATTTCATCGCAACTCTCCATAGCTGAAACCATACTGGAGATAAAGAAGTAGATAAATAAAATTGCTCTTCTACCAGCTTACGGTCCATTCGATAAATAATAAACAAAGCAATTAATAAACTACCTAATGGTAATAAAATGTTGCTCACTAAATAGTCCGTTGCATCAAATACTGTTTTGCCGTAAATCGTAAAGTCACTAAGCGTGCTCATGGAAAGAGCTGCTGGGATACCCGCAACAAACATAATAACTCCAGAAACCCACGTTACGTTTTTCCGTCTACGTTTCCCACTTTCCGTAAATGCAGACACGATAATTTCGAGCAAACTAAATGAGGATGTTAATGTTGCAAAAAGGAAAAGTAACAAGAAAAGACTTAAAAAAACCTCACCAAACGGGATTTGGCCAAATACTGTAGGTAAAATCATAAATAATAATCCTGGACCTTCTGCTGGCTCCATTCCGAATGCAAAAACGGCTGGAAAAATGGCTAAACCTGCAAGTAAAGAAACGAAAATATTCATGATGACAACAGAAGACGCAGCTCCAGGAATACTAACATCTTTCCCAAGATACGAACTATATGTCACCATACAAGAGAACCCAACCGCTAATGCAAAGAAGGATTGACCAAGTGCATATAAGATACCTTCACCCGTTAGTTTTGAAAAATCCGGTTGCAAGAAAAATTCAATACCTACCATCGCTCCATCGAGGGTTAGCGATCTGACCACTAAGATTAAAAAGAAAACAAACAGTAACGGCATCATATATTTACTCGCTTTTTCGATTCCATTTCGAATTCCTAGTGAAATGACTAAAACATTAATGAATAGAAAAAGGGCTAAACCGAGTAAAGTCATAGCTGGAGATCCCGTAACTGCTCCAAACATTTCCGGATAGTTAGCTCCCTCTTTGATCACACCACCGACGAGAGATTGAGCTGTATAGATAAGTACCCAACCTCCGACAACACTATAAAACGATAACAGTAGAAAGCATCCGAGTACTCCTATTTTCCCCACTACATTCCATTGTGACCCTGGTGCTAGCACCTTATAAGCGGTAATTGCTTCTTTTTTTGCACCTCGTCCAATGACAAACTCGGAAATTAGTAAAGGTAAGCCTATCAAAACAGTAAATAAAATAAAGACTAGAAAAAATGCTGCCCCACCATTCATTCCTGCTACGTAAGGAAACTTCCAAATGGCGCCTAATCCGATAGCAGCACCAGCTGAGGACATAATGAACCCCAGCTTCGATGACCATTGTTCACGATTCATACGTTCACTCTCCTTGTTTAAATTTCGGTTCGAATATCCCACAGCTCTGGGAAAAAACGATGATCTAACACGCG
This sequence comes from Radiobacillus kanasensis, assembly GCF_021049245.1. GTDB lineage: Bacteria > Bacillota > Bacilli > Bacillales > Amphibacillaceae > Radiobacillus > Radiobacillus kanasensis. Next base: position 1,372,589 of record NZ_CP088020.1, on the reverse strand, counting down.
TTTTAAATAGTTCACTCCGGAAGAACCACCAGTTCCTTTCTTAAAACCTATGATTCGTTCTACCGTTTTCATATGACGGAATCGCCACTGTTGTAGCCAATCTTCAATATCCACTAACTTTTCCGCAAGCTCGTAAAGATCCCAATACTTGTCAACATTTTCGTAAACTTCTAACCAAGCTTTTCTCACCGATTCGTTTCCATCATACGGTTTAGCAAAATCTCGGTTAACTACCTCTTCATCAATGACAAAACCTTCTCTTGCTAGCTTTTTAATCGCAACATCGTATAATCCTGGCGCATGAAAGGCTGTCGTTAGTTGTTGATGTAGCTCAGGATCCTTTTCATAGATTTTAAGAACATGTGGAGTTTTGTAACCTAATGCAAATTCTATCATTCTATACTGGTAAGATTGAAATCCGGAGGCTTGGCCAAGGGAATCTCGGAATTCCATATACTCGGATGGTGTTAATGTAGAAAGAACATCCCAAGCTTGAATGATTTGAGTTTGCGTCTTGGAAACCCGTGCTAACCGCTTAAATGCAGTAGACAAATCATCTTGTTCAATGGATTCAATGGCTGACTTCGTTTCATGTAAAATAAGCTTCATCCACAGCTCGCTTACTTGATGGGTAATAATAAATAACATCTCGTCATGGTGATTGGACAATCGGTTTTGACTGGACAAAATGGAATCGAGCTGCAAATAATCACCGTACGTCATATTCTTTTTAAAATTTGTATGAATGTTCGTTTCTCCATCATAAGCTAGGCTTCGTTTTTTTGATGTATCGCTCATGATTTCCCCTCCTAACATGTTTATAGCGGTCGTACTACGGCACGAACCGGACTTCCATCTGCACCTTGGATGGCTAGTGGCAGTGCAATCAATTCGTATAAACCTGGTGTTATATCATCAAGTGCGACATTCTCCAAAATATGAATGCCCTGTTGAAAAAGGTTGTGATGTGCTTGTAACTCTTTACTATTCAGGTCATCTACAGACGGTACATCCACTCCGACAAGAGTAATCCCATGCTCTCTTAGAAAAGGAGCGAGTTGCGGATCAATTACGGGAATGTGTTCAGGAAAATGATTTGGCTCACTTTCAGTCTTCGTTTTGAATAGCACTTTGCTTACACTAGCTAACTCGGTCTCTTGCAAAAGCTGACTGCTTAAAGTGGACGTCCCTGTCGCGTCAACTACTAATGTTATTCCAATAAAATCGTTGATGTCCGATTGTTCGATTCCCGGACCCTCGTTGTCAAAGTGAAAAGCAGCATCCACATGCGTTCCTGTATGCAGGCTTGTTGTGATTTTCCCAATATTCACAGATCCTGTTTGTTCTTTCGTAATCGATAGTTCATACGAAAAGGAAGTGTCACCGGGCCAGTGAGCGATATGATTGGTTAACGGTTGAGAAATATCAATCCATTTCTTTTTCATTCGCTATGCCACCACTCCACGTTTATTCTCAAACTTTTTGTATTGCTCTTCGTCCATAATTTGTTTTAATACTTGAACCGTTTTCCAAACGTCTTCAAACGTATTGTACAACGCTACAGGTGCTAAGCGAATTCCATTTGGGGCACGAAAATCTGGAATAATTCCATTTGCTTTTAATGCTTTACAAATACGCGCCGCTTCTGGATGCTCAATAAACAAGTGCCCGCCTCGCCTATTTTCCTCTAAAGGGTTTCGCATTATAAAGCCATAGGTTGATAGTTCCTGTTCAAAGAGCTTCATCATATAGGAAGTTAGCTTTAATGATTTCTCACGGATTCTCGTAATGCCAGCTTCCGTGAACATTTCCAATGCCCCAATTAAAGGTGCCATACTTAAAACGTGCGGTGTACCAATTTGATAAGCACCAGCATGCTCTTCCGGTACCAATTCATGATCCATATCAAACTGATTTTCCTTCTTTGAGCTAAACCAACCTGCCAAACCAGGTACTTTTCCAAAATGCTTGCGGTTCACATACAAAGCACCAACCGAGCCCGGTCCTCCATTTAGGTGTTTATACGTACACCAAAATGCAAAGTCTACTCCCCATTCACTTAATTCATGCGGGATAGAACCGATGGAGTGACATAAATCGAACCCAATAATAATACCTCGTTTATGCGCTTCTGTCGTAAGCCGCTTCATGTCTAAGATTTGCCCACTTCTGTATAATATACTGGACAACACAATGACAGAAATAGTGTTATCCATCGCAGCAATAATATCTTCTTCCGACAAGGTATGGCCATCCCGACTTTCTACTCGAACTAAATGTTCTTCCGGGTCAAAGCCTTTTAGCCGGAGCTGACTTTTCAAGGCATAGATATCACTCGGAAAAGTAATCGTATCGGCTAAAATCTTCGTTTTCTCTTCTTTCGGTTGATAAAAAGTCGCAACGAGCTGATGTAAATTACCTGTAGTGGAAGCGGTTACAATTATCTCGTCAGAAAAAGCACCGACTAAGGGAGCCATCTTCTCTCCCAGTTTTTCAGATAGATAAAACCAAGGGTGCTCCCCTTCCGTCCAACCATCAATACCATGCTGTTTCCAGGCTTCCACGATCTCTAAAAGGGATGCCTCGGATCTCTTGGACATTAATCCTAAAGAGTTCCCATCGAGATAAATCCCATTTTCTTTGGTGTAAAATTCTTCTCTGTACTTATAAAGCACATCTTGTGCATCAAGCTTTTTTGCATATTCTAATGAAGCATTTTCCATATTCATGACCCTCCGCTGTCTGAAAAAATAAAATTCTTTTGACAATTGCATTATATTATTTAGATGATATAGTGTCAATGACATAATATCATAATTGTTCGACATATTGTCACGATAGAATAATACCAGTAAAATAGACTTTATGAAGAACCGACAGGAAAGGAAGAAACCTTATGATGGAATCAAAGGAGCACTTAACGAATAGACAGATTCAAGCTAAGCAAACCCGAAACAACATAGTCGAAGCAGGACGTGCCGTATTTTTAAAAGTTGGTTTTCAAAAGGCAACGATTTCTCAAATTATTAAAGAAGCGAATACTGGCTATGGAACTGCTTATGTCTATTTCAGTAACAAAGACGAACTGTTTATTGAAATCATGACAACATTGATGAATCGTTTTTATGAAGTTGCAGAGCTTCCTTTTACCCCTACCTCTTCCCAAACCGCCCATGAAATGATTTCCAATCAAGTGAAGCTTTTTCTTTCCTTAGCGATGGAAGAAAGAGCAATGATGCAGGTCGTAAAGGAAGCAATTGGTACTTCTGAAGAAGTGAACAAAAAATGGACTGATATTCGCGAACGATTTATTGAACGAATCGCTCAAGATATTCAGTTTGCACAAGATCACGCACTGGCAAAGAAAAACCTTGATCCCCATCTCGTTGCACGCGGTTGGTTTTATTCCAATGAAATGTTCATGTGGGAAATCGTAGAAGGTTCCCCTTACAAGATGGAAGATATTATTTACAATCTTACCAACATGTACACGAGCGGTTTATACATGCAAAACTAACAAAATCCATTACTATTCGGAGGATTGTCCTCTTCGATATCACGTTCCTATCCCTGTACCTTCTAATCATCTCAAATGTTGATATTTTTCAAACAGCACTAGGCGAACCTGGTGCTGTTTTTTATTTGTCCATTATTCGTATAAAAATTATGGAAGCTAGGGAAAATAAATGTGATTCTTAAAAAAGGAGATGTAGCAATATGCGAAAAATCATTTTCTACTTAACGCCGCTCGTTATAATTGGTGTTGTCCTGTCTGGATGGAGCCCTGGGCAATCAAGCAAAAAGGAAGAAGTACAAAGTACCATCAATCAAATTAACGCCCACTCCAAAGAAGCTGGCGTTGCTAGTGAGTCCAAGAATGACCAAGAAATTATGTCAGGAATAAAATCCGTTGTCGCTACATTAGCTCGATTGGAAAGTACTTTAGTCGATAACCCTGATAAAGTGCAACGTATCAAAAAGCAAGGGAAAGCATTAGAAGAGAACTGGGATGTCATCGAGAAACTCGTGGAAAAAAGCTATCCAACCGATTACAAAAACATAGAAGAAAGCTTATATCCATTGCTATCCCATTCTCAGAAAGAAAAACTAGAAATAGACAAAATGAAAGGGTTAGTAAAAGCAACAAAAACGAAACTAGAAGACTTCCGTACTAAGTTGTCTTCTAAATAATACTTTTGAAATGGCTGTCCATCCTATGGTAGCCATTTTTTATTTTGACGCAATCTTCCTCTCTCGTTATGCTTAAAGAAAACGTAAAAGGAGCTACTTTCTATGGAAAAACAATTGGATCATATAGGGATTGCGGTTCGACAGCTCGATGATAGTATCCAATTCTATGTAGATGTATTGGGAGGTACTTTAATAGATCGGTATCGAAGCGAAGCAATAGGCGTGGAAAGCGAAATAGCCATTATTGACATTCAAGGTCATCGAACAGAACTCCTTTGCCCGACCAATAATACGACCTCCCCTATCGCCCGTTTTATCAAGCAAAAAGGAAAAGGTGTCCATCATGTAGCTTTTCGAGTGGATGACCTGCCCCAAGCTATCGAGGAACTAAAGCGAAAAGGAATTCGGGTTTTGGAAAATAGTCAAAGAACAAACAAGCATGGTCGCAGACTGATTTACTTAAACCCAGCAGATACAGAAGCAACCATAATCGAATATTGTGATTATCCAGAACAGCCATAAGCGGATTTCTGGACTCTCCCCAGAAACAGGAGTATTATTTCTACTACTTAGATTTAATCTAGTAGGAGTGATTATTATGACAAGCAAACAATTTCATCATACACGGTTATCCGTTTTAGATCTCGCCCCTATTAAAGAGGGAAGTGATGCAAGCCTATCTTTTCGAGAAAGTGTAGAGCTTGCTCAGCATGTGGAAAAATGGGGCTTTCACCGTTATTGGTTAGCCGAACACCATAATATGCCTGGGATTGCGAGTTCTGCTACTTCCGTTGTGATTGGGCACATTGCAGGCGCAACCAACCACATTCGAGTTGGTTCAGGTGGTGTCATGCTCCCTAACCATGCCCCAATCGTGATCGCTGAGCAGTTTGGTACATTGGAATCCATGTATCCAGGAAGAATTGATTTAGGTCTTGGTAGGGCACCAGGAAGTGATCAAGCAACAGCCTATGCCCTACGCAGAACTCTTCATAGTAGTCCAGAGGATTTCCCGCTGCAAGTGGATGAATTAGAGGATTACTTTAAAGGAACAGCCAGAGTTCGCGCCTTTCCTGGGGAAGGCTTAAGCATTCCAATCTGGTTATTAGGTTCAAGCGGGTTCAGTGCTCGGCTTGCTGCTGAAAAAGGACTACCTTTCGCCTTTGCGAGTCATTTTTCTCCTGACTACACGATGTCTGCACTGAAAATATATCGGGATAACTTCCAGCCTTCCGAAATGCTTCAAGAACCCTATGCAATGGTTGGAGTGAATATTATCGCTGCTGAAACAGAGGAACGAGCAAAATGGCTTGCTACTTCCCAACAACAACAGTTTTTAAGCCTAACACGAGGACAACCAACAGCACTGAAGCCTCCTGTTGAGAGCATAGAAGAAGTGTTTACCGTTCCGGAACAAGCTGCTATCTCCGAGCGACTAAACTCCGAGGCTACCATGATTGGTGAACCTGAAATGGTCAAACAAAAGCTTCAACAGTTCATTGAAAATACACAAGCTAATGAAGTGATTATTAATACGCAAGTCTTCCACCAAGAAGACCGACTTCGCTCCTATGAGTATGTGGCGGATATGATGGAATAAGGTTGAAAGCTATAAGCAGTTTGCTTGTAGCTTTTATTTTGTTTAACATTTAAGTTTACTTAATTATTAAGTGTGTTGTATAATGTTGGTGAGGTGATACATATGAAGAAAAATTCCTTATTGCATATGGAAATTAAGCAACTCAGCGATCTAATCAGTCAGTTATTTTCTGATGAAATACGCAACCTTGTGAAAGATGAAGAATTCGTCCGCCTTTCCTCCAAACAACTAATGTTACTAGATTTGTTATATCAGAAGCCCCTCACAATGAACGAAATTGCTGAAGCGTTTCAAATGACGGCAAGCGCAGCGAGCCAACTAGTGAAAAAACTTGAAGCGGACAACTACGTAAAGCGAGAAATCAACTTAGAGAACCGCAGAGAAATTCACGTTTTATTAGATACTAAAGGAAAGCATTATAATCAAAAACTTGAAGAGATGGAAATGTATATCTTGGATAAGTACTACGGCAAATTGGAGAACGAAGACCTGATTCAGTTAAAGGACATCCTTGGTAAGCTTTATCATATTGCCGTGGAAGAACAATAAGAACGACTTTTAGGTTTTTAATACGTTGGTTAAATCAATCAAAAGGAGTGAGTGTCATGCAAGTATTATCAAAACGAAATGTTAGTTACACCATTCTTTTATTAGCTGTTCTTGCTTCCAACTACGCTTTGTATCGAATACCGGAAATGAAACCTATACCTGATTTAGCTGTCCTTGGCTCTTTTTTTGACTTTTTAGTTGTTGTTCCAATCCTGATTTATTTCTTTATCATTCGCCATCGTTTCTCCAAAAAGTATATAGCTGCTACTGTCGTATTAGGATTCGGCGTCGCTTCTTTTATCATTCCAGATGTTTACTTTGAGAGATTTTCTTTTCTAGGATATATCGTCATCGTGCCAGAGCTTCTCCTTATTGGTCTAGAGCTTTACCTCATTTACTTTGTCATCATGAAGTTCCCTAGTCTTTGGAAATCTATGAAACAATTACAGCAGGACAGCTCCCTTTTTCGAATAAATATTCAGGAAGTCATGTCAGAAAAATTTAAGGATAAAAAGTTTGTAGCTTTGTGGGTAACCGAATTTTCTCTTTTTTATTACGCCTTCTTCTCTTGGAGAAAAAAAGCAGAGCATCCAACAGGAACCATGTTTACCTATCATAAACAAACAAGCGCTATTGCTGTTTATGTATTTCTTATCCATGCCATTGTATTGGAATCTATCGGGTTCCACTTCCTTGTCCACCAATGGAGTCCCATTGCAAGCTATATTCTACTAGTCTTTAATATTTACGGTATCATCTACTTTCTTGCTGAGATACAAGCAATAAGACTTACCCCTTTCGTGCTTACAGACAAGAAACTCTACCTTTATGTAGGGTTTGCAAAAGGAATGTCCGTCGATCTTAATCAAATCAATAGTATCGATTATTATCAAGGGCCTGCAAAGCTATCCAAGGATGACCAAGATAATGGGTTTGATGCTAGAGTTACGGATATGGATTTGGAACCAAGTAAACCAACCTTTGTAATGACTCTCCAGAAGCCACAGGAATTAAAGATGATGTACGGCTTTTCACGAAAGGTAGATCGAGTTTTCTTAAATGTGGATCAACAAGAAGCATTTTATTCACAACTTAAAGCTGCGTTAGGTCATTCTTAACACGGTTCGAGAGGGCAACTAGCATAACGAGATATCCCCATTTTGTGGGATATCTTTTTTGGTGGAACTCCTTTTTAAATTCACGTTATAATAAAGCATATTCGCAACTAATATAGAAAGGGTTTTTACCATGATCCTACTCATCGATCATTATGACTCGTTCACATACAATCTATTTCAATACTATAAACAGCTTCATCCCGATGTCCTTGTCGTTCAACAAGATGAAATTACGGTGGAACAAGTGGAAAAGTGGAATCCAGATTTAATCGTTCTCTCCCCTGGTCCTGGTAATCCTAAGAACTGTCCGGCCAGCCAAGCGATCGTAAAAGCTTTCTATCAGCAAATCCCTATTTTAGGTATTTGTCTCGGCTTACAAATTATCGTGGAAGTATTTGGAGGAACGGTTACCAAAGGGATTCAGCCGATGCACGGCAAAAGAAGCTTGATTACTCATGATCAAAAAGGAATTTTTAAAGAGGTTACTGATTCGATCTATGTTACTCGCTATCATTCCTTAATTGCTTCCCTGCAGGATTTCCCTGCTGACTTAATCCTTAACTCGATGTCAGCAGATGGAGTGATTATGGGCGTGCGCCACTCAAAGTTTCCTTTGGAGGCAATCCAGTTCCATCCTGAATCAGAATGGACAGAATACGGTTTCCAAATGGTTCGAAATAGCTATGAACAAGCATTGGCTTGGCATAAAAATCGGGAGGGGCTAGCTTATGAATCCGCATCTATTATTTGAGTTTGCCGACAAAACTGGGAAAGTTACACCCCTTCATTTTCACAATCCGCTTCGTATCTATCAAACGAACCATATATCGGAAGTAAAAGAGGTCATGGAAAACATAGAAAAGGAACTAGAGGCAGGCTACTATGCAGCTGGTTATGTCTCCTATGAAGCTGCTCCAGCATTTCTCCCAAAATGTAAGGTTCACCAGGAGCCAGATCTTCCACTCCTTTGGTTCGCGATTTTTGAAAAGCCGAGCGAGGAATATTCGGAGTCACTAGGTTCTTTTTCCGTTTCAGAGTGGAAGTTGAACTCTACGACCGCTGATTACCAAAAAGGAATCTCGGAAATTAAACATGCAATAAAAATAGGGGATACATACCAGGTCAACTATACAGCAAGGTTAGTGTCGGATTTTCATGGAGATGATTTTTCCTTTTACAAACAACTTGTCCAAAAACAACAAGCTTCCTACAGCGCTTATATAAATACAGGACGTCATCGGATTTTGTCTGTCTCTCCAGAATTATTTTTCCGAATAGATGGCTCTAACATCACGACGAAACCTATGAAGGGTACGGCAAAGCGTGGCCGTTACCTAGAGGAAGATCTAAGTCAAATTTCTTATCTGCAAAACTCCGAAAAAGAAATGGCGGAAAATATCATGATTGTGGATTTACTCCGTAATGACATTGGTCGTCTAGCAAAGCCTGGTAGTGTAAAAGTAAAGAAGCTGTTCGAGGTGGAATCATACCCTACTGTTCACCAAATGACATCGACAATTGAGGCAGAGCTTGAACCATCTACGACTGTATTTGACTGGTTTCAAGCCTTATTTCCATGCGGATCCATTACAGGAGCACCAAAGCTACGGACAATGGACTATATCTCGGAACTAGAGACTTCTCCTCGCGATGTATATTGTGGTGCTATTGGGTTTATTACCCCAGAACAAGAGGCGGTATTTAATGTGCCGATTCGGACTGTAATGATTGATACCGAAACGAACAAAGCCACCTATGGGGTAGGTGGCGGTGTCACCTGGGATTCCACAGTCGACGGAGAATATGAGGAACTGTTTGCAAAAGCTCGAGTTTTGACAGAAAAGCCTACTCCAGACTTTTGCCTTTTAGAATCCATTTTGTTAGACAATGGAACATATCCTTTATGGTCTTACCATAAGAAACGGTTGGAAAATTCAGCATCCTATTTTAACTATGTAGTGGATTGGTTTAACATTGAAAAAAACTTAAAAGAACTCGCTCAGGAGAACCAATCGGGATGTTATAAAATAAGACTAATAACGAAACAATCCGGAAAATATCGTTTAGAGAGCGAAAAATGTTCTATATTGAAAGGACCCATCACCAGCTCGTTGGCAAAGTCCCCTGTCCACCGAAATGATCGATTTCTCTTTCATAAAACAACCAATCGTACGGTTTATGAACTGCATCAAAAACAAGCTCCGTCTTATAGTTTTTCTCCCCTTTTATGGAATGAAGAAGGAGAACTGACAGAGTTTACGATTGGCAATCTTGTAGTCGAGCAAAATGGGAAATTTTATACCCCACCAGTTGAATGCGGTTTACTAGCTGGAACCTATCGTCAGCAGCTTCTTGATGAAGGGAAAATCAAGGAAAAGATTTTGAGAAAAGAAGATATTCCACAGTTTGATCGTATTTGGTTTATTAACAGTGTGCGAGGCTGGATTGAGGTTCAAATCCAATAGAGAGCATTTGTTCAACCTTTGGAGGATTCAGTTCTTTTGTAAACTGACACGGTGTTTAATCCTATCTAATACCATAACAATCACGAAAGCCACGCTCTAAGTGATCTACCAACAGTGTTACTTAGATAAATAATTGCTAATGGTTAATAACTAGTAGGAAACACCAAGAATTTCACATTCATTTTTATTAGGAAATTCAATATTTGGAAATTAGGAATCCATAAATGTTAATCATTCAATTTCTAACTGAACACTATTTACATGTTCGAAACTTACTTTTAACAGTATTAATTTTTTCAGTTCTTCTCTTTCTTCTCTCAGCAAGAATCTCTTGTTGATCCCTTGTTCGAACTGGTCTGGCTTTTGTACTTAAATCTATTATTTTTTTGTTGCTCATTCTATCTTCTCCTAACACTTTTTTATAGTTTGTCCAATGCTTGAAATATCCATACAAAAAAAAGCATGGTTATTAAAGTACTATTAACCATGCTTTTTCTTTAGAACAAATTTATTTTTGAAATGTTTGTTTGCCTTGATTAGTTGCAGCTATCTCATTGCGAACTTGTAGAATGGCCCTTACCTCGGCATTTACAGAGCTAATACGCTCTTTTCTTCTTTGACGCCGTTTTTCAAATATCTCGCTTTGCTCACTAACAGGAACTGCAACAACTTGTCCTTTTTTAATTGCCATAAGACCCATCCCCTTTCCCACTATTACTAGTGTTAGTATAAATTATCTGACATAAACCATGTAACATGCTGAAAATTACTCTTTGGTCAATTATATCATCTGTAAGAGCCAAAAGGTATCCTCTTCTATTAACGGAAGGTACAATTTGTAAAGAGATAATCCAAGTCTCATTATTCTTATACACTATATTCATACGATATGAAACAATAAAGTGTCCTTCTTTTGGTTCAATTTTAAATAAGTTTTTCTGTTTTTGTGCAGCCTCAACTATAGATTGTATCCAACGGTTATGATGTTTCCTAGATAAATTAATAGTTAAAGGATTTTGACCTGTTGTTCCTTCGTCGGAAATTTGTGTTAAAATATTCTCATCTTTCTTATAGAGAGTAAAACCAGCTATTAATTTCAAGTCTGAATAATTACACTGTCCTCTCCCAATACGATGTAATATAATATGTAACTCGTGGAATAATTCGACTAGAAATTGTATTCCATCCTCATACCATTTTATCTCTTCTTCCAAGTCTTCAATGAGCTCGTTATAGGCTTCAATAGCAAGTTCCTCTTTTGACCTAAGTTCACCAATTTCGTTACGTAGCGCTTCTTTTTCCCGATTGTACTGTTTTGTAATTACATTTACAACCTCTAGTTCATTTTGTTGATTAGTTAGAATTCCATTTACATATTCGGCTAAGCCCATATAAGAAAATTGCTTGTCGTAAACAGAATGATTCAATAAGTCAAATTCATGTTTCCTAAATGTTTTATATGCTGGTAAGTAAAAGTAAGGGTGATGTAAATTAAGCATCCTTTTTAATGAAACTGGTAGCATTATAGAAAGGAGTAGTACAAAACCTCCTAAAAGAATAAAAATACTCCAAAAAAACTCTATCCCTTGTAAAAATGAAATGATCCCAACAATAACGCCGCCTACAATAGGCAATATTGATAAGTTTAAAACATTGAAATCATTTATTTTCAACACCGGCTTATAGAATGTTTTTAAATCTTTTAAAAATAAAATGCTAGCTTGTCCTATCCAATGAGGTGAAACATTTGCCCTTGCTTCTTGTCTTTTAAAACTATCTAATACTTTATCCATACTTGGCGCTACACTAAATAAAAAACTATGGTAATTCGGTTTATCCACCATATGATTCCTCTTTCCCTAAAATATATGAGATTACTATACATTTATTAAATAATGTAGAATCTTCTAGAAAACCAGATTTATTACTAAAACACCCTCTTCAAATTTATCATTGCGAAAGTATTTTTACCATTATTTTTTTAAAATTACACTTTTAACCAATACAGAATAAAGAATTGGTTAAATAACTTATTAATTTGAATTTTTCTAGTACTGGATTCAGGATAAAGCTTTATTTTCACCTCTCTATATAAGAAGGGAGCTTAGACAATCTAAGCTCCCTTCTTTGTTAGCGCACTTTTTCTTTTTCTTTCTTAATTTGCTTACTACGTAATTGTCCACATGCTGCATCTATATCCGTTCCGTGCTCTGTACGGACACCACAATTAATTCCTTCGTTCAATAGCACTTCGTAAAACCCAACAATGGCATCCTTATAGCTACGCTCATATTGAATGTGTTCACTTACCGGGTTGTACGGAATTAAGTTTACATAGGATAAATGACGTTTATTCTTGAGTAGATTCGCGAGTTGAAGAGCTTCCTCTTTATGATCATTGACATCCTTCAAAAGAATGTATTCGAACGTAATTCTACGATTTGTCTTTTCCAAATAGTAATCGATTGCCGGCATCAATTTTTCAAGCGGGAATGCCTTGTTTATTTTCATGATACTCGTACGAAGTTCATTGTTAGGTGCATGTAAAGAAATAGCAAGGTTCACTTGAATGTTCTCATCCGCAAAGTCGTAGATTTTATGGGCTAAGCCACTTGTGGAAACGGTAATATGTCTTGCACCAATGGAAAGTCCGTTCTGATCATTAATGACACGTAGAAAATCCATCAAGTTGCTGTAATTATCAAATGGTTCCCCGATTCCCATTACTACAACGTGACTGACGCGTTGGTCTTTTCCAACCTCATCGAGATGCTTTTGTACATTCATAATTTGCTCTACAATTTCTCCGCTAGATAAATCTCGGTTTTTGGATAAAATCCCACTTGCACAGAACGTACAGCCAATGTTGCAACCTACCTGTGTGGTCACGCAGACTGAAAGACCGTAGTGCTGTTTCATTAAGACTGTTTCGATGAGATTCCCATCCTGTAACTTGAACAAGAATTTTACCGTTCCATCCTTGGACACCTGTTTGATTTCCTCTGTTAAGGTGTGTAAAACAAAGTGATTTTCTAGTAATTCCGTACATTCTTTATTTAAATTCGTCATGGCTTCAAAATCTGTCACTCTTTTTATATATAACCAATCCCAAACTTGCTTTGCACGGAATTTTTTTTGACCGTGCTCTACAAGCCACTCTGTTAACTGTTTGAATGTTAATCCATAAATGGATTCTTTTTTCATGTATGACCCTCATTTCGTAACTTTTCAATATGTCTATAGTAACGGAAAGCAACGCTTACAAGCAAATTGTTTCTTTCATATGGGTAATATTACTATGGCTATATTTTTATCTAGACAAACACCTAAGAAGAATCGTACGAGCATTATAGAAGTAACCATGGTTAGAATCTAGGAACAAATCAATAGGAGATTCATATACTAGTAGTTGAAGAAATGGGAGAGGTGAGAACATGGTAAAGTACAATATTACTCGCGATTACATTGGTGTGGGGAATTCCCGTCCAGGCGATCCAATAGGTGATGTAAAGTTTATTGTCAGTCATGATACAGGGAACCCAGGGTCCACCGCATATGCTAATCGCAACTATTTTGCAAACAGTGACCCTTTAGCATCCGCTCACACATTTATTGACGATAATACCATCCTAGAAATTATCCCGCTTAATGAACGAGCATTACACGTTCGTAGTAATGTACCGGGAGATAATAGAAGATTCGGTGCCGATGCTAACGATACAGCCATAGGAGTAGAGCTTGCATATGGTCCAGGTATTAACTTTGAGGAAGCTTACAAACGATACGTTTGGTACCACGCTTATTTAGCTGATAAATTTAATCTTGATCCAAGTGAGGACATCGTCGCACACAGTACACTTGACCCCTCACGTCGAACGGATCCACAAAATGCCCTGAATCGTCATGGTATCTCATGGGCGGAGTTTATTAATGACGTTCAACGAGCCTATGATCGCTATTTCCAAGGCAGTGAAGGAATTACCGAACCAGTAGTAAAAGGTACTTCGGTCGAACTACCTTTGGATATTGGAGATGAAGGTCCATTTGTTAAAGAGGTACAACAAGGTTTAATTCGCGCCGGTTTCGCCTTACCGGTCTATGGGGCCGATGGCATTTACGGGGAAGAAACAAAGCGTGCGGTCATGAAGTTCCAAAGACGTTACGGCCTAACTGTAGACGGATTGGTCGGTCCACAAACATTGGATAAATTATCAGAGGTAAGAAGCTCTAGTCGACCATTAAATGATTTCCCATTACCAAACGGGATTTTTCGAAGAGGAGATCAAGGTCCCGGAGTACGGCAGCTCCAACGCGCCTTACAACGTCTTAATTTTGATCCGCAAATTATTGATGGCATTTATGGACCACTTACAGAAAATGCCGTTCGCCGCTTTCAATCCATGTTTGCGGACCTGCAAAATGACGGAATCTATGGACCAAACACGAGAAGATTTTTGGAAATGGAACTTAGTGAACTGTAAGAAGAAATGGTATTAGGGAAATTCCCCCTAATACCATTTTTGTACCCATTGCTTAAATGTTTCAACAGATTCGAAATGTTCATCTGGTTGTACACTAAATTCCTTCGTTTGCACATGATCCAGCCAATGAACCCCTACTGTCATTACTCCGGCATCACTCCCCGCCTGGATATCAGCATTGCTATCCCCAATGAACATCGCTTGATTTGGGCTGACCTCTAATGTTTGTAAAGCTTTATTCAGCCCTTCTGGATCAGGTTTTGCTAATTCAACATCGTCGCCTGTAATCGTGATATCAAATATCCCTTGCATATCAAGTTTTTGGAGAGAGATTTCTAAACTTCTACGGGCTTTTCCTGTCACCATGCCTAGTTTGAATCCTTTTTGTTTTAACTCCTCAAGTAGTGCTGCGATTTCATTATTTTTTGGAACTAGCTCCTCATGTTTATGTTTATATACATCAAAATAAAGCTCTACCGCCTCTTCCTTGTCTTTATGTTGTAAATTTTTGCGGATGATATCCGCTTCCGTTGGGCCAAACATTCCAATAATTTCTTCATCCGTTAAAGCTCGCTTGTCATAATGGTCAAATGCTTTTCGAAATCCATAAAAACAAACCGGTAATGTGTCGGCTAGCGTTCCATCAAAATCAAATATAATAGCTTTCATCTTATCTCTCCCTTACTAGAATAATAATCGAATCGCACCTAGCGCAGTAAATGCTAAAATGAGCACTTGGAACGTTCGTTGTGGAATTTTCGGTAATATTTTTACACCAATCATAGCACCAATGATAATGGCCGGCGCTAACCAAGCATTAAATGTGACAGATTCTAGTGTGATTAAATCTAACTGTATGTAAAACGGAACCTTAATAACATTTACAAATAAGAAAAACCAAGCCCCTGTTCCGATGAACTCTTGCTTCGGCAATCCCTTCACTAAGAGATAGATGGCCATGACCCCACCAGAGGCATTCCCAATCATCGTCGTAAACCCTGCTAACACACCTATGAGAATTGTAAACCATGTTGCCTTCGGTAATGCCTCGTTAAAAGCTTCCCCAAACCTTTCCCGACTAATTTGTAAAATAATTAAGGCTAGGACGAGTACACCTATCATCGGTTTCAACTGATCACTATCCACTTGATTTAAGACAAAATAACCACCAATAATTCCGATTAAAACCCAGGGAACTAATGAAACTAAGTATTTCCATACCACACTTCTTCTATAATAGATGACGGCAAAAATGTCGCCTACAATCAAGAGAGGCAATAGTATTCCTACTGATTCTTTTGCTGGAAAAATGAACATCAATGCCGTTACCACTAATATACCAAGACTTGATATGCCCGTTTTTATAAATCCAATACATATCGCACATAGAATAACCGCAATCCACTGTAGAACTGACAACTCAAACATCCCGTAGACCTCCCCTACCGATTATATCCTTTGTACTATGTTAATGCTCTCCTTATTTTTTTGTTTTCCTTATCTTATTAAAGCTGGAGCGTATTTTCTTATCATTGAGCTAATTAATATCGTTCGGAAGCTGTTTATTAACCTTCGGACGATGTATATGATCGTTCCGGAGCCATTTATTATCGTTCACCTAACAACTAGCCTCACTTAAACCAAGTTGCATTTTCATCCATATGAACAAACGGAATATCGGTATCAACTTCCCCATAAATTTTTTCTCGCTTTTCATCATGACCCTTTAACCAAGCTTCAAAATCTAATTCGGTTGGCTGTTGGTCTCCACCAAGAGCCATCCATGCTTTTTTATTGCTTGGGAAATAAGCAGAAGTATGAATCGTTCCTGCCCAGCTTTTATAATCAGTGGAAAAAATGCCTTTACCGATACCGTTTAATAAATGAAAAGCTTGTTCCCCTTCCGATAGATTGGCATTTTCAATAATATCCAAACGACGTTTAGAGTCATTTAAATAGTTCCGGTTTTCTTTTTCCATTATTTCAAAATGGTTAGTGCAAGTTTGTGCTTCCCTTACTTCGATTCCACGCGGAGAAGCCTCCACCACATAAGTTTGACCTGACGTGTCATAGACAATATAACTGAAGGAATGACGGTGTGGAACTTCTTGCAATA
The DNA here is from genome assembly GCF_021049245.1 of Radiobacillus kanasensis. Classification (GTDB taxonomy): domain Bacteria; phylum Bacillota; class Bacilli; order Bacillales; family Amphibacillaceae; genus Radiobacillus; species Radiobacillus kanasensis. The sequence goes on along the minus strand of NZ_CP088020.1, from coordinate 1,356,069 downwards.
ATTGAACGGCTTCCTTAACATTAGAACAATTCTCTAACACCATTCTCCCAATCATTCCACATATGAAGCCATCCCCAGGCTTTTTTCGGTGCATAAAATTATATCCCATTACCAAACCATTTTCGTTCATTCCGTCTGATCTACCGGTAATCCGTTGACTATTTCCAACAACAGCATACCCATTATCTGTTGGTTGATAGAATACAAATCGTCCCTCATACGTCTTAGGATGATAATCATAATTTCGAATAAAATAATCGTTTCCTGTTACGATGGAGCAACCCGATTTCACATAATCTAAACGATAGCCACCGAATTCCTTTAAGACTTTTTGCATCGGCCATTCTAGTGCGTCTCCTAGTCCGCACAACTCGTCCCAAATAGCTGGAGCAAACCGATCGAACATCGCTTTTGCTTCTTTCTCATCTATAACGAATCTAGCTTTTCGAACCTTCCATTGCCTTTTTCTATTCTTAAGAATAAGAGAATTTTTGAGTTCCATCCCTTGTTGATAACCAAAATCATAGTGATTTCCTCTAAACTGGATAATAGTACTGTGTATGTTTTTCAATTCAAGCAATCCTCTCTCGTTGAAATATCATCTATCCATTATCGTAATGGAAAGAGACTGGAAATGAAAGAACGAAAGCGCAAGCGTCGGGTAGCAACGTACGGACCGTCCGAGATAAAGGAAACATGCCCCTTCATAGGAGTATGCCAACGTTGGGCGCATAGCCCGCGTAGCTGGACGTGGCTATTGCTGCACGTTATCCACACTGAGCCAATATTCTATTCTCTCAAGAAATAAAAAAAGACTCTTTCGATTAAAAGAGCCTCCTCATCCTTACTCCTGTCCCTTACTCATATCATCGACGATTTGTTCGGCAAGCCTACGATATAAATTGCTTAGATGTGATAACACCCCAATTAATAGAAGCTGATCCATCGTTGCATCTCCGTCACTATCTGAGCTTGCTTGCACGTCCTCGTTCAATTTCTTTACATGCTCCTTAAAATAAGTCGAACTGGTTTCCATAAATTCATTGAAAGTGCTGTACAAATCTTCTAACGGAACTTTTTCACCAGATTGGGTTTGTTCTAGCATAGATTTAATATCACTAATGGATAGCGTTCCTTTTAGTTGATAGATTAGGTTTATCAGCATAATATGATCTTTAGAGTACTTTTTATTTTTTATTGGAGGCAATAGCTTTCCTTTTGCGTAGTTGTTAATCATCGTTTTTGTTAATACTTTGTCATCTGGATTTCGCTTAGACCCGCTATACGCTTTTTCGAACAATTGAGTGACTTGGTCCATATATAAATCTATATCTGGAATGTCGTCAATAGCTATCTGATTATCTAATTGTAATTTTTCTAGTCTCTGGTTTAGTTCCTGCTTATCCATCCTGAATCAACCTCAGTTTTTCCTCTTATTATAGACATAAAGATAGCCAGAGTAAACATTGACTACATAACAATATGGTAGTATTATTATATGTAGTATTAAAAACTACATGTCGTGATAAGGAGATAGAAAAAATGAATGCATACATTCGGGAACCGATTAATGGATTGACCCATCTGTTTGGGGCTATTCTGTCGTTTGTGGGACTATTGGCGATGGTTATAAAAGCAGATAGTGCAGTAAGTATTGCTGCTGTAATAATATTTGGGATAAGCATGATATTACTGTATTCCGCTTCTGCGACTTACCATATGGTGATTGCCAAACAACAAGTGATTGCTTTTTTAAGAAGACTAGATCACTCAATGATTTATGTTTTGATTGCTGGGACGTATGCTCCGTTCTGCCTTGTTGCTTTAGATAATTGGGTTGGGATTACCCTCTTTAGTGTGATTAGTTCCATCGCGGTACTCGGAGTCCTATTCAAAATGATTTGGTTTCACTCCCCAAGATGGCTATCCACTGCACTTTACATCGGCATGGGCTGGATGATTGTTTTCGCAGCAGGTCCTCTGACAGGAACAGTTGATTCAGTTGGACTTCTTCTGCTTCTATTGGGTGGAGTGTTATATACGATTGGTGGCATTATCTATGGAACAAAACCGAAGTTTCTAGAATCAAAATACATGGGATTTCATGAGATTTTTCATATTTTCATTTTACTAGGGAGTCTAGCTCATTTCTTTAGTGTTTATCTTTATATCTTGTAATAGAAAAGCTTGTCCGTTGCAAGGACAAGCTTTTTATAATGTCTTCTTCTCGACAAATGGATTCACAAACTCTTCTGGGTGTCCTAAAATATACTCTCCGATTGTCTCCAATGATTTGTTCGAGATACAACCATACTTTAAGAAATATGGTTGTATAATTGTACTTATTTTTGGATCTAGACTATCTGTTTTACCCGGTAGTTTTCCCGTCCAGTGATGTCGTTTGTACAACTCTTCCAACCGATCTAACAATCGCTCTAACGTATATTCCTCAAAAAACATAAGACCTTTTTTTATGCCATTCCATATTTTCGGCCTAGTTAAAAAATAACCGGTCCACCAGAAAAAGTCAGGCATGGATTTCGAAGCATGGTTGTAGTACACGTGAAACATGAACAAGCTTTTTTGAGCCTCCGTCAACTGACTATAGAAAGCTTGATATTCTTCTGGTGTTTGATGCACAACTTGTGCTTTATACGCTTGGATTAGTGGTTCAAAGTAGGTTGCGCTTAAACCTTTTACATCCATAGAAGCTTCCATGTTCTTCCCCCTCCTTTTTTTGTGAACAATGATTCACCTAAAGTCTACCCACGTAAAATCAACTGATAAAAGCCCAATTGGTTCTTCTTTTAACTCCCAGTCCGTTACGCTAGCTGCTTCTGGTTTACGGAAACAAGGCATCTGCTCGGCAAAACCGAACATCTTACAGATCTCTGGGCGGGCAGAATAGATCCCACATTTGTTTTCATCCAGATCATAAAAAATGCATGTTCCCAAGTATCTCTGTTGTCCCTCTAACTGACTGCGCTGTCCCTTTGGCATCGATTTTACTTTCTTCTTGATGTTCTTGAGCTCTTTGCTCGTAATCTGTACAGGACCACAGCATAATCCTGGACATTTGGAACAAGGTAACGTTTCCATCTTTTCCCCTCGGTTCTTCTCTCATTTCCTGTTTAGTAATATAGACTCTAATTATTACAAAAAGGTTACAAAAAAATAGAAAAAATTAAGGCCCTTCCATATAGAAGAGCCACCTTGTTCTCTATTTAACTTCTAGTACAAATGGATAAACTTTTACCGTTCCTTGATGCTGAAACTCCGCCCATATTTTATAGACTCCAGGCTCAGAAAAAGTCGTTTGGAATTTTGTTTCTGTGTCACTGGAAGGATGAACATGGACGAACTCTTCTCCTTTACCGTCAAGAATCACCACATGACCCATAGCACCGAGATATGGCTCTAGTCCCTCTGTATCCACTTGGAAGTCCAACCTCACTTTTTCCCCTACTTGTAAGGTACTCGGCTGTAAGTCTAGAGAAACTTCTTGTCCGTTGACCTTTTGAATAAGCTCCGTATCCGGTGTCAAAGAAGGATGACTGTGTTCAGGTTCCACTTCGCCGACTTGAAATTCCTTTGGTACAACAGAATAAGAAAGACTTTCCGACTTAATATCAACAAATGCCTTATAAGAACCTTCTTCGAGTGGTGCAGCCACTTCAAAAACTCCATCCCCCGCTTCACCAGGGTGTAAGTGAAAATACTGGTCCAGGTGGTTATCTACAACAATTAAGTGCATGATCTTTTCATGATTGACTTGTAGGTCGGTTATCGGCTCGCCTTCTTCATCTTGTAGCTTAATTTGCAGCTTTTCTTCCTGATAGGAAACATCCACTTCTATCTCATTATCCACAGGTGCACTTTCATGCACATGAGAGTTTTCATCATGGGTACTGGTATGAGTATTTTTTTCACCGGTATCTTCTTCATGAGTATTATCATGGTCACTAGTAGTAGGTTGTTCTTCTTCCCAAACATTTGCATAGACGGAATAGCCAGCAATAACGAGTAACAAATAAATAACAGCTGCAATCGCCCATTTTTTCATACTTATTTCTCCTTTTGTATGTAAGGTAAAGCCTTTTCTAGAGCTTTACCTTCTGAAGTCTTAATGCATTTAAAACGACAGACACAGAGCTAAATGCCATCGCTGCTCCAGCTAACCACGGGGCTAAAAAACCCAGTGCTGCAATTGGAATACCCAATGTGTTATAACCAAAAGCCCAGAATAGATTTTGCTTAATATTGACGATGGTTTTCTTACTCATTAAAATGGCATCTGCAATACTATTCAAATCTCCACGAATCAACGTAATATCTGCCGCTTCCATGGCAATATCTGTACCGGTTCCGATCGCCATTCCAATATCTGCCAAGGCAAGAGCTGGAGCATCATTGATGCCATCGCCTACCATGGCAACTTTCTTGCCTGCTTCTTGTAATTTTTTCACTTCTTCTGCCTTTTGCTCAGGAAGTACTTCGGCAATGACGTTGTCAATTCCCGCTTGAGTCGCAATCGCTTTAGCAGTTCGTTGATTGTCCCCAGTTATCATGTACACTTCTAAGCCCATCGCTTTCAAACGAGCAACCGCTGCTTTGGATGTGTCTTTGATCGTATCAGCTACAGCCACTAGTCCTGCATATTGTTGGTCAATTGCTACCATCATGACGGTCTTCCCTGTTTCTTCTAGCTCGGTTACTTTAGCCAGAATAGACTTAATATCCACGTTCGTCTTTTCCATAAGCTTTCTTGTCCCGATCACAATTTCACGGTTATTCACTTTCGCCTTTATACCGTAGCCAGGTATCGCTTCGAAAGAGTCAGAACGCTGTAAATCTACCTCTTGTTCTTCTATTCCTTTTACTATCGCTTGTGCTAAAGGGTGTTCAGATTGCTTCTCAGCAGCACCAACTAATTGAATAAATGTTTCTTCTTCTATAGAACTATCAACCATAACATCCGTTAAAACAGGCTCCCCATTTGTTACCGTCCCTGTTTTATCTAACAAAATAGTCGTTAAATCATGTGTCTTTTCTAAGTGTTCTCCACCTTTGAAAAGAATACCAAACTCAGCAGAACGTCCAGAACCTGCCATAATGGAGGTTGGTGTTGCTAAGCCTAGGGCACATGGACAAGCAATAACGAGAACTGCTATCAATTTTTCTAGTGCTTCAGCAAATTGCCCTGGCTCCACCCAAATGATCCAAACTAAAAATGTGATAAAGGCAATGCCTACTACGATTGGTACAAAAATACCAGATATTTGGTCAGCAAGTCGTTGTATCGGCGCTTTTGAACCTTGTGCATCTTCTACTACTTTTACAATTTGTGCTAATGCCGTATCCTTCCCAACCTTAGTAGCCTTCATTTGAATAAATCCATTTTTATTGATTGTCGATCCAATTAAATAATCCCCAACCTTTTTATCTACCGGTACACTTTCTCCTGTAATCATAGACTCATCAATAGCGGATTGTCCTTCTACAATTTCTCCATCCACAGGGACCTTTTCTCCTGGTTTCACATAAACCATGTCTCCAACAACGACTTGATCTAGAGGAATAATCAATTCCTTCCCATCCCGAACTACCGTTGCCGTTTTTGCTTGTAGTCCCATCAATTTCTTAATGGCTTCTGATGACCGTCCTTTTGCTTTGGCCTCAAATAGTTTTCCTAAAAGAATAAGGGTAATAAGAACAGCACTTGTTTCAAAATACAATTCCACCATATGCGCACTTGCACCAATGGATTGTATGGTTAAATATAAGCTATAAAAGTAAGCCGCAGACGTCCCCAGTGCAACAAGTACATCCATATTTGCGCTACCGTTTCGCAATGCTTTATACGCACCAACATAAAATTGCTTCCCAACCACAAATTGAACTGGTGTTGCTAGGGCTAATTGAACCCAAGGATTCATGGGCATGTCAGGTAAATAAATAAAATCCGTAAACTTAAAGTGGCTCACCATAGCCCATAATAGTGGAACAGAAAGAATGAGGGAGAAGATGAATTTCCCTTGCTGCTTCTCTATTTCTTTTGTGCGATAATCAACGGCTTCTTGTTGGTCTCCTTTTAAAATAGCACCGTACCCAAGTTTTTCTACCTTTTCTACTAGATCTTGAATCGTAATGGAATCTGGATTGTATTCAACTGTCCCACTTTCCAAAGCTAGGTTTATGGAAGCTGTTGATACACCATCCATCCGGCTTAGTCCCTTTTCGATTCGATTGGCACAGGCTGCACAAGTCATTCCGGTAATAGAAAACTCCGCTTTCTCATGAACGACATCGTAACCCAAGTCTCGTACCTTTGTTTGTAAGGCTTCAACAGATGTTTTATCAGGATCATAGGACACTTTTGCTTGTTCTAAAGCAAAATTTACACCAGCAGATTGTACACCATCTACTTTATTTAATCCCTTTTCAATACGATTTGCACAAGCGGCACAGGTCATGCCAGTAATTTGTAAGCTTGCATCTTTCATTGGTTGGCTCATCTTCCCTCTCTCCTTCTCACCATTGTTTTGTTTATGTAAGAGGTGCCGGGAAAAGCACCTCTAGTGGTTTAGACTACATCGTAACCTTGATCTTCAATTGTCTCTTTGATTTCACTTAGTTCTACTTTTTCTGAGTCATAGCTTACCGCTACACTTCCTCCTTGTAAATCAACCTGCACGGCCTTTACTCCTGTCAACCGACCGACACTTCCTTCAATGGCATTCACACAGTGATTACAAGACATACCTTCTACTTTTATTGTTACATTTTCCATCCTTATCGACTCCTTTTAATTGAGGAATGTTTCCTTCCATACTCATATACTATACCCCCCTAAGGTATATTGTCAATAAAAACATTTTAATTTTATCTATTCATTTATCTTTTCCTTATCTATCCACTATCTTTAAAGGGTATATTATGTAATAGAGAGAATTTTAAACAGGAGGAATTTTATGTGCCCCATCCAAAAGGATCCAAGAGTACTCTATACATCCGAATACCCTAATATTCGAACACAAAACAACAGTACGAATAAGAAGACCGTCACTTTGACATTCGATGATGGACCTAGTGAACATCTTCTGCAAATCCTTTCCATTTTAGAAGAAGAACATGTTCCTGCTGTATTCTTTTGGCAAGGAAAACTAGTCGACAGTAGCAGTCCATGGGAGGAAGTCCTCAAACATGGACATCAGATAGGATCCCATTCCACAAACCATGATCATCTATCTAGGAAGACTTTTGAAGAACAATTAAAGGATATAAAGGAGAGCGTAGAAAAAATAGAGTCTATTACTACGGAAAGAGTTGTCTACTTCCGCCCTCCATATGGAGAGTTTAATGAAGATACAATCCAAATAGCCGAAGACTTAGATTTGCAAATCATCATGTGGAGAATTGCAGCGATGGATTGGGAGCTTGAAGATAACCACGATCAACTGATTGCAAATGTGGTTGATCATCTAGAGGATGGCGCAATCATTCTTCTTCATGAGTTCCAGCAAACTGTACACGCACTTCCCCGACTTATTAGTGAAATACGAGAGCGCGGTTATATTTTTTCGTTAATTGATGACAAAAGAGGCTGGGACAAAACCCAGTAACTAAAAAGAGTGGCACCCACACCATAAACCAGTGAGTGTCACTCTTTTTTAATAAAATCCCAAAAAAATGTACGCAAAAAGGATACCTTCTGATAATGTTAAAGTTACCACACCCAAACAGAATCGGAGGTATCCTTATGTTTAAACAGTATAACATGAATCAAGTCATTTTGCCGCTAGATTTGGAAATCAAACTACAGGAAAACGATATCGCCTATGCCGTCCATGATGTCGTGGAAGCTATTCCAGATGAGGCATTCACTGGATTTCTGCGTGAAACGGGATGTCCGGCTTATCATCCGCGCATGATGATGAAAGTGGTTTTATGTGCTTACACGCAGTCGGTGTTCTCTGGCAGAAAGATCGAGGGATTACTGAAAGACAGTGTCCGGATGATGTGGCTGGCCCAGGGGTATGAACCAAGTTACCGGACAATTAACCGTTTCCGTGTCCATCCGGAGGTAAAGGAACTATTGCGTCAGTGCTTTGTCCAATTCCGTTGTCAGCTTGTTCGGGAAAACGTCATCGAGGAAGAAGCCATTTTTATGGACGGAACGAAAATCGAAGCGAATGCCAACAAGTTTACGTTTGTCTGGCGCAAAGCGACGGAAAAGTACAGTTCCCGTTTAGTGGAAAAGTCCAACCGGATGTATGAAGAACTGTTGGAGAAAGAAATCATTCCGGAAATAGAACGGGAAAGTATGGAGGAACTATCCAGCCAAGAACTCGAAAAAGTGGTGGAAAAGCTGGAGGAGACGGTTGGTGAATATGATAAAAAGATAGAAGCAAGTGAAGACGTAAGCGAACGGAAACAGCTTCGTTCTGAGCGCAAAACCCCTAAACAATACGGCAAGCAATTCAAGGATTTTGTGGTGCGCAAACAAAAATACCAACACGATATGGCCATCTTCGGAGAGCGCAACAGTTATTCGAAAACGGATCACGATGCCACCTTCATGCGCATGAAGGATGATTACATGAAAAACGGCCAGCTCAAAGCCGGGTATAACGTGCAACTTGCGACAGAAGGACAGTATGCGCTCGCTTATGACGTGTTTCCGAATCCAACGGATACGCGTACCTTCACACCTTTCCTGGATAACATTGAGGAACACTTCTTTGACCTACCCAACTATATTGTCGCGGATGCCGGCTATGGAAGTGAACAAAATTACGAAGACGTCATCGAAAATCGGAAACGCACGCCATTGATTACGTATAACCAATACCGGAAAGAAAAGAAAAAGAAATATAAGCAGGATGCCTTTAACGTAGCCAATTGGCATTACGATGAGATCGAAGATGCGTTTACGTGTCCAAACGATAAAAAATTAACATTCCGCTATCTATCCAATCGAACAGACCGATATGGTTATACAAGAACATATAACGTCTATGAGTGTGAGGACTGTTTCGGTTGTCCGTTACGTTCGCAATGTACGAAAGCGAAGGAAGGAAACAATCGAAAGATCTATTATAATGAAAAGTGGGAAAACCAAAAAGCATATACGAGACAGCAGCTTTCGGAAAAAGAAACGGGGAAAATCTATGGCAAACGCAAAATAGATGTAGAACCCGTCTTCGGATTTCTGAAGGCTAATTTGCGTTTCACCCGTATGTCGGTGAGAGGTAAAGAGAAAGTAGAAAAGGAACTGGGATTTGCATTCATGGCGGTAAACTTGAGAAAGTACACGGCCATGAATGCAAATTCAACCATAGATGGTGACCATAATTCAAACCAAAATGGTTCCCATCATCAAAAACCGATGATGGGAACCATTTTTAGGTTATTCTTGGCTGGTTATGTCCCAGCCTCTCATTTTTCTAGATTTTCCATTCTCATTAATTTCTCAAAATGCGGCATTTTCGTTATTACAATAGGATCCGTCTGTTTTGCGTTGGGGATGTATTGAGGCTCCATCTTACCAGGCATCGTTTCCATATTTTGAGCTTCAGGAGGGAGTGGCTCATGGATTGAATCCATGATGATAACTTTGCGCTCCCGTTTTTTGGAATCAGCTTTTTCATCTCGCTCAACTGCTTGTACCACACCAATACCGCTTATCAAAACTAGCACTCCAAGCAAGAATCCAAATGTTTTCACCTGAACTAGCTCCTTTCAGGACAATATTTTCTACCATTATTGTAAAAGAAGAACCCGTCTCATAACAACCGATTCTCCCTTTTATTAGTTTGCGACAGAAGCTTTGGCTTGTTCTCCAATCACATTTGCATTCACTTTATTTATGGAATACGTATTTAAAAGCTCGATTTCCTTTACAGATCGGTTCGATTCGTAATCATAAAACTTCTTCACAGCAGATTCCCCAAACAGAATCTGTCTTTGAGCAACCACCGCATCTAAAATCCCTTGTTTGATGAAAGATAGATTGTCTGGTGTATTATCAAAGCCAATAAACGATTTACCTTTCTGACCATGCTTTTGAACAAATAGATCTATTACATTTCCAAAGTCTCCATCAATCCCAGCGATTAGATCAAACCCACCTGCTTTTTGGATAACAGTTTCTAAATCTTGAAGGCGTTTTTGGTGATTATGCTGACCGACCTGCATACCCACCACCCGTATATTGGTGAAGTTGGTTAGGGCATCTTGAATTCCTTGCATTCGTAATTTAAGGTTTTCTTGGTTTTGATTGATGGTACTTAGGATAACTTGGCCTTGTCCTGATAACGTTTTGGCAATCAGTTGACCCATATTATAGCCTGCTTCCCGATCGTCTGTTCCAATAAAACTAATTCGTTTACTATGAGGAACGTCCGTATCTACACAGATTGTTTTCACATTTTGCTTATAAAGATCATTGATAACAGGTGTTAATGCCCTCACATCAATTGGAATCAAGATCAGATAATCAAGCCCAAGCTTTTTCTCCTCTTCAATGGCTTGCAACTGTTCTTTTCCTGTAAATGTGGACATATGTCTCACTCGGAACTCGTAGCCATACTTTAGGGACATTTTTTGCGCATTCTCTATCATCTGTTTCGTAAAAGGATGGCCCTCTTGTAGATTACTCACAAAAACTATCCTCTTTTTCTTCTGTTTCATCTGCTCGACTTTATATTGCTGAACAGAACGGCTAACTTTCTCCACCACTTGCTCTAAAGTTGTAGAAAGATCAAATAAAACTTGATTCGATTGTTCTTGCTGCATGCTTAAAGATGCGGCCTCCTCCGTTGAGGCAGCGGTTTCTTGGGCAACGGCAGCAATATTTGTAATAGATTGAACAATAACATCCTTTGCTTGATTTAATACGGTCATATGATCACGAATATGGTTTTGATTCGTTGTCAGAGCATCAATGTTTTCATCAATATCGTCAAAAGCTTGGTAAACATCCGTAATCGTAGATTGTTGGGTTTCAAATTTTTCGTAGGTGGTTTGGATGGATTCAACAACTGCCGTAAACTCCTTGTTCACAGCAGAGACGATTTTCTCAATCTCTGATACCGAAGTGAAGCTTTGGTCCGAAAGATTTCGAATTTCTTGAGAAACGACAGCGAAGCCTTTACCTGCTTCACCTGCCCGCGCCGCTTCAATCGAGGCATTTAGTGAAAGAAGATTTGTCTGAGATGCAATGTTCGTAATCAACGTAGTCGTTCGATTGATATCATTTACACTTTCCTTTAAGCTCTCTAGCTTTTGGATCGAAACAAGTAGTTCCTCTTTTGTTACATGACCTGAATCAATGGTTTTGGATAGTTTTTGGTTTCCTTCATTCTTCACGTTCTGTAGCTTAACGATTCCTTCGTTCATCGTATCAATCGCCTGAAGAACCTTATCAAATTGATCAGATAATTCCAAGGTAACACGACTACTTTTTTCCGCATCCTCCGCTTGTTGCTGAGCTCCTTTTGAAACGGATAGATTCACATTTGTCATCGCTTTTGATTGGGCAGAAGATTCTGTCGCTGTTTCTTTTACAACCTTGGATAAACGAGTAATTTCTACGACAGAATGCTGAAACTCTTTTATAACGTTTTGCAGCTCTTGAATAATAAAACCTAAGTGTGGATTGGTTTCGGATAGCTGCTTCCATTCTTGGTTGTTATGTAGATTCCTTTTCTTAATAAGTTCCGCAGCATGTTCAACATCTTCTTTCTTCTTATCTTGTTGTAGCCATGCTGTCCCCGTCATTACTAAAAAGAAGACACCTAATAACAGAGTCCCTAAAAATGCTTGGAAAAAGCTTAGTACAAATGCTCCGATTGCAAGTAAAAAGAGAAAACTGATCATTCCTTTTCTGCTCAGTGTAGCCACACCCTTCCTATAATTGAAAGCGTTATCAATATATGATTGAGTCTATTATAGTACATTTTTCCTCCTAAAAGGGATAATTTCTAAATTTTTGCAGAAATTTGTCACTTAAGCTGTCGAAAAGTAAACCTCATTTGCTGGTACCATAGTTTATGATAGAATTCGGGTATCAACGAATGAAAAGGAGTTACTATGCAGACTTATAAAGCTTTGTTTTTGGATATTGATGGGACCATCTTAAAGCCAGATCACACGATGGACCAATCAACAAAAGATGCCGTAGCACAAGTAAAAGAACACGGAATGGAAGTATTCTTAGCAACTGGAAGACCGCTTCATGAAATAGCGTCAATAGCTGACGAACTCGATATCCATTCCTATATTGGCTATAATGGAGCACTTGCCTTATATCAAGATCAAGTCATTGTAAATGAGCCGATTGATCCGAATACGATACAGCATTTTCTCCGTGTTGCTAAAGAAAAGGGTCATGAAATGGTTCTATACACGAGTAAACAAAATACATTCACAACATTCGATTCTCCAATCGTGCAAGAATTTATCGATACGTTTAAGCTGGAACAAAACACTCTGTTTAGCCCTACTGTAATACAGGATATATTAGGTGTTACGTTAATGGGCTTAGCGCCAGAAGATACAGCTTTATATCAATCCAGTGATGAGTTATTTTTCTCCCAGGTGAATGTTGCTGGACTTGAACACTCCTATGATGTGATTAGAAATACGGTGAATAAAGGGAGAGCGATTCAAAAGTTATTAGAACACCTGCAAATTGATAAAGAAAAAACGATAGCTTTCGGTGACGGGATGAATGATAAAGAAATGTTAAGCTATGTCGGGGAAGGCTTTGCAATGGGAAACGCTCACCCTGACCTCATTGCCTATGCCAATCATCAAACAACCGATGTCACGGATTCTGGGATTTATAATGGGCTACAAACATTAGGATTAGTGAAATAATGGATAAGTGGAATGAATCAGTTAGGAGGTTCATTCCATTTTTTCGTTTAAAGAGAACTTGGCGAAACCAAGCCTTTAGGCGCGGATTAAGCCCTAGTTGCCCTTATACTTGGAATTCGGAAATTTTCACTTCGTCAGATTTCTTCTTGCTAAAACTTTATACTTTCCTTACAAAAAAAAGAACCTCCACCATTGGTGAAGGCCTAACAGGAGGTTAACAAGCCGACACTAAAAACCAGTTCACCAAAGAGAGAATGGATCCCTTGATTTTTAGTTGTTGCATCATTTCTTCTGCAACCATTCTCAGACACCTTGAGAATAGATCGAAAGCATATACCTAAAAGGCAGATAGCCTCGAGTCCCATACTTATATGTTACATTGACTTTCCCTTTTCTAAAGATGAATGTCTATCTTTGTACTTAATGTAACATACGCTTTTAAGACTCACGACCTTTCTGTAAGAATATCTAACAAGGTTTTTGGTAGATCTATTCGGCAGCAAGTGTTTTCGTGACATTCCATACTTGACGATAATTACTATATTGGTTCAGTGCGATATCTAAATCATGGAAGTACCGATGCAGATTTCTTACATGGCCTGCACCCTTTTCTTCTTTTACGGCATTAGCCAACCGTTGAATGTCTTGCAAATCACTCTTTAAATTTTCATCAGAAGCCGTTTCGATAAACCCACTAAGTGTAGATAGAATATCGTCTGCCATTTTTCTTTGTTCTTCCCAATTCAAATGATCAATCGCACCATAGCCAGTTGTATCGTTATAAAATTCATGAACGGTTGATATAAATTTACCCAGATCTCGGTGCTCCGCTCCAACGGTAGCTTGCACTTCTTTTATTTTTTCCGCCGTCTCTTCGTCAATGTCCTCTGCTTTTGTTTGTTCCTGATTAACTTCTGCTTTTTCTTCACTTGATGGAGTTGAGAACATAAAGTAAACTGTAGCAGCGCTTATGCCGACAATTAATATCGTTATAATAAAGGTCCAACCATATATACCGATTTTCTTCACCATGACACCCTTTCCGTACCTAACCTTTCCTTATACATATCTTACCAAAATTAGGATACTCATTTCTACGATAAATCATGCATCTTGAAACCATTTACTTATTCGTTCGTATATTATTCTATAGAGGAAAAAGAGCGAGAGAGGAAGGAAAAGATGAAAAGACTCCTTAAACATGCATTCATGGGGTTAATTGTGGTTTTCATGATATCAGGGTGTTCGCTTTTCGGTGAGGTCAACAATACTTTGGATTACGCCAATCAAGCACAAGAGCATATTAACACACTAACACAATTTGCCGAGGAAGTTCCACCTATGTTATCGGAAGCTTTAGTCGACCCACAGGTGAAAGAGGATGTGCAAAACAAGCTTGTAAATATCCAGAAAGACATTGAATCCTTTCAGAATATTGAGGTACCATCTGTAGCAGAATCCATTCATCAAGAACTCGAAGAAAAAAACAATCTAATATTGAACGAGATCCAAAAGTACACGGAACAAGGTGAATTAGCGATTGAAGAGATTCAGCAGTCAGAGCTTTTTACAACCATACGAGACCTTCAATCTTTAATGAACCAGATTGAAAACCTCGGTTTGTAAAGAAAATTTGGCCATACGCGCGAGCAAGCCAATCCTTTTCCAATCCCTCCCCTTTGATAACGGATAGGAAAAGAAACGGGCCTCCATGTCGGAGACCCGTTTTACTTCAATTATCTAATTAGTTTAAACAAGGATTCTCCTGTTTCAGTATTATCTATAACTCCATTAAAATACTCTGAGCCAGGTCCATATGCATACACATTGACATCCACACCAGTATGGCCACCTGTCGTCCAGCCAGTTCCTGACCTTTTATCAAAAATCGCTTCAATCGCATTGTCAATTTCTAAGCTATCCTTAGATTCTGCAGCTGTTTGAACGGATTGAATTTCTTCCGCTGTTAGCTCCAAATCAATATATTGTTGAAGTGTTTGTTTAACATCGGCACCTTGCACAATTTGTTGAGCCATAAAGTCCGGAGTTCGCTTGGCAGCTTTTATTGGTTCTGGATCCCATACGTATGGACCATTTGCTCCAATAGAAAGTCCCCCAGTAGAGTGGTCTGCTGTTGCAACAACAAGAGTATGTCTATCTTTTTTAGCAAAGTCGATGGCAGCTTGGAAGGCTTTCTCAAAGTCCTCCATCTCACTCATTGCACCAACCACATCGTTATCATGACCAGCCCAATCAATTTGACTTCCTTCTACCATTAAGAAGAACCCGTCACGATCTTTTTTCAATCGATTTAATGCGGACTTTGTCATCTCTTCAAGAGATGGTGAATCTTCACCTCGATCAATCATTTTATCCATTCCAACTGGGGCGAAAAGCCCGAGCACTTGATCATTTCTGTCTTTTAACAGCTCCTCTTTCGTATCAACGAAAGAGTACCCATCTTTTTGAAATTCTTCAATAAGATTACGGTCTTCCCTATCAAAATAATTGGTTCCTCCACCTAATAACACATCAACCTTATGCTTTCCTCTGATTGTGTCATCAAAGTAATCGTCCGCAATCTCATTATAGTTATGACGTGACTCATCATGTGTACCAAAAGCCGCAGGGGTCGCGTGGTTAATCTGAGAGGTAGCAACCAATCCAGTTGCTTTCCCTTTTTCCTTTGCGCGCTCTAAAACCGTCTTAACATCTTTCTTTTTCATATCAACCGCGATTGCACCATTGTATGTCTTTACCCCTGAGGACATGGACGTTGCAGCGGCAGCTGAATCTGTTATATTTTCTTCATGATCAAAAGAATACGTTTTTTGTACCCCTACTAGGTATTCATCAAATACCGTATTTTCCATCATCGGTGTAGAAGGATCATCTTTGAGGTAGCGATACATCGTGTTATATGTAGGACCCATTCCATCTCCTATTAAGAAGATGACATTTTTCACTTTGCCTCTGTTCCAGTTGCCCCAATGGTTGTCCTTGTCACTTTTTGCCTCAGTGACCGAAAAACCTCCAGCTAAACTCCCTGCCACAACAGCTGATACCATCGCAACTGGTAATATCTTTTTCATTCTTTTCTTCCACATTTTTCTCCCTCCCATTATTTGCTTCATGGTCATTATAACGAAGGGCTATGAAATCTATATGACAAATACGTAAATAGTAGAATACTTGATAGAAACGATGAAATAGTCCCGCTTCTAAGTAGAAAATACAGATAGAAAGAACTACAATCGACAAGGTTTGATAGAATTCCATTTTTCTAGAAGATAGACTAGTAGTGATTTCTAACTAAACATGCTAGAAGAACTATTTACAAAGTTCATATTCCATTAACAAAGGTTGAAACGAAGTCAAGATTCTGAGGCTAGAACAAAAGCGTAATCGCCCGGTATTATGGATTACAGACTAAAACCGTCCTATGCGGACAACGTCTGCAGACCCCTTGCCGGGGCCACGTACGGACTGCGCCTGGCCATGCCAGGTGGTTCGACTGTCGCGCGGGAGTGGTGGTTTTAATCGAACATTCTTACGTAGGAAATAAAGGAAACATGCCCCTTCAAAGGGGTATGCCAACGTTGGGCTCAGGAGCCCGGGTTTAGTTAGCCTTCCTTATTCATCAAGGTTAAGGAAGTCTCGCTAGTCGCTGGGCGCGTTAGGAAGCGGAGCGGGCTCGCCCAGATACGCCCGCATAAGTAGGGCTCCGTAAGTGACGGAACTTGTCACTGTAGGAGAACTGCTAAGACGTGCGTATCTAGCCCGCACAGCTGAACTGGAGCTGGACGTGGCTATTGCAGTACATTATTCACACCAGGCAAGTTTTATAATTTCCTGGTAAACTATAAAAAAGATGAGAAACTCTGTAAAAGAGCTCTCATCCTAATTTTCCATTACTTTAAGATATCAAAAATCAAATTTCCAGTTTCCGTATTATCAATTAATCCAGAGAACATTTCTTTACGCGGCCCGTAGCCATACACGTTCACATCTACTCCGGTATGTCCACCTGTGGTCCAGCCTGTACCAGATCTTACATCAAATATTTGTTCAATAGCGTTATCTACTTCGACTACATCTCCTGTCTCGGTAGCATCCTTCACTGAATTGATTTCTTCTGTTGTAAGGTCTAAGTCAATATATTGAGAAAGAGCCTTTTCCACATCCATACCTTCCACGATTTTATTCGCAATGAAATCTGGAGTTTTTTGGGCTGCTTTGATTGGTTCAGCGTTCCAATTATATTGCCCATTGCTACCAATCGCCAATCCACCTGTCGAGTGATCTGCTGTTAAAATAACTAGAGTATGCTTATCTTTTCTAGCAAAATTAATAGCAGCTTGGAAAGCAGATTCAAAGTCTTCCATCTCGCTCATTGCACCAACTACATCGTTGTCATGACCAGCCCAATCGATTTGACTTCCTTCTACCATTAAGAAAAATCCATCCTTATCAGACTTCAATCGATCTAATGCTGAATTGGTCATCTCTTTTAATGAAGGAGTGCTTTCCCCACGATCAATCATTTTATCCATTCCAACAGGGGCGAAAAGTCCAAGTACCTGATCGTTCTTGTCTTTTAAAAGCTCCTGACGATTATCTACATAACTATAGCCATCTTCTTTAAATTGTTCTACTAGATTACGATCCTCTCGAACGAAGTAATCCGTTCCTCCACCTAACATCACATCTACTTTATGTTTCCCATTCACAAGTTCATCATAATAGTCATCCGCTATCTCATTATAATTACTTCTAGACACATCATGCGCGCCGAAAGCAGCTGGCGTAGCGTGGTTTATTTGTGAAGTAGAAACTAAACCAGTCGCCATTCCATTATCCTTCGCTTGCTCTAAAACTGTTTTTACCCTTTCTTTTTCCATATCAACAGAAATCGCTCCATTGTATGTTTTGATTCCAGCTGCCATCGAAGTTGCCGCTGCGGCAGAGTCTGTAATATTTTCCTCATGGTCAAAAGAATAAGTGACTTGTTTTCCGATGAAATGTTGATCGAATAAAGTCTCCTCCATTTCTGGAGTCTTTGGATCATCCTTATAATAACGGTACATCGTGTTATAAGCCGGACCCATACCGTCCCCAATCATTAAAATGACATTTTTGATTTTAGCTCTGTTATGCTTTTTCTCACTTTTCGCTTCGGAAGTAGAGAATGTTCCTAGTAAACTACCAGCAACCAGAGCCGTGATAACGCTTCCAATAATAATCTTTTTTCTGTTTCGTTTTTCTCTCATATCTATCATTCCCTCCCCTTTCAGTTGAATCGAGCCCATTATAGCACGGCCTATTACAGAAAAACGGGAAGAAAAGGAAAACGATAGAATAGGACTAATTTTTCTACAAAATTCATCTTCTATCCATCGTATAAATAACGAGGAATGATCTATTGATTTCTAGTAATTTAAGCAAATACTACTAGAAAATTAACTAGGGATTCCCTAGTTATTTACGGTTAATACTATTTTTCCTGTATGTGTTCGACTTTCCATTTTTCGATGTGCCTCTGCAGCTTCTTCCAAAGGGAATACTTCCCCAACCTTCATGTCGATAACCTTAGAGGCCAACAACGGAATTACCTCTTTTGCAAGTTCTCCGATAAGCTCCGGTTTTTTATTCCGTGTCGTTCCAAGGCTAAAACCTAGAACAGATCGGCAGCTTGCATGAAGATCTGTTGTGTGGAAACTGCCTACTTCTCCACTAGAATTCCCGAAATGAATCAAGCGACCATATGGAGCCAAACATTCCAGGCTCGCTTCGGAAATCTTGCCAGAAATAGAATCCAAAACAATATCGACTCCATGATCATTCGTTTTCTCATTCACCTTTTGAACAAAATCCTTATATGTAATGATTTGGTCTGCACCAGCTTCCAATGCAACGGGTGCTTTGTCTAGATGGCTGACGGTCCCTATAATTTCACCTGCTCCCATATACTTTGCTAATTGGATGGCAGTCGTCCCAACACCACCTGATGCAGCATGGATTAATATGGATTCCCCTTTTTCCATTCTAGCTACTTTTTTTAACAATGCATAAGCCAAAAAGCTTACGATGGGGCTTGCTGCTGCGGTTTGAAAATCTAGTTCATCTGGAATAGGAAAAACAAGCTGTTGTTCAGCAACCATATATTCCGCATAGGAACCACTGCTTGGAAAAGCAATCACTCTTTGTCCTACTCTTAAATTGTCGACCCCCGATCCTGTTTTAACAATTGTTCCAGCTGCGTCTAAACCAAGGATAAGTGGAAAAGATCCCTTCGATTTCGTCCCCTTTCTATTCTTGATATCTGCATAATTTACACTTGTATGAGCCACTTTGATGAGCACCTGTGTCTCAGTTGGCTCAGGAATAGGAATTTCCTTGTAAATAAGAACTTCTGGACCACCAAAACGTTCCATGACAACTGCCTTCATAGCTAATCCCTTCTTTCATCATTCTTTTCCTTTATCATAAGCGATGGTAGGAAGATTTCAAATATAGAAAACCACTTCCCATAAAATGAAGTGGTTTCCTCTTGTTGGTATTTACTTATTAGTATCCAAAACCTTGACCTGTTGGATAGTTGTTACCAACGATTACAAGCAATACGAACAATACAACTAATAGGATGAAGCTGTTATTGCCCCAAGATCCTCCTGCTGCGTATCCCATGCTATTTCTCACCTCCTCCTCGACAAGGGTAAGAGTTAAGAAAATAGGAAGTATCTTTCCTACATAGTCTTAGTCTTGCTTAGCTACCTTGCAAGGTAATAATAATGTATGCCGAAATATCCTTTTCGGGTAGGTTATTGTCCTTATCTCAAAAAATTGAGTTGGAAACCTATATATATTTTTTGTAAAGGCAAAGCTAAATCTAATCTGTTTCCTTGAAATCGTGTTAGACTATAGGAAGAAAAGGTATACATATATATATTGAAGGAGATCACATATGAAATTATTTGCTTCCGATTTGGATGGTACTTTATTAAACGGGGACCACAAAATAAGTAAAGAAAATGCTGAAGCCATAAGAAAAGCTCAAGAACAGGGTGTTAAAGTTGTAGTTGCAACTGGTAGATCGTATAATTCCGCTCGTAAACCAATGGCGGAAGTTGGCCTTGAAGCACCTGTTATTTGTTTGAATGGAGCACAAATATACACAGTAGAAGGTAAGCTCGTTCGGAGTGTCCCTTTAGAAAAAGGGGTCGCAATGAAAATTATCGAAGCCTGTCGCCAAAAAGGGGCCTATTTTGAACTCTTCACCAATCAAGGTGGGTTTTCAAGCAGTAGGGAAGACTTTTTAAAAGTGATGGTGGATATCATGATGTCTGCAAATCCAGGATTAAAGGAAGAAGAAGTCAAACAACATGCTACTAAAAGATTCCAAGAAGAAGAGATCACCATCATCGAAAACTATGAAGAGCTCGTATCTAGAACAGATATAGAAATTTATAAGGTATTAGCATTCTCGACAACGAATACAACGTTAGAAAGTGTTCGCAATGAACTATCTGAGGAAACTGGTGTAGCCATCACTTCTTCTGGATTTGATAACCTGGAATTTAACCACCCTCAAGCCCAAAAAGGGATAGCGCTTGAATTGTTTGCGAAAGATATCGACATCGATATGAAAGATGTCATGGCGATCGGCGATAACTACAACGACGTATCTATGCTCCAAGCAGCCGGCATGGGAGTTGCTATGGGAAATGCAGATGAGGAAATCAAGCAATTGAGTGATTTTGTGACGAAGACTAATTTAGAGCATGGTGTAGCTTATGCTATTGAAGAGATGTTGAAAGTACAAAAGTAATCAAAAAGCCACTCGAAAAAGAGTGGCTTTTACTGCCTATAGGGAAAGATTAGTATGCTCCCCATCCTTGACCCATAGGATAATTATTACCAACGATAACAAGCAATACAAATATTACTACTAATAGAATAAAGCTGTTGTTACCCCAAGAAGATCCGTAGCTCATTATCTCACCCCCTTATCTGGTTAGAGGAAACAAATTATTTCCCTCTGGATGATGATTGTGGATGTTGGCTTCGTGTTTTGGATTTCTTACCTTGCTAGGTTACTAACAATATATGTTTTCCATTGCTTTTTGGGTGGGTTTTTGCCTCTATTTACATGATTTAGTTAACTGCCTATCTTTCAATTAATTCCTTCTCACCCATGTGAGTAAGAACATCCTCCATGAATGGCAAACCTTCATTATCACCAGAAACACTAACGACCATCGAACCGATCGTTGTAGCTAGTTTCATTGTCCTTTCAAGGGATAACCCATTTAACATACCATACAGAAACCCTGCGTTAAATCCATCTCCTGCTCCGACGGTATCCACTACTTTTTTTGCTGGTATTGGCGATGCTTGTAAATATTTCCCCTGATGAAAAGCAGAGGCACCCTTTTCTCCTTTTTTAATGGCAAGCGTATCGATGCCATTTTCCTTACAAATATGGATAATCTCCTCATCTTCGGACGTTCCAAATAAGATATTTGCTTCTTCGTCCCCTGTCAATAAAATATCCACAAATGGTAAATAGCTTTCCATTGTTGATCTTGCTTTTTCTTTACTCCATAGTTTTAATCGAATATTTGGATCAAGAGAAACTAATACTCCATGCTTTTTGGCAAGCTCCATCGCCCGTAACAAAATAGCTGGATTACGCTCATCGATTGCAGAAAAAACACCAGTAATATGTAACAATTTTGCTTGTTTTATATAAGATTCATTCAATGCCTCTGGCGACATAGTAATAGTTGGAGAATTATCCCGATAGTAAAAATTCCGTCCTGTTCCATCCTCCAAGATCTCTTTAAAATAAACGGAAGTTGGATACCCATCAACCAGCTTGACCTGACTAGTATCCATCCCTTCTCCTCGTGCGAAATGAAGAATATGTTTTCCAAATTCGTCATTGCCAAGTCTACTAATCCAGCCTGTTCGTAATCCTAATCGGGCACAGCCAATCGCAAGGTTAAGTTCAGCACCTCCAACTCGTCTCTCGAAGGAATGGACAAATCTCATGGGACCCTTCGAGGTCGGGTTAAACGTAATCATCGCATCTCCAATTGTAATAACATCTAACATGATTGCACTCCTCTCTTCCTTTCCTTATTTGAATGTGTTTAGTACATTGTACATCATGTTGTAAGCGGTTTACACAAAAAGAGTACTCCGTTTTTAATCAAACGAAGTACTCTTCCTTCTTATTAGACTAGACCAAATCCGTTCCATTAGAAGCGATTACTTTTTTGTACCAATCAAAGCTCTTTTTCTTGCTTCTCTCTAGGCTTCCATTTCCGTCATTGTCTTTATCGACATAAATGTATCCGTAACGTTTTTTCATTTCTCCTGTACTTGCACTAACTAAATCAATCGGTCCCCAGCTCGTATAACCTAGAATCTCTACACCATCTTCAATCGCTTCGGCCATCTCTTCAAAGTGTGCTCTTAGATAGTCCATTCGATAATCATCGTTCACCGTACCATCCGCTTCTGGCACATCAACTGCACCTAGCCCGTTCTCCACGATAAATAAAGGTTTTTGATATCGATCATAAAGTTGGTTGGCAGTAATGCGAAGACCTTTCGGATCAATCGTCCAACCCCATTCTGATGTTTTAAGATAGGGGTTTTTTACAGAAGCAAAGACATTTCCTTCTGTTTGATCTCCTAATATTTCCGGATCCGTGCTGATACAACGACTAGCATAATAACTAAATCCAATATAGTCTACGGTATGGTTACGAAGAATTTCTTCGTCGTCCTCTTCCATTTCAATATGAATATTGTTATCTCTAAAGAAACGTTTCGCATAGCCAGGATATTCTCCGCGAGATTGAACATCTATAAAGAAGAAGGACTCACGATCACGATCCATCGCCTCCCATACATCATCCGGGTTGCTTGTGTAAGGGTAGGTAGAGCCCGCCGCCAGCATACATCCAATCTTTGCATCAGGAATGATTTCATGACAAGCTTTTACCGCAAGTGCGCTTGCTACTAATTGATGATGAGCTGCTTGGTAAAGGATTTGTTTCTTATTCTCGCCTTCCTTAAGAATAATTCCAGCACCTACAAATGGCAGATGCAAAAGCATGTTGATTTCATTAAAAGTCATCCAATATTTAACTTTGTTTTTATACCGTTCGAAAATAGTTCGCGTATAGCGCTCGTAAAGATCTACCATCTTTCTATTTTTCCAGCCATTGTATTTGTCAATGACAGCCACAGGCACATCAAAGTGGCACGTTGTCACGACTGGTTCAATGTTGTATTTTAAAAGTTCATCAAACACATCATCATAGAATTGTAATCCTTTTTCGTTTGGTGTTTCATCATCGCCATTTGGAAAAATTCTTGTCCATGCTATAGACATACGGAAGCTCTTAAAGCCCATTTCCGCAAACAAAGCGATATCTTCTTTATAACGATGGTAAAAATCAATTGCTTCATGTGATGGATAAAATTCATCAGATTTTGGTTCTAAGGAATCCACGTTCCCTAACAACACATTAAATCTGTTCTTACCGATCGGCATAAGGTCAACCGTCGTTAGACCTTTACCGTCCTCTAAATACGCACCTTCAATTTGGTTAGCAGCCGTAGCTCCACCCCATAAGAAGTTTTCTGGGAATAACGGTTTTGTCATTTTCATTCCTCCAATTTATGTAGGTAAGTTGCTCTCATTATGCGCGTGTACATTCTCATTATACAACTCAGAAAAGAAAAAAAGCGACTTTTAGGGACCCGTGATTATGTCCAGAATTTCGTGCAAATCATCAATTATAAAATCAGCTTTTGGAACGTTTTCATAATCTGTTCGTTTCCAAATTGTTTGCATTCCAACCTTATGCGCTGCCTCTATATCATTTTTTGGGTGGTCCCCAACGAAAAAAGCTTCAGATGCTTGAACGCCGAGTTGCTTTAACCCTCTTTGAAAGAGAAGTGGGTCTGGTTTTTTAAGCTTTTCTTTTTCTGAGATCAGGATGGTGTCCAAATAATTTTCTATATGTAATGCTCGAATGTTGTTCATTTGAAACGGATCTTTCCCATTTGTTATAATCCCCATTTTGTATCCATAACAGGCTAGCTGATCTAAGGTTTCGATGAGGTTAGGAAATGGGATGCAACTTTTATAAAAGTTTGTAACATAGTCCTCTAAAAGCTCCTGCCAGGTTATCATTGTTATGTCAAATTCCTCCACCATCTGCTGATACACTTTGTCCTTCCACACATATCCTCTATCATCCAACTTTAAAAAAGAGTGAACGTAGGCTGATTTCCTGACATGGCCAAAGGATGGTTTTAATCTATTAAATTGATCATCCACAAAATGCCTTACCGATTTCTCCCGATCTAGTAGTGTGCCATCGAGATCGAAAAGGATCGCCTTATTCATTGTCTCCCTCCTCCACTATAGAACCGATATCCATTCATGATTTAAATCCCACTTTGTTATCGCTTCTTTCAACCATACTTTCTTCTCCCTATCCAGCAATGGAACCACTTGTTGGAAATCTAGTAAGTCTTTTTCCCGTGGGTTTTTAGTTTTATAGAGAAGGACAATTTCTGGTGCTAGAAATGGAATTCCGGAAGAAGAGATTCGTATTAAATCTTGGATAGGGTACGTAATAGACGTTTCTCGGCGAAATAACCAAATATCTTCTACTCTTTCATTAAGTAGAATTTCCATCGCACTGTCCCCGTCTCTCCTTTTTCCGTGTATTTCATGGATAGGAAGCTCTACATACTCAGCATTCCATGGCATTAGCTTCCCTTTCACTACTTTTTGAAAATCACAATGGTTCAGGTAGTTTTTTAGTACAAATTGATCCTGACGAAACAGACCAATCTCTATATCTGAATGCTCTCTAGTTTCGTGTCCCACAAACAAATCAATGGCCCATCCACCCGCGATAAACCAAGGTTTATCAAACTTAGACATTTGGTCTTTTATACGCCTACAAGGTTCAAACATAGACTTCCCCCTTCTTTGGTTTAGTAAAAATAAGTATAATATAGACAAATAGAGAGGGGAAATCTTTATGTCCTATTTACCGGTTATGATGGATTTTAACAATAAACAGGTAGTTGTAGTAGGAGGCGGGAAGGTTGCGGAGCGGCGTGTCCAAACCCTCCTTCCTACAATGGCTTCGATTATCGTCGTCAGTCCGGAGGTAACTAGTGAACTCGCCCACCTACATGAACAAAACAAAATCGTTTGGCAAGCAAAAGCCTTTTCCGCTTCGGATGTCCAAAAGGCTGCTTTGGTGATTACCGCCACCAACAACCCGAAAATTAATGACTTAGTTAGAAGGTCTTGTCCTGCCCATGTATTGGTTAATGCTACAGATGATGCGGATAAAGGTGACATTCATTTCCCTGCTCATGTTCAAAGGGGAAAACTATCCATTGCCGTCTCCACTAACGGAGCTAGTCCTATGTTAACGAAAAAAATTAAAACACAGCTGGAGGAAATGTTCGATGAGGAGTATGAGCAGTATGTGGATTTTTTGTATGAAGTTCGTTTGCTTCTCAAATCTTCCTTGATTCCGGTAGAGAAGAGGAAAGCAATTCTTCAATCCTTCGTTGAACGACCTCCATTATCTGCGGATGAACAAGAATATCAGATACAAGCAATAAAACAGAGAGTGAAAGAAAAATAAACCTTCTCCTATAAAATAAGTAGTACCGTTATAGTCGCTAAACATACGCATTGACATTCCAATAAGCAGTCCAAATAGCATGAAATTTGACTTCTTCGATGTTTAGTTGTTTTATGAAAGAAATTGGTACAGGAAAATCGCAACTCAAATAATATCGACACAATAGCTAATGTCAACGTGCTGTTTAATTACAAAGGTGTTTATTTATTTGACAAACCCGAGAAGGAACTTGAATACCAGTCAAGTTCCTTCTCTCTAACTTACATCCCAGACCGTAACGCTTGAGATAATCCACCATCATCTTCTAATTTGTAATAGTACACCTCTCCTTTAGCGTTAACCTTTGCCCTTCCTGTTACTTCAGCGTAACCTTTTTCTATCTCCCCTTTTTGATAACCAACCTTCACTTTAAACATATATTCTTCATCATTCGAGTCACTTTGTTCTAAATCAATGCTTTCCGCTTGCAATTTATAATCCCCATAATGCGCGGTGGACTGGAAGTCTAATAAATAGCTTCCGATAAATGTTTGATATGCATCATCAGTAAAACTAGATTTATATTCTTCTTCAAGATACTTGTCTAACTCAGTAGGTCCCTTTGGTTTCGATTCTTCTTTTCCAATGATTGTCAGATTGTCAGGGTCCTCTAATAGGTTCATTAATTCTTGATCCGGTCCAGAGAACTGTTTATTTAAGATTTCCTTTAGTATCTCGCTATCACCATCTACATTCTCTTCCTCAATAAGTTGAAAAAGTGGAAGCGCTAACAGAACAACCACTAGAATGGCTCCTGCAAAAGATAAAAAATATTTCCATTTTTGAGATTTTCTATTTGACACATTCATCTCTTCATTCATCCTAGAATTTATGTTATACCAAAGCATTTGTTGCTCTCGAATGGACAGATTTACCTTTGTACCAATAGATTTAAAATCAGAATCCAAAAATTCAGTCTCCTCATGTGACTTCACTATTAAAACCCTCCTTTTTCAATTCAGACCTTAATGTCTTTAATCCCCTAAACAGAGTGACTTTCACTTTACTTTCTGACCATCCAAGTATCTCAGAGGTTTCTCTTATGGAAAACTCCTTAATTTTCCTCAATATAATTACATCTCTATAGTTGTTTCTTATATTCAATAATGCTTTAAACAAATATTTTTCTTGTTCATTCAATAAAAGAAGTTGTTCTGGGGTTGGTTCGATGGATTTTATAGGTAGGATCGGGTCTAAATAAAAAGCTACGGGCCTTTGCTTTCTTAAACAATCTATCGTGAAATTATGTGCAATTCGAAATAACCAGCTTTTAACATTCCCACCTTTAAAGGTATGTCCCTCTGTGTAAGCTCGCAAGAATGTTTCCTGCACAATATCTTTCGCGTTGTCATGTTGACCAGTCATAAAAAAAGCAAAATTATAAATATCATTGCTATACTGATGATACCAATCTTTAACACGTTCCCTCATTTTCTTTGGCTCCAATTAGTAATTCCCCCTTCCGATGTTCTTTCACCTTAATAACGCTCTAATTTGAAATAAGTTACACTTATTTTTTAAAATATTTAGATTAATGTATATATCCCATGTCCAGAAGGTGGAAAACACTATATGGTTGGTCGTGGATCAGGATATGTGTGGGTTGATGGCGAAAGGGTCTTAAATGGTATCATATTCCAATGTAATAAGTGTTACACTTTTGTAATCAGTGAAAATAATCCACTTTTGCTTGATTACCTTGGTTTATACGCAAGAGGAAGTGCTAACGAATTCGTAGGACCAGGTACCGTATTATCAACAAATGCCATTTACTATAACTCAGACTTGTCTACATGGACCGGCTACACCTGGCATTACTAGAGATTTTTTAACGATTAAAGAGGACTTTTTCAAGTCCTCTTTTTGGATTAATCAATAACTGAAGGATATCTCTTACTAAGAGTATAAGCTACTTGACAAAGTTCTTTGAAGATGTCATTACAGTCGATATTCTTTCTGGAAGTACCTTTATCCTGTGCATTAGATCCAAAAAAATTATAGAGACATTACAAATGAATAATTGTGTTGATTCATCCAGTAACACCTGAACCAACATTCGTAATGTCCTGCACAATTAGGAAATCAAAACCTTTTCTCATTGCTTTTATATACCCACTTCAAAACCTGTTTTTTCCTTCAACTAGGAATAAACCTCCCTAACATCCATGTTTTTTGCATGCTATTTCTATCTTCTGTTAACTTGATATGGATACACTCTTTCTTTCATTTTGATTCTTCCAACGATTGAGTATATCTAGCCCTCGTTTATTCTGCAACTGGTCCTTGGCGATATCTATTCCTTCCTCTATTGACCGAGAAGCGCCAAACAAATAATAGCGGATAGCCGTATTAAGTACAACCTGATTGTAATAATACGTATATTCGCATCGTTTTTCTCCACTTAAAATAGATTCGATAATCTGCTTCTGCTCTTGCACAGAAATTTTTTTAGTCTTATCAAATTCCTTGTTAAGTAGCCCATATTCCTCTGGCTTCACTAAAAAATGTTCCATCAAATCTTGGTTAATACGGTAGACAAAACTATTTCGATGAACGGGTACGTCCTCTGACCCTTCCAAGCCTTGTACGATAAAAATTCGGTCATAGGATAACTTACTTAGTATTGGGTAAATTTTTTGAATTGCGGTTCTATGAAAAGCTCCCATCATAAGAGAGCTTGCATTCGGGATATTTAATAGTTTCTCCGCCGTGTTAAGCAGTGTTCTGACCCCAATTTCTTCTCGAATAGACCTTAATGCCGTCAGTCCTTTTGAAAATTTTTCTGTCCAGACAAAGGCTAAGTTCGTCTGTTGGAGTGAATGTGCAACTTGATCTGTAGTACCTTCAGTTTCTATGCCCAAAGAAATTAAAATATCCTTAACAGAAACACCAAATTTAGGTGGTAGAGTATCACTACTATGTAGATAAGCTGGAATGCCAAAGTCTGCTAGAAGGATCGAGCATGGAATAGTCGCAGCGAAGTAATTTCTTCCATTGTATGGACCAGCAAAATCTATTAAGTTAGCAACCAAGGATTTAGGTATATCTATCCTTTCCCTTTCTTCCTGAAGCACATGAACAAAGGCCAGCAATTCCTCCGGTGCTTCTGTCTTCATCCTCTGAGCAATAAGATAACCAGCAATTTGGGCGTCACTCGCTGAACCAGATAGAATGTGCTCGGCGATCTTTTTCGTTTCCTCATAACTTAAGTCCTTTGAACCTTTCTTTCCTCTTGCCACCTCTTTAAGCCATTTCTGCACGCTTATCCCCCTCCCCAATTGCCTCTAGAACTCGGTTCTGAAGGGCAACACAAACATTTGGATGACGGCCTAGATATTCACAAACCGTTACCTTTTGTTCTGGATGCAGCTCTAACTGACGAACAGTCTGATTAATCTCTCTCATCAACATACCTGTAAAAAGAAGATAGGGAACTACGACAATATTTGTGGAACCGAATGTAACTTTTCTAGCAAGAAAAGATCCAAATTTAGGTTCTGCAGCTGCAAGAAAGCATTTTTCAACAGATTTTACGGACATGGATTCGGAAAGCATATCTGAAATAAGCTGTATATCTTCTAATGTATTTGGATCACTACTTCCCCTTCCTACTAGTAAAATTTCCATATCAGTTGTAGGTGGATTTTGCTCTTTTATTCTCTTAACCAGAACATCTACTAGTTGTTGCTGAACGCCCAATGTTTCCCCGTAGGATACCTTAACTTCCGGATAGGACTTCATCGTTTCTTGAACCATCTTTGGAATATCCTTTTTGGCATGGGTAGCGGTTAACAGTAAAACGGGAATAATCGCGATTCTAGTAGCCCCTCTTTGAATACATCTTTCAATCCCTTCTGGAATCCATGGATTCGCTAGTTCTAAAAAGCAATATTCTTGAATCGGAACATTTATATTGACCATTGTTTTTTCAACAAAGTCGACTGCTTCATCAACTGCTTCTCTTCTCCGACTGCCATGACAAACATATAAAACTGCCTGCACGATTATCCGCCTACTTCCATTATTTCATAGGTTAATGGTTGGTTCCGCTTCCCATATTCCTTTAACAGTTGTAGCTTTTCTCTAAATCGAACGACCTCCCCAATGATGATCATCGCTGGATTCCGAATCTCCTCTGCCTTTACAATTCCAACAATGGTTCCAAGCGTACCGGTTACAACCCTTTGTTCTACTGTTGTTCCTTCTTGTATAACAGCAACAGGCGTATCCTGTAACTTGCCAATTCTGAGGAGTTGTTCGCAAATATGAGGTAGATTGGAGATCCCCATATATATCGCTATGGTGTCCACAGCTTCTGCTAAGCTTTTCCACTTTATATCTTCAGGCTTTCCTTTTTTACAATGTCCAGTTAGGACAGCAAAAGAACTTCCCAACTCACGATGGGTTATCGGAATATCGGCATAGGCAGGTGCTGCAATCCCAGCCGTTATTCCAGGAATAACTTGATACTTCAGACCATTCTGTACAAGAGCTTCCACTTCCTCTGCACCACGACCATACACAAACGGATCGCCACCTTTTAACCGAACTACGTTTTTTCCTTCTGCTGTATATTTAACTAGTAAATGATTGATCGTTTCCTGTTTCATCTTATGGAATTTCGGTAATTTACCACAAAATATAAGTTGGCAAGTTGACTTTGCTTCTTTCAGCAACTCTAGATTTACGAGACGATCGTATAAAATAATATCGGCTTGTTGAATACATTTCAGAGCCTTCACAGTAATGAGGTCAGGATCACCGGGACCTGCACCTACTAAATAAGCTTTCCCCATGTGTTGCCCTCCTTAGACTAGCCCCGTTGTGTTCCTGTCATGGGGCGATTCGTTTTTTGAAGTTCTAATACACTTACTTTGTTTCGTTGTGAATGAGTCATATATAAGGCTAAGCCAGTAAATAAAAATCCACTTACTAGGTTACCTAATAAAACAGGAAGTTGGTTCCAGAGCCACCATTGGGAAATCGTTATGTCCGCACCCAACATCATTCCTGCAGGTATAACAAACATGTTCACAACAGCATGCTCAAACCCTTGAGCAAAAAATATAAGGATAGGTAACCACATGGCAGCGATTTTCCCAATCGTAGTGGTGGATGTGAAGGCAACGACTGCACCTAAGGTAACCATCCAATTGCAAAGGATTGCTTTCACAAACACAACCAAAAGACCAGTACTTCCTAGGCTTTCATAATGTAAGGTCTTGGCTTCCGCCACCGCCATTATTTTCGTTGCGACTGGGGCATCCAATACATTACCAAACTGTGAAATGGCAACTGTGTACAGAAGCGCGTAAAAAACCGCCCCGATTAGATGCCCAATAATGACCCAAAACCAATTCAAACACATCTCTTTTACAGTTGCCTTCTTTTCTAAGACAGCTACAGGAATTAGTGCAAAACTACCTGTTACTAGCTCTAGCCCTAGAAGAATGACGAGGACAAAGCATGCAGGAAAGAGCATTGCTCCTAGAATACCAAGCCCTGACTGCGTTTCCGCCGTAAAGGCTAGCGTGGTACCAAAGCCCAACAAGGCTCCAGCTAATCCCCCTCTAATAAGTAAATCTCGTATGGGAAGTTTTGCTTTTGATTCCCCTGCTTTCACCATATCCTGAACTACTTGATCTGGCTTCACAAATGACATCTTTCTCCTCCTTTACTCTATAAAACTTCTATTCTGGCAATAGAACATAGACTAAATCATTTTTTACTTCTATCTTGTAAGAAGGTACACAGCCATCATCCGGCTTTTGCACTTGACCATCCACGATACTAATCTTCCAGTCATGCAGTGGACAAAATACGTACTCCCCACTTACCATACCGTCTGCCAAAACTCCACCTTTATGGGGACAGCGATTTTCAATTGCACGAACTTCCCCACTCGCCAGCTTAAAGATAGCCAATTCATAGGTTCCTATTGTTACGGTTTTTCCTAATCGCTCAGGTAAATCCGATTTATTTCCTATTAGGACTCGTCTTAACGTTTGTTCCAATCTTCCTTCCCCCTCTTCGTTTTATTCAGACACCTTCACTTTTTCATATAAATCACGGAGCAATGTTCCATTTCGGATGGCTTCACTCCAAGGTTCCTGTACAGCAGATAAAGCAATCTCCATACTCTGATTTAATGCATCCCTTTTTTGTTTATCCTCCAATACTTCTTGAATATGGTTAATACCGACTCGTTCTACATAGGCAGAGGTTCGTTCTAAATATTTAGCGTTTTCGCGGTAATCCTGTAAGAAGGCTCCAATGTACTCTAGAACTTCTTCTTGAGTTTTGACCTTCACTAACAATTCCGCTTTTCTTAGTTCTACACCGCCATTTCCACCAACATAAATTTCCCATACTCCATCCAGCCCGACCACTCCAACATCCTTCACACCGCCTTCTGCACAGTTTCTAGGACATGCGGAAACGCCCATTTTCACTTTATGTGGTGTATTCAATCCTTCAAATTTCCTTTCTATCTGAATCCCCATCCCAACTGAATCTTGGGTACCAAATCTACAGAAGTCTGCACCGACGCATGTTTTTACCGTTCGAACAGACTTGGCATAGGCATGTCCTGAGGCCATTCCTAAATCCGCCCAAATCTTTGGCAAATCTTCTTTTTGTACGCCTAAAAGGTCAATTCTTTGACCACCTGTCAGTTTAATCATGCCAACTTCATACTTGTCGGCTACATCGGCAATCTTCCGAAGATCCTCCGAATTTGTGACCCCACCATACATTCTTGGAACTACCGAATACGTTCCGTTGTTTTGAATATTGGCGTGAAGACGTTCATTAACAAATCTAGACTCCCGTTCATCCTTATAATCTATTGGGTTTATCATTCCTAAGTAATAATTCAAAGCAGGCCGGCATTTGGAGCACCCTTCTTCTGTACTCCATCCCAAAACATTCATTACTTCTCTCGTATGGGTAAGACCCTTCTCCTTAATCTCGGCAATGACTTCATCCTTCGAGAGTGTCGTACATCCACAAATCGTTTCTTGTTGGGTTTCGCTATATTCATCCCCTAGCGTGTACTCCAGTAATTCACTTACTAACGATTTACAGGTACCGCAAGACCTGGAAGCATTTGTACAGCCTTTTACTTGTTCCACAGAAGAGAGTCCTTGCGTTTGGATTGCCTGAACAATCGTTCCTTTTGTAACTCCATTACAGCCACAAATTAATTCATCGTCCGGCATTTCAGCTACTAGGCTCTCATTGGATTCTGTTTGTTCCCCTAAGGCTAAATATTCTTCTATTTGGACACCCTTTTTAATAAAACTTAGAAGCTTGTTCCCCTCTCTCGTATCACCAAATAGAACAGCACCTGTAATATGATCGTTCTCAATCGTAATTTTTTTGTAGGTTCCTCTCCAATCATCCTTAAGCTTAATGGTTTTCATGGAATCATATTCCTTGATGTTTCCAGAAGAAAATACATCCACACCAGAAACCTTTAATTGGGTAGATAATATGGAACCTTTGTACCCCTTATCTTCCAGCTTACAAATTCGCTTAGCCAGTGCTTTTCCTTGTTCGTATAAAGGTGCCACTAACCCGTAAACCATTTGGTTATGTTCTGCACATTCTCCTACGGCAAAAATATTAGGCGTGTCTGTTTCCATAAAGTCATTGACTACAATTCCTCGATTTACCTCAAGATCTGTTTCCAATGCGAGAGAGACATTTGGTTTGATTCCAACCGCCATGACGACTAGGTCCGCCTTTATACGATCGCCATTACTGAACCTTAGCCCCGTAACACGATTTCGCCCTATAATTTCTACAGTTTGTTTTTCAAGTAAAAAGTTCATACCTTGCTTCTCAAGCTCGGTTTGAAGCATATGTCCAGCTTCTCTGTCTAACTGTCGTTCCATTAAATAATCAGCAATATGAATAACATCGACTTCCATCCCGAGATTTAACAATCCTCTTGCAGCTTCAAGCCCTAGCAATCCACCACCAATAACTGCCGCCTTTTTATATTTCTTGGAGTATTCAATCATTTTTTCGCAATCCTTAATATCGCGAAATGCCGTCACTCCCTCTTTGTCTACACCTGGTAAAGGAAGCATAAATGGATTAGAACCTGTTGCAAGGATTAAATAGTCGTAGTTAGCTTCACGACCTTTATCTGTGAATACAACCTGAGATTTTTTATCCACTTTGACTACCGTTTCACCAGGATAGAGAAGAATATCGTTTTCCTCATACCAGCTCCACTCGTTTAAGGTGATGTCTTTTACTTCGGTATCTCCTTGCAACACTTTTGATAACTGAATTCGATTGTAGTTTGGGTAAGGCTCTGTCCCAAAAACGGTAATGTCAAAATCATCCGGTCTTAGCTTTTTGATTTCTTCAATTGCTCTCATCCCAGCCATTCCATTTCCGATTAGCACAATCTTTTGTTTCGGCATGTTTGCAACTCCTCTTTTTATTTTTCTGAAAATTAAGATATATAAATTGTTGCAAAGGATGATTTTTAATTCAAACGTCTTGTGAGAATATCTGACAGGAGGGAAATAGAGCGGTTTCTGTAAGAAAGCGGAATCAATTTCTACGAAAAGGATGTGTCAAACCTTTGTTATAACTGTGTTTCCAGCAATTTAGAAACAAAACGAAACAACAAAAAAGCCAGCGAAAAATAAGTAAATAGTCTTACTTATTTTTCGCTGGCTAACATTTACTTTGAGAGAGGCAAGAACTTCTATATACGTTGTTTTTGATTGAGCCAGTTCCGAATAACTTCGCCAACCTCTTTCGGTTTATCCCATTGAAGCATATGGTTAGTGTCAGGGAGCTCTCTAATCGTAACGTCCTCTATTTCTTCGTTTAGCTTTTGAATACCTCTTTTTCTAGCTTCTTGTAATTCTTCTGGTTCTGTGGCATGCACTAGTAATAAGGGAACTTTTATATAGGAGTAGGTACTAGAAAACGACTCCCTGTAGAATGCTTTTATGATGGATAGGACCGTAGACTCATTGACTATAAGTTGATAATCCGTCTCATACTTCATAATCGATCGGTTATGTTGTAGAAGCTAGCTTTTCAGGATCCTACGCTAGCAACCACTGTGAATCCCACGAAGCATCTGGAAACTATTCAATCTATTAAACTTAATAGCTCTTAAGTTTGAGGCATTTGAAAGATCAAACTAAAAAACAGCCCGTTTGGAATAATTTTTCTTCCAAACGGGCTGTTTTTTATATGAATTAGTTAGATGTTCACCTATTGTAGTTTCAAGATTCGTTTTACATTGGTGGTGAATATGGATATGGCTCCTTGTATTACCCAGACCCGAAGATGAGGCTACTTCATAACCGGTCTGTGCCTTTTGGGGGGCACCTCAATCTAACAGTATTCCCGGAGATTAAAGAACCGTTGATTTTACTCAGACGGTCG
Organism: Radiobacillus kanasensis; assembly: GCF_021049245.1. Lineage (GTDB taxonomy): Bacteria > Bacillota > Bacilli > Bacillales > Amphibacillaceae > Radiobacillus > Radiobacillus kanasensis. Next base: position 1,321,027 of record NZ_CP088020.1, on the reverse strand, counting down.
AGCATCCAAATACCTCATTTTTTAATGTAGTTATATTTCCATTTTCACAAGAAAACAGAGGAACTTTCTTTGATTTCTCAAGATAGTCCCTTCGGTTACAATTTAGATGACATTTAAGTGGCCTCACGAATATGTAAGGCTCTTTTACGTGGTTGGCTCTCCTCACCATGTCAATTGTAGATCGTTTTTATGGCAGAAGTGGATCAAAAAGAAGGAAAAGTAGGAGCTATCCCCATGACAATATTCAGGGAAATAGGTGTTTTTTAAAACTGGAAAAAACTGTCTACTATAATTTTGCAGTTAGACCAGTCCTCTCATTGGGAGTTTTAATCCTTTATGATATAAAAAGACGACTTAAAATTCACATATGAATTTTGAAGTCGCCCTTTGGAGTTGCTTTTAAGCCAAGTAAAAGAATTTCCAGCCGCCTCTTAATCATATGTTTTCTTGAGGCCAATTATAAATTCCGATAGCCAGGCATTGTTTTTTATCTATTTGTTCTATCTATCTATTTATCCTATTTATCTATTCTATTTATCTATTTAATCATAGACTGTGACTTCTAATGACCGATTTGACATATTATAAAGATCATATGCACCTCTTATGCCAATATCTCTCCAAATGGCACAGTTTTTTCCAGAACCAGAAGTATATTCGGAGTCTCCAGCCCAAAGTGGGGCTTTTTCAAGTACTAGCCTAACGGAATCGTCTGTATTTTTTACACATACTTTTAAATCTCCTCCCCCAGACTGAAAGCGGATTGAATTACTGAACGTATATTCACCAATATTATCCCACTCACCTGCTCCCAATTGTATAGCAGGAGAATCATCCAACTTAGGAGATTCCTCCACTTGTGCCGATACTCCTGAAGCATTTCCTACTAAAAACGCTCCAAGTAATAATGAAGTTGATAGAATCTTAAATTTCATAAAATAATACCTCCTTTTATATTAATTAAACTTTATCACAAAAGGAATATTTTGTAAAGGTATATTTTGTAAAAAATCATTTTTATATCACGCTGCTCGGTTTAGAAGTTTTGAGACAAACTAAGTAAAGGGCTAAAAATGGTATCTAGGCTTGAAGTTCACACCTAAACAAATGACTTTTGCTTAAAGTTTTATAAATTGGTAAAAAGCAGAAACAAGCTAGCTAAGAGCCTCAAAATACACACTTAGGAGGTGAGAGTTACTGCAAAAAGAGACAGTGCTAGCTGAAACAAGTAATCTATAATACTTCAAAATAATCCGTAATTAAACTATAAAAATCAAAGAATGAAATAGTTATATAAATCTGGTAATTAGATACAAGATTCATCTTGGAGGCTTTACTTAAATATACAACATATGTCAGAGATGCTATAATCGAAATATGGAGGGGAAATCTGTGGATATTAAGAGGATAAAATAGAATAAAAAATAAATTAATTCTTATTGTAATGTACATAATTATTTTGCTAGGTATAGTTTCTATTAGTGCTTTAGCAAAATACAGATATAAAAATATAATTGGGCTTGTCAAATAAAGTGTTCAAGTTCTGATACTTAAGTGTATTTGCGAAACTTTTAGAATTTTATGACTACAAGTTCCATTAATGAAATTTTCAAAACATAAATCTTCACTTAAAGTTTTCCCTTCTGATATTCTCATCCTACTAATTGTATCAAGTAATGGTCTTGCACCATTACTCACTAACATGGAAACTCCTGTAATTGGCAATAGCCCATTGTTATTCTAATATTCAGGGAAGCAAGTACTGCGACAATACTGAAAAACAAAACAAAAATATGATTTAAATGGATTCATTTTATAATATTCAAACCTAGGACTATCAAATCCTATACAAGAAAAAAATATATCATAATTACAATTGAACAAGCTAACATAACCAAAACTTTTTCCTAATGCAGCCTAAAGGAGTGTTCCATTCCATGTGATTGTAACTGCTCTGAAAATCCTTTACATGATACCTGTAATAAACCCTTCCATTCGATTCTGAATAAAGAAGAAGTAATCATTTAGTTACTCGGACTTTAACACTGTAAACAGTGAATCACTATAATAAATTAAAGGTTGATACACCTTAAAAGAATACGGAAATATTAGCAGTTACCACAGGAGGTTGAAAAAAATTAAAGGCGCTGGTGGCGACATAGAAATGATAGAAAGAAGGCTTTACATAGAGAGATGAACATGATAACTTCACTTTTTTGTCAGCATGTTTGAAAAATCTCTTAAATTTTTTTATTGCTATAACACTTTAAAGGAATTATTGAAATACATACATTTTATGAATAAACTTGTGTATAATCCAATGTGAAAACTTACGTTTGTGGGAAGGTGATAATTTGAGAAGAAAATAACCCATTATCTTTACTAAGATTATATATAAGAAACAAAAAACAATTGTCAGATATATACGAGAGCTATTATCAGAAAAGAGCGTAGGAAACAACTGAGTAAACTAGGATACATTGATCCATATAAAGATACAATTTATTTGGCTATTTTAATATCGATATGTATTACCTTGAATAGGACATTATCGATGAGGAAAAATAATTAAAATTAATTGCTTTCATATCAAATTTATTTAAGAGATTCTAACTATCTTGAACTAGTACTTGATATAAATAATTTGCTTAAAAATTTGATAACATTGATTTTATGAAAATAAAAGTGAAAATTAATTAATTTAACAAAATAAATTATTACTATAGTTTAAAAAGTGTAATAACTACTTCTGCGATAGAATACTCTGTATTCTTTTTAAAGGTAATATTTAATACTTCTTTGTAATCTTTATGTGCAAAAGAAAGGATATGGAATATGAAGGATAATAACGATAATCAATATTTTTTCCTAATGGATTTAATTTTATTGTTAATTATGTTTATGACAATAAGTTTTGTATCTATTTATAATGCCCAACAAATAGAACAGTACGGTGAAAATTTCGTTTTGAAGCAAGCATTTTGGTTTTCTTTAGGTATAATTATCATTGTCCTTGTCCAATTTTTAGATATGGAAAGTTTATATATATCTAGCTTTTTTTGTTATTTAGGGGGAATTGCACTTTTATTTATTTTAATTATAAGCCCCGAAACTATAGCGCCTGAGATAAATAATACACATAGCTGGTTTAGATTTGGAGGAATTACTCTTCAACCATCAGAATTAGTTAAAATAACCACCATTATGTATTTAGCGTCAACTATTGCAAAATCAAGGGACAAACTGGAAAAAAATACACGAGAACACTATAAGCTCTTTCTTAAATTACTTATCATTGGTTTATTACCAGTTCTTCTAATAATCCTACAACCTGATTTTGGGACATCTATGGTTTTTTTAGTAATAACAGGAGGAATGATATTTTTATCAGGTATAAACTGGAAGATAATATTCACAGTAATTCTTCTAATAATTACTTTTTTTTGTACTGCTGGTCTCATGTTCGTCAAATTTCCTGATCTTACACAATCATTATTTCATTTAGCACCATATCAAATGGATAGAATAGAGACATGGCTCAATTTCTCAGACGACTCTTCGAATCAGGACTATCATTTTAAAAGGTCTATTTTGGCAATCGGATCAGGACAGTTAACAGGAAAAGGACTTAGCAATTCAGAAGTCTATATCCCTGAAGCTCAAACAGATTTTATATTCTCTATAATTGGTGAGAGTTTCGGATTTTTGGGTTGTTCAATTGTTGTTGTATTGTATTTCCTTTTAATTTATAAGCTTGTCACTATTAGTTTACAAAGTTATGAAGATAATACTTTTGGATGCTTTTTGTGTATAGGATATTTATTTTTGATATTTATTCATACATTTCAAAATATTGGAATGACAATAGGTATAATGCCTATTACCGGAATTCCTTTATTATTAATAAGTTACGGAGGGAGTTCAATACTGGCTTCTATGACGGGTTTTGCGCTCATTTATAAAGTAAATAGTGAACTAATCAGAAATAAAAAACTTTTTTTTAAATGAGGTAATAATATGAAAAAAAGCGAAATAAATACTAGAATAAAAATTTTATTTATAATTGTTTGTCTTTTATTTTTAATTTTATATGTGTCAATAATAAAACTTGCATTTGAATAATTACTGATATAATTATCTGATTAGTTTGGCTCTTCTAATTCCAATCATAGGGCTAATTTTTTATCACCATATCATATGTTGATGGCTTAACAGTCATGTACTCAATTCTTACAATGATTTATACAATATATTCGGGTTAAAATTGTACAAAGCTACCGCCTTATTCGGCAGCTTTGTTTTTCATTCGATAACTTGTCCTGTCAACTGAAAACACCCTGGAATGATATAGCAACCGATCCAATATTGCTGTCGCAATAATCCCGCTTCCTAATACTTCTCCCCATTGACTAAATGTATGAGCATCAGTAACTGCACCTGCAAGTAATCTAATCGAGTAAGCTCTACCTTTAAGTGTTCCATCTGCATTTAAATCAGCAGCAGAAAGTTTAATTCTTAGAACCTTCTCATTGCCTTCACCTGCATTGACATCAATTATATCTACTAATTTCACAGACTGTTCTTTTACTGGATTCCAATTTGTTATGTATGTCTTATATTCGTCGATGACATAATTCCAGCTTTCATAGCTTGCGTTTTGCATATATTCTTTCCAACCTTGATATGCATAATCAAACGTCATTTCCTCTTGAAATTCCGGAAAAGTAAAAGCTCCATCTAGTAATATAATTCCATTTACTCTCTGAGGGTAAAGCTTCGTATAATGAAGAGCAACATCGGCTCCCCATGAATGTCCGATCAGATAAAAAGAGTCGAGCTTTAACTTCGAGAATACTTGTTCATACCAGTTTGCTAAGTTGGAAAAAAGGTATGCCCTTTCCGTATCGAAGGGATCACTTTTGCCATGACCAGGCTGATCTATTGCAATCACAAAGTATTTCTCCTTTAATTCTTCCATGAGCTCAGCAAAACTATAGGTGCTGCTTCCCGCCAGGCCATGCAACAAGACTAATGTCGGATTTGTCGCAAGACCTCCTTCTATGTAGCCAACTCGGTAACCATCTATTGTAACCCGTGAAGTCTTCATCATTACTCCTCCTATCTAGGAAACCGTACGAAATGCTGGAGGGTATTTGATTTCCCCTTCCATTCCTTTTAAAGAGCCTTTTCTTAATTCGACGGCCGTAAATACCTCATCTGGAACAGAGAAGGGAGCTTCAATGTCAAATTTAGAAGCGGGAATAAAGCCAAACTTCGAATAAAACTGAGGATGTCCGAGAACAAAAACATGTTCAAAGCCTTTTTCCTTACATAGGTCAAGGCCACTTCGAACAAGTTCAGATCCAACCCCTTTTCGTTGATAGTTTGGGTGAACAGCCATAGGAGCCAAGCCTAAAGTTTGTTTTGCGCCTCGTTCTGTCTCTAATATAATATTACTGAAAAGAATATGACCGATTATTTCTCCAGATTGTAGTGTCGCTACGATAGAAAGCCCCGGAACAAAGTAGCTAGATTCCCGTATCGCTTCCACTAAATTTGCCTCATTCCCTTCGTTTTGAAACGCCAGTTTATGAAGCTCTCGGATAAGAAGAAAGTCCTCTTGTTTTTCCGCTCTAATAGAATATTTCATAACTTATGCTCCTTCTATGTTAGTAAATGAGTGTTTTAAAAAACAATTATTAGTGAGTTCTTTTATTTTTTCTTCGGTCCACGTAAGTTGAACGAGGTCTGGGATAGAGTTAGTGAAACAGAGTCGCTTATTATTAGCCAGTGTTACAATTAAAATGGAATCATAGTGCTGACGTTCATCCTCAAACTTTAATTCTGCCGAATAAACTTCTACTTTTTCTATTTTAGAAAAAACCGTGATGTCGGAAGACTTATCTCCTAAGAAGGAAACCGATCCATTTCTTTCTATTTCGTACGGAATTAGAGAAGGAAAAGAATTTTTCTTAACGACGACTCTCCAATAATCATCTCCATCCTCTGTTTCCCGCCAATCCATGGCAAGTTGTACATAGCTGGATCCAATAGAAAGATAAACATGAAAATCCAGAAGATACATTTCAGCTTTCATATTATAATCCATGGCTCGACATAAAATAGTATCAAGTGTACTTCCAACCATGTCCTGAAGAATTTGTAATTCTTCCATTGGTATCGTTAACTCATAGTCCCGCAAATAAATCACTCCTAACTCCTTACTTAATCTATTTTAAACCATCCTAGGTAATATAAGGATATTTTATATGAAATCAGATTCTTTCCTTCTATAGGTTAAGGGTGTATAATATACTTCGATTCTCGAAAGAAAGGTCTGGATAACATGACTGATCAAGCAAGTACACAGGTTGACATAAAAAAAGAGAAAATCTGGACAAAAGACTTTGCCCTAATTGTGATGGCAAATTTTTTTATTTTTCTAGGTTTTCAAATGACACTACCTACTCTGCCCCTTTTTGTGCAACATCTTGGTGGTAGTGATGAACTAATTGGATTAATCGTAGGGGTTTTTACCTTTTCTGCTCTTATATTTCGCCCATATGCTGGACATTCCCTCGAATCAAAAGGCAGACAATTCGTCTATATGTTCGGGCTAGCGATTTTCGTGCTCTCTGTTGGTTCCTTTGCTTTTATTGCCAGTATAGGAATTTTATTAGCCATGAGGGTCGTTCAAGGGATTGGTTGGGGATTTTCCACAACGGCAACCGGGACAATCGCAACAGACCTTATCCCACCAAAACGCCGTGGAGAAGGGATGGGTTATTTCGGTCTATCCGGTAATATCGCTTTAGCTTTCGGTCCAGCATTAGGATTATTTTTAGTAGAAAAAATTACGTTCATGCAGTTGTTTTTAATTTGTGCAGCTATGGGATTAATCGCACTTCTATTGTCTTCTTTTATTAAATATAAAAAAGTTGAGAAGTCCGAACACAAATCCGTTGCCATGAAATTTGATATATTTGAAAAAACGGCTATTGAACCATCCATCCTATTGTTTTTTATTACTGTTACATTCGGTGGAATTGCATCCTTCTTACCACTTTACACAGCTGAAGAGGGTGTGGAAGGCATTGAAATCTATTTCCTAGTTTATGCAGCATTTTTAATGCTTTCGCGCACTTTCGCTGGACAAATTTATGATAAGAAGGGCCATATCGTAGTCTTTTTACCAGGTACGTTTATGATATTAATCGCTATGATCCTTTTAGTATGGTTGCCTAATTCCTTAGTTCTGTTTATTGCCGCAGGACTGTATGGAATGGGATTTGGAACCGTTCAACCTGCTCTTCAAGCATGGGCGGTTGATAAAGCATCTGCTAACCGAAAAGGAATGGCAAACGCGACTTTCTTCTCTTTCTTTGATTTGGGGGTCGGGATTGGAGCGATGTCATTTGGGGTTATTGCGCATTCCTTTGGATATAGCGTTATTTATATAACTTCAGGAGTGTCCGTCTTACTATCTATGTTGATTTATCTAGGGTTGTTAATGAAGAGTAGAAAAGTGGCTTAACTTATAAGGTAAACCTTAACGGGTTTGCCTTTTTTGTTTAAATAAAGGAGGAGAAATTTGCTTTTTGCGGAACTATTTTTATAAGAACTTATTTAGGAGGTAATCTACATGGCACTACCAATCCATACTTCTGTTAACAATGTTTTTATTCACGTAAAGGATTTGAAAAAGGCTGCGGAATGGTACTCCACTCTATTAGGTCTATCATTCAATCCAAACCAAATTGAGTCACCAGTTTATAACATTCCCGTACCAGGAAAAACGGGACTAACCTTAGATGACCACTCTTTTGATCCATCCTTCACATTTACTAGAACTAATGCTGTGCTTTTTAACTTCTATGCGGAAGATATTGACGAAGCTTACAACTATGTTCTTAGTAAGAATGGGAAGATCGTGCGAGAAATCGAAAGAATTGGGAGCTTTGCTTACTTCAATTTTGAAGATCTAGATGGAAATGTATTGATGATCTGCAATAACTAGAAGGAGAGGTTTTTGGTTAATTTGAATAAAAGTATTCTGGTCGGAAATGAAAGTGTCTTGGCAGTGTATGAAAGTATTTTACGGAGGTTTAAAAGTATCCTAGGCATGTTTAAGACCCACCACCATCCACAAAGCAACTTCCAAGCACCCCATTACCAACAGCTAGGATAGGATGTCGAATAGATAACCCGTACCTTTTTCGGTACGGGTTACTCTTAATACTGGTCGACTGGCACATGTTCTTTCTCTTTTCTTTTTTTCTTGCTCTTCTCTTCTTTTTTCTTCGGTTTTACGATTTCTTTTTTGGCTGCCTTGTAAAAGGATGCTCCCATTAACAACATCACAATAGAAAATGGAAGTGCTGCAATAATGAGCATGTTTTGTAAACCTTGTGTTCCACCAAAGTAAACGATGATAGCAGCCATAGCAGACATGGCAAGTCCCCAGGTTATTTTCACGGAATTTGATGGGTTGATATCCCCGTTTGTTGTCAGCATTCCTAGCACAAAGGTCGCCGAATCTGCAGATGTAATGAAGAAAATCGCAATGACGAAAATCATAATAAACGACATAATATCCCCTAATGGATAGTGCTGAAGTACAGCGAATGTGGTGGTTTCAAGAGAATATCCAGAGATTGCATCGATGCCGTTTTGTTCAATATTTAATGCCGAAACTCCAAAGACTGCGAAGAAAACAAAGCAGACTAATGCTGGTACGAATAATACTCCTAGCATAAACTCTTTTACCGTACGTCCTTTCGAGATCCTAGCAATGAATACTCCAACAAATGGCGCCCAAGAAATCCACCATGCCCAGTAGAAAATTGTCCAGTTATCAATCCAAGTTCTCCCCTCTTGATTCAGAGGAGAAATTCGAAGACTCATTTCGAAGAAGTTCGTAATATAGTTTCCAAGTGTTGCCGTAAACATGTTCAAGATGTACAGCGTAGGACCTACGATAAACAATAAAATCAACAATAGAAATCCTAAGCCCATGTTGGCATTACTTAAATATTTTATTCCTTTTCCGACACCTGACCATGCAGATAAAATAAAAAGAAATGTGGATACTGCCAAGATGACCAGTTGCATACCAAAGTTATTTGGCGTGTTAAATAGGAAAGACAAACCACCGTTGATTTGGGCCGAACCAAATCCGAGTGTGGATGCCACTCCAACTACAGTTGCAAATACAGCTAACGTATCAATGAGTTTACCAAGCGTTCCTGCCATCCTTTTCTCCCCAAATAACGGAACAAGTGTGGCACTGATCAGACCTGGATACCCCTTATAAAACTTAAAATACGCTAGAACAAGAGCAACAACACCATAAACCGCCCAAGGGTGAATCCCCCAGTGGAAAAAAGAGTATTGCATCGCTTCTCTTATAGCTTGATTCGATCCCATTTCTGCACCTGGAGGACTTTTAAAAGCATGTGATATAGGCTCAGCAGTTGTCCAAAAAACCAAGCCCATTCCCATACCAGCACTAAACAGCATGGCAAACCATGTCGGTAAATTAAAATCAGGCTTATCATCTGGCTTACCTAATTTTATTTTTCCGAATCGAGACACCATAAGAAAGACACAAAATACTAACAATGCCATAACTATTAATAAATAGTACCAACCAAACAAATTGGAAATATAACCAGTAAACTCAGCTGTAACAGTTTGTAAATGTTCAGGGGCAATTGCTCCCCATAATACTATGACTCCGCATAAAGCTAGCGCGAACCAAAAAACTAAAGTTACACTTCTCACGACGTCACCTCAAATCTCATCATGTTGTTCCGAATTTTTTCTTTCACTTTTTAGAGATTCCCTAACCAATATAATTTCATCCGGATAATAGCTAATTTTGAATGATACGTATTTAGAATTGGATAATTTTAATTTACTTTACAACTAACGACAGAACTATTATTATATATCTAAATGATATATATCAAAAAGATAGGTTGTGCTTTATGAAAGTAAATCATACTAAGTTTGCCATTCTAGGTTTATTAACAACAGGCTGTAACACCGGTTATTCGATAAAACAAATGATCGACAGAAGTCTTAATCACTTCTGGAAAATTAGCTATGGGCAGATTTATCCTACGCTCAAAAACTTAGTGGATGAAGGGTTAGCTATCGTTCAGGAAACCACTCAACAAGGAAAATCAGATAAAAAGGAATATCATATTACGCGTAAAGGTCAGCAGACTCTTCAGGATTGGCTGCAAAAACCTATTGAGGAAATTCCAATTGAAAAAAATGAGTTTATTCTAAAATTATTTTTTAGCCGTCATGAAGAAGAACAAACAGCCATTCGCCATATGGAGAATTATTTAGAAAAGCTTCAATTCCGCTTCGATACATACACATCCATTGAAACCATGATCACGACTGCTTTAGCGGGTGAAGAAGATGCAAACTACTGGTTATTCACCTTAGATTATGGAAAACGAACGACAAAAGCCGCAATCGATTGGTGTGAGGATACCATTCGAAAACTAAAGGAAATGGAGAGTGGGAAATGAAAAAAGTAAATGCAGGTCGTTTCACAACTCATAATGATGATGATATTGTCGTATTTGTAATTGGAATGAGAATTAATAAATGGTGGGCCGTACATAAGTGGCTGCCTGTCTTTTTAGCTATGCCACCAATGATCAGGGAATTGTTTACGAATAAAGAATTGGGGTTCTATTCGCTGGAAATTTTCAATCACTACGAACAACTTTAATGATTCAGTATTGGCGTTCCTCGGAAGAGCTTATATCATACGCGAAAGGAACCCTCCATTTAAAAGCATGGAAGAAATTTAACCAAGTGACAAGAAACAACTCGGCAGTAGGTATTTATCATGAGACATATATTGTAGCTAAGGAAAAATATGAGAACGTTTATGTGAACATGCCATTGTTTGGGTTATCTAAGGTGAAGCCCCCGGTGGAGATTAACTCCACGACTACGACTTCTAAAAAGCGGCTTAAACAAGTGTAAGATTTGATTTATGATAAACAAATAACCGAACCACTTTTATGACATTTAAAGTAGTTCGGTATCAAGAAAACTGACTCATAAAAAGTATATCCCCTTCTATTTTCCGATATTAAATAGAAGCATAATCAACAGAAAATAACTAATACTCAATAACACATTACTTCTAGCATGTAAAAGAGCGTTTATGGTTTTCATAAGAATACCCCTTTCCTCTATTCGTTGACCTTATTTTAGAGGAACAGGGGGTATCGTACTCCGAGGATGTATCTTTTTCTCCATCTTTTGACCGATATTATAAACCTTTAAGGAGTTGCTTCGTAGTTAAAACGGTTGCGAATTCCCGATGTAAGGTAGCTAAGGAGGTTTGATGAATGGTTTCCGCATCATAGTACACTCCATCCTGGTCTTGAATGGCAAATGCTGCTGTTGCATCAGAAACTAAGTATGTATCAAAGCCAAGGTTCCCACTCATTCTTGCCGTTGTCGACACACAATGTGGTGTAGTTAGTCCAACTATGACAACTGATTTGACTTCATTTTCATGCAAGTAAGACTCTAAATTGGTACCAATAAAACTACTATTTACTTTCTTCTCAAATATAACCTCATCTTCAATTGGTTTTACGATTCCTTTTGTATGAGAGCTTTCTTTTGATTGATGGAAAAGGGATTCCGTTTTTTCTGAAATATGCCGAATGTGTATGACCAGGCGGTTTAACTCTCGCCATTTTCTTAATATGCGTCCAGCATTTTCTTCTGCTTCTAAATTGTTTCGCTCTCCCCAACTCGCATCATCAAAAGCATTTTGAATGTCAATCAGTATCAAAGCCTGTTTTAGTTCGCTCAATATTTTTCTTCCTCCTTCTCAGAACTCAATCATTCGGATTAATAATGGCTAACACTTGATGGTCCTCCCAATTCTCATTTATCTTCACATTACTACGAGCAATCCCTTCCTTATGATAACCAGATTTCTCTAGCACTCTAATCGATCCAATATTGTGAGGCATAACACCCGCTTCTATTCGGTGTAGTTTCAATTCTTGAAAAGCATTTTCCGTAATAAGTTGGACTGCTTCTGTTGTGTACCCTTTTCCATTGTGTGCTTTGTCTAAAAAGTACCCAATGAAGGCGCTTTGTAGTGATCCCCTCATAACCTGAAAAAGGTTTATAACGCCAATTAGTTCATCATTTTCTTGCAGAAATATTCCGTAGAAATACTCCTGATCTTCTATCTGTTTTTCTCTTTTATAATTAATTCTCTCTTTCTGCCCATCTAGTGTATAAAAATCTTCCATTCTAGCCATTGAATATTTTTCGAAAAAAGCCTGGTTTTCGAGTTCTAGTTTAAGTAGAAATGGTGCATCTTCCTTTGTAAAACTTCGCAAATAAATTTTGTTCCCCTTCAACATAGACTCCCTCTTTCTTAAACCGTAATTTTAAGTAACACTTAATCCTTAATCCCCAATCGAAGTAAATATACCTTCGATAAATCATCTCCCATATATGGAGCAGGTAAGCGCAACGATACAAGAGATGGCTAGTTCCATTAATAATTCCTCAGAAAATATCCACAATATCTTTGGTCAATCTATTACAGCTTTGAAAAGTATTAATGAAATTGACAAGGTTGCTAAAATGATAAGAGAGGTATCCGAACGTTCACAGATAATCGGATTGAATGCATCCATAGAAGCTGCAAGAGCTGCAAACTTTCCGTTATAGGGAACTGATATGATGCCCTTATCTATGTCGTGTCGACCAATCACATGCTCTCCATCCGATTGATGTCACATCCATATTACAAAGATAAATCCATGCCTACAAGTTATGCTCTTGTAGGCTTTTTAAGTGTATTTCCGATTTCCATTAAACGTTTCGTACCTTTGATTAGCTCTCTTTCATTGATAAAAGAAAAGCTTAAGCGGACTTTATTCAAGTTTCCTTTCATAGGGTCACAAATATTGCCCGGGACGAAAGAGATGGAATCTGGAATGCTTGCAGCTAGAAGCTCTTCTCCAGAAATTTCAGATGGTAACTCCATCCAAAGATTTAACCCTCCTTGTGGAGAAACCCATTTCCAACCACTATACTTCAACTCCTCTTCCATGATTTCTTTTCTAATTTTCAAGGCAATTCGTAGCTTATCTAAATGCTGTTGTAATCGTTCAGATGTAAAGTAATGTAAAAACATTTTTTGATTCAATAATGGAGACCCATTATCCTGCATGGACTTTGCCGTTATTAACAACTTCATTAAGGAATCCCGACAAGCAACGACCGCAATCCGAAGACCTGGTGCGATATACTTGCTGTAGCTTCGAATGTAAATCACGTGCCCACCTGTATCGTATGTGAACATTGAGCGCGGTGGCTTTTGATCGAAATAAATATCATGAAATGGATCGTCCTCTAGTAGTAAACAATGATATTCTTCAGCAAGTTCCACGAGTTTTTTTCGTTGGGAAGTTGGAATCGTATAGCCTGTTGGATTCTGAAACGTCGGGTTACAATAAAACAGACGTGGTTTGTACGTTTTCATATATTCTTCAATCTGTTCTAAATCATAACCTTCTTCTGTTATCTCCACCGGAAGTATCGTTGCCCCCTGATGCTGAAAAATATCAATAGCCGCGCTATACGTTGGTTGTTCCATAAGTATGGTATCTCTTGGTTTAATGAATGCTTGCGCAATCATACTGATAGCTTGCTGGGCACCCGATGTAATAAGCAATTCATTCACTTGGATAAATAGGTTATCTTGTTTTCGAAAAAATAATGCCAACGTTTCCCTCAGTTCCTCGTCTCCTTGAACGTTAGAATAAGTCCCCAATACTTTCGGATATAGGTCCAACACTTTTTTTACGTACTCTGCTAAATAAAGATTAGGAAGTAAATTAGGATCAATAAGTGCTTTTGAAAATTGATATGTAGCAGGAATTTCATGTATTTCGGATAAGTGACTGCGCTGAATATAGGAAGTGATAATAGGACGATCCACCTGTTCAAACGTGGAAGCATTTCCCGGATGGACAAAATAGCCTGACTTCTCCCTTACATACACTTTATTTTCAGCCTTTAATCGCTGGTAAGCCTTTAACACCGTTAGTCGATGCATGTTTAACGTTGTTGCTAATTCACGAACAGATGGTAGCTTCTCGTCCCTTTTCCATTCGCCTCGTTGAATTCGATGAACTAAATAATCATAAACATCTTCAAATCGATTTTTGGATTTTTTCAGTTCCACCTATCTCATCCCTCTCCTCTTCGTATTATCATAGCAGAAATCGCAATCATCTGGTCTGTTTATTGATTACTGTTCTATCCACTACTCTCTATGATGAAAGAAAAGGGGGAAGAAACATGATTTTTATTCAATATGTCATAATGTGTTTTATTTTTGGAACAACATTTTTAGCGATTAAGTTGGGTGTAGATAGTGGGGCTCCCCCATTTCTATCAGCTGGGCTTCGTTTTTTTGTGGCTGGGTTAGTCCTCTACATATTTATGTTAATTCTAAAGAAAGCAACATGGAGACTATTCTTCAAGAAGGAACTTTTTCTTACAGGTATTGGATTAACATTTGGTACATTCTCCAGCTTATATTGGGCAGAGCAATATGTAAGTTCTGGAATGGCTTCGATTCTATCCGCGACCGGTCCAATGATGATTATGTGTATGCAATTTTTCATCCTGCGCGAAGTGTTAAGTAAACGGTCATGGTATGGAATCTTAATTGGATTTCTTGGGGTCATTTCATTATTGTCTTCTAGTTTCACTATACATGCTAATTGGATGATTCTCTTCGGCAGTTTAGTGATATTAATTGGAGAACTTTTCTATGCAGGTGGAGCGCTTTATTCAAAAACAGTAAGTAGAAAATGGCAGAATATCTCTCCAATTGCTCTGAATGCAGTCCAAATGATACACGGTGGATTGTTATTATTCCTACTTTCTGCCTTAACAGAGAGAACTGGAGTGAAGTCTGTATTATCTATAGATACGCTACTTCCACTCCTTTATCTGACCGTTGTTGGTTCCATGGTCGGTCACAGTTTATTTTATTGGCTCGTGAGTAAGACGGATCCCGTTTTCCCTTCTACTTGGCTGTACATCTCTCCTATCATCGCCGTTGTTATTGGAGCCATTTTTAATGGGGAAACAATTACTGTTTGGATGGCGATTGGAATTCTTATGATTATAAGTGGAACGATAACAGTCAACTGGGAAGCTTTAAAAGGAATGGTCAGTAAGATTCGATTATCTAACTTAAAAAGAAAAGTTTCGTAATAGGAATCAGAAAAGGCTACAATAGTGGTAGCTTTTTTGTCTTATAAATAAAGTATAGAAGTGAGGGGGCTATAGATTGTCTAATGCTATTGAATTAAAGCAAGTGAACTTCTTTGATGGAGATCTACATATTTTAAGAAACATTACCGGATCCATTCCAAAAGCTAAAATTACAACTTTAGTAGGACCTTCTGGTGCTGGAAAAACATCATTCTTTCGTTTATGTAACGGATTACGGTCACCTAGTTCTGGAGACCTATATATAGAGAGACAACATATCGACAACTTTGAGCCTGTAGAATTAAGGCGAAAAGTTGGCATTGCCTTGCAGAGTGCCACCATGATTAGCGGGTCTGTTCACAAGAATCTTAGTCTTCCTCTAGATCTTCAGGGAAAAAATCTCCCTCTAGATAAGGCTAAGGACTTATTACAGCTTGTTGGACTCGATGAAACGTTTCTTAATCGTCCGATAAAAGATTTATCCGGTGGGCAGCGACAAAAGCTGTCTATCGCAAGAACGTTAGTCAATCGACCGGATATTTTGTTACTGGACGAAATTACTTCTTCCTTGGACCGTGTCTCGCAACAAGACATAGAAGAACTCATTCAACGAATTAACCAGCAATATGGCACGACTATCGTATGGATTACGCATAATTTAGAACAAGCACGTTCAATTGGGGATCATACGTGGGTAATGATGGCTGGAGAAGTCATTGAGTCAGGGGAAAGCAGTATGCTCGACCATCCAAAGGACGAAAGAGTTGTCCGATTTGTTAAGGGGGAGGATAAATGAATTACCTTACGTTGTCTCTAGCACTAATATTCGTCCTGATACCCTTGATACTTTCTAAAACCTTAAAACTCGGCATAGAGAAAGATACGATGATTGCAGCAATAAGATCGATTATTCAGCTACTTGCTGTAGGATATGTCTTACATTTTGTATTCGAAACAGAAAATATCCTCTACATTGGATTAATGATTGCCTTGATGATTGGGGCCGCCACACAAAACGCCCGACAAAAAGGATTGTCCATTCGAGGAATCACGTGGAAGCTGGTGGTAACTTTTCTATTAATCGAAGTCCTTACACAAGGGATATTGATAGGTATGGACATTACCCCAGCTACAGCCCAATACATGATTCCAATTAGTGGGATGATCATTGGAAATTCCATGGTCTTGTCTATTCTATTTTTAAACCGATTTATTTCTGAGGTAAAGGATCATGAAGATGAAACGGAATTAATTTTGTCACTAGGCGGGACTCCCAAGCAGGCGATTCACAACCAACTGATTACTTCCATTAAAGCAAGTACCATTCCAACGATTGAGAGTCAAAAAACGATTGGACTTGTTCAACTACCTGGGATGATGAGTGGTCAGATAATTGCAGGTGCAGATCCCATACAAGCTGTCCAATTTCAATTACTCATATTATTCTTGCTACTGACAACAGCAGTTGTGACTAGCATTATGCTCGGGTTTCTATCTTATCCGACCTTGTTTAATCAACGAATGCAACTTTTAAAAATAACGGAAAAAAAATAAGCCTGCGCTTCTCAGGCACAGGCTTTTGCTCTTAAAACGTATCCAAGTTATCTAAGTTGTTTTCTTTTACGCCATCTGGTTCACTACGAAGGATATCCCTTCCGTATTTATGAAATACATCCACATGGGCCAGCTGCCCTGCTTTTGCTTCCTTTAGCGCTGTGACGTAATCAAGCTCTCTTCCACTTTCCGTTTTGATGGCAATGATGTCCCCATCTTCATTTTTTCTTACTGCGATAATTGCTTCTTGATTAGTACTTGCCTGTTCTACTTCTTGTTGAGCTTGTTGCTCTCCTTCTGCCTTGTATTGATTGTAAATTTCTTCAAAGTCATTGTTATCCATCGTTACACCTCCCGAACATACGTTTAGTATGTTCGGAAAGAATGAGTTCTATGATACGAGAAGATGTCCCCTGGTGGAGCGCCTCCTCTACCACTTTATACGATTCAATAATTGAAGAAGTTCATCTTTTGTGTCTAGACTGAGATGCCATGTTTCGATTTCTTCCTCTATTTGCTCCATTTTTCCATGTTCTTTCACGAAGCCGTTTAGTCTTGCAACAATCGTGGCATTTACAAAATCCGATTCCTTTGGAAACAGTTCACGAATCGTGGTCGTTGCTTTTTTGAACCGCTTCAAATTATATTTCTGATGGTGGTCTTCCGCTTGAAAAAACCTATGGAGCGGCTGAAATTCTGTTTGGATTTCTGCAGCTAATTTTTCTTTCCATTCCTTTTTGACTCGCCGAGCGACTATTTCTTGTTCCTCATTGTGGTGTAGGAGAATGGATAGGTATTGTCTTTCTTTATAGAATCGGTCTTTTACTGCATTATGGTTACTCCAAAAGGTGTGAAGGATCTCTCCATAAGAGATTTTATCCGAATCATACGTGATTTGAACGGTTTCTGTATGATCTCCCATTTGGCGATAGGTTGGATTCTCGGTAGTACCTCCTGTGAACCCTACTTTTGTGTGAATCACCCCAGGAAGTGAACCGAATAAAGAGTCTGGTCCCCAAAAACATCCCATCCCTAAAGTAGCTGTCTCCACGTTTTCTGCTTGCAGGTTATAACTCATCTATTGCCTCTTTCACTATTCATCTAATGATAGCAAAGCGCCTATTGCACCACTGAATTCTCCATTTTCTAAAAAGAATGGCTGCTTCCCTCTTAGTTTCGTGTAGCTGTTCATGATTCCTGCTAGAATCGAATTGGAGCGTAAAGTGGAACCAATATATAAAATATCGGATGTTTGATAAGTTTCCGCAACTTGAATACAAATCGTGACTACCGTTTCTCCGATCAATCCAATAACTGACGCCAATGCATCTGCATCAGAAGGCTTCTCGGCCATCATCCCACTTAGTTTACCAAAATTACTTGCCGTTAAATCACCAGAAATAGGTGGAACTGCTCCTTCAAAAATATCCTTTACTTTTAAATCAATTTTTTCCCGATTCCCTTGTAAGGAAAACTGGATTATTTTTTCATAGTCTGTTTCTCCTGACACCAGATAGGAAAGACCTAACAAGGTTCCACCCCCGACACCTATTCCTCCTACCCGCTCTTGCTTCCCATCCTTCATATAGTGAATAGAAGTGCCTGTCCCAACATTTGCGAAAATAAAGCCATTATTAAATGTTAATCTTTGCTTCTCTGCCAGGTATCCTACCCCTTTACAGGTTGCTTCAAATTCCACAATCGTTTGAGCAGAAATTTGTAGTTGTTTGGATAAAAGTTCACTTTTTCCACCTGTAATGCAAACCTCAGCTTCTGAAAATTCTGTGGATATCCAATTCGTGACTTGATCCAAACGTTGGGAGCTAAACGTTTGGAACTGAATCTCCTCTTTATCTAAATAGGCTACCTTCACTAAGGTGCCACCTGCATCTATTCCAATTTTTATTGTCATACTAGACCTTTCATCCCCTACTTGATAGGTTTCTTTATGTATTAGAATGAACGAAAATTACCATTTATACTTTAACATAATTTAAGCATTTTCCCCTAAATATTCATACTTTTGTAAGCTCTTAACAGGTAATACCACTATCACTTTTAAGGAATCCCCTTTATAATGGGAAAAGCAGAAATTTTTTAAGAAAAGGTGTTTAAGATGAGTTTACTTACGGTTAGCAACTTAAGTCACGGTTTTGGAGATCGTGCTATATTTGATGATGTTTCTTTTCGTTTGTTACAAGGAGAGCACATTGGCTTGATTGGAGCAAATGGAGAAGGAAAATCAACCTTTATGAATATTATTACAGGGAAGCTTGAACCCGATGCAGGAACTATTTCCTGGGCCAAACGAGTTCGAGTGGGTTACTTAGACCAGCATGCTGTGTTAAAGCAAGGTATGTCTATTCGAGATGTACTAAGAACAGCTTTTCAATACTTGTATGATATAGAAACGGAAATGAATGAACTTTTCGCAAAAATGGGAGAAGTGGATCCAGATGAGCTGGAATCTTTATTAGAGGAAACCGGACAAATGCAGGATTCTCTTACAAACAATGATTTTTATACGATTGATGCAAAGGTAGAGGAAATTGCCAATGGGCTTGGCTTGGATGACTTCGGCTTAGATCGTGATGTTCATGACTTGAGTGGTGGACAACGTACCAAGGTATTACTTGCGAAGTTACTATTAGAAAAACCAGATATTTTAATACTGGATGAGCCGACTAACTATTTAGATGTGGAGCATATTGAATGGTTGAAAAGTTATCTGTTGAACTATGATCATGCCTTTGTTCTTGTATCGCACGATATTCCTTTTTTGAATAGTGTGGTGAACCTCATTTACCATATGGAGAATCAACAGTTGACTCGATATCCTGGCGATTACGATGAATTCCAAAAAGTATATGAAATGAAAAAGCAGCAAATACAAGCCGCTTATAAGAAACAACAAAAAGAAATAGCAAACTTAAAAGATTTCGTTGCACGTAATAAAGCCAATGCAGCGACGAGTAAGATGGCGATGTCCCGTCAGAAAAAACTCGATAAAATGGACATCATTGAGTTGGACGCAGAAAAGCCGAAGCCAGAGTTTCATTTTAAACAAGCGAGGACGCCTGGTCGATTCTTATTTGAAACGAAGGATCTCGTGATCGGATATGATGAACCTTTATCACGTTCTCTGAATTTGACCATGGAACGTGGACAGAAGATTGCTTTATCTGGGGCGAATGGAATTGGGAAAACAACATTGCTACGAAGTATTCTTGGGGAAATTAAGCCGGTATCTGGTTCTGTTCAGCTAGGGGAACATCTTCATATCGGGTATTTTGAACAAGAAATGAAAGTAGAAAGCTCGAATACTTGTATCGAGGAAGTGTGGGAAGAGTTTCGTCACTTTACCCAATATGAAGTACGTGCTTCATTAGCCAAATGTGGACTTACGACAAAGCATATCGAAAGTAAGGTTCAAGTACTAAGTGGTGGAGAAAAAGCAAAGGTAAGACTTTGTAAACTCATCAATAAAGAAACAAATCTACTTGTTCTCGATGAGCCAACCAACCACTTAGACCAAGATGCGAAAGTAGAGCTTAAACGAGCATTGAAAGAATACAAAGGAAGTGTTCTCTTAATCTCCCACGAACCAGAATTTTACGAAGGAATCGTTACAGACGTCTGGAACTGCGAGAACTGGACAACCAAAGTGTTTTAACAGCCTTCTTTTGGGTGACTAGTCACGGCCCGGATTAGCTCGAATATGGTCAAGAAAACCAGGTGGTCACAACCACCTGGTTTTCTCATATTAGCAAAGATTCATTTTCATAGATAAACGAATACCTTATATCAATAAACAAAAAGTAACGATCGTTCAAAGGGAAACTAAAGGTACGAATCATTTCACGAGTTTCGATATCGGAGTAGATGTCCGATAAGGTCCCTCTACTCCATGTTCTCATTTGCATCATATTCTCTAAAAAGTATGGACGAAATGCCCAGTTTGAGCCTTTTTTATCTTCTTCTTTTTCCCAAATCGATTCTCTTTTACGAAAGTTGGAAGACACTTGCTGCCCATTACTATCACAAACGTACATCCGAAAACTTTCCTTTTCAAACTGCTTGCTAACAGCGTCTATGAACACATCCACCTTCTTCGCATCCCATTGTGGAAGTAGTTCCTTCACTCGATTTTCCCAATTGATCAAATAAGTTAAACGCTGTTCAATCAAGCTTTTTTCCCGGGAAATATAGTCGTTCACTTTTCCTCCAAGATCAATAGCCAAAGCTGCTTCATCCACCAATTCAAAGCTAGGTTTTGCTAAATAGAAGCCTTGATAATAACGCCCACCATGCTTCCAAGCATAATAAAGCTGGTAATCATCTTCAATATATTCAAATAAGAAGGCAGCTCCAATACGACGTGCCAAAATCGATAAAGAACGTATTACATCTTGGAACCCCTCTGAGTTATTGCGAAAAATTCGGGTATCGATTTTCAAAATGTGCGGTTCTAACTGTCTTAACCGATCAATATTAGAACTTTTCGCCCCTATTCGATCTACTGCAATTTGAATTCCATAGGTTTTATAATATACAAGTAAATGAATTAAACGTTCAAACTCTTCATCAAACTCATGCTCGGTTACTTCAATAACAACTCGATGCATAGAAAAACCTTTTTCTTCATACTGAAGCAAAGTTTGCAACAAATCTTCCCCATCGTTCACCATTAATTGCTGGGCACTACGATTGATGCAAAGGTATCCTTGTTTATCTTTTTCCAAAAATTCCTGAATGGCTAACTCAAGAAGATGCTGATCAACCTCCACCTTAAACTCATCCGGAACATCGTCATCATGAAAAAAAGTGCTGAGACTTACCCATTCTACCCCATCATAGTAACGGCCCAGCAGTTCATAGCCGACTACGTTGTGCCGAATCGCACTAACAATCGGTTGGAAAACGGGTCTTACATTATGTAGATTACCAATAATGTCTAACGGATCCATAAGTCTTCTCCCCCTTTCATGAGCGTATTGTACCATAGCAGAAAGGAAATCGAGTATAAAATGTTACAGAGTTGGCAGGTCTTTAACCGTTCGATTCGTTATCTCGGTTCCCGTATTTAAAGTGGTTTTCGGTTCAATAAGTAAGACATGGACTTCCTCCTCCGCAATCGGAAGATGCTCCACTCCTTTAGGCACAACGAAGAACTCTCCTTCTTCGAGCCAAATATCTTTGTCTCGTAACTTGATTAAGAGCTTTCCTTTTACAACAAAAAACATTTCATCTTCATGCTCATGATGGTGCCAGTTAAATGCCCCTTTTAATTTTGCCAATTTCACATAGGTATCATTGATTTCTCCTACAATCTTTGGACTCCAATGTTCATGAAAAAGTTTAAATTTATCCGCTACGTTTACTTTTTCCATCTTCATTCCCCTTCCTTAATTTCCACTATTAGAAGCAGCAGCTGCACCAATCATCGCAGCGGTCATAGCCGCTTGCTGAGCCTGAATAATGGTTTCAATCGTTGTAGACAATCCTGTTATTAGTGTTTCTGTGTTCTCTGATTCCTCACTAACAGTAAAACTGACCGCCATCATAAAGTTTAAATCCTTGTTCCACTTTAGTGACTTTTCTCCATTTAACTGCTCATATAATGCTTTAATAGTCGGAAAGAGCTGTTCCCCGTTTTCTAATAAAGCTAACAAACCTACAGTCGGGTAATACATGGTTTTTTGTTTAAAATCGAATTCTTCTAATGCATGATAGACCGTTTCACACCGTTCTAATACCCGAGTTCGATTCAGTTGTTTGTCAATCGACAGAATGTGGCTCAAAAATTGTAGGTCATTTCCGATTCTAAACCCTCGTTGTTTTAACTCCTTATAATAATATTCCATGGTCTCCGTTAACGTTTCCACACTATCCTTTTCTTTTGCAAGGAGCGCAGCTAATGGGTAATCACTATGCGTTGTTAAGAAAGAATGCTCCTTTTTCATCGCCTTATAAATGTCACGAGCTTTTTGCGCCAGCTTTTGCTGTTGTTGATCTTCTTCTAAGAGGACCATAGCCGCAATATAAGTGAACACCGTTTTCCCAAATCCACTTGCTACTAAATCCTCATAAACATGAACCATCCTTGAAAAAGAATACTCCGGTTGATTAGAAAGAGTATCTAGCCCTGCTGCCAAAGTATATCGATAATTGGATTTAAGTGGTGAGAAGAAGGAAGATTCATTCTTCATGTGTTCAGATAATGCATGAAATTTATTCCAATCAAAGGGTTTATTATGAACGACATAGGTGCCCGCAACCATCATCAGATTTCGAGGATCTGCAAACTTCCACTTCATTTTGTCTTTTAACTCTAATAATATCTTCACATATTGCTCCGCATTTTTATTCAATGAAACCATCCTTTACATTTCTTCGTACTACTTACTACGAATTTTAGTCTCAAAAGTTTCAATGTGCTATTTCTGTAAAATTTAAAAAAGTTTGTCTCTTTCAGTCGACTATCAAGTACA
Organism: Radiobacillus kanasensis; assembly: GCF_021049245.1. Lineage (GTDB taxonomy): Bacteria > Bacillota > Bacilli > Bacillales > Amphibacillaceae > Radiobacillus > Radiobacillus kanasensis. Next base: position 1,297,679 of record NZ_CP088020.1, on the reverse strand, counting down.
CTATATGTGTGAAGAGGCGCAAAAAGAAAGTGAGGAGAAAATATGACGGTGTTAGAAGTGAAAAATTTGAAAAAGTCGTTCGGTTCCATCCATGCTGTCCAAGATATTAGCTTTTCTGTGGAAGCAGGGGAAATTTTTACAATTATCGGACCAAACGGTGCGGGAAAGACCACAACTCTAGAAATGATTGAGGGACTCGTATCCCCTGATCAAGGGGAAATTCGTTATGGGGATCTAACCTGGGAGAAAAACTCGGATTCTATTAAAATGCGAATTGGAGTTCAGCCGCAATCCAGTGCGATGTTCGACCTATTAACTCCAAAGGAGAACTTAGATTTATTTGCCACTTTCTATAACGAAGCACGGACTACAGAAGAGATTTTAGAGATTGTAAACCTCACAGAACACCAACACAATCAAGTCAAAAAATTATCTGGTGGACAGCGTCAACGACTTGCCATCGGACTCGCGATGATTAGTGATCCTGAAATTATTTTCCTCGATGAACCTACAACTGGCCTTGACCCTCAGGCGCGCCGCAACATTTGGGATATCATCCTTCAACTCAAAGAATTCGGTAAAACTACTATTCTCACTACACACTATATGGATGAAGCAGAAAAGTTAAGTGATCGAGTATGTATCGTCGATCAAGGAAAGATTGTAACCCTTGATACCCCTTCTGCACTTATAGAACGATTAACCATTGAACGAGAAGTTAAATTGTCCTTTCTGGACGGAGAAGAAGCTGCTAAAGAAGCAACCGACTTTTGCAAGAGTCTTGATTCCATTTCTAAAGTGGAACGAGATGATACTGCCCTAACCCTTTGGACGGCAAACCCAGAAGTTACCCTCTATGACTTATTTGGATTTACGAAGGAAAAAGCCTATAAAGTCGAGCAAGTAGCCATTCGTGAGATGAGCCTAGAAGATGTCTTTATTACCTTTACCGGAAAGGAGTGGAGAGATTAATGAAAAATTTTAATCAGTTTAAGATGATGTTTTCCGCCCAACTGAAAATGACCTTGCGGGAAAGGCAAGCATGGTTTTGGGGAATCTTTTTCCCCGTCATCCTAATGGTTATTTTCATGGTAATCTTTGGTGGAGGTTCTGATGATGAATTTAGTTCAGAAGTTGCTATTGTTAGTGAAAGCTCCAACCAAACATCCGATATGCTGCTAGACCAAATCAAACAAATTCCTGTGTTAGAAATAAAAGAAGAGGAACCAGTTAGTCATAGCAAAGCTGAGGAATGGGTAGAAAATGGAGATGTAGATGCTGCCATTGTTTTACCTGAATCAGCAGAAGATACATCGATGACGCTCATCGTTAATAAAGAAGATGAACGCGGTACGACTACACAAGCTCTTTCTGGGATTTTAGATCAATTCATTCAACAAGCGAACCTACAAGCTGCAGGTGTAACACCAACCTTCGAGTTAGAGTTCGAAACCGTTTCGTCTAGCACGAATGATATAAATTACACTGATTTCCTGCTTACTGGGATGATTGCCTTAGCGATTGCGCAAGGCGGACTATTTGGTATGGTCGACATGGTGGAAATGCGTAGAAAAGGGTTGATTAAAAGACTTAGGATGACTCCTGCTAAAATGGGGATTTTCGGGCTTAGTGATATGGTCATGCGAATGATCTTTAGTGTTATTCAAATTGTCCTTCTCTCGCTAATTGGAGTTCTCATATTCGATGCCCATCTATATATTGACTTTCTAAGTCTCTTGACCGTATTTTTACTTGGTGCCCTATCATTTAACGCCATCGGCTATTTCATTTCCTCTTTTAGTAAAACAACGGAAGCATACATGGGCGTTGCCAATATTGTTAGTTTTCTCATGATGTTCTTAAGTGGAGTGTTCTTTCCAATCGAAACGATGCCAGAATGGATACAACCAGTTTCGAGTGTACTTCCACTGACCTATTTTGCAGAAGGGTTACGCGACAGCATGGTGTACCAAACAGGGATCACCACTAGCTCCTTCTGGCTCGGGATTGGAAACATTGTCCTATGGGGTGGCTTGTCTTATGTCATTGGCTCCCTGCTATACAAAAACAAATCTATTGTTTCCACAAGATAAAGGAAACTTCGCGATACTAAGCCTTTCTACATCGTCGAGTTTCTGCTTTTCAAACGTATAAAACTATCCATAAACGACCTGTCATTAGATAGGTCGTTTTTCCTTTTATCCATACTTCTAGGCTTTCTCCTCGTACCAATTTCGTGCTTTCCACATACACTAATCGCAAAAGTAGATTGCAATTATAGTGATCTCCCTTTCCAATCAACGGGGAAGGTTCATCATTTTTCAAGAAGGAGGATCCTACATGATTGATATTAATCAATTAGGTCCTGCCAATCTTGCAACAATTTCTGCCATCGTTGCAGCGTTGGTAACCGTCGTTGGAAATATCTTTAAACTTCCAACTCGTTATCGGGCGTTACTAGCAATTGGGGTAGCTCTGGTATTAGTCTTTTTACCGCAATTCCTTTTAGATAAAGTGTTAACAGCTTTTGTCATTGGTTTAACAGCAAGTGGGGTTTATAGTCAAGTTAAACCGTTAAAATTCCTTAATAAAACGGCAAATGCAGTCGATGCCCCAAACGAGCTTGCTGCACCAAAGAAAACGTCTTCTGAAAACACTACTTCTAGTCAAACGACTAATACGAACGTAAATACAGCAACAAACCAGGACACAACTACTGATACTTCCACAACACAAACTAACTCTGCAAGCAACCGAATAAGCGCCCGTTAAAAGTTAAAAGGAGGCGGGATTAGTTCCTGCTTCCTTTTTTATCATTGATTGTCAAGGTTTATAGATTCACCAATTTCCATTAATTGGTTCTGATCCAACTTATATGAATGTAATGTAAATACATATCCTTCCACTAGTATATAAAGCATTTTTTTAGTTTTAGTTCCCGTTAACCGATCTATAAAATATGCTTCATGTCCTTGAATATTTACTTGCTTACCTTCTTCCTGTAGTTGGTGAAGGAAAGTTTTATGACGTTCTGAATTAGTATCTCCTATAGATTCTTGGACGAAGTTAAAAAGGTCCTGGCCAGAATAAGTATATGAACCTGTCACTTGAATTAATTCACTGTTGACTCGACTGTGGAGGTTACTTAATACTGTTTCACTTTCAGGTGAGTATTCGGGTAGTCTTAGGTCAAAGCCAGTACTCTCAATTTCTTCTATTTTATTATTAACGTTATCTTCCAAAAAGATATTAGATACTGTATTTTTGTCCTCTGTTGAAGTAACTACCTTTTCATTTTTTGGAATTGCAGTGTCAGTTGAATTTTCAATATATAAAAATGCTAAAATACTTAGGATAATAATTGATACACTGGGAATAAGCACTTTCAACCTCTTTAAGTACTTCTTCTCTTGAAGTTTTTTTTCTTCAACTTGGCTTGAAATTCTAGCTCTTATTTCTACTTGACTACTTTTATTCCATAAAACATCCTTATCTATACTTTCAAGGGCACTGTCAAGTAAAGAATCCTTATTAGATTTCATTTAAGTATTCCTCCTCTGATAGTTGTTTCTCCAAGGTACGAAGGGCTCGTAATAGTGTAGTCTTCACTTTACTTTCTGACCACTTCAGAATTTGAGCTGTGTCTTGTACAGAGAACCCTTCAATTTTCCTTAGTATGATTACTTCACGATAAGATGGTTTTAATTTGAGAATTGCTTCATAAAGCTCCTTCGAAGATTCCTTTATTACAACCTGAGACTCAGTTGACGGTCCCATATCCTTTTCCTGAAAAAAGAAATCTTTTATTAATAAGATGGGTGCTTGTTTCCGAATATAATCGACCGTTAGATTGTGCGCTATCCTAAAAAGCCAAGTCTTTGGATGCCGTATTTCCTCATACATTCCCATTTTATTAAAAGCTTTGATAAAAGTATCTTGTGTTATATCTTCTGCCGTTTGTACATCTTTTACCATTTTCAATACATATTTAAATAAATATACACTATATTGATCGTACCAACTTAATATCAATTCATTTTTTTGCTTCATGAATTCTATTTCATCCTTTCAATAACAGGATCATCTAAAAGACGATCATATTATGGAAAAGTTACAAGTATATTAAAATATATTTCTTAAACCTAGCCTCCAACATAATCTGCCTTGAAATTAGGGTACTTTGACCTAAGAACACTAAGTCATTCATAATGATAGAATAACGACATAACTCCCTTTCAAGGAGGTGATCCTTTGTCAACCTGGTTTGGACCATCTATCCATCAAACATTTACTCCATTCAGCCCAAGTCATTTAATCATGCTAGCCATCTATGTAGTTGGGGTTCTATTCATGATAATCTATTATAGGGAAATTAATCTTCAACTAAAGCTTTATCAAACACTTCGTTGGGGTCTATTTGCCCTTTTAATCACATCCGAGTTGACCTATCAAGTATGGGCAGCCGTAAATGACGTGTGGAATTTTCGAGATCATATGCCTCTTCATCTATGTGGGATAGCTTCGATCACTGCTATGTTCGCACTTTATACTAAGAATTCAAAACTCATTGCGATTACCTTCTTCATCGGGATTGTCCCGGCATTTCTCGCATTAATAACACCCGAATTACCTTACGGATACGATCACTATCGTTTTTGGAAGTTTTTCATCCACCATATCGTCATCTCTTGGTCTGGATTATTTTTAGTTTTGACAAGCACAGTTCGAATCACGTTACGCTCTGTTCTCTCTTCCTATGTATATCTTCTTGTGTATGCCTTTGTAATCGGGGTCTATGTAAATCCAGCCCTTGAATCCAATTATTTATATTTATCAAACAAGCCAACCGCTTCAACACCACTAGACTTGCTCGGTTCTGGTTTAGTCTATTATTTCAATTTATGTCTTTTGGCACTAGTTGTGTTTCTTCTGTTATATGGAGTTTATACAATATTTCAGAAAAAAACGAGAGCCTAGCATATTTACTAAGCTCTCGTCTATTTAAACCAATTTGGCAAGTAATCTTCTTTATACATATCATCTGGATACTGAATAAATCCCGTGTCTCCTTCTTCATATAAAAACTGAAGAAATTCATTGAGCGCACCCATGTATTCGCTATATAAAAATTCAAAGCTAACCGGTTCCTTCGGCATGAGGTTGTCCTCACACACCTTCGGATCTGTATAATTCACGTACGTACGACAAGGAATCGGACGAATCTCATAGGCCATACATTGGTTCGTCTCTGTGTTTAGCATCATACAAGGTAAATTCTTTTGCCGATACTTTAACTTAAAATCCTTGTCTTCTTCGAAATTAAGCGAGGTCATTTCTTCGATTTCTTCCCCGTATTGAGCGAAGTAATTCTGTATATGCTCCTCTATCTTTTCTCTTCTAGACTCCGGAAAGTTCTCCATTGCTTTTTTCATCAGTTTTGCTTCCATGCCATTAATAATAATTGGAAAGTAGCAACAAAAAGCGCAGCCTAAACGACAAGTAGGCTCCATCTCCACCACTTTTTCCATATGATTAATTTCATCACTTACAACCTGTAGCAATTCTGAAAAACTAGCGACTAACTTTTCTTCTGTCGGCACTTCTCTGTCCGCCCATTTTTCTACAATACGATAAAACTTCTCTTCCTCAATCTCATAGATATCATTTAGTTGCGTACATCTATCTTGAATATCCTTAAAGGTTAAATAAGTTCGCATGAAAAAGCTCCTCACTAGATTCACTTTCTCTATTGTGACCTATAGGAGCTAAGCTTGTAAATAGAAAAACCATCCATAAATCTCCTAGTGTTGAATTTCCATCGTTCCTGTTATCTCAATTCCATTTAAGGCTTGTGAGGCTAATTGATCCGCTTCCTTATTCTTCGTCCTAGGTACTTGTTTATAGGAAGCCGTTAAGCCAAGCTCCTCTAGTTTCTTCTCTACTCGTTCAATCCACTTTAGCAAATCTTCCTCATAAACCGGCCAATCCTCACTAAGTTGATTGATCACAACTTGAGAATCCCCAATAATTGAAACGGGTATATGGTGTGCACCTAGCAATTCAAGCTCTTGGATAGCTAGATACAAAGCCGCATACTCCGCTTCATTGTTTGTTTCTAACTCCTCCACCAAGGCATTCTTTCTTAGACGCCATGATTTTCCGTTCTGTTCATAATAAATCACACAACCTAAACCAGACTTGTTCGAATACTTATCAAAGCCCCCATCAAAATAAATCGTAATATCATGAGGCTCTGTTTCGATTCCTTTTAAGAACTTCTTCATTTCTTTCATGGTCCAGGTATTCTCAACATGATCGATGAATGCAAGTTGCTTCACTCTACCCGTTTTTTCTATATCCTCTGCAATTAATAAAGCTTTTGCGACCTTCATTTCCTCCGAAGTAAAAAATGTCTCTGCACCCTTTGGTGTTTTATAAGTTAATTCAATTCGGACTTCCATTCCATCACCCTTTTCATTATCTATCCTCATTTATGAACCAATCCACTCACACTTAAACCAATTATTACACGAATAGAAAAGCGAAAGGAAAGTGTATCGGTGTATTTTAGGTTAAAATAGGAAGTAAATAAGCACATGATAGGAGAAAAATATGGGGAAGTTTTATTTTACAATGGAAGATGATAAGGTTCAGCACTTGATAAACCGTGACCCGATTCTAGAGAAGCTCATCCGTAAGATTGGAACCATTCATATGAAGCTTAGTCAAGATTATTATCGTTCGATTGTCCAACAAATTATTGGCCAGCAATTATCGTTAAAAGCAGCAGCTACGATTATTGGACTCGTGGAACAAATCTGGTCTGATTTTAATCCAGAGCTGATTGGTGATATAGAAGATGAAGTCATCCGAGGTGCTGGAGTTTCTAAACCCAAAATTAAATATATCCGCGATTTAACGGATAAGCATCTTACAAAAGAAGTAGATCTTTCCGCAATCCACTCGCATGAGGATGCAGAGGTCCTAAAGCAATTGACCAGTGTGAAAGGCATTGGAAAATGGACAGCAGAAATGTTTCTCATTTTTTCACTAGCGAGATTGGATGTCCTTTCCTACGGAGACGTTAGTATTCAAAATGCCATTCGTTGGCTGTATCAGATTGAAAAAGAGGAGCCATTGGAGTTGGATGAATTTAAAGAAAAATGGGCTCCATATAATTCTGTTGCTTCTTTGTATCTATGGGAGGCTATTAATAGAGGACTAACAAAAAATCCTCCTAATCTATAAAAGGACTCTGGCTTTTTACAAAAAAGCCGGAGTCCTTATGATTATTGTAGATTATGATTTAACACGTCGTTACCATTTCATCTTCTATTCAGCTTCAATATAGAGCTAAAGGAACATCGCAAACTCAAGCAAAATATGATTCATACATTAGTGCTTACTTGTAATCTCAAAGCTTAAAACGGATCACTTGCTTATTTAATTCATCTGCCAATTGCTTTAACTCATCCGCACTATTCGATACATTCTCCATGGAGCTGTTGGATTGTTGAGCGGAGGCAGCTACTTGCTCTACCCCTGCCGCAGATTCTTCGGATATAGATGCAATCTCATCGATGGAAGTTGTCATTTCAACACTGTTAGCAGATATTCCTTTTAGATTTTCAGAGATGTTCTGAATTTTTCTTACCATGTCTGTAACAGATTGATTGATATTTTCAAACGTTTCTCCCGTCACCCTGATTTGCTTAGAACCTTCGTCTACTTCTTTATATCCATCTTCCAAAGAAGTGGCAACACCATTCGATTCACTTTGTATTTTCCCTACAATACCAGTAATATCTTGTACAGAATGACTTACTTGTTCGGCAAGTTTCCGAACTTCATCTGCAACAACGGCAAATCCTTTTCCATTTTCACCTGCTCTGGCCGCTTCAATCGCTGCATTTAACGCCAGTAGATTGGTTTGATCCGCAATATCCTTGATAACAGAAACTAAGGTGGAAATTTCTTTGGACTGTTCATCTAAACCTCTTACTTTTTCTAACGCTTCGCGAACGATTGAATCGATATTATTCATTTGAGTAACTGATTTTCTCATCAGTTCACTACCTTTATCTGTCATGGCAAGTACAGCAGTTGAAGAATTAGAAACTTCCTCGCCATTCGCGTATGCCTCTTGCACTTTGCCACTGAACTGTTCCATGAGTTCTGCTAAATTAGTAGTACTATCTGCTTGTGTTTCGGTACCTGAAGTTAATTCTTGCATGGTAGATGCGATTTGTTGACTTCCTTCTTTTACCTCATTAGCAGATTTAGTAAGTTCCTCACTTTGTCCTGTAACACTGTTTGTTGCATTAGAAACTTCTTTCACGATGCTGTATAAATTATCTTTCATAGAGTTAACAGAGTATGCTAATTCACTTAGTTCATCCTTACTTTTAGTAAAAACGGGCTCCCCGGTTAAGTCGCCTTCCTCTATTTTTTTCATTCCGTTTCTTATTACTTGTACGTTTTGAACTAGGTTTCTAACAAAGAACCATACAATAGCTAAACCTATCACGATAGCAATAGCAGCTGTAATCAAGGTTGTTTTTAAAATGTCGTGGCGTAGTAATGTCGCAAGTTTAGACATTTCAAAATCCATCCCCACTACACCAATAACATTCCCACTACCATCCACTACAGTCTTGGCTAACGTAATAATTGATTTTGAAGTAGCTGTATCAATATAAGGATCCGTCCAGACGACATCACCATTTGATTCCATCGCTTTTGTGTACCAATCTGTTGTTCGAGGGTCGTATGATGTTAAATCTACATCTTCTGGTGGAATATTATCTAAGTAAAGCGCGCCATCGCTTGTCCCCATATATAAATTCACTAAGTAATCATGACCCTTAGATAATTGTTTAAGATAGGATTCATAAAAAGCGGTTTTGTCTGGGTCGTTCCCTTCTGGTAAGTTGGGGTACTCGTTCTGGGTTTTATCATAAGAATTGGAACTATACTGCATTTCTTGAGATCCCGCAATTTCAGTTAAAGTATTCTCATAATCACTAAAAATATCAGTTGCTTGATTTGACATATTTTCAATGTCACTTTTTTGAATAACTGCTTTTTCAATAATTTCTGTTTTTTGATATGACATATAACCGACTAAAAATAAAGGAATAATTAATAAGACCATCATAAAAATAGGTAGTTTAAATCTAATTAATCTTAATTTACTCATTATAAGCATCCCCTTTGCTGACTTTTTTTAATTGATTTTGCTTTACTGAATAACCCCCTTTTTTAAAAAATCAGAAAACAAAACCTATGAGTCTATTTTACCACCCCATAATATAAATTTCGACAAAATTTTCATTAACTTAAGTTATTTTGTCGAAATTTGTTAAATATTTGTTAATGATGAAACTGTCCCAAAAGTTCTTTCCAAGATATTCATGCCCCAATTCAGTAGTAAAAGTCGTAGAAAATAAGTAACCCCGTACCACTTTTAATAGTGATACGGGGTTACTTTTGAGATCAGCTTAACCAAGGCTATCCTTTTGAACCAGCCTCCGTTTTCCTATATTCATTTGTTTACATTAGTACCTTAACTTCATCAACACATCCCGAATACTTTCATCCTTCATAACAATATCCCGATACTTTTCCGTTATTTCCGTTAAAGCGACATCATGATAAAAGAACTCTGTGAAGAACTTAACGAGCGAACGGGATTTTGTTCGAATCGATTGCCAATCTGTATCCTCAACACCAGCAAAGAGCATCTCTTCTTCATCTACAATCACAATTCGGCTGCGCTCTAGTGTGCCGTGGTGCACATCTGGTATTAAGGTAGAAACCGATGGAATCATCGTATCTAACTCTCCAATTACGTGAATGTGAATAACTACACCCTCTTTATATTTCTCCTCCAAGAATGGCAAATACGAATGTAAATCATCAGCCCATCCGGAAATAAAAACACTTTTTCTGGCTTGTTGAACCATTTCCTTTAAAGCAGACTGGATAGAATGATCTCCTTTTAAAGACCATACGCGATCATCGATGGGTGTTTGTTTTACTTGCAATTCTCTTAGCTGTTTAATATTTTGCTGAAAATCAGTCTTCAATTTTTCAATAACAGAATCAAGGGACACCGCTGAGTAGAGCCGCTTTTTATCCGTCGTAGACTCCATGATAACGCCTTTCTCCCCTAATCGTTGTAACACCTCATATACTTTGGCCCGTGGTACCCCAGATCGTTTTACAATGTTGGTTGCATCTAAAGGCTGATCCATGGTCACAAGCGCCTCATACACCTGACTTTCATACTGGGTAAATCCAAATTGTTGTAGCATCGTTTTACTCCTTAGAATTTACATAATTTCTTATAGTAATCGCACATCAAGCTTTTGAGATATCCATTTTCGATGTTTATCTAACTCTGGTATTCCTTTTAAGTTAGCAAGCATCCCTTGAATCACAAATTTCTTCGGTGTCTCTCGTTTCACTTCTGAATGTAAAAAGTCAATGACCCCTTGTAACTCTTCTCTTCTACCCTTACTTACGTCCAAGTCTGATATAACCTTTTCCATGATCATTATCTCATGTTTAACTTCCTCCATAATCTGCTCATTAGGAGAAGCAATGCTTTCAAAGGATTTTTTCATCTGTTCCTTTGTGATCAAAGGTTGGACATTTTTCCTCAGCATCTGCACTACAAGGTCGTCCAGACGTTCGACCATATATCTTGCCGTACGATGGACATCTAATTCAAGGTTTCCTTTAATGAGAACTTGAAAAAAGCTGCTTTTCATTCCTTCAAAAAGGAACACGACATCTGCTAGGTATGGATCCAGCTTTTCTCCATAAATGGCAATCAAGACTTCTTCATACCATTTATGAACTTCCAACTCCATGTATCGCAAAAAATCATATAAATCCTTGTTTAAAGTAATCGCTTGTTCCCTTAGCTGAGTCATAATAAAACTCTTATGTTTTAGTATTTCTCTGTATTGTACCTCGAGCTGTCGTACTAAGTTCTCTTTTGGGCTTAGTGTATCGTCTACCGCTTCCACTACCTTACTATTAATCAGCTCATAGTAATATTTAAAAATCTCAAGGAGCAACTCATCTTTGGAATGAAAATGTAAATAAAAAGCACCCTTGGATACTTCACTTTTTTCTGCAATTTCTTGAATAGAAGTCGTGAAAAATCCTTTTTCCGCAAATAAGTCAATGGCGGTATTAATGATTTTTTCTTTTTTTTCGTTCATATTTCCACTACCTTTTTCATTAGTGACTGATTAGTCAGTATTAACTTGACCCTTATTCTTCACCTTTAAGCCTATCTTATTTGTACAGGAAAGAAAAGTAAAAACTCTAAAATTCCAAAAAATATAGTTAACACTAGAATGTACACAAAAAGTTAACAATTTATTAATTGCATCGAACTGACTAATCCGTTATATTATACAAAGTAATGACTAGTCAGTCAAAATGTTAAGGAGTGTCCTATTTGAAGAAGATCATTGATTTCTCGCTAAACAATAAGTTTGCCATATGGTTACTTACCATTATGGTAACAGCAGCAGGTCTTTATGCTGGTTTAAATATGAAACAAGAAACCATGCCAAACATTACCCTGCCTAATGTATCTATTATTACTACTTATCCAGGAGCTGCACCAGGTGAAGTTGCGGAAGAAGTAACGGAACCCATTGAGCAACGGGTACAAAATTTAAGTGGTGTTGAGCTCGTCAGCTCCTCTTCCATGGCAAATGCTTCTTCTGTACAAATCCAGTTTGATTTCGATACAAACATGGACAACGCAGAGGATGAAGTAAAAGATGTACTGGAGGATTTATCCTTACCAGAAGGTGTAAGCGATCCGGAAGTATCTCGATTAAGCTTAAATGCGTTTCCTGTAATGGCATTAAGCGTTAGTAACCCCGACCTATCCCTAGAAGAATTAACGACAGAAGTCGAAGGTAATGTTCTACCTGTTCTAGAAGGCGTGGATGGAGTTGCGGATGTCCAAATATCTGGTCAACAGGTGCAAGAAGTAAGTATGAAGTTTAACCAAGATGCTCTAACGCAATATGGTCTAACCGAAGATACGGTTAAACAAATAATTCAAGGTTCCAAGGTTTCCTTCCCGCTAGGATTAACAAATTTTGATGGAGAAGTTAAAAACCTAGTTATTGATGGAAATGTTGCAACAGTAGAAGACTTTAAAAACATCCAAATTCCAATCACTCCATCACAATCAGCACCACAAGGTCAAGCTGGTACCGCTGCACAAGGTGCCCAAACAGCACCTCAAGCTAATCAGCAAGCACCTACTTCTATGGAACTACCAACAGTGGCCTTAGAAGATTTAGCAGAAATTGAAGTGATTAGTGAATCAGAATCTATCTCACGAACAAACGGAGAAGAATCCATTGGAATTCAAATTGTAAAAGCTTCAGATGCCAATACGGTGGAAGTCGTGAATGGCGTAAAAGATGAAATCGCTGATTTTGAAGAGAATCTCGGATTAACCGTAACCTCTACTTTAGACCAAGGTGAACCTATTGAGGAATCCGTTAGCACAATGCTTAACAAAGCACTCTTTGGTGCCCTATTCGCGGTCATCATCATCCTTCTCTTTTTGAGAAGTATTAAAACGACGCTAATTTCGGTGATTTCTATACCACTATCCTTGTTGATGGCAGTCCTGATTTTACATCAGATGGATATCACGTTGAACATTATGACGTTAGGAGCTCTAACCGTAGCGATTGGGCGGGTAATCGATGACTCCATTGTAGTTATTGAAAATATTTATCGAAGAATGGCATTGTCCGATGAAAAACTTACAGGTAAAGAATTGATTCGAGAAGCTACAAGAGAAATGTTTATTCCAATCAGCTCTTCGACCATCGTAACAATCGCCGTATTCCTTCCATTAGGTTTAGTAAGTGGCCAGGTTGGAGAAATGTTCTTACCATTTGCTTTGGCTGTTGTGTTCGCTTTACTAGCTTCATTACTAGTAGCGGTTACGATTGTACCAATGCTTGCCCATTCTTTATTTAAAAAGAGACTTGCTCAAAAATCGGTAGAAGCAACTGCAACTCATGAAGAAAAACCAAGTAAGCTGGCAAATTTCTATAAGAAAATCCTAGATTGGGCACTAAGCCATAAGTGGATTACTTTTGGTGGTGCTGTCGTTGTACTTGTAGCCAGCCTTTTCTTAGTTCCTGTTATTGGCGTAAGCTTCCTACCATCTGATGAACAAAAAATGGTCATCGCAACGTACAGTCCTGAGCCTGGACAAACAAAAGAGGATGTACAGGAAATTGCGACAACCGCTGAAGAATATTTTGGCGATCGTGATGGTGTGACGACCTATCAATACTCCATTGGAAATGGTGGATCGATGTCCATGATGGGCATGGGTAGTGACAATTCCGCCCTATTCTTTGTGGAGTATGCAGATGACTATGAAAACTTTAGTGAAGAAAGCACGACTGTAATTGACCATTTAAACGAAGTAACCGATAAAGGGGAATGGGGAACGATAGACATTGCCAGCACAGGTGGTAGCAGCCTAGAATTAATCGTCTATGGCGACACGATAGAAGAAATTCAAACGGCAGTTGATCAAATCCTACCTGTTCTAGAAGAAAGAGATGACCTAGAGAACGCAGAGTCTAGCCTTTCAGAAGCCTATGATCAATATACACTCGTTGCTAATCAAGAAAAATTAAGTCAGTACGGATTAACGGCCGCACAGATTGGCATGAACTTAAGAAGTACGGGAGATGCTCCTGTTTTAACTACTGTTCAACATGATGGCGAGGACATCAATGTATATGTTGAGGTTGAAGAAAAAACGTATGAGAGCATAGATGAAATCAAAGATACAGAAATCCAGACTCCGCTTGGCACATCTGTGAAGATTGAAGATGTAATGGATGTAGAAGAAGGAAAATCTCCAGACACGATTTCTCGAAGAAATGGGGATATGTATGCTTCTCTTTCTGCAGATGTCCTTTCCAGTGACGTTGCTGCGGTATCTGCAGAGGTCGATGAAAAAGTGCAGGATTTAGATTTAGAAGATGTAAGGGTTGAATTTGGTGGCGTCACCGAACAAATTAACGAATCCTTCACTCAATTAGGATTAGCGATGCTTGCAGCCATTGCGATTGTCTACTTTGTGTTAGTCGTAACCTTCGGTGGTGCGTTGGCTCCATTCGCTATCCTATTCTCCCTACCGTTTACGGTTATCGGTGGATTAGTTGCACTATGGATTGCCAATGAGCCGCTTAGCGTTTCTGCGATGATTGGGGCCCTCATGTTAATTGGTATTGTGGTAACCAACGCCATTGTACTCATTGACCGGGTTATCCATAAAGAAAAAGAAGGCTTATCCACTCGTGAAGCACTGTTAGAAGCTGGGGCAACTCGTTTACGGCCTATTCTGATGACAGCAATTGCTACAGTCGGAGCACTGATTCCTTTAGCAATTGGTGCTGAAGGTGGCGGTCTTATTTCGAAGGGCTTAGGTGTAACGGTAATTGGTGGTTTAATTAGTTCTACCTTGTTAACACTTGTTATCGTACCAATTGTTTACGAAGTGTTCGCTAAGTTCCGTAAGAAAAAAGAAGCTTAATTAAAAAAGGTGTATCCCCTAGATATCTTGGAGAAAATGTACAAAATCCAAACAGAACGCTTGATTTCAAGCGTTCTGTTTTTAATTATCTAGTTCCCCTTTTTTAGGTACAAAAAGCCCGCACCCCTCCATTAATTTAAGTGAAGTCATTCACAAGGTATTCCAAAAGAAAAGACAGTCTTGAAGATACCTTCACTACTGTCTGCTTAATCGCTCTGTTTTGGATTCGACTTTGTAAACTCTTTTATTTAAAACTTCTGTTTTGTCATCAACGTGTTCCGTAATTTTCTCTGTATAAGTCCCAAGACTTTCGATTAAGTTTTTCTGTAATTTCTGTTGCCCCGCTTCTAATCTTGCTTGTCCCATTTTCAATTCTTCAATATCTGTCTTGATGCCTTTCAGTTCACCGATATCTGTCTTGATGCCTTTCAGTTCACCAATATCTGTTTTGATGCCCTTCAGCTCACCAATATCTGCCTTGATACCCTTCAGCTCACCAATATCTGTTTTGATGCCTTTCAGTTCACTCAAAATTTGTTTTAAATTACCTTCCACAGTACTTTCCTCCGCTCCAAGATATTCTATACTAATTATACCACCTATAAGCTATTTCCAACATATTAGAAAAATGTATTCCTTATCAAATTCCCAGATTAGGTTTTACATTTTCTCCTTATAACAAACGTGATCTTTGGTACAAAAGGAGCTTGAAATCGATGATTTTTTGTTTCACTCATGCACCCGTTTATTTAAGTGCATTTCTACACGAAAACTCACTAACCTCCACATAATAAGAGTGACACTCGCACCTTCCAGACTGTGGCATTCATAATTCTTTTAATAAAAGCGAGAACAATTAACGTGGTCATTGTGCTATTTCGGCTGCGGTTTTGTATGCTTATTCAAATGTTCATATCCAATAATTAATTATTATTATGGAAGAAAAAAACCAAATCACATGTGATTTGGTTTGCTAATGATATACTGTTTTGTATGTTCATCAAAAAGGAACCCGTAGTGGTATACGCTTTTTTCTCTATGAACTTTGTTATCCAGAAAACTTAAGGCAATTTAATCGAGCCACTTAAATCCTTCAAAATAGATTGCATCATATTTTTGGGTATATCAAGGGATAATAAATCCCCTAAATCACTATCCTCATTCACCTTTTTCAGGTGATTTACTTCTCTATGAATACTCTCCATTTTTCTATCCAACTCGGCGGCTGAGAGTGCTGCTTCCTTTAAGTCCTTTGTTAATCTTTCTGGAATCTCCTTATTATATTTATAGAAGATTTTATGCTCTAGGCTTGCCCAAAAGTCCATCGCAATGGTTCGAATTTGCAGCTCAACATATACGTCTTCCTCTCGATCTGACATGAAGACAGGTATTTTCAATATTAAATGAAGGCTTTGATAACCATTTGGTTTAGGGTTTTTAATATAGTCTTTTCGCTCCACCACTTCGACATCTTTTTGTTTCTCAATCATCTCACTAATGCGGTAGATATCGTTGATAAAGGAACAAGAAATTCGAATGCCTGCAATGTCTTTAATATTCTCTTTTATGGATGGAAGCGAAAAATCGATGTTTTTCCTGATCACCTTTTGTAGGATGCTTTCTGGTGATTTTAATCTCGAGTTACAATGCTCAATTGGATTATAGTCATGAACATATTGAAATTCTTCTTTTAATATATTTATTTTTGTATTTAATTCATCCATCGCGAATTTGTAAACCATCGTAAATCTTGTTAGCTCATTGATTGCTTCTTTAAATTGTGTTAGATAGTTCTGTCCAGCTTGATTCATTAATAAGTTGTCTCCTTTTCTCGACATCGTGGAATCATTGTTAAAATCTATACCTCCATGTTAGCATACTTTCTTTTCCTATTTCTTTTCAATTCTGTGGAAATTTTGGTGCCTGTCACTTGTCGAAATTTGTCAAACGCTCAAATCCTATTGCTTTTTCTTTCGTTAAAAGTTACTATTGTAGTAGTAACTTATTAGAAAGGGCGTCATGATATGGATAAACGTGTATATTTACTAACGATTGTTTCCTTTGTCGTGGGGATGGTCGAATTGATTATAGGTGGAATTTTAGATTTAGTAGCAACAGATTTGCATATTAGTATCGGAAAAGCTGGATTATTGATTTCTATGTTTTCCTTAGTTTTTGCGATATCTGCACCAATATTATTAACGGCAACCTCTAAGTATGAGCGTAAGAAGGTTACCCTCATCTTCTTGTTCGTTTTCTTAATTGGAAATTTGGTAGCTGTCTTTAGTCCTTCGTTCGGTGTTCTAATGCTAGCTAGAATTATTTCGGCAGCAAGTGGATCTTTGTTAGTTGTGCTATGTGTAACCATTGCATCCAACATTGTGGAGAAAAAATACCGTGCACGAGCAATTGGAATTGTCTTTATGGGAGTCAGTGGTTCCCTTGTACTAGGGATGCCGGTTGGACTAATGCTAGGAAACGCCTTTGGATGGCGAGCTCCTTTTATACTCATTACGCTCTTAACCCTTTGCTCCATTGCAGGAGTGTACTTCCTAATGGAAAAGGTTGAACCAAAGCCTGCTGTAAGTATTCGTAAACAACTGGCAACATTGAAAAATAGAAGAATTTTGTTTGCTCAGCTTACAACGTTCTTATTTTTAGCTGGGCACCTAACGTTATATGCTTTCTTAACACCATTTTTAAAAGAAATGTTAGGATTAAATGGTACTTGGGTTAGTATTGTGTACCTTATCTTTGGAATCTCTGCAGTAGCAGGCGGTGGAATTGGAGGAACGTTAGCGGATAAGTTTGGTACAAAACCAACGATCATTGGGGTTATCGTAGTCTTTGCACTCGCTATCTTCTCCATCCCTTATACGACTTTTTCTCTTCCACTCTTTTTGATTGTGATGATGATTTGGGGAGGGTTAAGCTGGGCGATTACACCAGCTACGCAAAGTTATCTTATCGAGGCTGCTCCGGAAACTGCTGATATTCAACAAAGTCTAAATAATTCAGCGCTACACTTTGGAATAGCTTTCGGTTCCTTTATTGGTGGTCTTGTCATTGAGCATGCTTCCATCGAACAAAATGCCACATTCGGCGGATTGTTTGTATTAGTTGCCTTAGGTGCTATGGGAATTTCTATGTATCGGGGTATGGACTCTTCTACACAAGTATCGGACAGTTATTAAAGGAAAAAAGGATGCTCTCCCTTTTGGGATTTAGCATCCTTTTTATTCGACTTTTTTTGGCAAAAACCGGGTGATGCCTGGCACCATGGCTAAAAACCAGGTGGTGCCTGACCAATATTTTACTGTCTTTTTTTGGTTTTTTTATTATGTGCTTTTTCCATTGCTGTTAACGGTTCGTTCGCTGCTTCGTGATCAAATTGTCTGGATAGTTTATTACGCACCGCTTGCTCATCACTTGGTCCACTTGTTAATCGGTCTTTTTTACGGTCTGCCATACCCATCACCTCCACCTATAGTTTGTGATGGATTGAAATTAGTATGTAACATCCAGGAACATTGCTAAGTCTTTCCCTACCTTTTAAAGGATCCCCTTGAATTCCGAAAAAGAAGCCGATCGGCCACAACAGCTAGAAACGAAATTCCAACTATCACCGCAACAATCCGCAATACATTCAGATAAGACATTTCATTTCGTATCACATATTTTTTGATCTCTCCCCACGTATAAGTACTATCACTTAAGAAAGAAATCTCCGTATCATTCTTTACTTCATCATTCGTTACCAAAACATCGTATGATTCTAAGTCATTATTGTCAAATAACGGAATGTTTCCGTAGGCGAGGCTGATAGAGAATGGAATCACACCAAAGACAATGATCAACATTAAAAGAAAAAACACTGCTTTCTTTTTCATATTCATCAGCACACACACCTCCGCTACTATTATATTTACCCTCCTTCTTAAATTATGTTTAAATAACAAAACAACCTTAAAAGTTGAATAAAAGGTCTCATTCTATCTCATCTTAAACTTGAGGTGACTCATATGATAAATCGTGCAATTACAACCGCTTTAGTAGGGATTGGGGCTGCCCAATTTTTAAAGGTACCGTTACATTATGTGGAGACAGGTATATGGGATTGGAAGAAACTGTACGGATCAGGAGATATGCCTAGTTCACACTCGTCTGCTGTGACCTCTCTTACAACATATGTAGCATTAAAAAAAGGAATTCCATCCATTGATTTTGGAATTAGCAGTATCTTCAGTATCATTGTTATGTATGATGCAATGGGAATACGGTGGCAGGCTGGAGAAATTGCGATTGCTGTTAATGATATAAATGAGCAGATGGAAAAACTCGCACATGAACACCCTGGTTTTTATCACAGAAAACGGGAAAAAGAATTAAAAGAAATGCTCGGGCACCTTCCTATTGAAGTCGCAGGTGGTGCTATTTTAGGAGTTGCGATTGGGGCATTAAGTTATCTAACGGATAAAAAATCCAAAAAACATAGTTAATTAAAGGAGGTGTCAAACCCAATTGGGATGACACCTTATTGTGTGAGCAAATTGATATATCATCCTCCCTTACATCTGCTACAATAACAAATATCTTGGAATTGAGGTGTTTTTAAATGAAAGTGGAAGTATGGTCGGATTTTGTTTGTCCGTTTTGTTATATAGGAAAAAGAAGATTGGAAAATGCACTTGAGCAATTTCCACATAAAGATCAAGTAGAAGTTGAATTTAAAAGCTTTCAGCTGGACCCAAATACCCCTGCCTATACTGAAAAGCATATCTATGAAGCGTTAGCAGCAAAATATGGTTCTACTATCGAACAAATGGAGGAAATGAACAAAGGATTGATCCAACAAGCAGCGGAAGTTGGACTAACGTATAATTATGACGACATGAAGCCAACGAATACTTTTGATGCCCATCGTCTAACTAAATTTGCAAAAACCGTAGGAAAAGAAGCAGAGCTAACAGAAAAGCTTTTACATGCTTATTTCACAGAGTCTAAGAATGTTGGAGACATCGATACATTAGCTGACATCGCAGCGACGGTTGGCATTGAGAAAGAAAAAGCATTAGAAGTATTAAATGATAAATCTGCTTACTCTCAAGACGTAAAAGCAGACGAGAGTATGGCACGACAAATTGGGGTAACTGGCGTACCGTTCTTCGTAATAAATAATAAATATGCCATCTCTGGCGCACAACCACTAGAAACATTTGCTGGAGCTCTTCAAAAAGTTTGGGACGAAGAAAACCCAAAACCAATGTTTGAAGATCTATCGAGCGAAAATGGAGCAGTATGTACGGATGATAGCTGTGCCGTTCCGGATCGAAAGGAATAGTCTTACTAAAGAAGTGTCTTCCATGTGGAGACACCTCTTTCTTTTCTTATTTATTCTCCGTTCTACTCAAAAAATGCATTAATGCACCAAGCATACCTGCATCATTCTTATGCTTACATCTCAGGATTGGCAATCGAAAATTCTCCCAGAATTCTAGCTTCTCGAACTGCGTCCGCATCAGATTTAACAGGTCCTCTTGAGCACTGACCCCACCACCAATTAATATCTTTTCTGGATTCAAAGTGACCGCTAAATTATATATTCCACAACCGACATACGACAACCATTCATCAATTAAACTGTTCACTCGATTATCTTTAGCCGCTTCCTCAAAAATTACCTCTCCTGCTATAGTTGAATCCGGATTTATGCCTTTTAGCTTTTTATATTCCTCTACTAAGCTACTAGTAGATCCATTATGATGCCAAATTTCTCTTCCATTAGCTCCTTTTTGGGTAACCATAAAGCCAAATTCTCCACCTCTAAACGAATGCCCATGAAGGATGCTACCATTTAAAACGATACCTCCACCAATCCCCGTCCCTATGGTAATGCAAATAAAATTCTGACTATCCCTTGCATTTCCATTCAACATTTCAGCTAACGCTACACAGTTGCCATCGTTCTCCACCTCTACGGGAAGATTCACTTTTTGCTCCAATAATGTTTTTAAGTTTTTATCTTCTAGAGCCGTTACACTACCAGCTGTCTCTGCGTGACCCGTTTCAATGTTGATAAAACCAGGCATACTAATTCCAATTCCACAAACTCTATGTGAGGATTTGTATTGCTCAATCGTTCGTACCATATCGGCTAATAATTGTTGCAAATCAGTAGTCGATGTATTGTATTGATTTTTTTCAATGAACGTACCGTCCTCGAATAATAGAGAGTGCTTGACCCTTGTTCCGCCTATATCAAATGCTATATATTTTTTTCTCACTTCATTCCCTCCTGCCATTTCACAAGCTCAGCTCTTCTCCATTTGTAGCAATCACCTTTTGGTACCAGTCAAAGGACTTCTTCTTCCTTCTTTCTAGCGTCCCGGTTCCATCATTGTTCCGATCGACGTAAATAAACCCATAACGTTTTTTCATTTCTCCTGTCGTAAACGAAACGAGGTCAATACATCCCCAAGCCGTATAACCCATTATGTCCACTCCATCAAGCTCAACTGCTTTTTTCAGTTCTTTAATATGGGAAGCTAAGTATTCAATACGATAGTCATCCTGGATCGCGCCATCTTCTTCAACGACATCTACAGCACCAAATCCATTTTCCACAACAAATAACGGAAGTTCGTAGCGCTCATATAAAGTAACTAGCGTATATCTTAGTCCAACAGGGTCAATTTGCCAGCCCCAGTCACTCGCCTTGACATATGGATTGGGAACGGAATGCTGGGAAGCACCATCTGTTGACTTACTCGTATCCGTTTGAGCATCCACTTTAACTGCATTCGACATATAGTAGCTTAATCCTATGTAATCAACCGTGCCTTCTTTTAGAATCTGACTGTCTTGCGGTTCCATTCGAATATTGTATCCTTTTCGCTCCCACTCTTTTAATATGTAGTTTGGATAATAGCCTCTTACATGCACATCGGGGAAGAAAAACCTTTCATGCATGGATTCTGTTGCAACCATTATATCCTCGGGATTACACGAAAATGGGTAAAAAGGAACAAAAGCAACCATACAGCCGATTTGAAAATTTGGATTTATTTCTTTTCCTTCTTTGACGACGAGAGCACTAGCTACTAATTGATGGTGTGCAACCTGGTACATCGTTTCTTCCTTATTTTCATAGTCGGAGTATTTTACACCTGAACACGTCCAACCATAAATATCCGACGAAGTGTTTGTCTGATTATTAATTTCGTTGAAGGTCATCCAATATTTCACCTTACCTTTGTATCGTTCCATAACCGTCGTTGCATACCGAACAAAAAAATCTACGACCTTTCTATTAGTGAAACCGCCATATTCTTTTGCCATGTGGTAAGGCATTTCGAAGTGACTTAGTGTGATAACTGGTTCAATCCCATGCTTCAGCAGTTCATCGAAGAGATTATCGTAAAATTGGAGACCTTCTTCGTTAGGGTCTAGTTCATCTCCGTTTGGAAAAATTCTAGTCCAGGCGATACTTGTACGAAAACATTTAAACCCCATTTCGGCAAATAAAGCGATATCTTGTTTGTAATTCCCATAAAAGTCTATCGCCTCATGGTTCGGGTAATATTCCCCTTCAAACACACCATCAGTAATATGTCGTGGAATCCCCTTTCCACCAGCTGTCATTACATCTACAATACTGGGGCCTTTCCCTCCTTTATTCCATCCGCCTTCTAATTGGTGAGCCGCTACAGCACCACCCCATAAAAAGTTGTTTGATAACATCGTCTTCCTCCCTTAAGATAATTATCTTTATATCTATAAAGAGCTGTTAGTAGCTAAATCGCCCTAACAGCTCCGTATAATTCATGTTGGAATGTATTTCGTTTCTAATTTTCTCAAGGAAATATCAGCCCTGTACATGATGATGAAGCTCACGATACTTCCTGAAAAAAATGGGATAATAGCAGGGATATAAACCGTTACATAATACATCAACAACAAACTTGCTACTATAATTAGCATAGACAATGGTGATGATACGCCGAGGTGAATAGCGTATTTTATAGACTGCCAAGGTTTTAGTTCAAAATGAACAAACACAGGAAAAACGTATAAGACTATCACGATATATAGCATAGTTAATAGCAATAACAATCCAGATAATAGACTCATAACCGCACCTTCAAGCTGACCAATGAATAAGAAATCTATATAGAGTAAACATCCGCCAACTATAAGCAGGAAAGAAAGTAAATTTGCTTTCCAAAAATCTTTTTTATATGTCTTCCGAAAGGTTGAGAAAACGTTTATATCCTCCTGTCCTCTCACCCACTTGCGGATAACCGTAAACATAGAGGATGTAGCAGGGCCAATTCCAAAAAGGAGAAGTCCAATCAAACTAAATCCAATCCATAACAAATTTACGTAAACAAGCCGTGTAATCCATTCACACATTCTATATAACCAGCCTGACAAGCTTCCCATCGGCACCTCAATCTCCTTCTTTTCGATTATCCTTTAATGGAACCAGCCATTAAACCTTTATTTATTTCATCTGTAAAGATTAAGTACATAATAATAGATGGAATGGCAATAAGCGACATAACCGCAAATTGCGCCCCGTAATCCGATGAATATTGTCCGACAAACTGAATAATGGAAAATGGTAATGTTTTAAATGTATCCATTGTAATAAACGTGTAGGCCATGATAAATTCATTCCAACAGTTGATAAAGTTTACGACACTGATTGTCGCGATAGCTGGCTTCGTAATCGGGAAAATCACTTGGAAAAGAATTCTCCAAATACCTGCCCCATCAATGACGGCCGCTTCCTCAATGGATCGTGGAATAGTTTCCATAAATCCTGTCACGATAAACATGCTGATAGGAATATTAAAAGCCGTATAAGGTAAAATCAATGCCCAATAGCTATTTAACAAGCCTACTTCATTAAAAATAATGAAGTTCGGGAGTAACGTAGCGTGAATAGGAATCATCATTCCTAACAAAATGATGTTCATAAACAGGCCACTAAATCTCCACTTCATCCTCGTGAATGCATAGGCAAGTAAAATAGAAACAATAGCGGTTAGTGCAACGGAAACGAATGTAACCAATACACTATTAAAGAAGTATGGAAGCACATTCCCTTGATTAAAGGCACTTACATAGTTACTCCATTCCGGTGGAGATGGAATTTGGAAAATGGCTTCACCAAAAAATTCCCCACTCTTTAATAAAGAATAATCAAATAACCATAAAAGAGGGAAAAGCTGTAAAAGGCCTACAGTTGCCATAAAAACATAAAGGATGACTTTTCCCACACGTAAAGACTTCTTTTTGCTCTTTCTAGAAAGGTTTATGTTTGGTGTTGTATTCAATTGATTTTCCATTAGTATTCACCAACATCTCTTTTAAGAAATTTGTTTAACAAGACCGTGATGATAAGGACAACAATGACAAAGATGACTGAAATGGCATTTCCATAACCATATTGAGCAGAGGAGAAGGCTGTTTGGTATAAATAGTTACCCAGTAGCTGTGTACTATTTCCCGGTCCACCATCTGTCATGAGATAGACAACTTCCATTTGCTTTAAACACGAAATAACCGCAATAATAATAGCTACCCGCATCATAGGTGCTAACAACGGAATCACAACTTTCGTATATAACTGAAACGGGTTGGCACCATCGATCTTGGCCGCTTCATAAAGTTCATCTGGAACTCCTTTTAAACCTGCATAATAAAGTAAAAATGCATAACCAAACCCTTGCCACATCGTAACTACTATTATCGACCATATTGCGAGATCTGGATTTCCTAACCAATCTTGCGTTAAAGAAGATAATCCAAGGGCTTCAAGCACATTATTGAGCAGCCCATATTGCGGATTATAAATACTTGCCCACAATTTCGCAGTAACCACGATAGATATAATGGCCGGAATAAATAAAACGGTACGCAGAACCTTTTCCCATCTCCCACAATGTGTGATTAAAATGGATAGAAATATGGCAATTGGGTGTTGAATAAGAATGGTTGCGACCGTTAATAGTAATGCGTTCATTAAAGAGGTTCTAAATATTTCGTCATTCAGAATGATATTTTTAAAGTTTTCAAAGCCTATAAAATTGTATTCTCCAATGCCGCCCCAGTCTGTAAATCCATAATAAATACTCATGCCGATTGGAAAGATGATCATGGAAGTAAGAATAAGAAAACCTGGTGCAACAAGGAGAAAAATAGTTTTTTTATCAGACATCAGCTGATTCATGCCTATCACTCATTTCATTTATAGAGATAAAAAAATTCTTTTTAATGTGGAAGATGATGGTACATTCGCACCATCACCTTCCTGTTTAGAACAGTCTTTTATTCAGATGCCTCACGTGCTTTTGCTGCTGCCGCATCCAGTTCTTCACCAAATTCTTCTGGAGTAATGTCTCCAGTAAACAGTTCCTGGTGAAGCGTCATAATCGTTTCCTTAAATTCAGGTGTAGAATCATCCAAAATTGGTGTACCACTGGCAGATGTTACACTGTTAAAGATTTCAATCATTTCTGTTTGAAGTTGTGACTCATCGCCAGTTAAGAAATCTTCGAAGTTCTGTGCTGGCATTCCAGCTCCGCTCTGCCAAACTAACTTAGCCCAGTTTTCAGGTTGGAAGTAGTATTTCAAAAACTTAACCGCCTCTTCTTTATGTTCTGAGTTCTCTGCGATAGAGTATCCTCCACCTTGATAAATTACTAGATCACCAGCTTCTGCGTTTTCAGATACTGGATAGTTAATAACACCTACATTTTCTCTAAAGCTTTCTGGGAAGTTTTCATCTGTTGCTAGCCCCATTTCCCAAGCACCCATTAGATACATAGCAGCTTGTTCTTGACCAAATAAGTTTCTTGCAGTCCCGTAATCTGCTGTTAACCAACCATCAGCAAATACACCTTCATCTACCATTTTCTTCATTTTTTCAGCGGCTGCAATAACTGCAGGGTCTGTATAAGTAGCTTGACCTGCAAGTGCCTCATCCATTAAATCAAAGCTACCTGTTTCACGCTGTAAGGCATAGTCAAACCACATTGGAAGAATCCAACCTTCCATTCCGTTTGTAACAACAGGATTGATTCCTAATTCACGGAATTCCTTAGATACTTCAATTAACTCCTCTTCTGTAGTAGGAGGCTTTAAACCGTTTTCTTCAAAAAGACGTTTGTTATAGAAAAGCGGTAAAAAGTCTGTGTTTTTCGGTACGCCGTAAATTTTATCTCCTTTTGAGAACCCAGCAAAAGATCCTTCAATAAATCCCATGCCTTCAAAATCAGCTTGATCCAACTCGTGTAACAATCCGTTGTCAATTAATGGTGCAATAAAAGAAGATTGACCCCATGCTTGAATAATATCTGGTAATTGATTTGTAGAAGAGTAAATTTTGATTTTATCCTTGTACGGTTCATCTTGAAGCGCTTCCACTTCAATGGTCACATTTGGGTTTTCCTCCATGTAAGCATCAATAATTTGTTGCTCCACTCCACCCATACCAGTTTCACGATCTGGAAGAGCTGTAAAGAAGCTCAATGTAACCTCTTCTCCTCCCTTTCCGGAATCTCCACTATTACCATCTCCCTATGAAGTAGAGTCTTCACTACATGCAACTAAACTAATAGAGACGATAAAAGCGAATAAAAGTATTAATAGCGACTTTTTCATTCTTTCCCCACCTTTTATTTTTTGTGTTCGCTTGCTACTTATAAGTCTATGGACTCATAAGAAAGAAAACAATGTAGCATTTTTTAGAAACCGTTTACATTTTTAATAGGTTTTTCGAACTATCTAGTTATTTCCTATATTTATAGTATACTAGCATCAGCAGAATGAAAGCGTTATATATTTTAGGTGAATTTACAAGAAGCCTGTTACAACCGTATTATTATAAGGAATTGAGGATCGGTTATGAAGAAAAAAAGACTTGTAACCTCTTATTTAGATTTGCCCGTTCGATTTAAAATCCTACTTTGGTTTATCCCATTATTATTAATCACGGTTGCTGTAACGGGTTGGTATTCCTACTACACGGCGAAAAATCAAGTATTGGAAAAGATTAATCGAGCCCAGCTTGAATACACGAATCAAATTAGTAATCAATTGGACTACATCACAAATGATGCGGTTGATTTTACAAATTATCTATTTTTGCTTTCTAGTGTCCAACAATTTTTAAATCCGATTACACAGGACGATTCTATTTCTAGAAGAAAACAAATCAGTGAGATTGCTTCGAGTCTATTAGTTAATCAACGTGACTTTCAATCTCTTGTTTTGTATGGATTCAATGAAGAAGTGCCACCACTTGCCATTAATCAAACAGGAGTTACGAGTACGATGCCCTTTTCGAGCTTTACAAAGACACAACACTACAAGCTTGCCCTAGAGCAAGCAGGCAAGCCCTCTTGGACCCTACTCACAGGTGATGAACACTTATTTGAAGGGGATAGCAGAACGAAGATCATTCTTACGAGGGTTATCAAAAATTCTTACACATTAAAAGACCTAGGCATGATCGTTATAGGAATCAATGAAGAAACGTTAAGAAGAAAATATACAAAGGGCCTAAGTAATAACGCCCAACTTTTTATTGTCCATAACAATAATAAAGTAATCACATCTACGGATGGTCAATGGATTGGCAAAGATGTAGCTGACGTTCCATATTTTGAAGAAAAATCGGACGATAGCATAACGCTTACGAGTAACGAATGGATAGTAGCTAGTTCCCAATCTGAAAATGGATGGAATGTTCTCCTTCTACAGCCTAGGGAAGATCTACTCAAGGAGTTAAATACAATTAAAGTATGGACCTTTATTGTAACGGCTTTATGCTTTTTAATGGGAGTTTGGTTTTCCTGGTATGTTTCCTTAGTCATAACAAAACCATTAAAAAAACTGACCAAATCCATTTATCAACTTCAGAAAGGGGATTTTACTCAACAAGTATCCTTCCGAGGCAACGACGAAGTTGGCAAATTAGGACGAGGCTATGATCACATGGTGCAACAAATGAAGAAGTTGATTGACGACGTGTTCCGTTCTCAGTTAAGTCGAAAAGAAGCGGAATTAAAAACATTACAAGCACAAATTCATCCGCACTTCTTATATAACACCCTTGACACCATTTTTTGGAGGGCGCAGCAAAAGAAGGAGGCAGACATTTCCGACATGATTTATTCCTTATCTCAATTTTTTCGATTAAGTTTAAGTGACGGGAAGGAATTCGTAACAGTACAACATGAGCTCTTGCTTATCAAAAATTACCTAACCATTCAAAAAAACCGTTTCACCAATAAATTCACCTTCGAAATCCAGGTGGCAGACGATTTAAAAGAAATACATATACCGAAGCTCCTCATACAACCACTTGTAGAGAATGCCGTACTTCATGGCCTTGATTCTATTGAAGATAATGGATTGATATATATCCACATTGTTCGAAAGGATAGCTTCTTATTGATTGATGTTGTAGATAATGGAAATGGCATTGAAAAACAGAAACTAAATCACATCAATAAGTTCCTCCAAAAGACTGATTTCGAAACGATTGCGATGGAAGAGCTACAGGATCGGCCAGGTTATGCCTTACTAAATATCATGGAACGCTTAAGAATGAAGTATGGACAAGAGGCCACGATGATGATTGAAAGTGAACAGGGAATGGGAACAAAAGTCATGCTTCGTATCCCTTTGTCTATAGAGCATTAAATATGGGCTTATAGAAGGAATAAGCCTTTAGAATGGGAGTGATTCACCTGTTTAAGCTGTTAATAGCAGAAGATGAAGAGACCATCCGAAATGGTATTGTTTCGTCCATTGATTGGAACAAGCACAATATCGACGTATGTGCAGAAGCGTGTAATGGTGCAGAAGCGTTATCGTTACTGGAATCCGTACACCCAGACATTATTCTAACGGATATTCAAATGCCTAAAATGAATGGATTAGAATTCATTCAACAAGCGAAAAACAAAGATTATTCCTTTGAAGCAATTGTCCTAACAGGTTATGAGGATTTCCAATATGCAAAACAATCAATCCGTTTAAATGTATTTGATTATATCTTAAAACCAGCCCTACCTGATAAAATTTTAGATGCTGTTCTTCGAGCCAAACAACGGATTGAGCAAGCAAAGCTAATGAACCAACAGCTTCATTTTTTAGAAGAATACACGGATAAAAAAAATCGCCTGGATAAAGTTGAAAAATTAATATATTGGTTTCATTTTCCCGAACAATCCAGAACAGACGATAAAGTAGACATCATAAAACAGCTAAGAATGAATATCCGCCCTAATATAGACATGCATGTTGGGATTATTCGATTCCCAACCAAAGCCACTTCCTACTATATAGATGATTATGAGCTCTTAAAATTTGCTTGCCTAAACGTGACAACTGAAACATTATCTTCCTTTTATGATGGGAACTTAGAAGTTTTATTTGATCAAGAGCTGCTCGTTTGGGTGGCCAACACAGATTCAAATTATGAGCCTAGTAAGTTAGAAACTTATTTAAATCAGTTAATGGAGAACTTTCAGCAATATTTGAAACTACCCATATATATGGGGATTGGAAATCCAAAACCGTCCATTGATGACTTACATCAAACGTTTCAAGAAGCCAAAGAAGCTTTAGATGAACACTATTATCATAAAGAAAAAAATGCCTTTTTCTATACAGAAGATCGAGATTACAAACATATTCTTCATGATAAGGAACTTTCTAGATTCGAAAATGAACTTATAACTGATATTTATAATAAGCAATACGATGCAGCCTTAGATAAATTGGAGAGTTGGCTTATTTATTTAAAGGAAACCACATTCTATCATAAGGATCAAATGAATCTTAAGGCTATGACACTCATTATCGAGATGCAAAAATTTGTACAAGGAAAAACACTCACCAAAATTGAGTGGGAAAATGACTTCGTGAACTGGCTCGAAAAAATGCCTACAATGAAAACATTCGATGACATGTCCTCTATTCTGAAAAAGATATTCCAAAACGTCTTTGAAATATTGACAGTTGAAAAACCGGTTCATCGCACCGTTCAACGAGCACAAGTAATTATTGAAGAAAGATACACAGAAAACTTAACTTTAGAATCCGTTGCTAACGAAGTGTTCGTTTCAAGTGCCTACTTGAGCTCGCTGTTTAAACAGGAGCTTGGTATAAATTTTCTCGACTATTTGCACCAATACCGCATCACCAAAGCTAAACTCTTATTAACCCAAAATTATAAGATTTACGAGGTAGCCAATAAAATCGGATACAACGATGAGCGGCACTTTAGTAGTACGTTCAAAAAGTGGACTGGAATTACACCTTCCCGGTTTCAGAAGGAAAATAAGTTTATAGGGTAAACAGGGAGTTCCGCGCTTAGAGCTAATGTTCTGTACAAACATTTGCTGGAGCTCTTCAAAAAGTTTGGGAGAATACATGTTTTATTATAATAACAAACGTATAGAATCAAAGTTAAAAGGCAAGAGCCCTGTACAATTCAGAACTCTTGCCCAATCAGCGGCTTAATTAAATTATATGTCCAATTTCTTGGGGTCACTTCAAATCCAAGCGTTTTTCAATATCTTAATGTTTGACTGTTTAACTTTAGGAAAAGTGAGGATTTTCACAATGGCTACATTTTAAATGTATCTAATTCTTTAGTTAAGTCCATTTTTAAAATAAAATGGACCTAACTAAAGGTACTTTTTACATCTAGATACTACCACCTCTCCTAGTTATAAGTAGAATTATATTAAAGCGTAATAAATTGTAAGACATAACCACCTATAACTCCTAATATAACAATTAACCAAGCTGGTACTTTCCATATAGTTAACAATCCAAATAAGATGACACCTAATGCAAAATCAGTGGTACTAAAAATGGAACTGTTAATCACTGGGTCATAAAATGCAGCTAACAAAATACCTACCACACTAGCATTTACCCCCATTAAAATGCCCTGGAAAGATGCTCGTTTTCGTAACTCATTTAGAAACGGTAAAGCCGCAATAATTAGCAAAAATGAGGGAAGAAAAATGCCAATTGTTGCTACAATAGCTCCAGTTATACCTTCCATCATCGTTCCAAGATAACTAGAAAAAGTAAATAATGGTCCGGGTACAGCTTGTGCCATACCATATCCAGCTAAAAATTCATTGGCTGTTAATAAGCCTGTAGGAACCACTTCACGCTCAATCATTGGTAATACAACATGTCCCCCACCAAAAACTAGCGACCCAACTCTAAAAAAAGTATCAAAAATGGTAATTAAAGGATTATCAGATACTCTATTTAAGAACGGTAATATAACAAGCAAACTTATTAAAATACCTAAAGAAGTCAATCCAAGCTTTTTGGAAATATTAACGGAAAAAGGCTGAACGTTTGAATCGGCCTTATCTGTAAATAGTTTTAACCCTAATAAGCCAGCTCCTAAAATAATTAAAATCTGCATCCATGCAGATGGATATAATAACATAATACTAGCAGCCACTATAGCTATCGCAAGCCGAGGTTTATCGGGTGTTAACTTTTTACCTAATCCAATTAAAGCATGGAGCACCACAGCAGCAGCAACTATCTTCAAGCTGTGTATGAAACCTGCATCTTCTAAAGAAAATGTTTGATACATTAGCGCAAATACAATTAACACTATAATCGATGGTACTGTGAATCCAAACCATGAGATAAGTCCTCCAAGCAAACCTCCTCGCAACATACCGATGGATATACCCACCTGACTACTAGCTGGACCAGGTAGGAATTGACAAATCGCAATAATATCAGCATATGTTCTATCATCCAGCCATTTACGACGGTCAATATATTCATCTTTAAAGTATGCTAGGTGGGCAACTGGTCCCCCGAATGAAGTCAGTCCTAACTTTGTTGATGTTAATAATATTTCCAAAAGAGTTTGAATTTTAGTTTTTTGTTTAGACATATGTGTTTCCTCCCTCATTTATTTTATTTCTTTAAATAATTCATAAGCTTTTTTTCTTGCTTCTATTAGAACTTCATTCCCTTTATCAGTAATTGTGTAGTATTTCCTTATTTTACCTTCAACGTTTCTCTCTTCTTTCTTTAATAGACCATCATACTCCATGGAATGTAATATCGGATAAAGAGTACCTGAACTAATGTTATACCCATGCTCTTTAAGTTCATTGACCATCCAAACACCATAAATAGGGTGTTCCTTGGCATGGTGTAAAATATGTATGTGTATGAAACCTAGAAACAGCTTGCGCAATACTTTGTCTTCCAAATTAAACACCTCCAACAATATCGGTTTTCATTATCTAATTTCGATATCGGAATTATATATCATGTTATGGTAATGCTTCAAGAGCACTCTTAAAACTTTACAGTATCTTAACATTTATCTAATAAAAGCTTTTGTCCCAATAAACAATGTTAGAAGAAGCTTGGTTAGTTAGATAAAGTGAATGAAGCAAAAAACGGATTGTCACCCCACTATCAACACTAACTTTTAAATTTTTGATAAGTTTTCGAACAGCTATTTGCAAATAAACAAAGCACTAGAATATGCTTCCTCATTTGCATCCTGGTTTTACAAGCCTACAAATTGAACTATCTAATGGCTTTTTCACCCATTATGCTGCAATGCAAACTACGGAAGTCGACGATAATGTTCGTGTTGCAAAAGGCTATGTAAAAGCTATAAAAGGTTAGCCACATTTAGGAAAGGGCTCATGAAAAATGAGTTTTTTTGCTTTTGAATCCCTCTAGTAAAGCAAACCCTTCCGTATAGAATTTCTCCCTCAGGGAAACGTACAAAAAAAGTTTGGATGGGAGTTTCTTTCATGGGGAGATTTTTTACAAAAAAGAAAAGCAAATTACCTGAAACAACAGATTCACCTATCTTTACAGACCTGGATAAGAATGTAGAATTTTTAAAGAAACAGTTTGAAGGCGCTTCAGACGTTGTGTTCCGACAACTAACATCAGGTAATAATAAAGCTTATCTCTTTTTTGTAGATGGATTAATTGATTCAAACCGAATAGAATTTCATGCGATAAAGCAGCTATTAGAGGAAACATCTGAAGAATCTATAAGCCCTAAGTACATAGAGAATAAGATTGTTTCCGTAAACTCTGTCAAAGAAGCTAATACATTTAAAGAGATTATAAAGCAAATTCTTAACGGTAATACTATTCTTTTAGTTGATAAATTGGATCAAGCACTCGTTTTAGAAGTCAGGGGCGGCTCAAGCAGAAGTATTTCCGAGCCAGATGCGGAATCGGTTATTCGGGGTCCACGTGAGGGTTTTACGGAGAACCTTCGAGTGAATACTTCCTTAGTAAGGCGAAAAATTCACTCCCCTAACTTAAAAGTTTTATCTAGAACAGTTGGGACCGAGACCCAGACATCGATAGCAATTCTATACTTGGAGAATCTTGCTCCTCCACAATTAGTAGAAGAAGTCTTATCTAGAATCGACAAAATTAAGATTGATGGAATATTAGAAAGTGGTTATATAGAGGAATTAATCGAGGATAGTCCTTGGAGCCCTTTTCCACAACTTCAAAATACAGAAAGACCCGATACGGTAGCGGCTAATTTGTTAGAGGGTAGAGTTTCCATTGTTGTGGATGGTACACCGTTTGCGCTCATATTGCCCGTAAGTTTCTGGCAATTCATTCAAGCAAGTGAAGATTATTACCAGCGATTTCATATTTCAGTCTTCCTGCGCATTTTGCGGGTATCGCTTCTATTCCTCGCTTTATTAATGCCAGCCTTTTATATTGCGGTCGTATCCTTTCACCAAGATATGATACCGACAACTCTGCTGTTAAGTATCGCAGCAAGCAGGGAGGCAATCCCGTTTCCTGTATTCATTGAAGCTATGATTATGGAGCTTTCCTTTGAAGCACTTCGAGAGGCTGGGATACGTTTACCGAAAGTAATAGGCCAAGCGGTTAGTATTTTGGGTGCACTGGTAATTGGAACAGCAGCCGTTGAAGCAGGTATTGTTTCGGCTCCGATGGTTATCGTCGTTTCACTCACCGGGATTGCCTCTTTCACGATACCACGATTCAACATGGCTATTTCCATTCGATTACTACGCTTTCCAATCATGATACTTGCTGGGATGTTTGGTCTGTTTGGAATCGTATTAGGCTCGATTGTGTTGTTAACACATCTTTGTAAATTGAGATCCTTTGGTGTGCCGTATTTCTCACCGCTTAGCCCTTTAAAATGGAGTGAATTAAAAGACGTGTTTATCCGTGTCCCATGGTGGGACATGGACCGGCGTCCAAAACAATTTGTGAAAGAAGATACAAAAAGAGAAGCAAGCAATCTCCAGCCTTCTCCTAGTCAAAAAGAGTCCTAATCGAATAGGAGTATTGGTCATGACTATATATAAAAGAATCTATCTACTCATTCTATGTTTATTTTTGTTAACAGGGTGTTGGGACCGTGTAGAAGTAAACGATTTAGCATTCGTCACGGCAAGTGGATTTGACAAGCTCGAAGAAAATAAGTTAAGGACGTCTGTTCAAGTTCCTTTACCAGGAAATATGGGTGGAGCCGGTTCATCTGGTGGTGGCGGAGGCTCCGGTGGGGAGTCCCCTTTCTATGTGGATTCTGGAGTGGGAAGAAATATAAGAGAAAGCAACGATGACCTCCAGCAAAGGATGTCAAGAAAGCTTTATTTTTCTCACCGAAGAGTCCTTGTATTTGGTGAGAATATAGCTCGTGGTGGGTTTAAAAAATCTCTAGATGTTGTCATCGAGCAACCTCAATCCAGATTATCCGCATATGTCCTCGTTACAAGAGGAGAGGCGATGGAAGTACTAAACGCTACTCCGCACTTTGAACAGTTTTCTGCGGAAACGATGCGAGAAATGGCCAAGTCTGGCTTTGGAATTACAGTAAAAGATGTGATGAACCAAATAGATAAACCTGGAAAAGACCCTGTAATTCCAATAGTGGAAACGACAAAGACAGAGAACGAATACCCTGAAGATCAAAAAGATGAAATTATGATTAGCGGTGCCGCAATTTTAAAGGATGATAAGTTAAAGTATTTTGCCAATAAGGAAGAATCCTTAGGTGCCTTCTGGTTATTTGAAGAGACACCCGAAAAAAACTACACCTTTTCTGTAAAAGAAGATGGTGAAATAAATGTAAGCATAGATGACAAAAAAATAAGAACGTCTTACACAACTTCGGGAGGTTCTCCATCGTTTTCTTTAACAATAGACGTCCAAGCGAGAGTGATGCAAAATGAAGCAAATCTTGATTTGGATATGGATGCCAACTATCAATTGGCTGTTAAAAACATGGAGAAGAAAATAAAACAAGAAATTAATGCACTATTAGAACATTCTATGTCTGAAGGAATTGATGTTTACGGATTTGGGTGGTATTTGTTTCAGCATGTGAATAAACAATGGGAGAAGAAATGGGCAGATAACTGGAGAAATACATTAAAAGAAATGAAGATTGATGTGAACGTAAATGCGACCATTCAGCAAACGACGAATCCCGGAATAACGATAAAGGAATGATGATACCATGATTGGAACAGCTGGTGTAATTTCCGTATTACTATATTTTGTCATCACCCAGCATAAAAAAATCAACCAAAAAAAAGAACGAAAATGGATTTATGGATTCGTTTTGCTTACAGCTGGAAGTTCTATCATCCTTGCCATCCCTTATTCGCTTAACGGGCTATCGGAGTATTTGATTACGAACATTGGAAGTTTAACAAAGATGGTGGTCTCTTAATGAAAGCGTTCATATCACGGTTCCAATTCACCATGCTTGTTGCAAATTATATATTTGCAGCCACATTAATTACGTTACCACAGATTCTAACGCAGATTTCTAAGCAAAATACATGGCTTGTTCCGTTTATTGTTTATCCAGTTTTGGTGGTAATTTTGATCGTTTGTTTCGGAAGAGGAAACAAAGCACAATTAAGTTTTGCTACAATTCAGAAGACAAAGCTGCACCATATTTTTCATTTAACTCTAGGAGTGTTTCTCGTAATTGTCTATATTAGAGATTTGCGTGCCTTTATTGACTTTACAACTAGAGCATTATTACCAACCACCCCTATAGAAAT
The DNA here is from genome assembly GCF_021049245.1 of Radiobacillus kanasensis. GTDB lineage: Bacteria > Bacillota > Bacilli > Bacillales > Amphibacillaceae > Radiobacillus > Radiobacillus kanasensis. Next base: position 1,261,943 of record NZ_CP088020.1, on the reverse strand, counting down.
GACCACTTTACTCGTATCCGTTGTCTTGCTCTATATTAGCTCCGCAGGTCTCGAAGTAATCACAAGAATTACAGTTGTTCAATTTATTTTACTCGGTGTTACGGTCGCATCACTTCCCGTTATGTTAATCAATGAAGTAGATCTTTCTCACGTCATGCCAATTATAGGAACAGACACGGTAGCAAACTTAAGTAAATCCTCTTTCGAGCTATTCCCTTGGATGGGAGAGTCGCTCATTTTCTTTTTCCTACTTGGCAATGTAGCGGCGAGAGAAGGGATAAAGCGTGCAACAATTATTGGAATTAGTATCGGGTTTTTCCTGATATTCGTCCTAATCATAACGAGCATTGCGGTGTTAGGACAGAATATTGTCTCAAATGCAACCTACCCAAACTTCATTATGATTCAACAAATTAATATGACCGACTTTTTGGATCGACTGGATCTGGTAATTGTCATTTTGTGGATGCCTGTTATATTAAGTAAATTAGCGCTTACTTTGTACTGTATTCACCGAACATTTTCCAATCCAAATAAAGAAACGACATCTACTTTATTCATGACACCATTAAGTCTGCTCCTTGCCATTTTATCTATCGCCCTATTTAAAAACAACACGGTTCATTTAGAATTCACCTTTTTAACTTGGACGATTATTGGCTATGTCATGGAGTTCTTCCTAGTGATCCTCATTATCATGATTAGGTTTAAAAAGCCAAAAATCGATTCGGTCTCTTGATTTGTTTGCGTTAAATAGCCATTTGTAAGGAAGTCCGTACATACTCTCTCTCAAAAGAGGAATATTAATAGAAATATTCCTCTAGGGAGTTATCGTTTTATCCGTTACCGATCTGAAAGAAACAGTATTTTATAATACTCGGTGTGAAAATTAATGGAGGTTTTTTTGTGAAGAGCACTAATCATAACGTTCCACTCACTTCAGCAGAAATCGGAAATCTTTGGACACAATATATGAACGATACGATGTCCATTTGTTTTCTAAAACATTCTATTAAGAATACACAAGATAAAGGTATTAAAGAAATACTCCAATTTTCCCTTCGGATAGCTGAATCGCATATTCCAAAAATCAAATCATTTTTGAAACAGGATGATTATCCTATTCCAATGGGGTTTACAAAGGAAGATGTAAACCTTGATGCTCCTGCTTTATTTACGGAAACATTCCTATTAGTGTACATGCACGTTATGGCATTACACGGAATGACAGGCTATGCTGGGGCAGTCGGAACCTCAGCCCGAGCGGATCAAAGAGCTCACTTCATCCAATCTCAAAAAGAGACGATGGAATTATATGACCGTATTATATCTGTGATGCTACATAAAGGGATTCTCAGTAAACCCCCTCGTATTAATAGACCTAGTAAGGTTGACTTTGTGAACGATCAAAGCTATTTAGCCGGTTGGTTTGGAAAGAAAAGACCACTATCTGCAATGGAAATTAGTGGACTAAGCTTTAACATGCAAAAATCGATCGTGAAAGTTGTGTTAGAAATTGGATTTGGACAAGTTACTCGATCAAAAGAAGTTCAAAAGTATCTACAAAAAGGAAAAAAAATTTGTAAACATCAATTCGGTGTGCTTAGTGATATCATGACTAAAGAAGATTTGAGTTCCCCAGAATCGTGGGTTTCAGAGGTCACAGATTCCACAATTGCACCGTTTTCCGATAAGTTAATGATGTTTCATATTGTTACATTAGTGTCAGCGGCAGTAGGATATTTAAGTGCTGGTTTATCTGTTAGTCAAAGAAGAGATATCGCAGTGGAGTATTCACGCCTTATGGCCGAGATGGGTTTATATGCCGAGGATGGTGCGCAGCTTATGATAAAACACGGATGGCTGGAGCAGCCACCTTTGGCGCATGATCGAGATGAAATTGCGAATCAGTGATCAGCCCTTAAGGTACATTCCTAGAACTGCACAGCTTTTAAATTAATGTTAAAAAAGCCCAATAATCTGGGCTTTTTATTTATGCAAAAGTCTAATATGATCCTTAAATAACTCCTTGAGCAATCATTGCATCGGCTACTTTCTTAAATCCAGCAATGTTTGCACCAGTAATGAGATTACCAGAAGCACCGTATTCTTCCGACGCCTTCACGCTTTCCTGGTAAATGTTTTTCATGATGTCCTGTAACATCCCGTCTACTTCCTCTTGAGTCCAAGATAATCTTGCACTATTTTGCGCCATTTCTAATGCAGAGACAGCAACTCCTCCTGCGTTGGCAGCTTTAGCAGGTGCAAACATTACTCCAGCCTTCATAAAGATATCAACAGCTTCTTGAGTGCAAGGCATATTTGCCCCTTCCCCTACCGCCTTAAGACCATTCCTTACTAGGAGAGAAGCCGACTCCCGATCGAGTTCATTTTGCGTTGCACAAGGCAAGGCAATCTCACAAGGAATAGACCAGATTCCTGTCCAACCTTCTGTATAAACAGCATCGTGATGCTCTTTTACATATTCGTAAATTCTGTTCCCGTCTACTTCTTTTATTTGTTTAACTGTGTCTAGATTAATTCCATCTTTATCATAAATGTAGCCACTAGAGTCACTACAAGCAATTACTTTTGCACCTAACTCTGCAGCTTTTTCCATGGCATAGATGGAAACATTTCCAGATCCTGAAACGACAACAGTATTTCCTTTAAAGCTTGAACCTTTATCTTTCAACATCTCTTCTACAAAGTAAACGGTTCCGTAGCCTGTCGCTTCTTTTCGACCTAAGCTTCCTCCATACCCAATGCCTTTTCCAGTTAGAACGCCTGCTTCATAAGCTCCGCGCAATTTTTTATATTGACCGAACAAATAACCAATTTCTCTAGCTCCTACCCCAATGTCACCTGCGGGAACATCGGTATTTGGTCCTATATGTTTCTCAAGTTCCGTCATAAAACTCTGACAGAAACGCATGATTTCTAAATCTGATTTACCTTTTGGATCAAAATCAGACCCGCCTTTTCCACCGCCGATTGGTTGACTGGTTAAAGAATTCTTAAATATCTGTTCAAAACCTAGAAACTTAATTATGCTAGAGTTAACAGATGGGTGAAATCTTAATCCTCCCTTATATGGACCAATTGCACTATTAAACTGTACTCGGAACCCCCGATTCACTTTTACGTTACCTTCATCATCCACCCAAGGTACACGGAAAGTAATAAATCGTTCTGGTTCAACAATTCTTTCAAGGATAGCATGATCAATGTATTTCGGATTACGAACAAGTACTGGTATTAATGAGTCGAAAACTTCTTTTACTGCTTGATGAAATTCCGTCTCATTTGGATTTCGCTTTTTGACTTTCTTAAATAAATGATTTACGTAATCTTTTACATTTTGCGTTTGAGTTTGTTTAATGTCATCAAGCACTTTCACGAAATCAACTCCTAAGTTAGCTAATATGTTGTCTTTATAAAATACTTTTTTTTGGAATAATTTCATTTTATAATTTATTAAATGATAGCTTCAATATAAATAAAAGATGAAATCAATGCGTTTAACGCATAAGTGATGGAGGCATAGACGATGGAATTACGACAAATCCACTATTTTATGGAAGTTGCCAAAAGAGAACATGTTACAGAAGCTGCTGAAGCATTGCACGTTGCCCAGTCCTCCGTTAGTAGACAGATATTCAATTTAGAAGACGAATTAGGGATTGATCTTTTTATACGGGAAGGTAGAAGAGTGAAATTAACCCCGATAGGAAGGATTTTTTTTGAGAGAATGAAACAGACGTTAAACATGATGGATGAAGCCAAAAGGGAAGTGAAGGAATATTTAGCTCCCGAAAAAGGAACGGTTCGTATTGCATTCCCTATTAGTATGGCAGCTCACACATTGCCTTCGATTATCTTTGCCTTTCGCTTACGTTACCCGGAAGCCAAATTCCAAATGAGTAACGCACTTTATCAGGATTTAATAGATGGTGTAGTGAATGGAGATTATAATTTAGCCATGATGGCACCTATGCCTGACAAAGAAAAAGAAAAAAAGGTACGCGGAACAAACTTGTTTACCGAAAATATTGTTGCACTCGTTCCTATCCATCACCCCTTAGCTAATCAACCAAATATCATGCTTCAGGAATTAAAGGGGGATTCGTTCGTCGTACTTCCGAAAGGATATGTGTTTCGAGATCAAGTGGTCCAAGCATGCCAAAGAGCAGGGTATTCTCCTGATATCGCCTTTGAAGGAAAAGATATTGATGCCTTAAAAGGCTTAGTATCAGCTGGGTTAGGTGTCGCCTTAATGCCGGAAATGACATTAGTTGATAACACACCTCAGTCCACAGTAGTCATTCCTTTATCTGATACAAATCTAACTAGAACAGTCGGTGTGATCTACCCTACACAACGAAAGCTACTCCCTACAGAAAAGCTGTTTTATGATTTTCTACTTGAAACGTATGAGAGATTAAATGAATTTAAAAATTAAAACCGACTCCGAAAGCCTTACGTAGGCTATGGAGTCGACATTAATGATTGTATATCAAGAAAGCATTTCATTTTCTGGATAACTGAATCATTTCTTCCGCAAGCTTTTTTAATCTGTCCATGGCGTATTGATCCACAATTTCATTCTCATCACTATAGGAATCGTTATGGACAAAGATATTCGTAGTTGGAACCAATCCTTTCAAGTACGAAAGAATAGGCTTTAGTTGATATTCCGCTACAAGAAAATGTTTTTCCACATGGCCGTGCGTGATGATTCCTGTCACCTTACCTTTTAAAGCATTCATCTGCAAATGATCTAAGACATTCTTCAATGCCCCTGTCATAGACGCTTGATAAATCGGTGTGGCAAAAACAATTATATCGGCCGATTCTATTTTTTGAACCACATCCCATGTATCGGAATTATAATAGGCTAACGGTTCCCCGCGTACTAATTCCACTTCAAAATCTCGTAGGTCCAATAATTCGGTGTCAATGGCTGAATCAATAGCTTTAGCAGCCGTTAAAAAGGTATGGACTGCCATATTGGTTTTCCATCCGGCTAAAGATCCAGATACTCCTAATAATTTCATGATAGTTTCCCCTCCCCTTCTCTCTTTTAGGTTCCACAATATGTTCGGTATGCAGGATCAGGTGTTGCAGGCGGCCTACCATATTCCTCCTGTGCGTTAGTATGTGCGTATGGATTTTTCAAGACATCCAATAATCGATTCATCACACTATTGTCACCAGCTACTGCTGCCTCTAACGCTTCCTCCACTTTATGATTTCGTGGGATAACAGCTGGATTAGACTCACGCATGAGGTAATGTATATCTTCCATTGATTCGTCTTGTCTCTGAAGTCTCGCTTCCCATTTTTCTTTCCAATTAGCAAACTCATCTGTTTGAAACACTTCATCCTTTTGTCTGTCAGGAAAAGTTAAGCCACGAAACGTATTCGTATAGTCCGCCTTTTCTTTTTCCATTATTTCGAGGAGTTGTTCAACGAGCTTCTCATCCTCTGTTTCTTCATTAAAAATCCCTAGTTTGCCTCGCATTCCAGCTAACCAATTTTGATTATATAAGTCAAGGAAGGAAGTCACTTCCTTATTTGCTATTTCGATTGCTCTGTCTTGATCCTTATCAAGAAGTGGTAAAATGGCTTCTGCAAAACGGGCTAGGTTCCATCCAGCGATATAAGGTTGATTTTGGTATGCATAGCGGCCCTGAACGTCAATGGAACTGAAGACGGTTTCCGGACTATAAACATCCATAAAGGCACAAGGACCATAATCAATGGTCTCCCCACTTATAGTCATATTGTCTGTGTTCATGACACCATGAATAAAGCCTACCAACTGCCACTTCGCAATAAGCACAGCTTGTTTTTTAATCAATTCACGGAGAAATGATACATACCTGTTCTCTTGATTCCAAACCTCCGGATAGTGACGCTTAATGGCATAATCAGCTAAAGCACGAAGATCCTCCTGTGTACCCCATTTCCGAGCATATTGGAAAGTACCAACCCGCAGATGACTAGCCGCTACTCGAGTCAATATCGCACCAGGTAGCTCTGTCTCCCTATAGGTAGGTTCACCAGTCGACACAACCGCAAGACTGCGAGTAGTAGGGACGCCTAGAGCGTGCATTGCTTCACTGATGATATATTCCCGCAACATCGGACCAAGAGCTGCACGACCATCTCCACCACGGGAATAGGGGGTTCTTCCGGCTCCTTTTAATTGAATATCTCTACGATTGTCATCCGGGGTAATGTGTTCTCCAAGTAAAATGGCACGACCATCCCCCAACATCGTGAAATGGCCAAATTGGTGACCTGCATAGGCCTGAGCTAAAGGAGTAGCATGGTCTGGAACCTGGTTACCAGCTAGAATAGCTGCCCCCTCTTCTGATTGTATAAGCTTCGCATCTAACCCAAGTTCCTGCGCCAGTACCGCATTGAAAATTACAAACTCAGGTGATGTGACAGGAGTAGGATCCTGCAATGTATAAAATACTTCTGGTAACTGAGTATAGCTGTTTTCCAGCTTTATTTTTTCTGATTCCGTTTTTTTCATTGTGACACCTTCTCTGTATTTTTATGGATATCATTTAGTGTCCGCTTGTATGTTTTTCATATTCGAAACTTTAGATAAGGACATGCTAACTTCTGATTTGTTCTATTCTTAATTAAATTATAAAGGATATCGTAACGTACTTGTAATGAAATGATTGAGTCCATGATAAGGACATCTGTTCCGCTATTTATACAATTTTCCAGGTTGGACTATCTAACGGACATGTAATTCTCTGTTCATCTCTCACAAGCCAGTTATAGGATGCACCTTCATCCTCCGGTACGCTTTTGAAAGGTTCCTTAGTGCTAGACAGCATGAAGATAAATATCCTGGAGGAGACCGTGTCGGTAGCGGAAATCAACATTGTAGTTATTTTGCAATAATGTTAGGAAACAAAGGTTGATTAAGAACTTACGTCGCAAATTACCTATTACTGCAATAAAAAAGAAAAATCCGAACTGATTCGAATTCTAATAAAAGAATTTCGAACTAAAGTTCGGATTATAATTAAAACACTTAGTCCTATCCTCTATACTCCTCAGTCTAAGATTCGATTGTTTTCATCTACGTTTATATATTTATCTGGTGTAGGATTTTCTCCTGGACTAAGGTGACCATCCCCTCCACAGACTGTACAAGTGTACTGCCACTCTTCATCATCCGCTAGCATACCTGTACCTTCACATGCTTTACATACATCATCTCGATTAACCAAGTCTACTCCTCCTTTAAAAGTTAGTCGTTAAACGTGTTTCTTTTGACGATCCTTTACCCAGTTAATCAATCCACCTTTTAACATCATCTCAATTTGTCTTCCGGATAATGCATGACGGACGTCAATTTCTTTAGACTTTCCTTTTATTTGAATCGTGAATTCATTTCCTTCTTGTATTTTTTTCTTAAGCTCATCAAATACAAGTACATCGCCTTGTTCTAATTGATTGTAATCATCTTCATTTACAAAAGTGACTGGTAGAATACCAAAATTCACTAAGTTTTGCCAATGAATACGAGCAAAATCCTTTACTAAAGCAACCCGCAAACCAAGATATCTAGGTGCAAGAGCGGCATGCTCCCGACTTGATCCCTGTCCATAGTTAAACCCACCGACAATTGCGTGTCCGCCTTGATCATGAATTTCCATTGCTTTGTCATAGTATTTCTCATCAATGATTTCGAATGTAAACTTACTAATTTCAGGTAAGTTACTACGATATGGTAAGACACGAGCTCCACCTGCTAAAATCTCGTCTGTCGAAATATTGTCTCCCATTTTTAATAAGATGGGCACCTCTAATGTATTAGGGAGCTCATCCATCTCTGGTATAGATGCTATGTTTGGCCCTTTATATAGCTCCACCTGCTTCGCCTTTTCTAGTGGAAGTGGTTTATCCAATAAATTAATATCTACCGTTGGATTCTTTGGTTCTGACACTTTTGGATAATCCATACCCAAAGAACGCGGGTCTGTAATAGCTCCTTTCAGTGCTGATGCTGCAGCTGTTTCAGGACTGCATAAAAACACACTGTCTTCCTTTGTACCGGAACGTCCAGGGAAATTACGTGGAGTTGTCCGTAAACTATTCCGACCGGTTGCTGGAGCTTGTCCCATTCCAATACAGCCATTACAGCCTGCTTGATGTAATCTTGCTCCAGATTGAAGCAGATTAGCAATATGACCTTCTTGTACCAAGTCCGTAAGCATTTGACGAGAAGTTGGATTAATATCGAACGAGACTCCATCAGCAACCCGTTTCCCCTTGACGATTTCTGATACTATGGCAAAATCACGAAATCCTGGATTAGCGGAGGAACCGACATAAGATTGATAAATAGGCTCTCCTTCTACTTCTTTTATGGAGACAACATTGCCAGGGCTCGACGGTTTTGCAACAAGTGGCTCGAGCTCTGATAGATTGATCTCCTCATGGATATCATAGGAAGCGTCTTTATCTGCAATCAATTCCATCCAATCTTCTTCTCGATCCTGTTCCTTTAGGAATCGTTTGATTTCCTGATCAGATGGAAAAACAGTACCAGTAGCACCCAACTCTGCCCCCATGTTCGCAATAACATGACGATCCATTGCCGATAAGTTTTCTAAGCCTGGTCCGTAATATTCAATAACGCGTCCCACGCCACCTTTTACGTCATGTCGGCGAAGTAATTCGAAAATAACATCTTTTGCACTAACCCAGTCCGGCATCTCACCAGTTAACCTTATCCCCCAAACTTTCGGCATTTTAATATAAAACGGTTCACCGGCAATTGCCATTGCTACATCAATTCCACCAGCCCCCATTGCTAGCATCCCCATACAGCCGTTTGCACACGTATGACTGTCCGATCCTACTAGCGTTTTACCAGGCTTAGCCAATCGCTGCATATGGACTGGATGACTTACACCATTTCCCGGTCTGCTGTAATAAAGACCGAAGCGACTCGTTGCACTTTGGAGAAATAAATGGTCGTCTGGGTTCTTACTATCTACCTGAATAAGATTATGGTCTACATATTGGGCAGATGCTTCTGTCTTTGCATAATCCAGTCCCATTGCTTCCAGCTCCAACATGACCATTGTGCCTGTAGCATCTTGCGTTAATGTTTGATCAATTTTCAGCCCAATTTCGTTACCTGGAGTCATCTCACCAGAGACAAGATGGTCCTTAATTAACTTCTGGGTCACATTCATTGCCATATATGGTCCTCCTTCTAATTCCATTTCTTTTATTTTGAGTTAAATCCGGATATGTATGCTACCCATCATTAAAATATTGTTTAAACGATAAAAATCCACACTTAAGTCCGCCTTTTAAAGAAAAAGCACCGAATCTGAGATTCGGTGCTTTTTCTTTAAAATAGTACATTATCTTAAGGTTTTCAATGCAGTAGACCATGAAACAAGTTGATCTAACATTTGAGTTACCGTGTCAACATGCATGTCATTTGGCTGAAAATCTGTTCCGTTTTCAAAATCTGTGAATAGTGACAAGGCTGGGTGTGTACGGACATCCGCAATTGCTAATTCTCCTAAAATTCCACGTAAGTGTTCGGTTGCACGAACTCCACCGACAGAACCGTAGCTTACAATTCCAGCAGCCTTGTTATTCCATGCTTCACGAGCCAGATCAAGTGCATTTTTTAATGCTCCAGTAATACTGTGGTTGTATTCCTGAACGATAAAAACAAATCCATCCAAGCTAGCAAGTTTTTCATTCCAAGAAGCGATTCCAGGTGCGTCCTCTTCACCTAAAAATGGTAGTTTGAAGTCTGTAATATCTACAATTTCATAATTTGCATCTTCACGCTTTTCAGCAATTGATTGTACCCATTCTCCAACCTGTGGACTTACTCGTCCTTGACGAGTGCTTCCTAAGATAATTCCAATGTTTAATTTTTTAGTCATGATTTCTTCCTCCATCGTTGAATTTCTAAAATTTTGTCTACAAAATCCATTATTGATACTGGCTTTAATAACGTGTATTCGTCCAACTTCTATTCCTAACTTTTAGACTAAACTTTTAAGTAGATCCGATTTCCTGAAGGATCAGAGGTAACGAAAATCCCTTTTTCTTCGGTGACGGTTGCACCAATTTTAATCAAATCATCTGTAACTTTGTCTCTTGCTTCCTCATCCGGATAAATTAAGGTGAAGAAATCCAATCCAACGCTACGGTCAGAAGGGCTAGGTGCACCGACACCATTCCATGTATTTAAGCCGATATGATGGTGGTACTTGCCAGTAGAGATAAAAAGTGCCTGTGCCCCAAAGCGGCTAACCACTTCAAAACCGAGACCCTTCGTATAAAATTCCTCCGTCTTTTCTAGTTCGGATACATGCAAATGTATATGTCCCATGACAGTACCGGCAGGTAGACCCTTCCATGGCTCTTCCTGATTCCCAGAAGTAAGTAGATCTTCAAAATTTAGTGGATCTACTGTCATAGCAACTTCACCTTTATTCCAATTCCATACAGATGGGTCACGGTCTATATAGATTTCAATTCCATTCCCATCTGGATCTGATAAGTAGAGTGCTTCACTAACAAGATGATCTGACGAACCAATCCGAACACCCTTTTCTATAAAATGAAAGACAATATTAGCTAAATCAGAACGCTCTGGTAAAAGGAGAGCAAAGTGATATAACCCTGTTGTTCTTCCTTCCTTTGGTACAACCTCTTCCGGTTGTTCTATGGAAAGTACACTCGCTTCTCCATCCGTAGTCAATTTTGCAGTTGTTTTTGTCTGTTCTAGGAGTTTAAACCCGATAACCTCTTGATAAAAATGAAGAGAACGTTCTAAATCTTCCACCTTAATTTTCACATGTCCAACAAAAGTACTTGGTTTATTATGAAAGCCCATATCCATTCCTCCCTTCTCCTTTAACCATTAGTTACTTTATGTAAGTTAGTTTAATTACGTAAGTAAGTTTTGTCAAGTAACTAAATTTGATTTAGTAATTTAATCTCCTAATAGTAAAGTCCTATATTATAAATAGAGGGGGGAGTATGCTTATGCAATCCTGTCTATTTTCCTTACAGTTATAGAATCTTGGGTCGGCATGATAGAAATTAGCTTAAGCCCGCTTCAAAACACCATTTATGACTGGTCATGAAATTTCTTCATTGCATTTTGAGTTGAAGCTTTGATTGCACAGCCTATAGCAAGATTTACAATGAAAAAATTTCATGCTAGCCAAGCACGTGATGCAGCAGTAAATGCGTAACAAATAGCTGATTGACTTTTAGTAAAATCAATCGGTTTTCTTGTGAAAAAAATTGTGTTTGGACGTAATACTCATTCAGGACTAACCCCTGATTGGATTCGACGGTGACCACCACTTTAATACCTATTTTATTCCAACTAACTTATATAAATTGACCACATACAATGGGAATGAGAAAATAAACGAAGTGCTCTTGAAAATTAGCAATTTCACAAAAAAGCTTTAATGAATGGAAATGGAGTTAGATGTAATGAACAAATACTGGTTTTATGTGGTATTAGCCGCGCTCTTTGAAGTGTTTTGGGTTGCGGGACTTAAACATTCCGAAAGTCCTCTTGAATGGGGAATGACTATATTTGCTATTATGGTGACTTTTGTCCTCTTACCTATTACAGCTAAGTACCTTCCTGTTGGAACGCTGTATGCTGTATTTGCTGGATTAGGTACTGCCGGTACGGTCATTGTGGAGATAGTCGTTTATGGAGAACCATTTCATTTATTAAAAGTCCTTCTAATCGGGACACTCCTTGTAGGGGTAATCGGTTTAAAGAGAGTTTCCGATGAGCCATCCAAGAGTAAAGGAGTGGCGTAAATGGCTTGGTCTGCAATTATTTTAGCTGGTATTTTTGAAGTGATCGGGGTTATCAATATTAAAAGGATGGCCATGAAAAAGTGGGACGCGTTGATTTATCTCATCCTAACGTTTGGATCAAGTCTCGCTTTACTCGCTTATGCCATGCAAACCCTACCGATGGGCATCGTGTACGGTGTCTGGACAGGAATCGGAACTGTGGGTTCTACAATCATGGGAATGATCTTATACGGGGAACCTAAAGATTGGAAAAGAATTTTCTTTATTGCATTAATTCTTTCCTCTGCTGTAGGATTGAAACTCATTTCCTAATTGGCAAAGGAACGATAAAAATACAGGATACCTTATCCAAAAGGTAATCCTGTATTTTTGATTGATTACAGTTTTAAGTGTTTATTATTGCTTTCCATTATAGAGAGCCTTCTAATCCCTCTTCTAATTAAAGAGATGTTATAATCATATAGTTAATCCTAAATCAAAAAACTTCTTGGTGGTCATCATGTTATATTTGTCTTTGCTTTTATGTATTTGTATTACCATATTTTATTTCTTCTATAGAAGGAAGATTTATATTAAAACGTCATCTATGGCTATTATTATGGCCATGGGCATTTCTATACAAGGGGTTTCCTCGTCCTTTATAGACTTTAATACGACACTAGAAAATGTGTTCATTGTCATTCTATTATCAATCTGGTTTTCCTTTTTATTTTCCTTCATAATGTCTATCTTTACCAATAAGTTTATAGACATTCATTACAAAAATTTCATCAATCGATTTGGAATGGGCACTTGGGTCGCTGGTACATCCGTTTGTGGAATCCTCATTTATACTCATTTTAGCGAATTGTCCTATCTTTCTCATATCATCTTGTACTTGAATATTTGTCTATGGTTCTTGTACATCCTTATTTCGTTAAGAACATTGTTTCAGTTAGTAAGAAATCAAGTTCTATCGAATGTAAATGGGATTCTTCTTTTGACGACAGTCAGTACACAGTCCATTGTTTTATTACTAAATACTGTCTATGAAAACACGCCTAAGCTCGTTAGTTCGTTTCTCATCGGAGTAGGTCTATGTTTTTACATCATAGGCACCTTCTTTATAATTTGGCGGTATATTCGTCTTCCATGGTCTATTCAGAAGGATTGGCATAACACAAACTGTATCTTACACGGCGCTCTTTCAATCACTGGACTCGCCTGTTTCTTTTCCAATGCGGATTATCATATCGTAGATTTCCTATGGCTATCTGCCTTCATTATGTTTCTTTTAATTGAAATCATGGAGATTTTCAGACTAATTAGCCGCGTGAAATATATTGGTATAAAAGCCGGAATCCTTACGTATAACGTTTCCCAATGGAGTCGAATCTTTACCTTTGCCATGTTCTATACCCTGACCTATAAAAAATTTAGTCCTTCCTCTCCCTTTCATTTAGTAGAACATTTCATCCTAGCATTAGGAGGTTGGATAATTATTGCCTTAATCCTGGTCGAATTATCTCTTTGTTTGGAACAAATCTATCGTAATTTCAGCGAGTCTCCCGTACGCTCTCGGGAAACAGATATTTCAAATGTACAATAGCCTCGTCTTCCTTTTTCACCAGCAAATAACCCCCATTCGTCGTGAATGGGGGTTCATTATAATTAGTTTCTATTTTTCCGTACTGGCCATTAAACCTCTACGTTCCATTTCTTTTTTCAATAATTCAATAAAATCCTGACTCATTTCAAGCGAAACCGCTTCCTTATAAACTGTCATTAATAACTGATCACTTAATATCAACAATCCACTCATTGACGCGCAACCCCCTATTGCTCAGCCGGTTGCACTACAAGCTCAGGATTATTCAAGTGCCCACATAAAAATAATCCTTCATCGCTTCTGATTCCCTATATTGATAATAGACCAAATCTTCTTAAGGTTCAATGAATTTTACAAAATTTTATGAATACGAAAATGCCCTTTCTAATGGGCCAAACATCCTATAAAGACGAAACTATACCTATGAGGTGACATTGACTAAAGAATGCTTTAAATGTCATAAGAAACTTGTGAATTTCGCATTTTTAGATTAAATGGACTTATCATTATAGAACCTAAAAGTTTAAAATATAAAAAATAGTGAATATACTTATATACCATCCTAGAAAGGGTTTTTATCATGCATGTACTAAGTTATGGACAGTTGATGGAGGCTTTTGAAAATGCGGTTAAATTATCTCTAGAGAAAGAATTTATAAAACTATTAGAACTAGAAATTAATGAGAGATCTATGGGGAGTCTATGGGAAGGATATTAACCGAATAGATAATAATTGTAAATTAGATATATAGGAAAGGATACCCACATCATTCATGATACACTAGAAATACGTTCATAATCGCTATTGTAAAATGGTTATATTCTACTATCTGTCAATTAATATAACGGCAACGATTGCCGGGTGATTTGTAGGTTAAGGGGGGATTAAAAATAAAGATGCCAAACAAAGTGATATATAGAGAAATTCAAAAACCACGTTCATTCCTATTTTGGATATTTACTTTATTTTTTTCTATTTTCTTTTGGTATCTGTTCATTCAGCAAATTACTTTAGGAAACCCTGTTGGGAGCAAACCATTTCCAGATGTAATTTTGATTATGTTTTGGTTCACTTTTGGCATTGCTTTACCAATAGTTTTACTATTCTTCACGAAGCTTATAGTAGAAGTTCGGGAGGATGGTCTGTATATTCGATATATGCCTTTTCACTTCGCTATAAACCGTTTTTATTTAAGGATATACACCACTATGAATTCATCACTTATAGCCCATTAAAACGTTTTGGTGGTTGGGGAATTCGGATAAATTTAAAAGGGGAAACAGCTTATATTATGGGCGGAGACAGAGCTATGGAGTTACATAAAAAATGGCAAACAGTGGTGATTGGTACTCGGAACCCAGATGAATTAGAAGAGGCAATAAATTCTTTCACAAAGGAATCTTAGTATTAGAGTGATAGAATCTAATAGATTTATATATTAAAGAAAGCTTGAAACAATGAGAGTCTCCTCGGCTACTCCCTCCACTTGTTTAGCAAATGGAGGGAAAACTTCCTGCTTTATGATTCTTGTTTTGACTCCCCTAACAAATAGCATTGACAGGGAGGTAGGAAAGGGATTATATTAATACTTGTCGATATAATTTTATACCATGATTCCGTAGCTCAGCTGGGAGAGCGCCACCTTGACAGGGTGGAGGTCGTTGGTTCGAGCCCAATCGGAATCATAAAAAAAATGCGTCCTGTCAATTAGATAAGACGCTTTTTTATTTTGACAGTAATTCACGTAATAAGGTTGAGAATCGTAATACAGTTAACGATCTCCTATACTCATACTTGGTAGAAGATAAAGTAATGGGAGATTTTTGAGTCAATCAATATGGGGGACAATTTCTTATGGAAGCCCAGAGAGACCCTCAATTAATGCAGAATATTATAGTCGCTGGAAAGCAAATCAGTGCAAAGTAATAGTAACTTTACAGTTTATACTATGCAGAGTTTCCCTGAACTTAGGTTTCATGTATTAGAAAAACTTTGATTTTAATTGTATGGCTCTATACATCAATCTGGCATCTCTCCCCAATCTTGATCGACGTTTTCCTAATGGTCCGACTCTACGTAGAAAATTTTGATCACAATACTTATGGCCGTATGTTCTATAGCACAGGTCATGTTCCCTACAGATGGAGTCTAATTCATTAATCGGAGCACCCGGACCCGTACAATTCGGTCCACAATAACGATATTTACCAAAACAAGCCATGTTTCTCCCCTCCTCAATCCATTCTTTTATTTTATTCTATGGAAAGAAGAAGGGTCTTGACTGGGGAGTGTGCCTCTACGATTACAAAATAGGTTATTTTAGAGAAATGCGAATTTGCGTTGGCTAACGAATTCGCTAAGTTTGGATTATCATAATAAAAAATGAGGGATCTACATCCCCCATTCACGAAAAATTCTTATTTCTGGACCGTTACGATTTGCAATGGCTAGTCTATTCCAGCAGTTGATCGTAATGATCAGCCCAACTAAATCGAGATATTGCTTTTCATCAAAATGTTTTCGAACTGCTTCATATACATCGTCAGGAACACCATTCACAGAAATTCTCGTTACAGCTTCGGTTAATTCCAATGCTACTTTCTCTCTTTCTGTATAAAAATCTGTTTCTCTCCAAGCACTGAGACAATAGATTCTTTGTTCTGTTTCTCCTAATTTTCTAGCATCCTTTGTGTGCATATCGAGACAATAGGCACAGTTATTAATCTGGGATGCACGAATTTTCACTAATTCTATGAGTTTTTCATCAAATCCTGTCTGCTTCTTGTACGTTTCCAAGTTCGATATGAGCTTAACTAATTCAGGTGCTACCTCCATGTAATCAATTCTTTGTTCCATCGTTTTATCCTCCTTTTTTTGACTTTCACTTATAAGACAAATCAAAGGGAGAATTTGTGACCTATTTCTTTTAATTTTTTTGGGTTCATCACAACATAAATATTTTGGACACCAGTTTTTGAATAATCAAACGCAATCAATTTAGTAGGCATACCTTGTTGTCTTTGAAGGATTCCAATATCTCCGTTTACACGTACTATACTAAACTGCCCTTGAAGGGCCCCTCTTTTATGAATTCCCTGTAGAAATGCAGCCACACGATTTCTATTGAGAATTGGATAGATTGCAGACAATACTTCCCCGCCACCGTCTGAAATAAGCACCACATCTTTAGACAGGTGATTAATGAATCTATCAAAATCACCACTTTTTACTGCATGCAGAAATAAAGAAGCTAATTGGCTCGCTTCCTCCCTAGTTGCTTTGCTTAATTGTTTGTTCTGTTGTAATTTTTGCTTTGCTCTGCTATACACTTTTCTCAAGCTTGTCTCTGATCGATTCAACATTGTAGAAATGCTCTTATAGTCATATACAAGCACGTCACGCAGTATATAAATACATCTCTCCAGCTCCGTGAGCTTATGCAGAAGTACGACAAAAGTATAACGAATGGATTCTTCTTTTAGTAGATTATCTAGTGGCTCATTTACATCACCGGGAACGATGGGTTCTGGAAGCCATGTACCAGGATAAGTTTCTCGTTTTTCACTAGAGGACTGAAGGTGATTCAAGCTTTTATTTGTGGTCATCTTAACAAGGTACGCCTTGGGATCATCAATTGAGGATACATCTATTTTTTCTAACTGAACGAAAACATCTTGAACGATATCCTCAGCATCTTTAATGGAGCCGAGCATACGATAAGCTATGGTGAATAGTAATAGCTTATACTCATGATATAAGTGACTGCGATCCATCTTAATTACCAACTTTCTTCTTTGGAATGATACAAGTCGGTCATGGTTGTTTATGAGCTATTATAACAAATCCAGATATTCTGCTATGAGTTATGCTTGATTTCTTGAACCAAAATAATACTAGAGATCCATAAAAAAAATACTATCCCATAGGTGCTTGGAATAGTATTTTTAAATCAAGAAAGTCTGTATGTTTTCAAAATCTCATTCAATTCCTGGTTAAGCTCTGATAATTGCTCTGCAGACTCTGCTACATTGGCAATAGCTCGAATTTGCTCTTCTACTGAGGAAGTAATTTGCTCCACGGAAGCAGCGGTTTCCTCTGATACTGCGGAGGTATTTTGAATACCCGCTGTAATTTTTGTATTTTGACGAACGACTTCAGCGATTTCCTCTGTTAACACAACGAGTGCATTCGTGGTTGCTGCAATTGATTTCGAAATCGAGCTGAATTGTTTCTCGGTTTGTTGCACATTTGTATTTAACTCAACAGAATAGTTCATCGACTCCGCCATAACCATTACCGTTTTTTCTGTTTCCTCGGAAATGCTGTTTATCACTTCTTGAACTTGATGAGTCGCTTTCGTGGATTGTTCTGCAAGCTTCCGAATTTCGTCCGCTACTACTGAAAATCCTTTTCCATGCTCTCCTGCTCTAGCCGCTTCAATACTCGCATTTAAAGCTAATAAATTTGTTTCCGCTGCAATACTTTCAATGGTAGAAGTAATCCCAGCAATTTCACTTGATTTGTTGTAAAGATTCGTGATTCCAACGCTGATCTTATCTACTGCTTGTTGCGAAAGGTCATTTGATTCTCTTAGTTTACTTACAATTTCTTGACCGTCTGTTGACGCTTTTTCGGAAACGTTGGTGATCTCTCTGATCTTATTCGTTTGCTCATTCATTGTATCGATGGAACGATTTAGGGTTTCAACACTTTGATTGATATCTTCTAAATCGGATGCTTGCGCTTGTGTTCCAGATGCAATTTCCGTAATCGCTCTTCCAACTTCTTCTCCTGTTGCTGAAGTTTCTTCTGATACTGCCGAAAGATCACTCGCAGAATCTAGTAACTGTTTTCCTGTTCCTTGTAGCTTTAGCATAATGTCTTTTAATTGAGATGACATAATATTAAAGGATGTTGCTAATTGTCCGATTTCATCCTTCGATTCTCGGAGCTCTGCAGAAGTAATTTCTCCATGAGCAATTGCTTCTGCTGCCCTCGTAACCTCGTTTAGCGATTTCACTTTCTTTCTGATTGCAAAATAAAAGATTGCCACACTTAAAATCGTAATAAACGTTGTGATGGCAATAATGTACCATTTTAAGTCACCTAATGCCCTAAAAAACTCAGATTGATAAACGGCAATTCCAACATTCCAGTCCCATGGCTCATAATAAGTCATATAGGACATTTTATCTTCAATCGTTCCGGTTTCTTCTCTTTCATCCTCATAAGTCGTATAATGGTCCTCAATATTGTCGCTTTGAGCACCTTTCGTCATATTTTCTCTGTTTGCAGTATCCTCTGGAATTTCCCCAATTGGATTAGATGGATGAACCTGTGTAGAATAGTCGGATCCATATGCTACGATATATCCATCTTCACGATACAAGAACTGTGATTTTTGAAAATCATAACCTTCTTCTCCAGACAATTTTGGTCCGGATAATAACTCTCTGGCTTTTTCTTGTGCTTCCTCTAAGGTTAAATCTCCACTTTCGACTTGATTATTCAATGCATCAAGAGTTGCAATAGACCCACTAACTAAGTGGTTTAAATCCTCTTTCCCCGCATTCAATAGTGCTTCTTTCGATAAATAATAACTAGTAATTCCAACTGCTGTGCCAGTGACTACTGTAATAAGTAATGCTAAGGTAAGCAATTGCAAGAAAATACTATTTCTATTCCATTTCCAGTTTTTCATCAGTCTGATCCCCTTGTACCGTTTTTCTTTTTATATCGGCAACTCTGGCTGTATTTGTATAGAGAAGAGACATTTTATGTTAAAATGAGAATACGTTTTTTATAGAGAAAGATAGGGAATAAAGTCGATAACCTGTCCAAAGGGGTGTATTCATGCAAAGAAAAGGAAAAATGATGGAACATCAGATTGCAAGTAAATACTTAGGTGAGACCATGACGATAAAGTGGTATGTTCCAGAAATGTTTTCTCCGCTTAAATCGTACCATCTTTGCATTATGCAAGATGGGGAGGACTATTTCCGCATCGGAAAAATAGCGACATGGAGTGATCAGCTCCACGAAGATGGGGAAATCGAAGATACGGTATTCGTCGGCATTCATTATAAAGATAAATACGATCGTTTAGACAAATACCACCCAGACGGTACAAAGTTAGAAGCATACATGAATTTTCTCGTCAAAGAAGTCGTGCCGTTTCTAGATGAAGAGATTCCAACGTTTCAAATCGGTGGCAGCCGCACCCTTATGGGAGACTCCATGGCAGGAACCTTTGCGTTAATGGCTGCTTTACGTTACCCGAACACATTTGGGCAAGTGATTATGCAATCCCCATTTGTAAATAAGACGGTTATGGATTCCGTATCTAATGCTAAGTTCTTGGACCAGCTTTCTATTTATCATACGGTAGGGAATCAGGAAACCGAGGTTCAAACTACAAGAGATGGCATTTTAGATTTCATCACACCGAACCGTGAGCTTCATCAACTGCTTGATTCGAAAGGCACGAGTTATGAGTATCATGAGTTTGACGGAAAGCATACGTGGAAATATTGGCAACAAGATATGAAACGTGCCTTGACGACGATGTTTGGTTTTTAACTGGGAATTTTTTGAATAACACCGTCATCATTCGTTCATTTTTGGTATAATAAAACAAACTATAACTTATCGCAATTACCTTAGAATGGGAGGACAAACAGATGAAATATGGAATCGCTATATTTCCATCAAAGAAAATTCAAGATGAAGCTAATTCATTTAGAAAAAGATACGATCCGCACTATGCGCTGGTTCCACCACACGTTACGTTAAAAGAGCCATTTGAACTAGATGAGAATAACCTAAAAGCTGTTACGAAGGAATTACGTGAGATCGCGAATCATACGGCACCTTTTAAACTTGAAATCAAAAAAGTGAGTTCATTTTCACCGGTAACGAATACGATTTACTTAAAAGTTGAGCCGGTTCCAGAATTATTGAATTTAAATGAGCGTCTTCATAGTGGGGATGTTTTACCAAAAGAGCAAACGTACTCCTATGTTCCACATATTACGATTGCTCAAAAGCTATCCCATGACGAATATTCAGATGTATTCGGAAGCTTAAAAATGCAAGAATTTAATTTTGAACAAATGGTAGATCGTTTTCAGCTCATGTACCAATTGGAAAATGGTGCGTGGACGGTGTACGAGACGTTTACACTAGGTAAGGAGTAGGTAGGATGGACGTTCGCATCGTAGAAACAGAAGCAGAAAAGGCGGATGCCTATTCCGTCCGAACACAAGTATTTGTCGAAGAACAAAACGTCCCTCCTGAACTGGAGATCGACGACTTAGAAGACGTAGCCATCCATTTCCTCGGTTATGAGAATGGACTTCCTGTAGCTGCAAGCCGTCTTCGTCTTGTGGAGGACTATGGGAAATTGGAGAGAATTTGTGTCTTAAAGGAATACCGTGGAAAATCCTTTGGAAAAGACATCATCTCACGTATGGAATCCTATATTAGGGATCAAGGATTGCAAAAATCAAAGCTGAACGCACAAACACATGCGGAAGGTTTTTATCAATCGATTGGCTACAATACGATTTCTGGTACGTTTATGGATGCTGGCATTCCACATGTTACGATGATTAAAGAGTTATAACGATTTTTAAGTCCTCCCTTTTGGAGGACTTTTTGATTGTATCTTTTGCAGAAAAAAGGACAAAATACCATAAAGCAAGAACAAATCTCGTTATAAAGGGGTGCATTCCTATTACTCCAGGTTCCATTATTATAGAGACGTTGTTCGGTTTTTTTGCGTTACTTATCATCACAAAGTTACTAGGTAAAACACAGATTACCCAGTTAACTGCGTTTGACTTTATTTCAGCCATGATTTTTGGGGAGCTTGTTGGGAATGTTCTATTTGACGATAAAGCAGGACTTAAAGAAATGGCCCTTGCAGTTTTTTTGTGGGGTGGGCTCTTATATATCATTAATTGGTCTACTCAAAAATTCAAGAAAACTCGGGAGTTGTTTGAAGGAAAGCCTACCTTGATTATTCATCAAGGCAAAATAAGTAAGAAGTCCATGAAAAAAAGTAAGTTAGATATTAATCAACTTATGCACCTGTTGCGTTCCAAAGGGGCATTTTCCATTCAAGAAGTGGAGTACGCGGTATTAGAAACGGATGGGTCCATCTCGATTTTAAAAGCCTCGAACAATCAACCACCAACACGTCAAGATTTAAGTTTGCCAGAACAAAAAGTATCCATCCCCATCATTCTAATAGCAGATGGAGAAGTATTGTGGGATAATGTGAGGGAATCTGGCTTTGATCGCAATTGGCTGGAAAAAAAATTAAAAGAGCAAAAGTACAATTCGGTCAAGGATGTGTTTTTTGCTGAATTTATAGCAGGAGAAGGCTTGTATGTGCAACCATATTAAGCCTTCTCTTTCGTTATAAATTTCCATATGTTGTTTTGGATTTCATGTGTTATTTTTCCTTGACGGATCAAAGCAGTGATATAGCCTGTTACGGCGGTTCGGAATAACAGCCATTGGGATAATTGCTTGGCTTGAATTTCATACTCGCTGCACATTTCACTTACAATTTGTTCATGACTCATTCCGTTTGCTTCATTGGCGATTTGATTTTCCAACCAAACGAGTAGCCCTTCATGGTAATCCATATTGAGTTGGACTGTGTGGTGAAAGTCTTTTTCGTAGATCCCGTGACCTGGAATAGCACCGATGCAGTCCAGTTTCTTGAGTTTTTGGAGGCTTTCTAGTAATTGAAACGCATCGGTAAGAAATGGAATTTTATGTTTATGTAGTTGCTCTTCGCTAAAGTAACTGTCTCCTGCATACAGGATCTCATTGATTAGGATGGCTAACTGGCCATAGCTATGGCCGGGAAGAAGGTATGTCTGAAAAGTGAAATTTCCAATCGTATAGTTCCCTTCTCTGATGACTTTATCAATCCGAATAGGTAAACCTTCTAAGAATTTGTTACGAAGCTCAGGTAATGGGTCATTGCCTGAAAAAAGATAAATGGGCTCTAGGATAGGATTTCTTAGGATCGCTTCTTCTAGCTCAGGAGCTATGGTGAACACTTCATATTTCTCTTGTAAGTAGGCAGCACCACCATAATGATCGGCATGAGCATGGGTTATGAATAAATGCGTAACTGGAAGTTGTTTTTCCTCCAGCTGCCGAATGACCTTTTTCATCGTTGATTTATCGATACCCGCATCTATTAATAGTCCCTCTGATTTCTGATGAACATACCCGATGTTAACTGGACCATGAAAACAATAACAGTTTTCGTGTAGCTGCTGCATGTCCATTTGACCACTCCTTCTTGTCGTTTTACTTTTGAATCATTATAGCACAACGAAAAGCTACGGTTTTGAACAAGTAAAAAGGGCAAGGAACTTCTCCTTGTCCTATAAATGACTTCCCTCTTTATATTCTTTCATTTATATGTTTCCCCACACCAGTTAACTCGGCATAGAGCTGTTCCATCGGTGCATGGTAATACGTTCTCCTTCTTTTTTCACGGTTCGCTACCATTTCTTCAGGTTCTTCCCTTAGTTCATCTAGTTGCTCTTCGAACGGACGATTTCGATCTAACTTCGCCTTATATATTTTTCCAATATGAATCGGGTCTGTCCCTTTTGACGTAATTCTCGTATGGTAATCACTATATTGATAGTTTGGAATTGGAAGCAAGTAGCCCATGATCGAAACCTCCCCTATATACTTTTACTAATATATACCCGTTTTTCAGAAAAGTATGCCTAATTCGAGTGACAGGCACGACCCGAAATTTAGTGAAATGTGTCGAATGAAAAAATGGACAGCTTGGGATGCTGTCCATTCGTTATTATTCTTCGTCTTTGCTACTGCTACTGCTGCTGGATTCTTCCTCTGTAGCTTCAATTTCTCTTTCTCTTCTAAATCCTGGATGATTTGGTGGAAACGGACGAACTGGACGAGGCCGTGGACGTGGTGGTTCAATTCGGACGTTTTCTGCTTCAATCACGAGATCTTTCACATGTATTACTTTTTTCCGTTCAGACATAGGTAGGTTCACTCCTTTTCATAATGCTTGATCGCTATTAGTCTATGTAAATGCCCTATAAAGGTAAGGGACATCCGCCTGTTTTCGATTCATTTTCTAGACGAATGGAATCTTTCTTTCAGATTAAGATGAACGCCCACACAACAAAGACGTACATACATACTCTATTAAAGACTAAGAAGTCAAAATCAATGAAAGGGGAAATGTTGATTATGTCATGCGGAAAAGAATTCAATACAGGTAACTGTGTATGTGATATCCTGAAAGAGATTGCTGATGCACAATCCGATATTATTGAAAATGGTTGTGTAAACTGTGAGCAATCCATCGCTGACTTACTTGGTGATAACACATTACCAATAGCAAACGAACTAGATACTGTTCCTGTACTTCTCTACACTAAAGAAGGTGAACCTTTCAAAGGGTTCGGTGCTGATTATGGCGCAATTAGCGACATCCAAGGAAGCTTCTTCTTCCGTGTTAAGGAAGTAGACGAAGATTGCTGTGCAACTCTAGAATTACTACGCGACCCTAACGATCCTGATGACAATCCAGAATGTCCAGTAGATCAATATACTGGCAACCTAGAAACAACTGGTATTTGCATCACTGTAAATGCTAACTGCTTCTGCCACATCACTTGCCTACCAGCAATCGATGCACTTTAATTCATGACATGTAGAGGGTCTGAACCGATGGTTCAGACCCTTTTCTTGTGAATAAGAATTATGTTTGAATTACTTGTAGTATTTTAACCAAGACAAGAATCTGTCCCTGGGCTGCGATTACTCGTCCCATTGATAACAGTTGGGCAACGTAGGCGAAACCTACGCCTGTAGGCCTCAGACCATACGTGCCCTTACGAAGGATATTCAGACGTTGTCCTTTGGAGAATTGGATATAGTCTGTCATTCATAATATTGGATGCTACCGCTTTTCTTTTAAAATCCTAACAATTGAATATCTGTAATTTCTTCCAATTCCAATTCTAATCGAAATGGTCTTTTCGTAGCTCTCATATAAACGATGTTATCCTTATAATTAGTTATAATCCCTCGATAGGAATTGTCTGCTGTGCTCACCTGACACTTCATTTTCGGCACGTTGGCTGGAAGTCCCATAAAATACTCTACTCTTTCTTTAATGGACAACTCCTTAAACCTTTTTCTTCTCTGACTCTTTGCCTCTTCCTCCACCTCAGATGAAGACGATGATTCCGATTCTTCCTCAACCGGAATGGAGACCACTTGTTTCAATCTTTTTTTTGTAAAATTTTGACTACCGTCATTTTTTGTTTTGTTCCCAGAACCTTTTTTATCTACAGAGCCTTTTTTAGATTTTGGTGTTCGATACTTTACCTGCATTTTAGCAGAAGGTTTCCCTAATTCAGGTTGCTGGATATAGAGCATAGGCTTACGCGAGAATCTTTTACTCATGACCTGGTCATCTCCCCTTTACACTTACTCTTCACATCAGTATATGAAATACAATAGGAGATGTGCCTACTATGGAAAAAAGATAATTCAGGTGGTTCCAGGCACCACCTGAATTATGTCAAAAAAAGTCGAAGAAAAAACGAGCTTGGCTACAGTACCAAACTCGTTTCTTTTTAACTTCTATAGTCCTAAAATGTTAAATCCTGAATCCACGTGGATGATTTCGCCAGTCACTCCACGAGAGAGGTCACTCAATAAATAGTAAGCTGTATCTCCTACTTCCTCTTGTGTCACTGTACGACGAAGTGGTGCTTTCTCTTCAATTTGTTTGAGGACGCTGTTAAAGTCTCCGACCCCTTTTGCTGAAAGCGTACGGATCGGACCAGCAGAAATAGCATTTACACGGATGTTGTGTTTTCCAAGATCATTTGCTAAATATTTCATGCTCGCATCTAAGCCTGCTTTCGCCACACCCATTACGTTGTAGTTTTGCACTACTCTTTCTCCACCAAGGTACGTAAGAGTTACGATTCCGCCACCTTCTGCCATGAGAGGCTGCGCAGCTCTAGTTACAGCGATTAAAGAGTAAGTGCTAATGTTCTGTGATAATAAAAACCCGTCCCGGCTCGTATCAACAAACTCACCTTTTAGATCCTCTTTATCGGCAAATGCGATACAGTGTGCCAAACCGTGAATGACGCCTACATCTTTTTTGATTGCATCGAAAGTGTTTTGAACAGCTGAATCGTCGGTTACATCACACTCATAGAATAAGGCATCCTGCCCTTCTAACGTTTCTACTAAATCTCTAACCGGTTTTTCAAAACGTTCAGATGCATAGGTGAAAATTAAACGAGCTCCCGCTTCATGAAGAGAACGGGCAATTCCCCAAGCAATACTTCGTTTGTTAGCAACACCCATTACAACATATGTACGACCTTCTAAAGAAAATTTCATTCGTCTTCCTCCTCGTATATTATGTTTAGGCCCTCTATTAAGAGCCTTCAATCTTTACAATTTCCCTGCTTTCTATGTCAAAAAGTCTTGGACACCCTGAGATATTTCTAGATAATGGTTTTAGGATCATTTGGGACAATTCTTTCTCCTCCTGTGGCTCGACCACACTTCAAGACTGTTTCCCAGTGTACGTGCGGAACTTCCTACTCGCAGGCTGTGCACCTTGGTATTCGAACCTAGATGTTAGTAGCTCTAGGGCGGCTTTCGAACCAAGGATAGTACTGATACACGAGGTTGCTGATCGGCGTTCACACTAGGGATATCTCAGGGCGTCCAAGAAACAAGTACCAATGATTCTCATTTGAAAGGAGGGTATCCCCCATGAAATTATTTGCTGGATTAGATGTTAGTTCTTTTGATATCAAGGTTTGTTTACTAAATGGTGAAGGAGACAAACTCAGAACCTTCACCGTATCCAATGATTTACCAGGTGCTACAGAATTACGAAATTCTATATTAGAGTGTGTAAAAGGCCAAAAGGTTGATACACTCAAAATCGGTCTTGAGTCTACGTCGGTTTATAGCTTTCATCCATCTATGTTTTTTCATAATGACGAGTCACTCAAGGCACTTGGTACACAAGTTTTTGTTATGAATCCCAAACAGATAAAGAACTTTAAGAAGAGTTATAGCGATATGGACAAAACCGATGAGATTGATGCGTTTGTTATCGCCGATTATCTTCGCTT
Source organism: Radiobacillus kanasensis (assembly GCF_021049245.1). Classification (GTDB taxonomy): domain Bacteria; phylum Bacillota; class Bacilli; order Bacillales; family Amphibacillaceae; genus Radiobacillus; species Radiobacillus kanasensis. The sequence continues at coordinate 1,235,296 of NZ_CP088020.1, read as the reverse complement.
TGGCCGGGCCAATATGTCTGTTGTTAAAGAGAGCCAATATATAGCGCTCCAACAACTTACACGCTCAAGATATCAACTCGTTCATCAAGTGACAAAAGAAAAGCAGCACTTTCTCCAACACTTGAGTTTCAAATGCAATACCTTTCAAGAGGAAGTGGACTCTTCCGTTTTTGGTAATGCGATGATGGAACTCTTTTTCGAGAAATTTAGCTTGGAAGAACTGTCACAAATGCCATTGGAAGATCTAGCTGCATTCCTTCAAGAGAAAGGGAAAAATCGTTTTGGAGATCCCGAATGTGTAGCGAGATCCATTCAAAAAGCTGTCCGTTCTTCCTATCGATTAGATAAGGTTGTTGAAGATTCTATTGATCTCATCCTTGGCACCACTATTGAAGTGATTCGCACACTTCAGAAACAAATAAAAGAGATTGATAAAGCCATAAAACGAATCATGGCTGGATTAACCGAAACACTTGAAACTATCCCTGGCATTGGACCTGTGTTTTCTGCTGGCATTATTGCTGAAATTGGCCAAATTGAACGCTTTGATGATGAGACAAAGATTGCTAAATACGCGGGCCTCTATTGGCGTAAAAATCAATCAGGACGCTTTACAGCTGAAGATACTTCGCTATCTCGTAATGGGAATCAGTATCTTAGATATTACCTTGTTGAAGCCGCCAACTCGGTAAGAAGACAAGTTCCTGAGTACCAAGAGTATTACGCGAAGAAATACAAAGAAGTACCAAAACACCAACATAAAAGGGCACTCGTCTTAACCGCAAGAAAATTAGTACGTTTGGTTGATGCGCTACTACGCAATCACCAAGTCTACACGTCGAAAAGGAGCGTGAATGAATGAAGCATAACTAGCTTCTAAATCCTTTTCGAAACTCCCAGTAATTTACATATTTTACTGGTCTAGTTTCGTGTTGCCTTTTTTAATAAATTTGGACCTTGATAATCAAATATTTAATTAATTTTGACTTGACATATTACCGCAGGTCTTGAGGGTATGATCTTATCATTTGAAAATTTATACCTTGTTATTAGTACCTGATACTATTTTATCTGATTAACTAGTAAAACTCAATGAATTACCCAGAAAATTAAAAAAGGCTCCTAACAAGGAACCTTCCATACTATTTATTTAATAATAAGTCCATAAACATTGTAGCCAAGCCAAAATAAACAAGAATCGAAATAATATCATTGATCGTTGTAATAAATGGACCGGATGCAACAGCCGGATCGATTTTAAAGCGGTGCATCAACAACGGAATCATGGATCCCGCGATTGTTGCGATGATTAAAGTAGTCATGATGGAAATTCCAACAAGCAATCCTAAAAAGAAATCCCCCTGCCATACATACACGATACCAGTTACAACTATCCCACAGCTCGTACCTGTAATCAATCCTGTAATGGCTTCGCGAACTACAATTTTCGATTTGCCTAGCTTTTCAATTTCTCCTGTTGCAATCCCACGGACCGCAACCGCTAAGGACTGTGTTCCGGTATTCCCAGCCATACCCGCTATTAATGGTATAAAAATAGCAAGGATGGCTACTTTGTTGAGGGCATCCTCAAAGCGCCCAATCAAACTTGCCGTAAACATCCCCAAAAAGAGTAATATAATAAGCCATGGCAACCTTTTGCTAGCTGCGGAAAGAGCGCTCTGGTCCGAACGTTCCGTATCCGAGACACCGGCAAGCTTGGAATAGTCATCATTCGCCTCTTCCTCCATAACGTCCATCACGTCGTCGACTGTGATAATCCCTAATAAATGATTTTGAAAATCTACAACCGGCAATGCTAAGAAATCATAGTCTCGCATCATGTGTGCCACTTCTTCCTGGTCTTGCCCAACCGAAACAGACACGACCCGGTCACTCATCACATCCGAAACGAGCCAATCCCCTTCTGCAATAATCAAGTCTCTTAAGGAAATAACCCCGACTAACCTCTTTTGATCGTCCACGACATACGTATAGTAAATCGTCTCCGCTTCTGGAGCTTCCTTCCGAAGATGTCGCATCGCTTCTTTTACCGTTTGACCAGCATGAATGACGACATACTCGTTTGTCATGAGACTTCCGGCCGTTTTTTCTTCATAGTGAAGCAACTCTTTGATTTCTTGCGCCGCTTCTTTATCCATAATCGTTAGAAAACTAGCTACTTTATCCTTATCTAATTCATTTAAAATATCAACGGAGTCATCTGTAGACATTTCCGCTAATACACTAGAAGCATAGCGAGGATCCATTTCCGTGAAAAACTCTTCCACATCCTCGTAGTCGATATTTTCCATAACGTCTGCCATTTCTTCTGGTGACAAATAGCTATATATTAACATTCGGACTTCTTCGGATTGTTCTTCAAAAATTTTAGCTTGATCATACGGATGTAACTCTAGAAATTCTGCACGAAAATCTCCAATTTGTTTGTTGAATAGAGCCTCTTGAATTTTGTCCCAATGTTGTTCTCTTTCTTGCGCATCTAGATGTTCCATGACGATTACCTCCTTACCGGCCATTCTTTCCGATATTTTTAAGGAAAGAGAAACCTTTCCCTTACTTTGTTCGTCGATATATAAGGAAGCCAATGACTTTCGACAAAATGATTAATTTTTCGTAGGTGAAGTGAAAAAAGTACGCTAATGATGTAAACTGGTAGTAAATATTGACACAAAAAGATATACTAATTATTTTAAAGGAAAAGTAAAATCTGTGATACCTTTTTGTTTTACTTTTAGAAATTTAATGAAAGCATAAGATAAGACATCGATTTCGCCTAACGGGTGACATATCATGTTTTCTAAAACCTTAAAAACAAGACTGAATTTCTTAGTTAGAAAGGAAATGAAATGAATTCAAGAAATTCGAATACACCTAATATAGATTATTCCTTAATATTTATTATAATATTGCTCGGAATTGTGAGCTGCTTTACGATTTATTCCTTACAACCTACGCTTGACCAGAACTACTTCCTTAAGCAAGTTGTTTGGTACATTGTTGGGTCTATGGCAATTGCTGTCATTATGTTGGTCGACTACGATCGCCTCAGACAGATAACCTGGTATTTATACGGTATTGGGATGATTTTGTTACTTATGCTATTTTTCAACTTTCCCGGGCCACCTTTTATCAAAACGGTAAACGGAGCGACGAGCTGGATGCAGATTCCAGTATTTGGGACGATGCAGCCCGCTGAATTCATGAAAGTGTTTCTCGTCATTGCACTTGCCCATATCATTGTAAACCATAATGAGAAAACGAAATATAAATCCAATAAAAGTGATTTATGGTTACTTGCGAAAATATTGCTTATCTCGCTTCCGCCAATGGGATTAGTGGCAACCCAGCCCGATTTAGGAGGATTTCTCGTTTTATCTGCGATTGTCGCTTGTATCGTGCTCGTATCCGGAATTCGATGGAGAATCCTTGCTTCCATTTTAGGGTCCGTAGCGATTGTAGCAAGTATCATTGTATTATTATTTATTTACTTCCCAGAAGAAACAGATGCCTTCATGGACAAAAGTGGCTTTGACCACGTTGAGGCCCGCTTTAACGGCTGGCTTGACCCTGAGAAATATGGAAAATCTGGGGGATATCAGCTCGTTTTAGCCATGATGGCGATAGGCTCTGGCCAGCTTACCGGGAAAGGATTTAGAGAGTTTGAAGTAACTGAAATTCCCGAACAGCACACTGATATGATTTTCACCGCGATATCCGAACAATTTGGATTTCTCGGTTCCAGTATCTTGGTTACCCTTTTCTTTTTACTCATTTATCGATTAATTCACATCGCATTACAAAGTAATGATCCATTCGGAAGCTATTTAATTACAGGCTTCATCGGGATGTTTACGTTTCAAATCTTCCAAAACATCGGAATGTCGATTCAACTTCTTCCGATTACCGGTTTACCACTCCCTTTTATTAGCTATGGTGGGAGTTCAACGTTGACCTACTTAATGGCAATTGGAATCGTCTTGAATATCCACTCCCGAACGAAACAATATATGTTTGATTAGACAGCAGGTGGAAAAGCTAAGTAAGAGGCTTTTTCACCTGTTTTGTTATAAAGATTTTGGAGGGATTCTTTTGAAGGTAGATATTATTGGGGACATACATGGATGTCTAGAGGAATTAAAGGAGCTATTTCAGGAGCTTGGCTACAAATGGGAAGGTGATATTCCTGTTCATCCTGATGGGAGAATACCTGTCTTTTTAGGAGATTTAACGGATCGCGGTCCCGATTCCATCGGTGTCATTGATCTCGTATATCAAATGGTAGCTTCGAATAAGGCCAAATATGTACCCGGGAATCATTGCAATAAACTTTATCGCTTCTTCCTTGGCAACAAGGTGAAAGAACAGCATGGCTTAGAAACAACTACTGCAGAATATAGGCAGCTGGATTCCAAGCGACAAAAAGAGGTTCGTCATCACTTTATAACCCTTTATGAAAAGGCACCTTTATATTTAGAGCTACCGGAAGTACAAGCAGTTGTCGCCCATGCCGGAATTAGTGAGAAGTTAATCGGACAGTCTGGAAAAAAAGTTCAAACCTTCGTCCTTTATGGAGATATTACAGGGGAGTCCCATAGCGATGGTAGACCAGTTCGCCGAGATTGGGCCCAACATTATACCGGAAACCGTTGGATTGTGTACGGTCACACACCAGTCCGCAAGCCCCGAGTAGTCAACAAAACCATTAATATAGATACAGGCTGTGTATTCGGGAACGCCCTGACTGCCTTTCGTCTTCCGGAAGAGTCCCTTGTATCCGTGCCATCCAAACAACCTTTTGTGGAAGAAAAATTTAATTACTATGATGAGGGATAGGAACAAAAATGCCAGTGCCTTGGTGGCAGTTAAATACAGAAAAACTGCTGGCTTGCTTATATTGCCTATTTTTGTGGACATATAGTACCTTATTGTTTGATACTACACCGATTGTTATTCACCAAAAAATAGCATACCAATCTTATGTAATTTGGTATGCTATTTCATCGGTTCATTCCATTTTTCTTCATCAAAAACAAACTACTTATGATCAAAAACTTTTTCTTTCAACAGACTCGCCATATCTCCAGGCATGTCACACCCCAATGTAATTCTCTCTCCCGAAAAAGGCTGGTTAAATGCGAGTGATTTACAATGCAAGGCCTGTCTTTTCATTTTTGTTAGGTCTCCACCATATAAATCATCCCCAAGCAAAGGGTGACCTAGATGCGAAAAATGCACTCTTATTTGATGGGTTCTTCCGGTTTGTAAGCGCACGGATACTAGTGTCTCATCCGCCATCTCTTGTTCCACCTCGTAATGGGTAATCGCTTGTTGTCCATCCGGTAAGACAGCTCGCTGAATAATTGAATCTTCTTTTCGACCAATTGGTAAATCAATGGTGGACTGTCTTTCCTGTAATTGCCCTTCCACGATAGCATAATAGCTTCTATTTACAGCCCCTAATTTTTGATCTCTAGACAAAATAGAATGGCTGAGACGATGCTTGGCGACTAACAGGAGTCCGCTAGTATCTCTATCTAGTCGCGTCACGATATGAACCGTATATTGTAGGTTTTGTTCATCGTAATATCCTAATAAGCGGTTAGCGATGGTTCCACTCGTGTGATTAACCGATGGGATCGTCGCAATTCCAGCTGGTTTATTGATGACGAGAACATCCTCATCCTCGTACACGATTTCTATTGGCAAGCGCTCTGCGACCATCGCAGGTCCGCGTGCTTCTGGAGGGAAAATAATTTGGATGGTTTCCCCTTCTTGGAGTTTATGGCGAACATCTTTATGTGCACCATCCACCAGAATGGATCCTCCTTGAAATTTTAAAACCTTTATAATACGGCGAGACAATCCGCACACCTGATGTAAAAAATCTCGTACTAGCATGGAGTCATGCTCTTTTGTAATGGACCACTTCACCTATAATCACCTTTCTAGGATTCATCGGAAACAAACGAATCTCGTACCCTCTTCCAAAATGGAAATGGACGGAACCGAGCAAAGCGAATCTTTTCACTCGCTACCTTACATTCAATAGCTTCCACATTGCTATAATTCTTTGTATAATGATCAATCGTAATAAGAAAACTTTTATCATGAATGGGATACAGCTCACACGTATGATGATCAGGAAGAATCAAAGGCGATCCGATTGTACGGAATACGCGATTGTTAATCGATGCCATCTCCGTTATCTGAATGGACGGTAACGATGGATGGATTATCCCACCACCTAATGCTTTGTTATAAGCTGTACTCCCCGATGGTGTAGAAATGCATAAACCGTCTCCACGGAACCGTTCAAAATGCTCTCCTTTAATCAAGACATCAAGCACAACAGAACCTTCCGCTGTTTTGACCGAGCATTCATTTAATGCAAGAAAATGGTGCACTTCGTCCCCTGTTTTTGGCCGAATGGTGACATCCAGTAAAGGATATTCGATCACTTGATATGGAGTTTTGGCAATCTCGATAATTAGCTTTTCTACTTCTTCTGGTACCCAATCCGCATAAAAGCCTAAATGCCCCGTATGGAGACCAAGAAATGCGGTTTCTTCTAGTCGATATTGGTAGCGGTGAAAAGCCTCTAAGAATGTTCCATCTCCCCCAACAGACAGAACAAGGTCTGGCTCTTCTTCATCGTAAAGTAAATCAAACTCAATAAGGTGTTGCTTCACCATATCTTTTATATCTTCTGACTTTTGATCCCCTTTAGAGATTATCGAAAACTTCACTTCCCTAGCCCTCCCTAACTAATGCTTACGTTTATACTCATAGAATAAACGGTGTGCCTCTTGCACTTCTTCTTTTATATTCGACATTTCTTCATCTAATTTAAACGCAGCTTCTGCAGCTCGTTTTAATCTTGTTTTTATTTTGCCAGGAATTTGTCCATCGTATTTATAATTTAGCGAATGTTCATTCGTCGCCCAAAAGTTCATAGCTAATGTTCTAATCTGTATTTCCGCTACTATTCGTTTTTCTCCATGAATAGTTTCTACTGGATATTTAATAATCATGTGATAAGATCGATAGCCACTATCCTTTTTTTCTACTATGTAATCTTTTTCTTCCACTATAAAAAAATCTTTTCTTGACCGAAGCATATTCACAACTGTGTATATATCATCCACGAATTGGCAGACCACTCGAAGTCCTGCAATATCCTGGATTTCTTCTTCCAGCCTATCTTCCGCAATCCCTTTTTTCCGTGCTTTTTCCTCGATGCTCAGAACTGGTTTTACTCTCCCTGTTATAAACTCAATTGGCGAATGTCTTGATTCATATTCAAACTGAGCTCTCATCCCTTTAAGCTTCACTTTTAACTCTTCTACTACTTGAGCATAGGGAGCTAGAAACACTTCCCAATTCATTCGTTTCCACCACCTGCAATATTGAAATTGTCCTATCTCTTTAAGTGTGTGTTCAAAAAGGAGGATAAAAAGCGCAATGAAGTTCAAAGTAATTATTACACTATCATTATATAAGTTATCGATGGATGATAGTATAAGGGCAACTATGGTTCAAGCTGCGCCTACGGCTTGGTTTCACCAAGTTTTCTTTACCGGACTTTTTGAACATCCTCTTTAAATTAATTGTATCATAAAAGAAGCGAAATATAGGTAGTCATACCCTCTCCACCTCATCCTATGTTTGCTTATGGAATGAAATAATCATCCATTTGGCATATACTATTAGAACAAACGGAAAGAACAGGGGTGGTCTCTTGGCTCAAGAAATTGAAATTGAATTTAAAAACCTCTTAACCAAAGAGGAATATGAAGCATTACTAACTTATCTTCCTCTTCATCATTCAAAGAGCATTCGCCAAATAAACCATTACTTTGAAACACCCGACTTTCTATTACGAAGTAAAGGGTCCGCTCTTCGAATTCGGGAGAAGGAATCAGGAAATGTCTTAACCTTGAAACAGCCCCATCCAAATGGGCTACTAGAAACCCATGACGAGTTAACGGAAGAAGAAGCGAATCGTTGGTTGAACAATCAACCATTCAAAACTGAATTCGTTGGAAATCAATTAAGACAGTTAGACGTACCAATTGAAAAGCTGCGCTATGGTGGGGCCCTTCGCACAGATAGATTAGAACTGTCTTATCACGAAACCATTGTCGTTCTGGATCACAGTTCTTATAACGAAAAAGAAGACTATGAGCTTGAATTAGAGGCAACGAACTGGGAGATTGGGAACCGGGTTTTCCAGGATATTTTAGAAACCTGCTCTATAACAAGAAGAGCTCCTATTAGTAAAATTCAACGTTTTTATGATACCTTATAAAACAGATAAGTTGCCGATTGTAGATAGACGCTGTTACAATAAATTACAAATAAAGCCTATAAATATGGTTTAATTTTCAATACCCTCAAAGGGGATCTTGTTATGGAACAATTTGGAACCTTATTTGAAGCCATTGGTGGCTTTAAAAAAGTAAGTCAATTAGTACAAATTTTTTATTCTAAAGTGGGAGTTCATCCCGAACTAACTCCTATTTTTCCAGAGGATTTAACAGAAACAGCTCGCAAACAGGAACAATTTCTAACACAGTTCCTCGGTGGTCCAGCTTTATACACAGAAGAGCATGGGCATCCAATGTTAAGAAGAAGACATTTGCCTTTCGAAATTACACCGACTAGAAGAAAAGCATGGTTAACATGTATGGAAGAAGCACTTGAAGAAGCTAACATTGCCGAACCATATCGGACCGCAATCTTCGAAAGATTGACCATGACCGCACATCATATGGAAAACACACCGGAACATGAGAAAGGAGAATCGATGTGAGTTTAAATCCTTTTGGGGCTTCCGATCACCAAACTATCAAAACGACGCCACAGAATGGATTCGTCGATTTACTAAAGAAGCCTGTAGAAGTTTATGTCTTTGTTGATCCTCTATGTCCAGAATGCTGGTCGCTAGAGCCATCATTAAAGAAACTATCCATTGAATATGGGAGATATTTCACAATTCGTCCGATTCTGAGTGGTCAATTAACAACCTTAAACAAAGATAAATTCGATAAGCCACAGAAGTTGCGTGACATATGGGAGAAAACAGCCAGCCGCACAGGGATGAGCTGTGATGGAGACCTTTGGTTAGAAAATCCTATCTCCTTTCCTTGGATTGCTTCCATTGCGATAAAAGCTGCGGAATTACAAGGACTTCGAGCAGGTAGAAGATTCTTAAGAAAAATTCAGGAATGTATGTTTTTGGAGAAGATGGATATTTCCAAAGAAGATGTTCTCATGAACGTTGCGAAGCAAGTTCACTTAGATGTAGAAGAATTTAAGCGAGACCTCTACTCCACTTCCTCACAAAAAGCTCTACAATGTGATTTAAAGCTTACGAAGGAAATGGAAGTAGAATATATTCCGACCCTCGTCTTCTTTAATGAAAACCAAGAAGAAGAAGGCTTGAAAATCTCTGGACTTTATCCGTACGAGGTATATGTAAAAGTATTAAAACAAATGCTTCAAAAGGATCCAAGTCCTGCGGAAAAACCAGAATTAGAAGATTTCATTTCTTTTTATGGGTTTGTTGGAAATAACGAAATTTCTGTTGTTTATGATTGGTCAGATGAAAAAACAGCCAAAGAGATGAAAAAATTAAAATTAAAGCAAGTAGTCGAAGAAGTACCTGTTAAGTACGGCACATTTTGGAGATATCTTGGAGAAAAATAATCCGAATTAGGGCTTGGACCCTTAATTCGGTTTTTTAATGCATCCTTATAAAAAGAAAAAGAAGGATATGATCCATATCCTTCAAGATCCTAATCTATTTCAAGATAAGGGGGATGGGAGAAAGTTTTCAGGTCAAACAAAGGGGTTTTGTTTGTTAAACATCTCACAAGTTAAATATACCAAGCTAAACTCCAAGTGACAATAGATATGTGCATACTTTCACAAAAATGTCACACTTCTAAATCCTCTATCCCCCTCATATCTTAATAAAAAGATGCTTACCTAATAGGAGGTGGAATTTTGGGGAGATATTACCCTCTGTTTTTCTTAGGGTTAACAGCTTTTGCCTTTATTCTGAGTATATTTGGTTTTATGAACATGATTCCTTCCCTTATCACATTACCAATCCTTTTCGTTTCCATTTATCTAACCATCTTCTCATTTACGAATCGCAAACGATTTAAGGGACTTTCATGAATAACAAGAAGCTGCCTATCCAATACGGATAAGCAGCTTTTTCCTTTTCCTAACTAATTTTTTCTAACAATTTTTCCATTTCATTTAGCTTTTCTTCGAAGACATCGAGTGCAGATAAGATTGGTGCTTTAGATGTCATGTCTACTCCAGCTTTTTTCAACACTTCGATCGGATAGTCACTATTACCTGCTTTGAGGAATTCTACATATCGATCTACGGCCGGCTGTTTCTCTTTTAAGATCTGAGAAGCAAGAGAGGTAGCCGCTGCATATCCAGTCGCATACTGGTACACATAATAATTGTAATAGAAGTGAGGAATACGTGCCCATTCCACGCCGATCTCCTCATCCACTACAATGTCATCTCCAAAATACGTTTTGTTTAAATTGTAATAAACTTCCGTTAACTTCTCTGCAGTTAGAGCTTCCCCACTTTGAGCCAACACATGAATGTTATGCTCAAATTCAGCAAACATTGTTTGTCTAAACACTGTACCGCGGAAGCCTTCTAAGAAGTGATTTAAAAGGAATAGTTTTTCTTTCTCATCTGTTGTGTTTTCAATCATGTATTCGTTCAAGAGTGCTTCATTACACGTAGATGCTACCTCTGCAACAAAAATAGAGTAATTTCCGTAACGGAATGGTTGATTCTTTCTTGTATAGTAACTATGCAAAGAGTGCCCCAGCTCATGCGCAAGGGTGAACATATCGTGTAGGGAATCCTGCCAGTTTAACAGGATGTATGGATTTGTACTATAAGAACCAGAGGAGTACGCACCACTACGTTTTCCTTTGTTTTCTTCTACATCAATCCATCTATTCTCATAGCCTTCTTTTAGAATGCTAGCATACTCTTCTCCAAGAGGAGCCAACCCTTCTAACACCTTCTGTTTTGCACTCTCATATGGAATCTTCATATCCACATCTTTTACGAGAGGTGTGTACAAATCATACATGTGCAAGTCTTCTAACTTAAGTACTTTCTTTCTTAAAGCAACGTAACGCTGTAAAAGATCTAAGCGTTCATTTACTGCTTCTACTAAATTATCATATACCTTTTCCGGTATGTTGTTACCATCCAAAGCTGCTTGACGTGCGGAATCATAATTTCTTGTTTTTGCGAAAAAGTTATGCTTTTTAACCGAACCAGACAATGTGGAAGAAAACGTGTTTTTAAAGCTTCCAAACGTATCGTACATTGCTTTAAATGCGTCTTCTCTTACTCGTCGTTCATCTGATTCCAAGAAACCAAGGTAACGTCCGTGTGTAAGGTTCACCTCTTCGCCCTTTTCGTCTTTAATGGACGGAAACGTAAGGTCTGCATTGTTTAACATTCCAAACGTCTGTGAAGGATTGTCAACAACCTCTGACACCTCAGCCAACAGTGCTTCTTCCTTTTCACTTAGAAAATGAGGTCGCTGTCTATTTACTTCATTTAACGTGTGCTCGTATCGCTTTAATCCTTCATGCTCTTTCAAGAAATTGGTGAGTTTATCTTCCTCAATCGTTAAAATTTCTGGAATGATATAGCTCATCGCACTTGAAACCTGTGTCACCAAATTTTCTGCCTTCGCATTCAATGCTTGGTAAAACGAATTGGTAGTATCTTGGTCATATCTCATATGTGCGTAAGTATAAAGCGTTCCAACTCTTTCTGAAGCCTTATCTTGTAACGCGAATAATTCATAAAGAGTATCCGCAGATTCATGAAGTTTTCCTTGAAATTCTGCAAACTTAGGAATGTCAGCTTTCACCGACTCTAATTCTTTTTCCCAATCCGAATCCGTAGCAAAAATGTCCTCTAATCTCCACGTATTCTCAACTGCAACATCTTCTCGTTTCTGTAATTCTTTCACAGGCTTTCCCAAAGGTATGTCCTCCTTCTGTATCCATACTTCTATGTATATCCTATGCTGTCTATCCTTTATTATATCGTAAAAGTTAGGAAACATGCGAAAGTTCAGCTAGACCCGCATTAGTTTTTGCATCATATGGTAGTCCTGATTCTTTGCTTTTTCTAATGTGTTTGGAAGGGAGAGTATAGGATTATACGTGTAGCCGGAATCCCTTTCCATCAAGATTCCTATCTGTAATAACTGATCGACATATTCTTGGATTGGATTAGACGACACCTTTACGAGGGGAGTAGCAGAACTAGGAACTAGGTAAGAAGCAAGCAGATGGTGACAATCGTTTAGCTGGAACGTTTGGTCACCAATATTAAATAGATGAAAGAATAATATACTTTGCCACATCCAAATCGGACATCTCATTCGAAACTGGGACGGAACAGGGATAAAACAAATGGAGGGTAACAAGGTAGGGTGATGATGATGTTGATAAAGCCATTGGCGCCACTGTTTTTCGCTTTCGCTCGTATGACGAGGTGGTCCTTTTCTTCGAAAGTTTTGAATGGAGTTCAGCCATTGCTTCGGATTTATCCTTTGTTGTTGTATCTGAAGCAATTCCTTAAATGATATATCTTTTAGGTTGTAAAAAGTTAAGAAATTAGAAGGGGATGAAGATAATGTGGTTAACTGATAGACGGCAAATTGCTTCTGAAGTGGACAAAAGTAAAAGAGGCTTGGTGAATCAGCGGAGGACCATTGATGAAGAAATGGGAGTGTAATATTAACTGTGTAAGTAAGAATGCGTACGATTCTTGCTCACACAGTTTTTTTATTTGGTAAAATGAATATATATCTAAAGGAGTGATTTCGATGGGGAAAATCAAAAGAGATCCAAACTCCGTAGAATTAGCAGAAAAAATCATTGAGCAATACCAACCCAAGTCAGTAGAAGACATGCAAAATGCCCTAAAGGAAATATTTGGGCCCATGTTTGAATCCATGTTAAAGGGTGAAATGAATCATCATTTAGGCTATGAGTCTAATGATAAGAATCAAAAAGACACAACAAACAGGCGTAACGGGTACGGCAAGAAAACACTGAAAACAACGGCTGGAGAAGTAGATATTGCGGTGCCACGGGACCGAGATGGTTCGTACGAACCACAACTCATACCAAAGCGTAAAAAAGACGTCTCCGCTATAGAAGATAAGGTGATTTCTATGTACGCCAAAGGTATGTCTCAACGGGATATTTCCTCCACCATTGAAGATATTTATGGCTTCTCTGTCTCCCACGAAATGATTTCTGACATTACAGATGCGGTCCTTCCTGAGTTAGAAGAATGGCAATCTCGTCCTTTAAGCAACTGTTATGTGTTCCTATTTGTAGATTGTATGTTCACAACGATCCGTAACCAGTATGAAACGAAGAAATATGCAGTCTACACGATATTAGGTTATACCATGGAAGGTAAGAAAGACGTGTTAGGTCTTTGGTTAAATGAAACAGAAAGCAAGCACAAATGGATGCAAATATTTGATGAGATTAAAGCAAGAGGTGTCGAAGACATCTTCTTTATCTCCATGGATGGAGTAAGTGGTTTAGAAGAAGGAGCTCGTGCTATTTTCCCACAAGTAACCGTTCAACGCTGCATGGTTCATATGATTCGTAATTCTATTAAATATGTACCAAGCAAAGAGTATAAGCCATTTACTGCCTCTTTAAAAAAGGTATATAGTGCTCCTAATCTTTCAGCCTGCCAAAGTGCTTTTGAATCTTTTAAACAACAATGGTCTGCCTATCCTGGAGCCATCGATGTGTGGACTAGAAACTTTCAGCATGTTGAGCAACTCTATGATTATGGAAGTGCCATTCGCAAGGTGATGTACACAACCAATGCCGTGGAGAGTATTCATTCTAGCTTTCGAAAAGTGACCAAAAAAGGAGCATTCCCTAACGAGAATGCTCTCTTAAAAGTCCTATTTTTACGTGTGAAAGAACTTGAAAACAAATGGGAAGGTGGCCACATCCAAAACTGGTCGATGGTCATGAACCAGCTATTAGTACACGATCAGTTAGAAAATAGGGTTCGTAAATACATTTAGTCTTCAGGACTTACACACTTTATTTGACAAACCCGAAGAAATACTTTTTCACTAGAGGAAAGCCTTAATGATTGTGAGCCAATTCGTTTCATTCGATTACCGCCTAGTATCCAAATGGGGATGATGGATTCATTACAGTATCCCATCGTTCGGTTAATCACGTCTTTTTCCGGCAACGTAGCACATTGAAACTCAATCGCCACCTTTTTCTCCCCTAGTTGTAACAATATATCTGCACGCTGCTGGATAGAAGAGATCGTTACTTCAAGTTGTGCAGATACGTTTTGCTGAATGAACCAATTGTATAATGCCCATTTTCCTTCTTCATGATAACGCCCTTCCCCTTTATTCATACAACTGCCTTGGTTTTTGTGGGCAAAATGGGCTGTAACCCTGGTCCCAGCTTTTAAGATCACTTCTTCCTGACAATCAGGACAATAATACTTTTGACTTCTAAACTTATTAATTTCCTGTAAAGTTGAGCCTGCGAACGTAACAAGGTCCCTTTGCTCATTTCTAGCAAGAAGCATCGTTTCACCTCCTGCTAGAACTAGTTCTCGACCAATAATCAAAATCCCTTCTTCTTCTGTGAAATCGCTTTTTCCCCAGTAAAAAAACAAAAATAGACATTCTTATCGAATGCCTATTTGTCTATTGGGAAAAAAGATTGGATGTTCCTTAATGCTTGATCCTCAAAGATGGTCTTCCCATACTCTTCAAGTAAATGAACCGTAGCGTTTGTTTCATCACCAAACTCCAGCAACTGACTAATCATGTCTTCTTGCTCTTCTTCTGATAACTTTTCATCATCAAATTGAATAAACAACATATACTGATTGTCGTAGTGGAACAATTTGTTTGCTATATCGTTCAACGTTTGATAATGACTTAATTGAATGACATCCTCAAAGTCTTTAAAAGCAACGATGAACGACATACTTTCATCATCGTATTCCGAATAATCATCCTCATCACTGCCAAACTTCTCTTCCAACAAGGATTCAATTTTTTCGTCTACTGGGATATCAAATGGTTTTCCACTATCGTTTGGCAATTCGATGTTGGATCCATCTTTAGAAAGCTGAGCTTTTGTTACGACTATTTCTAACCCTTTATCAAGAGCTTGAACTTGAATCCATAATGGACCATCTATATTAAAATCATCTTCTTTATAATTCACTTCATCCATAACCTGCCAAAAAAGCTGCTCACTTTTTTCTCGGTTATACCAAATCTCTTCTCGATCAAATCCCCGGTCTTCTATATCTAAATAAGAGATATAAAATTTTACCGTATTCTCATTGATTCTTTCTATTTCCATTCCTTATCGCTCCCTTCAATAAATAATTGGGTGGAAGGGATATCTTCACCTTCTGCGAACCATGAACTTAAATTAATATCATTCAACCTATTCTTCTATACTTTATTTTATGATAAAAGGTTGCATTATGAAAATAGATATGCCTATTAATTGTATAAAAAGGTTTTTGTCCCATATTGTCCACACTTCATAGTGAAACATGTGGAATTCATATTGTACCCGAAATGGACTGGTTTGTCACTTCATTCGAAAATCACTTTCTATCAAAAAAAACGCAGATCTTTGTAAAAAAGACCTGCGTAAAATTTTTAGTTAACCATTCTTTGTGCTTCACGAAGTTGGAAGGTACGAACAGTTCTTGGTAAAAATCTTCTAATTTCATCTTCGTTATAGCCGACTTGAAGGCGCTTCTCATCAATAATGATTGGGCGGCGTAAAAGTCCTGGATTTTCTTGAATTAGATTGAACAGGTCCTTCAACGGAAGCTGGTCAAAGTTTACATCTAAGCTTTGGAATACCTTAGAACGTGTAGAGATAATCTCGTCCGTTCCATCTTCCGTCATTCTCAATATTTCCTTTATTTCGTCAAGTGTAAGAGACTCTGAAAAGATATTTCTCTCACGAAACGGAATATCGTGCTCTTCTAACCAAGCTTTTGCTTTTCGGCAAGATGTACAACTCGGTGAGGTATAAAGTGTTACCATAGAAACTTCACTCCTCAATATGCTAAAAATTTTTTCAGGCTAACTTTGAAGAATATATTAAATTATAATTAGTTTAAATAACTCTTCTATGTACAAGTATACTACAACTGTCAAGTAATGTGTGAAAAAGTCTACAATGTCATGAAGTTGTAACAATACATGGATAATTATAATTAAGATACCCCATATTATCCTACTTAAAACCTATTTTCAGTAAAAAGTTCACCTATTAACAAAAGAAATCCTTGTTGGAACAAAACCAACAAGGACCAAAGATTCTCATTAGGCTTTATCTTCTTCTTCTAATCCTTCGAAAATATCGTCAGAGTCACGAGTTTGATCATAGGATAAAACTTCATCCGCTGATTGATAAGATTTTCCGTACAGCTCCTTGTCCTTATACGTATGAATATCTTCGTACATCTTTCTCATTTGCTTATAGATCGTTTCTTCATCCGCGTCTTCTGGAGACCAATAGAGTATTTCCATCGGATTAACTTCATTAGTTGCCAAGGATCGTCTCGTATAACCGATAGACTGGGCATGCTCAAATCCTTCTCTTTGGTAAAAACGCAAACGCTTCTCTGAGTCTGAATCCTCATAATCAACAGGCTCTACTTCTAAGATAATAGGCTTTTGCTTCGCCTTTAATTTTTCCATTAACTTATGACCAATACCTTGCCCTCTAGACTGAGAAGACACGTACACATAGTCAATAAAAATGAATTCATTGAATTCAGCGTACATTAAAACATGGTGCGGTCCTTCGTCCTTGTAGTACACATCGCCTTTTTCTTTTAATAGCATTTCCATATGTTCCCTTGATTTCATTTCTTCCACAGGGAAATATTTGTTTAGTTTTTCATACCAATTCATTGATCTACTCCTTGTTTTCGTAGTCACTTATTGATTATAACGAAATTAGTTGCGTTTGTTAAATCGACATAGAATCCAATACTTTATTTTCCCCGAATTATAACGATGTAAACACAAACTTTTGACTTGGGGAAGTTAAAAAGTAAAGAAGACCACTTGCCCGTTTATTAAAACAGTGAATTTCACAATACAGTTACGTCGCAATTTTAATAAACTGCAATGCTTAAAAACAACAGAAAAAAGGTTTCATTAAAAAATTCCCCTTCATTGTTAAACGAAACAATGAAAGGGTCATTCAGTTGATGCCATTCTTATGAACTTAATTTAACGGTGTGTAATCCACATTTTCGGTATACGTATTGCCTGCATTCCATAGTAGGAACTCTTGGATACCATTCTCATTTAGAGCCTTTATTTGAGCTTCTACTTCTGCTTTTCCATATTGTGTGGGGGCACCACTATATAGCCACGGCGCTTCAAAGTCTTGAATCCAAGGTCTTGATATTGGAGCGTTTTCTAGTGCTCCTAAAACCTCATTTTCTACCTTTGCATATTCGTTCACCAAACGATACGGCTCTTTGTCCGGAAAATCAATTCCGAAATAAGGTGTCCAGTGACTTGGATATATCATGGATGAGATGACATCCACATTGCTAGAAATCTTCGAGAAATTTTGGCCAATCCCTGGTGTTTCTGGTATCGTTGCCGCATAACCGAAAATATCTACAGATACATCGACATCGTAATATTCCAGCTCTTTTCTCGCATAGCTGACAAAGTCAGTAACAGCCTGCACCCTTTTCTTAACGTCACTGACTTCGGCATCTTTATAATCACCTAAGTCATATTCTAGCTCTTTATCTCGTCTCTCAAAGCCTTCTGGAAAACGTACATAGTCAAACTGAATATCCTGGAAGCCCAATTCAGCTGCCATTTTAGCTATACCTACGTTATATTTCCATACTTCTTTTTTAAATGGACTAACAAAGGCATCCCCGTTACCATTCGTCCAAACCTCTCCATCCTCTTTAAAAGAAAGATCTGGACGTTTTTTAGCTAAAACAGTATCTTTGAATACAACAATTCTGGCAATTGGATAAATTCCTTTCGCCTCAAGGGTTTCTAGTAGCTTTCTTGGATCATCTATATAATTTTTTGCGATATCTGCATATGGGGATTTAGGATCAGGCTTAAACGTTAAGTTCCCACGATCCTCTTTTACATCGATAACCATCGCATTTAATTCCGTATTCTCTATAAGTTTTGCGAGGGTGTCAAAACGACTGCCACCAGCCGAGTTCCCAGTCACATATATTCCTCTAACCGCATCCGGATATTCAAAAGTTAGACCTGAATCAAAAGTAAATCTTTTTATTTTCTCCGGTAGCTCATAGGGTATTATCTTTGTTCGATGCGTAGCATGCTTTTTCCCAGTTTTCGGCTTCGTTTCCTCAGCAAATACGTAACTAGGCACCACTAGTAGGCTTATGATAGCGATTATAATACTTAGAACGACTTTTCGGTGTAATTTCATCAATGCTCTCGACTCCCCTAGTCTCTTTTATTCCATTATAAAAGATTTAGCAATGTTATTGGTAATATTCTTATAAGTTTTCATTGGTATTTTATGTTTTATTGCATTCTTTCATGATTGGCAGTGAACAAAAGCGCAAGCGCCCGGTTAGCAACGTACGGACTGGACTGAACCGTAGGAGATAAAGGAACCATGCCCCTTCAAAGGGGTATGCCAACGTTGGGCGCAAAGCCCGGGTTTAGTTGGCCTTCCTTCCTCGCGAGGTTAAGGAAATTCGACTATCGTCAAACAGTTATCGTACAGAGGTGAGGGAAGTCTCGCTAGTTGCTGGGCGCTGGAGCTGGACGTGTCTATTGCAGTATGTTTATCCACACCAGGCAAATTTTATAAATTTCCTATACTATGAAAAAAGCAGACCCAACGTTGGGTCTGCTTTTTCGGTATATGTGAATGCATTGTTTTCTGTTTACTTGTCTTGCAATTCTTGTTTGTAAGCTTCGAATTCTTTCGTTGTACAAAGAACCCAATGGTTAGGTCTTACTTCTCTGAATTCTGGTTCTTCACTAGTGTCATGCTGACTCGGATCATAAGAAATTCGTGTACGGTTTCTTTCGTAATCCGGATCAGGAAGTGGAATCGCAGATAACAGAGATTTGGTATATGGATGAATTGGATTTTTATACAGTTCATCACTATCTGCTAGCTCTACTAATTTACCAAAATACATAACCCCGATACGATCACTGATGTACTTCACCATTGACAAGTCATGTGCAATAAATAGATACGTTAACCCTTTTTCTGCTTGAAGTTTCTTCAGTAAGTTTACTACTTGCGCTTGAATGGATACATCCAATGCAGAAATTGGTTCGTCTGCAATGATAAATTCTGGATCAACAGCCAATGCACGAGCAATCCCTAGACGTTGGCGTTGTCCACCACTAAACTCGTGTGGATAACGAGTTGCGTGTTGTTTATCCAAACCAACTGTTTCTAATAACTCATATACTTTTTCTTTTCTTTCTTTGTCCGATTTCACTAGACCGTGAACATCTAGTCCTTCTGCAATAATATCCATAACCGTCATACGTGGGTTTAAAGAAGAGTATGGGTCTTGGAAAATCATCTGCATTTGGCGATTGAACTTTTTAAGCTCCGTTTTGTTTTTCTTACTTTGAACGTCTTCCCCTTTAAAAAGAACTTCTCCGTCTGTAGCATCATATAAACGAATGATGGTACGTCCAGTTGTTGATTTACCACAACCCGATTCTCCTACAAGACCAAAAGTTTCTCCTTTGTAAATATCAAAGGTAAGGCCGTCAACCGCTTTAACGATACTTTTTCTACCTGTTTTAAAATATTGTTTCAGGTTTTTAATTTCCACTAATTTTTCTTGTTCGCTCACTGTTGCTCACCTTCCTCACTATTCGAAGACGAAATCGCTTCGATTCTTCTTTTTACAGAAGCAGGTGGTTCAATCTTTGGTGCATTCTCATGTAATAACCAAGTCGCCGCATAGTGCGTGTCAGAGACTTGATATAATGGTGGCTCCTGTTCAAAATCGATTTTTAATGCAAACTCATTACGAGGAGCAAAAGCATCTCCTTTTGGAGGATGTAATAAATCAGGAGGCGTACCAGGAATTGCAAACAATTCTTCCTCTTCACTATCAAGAGTTGGCATGGAGCCTAATAATCCCCAAGTGTACGGGTGTTTTGGATTGTAGAAAACTTCATCTGTTGTTCCAACTTCAACAATTTTACCTGCATACATAACCGCTACACGATCGGCAACGTTCGCTACGACACCTAGGTCGTGTGTGATAAAAATAATAGAGGTTTCCGTTTTCTTTTGAATATCCTTCATCAACTCTAAAATTTGAGCTTGGATCGTAACATCTAATGCTGTTGTTGGTTCATCCGCAATTAATACCTTTGGATTACATGCCAATGCAATCGCAATAACAACACGTTGACGCATCCCACCAGAGAATTGGTGTGGATATTGGTCGATACGCGATTCAGGATTTGGAATTTGAACAAGGTCTAAAAGCTCAATGGCACGTTTTTTCGCTTGGGATTTCCCCATTTTTTGGTGCTTTATCAAGCTTTCCATAATCTGTGACCCGACTTTCATCGTTGGATTTAAGGATGTCATCGGATCTTGGAAAATCATCGAAATGTCTTTCCCACGAATTTTTTGCATTTGTTTTTCTGATTTTTTAACAAGGTCTTGTCCCTCGAAAAGGATTTCCCCTTCTTTAATAAAACCGTGTGGCTTCGGTACTAATCTCATCAACGCTTTTGTTGTAACAGATTTACCGGAACCGGACTCTCCAACAATCGCGAGAGTTTCCCCTTTGCGTAAGTCAAAATTAACACCGCGCACGGCTTGTACTTCTCCGCCATACGTGTTAAAAGATACTTTTAAATTTTTAACTTCTAAGATTTTATCCAACATAAGCACCTACCCTTCTAATCCCGCATCTTAGGATCAAATGCGTCTCGTAGTCCATCCGCAATAACGTTAAAGGCAATCATGACAATGGATAATAATACTGCCGGGAACACTAACAAATATGGATATATTTGAAGTGCATCAAATCCACTATCAATGAGAGTACCAAGTGATGCGTCTGGTGGTACTAGACCTAAACCAATGAAGCTTAAAAATGCTTCGAAGAAGATCGCATTTGGAATTGTAAACATCGTATTGATGATAATTAAGCCTGTTACGTTCGGAACGAGGTGTCGAAGGATAATTCGACCATCTGGAGCACCTAGTGTCCTAGAAGCGAGAACAAACTCTTGGTTTTTTAGCTTTAAAACTTCCCCACGAACAATCCGGGCCATACCTATCCATCCGGTTACCGTTAAGGCAATCGTAATCGATAATATACCAGGTTCTAAAACAATAATCATTAGGAATACCACTACTAAGTTTGGAATCCCAACCAAAACCTCCATGATACGTTGCATAATGTTATCAACTCGTCCACCATAATAAGCAGAAATACCACCATAGGCTACGCCGATAACTAGGTCAATGGCTGCCGCAAGGAACGCGATATATAGAGAAACCCTTGTCCCTTCCCATGCCCGTGTCCATTGGTCACGACCTAGACCGTCTGTACCAAACCAAAAGTACTCGTCAGCCATATCTTGTGCTTCATAGATATGGTACACAGCATCTACTTTTGCGGAATCCGTTGATCCATCGCCTTCGGATACGACTTCGATATCGATAAAATCTTCCTTACCGTCGTATCTTGCAATAGCATTTGACTTAGCTTCTTCTACCGTATCTCCTTCAAAGGTTCCATGAAGGGTTCCAGTGAATCCTGACCAGCTTATATTCTCAAGACCAGGTACACGTGCAGGCATTTTTGCTCTGGATAGATCCTGATCATCATATCCATATTCATTCATTGATGGTCCCACAAAGCTCAGAATAATAATAAGGGCGAGCGCAACAATGGAGACCATTACTGGAATATTTCGTACAATACTTCGCATTGCATCTTGTAGAAATGTTCTACTAGGACGAGAGATTTTTTCGCTCGTATCCTCTTCTTGTGTCTTACGGACAAACAGCTCTTTTGGTAAATTGTTGTTTTCCATTTTATTTCTCTCCTCCAGTAACTCTGATTCTTGGATCGATCAAGCCGTATAGGAGATCAATAACTAAAATGATAACCACGAATAAGAAAGCAAATAAAAGAGTTGTTCCCATAATTATAGGGTAGTCCAGTACCATAACAGCTTTAACAAACTGTTCACCTAGCCCTGGAATTGCAAAGATTTGCTCAATTACAAGGGTACCAGTCATCAAGGAAACGGCTAACGGTCCCACAACAGTAACAAGTGGAATGAGAGCGTTTCTTAAACCATGTTTAAATACGACACCAACCTCGTTAACACCTTTCGCACGAGCTGTCGTAATATAATCCGATCCTAATACTTCCAGCATCTCTGTTCTCGTAAAACGAGCTGCCGTTGCTAGTGGGAAGATCATTAACGCAATAGTAGGCATAATTGTGTATTCAAATCCTTCCCAGAATGCAACAGGAAGTACCCCCCACTTCACACCAATGAAGTACTGTAGCATACCAGCAAATACGAATGCTGGAATTGATTTACCGATAACCGCAATAAACACGGATAAGTAATCAATCCATGTATTATGGAATATCGCTGAGACAAGGCCCAACAATATACCTAGTAATGTCCCCACGATTAACGAATAAGCCCCTAACTCTGCGGATGGTCCTATACGTTTCATTAATATATCAGTTACGGGTTGACTATCAAATTGGAAGGAAATTCCTAAGTCACCTTGCACTAAGCCACCTAGATAATTTAGATACTGTACCGGAACAGGATCATTAAGTCCGTACTTTTCTAACACTATTTCTTGTTGTTCTTCTGATAGTTTATTTTCTGCACTTAAAGGAGAACCTGGCAAAAGTTTCATCAAAAAAAACGAGAATGTTGCGATGATGAATAGTGTAATTAGCATGTAAGTGAATCTTTGAAGTAAATATCTAACCATTCCAACACCTCCTATTGAAGTTCTAAATATTTCTCAATTGACAGAATGTTCATTATTGTGAGTTTTTTCGGTTAAAAGGGAAAAGAGGGTACACGCCAACTTTATTGGTCACATACTCTCTTACCCTATTAGCCAGCTTATACTATTGTGTGAGAATAATTAAATCTTACTCTTCACCTTTATAAGCCCATTTGTATTCATAATCTGGTCCGAATGGGTTCTTTAAAATACCTTTTACATAAGGTTTAACAAGTAGAGCACGTGCTCTTTGATAAACTGGAGCTACAGCTGCATCTTCTTCAAGTAGAATTTTTTCCATTTCTAAGAATGTTTCAAAACGTTCTACTGGTTTTAGAGCAAGCTCGTTGTTGGCTTTTTTCAATAATGCATCGTACTCAGGATTAGAGTAACCCATCATATTGTTTCCGCCACCAGTTTCCCATAGGTTTAACCAAGTATTCGGATCTAGATAGTCAGGACCCCAACCAGCAAACTCGATTTCATAAGTCATGTTAGTATCTAGGTCTAGACGTTGTTCGAATGGAACCTCTTTAAGCTCAACAGTTAAGCCTTCAAGGTTAGTTTCCAATTGGTTTTTAAGATAAGCGTTCATGTTTTTCGCAGTATCACTATCATCGCCTAGGAACTCAACTGTAAGAGAATCTACACCAAGTTCTTCTAGACCTTTTTGCCAAGCTTCTTTTGCAGCTTCTACATCAGAAGTAACAAGGTCCCCGTTGATTTTACGGAAATCTTCACCAGTTTCCGGGTGTGGAGCAAAGTTTAGTGGTACTACACCAGTTGCAGGAATAGAACCGTTGTTAAGGATTGTTTCAGCAAGTGCTTGCTTGTCAAACGCCATTGAGATAGCACGGCGAATGTTTTCGTTAGCTAAAGCACCATTACTTGGGCCATCTTTCCAAACTTGGTTAAATTTTAACCAGAATACAGTTGTTTCTTCTTGTATTTTGTAATCTTCGTGAGTTGAGTATTGGTCTACAAAGTCTGCAGAAAGTCCAGCACGGTCAACTTCACCAGTTTCATAAGCGTTGATACCAGTCGCAGTATCTTTAACGACTTTAAAGTTCATTTTTTCTAATTTTACAGTTTCAGCATCCCAGTAATCTGGGTTCTTTTCTAACGTCCAGTCTCCATCACCAGGATTCCACTCGGTAAATTTGAATGGTCCGTTATAAACTAGTTTATCCATATCTGTAGCAAATGCATCGCCTTGCTCTTCAACGAATGCTTGATTTAATGGTAAGAAAGTTCCGAATGTAGTTAATGATTCGAAATATGGTACTGGTTTTTCTAGTTCAACTACTAAAGTGTGATCGTCTTTTGCAGTAACACCTAACTGATCAACAGGTACTTCACCTTTGTTAACAGCAGTAGCGTTTTTGATTACTCCACCCATCATGTAAGGACCGTACTCAGATCCTGTAGCTGGGTCAACCGCACGTTGCCATGCATAAACGAAATCATTAGCAGTTACAGGGTCACCATTTGACCAAACTGCATCATCACGTAGGTTAAATGTCCAAGTTAAAGCATCATCAGATACAGTGTGATCTTTTGCAATACCTGGAACTGGTTTGCCGCCTTCACCCAAACGGTAAAGACCTTCCATAGTAGCACCTAAGAATTCAAATGCGTATGTGTCTGTTGCCATGGATGGATCCATAGATGGGATCTCATCACCGTTGATTAAGTTTAGTACTTGTTCAGTGGACTCGCCACCTTCTTCTGCTGTACCTTCGCCGCCTTCTGAATCAGAGCCTTCTGAACCTTCAGAATCTCCTCCAGTAGAACAAGCCGCTAGGAACATACTTAATACTAAAGCTAGTACAAGTAGTAACCAATTTGACTTCTTCATGAAGTTCATGACCTCCCCTTTAATCTTAAATATTCTAAATATTTTTGCAGATTGTCACATCTACAAAGAGAATTATACAAGTTTTCTCACAATTTTGCATTATTTTTTTTGTGTAAATTTACAGAAAGCCCTTATTCATTACATTCTCATTTCTTAAATTAGTACTTTTGACCTATATTAATGAAAACGTTTTCACTAGCACTTTTATACGACTTTGTTAGACTTCCTCCCTACTTTAGTTTGTTATTTAATAGATAATTTATTTCGTGCTATACTGAATATGGCCATATGTAAGGTCAATCTTTAGAGTTCTCCATTTTACGGGGAATATACTACTATGAGGTTGTGATAATCCTGAAGAAGTTTTCAAATAAGTGGTACCTTCTCCTTATGAATGTTGGAATAGCATTTATACTTACGATAGTTTCCACTGATTTATCTATAATTGGATTTATTAACGGATTGTTCTATGTCAGTCTTGTGTACATCATGTTTTCCCTTATACTCTTTATTATTAGGGGAAAGTTTTTAGATGGAGTGACGTTTGGTTTCCGAAGATTTAGAAGTAGGGTAAGTAAGCATGATATGGATTACTTGGAGGAACTCCCCTTACCATCTAACCGAGTAAATGATACGTTTTACCGACTTATCTATGTACAAGCTGTCGTTTTGACAGGATTTGATATCGTTCTACTAATGATATATTATTTGGTAAGCTAACTTTATGAGGTTGCATTATCCCGTTAAGTTTTATATAATCCAAAACAAATCCATACTTATTTAGAGCAAAGAAAAAGAGATAGTACGCTTTACCCAATGAATGGTAGAGAGCCTGTGGTCGGTGAAAACAGGCATCAAGGTAAAAGCGGAAGTGGGACTTTGGAGCTCTTTTCTTCTTCATAGAAGAAACGTTCTCAGGCGTTAACTGTAATTAAGTGATCTTATTTTTCATTAAGATAATTAGGGTGGCACCACGGTTCATTCGTCCCTTGTTTTTAGACAAGGCATGGATGGACCTTTTTTATTGGTTCAAATTGCTAAAACAAAATACAAACGAGGTGTTAATCATGAAAACTATATTTTCAGGAATCCAACCAAGTGGAAGTTTAACGATTGGGAACTATTTAGGGGCTATGCAGCAATTTGTCACACTACAAGAAGACAGTAATTGCTTCTTCTGTATTGTCGATGAACATGCCATTACTGTTCCTCAAGACCGTCTAAAGCTACGAGAAAACATTCGTTCACTGGCTGCTCTATATTTGGCTTGTGGTATTGACCCTGACAAATCAACGTTATTTATTCAATCAGAGGTTAGTGCACACACACAGTTAGGTTGGATGATGCAATCAATCAGCTATATCGGTGAACTGGAAAGAATGACACAATTCAAAGATAAATCTCATGGAAAAGACGCTGTTTCGGCTGGTCTTCTAACGTATCCTCCTTTAATGGCTGCGGATATCTTGCTCTACAAAACCGATATCGTTCCAGTTGGGGATGATCAGAAGCAGCACCTTGAGTTGACGAGGGACTTAGCTCAACGATTCAACAACCGCTATAATGATATCTTCACAGTTCCTGAAATCAGTTTACCGAAGTTTAGTGCTCGAATTATGTCTCTACAGGATCCGACAAAGAAAATGAGTAAGTCTGATGAAAACCAAAAGGCATCCATTTTTATGCTCGATAGTGACAAGCAAATCGAGAAAAAAATTAAGAGTGCTGTTACGGATTCAGAGGGAATTGTACAGTATGACAAAGAAAACAAGCCTGGTATTTCGAACCTATTAACCATTTATGCGAGTTGCACAGGAGAAACGATTGATGAGTTAGTAAAGAAATATGAAGGAAAAGGGTATGGTGACTTCAAACAGGATACTGCCGAAGCTGTAATTTCTTTATTAAAACCAATCCATGAAAGATACGATGAATTAATCCATTCCTCTGAATTAGATGAAATCCTGGATAGAGGGGCTGAAAAAGCAAGTTTTGTTGCAAACAAAATGCTTGCGAAAGCAAAAAAAGCAATGGGTCTTGGACGTGTAAGAAAATAGTTTCTTCTATATAAAGAATAGAAAGAAGACCAAGTGTTTCGAATTTCGAAAATTACTTGGTCTTCCTACATTCTCAAATGATTCGTTTATAGGTACTCTGTTCAGGAGCTTGTTCAATCTCCCACATTTTTTCAAAAAATGGCTGCCCTTTTATAAGCTTACCACAAAGATCTTCATGCGCTTTACTCCAACCTTGGCTTACTCCTTCGTAAAGAGCGTACCATGCTTCTTGGAAATTCATACTTTTAATTTCGGAGTAGTTATCTGGACTCCATTCCGTTAGCCAATATCTTACTTCCTCGGCATTTTTCATGCCTTCCATTTGATCTAAGGCCATCATTAATAACTGTTTAAGCTGCCTTTCCTTACGAGTCAACCCAATCATCGACTCAGGTGGCAACGATAAAATATGATACTCTTTCTCCAATTGTTCTTCTGCGAATTCAAAGGATTGCTTCTCTGTTCCTTCGATCATTTCATACACTAATCTTTCCTGACGAGGAATAAGTCTACTCTTGCGAACTGGCAAATGGTACCCAATGGTGTCAAAAACGACAATAGATGAACCATTTGTAACAATCGCAGCATACTCTAAAGGAATTCTTTCTTGATTTTTTCTTAAATAAGCTCGTTTATAAATACATTCTAATAAGGGTATTGGTAAATCACGCAGATCATTTTCAATATAATGATACAACATGTCGTCTATGTACAAGATCGGGACTTGATCTAATAGTTCAATTCCATCTTCTTTCCGCCATTCATGAAACGGACAAATGTTGTATCCATTTTCTTCCCCTTCAAACCAATTCACCCAAACGTCATGTAAATATAGCATGTTGAACCCCCGCTTTACCGTAATGTGTGTGTTAAATTAACTAAAAATAATGCTCCATGTACTCTGATAACGAAAATTTTTTTACCAAAGGAAGTTAACTTCTAAGACGATCGAAGCAATCTTTTTACATACATTATGACCAGCAAAAGGAATATTTATTCTTCAAGCCCTTTATTTAACTGGAATATTTGGGATTCGTGAAATAGAGATAAGCATGAGAATTAAGCCTATCGGAAGTAGATAGCATTCTACTCTACCTTGAATAAATAGAAAGTAATTCGTAAGAGAAAGGCCTGCTGGAACAAAGTTTAAATACGAAATAAGGGTTACTCCTCCGGAAACTGCGAAACCAAATCCGATTAAAAATAAAAAGACGAATCCCATCCAATCACCATACCTGTTCTAGTAAATGTACTATCATCCTATGCTTGTCCATGGTGAAACATGCTATCTTCTATTATTGAAGCCAAAAAAAGAACATGCTCCTAATTGGAACATGCTCTCTGCTTATTATTATCCAGCATACTTTTTGAAAATAATCGTTGCGTTGTGCCCACCGAAGCCAAGTGAATTGCTTAATGCATATTGGAATTCTTGTTTTCTTGCTTCATTTGGAACATAATCTAGATCACAGTCTGGATCCGGTGTTTCATAATTAATGGTTGGAGGCAAAACACTGTCTTGTAAAGCTTTCAATGATATGATGGCTTCTACAGCACCTGCAGCCCCTAATAAGTGCCCCGTCATCGACTTAGTGGAGGAAACCGCTAACTGGTAAGCATGCTCCCCAAAAACCGTTTTCACTGCATTCGTTTCAAATGAATCGTTTAATTCTGTGCTTGTACCGTGAGCGTTTATATAACCAATATCAGATGGTTGAATCTCTGCATCTTCAATTGCTTGTTTCATTGCACGACTTGCCCCTTCTCCTTCTGGTGCAGGGCTTGTGATGTGATGCGCGTCTCCAGATGAACCGTACCCGACGATTTCACCATAAATCGTTGCACCACGCTCTAAAGCGGATTCTAAACTTTCTAGAATAATAATACCAGCACCTTCACCCATCACAAATCCGTTGCGGTTTTTATCGAACGGACGACTTGCTGTATTTGGGTCTTCATTAAAGGATAGAGCTTTTGCTGTTGAGAAACCAGCGAAGGACATATTGGTAAGTGGTGCTTCTGCTCCACCTGTAATCATGTAGTCCGCGTCTCCACGCTCGATCACTTTATACGCATCTCCAATAGAGTTCGTTCCTGATGCACATGCTGTTACCGTACAAGAATTAATCCCTTTAGCTCCTAATTGAATCGAGACCTGACCTGCTGCCATATCAGGTATAAGCATAGGAACGAAAAATGGACTTACACGACGATAACCTTTTGACAGGAAGTTATGGAATTGCTCTTCATAGGTCGACATTCCACCAATCCCTGATCCAATCCAAACCCCAACGCGTGGAGCTATCTCGTCGTTGATATCCAGTTTAGCATCTTCTACAGCCATTTTAGCAGCAGCTACAGCATACTGAGTGAACAAGTCCATTCTCTTCGCTTCTTTTTTCTCCATATAATTGGTAGCATCAAAGTCTTTAAGCTCTCCTGCTACCTTTGCCGGAAAATCATCTTTGTTTACTTTTGTTACAAAATCAATCCCTGATTTTCCTGCCTGAATGTTACTCCACATCGTTTGTACATCATTACCTACTGGCGTAACTGCTCCTAGTCCTGTTATTACTACACGTCTTTTTTCCAAGGTAATATTCCTCCTTCATCCAACGTTACGTATTCTTTCTAACCCTTTACTCTCTAAATTAAACGCCCCAGCGAAGCGCTACAGCACCCCACGTTAGTCCGCCACCAAATCCAACTAAAACGACTAAATCATCTTCCTTTATTTTACCGTTTTTTGCATCTTCGGACAAAGCAATTGCAATAGATGCTGCGGATGTATTTCCATACTTACGAACAGAAGTAGCCATTTTATCTACTGAGATTCCTAGTCTCTCTCTAGCTGCATCCATAATTCGAATATTAGCTTGATGAGGAATCAAATAGTCCACATCTTCTTTTTTTAATCCGATTTTTTCTACGACATTTACGCTGGATTCTGGCATCTGACGTACCGCAAATTTAAATACCTCACGACCATTCATACTAAGGTATTCTTTGTCTTGGTATAAATACTTTCCTCCGCCCCCGTCTGCTCCGAGTTCAAAGGATAGTATCCCCTTCCCTTCCCTTACAGGTCCGATTACGGCAGCTCCAGCGCCATCACCAAATAATACACACGTATTGCGGTCTGTCCAGTCCGTAATTTTGGACAGTTTCTCTACTCCTATAATTAATATATGTTTATAGGCATTATTTTCAATGAATTGCTGTGCGGTTATCATTCCGTACATAAAGCCTGAGCAGGCTGCACTAAGATCCATCGCAGCTGCCTTTTTAGCCCCTAAACGGTCCTGAATCATACAAGAGACAGAAGGAAACGGTGTGTCAGGTGTTACGGTTGCAACTAAAATTAGGTCTAAATCTTCTGCCGTAATCTTTGCATCTTCTAAAGCACGAACCGCTGCCAAGTATGCCATGTCGGATGTATCCATGTCATCCTCTGCGATTCTTCTTTCTTCAATCCCTGTTCTAGTACGGATCCATTCATCGCTCGTGTCAACAATTTTTTCTAAATCTGCATTTGTTACTATTTTTTCTGGCACATAATGTCCAGTCCCTAAAACACCTGCATTCATGTATTTCATCCTTTCTTGTTGAATTTATATCATATATTAAGACTTGGTCCTAATTTTAATCGATAATTCATTTTTATTCAAGTTCCTAATCCCTTATCCCTTTTTTTAATCCCTTGGATAGACGCCTGCTCACATTTTTCCACCTATAATAGACTATAGAGTAGGAGGTGATTGTATGTTTTTTCAAAAAGGGAAGCAGCAACAAAGAGCTCCCCACCAATTTCCTAATCCCCACCCCTATCGCAGACCTTATGGACCACCAACAAGACAACCGTCCAAGCAATCGGAGTCGGACGATGAAGCGTTTGACCTAATGGACACTGCACAGACTGTTATGAAAACTTATGACCAATTATCCCCATATGTTAAAAGCATCTCCAAACGTTTTTTAAACAGAAAAAAAGACTGACCATCCTTCGGTCAGTCTCTTTATCTTTCGTTTGGCAATAAGCCATCTTCCTTATAGTTATCAATATGTCTCTCAAGATCAGCTACAAATTCACCCGGAACCTTTGGACTGAAGTCCCCCATTTCCACCACTCCATCTTGGAAATCAAAGGTAAATATTCCACCTTGCAACTCGCCTACATTAAAGTCTTCTGCGGCTTGTACATATAAACGATTCGCATATTGCACCGTACTTGTTAAAACGGTGTTCTCTCCCAAATTCGATTGATCGGTAACAAATCCAATCGCATAAAGTCCTGCCTCACGTACTCGATTAATGACAGGTGCGCTAAAAGAGTCTCCAGCTGGGTAATACACATCTACATTTTCTTCTTTTAAAGATTTAAATAAGTCTAAAGCACGTTCTGTGTTGTCCCAACCATTTACAAACTCCATCTTCACTTCTGCATTTGGATTTTGATAATTAACCCCTTCAAAAAAACCCTCAATTTCTGGTTGCCATTCATGTGCTGCGATAATACCCACTTGGTTCGTTTTCGTCATTTTCCCTGCGACCATTCCACCAAAGAAGCCCATCGCGTGGGAACTAAAATTAAGACTGGTTAGATTGTCATCGCTGTATCCTCCATTAAAATAAACAAAATGAACATCCGGATACTCATTTGCGATATCTTTAAACATCTTTCCATAAATACTACTATGTCCAAACACAAGGTTAACCCCTTGGTTCGCAAACTCTTCGATAGCATGGTTTACTTGTTGCTGGGTCGTAACCCCTTCTTTAAAATAAACGTCAACATCGAATTGTTCTTTTATTTCTAACAATCCCTTGTACCCTTTACTTCCCCAGGATTGATCATTAATGGAGCCTTCAACTAGCATTCCTACTTTGTTAATGTTTTGCTGCTGTGAATTCACATTACAACTAGAAAGTAGAGCAACAATGAGACAGATTATGAATACAGAAGCTAATTTTCTCAATATGCGCACTCCTATTCCGAACAATTGCATTACTAGTACTATTCTACCTTGTAAAAAGTAGGAGGTAAACGACTTTCATTTTACAATCTGATTACATTAATATAAATTAGTGTATTGTTGGTAATGCTCGTCAATTAGTTGCAATCGATTCGAAACTGTATCCGTTTGCCTTACATAAATAACCTCATCCCCGTCCTCTTCCTCTCTCATTGACTTAGATAAAGACTTTACCTTCCAGTCCTTATTTAACTGATTTTCCTTGAAAAGGCTGAAAAGAATGTCAACGAAATCTTCTATCCATACCGCTTCTTCATTGAATTTTTTAGATTCAAAAGATATAAAGGTATCCTTATACTCAAAACCGTCGTCTTCTCGATCCATGAACTCTCCAAACAACATGGGGGTTGAGATTGTGTGTGTTTGGTTATCCTCAAGCTGGATAAAGAGAACATGGGGTTGAACATCGATATAAATAATATCGGATTCCTTCTTCCTAGCATCAGGTAAAGTTTCCATCCATTCAAAATGGCTATTCCTCCCAACGAACATGGAAAGATGTTCTCGTTTTTCACTAGTTATAGGATCACATCCCATAACCTCATAGCCTCCCTCTAAAAACTTCTGGAGGAGATGATAGCCAATCCAATGAAAGCAATTATTGATAACGATCATCCACTCGCCCTCCCATCATTACCTTTTATACAGTCTATGTAAGTGGCGTCGATTTTTTGAATAACGATGATTTTTTGTTTATTTTTTTATAAGCTTTTGGTAAACTACAATTAGAATGTCTATAGATAGAGGTGATCGTTGTGCGAGTAATAGTTGCAGCAATATGGGCTTTCCTATTAAGTGCTCTAGTTACATATGTTTTATCTAATATGGCTGGAGAGCCATTCGAGCTTAGCTCCGTTCTAGTTCTAACCGTTCTTTTCCTAGTAGCTGTTATCGGATTAGGTGAAGGAGCATTAAGAGAGAAGTCAGAATAACACGTTTGAATAAAAAGGAAGTAAACCCTTGCCTTATTTCTGGCAAGGGTTTCTTGTTGGATTAATACCAAGGTAGTGCACTGATTGTCGCGAGTGCAGCTAGTGGAAGAATCAATCGACGGAAACGGTTTGGTGGGTAACCGTACCCATATCCGTAACCATATGGATAACCCACTGGTCCGAAGCGATAGTCCCCGTAATCCGGATACATTTCATGGGCTTCCAAAGGAACCGCCATGTGCACGTTCTCATTGTCTAACCCTGTAATAATACCATCCACTTTGGAACCATCAGCAAGCTCTGCTAACACATATTTATTCATATGTTTATGGCAAAGGTCGTATATATGATGGTGATTGTGTGGTCTGTTCATCATAGTACCTCCTCCTTCTGCTACAGACTATTCAGAGGATTCTAGGTGTGTGACTATATAATAAGGAAATATTAACGCAAAATTCATCGTCAAGGAGCGGATTTTTATGGATACTTTTGTAAGTATGTGGGTTGTATTTAAGTACATATTTTTAGGCTTGTTCCAAGGGTTTACAGAGCCTATTCCAATATCGTCTAGTGGACACCTTGTCCTTTTGCAACATGTAATGGGGATGGACTTAGAGGGACTATCCTTTGAAGTACTCGTTAACTTCGGTTCTTTAATTGCTGTCCTAATCATATATCGACAGGATATTATGAGACTCTTACAAAATGGTGTTGGCTATGTTTTCACTCAGAAAAAAGAAGGGAAATCAGATTTCCAGTTTATTTTTTATTTAGTCATTGCTACGATACCTGCAGGGGTCATTGGAATACTATTCGAAGACCAAATCGCAGAAACCTTTAGTGCGCCAGAAATGATTGGGATTACGCTCATTATCACAGGGATTGCCCTTTGGATTATACGGAACATCAAAGGACATAAAGGAGAAGCAAACATTACGGTGAAAGAGGCCATAATCATTGGACTTGCTCAAGCCGTGGCTTTAATTCCGGGGATTAGCCGATCTGGCTCTACAATCGTAGCAGCTATGCTACTCGGTCTAAAGCAAGATACAGCATTACGCTTTTCTTTCCTATTATATATTCCAGTCAGCTTAGGTACATTGTTACTATCGATTGAAGACATCATAAATGATCCAAATATTGATGTGTTATGGATCCCGTATGTATTAGCCTTTCTTGCATCGGTAATCGCAACCTACTTCTCCTTGAAGTGGTTTATGAACATCATGGCCAAAGGTAATCTAAAATATTTCACCTATTATTGTATTGTGGTAGGGATCATTGCGATTATTTTATTATAATGAACACACAAAAAAGCGGGAAGGGATCATTTCATGGATTCCCTCCCGCTTTTTCTTCTGCTACTACCACTAAAGCAAGCTCTAAAAGCAAATACTTCGGTATATTTTTTATCTCTTCCATTAAGTTTTCAAACAGAAAAGCCATTTCTTGGATCTCCAAGTTGAATTCAACCTGGAAATCTGAGAAAAAATATTGCTTGGAAGCTTTGAATATATCCCATGCTAACACCTCATCTACTCCATATTTATGAAGTGGAACTAACAACTGAGAATAAAGAGTTTCTAAAATGGCTATTTGACCATCCAGTTTGTTTAAGGAGTCGGAAAGATGCTTTAGTTGGTACGCATCTTTAATCTTTTTAAGCAGCTCTTGAGTTGCTTGACTCGGCAGTTTATCTAATAGGAAGTCTTCCTTGTCAAGTTGTCCGAGAACGCCTGGCATTATTTCCCTTATTAAACCGAATAAAAGCCAATCCGTTTTAATTTGTGCCTCTAAGTCGTCCTCTACTTTCTTCACAATGTCAGGTCTTACAATCATATTAGGAGACACGTACATTCCTATCGTTTCTTTTACTTTTTTTAAGTGCTCCTCCATATTCCTCGAAAATAATTGAAAATTACCTTTCTGGTGATTCCAGTTCACTTGAATGTTTTTCCATGTTTGCTCTAACACGTTCTCCTTAACAGCTAATTTTTGAAACAATATCGGGACGACTTGAATGTGTAGGGTCTCTTTTATTTGTTGATATATCTTTTTTATTCGTTCCGTGGCTTCTTCCGGTGGAACAATGTGAGGTTTAGATGTTGTTACTTTCTTCTTTGTAACTCCAACCCCTACTATCCCTGTCCCTTCAATTTCTCGTATTTCTAATTCCTTCACAAAAATTTTATGGATCCCTATTTGTTCACTATTTTCTTCCACTAGTTCTCCTAGTTGAAGGGTCCCTTTCACTTTTTCAATTTTTATTTTCCCCAAATGATATTCGTAAGCAGGAAGGTGATTGATATAATAAATGTATTCATTCAGCTGTTTCCGAAGCATGGTGTTTTCTGCTTCTAGCCGTTCTATCCTTTCTTTCATAGGCAACTCCCTCACGTATCCCATCTTTCTCGAATATATTATTATACATATTCAAAGGGGGACGGATTCATGATATCGGGAAAAAACAGCCAAGAAACAGTAGAAACAAAAGAGGATATCCAGGTTCGAACACCAAGAATTGACGTATATGAGTCTGATACGGACTATTATATAAGGATGAGCTTGCCTGGTGTTCAAAAAGAGAATCTACATGTAAAGCTTCTTAATGATCAAGATCTCGAAATAAAAGGAAATGTTTATTCCTCTCATCCAGATCACATCAATCAATTAGTGGCCCAAGAGATATTTGAAGGTCCCTTTTATCGACTGATTCGGTTTCCAACTTATATAAGGAAGAATAGTATTTCTTTTGACTACAAAGCGGGCATATTGCAACTTTCTATAAAAAAGGGTGTAAGTGAATGAGCTTTGGAGTGGATCCAATTGGGGTCAACATAATTGGAGGAATAAAAGTTAATGCATTAGAGAACACCGCATCGATAGGAATTGGAGAAAATCAGTATATGTCTTTAAATAGTCAGGTAAAAAACAACCTAAATGCTGGCGAGGTATATGGGGACTTCGATTATAACTATTTCCAAATCATTGGTTCCTCTGTATTTGATCCAGATGGAGCGGACACGGTTATGCCAGTAAATACCCCTTCCCTTGGTCTTGAAGACTAAATAAGCCGAGTTTCCCTTTTTGGGTACTCGGCTTCATTCTTCTTTTACCTGCCCCCACAATCTGGCAGGTGGCACCTCTTCATGAAAACTGTCAAGTTGATCCTGGTCATATATAGCGGATTTTCGTGAGCTCATATTAATATTAGATCCGTCCCCATAAGCACTGCCAATCCCATTATTGGTTTTCGATTCACTATTCATATCAGATAGTGTGCTTTTCCCAATAATTAAAGAAGAAGTTCCGGATATATGAAAGACTTTTAGGTTTCCGATGTTGACTTGAACATCTCCCAAAACAATCACTCCTACTAGAAATCAATAGGTATCGATTCTTCCTTGTTTCGTTTTTTACTCTTTTTAAAAATAAAGGTAGCCATACTTTCCTCTACATAAACATGATAATTGTCTTTATGAATCGGATATGGAAAATCCAATTCGCGTTGTAGGACTTCATCATTAAAATCGGATTCAACTAATTTGGTGGATGTAGGTGGTTGTGGGCGCTTTACGTTTGCTTTTAGTAATATCCTGCTTTCAGAAAGAAACGTAAGCTTTACATCATTTGCATCCGTCAGACCAGGAACGAACACTAACAAAAAAAGATTCGTTTCATTATCCCAAATCTCTATCGGGAGTTGATTATAAAATGTTTTTTTACGTCTTCCCATCCCGTTAACGGAATTCCAAAAGTCTTCATCTAAAACTTGTTTAT
Organism: Radiobacillus kanasensis; assembly: GCF_021049245.1. Classification (GTDB taxonomy): domain Bacteria; phylum Bacillota; class Bacilli; order Bacillales; family Amphibacillaceae; genus Radiobacillus; species Radiobacillus kanasensis. The sequence continues at coordinate 1,198,471 of NZ_CP088020.1, read as the reverse complement.
ATTCATCCACCATTCCTCTTATATCCTTTAAATAATCAGGAGAAAAAGAATGATTTGGATTCATTCCTTGGAACATTTTGTGAAAGTTGAATGGATCCATCCTTAACACCTCTACCTAGTTTGTTAGGATATCCTATTCAAAGCGTGAGTTTATTGTTCTTTTCTCATATAGGATGCACGGACACTGCAGTTGAAATGCCTAATCTTTCCAGAAAACAGCCAATAAAAAAAGTCCCTACAGCGTAAGGACTTTACATAATCAATCTGGAATTCCTAGTGCAATTTTCGCATAGCGAGACATTCGATCTTTTGACCATGGTGGACTCCACACGATTTTTACTTCTGTATCTTTTACTTCTGGAATATCTTCTAATACTCGTTTCACATCTTGTTCAATGTGACCAGCCAATGGACACCCCATAGCTGTTAACGTCATCGTGACGATAGCCGTTCCATCCTCGTCTAAATCTACTCCGTAAACAAGACCAAGGTTTACGATATCTATACCAAGCTCAGGGTCAATCACATTCTCTAGTGCACCCATCAGGTTTTCTTGTAAAGCTTCATCCATGCTTATCCCTCCTTCGAATTACTACTCCTATTATACACAAAAAGCTTCCTATTTTTAAAGAATCAAGCTAGAGTTGGAATTCTAGCCATTTCACTGTTTCCAATGTAGCAAACCTACTTACTTTATGTCCTCTTCCTACTTCACGAAGGAAACGAATGTTTTCTGGATTTTTATACTGTTTCGTTACTTCCTCATAAAAGCTGTACGAATGATCGAACGGAACTACCGGATCCTTATCTCCATGCCAGAAAAATAACGGTCTTCCCATCAGCTTATCCATTTGCTTGGATAAGTCAATGCTCTGAAGCGATTGAAGAACCTCATCAACTTGCTCATCCGACATCGGAAAATTGCGCATGGATTTCTTCACTTCATTGACAATCTGTTGAGCATATTCTGCAATTTTGGGGGAGCCCATTAATATTGCAGCTACTTTGATCCATGGAAATTGGGTAAGCGCTGCTGCTGTTGTGATCCCACCCATGCTCGTACCAGCAACCCCAAAACGCTCTTCTTTTATCAAATGGTTAGCATCTAACTCCCTTTTTATTGTAGATAAGTCCTTTAAATTTTGTTCCACAATATGAAAGAATTGCAGTTCCCTTTCCGCATGAGGAATGCCATCTTCTCTTTCACCGTGATGTAAACTATCCGGAAGCACTACTCTGTACCCTTTTTCTGCTAACAAATAAGCAATCGGTAAGTTGTGTTCCTTTGCACTTGTGTATCCGTGAAAATACGTTAGTACAGGCAAAGCTTCATTTTTCTTTGCTGATTCCACTACCGTCAATACCGGTATGTCTTGCCAACGCTCTTTAAATACCACAATCATTATATGTAATTCCCTTCTATCTACTGTGTTCTACATTCTACTTCCATAATAGTATGAATTGACTATCGTTGCAAAAGACAATGCTACTTTTGACAAAATCTTTACAGATATTTGCTAGACCTATACACTATACTTACATAAGAGGTGATAAAAATGGAAAATGGCAGACATATGATTGCATTAGATTTAGATGGGACCCTACTAACAGATGACAAAATCATAAGCGAACGAACGAAAAAAACGGTATTAAAAGCGAAGGAAGAAGGTCATATTGTAGTAATTTCTACTGGCCGCCCTCACCGAGCAAGTATCGATTATTACCGTGAACTTGGTCTAGATACTCCTATGGTGAATTTCAACGGAGCTCTTATTCACCATCCTAATGATCCTAAATGGGATGCACTTCATAGCCCATTACCAATTCGGACCGCATTAAAAATTGTGGATTCCTGTTATTCGCTAGGAGTGCGAAATGTATTGGCAGAAGTGAGAGACCAAATCTACATAGATCAGTATGATGAAGCATTGATGGAGATTTTTCACGCAAACACCGAGGATTCTGTGATTCAAATCGGCAGCCTAAAAACGGAATTAATGGAAGACCCTACTTCCATTCTGATACATCCAAGGGAAGATCATATCGGGGAGCTTCGTAAACATTTAGATGATGAACACGCGTCTGTTATTGAGCATCGAAAATGGGGAGCTCCGTGGAACGTCATTGAAATTGTTCGAAAAGGGATGAACAAAGCGGTTGGCTTACAAAAAATCGCTCATTATTTCAATATTCCTGTCTCCAATATCATTGCTTTTGGAGACGAAGACAACGATTTAGAAATGATTGAATATGCAGGTGTTGGGGTTGCCATGGATAATGGGATTGATGAATTAAAGAAAATTGCAAAGCATGTCACTGCCTCTAATGAAGAAGATGGCATCGGCATTTTCTTAGAAGAATATTTAAACCTTAACGTACATGTCCATTAATTTTTCCATGATTTTCGAATCATAAACTTTATCGTGTGAAACCATACTATGCTTGAACGCACGTCGCGTTCAGGCTTTTTTTATCCCCTTTCACAGAAAGGATCAGGAGGGTTAACGAATGAGTAAAAAAAGTAAATCAAAACGTTTTACTCAACAAGGTGCCGATTCTGTAAAAAGACATGACGAGCGTTTCCCGTATCGTGAACGTTTTACAGATGTAGAGCGTAAACGAGAAGAAGCTGAAACCAATTCACTAGGAGGTTTTTAACGATGGCAAACATGGCGACTAATATGTTTAAACAAGCAAAAGACGCTGTTGCGCAGTTTACTAATTCACAAAACCCAACCGAGCAAGAGAAAGAATCTGCTCGTAGTGTTATCCAGTCTGCTTTTACAAGTGCATCCCCTGCTGAACAGCAACAGTTGCAAGAGCTTGAACGCAAGCTTGAGCAACATAACCAGTTGAAGTAAGCTGTTAGGTAAAAAAGCCATAAAAATAGCCCCGTGAATACGGGGCTATTTCTCTTCATCCACAAAAAGGATTTGTCCTTCCTTTTTATATTGTAATAACGTTTGTAAAATCACGGTCGATATTTTGTTTGGCGGATACGGTTTCGTTAAATAATCTGTAACTCCTAATTGCTGACCTTTTTCTTTCTCTTCTAAGGCACTTGAAATAAAAATCGGAACATTCACTAAATGCTCATATTGCTTAATGGAATGGATGACTTCCCAACCATTTGGTCCATCTCCAAGCATTAAATCAATAACAAACGCGTCTGGAGCAAGCTGCTCCATCTTCTCCTGTACTTTCTTACCTGATGCAAAGGTGCGAACACAGAATCCGGTGTCCTGCAACTCATCCTCTAATAAACGTGATAAGCTTCTATCATCCTCAACTAAGATAACTTCAGGTAGTGTATTATCTTGTTCTGTCTCCACCTGACTCTCTGGTTGAGTTAAAGGTAAAATAATAGTAAAGACGCTTCCGATTTCAACTTCTGAACGAACGGTAATTTTCCCATTATGAGCATCCACTATTTCTTTACAGATTGCTAACCCCAAGCCTGTTCCACCAATCTTACGCTGATCGGAATGATCTATCCGGTGAAACTTCGTAAATAAACGGTTGATTTCATGATCTGGGATTCCTATCCCGTTATCGGAAATATGAATAAACAGCTGATCGTCACTTGTATTAAAGGAAATTACGATATCTCCTCCGTCTGGAGAAAACTTAATCGCATTTCCAATCAAGTTGTTATATAGCTGGGTCATACTTCTAGCATCAGCCATTACAAAGGCAGATTGACTCGGATTTTTTATCGTAATAGGATGGCTCTTTCGTTTCGCTTCAAAGCTATTTACTACATCTGAAGCAAGCTGCACCATATCCACCTTTTTCATCACGTATTCTTGACGGCCTGCTTCCATTCTTTGCAAGTCTAAGAAATCGTTAATAAGGCTTGTTAACCTTTGTGCCTCTTTATGAATCGTTTTTAGATATCTTTCTTGACGTTCTGGCTTTAATTCCTTGTTAATCATAAGCTCCGTGTAGCCTAATACGGAAGCTAGTGGTGTTCGTAACTCATGGCTCACCGTACTTACTAAGTTGGATTTCATTTGGTCTACTTCATATTCAGCAGTAATATCTCTATATACAAATAGCGTTCCCATTCGTTGACCTGCATGATAAACCGCTTCGGCATACACGACTAAGACCCGACTGTGAGAATTTTCAACTTCAAATTGGTAGGTAACCTCCTGATTGTCCTCCTCAAAGATGGCTTCCTTCATAAACTTCTCTAGCTTTTCCTTTTCATGGACGTGTTCTAAAGAACAAGCAGACCATGTTTCATATTGATATAAGGAAATAGAGTCAGGGACATGACCTATTGCGAAGAAATCCAACCATTTTTGGTTATAGTGGATGAGACATCCTTCTTGATTCACGAATTGAATCCCTTCATTAATATTATCAATAATATCCTGATTTAGTTGTCTATTGTTTTCTGTCTGCTCAAAAAACTCTATACGTTCTAAGGAGAGCGCGATTCGTTTAAGAATCCCATCAATTTCTAGGATTTCCTTTTCATCAAATGGGTGATCTATTCGAGTGATGATTAAAACGGCCATTAGTTCTTCTGCTGAGTTCGTAATCGGTGCATGCAAATCATAACTAGTTGTATTCGTATGATAGCCTGTAGCTTCCTTTTCAGTTTTTCGTTCAGTCGTATAAGTGATTGGATTAGATTGTAATCTATTCGTTACAATCTGGAAGGAACGTTTAAATTCGTGTTCCTCGTTTTTACTTATTCCTATACCAGAGTACTCATCTGACTGATGTAAAAATAATATCCCTTTATCAATTTTATAAATGGAAGCAATATGGTCTAATACTTCCTCCACTAATTCTTGTTTTTTGTAGGTTGTAGATAAAGCATGGTTCAGTTGATTGAACCTTTGTAACGTTTCCTTTGTTTTTTCATGTTCATGGATGGATGCTTCTAATTGAACTTGATGTTCTTTAATAGCCGTAATTTCCTGTTGGATCGAAACAAATTGTTGGATCCTTCTATTTTCATCAAAATAAGGAACAATCGTTGCATACACCCAATAGATGGAGCCATCTTTACGTTGATTTTTTAACTCGCCACTCCAAATCCGTCCATCTTCCATTTGTGTGTCTATATCAGTTATTGTATCTTTTTGGTCCGGGACAGACAGTCGTAAGTAGTGTTCTCCTATCAGTTCTTTTTCCGAAAATTTCGAGATATCACAGAACTTTTGGTTAACAGATAAAAATTTTCCTTTTGCATCTGTAATCGCAACAATCGAAGACTCGTTTAGTGCAAGGTTAAGGTTTTTCAAATCATTTACATAGAGCTCCAACTGTTCCCTTTGCTGGATCAGTCGCTCATTTTGAGTAGATAAATTAGACTCCCGATCTTTAATCTTTTCAACCATATCGGCAAAACTTTGAGAGAGTGTCCCCAATTCATCTGCACGTTTTAATACACTTATTTGAGTGTTTTCTCCTTTTGCAATTAACGATGCCGCCTCAGATAGTTCATGAAGAGGGTTTCCAATTGTTAACGTTAACCGTCTTGCTGCAATACTTAATACGAGGAAGATCACAATAAGATAAAGAACAAGAGATAAGGAAATTAAGTTTAACCAATCCAGAAATTCCTGATTAATTTGCTTCAACTCACTATTTAACTGCTCAGAAATTTGTTCTAAGTTTTGAATTAAGTCATTCACTAATGTCGTGGTAGAATTGGTACTACTAAATGCTTTTAATCCTTCGTAATTTCCCGCTTCCACGATTGGCTTTGCTTCCGGTAACCATTGCTCCCAATACGTATTAAGAAATATCTCAAATTGACTTACTATATTGTATTCCTTTTCATTAAGATTCAACTGTTCAAACTCATATAAGTCTTCTTTCAAATTTTTCACATATAGTTCAGCAAGCCTTAATTCATCCTCATTATGGAAAGCCACATAGCCACGAACATGCAGGACTAATTTGTTATAGCTCTCTTCCATATCGTGAATGAGATCGCGTTTAGTACTTAAGACTTCTCTATCTTCCACATAGCTGCTTTTGACTACACTTTGAAAACTAAATATCGCGGATAGACCAATAAAGGCGATGATTAGTGTTACCATAATAATAAATAAAAACTGTAAGCGAATTGATTTCTTAAAAAACTTAAGCATGGAGAATATCCTCCACTAGTAAAGCCAACTCAGCAGGACTGAAAGGTTTAGACATGAAAAAAGGAATACCAGCCGCTTTAGTTTCTTCCATATCTGCTTGTTGGGTTTTTGCGGTAAGCATTAGTATCGGCGTTTCCTTTTTCCACTCTTCATCAAGCTTCCTTGCTACCTCTACCCCAGATAATCCTGGCATCATAAAATCCAAAATAACTAAGTCATACGTGTCCTCGTGAATTTTGTCCAAAGCATCTATCCCATCTACTGCTTGGACGACCAGATGTCCTTCATCTTCTAACGTATCACAGATTAGCAGCCGTAAAACTTCTTCATCATCAGCTATTAATATCTTTGCCATGTAAATGCTCCTTCCTTAGAACATCCGATTTACAATCCGTCTTATTCTTGCTTCTAATTGTTTTAAACTAAATGGCTTCGTAATGTAATCATCAGCACCTAATTCGAGTGCTTGGACAATATCACTGTCTTTTTGCCTTCCTGTCAGCATAATAATAGCCATGTTTTGATCATTCCTAGAGCTTCTAAGCTTGCGTAAGACTTCAATCCCATCCATTCTTGGCATAATTCCATCCAATAAAATGACATATTTGCCTGGATGCTTATACCAATCCGACTCAATAAAGGTTTCTCCTTCTCGAAACGTTTTTACTTCGACATGGTAATCCGCCAAAGCCATGCGAGATAGTTGATCACTTAGCATCCGTTGAATAATTCGGTCATCATCCACGATCCCAATTTTTAAAACCTTATGGTCTTCCTTAAACGAACGTAGGTTTATATTTGAATGATAGATTTGTACTTGTCCTTTCCCTGACTCTTTTCCATGGTATAAAGCGTCATCGCTTTTCTTAACTAAGTCCTCCAACACACGATCCTGAGAACTGTATTCTGATACGCCCGCGGTAAAGCTAATATACAAGGTTTCATTCTTGTCATTGGTAAAAGGAAGTTTTTTAAATTTATCTAGTAAGTCATTCACTAACTTAGCACCTTGTTCTTCTGTGGTTCCCGGAAGGAATAAGATAAACTCTTCCCCACCATAACGTATGAAATAATCTTGATTTCTTTTTTCATCCAGTATCAGATTGGAAAACTCTTTGAGGACTACATCCCCAAAATTGTGTCCGTGCTTATCGTTTACTTCTTTAAAGTTGTCTAAATCTAACAATGCAATCGTAAAAGGCTGGTTTTTACTTTCATAGAGGTCTGTGTGATGACTCCACATATCATGTAAAAATGTCCGATTATATGCATTGGTTAATTCGTCCACCATAATCTGTGACTTTAGCAGCTTGCGGAAATTCAACCGATTTTCAATCAAGGCATATAACACAGAAAAACGAACAGATTTTGTAAAATGGTCTTGTACGCCGGCTTTATATAATTGAATTTTCTCGGAATCTGTAAATTCACCCGCTCCCATTACAGGAGTAAAGGTACTTAAAGCGACCTTTGATATGTTGTCCATTAAACGAATGATATTCGTAAACTTTAGCCCAATAATGATCATTTCCGGTTGCATATCATAGAATATTTTTATTGCCCGTTTTACATCCATGGCAATGAGTACCATGATCCCCTTTTCCTCGAATTGCTCTCTCCACTTATTCACCACTTCCATGTCATCATCAATAATTAAAATGGCATACTGTGAACCTTTTAATGTTTTCAATTCTTGCTTCTCTTCTTTTATATCAGCATTTAGTAAGAGGGCAATTGGCTGAACAAAAGTTCTCCAATCTTGCTCCTTCCAATCATGCTCGGCCTCTGTATCGATTCTCTCTAATAGCTTTATCGCTAATTCCGTGAGATTTTCGAACCCAATTGAAGAGGCTGTTCCTTTAATCGAATGCAGAAAACGATATATATCCTGATTATTAACGGTTTCTTTCTCTTCCCATGTATCTAAAATCGAGCGATATTTGTGTACAAACATGTCTTGATATTTCTTCAAAAAGCTTCACTCCTAGATGGTGGTTACTCGTGTTTTGAATGATTATAAAGATCATCTCCATCATCCAAATTTTTCTTGATATTCATTGAAAAATCTTTCTGTATTCCTTTTATGTTTATGGTATCATCAGACGTAATCTATTTTAAGAGAAAATGAGTGATACGTTTGAAAAAAACAGTGCTTATTATATGTGGTTTTGTAGCTATTTTACTACTACCTTTCCTTATTTGGATGTTTTCCAATAAGGAGAGTTCTATTGTTACTATTATCGACAAAACTGTGCCGTCAGAAACCTATCGTGAACACCATGGCATAACCTGGTTACTTAACCATTTAAAGTATTCTGATACCAATGGTAGTGAAATAAGTGTACAAGATTACTACGGATACCATCCGGACAACAAACAGGAGGATCATTTAGATCTCCTACAGGAACAAGTAAAAAAGAGCAATATACTTTATATATCGGATACGTACGGAATCTATGAAGAGCAGGAGCAGCGTACTAGTGAGAAAGTAACAGGTGGCTTATCGAATGATGAGGTTACGATTATCGCTTCTTCTTTAAAGGAAAAACCAATGAAACTTTTCATGGAATTCAACAGCTTTGCTTCCCCAACAACAAAGGAAACTAGGGAATCGATCTCTAGTATTCTTGGTCTACATTGGTCTGGTTGGATTGGCAGGTACTTTTCAACGCTCAATTTGAATAATGAAAATGAACTACCTGATTGGGCGGTACAAGCTTATGAGAAGCAAACAGGCGAAACATGGTCCTTTAAAAAGGATGGATACATTTTTTCACATGAAGATGGACGTATTTTTGTTTTAGAAGATGAACAAGAAAATTACGAAGATGGAATTACCTTCACTTTTGACGAAAAAGGAACAGAAATAACCGGGATGGAAAAGAGTGTTCCTTACGGGTATTGGTTTGACATAAATGAGCCTACCGCAGGAGAGGTACTCGCTTCTTATCAATTAAACCTATCAAAAGAACATGCAAAAAAGCTTGAAGAAATCGGAATACCAGAATCATTTCCTGCTATTATACGGGCTCAATATGGACAGTCAGCTACTTATTATTTCGCTGGAGATTTTGTAGATACGTCCACTGTTCCACCATTTCATCAATATAGCGGCTTGCCTAGCTTTATGAAAGTGTTATACAGCTTCCTGCAAGATAATGAAAAGAATTTTTTCTGGAAAACCTATGTACCACTGATGAAGTCTTTATTAGCTGAACCAATTACAATAGAAAACGAAAAGGAACCAGCCGTCGCTCAGATGGGAAATATCAGTCTGATGGCCCGTTTAAACGATGAAAAAATGGAACTCTATCAAGATGGAAGCTGGAAGCCGATTACGATTAAAGGGGTCAATATAGGAATGGCGAAACCGGGCACCTTCCCTGGCGAAGCTGCCATAACAGAATCAGAGTATTACACATGGTTTGAACAAATACATGCCATGAACGCCAACACGATTCGTGTGTACACGATTCAACCTCCAGATTTTTACCGAGCATTAGAAAGGTTCAATCAGCAAGTAGAAAATCCTATTTACCTCTTACATGGTGTTTGGGCGGAGGAAGCACCTTTAGAAGAGAGCCTAGATTCCTTCACTGCTGAAAATACTAATGTATTTAAGGAAAATATTAAAAACACCATTGATGTATTGCACGGAAACGTGACATTACCGGAGCGGCCTGGTCATGCGAGTGGAATCTACGACGCGGATATATCGGAGTATGTTTCTGGGTACGTACTTGGTATTGAGTGGTACCCTTATATGGTAGAAAACACAAATCAAGTCCATTCTGGGAACGGACAGTACAAAGGCGAAGTTATCTATACGGAGAATGCTACTCCTTTTGAATATTGGTTAGCGTCGATGATGGACTACACAGCAACTTACGAACAAGAAACGTACCAGTGGCAACGTCCATTAAGCTTTACAAATTGGGTTACAACAGACCTGTTGGAGCACCCTTATGAACCTTTAGAGCAAGAGGATCTTGTTGGAGTTGATCCAAATCATATTAAAGCTGTTGATGATTATGAACCAGGTCTGTTTGCTTCCTATCACGTCTACCCATACTATCCGGACTTTTTAAATCACACCCCGGATTATTTAAACTATGTGGATCATCGTGGAGAAAAAAATGCGTACGCCGGTTATCTTCATGACTTAAGACAAGCTCATGACATGCCTGTTCTAGTTGCCGAGTTTGGTGTACCGTCTAGTCGAGGTATAACACATACGAATCCTTATGGATGGAATCAAGGCGGACATTCAGAGAAAGCACAAGGGGAGATTAACGCCCATCTTTTTGAGGATATCATGAAGGAAGATTACATGGGCGGGCTTGTCTTTACTTGGCAGGATGAGTGGTTTAAGCGGACTTGGAATACCGCTGAATTAGATAATCCTGATCGTAGACCTTTTTGGTCCAATGCCCAAACGAACGAACAACACTTTGGATTGTTGAGCTTTGATCCGTTGAAGGTGAAAGTAGATGGTAAACTATCTGACTGGAAAAAACTGAAGAACACTCTACAGGTTAATTCCGAACAACCAGGAGTGCAGTTCTTCCAAATCAATCATGATGAACAATATGTATATGCAGCTATTCAATTCGACTCAAACTATGTAAAAGATTTACCGGAAAGCTATTTACTTCTTCAAACAAAGAACAATCAAGGAAATACTACGGTCCCCTTTGATTCTTCTTTAGCTTCAACGGAAGGAATCGACTTCATCGTAAAGCTTAGTCAAGAGGAATCAAAAGTAGTAGTAGACAGTTATTATGATCCGTTCTACTTCCAGTATCACAATTTTATCAATCAATCGGAAATTCCTATGAAGAACAGCGGGAAATATAACGACATTCGGCTAGCACTTAATAAAGGATTAACGATCCCTGCAACAGGAGAAAAAATCCCATTCGAATCGTACGTAACGGGACTGCTTCAAAAGGGAAATGGAAATCCTGAATCAGAGGACTACAATTCCTTAACCGATTATTCCTATAATCCTAAAACCGGAGTCTTAGAACTTCGCCTTCCATGGCTATTGTTAAATTTCAAGGATCCTAGTAAACGAGAAGTTTTAGGGGATGTATGGAAAGACGGGTTAACAAGCTCTGACACTATAGAAGGAATATCCTTCAGTTTTGTCAGCACAATCGATGGAAAGCAGGTACGTTTACCAGCAACTAAACAGAAAAACGAGCTATCCTTTACTACGTATAGCTGGAAGGAATGGAATCAACCAACCTCCAATCCTCGATTGAAACAATCGTATTATATCCTGCAAGATTTGTTTGAAGGAATTAATTAACACCGAATAAAATCGGGACAAATATATTTTAGTCAATCATAAAATCCGAACTATGGTTCGATACTCTTTCATTAGAATTCGAATCAGTTCGGATTTTTCTTTTGTGTGATTTTGTCTGAAAAGATATAGACTCCCTCAGTTAGATTTGATTTACTCACAAATGCTCGCTTATTCGCAGGATTTCAAACCACTTGTAAGAACAATGACGGATGAATGGAATGAGTTTTAATACTTAAGGCTGCGACATAACGAAATAGTAAAAGGTGCTATAAAACCATCGGTTTTGTGACTGCTCGGTGTGAGTACGATGCTGATTTCCGTTGCGGGTAATCGCTTTCCGCGGGCACGGTCTCAGCCTCCTCAAAAAGCAAAATTCGCTTTTCTGCGGGGTCTTCAACTCGTGCTGTTCCCGCAGGAGTCGATTACCCTCCACTCCAATCAACATACTGTACGCGGTAGACAATTATTTATTGGTCCTGCTAGGAAGGTTATAGCCAGATGGGACAACTGTCTACTGTAACTTTTCACCCTATTTTAGACATGTATAGGGCATCTGTTCTTTTATTCGAGCTTAAGGAACACTTGTCGTTGCGTTTCCGTAATTATAAAGGACTGAATGTCAGCGCCCTATCATACTGTCACTTTTATAAAAATAGCGACTGAATGATCACAATCAACTTGTTTTATTCTAGCAATGCTCTACATTAATTTCAGAAAACCATACCTGAGCGTAGGCAGAATACGGAGACTCCTGCGGGAACAGCACGAGGTGAAAGCCCCGCAGGAAGTGGGTTTCTTCCGAGGAGATTGAGGCCGTGCCCGCGGAAAGCGGAGTATTCTGCCGGAGCGCTGGCATATAGGTTCACCCCTTATGTCGCAATTTATAGCAACTATGAATCGAGATCCAACCAATTGACACAGTCTAAGCCTTTTATTCTGTAACTTCCTTAGATTGGAAAATTATAGTTATATTCCAGCATCCTTCTTACTCTGATACCCCTTTTCTAGTCATTTCCCCCCATGATTTAGAGCGTCTTAACACTTCCCAGAGCCCTTGCAAACGCCATACAATCGTCATCGGACGATACCAAAAGCTTTCGCTTAAGCCAAAGAAAAATAAGGAAACAAGATCCTTCGGCAATGGATATCTTTTTACGCTCCACTCCTCCAGTAGTACAGAAGCTACCGACAAAAAAGAACCTAATAAAATAGTTAAAATTGTCATTAAAATCGCAAATGGTGTATTAATAAATGAAAACAAGAATCCTAACGGGATGATTAAATAACCAATCGCTTCTACAAATACACCAAGCAACTCAAATATGAGGTAAAAGGGCATGGACACCATTCCTACTAACCCATATTTCGGATTAAATAACATAGATCGATGGGTCCATAACGATTCAAATAACCCTCTTTGCCATCTGGCGCGTTGACGTCTCAAGATTTGTAGAGACTCCGGCACCTCTGTCCAACAAACTGGATCTGGAATGTAAATGATCTTTCGATTGGCTTTTTTTTCGATATTTAATCGGTGTAGCCTTACAACTAGCTCCATATCCTCGCCGACTGTATCGGTTCGATACCCCCCTGCCATAAGAACCCATTGTTTATTAAATACACCAAAAGCACCTGAAATGATTAATAATAGATTAAATTGACTTAATCCATTTCTTCCGATAAGAAAAGCACGTAAGTATTCAATAACTTGCATCACGACGAGAGGAGACCTTGGTAAGAAAATTTTCATAATTTCTCCACGCTGGATAACAGATCCGTTGGCCACGCGTACACTACCACCTGTTGCAATCACTTGTTCATCTGATTCGATGATTGGTTTCATCACTTTTACAAATGAATTTCGATCTAGAACAGAATCCCCATCTATCGAGCAAATAAATGGGTAATGGGAAACATTAATTCCTGCATTTAAGCTATCGGCTTTCCCACCATTTTCTTTATCAATTAAATAGACATTTGGATAGACTACTGATTGGTACAATTGTTTGACTGGTTTCGTCTGCAGCTTCATGCGAATAGGCTTCGATACTGGTTTCATTTCAAACCGTTCCACTACTAACTCCAGCGTTCGATCCTTACTTCCATCATTCACAATGACAATTTCATATTCCGGATAATTCATACTTAACAAAGATCTCACAGATCCAATTATCCCTGCTTCCTCATTGTAAGCTGGGACAATGACCGTTAAAGGCTTTGTATCTGCTGAATTAAGATAATCTTCGTAGGCATCCTCTTCATTCAACTTATACTTTTTTCTTAAATCGATGGCAGACACTACAAAAATAACGATATACACACAGATACTGATGGACATGTATCCGATAAACCCATACACGATTACAGGCAAAAGATACGAACTGAAGCCTTCCAATAAATTATCCATTGTCGCCCACCTCCTCGACCCATTGCAAGGCTAAATCTTTTGCAAACGGATCTGTTGTATTTTCTAGAATGTATAAAAAAAGAATGTTGGCATCTGGATAACTGGCAATTGCTTCTCCAGCAGCTTGGCGTACAAACCAACTTGGATCTGACGTTAACTCGACGATATACTTTTTCAAACGCTCGCGTTGAAGTTTTTTCGCAATTCGAGCAAACAAAATTCTTTCTGGCTCTACCTTAGATTCCGCGAACGGAATTAACTGATCTACATCACTCACGTATCCAATTGAGGCTATTGCTTTCAGAGCACTAATACGAACCTCGACTTTATCATTCGATAGCTTAGACTCCACAAATGGCAAATGCTGAATGGTGTTTGTCTCACCTAGCCATTCCATCACTGCTTTTTGAAAAGCTTCTGGAAGTTGATCGTAATAGTCCAGAAACTTTACCGAAATACTCGCATCGAAACGATAGAGAATTTCTTTATATATGAACTTTGGAATTGGTTCTTTACCATGAAAAATGAGATACTGAAAAAGCAATTCAGATTGAAACGTCGACAAGACTCGTGCAAGCTGGAACTTTTCTTCAGCATTTTCATACGCCTCTTTTTTGAGTTTGCCTTCCAACTGTTCTTGAAATGTAATCAAGTGAAAATTTTCTAGCTGATAAAGAGCATTCAACCGAACAGAAAGTCGTCTATGTTCTAGCTTATCTTTATAAAAATCGGAAAGCAACTCACTGGCAAGGTGTTGAATTCGCTCAACTTGATCCCCCTGTTTGAAAAAGGTTAAGTATTTGCTAAGGACATCCTCTATTATCCTTTCATCCACTTGAGAAAAGTCTGGCTGATTCACCCCTGAAACTACAAAGTCCAAAAAAAGAGGATCCAATTCTTCCATCAACATCTGCTTATTTTTTTCTTTTCGTAACTCCACCACTTTAAAAATAAGCAAATAAATAAATAAACAAAATAATAATCCAAACAATATTCCGTTCAGTATTAACAGGTTGGATATCGTTATAAATGACAAAGTGTTCTCTCCCAAAACATTTAAAATTTACCGACATACCATCGGTTAACAAGCACTAATAACAGCACATAAAAAAACATGCCCAAGAATCCAGTATATAATCGCTTCTGTAACAACTATAGATGGCCTGTTTTTTTTCGCTAATATAGTTAAAGGCCAATAACTGAGTATTGCCGGGATGGTTAACCCCGTTGCAATCCGCCATTCATAGTTTGGTTGATCTACCTTTTTCTTATAATAGACTGCAACGACAAATATCGAACTTATTCCCCAGGAAATAATTAGGTAAAAAATCCATTCGACAGTTACTCGCCACTCCTCATTACTAACTGCTGGGACAAAATCGACATTTAATAGTAGGGTATAGACCCGAAACCATCATGTGTTGCACGGTGTAAAAGAACATTCCAAGAATAATTCCTGTTATTACACCTGATGTGATAATTTGTTTTGCTTTAGCGATTCCTCTATTACCAGGTTAGTGAATCTTTATTTTAACATGGGAACTGCAGTATAGAATGCTTTTAACAAGCTTGAAAATGTATTTTCTCCGAACTTTTTCACACCTGATTTAGCCCCGATAACTCTAAAGGCTAATAGTTTTCATATAATATTCTTTTGTAATCTATTGTTTTCTGCTATTATGGACGTAAATATGTTAGTAGGAGGGGCTATCATGAGTGTACATATCGAAACAACACCAAATCCAAACGCGCTTAAATTCACAACTGATTCTATGATTTTCGAAGGTAATAATAGTGTATCCGTTATGCCTGGACAAACGAGTGAACACGCTATTTTAAATGAACTGATGGAACTAGATGGAGTGGATAACGTTTTCGGTTTTCAAAACTTCATTACCGTAAATAAACAAATGGATGCAGATTGGGAAGGCTTGAGCGCAAACGTAAAGGAAGTTATCGAAAAACACGGATATTAAGGAAAAACGAGGAGCACAGTAGAATGTGCTCCTTTTTTTAATCTTAGGAAAAATTCGCCTGGTTACTATAATAGCCACGCCCAGCTCCTAGTTCAGCTAAGCACCCAATTTGATTCTTTAATCATTTCTTCTGAAGAAACCGAATATTCCCGTGGTCTGAACAACATTCGTAAACGCATTTGGGTCTACTTCTTTAATAATCCGTTCTAAGTCATACAATTCATACCTTGTAATAACAAGGACCATCATATCCTTGTCTTCTTTTGTGTAGGCACCTCTTGCTGGTAAAATGGTGATTCCTCGAACCATCGTATCGTGAATCGCTTTTTGAAGGCGGTCTGCTTCTCTTGTCACAATCATCGCGGTTACTTTTTCATGACGCGTATGAATGGCATCGATGACACGGGTCGTTACATATAATGTTACCAATGTATATAAGGCATTTTCCGGTTCATAAATGATTCCGGCTAATGCAATGATGATACCGTTAATCACCATAAAAAAGCTTCCTATTGGACGATCCTTCATTCGGGAAAGCACCATGGCGATAATATCAAGTCCTCCCGTAGAGGCCCCCCACTTCAATGTAAATCCAACACCGATTCCAGCAATTAAACCACCGAAAACAGCATTTAAAATAATATCTTCCGATAATTGTACGACAGGAATGATTTCTAAAAACACAGAAGTTGCTGCAACCGAAATGGCACTATATATCGTAAATCCCTTTCCAACCTTAAACCAACCGAGGATAGCAACCGGAATATTTAAAATAAATAATAAAATACCAGTACTTACCCCTTCAATACCTAGAAAATCATTCATTATACTCGAAGTCAACTGTGCTACCCCTGTAAATCCACTTGCATAAACCTTAGCACTAATGAGAAATAAATTTAAGGACAACGCACCTAACAATGCTCCGAACAACACAACGACTATACGTTTCACTTCAAATAAAAACATTTGTGCCCTCCTTCCTGATTTGTTTCTTTGTTACTCTATGTAACAGACACAGCTATGTTCCAATACCCAACAATCGTTAAATATAATCCATATCGTTATCTTTTTAAAGAGGTTTAACCAAATTTTCAAGTAAACTTCATCCTATTTCCTAATAGTGCGTGTTCAAAAAGGAGGCTAAAAAGCGCAAAGAAATTCAAGGCGGCGCAGCTTCGAGTACCGGAATATATGTTTTCAGATACATGAGGAAGGCCACTTCAGCGAAGTATCTTCCTTGCTGCCTTGCACCGAGGAAAATTACTTCCTTGAAAGTGCTAGAAGACGAAGGTGCACCGATTTTGAGAAGAAAGCCAACGCAGAAGTTCAAAGCGATTTTTACACTATCATTAGATAAATAGTATAAGGGCAACTATGGTTCAACCTGCGCCTATGGCTTGGTTTCACCAAGTTTTCTTTACCAGACTTTTTGAACATCCTCTAATATGAAAAAACTTTGACTAACTTATCTCCAGGACATACAATATTAGTAACATTATCGACTTACATAGATATTTTCATACAGTTAGAGTAGTTATTCAGATTTATGTTACGTGAATAAAAAGAATATAAAGAAGGTGAAGGAATGAATGTAAAAATCCTAGCAGATTCCGCGTGTGATTTAGGAGAAGAAAGTGTCAAACAGTATGATATCGATATTCTCTCATTAACCGTACAGTTAGATGATCAAAACTTCGAGGATGGCAAAACTATCTCGGCAAAAACCGTATATGATGCTATGCGAAATGGAAAAGCCCCTAAAACTTCACAAGTATCGCCACAAACGTTTAAGGATGTTTTCACCAAATATGCAGAGCAAAACCAACCTTGTATTTATCCCGCTTTTTCTTCTGAATTATCAGGTACATATCAAGCCGCGAAACTAATGGAACAAGAAGTAAAGGAAGCTTATCCGGATTGGCAATTTGAAATCATAGATACTAAAGGCGCTTCCTTAGGGTTAGGTTTAGTTGTTCTTCGTGCTGCTAAAATGGCACAAGAAGGAAAAGACTTCTCCTCCATATTAGAAATGAGCAAATATCATGCAGAACATATGGAACATATCTTCACGGTAGATGACCTCGAATATTTATATCGTGGTGGCCGTGTGAGTAAAACAGCTGCATTTGTCGGGACTCTACTAAAGATTAAACCTTTGCTACATATGGAAGACGGAAAATTAATTCCACTAGAAAAAATTCGTGGTTCTAAAAAAGTATTTAAGCGAATGCTGGAGGTCATGGAAGAACGAGGGGTTGATTTGAGAACCCAACCAATCGGCATTAGCCATGGAGATGACTTGGAAACGGCCACTCTCGTCTCCGATATGATAAAAGAAACCTTCCATAACGATGACATTCATATTGAAATGGTTGGCTCTTCCATTGGAGCACATGCAGGACCAGGAACAATTGCCATTTTCTTTTTAAATCATCCGTATAAGTAATATTCTGTATATGCTCAAAATGCGGAGAGCGAAAAATTGAAATGTTTATTTGGATAAAAATAATCAAAAACCAAGACGAAGCCCGTTCGCTTAGTCTTGGTTTTTCTTTTTACTTCGAATGCTCAAAACGATAACAGCGGCAATAAACCCAGCCATAACAAGAATTACAAATGAAATAAAGGCCCAATTCATCCCAGTATCCTCCTGCACAAGAAAAATATCAGCAGTTTCACGCTCTAGTGCAATCTTGTGGACACCTTGGTCAGACTGTCGAACAATATTATCCAGTAATAAACCTCTTAATTGCTGGTTACTATCCAGCTCCTCGAGCTCGATTACCTTCGTACTTACATCGTTATTAATGGCTATATAAATGGTCTGCTTCCCATTAGTTCGCTTAAACAAACTCATAGCCCCTTCACTGGCTACTTTTTCAAAGCTACCGTTCGTTAATACCGGGAATTGCTTTCGAATTGCATTTAATTGCTCGATATGTGCCCTTAATTCTTCATCGCCACCGTTCAGTTGAGCTACACGATGATCTGGTTCAGAGACACCATTGTCCATTGGAATGTCGGTACCTTGATAAACAACAGGTATTACTGGGGTAGTATATAAAAACGTCAAGGCTAGCTTCCAACGTGTGATTGGGTTTTGCTTTTGCAGGACAGCTTCCCTCGTGAACCTTACCGTTTCATGGCTATCTATTAAACCTACTGGTACTGTTTGTTCTCCAATAGAGCTGGAGGATTCGATCCACTGGTCATATAAAGTCTCTAAGGGTTGGCCAGCCGATTGAAAAGTATTGGACATCGACTGGTATAGCTCCTTTGTAATGGTTCCATCATATCCAGTCGGATAGTTCGTTAAGTTCTCCACCTCAGTCATAATTAGAAAAGAAGGATCCACTGCTTTTAAACGCTCGGTTAGCGTCGCAATGAACGTTCTAGAGACTTCATCATCGACGTACAACCGGTATCCATCCACACCCGTTTCTTTTACCCAATATTCCGCAGCTTCCAGAACATACTCTCCTGCCTGCTCATTATCTGTATTCAAAACCGGCAGCCCTTCTAACCACGGCCGTTGAAATGTATCGTCTGTAGCCACATTACGATTTGGAAGAAACCACTCTTGTTTATCATCCTCATCTAGCCAAGGATGATTGGCTGACACATACCAGGGTGAAAAATCAAGCACAATCTTCATATCCCTGTCATGAACTTCTTGAACGAGGGCCTTCAAATCATCTAATGTTCCGAAATGTTCTTCCACTTGGGAGAGATCTTCCGTCCAGTAACCATGATAGCCAGATTCAGAGTTCGCCATGATAGGACTCAGATTAATCGTCGTAAATCCGAGTTCTTGAATGTGGTCTAATTTCTCGATGATGCCTTGAATATCCCCACCATGATAAGCATCTGGATTGTTTACGTTTATGTCAAAATCATTTTGAGAATTTGCATTTTGAAAACGATCGATCAATATGTAATAAATGGATTCCTTCGTCCATGGATTATTTACCTTTTCTTCCCCATAAACACTAGTTGTGCTTAAAAGGAATAATGATACACTTACAATTCCAGCTAAAATCCGCTTCATTTTCTTTCCTCCTACGTCATTACTACGTCTGTCCCCCTCCTATTATCCTATTGTAATAAGGAATGTCAATTTTACTGAGGAAATTGTTTGGAAATGGACAAATTCATATAAAAATCCCAAAGACCACTTGTCCCTTTTAAAATAAAACGTAGACTAGTTCGCTTTCCGCGGGCACGTCTTCAGCTAGGCATCTATATAGAAAATCATCATTAACTTCTAATATTAGTATAAAAAGCACCTAGCAATGCTAGGCGCTTCTCCTTACTAGGCTTCAATCTTAACATGGTATTTTCTTAACCAGTGGTCGATTTGACCAAGGTGGGCAAGGAGTTGTGGTCCTGTCATCAATTGTCCGAACCAAGGCGCTTCCATTTCTTCGCCTTCGCTTTCTACTAGCTTTATGACCGCTTCTCGATCAAAGATTTCAAACAAGCGTGCATCTGGATCTACTAAAATTTCATTCATCCATGTGACGACTGCTTCGGTATAAACTGGATTATGTGTTTTGGGATACGGACTTTTCTTCCGATATAGTATTTCATCTGGAAGAAGCCCTTCTAAAGCCTTTCGTAAAATGCCTTTTTCTTTACCCCGATATGTTTTCATCTCCCACGGAATATTCCATACATACTCCATCAATCGATGGTCACTAAAAGGAACCCTTGCTTCAAAGCTTGCTCCCATACTCATGCGATCCTTTCGATCTAACAGAGTGGGCATGAACCAATGCATATTCAAATAGAACATTTGCCTTCTTTGTCTTTCAATCTCGTTATCTCCTTCAAACTCTGGCGTTTCATCGATTGTTTCTTGATACTTTGTTAGCATATAGCCGTGCAAATCTAGCTTTTCCTTCCACGTGTCCGTCAATAAAGATTCTCTAACCTCGGAGGAGCGGATCCAAGGAAAGCCTTCTCGTTGCAAATCATCTTCTCGATAAAACCATGGGTAACCTCCAAATATTTCATCTGCACACTCACCAGACAAAGCAACGGTAACGACGTCTTTCGTTTTCTCACAAAACCAGTAAAGCGAAGAATCAACATCGGCCATTCCCGGTAAATCACGAAGCTCCACTGCTCGTTTTAATAGATCAGCTAGTTGCTTATTATCCATTACATAGTTGTGGTGCTTCGTATCATTGTCTTGCACAACTAATCCAAGAAAATCTTGATCACTGTTTGGCTGGAAGCTACTAGATTTAAAGTATTTATCATTATCTTCAAAGTCAATGGAAAACGTGTCTAACTGCTTCTGTTCCTTGGATGTATCTTTTTTCAAGTAATTTGCGGCAATAGCTGTAATTGCACTAGAATCTACCCCACCTGACAAAAAGGTTCCTAAAGGTACATCGGACACGAGCTGTCGCTCTACCGCATCTTGAAACAAGTAACGGATCGTATCTGCTGTTTCTTCTACATCATCGGTATGAGCTGTACTTACGACATTCCAATAGCGCCACGTTTGGAATCCGTCTTGATCAAATACCCCTACATGGCCAGCACGCAACTCACAAATCCCTTTAAATACTCCATTTCCAGGCGTACGAGAAGGCCCTAATGCAAGAATTTCACTTAACCCATCTTTATCCAAAACAGGCTCAATTTCTTCATGAGCGAGCAATGCTTTTATTTCAGAACCAAAGAGAAAGCCCCCGTCCTTTTCTGTATAGAAAAGCGGCTTGACCCCTACGCGATCTCGAGCTACAAATAAATGTTCTTTTTCCGTATCCCAAATTGCGAATGCAAAGATCCCATTAAACTTCTCCACACATTTCTCCCGCCACTGTGCATAGCTTTTCAATAACACTTCTGTATCGGAATGTCCGTTAAACGTCCATCCCAAATTAAGTAGTTCTTTCCGAATGTCTTCTGTATTATATAATTCACCATTATAAACAAGAACAAAACTGTCGTCCTCGACGGTACATTCCATCGGTTGTTTTCCACCGTCTGGGTCTACTACAATCAGGCGTCGGTGTCCAAATGCATAATCTTTTTCGATCCATTCCCCATACGCATCTGGTCCTCTATGTTTAATCGCGTCCGACATCTTTCGGATATTGGAAGTTTCTTTGGATAAATCACGATTGAAATCAACCCAACCGGTAATTCCACACATGCTGACAACATCCTTTCTTTATTTTCCACCTTACAGGCTATGCAGGATGCGCCAAAAACGTGCAGAAACCTAGTCGCTTTCTTTCTGCTTCACTAATTTCTTTAATGTCATGTTGATATTTTGCAAGCTGATTAGAATAAATCCAAGCATTAGAAACGTCACGACTTCCCCTGTGTACAAGGATAAAATAGCTAAAACGACAGCAAAAAGCCCATAAAAAAATGAATTCATAAGTTACTCCACCCTCCTGATATTAAAAAATCTTATCACAAAAATGCGATAAGATTTTTCAAAGTTATTAAGGTAATAAACCTAACGGTAAACGGCCGAATCCTAGTGCTAACACAAGCACTAAAGCTATAGCAAACTGAATCCACGTTCCACGAACTGGCTTATTCTTCGCTGTCTTTGTTAGTACCATTTCTACTGCAGCGATTACCCAAATACCTGCTAATACTTTAGTAATGACCTCTGGCAGCATTTCTCCTGTTTGAAAATAACCTGTTAATAATGCTCCACCGGAATACAGAATCAATAAGTAGTCTAATCGTAAAATCATGTGTAAAATTTTGCCGACTTTTTGATTATCTTTTTTATAAAAAGATAAAGCTACAAGTAACAAAATAATCGCTAATACCCAAGAGGTAATATGTAGATGTGTATTCATCGCTTGTCCTCCTTATTTGTTATCATGGTTATCATACCATGTTTAACCAATATGGTGAAACATTTCATAGCGAGGAAAGAAACTACTGATGAAACCTGTTATAATGAAAGCGTATGGCTTATTTATGAAACGGAGGGGTAATATGGTACTAAATAGTCAAGAAATCATTGATCAAACACAAGAATTCGGAGCAAAAAACTATCACCCACTTCCAATTGTGGTATCGAAAGCAGAAGGCGTTTGGGTAGAAGATCCTGAAGGAAACCGCTATATGGATATGCTTAGTGCATATTCCGCTGTTAACCAGGGACATCGCCATCCGAAAATTATCCAAGCTTTAAAAGACCAAGCGGATCGTGTAACGCTAACATCTAGAGCTTTTCATAACGATCAATTAGGGCCTTGGTATGAAAAGGTTTGCAAACTGACGAATAAAGAAATGACTTTGCCGATGAACACAGGAGCAGAAGCGGTGGAAACAGCAGTTAAAGCAGCTCGCCGTTGGGCTTACGATGTAAAAGGTGTTGCAGATAATCAAGCGGAAATCATTGCATGTGTCGGAAACTTCCACGGCAGAACGATGACCGCTGTTTCCCTATCTTCTGATGAAGAGTACCAACGTGGATTTGGCCCGATGCTTCCAGGTATTAAGCTCATTCCTTACGGTGATGTAGATGCATTAAAAGAAGCCATTACGGAAAACACGGCTGCCTTTTTAGTAGAGCCCATTCAAGGGGAAGCAGGGATTGTTATTCCACCAGAAGGCTTCCTAAAACAAGCATCAGAAGTTTGTAAAGAAAACAAAGTTCTATTTATTGCGGATGAAATCCAAGCAGGCCTAGCTCGTAGTGGAAAAATGTTTGCTTGTGACTGGGAAAACGTTTCTCCGGATATACTTATTCTTGGTAAAGCGCTTGGTGGCGGGGTATTCCCTATCTCCTGTGTCGTTGCCAACCGTGATGTATTAGGTGTTTTCAATCCCGGTTCTCACGGGTCAACATTTGGCGGAAACCCTTTAGCTTGTGCGGTTTCTATCGCTTCATTAGAGGTGTTGGAAGAAGAGAAACTTGCTGATAGATCCTTGGAACTTGGAACGTACATGATGGATGAGTTGAAAAAGATCAACAACCCAGCTATTAAAGAAATAAGAGGAAAAGGATTATTTATTGGAGTAGAGCTTAACGAACCAGCGAGATCCTATTGTGAACAACTGAAAGAAAAAGGACTGCTCTGTAAAGAAACCCATGAAAACGTAATCCGTTTTGCCCCACCATTAGTCATTGAAAAAGAAGACTTAGATTGGGCGATTTCTAAAATTAAAGAAGTATTGACCGTATAGAATAAGTTAAGAGACTACAACAAAAGTTTTTTAATCCTAAAAAATCCGAACTATGATTCAATTCATAATTAGAATTCGAATCAGTTCGGATTTTTCTTTTGAGTGCTTTTGTCTGAAAATATATAAATTGCGACGTAACAAATTAATAAAAGATACTACAAAACCATCGGTTTAGTGACTGCTCGGTGTATGTACGATGCTGATTTCCGTTGCGGGCAATCGCTTTTCTGCGGGGTCTTCAACTCGTGCTGTTCCGCTGGAGTCGATTACCCTCCACTCCAATCAACATACTATATGCGGTAGACAATTATTTAATGGTCCTGCGAAGAAGGTTATAGCCAGACGGGACACCTGTCCACTGTAACTTTCCACACCTTGTTATAACATGTATAGGGCATCTGTTCCTTTATTCAAGCTTAGAGAACACTTGTCTTTGCGTTTCTGTAATTATAAAGGATTGAATATCAGCGCCCTATCAAACTGTCACCTTTATAAAAATAGTGACTGAATGATCACAATCAACTTGTTTTTTTAGCAATGCTCTACATTAGTGTCGGAAAACCGTACCTGAGCGTAGGCAGAATACGGAGACTCCTGTGGGAACAGCGCGAGCCGAAGATCCCACAGGACAAGGAAAGCTTCTTAGAATAAACATCGCACGCAGAAAAAGCGGGTTTCTTTTTCAAGGAAGTGGGTTTCTTCCGAGGAAGCTGAGGCCGTGCCCGCGGAAAGCGGAGTATTCTGCCGGAGCGCTGGCATATAGCTTCACCCCTTATGTCGCAGTTTATATCAAATATGAATCTAGATTCAACCATTGAAAAATTACAGTCTTAACTTCCTATACTGTAATCATTCGTCTTTTAAAGTAGGAAATATAACTTTGAACGAGCTTCTTCTATTCTTACAATCCAAGAGAAAAGAAAAAATATGCTTGGACAAATAATCCCATCGAAAACAAAATGGCGTAAAACATATTGAAGTGATGCCAAGCAAAATGGGCTAAGCCAAACACTAAGGCAAGTGCTAAAAGAATGGAAAAGTCCCTTTCCACAAACCCTTCATATAATTGTCCAATCGTGACAACCCAAACCGTTAGCGTGTAAAACGTTAAATCAATAAAAATGGCGTATAGAAAAATGCCAATCACGACCCAAACAAAAAAGCCAAATGATACAGGAAGACCCAATCTTTCCATTAGGAAAAAAAGTATCGTCCCCATTCCCATAAATCCAAAAACCATCACACCTAATCCTAATGGCTTGGAAGATGTTCGATACCAATGCTTCCCTTGGATCCATGCTGCAATCGTTGCAATAACTACGACAATACTCAACCCTGTCCGTGAGATTGGTAGGCCCGCTGTAAACAGTAAGATAAACATGGCAAACCCTAGAAATAATCCAAGCATAACAGCAGCAAAATGGGTAATCTTAAACCCTCTCATTTGATCTTGTATCCTTTTCACTTCCTGTTCCGATATATCATCATTCTTGTCCCATCTGCGTAAACATTCTTTGTTTACTAGTTCGATTAACATAGACTTATCCCCCAAGTGGTACTTTCTTCATTTTTTGCTTTTGTCTGTAGGTTAAGCTTCTCCACAACCATTCCACCGGACCATAATAAAAATAGCGGAACCATAGCCTACTTATCATAATTTGTAAGAAGAAAATGACGATTACAATCAGAACACTAATTCCTGGGGTAATTTGGCCATACAAACCGAATCCAATTGAATAGTATAAGAAAAAGCTAATAATAGATTGAAATAAATAGTTGGATAAAGACATTCGTCCAACGTACTCGAGTGGTTTTAACCATTTAGCGATTGAAACTTTTTGATACAAAAGGGTTATCGTAATCAGATAAAAAATGGCAGAAGCAGAACCCCCTATTGTATCCTGATACGACGATAACCAAAGTGGGTTATCTAGCGCATAAGGAGCTACTTTCCCAACCAAAAAGAAAAACAACGTCACCCACCATACCCGAACGAGGATGCGTCGATGTGTAGCCACGTCATGTAACCACTTTTTTCGTGCAAAATAGATCCCTATTAAAAACATCGGTAATAAGCTGATAATGAGAAAAATAAAATTAATCCCAAAATTGGTGTACATCCAATCCTGATAATTTTGTGTCCATACATCGAATAATGATCCATTTCCGTAGCTATCGAAGGATGCATTTACCGCGCTATGGTTTGTCATATCCCCTTCTAGATAACGGCGCACTAAAAACAATAGCCATGTATATAATAGGGTAGGAATGGTAAGTAAGGCGAGACCCCAAGCTAGTAACGTATTATCCTTCCGACGAAAGAAAGCAAAAAGGAAAAAACCTATGCTTCCATAAGACAATAAAATATCGCCATGCCAAATCAAAAAAGCATGGATCACGCCAAAGCCGAGCAACACCCCAAGCCTCCTAGCTATAATCCGCTTGAACGGAAGTTCTTTTTCTCCTAACCGGTCCACCATCACTTGGATTCCAAAACCAAACAAGAAGGAAAATAACGTGTAGAAGCTTGCTTGAAAGAAAATATCTATGATGTTCTGAATAAGAACTTGAAAAGGCTGACTCCATACCTGTTCCGCTTCTCCATACAAAAAGTAGGGAGCATGAAAAGCTGGAGTGTTCACCATAAAGATACCGAAGATAGCTAAACCACGAGCGGCATCAATCCAAGATAGTCGTTGCCTTTCCGATAAAGGCGTTCCTTGTGTCATCGTCATTCCTCCAATTTCATCCTAAATCTATAGTATCTCATATTTTATTTGTGGTGAAGCTTTACTTTCCGGTGATAGAACAAACTTGAAACTTTCGATCCATAAGAAGCCTTACTTACTCTCAATCCTTCCTATACTTAGACTTGTTTTGAACATAAGCAGATTCCTCTACATACGCTTAATTAGAAGGGAGGAATCAGCATGCCAGCAGTAGTTGGAGCTATTAAAGTGATAAGTGTTTCATCCTCCAGCATCTTTAATGTCGGGGATGTACACACAATGAGGCCAGAGTCTTTTGCCAAAACTTTTGCTGGAGGCGGTTCTTTCAATACGGGAAATGGGATCCATATTGATTTAAATCGCTCGACGACTTATGTCAATGACTCGGATGTCGTCGATCAATCTATCACCGATTGAGGAGGCAACAGGATGAATATCACAGTTTACCAAACGGTTCATATTAACCTATTAAAAGTCGAAAATGTCTCCAACTCATCTGTATTACAAATTGGAACAGCCGGACAAATTCATGCTCAATCCGACCTACACAACACAGGCGGATTCTTTGGTGAGGCACAACAAGCATTGACGGAAGACGATATACAAGTCCCACTTGTCCCTTTAGCTCCTCCTTCATAATCACCAAACGAAGTTCCGTGCATAGCCTAGTAACAGGATTTTAATGGGAAGGAGTTAAGTAATGCATTACTACAATTGGAATGACTACCTTCAACAAATGCGTAACCATCTAAACACACAGGAGAAAAGAATCCAAGAATTAGAAAAACGGGTACTAGAATTTGAAGAAAGTAACAAAAACCAAACAATCGTGGAAAAATTAGAATATAATTTCGATCAATTAAAGATTGAAAGATTGGACGGAACCCTCCATATCGGACTAAGTCCAGAGGAATTGTCCTCAATGGACCCGTCAGCGGTTCAGCTCCCACATAATCCAATAGTTCCCTTCCGTGAAAAGCAAGTGGATCCACTCATTCAAACCTTAAATACTTATGCGAGCCAAGAACTACCTAATAGAATTCAACAGCTATCACAGGATTACCAAGTTTCTGTCAATGATCATTTGGAGAAAGAAATCATCGAGGATATTAGAAAACAGTTCCCAAGCCGTTTGGACTATTATAAAAGGGAACATCAGCTTTCCGGAGATACCCTGTTCCAAACACTGAAACAAGAAGTGGATCATTCTTTGCAGCAATTTTTCATCCAAGAAGCGGAAAGAGGAGGAAATGATGATGAATTTGGAGGTTCATAACTGGGATTTACAAGTAGGAGATATACAAATAACCGGAGTTTCCTCCTCTTCCTTATTTTTAGTAGGGGATATGGAGGAAGCAAAGCTTACCTCCTATTACGATACCCCTCCTGACTCCTATATTGTTGGTTCATTAGTACCATTAGGAGGTGGCTCTAGGCATGCATAAAAGAACGGCCCACGTAAATCAAGCAGAGTTAAACTCGATTTCCTATAGTTCCATTTTTGAAGTAGGTGACTCCTATGCATTTGAACCTAAGACCTATGCTATTGCCGTTCAGAAGTCTGGCCGCCCACACCAGTCTGATGAAGGATTTGACTTTCACCAGTTTTCCTTGTTCCAAAAGGAGATAGACACTTCTAAGATGGTGTCAGAGCCAAGCAGATTGTCTGTCTATCAGCATCGCCCATCCATTCATGTCAATCGGGTTAACATTATTGGGGTCTCCTCTTCTTCTCTTGTCCAATTCGGTGTGTTACACCATGCGGATTGTGCATCTAGGATAAAGCACATTCGCGTATTAAGTCCGCAACAAAGTGTCATGGATTGAATATGTTAAAGTGTACAATCTATTATAAGTAGGTGTATTTTTATGCCATCCGCAGTAGGACCGTTAAAAATAAATAGTGTAAGTGGTGGAGTCGTTAATTTTGGAGATAGTTTTTATTTAGCACCGAAAAGCACTTCCAAAACAAGCGCTGGTGCTGGAGGGTTTAATACAGGCGACTTTATTAATACGAATATAGGCTGGAGTTCGACGAATACCAATGATCCAGATGGAGTGGATCAACCTCTAGCTGGAAATGCATGAGAAAAGCCTCGCTTTGTACAGAGCGAGGCTTTTCTTTCTACATTTTTACTTGGAACGGACCATTGAAAAAGTACAAATACTTTTCGTAAACAGGCTTTCTCCATATCTCTTCTAAAGCTCTTCCGTATAACGTGAGCTGTGTTTCATACCTATTGCCATACTTCTCCATAACAGCGTCCGTTATTTGTTTCGGCATGGCATCCGTTTTATAGTCCATAATCACCCAACCATCTTTAAAAGGAATCGCACAGTCGATGACCCCTTGGATCAAAACTTGCTCTGAAGTCGATTTCTCCCAATCCGCATATACTTCATGTGCCGGAAGCACAAAACTAAATGGAATTTCCCGATGTACTTGATCCGCTTCAATCACTCGTTGGCCAAGATCTGATTCTAAAAATGTGATAATGTCTTTGGCGTTAATCGTTTCCGCTTCTTCCGCAGTTAGTATTTCTTTTGTTACATAAGAAGCAACCATTTCATTAATTTCAGATTCCGACCATACTTTCGTAAGCGGGAGATGTTGCATGACCGTATGAAGAGCGCTTCCCTTCTCAGAAGCAGTCAAAGCTTTTTGTTTTTGCATAAAACGTGGCCGCTTCACAATCGGCGCTTTATAAGCTTCGATTAACTGGTGATCACTGTACGCATCCTGTAGCTGTCTTTGTCTTTTGAGTTCGGTCACAGACTGCTTTGCCCGATGTAGCGCCGCCTTTTCGTGAGGATACTTGTAGGATAAAATGCGATCCACCTCTTGATCTGTTTCCTTGTCAAGATTCGGAATCGGTTTCCACTCCGTAATCACTTCTTGTAAATCAAAGTCTTTCCCATCGTCTTCCTCTACTAAATTAGCAAGCTCACTTCCGTGCATGATTTCGACTTTCCAAGAGGAAGGGTCATTGCGAATTTCTTCCGGAACTTGAATGGTAAGATCCACGTTACGAAGGCTTTCATTAGTCGCATGGCGGATTAAAGAAGGCGCCACCCAGTCTAAATAGCTTTTTGTTTCCAAGCGATAATGTGGAGGCAAAACCCACTCTGGATGATCGATGATTTCCTGCCACTTCTCTTGTTTCTTTTCGAAGGAAGCAACATTTCCTACCATGACCAACTTTTCCTTGGCCCTCGTCAGTGCAACATATAAAACGCGCATTTCTTCTGCTAATAGCTCTCGTTGCTTCTCTTTCTTTAAAGCATGGTAAGCCAATGTAGGATACATAATTCGCTTTAAGGGGTCAATGTATTTACTTCCAAACCCTAAGTCTTTATGAAGCAAGTATTTTTGCTTTAAGTCTTGTTCATTAAACTGCTTATCCATCGCCCCTAGAATAACAATCGGAAACTCAAGTCCTTTACTCTTATGAATCGTCATAATCCGGACGACGTCTTCCTGTTCTCCAAGCGCGCGAGCTGCACCTAGATCGTCTCCGCGCTCCTCCATTCGTTCAATGAACCGTAGAAAACGGAATAATCCACGGAAGGAAGTAGATTCATAGCTTCTTGCTCGATCATATAGGGCACGTAAATTAGCCTGTCTTTGCCTTCCACCAGGGATCCCTCCGACGAAATCATAGTAGCCGGTTTCCCGATAAATTTGCCATATCAATTCGGATAAAGAGCCTTGGCGTGCTCTCCGTCTCCATTCCTGTAGCTGTTTCAAAAATTGATTCAGCTTTTCCCTTTTATCGGAATCGTCTGTATCGAAGGTAATAAGTGCATCATAATAAGAATCTTGTTTCTTGTTCAAACGAATTTGCGCTAAATCCTCTTCATTTAGCCCGACAATTGGGGAACGTAATACAGCAGCCAGTGGAATATCCTGTTTCGGGTTATCGATGACCTTTAATACACTAAGCAATATCTTCACTTCAATGGCTTCAAAATATCCCGTGGATAGCTCCGCATAAACGGGTATCCCTTGTTTTTTTAACTCCTCCACAATCGTCGGTGCCCATGTCATCGATCGAAGCAATACCACAATATCACGATATTGAATATTGCGGTGTGTTCCGGTTCCTTTATCAACAACTTGTAAAGGGGAGTTATTCTCATTTCCAATCCAGCCTTTAATGCGTTGTCCATAAGCTCTTGCTTCTAGTTGGGCTTTCTCTAAGTCTTGAAAATCTTCCTCGCCGTCTTGTTGCTGCTCTTTTTCTTCGTTTGTTTCCCTGTCAATGATCACTAACTCTGCTTCGGCATCGTGCATCGTTAAATCATCATAGATTTTGTTCGCATAAATAAGTTCAGCGTCCTTTTCGTAATTCATTTCGCCAACTTCTTCGTTAAGGAGCTGCCTGAAAACATAATTGGTAGCCGAAAGCACTTGTTCCCGACTGCGGAAGTTCCGGGCTAGATCAATTCGTTTGCCTGGGTTTGATTCCTCCGCAAACAACTTGTACTTGTTTAAGAATAGACTAGGCTCGGCATGGCGGAATCGATAAATACTTTGCTTTACATCTCCCACCATAAACATGTTACCTGCGTGCTCTTGATCGGAAATAAGGGATAGAATCGTTTCTTGCACCAAGTTCGTATCCTGATATTCATCCACTAGGACTTCGGTAAACTTTTGCTTAAACTCTTTTGCTACACTGGATGGAATCCAATTCCCTGGTTCGGAACTTTCATCTAGAAGGACGCGCAAACAATAGTGCTCTAGATCAGAAAAGTCGACGAGTGCTTTTTCTTTTTTCATGGTTGTATATCGATCTTTGAAATCTCGTACGAGTACTGTCAACTGTTTCATTGTTGGGTAAAGCTCATTCATATCTTGTAAGTAAGAAGAGAGCTGTCGTGAAAACCAATCTTCTGCTAATCCTTTCCATCTTTTCTTGTAGGAGTCGCGCAGTTTTTTCACTTTTTCTTTCTTTTCCTCGGAACAATCCATTTTTTTACGAGATAATGCTGGAAAACTTAGTTCTAGCATCGTATCACGCAAGGTGTCCCAGGATAAAGCTAACTTCGCTTTAGCTTCCTGAACCATCGCTAGGTCCACATCAATCGCATCCGCGTATTGATAAGGTCCATCACTTTCTTTTGTCAAAGCTAATGCTGCTTCCGCTTCTGCCTGCATGGCATGGAGCTGACTTTCTACTTCTCGCTTAATAATAGCCAGCCACGGGATGGAAGATTCGTCAGCTGTTTCCTCTACTTGATACATGCTTGCCATTTCGTCAAGCCACCCGTCTGGAGAAGGATGTTGCATTGCAAAGTTAAACAATGTTGAAATTAATTCTTCTACTTCTAAGTCACTTCGATCACTGGAAAATCGGTCGACAACCTGAAAGAAGGCCGCTTGTTCTTCGCCTTCTTTCGCATACCACTCCTCAAATAAATCCTCTAGCACTTCTTGACGAATCATATCGGCTTCGATGTCATCGGCAATGCGAAAGCCTGGATCAATATCCAGCAAATAGGCATGCTTTTTCACTACATCTAAACAGAAGGAGTGTAGCGTTGATATGGAAGCCTGCTGTAACAAGGATAGCTGCTTCTTTAAATGATGAGAACCTGGATTGGTCTCTAACGCTTTTTCTAACGCTTCTCCAACCCGATTTCGCATTTCCTGAGCTGCTGCATTCGTGAATGTTACGACAAGTAAACGGTCAATATCAATCGGGTTCTCCCTATTTAAAAGTTTTTGAATAATTCGTTCTACGAGAACAGCCGTTTTTCCAGAACCTGCTGCAGCGGCTACTAGAATATGACTGCCATGCGAATAGATCGCTTCTTCTTGTTCCTTCGTCCACTGCGGCATTTACTGATCGTCCTTTCTTCGAATAGCTTCTAACACATCGTCATCCTTCATATCTTGCAATCTTCGATAATTATTTTCTTTCAGCGTAGAATCAAATTGACATACCGAACGGAATGAACAAAATGTACACGCTGTTTGTTGCTTTTGTTGGAATGGATTTAAATCTACCTTTCCACTCGTCATATTCATTCCCGCATCGGTCATTAACGCTCGAATATGACCTTGGAGCTGTTGGAAGGTTTCTTGCTCTGCGGTATGAGAACCTTTCCGGAAATCCCCATTGTTTTTCAACCCAGCAGGGATAATTTTACTCATTCCGCCTTCCATATTAACGTCCATCATTTGGGCAATTTGTTTATCTTCTAAAAGCAAGCCTTGCATTTTAAATTTTTTAAATAAAGCATCTTCAATATCAGTATCCGAAAGCTTTTTGTTATCTGAAATCATCGGGTTATGAACATGGAAATATAAAACACCGGCTGGAGATGCTTTTACCCCAAGCCATGTTTCAGAATGCGCAAGCACAACATCTAAATAAGCAAGCATCTGTAGGGCTAATCCATAATACACTTCTGTCAGATTCAACCCTTTGGCACTCGATTTATAATCAATGATGCGGAGGAATAATTGATCCTCCAGCATCCCTTTATCGACCCGGTCAATTCGACCTCTTAACTGAATCTCATATCCATTAGGAAGATCCAGTGTAATCGGGGGAAGTTGTTGATTCGGCCCAAATCCAAGTTCCAATCCTACAGGAGCGAACTTACTTTGACGGGCTTGCTCCCCTAGTACAAAGGCAGCCCGAGCAATCACTTCTTGCAGCTTTTGCTGAATATATTGATAGCGGTTTGAGCTGTGTAAAATTTGATGCTGCAGGATTGGGCCAAGATGTTGGATGGCTTTACCCGCGTATTTAGTCGCATCTTCTTTTTGTAAATCAGAAAATTCCTTGCCCTCTTGTTGTATCCACTCGGTAATCTGCTTCAAAGCTTCGTGGAACAGCTGGCCAATATCCGGCGCATCTAATTTATACGTTCTTCGTTCCTGCAGTCCTAAGCTATATTGAGCAAAATGCTGGTACGAGCATCGATAGAACATTTCCAAGCGAGAAACACTCGCCAGTACTTTTTTCGGGTAGAGCTGTTCCGTCGTCTCTTTTGATAGATTCGTCGGGACATTTTGATAGTACAGACTCTGTAAAATCGTGTGCGTCGTACTCGCTTTTCCTTCTCGATTCACGTACCAATTCAATACATGGTACCAAACCTGGTTTACCGGATAACCGCGTAAGCTTTTGGCCAACTGTGCGGTAAGGGCAGATCTCGTTTTAATGGGTGTCGTAATAAAACGCTTGGCACTTCTTTCTTCCTCTGCATCTTGAAGCAGGATATGGTCTAGATTCGGAAACAGCGCCTCTAATCTCCGAATCAACTGCGATGGAACTTTCGATTTTCCTTCTTCATCACTGAGTGGATAGCTTACCCATAACCGGTCACGGGCTGCTGTAAAAGCAAGGTACACGTAAAACCAATCATCAAGAAGCTGACGCTTTGTGCCGTCCGCAAGCTTCATGCCATGCTCTGCTAACAAGGAGCGTTCTTCTTCGGTAATCATGCCATCACTCGGTGGCTTCATCGGCCATACGCCTTCATTCACTCCTAACAAAAAGGCGCACTTTACTCCCATCATCCGCGAACGGTCAATAGACCCAATCACGACATGGTCCATACTCGGCGGTACATGAGAAAACTTCAAGGATTCTAACCCTGTTTCCAGTACGGTACGGAAGATAGACAAGGACATGTTTTGTTCGCCGATTATTTCCACCATTTCGTCGAGTAACTGAACGACCCCATCCCAGACTTGTTCTTGCTCACGCCCCGCTTCAGTTTCTCCTTCATCATCATAACGATTTCGAATTCTTTCTAGCTGCTGAGGGACTTCCATTTCTTCTAACCACATATAAATAGCTTCCGCTCGCTCGACAACAGTGTTGGCATCCCGAAGCTTGGCATCAAATTCCTGTAAAGCCATTTTCACTTGATTTCGATAACGGTTGATTTTTTCTTGCATTTGCCGTTCTTTATCCGTTTGCGATGCTTGGTCAAATCCTCTAAAACGTTGAAAAATCCACGGTTTCTCCTCCAACCATCGCCCTCTTCCACGAACCCCATACTCTAGAACATAATTTTCTAGCTCGTCGATCGCATCTGGTGTTAGCGGATGTTCGGAGTCGGTAATCGGAATAAAACCTGTTTTCAATAAACGAAATACCGTATCATAACGCCAATTCCCTTCGACCACATCTAAGCCTGAGCGAAGTAATTCGATGAGTGGATGGTTCAGCATCGTCCGTTTTTCGTCGATAAAAACGGGAATTCCGTAATCCTCAAACACGGTATCAATTAAGTCATGGTACACTTCCGTTTGGCGAATAAAGATAGCCATATCTTTGTAGCGATAGTTATTTTCTCGTACGAGACGAAGAATTTCTTGAGCCATCCCTTCCACTTCTGCGCGGGGATGAACGGCTTGGGCGATTTGAATAGGTGCAGCTTCTTGATAAGCAGGTGCTGGTCGCACATCAAAATTTGCTTCTAAGTGAGCAAAATATTTCCGATCACGAAAGCGCCCTTCGGTTGGTTCCAATACAATTGGCGCTTCAACTTCTATCCCTAATTCTCTGGCTAGCGAAGCTACCGTCTGATACGTTTCCTTCGTTTGACAGAACAAATCTAATTCAGAAATATGCTCCATTTGCTCAGGATGATCCATCGACAAGGTAACCGTCACTTGATTTGCCCGCTTCAACAACGCTTCGACTACAAGTAGTTCTTGTGGAGTGAAACGGTGAAACCCATCCAGATAAATCTCAGAACCCACCAAAAAATCAGCCTCGTCTATTTTTTCAGCTAACAGCTGTAACTGATCCTCACTATCCATGTAATGACCTGCCAGTTCCTCTGACATATGATCAAAAATGTACGTTAAATCGTCCAGCTTATTTCGCAGTGCCAGCTCCCCTGGATATGGGTGCTTGTACTGATCCATCGTTGCCATTTGCTCTCTTAAAACTTCTGGCGTAACTCTGTACCGTTTAAACTCAGATAGCATCGTCTCCAGTTGCTGAATAAAGCCCTGTTTTTCAATGGCCTTTTGGAACATACTCCAATCGCTTGTCCGTTCCTCTGTAATCTTTCTTAACAGCATTTGAATACCAGTTGAGCTAATATGCTTTCTCGTTCCTCCACCCGTCTCCTGAAATATTCTCCACGCCAGTCGGGAAAAACTAAATACTTGTGCGCGAATACTTCCCGTAATCCCTTCCTTCTTAAGCAAGGCGTACTCCTGTTGAAACGTCATTTGATCTGGCACGATATATAAAATAGGTGGCCCTTGTGGGTCCTGTTTTAATTTCTCTTCTATTTCATGGAGAACTTCGCTACTTTTTCCCGCTCCTGCTTTGCCTATCATAAATCGGATCCCCAACGAACTCTCCTCCTACATTCTTTTCATCTAGTTCTATTTTATCATGTTTGCTCGATAGATAGGTCCGTAGAAATTTGGGAAATTAACGAAAGCCTAGTAAGAGACTGCAAAGGATAGTAGAAACTAAGTTGGGCATAATATGCTTAACTTTTTCCAAAGGATTGGTGGTTATAGATATGCAATGGGATTTTATTTGGAAGGCAGTATTGATTGTACTGGCAGGAACGGTTCTTTTGAGAATTGCGGGAAGAAAAACCATTTCACAGATGACTTTGGCTGAAACCGTTCTTATGATAGCGATAGGTACTTTACTTATTCAACCAGTAGCAGGAAAAAATATATGGACGACATTATTGGCCGGAGGGATACTCGTTGGTACACTGTTAGTCGTGGAATTACTACAAATGAAATCAGATACATTCGAAAAGCTGATTACAGGCAAAGCAAAGATTGTGATTGACAATGGTACTCCGTATGAAAAGAATCTGAAAAAACTTAGGTTGACGGTGGATCAGCTTGAAATGAAACTTAGACAAATGAATGTCTCGAAAATAAGCGATGTGAAACTTGCCACCCTTGAACCAAACGGACAAATAGGATTTGAATTAAAAAAGGAAGCTCGACCCGTAACAAATAAAGATTTTGAAGAATTTAAACAAACGATCATAAATTCAATTCCTAGTAATTCCCAAATCACTAATTTTAATGAGACTTTAAATTTATTAAACAAACAATATAAGGTTCAAAATAGTGAGGATCTTTTTACCGAGGTTCAAAATAAAGGACATAAAGACACTCCACCCAAGCATTTACAATGAGATATAAATAAGGATGTCAACTCTTCTGCCGAATTGACATCCCGTTTCTTTATACGTTATCAGGAAAGTATAAAATTTTAGCAAGAAGAAACTCGATGAAGCAAACATTTTTAAGTCCCGAGTATAAGGCAACTAACGCTTAGCCTGCGCCTAAATGCTTGGCTTAACCAAGTTTTCTTAGGTTTAATACTTAAAACTAATACCAGCTTGAGACATTGGCCAGTAGCGGATATCTACTTTTCCGACTACTGTTTCCGCGGATACAAACCCAAAGGATCTGCTATCTAAGCTTTTTCTTCGATTGTCTCCCATTACGAATAGATGACCTTCTGGGACTTTTTGTTTCCCTGTCACACTTTCTAATGTAAAGTCTTCGGTTAATGATGAATCTAATTCTTCTTTAAATGGTTTCAAATACTCTTCTTCCACTTTTTCTCCATTTACATACAATTGATCGTTCTTATATTCTATATGATCACCTGGTAAACCTATCACTCGTTTTACATAGTCTTCTTTTTTATTTGCGTGGAAAATGATAACATCGAAGCGATCGATATCTTTCCACTCATAGACGACTTTGTTAACCATTAGTAAATTCCCATCATAAAGCGTAGGCTCCATTGATTTTCCATCTACGACATAGCTGGCAAATAAAAAAGAACGAAAGATCATCGCCAAAATTACGGCAAATACTACCACACGGCCTATTTTCCATAGTCTTTTTTTATTCATGTTCATTTCCTCCAAGGTCTTTCTATAAGCATCTTACCCCGTAGGAAATGGTTTTAATCATCTTTTCGTTTTTGAACATTTGTCTGCTCCGTCCTATCTGCACGCTTTTGGAGCTTCTTCTCTAAGAATTTACCGAATACCCAGAACAGAATGATACATACACCAACTACGATCGTTTTCACCGGTTTTTGGGCAAAGGATACGATACTATCCCCGACATAAGCAATCGTAAAAATCATCACAGATTTACCAAGGACAACAGCCAATAAAAACTGTTGAAAGCTAATTTTCGTTAATCCGGCCACGACGTTAATAACCGAAGAAGGCGAGAACGGAAAACACATGAGTAAAAATAGTGGTCCAAAGCCGTGACGCTCTAACCAACTCGTTACTTTTTTCACTTGTTTATGATTTCTTAACCAAACAAAGAAGCGTTTTTGGCCTAGCCTTCGAACGAGAAGAAATACACAAATAGCACCGACGCTCGCCCCAATCCAAGAAAAAATAAACCCTTCTAATAGCCCGTATGCCGCTGAATTCGCTAACACAAAAACGACAAGCGGAAGGAATGGCAAAAAGGCTTCTAAAAACGGGAGCACAATGCCTGGTAGTGGTCCTAAGCTTTCATAGCTATTTAATAACTGCATGATGAAATCGTCTAGTCGGTCATTTTCTACCATTTGCTGAATCTCTTGCATATCTATGTCGAATAAATACATGCTTCCATAACTCCTCTTGGTTTCCCCTTTAGACTCTTATCTCTAGTTTCCCTATATTTATTGTAATGTAAACTTAGAAAATTGCCTATCCTGTTCTATTTTACCATTTCATAATCATTTTTTTGATTTACTCGCATATACTAATGTTGTATAATAGAACACACGTTCGTATATAAGGAGGGGAACATCATTGCGTTATCTCAACCAAGAAGAGTTTGATCTGGCTTCCCGTTTTTTATTCCTTTCGATGGCTATCCTTGTCATTCGCCAAGACCTCGACCAATGTCAGAAAGGGGTTTTCAAAATTAAAGAGCCTTACCTTGAGTTATTAGAGGAGATGGAACGAATTGCAACGAGCGAAAGAAGATCACTTCGACAACGTATGCGTCGCATGCAATTACAAGTTGTTTCTTCTACGAAAAATGACTCCTTTACTTCTTTTCTCTTTATTTGCAAAGGAAGAGAAGAAGAAAGAAACTATTTTAACCCTGCTATTCGAAAAAAAGTAGAAATTATCGTAAAAGAGCTTATGAAAAAAGCGTTCGCCCATATCGAACTTCCTTCCGCTACCTAATGCGCTGTATAATATAAATAAGGAAAAGAGAGGAGGAATACGTATGGTACATAAAGGTTCCATTGCCGTAGTAACCGGAGTTGGTCATCAAGGAGATATCGGGACAGCTATATGTCGTCGATTAACCAAGGCTGGCCATGATATTTTCTTTACCGACTGGGGAAGTAAGGGCTGGAGTAATACGTTTCAAGAGGAATTACGTGCCTTTGGGGTTCGTTGTGAGAAAGCAACGATTGATTTAGCACAACGAGACGCACCTGCTCGATTACTAGATGCCGTTACAGAAAAGCTAGGTTTCCCAGCCATTCTCGTAAACAATGCGGCCTACTCGGTAAATGATGGCTACGAACAACTAACTGCGGACTTATTGGATCGCCACTATGAAGTGAACATGCGAGGAACAATGTTACTAAGTGTGGAGTTTGCTAAACGATTTGAACAAACAAACTTAACGTCTGGAAGAATCATTAATATGACCTCTGGACAAGCAAAAGGACCTATGGTCGAAGAATTAGCTTATGCTTCTACAAAAGGTGCCATTACCGCTTTTACTTCCACGTTATCCGCAGAAATTGCAACTTTAGGCATCACAGTAAATGCAGTTAATCCGGGCCCCACAGACTCTGGTTGGATGACGGATGACATTAAGACATACTTAAAGCCGAAGTTTGGCTTCGGCCGAATCGGTACCCCAGATGATGCTGCTCGTCTTGTGAATTTTCTAGCTAGCGAAGAAGCGGCATGGATTACTGGACAAGTAATTGACTCAGAGGGTGGCTTCCTCCGTAATTAGTGTGGAATGGATGCATCATTTTTTTGCTGCATCGGGGATTTCTCTTCTTCTGATTCAAACAATTCAGACAGATTGTATGTAATGCCAAGAGAATCCAAAGAGATTACTGTGTCCCCATTTTTTTCTTGAATAAAAAACGCTTCACCCTCGGATTCATTCGTTAACATAGGTTGGAGCGTTTTTTGAAACAGAGAAGTTCCAATATTAGCCACATTGGACCCTTTTTCCAATACCTCTTTCGGCGTAAAATCAAAAAACACGACGAGTGCGAGCGCCACCACGACTAAAATCGTAGCTGCTTTAAATAATGATTTCACGATAGAAGTAACCACAACCCAGGCTACCCCAATTACTAGCACCCCGAGGAGAGGATGATCCAATAGGTAATCCATTGTTTCTTGCATCCTACAAGACTCCTTTCATAGATGTCGACTCATTATGTACTAGTATCCATTATTATTCGCCATTTTAAACATTGCTTCTACATGAAAT
The DNA here is from genome assembly GCF_021049245.1 of Radiobacillus kanasensis. Classification (GTDB taxonomy): domain Bacteria; phylum Bacillota; class Bacilli; order Bacillales; family Amphibacillaceae; genus Radiobacillus; species Radiobacillus kanasensis. The sequence goes on along the minus strand of NZ_CP088020.1, from coordinate 1,158,289 downwards.
TCGGGTCTTCCGCTTTTCATTACAAAATTAGATTCATTGATAGGTAGGTATTAACTAACTTGGAAAAGGCTCGGCAACCATGTCTCCTTTATTTTTCGAAAAATATTTCACACGATTATCCAATAAGTATCGAAATTGTGCTGTTCGCTGAACTTGATTCATCATTGATCCGTAGGAAACGTCGACTTTAATAGAAGTTCCATTTTTGAAGTGAACGATCGTCTGTTGAAAAGAAGTTTTTTCAAGTCGATCAATATGGGAGTGAGCAATCCATGAGCAATTTGGATTCTGAGGTGAGGTTGTTGGAAAGAAATACATCCCACTAGAAGGATCCATAGAAATTGGTGCTTTGTGCGTGATTCCACACACTTCTTTGGTGCCGTCTTGTCTACCTTTTAGGCTGCTCCCAAAGAACTTGCACCCTTGATCAACTAACTTACTTGGGGAGGAGGCAACATAGAAGCTATCTTCTACTTCTAATACTAGGCAAACTGATTGGCCGTCTACCTTTTCCTTCACAATAGCACACGTATGAGGCGTAATTTCATATTCTTTTTTCAATATTTTTCATCCTTTCATACAAAGTTCAATGAAAAGCGAAAGACCTATTACAAATGTACCATATTTCTTCATAACTGTCCATATTTTTCCAAATTATCCATTAAAACTACAAAGGATATTCCTCTCCCTTTACCGGGGAAACTTGTTCATAAAACCTGCCATCTTCTAATCCAAAATCAGGATTTAAGAGAGAATAGACTTCTAACTCCACCGCTTCTTCCTTGTCCATTACATGACCTCCTTTTCTTTCTATTCTGAACAATTTGGAGCATTTTTAACCATGAAAAAAACCCCGAGGCAAATGCTCGAGGTTAGTTGTCTCGGGACTTCATTTCGTTTTCTACCATTTCAATCCGTTCCTGAATCGTAGGATGACTGAAACGAAGCCATTTAATCCACCAGGCAGGAGAAATGTCACTTTGGGACTGGATCGCAAGTCTCTGGAAGCTATCTGCTGCTGGTTGTAATTCTTCCGTGTGATCCATCGCATATTGATCAGCAGATGTTTCGATTTCCCTTGATACCCACATCGAGATAGGCTGAAATAAAAACAACAACAAGGAAGCAATCAATAATAAATATGGAATGGCTCGAACGTTCGTAGGTTCACTACTCTCCCTCATTCCCCACCATTTACGGAAAATGACCGCAAGAAGCCACAAGACTACAAAGCTCATAAGCAAGTAACCAGAAACACCAAGCAGGACATGATGCTTCACATAATGCCCTATTTCATGCGCAAGAATAAATAATATCTCATCCTTTTCCATTCCTTGTATCGTCGTATCCCAAACGACGATCTGGGCATTGCCAAAAATGCCGTTCACATAAGCATTAAATGTTGTTGTTTCCGTACTTTTGTTGACCTGGAGAAGCGTGACATCTTCAATTCCTGCATCCTCTGTTAGCTTTAAAATTTCCTGTTTTAACTCCCCATCCTCCATTGGTTGAAAGTCATTATATAATGGATCAATCCATATCGGTTGGATATAAACGAGAAACAATGCAATCGGAATTGTCAGTAGCCATAAAGCAAACCACCATGCTTTCTTAAACTTTTTCATCAAATATCTCGTCAAGATAATTATAAAAAGAAGCCCTAGACAAAACAGGATATAACTTAAGCCGAAATCAAAGAACCAATCAGCATAAGGCTGTTGACTAATTCCATAGGCCTTACAAATTTCATACCAAATGAAATCAAAAGGAAGCTTAATAATGAGGTATAAACCAAACAGCTTAATACAAAACCATATCATAAATGAGAATGACCCATCATTCGTGGTTAGACTGTATCGACTCTGACTACTTTGGTAACGAATAATCCCTAATAGTAGGAACCAATCCAACGGAACAGTTGTGAAAAACATCGCATGACTGAGACTTGCAAAATTGCTCTTCCCAAAGCTATCAAGTGGATACGCAAATAAAAAGTAGCTCCATATTAGGGCAACAAAGAGTCCATATCCAATGAGTAATTTCTTCATTCTTCCCCTCCTACCTTCGATGCGTGCGAATGATTCTTTTACATAATGGCGTGATTCCATAGCCTATGTACACACCTAGTATATTCAGAATTAAGTCGTCTATATCTAAAGCCCCTGTATTTGTTACAAATTGAATCCCTTCTATACAAACTATCAGGATTAAAGGAAACAGAAAACTTCTAAATGGACTCTTAGCTCTCTTAGAAAAGCACGCTTTCCAAAACACACCTATCGGAATAAATAGCCCGATATTTGCAGCTAAGTTATAAAACGCAATCAGAAAAGGGACACGCCCACTTAGATAAAACTGGATTGTTTGAAAGGGGTTGAGATTTACTGCAGAGCCTGCTGGGCCAGAAGGACGGAAAAACAAAAGAAGAATGAGACCCAAACTGTACAAAGAAAATGCGATGAGCAATAATTTTTGTGGTATGTAAAGCGACACTCCTTTTACCCAAAGGACTAGAAAGAGGATAGCTGCCGTCCAACAAAACCAAGTAACCAAGAGTACAATTGGGTGTAGGTAGGAGGTTAAGTCTTTCAGAAAAGGAAACACAAGGATGAAGACAACCTGTGATATAATGAGTGATCCAGTAATGAGACGTTGCACGAAAACCACACCTTTTCTGAAAAGAAAAGCCTCTGCCTGGTTCAAGCTAGAGGCATTCTATTCTTAGTACATTAAATCAATGAACTCTTCTTTAGAAATATTCCCAAAATAGTGCTTCATATCGACATCTGTCAACGCTTCTTCGATTTGTTTCCGCTCGTAACGAATCCCGATGAGTCGTTCTTCAATGTCTTTTACTTCTCCTACTCCGAAGAAGTCTCCGTAAATTTTTGCGTTTTCAATAATTCCTTTTTTCACATCTAAGCGAATATCGACGAGACCAGCCGGGAACTTATGAGATTGCTGGATGTTGGAGGCAGGGGATTTCCCATAATTCCAATCCCACTTTTGATAACGCTCTTCCGATAGTTTCTTAATGTTATCCCAATCTTCATCTGTTAACTCATAAGTTGGTACATCTTCTACACTTTCTACATCGAAGATACTACGCAAAATAATATTCTTGAATTCATCCATCGATACTTTTTCTTCCATAAATTCGGAGATATTCGCAACACGACTGCGAATCGATTTAATTCCTTTGGACTCGATTTTTTCTTTCCGTACATTTAAGGCGGAAACAACATGTTCAATCTCGGAATCATACATCAATGTCCCATGGCTAAACATACGTCCACGCGTAGAGAATTGAGCATTTCCGGAAATCTTTCTTCCATTTGCTACTAGGTCATTTCGCCCTTGCAGTTCAGCTGGTACCCCAAGCTTGTTCAACGCTTCTACAACTGGTTCTGTAAACTTAGCAAAATTATGGAAGCTATCACCATCATCTTTTGTAATAAAGCTAAAGTTTAAGTTCCCAAGGTCATGATAAACCGCTCCACCACCTGATAAACGACGAACCACGTGAATACCGTTATCATCTACATATTTTGTGTTAATTTCTTCCGTGGTGTTTTGGTTTTTCCCAATAATAATAGAAGGCTCATTAATGTAGAAAAGTAAATATGTATCATCGGCGCCAAAATTCTTTAAGACATATTCTTCAATTGCTAAGTTAATATGAGGGTCATTAATCCCTTTGTTATCAATAAATTTCACGAGAAATCCTCCTTTAACATTTTATTCCTTCTCTATTGTAAAACAAACCTGTCCTATCGACAATTTTCTTGCATGTTAGGTTTTAAACGTGTATCCTTCGTAAGCGAGCTCGATGCTCCCACTAAAATATTTCCTTGCTTCGGAACTTAACTGGTCATGCGTTCCATGATGTGGCAAGTGACTAAGAAGTAATGCATTGACACTAGCTTGGTTGGCAATTTCCGCTCCTTCTTTGCTCGTCATATGACCCGCTTTCGATCCATCTTGGTCCTCATAAAAGTTACAGTCCGTGATTAACAAGTCGGCTGATTGTACGAAATCAATAAATTCTTGTTTATAGGAGGAATCTGCTGTGTACACGATGACCTTCTCACCATCTGTAATTCGCATCGCATAACACGGGACAGGATGCTTGGTGGGTATGAATGTAATCGTAAACGGGCCAACTTCTAATGCTTTTTTAGGATTATAAGCAATGGCTTTCGTATAATCATGATTCAGTTTATCAAACCCTTCTGGATCGTCTTGATGTCCATAAATCGGTAACACATCCTTGGTTCCATGTATGGCATTTTGAACGAGCCATGCGTACTGTAGCACTCCAATGTCTGCGATATGATCTTGATGATAATGGGATAACAACACTGCATCTAGATCTTTGACAGGTTTAAAAGCTTGTAGCCTAGATAATGCTCCGCTTCCACAATCAATCAGCAAGGAAAAGCCTTCCTTTTCTAATAAATAGGAAGACGTGGCTCCTCCCGCCTCTGGATAAGCTCCCCAAAATCCAATTACTGTTAACTTCATGACATTCACCTCATTTTTAATTGTTATAAAACAAACTGTTGTATTTTCCGAACTGTTATAATACAATGGAATTACTACAAAACAGGAGGGGTTCACTTGATTAGCATCGTTGAGTTTTTTCGTAATCTGCCTAAAAAGAAATGCTCAAAGTGTGGCAACAGCATATTAGAGAAAGCTGATTGCTACGGGAATTTATGTGACGACTGTGATCATCCCGCTATATAATAATCATTGTACCCGAAGCAGCTTATCTATAAGCTGCTTTTTTTCATCTATTATAGTACAGATATTGAGTGAACGTTTTTGGTCCCCCTTCTGAACCATTAGAAGTCCTACCAAAAAGTTGGAATATTATGTTAGTATGGGTATAAACATAAATGAGGAGGGGCTGCCTTGCCAGTTTGGTTAACTATCGTTGTAGTCGTGTTGTCTCTTATTGGTTATTTAGCAGCATCGGGTTCTTATTTTAAAAGCGAGGAAGACGATAGAATGAGATAGCGGGAGGGATACCATGGAGGAGATCATTGACTTATTACTAAACATCGGATTGGTTTTTTTCATTTTGTTTCTCTTTGTCATTTTCCACAGTATTAAAAATAGAAAATAGAGGTAGCAATTCCCCATTAAATTGCACCCCTATATATTCTAATCTATTCTTTTAAAAATGCTAACACTTGTTCGACAGCAACTTTCCCCTGATCTATACAATCTGGGATTCCGATCCCGTCGTACGAGCTTCCTGCAAGGAATAGGCCGGGAAGTTCCCGCTTTATACCTTCTCGAACAGATTCCAAACGTAGTTTATGTCCAACAGAATATTGCGGCATAGCTTGCTTCCAACGTGTTACCACAGAGAAATTAGGCTCTGCAGTTATATTCATAATCCGCTTTAAATCCTTCAAAGCAATATCTATAATTTCTTCATCCAATAAATCTACCACTTCCTGATCATCTGGTTTTCCAACGAAGCAACGAAGTAATACTTTCCCTTTTGGTGTCGAATTTGGCCATTTTTTGTGTACCCACGTACAAGCCGTAATTCGATAACTACTATTTCGGGAAACGACAAAACCAGTACCGTCTATGTCCTTTTCAATCGCAGATGCATCAAATGCGAGAGCCACATTGGCGACAGAGGTTGCTTTCATTTGGTTCAATGGTTCCACAAACGGATAAGAGCCTAGCATCTTAGCCGTAGCAAAGTACGGTGTCGCCATCACGACAGCATCTGCCTGTATTGTCTTTTGATTTTTCAAGACTAAGGCGTACTGTGAATCATGGAGATTTACCTCGTCCACTTGGGTACTTTTCAATACCGTTCCTTCAGGAAGTTTTGATTCAATCGCATGAATCAAGGACTCCAATCCATTTTCTAGCGAATAAAACATACTGGGCTTTTTCGCATTTGGCTGCGGTTTTTGTGGCTTAGGCGTCGTCTTCTGAAGCCCTTTTACCAAGCTTTGATGCTCCTGCTCTAATTCGTAAAAATTAGGGAAGGTAGACATTAAGCTTAGGTCGTCAATATCTCCAGCATAGATACCAGACAGCAGTGGCTCAATCACATTTTCCACAATCTCATCACCTAAACGACGACGGAAAAATAAACCTAGCGATTGATCTGACTGTTCTTTTCCTTTTGGTAACACAAAGTCCAATCCAGCTCTGATCTTCCCTCTCCAGGAAAATAACGACGAACTTAAAAATGGCTTCACTTGAGTTGGAACTCCCATAAAGGATCCGGACGGCATCTTGTGAAGGTGGTCGTTTACTAAGATATAGGATTGGCCAGTTCCATTTTTGATTAGCTTGTCTTCCAAACCGACATCCTTTGCTAATTCAGCCGCAGACTTTTTTCGAATTAAGAAAGAATCTGGTCCTCTTTCAATGGTGAACCCATCCCGCTTAAGGGATTTAATTTTTCCACCTAATCGATCACTAGCCTCGATAAGTTTTACTTCATATGGAAGCTGGTTTGTATCTATCTCTTTTTGCAAATAATAGGCGGCGGTAAGTCCTGTGATACCGCCACCTATTACTACAATTTGTTTCTTATGACTCATGATAGATCAGAGCTTTTATATTTAGATAAAACAACATCTGCTAGTGTATCGATGAATGGTGGTGCAACGTTTGGCATTTCTGGGCGATAATAGTTCGCACCTAACTCGTCACATACGACTTTACATTCATAATCATTATCGTAAAGAACTTCTAAGTGATCTGCTACAAAGCCAACAGGAGCGTAAACAAAAGAGCGGTAACCTTTTTGCTCATACAAATCTCTCGTCAAATCTTGCACATCTGGTCCTAGCCAAGGATCTGGTGTGTTTCCTTCACTTTGCCAGCCAAGTGCATAGCTCGTAACACCCGTTGCTTCGGAAATCAATTCTGCCGTTCTTTTTAATTGATCTGGGTACGGATCGCCGTTTTGTAAAATCTTTTCCGGTAAGCTATGAGCAGATACGACTAAAACTGCTTTTTCACGTTCTGCATCTTCCATCCCATTAAAGATAGCAGAAATTTCATCAGCCCAATACTTGATAAAGCCAGGAGCATCAAACCAGCTTTCCACAGATGTGATCGTTGTTACGCCGTACTTGTCCGCTTCTTTTTGTGCTCTTCCATTGTAGGACTTCACGCTGAATGTAGAATAATGAGGGGCTAACACGATGGATACCGCTTCCTCAATCCCGTCGCCGGCCATTTGTTTCACCGCATCTTCAATAAATGGCTCGATATGCTTCAAACCTAAGTATGAAACGAATTCTACTTCATCTTGTCTTTCGTTTAATCTAGCTTCCAATGCTTCCATTTGCTCTTGCGTAATTTTAGCCAACGGCGAAATCCCACCGATTGCTTGGTAACGCTCTGTTAAATCTGCAAGCATTTCGGGAGTTGGCTTGTGTCCATGACGAATATCGGTGTAATAACGCTCGATATCTTCTTCTTTATAAGGAGTACCGTATGCCATTACGAGTAATCCTACTTTTCTCTTAGTCAAGATTTCCACCTCTTACATGTGTTGTTTTTTCATTCTAACTTTCTATTTATAGGCGTGAATGAATTCTGTTAATTTTTTTAATGTTGCTGGTTTAATATCCGGGGTGATCCCATGTCCAAGATTAAATACAAATCCAGGTTTCTCTGTACCTTCCTCCAGGATGGCCTGTGCTCTGCTTTCTATGGTAGCCCAGTCGGAAAGTAAAATAGCTGGATCCAAGTTACCTTGCAAAGTTTTCGTAATCCCAAGGTTGCGAGCTTCTGTAACCGACATACGCCAATCTAATCCTAGTACATCAACCGGTAGATCGTTCCATTCCAGAATCAAATGACGGGCTCCCACGCCGAACAAGATCAATGGAACTCCTTCTTCTTTTAACTCCGAAAAAATTCGATGCATAACCGGTTTAACATACGTACGATAGTCAGCAACATTTAACGTACCTACCCAAGAATCAAAAATTTGGATGGCACGAGCACCTGCTTTAATTTGTGATTTAACATACGTGATCACCATGTCCCCTAATTTGTCCATAAGTAGGAACCATGCTTTTGGATCACTGTACATCATTGCTTTTGTCTTATGATAATTTTTAGAAGGCCCACCTTCAATCATGTAGCTTGCGATTGTAAACGGCGCGCCACTAAACGAAATCAACGGGACATCCAACTGTTCCTCTGTTAGAAGACGAATGGTCTCCAATACGTAAGGAACATCTGACTCCGGGTCAATTTCGCCTAATCTCTCAACATCTTGTAGGGAACGAATCGGTTTATCGATTACGGGACCGATTCCCTTTTTAATCTCTACGTCTACTCCAATCGCTGGTAGAGGGGTCATAATATCTTTATATAGAATTGCAGCATCTACTCCGTAATGCTCGACCGGTAATCGAGTGACGTAAGCACATAGTTCTGGTTGATGGGTTATCTCAAATAAGGAGTATTTTTCTTTTAATTTTCTGTATTCCTTTTGAGATCTTCCCGCTTGTCTCATATACCATGCTGGTACATGATGGGTCGCTTCCCCACGAAACGCCTTCAAGATAGTGTCGTTTATTTGTCTCGACATGATTTTCACCCTTCATTTCTAGTCCATTCCATTAACCACTATAACTATTTATTCCCATTCTGTATAGCAATTGATACCAAATGTCACGAATTTGTACCTAATTTCTAAAAGACAAAGTGACATGATTCGATACAGTTCCCATTTCATTGATAAGTGGGTTATAAGGCTGCACATAATACGTAGTTTCTCCAAAAACATTCACCCGTTTTACTCGATAAGATCCTTGTCCTTCTACTTCCCCAATCTTTTCGTCTCCATCTTCTGTTACCTTATAAATATGATAGATAACACGATCATCTGAGCTTGGCGTCCATGTTAACTCTCCTTGCAGGATGGAAAAACCGCCGAGCTTGTAATCTACCGTTAAATCTTCAATAACTGGTAACGTAATCGGTTCCTGTAATTCTTCCACAGAATCCGGCTTCGTAAACGAGGAAGATAGTTCTCTATTACTAGCAACCTCTCTTAGAATGTCTTTGGTTAGCTTCGTCGGTACTTCGCTCCCCTTCGTTACATAATGCTTTTCATCAGATTGGTCATAGCCTACCCACATGGCTGTCACTATTTCAGGCGTATATCCGACAAACCAGGCATCCTTGACCATACCCTTAGCCTGCGGATGCTGGGTCGTACCTGTTTTACCGGCTAATGCTTGAGTGTAATCCCCACTTGTTCCGGTACCATTTTGCACAACTCCTTCTAGCATTCTCGTCATATTCCAGGCTACTTGTTCACTAAATACTTTTGCTGTTTCATAGCCTGCTTCGGCGACAACTTCCTTGTTCCGATCATATATTTTATCAATGGTGTAACCTTTCACCGTTTCTCCTTTATGAACGAAAGCTCGATAACTTTCCGCTAACTGTAACGGGGTCAAACCTTCTTTCAAGCCCCCAAGCGCAATCGATAACCCTTGGTCTGGAATGGAAAGGTTCATTTTTTCCAAATATTCCTTGGCATAGGAAATGCCGATTTCGTTGAGCAACCACACTGCTGGTGCGTTTTTAGACTTTTGGATCGCTTCAAACATGGAAACAGTTCCTTCATACTGTCCATCATAGTTATGGGCTGTATATTCCCCATAGGTTCTTTGTTCATCTGGTATAAGCGTGTACGGCTGATAGTCCTCTAACATCATCGCTGGTCCATATACAGCTAAAGGCTTCATCACCGAACCTGGCTGCCGTTTAACAAGCACGCGATTTAAATCACCAAGCTTATAATTCCTTCCCCCAATCGCAGCGATTATTCCACCGGATGCTTGATCCATTGCAACGAATGCCGCCTCAATGCCAGCTTCTGATCCAGAAAACTCCTCATCCTTTTGCAGCTGCTCATAAGCCTTTTTTTGTACCTGTAGGTCAAGATTGGTAACGATTCGATATCCGCCTCTTTTTAACTCGTTAAATGATATATCAAACGTATTCGTCGCTTCTTGCAAGACAAGGTCAACATAAGAGTCCATCCAAGGTTCTGTCTTTTCTTGCTTTACATTTAGCTCTAGTGTCTTACCTTGCAACCGAATCATCTGCTCTGTTTCTAGCATTCCTAATTGGTTCATCTCTTGTAATACGAGGTTACGACGGTCTAATGCTTTCTCGGGATGATCGATTGGAGAATAGGAATTTGGCGCTTTTACTAAGCCTGCCAGTAATGCACCTTCGCTCACTGTCAAATCCTTTACATCCTTACTAAAATAGTAGCGGGACGCTTCTTGAATTCCATAATTCCCATGTCCAAAGTAAATCTCATTAAGGTAATATTCGAGAATTTTTTCCTTCGTAAAGTTTCGGTCCAAATAAATAGCTGCCATTACTTCTTTTGTTTTTCTCATCCATGTCTTGTCATTTGTCAAAAAAAGGTTCTTGGCGAGCTGCTGAGTGATGGTGCTAGCCCCTTCTTTTTTACTCATTGATAAAATATCCCTTGATAATGCACGCATAACCGATTTAAAGTCGACCCCTGCATGGTCATAAAATCGACTATCCTCAATAGCGACGAAAGCATTGGAAACATGCTCCGGAATATTATCAAATGATACTAAGGAACGATTTTCATCGTAAATCGTCTTCACAACAACCCCATCTTCTGTTTCGATGGTTGTCGTTTCTTTTAAAATTAAATCCTCCTCATCAACAACAAACCTTCCGCCAAATAATATAAATAAATATCCGATAATTCCTAATACGACAATACTAGCTAACACATATATCGGCCATGTCCACTTCCCTGAAACCCTCGACATGTATTCTTTCCATTTCACGGTATTTCCCTCTTTTCTAATTGGTGCATGGTAATCATTATACACGGAAAAAAAACGATGATGAACGATATTCATTCTTCGTCACAAACCCTTCAAAATCAGGTCTTGCTTGATTAGACTTTTCTACGATTGGTAAACTAGAAGAAGAACAGAATTTATTTTGGAAGGAAAAAGGTGAGAAGATGTTTGCATTTATGACAAATGGTACCGCTGATTTTCTAGAAAAATATAAACAAAAGCATTCGGACAAACATATTTTACTCATGCAAGGAGGCGGGAGCACCGTAGCTTATTACGAAGGTACAGAAAAGAAGATGTTTGAGGCACCGCGCAAATTCGATGTGGTTTTATCAACCGGAGCCTTGAAAGAAAACGGATTTGTGGTGATGAACAACATCCCTGTAACCGACGAAGGAAAACCAGTATTTGAAGACCAGTTCCACAATCGAGCTTCTTATATTGAATCAGAGCCTGGCTTCCAAGCGTTTCGATTGCTTCGACCTACACAAGGAAACACGTATATTGTTATGGTTCAATGGGATTCCGAAAAGAACTATGAGAAATGGAAGCAGTCAGATTCTTTTAAGAAGTCGCATCAAATGGCCGGCACACAAAAAACTCCTGCATTCTTTTCTGGAGCTCCTTATGTTAGTACATACAACATGATTGAAGAAAGGTAAAGGGTTTCTGTGCTTAGCTGTAGGTCCGCTTTTGGGGAGTTATGGGCCCGTTGCTTAAAGGAGTAAAAAGGTGGAAGAATTACTCTTTGCGGGTCCCGTCACCCCTCTTCCAAAAGGATTCTCACAATCTCCCTTCCCTATATATAAAATTTGACTTATTCCCCGACAGCTTAATAAGCTGTCATATTTCTTTGATGCTTTCTCCATAAGAAAAGTGACTGGATATGCCCACCTATCGGTAATTTTAAAGTAAGTAAAACGAAATGAGCATGAATCCCTTTTTAGTTCACCGCCCTCGAAAGTGTAATCCTTCGCTATATAAAAAATTCCCATAAATCATTGACTCATATAACTAAGAATCCGGGACATTTTAAAAATAAAATAAGTCTTAGGAGGCGCGCTATGGAACAAGAAGATAAATTAAAAACCGCTGGAATTGCAATGGGAAGTGATTTTAAAGTACAAACTCTTGGTGGTGCTGAGGAAACAACCAAAACTTTTGCAGATATGAATACGGTCCAATCTATTGTTAAAGAGTGGAATGCAATGTCTAAAAAAGCTGCCTATCTAACTATAGATCAATATGGACCTCCAAACGAAGCTACTGAAAGCAGATTGATTTGGTACAACAATGGTCCTTGGAAAAGAACCATTGTTTATCGTGATGAAATTCCGCACGATTTCCCACAACCTCATACCGATGTTATCGAGAATTATATTAATTATACCGTGCCAATAGAGAAATTTAGTGATCTGGCAAAATTTGATGGTAGCGTCATGATCGAAAGAACAAGAGGTGAAGTTTCCTCTCGGTGTGACATGGAAGCTGCCAATATCCTTGCTCTTAATTTAATGAACGATATAGTTATTGACAAGTTAAACGTAGAGGAAGCCCGTAAAAAATATTGTGAAGTGACATCTGCATTTATGATGAATAGGTCTGCCCCTTATGCAGAAAAACTACAGTTCCCTGTATCAAATGATCAAAAGTATGACACAGACGTTGTGATGATTACGGACGAAATGGTGAAGCAAGCCAAGGAAAAGGTGAATGAAATAATTAATGATAATATGAATAATGGAAGGCTCCATTAGAATAGCGATCATTCCTTAAAAGCTGTCGTTCCCATCTCCAAAAAAAACGGGGTACAAATCGTTGTGCGACTTGTACCCACTTAGTCTATTCTTTATTCAAAATGTTCTCTTTAATAAACGAATCCCATGCCTCTACGGGTTGCTCCCCATCTGTTCGAGCGACCTCTTCTCCATTTTCAAAATGGATGAGCGTAGGGGTTCCTTCAATATTATACGTATTCCATGCATCCTGAAATTCTAGAACATTTAATTTCTTCATATCCACACCGTAATCTTCCATCATCGGGACTAAAACAGGTGTCGTACGAAGACAGTGTTCACAAGTAGGGCTATAGAAGTAAACCGTCACGTCTTCTTTATTTTCTAATTTTGCCTCAAGCTCATCCGGAAGAATTTGATTTTGATAGTTTGGATCATCTAATTGTTCAATCGTTGCTTGATCCAATTTATCTTTTCCATAAGGATTTCCTTCAGATGCTTTCTTGTTTTGGTAGTTCACAACAAATGCAAGTGCTGCGAATAATAAAATAATGACACCTAAAAATAGGAACATTTTATTTTTCATCCGTTACGTCTCCTTTGCTGAACGAGTAGAGTTACGTGTAAGAAAAAGATGATGAGAAACGCTACTAGGGCTAAGAAAGGGATGGTAATAAAACCAAATACATTTATGTATTCCGTTGTACATGGGATAATCCCACAAGATTCGCCAGCTTGTTGTAATGTAGGCACCTTTTGTAATGTATAGTGATAACTCGAAACAAGTACTCCTATACCACTCATAATTAAACCAGGCAATGCAAATTGTATGTCTTTTTTAAAGACAGCATAGCCGTATATCACCACTAACGGATACATTAAGATACGTTGATACCAGCACAATTCACATGGTATAAAATGCATAATCTCTGAGAAGAACAAACTTCCTAGCGTCGCTATGACTGATTGTGCCCAAACTAGAAAAAGAATCGTTTCTTTTTTGTCTTGCCCGTTTGCCATCATTTCCACTCCTTACACTTATTTCACGAGTATTATACTAGTCTCGTCCCAAAAACGAAAGGAAATGATACCTATTTTCGAAATAACCCGTTTTTATGGGCATATACAGCAGCTTGCGTGCGGTCATGAACATCGAGCTTACTTAATATATTGCTTACATGTGTTTTCACCGTTTTAATGCCAATAAAAAGCTTTTCTCCGATTTCTTGGTTCGTTAGACCGTCCCCAATACACATCAAGACCTCTAGCTCTCGCTCTGTTAATTGCTCATGTGGTTTGGAACTCGTGTCTCGGAAGCTTGTCATCATTTTACTTGCTACCTTCGGCTCGATAACATTTTCACCTTTATAGGCTTTTTTTATCGCCGCAACAATTTCTTCTGCAGTCGACGTCTTTAATATGTAACTAAAGGCTCCTGCTTCAAGAGCAGGAAATACTTGTTCATCATCGTAGTAGCTTGTTAAAATGATTATTTTACAGGTTGGATAGCTTGCCATAATTTGCTTTGTCGCTTCAATTCCTGTCCCACTTTCCATGATTAGATCCATAAGGACGACATCTGGTTTATGCTCAAGGACAACTTTTGCACCCTCATTTCCACTAGAAGCCTCTCCCACAATCTCTAAGTCTTCCTCTGTTCGCAAATAGGCAATAACCCCTTTACGAACCACTTCATGATCATCAACTACGACAACTCGAATCATTACCTTCACCTCTACATGTATAAGTTCAAAGCGATTTTAATTGGTACTTGACCATCCACTAAAGTGGAATTCTAATATCAATGTGTGTTCCTTCCCCTTGCTTTGTTCGAATAGCAAACGTACCACCTAATTCTTCACAACGTTCTTTCATCGTCTTTAAACCGTATGAAGTTTTCTTTCTTTCGTCGGTTTCTAAATCAAATCCTTGCCCGTTATCGCCGATGTGAACGAACATTTCACCTTTACTTCTTGTTATCTCAATAGATACTTCTGATGCATTCGCATGTCTCAGCGTATTGGATAAGGATTCCTGTACAATACGGAAAAGATGCTCTTCTGTAGACTGAGAAATTCCATCTACTTCTTCTAACTGAAGATGAAACTCAATCGGACATTTTTGTTTTAATTCTTCTACTAATTTATGAATACCGGAAATCAATGGCTCCCCAGATAGATCAACAGGACGTAAGTGAAGGAGTAGTGCTCGCATCTCCGTTTGAGCTTTTATAGCAGTCGATGAGATTTCTTCTAATTGTGTCTTTGCTAGTACCGGGTCTTTCTCCATTACTCTCAAGGTTGCTTGCGTCATCATGGTTAAAGCAAACAGTTGTTGACTAATCGCATCATGTAAATCACGAGCAAGTCTTTGCCTTTCTTCAATCGTGGCCGCTTTATGCGCGGATTTAGCATATTCAGATTTTTCATCGGCCATTCTTTGCAACGATTTTACTTGGCTTTGTAACTTTTCCCCTAGCTCATTTAATTCGTTACCAATACGTGCAATTTCATCGTCTTCATTAAAATAAACTCTGGAGGAATAGTTCCCTCTAGAAAGCTGAGTAATCAAAACCGATAAATAATCCATACGGTCTTTCATATCTCCACTCGATTTAAATCCAACATAAAATGAAAAAATAAATCCGATCAACATATAAGATAGCACAAAAACAAAAATACTTGTTGCAGACAACCAACCCGGTTCAAAAATAACATGAATGGATAAAAGAATGGCGAGCAACGTGACAGTGTTTAAAAACAACCCGTACAAATGGGAGCGAATATACGTGTATCGAATCGTATTCAGACGGTTTAACATAAGGGCACCTCTATACCTTATTCACTTTTATAGATCCAGCTTTTAGATTTAAATAGATGTCTAGTTTACGTGTTGCCGTTTCGTAATTTTCCGTTTCAAAGTTAAGTTCACGGTTTACCCCATCGACGGAATGCCCAAATAACTTAATATCGCCCGCTTTCACTTGAGCTTTTAGACGGAACTCCAAATTCTCCGGCATAAGAACGCGAATATCTCCAGCCCAGCCCTGAATCGTAATGGGAATCTCTTTGTCTGGAATAAACGCTTTAGTGAAGTCGATATGATAATCCCCCACCGCATTCCATAGGTCCATCGGTTCCACTTTCCAGTTTGGGCTATTAAACTTATGATCACCGATCACAAATTTTTGCTTATTCTTTATAGCTTCCTCTTTGCCTTTATGATCGTCCGTATCGAAAATAAATTGAAAATTACGCTTCCGTTTACGTTTGTGTGAAGTACCAAAGATACTAAAGCCTAAATAGACAATCAACAGTGGCCATAGTTTATAAAAATCAAAAAATGTAAAGTCGAGAACATCGAAGCGGTCTAGTAAAAGCAACCCACCAAAAATAACGAGAAATAAGCCTCCCCAAACCCCGCCACGTCCTCTTACTGCATCGAGTAACCATTTCAGGCCTAAGAGAACGAAAAACGCAGGATAGACATAGACCCATGCTTCTTGAATATTCCATTCTATAACACCGAGGTTTGCCAAAATTAAAGCTACCCCCGCTAAAATCACAATTATTGCAACGATATTTCGAAAAAAGTGGTTGCTTTTCATGTTTCTTCACCCTTTGCTTTTCTGATTACATAGATTCGTCATAAAATGGGAAAACCCTTTTATTCTAGTAAGTTACTTACTTATTTCTTTTGGCAATAGTTTTAATAGACTCATGCACTCGCTTCTTCTTGCTTTTCCCGTTTTGCAAATTGGTAACCCAAAATGAGCTTGTTTCGGCTGTTAGCTAATGCAATCAGCATAACCATGGCACCACCCGTAGCAATGATGATTTGAATGTTCATCCCCATGGCGATTAGGGAAGAAGTCACTGCGTAAGACACAGGAATTAAACCAGTTGATACAGTCATTAATACACTCATGACACGACCTAGCATTTTCTTTTCTGTAGATTGTTGAAGCATCGTAACTAATGGAATATTCACGAGTTGTGTCATAAAGCCCATTATAGCAACAAAACAAGCACTTGCAATCAGATTAAACGAAGCTCCGGTTAAAATGTACAGCAGTCCTAGACCAAACGTACATTGAAGAAGAACCACCCCTGGTCGTTTCAGGTTTTTGCGGGAAGCTAACACAATGGCCCCAGATAAAGCCCCAACTCCTAAAGCACATTCTAAGATAGTCAGTCCTAATGCATTGGATTCAAAAATATCCTTTACAATAATCGGTAACCCAATCGACAATGGGCCAGAAAAGAAAAAATTAATGAATAGAGCCATAATCATAATGTGTAGAAGGAGCTTATTTTGCTTCATATACATAAAGCCTTCCTTTAACTCCTCTAATGGCTTCTTTGTTGATTTTTCAACGGTTTCCTTGATCTTGATTTGTAAGACTGTCAAGGATGCAAGAAACAACATGATAAAGGAGACGATAAAGACACCCTTAAACCCTAGCAAAAAAATCATACTCCCACCGAGGGCAGGCCCTAAAATAGGACTGATTTGTTGGGCCATCTGCATTAATGAGTTTCCGCGTTGTAGCTGTTCATCTTCTAATAATGTTGGGGTTAACGAGTTCATCGCTGGATGGCTAAATGCATCTGAGATACCAAACAAGACGGCCATTGCGATTAGATGCCAAACCGCAATTGTATCTGTCCAAACTAAAATAATTAAGAGGAGAAGTAAGACAGCTCGAGACATGTCTGATAAAAACAAAACAGTTCGTTTATTAAAACGATCAGCTATAACGCCTCCAGATGTTAGAAGCAATAACCTTGGAACAGATGCAGCAAAGAATAACATCCCAAAGAAAAAACGATCATCGGTAATGCTGAGCATCAACCATTCCGCACCAATTAAATAAACGTAATAACCGGGTGCTGAGAAAAAAGCCCCGATTAATAGAAATAAATAATTTCTATTTTTAAAAACATTAGGAGCTACTGATTTGTCCTTATCTGGCATGATATCGACTGTACTCACATACACCTTCCCCTTCCACTTTCCTCTAGTTGATTCCATTTTAATAGAAAAAACTACCGGCCTGAACGACCGGTAGTTTGGTTTTGTCTCCGACTAGAGACCGAGAAAAGATGTTCTAGTTTGAGAAGTACATACGTTTTTGCAAGCTCGCAATCAAATGATAGAGTCCGATCCAGACGATTAGAAACAGGATTCCATATGCAAATCCTGCAATTACGTCCGACAAATAATGGACACGAATGATGTAACGACTAATCCCTATCAACAAAATTAAAATCGCTCCAAACCAGCGAATCCAGTGCTTTGCGGACTCCTTTTGAACATAACGAGAAAAAAAGTACACCAATAAGCCATAGCCAATCAACGCGACCATCGCGTGTCCAGAAGGAAAACTATACCCCTGACCTTCCGCCGCTTCAAGGATACGAGGTCGCTCCCGTTCCACCAGCAGCTTAATCCAATGATTGACACGATAGCCTAATATCGTTCCCGAAATACAAAAAAACCCTACTAAAAAATTTTTATAGTACATTGCGAGTACGATTCCCATAACGATACTTAATGGCGTTAAAAAGCTGCCTGAACCTAATTCAGTAATCCAACGAAAAACAAGAAATATAAAAGAGTCATCTAAATCAGCCACGACCGGAGCAGTCCATTGATCCATTACAGGAACGGTTCGATTCATGACCCGATACGTTAAGATAGAACTAATAAGTACAGCTATAGTAAACGTCAACCCTACCCAAACAACTTGTTTCTTCATAGCACCAGTCCACCAATCTCTTTATACCTTCCTTAAAGTTTATGCAACTACATAATCGGGTATTAAACTAATAGATGATAAAAAAGAAAGGATGATGATGTATGGCTAACAATGTACACAACATTAAAAAAGATAGCAAATTAGAGGCTTTAATTGATGGATTAAATGAAGATCTTGCAAACGAATATGCTGCAGCAATCATGTACACGTACAACGCGTCTGTCGTATCTGGATTGTATCGTTCTATACTTAAGCCTTTCTTTGAAAATGAAATTAGTGATGAAATCGGTCATGCTTTATACCTTTCCGACAAAATAACGACACTCGGTGGAACACCTACAACAACACCTGTCCAAGTAAAACAGCTTACTGATGTAAAAGAAATGCTTGAAGAGACTCGTAAAGCAGAAGCAGACACGATAACACGCTACGAAAAACGTAAAGAACAAGCAGAAGAGTTAGGCTTTACAGAACTTAGCGTTAAGCTCGATGATATGATTGCAGATGAAACTGGACATAAAGAAGAAATCGACCGTTTATTAATGGATTCTAGATTCTAATACATGTAGACAACTTGAGCTCACTTCCGAGGGAAGTGGGCTCTTTCTATGATATAATACGCGTTGAGGAGGGATTCATTATGTGGAACCAATTACACCAACGAATAGATGACCTTTATGAAGAAATGGTGGAAATAAGAAGATACTTACACCAGTATCCAGAATTATCTTTCCATGAGAGCAAAACAGCTGCCTTTATTGCAGATACATATGAAAAATTAAACATTCCTTACCAAGCCAATGTTGGTGGAAATGGGGTTATCGCAAGACTAAAAGGTGCAAAGCCCGGACCAAAAATTGCGTTTCGAGCTGATTTCGATGGACTTCCGATTCAAGATGAAAAGGATGTACCTTATAAGTCAAAAGTAGATGGAGTTATGCACGCTTGTGGACACGATGGTCATACCGCTACTTTGCTTACGGTTGCGAAAGTCTTAAAAGAAGCCCAAGCGGAGCTTTTTGGAGAAATCATTTTCATCCATCAGCATGCGGAAGAATTAGCACCAGGTGGCGCCAAATCAATCATCGAGACCGGCTTGTTAGATGATATAGATGTTGCCTATGGCAACCATCTCTGGACCAACACCCCTTATGGCGTCGTGCAAACCGCACCGAGAGAGTTTATGGCTGGGGCGGATCGATTTGAAATTA
Source organism: Radiobacillus kanasensis (assembly GCF_021049245.1). Lineage (GTDB taxonomy): Bacteria > Bacillota > Bacilli > Bacillales > Amphibacillaceae > Radiobacillus > Radiobacillus kanasensis. The sequence continues at coordinate 1,138,704 of NZ_CP088020.1, read as the reverse complement.
CGATCCAAGGAAAAGGCGGGCACGGGGCAATTCCGCATCAAACGAAGGATGCCATTGTCATTGGCTCTCAACTAGTAACAAATCTTCAACAAATTGTGAGTAGACGTATTGACCCATTAGCGACAGCCGTCTTAACGATTGGGAGCTTCCAAGCAGGCAATACCTTTAATATTATTGCAGATAAAGCTCATATTACCGGGACGGTACGAACCTTTGATCCAGAACTCCAGGACTTCATCATCGAAGAGATGGAAAAAGTGATTAAAGGCACTTGTACGAGTTACAATGCGACCTACACCTTTAACTATGAGAAAGGCTATCCGCCAGTCATAAACCACCCTGAACAAGCAAATATTGTTTTACAGGCTGCGGAAAAGATCGATGGTGTAGAAAAAGCTGAAGAAATCGTACCAAGCATGACGGGAGAAGATTTTTCCTACTATCTCTTGGAAAAACCAGGAGCATTCTTCTTCACTGGGGCACAAAAAGAAGGACACATTTATCCGCATCATCATCCTAAATTTGATATTGACGAACGGTCCATGGTCCTTGCTGCCAAGACATTTATTGAAATTTTAAAGAGCTACGAAACAAAATAATCACTTAAGCATACGGAGACGGTAACAGTTTTGTGCCGTCTCTGCTAATTGTTCTAAAAACCTTCCATTTGCTACCGCACCGACAATCGCTCCAAAGCCGGGTATAAGCTGAAGCATTTTCACTAAATCAATCGTATCCCGGTATTCGAGCTGAAGCGTCTTCCAGTCCATATCATCGTGCTCTACCTGATCCCAAGCAACAATCTGCTGGACAACCTCTTGCCGTTTTTCATCACTGGAAAAAGCGAGTAAGAAAACGTGTAGCAAAAACAACCGTTCTTCCCTTAATTGGACATCATACCCATACAGCTGACCCACATCAAAAAGGAACTTCATTTTGATTGCTAGTAGAAGTGGAAAGTCTGCCAACCCTAAGACAATCCCTCCTGCACCAGTGCCTGCTCCTTCCATCATGGCTGTTTTTTTATACACCTTTTTTCTTGCCTGGACTTCCTGTTCTCTTTTTTCCAGTGTCCAGTTTTCTTCTACTTGTATCGAATAAATATATTCGGATGACGTTAACGACAGCTGAATCATTCTTTTAATGCTTTCCGTTACCACTTGATGTACCCTGTCCGGAATCATTCCATTCAACTTATTCTGTAGTTTCTTCGAGGAACGCTGAAGCAAGGAGGATTTTTTCAGCATAGAGTGTTGAAATCGTTGTGCTTCCTTCCGAGCTTGGCGTTCATATTCCTTTTCATCCATCATTTACGCTCCTTCAAGCAAGCTGTTTACGTACATATCCATGTACGAACAAATAACTAAAGATACTGCCCCCAAGCCAAATCACCGCTACTCCTATCCAGCTTTCGATTAGAAGAAAAACAAGACCAAAAACAAACGTATTCGCAATCATTAGCTGAAGCAACCACGTAATGAAGGATTGTTGTCTTACGTTTTTCGGGATCGGATACAAATCGATCCAAGCTACAGTTCGGTGATGCTGCCAAAGCGTCGTCAATTGGAATCCAGACAGATAGATAAATAAAATCGCGAATATCATTTTGATCCAAATAGATGGAATATAGATAATACATAGGCTTCCTATAATCAATAGCCGTACGTACATCCCTAAATAATCCCCACTACGTACTGTCGTAATCCGATATAAATAATCATAGGACTTCAATTGTCGAAAAGGTATCGAACGAATGAGTAACGCTACTAGCCAATGGCGCTTTTTCGTTTGATTCTTCAAGTGCGGAACATCCGTAAACAAATTTGCGATTCGATAGAACGTATGCATTTTTAATCGATCTTTTTCCACAAGCAAGTCCCAGCACAATCCAGCTTGACGCTTCGATAATGAATAAGCATAAAGCATTAAAAGTAGTAAAAGCCCTGTCGTAATTACTGCTAATACAAGCTCACCTTGCAAATAAAAAAATACAGTCACAATCGATAACAACGTTCTGGCAATCTGGTCCAACACCCGGGACTGAGGATTTCTTATTTTCAACATCCACCAAGTTGCGAATAGGTTCCAAACTTTAAATACCAGTACAAGGACAAGTAGAAGGATATACTCCTGAGAAGTATGGTTCGTGAATTCCGTAAAATATAACGGACCTAATCCTGCAAAAACGAGTAAAACTAAATAAAGCTGAATAACGAAGCTATAGATTAAAGTATAACGAAAGTATGGACCCATTTTATGCTCGGCTGGTAGTAAAAACACCAAATCTGGCTCCTTCAACAACGTTTGAATCGGACTATAGCTTGCCACGAATCCCATTAATATGGCCATAACCCAAATAGAAGGAAAGCCTTCTGGTATGTCCATCAGCCATTGTTGATAGTAAAACACAAGCGCTGAAATGATAAACAGCATGACAATTACGATGTGACCATTGAAAATATATTTTAAGTAACGACTAAGCTCTTTAAAATGCTCGGAAAACCGCTTCCGAAAAAATTCTTGGGCATTAAACATGAGCATCTTCTTCCTTCGTCAATTGAACATATAAGTCATCTAATGTAGCCTGTGGCATAGCAAACTGGACTCGTAATTCTTCCAATGTTCCTTGTGCCTTCACTTTTCCATCATGCAAAATAACAAATCGATCGCAATAACGTTCTGCTGTTGCCAAAATATGCGTCGACATTAATACGCCTGCACCCTTTTCCTTCATTTCGTTCATAAGTTGAAGATAGGATTGAATACCTAACGGATCCAAGCCAACAAATGGCTCGTCCACTATATACAAGGCAGGTTCCACAAGAAAAGCACACATGATCATTACCTTTTGTCTCATCCCTTTTGAGAAGTGAACCGGAAACCATTTCAGTTTCTTCTCTAGACGAAACTCCTTTAATAACGGCTGAAGACGTTGTTCAAATGTTGCTTCATCTACCCCGTAGGCCATTGCTGTTAATTTTAAGTGTTCATATAACGTCAACTCTTCATAAAGTAATGGCATTTCCGGAATGTAGGAGAACTTTCCTCGATAGGTTTCGGGAGATTTTTGAAACGTCTTTCCATCGATTTCAATCTTTCCTTTTTTTGCTTGCATCATGCCGATGATATGTTTGATGGTTGTACTTTTCCCAGCCCCATTGAGACCGATTAAACCAACAATTTCATTTGGAAAAACATCAAAGGAGATACCATGTAACACGTTTTTATTCGTATATCCTCCGACTAATTGATTTATATGTAGTAAAGGATTCAATCCATTGTCCTCCCTTTTCATATTTAAAGAACGCTATAGCAAAGGCCCCGGCTAGGGGTCTGCAGGCATTGTCCCCATAGGACGGTTTTAGTCTGTAATCCATAACAACGGGCGCCCTAAGCTTTCCAATTAAAATAGTACCATTTTCCAGTTCTTTTGCCAAAGATAGTCTGTATGAAAAACACGATTCCCGCACACAATAGTTCTTGAAGGGGCAAGGAAGATTTATGGTAGTTCTTCACAACGAACAAGCGTGGTTATCCACGAAATGAGGTGTTGGTCGGAGAAGACTCACTTTTTTGTAATCGACTTTGTTTAACTAACTCATAAATGAGGTGTTGACGAAAGATTACTCACTTAAGTAATTCAATGGAATCATTCCCCTGGTTCTGTTTCATTACGAAAGAAAAAGTAGTCCAGTAACTCTCCTTTCCCTTCGAAGAGCGGGTTATCCTTTAGTGAAAATCACTTCGATGATTTGAGCTAATCGGATAAACCCGCTTCTTTTCTAAAACTTCGATGTTTAGCTCCAGTGCCCAGAGACTAGCGAGACTTCCCTCACCTCAAACATACCCTCACGCTTTTCCAATTCCCTTTACAATCCTAGTCCATCCTATATAAAATAGATGCAAAGAAATATCAAAATATGTGTGAATAGGAGTGGTTTGATGAGTCAGGAAACGAATGATTGCATTTTTTGCAAGATTGTAGCAGGAGAAATCCCATCTGCAAAAGTATATGAGGACGACAATGTCTTTGCTTTTTTAGATATTAGTCAAGTGACGAAAGGACATACACTAGTTATTCCAAAGGAACACCACAAAAACATTTATGAAACACCTGCGCCAATTGCAGAAAAACTTTTTTCAAGTATCCCTAAGGTTGCGACCGCAATCAAAGACGCTTATTCACCAGTTGGATTAAACGTTCTTAATAATAACGAAGAAGCAGCTGGACAAACGGTATTTCATTTACATATGCACCTAATTCCGCGTTACGGAAAAGGGGATGGCTTTGGAGCGGTATGGGAGACTCATACAAAGGAATACAACTCCGAAGACCTGCAACAAATAGCAAGTGACATCAATAAAAAGATCAAAAATTAATCTGAAATAAGACTAAAAAATTGATTTTTCTCCATCATCCTTTTTGATACAATAGAAAGAGAATGAAAGCTTTTTCAAATTTAGATAAGTGTGGGAAAAATAGTGAATCTACAAACGAGAATTTTAAGTTGTCTTGTTATCATCGTTGGTCTTGGGGCTATTCTTCATGCCCTCGTACCACCTGTTTTGTTAGGAATGAGACCAGACATGATGCTAGCAATGATGTTTCTTGGCATTATGTTATTTCCTTCTCTTCCTTACGTTTTTTTGTTATCTGTCTTAACGGGTCTTGTATCTGCATTAACTACAACCGTCCCTGGTGGGGAGATCGCAAATCTAGTAGATAAGCCGATAACAGCGCTGTTTTTCTTCGGAACTTATCTCGTCTTAACGAAAAAGATTAACGTCCACATCGCTGCACCAATCCTAGCTGCTTGCAGTACGATGATAAGTGGTGCCATCTTTTTATTTCTGTCTCTTTTCATAGTTGGTATTTTCGAAGGAAGCTTTTTCGTACTCTTTATGACGATTGTCGTTCCAACTGCATTGTTTAATACGATTTTCATCGTTGTGCTTTTTCCTCTGACACAAAGAGTGTTGGAGCGATTAGAAGCTTTCCCTATGAAAACGGAATATAAGAATGGAAGGTTTAAAGCTTAGATGGAAAGTGAAAAAAGAAGAATAGACGAAAAAAGAGGTGTTTCAAATGGCAAATGCTAAATCCATACTATTAGGAATGATTGTCGGTAGTGTTGCTAGTGCAGCTGCTACCCTACTTACCGCTCCATCTTCGGGAAAAGAACTTCGAACACAAGTCAAAGAGCGCAGTCAAGACTGGGCAAAAACATTAGATCAATTAAAAAAAGATGGCTCTCAGCTAAAAGACCAAATCACGCAAACATCTAAGGAAGGTGTTTCCTTGATTAAAGATCTCTCCGAAGATATGAAAACATCTATCGATAGTTGGAGAAAAACCGTTGAACCACACCAAAAAAAAATACAAAAGCATCTATCTGAGATTGAAGCAAGCTTGAAGGAGCTTGAAGAGAAATCAAAGAAAGAGGAATAAAGAAGAATCCCGATATAAATCAATATCGGGATTCTTTATTGTGCCTATAGCTTAAGGCGATAGGCCCTTACTACGATACCATCATTCGCAGGTTCAAAATCATACTCGGGTAAACGTTCAAAACCAAAGCCTTCATAAAGCTTCATCGCACCGGTCATGAAAGAACCAGTATGTAACCCAATATGGGTGTGACCCTTTTCCTTCGAGCGCTGTATACATTCCTTGATAAGCTCAGAGGCAATCCCTCTCCCCCTAGCTTCAGGAGAAACAGACAACATGCGAATTTCCGGATAATCTACTTCTTCTACTTGACCTTCATATGCATCCGTATAGGCTGGAAAAAGAACAACACTACCTACGATTTGATTATCTACTTCCGCGACAAGCACTTCTACCCCAGGACCTCTATCCGCTTCCGAAGAAACAGCCTTTTTTAAAGCGAGCCAATGATCCTCTTTTACCGAACCAGCGTGTTCCTCATAAGCTCTTACTCGTTGTTTCCTCACAAAAGGGAGTTCTTGTTCTAAAGCCTCTCTAATGATCATCTTTAGTCCCTCCTGTTATCGTAAAAATTTGTCTTCTTTTTCACTAAGTGCCTCCCTATGATGGGGAGTATTCCATTCCGAAGCAACTGGTCCTTTTGGAAGAATTTTTACTTCTTCTTTATTTGGATGAATCGTTATAGATAGATGATAGTGACGTTTGATCGCATCAAAATCCGTTGTGTCCCCGAAACCAGGCGTTTGATAAAGGTCACGAGCATAGCCCCAGAGATTCGGAAACTCACGTAGCACATTTCGATTCGTATTAAATGCTGTAACATATGCTGCATCAAAGCGTGCTAACGTCGTGTAAAGACGTACGTCGGAATCCGTAATATAATCCCCAAACAAAAAGCGTTTAGTTGCCAGTCTTTTTTCTAGTTCATCCAGACGATTAAATAGGACATCATAGGCTTCCTCATAAGCCTCCTGTGAATGAGCAAAGCCGCATTTGTACACTCCATTATTGACTTCATGAAAAATGACATCACTTAAGGCGTCGATATCCTCTCTTCGTTCTTCTGGATATAGATTAGGAGCGTTCTTTTTATGGAATGGTACCCATTCTGTTTCGAAGTAATTGGTTAGATGGAAGTAATCATTCTGCACCGCTTCACCTTTTTTCAAATCGACAATTACAGGAACCGTTGGACGACCTGCATAGTCAGGAGCGGTTTTTAAATAGATTTCACTCAAATACTGAATTCCAAGAACCGGATCCACGCCATTTTCATCCAACGAAAACTCCCAGTCCACTCTGTCTAATTTAGGTCGTAACGGACTCACAGTACCTAAGCTAATTGCATCCTCTAAACCTAACACTCTACGTACAATGACGGAACGGTGGGCCCAAGGACATGCTGGACACCAAATTAATCTATATCGACCCTCTTCTACCGGGAGCTCACCTTCTTTGCTTCCAAACGGTGTTGTAAATCGATTGATTTGTCTTTGAAAAGAGCCATCCCCTCTAATTTCCTGAGGTTTACCTGTAGGAGAAAAGCTCTTTTCAAATTTCATTTCACAACTTGCACCTTCGTTCTGTTCAGACAATGTGACTTCCTCCTTACTTTGATTTCGAGATAAATCTAATTCACGTTCATTATATCCTGTTCATATCATAAAAAAAAGAAGTCACCCTCGTCTTAGAGAGTAACTTCTCGTAAAGTTATTATTCAGCTGGTTGTAAATCTTCGATAGAATCAACTTTCATGTATTTTGGCACTACAAGACCAATTTTTGCACCTTCAAGGTTTACTCCAAGGTCTACAAGGTTATCTTTATGCTCTTTATAAAGATCGCCGTGTGTTCCCGGTAACCATGCAGCAACCATGCCGTCAGCTTCGCCACTAGCAATGGATTCCCACATAACAGCATTGTCTAGTGGTGTTACCGTTACATCAAAGCCTTGGTTACGAAGCACCTCTGCTACTACATTTGTAGAAGCAACTTCTGTATCCCATTCTACATATACAAGTTCAATTTCTTTCCCATCGACTTTTTCTGTACCTTTTGTCCATTCGGAAACTTTGTCAGGATTGTTTTCTACCCAAGCTTTAGCAGCTTCTTCTGGACTTGTTCCGTTTTGAACTTCAAGCATGACACCTTCGATATCCGCAGACTCCCATTGGAACTGATCTAGGATTGTATTTGCATTTGGCATATCTTCTTCTAAACCTTTACGCACCATTGTTTTAATTTGTTCAGCTTCCCCAAATACACCTTTTGGATCTTCTAAATATTTCAGGTCATATTTTTGGAACTTCCAGTGCGGGCTCCAGCCTGTTACAATAATAGGTTCTTCGTTTTCAACTGCTTCCCCTAACGCAGTTGCCATCGCGCCACTTGAAGAAGTTACAACTTCCCAGTCTGCTAGGTTTTCATATTCTTCTGTTGCCGATTCTGCAGCTCCAACTACACCTGCACCAGGTTCAATACCTGTAATTTCATAGTTCAATTCTTCGCCATAGTTTGTAGAAGCAGAGTCACTTCCACCTTCGGCATCTCCACCGTCCGAATTACCTTCATCTCCACTTCCACAACCTGCAGCAACCAATGTAAGTGAAAGACCAGCTGCTAAGCCTAGACGTTTTAGACTAAGTAATGACATAACTAAAAACTCCCTTTTTATAGATTTTATATATGGTGAACTTTTCTTTTGTGAAAAGTTGCCAGCAAATTTATGCTTTTTCTCGATTTATGCTTTGCGTCATACGATCAATAATAATCGCTAAAATAACGATGCCTAACCCTGCAACAAATCCATTCCCTACATTTGCTCTTTGTAGGGCTGATAATACGTCTCTTCCAAGACCCGGAGCACCAATCATGGACGCAATAACAACCATAGACAGGGACAGCATAACCGTTTGGTTAATACCTGCCATAATCGTTCCCCTTGCCATCGGTAGCTCTACTTTAAAGAGCTTTTGTGATCCCGTACTACCAAATGCTTCGGAGGCTTCTATCAATTCCTTCGACACCTGTCTAATCCCTAAGTTTGTAAAACGAACGGTTGGTGGTGTCGCAAAGATTAGAGAAGCAAATATCCCTGGTACCATCCCAATTCCAAAGAACGCAACTGCCGGGATTAAATAAACAAATGCCGGCATTGTCTGCATAAAGTCTAGAATAGGGGTAATAATCGATTTTGCTAAATCACTTTTAGACATCCAAATCCCAATTGGTACACCAATAATCACTGACAAGAGACTCGCTGTGATAACTAGGGTCAGCGTATAAATTAACGCTTCCCATAAATCTTGGTTCCAAATTAACAAAAGCCCTACTATTGTAAAAATAGAAAGTCCAATTCTCTTTCCACTAATAAAGAAAGCTAGTAGTGTAAGAATGACAATGACAATAAGCGGTGGTACCTCCGCTAGTAAGTCCGCAGTATTTTCAATAAAATCCCCAAAGTTCTCTTCAATCGGTGTGAAAATAAAAGAAAAAATGTCTGTTATATTTTCCGTTAACTTTTCAACCCAATCAGCTATCGGTATCGTCGGTACATTTTCCATAAAATTAAGCATTCTCTACGTTCACCTCACCCTCACCAGCTAGTGCTGCTATGACAGCCCCTCTTACAATAATACCTTTTAACTTATGATCCTCTACTACTGCGATTGGTACTGGTGAATTGTGTATTACATCAAAAATTTCATGCATCGTCGTCTCTCTTGTAACCGTCGGTACATCTGTTTTCAAGATCTGATTTAAATCACGCACATCATTTTTACGTGCTTCCGATGCATCATCTGCTGTTACATAGCCCTTTAAGTTTCGTTTTCCGTCGACTACATAAATACTTGATAACCCTTCTTCTTTCATTCTTTCTAAGGCTACTCTCGGGCCATGCTTCTCGATATTAATCGTTTCAGGACGTTTCATAATGTGCTCAGCGGTTAATACTTTGGAGCGATCTACGTCTTCCACGAATCTCTCCACATAGTCATTGGCCGGGTTTACGAGGATTTCTTCCGGTGTTCCAATTTGTACAATTGAACCGTCTTTCATTAAAGCAATTCGATCCCCAATCCGTAATGCTTCATCTAAATCATGCGTAATAAAAAGAATGGTCTTCTTCATGGATTCCTGTAAATCCAGTAATTCATCCTGCATTTCTTTCCGAATCAGTGGATCTAGAGCAGAAAATGCTTCATCCATAAGCAATACTTCTGGATCATTGGCTAATGCTCTTGCTAACCCAACACGTTGCTGCATTCCCCCAGATAACTGTCCTGGATATTGATGAATGTAATTCCCTAATCCCACGAGCTCAAGAGATTCCTTCGCTTTCTTTTGTCTTTGTTCTTTATCGACTCCTTGGATTTCTAATCCGAACTCGGCGTTCTCTAGAATTGTTCGATGTGGGAACAAAGCAAAGCGTTGGAATACCATACTTAACTTATCTCTTCTCACTTGACGAAGACTTTGCTTATCCATTTTGGCTAAGTCGTCTCCATCGATAAGTACACTACCCTCTGTTGGATCAATTAAACGGTTAATTAAACGCACAAGAGTGGACTTCCCACTTCCAGAAAGCCCCATAATTACGAATATCTCTCCAGCTTCTACCTCAAAAGAGGCACGATTGACCCCTACCGTGTTTCCTGTTTTCTTTAGAATTTCATCCTTTGACTTTCCTTCACTAAGTAATGATAATGCTTGCTTTGGGTTTTTACCGAATACTTTCGATAAACCCTCAACCTTAATTACAGGCACTTGATTCACCTCTCAATTAATTATTTTCTAGTAAGTTAGTACCTCTATTTAAATACCTCAAACATGGAAATAGGAATTTTGAATTACCTTTAATACTATATCCCCTTTTGTCTATATAATTCAAACCATAAAAACGGATAATTTCGTACAAATAGTACGTACAGTTTATTCTGTACAAACTTTAAAGGAGGTTTTCTCTTTATTTCTTCCTTTTCCTCCTTTTTTTACGTCTCCATCTGATTTTTCAACAAAACTAATTTGTTGTACCCTTGTTATTAATGACTGTGTTACAAGGGAGGATTCTATGGCAGAACAAAAAGTACAAGAACAAATTATACTGGAGTTTTCAAAAACAGTGGAAATGTTCGATATATCCCCATCAGAAGCTAAATTGTTTTCTCTCTTATATATAGAAGGAAAACCGATGACCTTGGATGAAATGGCAGATTGGTTGGGAAAAAGTAAAACTTCAGTCAGCAATGGGATTAGAAGCCTATTAGATCTAAACCTGGTGGAAAGAGTCTGGATAAAAGGGGTAAGAAAAGACTTATACCAAGCTGATGTGAACCTTTATCACAAGTTCATGTCCAATTTTATTCATAAATGGTTGGAAGCAATGAAACGACAAAAGAAGACTCTACTTGAGATTAACGACAGACTTACATCTATGAAAGGCAAGCAAGAACTCCCCAATCGATTACAGGATATGATTGACTTTCATCAACACTTGGAGAAGACCTTTAAAGAAATAAAATCCTCATAAGTAACAAAAAAAGTTGCCATATTTAAAAATGGTAACTTTTTTTGTAAACGCTCCCCTATTGCTAAATATTGCTATAGAAGAATCTGCCCCATTTAAGCTATTTGCCCATCCGGATTGTTGATTCTCTCATATATCTAATGTATGGGATTCTCACCGTACTTCTAGGCAGTTTAAACAACATACAGATCGTTAAGAAATTCTTTACAAAAAAGTTTAAAAAACCTATTGATTTTTCATATGAATCATACTATTATTCGTTGAGGGACAATGAACACGAACCATTCACATTAACAACATTGTAAGCAAGGGGGACTTGTGAATGAATTGCTGGAAAAGCATCAATATTTCAAAAGACTTTGGAAATAATCGCATTTATCTTATTTCCATGATCATGGGATTGCTATCATTTATTATCTTATATCTACCCTTATCTATTATTCATGATTCCAGTAATGTAAGAGACTATGGTCTATTCCCATTGCTATTTGGATTATTGATTTTACCACTGGCTCATAAAGTAACGCATCTTATCCCGTTACTAATTATGAACAAAAAAATTAAAGTAAAGTGGAAAAACAAAAAGAAAAACCTACCGAATTTCAGTTTTCGAACACATGGAAAAATGTCTAAGAGCACATCCTTATTCGTTTTGCTATCACCAACGGTCATGATTACCTTTCCATGTATCGTAGGAAGCTATTTCATTGCAGATTTCTTTGCGTACTTTCTATTATTTGCAGCCATAAATATTGCCTTTTCATTAGAGGATTTTCTATATACAGCACACCTTATTAAAGCACCGAGAAAATGCATGATCGAAAACGCACAAGATGGATACGACATTTTAATTAGTTAAATCACAGATAGAAGGCACATCCACGACCTATGGAGATGTGCCTTCACTATTTTTGTCGAAACCTCTTAATCTATAGCTTTAACTGTTCAACCCACCTTTTTTTTGATAAAGTAGTCTTAGTGATAAGGAGGTCTATAGGTTATGCCAATCTTTTTTGCTGTCTTTGCATTGTTTATTTTGTTCTTATTTAATTCATTAACACATAGGCTTTGTGTCCAAACCGAGATGCCTCAAGAAAAACAGCCAAGTGTGTTTCGAACGATTAATATACTTATTACGATCTTATTGCTATCTTCTTATGTAGAGATATCTCTTATTTAAGTACTGACGAAGTAGAGTAAAAAGAGCAGGAGAATGGAACACGATTAGATAAATCGGCCCCATCCTCCTGCTCTTTTTGTATAAAATGCACATTTTCACAAAATATATAAAAAGTGTGTAATTTTGATAGGGACTATTTTTTTGCTAGTAAAATATGTTATATTATTTCAAGGGCCTTGTCCTGGAGAAACATTAACGTGATTAGGAGTGTTAAATATAATGAAGAAGTTCGCAATCGCAGTTATGGCAACAGGGGTACTTACTTTAGCAGCATGTTCTTCCCAAGATGACTCAGAAGCAGTCGTGGAAACAAAAGCTGGTAATGTAACAAAAGAAGAATTTTATAATGCACTACAAAAGGAATCCGGTGAAACTGTTCTTCAGGAACTCGTAATGAAAAAAGTTCTAGAAGACAACTACGACGTGAAGGATTCCGACGTAGATGATCAACTAAAACAATTAAAAGAGCAATACGGAGACCAATTTGAATCCGTCTTACAGCAAAGTGGTTTTTCTGATGAGGATGCTTTTAAAGAGGTACTTCGCTTAAATATGCTTCAAGAAAAAGCCATCACAGAAGGCATTGAAGTAACAGATGAAGAAATCAACCAAAAATATGAGCGTATGCAAACAGAAGTAAAAGCGAGTCATATTCTAGTAAGTGACGAAGAAACAGCTAAAAAAGTGAAAAAACAATTGGATGAAGGGAAAGACTTTGCTCAATTGGCAAAAGACTTCTCTACGGATACAGCAAGTGCTGAAAATGGTGGAGATCTAGGTTTCTTTGGTACAGGTGCAATGGTTCCTGAATTTGAAGATGCTGCTTATGGCATGGAAGTTGGAGCAGTTAGTGACCCTGTCCAAACTGATAACGGCTGGCACATCATCAAAGTAACGGACAAGCGTGAAGTGGAAGATGTAGAGCCACTTGAAGACATTAAAGATGATGTTAAGCGTGAAATTGCGAATAGCAAAGTAGACAATGCAAAAGCACAAGAAAAGCTCAATAAGCTAATCGAAGATGCAGATGTAGATGTTAAAATTGAAGATTTTAAAGATCTATTCAAAACAGAAAAAGCGGCTAGCTAACCATTAAAACCCAACCAAGTTGTTGGGTTTTTTTATGGACAAGATTGCTCAAGTGAATAAAAAGAAAGCCAGAGTATCTACTCCGGCTTTCTCTATTTATCCTGAAATAACTTTTTTCTGTTCGAACTCTTCGTCCTTCTCGTTTCGCCTTTCAGAAATCCGATCCATGAACACTTTGCCTTCCTGTTCAATGTATCGCTGCTCTAGTTTTTTTTCTGCCCTCATAGCGCGAAAAGACATATATCCACTAAAGAAAATAAATCCAATAAACATATAAACCCACCAAGGGATTCCTAAAATCATTATTTGGCCTCCTTGTCCCTTTTTTACTAAATGTATGTCCAAATATTTAAAATATGATTATAAGGGACAAGTCTTCGCCATTAGCTAACAGCAGCTTCTGTTTCTTTATCGATACGCTTAAACATGATGTAGTAGGTTCCTGCACTAAGTAAGGACAAAAAGCCTAGGAAAGCAAATACTTGCGAATAAGAAAAATAATTCGTCAAAACAAGACTAATTGGGGCGATTAATTTCCCTATGGTAAACCGCAAGCTTGCCGCTGAAAAGTACTGCCCACGCATATGATCTGGTGCCAGCTTGGCAACAAAGCTTTCCTGACTTCCCACGACGATAAGCTCTCCTATCGTAAACAACAAGACCGCAATCATAAATACCCAAATGCTTTCTGTCAGTCCGTACAAGGAAATTCCAAGTGCATAGAGCAAACACGACAGAATAAAGACGTTTCTTTCCTTCCATCTACTAATCACACGCGAGATATAGACGGTGAATAAAGCGACTAATAATCCATTTTCAGCAAGTACTAGGGCAAAAGCACCTTCCCCACTTACCGTGACATCCCAATCTCCAATCGCGAACAACTGTTGATTTTCTACCACTTCACTTGTGTACACCGCAATGAGTAAATCCAGCTGCATAAACGTCTGCGCTACTAGTACACCTGCTATAATAAACAATAGAAAAGTTTTATCTCGGGCAATGACACGATAATCACTTAGCTCTTCCCATACCGCTTTATACCAACTAGTCTTTTGGGACGCTTTTCTTTCCTTTAATACGGTCGTTTCACTTAAATATTTTTGCAATACAAAGGCCACAATCCCATTCAATATCGCTCCAACGACTAGCATTTCAAATCGATAGCTATAAAAAACAAAGCTTCCCAGGATAGGACCAACGACAACCGCAATATTAATGGACGTGTAAAAGACAGCAAATACAGAGGTTCTATGTTTTTCTGGCACGACATCCGCAACCATTGCATGAGATGCTGGCCAATATAAAGCGCCCCATACCCCTAGTAGACTAAAAGAAATAAACGTAAGGACAGGGGAGTCTAACCACGGTGAATTGGCATAAGCGAATATCAGAAAGGTAAGAAACTGAGAGCTTGAAGCAAGTACCATCATTCTTTTCCTACCAAAACGATCCGCACAATATCCGCCAACTAAACTAGCGATGACAGAAAAAGCTTGGGATAGAATGATTAACATTCCGGTTTTCCCTTTTCCAAAAGCATCATCAAAATATATCGTCATAAACGGGAAGTAAGCCCAGAACAGTAAATTCATCGTTCCTTCCCCAAATAATCGAATCCTTAAGTTTCGATCCCAATCTTTCCATTTCATGGTGTGTGAACTCCTTAAATATAATAGATAGACGTGCATGTTCCACTCTTCATTATACTTTTAAAACCAGAAGTTGAGATAGTATTTTTTATTCATAACATTTGGAAATATCCTACTATTTTACCTTTACTTTTCCAGAAGGACACATGTAGAATTACTTTGAATGCTCTGTACGGAAGGAGACAAAAATGGAAGATACATGGTACTTTATCGATTCTGGACGATGTCATCCCGCCTTTAACATGGCAATGGATGAAACCTTATTACAATGGCACAGTAAAGGAAAGCTTCCACCAATCATTCGCTTTTATGGCTGGCAGCCTGCTGGTTTATCCCTTGGATATTTTCAAAGAGTAGAGGGAAAAATTGATGTGGAAGGTGCAAAAAAGCATGGAGTTGAGCTTGTCCGGAGACTAACTGGTGGTAGGGCTGTCCTTCATGATCAAGAACTTACATATAGCGTAATAGTTTCGGAAAGCCATGGGAAAATGCCGAAAACCGTAAAAGAAGCTTATCTTGTTATCTCAAAAGGATTATTGGAGGGTTTTCGGAATCTAGAATTACAGGCAGACTTCGCTATTCCAGAAGGTAAGTTACAATCGACAGACTCTGCGGTTTGCTTTGAAGAGCCTTCGTGGTACGAACTAATTGTAGAAGGAAAAAAAGCAGCAGGAAGTGCACAGACAAGACAAAAAGGGGTCATCTTACAACACGGCTCTATTCCACTCAACGTGGATAACAACAAGCTTTACGACATGTTTGTCTATCCGAATGACAAGTTAAAGGCAAGGGCAATTCGTGCATTCGGTGATAAAGCAGTTGCTATTAACCAATTATCGAAGACAAAGATTACGTTTGAACGAGCAAAAGAAGCATTTAAGGAAGGGTTTTCGGACGGACTACAAGTAAACCTTGAGTCATATACTCCCCCACTTGAAATGCTTGACGAAGTACATGAGCTAATGGAAACCAAATATAAATCAGACAAGTGGAACTATTCTCGTTAAAAAGGAGTGTCTACAATGACTAAGCAGGAGGAACATGTAAGGAAACCCGAATGGCTTAAGATTAAGCTCAATACAAACAAATCGTACAACCGCTTGAAAAAGCTAATGCGCGATAAACGGCTGAACACGGTTTGTGAGGAGGCAAAATGTCCAAACATTCATGAATGCTGGAGTGAAAGAAAAACAGCTACCTTTATGATTCTCGGTGATACTTGTACACGCGGCTGCCGCTTTTGCGCAGTAAAAACAGGACTACCGAATGAATTAGATTGGGATGAACCAAACCGTGTTGCTGAATCAGTCGAAATCATGGGGCTAAAACACGTAGTAGTAACAGCTGTTGCTCGGGATGATTTAAACGACGGTGGTGCTGCCGTATTTGCTGAAACCGTTCGTGCTACCCGTAAAAGAAACCCTGGCTGTACAATTGAAATCCTTCCCTCTGACATGAAGGGAGACTACGAAAGCTTACATACTCTCATGGATAGTAAACCAGATATTTTTAATCACAATATCGAAACCGTGAGGAGATTAACAAAAAAAGTAAGAGCGATTGCTATGTATGACCGGTCCCTTCAGCTCTTAGAGCGAGTGAAAGAAATTGCTCCAAATACCCCAACGAAATCAAGTATCATGGTCGGTCTTGGCGAAACGAAAGAAGAACTAATCGAAACAATGGATGACTTGCGTGCCCACAAAGTTGATATTGTAACAATTGGGCAATACTTGCAACCAACCAAAAAACATTTAAAGGTAGAGCGCTATTTACATCCAGATGAATTTGAAGATCTGAAACAAATTGCACTAGATAAAGGCTTTACTCACTGTGAGTCTGGTCCACTCGTTCGTTCTTCCTACCATGCTGACGAACAAGTTAACGCGACTTCTGCCCAACGACGAATACAGTACATGAAGGGTTATGAATCTCAGGGAGAAAAACTAGAGAAGTTTAACTTTTAAAGGTATCTAAAGAAAATCCGAGGGATTATAATCACCTCGGATTTTCTTAGCTTAGTTATAGGTCATCAAAATATTCTTACTTTTCTTCAAACGACGGCTTATAAAACTGACGATTATCCATCGCAAATAATCGCTCTGTAAATTCTCCTGGTTGGATTTTTTCCAGTGCCCTGTTCAACATGTTCATTTTTGCATCGATTAAATCAATGAGATGCAGAAGCTCTGCTTCTCTCACTAATGGTGGCTTTGGACTTCCCCACTCTGCCTTGCCATGGTGACTTAGAATCATATGCTGTAAAATCAATACTTCTTCACTATCTATTTGCAGTTCTTTTGCTGCTTGTCCAATTTCCTCTACCATAATTGGAATATGACCGATTAGCTTTCCTTCTAACGTATAAGAAGGAGCCGTAACTCCAGACAGTTCTTTTAACTTTCCTAGATCATGAAGAATGATTCCCGCATAAAGGAGGTCTTTATTCACGTCCGGGTAAAGGGTTTTAAGTTCTTTGGCAATTCTGAGCATAGATACCACATGATAGGCTAAACCAGATACATACTCATGGTGATTTTTTACTGCTGCCGGATAGATTAATAGATCATCCTGATATTTTTTTATAAAATAACGAACGATTCTTTGCAAATTGGGGTTTGCCATTTCAAAGATGATTTCCGTGAGCTGCTCTAGAAGGGTTTCTTTATCAACCGGTGCCTTTTCAATGAAATCACTTATATGGACCCCATCAGTAGGCTGAGCGGGACGAATGGAATGGATCTTAAGCTGTGATCGACCACGAAACTGATTGAGATCCCCCGTTACCCTTACTAGCATTTCGGTTTGGAACAACTCTTCATCCTCTGGAGTAGCTTCCCAAAGCTTTGCTTCAATTTCTCCTGATGTATCCTTTAAAATAAGGGTTAAGAAAGGCTTTCCGTTACTGGCAACACCCTTGGTTGCGGCCTTTATTAATAAGAAATGATCAAATACGTCTCCCACACTATAAAATGCAATCCCTTTTTTCATCGTTTTTCCCCCTCCCGATTTTCTCCATTTGTATCAACTACTCCTCTTCCTGCTTCGGAATATATTCAAATATTTTCCCAGATTCCACGACCTCAATAAACCGCATTAACCATTTATAATAGTTTTGCGCATATTTCAGTCGATAGAGATCATCCTCAAGTTTTTCGATGAGCATTTCATCTGTAGTCTGATTCTTCAGCATTTCTAACTCAACAATCGTTTGATCCGCTTCCTCTATATTGCTTTCCGTATGGTGTCTCCAGCGATTTCCAAACAAAGAGGTAAATGATTTATACCAATCTTCCTCAGACTTGTATAGATCCTTTCGAACGCCTTTTTTATAGGCGGGCTCTACCATCCTCATTTCTGCAAGAGAACGGACACCTGTAGACATGCTCGTCTTACTCATTTCCAGAGCATCGCGCATATCGTCCAATGTCATAGGCTGCTCCGCAAAATATAAAGCACCATATAATCTCCCAACAGAAGTTGTAATGCCATAAAGATTCATATTTTTTGCAATGACTTGAATAAATTTTTCTACTGCAGCTTCTCTAGTCGCCCAATCCTTGGACTTTTCTTGGTTCGTCAATAGATGACCCTCCAGAATACGTTTTATTTCGCCTAATATCTTACATATTCTATCATTTTTTCCTTATGAATGCGAACGATTCTCTACTAGATTACTGGATAAGGGAATCACATGAGCATTCTTGGAAATATCGATTAGCTGTGGTCGACAGGAGAACAATAAAATTTGATGACTGGTAGATAAATTCTCTAGGATGTCCATCATCCGATCTGTTCGTTTTTCATCAAAGTGGACAAAAGCATCATCAATAATAAATGGAAGTCCGTATTGTTCGCTCATAACTGTACCTAGAGCTAACCTTAAAGCAATGTAGAGCTGATCCGATGTACCTTGAGACAATTGATCAACGTGGAATCTTTGTCCACCTGCGGATTCAACTTCTAAACGATTACCACCTGATGGAGCGAATACGCGCTTATATCGACCGTCCGTTAACTGTTCCAATAAGGATGTAGTAGCTTCCATAATGGTTGGCATATAGTTATGCAAGTAATTTTGCTTCGCTGTTTGCAATGCCGTTTGTGCCATTTTATAGATTGCCCATTGTTTGACTTGTTGCTGGAGTACCTCCTTCTCTAAGTAATAGTCGTGTAAGTATTGGGAATATTGCTCAGAGCTTTCCAGCATGGATAGCCTTGAATTTAGATTCGCTAACGCTTGTCTCGTTTCCTCCAGATCATCCGTATTCCCTTGAATCATACGCCCTATATGAGTTACTTCTGCTTCTAGTTTTTCTTGCTCCACTGGTGGCTCCGTCATAAGAATGTCCAATTCGCCTTTGTCTAGACCGATTGATAAGGAGTGCTTTAATTGCTCCATTTGTTGTTGTTTCCGGCCCCATTTCTCAAATAAAGCACCACGCTCTAAAAAGTAATCTTCACGTTCTGTCCCAGTAGTATCAAGTAATTGATTCATCTCTTCTTGGTAAGGAACAGCTCTTTCTACATGATCGGATAAAAGGGTTTCTTTTGTTTGTAATTGCTGACTTACGTAATCAAGCTGTTCTGAAATCTGTTGCTGAGATTTTCTTTCCTGCCGGAGCAAGACAATTATCTCCTCTAAATCTACTTCCTTCTCTATTCCTTCTTCTCCCCATAGATAGTCCAATGCATTTCTTTCAAAATCGCTATAGGAATGACGAAGGCTTTCCAGTTCGTGTTCCACTTGTTTCCATTGCTTTCTCTTCTCTTGAGCCGTTTCTAAATAAGCGTATAGTCTTGGCCAATACGACAGTTCTATTTTTCTTAGGAAAGGATACGTTTCGATTTGCCAGTCTATTTTCTGTTGAAGCTGTTGACCAGACTGCTGGTGAAATTGTTGTTTTTCTTCTATTTTTAATTGAGCAGTTTGCATTTGAGAAAGAGTGACCTCCAGCTTACGATATTGATCTAATTGGTGGGCATGATCGTCTAGTTGTCGCTTGGCATTTGCATATTCCTCAGCTTGTTCCGGAGAAAGTGCTTCCGCTTGATAAGCTGGCGTCCATTCCTTTAGGGATTGACGGACAAAAAAGGCTTGTCCAATAGAGAGAATCGCAATCGAAATACTTATCGGGACCAAGATACTAATCTCCAAAAAGTAACCGATTGCCCCTAATATTATCGCAACTAGCCAGCCTGTTATCAGATGTTGATTGCTCTTTTTTATTCGTTTTTTCTGCTCTTTATTCCAGTTTGATGAAGTTCTGGATGTTTCCTGTGGAAGGTGATGACGATTGAGAATTGCTTCTAACTCCTGTACCTTCTGATTTGGTAACAATTTCTGCTGTAGCTGACCTAGATTATTCTCCACCTCTCTGCTCTGTCTATGGAGAACGGATTGCTCTTCTGCCAATTGATTTTCCGAATGGATGAAATGTTCTTTTTCTTGTTTTAATTGGTTCCAATATTCTTCAATATGGAAGGGAATAGACATGTCATCTAAATCCTCCGTCGCTAAGCCGGCATTTATACGTTGGAGAATTTGCTTTAACTCTTCCAAAAGCTGATTCGATTCCTTTTCCTTAAAATCGAGATTCATGCTTATTTGTTGAATCCTATTTACTTGTTGAAGCAACTGATTTAGCCTTTCAAGTCGCTCCCTAGGAAATTGTCCACTCTTCAACTCTGCTATATCATATTTCAAAGTTTCTATGGTAGAATGCAAAACCCGAATTTCACTTTGAATGGGAAGAAGTTTTTCTTTCAGTTGCTGGTACCGTTCCACACCGTTCGTAGGAAAATGATTGACACCTTCTTGTCTTAAACGCTCCAACTCGGTTGCGGTTACATGGTAATCTACCATTTGTGGATGAATCTCTAGTTTTTTAGAAATATACGCTTGTCTTTCTTGAGCCTCTATTTGTTCCTTTTGTAGACGTTGAAGTTTTTCTTGTAATCGTTGTTGCTCTTCTTTTGCTTGTATATATTTCTCTTGCTCATTTTGAATACTAACTATTTCATTTGATACCTCTTCTAATCGTTCTACCTGACGATTAATCTTTGGATTTCGACCTTGTGGCTTGAACAATTCACTTGCATATTGTTCTAAACGCTTTTCCGTTGTATAAATTTGGTCAGAGCCAGTCATTCCAACACCAAGCAGAACCTCTCCAAGGTCTTCTTCCTTTAATGTGTGTAACTGGTAAAGTTCCTGTGCATTGAATGAAAAAATAGATTGATATGTTTCTAGTGATAAACCAGTTAGTCTTGTCCGAAACCATTCCTCATTTTTTCTTTCGCCATTTTCCAGGTAACATTGAAGTTCTCCATTGAGTCGGTGGTGATCTCGTTCGAGAACAATTTCTCCATCGCTTTCCGTCGAAACCGTCAGTTTTCCTCCAATAGTGCCTCCTGTTGCCGGACGATAAAATTCACGTCTCTTAGGTGGTAATCCAAATAACATAAATAGAAGAAAGTGACGCAAAGTCGATTTTCCAGATTCATTTTCACCGATGACTATTGAAAAAGAATGGGGTGAAAAGTCTATTTCCTGTTGCTCCCATTTACCAAATCCATAGATAAAGGCAGATTTTATTTTCATTGATTTATCCTTCCTTTGTCAGCTGATCTATGAGTAACTCCTCTGCCGCTTCTTCCAACTCTTTTACCTCTCCATCTGTAAAAATGTCTAGGTGTTTTCTGACTTGTCGGTGCTGTAATATCGGTTTTAAAATCTCTTGGATATCTATCTCTTCATGAAGGGAACGAAAGACTTCCTTTCTAAATCCGAGTTCTTCCGCGGTTTGCTGAGACGGATCCTGATAGTAATTTGTTTTATACCCCTCAATATGTGTCCAATCGGCTTTTGAAAAACTCTCCCGTTCATTCTCTAGATCTATGAGCTCGGTTATTTCTCCGGAACGGTGCCACTCTCCTAGACTTGACTGATATCCTTTAAACCGTATGGTAAGGATGCATTTACCATACACATGGTGTTGGAGTGAATGCTTTAACTTTGCTGCAATTTCTCCTAGATTGGAACATTCGTGTACATCTATTTCTGAGGTTTCAAAACGAATCTCCTGTAAAGGGTAAAAGGATAAATCCGTATTTTTCTCATCCAACTCAACCAAATAACAGCCTTTTTCCCCTGTTTCTTTTTTTGAACGACCTTGTATATTCCCTGGATAAACAATTGCCGGCTTTGCTTTTAAGACCTCCCGTTTATGTATGTGACCGAGTGCCCAATAGTCAAATGATGTTGTAACCAATTCGCTCAGTTGAAAAGGGGCATATACGTCATGTTCTGTATTAGTGGATAGACTTCCATGTAACGTCGCAATATGAAAGCGTGCTCCATCCCTTTGAACATACTCTTCCACTTTATTCTCTTGAACCTCTCGTTTTTCGTAGCTAAAGCCATATATGTGGGCGATTCGCTCCCCGTTCTTTATAAAAGGAAGGAATGTAACATCCTCTGTTTCAAAAAGATGGACATTACTTGGCAGAGAAACAGCTAGGGAACGCTGTTCGACATAATCGTGGTTTCCGAAGGATGCAAAAACTTGAATACTATGTTGTTCTAGTTGTTCCATCGCTTCTTTAAATCTAATCTGGGCTTTAAGGGATAAAATTTCTTTATCAAAAATATCTCCAACCAATAACACAAAGTCTACTTGCTGCTCGATTGCAAGGTGTACTAGACGAGAAAGGGCGATAAACGTACTTTCTTGAACATCCTTGTATTTAGCAGGAGTCATGTTACGCAATCCTTTAAATGGACTGTCTAGATGCAAATCCGCGCAATGAATAAATGTAATTTTTTTCGTTATCATAGGCAAATCCTTCCTGCTTCGTTTTCTTTATTTTAACAGAATCAAAAAGCGAATGCACGTTCGATTCTATAATTTAAAAAAGAGTGCCGCAGCACTCTTTTTTAAATATTACAGTCTAGGTTTTCGCATGAATGATTGATGTTCGAAGCCAAATCTTTCATATAGGCTGTGTGCGTCTTTCGTAGATAACCCGATGGACGTTTGCTTCACATCAGGATGATTAATTATCGTTTCCACAAGCCACTTTCCTAATCCTTCTCCACGATGACTTTCCTCAATCACGACATCCAATAACCAAGAGAAAACTACCTTATCAGTAATTACTCTACCAAATCCAACGAGGGTATCCTGTTGATAAACGCCAAAGTTCAAAGAATTTTCTAAGCTTTCTTCCATAATATCTTTTGGTCGATCACTCGCCCAATAAGAATTAGATAATAGCGTAAAAATTTTTTCATTATCTAACTTAGTTGGATCTGTGTTAATCGAATACTCTCCACGTTCCCATTTCACTGTGAATCCCCCTTGCTATAAAGAAAGAACCGCGCAAAACGCGATTCTTTCTCCATTATTTATCTTTTTTAGATAATTCAAAGGCTTTCTTGAAATCTTTGATGGAGGCAGATTTTCCATACATTAAAACCCCACCTCGATACACTCTTGAACCGATCATTCCTAGTAGTGCAATCGAAGCTATCATGATTCCGATAGATGCCGCAATTTCCCATGCCGGGATATCGAGCATTCCCACTCTTAAAAACATAAGCATTGGTGTGAAAAACGGAATATAAGATGTGATAGTCACGACTTGAGATTCCGGATTGTTCAAACCGAACATGGCGATAAAGAAGGCAATCATAATCAAATAAATAACTGGTGCCATCATTTGATTGATTTCTTCCATTCTGCTTACTAATGATCCTAACATAGCAGACAAAGTTGCGTATAAGAGATACCCAAGTAAGAAAAAGACTATCGCATATACGAAAGTTGATACATCAGCGTTCGCTAATCCAAAATATTCAAAAATCCCTCCGGTTAATTCGTCCTTCTTCATCGTAAGCATGGCATATCCAGCTACAACAAAGATCCCGACCTGAGTAATCCCTAACAGCGCCACCCCAAATATCTTGGCAAACATTTGACTAACAGGAGGCATACTAGAAATTAGAATTTCCATAACCCTAGATGCCTTTTCATTCGCTATATCCATTGCAATCATATTTCCATACATAATAACGGCAATATAAAGCATAAACAGCATTACATATACGATACCGCGAGTTGTACTTAGTTCTGCCTCTGTTTTAGCATTTTCTTCAAGCGAAACTTTTTCAAAGGAAACAGGAGCAAAAATCCCTTGGACAGTAGCTGGGTCAATGCCAGCATTATTAGCAGAAATGGCAACTTTTAATTGCTGAAGATTCTGCTCAAGAACATCTGTTTCTCCTGCTGTCGAAACTTTATTTGCATAGTATGTAGCTTCTGGAATTTGTTCGTCATTAAATGTAATGTGAAGTAGCCCAGCTAATTCTTCCTTACTCACTAACTCTTGTGCTTCTTCCACACTTCCATCATAGTTCTCTAACTCGATATCCGAGTCCGCAACCTGAATCGATTCATTCAACGAATCGTAAAGTTGATTCGAATCATCGATAACCGCTACTTTCTTCACTTCGTCGCCACCGAATGATTCAATGATCGTTTGAATGTTTCCAACCGCAACAATTAATAAAATCGTCAGTGCAGTTGTGAATATAAAGGATTTTGTCTTCAGCCTGCTAAGATAGGTATGAGAAAGGACAATCCAAAACTTATTCATATGACTCACCTGCTTTCTCAATGAAAATGTCATTTAGCGACGGCTCTTCCAATGCAAATTTTCTAATGAAACCTTTGTCTTGAAGGGCTTCAAAAACACGTTGTGAAACTTCCTCACTACTGATTTGTAGCTCACAACCTTCCGCAACCTTCTTCCACTTTACTACTCCATCCATGGATTCCAAGAAAGATAAATCAAAGTCAGCATGAATAAATAAGTTCTTTTTCCCGAAAGAGCGCTTGATCTCTTTTAAGGAACCATGAACAACTGGTTTCCCGTGCTGCATAATGCATAAGTATTCGCAAAGTTCTTCGACATGCTCCATACGATGGGATGAAAACACAATGGAAGTCCCCCGCTCTTTTAAATCGACTACTGCCTTTTTCAATAGTTCCACATTTACTGGATCTAGTCCGGAAAAGGGCTCGTCTAATATTAGCAATTCAGGCTTATGTATAACGGCAGATATAAATTGGATTTTTTGTTGGTTCCCTTTAGATAACTCTTCTACCTTTTTGTTTTCATAATCGGAAATTCGGAAAAGCTCTAACCAATGGCGAAGCTCGCGTATGACTTCCTTCTTTTGCATGCCACGTAGCTTTCCTAGATAGACAATCTGATCCACTACTTTTAACTTCGGATAAAGCCCTCTCTCTTCTGGTAAATAACCGATAAGATCACTGTTGCTATAGTTGATCGGGTTTCCATTCCAGGAAATTTCCCCCTCGGTCACATCAATTAGGCCAAGAATCATACGAAAAGTTGTAGTCTTACCCGCTCCATTCGCCCCTAAAAAACCGAAAATTTGTTTTTCCGGAATCTCGATGGACAGGTTATCAACTGCCGTAAAAGATCCGAACCGTTTGGTCACTTGGTTTATTTTTAAACTCATCGTCTCACTCCTCTCTGTTTTTATATACGAGTCACAAATAAAAAAGTTCCCATACAGTATTATAATCTTAACTTTGTACCTTTTGGTCGATTTTTGTAAATTTGTTGGATAACTTTACAAAAGCACATAAAAAGACGAAGGACATCCTGCCTTCGCTTGCATAGTTGATAGAAAATGCGACGTAAAAAGTTAAACGAAAAACCATCCGTTTAATAACTGCTCGATATACACGCGATGTTGATTTCCGCAGTGGGCAGTCGCTTTCCGTGGGCACGGTCTCAGCCTCCTCGCTCGCAAAAACCGCTCACTGTGGGGTCTTCACCTCGTGCTGTTCCCACAGGAGTCGACTAGCCCTCCACTACAATCAACATGCCGTAAGTAGCTGACAAAGAATAGTTTTCCGAATGAAAAAGTAATTTTTAATAATTATAAGTAAATTGAAATCTTATTAAGTTAGCGATTCATGTTATCAGACTAATGATTTTGCACAGGTTTTTCCCAATTATTTCAAGTATTTAATCATCTGTTTTTTTCCGGCTACAAATTTTACTTAATTAGAATATAGTAACTTAGCGTAGGCAGAATACGGAGACTCCTGCGGGAACAGCGCGAGGTGAAAGCCCCGCAAGAAGTGGGTTTCTTCTGAGGAGATTGAGGCCGTGCCCGCGGAAAGCGGAGTATTCTGCCGGAGCGCGGCATCAAGGTTCACTTATCATTCTTTCAATAAATTTTTTAATTAGAGTTACGTCGCAATTTATAGAAAATCTGAACTAATATCCAAGTGAATTATTTAACTTTATAAATTTTGAGATACAAAAAAACCTTGTCTCCAATGTGAGTACAAGGTTTTGTTCGTTATTGTTGAGTATCGCCATATAATTCTTCAAGTGGTTTTGTAATAATACGACTTACATCATTGATGACAACATTTAAGCGCTGTTCTTGTTCCATTAAGTTTGAGATTTGTTCGTGTTGTTGAACGAGCTCGACAACCTTACGAGCTTTCTCTACCTCTTCTTCTGTAATTTCTTGCCCTTGCATCTGTTTTTCTTGAAGCTCAATTTGTGTTTTACGGAAGTCATCGAACATTTTTTTTGCTTGCTCATCTGCCATTACAGTTTCGTATGCTTGCTTCAAGGCTTGAAATTCGTCACTATTACGAATTGCTTTTTCTAAGTCGTACGCACTATCATACATATTTGCCATTCTTATACCTCCTAGTTGGCTATTTATTCCTTCCCAACTATAACAAACCCTCCGTCTTTATGAAAGTGAAACGGGGTTTATGACAGGAGTAAGACAAAAATCCCTTGGATTAAACCGATCATGCCTCCCAATAAAGCTCCTAAGTACGTAATCATTTTAAATTCACGACTTGAGATATTGAGTACCAACTGTTCCACTCTTCGAATCGGGAAGGAAGCTACTTCTGCTTCCACAATATCTTCAATTTTTAGTGACTGAAACAATACATCCATTCGCCCAATTAAAAGATCCGCTGCCTTGTTTATAAGGCTTGGCACAATCCGATTGTTAAACATCGTCGGGATCGCTTTAGGTAACCAATCCGTTAAAGGTTGATTGAGTCGACCATTCGGGAATAAAGAGGTCCCGATTGTATGGATCGCTTTATCCAACAGCTCTTCACCAACAAGATCCGTAATATCTCGCACTTTTTTATTCAACAGTTTTTCCCATTCCTTTGAAATAAGCCGTTCCAACATTTCTCGTCCATCTTCTGATTCTGCATATTGAACAAGTAAAGGTTGAATATTATCAGCTAGGCCATCGTTCCCTAGGAATGAAGAGATCATATTTCCGAAAAACCCTTTGCCACCTAAGTAAGCTTGGATGACTTCTAAGATTTTTTGTCGAGCCTCCGGACCACCGATGTACTGAACAAGCGCCTTCTGGATATAGGTGGATAACTGATTAATCCCTTTTTCCGATTTATGTAACCAGTCGTCATCTAAAAAGTCTCGGAGAACTCGATCATCATTCTTTTCGATAAGCCCTTGCACCTTCTTCTTACCAAATCCATGGATGTATGCTCTCAGCTGATCCTCCGTTATTTCCAGACCAACAGAGTGAAGAATCGACTGCAAGGATTGATTCGAGTAGTACAGTTTATCGGTTTCTTTCGTCACCCAATCGAGAGCATGTTTTTTAAAATTCCCATTTTCTAACCGTTTCTTCATGCCTTCTGGAGTAAGCAAGTGCTCAACAACCATTCTTCCCAATTGTTTGGCTAACTCTTCTCTCCGCTTCGGAATGAGCCCAGGTGTAAAAGGTACCTTCCACTTTCCTATATACTTGGCCTCGTAAGGTCGGAATAACATTTTGATTGCAATAGAGTTCGTAATTCCACCGATTAAAGCACCAATAATAATCATAAATAAAACGAGCAAAAATTCCATAAACATCGACCTTTCTTTATGGTGTTACAATTGTTTAAACGATTTAAACATCCTCTAATAGTATAAGACTCTTGGCATTTGTTGAGAAGTCACACATATACATATAAAGAAAAAGTACTAGCTACATCTATGTGTTACACAACATTTTACTATATGTGAAGGAGGGGACAACATATTACTACGCAAACGTTTCAAATAAAATTTTATCCTGGTAAACGGAAACGAATTATTGTCCCACAATCAGCGTATTCCACCTTTCAATCCATTCAGCACATTCAATATGGGCCGCATACGGAACCAGTGGAGTGCTTTGCACATAAAAAACAAGAAACTACCATCTACATGTCATCCACACTAAAGACCAAAATAAAATTTCCTAACACTGTAAAGGCAAACATTCATATGAAAGACAACTTATGTATCATCCCTATTTCAATTGGTATTTTCGTTGCAGGTTTTTCTCATCGTGGGCCGTTGTTAGGTTCCAGAACGAGACTTTTCGAACAGATGAGCATCACTGGGGATGAACTAGGATTTGAAACGGTATTTTTTGGACACCAACATATTCAGCCTGATCGAAATATGGTTCATGGGTATCAGTTCAAACATAACAGATGGGTTCAAAAAGTAGGACCTATCCCATCTGTCGTTTACAACCGTCTTCCAAATCGAAAAATTGAACATCACCCACAAGTAGTGAAAATGATGAAAGCTTTAAAACAAAAGTCTTCCTTTTTTAATGAGGGATTTTTTAATAAATGGGAAATACACGAGAAAGTGATGAAGGAAACTGATTATGCTTATCTTTTACCTGAAACAACCCTTCATCCTTCCAAACAAAAAATACAGAATCTACTTTCAAAACATCCCTTATATATAAAGCCTGTACACGGCAGCTTAGGCAAAGGAATTGTTCAATGTACAAAGCTTGATAATGGAGAGCTTGAGGTTCGCTATTATGTCCAAAATCAGGCTAAAGTAAATCGTTATGTAGAAGATGAAGCATTTTTTCAACAACAATTTCCGAACGGCTTTAAAGGCTATGTTGCCCAACAAGCCATTTCCTTAATCCAAAAGCAAAACAGTCCCATTGATTTTCGGGTCCATGCTAATAAAAACGATCGAAATAGCTGGGAGGTTTCTTTGATAGCAGCAAAGTTTGCTGGAAAAGGGAGCTTGACGACGCACGTTCAGCGCGGTGGCAGTATCCATACATTAGGAGAGTTGTTTTCCAACGAAGAATCAAAACGTATTCAGACTAAGCTGACCGACTTGGCACTTGCACTATGCCAAGGATTAGAACGGAGAATGCCTCATTATGTGGGAGAGATTGGATTCGATTTTGGTATCGACCAAGAAGGGAAGGCTTGGCTTTTTGAGGCCAACTCTAAGCCAGGATTCCACGTTTTTGAGCATCCGACCTTTCGAAAACAAATGAAACAAGTATTTTCATATCCATATCTGTACGGTTTTTATCTTCATAATCAGAGAACAAATCAAATTGGCTGATTCGCATGCTTTTCCCCTTTTCGTGAAAAGCTATACGAGAAAGGAGGAAGTCGTATGGCTAAAAAAGACAAAAAGGTACAGGACGCTCCTAATTCGCGTGAGAAATACGAATTAGATGTTGACCGTATGATCAGTGAAGGAATAGCCGGTGGCACGACCGAATCCAACCATGGGCGCATGCAAATCGAAGAAGCAAGAGAACTTCCGAAGGAGCATGAACCATTTCCAGAAGCAATAGAAAGAGATTAATTAGATTTCGCTTCGGTTTTCCTAATCAAGGAAACCGGAGCTTTTTTATTCCAAACTCTCCCCTTTCCTTCAACTAATACTGTATGCGAAATAGGTCTATTGTTATAATAGTAAAAAATGTGATTGTGTTAGAGAAGAGGATAATAATGATACAAGATTTACGTGAGCTTTTTCCATCCCTTATCGAATCAGACCAACCCTTTGATTTAGAAAACCTTCAATGGTTTACGAACGAACAAAATCAAATAATTGGAATCGCTAAAGAAGAAATTTCGGAACGGGATGAAAAGATTTTAACAACCTTTTTACAACCCTATTCCTTTGTGGAAACCGTTGTAACTGATCATGAAAAGTTATGGAAAGGGATATTATTTGACAATCAAAAGCCAGATACAGACTTTTTGGACGAATCCTATCGATTTATCCATTTCACGTTAGCTGAGGCCCCTGGTGATCCTCTTGCCTTCCGTGAAGCCATTTTAGCTCTTTACCCAATCGAGGTCCCGATTGTTTGGGAAAGCAGTCAAGAAGGTACGATCGTCGAACATGGAAACATCCCAGAAAGTGAATATCTTGCTTATGATCAGATCGTAGACGTATTGATGAGTGATTTTTCTATTAATATCCGCCTGTTCGTCAGCCCGTATTTTCATGCTATAGAAAAAGCAGGTGAGTATTATGAACAAGTTAAAAAGGATTGTGCGATCAGTAGAAAATATCAGAAAAGCTCTGTCAGTACCTACCATGAAATCGCACCATACTTATTTTTAGATTCTATATCAGAAACTCAAAAACAATATATGGTCCAAGCTATCTTAGGAGAAACCGTGAATGATGAAGAGCTTCTTCATACCATTGATGTATTTCTGAGTTCTAGCTCCAATACAAGTCTTGCCGCAAAAAAACTTTACATGCATCGAAATAGTCTCCAATACCGTGTAGACAAGTTTATGGAGAAAACAGGAATTGATATTAAACAATTTGATGGGGCAATCATTGTCTATTTAGCCATTCTTATGAGATGGACTTTTGACTAATACGGATCGTCACTAGCAAACGTGCACAAAAGCGTTTTCATTTCTTTGTGCACGTTTTCCATTTACGTTCTTCTCCTACGTAAGGTACACTTAATACATAATTTGAAACGCTTTCATAAAAACGGAGGGGAAACGTAATGGCAGAATTAAAATTGCAAAACATTTACAAAGTGTATGACAAAAAAGTAACCGCTGTTCAAGACTTTAACCTTGATATCGAAGATAAAGAGTTCGTCGTATTTGTAGGTCCATCTGGTTGTGGGAAATCTACAACGTTACGTATGATCGCTGGACTAGAAGAAATTTCCGATGGAGATTTCCTGATTGATGGAAATCGCATGAACGACGTTGCTCCTAAAGACCGTGACATCGCAATGGTATTCCAAAACTACGCGCTTTATCCACATATGAACGTTTATGACAACATGGCGTTCGGACTGAAGCTTCGCAAATTTAAAAAAGACGAAATCGATGCTCGTGTACAGAATGCAGCAAAAATCCTAGGATTAGAAGCTTACTTAGATCGTAAACCAAAAGCTCTTTCCGGTGGTCAACGTCAACGTGTGGCATTAGGTCGTGCAATCGTTCGTGATGCAAAAGTATTCCTAATGGACGAACCATTATCTAACTTAGATGCAAAGCTACGTGTACAAATGCGTGCAGAAATTCAAAAGCTTCACAAACGTCTTCAAACAACAACTATCTATGTTACACACGACCAAACAGAAGCGATGACAATGGCAACTCGCCTAGTTGTTATGAAAGATGGTGTAATCCAACAAGTTGGTGCGCCTAAAGAAGTATATGATAAACCAGAGAACATTTTCGTTGGTGGATTTATCGGTTCTCCTTCCATGAACTTCTTGTCCGGTACTTTAAGAGAAGGACATGTTGAATTAGCAGATCTTAAAATTGCGGTTCCAGAAGGAAAAATGAAAGTTCTTCGTGATCAAAACTATGTAGGAAAAGAAATTGTACTCGGTGTTCGTCCAGAGGATATTCATGATGAGCCAGTATTCATCGAATCCACTCCAGATACAAAAATTAAAGCAACGATTGATGTTGCGGAATTAATGGGTTCTGAGTCTTACCTTTATTCTAAAGTAGCCGATCAAGATTTCATTGCTCGTGTAGATTCTCGTACAGATATCAACGGCGGTGAAGAAATTGAACTAGCATTTGACATGAACAAAGCTCACTTCTTCGATAAAGATACAGAGCTTCGAATCCGCTAATAGAAAAGAGAGATGCGATTTAAAAGTCGCATCTCTCTTTTATTTTTCCCCAATCCCCTTCGTAAGCTGATGGCTACACGTTGGACATATAAATAAATGCATACATACATTACGTTCATCGGAAGCATCCGCTCCATCAACTGTATTCGTAATTTGATAATCTAAATAGGGACTGTAGTCGCTATGATAATCGACGGCACGACCCACATCATCCATATTCTCCCCGCAATTGGTACAATACATTTCGAATTGCTCTAGACCATTGCATAAAGGGCAACTTTTCACCATCATCCACCCCTTTCATGGTCTTAATGTGCACCAAATTCAAAGATTTCATGATATGTAAAATAACTCACTTGGCATAGTAAAAGAGACACCTGCCGGAACAGGTGTCTCTAGCCATTTTTATTTAATTATTATTTTCTACCACCAAGTTGTTGCTCAGCAGTTTGGACTAAACGCTTAGTGATTTCTCCACCAACAGATCCGTTAGCACGAGAAGTAGTATCAGCACCAAGGTTTACACCGAATTCTTGAGCAATCTCGTATTTCATTTGGTCTAGTGCTTGTTCAACACCAGCTACTAAAAGTTCGTTTGAGTTGTTGCTTGCCATGTCCTTTCACCTCCCTTGTTACTATCTAGTGTTTGAAGTAACTCGAATCTTATTATAATTTTTTTCTGGTAATTTCTACTTACGGAAGTGTTTCTAAGAGATTACTTAACTTGTCCGCCAAATTGTTGTTCTGCTGTTTGGACTAAACGTTTTGTAATTTCTCCTCCAACAGAACCATTAGCGCGAGAAGTATTATCAGCACCAAGATTTACGCCGAATTCTTGAGCGATTTCATACTTCATTTGATCAAGAGCTTGTTCCACGCCAGGTACAAGTAGTTCGTTGCTGTTGTTGCTGGCCATGTCTATCACCTCCTGTACCCAATATTGTGGTCAGGACAGTGGATTTTATGATAAAAAATCACCAGAAATATTATCCAAACTAAAAAAATCCCAGCATGGCGGTTTAGAGCCCTACTAGGATTTTTTAATTTATTTCGTTATAAATTCTTTTTACAAGTCATAAAGCCTTGTATTTTTACTTTGGATACGTCATTTCTTTCGGATTAATATACTCATCAAACTGCTCTTCTGTAAGTAATCCAGATTCTAGAGCGGCCTCTTTCAACGTTGTATTATCCGCAAAAGCTTTTTTCGCAATTTTAGCCGCATTCTCATAACCAATATACGGATTAAGCGCTGTTACAAGCATTAAAGAGTTGTTTAGGTTTTTCTCAATATTCGTGTGATTTGGTTCAATTCCTACCGCACAGCGATCATTAAAGGAAAGCATGCTGTCTGCAAGTAGCTGTGCAGATTGTAAGAAATTATAAGCGATTACCGGTTTAAACACATTCAATTCAAAGTTTCCTTGGCTTGCTGCAAATCCAATTGTTGCGTCATTCCCCATAACTTGCGCTGCTACCATAGTGACAGCTTCGCTTTGCGTTGGGTTTACTTTTCCTGGCATAATGGAGCTTCCTGGTTCATTGGCAGGAATATTAATTTCCGCAAGACCACTTCTCGGACCACTTGCTAACCATCTTACGTCATTTGCAATTTTCATAAGATCTGCTGCCAAGCCTTTCAAAGCACCATGTACATAAACAAGCTCGTCATGGCTAGTTAAAGCATGAAATTTATTTTGAGCCGAAACAAACTTCTTACCTGTTAGTTCACTAATTTTTGCACTTACACGCTCAGAAAATTCCGGATGTGCGTTTAGCCCTGTTCCAACAGCCGTACCACCAATCGCAAGTTCACGAACATGATCTAAGCTTTGAGTAAGCATGACTTCTGTTTTTTCTAGCATACGGTGCCAACCACTAATTTCTTGTCCTAAAGTTAGAGGTGTAGCATCCTGTAAGTGTGTTCGTCCAATTTTCACGATATCCTTAAACGCTTCCATTTTTTCTGCAAACGTATCCTTTAAGGTTGTTAAAGCTGGCAATACAACATCTTCTACTTTTACCAATGCTGCAACATGTAGAGCTGTTGGATACGTATCATTGGAGCTTTGAGATTTATTGACATCATCATTTGGATGAAGTGTTACATCGCTATTTTGTTCTTTTAACCATTGGTTCCCAACGTAAGCAATCACTTCATTTACATTCATGTTGGACTGCGTTCCACTACCAGTTTGCCATACAACTAGTGGGAAGTGTTCATTTAATTCTCCAGCCACAATCTTATCTGCAGCATAAGCAATCGCATCAGCCTTCTCCGCATCAAGCAAACCTAAGTCTCTGTTTACTAGGGCCGCACTTTTCTTTAGAATAGCAAAGCCACGAACAATTTCCACAGGCATTTTTTCGGAGCCAATGGGGAAGTTTTGTTTACTTCTTTCCGTTTGCGCCCCCCAAAACTTATCTACTTCTACTTTTATCTCTCCAATTGTGTCTCTTTCAATGCGGTAATCCATATTTTCAAATCCTCCCTTGTGATCAAATACCCTTTTCCATTGTATCAAATTTTTAGAAAAACAAGAACAAAAGCGTGGGGTGCTCGGTATTATCGATTACTGACTAAAACCGTCCTCCGGTGGACAATGTCTGTAGAAAGATAAGTTAAAAATATTTCGTATCGGTAAATGCATCCAATTATTCGTATCCACTATACTCTTTTTCCTAGTCATGCTATCCTTAAAATATCACATTGGGAGGGGGAATCTAGACACTAGATGACTCTCATTTGTGGTTTTATATGGTGATAACATTTTGGAGTCTCCTATGTGAGGCTTCTTTTTTGTACTTACCAAATGACACAAAAATTTCTTGTTTATAACTCCTAAATTACAACAATCTCTTCTATAATGAATGTATAAGGAGTTGTCTAGGAGGAATATACATGCCGAATATATGGACACACATACTATTTTGTGATGAGTTGTTGGAGACCATCAACGAACCATCATGCGGGGAACATGAAACCTATTTAAATCTTGGCGCACAAGGTCCAGACCCATTCTTCTACCATAATTTTTTACCATGGAAAAAAGATAAAAAGGTAAACCAAATTGGAACATTACTTCATACCGAACAATGTGGGGACTTTTTAACCTTCCTGATACAGAAAGCTCCTCAATACGGGGAGAAAGCAAAAGCCTATGTGCTAGGATTTGTGACTCATCATATTTTAGACCGAAACACTCATCCTTATATTCATTACAAGGCAGGCTATGAAAGGAACAATCATCAATACTTAGAAGTGATTATTGACACGATTATGATGAATCGTTTTCGAAACCAGGACACATGGAAATTTGCTGTTTATAAAGAAATTGATGTTGGACATAAGTTAGATGAGGATGTAAACCAACTAATGAAAGAAGCGATCCAAACACACTTTCCGGAAGCTGTATCGAATCTTTCTCCAGACTATGTGAAGGACTCCTATCGCGATATGAAACGAGCTTTAATGATCGTGTCCGACTCAACGGGCTTAAAAAATGTATTTCTGTCTTCTCTTATTTCTTCCTTCTCTCATCGTCCCATTAAAGAGAAGAAAGATTACTTAGGCGAAGAACGGAATACGTGGTACCACCCGGCAACAAAGGAACCTTCTACAAAAAGCTTTGTAGATTTGTATGAAGAAGGCAAGATAGAAGGCACGGAAGTCTTAAAAGAGTTACTCAAGTACTGGGAAAGCCCAACAGAGAACCAATTATCAAAACTGCAAGCGTTACTAGACGATATCTCTTACGATACAGGCACACCTGCTTCGATGAGGCATAAGCCGATTTATAGTGATCCGATTGTTTAAAACAAAAGAGGCCAAACGGCCTCTTTTATTTTGCTTCATTGATACCTTTTTCAATATTTACACGGTGCAATAATGCGATGCCAACTACGAAGAATACCAATAAGGAAATAATTCCAAAACGGCTGTTTCCGGTAAGCTGACCTACTAAACCAAATAAGAATGGTCCAAAAACCGCAGCGAATTTAGAGGATATCCCATAGAATCCGTAAAACTCTGCATGGCGGTTCTTTGGCACCATTTTACCGAAAATGGATCGGCTTAATGCTTGCGCCCCACCTTGAACAAGTCCTACACAAATCGCTAATAAATAGAAATGAAGGGCACTCGACATAAAGAAGCCTAGCAATACAATGGCGACGTAAACATAAAGCGATAGTAGCAAAGCCTTCTTTGCCGAAATTTTTGAAGACAACCAACCAAATGCAAACGTACAAGGTAATCCAACAAATTGTGTAATTAACAGTGCCGTAATTAAAGCGTTTGTTCCGATTCCGATATCTTTCCCATAGATAGTTGCCATTTTAATAATCGTTGAAATTCCATCGTTATATAACCAAAAAGCAATTAAAAAAATGAGAAGTTGCTTATAATGTTTAAGTTCCTTTAACGTCTGTCCAACTCTAACTAATCCAATCACCGCATAGGACTGGGTTCGCTTTAACTGCGTTTTTTTCTCTTCTTGAATATTTTTAAAAAGCGGGATAGAGAAAACAAACCACCAAATCCCTACCGATATAAAGGAAATCTGACTAGCTACCATTGCATTAGGAATCCCGAACCAATCATATTTCAAAAGCATGAGAACATTGATTGCTAAAAGTATTCCGCCACCGAGATAACCGAATGCATAGCCTCTCGTTGAAACTCGATCCATTTCGCCTTCTTCCGCTATTTCTGGTAAAAATGCATCGTAAAACACATTCCCTCCTGAGAAACCAATCGTTCCAAGAATTAGTAAGATAGAAGCTAGGATGTAGTCTCCTTCTCCGACAAATGCCAATAGAATACTTGCGATGATTCCCATGTAGGCAAAGAATCGAAGAAATTGTTTTTTCGCTGATGAGTAATCACTTATTGCTCCTAATATTGGAGAAAGAATGGCAACTGTAAATACAGCTATGGAATTCGAGTACCCCCAATAACTAGAAGCTAGGGATTGATCCAAGCCTTTTGCTGCAACATCATAATAATAAACAGGTAAAATAGCAGCAGTAATCGTTGTTGAAAAGGCAGAATTGGCCCAATCATAAAAGGCCCAACTTTTTACTAACTTTTTGTTCATAGCCCCACTTCGCCTTCTATTTGTAAAATATGTAACAGGAGGAACATACCTCCTTCTTTATTATAGCAATGTTTGACCATTAATTTAGCACTCTTTACAGAAATTTAATGTTCCTCGAGATTAAAAAAAACAGATGCCACCGAAGTGACATCTATTGTTGTAGTTCATAATATTCTTCTAATGTTATTCCACGGTTAAAGATCTCTTCCGCCATTTCTTTTCCGACATATCTGATATGCCAAGGCTCGTAACTATACCCCGTAATCTCTTCTTTACCTTCCGGGTAACGAATAACAAATCCAAATTTATGCGCATTTTCAGCTAACCAAGTACCTTCGTTCGTTTGTTCAAAGGTCTGCTCAAGCGCAAAAGCAACTTCGGCACTCGTTACATCCATCGCTAAACCAGATTGGTGTTCGCTGCTTCCTGGCTGGGCCGAAAACTTATCAGCATGCTCTTTCCCATTTGCCTCCACATTACTTTGATAAATAGTGGCTTGTCGCTCATAGGATCGGTATCCAGATGCAGCTACTAGATCAATACCAGCTTGCTCAGATGCTTGGAATAAAGTTTCTAGTGCCGTTGCCGCTTCTTTTCTCATTTTTCTTTTATCTACTATTTTTTCAAATGAAAACGGTACATTAGGTACTACTAAATCAGCTGGAACATATTCTTCTGGCAGAAAGTGCACCTTATTTACTAATATATGAATATTGTCAGGATCTTCACTAGCTAAAACAAGTTCTGGGCCTAGTTGCTCTTCTCTGGTAGGCTCCTTAGATTCGTCAAGCGTTTCTGTTTTAGCATCCTGATTCTCCTCATTTGATTGCTCTGTTTCTGCTGATTTATCTTGGTCTGGTGTCTGATGGGATTCAGATTGATCGTTGTTCCCGCATGCTGCTAATAACAATGCTATACTAATCCAAAGCATCATTTTTTTCATGATTATGTCTCCTTAGCTGTGTATAATTCATTCATTTTCCACTATAACATATAAATCCTTAAAGAAAATATGGTTTATTTAACCTACTAAAAAAGACCTTGTCAGATTTGACAAGGTCTAAAACATGCATTACTTATTTTCTTACATACGGTTGATACTGTTCACTTAATTCGTAAAAAGCTTCACTATTGTTTGTATCAATCGATTCATTAATCATTTCCTCTAAATGCGCTTTATTCCAATTAAAACATAATTCATCAAGGAGTAATTGAGCTGCTAATTTAATCTCGTATGAAATCTCCCGCTTAGCTACGATTTTCGAATAATGACCACTGCCAAATACCTTTAACCTGTAGTTTACTTTATGCTTTTTCATGGAACACGCCTCCTCGTTCCTTTTTTCTATTATCCTAAATTTTCAGGAATAAAGCAATAATTTTCTGAAAATTTTTAATGGTTATTTTTACCTATTGCTAAACAAAAAAAGCAACCCTGCTTTTAATATTTCTTAAACAGGGTTGCTTCTATTTGTTGGGATCCGCTTGATGACTTTTCCCCATCGGCTTCCGGGTGAATAACCTTAAAGGCTAACAGCGCTGCAATAACCGCTGACCCGCAAAGGACGGCGACCATCCACACGAGACTAGGAAGGTCCATCAAAAGGGCAATGACGGGGGGACCAGCTGCTACGCCTGCAAAACGAGCAGAACTGTAGATACAGCTAATCGTACCTCTTACTTCCTTACTTATACTTTCTGTAATGATCGCATCGAGACTAGGCAAACCTACGCCGATGCCGACTCCACAAACGAGAAAAACAATAATTAAGTAAATAAATTGTTCCGAAAAGCTAACGGCAACCGTTGTTAGACCTGCCAACATGATACCCGTAAAGGTAATCCATTTCATTTTAATAATATCGTCCTTTATTACTTTTCCAGTAATATAGGACGCCAAGCATAAAGCTGCAAGTGGAATGGCTAAATATAGCCCTTTCCTAATTCCTTTTATATTATAAACATCCTCCATCACGCTGGATAGATAGAAAAGGATTCCAAATAAAATAAACATAAGAATAGCACCGACGATAAAGACGGCAACTAACCAACGACCATGCGTATGAAAGGTACTCTTCGTATTTTTCCAAAATTCCTTAAAGGATGGACCTTTCTCTTCATTTTTCGGTTTTTTCACTAGTATGAGAACGAGTAAAACGGACATTAAACAGAATACTGGTATAGAAAAGAATGGCAAATACCAGATTACTCCTGCCAGTACGGATCCTAAAATAGGACTTAGTACTTTTCCGAACGTATTCGAGGTTTCAATGAGCCCAAGTGTCGCACTCACATCCTTTTCCCTCCGAAACATATCTCCAACTAGTGGCAACACAATAGGGGCTGTTCCCGAGGCGCCAATTCCTTGAAGAATACGCCCAACTAACACCCATGTAAAGGGATCATCCATTTTCCATGCTGCATAACCAGAAATCAATCCTCCGATTCCAGCAGCTATCAATGAAGGGATGATGACTATTTTTCGACCAAATCGGTCAGACAGAAAGCCTGCTATCGGAATGAGAAAAATAGCGACAATGGAATATACAGTAATAATATAACTGGATTGAAGTTTGGATATATTTAATTCCTTTTCCATATCTGGAAGTACCGGTATGAGCATTGAATTCCCTAGTGTCATGATTAAAGGAATGGAAGCTAAGGAGACGATAGCCCATCTTTTCTCGTATATTTCACTGCTTTTTTTCGTTGCACGATCTTCACTCATGATGACCATCCTTTCGCAATGGACTAAGCCTATTGTTTACCATAAGCCTCTGCCTTCATACAAAGTAGACCGTTACATTTAATGGAAGTACCATTTAAAAATTAAATGACCTCTCCTTTTTGGACAGGTCATTTTTTGAGTGAATTACTTTGCTATTTTCTGGGTGATTTCAACCGTTCTTTTCGCTTGAAACTTTACGCCGCCCTCTACGTCTTCGACCATATTATTATTCTGGTCGACGGTTACACTTACTCCATATGGATTTCCTCCTGCAGCAAAGGTCACCGGATCTGCGTAACCTGGTGCAGCTATAATAGCACCCCAGTGGAACATAGACGTATATACGCTTAGGATTGTAGCTTCTTGACCACCATGTGGGTTCTGCGCGGAAGACATGGCGCTCACGACTTTATTTACCGTCTTCCCTTGTGCCCATAAGCCCCCTGCTTGGTCGAAAAACTGTTTTGCTTGGGCAGGAACATTTCCAAATCGAGTTGGAACACTAAAAATAATACCATCTGCCCACTCTAAGTCGTCATTCGTTGCTTCTTGCACATCTTTAGTCGACTCAAAATGCTCTTTCCAAGCTGGATTCTGAGCAATTGCAGACTCAGGAGCAAGCTCTTTCATCTTTCGAACTCTTACCTCTGCCCCTGCTTCTTTTGCTGCTTCTTCTGCCCATTTGGATAACTGATAGTTAGTCCCTGTGGAACTGTAATAAATAATCGCGATGTTTACCATACTAATCGTCCTCATTTCTTAAGAATTTCACAAATAGTATGTATCAATTCGATAGAAACATACGAAGTTTTAACTACTTTTTTCCATAGGTATGGAACTTCCTTTCAAGTAAAGATTAAATCGAAAAGTTTCATTAAGTAAACATGTTTTAGTATAGAAAAGTAATCTTCCTAAGCGAAGCACTTTTTCTCTAGACTCACTCTATCATTCTTTGGTAAGCTTACTATGCTTATAAGGGGATGTTCAAAAAGTTCGGGTGAAACCGGTTGAACCTAGTTGCCTTCTCCTCCTTTTTGAACTCACACATATAATTAACTGGAGGCCAACGCTAATGGAGCAATATGCAAACTTAAAAAAGGGAGAGATAGGAGCATGGGTAAGTATTGGTGCTTATCTATTTCTGTCTGTCTTAAAATTAGTCGTAGCTACAATTGGGAACTCTGATGCACTAAAGGCGGACGGCTTAAACAACACCACCGACGTCATTGCTTCCATAGCTGTTCTCATTGGCCTTCGCATTTCACGGAAACCACCGGATGGAGATCATCATTATGGGCATTTTCGCGCAGAGACGATCGCATCTCTAGTTGCTGCCTTTATCATGATCACAGTCGGGATTAATGTTATATTGGACACGGTTGAAAAGCTTTGGAACGGTGTTGAATCCCATCCTACAATGTTGACAGCATGGACCGCTCTTTTTTCTGCTGTTTTTATGATAGGAATTTATACGTTCAACTACAGATTATCGAAAAAAATAAACAGTCTATCTCTTCAAGCAGCTGCACAGGATAACAAATCGGATGCACTCGTCAGTATTGGGGCATTTGTAGGCATCATAGGAGCACAATTTGGACAAGCTTGGCTAGATCCCGTAGCTGGTCTTATTGTTGGATTAATCATTTGTTGGACTGCTTGGAAAATATTCTCGGAAGCCACCCATACGTTAACCGATGGTTTTGATGAACAGGATATATCGAATATTAAAGAGAGCATCCAAAAAGATCCGGAAGTGGAAGAGGTAAAAGATATTAAAGGTAGACTACACGGAAACCAAGCGTTAGTCGAGGTTACTATTTTTGTTGATCCTGAATTAAACGTACAAGAAAGCCATGAAATAACAGAAAGATTAGAGGATGTCTTAGCCAAAAAGCATGATATTAATCATGCTCATATTCATATTGAACCATATAAGGAAGAGGAATAAGGGGAAGGAAAAAAGCGCATCTCAATGCGCTTTTTTACATCGTTAAAACATATACGGTTAAAGTAGCACCGATTACGGCAATGATTATGTTTAATCCTAAAAAGGACAATACAACCGCTGTTAGAGCACCGAAAAAGCCGATGTGAGGTTTGTCTGGAATAACAGTTAGAATTCCTGGGAAAATCAATGCCCCTAAAGCTGCATATGGAATCGCATTTAACCAGCGATTGACCCAGTTGGGAAAATGTACTTTGTCTACAATATATGCCGGTACAAACCTTGGCACAATGGTTACGAGAGCCATTCCAATAATAATGAGAAGGATCATTCTTTTTCATCCTCCTTTAATAACGGGATTCCGATAAATCCACCGAGAACGGTCCCAAGTACGATGGCCCAGCCTTGGCTCATAATGAAGCTTGCACTATAGTTAATAAGCATAGCAAACACTGCTATCAGTCCCACTCGCCACTCTTTTTTCACCGATGGTATTAACAACCCAATAAACATTGCATATAAGGCTATCCCCATACTTTGGCTTAAGCTACTCGGAACAATGTCTCCTAGAACACCACCGAGAAAGGAACCAATAACCCAGGAAGAGTAAGCCGTGAGCATAAGGGCTGCGTAAAAATAACCACCGTTTTCCTCTTTTGCTTTTTCCGGATGTAAGGAAGCGACAGCAAACGTTTCATCGGTTAGTCCAAAAGATAAAGGCACCTTCCACTTCAATCCAATCCCTCGAACTCGGTTCATAAATGATAAACTCATCACGAAATGACGGAAGTTCAATACAAATGTCGCGATAATAATTTCCATGGCGCCTGTTCCTAAGGCAATCATATTAACACCCATAAATTGACTAGCACCGGCAAAAACCATCACACTCATCAAAGTAATTTCGGTGACTGACATCCCTGCTTGTTCCCCTAATACACCGTACGTAATAGCAATAGGAAGATAGCCGAGCATAATTGGAAAGCCTTTTGCTACACCTTTTTGGATCATGGATACATTAGAACTTGCATCTTTCTGAACATCAATTGCTCTTGAAGTCAAACCCCTCACTCCTACCCCTTAATCCTTTTAGTTGAGTAAATTAGTAAAATATTTTTCCATTATACCGAACCATGCTTGAGCTAGTCTATACCTTAGTATGAAAAAACCAGTTAACTTTTGGGGTTAACTGGTTCCGGGCTTATAGGTTATCTTGATCTGTTATAATAATCGGTTTATCTTTTGTAATGACTAACGTATGTTCATATTGCGCCGAGTATTTGCCATCAATCGTACGTGCTGTCCAATTGTTGTCGTCCATTTGGCTTTCCCATGCTCCGATGTTAATCATCGGTTCGATTGTGATGACCATACCTTCTTTTAGTCTTTGTCCTCGACCAGCCTCACCGAAATGCGGGATGTGAGGTTCTTCATGAATGGTCGGTCCAATTCCGTGGCCGGTAAAGTCTTTGACTACGGAAAAGCCTTCCTCTTCCGCATAGGTTTGGATCGCATGACCAATATCGCCGATTCGCTTTCCGGCTGTTGCTTGCTCCATTCCTTTATACAAAGAGGTTTTCGTAACCTCTAAAAGTTTTTCCGTCTGTTCGTCTACTTCCCCTACAGCGTATGTCCAAGCGGAATCAGCTAATCCTCCGTTTAGGTTTACAACCATATCAATCGTTACAATATCCCCATTTTTTAAAGGCTCATTACGAGGAAATCCATGACAGATTTCATCATTAATGGAGGCACATGTGGCATATTCATAGCCGTTGTACCCTTTTTGTTCCGGTGTTGCACCATGCTTTGCCAAGAAATCCTCTACAAAATCATCTATTTCCTTTGTCGTTACACCCGGCTTGATTCGTTTGGCAATTTCTTTATGACATTGAGCGAGTAATTTTCCTGCTTCTTGCATTAACGCTATTTCACGGCTGCTTTTTCTTGTAATCATTTGGAAACTTCCTTTCTTTCTCATTACCTATTTTCAGTATATCTGACTGACATTTTTTCTCCTTTACAAGTTTACCACAGATTTCTATCCTCATGGTATGATGGTGCAAAGGAGTTGGCAATATGGACATTCGCCTTATTACAGAACATGATGCTGAACAGTGCTGGATGCTTCGACTCGAAGCGTTGAAAGAAGAGCCAGATGCTTTTATCACTACTTATGAAGAAGCTATTAATCGAGAAGATCCCATTGAACAATTAAAGAAGCGCCTACAAGACCGCGGGCAACGTTTTTTTGGAGCTTTTTTGGATGGTAAGCTAGTTGGAAATGTAACACTTGTTCATAAAACCCACCCTAAATTCGCTCATAAAGTAGAACTTGTTGCTATGTATGTTTCCAAGAATCACCGGAATCTACAAATCGGGACGAAGTTACTTCAAGAAGTTATCCGTTATGGAAAAGAGGCTGGTATAGAACAGCTACAATTATGTGTCGTTGCAGATAATGAAAAGGCTGTGCATGTATATCAAAAGATAGGCTTTGAGATATACGGTACGGAAAAACAAGCGATTAAAGTTGGTAAACGTTATTTAGATGAGCATCTAATGGTTTATAAGCTATACTAAATAGGTCTTTAGATGAAACGAAATTTTTATCCCATCGTATTTATATACGAGGAGGTTTCTTATGTCGTTTAAAGCATTTTTTAATCGAAGGTTAACTTGTACAAATTGTGGGCGCTCTTTGTCAGAGGGAGACGAGGTGATTGTACATATTACCCTATACCCTACCAAGCGTGCATAAAATGCCAGTTGGGGATTCTAGACAAAGTGTTAAGCAAATATGCAAATTTTGTATATTGCAAAACCTGTTACGATAAAGTTTAATAAGGGAACGGAAACGCAGGAGTTTGATTAAACCCTGCGTTTCTGTGATAAATTTATAATACTCTATCTACTTTCGTCGTCTTATCTCTCCCAACAGTTCCTCATATTCTTTCTCTAACGCTTCCTTATCCTCATGTGGCTTTAATAAACTTAGTCTACTAATTACATCTGTGAGCTTATTCTTCAAAGCCAATAAAGCTACTTGGTCCTCATCATTCGCTTGATAGGTTGGTTGAGCAAGAGAATCCTCATATTCTTTCAGCGTTCCTTGGAAAGGGAGGACGGTTTGCTCTTCCAAAATCCATAAGCAATTAGCTACTTGGTCCACAAAGGTTCGATCGTGCGAGACAAGTAAAACAGTTCCCGGGTAGTCATTAATCA
This sequence comes from Radiobacillus kanasensis, assembly GCF_021049245.1. Classification (GTDB taxonomy): domain Bacteria; phylum Bacillota; class Bacilli; order Bacillales; family Amphibacillaceae; genus Radiobacillus; species Radiobacillus kanasensis. The sequence goes on along the minus strand of NZ_CP088020.1, from coordinate 1,093,812 downwards.
ATCCTTCCACTGCCTGTAGAGCATGGATATCTAGATGATTGGTCGGCTCATCCAACACTAACAGATTGTAGTCTCCCACTAACAATTTAGCTAGAGCAACCTTCACGCGCTCCCCACCGCTCAACACATCAATCGGTTTATAAACCGTATCCCCTTTGAAATACATCCTTCCGAGAATAGCTCGAATCACGTGTTCAGGCAGATGACTTCCTTCAGAAACATATTCATAAACAGAAGGTTCTAATGGGAGATTTTCAATCGCTTGATCGAAATGACCAACTTTCAAGTTGTTGGACACATCAATTGTTGGATCACCTGATAATAGCTGATGAATCAACGTCGTTTTTCCGATACCATTTCGTCCTATTATGGCCGTTTTAGAACCAGTCTTTAGCTTTAAGGACGGAATCTTATATAATGTTCGATCACCAATATTTTTAGAAAGCGATTCAGCCATCAGAAGGTTTCGACGATGAATCGGCGTGTAAAGAGTGAAATCCATTTGGATACTTTCCCACTCTTCTGGTTTTTCCACTTTTTCCAAACGGTCGAGCCTCTTTTGAATAACCTTCGAAACTCTTTCTACTTTCTTTTGCTTACCAGCTGCTTTATTTTTATACAGCTGCCACTCCGAATTCCCCATTCTAGAAGGGGGTTTTCTCATGCCACTAGCTTGCTGTTGTTTTTGTGCCATGCGTTCCTCTAATCGTTTTTTCTCTTTTAGATAGCCCTCATGAGCTTGGTATTGTTGTTCGATTTCCAGCTCCTTCTTTTTTTGATAAAAGGAGTAATTTCCGTTGTATTCGGTTAGGACACCATTCTCTAACTCCCATATGATATGACACACCTTATCTAACAAAGCCCGGTCATGAGAAACAATGACCATCGCTCCATCCACCTTTTGCAACCGTCCTTCTAGCTCCTCCACTCTCTTCCAGTCCAAATTATTCGAAGGCTCATCAAGGAACCAAATTTTTGCGGATTCGGAGAAAAGCTCCGCTAGCTTTTGCATCGTTTTTTCTCCCCCACTTAAATGGGAATCCACTTGATTCGTATTATTTAATTGTTCAAAATACCCAATCTGGCCTTTCTGTTCCACGATCGATTCATCGCCAAACATTCCGAGTAAATATTTCAGCAGCATCGATTTTCCTTGGCCGTTTCTTCCTACAAGACCAATACGCTCTCCTGTATGAATAGAAAGCTCTGGTATATTCAATAAATCCCGGTTCCCAATAGAAAACTTAATATCTTTAGCATGTAATAATCTCATAAAAAAACCTCCCTGTTCTTCCAGAGAGGATGTGTGTACCTATAAATGCCGAGCTCAAATTAGACATGGTTTCCCCATAGGGATACGTTACGTCTACAAAGGAACTTATGAAGAGTGTCATCTCCTCACATCTGTGGCAAAATGGGCATACTTATCCTATCTCTGGAACGAGTAAATGTTTGCTATAAAACTCGTTTAGTGGAATAGGATTAGTACTTCATTAGCCTACAGTTCAGTCCTTTCTTTTCATAATACTCTTTTATTATATCGGATTTTTTTCACAAAGCAAGATGGCAAGGGCCAATTTAGGTCTTTACTTTTGAAATCGTTATCCTAGACTAGGAAGAGAGTAGTATTGGAGAGGAGTGAACCCATGGAAGAGAAATGGTTAACGTGGGCAAAAGAAATACAAGCATTAGCACAATCGGGATTAGCTTACAGTAAAAATGTCTATGATATCGAACGCTATGAACAGTTACGAGATTTATCCAAAGAAATCATGGCTAGTTATACAAACGTATCTATGGAAAAATTGGACAACCTTTTTACCAATGAAGTTGGCTACCAAACCCCAAAAGTTGATATTCGGGGATTTATAGTGGAAAACGGGCAAATACTGCTTGTCCAAGAGAAAATTGATGAGAAATGGGCACTACCCGGTGGTTGGGCTGATGTTGGTCTTTCCCCTAAAGAAATTGTGATAAAAGAATGTATGGAGGAAGCGAACATTGAGGTAAATCCGAAGCGTGTCTTGGCGATCTATGATTATCTGAAGCATGAGCATCCTCCTTCTCCTTACCATGTTTATAAAGTGTTTATCCATTGTGAACGGATAAGCGGGGATTTGAAGGGCGGATTAGAAACACATCAGGTTCAGTTTTTCTCTCCTGAAGAATTGCCAGAGTTATCTGTAGAGCGAAATACGAAGAAACAAATTCTACAGCTGTGGGAGGACGTTACTAACGATCATTCGTTTACTAGATTTGATTAGCATGATAGTATCCACAACAAGGTAGAAGAGAATATGGAGGAGGATTCAACATGTACAAGCACGTAATTTGGGATTTTGATGGTACTCTTTTTGATACCTACCCAGTGATGGCAAAGATATTTAAAGATTTGCTGAAAGAACGAGAAATAGAAGAACCACTTGAGGAGATTGTAATTCAGATGAAAGTATCTGCATCATCTGCAATAAAATACTATGAGAAAAAGCATCAAGTTGACAAAGAGTTTATAACAAAATATCAAAAACGGAAAAAAGAGGCAGAATTAAAATTAGCTAAACCATTTGAAGGAATTGAGGAGATTTGTAAATACATACATGCAACGAATAGAAAAAATTATTTACTTACCCATCGTGGAGAATCGTCAATTGAACTACTAAAAATGTATGGTCTACACAGTTATTTTTCTGATTTTATAACGTCCAAACAAGGTTTTGAGAGAAAACCCAGTCCTGATGCAATTCATTACCTTATGAACAAATATAATATGGTTCGCTCAGAAGCCATCATGATTGGTGATAGAGATTTGGATTTATTATCAGGGAAGAACGCAGGGATAAGTGCTTGTTATTTTACTGATGGGAACGAAAAAAATGATCATGCTGATTACATTATTCATAGTTTTCAGGAATTGTACTCGATTGTTTAAACCCTTATCAAATATAGAAACAGTATGAGGTGGTACACAAAATGAAAAATAAACAGGCTATCGTTTGGGGATTAGTTGCAGTTATTTTAGTTCTTATTTGGCTACTTACAAGATAAAAATATATTCTATTTATAGGGTGTGATTGCCATGTTCGGCAATCACACTTTTGTAAAATTGGCGGACACTATAGGTGTGAACATATAAAAAAGCAGCTCAATCTAGGGGTACAGTTTTGTACTCCAAAACGAAACTACTCATTTGAAATCCAAGCCACTTGTTGCCTCTAGGGGCCTTTTACTTTAAAGTAACTCTTTTATCGAATAGTTTTTCCCATTCTCGATGTTTGGAACATCCAGCAAAACAGAAACTAGCGCTTGGGCAACGACATCTGTATCACGAAGTTCGTTATTTTCTTTATATTGCTTGAAGGCCTCCACATCTCTAAAGGCATCTAGACTGGAAGCGCGTATGGATGCTTGCATATTTGTATCCATAATACCTGGATTAAATAGGATAGCAAGGTTTCCCGTTTCCGCTTCCATTTGCTCCATTGCTACTGTTTCGGTGAAAAGATCAAGTCCTGCTTTTGTTCCACAATAAAGACTCCAGCCAGAAATTGGTCTTTGAGCTGCTCCAGAAGTAACATTAACGACTATCGTTTTCGTTTCACTGATTGATGCCTTTTGCAAGAAAATGTTGGTAGCCGCTACAGGCGCAACAAAATTGATATTCGTGTGTGCCACAATGTCGTTTGCTGCATGATTCCCTGTTCGATCAATAGGATCTACGACCCCTGCGTTATTAATAAGATAGACAAGTTCTGGGTTTTGACCATAGATCTTTAAGGCAACCCCAGAAAAGACAGACTCTACCTGATTTGGGTTGGCAAGATCGCAGGAGATATGCTCATATGTAACGGAATGCTCATTTGCTAGTCTGGAAAGTTGTTCATTGTCTGTTCTGGAGATTCCAATGATATGTATGTTTTCTTTGATTAATAAGCAACTAATGGATGCGCCTAAGCCTTTTGAATTACCTGTTACAATGGCGTACTTCATTTTTCTATTCTGTGGTTATATTTCCCCACAGAATATTCACCTCCGAGTTAATTAATATGATGAATAATTTGGGTCAACTGCTTGTAAATTTCTACAATATCTTGCTGCTTCATGCGAACTAGACCACTGGAAGATGGTGCAACAAATTCAACTACTCCTGGCATAATCGGATTCTGCTGAATGCCCCATTGTACCCTTCTGTTTTTACTATACTCCTCGTAAACACCTTTGCCAACAAAACAGAGCACCTTCGGTTTATACTTTATAATTTTTCGTTGCAGTTCTAATGCCCCTTCTTGATATTCTTCTTTCGTAATTTCAGCCGCCTCTTTCGTTGGTCTCGCTACGATATTCGTTAAACCGTATCCAAACTCTAAAAGCTTAGCATCCTCTTCTGGGGGAAATTTTTTTGGTGTCAAACCAGCTTCAAATAAAATATTCCAAAATCGGTTATTAGGATTGGCAAAATGATGTCCCGTCTCTGCAGAACGAATACTCGGGTTAAAACCGATGAATAATACTTTTAAATTTTCCTGAATATGATCAGGAATTGGTTGTAAACTCATAGGAATCTCTCCTTTGTGATAAAAACATAAAAGGTATTGCTAGAGCAACACCTTTTATATCTTTATTATTCACTGCCTTCTGTTATGTTAAAAAACAATTGATCATCTTCTTCTACATTGGCTTTCTTTTCTTTCGCATTGCGATCTTTTCCTATAATTCCGTCAGACTCATAACTCTTCTTGTAGGATTGATCCTCTTTTTTCTCTTTCATCGTAATCCTCCTTTTTTCCCTATCCTTTCCTAAGTAAAAAAGGTTATACGAATTTGGCTTATCTTGTAATGACAACCGCCTGACTTCCCATTTGCTCCCAAGCTTTCTCAAAGTTTTTTCGGTCTACTGGTTTGTTCTTTCCACCGTAAGGATCGTTGATATAGACGTATTGATCATCATAGCCAGTCACTGCAACACTATGCACACTAAAGGTGATCTCAACAGGTCCTTGCGGCGTATCCCATGTTTGAATATTCCCGACTGGTGCAAAGCTAGCTGTCGTAATGACCCAAACGGGTAGACCTTGTTCTAGATACGTATAAATTTCCTCCGGCTCACTTCCGGTTAGATCAATGGCCCTCTCCCCTACATATGTTTGTGCTAAGGCATGAATAGGACCATGGTAGACGCCAAGTCCTGGCCCCTGCGCCATATCTCCTACAAAACCTTCATGTGGATTTCCTTTTTGTCCATTAGAATGGGTTAGTGGAACATACGGGATTTCTTCTGCTAGTTGATTTTTTGTTACGTTAATCCCATGGTATTGCAAAATCATTGCTAAACTTGTGACTTCACATCCATTGTAAAGCATCGGGTCAGCCATTTGTAAGAGTAAAGGAACGTCTAGTGGTAACACAACATTTTCAACGAAAGGACGAATGTAAATACTTATCTCCCTCTCTTCTTCCTCGACCTCGATGGGATATTCTAATTGTTCTTGTGCAAAATCCAACGGAATGTACACTTCATTTTGTACCGTAATAGCAAAAGCTTCTTTTTGTTCAGGTATCTCCTTCTCTTCCGACGAAGCAAATACCATTGCTGTTGCTACTGCACTTGGATCTTTCATAGGTAAGTGAAAAATTTTTGTATCTTCTGTTTGAATGTTGACAGATTGTATTAGTGGTTGAACTTCAAAGGTGTGGTTCATTGCTGAGGTTAAAGTATGAGTTGGCAAATAATATTGCTCATTATAATATAAAATATCGTGATCAACTTGCTGTTCCCCTATAAACAAGGAAACATCATCTTTTGTTAGCCAATCTGTGTTATTTGTTTCTGCTTCGACTACAGTTTCTTGCGTACTGGACACAGGGGCAGCAGTTTGTGTCGCATTATTTACAATCTTGGAGTCTATGAATACGTAAAGAAGTAGTGCCACCGAAATACAGATCAGACTCCATAGCGTTTTACCTTTCCACGTCATTGGGGTACCTCTCTTTGTTATTCGATTATAGATTCATAGTTTTGTTTCATTTTACTGGAGATTTCGAATAATAACAAAGAAAAGACCCTCTCTATCCTTCGACAAAAACCGATAAGAGTCGGGTGGCACCACCCGACTTTTCTTTATGGTTTTAGGATAACTTTGACGCAGTTGTCTTCCTTTCGATTGAAGATATCATAGCCATGTGCAGCTTGTTCCAAAGGCATTTCATGTGTAATGATTTTTGTTGGATCAATCTCTTCGTTGATGATTTGTTTATATAACGTGTCCATATATGCTCGAGCTGGGGCTTGTCCCATTCGAAGGGAAACATTTCGTTGGAAGAATGGACCTAATGGGAACATGTTATATAATCCCCCATACACGCCAGTCAGCTGGACCGTTCCAAATTTCTTCACTGCTTTAGTTGCGATTTGAATTGCGCCTAGTGTTCCCCCCTGCAACTTAAGCTTTTGCTCCACAAATTCCAACGGAGACTTCTTACCATCCATCCCAACACAATCTATGACAACATCGGCACCACCGTTCGTCCTTTCCTTTAGTACTTCTCCCATATCGTCATACTTTGTGAAATCAAAGACCTCCGTCTTATTGGAGCTCTTCGAAAGGTTTAAACGATTTTCTACATGATCAACTGCAATGACACGTTCTGCGCCTTTTTGCCAAGCAAATTGCTGTGTCAATAACCCTATTGGACCACATCCTAATACAATCACTGTATCACCTGGTTTCACGCCCGCATTCTCCACACTCCAATAAGCTGTCGGTAACACATCAGATAAGAATAGTAAGGAGTTATCCTCCATTTCACAATCATCTGGTACCCGAAAAGGAGTATAGTTTCCATAAGGAACACGTAAATACTCCGCTTGCCCGCCGGGAAGGTCTCCAAACTTTTCTGAATACCCAAAATATCCGCCAGAGTCATAATGCGGGTTGGCGTTATCACACTGGCTTTCCTGGTGTGCTTCACAGTACGGACAATGACCACAAGCTAACGTAAAAGGAATAACCACGCGATCCCCTTTTCTAACCTTTGTCACATCTGGCCCAACTTCTTCGACAATTCCCATTGGCTCATGTCCAATGGAATATCCTATAGGTAAAGGAATATTTCCTTGATATAGGTGTAAATCTGAACCACATATTGCCGTGGATGTTACACGGATAATGACATCTTCCCGATCCTGTATGGTTGGGTCTGGTACTTGTGTAACTCCAACCGCATATTTTCCTTGATACGTAACAGCTTTCATTATGCGTCCTCCATCCAGTAGATTAACTTAGTCTTAAGGTGCTGTAATTGGAGGATAAATATGTATGAAATTGTAAATAGAAAATGGATGCTAATAATAGCACCCATTTTTGTTAATTTAAATAAGATTGATCCAACGCATCCACAAAGGCTTTCAGGATATCTTCTTGGTCCTCAATCCCGACAGAGATACGGATAAGTCCTTTCGTTATCCCTAATTCTTTTAAAGACTCCTCCGGCAAAGCCCGGTGTGAGGTGGACAACGGATAGGATACCGTTGTTTCTACCCCTGCCAATGTTGGAACGATGTTCACCCATGACAACGATTTAAAAAACTTGTCTACATCACAAGAATTCGTGATATCGATGGTTACGATTGCCCCATTTCCGCGATCTGAAACATTGGTTGGGTAGTACACCTTATCAACCGCTTTATGTTCTTTTAAAGAGTCGGCTAAATATTGGGCATTCTTAACATGTCTTTCCATGCGGACACTTAATGTTTTGATTCCACGGCAAGTTAACCATGCTTCAAAAGGACTTAAATTCGTCCCTATATTAACTACTTTTGTCTTCGCTTTTCCCACTAATTCTTCATTACCAACGAGCACACCTGCGGTAATATCACTATGGCCCCCAATGTATTTCGTTGCACTATGCACGACTAAATCTACCCCGTCTTCATACGGTCGGCAAAGATAGGGGGTAGCAAACGTATTATCAATCATTGTTTTTAATCGATGTTTACGAGCTAACTCCACAACCTCTTTAAGGGATTCCGTCCGCAACAACGGATTCGTCACAGATTCTGAATAAAGCAGCTTTGTGTTTGGTCTAACGTTGCTTTCCACTTGATTCAAATCCTCAAAATTCACAAAAGAGACGTCTATCCCAAAATCCTTTAATTCATGAGCCAACAATTGATAGGTGCCACCATAAATATCAGTGGAAGCTAATACATGGTCACCTTGTTTCGCTACCGCAAGAATCCCTACTAAAATTGCGGACAGCCCAGATGAAGTTGCTACCCCGCTTGGAGCCCCTTCTAGTTGAGCAACAGCTTGTCCTAATTCATCGGTATTAGGATTTCCCACCCGCGTGTATAAATAGTCCTTTTCGCCTTGGTAAAAGCTTTCTAGATCATCCAGATCCTTATACTTAAAAGCAGATGTTTGATAGATTGGAGTAACCTTACTATCGATGGATTGGGATTTTTTCTTTGAGAGATGAACGGCCTGTGTATCAAAACGTTTCATGGTTTTCTCCCCTTCTAAATATGTATTAGTACTACTTTACCGCAGCTCCAGACAAAATTCCAACCTTTTATTTCCAATGAAAAAACCCTCCCATTTGGAAGGGTTTACATTAAATAGCCTCTTGATCGTGCTGATTTTGGTTTGGTGTATCGCCGAATTTCCGAATACCAAATCCATTCGTATATGGGGCGAGAATTCCGTATAAAGCCGAGAAGAAAAAGCCACCTAAGTTAAAAATAGCCCATGGTAAGAACTCAAAATTCCCGACACCTAATGTTGTAGCAATGAACACCCCAGATACCGTCCATGGCATTAGTACTTCCGTTATCGTGACGGAATCCTCCATGTTTTTGGATAGGTTTACAGGGTGTAGATTTTTTTTCTTAAAAACATCTCCAAAAATATCCTTGATTAGGAAGAAGGTGACCAGAGCATTAGATGTACAGTTGATGACAGCAAAGCCGGAAACGAGAGAAGCCACCGTAATACTTCCGACTGATTTTAAATGAGCAATAATCCGCTCTAGCACCACATTTAAGGCTTTGGAGACTTCCAATGCAGATGCAAAGAAGAATGCTACAAATACAAAGAATGTGGCATTATACATGGATTGTAAACCACCTCTATTTAACAGCCCTTGCATGTCCTCAGTAATAACATCCGCGCTCAGGTTCGGAATAGAATCAGTCAACATATTCACAGAAAAGCCGGAAACAGCAGATGCAAATAAATTAGAAAATGTTGCTTGCTGGAATAGTAGTGCTAATATCATAGCTGAAATAGCAGAAGTAAAGATGACTATCAAAGGTGATTTTTTCATGAGGGAGCCAGCAACGACAATGAGTGCTGGAATAAGAAGTAGGATGTTTAAGTTAAAAAGTTGATCAATTCCGGCCGTCATTTCTTCAATATTTGAAAGCTGTGTTGCGTTTGTATCCATTCCTAAACCGACAAAGAAGTACACAATGATTGCAATAATGGAAGATGGAATTGCCGTAAACAACATATGTTTTATGTGCTCATAAATATTGGATCCAGCAGCTAACGAACTCATATTCGTCGTATCAGATAAAGGAGATAATTTATCCCCGAAGTAAGCACCAGAAACGACTGCCCCAGCTGTAACAGCGAGTGAGACATCCATTGTTTCTGCAATACTCATTAGTGCAACCCCGATTGTACCAGCTGATCCCCATGACGTACCTACACACATAGACACAATCGCAGTTGCTAGGAATGCCAATACATATAAATAATTAGGATTGATAAGCTCTAATCCCCAATATACAAACAATGGAATCGTACCCGATATGAGCCAGGTTCCGATTAACAACCCAATACTAAAGAGAATCAATATAGCAGGAAGCGCTTTCTTTATCTTGTCACCCATAACAGTAATAATTTCATCAAAGGAGTTCCCTTGAACCACTGCGAAGACTGCAAATACGACTCCAGCAAAAAGTAACATTAACTCTGCCGGATACTTCAAAATACCGATACCACCATTGAACTACCCCCACCAAATGCTAAACATTTGGAAGGGGATTCTTAAAAGAGAAGCTGCTAAGTAGACCATAACCTGTTCAACTAGGCCATGGATTTTCCACTTTCCTCTTTAGTAAGATTGTCTTTCCTTTTCTTAGATTCCAACAGGAAACCGAGAGAGGAGAGTTCATCGCGAAGCCTTACTGTGTCAGAAAGTTCTAAATGACCGAACCAGAAAGTTGGTACATCACTTAGGAGTCGAGAAACTGCGTTCCATTGCGCCCAATGATGTAGACCTTGTTTCTTCTCTGGAACAAGGGAATGCAACACTGGTGGAAGCTTCTCTTTGTATCCCATTGCTCTTCGAGCAATGACGTAAGAAGCAGCCTGGTGAATAGAGATGCCAAAACGCTTCATATATTTCATTTTACCAATTTGAGAAGTATAAGCCGGATTCACCTCATGAACCTCAATCCCTAATTTCTCGGCTCTACTTTTAATAGCAGAAACCATTTTACGATAAGCAAATAAGCTCATACGCATATTTGCTTTTCTATTTCCATAAGGGTTAGAGACTTTCGATTTGGTTGTATCCAGTTTTTCTACCGCGATTCCTTTATGATGGTTCACCGCATAATCAACAATAGCAATGGCCTCTGCTTCAAGAATCTTGGTAATTTGATTGGAACTTTTTCCAACAAGGTCGAAATCCAAAACAAAACTATCAACGAACTGACCTTTATGGTTTACATTCGATACAGCAAAGTGGTCTACGTTACAATCCACACCAATTAACCCATCCACTTTGCTATGGTTTTTATACTCTGATGTTGGGATATCTAGCAAACACTTAAAGATATAGTAGTCGCCTTTGTCTTCAATAGACCAACCAACTGGTTTTCCTTGAAGTTTCCTATCTTTCGAATGTAAGTTCATTTGTTTTTCCACCGCTGAATTAATTTGTCCTTGCCCATAAGGAAATACGAGATCTTCGATGTGGACGATGGTTCCGTCAGGAGTTTGGAATGTTAACTGATGATTTTTCGGATTGTAATGAAAAACAAAATTTCCCGATTTGGCATCTTTCCTTCCGGAAATCGTCATTTGATTGTACCGAGATTGAGTCCAATCCTGTTTCCAAAGGTCATGATTGTTTTTATATGTATCTAAGGTGAATTGAGAACGAAATAGTTTTTTCGTGCCGAAAACAACGTTATGGATATTCCCTTTTAGGCTACGCAGCATCTTCTCTAATCTATCTAGTCGGAATTTCAAACGACCTAAACGGCTTTTTAATATAGATATTTCAGAATCTACGTAATCATGTTCAAAAGAATAGACATGGAAGAAAATAAGCGTTTCATTTTTATAGTGAACTCCGAATAGGTTTCCATGTTGTTGAATGTGTTTCAGGTTCCCTGGAAGGTTGATTTTACCTTTGGTGATAGAAATTTTTATTTTTCTCAAAGAAGTTAATTTACTTTTAGTCGTCTTGATTTTCTTTTTCACCGATTTGATTTGCTCTTTTTTATTCGACATGTATAGCTTCTGCAATTCTTTTTGGGATTTTAAAAGAGCCTTCACTTCTTGGACAATGCTGTTGGTATAGTAATCATTCAGTTCGAATTTTTTCTTCACATGCACATGCAAAGAAACCCCGTCTCTTTTTGATGTTTCAGTACGAAGTTCTTTAACCTTCGTCGAAAAAGAGTAATGTTTTGCTTGGTTAAACACAAAAAGAGCGTGACGTATGGAATCCACATGATTTTGCGCCAGTGTGTTTTTATATACACGTTTTGAAAAGTATGCTTTCCTTCCCATTTGCCCGCCATCTCCTTTTGAATACTATAAGAATATTTTACCGAAAGGAACATATGTTCGTCAATTAGAAATTACACTTTTTTCGTAGTGAAAATCGATTCATCTCCCACTAATTGCTTAGCAAATTTGAAGGAGTCTTCTCGATTAAGAACGATAAAAATAACCAACGATAAACCAATAGGAACTAATGCCATTCCTAAGCTTGGACGGTTATTCATTTCCCTCTCCCCTTTATTCCTTCATATTTTGAAACGCTTGTTCTAAATCTGAAAGTTGTAATTCTGCACCTTCTAACCCTACAGATAACCGATTTGGCATGGTGGTGATGTCACATTGAGAGCACTAAAAAAACCTAGACTATCAGAACGCGCTGCGGAAGAAATTAAACAGTACATTAAACAAGAACAGTTACAAAAAAGAGATCGCCTTCCCTCTGTATCTGAACTAATCGATGCTCTCGGTATCGGTAGATCTACGTTAAGAGAAGCCCTACAGCTTCTGGAATCACAAGGTACATTAGAAATTCTAAATGGGAAAGGAACCTTTGTTAGAGATACAAATCCATACCAAATTCAAACGTCCTTTGATATTACAAATGAGAAACATTTCTTACTGGAAGCGCTTGAAGTTAGATCTGCTTTGGAAGGAAAAGCTGTAGAATTAGCAGCAAAGTATGCAACTGAGGAAGAAATAGAGAAAATGGAATATTACTTACAAGAATATGTTCGCTTTCTCAAGCTAGATGACCGGGACAATGCGAATCACTCTGATTCTATGTTTCACCAAATGATTTATGATGCCTCGAAAAATGAATTATTAAAGAGTATTATTGAGTCTGTCTGGGATTCTTTTCACGAGTTTTGGAATGAACCATTCGGAAAACAAGATATTTTTGATCAAAGTTACCCGCATCATGAAACTTTATTACTAGCTATTCAAAATAAAGAACCTATACAAGCACAGCAAGCTTTTACAAAGATTATGCACTCCGTACGAACTTCGATTGAAAATATTTAAAGCCCATTCGTCAGACGAATGGGCTTCTTTTCTATAAAATTTCTTCTATATTTACAATCGGTTCCTGCTTTACAATTCTAGCTCTTAGCTCAACTAAAAGATTTTGTACCTGTTTATCTCGATCTTCTTCTGCAATTTTTTTGTGAAGAACAGTAAAGAGGGTTATATCTCTTAATCGTAATAACAGTGGCAAATGCTTGTCCCAGTTCTCAGGAAGGGAACTGCTAGTTTGATATCCTTCTACAAAAGCATGTAAAAATGTCTTTGCAAAATTAATTTTTTCTTCCTGCTTCTCCTTAGGGAATCGACCTAGTATGGAATAATAGAGTGGAATAGCAATATCAGACGCAAACCATAGGTAACAGCTGTCATCAAAATCAAACACCTGTATCGTATCTCCATCATAAAAGAAGTTCCCAGAGTGAATATCATTGTGAATTAATCCAAAGTTTTCAGGAGTTATCGGGATCTCATTTAAGTCCTTTAAAAACTGATGGACACGTTCTATAACCTCATCATCAGCAATATATCGATCTACTTCCAGCAAGTCATCCTCATCCCATTTTGGCCGTTTTTGGATACTAGTGGCTGGTTCATAGAGCTTAGTAGCTTTATGCATTCTCCCAATGGTTTGACCCCATTTATAGAATAGCTTTTCGGAAAAATCGGGATCTGAAAAACGAACTTGTTTCCCTTCAGCCTTATTAAATAGACTAGCATGAAAACTAGACCCATCATCTACTAATAAGCTCTCGACGAGATTACCATCGATAGAAGGATGTGCTTTTGGTACTTTTAGGCCACTATCAAATAGATAGTTGACCCAATCTACCTCAGAATTTAGTTGCTCCTGGGATCTATGAGAGCTATGTGTTAGACGTAATATGTATGGACTTTCGTTTTGATAGACTTCAAACACGTAGTTTTCAAAATCTCCTAGCTTTTTGTGGTCCCCATTTAACAGAAATTTTTCATTAAAAAATTGCATAACTTCTTCTGTAAATATCTTCTCAACAGTCTTTTCCATAGGCTTCACTCATTTCCCTCTTTATTGCCTTTATTCTATCACACAAAGTAAAAAGGGTTTCAATAGTATCAAAAAACCTAGAATCATTGTAAGATTCTAGGTTTGGTTATGTATGGATATTTGTTTTTGTTTTTCGAGCACCACTATAAATTTTTAGCGATTTTGTAATTCGACGTAGTAAAAAATTTGGTTGCGGGGGCAGGATTTGAACCTACGACCTTCGGGTTATGAGCCCGACGAGCTACCAGACTGCTCCACCCCGCGACAATAAGAAATATTAAATTGACACTCATGAGCAAATTATAGATTAAAGCTAGTGTTTTGGACCCCTGCATCTTCTTGTTGAATCGAAGATGATTCATGCTTCGGGGTTACTCGCAGGTTATTCGGTGGATGCATTGCTCGTTGCTCCACCCCGCGATGATATAAAATATTAAATCTTGCACCAAGAAAATATGGGTTCGGCCTAGCGGCGTCCTACTCTCGCAGGGGCAATGCCCCAACTACCATGGGCGCTAAAGAGCTTAACTACTGTGTTCGGCATGGGAACAGGTGTGACCTCTTTGCTATAACCACTAGACCTTGAAGTTCCAACCGGAACTTTTTTTAGAGTTTGCACCCTAAAAACTAGATAAGAGTTAAGACATTCATAAGATTTAAGTTAAGTCCTCGATCGATTAGTATTCGTCAGCTACACATGTCACCATGCTTCCACCTCGAACCTATCAACCTCATCGTCTCTGAGGGATCTTACTCATTTAAAATGATGGGAAGTCTCATCTTGAGGGGGCTTCATGCTTAGATGCTTTCAGCACTTATCCCTTCCACACGTAGCTACCCAGCTATGCTCCTGGCGGAACAACTGGTGCACCAGCGGTGTGTCCATCCCGGTCCTCTCGTACTAAGGACAGCTCCTCTCAAACTTCCTGCGCCCACGACGGATAGGGACCGAACTGTCTCACGACGTTCTGAACCCAGCTCGCGTACCGCTTTAATGGGCGAACAGCCCAACCCTTGGGACCGACTACAGCCCCAGGATGCGATGAGCCGACATCGAGGTGCCAAACCTCCCCGTCGATGTGGACTCTTGGGGGAGATAAGCCTGTTATCCCCGGGGTAGCTTTTATCCGTTGAGCGATGGCCCTTCCATGCGGAACCACCGGATCACTAAGCCCGACTTTCGTCCCTGCTCGACTTGTAGGTCTCGCAGTCAAGCTCCCTTCTGCCTTTACACTCTTCGAATGATTTCCAACCATTCTGAGGGAACCTTTGGGCGCCTCCGTTACTCTTTGGGAGGCGACCGCCCCAGTCAAACTGCCCACCTGACACTGTCTCCGAACCGGATCACGGTCCTGGGTTAGAAGGTCCGTACAGCCAGGGTGGTATCCCACCGACGCCTCCACCGAAGCTAGCGCTCCGGTTTCTCAGGCTCCCACCTATCCTGTACAAGCTGTACCAACATTCAATATCAGGCTACAGTAAAGCTCCACGGGGTCTTTCCGTCCTGTCGCGGGTAATGCGCATCTTCACGCATAGTATAATTTCACCGGGTCTCTCGTTGAGACAGTGCCCAAGTCGTTGCACCTTTCGTGCGGGTCGGAACTTACCCGACAAGGAATTTCGCTACCTTAGGACCGTTATAGTTACGGCCGCCGTTTACTGGGGCTTCGGTTCAACGCTTCGCCTTGCGGCTAACGCATCCCCTTAACCTTCCAGCACCGGGCAGGTGTCAGCCCCTATACTTCGCCTTTCGGCTTCGCAGAGACCTGTGTTTTTGCTAAACAGTCGCTTGGGCCTTTTCACTGCGGCTTCTCATGCAAGAAGCACCCCTTCTCCCGAAGTTACGGGGTCATTTTGCCGAGTTCCTTAACGAGAGTTCTCCCGATCACCTTAGGATTCTCTCCTCGCCTACCTGTGTCGGTTTGCGGTACGGGCACCTCTTTCCTCACTAGAGGCTTTTCTTGGCAGTGTGAAATCAGGAACTTCGGTACTCAATTTCCCTCCCCATCACAGCTTGTGATTGCCAGACGGATTTGCCTATCTGACTCACTCACTGCTTGGACGCACACATCCATCGGTGCGCTTTCCTTATCCTACTGCGTCCCCCCGTCGTTCAAACGGAAAGGAGGTGGTACAGGAATATCCACCTGTTGTCCATCGCCTACGCCTTTCGGCCTCGGCTTAGGTCCCGACTAACCCTGAGCGGACGAGCCTTCCTCAGGAAACCTTAGGCATTCGGTGAAGAAGATTCTCACTTCTTTTTCGCTACTCATACCGGCATTCTCACTTCTAAGCGCTCCACCAGTCCTTACGGTCTGACTTCCCTGCACTTAGAACGCTCTCCTACCATTGTTCGAAAGAACAATCCACAGCTTCGGTGATACGTTTAGCCCCGGTACATTTTCGGCGCAGAGTCACTCGACCAGTGAGCTATTACGCACTCTTTAAATGGTGGCTGCTTCTAAGCCAACATCCTGGTTGTCTAAGCAACTCCACATCCTTTTCCACTTAACGTATACTTGGGGACCTTAGCTGGTGGTCTGGGCTGTTTCCCTTTCGACTATGAACCTTATCACCCATAGTCTGACTCCCAAGATAAAGTAGCTGGCATTCGGAGTTTGACTGAATTCGGTAACCCGATGAGGGCCCCTAGTCCAATCAGTGCTCTACCTCCAGTACTCATTTCTTGAGGCTAGCCCTAAAGCTATTTCGGAGAGAACCAGCTATCTCCGTGTTCGATTGGCATTTCACCCCTACCCACACCTCATCCCCGCACTTTTCAACGTGCGTGGGTTCGGGCCTCCAGTCAGTGTTACCTGACCTTCACCCTGGACATGGGTAGATCACACGGTTTCGGGTCTACGACCCCTTACTATAACGCCCTATTCAGACTCGCTTTCGCTGCGGCTCCGTCTATACAACTTAACCTTGCAAGAGATCGTAACTCGCCGGTCCATTCTACAAAAGGTACGCCGTCACCCGTTAACGGGCTCCGACTACTTGTAGGCACACGGTTTCAGGATCTATTTCACTCCCCTTCCGGGGTGCTTTTCACCTTTCCCTCACGGTACTGGTTCACTATCGGTCACTAGGGAGTATTTAGCCTTGGGAGATGGTCCTCCCGGATTCCGACGGAATTTCACGTGTTCCGCCGTACTCAGGATCCACTCTGGAGGAAACAGTCTTTCGATTACAGGGCTCTTACCTTCTTCGGCTGATCGTTCCAGATCGATTCGTCTACACTATTTCTTTGTAACTCCGTATAGAGTGTCCTACAACCCCAGAAAGCAAGCTTTCTGGTTTGGGCTAATTCCGTTTCGCTCGCCGCTACTCAGGAAATCGCATTTGCTTTCTCTTCCTCTGGGTACTAAGATGTTTCAGTTCCCCAGGTCTGCCTCCTATACCCTATGTATTCAGATATAGGTACTACTCCATTACGAGTAGTGGGTTTCCCCATTCGGAAATTCCCGGATCAACGCCTACGTACGGCTCCCCGAGACATATCGGTGTTCGTCCCGTCCTTCTTCGGCTCCTAGTGCCAAGGCATCCACCGTGCGCCCTTCTTCACTTAACTAATTTGTCTGTGAAAAGACGTTTGGTTTGTTACTGTTGAATGTCTTGTATTAGTCTAGTTTCCGTCCTCAAAGAACTTCCACTATTCTAATGCTCTTATCTAGTTTTCAAGGTGCAAAAAACCACAATAAAGTGGCATTGAGAGAGTTAATCCCTCAAAACTGAACCAAACGAACCAGTATGTTCTCTGACCAGCTCCGAAGAGCTGGCTTCCGTTATCTTTCCTTAGAAAGGAGGTGATCCAGCCGCACCTTCCGATACGGCTACCTTGTTACGACTTCACCCCAATCATTGGCCCCACCTTCGGCGGCTGGCTCCTAAAAGGTTACCTCACCGACTTCGGGTGTTGCCAACTCTCGTGGTGTGACGGGCGGTGTGTACAAGGCCCGGGAACGTATTCACCGCGGCATGCTGATCCGCGATTACTAGCGATTCCGGCTTCATGTAGGCGAGTTGCAGCCTACAATCCGAACTGAGAATGGTTTTATGGGATTTGCTTCACCTCGCGGCTTCGCTGCCCTTTGTACCATCCATTGTAGCACGTGTGTAGCCCAGGTCATAAGGGGCATGATGATTTGACGTCATCCCCACCTTCCTCCGGTTTGTCACCGGCAGTCACCTTAGAGTGCCCAACTAAATGCTGGCAACTAAGATCAAGGGTTGCGCTCGTTGCGGGACTTAACCCAACATCTCACGACACGAGCTGACGACAACCATGCACCACCTGTCACTCTGTCCCCGAAGGGAAAGCTCTATCTCTAGAGTGTTCAGAGGATGTCAAGACCTGGTAAGGTTCTTCGCGTTGCTTCGAATTAAACCACATGCTCCACCGCTTGTGCGGGCCCCCGTCAATTCTTTTGAGTTTCAGCCTTGCGGCCGTACTCCCCAGGCGGAGTGCTTAATGCGTTAACTTCAGCACTAAGGGGCGGAAACCCCTAACACCTAGCACTCATCGTTTACGGCGTGGACTACCAGGGTATCTAATCCTGTTCGCTCCCCACGCTTTCGCGCCTCAGCGTCAGTTACAGACCAGAGAGTCGCCTTCGCCACTGGTGTTCCTCCACATCTCTACGCATTTCACCGCTACACGTGGAATTCCACTCTCCTCTTCTGCACTCAAGTTCCCCAGTTTCCAATGACCCTCCACGGTTAAGCCGTGGGCTTTCACATCAGACTTAAGAAACCGCCTGCGCGCGCTTTACGCCCAATAATTCCGGACAACGCTTGCCCCCTACGTATTACCGCGGCTGCTGGCACGTAGTTAGCCGGGGCTTTCTCGTCAGGTACCGTCAAGGTACAAGCAGTTACTCTTGTACTTGTTCTTCCCTAACAACAGAACTTTACGATCCGAAAACCTTCATCGTTCACGCGGCGTTGCTCCGTCAGACTTTCGTCCATTGCGGAAGATTCCCTACTGCTGCCTCCCGTAGGAGTCTGGGCCGTGTCTCAGTCCCAGTGTGGCCGATCACCCTCTCAGGTCGGCTACGCATCGTTGCCTTGGTAGGCCATTACCCTACCAACTAGCTAATGCGCCGCGGGTCCATCTATAAGCGACAGCCGAAGCCGCCTTTCAACTTTCTCCCATGCAGGAAAAAGTATTATCCGGTATTAGCCCCGGTTTCCCGGAGTTATCCCAGTCTTATAGGCAGGTTACCCACGTGTTACTCACCCGTCCGCCGCTCGTTCCACCATCGTCACCCCGAAGGGATCAGATGGCTTCCCGCGCTCGACTTGCATGTATTAGGCACGCCGCCAGCGTTCGTCCTGAGCCAAGATCAAACTCTCCAATAGAGTTTTGAGTTCTTTACTCAATTTAAAGCTAGCTAAAATCTTACTTAACATACTGGTTGTTTTGTTCAGTTTTCAAGGATCAATACTTTAATATGTTTTAATGACAACTTTTATATTGTATCAAGTCACTAATTGAAAGTCAATAACCTTTCACAAAAATTATAATCACTTTCTTAAGCGACAATTAACAATATATCATGATACAAAACTTAAAGTCAACAACTATTTGATGTTTTGTTAACCAACTATTCATTTTCGCGTCGGTGTTATCTAGTATATACGCTGAAGATCAAAAAAGATACCTGCAATATTTTCCATTTACCTATACACGTATTACTAAGTAATCACCATTTTTCATCCTTACAACATCCGCCTTCATCGCTTTAGCAATATCCGATGTCATCGAATTCAGTTGATCCTCATCCGAAGCAAACAAGGATAAGGAAGTACCACCAAGAACCCTTTCTTTATGTTGGGTAATATAAGCTATTATTTCATAACCTGGCTTTTGACTTGATTCTCTACCCATGATTCATTTCCTCCATATTGTATTACTTCATTAAACCATGACTTTTTTTGGAGCTTTCCAAAACAGGGGTATGTTTCATTGCTTCTATTAACTTTGGAACATCTCGAATGATAGGAACAAATGTTATGACAACTCTGCCCTGTTCATATTCCTTCCTACTAAAATGATATCTTTTCACACCTAAGGTACGCGTTGCTTCAAATAATGCAGCCTGCCTTTGCCCAAAGTTGTCTAAAGTAACACGGTAATGTTGCTCTTTCGGAGTTAATAAAACTGCGATTCCCTCATCCCGAAACATCTTTGCAGCATTCTCACTCCCTAAAATGTTAGATACATAAATGCCGTCTACAAAAAGCTCGGAGCCTTTTACTTCAACTTCTCCTTCTTTTATATCTGCTATGTCTCCTATCATTTTCCCTTTTGAAAAGTTTCTTAAAAGGAATAAACAGACCACACCTGCTACTACTCCTAGTAAAACTTCTACCCATATTAGTTCTGTTCGTATGAGCTGGATTGTTAATGCCGTTGCGAAGGCAACCACTAAAGCAAAGTAATTACGTGCTTCAAATGTTTTGGAAATACCATCAATATAAGCATCACCGCGAAACGTAAACTCTGTATTCTCTAAATCTTTCAAGCTTTCCCTTTCCGATTTTCGAACATCTCGAAATTGTTGAATCGCAAGGGTCAAAAATGTAACAGCAACAAAGTTCTTCGTCATGAGGGCTGGAATGGCTACAGCACCTAAAGCTGCCGCTACAAATCCCGTTACTAAATGTATTAAATAACCGTTAGGATAACTTGGGTATTGTCGGAAGTCTTCTTTTATTGTGATTGCTCGCGCCAATGTCCCTACTAATAGCGCCGTAACAATCATAACAACATGTTCTGTAGAGAGAATTTGGTCTGACATAGTGAACCTCCGTATCTCATCAATAACTATAGATTATCCAAGCCTTCCTATTAATATGTAAAAAACCTCTCTACGTCATCCGTAAAGAGGTTTATCGTTACTTTGCTAGCCATGCTATACCTAATGTCCCATATCCAGTATGGACACCAGCTACTGGTACAAGCGTTTCAATTTTGAATTTTATATGCGCGTGCAATTTCTCCAGCTCCAGCTTCCATTGCTGAGCTTGATCAAACACACCGGCATGCAATATACACAATTCATTAAGCTTGTGTTTCTCAATTGCTTCTTCAATAATTTGATTCATTTTTTTTCGAACTCGTTTGCTTGTTCTCACTTTATCATGAATGACTACTTTACCATTGTCGAAGCAAAGCATTAATTTTATATTCATAATGCTGGCTAAAGCTGATCTAGCTGCACTAACTCTTCCACTTCTTCTTAATTGCTCTAGGTTTTCTGGAAATAAGTATAATTGGGCTTTTTCCGGTAAAGTACGAAGTGTCTCCACAATTTCCTCATACTCTTGGCCTTTCTGCTCCAATTCAATCCCCAAATCAATCATTTTGCCCAATGGATAAGCTCCAATTCTCGAATCAATCACCTCCACCGGAAAATTAGCCATTTCCGATGCGCTTTGAGAGCTCTGATAGGTTCCTGTTAATTCACTGGAAGCGTGAAGAGCAATTCCGCAATCATACTCTGTCTTTAGCTTCTCATACAATTCCACAAATTCGCCAAAGGTAGGTTGGCTTGTTTTCGCCCCTAGCCCGTGAACTTTAAGTTTTTCATAAAATTCATCTTTCGTAATATCGATATCCTCTCGATACGATATGTCGTTGACTATTACATTCATTGGTAAAACAAAGATGTTATGCTTTTCAATAAAATCTTTTGACAATCCAGAGGTACTGTCTGTAATCCAAGCTATTTTTCTCATGTGGCACTCCAATCCTAATCTTTTCCCTTTTTCTATAGAATACCGTCTAAGCTCCATTTAATCAACGAATACCCTAAAACAACAGGCTTGTTTCAACTTTTATGGATTATCCAAACCGATAATAAATGAGAATAAAGGTACTAAGCACAAACAAGAAATTAAGGAAAACAAAGACCATTTGATCTAATTTAGTTCGATGGATTTTGATTGGCGGATAATAAAAGGAAACTCCTTCAATAACAAAAATAATTAAGATGATGTGTATCATCGCATGTCCAATAATCTCTGTCATTCCGAAAATCATTGTCGTCAAAATAAATATAACAGTCACCACAATAGCCAACACACGATTTAGGATTCCTACAACAAGTAAATACCCCACAACAAACTCAATGAAAGCAGCCAATACGATGAACACACTTGGATCAAAGCCAAAAGTCGGAACACCATGATGTTCAATGATCTCAATAGTCATAGAGGGATATACCCATTTTTCAACAGCCACCCAGCATAGACTAAGCCCTGTTCCAAGGTATAGGAATGGAAAGCCCCAATTTTCCAGCTTTGTATTCCATAATAGGAGCACCCCAATAATGGCGACATAAAAACCATAATCAAGCATGTAAAACCAGCCATAATCCACCCAAAGTGTGGCAAATAAACCGAGCATAACAATGGCTGCTGCTTTTGTGGCAATATGATGTGGAATTAATAATCCAATAATAATGAACCACATAACGAGTGTCTGCCACGTATGATCGATAGCAAAATCTGGAGCAAACATCGTTCCAGAGAGTACTTGAATAATTAGGGAACCTGCTGTTCCGTACTTTAGAATATAACGAGAATATTTGCGCAGACCTTCCAATGCGTCATTTATCTTTTTAAAAATAGGGATATGCATTAATAACGGGATAACTTGTGTGAGAACCGCTAATAAAACGGCAATAAGTAAAGATACAGTTAAAAATAATGGAGATAAGATGTCTTCAATCGGGATTTTTACTGGTGGTTTTGTAGCGAACCATTTTACATGGCCATATATAGCCAAAGGAGATAGGCAAACAAGCACAATCAAACCTAGGCTTAAGAATTTTCTAATCATCATTTTGCCCCCTTTTACTGATTCTTTGTAGTATGAACCATTAAAAAGGGATTATAAGTAGTAGTACGCAAATCAAAAGTCTCTTTCGTAGATTCTGAAAGAGACTTTTTAACGCGTCCATATTTGATTATCCATGATACGATCCTCCATTTTATTTACTTCCTACTGTTATTTAGGTCGTCGTTCATGGACTAGATACAATACTTCAAATTCGTTCATCCTATCATAACCTCCTTTTATCTCATTTTGCTTCCAACCAATTATTTAGGTCGACGTTCTTGCATCATATACTCAATTTCGTATTCATTCATGTCCTTTCACCTTCTTTCCTTCCCATTACCTTGGGCGACGGTCACTAACTTCTTGCATTACTTCAAATTCATTCAACATTCTTTTTTCCTCCCTTTCGTTTCGTTGTTTTCATTATAGACGGCATAACTCTTTTTCATAACGGTAAAGAGGTTGAACTTGATTCAGCCTTTAGACTGATTTGATTTCAGACTAATTCGTAAGAAGAGCATGATTTTAACTAGTTTAGGCAAGATAAAACGTGAAGGAGGAGTCAAAATGAGTGTATTAGAATTATTCGTTCGATTAGGAATTGCATTTGTAACGTTATTAGCCTTAACAAGATTGATGGGCAGGAAAGAAATTAGTCAAATGACTTTTTTTAATTTTGTTTCCGCCATCTCTATTGGAACAATTGGAGGCTCTCTAGTTACGAACAACACTTTATCTATTAGTAATGGTTTTCTCGCATTAGCTGGTTGGGCTGTTTTTACGATCGTAATGGGCTGGATTGATATTAAATCTAGCAAAGTGAGACAAGTGATTGAGGGTCAACCCCGGATTGTCATTAAACAGGGACAGATCATGGAAAAGGAAATGCGTGAAGTTCGTTTAGATATTGATGCTCTAAACACCATGCTTAGACAGAAAAACGTATTCTCAATTAAAGATGTGGAATACGCCATTTTTGAGACGAACGGAAAATTGTCTGTCATGAATAAGGAAGGGCAACTACCCGCCACTAAATCCGATATGAATCGAGATATCACAAAGGTCCCTGCTTATCCTATGTCCACAGAGCTCGTCTCTGATGGGAAAGTCAATTATGCGAATCTTAACAAATTAAATATGGACGAAGACTGGTTACAAGGAGAATTGCAAAAAGCCGGTGCCTCCGATGTAACAGATGTTTTCTATGCAGAAATTCAAAAGGATGGTTCCCTTTTTGTTGATCTTAATCAAGACACCCTTCACTAAAAAAGCTCTTCGATTTGGTTGGTTAATCTGTTCAAGCTATAATAGAAGAAAAAACGTAGGGAATAGGTGCGAGCGTTATCAATGGAGTGGTTCTCGTCACTGAAAGCAGGAAGTGGTATCGGAAAATCTGTAGAATCCCGTTATGAGGTTGGGAAACCAGAGGACATTGCGAGAGCTTGTTTATTCTTAATTGATCCTAGAAACGACTTCATAACCGTGGAAAACTTAGTTATAGATGGTGGCATGTCTAGAAAAATGATTGATGAACATTAGAAAGGAAGGCCATAATGAGCCTTCCTATTCAATGATTAACATGTCGTTTTCATCGAACTTCCAGTGTTCGGAAAAAGCAACTTCCCACATATATCCATCTGGATCAGAGAAATATCCACTATATCCACCCCAGAAAACATGCTGAGGCTTTTTCTCAATCTTGCCTCCTGCTCTTTCTGCTTGCTGGATGACATCATCCACCTCTTTCTCCGACTTTGCATTATAGGCAAGCGTAATTCCTGTAAAGCCTTGACGAACTTCTGGTGGATTTTCTTCATTAATGTCCTTTGCGAGCAAGTCTAACGGGTACAATTCTAACTTCGTACCGGCATTATTAAAAAAGACAATCGAAGGGCTGTCTGAAGTTTCAGAGGTTGAAAATCCCAGCCCATCTCGGTAAAAGGAAACAGAAGCCTTCATATCACGTACACCTAAAGCTATTAAATTTATTCGATTCATCCCAGATCCCCTTCCTAGTTTTATTAGCTTATAATTCGCTATAGAAATACGTTTTCCTGCCATCTGTATGTAAAGGATGTGTTTTAAATGAAAATTATCGTTGTATCAGATACCCATATTCCAAAGCGAGGTTCTATGATTCCTGATCTACTAGATCAGGAGGAAAAAAAAGCGGACTTGCTCATTCATGCCGGTGATTGGCAAACTACAGAGGTCCTCCGATATTTTCAAAAGCACATAGAAGTTGTTGGTGTTGCAGGCAACGTGGATGAACCAAGCCTTATCGATGAACTCGGATGGCGAAAGCTGATTCATTGCAACGGTGTCCAAATTGGTGTAATTCACGGACATGGAAAAGGAAAAACAACAGAGAAAAGAGCCTATGAAGCCTTCAAGGACGAGGCTGTCGATATTATTATTTTTGGCCATTCTCATATTCCAGTAAAAAACGTCATAAACGGTGTCACCATGTTTAATCCTGGATCGGCTACGGATAAACGGAGACAAAAGCAGTTTTCATTTGGGAAAATCATCATTGAAGAAGAAGTAAGCATCGAGCATATTTTTTACGAAAGTAAAAAAGGGCCAGACATCATGTCATAGCCCTTCAATCTTTCAAACTAATGGCAAGGAAACTTTAAAAGTTGTTCCTTCACCTAATTCACTTTCAATTTTCATTTTTCCATTGTGATTTCTAATGATGTTTAAACAAATAATCAGCCCTAAGCCTGTACCTTTTTCTTTCGTCGTAAAGAAGGGCTCTCCGATCTTCTGAATATGCTCCTGTGACATCCCCGGTCCTTCATCAACTATCGTTAAAAGGGCCATATTTCCTGTACGCTTAGCGGTCACGGTAATCGTTCCACGATCCATAACTTCAATTGCATTTTTAATAAGATTGATAAGGACTTGCTTAATCTTCGCCGGATCACAATCTATCATAAGCTCTTCCTCTTGAAAGATTGTATGAATAGAAATCTCTTTTAAAACAGCTTGGGTATTTAATAGAACTTGAACATCTTCCACAAGCTTCACAAGATTTTGTTTGGACCTCGATTCGGAATCAGGTTTTGCAAGTAGCAGCAATTCCGTCGTAATCTTTTCAATTCGACTTAATTCCTCATGAATCACATCAAAATACTTCTCTTCTTTTCGGTCCATTTCCTTTATGAATTGAAAAAAGCCCTTTATCGTTGTTAAGGGATTCCGGATCTCATGACAAATTCCTGCTGCAAGCTGACCAGCAAACGATAGTTGTTCAGATCGCACTAAATCTTCCTCTGCTGATTTCTCTAAATTTATTTGATCTGCAATAGAAGGGATTACCGAGTTACTCGTTTGATAGATTTGAGTTGGAACAATCTGATTATCTGTCATGTAATAATCATGGGATTCTAATAATCTTACACATACATCCGTAGGAAGATTGGTAGCGTCGTAAGCACATACCGAAATAATATGTTTATCTCTCACATAGTTGTCACTTTCCCGCTCATACGTACATAATTCCTCATACCCCATTATAGTAGGAACAACTAATCCCCATGTTCGAACAAAATGATAATTTCCAGACGTTCGAGTTATCTCAAAAAAATTATGGAAAGTTTTGTCCGCCGTGTCAAAATAGAATTCATCAATATCTTTATAAATAATAGTATCTAATTGTTGTTCCGTGATTCCGTTCTCTACTAATCGATGCCAAATTTTCTCTTGATTATGTTTGTGTTCTACGAAAACAATTCCATGGCCAAGTAGTATTCCTTCTTCAATAAAATTGGCGGCATTGCGAAGGTACTTTTCATGATCACTGTATGTATATAGAATATGGCCGCCTTTCGAAAGGCTATCTTGAGATACTCTTATTTCTCTTCCTTTAGTTTCTGCCATAGATATTTTCCCTTCCAACATTCTTTTCCATTATGTATGCAATTTACTTTTCGACACTATTATAGCAACATATTCCCTAATTTTGTAGAGATGAAACCCATATTACCCATATATGACCAGATTTGTCTTGTTCCATTCAAAAAGAGAGTTAGTCTGCACTAACCCTCTTTCTCTATACTTTCCCACTGATCAGCTAGCATGCTATATACAATGTGGTCCACATAATGATCGTATAACCACTCTGCTTGCCGCAATATCCCCTCTTCCGTAAACCCTAATCTTTTTGGAATGGAGAGGCTCTTGTAATTATTGGTCGCTATTCTTATATCGATTCGATTCATTTTTAGTTCATAAACAGCTACGTTCACTAATGCCTTTACGACCTTTGTCATAATCCCTTTGCCCGTGTAGGGCTTTCCTAGCCAGTACCCAATAAGAGCTGTCCGGTTTACCCAATCTAATTCATTAAAACCAGCTATACCCACGATTTCATCTTTATATAGAATCGCAGTTGTCATTCCTTTGTTTTCAATATAATGAGCTCTGGTTCCTTTAATAAATACTCTTGTATCCGATACCTTCGTCGTCACGTCTAACCAAGGTAACCACTGTCTAAGATACTCTCTAGATTGTTCGATTAACTCAAAAATTCGGGGAGCATCCTGTGGCTCTACCAACTTTAAAGCCAGATCCTCATCAACCTTGTGAGTAAACATGTGCCTACCTCCCATGATTCACATTTAGTAGGAAACTAACGGAGATTGGATGTACTGATACAACAGATTTTCTGTTTGCATGATAGAAGATTCGTGGGTCCGTTCAAAAGCATGGGAAGAATCAATTCCAGGACCTATTAGACCGTGTACGATATCATAACCAGCTCGAATAGCTGCGGAAGCATCTGATCCATAGAAAGGATAGATATCAAGCTTATAGCCAATATCATGCTTCGTGGCCAATTCCACAAGATGCTTTCTTAAGCCATAATGATAGGGACCACTTGAATCCTTCACACAGATGGAAACCGTATATTCATCCGTTGATTGTCCATCTCCCATCGCTCCCATATCGACAGCAAGATATTCGACTGTCTCTGGCGTTATATTTGAATTTCCTCCATAGCCAATTTCTTCGTTATTAGAAATGAGGAAATGGGTTGTGTACGGTAAAATAATATCTTCATCTTTTATTCTTTTAATAAGCTGAAGTAAAATACCAACACTTGCCTTATCGTCCAAATGTCGTGACTTAATGAAGCCATTCTCAGTCAGTTGGACTCTTGGATCGAACGAAACAAAATCTCCAACTTCAATTCCAAGGTTTCGTACGTCCTCCGCACTTTCAGCTTTGGCATCGATACGAACCTCCATATTCACTTGATTTCGTTCCGCTTCTCCAGCATTTTTATATACATGGACAGAAGTTTGATGCATCAATATCGTTCCCGTAATAATATCCCCTGATGCAGTTTCTATTTCACAATATTCCCCTTCAATCGAGTTGTAACGGAACCCTCCAATTAAGTCGAGACGAAGACGACCGTTCGTTTTAATTTCCTTTACCATAGCGCCAAGGGTATCAACGTGTGCGGTTAGCATTCGGTGCTCATCTTCATTTTTCCCAGGAAGAGTGGCAATCAACCCACCTTTGCGATTTCGTTTCGTCTGCACGTGCAATTCGTTTAAATAAGATTCTACAAATGAAATGACTCGGTTCGTATTCCCAGAAGGACTTGGAATCGAAACAAGTTCCTTAATAAGTTGTTTCGTTTCTTCCACATTCGGATATGTACTCACTTTACTTTCCCCTTTCTTCATCTATCTACTCCCATATTAACACATATTTCCTTCTAAAAGAGTAAGCAAGCAGCTATGTATAGTGCTGCTTGCTTTATGTCCTTTCATTATGGATGACCTCTAAATAAAGAATGTGGTGTCCATCTATTTCAATCACTTTAAATGTATAGCCTTCATATTCCATTTCTGTATTCGCGTCCACGTCCATATTCTGAGTCATAAACCAACCACCAATTGTATCAACGCCATCCTCCGCAAGGTCCATCCCTAACAAATCATTCACTTGGCTTATTAATACTTTGGCATCTAGTAAGTAGTGACCATCCTTGAGCTTTCTAATCTCGGCAATCTCATCAATATCAAATTCATCCCTAATTTCTCCGACGATTTCCTCTAGTATATCCTCTACCGTCACAATACCAGAAGTTCCACCGTATTCATCAATAAGGATGGCCATATGAGTTCGCTCCTTTTGCATACGAACTAATAAATCATGGATTGGAATGGTTTCAATCACTTGTATGGCTGGCTTAATAAATTTTTCTAATTGAAACTCTTCAGAATGTACCATTTTTCTTGTTAAAAATTCTTTAATATTAATAAGACCGATGATATGGTCTTTATCCCCGTCTACGACTGGGTATCTCGTATAATGCTCAGAATGGATAATCGATAAAATATCCTGTTCGGAATCGGTAACAGACACTGTAACTATCTCGGTTCGTGGAACCATGATTTCTTTGGCTAAACGTTCATCAAATTCAAAGATATTGTTAACATATTTAAGCTCATTTTTATTGATTTCCCCACTTTTGTAGCTCTCAGAAAGAAGATATCGGAGCTCTTCCTCCGAATGAACGACATCATGCTCAGAAGCTGGCTTCATACCAAACAGACGTACTAATAATTGAGCAGATCCATTCAGCATCCAGATAAATGGAAACATGACCTTATAGAAAATAATAATTGGTTTAGAAAATAGTAAAGTAACGGTCTCTGATTTTTGAATCGCAACCGTCTTTGGAGCTAACTCCCCAACCACCACATGTAAAAATGTAACGGCGGCAAAAGCAATACTGAAAGACAAAATATGTGTGATGGACGCATTGAGATGTAGCGCCTCAAATAGCGGATGAAGAAGTGCTTCGACTGTCGGTTCTCCAATCCACCCTAATCCCAATGCCGTAACCGTTATCCCTAACTGACAGGCAGAAAGATATTCATCCAAGTGATTGACTACAACCTTAGCAGCATTCGCCCCTTTTTTGCCTTCCGTAATCAATTGCTCAATTCTTGAAGATCTAACACGAATGATAGAAAATTCGGTTGCCACAAAAAAACCGGTTAATGCGATTAATAAAATTAATAAAAAAAGGTTCAAGATATCCAATTAAGTCGCCTCCTATAAAATAGCGAGGCTCACCTCCTAAACATAGAGATTCTTCCTTAGGGTCACCACAAATGAAAATAATATAAAAAATCGCTATGAAGCTGCTGCGTTTCCACACATTCTTTGAAAGAAAAAATGGAAAGCAATACATAACCGTTCTCTTACATCGTTTTCATGATTTAGCTAACAATATAAAGGAAGGACTGATTCATCCAAAAGGAGGAACTTTTCATGGAAACAAGAGAAGGTATGATTCCAACTGCGTTAGGTACTGCAGTTACAGCTACTGGATATGCCATGAAGCAAAAAAAGGGATCTAATAAAATGGTTGCCAATACGATATTTGGGTTTGGACTAGCTCACGTTGTTCTTGGAACGATTGACCTAGTTAAGAACCGTAAATAAAAAGTAATAAGGTATAAGCAGGGCGAGCTAAACAGCTCGTCTTGCCCTTCATAAGTGAAATCAGCTAAGGAGGTGCCATTATGGCAATTCGAGCAGAGCGGAGGGAACTCCTTTGAAATCCTTGGAAGTATTACTCTGGAGTATTGCTTTCCCTGGTTTTGGACAGCTTTTAAACAAAAGTTATATTAAAGGCTTATTATTTATTTTCTTAGAATTTCTAATAAATATTAATTCTAATTTTAACGAAATAATCTATTTAAGTTTTATCGGAGAAACAAGTCAAGCATTAGAAGTTGCCGACTTCAGCTGGCTTATGTTTTACCCATGCATTTATTTCTTTTCCATGTGGGACGCCTTTCAAGATGCTGGCGGTGGAAAGCAAAAATATTCCTACCTTCCCTTCGCATTTTGCGCCTACTTTGTCACCATCGGGATTATATTTTCACCCAAGGTTACCATTTATCATTTTTTTCCAGGTCCAGTTTTATTACCAATGAGTGGTGTAATTCCTGGTTTAATCATCGGTTTCTTATTAAAAAAATGGTTAATTCGAAGAGGATAAATACAATAATCGTGTAATTGTCCTCTATTTTAGTAATGCTTTCTTTATCTCCTCACTACTCGTAACAATCCAGGTTTTTTGACTAAATGCCTTTAAAATTTTCAGAATTTCTGGTCTGCTTTCTTTTTCAAACTGTTGATTCCAAACGAACATTTTCCGTAGTATTCGAAGTGAAGCTCGATAATGGGATTTTTCTAGGCGAAGGATCTGCTTCATGTACCTCTTCCAGATACGCCATCTCCTTGTTTTCATCCGTACATCCAAAAATACGATGATATCCGCTTTTATTAACCCATCATAGATCCATTCATGATGCACTCCTTCTACAATCCATGCGTCTGAAGCAATAATTCGGTGGAATTGTTCATCTCGAACGCTTAGACTGTTTCGAACATCTCCATGACTCGTTCTATTCCAAACGACTTGGTCCAGCTCATAATGAGGAATTTTAAGCTTCTTGGATAGCTCTTTTGCTAATGTTGTTTTTCCGCTACCTACGGATCCAATAATATGTATTCTTTGCGGTCTTCTTGGTCTTCGCGCCATTTTATCTCCCCCTCATTCGGTAACGGTATTCCTTTATAGTTCCTCCAATGATTCTTCACGTAGCGATTAAAATCCTTTAAAATTAGAAAAAAGTTGATGCGTGTGGCACCAACTTTTTTCTCTTTCTTATTCTTTTACTCGTAACAACCTCAAACTATTTAAGGTAACAAGTAAGGTGGCACCCATATCCGCAAAAATCGCAAGCCATAAGGTTAACCATCCGGGTATAACAAGTAGGAGTGCAGCGGCCTTTATTGCCAATGAAAAGCTAATGTTTTGCTTAATGATAGCAAGAGCTCTTCTACTTAGTTTCATCGTAAGGGGAAGTTTTTCTAAGTCATCTGACATGAGAGCAATATCTGCTGTCTCAAGAGCCGTATCCGTCCCAGCACCCCCCATTGCAATACCAACAGAAGATGCTGCTAGAGCTGGTGCATCATTAATGCCATCCCCCACCATGGCGACACCTTTATAAGTAGTCCTCAGTCCCTTAATGACTTCCAGCTTATCTTGAGGCAATAACTCTGCTTGGATATCTGTTACACCAATTTGATTTCCAATAGCCTGAGCCGCTCGTGGATTATCTCCAGTTAGCATAATTGTTTTTTCTATTCCTACTTGATAAAGCTTCTGAATAACTCTTTTCGAGGATTCCCTTACCTCATCAGCTATAGCAAGACAGCCTAGTATTTCCTTTTGCGAGCCTAATACAATAACCGTATTGCCTTTCTCTTCAAGGTCTTGAATAATGGATTTTTGACTAGATGACATTCTTCCAAGTACCGTTTCCAAAAAGCTAGGACTTCCTAATGTATAACGAATATTGTCGAGATTCCCTTGAACTCCTTTACCCGTAACGGATTGAAAGTCCTTAACCTCACCGATTTCTAAGACCTTTTCCTGTTCCGCTTTTCTGATAATAGCGGAAGCAAGTGGGTGCTGAGATCCCTTCTCTAGTAAAGCAGCGATACGAAGGACGTCCTCACGATTAGATCCAAACGGTTCCATTTCCGTTACTACCGGTATCCCTTTCGTCAAAGTACCCGTCTTATCAAAAGCGATTGCTTTAAGCGCTCCGGCCGTTTCAAGATGAATCCCACCTTTAATTAAAACTCCATTCTTTGCTGCATTTCCAATAGCGGTTACAATCGCAACAGGAGTAGAAACGACTAATGCACATGGGCAGCCTACGACGAGAACTGCTAAGCCCTGATAAATCCAATCCACCCAGTTACCAGTGAACAAGGGAGGTAAAGTCGCTATGAGAAAGGCGATCACAATAATTACTGGCGTATAGTACTTAGCGAATTTATCAACAAATGCTTGAGATGGAGCTCTTTCCGCTTGTGCTTCTTCTACTAAGTGAATGATTTTAGCTAATGTTGTATCTTCAACTCGTTTGGTTACTTCGACCTCTAGCAGGCCTTCTTCATTCAGTGTACCTGCATACACTTCGTCCGCAACGGTTTTAGCAACGGGAATACTTTCACCAGTAATCGCTGCCTGATTTATAGTAGAAGCTCCTCGTACAACTTTTCCATCCATAGCTAATTTCTGACCAGGCTTTACGATCATTATGTCGCCTAGCCGAATATCTTCAACTCGAAGCACAATCTCCTTCTCATTTCTGCGAACCAAAGCTTCATTAGGTGCGATATCCATTAAGGAAGCAATCGATTGTCTCGCTTTATCCATCGAATAGGTTTCAAGTGCTTCACTTATCGCAAACAATATAACAACGGTCGCTCCTTCTCCCCATTCCCCAATGGCTGCGGCTCCGAGGATGGCAATCGTCATTAAGGTACTCATATCAAATTGTAATCGAGATAGATTTTTCAACCCTTTTCGGAAAAGGGTATAGCCTCCTATTACGATAGAAGCTCCATATCCAATTGTCGGTATCCAGCTATCTTCTAGAACACTACTTACATACCAGCTCGCTAGCAATAAAATGGCAGAAACATAGACCTTTATCGTTTCTTTCTGTTTCCAAAAAGGAAGTTGCTTCTCTTGTTTTTCTTTTTCATCTAGTATTTTTAAATTCTCGAAGGATCCTGCTTTTTCCAGTGCTTCTCTAGATGTTAGACCATATACCGTGATTTTCGATGCACCAAAGTTCACACTAGCTTCCGTAACTCCGTCCAGCCGTTTCACGTTTTGTTCAAATGTATTCGCACAACCTGCGCAGGAAAAACCTTGTACACGATACGTTTTGGATGTTTGTTCAGGCATAAACTTCAGCCCCTTTGGAATAGGCTAAAGCCGTTTGGATCAGCATGTTCAGTTGTGGATTCACCATGGAATAGAAAACAAGCTTCCCCTCCTTGCGTGAGCGAACCATTCCTTGTTTACTTAATGTACGTAAGTGATGAGAAGCAGTCGCCACCGTTGCACCAATGATATTAGCGATATCACACACACATAATTCACCGTCTTGGGACAACGCATAGGCAATCTTAGCCCTATTTTCATCTGCTAACACTTTGAACATCTTGGAAACACTATTTAAATTTTCTTGCTCCATCGCCTTTCGAACACTTTGCACCTTCTCTTCGTTATAACAATAAATATCGCAAGTATCTATTCGAGTCATCCGATTACCCTCCATTAATCAAATATCCATTTGAATATAATATACATGTTCCTATTAAAATGTTCAAATGAAGATTTGAATATTAGAAATTTATCCATGCAAAAAGACAGACCTAAGTCTGCCTTATATTCGTATGCCCTTGTTCCCAATTAACCTCTTGAACTATGAAATCATATCATCTGTATGGAATTCCTGAATAGACTTCCGATTTTCATACCGCTCTGAAACGGCCCCATTCGTCATTCGGTAAGTTAAGCTTCTCCAAAATGCTTGTGCAGGATAGTTTTTTTCGATTTGAACAATGTGCCATTTACCGGGAAACCTTTGAAAAAGCTGGGAAGCCGCTTTCTGGCCGTACCCTTTCCCGCCATATTTCGCCATGATAAAAAACTCCTGCATTGTATTTGGCTCCTCTTCATGAGCACTTTCGACCAGTGCAAACCCCATTTGTTCTCCATCTACTTTGAAGAAAAAGGCATGTAAATGAGGATTTTCCCAATAATCCTTAAGATTAAATGGCTTAAAAGCACCGTTCTCTTCTAACTTAATAGAATGTTGAAACCTCGTAAATTCATAAATATAGAATTGCATCAAATTATGTAAAATATTTTCTTCTTGGCGGGTTACCGCTTCTACTATTATTGGTTTCAACCTGTTTGACCTCCGTGCTGTTTTTGTTCATTGTACCACAGCGATGTCATAAAGAATTTATACTAAAGAACAAAAGCGCAAGCGCCCGGGTTTAAGGATTACAGACTAAGACCATCCTTTGCGGACAACGTCTGCAGACCCCTTGCCGGGGCCACGTACGGACTGGACTGAACCGTCGGAGATAAAGGAAACATGCCCCTTCAAAGGGGTATGCCAACGTTGGGCGCAAAGCCCGGGTTTAGTTGGCCTTCCTTAGTTAATAAAGGTTAAGGAAATTCGACTATCGTCGAACAGTTATCGTACAGAGGTGAGGGAAGTCTCGCTAGTTGCTGGGTGCTGAAGCTGGACGTGGCTGTTGCAGTATGTTTATCCACACCAGGCAAATTTTATAATTTCCTATACTAAACAAGAAAATGACTGAACCATCCATAGGTCAGTCATTTTCCTTTTAAATATTTTGCAATCTTTCAAGCATGTCTTTTGCTCTAGTTGATCCGTTACGTTGTAGTTTTAGCTTCAATTTCCTTTTGATTTCCTCGTCACATTTCTCGAGAATCAAAAAAGCCTTCATTTCATTTGAAGTCATCACCTTACGATACAACTTGGAGACCTGTTTACCATCGTCGTCGCCCATGTATGAAGATAACACTCCCTTTCATTATAGTAATGTTAGTATATCACTATTAAAATCAAAAAGTAAATTGGATACAAGTCCCAATCATTCGACAGATTTCACAATGTCCATTGCTTCTTCTTTCGAAATATCTTGGCTCATAATCGTAACATCATACAACATCCCATTTACCCCCCAAATAAAGCTTTGCATCTCTTCGTAGGCAATATAGGTCATTTCTTTGCCATCTATCGTGACAGTTTCTCCGTCTTCATATGGAATTTCATGTAACATTTCACCGTCTGGGTCTGCACTTACCATCAGAGCAATGCTCTCATACTCGTTCTCTTTATCGTAATAGACAAAGTTTGCCATACTATATTCCTGATCGTAGTAGCTGTCACCGAGCTCGTAGTTTTCAGGGAGTTTGGTTATTTCAGGGACGGGAAAAGTTGCTAGTTCTATAATTTCTTCAGGGGACTGACTTTCGACCTCAAAATCATCGGAAGTTAATACATTCGTTCCATCGGGTATTTCAAAGGTAAATAAGGAATCATCTTGGTCCTCGCTAAACTTTATGCTTTCATATACAATCGTCGTCTCAAAGCCTTCCATGCCCGTATGAATCTTCAGCGGAAGCCACGTTTCTTTGTCAAACCAAAATTCCATTTTGTCTTGATAAAGCTTTGTGTCTTTTGGAGTTAACATTACATGATACGCGTCTCGCCCAGATACTTCTTCAGAACCCATGATCTCTACGGTATTATTGTCGACCATTTCTTGAATCATGTCTTTTAGAAAATCTGTCTGATTCATGTCCCCAGTAGCCATTTCTTCTTCGACAATGACTTCATTTGCTTGTTCATTATAAATCCATGTACTCTCTCCATTACTCACAATTAAGTACCCATCTTCGTATTCCATTCGACTTTTGTTCGGCTTCTCTATCCATTCCTCATATCGAATAGTTTCTTCTTCCCCATCATAATTACTAGTTGAAGATACAATCGCATGATACGCGGATAGATTTTCCTGTGCCTCTGTAACTTGATTCATGATTTGATCAACATCTACATTTTCATTCGTGCATCCACTTCCTATCAAAAGTAAAAATAAGGATATCAATACCGATAACCTTCGCATGGTTTCCCTCCTTCGTTCTTATTTATTCCTTTTATCAAGTGTCCATAAGGGAGTTTTACTGCTGTTTTACCTTGGCAACGCCCAACGCTAGATAATCCCATAAAATTTCTTCCACTTGTTTTCCTTGTATGTCCTCACAAGTAACAATAAGAATTAAGTCAGCTTGCTTTCCTTTTGTCGTCTTTTTGTTCCTTCTCTTTATAGCCACGATAATGAAATCAATCAAAAAACCTAAAACAAACCCTCCACCAGCACCAATCAAGCCCCAAATAATGGGTCCCCAATCCAATTCAAAACCTCTACTAGATAAAATCACGGAAAAAATGACAGCAAGAAACATTCCTTTATTAATAAGAGAAATCCCATCTGATTGGTGGAGCGTATCAAAGATTTTTGCACCCTCTGTTCGTTTATCTAACGGAACTGCAAAAATGTCACAGAATCCCTCTTGTTCAAGTTTTCGAATGGCAAGTTCTACATAGTCGGAATGGTCAAAGGTTGCAAAAACCTGCATATTAATTTACTTTCACACCTTTCTTAACGGTGAATCCTTTTGGTTGATAACAATTTTTCAAGTATTTTTTTTGTTCCACTTCAAAAAGCTTATTGTTTTCAACCGTATTCATATAGGAATCATAGATTGTAAAAAAGTAAAACGAAGGGAGATAGAGAAGCCATTGGGCTCTTAATACCTCCGTAGATTTTTGTACATCTCCTAGGAGTAAATAATGAAAACCCTCAAGAAAATGTGAAAAGTGCATAAATACTACTGTAATGGCGAGGGTGAAAATAGCCCCAAATATTCTATGGTTATATAACTGCCCCACACTAGGGATAGTCATAGCCCAAAGCGTTGCGACAAGT
Organism: Radiobacillus kanasensis; assembly: GCF_021049245.1. Classification (GTDB taxonomy): domain Bacteria; phylum Bacillota; class Bacilli; order Bacillales; family Amphibacillaceae; genus Radiobacillus; species Radiobacillus kanasensis. Next base: position 1,056,659 of record NZ_CP088020.1, on the reverse strand, counting down.
GGTCTTCTTTTATCGAGGTAATTGATTTCAAACGGTTTAAGTATTACTTTTTGCATAGACGATACTTCCTTCTCACCAAGCAGATAAATTTTATTTAAATCCACTGTCGTACGATAGCTGTCCCAAATGGCAAATATATAAACGGGAATATATAGATGCATATATCGAAGATTTAATACTTCTTTGGCGGATTCAATGTCACCTGTAAACGAATAGACCATGGCAAGATTTAAATGCGTGCTTTGATTAATAAAAATCTCCCATAGAACTAAACTATAACCACGTAAATACTTGGATAACAACAAATGACCATATCCAGGAAAAGCAACGGACCAAAGTGCAATTATATAGGGATTCCTTAAATGGATTTGGGTTGTTCCAAAAACACTAATTTGTGCAATCTTATTCCGATTCTGATTGCTTTGATTTGATTTCATAGAAGCACCTCTTGAAGATTTACATGTAGAGTAGTTTTTACAAGAGGACCGTCTACCATTCAGATTAGAGTTATGTTACTTCATTTTTTTCTTAGGTGAATGTTGGAAAGGGGATAGCATATTGAAGAAAGACTATTGTGAACTTTGTGGACGTGATGAAGTGAAAACGACTGTACACCATCTACTTCCAAAAGAAAAAGGAGGAACATTTGGAGCTACAGCAAACCTCTGCATTCCTTGCCATAAGCAAATTCATGCCCTTTATACAAATGATGAAATTGCCATTCGCTTAACATCGTTAGAAGATTTGCGGCAAGATGATCAGCTTTCTCGCTTCATAAAGTGGATTCGTAAACAGCCACCGACAAGGATAATGAAAATAAGAAAGTCCAATGAACGAAAACGAAATGGTCGATGAGAACAAGGTGTAATATTACTCTTTGAAATTTCAATTTGATATAATAAAGTAGTAAGTTCCTAAGGAAAAGGGGTGATAACACGAAGTGGAAAACATAAATAATTCCTTTATACTTATCTCTATTTTGCTTATTATTGGTGTCTTGACTACAAAATTCTCCTCACGACTCGGTCTCCCTTCTCTTGTTTTTTACATCATGGTTGGCATGATTCTTTCTAATTTCATTTACTATGACAATGCCTTACTTACTCAATTATTTGGGATCCTTGCACTAGTTGTTATCCTCTTCGAAGGTGGAATGCAAAGCAATTGGCCGAATATTAGAAAGGTGATTAAACCCTCCCTTTCTCTAGCGACTATCGGTGTGCTTGTCACTACCGTAGTCATCGGAGTATTTGCCAAGTACATTTTGGACCTACCATGGTTAGAAGGACTTCTATTTGGAGCGATTGTAGGCTCAACCGATGCAGCTGCAGTATTTGCAGTAATCGGGAATAAAAATATAAAACAGAAACTAGGATCAACACTTGAGGCAGAGTCCGGGACCAATGATCCGATGGCTATATTCCTAACCGTTTCCTTCATTTCCTTGATCCAATCTCCTGAGCTAAACATTCTTGGGATTACTCTAAGATTTTTATGGCAAATGGGATTCGGGTTAGCAATGGGCTTAATAATGGGGAAAGTTACCGTATGGAGCATTAATAAAATTAACTTAGATTCCTCTGGTCTTTATCCTATTTTAGCTTTAGGATTCGCTATCCTAACCTATAGCCTCACAAGTTTCCTCCAAGGTAGTGGCTTTTTAGCGGTCTATATCATGGCTTTATTAGTCGGAAATTCTGATCTGACCTACCGTCATTCCATATTCCGATTTAATGAAGGCTTCGCTTGGATGATGCAGATTCTTATGTTCATTTTATTAGGTCTATTAGTTTTCCCAAGTCAATTGCTAGACATATTTTGGCAAGGGATTATTCTTTCCTTACTACTCATTTTGGTAGCAAGACCTATCGGGGTCTTCTTAAGTACGATAAACATGAAATTTTCCGTAGCGGATAAAATTTTCTTATCGATATCAGGCTTAAAAGGGGCTGTACCAATTGTGCTAGCGACGTATCCGATGATTGCTGGATTAGAAAATAGCCAGCTCCTATTTAATGTCGTATTTTTCGTCGTGTTCACATCAGCCTTAGTCCAAGGAGCAGCAATCTCTCCTTTAGCAGACTATCTCGGATTATCTGGCCAGGAGAAGTTTTCCTCTCCCCATACCTTAGAATTAGTTTCTATTGGAAAATCATCATCGGAAATATCCGAAATCGCTATAAAGGATCATTCCGTTGTGCTAAATAAGATGTTATCTGAAATTAAACTGCCGAGGGATACGCTGATATCTGCCGTCATACGAGGTGATAATGTAGTGACTCCAACTGGTACCACTACCCTCCAAGAAGGGGACATCGTCTATGTCTTGGCACCAAAATCCAAACGCAAGCAAGTCAATCATATATTTATGAGAAAAATTCAAACACAGAAAAAGGAGCAGACCGAATAGTCTGCTCCCATTTTTACAAGTATTGCTTCATCACTTTATTCCCATCATACGTAAACAACGCTTCCCGCTCCTCAATAACCGTTTCCATATGAACAGTTCTTCCCCAGAGCTGATAAATGTAAGGCAATGTTTTTTCTAAATAAGTGAGATCCAGTTCCACTCCTTCAAAGTGGTGCTTCAAGTAAAGCTCCCCATTAAACAAGTAATCCCCATTTTGAACTGTAATAAATGGGAATCCACCATTCACACGCATTGCAATGAGTTGATCACGGACATTTTCCCAACTTTTATCGGTCACCTTATACTCATTCCCTTGTTTTTCAAATAAGTAAAGGTCCTCTCGTTCTACAAAATCCTTCGTCAAATAATTACGTAAGAAGGAAATATCGGATTCTATTTCTCTTACTTCAAATATCTTTTCTCTTCCTGACCCTGGTTCCACTCCCCATCGTTTCATTTCTTCAGTTGGGTTGTTAAACCGCTCTTCAATGTCTTCAAACATTTTGACTCCAAGGTAGTACGGATTTATTTGTGTTTTGGAGGGCTGCACGACCCCTGCATTTAAACTCGCAAACTCAATAGATTCATCGCTTGTCAGATCCATTTCACGGAGGATCCGTTGATGCCAGTAGGAAGCCCAGCCTTCGTTCATGATTTTCGTTTCCAACTGTGGCCAAAAATACAGCATCTCCTCACGCATCATGGTGAGTATGTCTCGTTGCCAGTTTTCTAGATGACGGCTATGTTCCTCGATAAAGAGTAACAAATCTTTTTCGGGGTGAGGCGGAAACTTCTTTTTACGTCGTTTTGGCTTCGTTGGTTTTTCGTTGGTTTCATCAAGTGCCCATAAGTCTGCATAAGGTCCAGCATCCTGTTTATCAACTTCCTCTTCTTCATCCTCCCACTCTAGTTGCGGCTTTAATAAAGTTGGATCAATGTGCTCCTGAATCGCTAAAATGGCATCTAAAAACGATTCTACCTCGTCTATTCCATATTCTTTTTCATAAGCAGCAATTCGCTCTGCTGTCGCTGACATACTTTCCACCATGTCTTGATTGGTATTTTGAAATCTAGCATTGTTTTTAAAAAAGTCACAATGGGCTAGGACGTGCGCCACAATTAATTTGTTTTGGATAAGAGAATTGGAGTTAAGCAGAAAGGCATAACAAGGGTTGGAGTTGATGACAAGTTCGTAGATTTTGCTTAGACCAAGGTCATATTGAAGCTTCATTTTATGAAATTGCTTGCCAAAGCTCCAGTGTGAAAAGCGAGTCGGCATCCCGTAGGCACCGAATGTGTAAATAATTTCAGGTGGACATATTTCATAACGCATCGGATAAAAATCTAAGCCAAATCCTTTGGCTATCTCGGTAATCTCGGCAATGGATTTCTCTAAGGCAAGATGATCCGCTTGTTTCAAAGGGCGACCTCTCCTTTTCATATAGTACTATTACTATATGTTCAGAAAGGATTAATGATGAAGGCGAGCTCAATGCAAAAAAATAAGCCCCTGAACATCGAAGCGTTCAAAGGCTAACTAAACTATTTTTGCTGACATCCACATTCCGTTAATGTATAACCGGTTACCTTAAAGCCTTTACTTCTTAAGACTCGAACTCCAAGATTTCGTTCTATTTTGTCGGATGCGATAACATGCACTTCTTCCCGTGGAATTTCATGATGGTATCGTTTCAAATACGCTAAAGGTATAGAGATAGAACCATTAATCATATCATTAGAAGCAACATTATAGTCGCGAATATCCACCATTACACGGTGAGGAGTATGTGGATCTTTATTTATATCGATACAAGGAATCCCCGATATCGGAAAAGTTCGTGAGTAAAGAATAATAAACAATAATAGAATAAGAACTACTGCGAAACTAAGTATAAGAACAACTCCTTACTTCGTAGATTCTTTAGCAATCCTTATCCTATAACGTGGACACACATCGTGTCAATCACAAATGCTTGATTTAACAAACTCTACAAACTGTTTTAACCTTCTTGAACTTGTTGCCAATAATAAACAAGTGTCTCCATCCCTTTATCAAAGTTTTCGAGTGGAAAGCTCTCATTGGGGGAATGTAGACGATCCTCAGGTGTACCGAATCCCAATAATACAATTGGCATTTTATAAACCGCTTCAATCCATTCCACAACTGGGATTGAGCCACCCATGCGAACGTACACGGTTTCCTTACCAAACGCTTTTGTAAAACTTTGCGCAGCTTTTTCTACTAACGGATGATTCGGATCTACTTTATACGCTTTAGCCGATAGTGGTTCTTTCTTAATGTCCACTGTAACCCCTTTAGGTGTATGTTTGTGAATATGGTCAATTAAAAGCTGTTGCACATGCTCTGGATCCTGTCCTGGTACGAGGCGGGAAGTTAGTTTGGCTGTTGCGTAGGAAGGAATAATCGTTTTCGTTCCTTCTCCTTGATAACCACCAAACATTCCATTAATCTCAAGTGTTGGACGGGCCATCGTATGTTCTTTAGCCGTGTAGCCCTTCTCCGGTGTTACCTCAGGAATTCCCGTAGACTGAACAAAATCTTCTCCCGGTACTTCCGCAATCAGCTTCCTTTCTTCATCAGAAAGCTCATCCACTCCATCGTAGAAACCTTCTACTAGTACTACTTCGTCCTCACTTTTCATAGAAGTAAGAATATGGGACATGGCCATTAATGGATTTTTAACCGCTCCCCCATACATGCCAGAATGAAGGTCACTAGACGGTCCATGTACCGTGAATTCTAATCCTGTGAATCCTTTTAATCCGTAAAGAATTGTCGGTTGCCCTTTCGCAACCATCCCTGAGTCAGAGATAACGGCAAAATCTGCAGAGAATTGCTCCTGTTTCTCTTGAAGAATCTCGTATAGATTTTCACTACCGATTTCTTCTTCTCCTTCTATGCATACCTTCACATTAATCGGAAGTTTTCCTTCTGTTTTCATATAAGCTTCAAACACTGCTAAGTGCATGAACACTTGTCCTTTGTCATCACTAGAACCACGTGCATATAAGCGACCATCTCTTACCTCGGGCTGGAATGGCTCACTGTCCCACAGTTCTAATGGATCAGCTGGTTGGACGTCATAGTGACCATAAAGCAAAACAGTTGGAGCATTAGAACCTGCTCCCATCCATTCCCCATACACTAATGGATGACCTTTCGTTTGTTGTACTTCCACCTTTTCAAAACCTATGTCGTTCAAATAATCGGAGACGAACTGGGCCGCTTTCTCCACATCTTGTTTATGTACTTTATCGGTACTCACACTCGGAATCGATAAAAATTCATTTAGCTTTGTTAACAAATCATCTCGGTTAGACTGCAAATACTCTAGTGCTTGCTTAGACATTCGTCATTCCTCCTAAAATTTCCTTAACGTCGTTATTTTATCATAATCTTATATAGATAGAAAAAGCAGTACCTATCGAGGTACTGCCAAGTCAATTATGCCATTGCTTGCTTTAAGTCTTCAATTAAATCTTCGCTATCTTCAATTCCGACGGATATACGAATCAATCCATCGGTAATTCCTAGCTCAGCGCGGCGGTCCGCAGGAATCGAAGCGTGCGTCATTTTTGCCGGAACCGAAATCAAGCTTTCTACGGCCCCGAGACTTTCCGCTAAGGTAAAGTATTTTGCTTTGCTAATTACTTCATCTGCCTTTTCAGCACTTCCCACATCAAAAGAAATCATTCCACCAAATCCACCTGCCTGTGCTTTCGCTACATCATGTCCTTTATGACTTGCGAGACCAGGGTAATAAATAGTGGTTACTTGTGGATGTTTTTCTAAAAATTCTACGATGGCATGCGTATTTTTCTCAATGGCTTCCATACGAAGACCTAATGTTTTAATTCCACGAATAAGTAACCAAGAATCCTGTGGTCCAAGTACACCACCTACAGAATTTTGTACAAAGTGGAGATCTTCTGCGAGCTTATCAGAATTCACTACGACTAATCCGGACACGACATCACTATGCCCTCCGATATATTTCGTTGCACTGTGAAGAACAATGTCTGCACCAAAGTCAATTGGTTGCTGCCAGTAAGGCGTTGCAAACGTATTATCAACGATCAAATACAGATCATGTTTTTTCGCAATCTCAGACATTTTTTTCAGGTCTGTAATTTTCAACAGTGGGTTCGTTGGTGTTTCAATATACAAAGCTTTTGTGTTTGGTTTAATCGCGGCCTCTACTTGTGCCGGATCACTCGTATCTACATACGTATGATCAAGATTGAAGCGATTCAAAACCTTCGTTGTTAAACGGTACGTTCCACCATAGACGTCATCCGTCATCACCACGTGATCTCCAGCATTGAAAAGCATCATGACAGAAGTAATGGCAGCCATCCCTGAACCGAAGGCAAAGCCTGCTTTTCCATTTTCTAAATCAGCGATCAGTGTTTCTAAAGCGTGGCGTGTTGGATTACCTGTACGAGAATATTCATACCCTCTGTGTTGACCAACTGCATCCTGCTTATACGTACTTACTTGGTAAATGGGAACAGAAACAGCACCTGTTTGTTCATCACCAGTTACGGTTCCTCCGTGAATCATTTTTGTTTTTGGCTTCACTTAAATCCCTCCTTGATAAATCTGCTTACTCAAATATCGTTCACTTGAATCTGGGAAAATCGTTACAATCGTAGTTCCTGGCTTCGCTGTTTCCGCTTCTTTTAATGCGGCTACACAAGCTGCGCCTGATGAACTTCCTACTAGAAGTCCTTCTCGTTTCGCCAGTTCTTTTACCATGTCAAATGCGTCTTCATCGGTAATCGTATGAATTTCATCGAAATAAGAGCGATCCATATAGTCTGGTAAAAATTCCATTCCAATTCCCTCGGTTTTATGCGGTCCAGACTCCCCACCAGCGATTACAGAACCTTCAGGCTCCACGATTGCTGTTTTCACATTCGGATTCATTTCTTTTAGATACGTGGCGGTACCCATAAACGTTCCGCCTGTACCAGCTCCAGCAAGGAATACATCTACTTCCCCATTTAAATCATTCCAGATTTCTGGTCCGAGTGTTTTGTAATACGTTCTAGGGTTTGCAGGATTACCAAATTGTTGAGGCGAATAGCTATTTGGAATTTCTTTTACGAGCTCTTCGGCCTTTGCAATCGCTCCACGCATTCCTTGACTAGTTGGCGTATGAACAATTTGGGCTCCTAACGCTTTCATCAACTCTTGTTTCTCTTTACTAAATTGCTCCGGTACGCAAAAAATAACCGACACATTTTTATCGATAGCAGCAAGTGCCAGTCCGATTCCTGTATTTCCTGCGGTTGGTTCAATGATCGTCCCCCCTGGGGAAAGTTTTCCTGTATCAAGCGCATCTTGAATTAATTCCTGGCCAAGACGATCCTTCACACTACCACCTGGATTATAAAACTCTAGCTTTGCAAACAAACGAACCCCCTCAGGAAGGGGGAACTTTGTTAATTCCACTAACGGCGTATTTCCGATTAACTGTTGAGCATTTTTATAAACAGCCATATGGTTATCCCTCTACTCCGCAAATACGATATGCCATTCGTCTTTACCTTCTAGCATACGTGCGGCAATATCTTTGGCACCTTCTAAACTGTGGTTAGCAGCCCAGCCGCATTGTACTTCATTACATGCTGGAACTTCTGTAGCTTCCAATACATCGTTTAATGTTTTTTCCAATGCTTCTAGAATATCGTCGTAGCTATCATTGTTCAAAATGGCTAAATAAAAGCCTGTTTGACAGCCCATAGGTCCAATGTCTAAAACGTCATCAATATGATTACGAATATTTTCTGCCATCAGGTGTTCAATAGAATGCAGTCCAGGCATATCCATGTGTTCTTTATTTGGTTGACTGAAACGAATATCATATTTATATACTTTATCTCCACTTTGACCAGTCGTTACGCCCACTAGTCTGACATAAGGTGCTTTTACTTTTGTATGATCTAGGTTAAAGCTTTCTACGTTCATTTTTTGTACCATGCAAACCTCTCCCTTACGAAATTTTCTCGGCTACCATAAGCCAAACGAATTTGTTCATTTTTTGGAAGGAAACGTTGAATCCATTCGATTCGAAAAGCTCCTCTAGTACAGATAGCATCGGGTAGTACTCCGTTGAAAGATCGTAAAGCAAATCTTTAAACCCTTGTTCCTTTGCTTCTTCAAAGATTGTCTGTTTGGTTTCCTCTGACTCATAGGCAGTGTCTGCAAACACAACTTTTCCACCGATTGGTAAGAGCTCTCTAAACCCTGCTAACGCCTTTCCTTTTTCCTCATCTGTTAGATGATGAAAGGCATACGTACTAACAATAGTAGAAATAGGTTCTTCTAGTTTAGGAAAAGATAAAAAATCACCATCATGTATCGTTAGATTTGGATATTTGGCACTCGCTTCCTCTCTCATTGCACGAGAAGGCTCGACACCAATTACATAATGACCTTTATCCATCAGCTTCTTTGAAAGATTTCCGGTTCCAACTCCAAACTCCAATACGTTTCCATCCGCTTGTGAAGCAACCTCTTCCAATATTGTATCATATTTATCAAAGACGTCACGATACTGTGGATCGTGACCGGTAACGGTTTGATCATAAGATTCTGCCCAATCATTAAACAAGTCGATAAATTCACGGCCCATTATATGTGCTCCTCTCCCCATTTTTTAATTCATAGTATTACACTATGTTTTATCGGGATTAGTGACATTAATATAACACAGAATGGGTGTTGTAGCAATTTATTGAATTTGTAAAAAGGCTACCAATCACACGATTGATAGCCTTTTTTAACTTATTACGAATTATAAAATTAGCCTGGTTTGTCTATCAATCAGGGGTGCCACGTCCAGCTCCTGTCCACCTAACCGAAAGCCTACGCTTTTTGCTAATGAGCTTCCGGGAAAATCCGCTCCATCATCGAACCGAATTGTTCAAAGAAACCGGCAATTGGTTCTCCATCCCGAACGTTTTCCGTATAGTTTTTTGCTAAGTCCACGAAATCCGGGTTCATGGATATATAAACATTGTTTATGTTGCGGTCTGTCGCCCTTACCAGGTCTCTAATCTGGTTCTCCACTCGCTCTTCTCCGTTTTGTTGCTTATCACCCTCTACAGCTACGAAGGCATTTTCCTCTAATGTCAGCACATACGCGTTATCTACGGATTGAAGTTGTCTTGTAATTCGTTCTGCTGCACGTTCGCTTACATCATACTGATTATTATTATTGCCATTTTCATCGAGACGACGCTCCGGAACGGCTTGATTATTATAATTCGTATTATCGGTTTCATAATCTAAACCATTATCATGTCGTAAAACATCATTGTCCCCTTCAGATGTAGGATAATCCGTGTAGGAACCAAACCTGGTTTGCTCGACACCAATGTTATCATTTTGCCCAAAATCTTGATCTGTATTATTTTGACAACCAACTAAAGCCAAGGCGGAAATAACCGCTACTGTCCATGCTTTAAATCCCATGAAAATCCCTCCTTTAGTACTTTTAGTTTGCTGCAAGTTCCTTTATTTATGCACCTTCTTGGAAAGAAAAAACAGCTAAAATTCCGAATGAAATGATCGTTTTTTCGAAAACACTAGCGAAGGAACCAACTTCCCATACAAACATAAGATAAAGGGAAGTGGAAGTATTGTTATAAACTTCTATCATGACAATGCCTTAGTCGGAAATACTATAAATAACCCTTTAGGAAAGGGGCGATTACGTTGTATATAGCAGATTACGACAAAGCGTTATATTTTACACTGTGGGGCCAATGGGATGATTTGTTAGTCCTTATGGTTCGTACACAGGATGACATGCTATCCAAGAAAATAGAAATTTTCTTACACGCCTTTCATTATGGAACGAGAGAGCAGGAAATTATGGGGGCACATGAAGATCTACTTCATTACATCGATCATGCCATGGCCAATATAACGCCTGCTGCCATTATGGAGGTATAGAGAGACCATGGTGAGTCGTGACTTCGGCATTCACCTGGTTTATGAAATGAAAAATAGAGCGTGATGCGTCACGCTCTATTTATTGCTTACATATTTAATTCCAAAAAGTGCAGCTTGTGTTCGGTCATGCACCTCTAGTTTCGCTAACACATTGGACACATGCGTTTTGACTGTTTTTTCGGTAATAAATAAAGAAGATGCAATTTCTTTGTTACTCTTGCCTTTCATAATCTCTTTTAGAACATCTAACTCCCGATTTGTTAGTTCTTGCAAACGATGCTGTTCCTCAGAAGCATTTCCCGTGCTAACATGTCGAATCAATTCTTTAGCAGCTTGAGGATCGATTGCATTTTCTCCATTATGCACAGCACGAATCACATCCGCTAAATCATCCGGGTCAATCGTCTTTAACTGGTAGCCTTCCACTCCTGCTTTAACGGCTGGAATGACCGTATCATAATCAGAGAAACTTGTCAGGATTACAATTTTCACTTCCGGGAACTGTTGTTTGATTTGACTGGCTGCTTCAATCCCGTCCATTTCCGGCATTTGAATATCTAATAACAGGACATCAACCTCTTGGGATTCAAGAAAAGTAATAACCTCTTTTCCGCTTGATACTTCGCCTAACACTTCCATATCATTTTGTGTTTGAAAGAAGAACACGAGTCCTTTTCGGACAACCTGATGGTCGTCTGCTAATAATAATTTTATCGTCATGATTGTTCCTCCAATGGGATATAAACATTTATGGTTGTCCCTTCCCCAATTTTGCTTTCCAATTGCATCGATCCCCCAAGCATTTCAATCCGATCTTTCATCCCTTGTAAACCAAAGGAAAGCTGATAAGCGTGGTCTAGACTCATCCCTCTCCCTTCATCGATGATATGTAAACGTACAGCCGCTTCTTTACGTGCCATATAAATCCTTGCCTCTTTTACATCAGCATGTTTGTTAATATTATGGATCGCTTCTTGCCCCACTCTCCATAAGGTTTCTTCTACAATGTATGGAATAGAACTTGTTCCAACTGTTTCACATTCGATATCGATTCCAATTCCTTTTCCATATTTGACCAGTGCATGAACGAGTCCTTTTTCTAGCGCTTGTGGTCTCTGGTTGGCTACGACCTCCCGCATTTCCGTTAGCGCCTGGGAGGCTAACTGATGAACGTACTCCACTTGTTCTTTTATTTTTTCATCCTCCACCTGCATTAAAGTGGCTTTTGAAGTTAAGGCTACAGAAAACAAAAGCTGATTAACCGAATCGTGTAAATCCTGTGCCAGCTTTGATCGCTCTTGTCCTTTCACAATTTCTCTTTCCTTTTCTTCCAGCTGAATGTGTAAATAAATGACGTCCACATATTCCATGAAGAGTGTAAAGACTTCTTTTTCAATTTGCGTAAAAGCGCTCTCCCGAACGATCCAGACTTTTTGAGAAGCACCAAATTCGCCTTCCAAATATTCCGCTTCCTGTGGTTTAGTCCAGTGAATCTGAATATGTGGAAGCATTAGAAATAATTGTGTTTCTAATGCTTTCAAAAGCTCTTTTCTCGTTCTTGCTTTCTGCAGCTCTTGAATAACCGTATGTAAATGGGTCAGTTGCGCAACACGCTTTTCCTCTTCTTCAAATCGTTCAATTCGTTCCAGCGCCGTCCCAATTTGTAGGGCTAATCCTTCCAACAAGTCAAGCTCCTGTTCGTTATAAGTTGTTTGGTTGGGTGATGCAACATTTAGAAGACCATATGATCGTTTATTCGTTCGCAATGGAACGGTTGCGTGATGGGAGATTCCATTAGTATCCGTTCTTCCCTCTTGTCGTGCCTTTTCAAGTCGTTTACAGCCAATAATACTTGTAGCCTTCGTTAAGGCTCCTCTTTTATATCGAGAAATACAGTAGCAATCCTCACTGCACATCGGTTCGTACTGACGATGGCTCAAAGCTGCCGGCAGCTGATGAGATGCTGCATACTTCACATGTTGATCTTCTTCTAGAAAAAACCAGCCTGCTTCAAAATGAGTAATCTCTATTAATTGTCGAAGTACTTCATGGACCATATCACTTTTATTAGTCGATTGATTTAATAGTTCTGCTATCGTTTTTAGTGTTTTAAGGCGTCTTGTCTCATCAATCATCGTTCTTAACCCCTACGATCTTTTTCCCCATTATATCACGATTCTAAGAAGAAAAAGTTAGAATATTCCACTTCTAAAAGCAGAGAAAAACCGAGCCTCCTTTGACTCGGTTCTCAGTCCCTATTCATTCTTACGAGCTTTTTTGTATCGTAGCTCAAACAAGTCTTTTCTCCGATCACGCTGTTGACGAACGGTACCGGTTTTGCGTTGTCGACGCAAAATTTCTAAGTCCACATCTCCTACAACTACCGTCTCGATATTTGGATGACATTCCCCAACAATACCGTCTCTGGCAAATTCAAAATCAGAAGGTGTAAAAATACCGGACTGCGCATACTGAATGTCCATGTTTTCCACTTGAGTAAGGTTCCCTACTGTTCCAGCAATTACCGTATAAACTTGATTTTCAATCGCTCTTGCCTGAGCACAGTAGCGAACGCGTAAATACCCTTGACGGTCATCTGTACAGAAAGGAACAAATATAATGTTTGCACCTTGATCTGCCGCATAACGTGACAATTCTGGGAACTGGATGTCATAACAAACCTGAATCGCAATTTTTCCACAATCTGTATCAAACACCCTAACCGCATCACCAGGTTGGATGCCCCACCACATTTTTTCATTCGGGGTAACATGTAACTTATATTGTTTTTCGATTGTTCCATCTCGTCGGAAAAGATAAGCAATATTATACATATGATCATCCTCTTCTACGAAATGAGAACCACCAATTATATTCACGTTGTATTTGACCGCAAGCTTTGTGAACAATTCAATATATTCCTCCGTGTATTCGGATAGCTTTCGAACGGCCTTGGAAGGTACTTTTTCCTCTAAGAAAGACATGAGCTGAGTTGTGAAAATTTCAGGAAATACGGCAAAATCTGATCCGAAATCATACGCTACATCCACGTAGTATTCCACTTGTCTAGCGAATTCCTCAAACGATTCAATATCCTTCATCATGTATTGAATGACGGTGATTCGAACAGGAAACGCTGTTTTGAAGTGCCGCTTTGTCAGCGCTTGATAATCTATATTGTTCCATTCCATCAAGGTTGCATATTTAGCAGACTGACGATCATCGGGTAAATAACCTGGATTGATTCTCATTACCGAGAATCCATTCATAATTTGGAACGTTAACACAGGGTCAAAGATGTTTTTGTTACTAACCTCTTCTACATATTCCCTCGGTGTCAGCTTCTCCTCATATTTATGATAGTTCGGAATTCTTCCCCCGATAATAATACTTTTCAAGTTCAGTTCTCTCGCTAACTTCTTTCTTGCCTCATAAAGACGCTTCCCGATCTTCATCCCTTGGAAATTCGGGTCAACCATGACTTCAATGCCATACATGTTGTACCCCTCTGAATTATGATTGGTTATATAACCTCCATCGGTAATGTCATCCCATGTATGTTTATCATCATACTCATCAAAGTTCACAATAAGGCTCGAACAGCTTCCGATGATTTTCCCATCATACTCCACACAAAATTGTCCTTCTGGAAAGTGCTTTAAATGACTATGGAGGTGCTCTTCTTTCCATGGCTCCATATTCGGAAAACAAATAAGCTGGAGTGCAATGATTTGATTAATATCTTTTTCTTCAATATTTCGCACAATTAGTTTTTTCTCAAATTGTGATAAGTCTAGTTTTGCCATCTTTATCCCTCTCCTTAGTGATGCACCAATTCAGTTACTAATTGATGAAGCAGTTGCTGAGATCGAAGAGCTTCCTGGCCATCCACTATTGGTTTCTTGTTGTTCGTGATACTGTCGATGAAATGAAGGACACTATCTTCGAATCCTCGAACCTTTAATAACGTGTCCCAAGACCCTGGTTCCGTTACGTGGACTTGATTGTTTCGTTCTACTTCTAACCGAGTTAAGTTTTCAACACGGACAATCTGATTCATCCCGAATATCTCTAACTTTTCTAAACCTGAACCAGACTCCCGATGCATAGCTGAAGAAAATATAGCATGTTCATTTTGATACGTATGTTTGGCAAAGACAAGCTGATCCTTCTCATTGGTTTGAACAAAGTGATTTGCAATCTGTAATTCACTTTGACCTAACCAACGGAGTGTATCGACAAGATGAAGATAATCATCAAGCATTGTAAAGGATACATCATTTGGACCTACGCCATTCATGCGATGCTTTTCCATATGGACCCACACATAATCTGGCGCAAGCCCCTTCGCTTTCCGATAAAGTGGTGCAAAACGGCGGTTAAAACCTACCATAAGCTTTCGATTTAATCGTTCACTAATTTCAACTAGCTCTTCCGCTTCTTCAACCGTAGCGGCAAGAGGCTTATCGACATACACATCCACCCCTTGCTCTAATAAATATTTAACGATGGAATGGTGAGTAGATGTGGAACTATGTACAAAAGCAGCATCGACCTGTTGACTTAGAGCTTCTAAGCTGTCTAGGCTAGTCATCCTATATTCCGCACATATGCGATCCCTCTTCTCTTTATTTGGAGAAAAAGCTCCTACTAGCTTCCATTTTGTTTCTTTTGTAAGGGTTGGTAAGTACGCCTTTTGCGCAATCCCCCCTAAACCAACAATTCCAATTCGGGGTTGGTTCATGCTTTCACCTCATAACGTGTTTTGTTTAACCTTAATTTTATTGTACTGCAATGCCATACAATCAACAAATTGTTTCAGATTATTTTGTCAATTTGTCTAATTTCTAGATTTTTTATTAGACACTCTCTTTAGTTTTAGGTGTGCAACGGGCTCTTAGCTGAATATGGTATCACAAGTTGTATCGGTCTTCGTTACTGAAATCAGCGAGCGTTGAGTCATGTTATCCGTGTTCATTTTAATTTATCTGTTCAAAACCATTTACCGACGCTCAAGTCATTTTATCAACATTCACATTTATAGGTAAAAAAAAAGCTCCCGCCCACATTGGACAGAAGCTATCGATCTATTAAATCGAATAAATCATCCAGAGAATCTGAATCTATTTTCGAATCTAATTCAATTCCCAATTCTTTTCTAATTTGTTCCGGCAATTGCTCTAATATAGGTGGAATGACATTCGGATTTTTTTGCCATTCCAGTATGGCTTTACGAATGGCTTCTTCATCAATATCTAATTCTGGTATGACAGAATGACGATCTTTCTCAGAAGCTGGAGGAGTGGATTTCTTCTCCTGTTTCTTTTCTTGTTTTTGTTTTGTTTTTTCTTTCTTCTTTTGATCTTGTTTCGGGTTGGATGAATTCTTTGTATCCTGACTTGGTGTTTTTTTGGCTTTATTTGTCTCTTGCTTACTTGATGAATGTTCTATGTTTTGATCCTGTTTCTTTTCAGTAGAAGTCGATTTTTCTTGATTCTTTTTAATGTCCTTTTTCGTTTGGATCGCCTTCTCTTTCTCTACCGTTTGCTTTTTATAATTAAAATAAGTTCGAATAACTTCTCTTTCTTGATCATCCACCTGGTCCAATAAAGCTGATTTTGCCATACTAGGTAAGGATGCAGCCATAACTTCGTTCATGGATTTTTTTTGTTCTTGAGCCTGGACTCGAATTTCTTTTGGAACCTCGAAAATAGCAACAGTTAATACCTGATTCTCTGTTTTCTTAAAATAATCATCCAACACTTTTGTCACGTATGCTTCCTTTTTTCCACTTTCTTCATAAGAAATTCCGATAAGCACTGTTTTCTCTTCTGATAACCAGTCTTCTTTTTTACTAATTTGGACAATCTGACCGGTAATCTGGTCGACCGGTTTATCTTCCCATTCTCCAAGCATGGTAATTAAAGTTTTCGCATCTTCATTAACCGCATGAATACCGATTACTTCCATATCTTTATTTACTTCCAACTCCACACTCGGATTAATATCGATACTCACATAGGCATAAGCACGATTTTGGGTGTTCCATAAATAAAGAGGCGACGCGATTAGTAAGAGAACCATGACCATTGCAACGAGCCTAAAGCCGGTTGCAGGCTTATCATGCAAAAGGGAGCCCAGCTTATGAGCTTCCTTTTCTTCATAAGTAACCTCGGCTCCAACTCTTTTTTCTTTAATTGGTTTCGCTTTTACAAAGGAACCATCTCGCCTAAGGACAATGGTGTACCTAAGATGGTGCTTGATGACAACGCCTTTTTTCACTGCCCCACCCCCTTCAAATAGTCACGGAGATAAAGAAAATCCTCGCTTAATATGATGAAAATGGCTAGAATGTACTTTCTATTTCGCTCTAGCGTTTTTTTACTTACTTTTACTCGATCTACAAGGGACTTAATTGGAATCTTCCTTTTCTTATAAACATACTCCCTTAACTCAGAATCCTCATACAAAAGTCTAGCAACTTCAATAGCAGATTCTCGAGCATCTTGGTGTTTCGGTGAAATAACCGTTAATTCTTTAAAGGAAATTTTGTACTCTCTTAACTTAAGCTCTAACTCCAGTAATTCCTCTCTTCTATGCCATTGATCGATTTCCTCCTGATGAATGGCTTTCGCTGCGCTAATCTCTAATGGATTATCCATCTGCTCTTCATCATAGGTTTCATCCAAAGATGCAGCCACTAGTCTAGTTTGGTCGTGCCTAATGTAGTCTATCACTTTTCGTTTGATGACTAATTTAGCAAAGGAAAGAAAAGCGCTTCCCTTATCAGAGGAATAGGCGAGCATTGCCTCATTAAACGCAGATAAACCGATGCTAAACTCATCGTCTATTGTAGGATCTATATATCGTTTACAAACTTCCGAGACGGCTTTAGCAATAAATGGCTTATAAGCATCAATCAGCTGATTTTGAAGCTCTGTATCACCTTGCTGGACAAGATGAACCTGGCTAGCTAGGGAATCATTGCTAGTTTTTCGGAACCGGTTCGTAATCAACTGTCATCCCCTCCAGCTGTTATATATTTCGAACTTGAGAGATTGTTTATGGGTGTTTCTAGGCGTTCGATTAGATAAAACTTACAAAATTTATATAAGATGTTCAAAAAGTCCGGTGAAAATCGCTTTGAAATTCTGCGTTTGCTTGCTTCTCTGAAGAACGGTGCACCCTTGTCTCCAAGCAATTCAAGGAAGTAAGATACCTCGTTAAAAGGCAGCAAAAGAAGTGCATTCGCTGAAGTTGCCTTCCTCATGTATCCATAAACATACATTCCGGTACTCAAAGCTGGGCCGCCTTGAATGTCTTTGCGATTTTCATCCTCCTTTTTGTACAAGCACTTATAGATAAAGACACTAAACATCACAATAGTCTCCAATAATCATTAGTTTATACTATGTATACAATACCCGACTTTCCTCTTATAAACGAGGACAGGATGATTACATTTTCTTTAAAAAGTTTGTCAAAATCTACTGCTTTTGTCCTATATTTTAATCTAATTGTTAGAAGAACGGTAAAATTTCTTAATATATGAAAAACCCAGATCACTTTCTCTTCATAAAAAAAGGAACCCAGACTAGATTGTTTTCCGTTGCGGATAGCCACTTTCTGTGGAAACAGTACAACTAATCCGCTAATCGTAGGAAGACTTCATCCTAAGGGCTCCTTTTTGGTTTTGAAAATTGCTTTTGTTTTCGTTTACTCTGTCTGAATATCTGCTTAGATATTTTTGTAGGAGATTTTTTTCGGTATCAGTGTTTTTTTGAAATCAAAGAAAGAATTTATATCGGCGCTCAAGAGCTGGATAACAGCGACTTAACTTGTTTTCACTTTGGCCTCAATCCCCTCACAAGCACCTAAAAGAAAAATTCGAACTAATTCGAGTTTTAGTGGATTTCGGAACCATAGTTCGGATCTTATTATCATTGAGACAGTATTACCAACTAATTCTTATAAACTTCATGAAACAAATCGATAGGAACTGCCAACCCTACTCTGCCATGCTCCTGGTGATCAAGTGTGGCAAAGATCACGGCAATGACTTTGCCGTCTTTGTTTATAACAGGACTACCACTGTTCCCATGATAGACCGGAGCATCTAGCATAAGGACATCTTGATCCCAGTCATCTAAAGACGTATAGCCAATTACTTCTCCTTCATTGGCAATTCCTTCAAAACGCAGTGGATTTCCAATAAAGTATATATGCTCTTGATTTTTATGATTCTTTTGTTCCGCTAAGGGAAGATAAGGCAACGACTCTTTTGATTCTACTTGAAGAACGGCTAAATCAATCTCGGGGTATTCTGCCACTACAGTTGCATCTTTTAGTCCTTCTTCCGGATAGGCAACGTAAATTTGTTCTTCTAGCGTTTCGTCAATGACATGATAATTCGTTAAAACAAGCCCATCTTTTGTGAAAGAGAATCCGGTTCCTCTTGACTCTCCTGCCTCCACGACAACAACTGCCTCCTGGTATTGGTCAATTTCCGGATTGGTCATAAGCCGAGCAGAAGTAGAAAGAAAATCAAAAGCTGCGACAGGAAATGCTTTCGGAATGATCGCAATGACTTGGATAAACATAGCAATTGCAATAAGCCAAATCGCCCATTTTAGGGTAGGACTTTTCGATGCCGGCCCTTTTGATGGAGTCTCTTTCCCACGCTTTTTTTCTTCTTCTAATATTTCAAGCATTTCTTCATCGCTTAAATCTTCATGTAAGTCTTTATCAATCACATCGTGATCTTGTTCCTTCATCTCGTCACCTCGAGCTTGCATCTAGTTAGTCCTATACTAGCATACTTTTAATTATCCATTTTGAAAAAGCCCTTTGATCATTACAGACCAAAGGGCTTTTTCTCACATTGCTTTTCGGTTCATTTTTCCTTTTTGCATCTGATACATCTGATAATACAAGCCTTTTTCTTCTATTAGTTGCTCATGATTTCCTCTTTCCTTAATGACACCATGATCTAATACAAGAATTTGGTCAGCTTGTTGAATCGTTGATAGCCGGTGTGCAATAACAAGCGTTGTTCTTCCTTTTTTCAAGACCTCAAGTGCTCGTTGAATGATCGATTCTGTTTCTGTATCAATGTTCGCAGTAGCCTCATCTAATATTAAAATAGACGGATTGAAGGCTAAGGCTCTAGCAAAGGAGATCAACTGACGCTCTCCCATGGATAATGTCGAACCGCCTTCTTTAACTGGTTCATCGTACTTCTCAGGCAGTTTGTTGATAAATTTGTCAGCGCCAACTGCTTCTAAAGCAGAAATCGCCATTTCCCGGGAAATATCCGGGTCATTCATCGTGACATTCGACAAAATCGTTCCGGTAAATAGGAATGGATCCTGTAATACAATCCCCATATGACTTCGTATTTGTTGTCGAGACAGGCTTTTCGTGTCGATTCCATCTATGGTAATTCTCCCTCTTTGAGGGTCATAAAAACGGAACAATAGATTCATAATCGAGCTTTTTCCTGATCCAGTATGCCCAACAAACGCAGCGGTCTGTCCGGGAAATATATTAAAATCGATATCCTTTAAAACATATTCTTCACCGTCATAGGAAAAGGAAACCTTCTCAAACTTCACAAGCCCTTGGTATTTGTCAATCGGGGAATGGATCGGTTCTTCTCCATCCTCATCTAACAATTCAAACACTCTTCCTGCTCCTACACGAGCCTGTTCCAATAGTGGTAATTGGTTCACCATATTTGTGACAGGTTCGAATAACCTGGTTAAATAGTCGACGAATGCATACAATACCCCAACGGTCACGATACTTCCAACGCCTAGTGATTGCGATCCAAAGTACCAAATAAACGCAACGAACGCTATGTTACGAAGGACGTTTACTAGATTATGGGAGGTTAAGGCGCTTAATTTAACAAGCTTTCTTTGATACGTGAAATGCCTTGTATTGAGCACTTCAAATTCCTCATTAATCTGCTTTTCTTTACGAAAAGCTTGAATGATTGGCATGCCCTGAATGGATTCGTTAATATTTCCATTGATTTCACTAATCGTAGATCGGACTACTTTGTTGTATTTAGATCCAAAATACTTATATACTTTCATCCAGACATAGATAATCGGAATAAGCAATAAGCAGAATAAAGCTAATCGGATATCTAAGATGAACAAGGCAATGTAAATCCCTGCCATGTAAATAAAGCTCGTAATGAATACGGATAGAACTCGTTCATAGAGATCTCTAATTGCTTCCGTATCATTTGTAATGCGAGCTACGATTTTCCCAGCTGGTCGATTGATGTAATAATCGATTGGTACCTTTTGGGTATGAGCAAAGATATCATTTCTCATTTGCTGTACAATCCGATTACTCGCCTTCTGCAAGTTATATGTTTTTCCAAATTGGAAGACAGATGCAATCAGCAACAGCGCAACATACAAGCCGAGCAAATACATAATAGGTCGTTGCTCTGGCTGGAAGAACGAATAAAGCTCCGACAATGACAAGCGTTCTCCTTGTGTCTTGACTTCTTTATCCTGTGTTTGAATCGTAATTGTTCCATCGTTTACATTTCGTTGTCCTTCTAAAGGAACTTTCTCATGAATGAAGTAATAGGATCGCTTCACTTGTAAAACGGTCGCTTCTGCTACCTTTTCATCGCTTGCTTCCATACGATCTGACCGTTTATAAAAGTTCCCTGCAAAGGCAACCGTGTATCGATCATCGTTTTCTTCTACTTGAAACCACGTAGTTTCTACCCCTGTAATATGTTCGTCAATGACTCGCTTTGCAATCAGCGGACCAGCAAGCTCCAGTCCTACGGCTATGATAAGGCAAACTAAGCCTATCATAATAATCTTTTTAAACTGCATCGCATAATCAAATAAACGACGTTCCGTTGTCTTCTTCATTAGGAGCTCACCTCCTGTTCCTCTAACTGCTGCAGTTTATACTGCTCACAATACCAACCCTCTGTCTTCATGAGTTCGTCATGCGTACCACGCTCTACAATTTTTCCATCATCGAGTACAATAATCTGGTCAGCATGCTGAACAGCTGACATTCGATGAGCTGTAATAAAGGTTGTTTTTCCTTTTCTCTCTTGCTTGAGATGGTTAATGATCAATGTTTCTGTTTTTCCATCTACGGCTGATAAGGCATCATCAAGCAACAATAGGTTTGGGTCTTTAATAAATGCACGTGCCAAGGCAACACGTTGTTTTTGACCACCGGAAAGAGTGACCCCGCTCTCTCCGACTTTTGTGTCCAATCCCTTAGGCAAATTTTTAATATCGTCTAGAAAATGAGCCATCTCCATCACACGATAAATCTCTTCATCCGTTGCCTCACTTTTTCCAAACTGAATGTTTTCTCGAATGGTACGCGAGAACATAATTTGTTCCTGCGGTACATATCCAATCCAACCTCTCGTTACTTCTAATGGAAGTTCATCAATCGAGACTCCAGACAAACGAAGAGAGCCAGTTACTCCTGGATATTCACGTAGCAGTAATCGGAATAAGGTTGTTTTTCCAGACCCAGTTTTTCCTACTACTCCAATCGTCTCTCCTTGTTCCACTTTCAAGTTAATATGAGACAGCTGTGGTTCCTCCGTGTCCGGATATTGGAAACTCACACCCTCAAATTCTATGGAATTCAAACTACCAACTAACTGTGGATGCTGCGGATCTTCCACATCAGCTTTATAGTCTAAAGTTTCATTCACACGATCAAGGGAAGCATTTCCCCTTTGCATGACGTTGATTAGCTCGCCCACTGCAAACATTGGCCAAATTAACATCCCTAGGTACACGTTGAAGGATACGAGTTCCCCAAGTGTTAACGTATTTTGAAACACTAAGGTTGCCCCGTATCCTAGACCTATTGTATAAGATAAGCCTACTAATATTTTCATCGTTGGTTCGAAAAGCGCATCAATCTTGGCAACCGCAATATTTTTCTCATAAACATCTTCCGTCATCACTTGAAATCTATCACTATCATGAGTCTCTTGTGCGAATGCCCGTAAAACGCGAACTCCTCGAATGGATTCCAGCACATCGTTATTCATTTCCCCGAAAGCTGCTTGTGCTTTCGTAAAGCGATTATGGATCACATTCCCATACTTATGCATGACCACTGCCATAATTGGAAGTGGAATGAGTGCTGCAATTGTTAACTTCCAGCTAATTGAAAAGCCCATCATGGCAATAATCATCAACATAAAGACACTAGAATCTACTAATGTTAAAACACCAAAGCCTGTAGTTAAGGAAATGGCTTTTAAATCATTGGTAGATCTGGCCATTAAATCTCCTGTCCGGTTCTTTCCAAAAAAGGTTGGGGTCATCCGTAAAAAGTGCCCCATTAAACGGGAGCGCATGGTGCGCTCCATAATCATTGCTCCACTAAATAATGTATAATCCCATAAAAAATTGATAGAATAGCTTGCGATGATAAGCCCACCGAAGATAAGTAAAATCTCCACTATACGATCCATCGTTAGCGTATTAAATTGAATTTCATCAATCGCCATTCCAATTAATCGAGGTGGGATTATCTCAATCAAGCTTCCAATTATAAGTGCGGTTATCGCAAATGTGTATCTTTTCCAATATTTTTTAAAAAACCAATCTAACTTCTTAAACACTTGAAACATGCATTCACCTACTTCTTTTTATTCGTTCCACTAGCCACTTTCTTTCCATTCTTCATTTTTTGCAATCTCAGATCTTGTCAAAGCCATTTCATTTCCTCCTTCATTTTTTTAGCTATGGTTTCTAGAAACGATTAACACCGTACGATCAACCATAGGAAGTTTATATTTCATTTTAAATTTAATAATAAATACGAATGTGTATCTTCTAAAGTACTGGTTAAATTTTCCATTAAATCGTATAAAAATGTTAAACATGCTGCCACCTTCTTTTACATTTGAACTTGTTTTACTATCCGCTCTCGTTCCTTCCGTCGAACAACTTTTCATTTTTCATTTTTGTGATTAGCATAAAATCATCCCTCCAAATTTTTTATATAGAAAGCAAAGGATAGAACCCTTGCAAACTAACATAAGAATTAAAAAAACCGCATACGTCCCTAGACGCATGCGGTTAAAAAAACGCACAAAAATAGCCACGGACTCTTTTCACGTGACCTACATTACTTCCTATAAACCTGTACGAAATATACTTCTATCCCAATTTATGCACGAATATTAGAATACACGTTCAGCGAAGGTCACGTTCGATATGAAGTTGTAGTATCCTACAATCTGGTATTGTTTCACTGCGATAACTTTTTCCATTTTGGTGACCTCCTCTCATAAATTTCCTCTATAGTATGCTTTCCGATTTTCAAAGTCAATGGGATATTTTCATTAATTAAAAATTTCTGGTATTTTAATATAGAGAACAAATGAAGATAGGGGAGTAGAAACTATGTTATTAGATGATGTATTATCCTTTAACCAGAAATTTGTAGAAGAGGAATTGTATGTTCCATATGAGGTGGAAGGGCTGCCGAAAAAACGAGCAGTTGTATTAAGCTGCATGGATACACGACTCATCGAACTTCTACCAAACGCAATGAACATTAAAAACGGGGACGTTAAAATGGTAAAAAACGCCGGCGGAATCATTACGAGCCCTTTTGATAGTGTCGTTCGCAGTATTCTTATCGCGCTTTATATGCTAGAAGCAGATGAAGTCTTCATTATCGGACATCACCGTTGCGGAATGGGTAAATTAGAAGGAGAAGCTGTACTAGATCGCATGAAAAAACGCGGTGTTTCCGAAGAAAAGGTGCAAACATTGGAGCATGCTGGACTAGATTTAAAACAGTGGTTAAAAGGTTTTGACACAGTTGAAGCGTCTGTACAAAATAGTGTGGAGATTTTACGGAACCACCCTCTGCTTCCAGCAGGTACACCGGTTCACGGACTAGTTATTGATCCGAAGACTGGGAAGCTTGATTTGGTAGAGCGCGGATATTAATAGGCTGTGAAATAGGAGCTCGGCAAATGAGGACAAGGCTTTTGTTTTTGGTGTGAGCGGCGTTTCGTTCGCCGGAAATGTGGACCGAGCGCCGAATTACGAAATGAACCGCCGTATTCTTGGGCGTAAAAACGCCGGATAAATTGAAATCGCCGGATTATGGATTTTTTCGCCGGAAAATGTGGACCGAACGCCGAATTATGAAATGAATCGCCGGTTTCTTGGGCGTAAACGCCGAATAATTTGAAACCGCCGGATTATGGATTTTTTCGCCGGAAAACGTGGACTGAGCGCCGAATTATGAAATGAATCGCCGGATTCTTGGGCGTAAACGCCGAATATCATCAGTCGGGCCAACCCGAATACAAAAAGGCAAGGAGCAGCTCCTTGCCTTTTTTCAATAATTAAATTTATCTGGGTGTGCTCCAATTCGTTTATCTTCATTCATACCATCTATTAATTCCATATCTTCTCCTGAAAGTTCAAAATCAAAGATATCCGCATTCTCTTTTTGACGTTCTGCTTTCGTTGATTTTGGAATGGTCACGATCCCGTGCTGATAATCCCATCTTACAATGATTTGAGCTGGAGTTTTTCCATGCTTTTCCGAAAGTTGCTGTAGAACTGGGTGATCAAAATAAGATGCTTTCCCTAATGGGGCCCATGCTTCCACGATAATATCATGTTTCTTGCAGTATTCACGCGTTTCCAATTGGGACAATTGTGGATGCAGTTCGATTTGATTGGCCATTGGTTTAATCTCCGCACTTTTTAAAAGGTCTTCCAAATGGTGTGGTAGAAAATTACTTACCCCTATTGCTTTGGCCTTTCCACTTCGATAAATATCCTCCAGTGCTTTCCACGTTTCTTTATATTTCCCCGGAACTGGCCAGTGCACTAAATAAAGATCGACATAGTCCAATCCCAGCTTATTTAAACTTAAATCAAATGCTTCCATCGTATTTTCATAGCCTTGTTGATCGTTCCAAACCTTCGTTGTAATAAAGAGCTCTTCACGTTCAACTCCACTATCCTTCACGGCACGACCCACACCTTCTTCATTTTCATAAAAGGAAGCTGTATCGATATGACGATAGCCAAGATCAATTGCTGATTTTACAGCATCATATACCCCATTCCCCTCAATTTTGTACACACCTAAACCGACAGAAGGGATTTTCACTCCATTATGTAATGTTTGCACAGAATTAGCTAAACCCATCATGAACACTCCTTTATACTCTTCCTTTTATTGTAATCAAGCAGCTAAACTTTTAAAAGAAATGTGAACTACAATTGTTATTATCACTATCCTCTATACCTAAGTTGGGCTAAAATCTGATAACCATCTGATGGCTTCCCTGCATAGCTCCCCCACCACGAAGGATATTTAATGGGAATAATCGTACATATAAATTGAAAATATTGAAAATGGCTATGCCCGTCATTAAATTATTCCATGAAGAATGAAACTGGCCATGGAGGGCGAGGAGTCCAGACAGGATAGAAAGGACATGAAATACCTCCTCAGAGAATGGTTACTTCTGGTCTAAGATTTCAAAAGCCTATTTTAAATCCTATCATCTATAATATGATGTGGGGCGACGGAATCTAATTATCTGATTGAATTCAAGACCACTCATCCCCTTGCCCCTTTTATTAAATATACATTTCTATATTGGCATATTTTTCCATATAAGTGATTAGTCCATAAAAAAGGAGTGCTTCTACGCACCCCTTACAAGTCTTATATATTCGTCGTATCGCTAGGCTGATAATACCCATGATACTCTTTACTTTCCTCTACGTCCTCTGCTACAAGACCAGAAAGAACGTGAACACGCAGGATGTAACCTTCTAAGCGGTTATCCTCACCTACTACGGCCAGTGGGAATTTGGATTCCAATGCTTTTGGAATTAAGTCGTTAACATACTCATCTCTGGTGACCTTTGTAACATTCGTATCAAGAACATCCTCTAAGCTTTGTTTGTTTTTAATACCTTGAATTGCTTGATCAATGGTCACAATTCCTTGTAAGCGCCGACTACGATCGACAACAAAAACACTAGAAATCCCATTTTGCTCCATTTCCTTGACCGCCACATTCAAGCCATCTTTCAACGAAACTAATGCGGAAAGATTGCTCATTACATGGTCGGCTTGAAGTACTTTGGAGCGATCGATATCTTTAATGAAATTAGAAATATAATCATTAGCTGGTTCTGCAATAATTTCCTCTGGAGAACCGACTTGAACGACTTTTCCATCCTTCATGACAGCGACGCGATCCCCAAGCTTAAATGCTTCATTCACATCATGTGTAATAAAGATAATCGTTTTTTTGAGGCGTTCTTGAATATCCAAAAGTTCAAGCTGCATATCACGGCGAATCAACGGATCCAGGGCACTAAAAGGTTCATCCATCAGCAAAATATCCGGGTCATTAGTCAATGCTCTAGCAAGTCCAACCCGTTGCTGCATTCCACCAGAAAGTTCATCAGGGTATTTGTCCTCATACCCTTTCAACCCTACGATTTCAAGGTTTTCTCTGGCAATTTTTTCTCGTTCTTCCTTAGGAATACCTTTAATTTCTAAGCCATACTCAATATTACCTAGAACAGTTCTATGATCAAATAATCCAAAGTGTTGGAACACCATCGCAATCTTGTCTTGACGAAATTTTTTAAGTTTTGTAGGGTTATATTCTACGATATTCTCTCCATCTACATAAATCGCCCCACCTGTTGGCTTATTTAATAAATTAAAGCAACGGATTAATGTAGATTTCCCACTTCCGGAAAGCCCCATGATAACAAAAATTTCACCTTCATTGATTTCCATCGAAGCATCATAAACTCCTACCGTATGTCCAGTTTCTTCTAAAATTTCTGCTTTTGTCATGCCTTGTTCTACTAGATTAATAACCGACTTTGGCTTCGGACCAAATATTTTTGATACATGGTCTATTTTTATCTTTTCGTTACTCATTATTTAGCCCTCCTATGCTTTTGGAATCGATCCGCTACACCGCCGGAGATTCGATCAATGATAATGGCTAAAAATACGATACTAATACCTGCTTCAAACCCTAACGCAATGTCAATTCGGTTAATCGAGATAAGCACTTGTTCTCCAAGTCCTTGTGCCCCAACCATGGAAGCAATAACGACCATAGCTAATGCCATCATCGTCGTTTGGTTTACACCCGCCATAATAGTTGGTAATGCTTGTGGCAATTGAACCTTTTTCAGCATTTGCCATTTAGAGGAACCAAAAGATTGTGCCGATTCAATCACTTCTGGATCGACCCCTCTGATCGCTAATTCCGTTAAACGAATAACTGGAGGTAGTGCGTAGATTAAAGTTGCGAAGATTGCCGAGACATTTCCCAGTCCGAAGAAAAAGATAGCAGGGATTAGATACACGAAACTAGGCATGGTTTGCATGGCATCGAGTAACGGTCTCATAACCATTGAGAATTTTTTACTAAACGCCATCCAAATACCTAGAGGAATCCCGATGAGTAAAGATATGATAACAGCCGTCATCACAACAGATATCGTCATCATCATCTCTTCCCACAAACCGAACGTGCCAATTAAGAAAATAAAGATACCGTAAATAATACCGGATGTTAAGGAGCGGAAATACCACCCAAGTAAAACGATTAATAAAATAAATACCCACCAAGGAATCATGTTTAGAAATGCTTCGATTCCGTTAATGGAACGTGAAGCAATAAAAAAGATAAAATCAAATAAACCAGCTAATGATTCGTCCAGGAATTCAACGAATTCTTCTACATACTTACCTAAGTTACTTTGAATGTCAGGAAAATTCATCATAGGCAACGCTGTACGGAATACAGCTTGTTCACCTCACCTTTTAATAGAATCTGATTAAATGAGAAAGTAGCTGACTGTAGCAGCCAGCTACCCTCTATGAATCTTATAGAGAATCTTTTACTTTAGTTGCAATGTCTTCGGGAACCCACTTTGTCCATAGATCCTCGTGTTCTTTTATCCACCAAACAGCAGCATCTTCTGCAGAAGCTTCATTTTCGTTCATATAAACAAGCGCTTCTTCTGTTAACGCGCTGCTCGTTTCATAGTTCTTCAGAAATTCGTAGACCTCTGGTGCTTGGTCTTTGAAGTCCTTGTGTGTGGCTACTATTACATCATTTGGAGGGAACTCAGTCCCTTTATTTTCTTTCCAGGTTTCCTCATCATATGGAGGCTCTTCTAGTAATGTTAAGTCGTACATAGCAGTTACTGCTGTTGGAGACCAATAGTATCCAACCCAAGCTTCTCCAGAATCATACGCATCCGCCAAAGAAGTCACGATTGCAGCATCAGAACCTGGCATAAAGTTGTTAAACGTTTCTCCAAGTCCATACGTTTCAAATTTTTGTGTGATTGTTTCAGCTACCGCCCAACCACTTGGAGCATTGATTAAACGACCTTTACCAGGATCTTCCGGATCTTCAAATAGTTCTGGATAGTTTTTTAAATCAGCAACTGTTTTCAAATCTGGAGCCATTGGTTCAATACCACGCTCCTCATCTCCTTCAATCACATACGTTGGAACATAAAGTCCTTGTGTGTTGTCATCGAAGTTCGTAGACACATTTTCAAAATCCCCAGCTTCAATTGCTTCGTTGTACACTTCTTTAATATTGTCTGTCCATACTTCCATGTACACATTTATGTCACCTTCACGTAAGCCTTGAATTGTTGCAGCAGTTGATCCAGGTTTCACTTCTGTCTCGTACCCATATCCTTCTTCCATGATGGTTTGCGCTACAGCGTTGTGAAAACGGATGCTATCCCAACCCGCATCAGCTAGTACAATTTTATCCAAAGACTCTTCGCCATCTCCACCTCCTGACCCACCGCAGGCAGCAAGAATAAACAACAATAATAATGAAACACCTACAAATACCTTCTTCATATATCTCTCCCCTTTTATTTAAAACTCTTCCCCTTCCTCCGCACAAATAATCCCAATATTCTGAACTTAGTAGTCAGTTCAATATCCGGTAAGACACAATATCAATGTGAAAATGAAAATCATTCGCCGGAGAATTAGCAAGAAATGAAACAATAGTGCATGAGGAAAAGAGGGTTTCGCTAAAATGCGACAACAACATACATTTTACTACAGATTAAACACTTTACCCAAACCTACTCCCTCTTGATATTCCCCTTTTAATTCGAGTGACTAATGTTTATTAGTGTTTTAACTTGTCCATATGTACTTATTGTCCTAATACCTCTGTTTTCCTAACTCATCTAGAAAAAGAAGGAAAAACTGACAAACACCGTGCTAATAACCTACTTTCCCTCTTTTTAAAAATTTAAACCTAAAAAAATAGCCGTTCAGAAAACAGCTATATCTTTGGTAACTTTCTTTCATATAAAGCAAACGATAACACTCGAACTAAAACAGGATAGAAGGCAACGAGTCCTAACAAATCACCCCAAATTCCTCTAAAGTCACTAACGGCCATCCAAATTACGAGAGCTAACATGAGCAAAGCACTAATTGTTCCACCTTGTGTATTAATCGGCCTCCACGTATTCCAAATAACTCCCGCATCCCCTATTAATTTTTGAAAGCAGACATAGTGAAAAGGTCGAATCCGAAACCAACTTACCCCAGTTAGTAATTGATCTCGATTTTTTATTTCTTTTCTACAGTATCTACAAATATGTGCATTCATGGTCTTCTTCCCTTCCTCTATTAAAAAATCATTTTATATTATGTAAGTCCATTCTTTGTCTAGTTTACCATGGAATAACTTTTCATGTTATCCTACTTGATTTTCGTAATCAGTCATGCTATTTTATAATAGTTCACTTATTGAACTATTCATTTGTGAAACCAATTGGACAGGAGTGACAATATGAACAAGCTCGAGCTACATGAACTCATTGAGCTTTACACCTCAACGATGAATGAAGTAAACCGTAGAGTTAATGTGATCATGAATGATAAAGTACATCAGGAGCTAACAACCGACCAATTCGGAACCTTACGATTTCTTGACAAGCACCAACCAACGACCAGCACGGAAATCGCTAATGAATTCTCCATTGGGAAGAGCGCAGTCACAGCTCAGGTTAACCGTCTTTTTGAAAGAGGGCTAATTGATCGTCGTCGTGACGAAGAGGATCGACGTATTGTGTATTTACAGCTCACTGAAAAAGGAAAAGCGCTTGTAGAAGAAGGAACAGAAAGATTATATGAAGTACTTGGGGATATTTTGACACAATTTAGTAAAGAAGAAGTAACGACTTTCGTTCATTCTTTAGAAAAACTCGTTACTATACTTAGAGAAAGATAGGGAGGCACACAGGGTGAAACAAATTATACGCTTTCGCTGGGTAGTCCTTGCAGCTTGGATTGTAGTAGCTGCTTGCTTGTTTATATTTTCTCCAAACCTGCAAGAGCTCGTTCGGGAAAAAGGACAAATCGGCGTTCCAGATGGTTATTCTTCTACGGAAGCAGCTCAGATGATTGAGCGGATGTCGGAGAATAACAACAAGGATACCATTAGTGCCGTTATGGTATTTCATGAGGATGAAGCTCTAACAGACGCTGAAAAATCAGAAGTCGGGGATGCGATTGAAACTTTACAAGATCAATCCGACAAACTGGGGCTTTCAGAAATCCTCTCCTTTCAGGACGATCCACGGATTGAAGAACAAGTAGTTTCTGAAGACAACACAACGATACTAGTGCCGTTTGAAGTATCATTAGAAGATCGAGAAATTGAAAAAGCACGCGATGAAATTAATGAGGCTGTGGAAGATGTTGAAGTTGACCATCTTCTAACAGGAGAAGCATTTATTTCTCAAGACGTTGTTATTAACTCAGAAGAGGGATTAAAGAAAACAGAATACATTACAGTAGGATTTATTCTATTAATCCTATTTATCGTGTTCCGTTCCTTAGTTGCTCCATTCATCCCATTATTAACAGTAGGGATCAGTTACTTAGCGGCACAAGGTGTGGTATCCATTCTAGCAGATACCATCGATTTTCCACTTTCCACGTTCACGCAAATATTCATGGTTGCGGTTATGTTCGGGATTGGAACAGATTACTGTATTTTATTAATTAGTAGATTTAAGGAAGAACTTGCTCACCACGAATCGGTAGGAGAAGCTGTCATTGCTACGTATAAAGCAGCTGGAAAAACGGTGTTCTTTTCAGGTCTTGCTGTACTAATCGGTTTCTCTACAATCGGGCTATCGACATTCTCCCTTTACCAATCCGCTGTGGCAGTTGCTGTAGGGGTTGCAGTCGTACTGATTGCTTTGGCCACACTCGTTCCATTTTTCCTTGTAGTCTTAGGGAAAAAGCTATTCTGGCCATTTGATAAAAACGTATCACATAGTGAAAGTAAGCTTTGGGGATCTGTTGGGAGCTTTGCATGGACTCGTCCTTTAATCGCATTGCTTATTGTTCTAGCATTTGTTGTACCAAGTCTCGTAACCTATGACGGGTCAAAATCCTACAACTCTTTAGAAGAAATTGGTGACGAGTACGGTTCCGTAAAAGCATTTGACTGGATCTCAGATAGTGTGGGGCCAGGGGAAGCCATGCCAACAACGGTCGTGCTAGAAACCAAAGGGAAAATAGACTCCTCGCAAGAG
Organism: Radiobacillus kanasensis; assembly: GCF_021049245.1. GTDB lineage: Bacteria > Bacillota > Bacilli > Bacillales > Amphibacillaceae > Radiobacillus > Radiobacillus kanasensis. The sequence goes on along the minus strand of NZ_CP088020.1, from coordinate 1,024,612 downwards.
TTTGAGGACATCGAATTAATTTCTAAGGAATTAGCAAATATCGATGGTGTCAAATCCGTTCGAAGTGCAACACGTCCGACAGGTGAGTTGCTCGAAGACTTTACCATCACAAGTCAAACCGGCCAACTAGGCGAAGGCATTGGAAAAAGTATTGATGGAATTGATCAAATTCAATCCGGTTTAGCAGATGGTGCAAGCCAGTTAAAAGAATCTCAGCCTCAATTAAAAGAAGCAGAAAGCGGCGTAGAACAGTTGCTCCAAGGTACACAACAAGCGAACAATGGAATCGGCGACATGAAAAACGGACTTTCTGAGATTCAGAATGGAATCGAGTCCGGTGCGAGTGGTGCTGGTGAGATTAAAGCAGGGTTGCAAGAGATTCAGAAGAACTTGCAAGCAACTATTGATGGGAATAAGGATGTTTTAGCTGGGTATCAAGAAATTGAAAATGGATTAAGTCCTATTGTGCAAGGATACATTCAATATACAAATGTACTGAGTGGTTCCCTAAATACACTCAATGATGTAGACGTTGAACCTGAAGACCAAGAAAAGTTCGATGAAGCGAAAGGGCAGATTAAATCTGTTATCGATGGGACATCTGGTTTAACCAACACGCTCCAAAAAGACATCCTAGGCGGAATGTCCGAAGCTAACACAGGCTTTCAAAAATCCATCTCCGGCCAAGAACAACTATCAGCCGGACTAACCGATCTTATAAATGCAGTCGATCAACTCCAAAACGGGTTGAATCAAGCCGCAGATGGACAGCAACAAGTCGTTCAGAACATCCCAGCATTACAAAATGGCTTAACGCAAATCTACGGTGGTCAGGAAGAGTTGAAGCAGGCATTTAGTGATATGCAAGATCAACTTGGTCAACTATCTGACGGCTTAACGCAAAGCTCGGAAGGTTTAGTACAAATTTCTGATGGTTTAACCGAGGTGCAAAACTACCTAGACACATTCTCTAGCAATGAAACAACATCTTATGTAAGCATCCCAGACGAAGCGCTAGAAAATGAAGAATTCTTGGAAGGAATTCAACCCTATCTATCGGATGATAAAACAATCACGAAATTAGAAGTAGTACTTGAAGATAACCCTTATTCAACAGAATCTGTTGAATTAATCGATACGGTTGAAAAAACAGTGGAAGATGCCATTCAAGGTACGTCTTATGAAGATGCTAAATACGCAATTGGTGGAATTAGTAGTACGAACCACGACTTGCAAAGCATATCGGATGAGGATTACTCTAGAACGGTTGTCTTAATGCTTAGCGGGATTTTCATTATCCTAATCATTTTGCTACGTTCCCTCATTATGCCGATATACTTGATTGGGTCGCTCGTTCTAACGTACTTTACAGCTATGGGATTAGCAGAGATTATCTTTGTTAATATCATGGGCTATGAAGGATTAAGCTGGGCGGTTCCATTCTTCGCTTTTGTTATTCTCGTTGCCTTAGGAATAGACTATAGTATTTTCTTAATGGATCGATTTAACGAGAACAAAGCAATGTCGATACGAGATGGATTACTCCATGCAATGAAAAACATGGGTACAGTGATCATCTCTGCAGCGGTTATTTTAGGTGGAACATTCGCAGCTATGCTTCCATCTGGCGTCCTATCGCTTTTACAGATTGCAACGGTTGTATTAATTGGCTTATTCTTATACGCCTTAATTATGCTACCACTATTCATCCCAGTCATGGTTAGGTTCTTCGGAAAATTGAATTGGTGGCCATTTAGCCACAATAAAGAGTAATAGAGAAAAGGAGCACAAGGTCATGAACCCTTGTGCTCCTTTATTTTATCATCATAGTTTTCTAGCCATTCTGCCGCGTAATCGACCGCTTCTCGAACGGAAAATAACTTCGTCAAACCTGAGCCAATATATCCTTTTTTGACAGGCAATTCGTTTTCAAAGTCATTCCCTAAGTCTTCAAATAGCTCTTCTCTAAATTCAATATCCATATAGTTTTTCCAAACACGCATTCCGTTCTCCATCATAGGCGAGCCTTTTGGAACTAACTGTTGATTTTGGATACGATACTCCGCCAAATGAAAGCTCGTGTTGCTGTCATATCCTACACCAATCAGTAAAACGGAAGCTTCCATGTCATAGAGTTTTTTCAAGGGAGATTCTTCCCCTAACCCGTTTTCTAAGGAATGGTTCGCCAGGATCGTATCTCGATTTTTTCCCCAGGCTAGAAATGAATACATCGGATGACTACTCCGTTTGACACTCGGAAAAGAACGAAATGCTTCTACAATTTTACCCATTCCATAAGTAGGTGTATAACCCTCCTCGTAGGCTGGCATCGTCTCTTTAATTTCGTCCCACCAGTCCTCCGGAACAGGAGGATTGCCCCATTCAGCTGGGTCAGACAGAGTTGGAGTTTGCGCTGGCATAACAATCGTGCCTTCGTCAGTAATAACATCTTGTAAAGCTTGAATAACTGCAACCTCGCCCCCATTCACCCATCCTAACGAGGACAAGGAGGAATGCACAATAACCGTCATTCCTTTTTGTACTCCTAGAGCATCTAAATCAGCTTTCAAGGAATGTCTTGTTCTAGGTCTCACAGCTGCTTTTATTACGTTTTCCATCTATCTTTTCCACCTATCGTGCTGATTGTTTTATGATATTAATAACCTTTTGTTTCGCTTCTCTACTTTCAAACGAGCGCATTTTCGTAATCACGCTGTTTTTTCCTTCCTTCAAACTTTTCAGTTCTTGAACTAAACGTTCCTCTGTAAGTTCTTCTTCCTCGACCATACGGGCATACCCTTGTTTTTCAAAGGATTTAGCATTTAAAATTTGATCCCCTCGACTCGCATTCCGTGACAGTGGAATAAGAAGCATCGGCTTACGCAGTGCTAAAAATTCAAAAATCGCATTCGAGCCCGCCCGCGACAAGACGAAATCCGTAGTGGCAAACAAATCCGATAACTCATCTTTCACGTATTCGTACTGCACATATCCTTCTCGTTGAATCGAAGTATCTACATTTTCTTTCCCGCATAAATGAATGATTTCAAATTCCTTTAATAGAGTATCCAGTTGATTTCGCACCGCTTCGTTAATCTTTCTAGCGCCACCGCTGCCTCCCATGATTAAAAGAACTGATTTTTTTCCGGGTAACCCAGTAAATCTTAAGCCCTTCGTTTTACTCCCTACATATAACTCATCCCTAATCACAGCGCCAATCCACTCAGCCTTGTTTTCCGGCAGGTATTGAACTGTTTCTGGAAAAGTAGTCAGTACTTTTTTAGAAAATGGAATTGCGATTTTATTCGCCAATCCTGGGGTAATATCCGATTCATGGATAACCGCTGGGACACGTCTCATCCTGGCTGCAACAAGGACAGGAACAGATACAAAACCACCTTTTGAAAAAATGACTGCTGGTTTTGTTTTCCCAATAATACGGTGAGCTTGTAACGTTCCTTTTAATACTTTAAACGGATCCTTGAAGTTTTCTTTAGAAAAGTATCGCCTTAGCTTTCCAGTAGAAATCGGGTGGTAGGTAACACCCTCTAACGGTTCTATTAATTCGCGCTCGATTCCCTCATGTGATCCAATATAATCTATAGTCCAACCTTCTTTTTGAAAAGATGGGATGACAGCCAAATTAACCATGACATGGCCAGCTGTACCTCCACCAGTAAATAAAATTCGTTTCTCCTTCATAATGACGCCCTCTCTATCTGTACTTCACAAGCAAGTTAGGTTCTCTTCCCCAATAAAATTGTGTTATAATCCTCTCTATCCTAATGGAAATTCATTGAAAAAGGAAGACTCCCATGTATCCAACTTATACCTTTCAACAAAAACTAAAATTATTTTCTGTTATCCTTATACCTATTCTCATTACCCAGTTGAGTATGTATGCGATGAATTTCTTTGATACGGTTATGTCAGGCCGAGCTGGCGCTGGAGATTTAGCAGGGGTGGCTATCGGTTCTAGCCTTTGGGTTCCTATATCAACCGGGATTAACGGTATTCTTCTTGCCCTATCCCCTATTGTAGCGCAGTTACTCGGTGCAAACCAAAAGAAAGACGTACCAGAACAGGTTCGCCAAGGTATTTACTTATCTATTCTCATGGCATTATTAGTTACCGTAATCGGCTTATTTTTAATAGACCCTATCTTGAACGTGATGGACCTAGAAAATCACGTTCGCTATATTGCTAAATACTATTTAATCGGAATCGGAACAGGTATCATTCCGTTGTTCATTTTTAACCTGTTAAGATGTTATATGGACGCATTAGGACAAACGAGAACGTCCATGGTCATTATACTCTTATCCTTGCCATTGAATATATTGTTTAACTACGTATTTATTTTCGGCAAATTCGGTGTCCCTGCACTTGGCGGCATTGGGGCTGGTGTTGCTTCTTCCTTAACGTATTGGTTCATTTGTGGTATCACGTTGTTCATCATCGCCCGTGTCCATCCTTTTTCTGAGGATCGAATCTTTACAAGCTGGCATAGTCCTTCCTTGTCAACTTGGATCGAGCAGTTAAAAATAGGAGTTCCTACTGGGTTTTCCATCTTTTTTGAAGTGAGTATTTTTTCAGCGGTTACGTTGTTTATGAGTGTGTATAGTACGTACACGATTGCGGCCCACCAAGCAGCGATTAACTTCGCTTCCTTCTTATACATGGTTCCATTTAGCATTGCCCTAACCCTTACGATTGTCGTAGGCTATGAAGTAGGAGCGAAGCGTATTCGCGATGCAAAGGTGTACGCTTATATGGGGATTAGTTTTGGGGTCTTCATTGCATTTGTCTCTGGATTCATTTTATATGCATTTGATGAGCCAGTTGCACGACTATATAATACCAATCCTGAGGTCGTCGAGTTAACAACTAATTTTATTTTTTACGCTATCTTTTTCCAGTTTGCTGATGCGTTTGGTGCACCTTTACAAGGAACCTTGAGAGGCTATAAAGATGTGAATATCACGTTTATCATGTCACTCATCAGCTATTGGTTGATCGGGCTACCAAGTGGCTGGTTGCTAGCTAACTTCACGGCGCTTGAAGCATATGGCTATTGGATGGGACTCATTATTGGATTAAGTGCAGGTGCCGTCACGCTATTTTTCCGCCTAATCTATCTACAAAAGAGATTATTAAAACAATACTCTCCTACCACATAAAAACGGATGCCTTAGACATCCGTTTTTTTCATACAACGATTTGCTTTAGAACACGTGCTGGATTGCCTCCTACTACAACATTATCTGGCACATCCTTGGTAACTACCGATCCTGATGCAATCACCACGTTATCTCCTATTGTAATGCCCGGATTAATAATCGCTCTTCCCCCAATCCATACACTATTCCCGATCGTAATGGGCTTTCCATATTCCATGCCTGCGTTCCGTTCCTCCGGGTCAATAGGATGGGTTGCCGTATATAGATGGACTCCAGGAGAAAGAAAACAATGATTTCCAATTTTTATTTCCGCTACATCAAGCATGACACAATCAAAATTGGCATAGAAGCTATCCCCGACAATAATGTTATAGCCGTAGTCGCAACGAAAAGTAGGTTCTATATAAAATTCGTTTCCTGTACTTCCAAAAAGGGATTTTATAATCTCCTTCCTTTTCTTCTCTTCCATCCCTGACGTTTTGTTATACACCATCGTCTGGAGACGCGCATGAAGCCGATCCTGTATTAACTCATGGTCTGAAGCATCGTAATATTCACCGGCCATCATCTTTTCCTTTTCTGATTTCATGATACACCCCTTTTCCACTTATTACCTAAATTTCTTATATTACCATTTCGTGATAAAAACCAAAATTCCTGCTCCCATAACAATAAGGCAGCTACGCAAAAGTAGCTGCCTCCTGAATCTTACTCTAAGTTTAACACAACCAACCGTTCCTCGGTCATTTCATCTATCGAATACTTCGGCCCTTCCTTACCAGATCCACTATCTTTCACACCGCCATACGGCATCAAGTCCACCCGATATTGAGAAGCATCATTAATCATCATGCCTCCCACTTCCACTTTTTTAGCTGCATAGAAAGCAGTGTTAATATTTTGGGTGAAAATACCTCCTTGCAAGCCATATGGCGATTCGTTTATTTCATCAATACATGCATCCAAATCTCGGTATGGAATAATACTTACGATTGGCGCAAACACTTCTTCACACACCACTCGCATCGTTTTGTGTACATCCACAAGAACTGTTGGTTCTAATAAAGGACCTTTTCTCGTACCACCACACAAAAGTTTTGCACCTTGTTCCTTCGCTTCCAAAATCCATTCTTCCGCCCGTATTGCTTCCTTTTCAGAGATCATCGGACCAACGTCTGTATCCGAATCATTCGGATCCCCCACCTTTAAGGTTTGAACGGCCTCCATAAACTTCCTTTGAAATTCATCACGTACATCCTCATGCACATAAACCCGTTGTACGGAAATGCAAACCTGTCCAGCAAAAGCAAAGCTCTTTTCTGCAGTAAGTTGAGATGCTTTGGCTATATCAGCCTCTTTATCGATAATAACAGGAGAATTATTCCCTAGCTCTAAAATCAACTTATTTAAACCGGTGTTTTGCTTAAGCTTTAAGCCAACCTCCGCACTCCCCGTAAAGGTATATAGCTTAATTCGATTGTCTTTCATCATTTGATTCCCGACCGTTGAACCAGAACCAACGACAACGTTAAAGAAACCATTAGGAAGTCCAGCCTTTTCAAAAATTTCCGCTAGTTTGATTGCTGTAGTCGGTGTTGTACTTGCAGGTTTGAGCACAACCGTATTTCCTGCTGCAATTGCTGGTGCCACTTTGTGAGAAACGAGATTGAGTGGAAAGTTAAACGGACTTATCGCGCCGATTACTCCTACGGGAACCTTAATCGTAAAAGCCATTCTGTTTTCAGATCCTGGTGCTGCTTCAACTGGAACACCTTCTCCAGTTATCCGCTTCGCTTCCTCTGCAGCCCATTCAAAGGTTTGAGCAGAGCGAACAATCTCACCCTTGGCTTGTTTTAAAGGTTTTCCAGCTTCTTTTACAATGCCTAATGCGAGTTCATCCTGTTGCTCCAGCATCAATTCACTAACCCTTTTTAAAATTTCGTACCGTTTATAAGCGGAAAGCTGAGTTGTTTGAAAAGCTATTTCTGCACTAGAGATCGCTTTGTCGACTTCGGCCTCACCCGCTTTCGCTACTGTTGCGTATACGTCCTGTGAATATTTATCCAATACATCTACTGTTTCGTTCGTATCTATCCACTGTCCATTAATGTATAGCTTATAATGCTGCGTCATATTCAAACGCCTCCTTAAAGGTTACATTCCACGTCTATTGTACTGTAAAACTAGCATAGGAATGAACTGACAAACTGTTAAATAGGATGGGGCTAGCATAAGACAGTTCTCGTGCAAAATGTTCTTTTACAATCATCAAACAGAAGCATACAATATAAATATACATACCTTTAAGTGGTTAAATCTTTTAAACTAGTTCATGTTATTTGAATATGCTCTTTTTGTAAGTACTGTTGCTTCTTAAGTCACACATTTTTTAACACCTCGCCTCAAAAAATTCAGCTTCCTTTCTAAATTAGTTATGTGTCAGAATCCGCTCCGGTTTAATACTTCATCATAGATGACTATCTGATGGAAGCCAGGATTAAACACATATTAATCCAGTTTGTTGGAGTTCTGCTCACTAGAATAGAAAGCAACCTTAAGCGGAGGAAATACGCGAAGACTCTGCGGGAAAGCCGAAGACGCTTAGACCCGACAGGGAGCGTTCTATGCGAGCCCGCGGAAAGAGTAGTGTATTTCCGTAGCGGCACCGGTGATTATTGATTATTAAAAACAACCAACTTATAGCAAACAGCCTATTAATTAGAAGGAGGTGTCTTGAAACTGAGAAAAAGAATAGGTTTGCTCGCTCTACTTATTGTCCTATTTCTAGCCGGGTATTGGACTGGACATCTCCATAATAAGGAGGCATTCAGAGAAATAAGAATTGGTTATCAAAACGCCGATAATCCAAATCGAATTGATTACAAAATGGTTTTCACAGACACTGAAAACCAAAGTATCGTGGACAACTTTTTGATGATCTATATACACAAAGAAAAGGTAGGCAATGTAAACATAGATGTAGATAACCCTGATATTTATTTTGAGATGGGGAGTCCTAAACAATCCGTTCGCCTAATCAATTCCAGAATGTGGTTTACAGAAGATGGTGCCGTTATTGGGGAGCGTAAAGGAGAAAACTGGGACCAAGTGGAATACTTCCGAATTGATAAGAGCGATGCAGACTACATGAAGGAAAAGATTGACTACCAGTGACGCCATCCAGTTAAAAGAGAAATCATAAAAAAATCGACTACCAACACAAGTAGTCGATTTTTTCTATATATATTTTTACAAGAACAACCCTGCCATCGTTGCGGATAAGATAGAACCAAGTGTTGCTCCAATCAATAGCTTCAAACCAAACTTGGAAACAACTTTTCCTTTTTCTCCATCGATCCCTTGCACTGTACCAGCAATAATCCCAATAGAGGAGAAGTTCGCAAAGCTCGTTAAGAACACGGCTACGATTCCGACTGTTTCGTTAGAAAGCTGTCCAATTAATGGCGCTAATTCAAGCATCGCAACAAATTCGTTTGTTACGATTTTCGTACCCATTATTCCACCCGCTTGAATCAGTTCTTCAGGAGCAATACCCATCAAGAAACCAAATGGTGCGAACACGTAACCTAGAATTTGTTGTAAAGTGACACCAGCAAACACGGCTTGAATAATCCAGTTTACTAATTCTAGTGAGGCAATAAATGCAATCAACATAGCTGCCACAATTAGAGCAATTTTCCCACCATCTAAAGCACCATTTCCCATCGCTTCAAAGATACTTTTCGATTCAGAAACTTCGCGAATATCAACATGGTCATCCTCTGGTTTCACTTTTACTGGCGAAATAATAGAAGCGACAATCAAGGAGCTAAACATGTTTAACGGTAACGCAACAAGGACATATTCCGGTGGTAGCATTTGCATATAAGCACCAACGATGGAAGCAGAAACCGACCCCATAGCCGAAGCACTAACGATATACAATCGATTTTGGTTTAAATGATGGAACTGAGATTTAATGGCTAATAGTGCTTCTGATTGCCCAAAAAAGATACTATTCACGGCATTAAACGATTCTACTTTAGGTAACCCTGTTATCTTGGATAAGGCACCACCAATATACTTAATAATAACCGGAAGAATTTTTAAATGAGTTAAAACAGAGAGAATGGTTGCAAAGAAGATGATTAACAGTAATACGTTAAAGAAGAACACACTGCCCCCTTCGTTGACAGCAATCCCTCCAACAACAAAGTTAACCCCCGCTGTTCCAAATTCTATTAATTTATTAAACCCATCCGAGATTTTTGTAATAATTAGCCGTCCGATACTCGTATCAAACATGAACCATGTCGTTAAAATTTGAAGTAATAACATAACACCGATACCAATGAAGTTAATGTTTGTACGATCATTGGACATTAAGTAAGAAAGACCAAGCACAACTATAATGGCCACTAATCCTAATAAAATTTCCATTTGTTTACCTCCTAAGGTGTCTTCTATATGATATGAAAGTGCTTTCAGTCAACATGTAGGATTTTATCACAGAGGTCAGACGTCTTGCAAGTAGAAAGATGTAGAAATTTATGGTTTTTTTATTCTACATCTATAGTTTGCTCCCTCCCTCATTTCATTCATAAGAAAACTCCCCACCTTTAAGATGAAGAGTTTGGTTGAATCCATATTCGGTTAAGAATGAAATGATTGTGCAACCTTAATTAGTTTATCCTTTGGAATAGGAGAGCCCGAATTATCATTATTTCGATACATCATTTTATAGGTTATACCCTCTTCTTCCCAATATAAGGTTTGAGCAAATCTATTTTCGACGTATTTACCTTCTAATTGCTCGCTAATTTTCACCTCAGCAGAATCACCAACTTGTTCCGTTTGTCCTAGTTCCCCATCCACCATTTGAATAGAGAGTAAGTCATTACTCATCGTGTAAAAGCTAACGTCCAATGCTTCATTTTGAGTTTCCAAGGTTTTAAATCGGTCCGAAACAACGATAGCTGTTTCCAAAGGTAAATAAGAAGGGATTTTAGGTTCGAAGGAAAGCGCTTGAAGAGCAGATTCTACTTTCTCCTTATCATAGGGAAAGTATCCATCTGGTAAGCTCTGCTTTTGTTGGCACGCAAACAAACACATACTCATAAGAAAAATAATCAACCATCCAAGTTTTTGTTTCGACACGATCCCACCCCTCCATTCGACAAGATTCTCTATTTACATAGACGAATGAGAGTACGGAATTGTTTCAAAAAAATAGGATTTTTTATAATAGAAAGAAGGGCTCCTAATCATCGGATTAAGAGCCCTTCTTTTACTTTAGGTGGTGAATAAATCCATAGACAGCACCTAACAAATTCGCGTTTTGCCTATGCTGACACACTTCTATACTTGGCTTGATTTTAGCAATTTCTACTTCTTTTAGGATTTGATCCACTCTTTTATCGACTTGAGCGACCAAGTCTTCTCGGGCACTGATGCCACCACCAATTAAAATGACCTCTGGATCATACATGTATTGCAGATTGTAAATACCTAATGCAATCATGCGATAGAAATCCTCAATGGCTTCCTGACAAGCCGGATCTCCTTTTTCTGCTTGTTCAAAAATTTCTTCTCCAGATAAGGTCTCGACATTCACTTGTTTTTTCTCCGCCACTCTTCTTAATAAAGAAGCAGTTGCTGCTGTACTACTCCAAGTCCGTTTTCCGTCGACAAGCATATAACCGAACTCTCCACCGTGAAGGTTGGCTCCTTTATGAATGACACCATCCTTGAAAACTGCTCCTCCTACTCCCGTTCCGAGTATAACGAGGAGCACGTCCTTCATGCCCTTCCCAGCTCCATTCCAAATTTCTGCATAACCAGCAGCATTTGCATCGTTCTCCATATAGACAGGATATCCTGTTTTCTCGACAATTAGCTCTTTCACATTCGGTCCGTGTATGTACGGCAAAGCACTAAACCCATAAATAATTCCAGAATCAGATACCGCTCCAGGGGCACTTATCGCAAGTCCTTCTATCTTTCCTTCTGGATAGACTTGAGTAAGCTCAGCGATTAGTTCAATTAAAGAATCTAAATCCTTCGGTGTAGGTGTTTTACTTTGCTTTATGATTTCTGCTTGCTCGGTAACTATTCCGTACTTTACAAATGAACCACCAATATCAAATGCCATATATGTTTTCAACTTTTTATTCATCCTTTGTTTAAATTAAACTAATGGTACGATTATAGCATAAAACGAACTTGGTCTTGGTATTCTCTACGACGTTTTCATTTAAATACTCTAAATCACCTCATCCTTAAAAACGAAACAAGACCGCCCAAAACAGGCGATCTTGTTTCAAGATTACTTACCGTATATTTCTTCTTTTGTTAGGTAATTATCTTTAATTATTGTATCATCTATATTTTTACAGGTTCAAGTAAAACGGAAGGAACATCTATCTGTCCGTTGTTTACTGTACTATTTGTTTCTATTTTTTCTCCATTTGCTACCTTCATTGCCATCTCTGCTGCATTGGTTGCCAATAATTGAATAGATTTATAAACAGTCATGGTCTGTGTTCCTTCTACAATTCTTTTAACTGCTTCTAACTCAGCATCTTGACCTTCATTTTTTCTAACAAAGAAATTCCCTTTTTGTAAGTCTTGTTGTGCTAGTATGTGCCTAAGGCCGCGTTAAGAGAGTTTCAACCTAATTTATATCGACATCAATCGACATTCATTAAATGGGAAACTCTCCCTTTAAAACGCACAGTTTTAGATTTTTCTTGATTACTCTTTCGAGGTATTTTCATTAATCGATTTTAAATTTAGCCAGCATTTCCTCAAGTTCCAATGCCATTTTATTTAATGATTCAGTGGAAGAAGAGATTTCTTCCATGGATCGATGTTGATCATATGCGGCTAGAGATATTTTCTCTAGTTCATCAAGAGAGCTCTTAGAAATTTCCACAATTTCATTCATAGAAGCTGATACTTCCTCCGTACTTGCGGATAGTTGTTCAGTTGAGGCAGATACTTCCTCGATTTGACTTGATACACCCTCTACTTCTAAGACGATTGAACCAAATACATTTCCCACACTTTCTATCGAATTTACACTTTTACGTACTTCTTGCAAACCATCTGAAATCGAATCTGAAGTATTAGTTGTAGATTCCTGAATGTCCCGTAATATGCTAGAAATGTTACTGGTTGCCTTCGTTGTTTGTTCAGCCAGTTTTTTGACTTCACCCGCGACTACTGCAAATCCTTTACCATGTTCTCCAGCGCGAGCTGCTTCAATTGCAGCATTTAAAGATAAGAGGTTCGTTTGAGACGCAATTTCAGAGATATATCCTACAATTTTATTAACTTCTAAGGATTTTGATTCTAACGCCTGAACCTGCTTAGCGGATTTCTCCACCACCTCTTGTACTCTCATTATTTGGTGAATTGCTCCTTTTACGTCTCTGTCTCCAAGTTGAACTTGGTTTCTAACTTGGTGGGCTCTTTCACTCACACTAACGGAAGAATCTGCAATTCGTGTAATACCTACGGCCATTTCTTCCATTGCTGTAGCAGACTGTTCTGAACCTTCATACTGAACTTGTGCACCTTTTGTAATTTGTTCTGCGGAATTAGCAGTGTTTTCGGAAGCAATAACAGAGTTTGTTGCAATGGTTGATAATTGTGTAGAAGAAACAGTCGTATGCTGAACGACATCCGATAGTTTGTTTAAAGTAAGACTAAACGAATTCAGCATTTCATTAATATTATTCATTAACTGTTGCAGTTCATCGCGCCCTTTGGTTTTTAATCTACCAGTTAAATCACCATCAGCAACTTTTTTCATAAGGTTTGTCATATCTATGATTGGACGCAACATATAACGGGATGATAAAAATGATATTAAAGAAACTAGAAGCGTACAAATGATTATGACAGCAATTCCAGTCTCATTTGCTTTTTTGACACCGCTCATTAATTCTTCTTCTTCTCCAGTAACAACAACACGCCAACCAGTAATATTAACTTCTGCATAAGACGCAACCTTTGAGATATCTTCAGAATCGACATAATTTATTGTTCCTTTTTTCTTTTGTAATACTTCCTCTTTATACAAATCTGCAACCTCTTTAGTCTCATATGCACTAACTTCATTCCCAACCCTATCTTCTAATTGATGGGCAAGGTATTTACCATCCTTTGAAATCAAGAAAGCAGAACTACTCTCTCCCATTTTGTTTTGATTTAAATCTTCTAATATATTTCCAGGGGTAACTTTTGCTTGTACAAGTCCGCCAAAGTTTTCATTACCATCAAGAATTGGAATATCAATAATAATAATGTTATCCCCGGTATTACTATCAATAAGAATATCGGATATCCCTACCGTTTTCTCTTTCTTAATTCGATTGAAATTATCAAACTCCGAAAGATTAAGCTCTTGACCTGATTCATTTATTGCTTTTCCAGTCTCAAGTGAATAAGTAAAGGAGAGTATATCTGGGCTCATTGCCTTCATTACTTGTAAAAGGTCTACTATCTTATCCGAGTCCCCCTCGAGGAGCTCTACTTTATAAGTATCTACAAAGCCTTCGATAGCATTGACTTTTTCTTGCAGAAATCCGTTTAGTGCCTGAGAATTAGCGGATGCAATGACCATCTGTTGATCTTTATAATCCTTCTCCACAATTTCAGTAAATAAACTGATTAGAATAGATGCTACGATGACAACCGGAATTACTGTTAATAGTAAAAGAAAAGCTGTAACTTTAAACTTGAGTGTGCCTATCGTTGTTCTAAAATGCTCTAACCACTTTTTCATAAATTTTGCCCCTTTCATGATGAAGTACAGTTCTCTTTAATATATCGACATCATTCGACAAAAAGTTAGTTATTTAGGAATCTTGTTTTCGATAGGATAAGTAAGTTACATATTTACTTATCTGCATTTCTTTCAAGAAAAGTAGTAAAGGGGGTTATTCTATATAGCTATTGAGCTTTATATTGAATTCGTTGATTTATAAATATGGAAAATATAATAAATAATTTGCAAAATGCAAGTAATATGCTATAACTATAGTTAGAGGTGAAAATAATGGAAGATACACGTGAACTATTTCAAGTAATGACCAGACGGTTTGGTTTTCTGAATAAAAACTGTTGTTCGGTTGGTGGTGCTGATATTTCCGTTGTTCAGAGTCACATTCTATATGAGATCGATAAACATCAATCCCCTTCCGTTCAAACCATCTCCAGTATTCTTGGTATGGATATCACAACGTTTAGTAGACAAATTCAAAGCTTGGTTAAAATGGGACTCGTAAAAAAGACCCCTTTACCAGAGGATCGACGCATTCATATTCTCTCCTTAACAACAGAGGGAACCTATGTAGCAGCTTCCATTGATGCACAAATGAAGGAGTACTTGAACGAAGTTTTCTCTCATATGAGTGAGTTCGAAAAAAACGCTGTCCTACAGTCCATTAAGGTTTTAAACAACGCCATGGCAAAATCGACCGTTTGTTGTAAACCATTATTATGAGCAAGGAAATCTCTTGCTCTTTATGCAAAATAAATACTTGCAAAATACAAATAATTGAGAGGCGATAGAAATGTGGATTGATATACTAAATAGTTTTATTTACATAGCCCTGGAGTTAACCCTTTTGTTTGTCGGAATATCCTTTTTGATTAACCTTTTACAGGGTGTCATACCTTATGAGCGATTAGAGAAGCGAATGGAAACTAGCCATCCCCTCGTCAGTGCAGGAGTTGCCATTTTATTTGCCTTTATTACACCGTTTTGCTCATGCTCTACTATTCCTATTGTAGTTAATCTTCTACATAAAAAGGTTCGATTTGGAATCGTTATGATTTTCTTATTTGCATCTCCTGTCTTGGATCCAACCATCTTAACCTTAATGACAGCAGTATTAGGTTTTAAGGTAGCAATGGTTTATACGATCACTACTTCTTTACTTTCCGTTCTCATTGGATTTGCATTGGAGAAGTTAGGATTTGAATCACAAGTGAAGAGAGTAATCATGAAGGGTTACCAGCAACCTGTACAAAGGTTTGATTTCAAATTAGCTTTGGCGGAAACTATTCAGCTAATGAAAACCGTGTATCCTTTCTTAATCATTGGGGCTGGGATTGGAGCAATCATTCATGGGGCTGTTCCTACAGAATGGATTACTACTTATATGGGAGATAATCATTGGTGGCTTGTCCCAATCGCAGCAATCATCGGGATTCCCCTTTACATTCGACTATCTACCATGATTCCCATTAGCCAAATGATGATTGCTAAAGGTATGGCATTAGGCCCAGTAATGGCATTAATGATTAGTTCTGCAGGTGCAAGCTTACCGGAAATAACCCTTTTAAATAGCATTTTTAAGAAAAGACTAGTATTTGCTTTTATAGGCTCTGTTTTTACGATGTCTACAATGTCTGGGTTTCTATTCTATATTCTTTAAAGGAGGTGATAAACATGCCAGTATTCAAAAATTTGTTCACAACAAAAGACAATTCTTGTTGCGATATTCAATTTGCAGAAGTGAAAGAGGATTGTTGTGAAGAGGATGCCGCTTGCTGTGGTGGTACCACTCATTGCTGTTAACCTGTAGTCACTTATGAAGCTTCTCCTTCATAGAGAAGCTTCATTTTTTAGGAAAGAGCTATATTTTCTTCCTGTTTATGAAAAAATGTTTTCATCGCATGAAACACATCCGCTTTCCGTTTTAATACATAATGCTTTAACTTTGGATCATCTAGTTGTTTGTACACCTGCATTAAGGACGAGTACCTATTATACTGGTACAACTATAGACCCTATAACCATTAAAAATTAAGCAATTTCGTTCTCTCTTGACTTAGTTTCTTCTTTTAACAGATTTAGATGCTCTTCACTGGTTTCTCTAATTTTATTCAAAAGGTATATTACTTCCCCAAATCCAAACATGAATAATCCGCTAATTACTCCATATCCAAAATAGGTAAAAAAGGCGGTCCAGGATTTTTCAGTGATTGGATCACTTCCCGTCCCTAAAATATCATCTTCATAGCCTACTACTATTTCATAGTTACTAAATCCCAAGAAGATTCCTCCTACGATACATAGAGCTCCTACAGTATAAAAAGCTTTTGATAAATTGTTCATATAATATCCCCATTTGACCTTTCCCCAATCCCCATATTTTCTTAATTATACAAAAAAGTACCCTATAGGTAGACTTTTTTTAGGTGTCTACCTTATAGGGTACAGTTTAATAAGGAGATGGTCCTTTTTTGAAAAAAGAATACGATAGTTTAATTTTACTTCACTCTTAATTTTTGTCCAGGATAAATGAGATTCTTATTTTTGATGTTATTCCATTTTACGATGTCAGAAACACTAGAATTGAATTCTTGTGCTATCCTACTTAGAATATCTCCACGTTCTACCGTATAATATTTCTTTTTTGTAGATTGAGGATTTTTCAAGCGACCAAGAGTAACAGGACCGATAATGCCATCTACTCCGATACCTTCTGCTTTTTGGAACTCAATAACAGCTTTTTCGGTTAACGGACCAAAGATGCCGTCGATACGACCTGTGTAGAATCCTAATTCCTTCAAGCGTTTTTGACGTTCTTTAACCGCTGTACCCCTGCTACCTTCTTTTAACAAGGTATCGTCATGATTAGATTCCGGTTTAGGTTCTGGTTTACTTACAGGCTTACTGGATGCTGTCTTCAAACCAAAAGCTTTAACGATTCCATTCACATGACCACGTGCAACTGTATCTAAAAACGCATCAGATTTTAGTTTTTCTGCATCTTCTTTATTATCGATAAATAGATTTTCCGTTAATGCAGCTGGCATAGATGATTCTCGAACCATGTGGAAGTTAGCTTCTTTCTTACCTCTATCTCTTCCGCCGATCTCATCCATAATCTCATCATGAACGATCCCTCTTAAACGATTGGTTTCTGCTTTTCCGGAATAACTGCCGTTGTAGGTATAGGATTCAAAACCTGTTCCACCGCCTGCATTGATATGCACAGATAAAAGGTAATCAGCTCCCCAAGCATTGGCATCATTTGTACGCTGACTGAGGCTAAGTGTCTTGTCAGAATCCCTGCTTAATCGAACTTGCACACCTTCGTAGTATTTCAGTTGGTCCCGAATTTTTTTGCCAATCTTTAATGTTAAATCCTTTTCCTGCAATCCGTTAGCTACTGCACCCGGATCACTACCACCATGTCCTAGGTCCATATAAAGTTTAAGCATATTAATCCTCTCCTTTTCAAAAATAAAAAGGCACTCCATTGAGCGCCTTATTTAACCTTCTTCTTAACTTCTGATTCTGACTTCTCACTTAATGTCTCTACAGCTTTTTTCAATACATTTGGGATAGGCAATCCTGTTCGTCCAGCATTTTCAATAATAGATAGAGATTCATTAGCCAAATAAAAGAAGATAACCGCATCACGAATGAAATGGCTATCTCCTCCAAGAACTGTATCAACTGCATGACCAACAGCTACCAGAACTAATATCATCACTTTCTTAGCAATGCCTTTGAAACCTACCTTGCTATTCCACTTACCCCACCCAGCCATTAATCCGGTTAGGTAGTCGATTACGATGAATACCATTAGAATTTGTAACAATGTCGACCACCCCCCGAATAAATAAGAGACAATTGTACCTCCACTTGCGATTAAGATTTTAAATAAGTTTTCCACTCGTTATTCCCCTCTCAAATTTTCTTGGCGTTATAGCTAAAAATTATTTCCCATTTGTTTTTCATTTTCTTGCAATTCTGTGACATTTTTATAGATTTCTTCGGCTATAATTCTGCCACCTAATTCAACATTAACCTTTGTTGATGATTTTATTTCATTTGCTTTGCTATACCCATCGATGAAGCCTTGTAGATATCTACTCAATTTTTTCACCCCCTGTTTTCAGACATAAAAAATACGCCTTATATGGCGCTTTCTAGTGCTGTAATTCTTTGTTCCAATGTTGAAATTTTATCATCTTGTTGCTTTACCTTTGCAGCCATCATAGAAACTAGGCCGTATAAGTCTATTGATTTTCCATCACCATTGATTAAATAATACCCTGCAGATGATTCAAGCTCCTCTATAACGATACCTGTCTTAACCCTTGTTTCATTTCCAGTTAAGGTATAGTTGCGGAAGTTTAAGGAATCAAAAATACTAGCCATATCTTCCGTATTTATGTCTCGAATGTTGTTTTTATTTTCCACTGATGAAGCATTATTAAAGTTGTAAGCTGTAAACGCACTACCACTGTATGGTAAATTGACCTCTACCGGTCCAGAGCCGGAATCCGTTGCTGCATATACATTCAACCTTCTATTCGGACCATCATAATACCCTTGCGTCCTACTACCGTCATTATAAGTGGTACTATTGAATGGGAAAATTTTAAAATAGTGATCATTATGAACTAATCGACCAGTTAAATCTCCATAGGATCTAATGTGATTCCCATAAAGGTAATATGCATGTAAACTTTCTGCATCTTGAAAACCATACATAAGATTGTGAAGACCATCTTCTGGATTATAAGGAACAGGAACAGATCCCTCAACAAGTTGAACCCCATCAAACATAGCCCAATCCACAGTCGTTAAAAGATACATTCTCACTACTGCTGTTTCAGGAGGAGTGGTAAAGGTAGCCTTGTACCTTAATATATCTTTTTCGCTAGTTGGTGCAGGATAATCAAAGTATTCTTCAGATAGTTTTTCTAATGTATCTTGATTCCATCTGTAATAGCGAACTAGAAACCTTGGAGGTCCGGCAGCGTGACCAGGTGCTTTTCGTGTATGAAAGGAAAACGTATATTGTTTTCCAGCGCTCTCAGCATTTAAAGTCTGCCAGACGTAATCGCCTCTTCCACATATAACAGACTTTAGACCATACATGGCCAAACTGGTAGGGGCATCCGTTTGGTAAACAGACAAAACTCTTGGTGTACCCTGAGCCATCCAACCCGACCATTCATTGGATGATGTGACCTGCATATCTCGGATAAGGGAATTTCCCCCGTAATAGGTCGAGCCTACTGATCGCACACTTTCAAAGGAATGGTCTTTTAGTAAATTTGATCGAAATACAATAGAACTTTTAGTTCCTGTTTTACCGTCAACAATGTAAAAATCACCGTCTCTAGCATTTACCTTTGCGTTCAAATCGACATAAAAGAAATTAACCCATGGATCGTTAACTGTTGCCCTCTTTTGTATCATAAAACCTTGGGTAGCATCTTGGACGATTTTTACCAAGTTATCACTTGTAACAACTTCTAACCCTTTTTCTTTACTAAAGGTCACTCCATTATAAACTGTTTGTTGTTGAATAGAATTTGCTGCTTGATCACGAACAGTGTTTGCTGCTGTTCCCCCGACTTTAGCTGTATCAGCTGCGGTGTTTTCGCTCGTTACATCTGCACCTTGTTGCGACCATCCTCTTGTAAAGTTTTCAGCGTTTGCTTCCGTTTGGGTATCCTTGCTATCAACCTCAGTCTTAGTGTACGTTATCCCTAAAACCTGTTCCTCGGAAATTTTTTTAGCAATCTTCTTAAGTAGTTCTTTTCTAATTTGGTTGATGTCTTCTTCTTTGTGCTCAATGATTTCTCCTAATGTATGTTTCTTCTGATATACGTCCGTAATTGGACCTTTTCTCGCGATAATGCGAGAATCCAAATAAACAGGAGGATTATGCTCCGTGACTTTTACACGAGATGTATCACCTAAAGATACTTTCTCGTGCTCCCTGCCGAAAATGGTTTCGAGTGTCGCTACATCAATTTCCCATTTCACCGAGGAACTGATTCGTTTTTGTAGTTCATTCTCTGTCAAGGTAGTAAGACGCTCTCTTGTCATATCCTGATCTGTGGATTCTGGAATATAAATGTCCCATAAATGAACTGGAACACCTGAACTAGGATCAATTCGTCCCCATGCTTGACGCGCTTCCTCATTTGTTACTTCAACGATATCATAAGTGCCATCACTTTTTTCTGGACCCACTCCAACTAAAGCTGTAACAACCGGTTGTGTAGTTTCAAATCGTTTCATCCCAATTAAGTCTTTTCCGGACTCGATTTCTTTCCCTTCCCAGGAACCAACCCTTTGAAGAAGATCCACATAACGACCAACAACTTTATTCCCATCGGTTACGATCCGAAATTGTAGTTCTAAACTAAATGCAGAAGCAATCTTTTTCAGGGCATCATAAGGGTTAATATGCTCTTCAAATGCAATCGTTAACGAGCCTGAATACTCTGTCTTACCTCGTTCCCATCCCGTACCGGATAGGACAAAATCTGTCGCAGAATTTACGGTTTGACCGTTAAGTGTAACAGGAGCGATAGGCTTGTTTTTCTTGAGTTCAATATAGGATGCAAGTGAACGTATCTCTACTTCATTATTAATGGTGTCATTATAATAAATAATAAACTCACGAAAAGAGCCATTATTCCCGGGAATAATGACTCGGTTACGTTTATTTAAATGTTGTGCAGCGCGTATATCTTTCGGTGTAGAAAAGCTAAACGTCTCTTCTCCATCTAATACTTCAATATGATTATCTTGATAAAACGGATTAACTCCCTCATTATCCATTGTATCTAGAATGGAATCAGTTTGATGATCCAAAATATGAATTTGTGTCATTTATACGCTGGCCTCCATTTCACTTTAGTATCTAAAGCTCCTTGTGGGAAAGTAAAAATCCTGTTTGTTCCTGACATAATGTTGAAGTAAGATGCACCAAAATCTTTCTCCATTTTTATGTCCATACCATTCAAATAAACAATGTCATTTTGATGGTCGAATACCAAGTTATCACCTGCATAAGCGAGTATAGGTATCTCATTTTCCCCGATTTCATTTAAGCGTATAACTCTAACCTTATCCATATTCATTGTTGCTACAGCATAAGACCGATATTGTCCAAAATGAATTTGAACCTGTGAAATAGGAGTTTGAAACTGACCTTGATAATCATAGAATTCATCCGCTAGGTTAAATTTGTATCTACCAGTGTTAGAATCATAAAAATCCATCTGTGCCGATATCCGCGTTCCCTGTCGTTGCAAGGCCAACCGACCATAGAAATTAGGTATCCAATAAGGATGTCTTTCTGACATGACATATTTATAAGGTCCACTTAGTGGACCAACTCTGAAACGTCCTACTGCATCTTGAAACTGTGAATAAGAATCAAAGATTGATAACATGCCAACAATATTGTTATCAACATCTAATAAATGTATCTGGATTCGCCCCAACTCATTAGCTGCTGTATTAAATTCAACCCATGTTTGAATATTAAAGTCTTGCAAAGGAGAAGAAAGGCTTTGCTTGAGAGCTGGACCATGCCAACCAGTACCAGTACCGTAGCTTGTAGGTACAAACCTACCGTTTGACACCCCAATGCTCCCTGCTACATCTCCTGACTCAATCGAAGGAACGGCTCCCCACGCTACGGTAGAAGAACAATCATCTACTAAGATTTCATCATAAGGACTAATAACAGGTTGATCAGCAGGTGCTGGCTTTCCAACCATCATATAATCCCCATTCTCATTAACAATCTGTACGAAAGAGGTATCCTGCAGAACAGTAGATTCAAATATTGGTTTTGATTTTTCGGTCCCTGGATTGGTCAAAACTAAAGAATCATTTTCAAATACTTTTTCTAACTGCAATCCATAAATAAAGGGGTCTGGCATCGTTAAATCTATAGAAAATTTACCGTCAGTCGTTGTAAGGTTTTCAATGTCATACTCTCCCTCTTGAATCACAAAAAGCTCTCTATCTGGTTTTATATCTCTAACTATGGAAAACTCTTTTTCAGAAAAAAATAAGTCAAAAATGTCATGCTTAATAGTTTCATAATTATTTTCATTTTCCTCTTCAATTTGCATGGTAATTGCTACTCTTCTTTCTGCAATTCTTGTAGAGGATAATAGGGAGCCTGCCCTATTTGGAACTATAAGCTTCTTCCGCTCTGCGTGAGGGGAATATATATGAAATGATTCCACCCAGATTCCGAGTTCATGCATATCAAAGTTTTGGTTATTTTTCTTAATTACAAAATTATATTTACTTTTCATAACCCTCACCCCTGAAACTCTGATTTAATATTATTGTCCAAATCAATGAATTCCTTAATGGGTTTCCAAACAATACTCCCTACAGATCTTCCATCGATGATAACATCACCCACGCCTACATCAACGTTCATCCGGTTAGTATTATTTTGAGTAGTAGTTAACATAGAACTCATATTATCTAAGCTTCTAGATAGCTCTGGACTTACCCCAACACCACCTGCATAACCAGGTAACTTAGATAACATTTTGGACGTCTGTTCTGCTGTAAATACTCGAGCTCCTCGTTTAAGGTCAGGAATAATACCAAAGCTTCGCAGTGACAATTTATTGCCCTCTTTCACTATCTCTGGTCCCTCCTCACCGACAATTGCAGGACCACCTGGGTGAAAGTTAGTTCCATCAGCATATCCCACTGGAACGTGGTGTCCGTTTCCGTTTGAATATTTTAATGATATAGTCTTCCAAACTGTCTCTGATAACCTATCATCTAACGAGCTAGCCTTCGGATTTAAAATTGCATTGACGTTTTTGGTAACATCTTTACTAAGCTCATCTGTGTAATTACGTGCATCACTGGCCAGACCTCTAATCTTACCTTTAGTTGTATTTAACTTACCGATTTGATTATCAATTGCTCCTACTGCATTTCGATATTCATCTGTATTACGCATGTTTATAGGAGTCTGTTCTTTCAGTGTTTCCTTTTCCTTTTGTAGCTTTGCTATTTTCGTATCGATAGCTTGTATTGCAGTACCATCTTGAACAGCCTGACGTGCTTTTTCTTCCGTTATACCAGCGCTTGTCAGATAGTTAAGTTGTAGTCTTTGGTATATCTGCTCAAGCTGGGCAATTTCCTTAGTTGTATTATCTATCTTTATCTGTTGTTCTGTTCTCTGATTTTTAATCGTTAACAGTTGATTCCGTAGACCTTGTTCACCATCTTTTATGAGATTGTATTGTTTCTGTAACGGATCTATTTGCTTCTGTAATTCCTGCCATTCCGCTGTACCGGCTCTCACTTTGGCTTGTTTTGCCTGTAGGGATTTGAGTTCTTCCTCAACCTGCTCTCTTAAAACATCAAGCTCCCTACCACTATAATCATTTAAAAGTTGGCTAATCTCGGCTTCCTTTTGTTTATACCCGTTCATCTGTCTCTGTTGTGCAGCTCTATCTTGAAGCAGAGTATTTTGATTCTCCAGTGCTTCAAAGAACTCTTTCTCAATCTCCACCGTAGCCATTTGTGCGAGCTCTTGATTATATTTCCTAAGCTCATCAGTAGTACCAGCTACTTTGTTCCCTTGTGTTGTTATTTCATCTGATGCTTCAGGCAGGGCTTTCACTAAATCGCTGTTCAGTTTAATCATGTCCGTAAGTTCATCATTCGTAAATCCGGACTTTTCTTCCAGACTTGCCATTTCATCTTTTATGTTTGTGATAACTCCTGGATCAGTAGCCGTTTTTAATTCTGTTTGAAGATCAATGTATCGTGCAAACTCATCTCTGGTTAGTTTTGAGCTTTCTCTTAGTTTGTCAAACTCATCAATCATTTTTTTCGTTGATTCATGTTCTTTCAACATGGCATTAGTTGTTTCCAAGGAGACTTCGTTAAGCTCGTTTTTCTTTTCAATGGCTTGCCCAATAGCTATTCCTAATCCACCAAGCGCGCCTACAGCCAACCCAATAGGGCCAGCTCTACTCACTAATCGTAGGATCGTGCCACTTAACCCCTTACTGCCTAAACCTTTTGTAAAACCACCCACTAGAGAGGTTAAAGAGCCAAATATCTTTAATGCAGGTCCTAATCCTACTGCTAGTAATCCTGAAGTGGCAATGAAATCCTTCGTTTCATCATCGAGGTTAACAAACCACTCTGCCATCTCTTCAATCTTAGGTGTTACATCATCTGCCATATCAAGCAATTCTTCGCCAATTGGTTCAATCGCTCTCAAGAGCTCTCTCATTGTCTTTTTAAATTTAACACCGAAAGCATCTTCCTGGGTTTTCGCAAATGAATCCATAGCGCCTTCCGTATCTTCAAAAGCGTTATTAACGTTATCTAACGAATACACAGTCGTTTTCTCAAGGTCTTCAAACTTACTGCCGAACAATTCTACACCAATTTGATTGGCCAACACCTGGTCTTCCATTTTTTCGAGCTCTGGTAGTACAGCATTGAATAAATCCTCTGTGGTTGCTTTACCATCCTCAAATGCTTTAAATACGGATTGTGTTTCCTTGGACATCTGACCAAAAGCATCTGCTGTTGTATCAGAACCATCCTGAACACGTATATTAAACTCTTTCATTAGGTCGTTAATGTAATCTAGATTATATGCACCGTTCTCTGTACCATTTGCTAGAATTGTGAAATACTCTTGCGCTGTGAATCCCATTTGCTTAAACAACGGAGCGTATTCCGATATGTTATCGAACATTTCCTGTGAAAAATTCAAACCTTCTTGTTGCCCTTTGGTAAACAGATCCATTGATTCTTGGGCTGTTAATCCGAAGTTATGCATTAACTGATTCACACCACGAGTAGCTTCACTCATATCGGCTTCCGTTGCGTTTGCTAAGATTAACATGTTTTTAGTTATCTTTTGTAAATCTTCACCACTGTTAATGTCCTTAATATTTTGTTTAATGAGTGCGATTGATCGAGCAACTTGTTCCGGATTGTCACCAAAACCATCTTCCCAAACAGCACGCATATCTGATTCTAGTTGCTTGGCTTCATCGCCAGTTGCACCTAAAGAACCAGTCATCAATCTCAGAGCACCATCCATGTCCATAGCACTCATTCCTGCAACTGTACCGATTCCTGCTAACGGAAGTGACAGACCTGTTGAGAGTGAATCACCTGTTTCATTAGCCTTTTCAGCAATACCATCTAACGCTTGTTGGTATTTTTGTGCATCTTGTCTAGCCTCTGTCATTGATTGACTTTGCTGTTCAATATCAGCCTTTGAACGATTAATCGCATTACCTAGTTTTTGTTCCGATATACGCAAGTCTAGAAGTTTGTTGGAAAGTTTGTTTGCTTCGTTAGAGTTTTCGCCATAGACTTCTTGTGCTTTTTTCAGTTGATCACTGGTTGATTTGATTCTATTTTTAACATTGCTTTGTTCTTTTCCTAGATACTCAACCCTTGCTTCCAACTTCTCAGTAGCACTAGCTGTATCTTTCATCTGTTCCGATTGAAGTCTAAATTCTTTTCGAAGCTTCGTACTTTCCTTTTCCATTTCTTTGATGCCTTCATTAAACTCCTTATTAAAGACACTAAACTTAACCTGTGTTTCATTTTGTTTCGCCATGTTCTCACCTCCTAATACGTTTTAGGATTGTTATCCCAAGCTTTATACGCCTGTCTACTTTCATAAATCCTTTCTAAATCAGGTATCGGATGATGCCAGAATGTATCACTGTCAATGCCTGATGCAAGACAGTACAAAACATAACGGTCCTCTACACATTCGATTTCTAATCTAGGGTATTTAATTTTCTTTTGATCTTTTCCAACGTTAGTGTTAGTACTTTTCTTTAAACCTTCCGCAAATTTATTAGGAACGACATCCAAACACGCATCAATAATCGCTGTATAATTTTGTTCCAGTTCTTCTTGATCTGTTTTATAAAGAAAAAGAAACTCATCAAATGAAAAATCAATATTTTTGTTCGGGCCAATTGCAGCTAAATAAACAACTGTCAATGCGGAATCGGCTTCAAGTACATCCTTTAAATTGGATCCATCTATTAAACCGAGCTTATGGCCAACACTCAATGAATAATTCGTAATTGCTGAAGGATATAGTTTTTCACCGATACGAATAAATACCATTTTTGCCATTCAAAACACTCCCTTAACATCAGAAAAAGAGTAGGGATTACCCTACTCTTTATGCTGCTGATGTAGTAACGGAAACCGCTGTACTTAGTGCAGATTCTTTTCCGTTTGCTCCAATAGCTTTTACTTGATACGAATAGGTGGTTGAAGCTGTTAACCCACTATCCGAATAGCTTGTTGTCGCGCTTGTCCCTACTGAAACTCCATCCCTATATATTTCATAATTTGAAATGCCCTCATCATAACTAACCGCATCCCATGTCAACGTTAATCCTGTAGCCGTGACATTGGATGTTACTAGTCCAGAGGGCGCATTAGGGAGTAGGGACAACTTCAACTAGAGTACGGTCAAACTGTGTATGCCATGTAGTTGGAATGGTTTGATCTTCTAATTCTTCGACCATTGCCTCATACAAGATCTGTTTAAAGTCATCCGGGTATGCCTCAAGAGAGATTTCCATAAGGGCAACTTCGTCCGCTCCATTTTCAATATTGAATGTGAAGCCTGTGGCGCTTATGCAATCCGGGAACGCCATTAACTTGGTCACATCTTCGAATTCATCAATGGCGTTAGCTGTCAATGTAAATCGCTTCGCCTTTGAATCGGTTCCGTACGAATAGATACCAGGCTTTAAGTCTGTATTCGAGAATCCGAATATATCACGGAGCACTTTCAATTTCACATGGGCCGAAACAGTCAATGTCATCTTCTCGGCTTTAGTCCGTTTAGCTACCTCAATGCCTTCTTCTCGTTTGATAATTTGGCGAAGAAGGGTTTCCCCACCTACCGTTCCAGCTGCACCAAACTTTGTGCCAGGTGACTTGGTTCCATCATCTTGCATGAATTGAACGCTTATATCCGTAATTGTTACCGGGTCAAACGTTTCTACTACCATTACCATTAGAATTCCTCCTCTAAATATCGATCTATATGGTCGTTAAGACTATTTCGACCAAACAAAATATCATTTATACTGCTCTCTAATCCACCTTCCATGAATCTTTGTTCTAATGGATTATGTGGACCACGACCTTCGTTGGGAAACACTAGATATCCAAAACTACCAGGATTACTCGCCGCTCCTCCACGTGCTTTGACAGTAAATCCTAAATTAAAATCTTCAATTTTCCACCATTTGCTATTCCTCGCGTGACGCTTATCGCGAATAGAAATTGGCATTAAGTGTGTAATATGCTTAACTGTTTTCGCAGCTCCTTCATTGTGAAGATAGCTATTAATAATACCCTCAATATTATTTGGTATCTTTTTAAACTTCTCCTCAATCTGTTCAATGGCTTTATAATCCACTTCGTATTTAACGCGTGTCATACTTCAACATCCTTCTGAAAATCACAGTAACTCGATCAAAGTAATCCTCGGTCTTACCTTTTTGTACGCGTTCTTTAATAGTTCGTCCGAAAGTAATACCTTTCACCTTTGAACCAACAGAAATGATATCAAGTGTTGTGAATTCAACGTTTGGATTATCTTCAGATACATATACCACATAAACATCTTGTGCTAGACTTCCTTCTGTATTTGTTAATTGCATGTCACCATAAACGATCAGAAAATAATTCTCTGCTTCAGCTAATTCTGTTTTCGTTGCTTCATCACCAAAGACAGGGATTTTAAATATTGTCTCCAAATCATTTGCAAGCTTGTTCTGATTTGCTGTCAGATGTTCTTTCCAACTTTCGTTCATTGCGCCTCACCAACTTCCTGCAAATAGAAAAAGAGATAAGATCTACTCTTATCCCAATCCACATCTATAACATCGTAAATGATCTCATGTACCTTACAACTCATAGAAGATTTCTTTCTATTGGTCTTAAAGGAAGGAGGAAATCTAGTTTTAACTTTCATATCCAACCGCGAGTTCATAGCACCCGCAAGTTGAATATCCTCTTCCCGTGCATTCATTAACTGGTAGGCAAGTTTTCCTTCTGGTACAAATGCATCACCAATCTTTTTACGTGCATCATTCCGCTGTACAGTCACTTTTCCATACTCCAGAAATCCGTCATTAAATACCTCATGTACTGGTTTCTGTATCCGTCGTTGCATGGTCTTTTATTCCCTCTCGTAATGAAAGTTTGAAAAGTTCTCTTTCGAAGTTGACTTCGAACAACTCAAGTGAATGATTATAAACGTACCGCCCATAATCCATTAGTAATCGTCTAGCCTTTGAATCAACTGTATAATCTATCCCTATACCTGCTGTTTCATCCAAATAATCTATGCCGTCCTTAACATACTTCAATAAATCATCGTCTTCTTCATTCCAGGTTATTTTTAAATACCCTTTGAGTTCTTCTCTTAATTCGTTTAATTGCTGATCAGTCAAGAAAACCACCCCCTATTGCTCAGGGGATGGTTGGGTATCAGATTCACTTTTCTCTTGCAATTTTATGATTAAGGCAATTCGTTCTTCCTCATTTTTTGCCTCGTTAGGATCCCCATTGAGTTCCTTAATTAACTCCTCTTGAGGACCTTTGTTCATTTTCTTAATGTCTGCCTGGGTTAACAACTTGGGCTCTTCACCTTCTGGTTGAACTTCCTCAATAAAAACTCGCTTATATTTTGGGTGTTTCTTTGTTAACTCGGCAATACGTTCCTCTGGTGGTTGATAACCCTTTCTTGGATATTCGTGCCCAACTTCGTAGATAACTTTATTTTGTTCTGAATCTTGTGGGTCTTTTGTATCCCTGAAAAAATTTAGTACTTTAAAAGGCATTTTGTATTTCTCCCTTCTCTAATTTTTAGACAGTAGCTGCTGTAGTAACCGTAAGCTCATTACTTAATACAGATTCTAAACCATTATTTCCAATTGCTCTTACTTGGTAAATGTAATCCGTTGAAGCCGCTAAACCAGTGTCGTTAAAGCTTGCTACTGTGCTTGTATTAATTTTCACTCCATTTCTGTAAATCTCGTAATTTGCAATTCCATCAGGATAAGTTACTGCATCCCAAGTTAAAGTAAGACTAGTATCCGTTACATTTGTTGTTGCTAGATTAGTAGGAGCATCAGGAGTACCTTCAGCAACTTCCAAGTCATAAACAACAGATGCATTATTGTCTAACGGTTTTCCATTCGCAAACTGTTTAATTGTGTATAGCTGTGCATCTTCCATCGCCAGTGTTTGGTCGAATTTCTTTAATTTGTATCCACCAGCAATAGCAGCAAGATATTGACCTTTCACAAAGAAAATCACTTTTCCTTCTGGGACGAATTCGGACTCTACAATTTCCGGATTGAACGGCAAATTAGTCACATATACTCCACTCGCATTTTGTGTTGTTGCAGATGCTGTAATGTCGAAATGGTCAAACGGATTTACTACCATAACGATTTTGCCAGCAACTTTACGCACTTGTCCTTTTGCGTTTTTGGAAAGTCCTTTTACTACATTCTTCATTTCAATTACTGTGGTCCGACCAGGTTTAAATGTTAGTGTTCCCTTTGATACTTTCGCAGTAACAGTACCAGTATCAGGATCAACATTTTTATCCAAACCAACAGGTTCATTATTACCGCTACCAATAACAAATCCTTTTTCAAGTGCTACAGAAACTACTTCAACAAGTAGAGTTCGGATGTAACGCTCTACCCATTTCGGACCAAGTTCCAACATGTCGTTTGGAATTACACCAAAGGCAGTGAGTTTCAATTGGCTAATTTCTTCTTCTCCAAACGCTGCATTCACTTGTCCTTGGATTTGTCCAAACAATTTACCCCAAACTGCCGCGCCCTCAGGGTCAGAGGTAATGATACGAGTTACTGCACCCATATCCTTTAAGCCAATAGCGTTTAGTAAAGGATGTTCTTTTCTCAAATCTTCAAATACACGTTCTTGTGTAGTTACAGGAAGAATAGATTCGTCTGTAAACCCACCTTGTTGAATTGCTGCATTAAAGAATTTTGTTTCTTCAGATGTGAGCACGTTTTGACCACGTTGTTGTAAGATAGAACGATCAAGCATACTGTCGTTTACTTGTTGAGAAACGCTTGCTGAAACTTGCTCCTGTAAAGCATCAAAGAAATTACTAAACGCCTCTTGCTGTTTTGTTTCATCACCATCTTTCATTGCATTAACTAATTCAGTCTTTGCAGCTTTAAATTCTTCTGATTTATTGAATGTAATTGTCATTTCACATTCCCTCCATTTTCTTATAAATTTAAAAAGAGCTTACTCACTTTACTGTTTTCAACAGAATTTGGAGTAGGCTCTTTTTGATTAGGTTTTGCTCGTGCAACATATTTAGCAACTAATTTTTCCTTAATGTTTTCAGGTTCGGTATCATCCTCGTCAACATCGATATCTTCAAGATCCTGAATTTCAATTTCTTCCCCTACGACATCTGCTAGCCCAAATGCGACAGCTTCCTCTGCAGTAAGAAATGTTTCCTCATCTAGTAACTGTTCCAATTCAGATTCTTCCCCGACAAAACGCTTTTTATATGATGCTGCAAGTGATATATCTATCTTTCTTAGATCTGCTGCAGTCTTTTCAAATACAGTTGCGTTACCGTATTCAAAGGTGGCTGCTCGGTGAATCATCATCATTGTATTTTCCGGCATAATTACTTTATCGCCAGCCACAGCAATAACTGATGCTGCACTTGCTGCCCAACCGTCAATGTGAACAATAATCTCCGCTTTGTGATTTTTTAGTATATTTCCAATAGCGACACCATCAAAAGCAGAACCACCTGGTGAATTAATATGAACATGAATCTTATCCGCGTCAACATTTTGCAATTTCCTCTGGATACCTTGGGCGCTATTGTCACTATAGAAATAGCTGCCGATAGGTCCATAAATGTAAAGCGAATACTCTTTCCCCTCTTCAACAGCCTCAAAACGAATATCTGATTTCTTGTTCATCATGTTTTTGATCTGTTCCTTTAGTTCCCTAGTCATTATTCCTCACCTCCTTCAGTGGATTCACTACTTCTTGCGTAGTTTTTGGTGATTACGTATTCTTCCATAATCGGATCATCCACCCTTTCTAGATTTAATTCGTCTCGTAATTCTTGACCATTCATAACACCCGATGAACGGAGCTTATCAACTTGGGTAGCTAAATCGAAGATACTTTGATAAGAAACTCTACGAATATCAATTCGTTTATTTTTTTCCAAGTAATCTTTCTTCTTGATGAACTTATAGTTACCTTCATCCTTAATGTTTTTTATGAAAGGATTCACACAAAACACCATATAATTTTTCGTCAGTTTTTCTACATCTGCCATCTCACCATGAAGTAGTCCTGGAGGAATTCCTATGGCCATTGCTAATTTATCAAGAAAACCATTAGTAACTTTATTGACCTCATCAACTGACTGTCCATTAGATGAACTATTTTTCTCTTCATAGTTGAATCCTTTTTGCTCTGGAACAATGGCAATATCTTTTTCTTCAAAAGCTGTGTACATTTTATTAATAAAATTTTGCAGCCTTTCCATATTCTCTTTAGTCATTGATTGATTCGTATCTAACTTGGCTGTTCCACGGATTTGATTCTTTCTTTTTTGACCATTTAATATTCGACCAAATAATTCTCCGTAGTCATCATACATACTATCAATTAAAGGTTGTAGTTCCTCGTTGTGATATTTTAGGTAAAAAACCTTATTCATAGGAAAAGCACGTTTAAATTCAAAATCATTAACCACTACATTCGTGAAACTATCCTCATAAACCGCGCGTTGGTTGTGAACAAAGTCATCCGCAATTAATAAATCTTCATCATCAGACTGGATAATTAAACATTCATTGTCGTGAATTAGTTTATATACAACGGTTTGCCAAAAGTGACTAGCGGTCATGTTTTTATTTGGGCGAACATTTAACCGGTAATACAATTCATCACGAATGTACTCTTTTCCCTCTTTAATTCTGAACTCGGATTGACTAATCGTTCTACCGAGAAAATTTGTACAAATCTGTAACGCCAAACGTTTCATGTAAATTCGCTTGGATGTATCCGCTAGTAGATCCATGTCAAATATATATTCAATTTCTTTATTACGACCAAGAACGTAATCTAGAATTCCCAATTATAATCACCCCCTTAAAAATCAATTTCATCTAAATAAAACTCCTCGTCATCTTCTAAGTCACTTGCTCGATATAGCGCATGGACAAATGCCTGGAATCCATCTGTTTTACGTTTCACTTCTTCTTTCTTTAAAAATTGTTTTCCGGCTTGTGTTTCTTTTACATACACATTATTTGTGAACCAACGCATAAGAGGATTATCTTCAAAGATAAACTTATGATTGGCAAAACCATCTTCTACACGTGGAGCAAGCAAAGGGTGTATGCTTGATGGTCTACGAATACCTTCCACTTCAAAACCTTCTGCTTCAAGTAAAGGCCTCAATATATCCAATTTGAAATTATCAGCAATAATTTTTTCTACGCCGTATATCTCTCGCATTTCTACAAACCAGTTAACTATGTGCATAGGATTTAACGAAGGTTCATCCACAACCCTCATCAATCCATCCTTTTCCCACTTCTTTATTGGTGCTTTCTTCTCGGTACCGAAATCATTATTCGTATTCGAATAGCCATAGTGCACATCGCAGAAATGTTTAATAGCAAACGTAAAGGATTTAAATGCATATTCATCCCCTTTTTTAAACAGAAGTCCACACGTAGAAAAATCTCGTACACTACCAAAGTCTAACGATCCAATAGGTTTTGTATCGAGTTTAAAAAATGGTCGATTAGTCGCCATCATCTCTTCACGAGAAGCAACGGAGTTTTCCATGTTATCCTCAATGAAATTCATACGCTTGGTTACAAACGCTGCGCGTCCAGAAGGGTTGTAAGCTAGCTTCTTATATTCCTTAATGACCTTGTTAAACAACCGTCTACCGCGTTTATTTAGAGGTGCTTGAAGTGCTGGGTTAGCTTTCGGCCAGTTCTCAGGATCATCCATTTCTCTCAGGTCATCTAACTCGCAAATGTATGGGAAAACACCAGAGAATTCAATCAATTCATTAAGGATATCTTCGCATTCCCGATATTTGATATCGAAATATCCCTCTCGGACATAACCTTTTGTTCCAATAAAAAACTGTCTACCGCAATCTACTTTTCCAAGACCTCCAGAAAATACATCCACAATGTCCGTGTCTTCCATTTCGTGATACTCGTCATAGATCACTGCACCTTCACGACCACCATCTTGTGAGCTGGCATTACTGGTTTTAAATTCAAAAACAGATTGTGTACTCGTACCTGTGATACTACTCTTAAATGCTTCGAATTCTTCTGTTAGATCTTCGTTGCCTTTTTTATTAATGACACGAAAACATTCCAAGAAACTCCTCTTTGCTTGCTTCTCGGAGTTTGCAACAATCGATACATCATAGTAATCAATTCCATGCAAAGGACTAATAAAATAATTGGCAAGCGTGGAGATGAAACCATTCTTACCTCCACCACGTCCCATGTTAATGACAAACTCATCAAATACAGGTTCATCTTCTTCTTTGCGGAATAAAAAAATGAATGGGGTTATAAATTTCTCCCATTCATCTAGTTCAAAATACCAAGTTTCACTGAACTCTATATAATTTTCGATTTGTTCCTCATCGAAATAATAAAGGTCATCACGTGGTAATATGTGTTTTTCAATTAAACAGATTAATTGAATTCTTTTTTTGTTAAGTAAAAGTTTGCCACATTTCCATTTCTTTATATAATCTTCAACATACTGATTATGAAGCATAAGCTACCGCCGACCTAATAGCTTTGATTTCCCATCATTCTTTGGTTGTGGCAATAGATCAGTTAATTGTTTAACGATCGTCTGGTAGGTTTTATCTCGATTGTCGTAGTTTTCAACGATAGGACGCTTACGATCGTAAGGTACCTGGTTCTCACTTTGCGAAAACTTTTCATACTCCCCATTTTCTAAGATGTCTTTCCAATTGTCATCCAGTAATATTCTTAGCCGTGCAGCTTGAGTGATCAATCCTTCTGCAATATCTAGTTGGTTTTTGGGTATGTTTTTAAAAAGAGCCTTTAACCTTTTCACTTCTGTCTCTACTCGATTCTCCATATCGTCAATTCTGTCGTTTAATAAATAAAGTACAGATACATCCAACGCTTCTGCAATCCTAGCTAGTAGTTCCAAACTAGGTGAATTTTTTCCTTGTTCGATACTTGCATAATAATTTGTTGATACTTTTGCCAACCTTGCAAAATCAACCTGTGTCAACTTTTTTTCTTTTCTTTTTTCTTTCATCCGAAAACCAACTTTTTGCTTATCCAAATTAATCACCTTCTTTCTGTACAGGCCTAGGGGGAGGGAGGGGCTAGCATTTCATGTTACATCTGCTGAATTGACTCCCCTCCCCGTTTCACGTCTCCCCAAAAATTAGTGAAACTTTTGACCGGGGGGTGTTTAATAAATCATGTATCCTACTATTTCAACATCAGGATTAGCTTTTAGACAAAACATGTCATCATAAGCATCTCGTAAGTACTTCAGTTTTGTTTCAACACCCTGATAATTAGTGATTGTTTCAATCGCTCCATTCGGAAGTCTTACAGCTGTAACAACTACATCAATGTTCCTTACAGGAGTTCCATTTGGTGCAAATGCTTCCTCCAAAAATCTCTTTCTTAAATCCAACATATCTAATCACCACCATTCATCATCAAATACTTTCTTATTCTTTCGAATGTATTTCTCCAAGCGCTTGTGTTCTTTGTTGTGACATTTAATACAAACACTCTCGGTATTATCTAAAACAAGAGCAAGCTCCGGATACTCTTTAACCTCTTTAATATGGTGAACGTTCTGAGCTGGTGAAACCTTACCTTGTCTCTTGCACTCCTGGCATTCATAGTTGTCACGTTCTAATGCTTGCTGCCTTATTCCATTTTTTCCATACCAGGCTTTGCATTGATAGAACTTAACAAGCTTGTCTTCTCTAATTAATTTTCTAACTTGACTTATTTCCAAATTAATCACCCACAACAAAAAAAGACATCCATCACTGGATGCCTCGTTGTTACTATTCACCTATTACCATAATAAACCCTAATAGCGTTTTTATTCTCCTTAAATTCTTTTAAAATTCTCCCGATATTCTCCTACTTATTTGTATAATCCCCCAATAACTTTACATATTTCCTATACAGATTATCTTTGTGATATTTTAAATTATTTTTTATATCCGTTATTTTGCTATTAAGCCTTTCAAGCAATTCAGTATATTCTTGCTCATTTCCTGTTTCTACTTTTAGTGCTTCGTAACGATTATCTTTTATAAATGTTTTATAAAATGCTTCAAACTCAGAAATTATATATTCAGATTCAAATACTATCAAATAAGCTATCCCGTCTGTTTCACTTGCAATATTCGAAATTTCTTCATGAATTTCTTCTATTTCCTTGTATTTATAATAAATTATCAAATCAGGTCCATGTTGACCGCAATTACTTGCAACTTCTACAATTTTATCTAATTTTTTTGATATCCTATCGATGTTTCTTAATTTAGTTGGCGCTTGATCAACGAAATTTTGATTATCTTGCTTTGTTAAGGTTAGTCTCACACCAATTAGTGTTAAGGATCCTCCTATTATTGAACCTATAAAACTCCCGAAGAAACCTATCCATTCGTTATTATTTGCAACAGGAAGAAAAGGGAAGTCAAACAGTATTACAAAATTAAATAAAATCGGTGGAATTACGGTAATTATTAAGAATAATATAATCCAATTAATGTTGTTTGAGACAACTTCTATTACTCTTCTCACCATACCCTCGAAACCCTTCTAGAATTAGAACTAAACATCTTCTTAGCTATTTCATGCATTGGATCTGCATCATGCTTCTTTCTGATTAGGTCAGATACATCCTTTCCAATAACCTTCCTGGTTCCTGTTCGGTAACCTAATTCGTTTAATGAATTAGCAACCTTTGTGACACTTTCTGTTTCTACATACAGTTTATATGCTTTTTTCTCCATCGTGTTATCTTCGTAAGTTTTCATCATATGAATGAACTTCTCTAACTCTTGAATTCTCTTTTCTGCATCTTCAATCTTCAAGACTATCTCTCCTTCACTATTAATCCTATACAGTACATTATAATACATAGAGTGTTGCACTCGCATAAATCCCAAACCCGTTGTCTATAAAGGTTTCAAAGCTATTCTATTTTTGAGTGCACGCACCGCTAAATTATGTTGATGTAATATCAAAAAAATAAAAAGTCATATCCTCACTTTATCCATAGCAGCATCTAAAGCATCTTGATTAATTCCAATATACCTTAATGTTATATACTGATCAGAATGATTGAATAACTCTTGCAACATGGCTATATCATTCGTTTCTTTATAGAAATGGTACCCAAATGTCTTACGTAAAGTATGGGTACCGATTTCGGATAGGTTTACATGTTCTGCAGCTTCTTTAAGTATCCGGTAAGCTGTTGAACGGTCTATAGATTTATTACCACCCTGACGACTCTTTATTACATAATCGCCATCATCTAAACGCTTCACATAAGGAAGGATGTCTTTCTTGATATAACCAGGTATCTTAATTCGTTTTGCTTTAGTTGTTTTTGTCTCTTTCATGACTATATGAGATTGCAGCAAATCCTCCTTTCTTAGTTTGAGTATGTCCGAGATTCTTAGACCTGTAGATATCCCTAATATGAACATGACAAAGTTACGTTCACTTTTACTTTTTAGATAGTCCTTCATCTTTTGTAGCTTGTCCTTGTCCCTTATAGGCTGTACAAAGTTCATACTTCCACCTCTTCCTCATACACTTGTAATTTCATAATAAAAGCAAGCTTATAAAAAGCATCAGCTTTAATCTTGTAGTACTTAGTTTCGCTAAACCCTAACTTGTTATAAACGATATAATTCATTGGTTCTTCTTCTACAAAATATAGATTTACAATAATGGCCCGTTCATTCCTACTCAATCGATTTACACACTTTTGGACCCATGAAATGAACCGTTGCCTCTCGTTTTCTAAATCAATGCGATCTATCGCTGTCTTTTCTGTTGAAGAATGGAATTGGTTATTTGGTGTAGGAGGAACAATTTCGAATGTAGAAGTTATCTTAGGTTGCAAGTCCTCTGGATCCATTAATAAGTAAATCTTGTATTCTTCTAATACTTTTTCAACTTTTGCACGAGTTGCTTCTCGATCTATTTTAGGAAGAAATGTCATCTGCATGTTGAACCACTCTCCTTTTTAAATTCTGCTTCTTTGAATAATGACTTTATGTAATCGCTACGAGGTATAGGGTTTAAAACTCCTGCTCTTTTGTCCTTACGATACGGACTCTTTTTCCATATAATTTTATAGACCATTTTCACGGTACCACCTCGCAATCCGCAATAAGATATAGACTGGCCAAACAAATAAAATGAAAATAAGAATACAAACAAATATGTCTTTGTGATATCCATCAGGTTCTTCTGGGAGTCTAAAGGTGGTTACACAAATCATTCCGATGAATAAGTAAACAATGGTTATAATTAGGTCCATTCGATTTCTCCCTTCGGTTGCAAAAATAGGGTAAAAATTGCAGATTGGTTGCATTCGCAATAGGCAATAAAAAAGGACACCAACTACAGCTGCGTTAACAGCTAGTAATCAGTGTCCGTCGGTTCTTCCGTAGGGACTTATTTAATTCAAAACATCACTAGTATCTGCAAATACCCAATGAGTGTCAATGTCTTTAACAGGTGGCATTTCACCTAAACGTTCGTATGCCATACTTTTCATAAGAGTGAGCATTTCATCAAAGTTATCTGTATTCTCTATAATCCTCAATATAGATTCACCAACCTTGTGAAACCACTTTATTGAATCTTCTTTGGTACTCGTTGCTATCATGATTTCTGGGCTCATTGGAATATTGGAAACTTTGCAACCTGTTGTCACTTCGGAAACATTAACCATATCAGTCATTGGCACAACGCAGAATCTGTATTTTCCGACTTTAATTTCATGGCCAACAACAGGTCTCCATTCTTCTTTTAGAGCTAAATAGAACTGCTTGGCTTGTTCGCTTACTGTAATATCCATCCCATTCATCCCCTTCTATTAATATCTATCTTCTTCATGTTCAGTACATTCACATTGTGATGGGTCATAATTTTCACCCTCAAAACCCATTCCAAATTTTAAACAATATTCACAAACATAATCTTCTACTTCTAAATGTTCCCTATCATCTGCAACCATTATTAAACCTCCCTTTTAAGCTTTTCAGTTAATTCTCAAATAAATTCCTGTCCAGTAATCCTCACCCGTTCACTTCTGTCTATGTCCAACACTTGTCCGTTCTTCCAGATGATGAGATCTTGTCCGTGTGGCTTTGCAGTAACCTTCGTCAATTGTCCGTTTTTCACCACGAATAGAGCATCTTCTTTCAAACTGATTTCAGCCGACATCTTTTCAAAATCCATCTTTACCATTCGCAAAGCCCCCTGTTATAATAAAGTTACCAACTAATTAGTCGGGAGCCTTGCTCGTGGCTTTTTTATTTTCTGAAGTTAATCTTCATCTTCACAATCACAAAGAACCATTCCATCATCTGTCCATTCTCCGCATTGCTCACATTGTTTTTCTATGAGCCATCCATCAAATATATATTGGGGTTTAGAAACATACGTCTTATGGCAGTTATCACATTCAACTTCTTCCTCGGATTCAAATTCCCAATTTGCTTCGTAGTCTTCAACTTCTTGATGACAATAAGGACAAGTTTGAGCTTTGATTGTTCCGCTCATGTTCTTCTCTCCTCTCAATATTTCGCCCTAGCTAGTAACTATAATCCAATCGTGGTTAGGGTATATAGGATTAGGGGTATCATTTCATCATCATTAAGACATTTACATTTATGATTGACTCCACTTTTTCTTCATCAGTTACGCTTTCATCCTCTATGATGTTGATGATGCGTTGAATATGGTCATGCAGTTTTTGCTTTTCTTCTGCTTGTTGGATGAGGAAATTTACGTCTGCTACTTCCATTTCATAATCCGGCAAAGTTTCTCCATCAGATAAAGCCATGTCGATTGCATTAGAATACTGATCTTTTATTTGTTCCAACCGTTCTTGTTCCGTCACCTGTATTCACTCCTTTGGTTTTTAATCGGAATGCGAATCAACTTAATTCTTTTAAATCTCTAATAAATTCCTCACATAGATAAAACTCTTTAGCGCAAGCTTCCTGTTCTAATTCATCCCAACAAGCTTCTTCTTGATTACCTTTTTTCTTGTTTTCGAATTTACTTCTTCTGAAAATATCTTTTCTCTCCCTTGCTTCATCACACTTTTTAGCGTACTTGTTTATCAATTCTTGCTTTGTCATTTCCTAAACTCCTTTCTCACCGAACTTTCTAACGTCATCAAGATGGTGTCCTTTGAAAAAACAAGACATACAATATACATTTCCATCAAGTGATTTAGGGAAAGGAAATATCTTTCCTCTCTTAGCTGGTTCTCTTGTATCTTCTCCGCACTTTTCACATTTAACATACTCAATTTTCCCACTGTTGTAAGAAGGTTCGAACTCTACAAATACTTCAAATTCACGTTCGCAATTCTCGCATTCATGGTCGAATTTATTATCATCAGGTAAGTCAATTGTGCCATCCGACATATCATTTTCATGTCCACAATAAGGACATTCAACGGTATCTAAATACATTTTCACTCCCCTTTCTTACTAGTGTTTTTCCGTCAACTACCCACTAACTCCCCAGCATCGTTATCTACCATTTTGCGACTGTACGCTCTCATTTCTTCCTCCAGCTCCTCATCGGACTTGCTAGAGTAATAGAAGAAGGTACTTTTCGTGTGCATGACTAGGAATCCGATAAGCCAGCTTCGTTCATCCTGTTTCATCTTGGTGCTTCTCCCAGGTATTGAAATACGTCCTGCTGAAAATAGCCTTTCATAGCATGAGGATTAACCCATAGAACCTCTTCTCGGCTTGCGCCAGCCTCTGCCTTTGCTTTTTTGACTTCTCTTCTCCAGTGCGAAAGCTTATCATCGTAGAGTGGATGTGCATAACCAGATAATATAACTGGTCCAGGATGTTCTTCTAATGCTTCCAGTAACTCAATGTGACCATCTTCTGTCATCTCATGTTTATAACTAGATGTAGTTCTGGTGGACAAAATATAAGGTGGATCCGCATAGATTAAAACATTTTGCCTCGAATATCTTTTTATTAATTCGATTGCTGGTTGGTTTTCAATTTGCACTCCAACTAACCTTTCTGCTACTGCAGCAATCTTTTCCGGAAACTTAATCCACTCTCTGCCTGGTAATGGCCCGTTTCGTTCAATCATGCTCCTCCAACCTGTTCTATGTGAGGTCTTTCCTCCGCGTCCTTGCCATAACCGAACGATAAGACGTCTAGCTCTTTCTAATTCATCCTCTGCCTCGAGGTAACTACCGTAATATTCTTCACGGCTGTGGGGAGTGAATCTAATCGCATACGCTAACTCATCAGGTCGTTCTCTTATAATTTTAAATAGATTAACCACTTCACCATCAATATCGTTAACGGTCTCTAATGCGCTTCTTTGTTTCGTAAATAGGACAGCTCCACTACCAAAGAATGGCTCTAGATATGTTTCGTGATTAGGGAAATGACTAATAATCCAATCAGCTATGCTCCATTTACTACCTGGATAATGCAATATTCTTGGTATCATTGGATCTCCTTCCCTCTCATGCAGCACTCTCGAATGTATATGGGCTCTAATTCCGTCAACGTCATCGATTCAAATGGAGTACCTTTATCGTCCACTTTCATCTTGTGTAGCTCATAAGCTACGAATCTTTTTCTTTCCTCCACGGCCTGTCGAAGCCTATTTGCTGTTTCTGGTAGGGTTATAGGTTCCATACACTAACCTCCTAACTGCTTACTGCAGCTTTATATTCGTATTTCTTTACGCACATTTCCGGTAAATTTGCTCTGGTTAATGCTTCGGCAAAATCGGGTGGTACAGAGTTACCTACTCTTGCTACCTGTTGAGTCTTTGGATACTTTTTGCCTTTATAATCTCGATCGATGATGTATTCTGTAGGAAAACCTTGTGCTGCAAATAACTCATGCGGTTGCAGCATTCTCATTCCAATATCAACAATTTGGTAGTCTTGACCTTCTACTGTTACCAATCCGAATCTGTCTCTAGTTGGGATGGTGTGTAAAGGCTCATCTATTGGTTGACCATCACCCTGACCGTAATATTTAATTAAAAAGGCTGAATCAGTTCCCCTTTCGCCAAAAACCGCACGTCCATAATATTTAGTTAAAAATTCTTCAACACGTTTGTTTCTTTGGTTGGATAACCTTACTTCAACCAAAGAATGACATTGTCTTGCTGTGATGGTGTGTAGAGGGTCATACATGTCACTTGCTACCGATCTACTTTGACCTGCGTAATTTTTGGATATAAACGCTGTAACAAGTCCGTATCTAGGTTGTGTATCAATCGTTAGTAAAGGACTATCGAGGGTTTGCCCTCTCACTCCATTTTCTGTCGTTTCGGAGTGGTATTGAATAAGATAAGGAGCTTTTCTCTTATCAAGTACAAACGGATTAGGATTTTCAACAACAAACTTTTGTAATCCCTTTGCAATTCTTTTTAGTGTGTTTTCAACCAATGGCTTTTCTCTTCCAAAAATACTTTGACACGGAACACTCCAATCAATTATTTCTGCAGCTGTACGATAAGGCTTTTTCAGACCAAGTTGTACATTTATACTCTCGGGATCATCGTGTGTTGGTTCTGGCCATACAATAGGCTTACCATCACATCTGGCAATAAGAAATAATCGTTTTCGTGT
The DNA here is from genome assembly GCF_021049245.1 of Radiobacillus kanasensis. Classification (GTDB taxonomy): domain Bacteria; phylum Bacillota; class Bacilli; order Bacillales; family Amphibacillaceae; genus Radiobacillus; species Radiobacillus kanasensis. The sequence continues at coordinate 982,603 of NZ_CP088020.1, read as the reverse complement.
TGTAGGAGCCCCGTAATCACACGCTTTTAATTCCTTTGTTTCCAACTTCATAACCAAGAGCTTTGAAGGATTTAACAAAGGATTGAAAGGTCATTCCTTTCTTATCTGGGTCTGGTGCCCATTCACCCCTGCTATTTAGTTTTAAAGGACCCCATGTTTTAAATTCCTCGACATTCTCAAGCATGATAACTCTTGGTCGAACATCTATAGCCCATCTAATTGCTACCCAAGCAAGCCCTCGTACTCTTTTATCAACTGGCTTACCGCCTTTTGCTTTACTGAAATGTTTGCAGTCAGGAGATAACCAACATAGCCCCACCTTACGACCTTTAACTGCTTTCTTAGGATCAATATCCCAAACTGATTCACAATAATGTTCTGTGTTGGGATGGTTAGCTTTATGCATCGCGATTGCAGCTGGGTCATGGTTAATAGCTATGTCCACATTCAATCCAGTTGCTAGTTCTATTCCTGTCGAAGCTCCCCCGCCACCAGCGAAATTGTCTACTATGATTTCTCTAAATAAATCAAGTTGAAGCTTTATCGTTTCTCTCCCCTTTCGCTCGTGGATACCTAAACCCAATTGGCCTAATTTCCATTCCAACATTCACACTCATATGCCTTAAACACATCACAATTTCAAACCAATCACGCTTGTACCTCTTTGCTAGTTGTTCTATGCTCATGAACTTATTCCAATCGCTTACTATGTTGCTAGCTGTCTTGTTGTCAATCCCATGGTCTAAGTCATCATTCATAATCATGCTATTTTCCCCTGTTCGTCCAACTTTGCAAGGATCTCTTGGTACCTTTCTTCAAAATAACTATCTGGCTTAGGAGGACAGTTTGGGCAAGAATTTAACTTATAACCACCGTACATTTCCTGTGTGATTATCCCTGTCCCATGGCATATTTGGCACATAAGTTATGCTCCTTTCCTTAATCGATAATCCGCACCTTCCACTTTGTACAATCTTTCACCACACATACCTAGTAACCGACTGGATGCTGCATAGCCTATCTTTTCACTAAGAGTGCCTGTGTCCTCATTGGAACTAAAAATAATAGGTCTTTTATTTCGATACCGTTCGTTTATGATTTGGTAGTAGAAATTCTCTTTCGACTCAGACCATTTTGCTTTTCCTAGATCATCCCAAAGTAAGACATCTACTGTTAGAGCACTATTCAATAGCTTGGAAAGTGTTAGTCCTTCGTCATTCATCCGTTTAGCATTTGTAAGCTCATCCATGAATGAGACATCAGATACGCATAGCACTCGGCAACCACGGTCATATTTTGATTTTTGTCCTAGAGCAATTTCATCTCTTACACGTACTCGGTTCATTATCCATTTAGCAGCTGCCATTTGAAGATGTGTCTTTCCAAGTCCAAAATTGTTATGAGAAATTTTTACCTCTGCCCTTGCTTCTCCATCTAGATTTCGAATTCTACTTTCTCCAAAAACGGCGATAAATCCTAAGCTATTATGTTCAGGCTTAACGTTCACGATAGATTGAAATTCTTTAAGGTAATCGTGAGTAGAATCAAAGAGAAGCCTCTGAACCTCTGTATCTCGCTTATAATTATCGAATCTTGCATTTTCAAACTCACTAGGGATAAGCGCATTTTTAAATCTGTTTTTCAGATTCCTAGTTTCTTGGCAATGGCAAGGTCGAAAAAAGTCCTTTTCCCGTTCATATTCATCATCATATATTCGGTCAATTAAGGATCCAGTGTCCCTACAATCCTCACATTCAAACTGATTGCCATGCTCGCTCGTCGGCTTCGAGTTCTCGTAATGCGTCTGCATAGCTTTTGCCCTTTTTAGAACTTCCTGCATGGCCGTTCCTATGTGTTGCACGTTTGCCACCTTCTTTCTCCTCGTAGAAACGATCAAGAATATAACCAACACAGTAGCTCAATCCGTTGATTTTATCTCGATTGTGCTTTTTATGTTTTTCAAATTCCTTAAACTTCTCTTCTAAGAATTGAATAGCCTTATCAGGTGGAACTCCTTCCTGGACAATTTCTTTAGCAGCATCAAGATCCTTAGGACTTGCATTTAAAATTCCTCTTAACTGTTGATAGCGTTCAATAATTGCTATTTCAGCTGGTACTACTTCTTTCTTAACGGTTTCCGGCGTCCCGGTACCAGTTTTTGAATTATCTTCGCGCGTATCAGTAGTAGTAATATCTTTTTCTTTCTCTAAATCTATATCTACCTCTACTTCTGTTCCGTCATGTGACGTCACGGAAGCGTCACTGTTAACATTAGGAGCGATTTGTTTTTGTTTCTTCCGTTCCCTATACTTTTTATTGCGCTCTGCATTAAGCTTTCTAACTCTTTCAAGTCCTTCAATGTTTTGATGTTTTTCCCAGTTTGAAATGCTTATAAAATTTTCCTCATCAATTTCAATCATTCCGAATTGCTGAAATACATTTAGTGCCATTCGCACAGTTCCGATGGATCGATTGAATATTGTAGCAAGCATTTCGTCTGTATAAGGTATCTGCTCATTTAAGAAAATGTATCCGCTCGCGTTAACCTTTCCAGCTTGAGAAAGTAATTTAATCCAAATGATTAGGATTGTATCTGCTTCAGGCATTTTCTCAATGAGTTTAATTTTTTCATCTTCAAACATTTGAGTACTTAATTTAATCCACTTGATGTCACTCACGAAATCACCTCTTTTCTTGAACTATGCAGAACGATCTAATATAGGCAGAATATCTCTTTTAGCCAAGATGTCATGGATAAATAGGCGACCTTTTTGTGTCCATCTTGTATGTAACTTGGTACCCATTGAACCATCTCTTTTTCGATATTCAGTTGTTTTAGATTTGGTATATCCTAATCCTTGATATTTCCTATAAAGCAGCCACTGTCCGTTAGAGTTAAATTGAATGCCTTCTTCGTGTAGGATCTGATTCAACTTCTTACCAGATAGGTCATAGTCTTTTGCAATTTGCGTGACATTGACGGCGTCCTTAGATTCTAGAATCTTATCTACATAGTTCACTTTTGGTTCATACTCCTTTACTCTTTGTTCAAGCATAAGCCTTTCTTTTTGCTCTTCAATCCACTTTTCAGCACGCTTTATAGGGTCGTCAATGATATAAGAAGCTTGTCCCATTTCAAATCGACCTGTCTTCCGAATAAACGGAAGAACTTCGTGCGTTACCCACCGCTTAAACTGTTTCGCTTCGGGTTTATTACTTCTAAGAATTAAGGAATACAGACCAGGCTCATTAATAATTGTTATTTCTCTGTTTTGACCTGATACGCTTAAAGTGTGTAATAGCTTTTCATCATCATCTAAGTTCCTGGTTGCTGTGTAAGCATCACGGAATTCCAAAATGTCAGACACATCTTTCGCAACAAACCATACTTCACCATCTTTGATAACGGTCCGAACTTCGGCCTTACCATAGTTGAAAACCTTTTGTAGTTGATTCATTTAATCTCTCACCCTCTCACAAATTGCAAAATGTTTTTCTACCCTTAACACGACATAATTTGGATAACGCTGCATATACTCTTTAATAGCTGATAGAATCTCGTCTTTGTTTCGAGATTGTTCAAAAATTCGTTTCGGCAATAGGACTCGGAATGGTACTTGCAATGCAATTCCCTCCTATATGTGGTAAAATATTTATATAAAATCTTTCACGAAGAATTGAACGTTCTCATGTTGAAGGTTCGAAACGATTTCTTGTGCTATTTTCCTACATTGGGTTACGCTGTCAGCCACGACAACCTCTGTATGAATGCATGTGAAGTCGTTTTTTTCTTTGATTAAAAAATCAACTTCGTAACACATTGGGATCACACCTTAATTTTCGTTTTTGCTTTGTAGATGGAATATTCTTCTCTTGTGAAGAATCTAAGCTAACAAGTGTCTTTGAAATGATGGATATTAGCCTTTCTAGTGCTTGCTGTTTACCCATGTTATCCCTCCTTCACTTTGGCGAGCCTCACCACAAGACTCGCCTAGTAGTGTTCAAGAGTAATAGTGCTCCTCCTTTCTGTTGAATTAAAAGAATCAACACCCAGACACCCGTTTCCGCAGCAGATGTGATGAACTTTTCCAAGGCCCATCTTGGTAGGTCAGAGGGGGCGCGTCGATTTGGAAGGAGGACGATGGTTCTGACCCACCAAGACAAGCTGGAAGTGCTTGTCTGTTTGTGCTATAATAAGGGTGTATTGCAAAAACAACCCTACATGTGCGTTGAGTATTGCTTGGACGGCTACTCAACGCTTTTTACATGTCCTGAAACTTCTTTTAATGATTCACTAGCCCAATAATCAAACGATTCATAGTCGTAACGGGCGTTATGTTTCTTAGATGTGTCAGAAGCATGTGAGATAATCCCATAGAAATATTCTAAAAATTCCTTTTCTTTTCCTAACCTCTTTGCTTCTTTAAGGTATTTTTTCATTTGTTCGAACACTTTAATCCCTCCTAGTTGAAAAATTCTCCCATAAAAGATCTTCATCAATCATTTTCTTTAAAGGTCTGATTTTGAATTCATCTACATAATCAGGAAGATAACAAGCCTTAATTAAAACATTCAAAGATTCACGGTATGCAGTTGTGCTTTTAAAAGATGGACAATCTGAAAGCTTACTATATTCGTTGCTTTTCCATTCAGCCTTTAATTCGTCATATTCAAGTTCGAACCATACCTTTAAACGTTCTATTGCATGATCGTCTACAGACATTTCCGCCTAACCTCCTAACTATTAGTTAAAGCTAAATACATAAACACCAACATCCCGATAAACGCCAACACATGAAACACTCTATACTCGCGGTCACTCATCGCTTATACCTCGCTATCACTAAATCAATAAGCTTCTGTTGGTCTATTTGGTACTGGCTAACGATAAATGTTAGCGGTGCCTTTTGCTTTTCTTGCTTTAAATCTTCCAGGACTCTCATTGATCGTGCGGCGTTCTCAAAATACATGGATGCTTTTTTATAATCCTTTTCTTCCATATACTCAGTTGCAAGTTCAGTACAATAGTTGGCGCAATCCCATTCAGCAAAAGCCTGCTCCCTATCTTCCGGCAAAAAATCTTTTTTAAGGTCCATATAAACCTCCTATTGATTAAAGAAGTAACAACCCACTAATTAATGCAGCGCCTAATCCAACTATTTGTGCCATGTTCTGTAAAATTGATAATCCGTCCATTCCGCATGTGAATGCGATCAATACTTCCTGTGCTTGTGTGTTGGTAGCCCAGGATTGAAAAATGGACATCGAAGGCTCTTTCGTGTCGTTCTCATACTTAGATACGTCTGACTGATTGATATGTAGTTTCTCTGCTAGTTCTTCCTGACTTAATCCAGCTCGAGTACGACAGGCCTTTAATACTGCCCCGTACCTCAATGTTTTCACCTCCTTATTCCAAATTGGAATACTAACATTTAAAGATTGCTAGTATGATAAAAATGTATTATCGATAACAATTGTGAACAGCATCTGCTATATCACGAAGTACTTGGTTACCTTTTTCCCACTCTTCCTCAAACCATTGTTTTCTGTCGCCTTCAGACATAGCTACTAATGGAGAGTGGATAATCACGGTAGTGTTGCCGATTTTATGTTCTTTCTTTGGAATATCCATGCCCGCATTCCCCCTTGGGTTATTCTTATGCGGTTTATGGCTTAATAAGTCACTGCGATTTTCCATAAATAAAATCTCCTTAAGCAGTGGATTTATCTTTCAAAAGATTTTCTAAAACTTCTTTAGGGATTTTCTCTCTATATGCTGCAGACTTAAGTTCTACAGGATCTAAATTTAATATTAGAGCCAATCCATCATTAAGCTTATCTCCAGCAGGAGGTATCTTGCCGTTTTGTAATTTACTCAAATATGCTTTGTTTGTTTTTAAGCCTAACTTCTGTAACCTTAATGAAATTTCACTTAGTGACATTTTCGAACGAGATATTGATTTTTTTAATACATCTGAATAACACACCTATTTAACACCTCCGTTGTATTAATATTCAACGTTGTGTAAATAAACACAACATATATGTTGGTTAAAATATACAACGTTGTGTTATAAAAGTCAACTGTTTTTAGTGATTATTTTTGATAAACTTGTAATAGTTGAGTTAAAAAAACAACGGAAGATTGAAAGGAGGTAGGCTATGAACTACAGCGAATTACTTAGAAGTTTCATTTCTTCTTCTGGGCTTAGCCTAAGTAAAATTTCTCTTTTATTAAAAGAAAGAGGGTTTTCAACTGATAAAGGGTATTTAAGCAAACTTCAAAACGGAAAGATACCTCCTGCGGGCGAGGAGTTAAACCGTGCTATAGCTGAAATTACTGGTGGCGATCCAGAAGAGTTAATTACTGTGGCATATTTAGAAAAAGCGCCTGATAATATAAAACAAATCTTTCAATATGTGAATAGCGATGAGTATTGGGATTATAATGAAGGACTTGCTCAAAGAATTATCAATGATCCAAAGACCTATAAAGTTATGAAAGAAGAAATGCTTAAAGATGTTCCGGATGAATACATCGATGAATTTTACAAAAAAACAAAGACCCCTGTAGAACTAAACCGACTACTGTTATTTCCGACATCATCAGATTTGGGAAGAGCCATCTTAAATAATAAATTTAAGAATCAAACAAAAATAAAAACTCATGACGTTAATGCGGCAATAGATAGAGTAAGGAAAGCAAAAAAACAATTGGATTCAAACGTTCCTATTAACGAAATGTATCCTATAAATAATTTCACAAAGGTTCCACTATTAGGTTATATCTCAGCTGGAAAGCCCATATTTGCGGATGAACACATAGAAGAGTATGTTGACATACAAAACCCATGGGGATATGATCCGAATAATCTCTTCATGTTAAGAGTTAAAGGAGACTCAATGATAGGAAGTAGAATTTATGATGGCGACAGAGTGATAGTTCATCTTCAACCCGAGGTTGAAAATGGGGAAATTGCAATCGTTAACGTAAATGGGTATGAAGCCACTTTAAAAAAAGTGAAAAAGTTAGAAAGTGGACAGATAATATTGATGCCATCCAATGATAAATATGAGCCTATAATCTTAGAAAACGAAAACGCAAGAATAATCGGTAAAGTAATTCAAGTGATTTTTGAACCTTAAAGTCCAATCAAAAGGGCTTTAATTTTTTAACTTATGTGTATTGTTATTTATACGTTGTTATGAGGTGTATTAAATGTATAGACCTAAACAGTTAAATCTGGATATCTATCTAAGAAAAAGCCGACTAGACATTGAAGAAGAAAAGAAAGCAGCGAAAGAAGGTCGTGAGTATGATACTTTATCTCGACATCGAAAGCAGCTGCTATCCGTTGCAAAAAAAGAAAATCACAATATACAAGAAATTCATGATGAAGTTGTTTCTGGAGAATTTATATCCGAAAGGCCTAAGATTCAAAATTTATTACGAAGGGTTGAAGCTGGACTTATAGAAGCTGTTCTGGTTGTGGACCTGGATAGATTAGGACGCGGAGACATGCTAGATCAAGGGTTACTGGATAGAGCGTTCCGATATTCAGGAACAAAAATAATTACTCCTACCGAATATTACGATCCAGAGGATGAATCTTGGGAACTAGTATTTGGGGTAAAGTCATTAGTCGCTAGACAAGAGTTAAAAGCAATCACAAGGCGACTTCAAAATGGAAGAAGGAACTCTGTTTCCGAGGGGAAATCGATCTCTAAGAAACCACCATACGGATACCTGCGAGATGAACATCTAAAACTTTATCCAGACCCGGATACAGCATGGGCAGTAAAGAAGATGTTCCAAATGATGAAAGAAGGACATGGTAGAAAAGCTGTTTCTGCAGAACTAGATAAGTTGGGGGTATCGCCACCAACTAAGAATAATAACTGGTCTTCTACTACTATTACAGCAATTATTAGGAACGAAGTGTATCTAGGTCACATGATTTGGGGTAAAGTCAGATACCAGAAAAAGAACGGTAGGTATAATCGAAAAAAAGTGCCTGAATCAGAATGGGTCATTCATAGAAACGCACATGAACCAATAGTTTCACAAGAATTGTGGGATGCAGCAAACACAGCGCACTCTGGTAGATTTAGACCTTCTACAGTGGTAACCAAAAAATTATCAAACCCATTAGCGGGAATTGTAAAGTGCGATGTTTGCGGATATGTCATGCGGAATCAACCAAGGAAGGATAGACCAAACAGCTTACTTAGATGCGCTCAACCATCTTGTAAAGGAGTTCAAAAAGGTTCCTTGTTAAAGTTAGTAGAGAAAAGAATACTAGAAAGTCTTGAGGAATATATAAATCAGTTCGAAATAAAAGAAGAACCTAAGACTGAATTTCAAGAGTCTGATATCTCTTTAAAAGAAAGAGCTATTAATAAAAAGGAAAAAGAAATAGATGAATTAAATACTCAAAAAAATAATCTCCATGATCTACTTGAGCGCGGTGTTTACGATATAGACACTTTTGTAGAGAGACAACAGGTTATCGTTGAACGCATTAAAAAAATACAAGATGAAGTCGATGCTTTAAAAAGAGATATTCATAATGAGTCCCTCAAAAGAAAAAATGTACATGAGTTCGTTCCAAAGGTAAAAAAAGTACTTGATGCTTATCATCAAACAGATGATATTGAAAAGAAAAATCGTCTTTTAAAGTCCATACTAGAGAAGGCCACTTATTTGCGAAAAAAGGATTGGAATAAGCAAGATCAGTTCCAAATTCAGCTTTATCCTAAAATATAAAACCGTTGAACCTTAATGGTATCAACGGTTTTACTTCGTGTATAGGGTTTATAATTATATTGATTGACCTCCCCGTAACCCATCATGCTAGAATACTTAATCAATTCTTCGATTAATGGAAAGCACCTTGGGTTGTCAGAGGTTAGGTTATCTCCATCTGAAAAGTGGAATGGGTAGATGTTATATTGACTTGGAGAGTATTTTTCATCAATGAGTTCCAGAGCTTTTCGATAAACAGAGGAGCAAATTGTTCCACCACTTTCGCCTTTCGTAAAGAAAGACTCTTCATCTACAACCCTAGCTTCTGTATGGTGCGCAATAAATTCTATTTCTACTTTTTCATACTTCGTACGCAAAAAGCGAGTCATCCAGAAAAAAAAGCTTCGAGCCATATACTTTTCCCAAAGTCCCATGGAGCCACTCGTGTCCATCATTGCTAGGACGACAGCTTTAGATTCTGGCTTTTCAATGTCTTCCCATGTTTTAAACCGAAGGTCGTCTGGATAAATAGGATAAAAGCTTTTGTTCCCTTCTAACACGTTTCGTTTATACGCCTCTAACATCGTCCTTTTCTTATCTATATTTCCGACTAAACCAGTCTTTCTTATATCACGGAACTCATAATTCGTTATGACAATATTATCTTTCTCTTTTTCTTGTAAGTTTGGAAGCTCTAATTCTGCAAAAAATGCTTCCTCTAACTCCTCAAAAGATACTTCCGCTTCATAATAGTCTTGACCAGGTTGATCGCCAGCTTTTTCACCTTTTCCTGCACCTGGTGCTTTCCTTCCATCCTTTGCGACGACATCGCCTACTTGGCTGTCTCCATCACCTTGCCCAGCGTGTTTATTCTTTTCCTGGCTATAGCGTATTTTGTATTCATCTAAGGATCGAATCGGAATTCGGACAACGTCCTTTCCACGTGACATGATGATATTTTCCTCACTCACTAAGTCTGGTAGCTTTCTTTGTAATATATCTTGAACTTTGTCTTGATGCCGCTTCTGATCATCAAATCCCTTTCTGTGGAGGGACCAATCTTCCTCAGAAATTACAAAGCTCCTATCATCAGCCATTTATTCTCCTCCTTTATCTATTTGTTTAGTGTATGCAGAAGAGAATCATATGATTAAAGATTTCGAAAAATTGGACGGGGAATAGAAATAAGGGGAGCATTTCTACTCCCCTTTAAAATAATTAAGCCCTTACTGGTTTCTTCCCTACAGATGAAGTGCCTTTGCTTCTTCTTTGTAAAGAAACACGGCAAAGCACGATACCTAGTACGGTGAACACCATGTAAAGCCCTGCCATACTTAATCCGCCAATCGCTTCCCCTATGATAATACATATCGCTCCGATCATTTTTCCAATTTGGAACACGAATCCACTGAATGCCATATACGCACCCCTTTTTGAATCGTCTACAATATCGGCAAGAATCGATTGTCTAGTTGGAACGTAAAGTAACTCGCCTAAGGAAAGAATCACGGACGCTAGGACTAGAATCACTAGATTGTTAGAAAAGGCCATGATAGCAAATCCGACACCAAAAAGGACAAATCCTACATACATAATCGGTTGTTCTGCTTTTTCTTGAATGCCTTTGGAAACAGCAGCAGTGAATAACACAATCATAAGCGTATTGACTACTGTTAATAAACTAGCTAGCTTTATCCCATCGATAGAGAACGAATAGGTGCTAAAGTAATCAAATACCTTAGGGATAAAATCCTGCTCTAATCGAACGGAAATATAATTACTACGTTGAAATTCTAGGGACAAAATGGCAATACCGCCTAAAGTGAATAAAATAAACGGAATGTCCTTAATCACAGCTTGATAGCTTTTAAACAATGGGACAAGCCCATACTCTTTTTTCTGAATCGTTTCCTTCACTTGATAGGTCTCTTCAATTAGTTTGATTGTAATCCAAAGGGTCAAGATATTCATGACAACAAGACCAATTAAAAGTTCAAAGAAATGCGTTTCAAAAAACCAGCCTCCGACAATCAGTCCTACCATCATGGATAAGTTATTGGCCCAGTAGCTTACCGAATACATAAACGCACGGGTTTCTTTTGTACTCACATCGATTAACATTGCATCTGCAGCTGGATTAATAAAACCAGAGGCAACACTGATAATAAGCATCATCACGTATGTAGCGATGGCAGATGTCATAAGTGGAGAGTTCACAAGTAGCATTCCAAAGAAAGCTATTAGTTTCATTGATTCTCCGATCACCATTAACTTTTTACGTCCTAGCAAATCGGCTAAAAATCCGCCATACAACCCTGCTAGAAATTGAACGATTACGTTGATTAATAACAAAATACCGGCAACAGTCGCGTTTATTTCTTTGGTGAAATAAATCGCCATAAACGGGAAAATCATGGATCCAATGATCCTACTCAAGAAAGAAGTGTAAATACGAACGCGAATATTCGGATGTAATTGTTTAAACATAACGGCTTCCCCCTTCCAATTTTTATTTTGCCTCTTTCAAAAGGGGGTAAAAAGGGTATAATTAAATCAATTATGTCCCCTTTTATGGAGAGTGAAACAAATGGACTTATCTTATTTTGCGATGCGTGCTCATTTATTAGTTCGAGAAAAAGAGCTCACGGTCTCCTTTAAGCTCGAAGAATTAGAAGACGTATGGTTTTGCACAAAACGAAATGTTAAACGAAAGCTACATCAACTCGTTGAACAAGAAAAGTGTGCGTACATACCTGGTAAAGGAAGAGGAAATGCTTCTACCCTTATTTTTAATCAACCTTTCCGTGAAGAAATAAGAACGTTCGCTAGATGGTGTATGGAACAGCAAAAGCCAGAAGAATTAATTCAATTGCTACAGCTTCCGATTCCGAAGGCTTGGGTCACCAACGTATCTAAAGATATTCGAACACTATTCGGAATTCAAGCAACCAATCAGCATAAAGACATCTTGCGTACCATCATTTCCAGAGATTTAAGCACCTTAGACCCTGTTCACAGCTCGATTACATTTGAAAATCATATGATCAAACAACTTGGTGATTCACTGGTTAACTATGACCAAAAGACAGACAAAATCATCCCACATCTCGCTCACCACTGGCGTGTGAATGACACCTTTGATGAATGGACCTTCTATTTGCGAAAAGGGGTTCGTTTTCATCATCAAGGATTAATGACAAGTGAAGATGTTGCATATACGTTACGCCGATTCACGAAAAGCTCCCCTTACTACTGGAAGGTAAAAGATATTAAGGAAATGGAATGTATTAGTCCACATATTATTCGTTTTAGTCTACAGGAATCAAACCCTTTTTTCTTACGTTATCTATCATCGTCCAACCTGTCCATATTGCCAAAGGATGTTCCATTTGATGATACACAGTGGATCGGAACAGGAGCCTTTCAGCTAAAAGAACGAAACAAAAAACGAATCGTTTTAGAAGCCTTTGATTCCTATTTCTTTGAAAGGCCGTTCTTAGATCGAGTGGAATTTTGGAAAATACCGTCTGAAACTGCTCAAACCGTTTCGTATAACATTCAAACAGGGGAAGACATTCAAGAAGGGATTCATAAACGAGAAGTAGAGGTAGGATTTCGCTTTTTAGCCTTTAATTTCAACAAGCAAACAATTGTACATCATCCAGCGTTCCGTAAGGCTATTTATCACCTGATGGATGTTCGGCAGGTTCAGAAGGAACTAGGGCGCGAAGAGGTATTAGAGGCTAGCAGTTTTTTCCCTTGGAAGTCCAAACCAAGACAACGGGATACGCATAAAATCGATGGACTGCTTAAGGAATCTGGCTACCAGGGGCAAACCTTAAAACTATATTCTCTCGATTACCCTAACGCCAAAGAAGAAGCGATATGGCTACAAAAACACGCTGCACAATTTGGAATAAACATATCTGCTCATCATTTTAATTTACAAGATTTCTATCAATTTTCGTTCGATAACGAGGCAGATTTACTCTTAATGGGGGAAGTTTCTACACTGGATTACCACCTATCCTTTTTAGGAGCCTTTTACAATGATGTATTGATATTTCGCCGCTTTTTTCGAAACGATCAGGTTGCTAACATCGATCAACATTTAGAACGATTCAAAAAAGAAGAAGACAAGCTAAAGCGTGAAGAAATCATGGAACAAATAGAAGCCTATATCAAAAAAGAGAACCTAATACTCTTCTTGCAGCACCCGATTAAAAACCGAATCTTTCACCCGATGATCCAAAGCATCCACTTGGAATCGTATGGACAGGTGGATTTCAAGCGTTTATGGATTGTGTAAAGAGTTTGAACAAACGTTTGATTAAAAGATAGTAAAACAAAGGCACACCCATCTGGGTGTGCCTTATTTATAGTAAGATTATCCTTCTAGTAACAGATCATATGGATCTTCTAGAAGTTGTTTAATGCGTACGAGGAATTGTACCGCTTCTTTCCCGTCTACAATTCTGTGGTCATAGGACAATGCGATGTACATCATTGGACGTACTTCAATGCTATCATCCGGCATAACGACAGGACGTTTTTGAATCGAATGCATCCCTAAAATACCAACCTGTGGTGCATTGATGATTGGTGTAGATAGTAATGATCCAAAGATTCCTCCGTTTGTTATCGTGAATGAACCACCTTGAAGATCTGCTAACTGAAGCTCTTTGTTACGAGCTTTCTTTCCGAGTGTAGCAATTTCTCTTTCTACTCCAGCGAAATCTAAACGGTCTGCGTCGCGAACGACTGGTACCACGAGACCATCATCTGTTGATACGGCAATGCCGATATCGTAGAATTTCTTAAGCACTAGTTCATTGCCTTGGATTTCTGCATTAATTAGTGGGAAGTCTTTTAAAGCTGCAACTACTGCTTTTGTAAAGAAAGACATAAATCCTAATTTCACATCATGTTTTTCTAGGAATTTATCTTTACGTTCTGCTCTAAGTTTCATAACAGAAGTCATGTCAACTTCATTAAAGGTTGTAAGCATCGCAGCATTGTGTTGTGCTTCCACTAAACGATTGGCAATCGTTTGACGGCGACGAGACATTTTCACGCGCTCTACTGGCTTATCAAACTCTGTCTTTTCATCAGTTTTCGCTTCTTGTTTTTTCGGTTGTTCTTGCTTTTGACCGCCTCTAGCCGTAGCATCTACATCTTCTGGACGAATACGACCTAATGGGTCTTTTGCTTGAACCGTGCTTAGATCAATACCAAGCTCTCTTGCACGTTTTCGCGCAGCAGGAGAAGCCACTACCTCTTTTCTATCTGAGGAAGAAGTATCTTCTGTAATTTCTTGAGATGTTTCGGATGCTTTAGGTTCTTCTTTTACTTCTGGTTGTTTCGCCTCTTGTTTCTCTTCAGCACCACTATTTGAAGGTGCACCACCAGCTTCCCCATTTTCATCTACTTTCGCAATAACGTCCCCAACTTCTACATCATCGCCTTCTTCTTTTAAAAGCTCTGCTACGACACCAGAGTAGTCAGAATTAACCTCGATGTTTACTTTGTCTGTCTCTAACTCTAACACCGGATCGCCCTTCTCGACTTTATCGCCTTGTTTGACTAACCATTGTGAGATCGTACCTTCTGTAATAGATTCTGCTAACTCTGGGACTTTAATTTCCTTCACTTGGAATCTCCTCCTTTAGACAGCTCTATAGCTTCTTTAACAATCCGATTTTGTTCTGTTTTGTGAATGTTAGGATCTCCAACTGCAGGAGCGGAACGTTCACATCGACCTACATACTTCAGTTCTTTTTCCCCATTTAACAAACGGAATAATGGTTCTTTTACAAAGTTCCAGCTACCCATGTTTTTCGGTTCCTCTTGAACCCAAACTACTTCCTCGACATTCGGTAAACCTTTTAATGTTTTTTCAATTTCGTTCAACGGGAATGGGTAAATTTGTTCAACCCGAGCAACATGAAGGTCCTCGTATTTTTCACCCGATTTTTCCATCGTTTCTTGAATATCAACCATGATTTTCCCACTACCGATTACGAGACGCTTCGCCTTCTTCGTTGTTTTCGGTAATCCTGATTGTGTCATTAACGGTTGGAATTTACCTTCACTAAATTGCTTCGCCTCAGATGCTACACTTGGGTTACGCAACAAGCTCTTCGGTGACATGATAACAAGAGGTCTTGCAGAATCACTATCTACTAAAGCAGCTTGACGACGAATCAAGTGGAAATATTGGGCACTAGATGTCACATTAGCCACAATCAAATTGTTTTCCGCAGCTAATGTTAAGAAACGCTCCAATCGTGCACTGGAGTGCTCTGGTCCTTGGCCTTCATAGCCATGTGGAAGAAGCATAACCATATTAGATTTCTCGCCCCACTTCGCACGACCAGATGCAATGAATTGGTCAATGAGAACTTGACCCGCATTGGCGAAGTCCCCAAATTGCCCTTCCCAAAGCACTAACGTTTTCGGTGCTTGCACACTATACCCATACTCAAATCCAAGCACAGCAGCTTCTGATAATGGGCTGTTGTTAATATCGAACGTTGCTTTTCCATCCTCTAATCCATGCATTGGGCAATACTTTTCACCTGTTTTCACATCATGTAAAACAAGGTGGCGATGCGCAAACGTTCCACGCTCGGTATCTTGACCAGTTAGACGAATTGGAATGCCATCTTTCAAAATAGAAGCATAAGCTAGTGCTTCCCCTGCACCCCAGTCCGCTTTATTTCCTTCATCAAGCACTTTCGCACGACGCTCAAGGATTTTTTCAACTTTCTTGAAGCCATTAAATCCTTCTGGACGCTTCAATAAGTCTTGATTTAGCTTACGTAAAACTTCTTCGGGAACGGCTGTCTCAATCTCATCCAAATCAATCATTAAAGCATCGGGTACTGGTTCAGCCTCTGGATCAACTGGACGATCTTCTTTCATCGCGTTATAAATATCCTTTAACTTCTTCTCTACTGCTTCTTTCATTTCGTTGAGGCTTCCTTCTTGAATGGCCCCTTCTTCTTGTAGCTTTCCGCCATAAATCGACGTAACCGTTTGATGATTATCAATATCTTGATATAAGTGCGGTTGTGTGGAACGCGGTTCATCCATTTCATTGTGTCCATATCTACGGTAACCAACTAAATCGATTAAAATGTCTTTGTTAAATACTTTACGGTATTGATAAGCTAGTTGAACCGCAGCAATACAAGCTTCTGGATCATCCGCATTCACATGAATAATCGGAATTTCAAATCCTTTTGCAAGATCACTCGCATATCTCGTCGATCTTCCTTGCTCTTGACCTGTTGTGAATCCTACTAAGTTGTTCGCAATCAAGTGAATCGTACCGCCTGTTTGATAGGCTGGTAAACTACTTAAATTTAGGGTTTCGGCTACAACACCTTCTCCAATAAAGGCGGCGTCCCCATGTATAGAGATGCTGATTGCTTTATTTTTGTTTTGAATGGGTGCTCCCGGTTGGAATCGGAAATCCTGAGCAGCTCTCGTAGAACCTTCCACTACTGGATTAACAAATTCAAGGTGGGATGGGTTATGAGCAAGTGTAATTCGAGTCGGAGACGGTTTCTCTTCCCCTGCTTTTCGCTCTGCACCAAAGTGATACTTCACATCCCCCGTCCAACCATACGTGATTCCTCTTGAACCCGAAGAAGGAATTAATTCCTTATCCGCTGAGTGGAACTCAGAGAAAATCTTATCAAATGGTTTACCTAAAATGTGGGATAACACGCTTAAACGTCCACGGTGTGCCATACCCATTAAAATTTCTTCGGTTTCATCATAAAAAGAGTTTTGAACGATTTTATCTAACATCGGAACCATCACTTCTAGTCCCTCAATGGAAAAACGTTTCTGAGCAACGAAGGTTTTGGCTAAGAAATTCTCAAACCCTTCTACATCAACAATCTGTTGTAGCAGTTGTTTTTTTTCTTCCTCCGTAAGTGCCAAGTGGTAGGTACCAAACTCAATGTGATCCTGTAACCATTTTCTTTCTTCATCATTGTTTACATGATCATATTCAAAGGAAATCGTACCTGCGTATTGTTTTCTTAAAGTCGAAACAACATCCCAAGCCGTTCTCACTGAAGATAAGTTGTGATCCCATACCCAACTTGCAGGAATCGCTTCCAAATCCATTTTCGACAAACCGTACGTTTCCTCATGTACTAGTTCAGACTTACGATTCTTTTCTTTCCCAACCGGATAAATATCTGCTTCCAAATGACCATAACGACGAATAGCCTCCACAAGTTTGATTGCCGAGGTCACCTTTTTCATATCCTGATCATTTTGTTGTGTTGGAACAGATTGTACTCCTTGTCCGGAATTGCTGAGCCATACAGGTTCTCCGTATTGGTCGAAGATCTCTTTTAAAGATGAATCGACCGCATCTGGATTTTCTCTGTACAGATCGTATTGTTCTTCTACATACCCCATGTTTGGACCATGAAAATTTCCCCAGAATCTCTCACTAGATTCTTTCTGTGTCACGTCTTATACCCCCATTAGAAGTTCGCTTTCTCCAACATTCATTATTATAGAACTGTCTTATTTCTACATCAACTAATATACCCTATTTCCAAAAGGTAAACAACAAGAATTGACTCTTCTTTTGAAGGAATTTGCTGCAATATACTACTCATTCTTGAAGTACAGTTCTATATAACTAAATGCTGTTGCTGAAGTATTTTTTCGTACTAATCGATACCTATTCTAAAGTAATCTACCCTACATCACAAACAGTTAACCTCTAAATGATGAAATCATGAATTTTTCCGTTTTTTCACTAGTTTTAGGTACCAAAACAGCGCCAAAATCGCTAATAAAACGAGTAGGACATAAATGAAGTTGGAATAAAGATCCATATATCCGACAATGGTTGGCCAAGCAGAACCCAAATTCACCCCGATTAAAATGAGAATCGTATTCCAGACGAGTGTCCCTATCGTCGTAAATAATAAAAACAAAGAAAAAGGCATACCTGACATCCCTGCAGGAATCGAAATCAGACTTCGAATTAGGGGAACAATTCGACAAAACAGTACCGTCCAAATGCCATATCGGTCAAACCAGGCATCTGCTTTTCGGACATCTTCCTTTTTTAGCCGAAGGATATGGCCCCATCTTTCTACTATTCCTTCTAATCGTTCAACGTTCAGCTTGGATCCAATCCAATACAAAATAACAGCTCCTGTGATGGAGCCTAGTGAAGCGACGATAATCATAAGGATTGGACTTAAATTCGTCTTCGTCGTCATAAACCCGCTGAATGGCAATACAATTTCGGATGGAATGGGTGGAAACACATTTTCCAGAACCATTGTTAAAAATACGCCTATATAGCCATACTCTCTAATAATCTCGGTAACCCAAGTTTCCAAAGTATAATCCCTCATCTCTCATTGCTTTACGTTCGTATTATACCTTTTCCATAACTAAAACTCATTTCCTATAGTTATTTTAGTCAAAAGGTAGTACAATCTTTCATAGTCACGCAAGAATTGAACAAAAAGGAGAACCATAATTTATGTGGGAATTATTTGTAGCGTTTGTATTAGGCGTTGTGGAAGGCCTTACCGAATTTGCACCAGTATCTTCTACAGGTCACATGATTATTTTTGATGATATTTTATTTCAGTCGAAAGAGCTATACAGTCAAGAAGTAGCGAACACTTTTAAAGTTGTCATCCAACTTGGTTCCATTCTAGCAGTCGTGTTCGTTTTTAAGGATAAATTTATTAACATGCTTGGCTTGGAAAGATTCTTAACGAAACAGAAGCAACCTGCTTCCTCCAGATTGTCTATCATTCAATTATTCGTCGGGATTCTACCGGCAGGGATACTGGGTGTGTTGTTTGAAGATTTCATTGACGAGCATCTATTTTCGGTAGAAACCGTTCTGATTGGTCTCGTAATCGGGGCTTTTCTAATGATTGCGGCCGACTATTTCCGTCCAAAGCATCCACAAGTAGAAGCGGTTGAAAACATCTCCCTAAAGCAAGCGTTTCTTATGGGACTATTTCAATGTCTTGCATTATGGCCTGGCTTCTCTCGATCCGGATCGACGATTTCAGGCGGGGTACTTGTAGGACTCAATCATAGAGCATCCTCTGATTTCACGTTTATTATGGCTGTTCCAATCATGCTAGGTGCAAGTATGCTTTCCCTATATAAGAACTGGCAGTACTTTACCGTGGATGTCATCCCGTTCTTCGTCGTTGGTTTTATCAGTGCGTTTATCTTCGCATTACTTGCCATTCGATTTTTCCTAAAGCTAATTAACAAGGTAAAGCTCGTACCATTTGCGATTTACCGAATCGTCCTTGCCGTTGTTATTTGGCTCATTATTATGTAGATAACTTGATTTAATAAAAAATATAGAAAGGTATCATTTCGTACCAACAGAAATGATACCTTTCTTGTTTTAAACACAAGTATAAGATTCAATCCGATCTAAATCTATTCCAAAATAGACCCACCTGAATCCATTCCACCGATAACCAGCAACGGAATTTCGGCCGACAAATGTTGGATAATACCAGAATTGCTGAAACCTATTTAGCCAAACATAAGTGAATCGATATAGACATCCTTGAATACCACCTGGGTCAACCGCATAGGTTCCTACTTGCTGCGTTTGTTGAGGGACAAAAGATGGTGGTGGTCCAACTGGAGGTCCTGCCTGCGGCTCTTGACCTGGTGGACCAACTGGAGGTGGAGAACTAGGTGGTCCTAGGGGGCCTCCTCCTGGTGAAGGAAACCATGGAAAAAATAGTCTTTCATCATTCGCATTACCAGTCGAATAAGAATAATTACCGTATCCATATGGACTTTGCCTGTAATAACCCGAATACATAAGATAACACTCCCTTTTTTTTGACTCCTATATCGTATGTATAAGGCATTTGTTCCTCAACTTGTACTTCCAAGAATGGACGTTAACCTATAACCAAGCTTTTAACAAACATAAAGGTGCGTAAATCCTCCTTGGATTCACACACCTTTATTGAAGAAAGACTATCCAATTATATTATAGCCTGAATCCACATAAACAATTTCCCCTGTTACACCTCTAGAAAGCTCACTTAGCATGGCCAATGTCATATCGCCTACCTCTTCTTGTGTTACATTTCTTTTTAAAGGAGACGTTTCTTCAATCTTATGAAGTATTTCATTAAAGGACCCAACTCCTTTAGCAGCAAGTGTGCGAATGGCACCAGCGGAAATGGCATTTATACGAATGTTCTCTTTCCCTAAATCCAATGCGAGGTATTTTACGGATGACTCAAGTGCTGCTTTTGCTACCCCCATCACATTGTAGCCCGTGACAGCACGTTCTGCTCCAAGATAACTCATGGTAACGATGGAGCCACCTTCTGTCATATATGGTTTCGCTTCCCTTGCTACAGCTATTAGAGAGTATGCACTCGTATCTTGGGCAAATGCGTACCCAGATCTCGTAGTATCTACAAAATTCCCTTTTAAATCTTCTGAATGAGCAAAAGCAACAGAGTGTACAATTCCATGTATGGTTCCGACACTTTTACCGATTTCTTGAAAGGCATTTTCTATGCTTTCGTCATTGTTAACATCACATTGCACGATTAACTTAGCAGAATAGTCATTTTCCTTTAATAGCTTATTTAATTTTCCTAGTGAACGTTCTAGTCGATACGTAAAAATAAGATTGGCGCCAGCTTTATGTAGAGATTTTGCCACACCCCAAGCTAGGCTTCGTTCATTAGCAACACCCATTATGACAATATTTTTTCCCTTTAGTTGAAGTAAATCTTCCATGTTAACCTCCTAAGGTGATCATTGTTTAAAATTATATCTGGTGCTATTATCTACTATCAAGATACTTCATTATACCGTTTTGTTCAACTTGCATAATCCTCATATAAAAAGCAGTTCAATTAAGAAGTACAAGTTGTCTTTTGTACTCCCCAAACTGAACTGCTTAGAAGGTTGTTTCATTATGCGGATAGTCCTGTGATCACTGCAATATAGGTGGAAATCACAAACAAGATTCCTAGAACAAACGATAAGGTAGGCTTCGTTTCTTTTCTAGCTAACCGAATCATCATGATTGCAGAAACAGCTGCTAGTCCAAACAAAACATACTGAACAAGCTCGAATTGCAAGCCAACTTGAACAGGCGCTTGCACCGTTTGAGTATGGAACAGATTAAACAACGGAGATGCTCCAGATGTTTGGATCAAAGTATTAATTTGATGAGGCGGATAGTCGTTTCCCATAAAGGCAGTGGCAATTAAAACGAATAAAATAAACACACTCTCTGCTCTTAGCCACTTTATCGGATTATAGCCCGAGTCCGACACTCGGCGTTTAATGATAAAAGCGTTGATAAAAGCAAACACCAACAGCGGTACGAACAATAAATGCTTAATCAATAAGGACTGTCCATAATTTACAAGTAAGCTATCCCGATATTCTTGGTACCAAGGCGCTGTCACATCATCATAAGAATTAATATCAATCTTCATTGTAAAAAATCCAGCAATGATAAGAACGACTAAACACACAATAGCTAATGGGGTAAACCAACTTACAAACTTCTTCCATTGCTCCCCTTCTGACTGACGAGAAAACCAGGATGCGACTAAAACGACACCGCTCCAAACAACTACAGCTAAAAAGTGAAAGGAATGTGCGAAAAACCCACTCCAGTCTGTAATCGAAGAAGCATGTCCGGCATAACCAGTCGCTAATACGAGCAAAACAGTAAATCCTATTGCTAAAATATTCCCAGTTTTATTCTTTTTCACATCAACTGTGACAAATAAAACCAAAAGCACAACCGACAGAATAAGTGTATAGGTCCAGGCTTTCCCGACTTCAAAGGAGCTTAAGATGTTAGTGAAAACCGGCATAAATCCAATTCCTTCTCCTAAGATAGACGTTAATTCTAAAATAGGAAATAAAGATAAAATCGGTATAAGCAAGGTACTACCCATTAAAATCCCTTTAGATGTCCACACTGGAGGCTTACTAGTGGCAGGTAGTAACATCAATATAAGGCTCCCCATTAGAATGGCAAAACTCACATACAAGAGAACTTCCGTCAAAATGACCATACTATTCGTAAACGACTCCACGATTATCTTCCCTTCGATTTTCTTCTGCTAGTCCATAGTATAACGAATAACGCGACTATAACGATAGCAATTGCCACGATTGGAAGCCAATTAGTGGATTCCTCTGTAGACTCTTCTGAATCAGAAGCTGTTTGTTCTTCTACATCGGCTGTTTTTTCCTTAGGTTCATCTTGTACAGATTCTTCCTCTGTCGTTTCTTCTTCAGGCGATTCTGTTGGCTCCTCTGCTTCAGGCTCGCTTGCTTCTACAGCGACCGAGAAGGAATACGACCCTTCAATAGGATGACCATCAGCTCCGATCACATTATATTGCACGGTATATTCTCCGTTTGGAATTGGCGTATCATATGTACCAGTTAATGTGCTATCACTAACTACTATTTCAGTTGGAACTTGTTCCTGACCATCTGTGCTTACTAACGTAAACGTACTTCCTTCTTCCACTTTCGTGTTAAACGTAAGCGCAACTTCCGTTAACTCCTCTTGAATAGTTGCCCCTTCCGCAGGGTTGGACTCTACTAATACAGAATGAGCTTGTACTGTTGGAACTAGTAAAAAGAAAAGGACAAGCGCTGTGACGACTTTTTTCATCTATAATCACTCCTCATAATCTCTAACAAACTACCAATCATTATAGGTTCTATCTTTTGAGAATACAATGTACAGTTTGTGAACATAAAGCAATAAAAGAGCCTCCTGAACTGAATCAGGAGGCCCGGGCTATTTAGCGATTTAACAAGCTACCAACATATCGAAGTAACTCATTGGCTGAGGTAGAATTATATCCATACTCATCTACTAACGTCGCTACCACTTCATTCATCTTCTTCAGTTGCTGCTCATCTGGGGTTTTCGTAGACGTTGTGATCTTAACCACATCTTTGAGATCCGCAAACAATTTCTTTTGAATCGCTTCGCGGAGCCGTTCGTGGGATTGATAGTCGAACTTTTTTCCTTTCCGTGCGTAAGCTGAAATTCGAATCAGAATTTCTTCTCGGAATGCTTTCTTCGCGTTTTCCGAAATTCCAATTTGTTCTTCAATGGAACGCATTAGCTTTTCATCGGGGTGCATTTCTTCTCCCGTCAATGGATCCGTAAGTTTTGATTTATTGCAGAATGCCTCGACATTATCCAAGTAATTATCCATCAATGTTTTTGCAGATTCTTCATAGGAATAAACGAATGCTTTTTGGACTTCTTTTTTCGCCATCTCATCGTATTCTTTTCGGGCAATGGAGATGAAGTCCAAATATTTCTCTTTTTCTTCCTTAGAAATAGAAGCGTGACTGTCCAATCCGTCTTTTAAAGACCGAAGGACATCCAGTGCATTGATGGAAGTCATTTCCCGTTTAATGATAGTAGATGAAATTCGGTTAATGACATATCTAGGGTCAATACCGGACATCCCTTCATCTGAAAACTCCTTTTTCATTTCCTGTAAATCGGCATCGCTAAAGCCTTCGACATTTTGCCCATCATACAAATACATTTTCTTTAAAAGACTGATGTTCGCTTTATCTGATTCCTTCAACCTTGTTAAAATAGTAAACATAGCTGCCACACGAAGAGTATGTGGAGCAATATGCACATGACCGATGTCACTTTCATTTATCATCTTTTCATAAATTTTCTCTTCTTGGCTGATTTTCAAATTGTAAGGTACCGGCATGACAATCATCCGGGAGTGGAGGGCTTCGTTTTTCTTGTTGGAAATGAAAGAACGATATTCCGTTTCATTGGTATGGGCTACAACTAATTCATCCGCAGATATCAAGGCAAATCTCCCTGCTTTAAAGTTCCCTTCCTGGGTCAAAGACAGCAAATGCCAGAGGAATTTTTCATCACATTTAAGCATTTCTTGAAACTCCATGAGACCCCGATTCGCTTTGTTCAACTCTCCATCAAATCGATAAGCTCTGGGATCTGATTCTGATCCATATTCGGCAATCGTAGAGAAATCAATGGAACCAGTAAGATCCGCAATATCTTGTGACTTCGGGTCAGATGGACTAAATGTGCCAATTCCCGTCCGTTTATCCTCCGAGAAAAAGATACGCTCAACACGAACATCTTCAATTTTCCCTTCATACTCCTCTTCCAAGCGCATTCTGTTAAGTGGGGATAGGTTCCCTTCAATCCGAATACCGAACTCTTCTTCAAAATCCTTACGTAGGTGCTGTGGAATTAAGTGTAGGGGATCCTCCGCCATTGGGCATCCTTTGATCGCGTACACCGCGCCTTCATCGGTATATGTGAATTCTTCTAGACCTCGTTTTAACAGCGATACGAGCGTGGACTTCCCTCCACTAACAGGTCCCATTAACAATAAAATTCGTTTACGTACATCTAACCTTCTAGCTGCTGGGTGAAAATATTCTTCCACCAATTTTTCTAAAGCATCCTCTAGACCAAACAGCTCATCGCCGAAAAATTTATATGTTTTCTTACCATCTACTTCTTCGATTCCTTTTTGCTTGATCATATTATACACACGCGAATGAGCAGTCTGAGCCAAGTATGGCTTCTCCTTCAATAGCTCGAGGTAGTCCACCAACGTTCCTTCCCACTGAAGTTTTTCCTGTTCCTCACGAACACCCTGTACTTTCCTTAGAATATCCAATAGGGATACCTCCTATAAAATGTCTTCCAAGCTCTAGGAATGCTTTGCTGTTTATCCATGCAGTCCTGTAAAGTAAAAAGATAAGTAGTATAATCTATGTAAAAAACGGGGGAATGATGAATAAACAGACGGAATGAGTTCACAAAAATGGGCAGATTCGGTATAATGAGCATAGACATTATTACATACTAGAAATATGTAGGGACGAAGATAAAGGAGGATACACCAATGACAATGGGAATTGCATTATTACTAGGTGTTAGTGCTGTATTTTTAATCGCCATTTTCGCAGCTGGTTACGATACAAAGGATATTTCGAAAAAATAATACATGAAAAAACGTCAGCTTATTTTTTGCTGACGTTTTTATTTTAAGCCAGGAAAACCTTGTTGTCTTAAGACCTCATATATTAAGATTGCTGCTGTGTTCGAAAGATTTAACGACCGTACCTTATCATTCATATGAATCCGTAAACAGCGATCTTCTTTCCCTTCCAACAAAGCATGTGGGATGCCATTCGTTTCTCTCCCAAAAACGAAGAACATGTCTTTATCGATAGGACTAAAATCAAAGTCCGTATAAGCTTTCGTACCGAAGTTTTCTATATAATAAAAATCCCCGCCCGGATATGTGTCATACAATTCATCTAAAGAATCATAGTAATGAATCGTAACATCCTTCCAATAGTCCAGCCCTGCTCTTCGCAGCATCTTGTCCTCGGTAGAAAAACCGAGTGGTCGAATGAGATGTAGCGATGTGTCGGTTGCTAGGCACGTTCTTGCTATATTACCTGTATTTGCAGGAATTTCTGGTTGAAATAATACAATATGATTTGCCACTTGTTTCACCTCTAGCCAATTAATAACTTGATAAGTATAGCATATCTTTTGGTAGAAGAAGTATTCTGGGCTTTGGTTGGTCAGGCTTTGGTGTACAGTTTTTCCGGCGTTTGCAGCCAGGATTTCGGCGCTTTGACCTGATTTTCCGGCGTTCGTTTACTTTTTTCGGCGTTCAGGTTTTTTTCGGCGCTCACATGCCGGATTCCGGCGGTTATCTTCGCATTTTGGCGCTTTGACCTGACCTGGTTTTTCGGCGTTTGTTTGCTTTTTTCGGCAGTCGCGGGTTAAATACCGGCGATCAACTTCATTCTCCGATTCGAAAAAACTTATATTGACAGTCCTCTGTCCATGCATATGAATCCTCATAAGACCAATAACGATGGCGACTGTTGCTTGTATGCGCATTGACAAGAGGCATTCCACTGCTATCCTTATCTACGACGATGGTCGTATGATTCCAACGCCCATCTCCTTCAAAGTCATAGCAAATCACATCACCTAGCATTAGATCTTCTGGTCGCTCTAGTTCTTTGCCCTTCAATCCTTGATTCGAACCAGATAAGTACCAACGAAAGGAATGGGCTACTGCCCAGCTGAAACTCCAGTTATCTCCGGAGAACCACCAGCCTTCTGATCGATTCGGCATTCCACGCATTGGGGCGCCACCAGCATGCAAACACTGGGAAATATAATTCGTACAATCGACATCAAAATTTTTGTAGTCGGGATTATAATCATCCCACCAACGTTCGGCATATTGAACCGCAGCTCTACGATCATAGACGAAACGTTCGTTATTCCGCATTTCTGAAGACTCAAACGGTTCGATAGCAGGAGCTTCTTCCTCGGTTGGTTCTGCTACCACACGGTCCTCAACAAGCTGATCTTTATAAAAAAGAGCTTGATGAGTAGCTTGTTGTTCCTCATGGTAAAAGGCATCGCCGTTTCGAATCAAAAAAGTAACATGAAGCTGGTATTGAAGGCTAGTTTCCTCTCCATCCCCGTCCAATAGTCGAAACAAATTCCCGTTTCCCGTAACACGTGCCACTTCATTTCCTCGTTGTTCATGTAACTGAATTTTTTTCGTTACCCAATTCTGCTCATCTAGCGCGCGATAACCATTGATTTGTTCCGTCCAATATTTTTCTATTTGTTCACTCTTTTTCATTTTCGCCTCACTCCTCCATTTATCAACGTATGTGAGAACGATAAGAGATAGAACAAAAAGTACCAGTGAACCTGCTAGATTCACTGGTACTTTCAATATTATCAGGTCCCTACCTCGAACCGAAGTCCTTTGTCCATTTCTTCTAGAACCTGTTCCTCTTTTTCTTTTTCCTTAGCTTTCACTATAGCTTGGAATGCTTGCTCCGTTCCAATTTTCCCGAGCGCCCAAGCAGCAGTTCCCCGAATTACTGGACGCGGGTCTTCGTTCATCACTCGAATCAATTCTTCCACTGCGCCTTCTTCTTTATAGTGCGCGAGTGCAATAATTGCGTTGCGCTGTATCGGTTTCTTGCCACGCCAAGAACCAGATATCTCGCCATACCTTTCATTAAACTCCCGGTTAGAAAGTTTAAGAAGTGGGAGCAATCTTGGCTTCACAATTTCCGGATCCGGTTCCATTTCCACATGTAGATGGAAGTCCTTTTTATGATTTTTCGGACAGACAAGCTGACAGGTATCGCAGCCATACAAACGGTTTCCGATTTTACTGCGATACTCATCCGGTAAAAAGTCTTTTGTCTGTGTTAGAAAGGCAATACATTTCTGGGCATTTAATTGCCCACCATTCACTAAAGCTCCTGTTGGACAAGCATCTAGACACTTCGTACACGTTCCACAGCTATCCTCTACAGGTTCGTCAGGTGGTAATGGAATATTCGTAACCATTTCCCCAAGGTACACGTAGGACCCAAACTCAGGGGTTATGATCATTGTGTTTTTCCCACTAAATCCAATACCTGCTCGTTCTGCTACCGCACGATCAGAAAGCTCTCCAGTATCGACCATTATTTTATGATGGAAGCCGGGAACTTTTTCTTCTAAAAAAGCAGCAAGTTGGGAAAGTTTATCGCGTAACACGTCATGATAATCACGGCCCCACGATGCGCGGCAAAACAAACCACGTCGATCACCCTTCACACTTTTCGGAGCGTTTTTCATTCGGGAGGGATAGGCAAGGGCTATTGCAATGATGGATTGTGCTTCTGGCAAAAGACGGGTAGGTTCCGTACGCTCTTCGTTACTTCCTTTTTCGAAACCAGACTGGTAGCCGAGTTCCTGCTGCCTCTTAAGTCGTTCTTTTAACTCCGTAAACACATCCACGGAAGCAAAACCTATTTTATCAATACCGATGGATTTGCTATAAGCGATGATTTCTTCTTTTAAATCATGATAGGACATGCCTTCCCTCCTCTCTATTTACGTCATATCTTTTACTTTTGCGCGGCGCAATCGATTGAGTGCAGCGGCGATTTCAAACCGTCTTGGTCTGGCTAAGTCTCCCGGATGCTGGTCCGGAAATTTCGTAAAGGCCTGTAAACCTTTTTCTGTCATGATCTGTTCGAGTTCATCTAACAACTGTTCTAAAGAAAGACCTTCACTTTTTTTCGAATGGTCTAGATACTTGAAGATTTCCGCTATAGTTCGAGTTTGAGAGGAGTCTACTAATTGTTCCACTCCATTCAAATCAAGCATATCACGTTCCATTAGAATCGATTTTAATCCTTTTGCCTGAACCTTTCCTTTTCGCCCTGTAGAAAAACTGGCAGATAAGAATGTTCGTTTCGTTAAATCACCAAACTCGCCTGCAACGTTCTCGAACTTAGTTGGATACTTCTTCGCAATTTTTTTGGCTTTATCCGTTACAAGATGAGGCTTATAGTCTTCCATCATAATCACATCATCAGCCACATCAAAATAATCTCCCGAACCACCCATCACTAATATAGAAGAAACGTTCCTTTGTACCTTTAACTGCTTTATTTTATCAATAAACGGTGTGATCGGTTCTTTATCATCCACGACTAATTCCTTCATACGTTGGTCACGGATCATAAAGTTCGTCGCACTTGTATCTTCGTCCATTAGTATCGTTGAAGCACCTGCCTCTAAGGCTTCTACTACATTGGCAGCTTGAGATGTACTGCCACTTGCATTTTCTGTTGAAAACGCCCTGGTTGATTGTCCATGTGGCAAATTATTGATGAAAGGAGAAATATTAACGCGCCGAATGCCTCTTCCATCCTCTGCTCGAACTTTGACCGCCTGAGGATCTGTTAGCACAAATTCCCGGCCATCCCCTTTTATATGATGATACACTCCCCGTTCAATCGCATTCAACAGGGTACTTTTACCATGGTAGCCTCCCCCAACAATCAAAACAATACCTTTTTTCAAGGCCATACCTGAAAGTGGTTCTTTGCGATGAGGGATATCGATGGATACACGTTTATCCTCAGGAACCTCAAAAGGAACTGCATCATGTAAGGGCTGATTACTGACACCGCTTTTCCTGGGTAAGATGGAGCCATCTGCTACAAAGACGGTCCAATCATTTTCTTGCATCTTTTCGCGAATGGCTTTATGTTGATCTGCTAGCTTTACGACTTCTTCTATTTCTTCATCTTGAATAGAGAAAACTGACTGCTTCAAGATGGTTGGAAGAACGGTGAAAAACAGCTTCTCCGCTTCCTTCCCATTAATTTTACGACCATTAGCTGGCAGCCCAACCATTAAGCAGATTGTCGTTTGCCTCTCATCAATGGAAACAGCTGTGCGTTCTAATATTTCTTGACCAGGCTTATCAATAGAAATCATTCCGCTTTTTCCAGATCCCTTGATGAAAGTCTGATTTTGATTGATCGCCTTTTCGACAGTTCGCGCAATCTTATCTTCTGTATATATTTTTCGTTTTTTTTCTTTCTTCCATTCTGATTTGATTTTGTAATATTGATCCGGAATAATAATCCTTATTTTCGAAGGCGATGCAAAAGGATCTCCTTGGACATAATCAATCATCAGCTCATACCGATGAAACTCGTATTTTCCTTGAATAGATTTGTAACCTTTATACCCTTTTCCATCTATTTGCTTTAGTAATTGTTGAAGTTTCTTCAAACTAAGAACACCTCTTTTTAAAACTGTATCAATCACTAGGATACAATCTCAAAAGCAAGACTATCAAGCGAAACACGGTCAAAAGCATCCTAAGAAATTAAAAAACGCAATGCTTCGTTTTAAAACGAAACACTGCGTTGGTCCCATAAATTGGAGCGGGTGAAGGGAATCGAACCCTCGACATCAGCTTGGAAGGCTGAGGTTTTACCACTAAACTACACCCGCTTGGTTTTAAGTGCTGAATCTTTATGGAGTTCACACAAGACATGCCCTTGCATCTTCTAGTTATTTCAAGGAAGCGTATGCTTCAGGGCAACTCGTAGATTACTCGGTGGAAGTATCGCTCGTCACTAAACTACACCCGCATGGTTTTAAGTGCTGAATCTTTATGGAGTTCACACTCTAGATGATGTGTATGGACCCCTGCATCTACTAGCTTATTCATAGATGATTCATGCTTCGGGGTTACTCGAAGATCATTCGGTGGAAGTATCGCTCGTCACTAAACTACACCCGCGTGATTATAAGTGCTAAATCCTTATAAAGTTCACACTCTAGATGACGTGTATGGACCCCTGCATCTACTAGCTTATTCATAGATGATTCATGCTTCGGGGTTCTCGAAGATCATTCGGTGGAAGTATCGCTCGTCACTAAACTACACCCGCATGGTTTTAAGTGCTGAATTCAGAACAAATATGTATTCTTAAAGCTTGGTTCCCCCAAGTCATGTTGTTTATTATAGCAACCAAAAAATAGTCTTTCAACCCAAAAATTAAATTTTATTTAAAAAATGTTAAAAAATCTTACATCATTTTAATATATTCGTAATATAGCATACTTAGAATGAGAGGTATCACACAAATACTGAATATTTTGATATAATAGTATCCATTCATACATCTTAAGGTGAAAGAAGGAGGAAGTGAGATGACCGTACACTCCTATGTATTATCACAGCTAGAATTTGTAGATCGTCATAGCCTTACTTATCCATTTGAAGAAAGAGGCTTACAATTTGGCGATGGTGTTTATGAAGTAATTCGCGTTTATGGTGGGAACTATTATCTGAAGAACGAGCACGTTGACCGACTTTTTCGTTCGGCCGAAGCGGTTAAGATAGACCTTCCTTTTTCCAAAGATGAACTTCATGCTAGTCTTAGTGAATTGTTGTCCAAAAATAATGTTACGGGTAATGCAAAAGTTTATCTTCAGGCAACAAGAGGGTCCGCTACCCGTGATCACGTTTTCCCTTCTGTGCCCGCTAACTTTTATGCCTATGTGCAAGACATGCCACGGCCAGAGGAGAAACTTCGACATGGTGTGTCTGCTATCGTACGTCCAGACATCCGTTGGCAAAATTGTTATATCAAAAGCTTAAATTTACTACCTAACGTTTTAGCTAAACAAGAAGCTAGTGAGTACGGGGCCTATGAAGCAATCCTTCATCGTGACGGAAAAGTAACTGAATGTAGCTCATCCAATGTATATATCGTTAAAAAAGGAACCGTGTACACACACCCTGAAACGAACCAAATCCTACACGGATGTGTTCGGGCACGAGTGAAACAATTAGCCTACCAAGAAAAAATTCCGTTTGTCGAGGCAGCTTTTTCAGCTACACAGTTAATGGAAGCAGACGAAGTTTTCGTCACCAGTAGTACATCAGAAGTCATGCCAATTGTTCAAGTGGATAATCAAACCATTGGCAACGGCAAGCCCGGAAACATCACCTCAAAACTACAACATGCGTATGCAGTAGATGCGAATATTGCAGACTATTCTATTGTAGGAAAGTAAAATGAGCGGTAGAGATTCTCTACCGCTTTTCCTATTTTCTGTTTATCACAAAATGCCGTCCAAACAAAGGAATTAAAAACGCAATTATTTTTTTCTAAAAAGTACGAAAAAAGACTAGATTTTCCACCTAAAAATGGTATGATATTAATCCATATAATTTTGTTCAAAAAGGGGGAAATCTATGAGGAAGATTATGATTATTGGAAGTGGTGGAGCTGGAAAATCCACACTTGCCAAACAGTTAGGAAACCTACTACATATTCCTGTGTATCATCTTGATTCTTTATTCTGGAAGCCGGGCTGGCAAGTAGCAGAGCGACAAGAATGGATCGAAAAGCAGTTAAAGCTAATGGAACAGGAAAGCTGGATTTTAGACGGTAATTATGGTGCTACGATGGAAGTAAGATTACAAGCAGCCGATACCGTTATCTTCTTAGATTACTCCACCATTCGTTGTCTCTATGGAATCGTGAAACGACGAATCCAATACCACGGCCGAACTCGACCTGACATGGGAGAGGGGTGTCCCGAAAAACTCGACCTAGAATTTATACGATGGGTTGCTCGCTTCAAAAAAGATAAATCACCCACGATAAAAGAACGCCTTAAACAATCTTCTGAGATCAACATCATCCGATTAACCGGACCAAAACAAACCAAACATTTCCTTCAAGAATTACAACAAGAAATTTCCTAGTTATTACATACAAAGAAAGGATGCAAGTCCTCTTCTGGAGACCCGCATCCTTTCTTTTATTTTTCCCTTTTCACTAAAAAGTGCATTTTTTGTACGGAAGCTTCAAAATCATGAGGAAGCATTGGCTTACTTAACAGGAATCCTTGTCCGATTTTACAGTGATTACGGATTAAGAAATCACGTTGTTCTTCCAGCTCGACTCCCTCCGCTACAATCTTATCAGCTACATGATTTCCAATACTAATGATATCCTTCATCAAATTAGACGCTTTGTGATTTTCCATAAGGTCCTTAATAAAGGATTGGTCAATTTTTAGCGTATCAATATTTAAATCCTTAATAATGTTTAAAGACGAATACCCTGTTCCAAAATCATCAATGGAGATTCGTATTCCCACATCCTTGAGTTGATTGATTACTTTTGTAGCCTCTTCAATATTCATCATGATTGTTTCCGTAATCTCAAGCTCTAAGTAGCTTGGAGAAAGGCCAGTTTCTTCTAATGTTTGTTTTACCAATTTTTTAAAGGACTTTTCTTTCATTTGTCTAGTTGAAACGTTAATAGAGATTGGTGCATGAAGAATCCCTTGCTGCTGCCACTTTTTGTTTTGGCGACAAGCTTCCTTCATCACCCATGTTCCTATATCCACGATTAACCCTGCTTCTTCTGCAACTGGTATAAATTCAGAAGGTTTTACTTCTCCAAATGGAGCCTTCCACCGCAGCAATGCTTCCATTCCTTCTATTTGACTCGTATTCAAATTTACTAAAGGCTGGTAGACAAGATAAAACTCTTTATTTTGTAATGCCTTTTGAAGTCCGGATTCTATCATTACTTTACGTGTGACCCGTTTGTCTAAAGACTCCGTATAGAATTGATAACTATTACGACCTCTTTCCTTCACTTGGTACATCGCGAGATCTGCACGTTTTATTAATGAATCCGGATCCTTTCCACTATTCGGATAAACACTAATTCCGATACTAGGTGTAGTAGTTGCTTCATGACCATCCAAAACTATCGGACTAGCAAACGCGGCTAACAACCTCTTTGCTACCCGAATAGCACCCTTTGCCCCAGTTTCATTTAATAGAATGATAAATTCATCTCCACCTTGCCTCGCGACAAGATCGCCTTCTCGTAACACGTTGTTCATTCGGTTAGACATTTCCTTCAAGAACATATCCCCCACATGATGTCCAAGCGTATCGTTTATTTTCTTAAAGTTATCAAAATCGATAAACATCACAGAAAATCTACTATTCGTTGTCTCGGCATGCTGTATCGCGGCTTCTAAATACTTCACTAGCATATATCGATTTGGTAATTTTGTAAGGGCATCATAATAAGCAAGTGTATTTAAGCGATTTTCTTTCGTCTTGTATTCGGTAATATCTACGGTTACACCATCCATACGAATGACCTGGCCATTTTCATCTAATGTAGGGGTTACGTTTGCACTGACCCACCTCACCACTTCTCCAGCGGGCACAACACGATATTCACATTTTACACTTTCACCCTTTAAGATTTTCTTAAAATGGGAACCAACTAATGCTATATCATCCTTATGGATTGTTTTTTTCCAACTACTACGATCACTCATCAAATCATCAAACGTAATGCCATGAACTTTCTTACTCCCTTTTGAACAGAACAAGACTTTCTTCTCCACGACATCATAGGACCAAATAAACGAATCTATCGTATCCATCAGACTTTGTAACAAGTGGTTTTGCTGGTGGATCTGTTTCTCTGCTTGCTTTCTTTCCGTAATATCGACAATAATGCCATTCACTTCTACCACTTTTCCGGCTTCATTCATGATTGGAGTGGCTTTATCACGAATCCATCGAATCTCTCCATCTGTTCGATAAATGCGATATTCCACATCTGTTGTATGACCAACTAGATATTTCTTCTCTGCAGCTTCTACTACCGGTTTGTCCTCTGAGAAAATAGCTTTTGTCCATAGGTTCGTATTCGTTTCAAACTCAGACCTTGTATAACCATATATTTTTGCATGTCCTTCCGACACGATACATTTACCCGTTTCAAGATTGTGTGTCCAAATCGTAGCATCGACACTATTAAATACTTTATTTAATTGTTCATTTTTTTCCTCAAGCATCCGATTTTTTTGTTTAATTTGGTTTGCAAAATATCCAACCGTGACAGCTAATGAAATGTTCAAAATTAGAGTAATAGTTACAATACCTAGTTTGGTAAAATCTTGATCCAGTACCTGGGACTGATACCATTCAAACGAAAAATTAGGCAAAGAGGTAAGGAAGGAAATAACCAATCCCCCACCAATTCCAGTAAAATAAGAAAACAATACCACGGAAACGGCGTTAATGATCCAAATCCATTCCGTCGTATTGTCCGTATTCGCTTCCATTACAAGGGAAGCAATATATAAATAAAAGAAAATAATCCAAACATAATAGGGAACTTTTTTGAAGCGTTGAGCGAAGGTTTTCATAAAAAGTATTCCTTTCGGTTTATACTCTTATTTTATCCTATTACAATTTTTTGGTAAATATAAAAACTTAGTATTTTGCATAAATTAAGAAAGTTTTTTACTTTTTTGAGTAGACCAATTAACAAGGAAGATACCAGCAAATATAAAAGCACCACCAATAATTACATACCACTTAATAACCTCATCTAGTAGGATCCAACCGGAAAGCACGCCAAAAAAAGGAGCTAAAAATAAAAAAGCACTTGTTTTTCCCGGGTCTCCAATCCTTAATAAATAAAACCAACCTGCAAATTGCACGATAGACGCCATAATGGCAAGCCAAGCTAATAGGAAAACAGATGCAGTCGTAATATCAAACTGTGGCTCTTCTAAGATAAAGCTTCCTCCGAACAAAAGTAGTCCGCCACTAAGCATTTGATAAGCCGTTAATACCCAGTTATCTACCTCGGCACCCCACGTCTTAATAAGCAATGTACCGATGGCCCAGGAAACCGCTGAAAGGAAACCAAGGAGTGTTCCAATTTTCCAATCCACGTGTGCACCAAACGTAATAAATACTCCAATAAATCCGATGATGACACCAATCCATTGACGCATGGAATATTTCGCTTTCATAAACAGTGTTCCAAAAATCACGACGAGTAAAGGGTTAATAAAGGTTAGGATGGATGATTCTCCTGCCGTGATTGTCCGCAAGCTAACAAAGATGCACCCCATTACACCTGCTGTTTGAAACAAACCAATTACAACTACTTTTAACCACGTCCTTGTATCAGTAGGATGCGGTCTCTTCCACAAAAATACGACGAGCGCCATAATCAACCCAGCT
Organism: Radiobacillus kanasensis; assembly: GCF_021049245.1. Taxonomy (GTDB): domain Bacteria; phylum Bacillota; class Bacilli; order Bacillales; family Amphibacillaceae; genus Radiobacillus; species Radiobacillus kanasensis. The sequence continues at coordinate 947,341 of NZ_CP088020.1, read as the reverse complement.
ATTGTAAAGCGTAATGCAACCAATAAGATAGGCGTCGCATAAACAAGACCCATCTTTCCTACGGCAAAAGAAGAACCCATAAGAGCCGTTGTCAATAGAACTAATAATCCAAAATTTAATTTTCTCATGGTCATCCCCTTTTCCTAATCCCTTGCATCATATCAAACTCTTTTAATCGCAAACAATCTATCTGCCCGTATGTTTTGGAACGAACCAGGCTCCAAATCAATATGATGGTAGCAGATTCGATAAAAAGGAAATGTAAGGAGTGAAAAAATGCCTGCCATTAGTGGGAAGGAATTTATGGATAGAATAGACCGGCAAGACACGGAGATTTGGTTAGATGGCAAAAAGGTAAGTGGAAAACTTTCCAATCATCCCGCCTTTAAGGGTGTTTTAAAGGAAAAAGCGCACCTTTATGACCAACAGCTTGGCCAATCTCTTACTTATACCTCTCCTCAAACAGGAGACCCGGTCGGACTCTCATACCTACAGCCTAAGTCTAAAGAAGATTTGATACAGAGGCGGCACATGATCGAAGCTTGGGCACAGTCCACATATGGATTAATGGGTAGAAGCCCTGACTATATGAATACCGTTGTTACAGCTTTCGCTTCTTCTATTGATTATTTAGAAGGAAAAGAAAATTGTTTTCCGGAAAATATAAAAGCTTTATATGAACGAGCGAGGGAGGACGATCTGTCTTTCACCCATACATTTGTAAACCCGCAAGTAAACCGCTCGCAACTAAACTTTGAGGATTCAGAGGAACCTATTTCCGCACGAATGGTGGATGAAAATGAAGATGGAATTATCATCAAAGGTGCCCGACTTCTTGCTACACAAGGCGGGTTAACCGATGAAGTGCTGGTCTTCTCCGCTGGAGGAGTGCTGGACCCAGCCCATGCCTTTGCCTTCTCTATTCCGTCTGATACAAAAGGATTGAAGTTTATTTGTCGCCCTTCCTTTGTCGGAGGAGAATCGAAATTCGATCATCCTTTAAGTACACGATACGATGAAATGGATACGATACTTGTCTTTGATAACGTTCTTGTACCTTGGGACAGAGTGTTCTTTTATAACAACTTGGAAGTTTCGAATTCATTTATGATTAAAAGCTCCTTTCAGCATCTTGCTCTACATCAAGTCCTAACAAGACAGGTTGTAAAATTAGAGCTCGTTCTTGGTATTGCTGAAACCATTGTGCAAACAATCAATATCGGAGAGTACCAACACATACAAGAAAAAGTGGCGGAAATAATTACTTGTATGGAAACGATGAAAGCTCTTCTTCTTAAATCTGAGCAGGAAGCTGAGCTGGATGACTGGGGATATATGCGCCCAAACATTAATCCTCTTCGCGTAGCAAGTAGTAGTTTCCCCAAAATTTATCCGCACTTAACGGAAATTTTGCAATTGCTCGGTGCTAGTGGAATGGTCACGATACCATCCGAGAAGGATTTCGCCTCCCCTATCCAATCCTTCTTGAATCAATATGTGCAAGGAAAAAATGCGGATGCGGAAACAAGGGTAAAAATTTTCCGATTAGCATGGGACCTTACAATGAGTGCCTTTGGTACACGTGAGACGCTTTACGAACGATATTTCTTTGGGGATCCTATTCGATTATCAAGCATGGTCTATAAAACCTATCCGAAGGAGGAGTTTGTGGATCGAGTGAAGAATTTTTTAGATATAGAGAATTAGAAGTCAGGCGCTTGGATTTCACCTATTTCAAGCGCCTTTTTTCATGTGATTTATGTTACATTAAAGTAAAAGAAGGTTCATACAGATATTAGAAAAGATCACCATGGAGAGGAATGAATTCGGTGATTATACCTAAACATATAGTGTCAGCGGCTACGGTTGTTTTAAATGATCACAACGAAATCCTACTTATCAAAGGTCCTAGACGCGGTTGGGAGATGCCTGGGGGACAAGTGGAGGAAGGCGAATCCTTACAAGATGCAGCTATTCGTGAAACGAAAGAAGAGTCTGGAATAGATGTAGAAATAATAAAATTTTGCGGGATTTTCCAAAATGTATCCCATTCAATTTGTAATACGTTATTCCTTGCCAAGCCCATTGGCGGCACATTGACCACTAGTCCAGAAAGCTTAGAAGTTGGCTTCTTTCCAATTGAACAAGCCTTTGAAATGGTGACATGGCATAATTTTAGAGAACGTATTGAACATTGCCTAAATGAGGAGCAACATCCTTTTTATATATCTTTCTAGTAAGGAGGTATTTCGTATGTCCTACCACGAAGATAACGAGAATAAACCGTTCAATGATGCTATGGATCACATGCAAAAGATAGAAGGCGTGCCTAATAATAGTGGCGGCCGTTTACCGTTAGGAATTAGATTCATAGGCTATTTCCTGGTTGGAGGCATTGCACTTATCATACTATTTGGGTTGGTAGCTTCCCTCTTAGACTAGTATTCTTTCAGCACCTTATATTTGTATTTTATTTTATGGTAAGGAACGAGAATTAACGGATTATCCATTGGTGTAAAGAGTTCGATATTCTCCTGATCTTCATCGGGAGAAAACCATTTTCTTCTCCATTGTTTAATCACATCGCCTTTAATCCCAATTTTAATGACTCCCTCTTGCTCTTTATATCTCCATATTCCGTTTTGTTTCGTAAATTCTAATGGATTACGAATTTTTTTATACGGAATGTCCTCAACAATTTCTACACGATAAAGCTTTTCTGCTCGAAACATTTCTATCACCCTCCGATTTTCATCTATACGAATCACCACAGAAAAAAGTTTCTCTAGGATTAAAACTCTATATGTTTTACTATAATAGAAAGATGAAAAAAAGGAAGTGCAACCGTGCTTAATCATGGAACTCAAGCAAATCGTGAACATCTCCACGCAGATTGTCAAAACTGTTTTGGACTGTGCTGTGTCGCCTTGCCATTTTCTAAATCTGCTGACTTTTCCAAGGATAAGGAAGGCGGAACACCATGTTCTCATTTACAGTGTGATTTTCGTTGCAGCATTCATGAAAATTTAAGAGGAAAAGGATATCGTGGATGTACTGTCTATGAATGCTTTGGAGCAGGACAAAAGGTGTCCCAACACACTTTTAGAGGAAAAGACTGGCGTGAACACCCAGAAGTGGCTGAGGCTATGTTTCAAACCCTTCCGATCATGCAACAGTTACAAGAAATGCTATGGTATCTTACAGAGGCTTTAACATTAAAAGTTACTGCTGCGATCCATGATGAATTGAGACGAGCGATTGAAAAAACGGAGAAGCATACCCTATTAGAGGCTGAATCTATACTCTCTTTAGACGTTGCTACTCATCGAGCGGAAATCAATCTTTTACTCTTAGAAACCAGTCATTTAGTCCGAGAAGAAACGAAGAGAAAATATAACATGAACAAGATAGCTTATCCAGATAGAGGTGCAGATTTGATTGGTGCAAATCTTGCTAAAAGAGACTTGAAAGGTTGTAATTTTCGCGGTGCCTATTTAATTGCCGCAAACATGCAATCCGCCGATTTACGAGGCTCTGACTTTATTGGTGCGGATATGCGTGATACCGATCTGAGAGGTGCGAATCTTTCAGAATGTATATTCCTGACACAGGATCAGTTAAATGCGGCAAACGGGGACATTCATACGAAGCTACCTTCCCACCTAATACCCCCTATGCATTGGACACAAATGTAAGCAATTTATAAGACAACTGCAATACCTTACTAAACAAAATTAAATTCATTCGGTTCTAAAGGAAAAACATCTCCAATTGCACGCTTCCTGCAATTGGAGATGTTTTACATGAACCATTTACCAACCGACTGCATTGCCTTCCCTTCTACCCCAGGTTCGTTGGGACCATAACGAATAATACTCGTAATTTCTGAGTCATCCAAAATCGTCCTGTAGTAGTCATCGCCTCTTCCGCATTACCTTGAAACATTAAGAATGGAGTAATCTTTGACATCTTGGTTTAGCCCCTTTCCTTTAAGATCCCCAAATACTCTTGCCATGGTCCGACATCTGTTCGATACCTTTCAGCCATCACACGTACAATTTGAGAAATATGAGTTAAATCGTGAACCGCCCAAGTAGAGATAAGCTCCCTAACTTTCACGACACCAAACGCCGGGTGATAGCCTGTTTTTTCTAAATCCTTGTCTTGAACAACAAGTTTCTTAAGTTTGTCTACATTTTGCATTCTTAATGCTCTGAATTCTGCTAACTGCTCTCCAACTAGTCGTTCTTTTTTCTCCAAATGGGAAAAGCGGTCAAAGGCAGGGAAAGCTTTCGTTTCTCCTTCTTGGAGGATAAACTCTAATCTCGGGACCCAGTTATACAATTCTCCATCAACTAAATGTTCAACAACCTCGGAAGCAGTCCAAGTCCCTTCTCCTTCGTTACATTGCAACCACCCATATGATAAGCCATTCAAAAAGTGTTCTAAAGTCTCTGGTGTCCGTTCCAGAATTTCCATTGCTTCATGAAACTGAAAGTTCATAGGCGAGCTCCTTTCCGTCATCTATACTTTTTCTCTATTTTACCAAAATCTACTGTCTAAGGTGCCATAATCTCGTATTGAATTAGTTTAACATCTAGCTCCTTATCCAGTGGCTTTGGAAATAAATTAGTAAGATAGACTAAGAGAAGAAATACAAAGAAGATAGCAACTATTTGCCTGGTTTTCATTTTCCTTCATCCTTTACCCTTTTCATTAATCAAATCATATGTCACACAGACCAGAAGGAATGGCGTATGACAGATGGTGAAGTAGCTGGTTATTCATACAAAAGTAAAAAGAGAGAGCATTTTTTGCCCTCTCCTTTACCAACTATAAAGACTTCATTAAATTAGCCATTTCTATCGCCGATACAGCCGCTTCTGCGCCTTTATTTCCTGCTTTTGTACCAGCACGTTCAATTGCTTGCTCTATATTTTCTGTCGTTAACACTCCAAAAATGACTGGCAAATTCTCTTGCATCGAAACACTTGCTACCCCTTTGGATACTTCATTACAAACATAATCATAATGCGAGGTAGAGCCTCTAATCACTGTGCCTAACGTAATAATAGCATCGAAGTTTCCGGATACGGCCATTTTTTTCGCAACTAAAGGGATTTCAAAAGCTCCTGGTACCCAAGCAACCGAAATGTCCTCTTCCTTTACTCCATGCCGTCTTAATGTGTCCTCTGCTCCACCTAACAATTTACTTGTGATAAACTCATTAAACCTTCCGACCACAATGCCTATTTTTAAGTCTGTGCCAACAAAGTTCCCCTCAAAAATCTGACTCATTTTTAACGCCTCCTAAAAATGTAATAAATGATCCAATTTTTCTTGTTTCGTTTTTAAGTAAAATTCATTGTTTTTATTTACAGGTATTTCAATCTCCTCCCGTTTGATCACTTCTAATCCATACTCCTTCAACCCAGCTATTTTTCTTGGATTATTTGTTAACAAACGTAACTTCTTAATACCTAAATCTTTCAATATTTGGGCACTGACCGCGTAGTCCCGCTCATCCTCCGCAAAACCTAGCTGATGATTGGCCTCGACCGTGTCAAACCCGTCTTGCTGAAGCTTATAAGCTTTTAATTTATTTAATAAGCCAATTCCTCGGCCCTCTTGTCGCATATACACAAGGACCCCTTTGCCTTCTGCTTCTATTTGCGCCAAAGCTTTCTCTAATTGCGGACCACAATCACAACGATGAGAACCAAACACATCGCCAGTTAAACACTCAGAATGAATGCGGACTAAAGTCGATTCATCAGCTTGGAATTCCCCTTTAAATAAAGCAAGATGTTCCTTTCCATTTAATCGATCGACATAAGCAGCCAACTTGAAATCACCATACTTAGTTGGTAGAAGAATTTCTTCTTCCTTCATAATAAGTGCATCATGTCTTTTTCGGTACGCAATTAAATCTTTAATTGTAATGATGGAGAGCCCATGCTTTTCCCCGATTTCCACTAGCTGAGGTAAGCGTGCCATCGTACCATCGTCATTCATAATTTCACAGATGACTCCTACAGGATCTGAACCAGCTAACCTTGCTAAATCAACCGCTGCTTCCGTATGACCCGGTCGTTCTAACACCCCCATTTCTTTTGCTATGAGAGGAAACACGTGGCCTGGACGTTTAAAATCTTCGGAGGCCGTTTCTGAATCTAACATTTTTTGTATCGTTAAGGATCGTTCAAATGCACTTATTCCAGTATGCGTGGTTTTGTAATCCACACTAACCGTGAATGCCGTCTGATGTGAGTCTGTATTTTCGGACACCATTGGATGAAGCTTTAACCTCATCGCTGTCGTTTGATCCATCGGTGTACAAACTAGCCCTTTCCCTTCTGACACCATAAAATTGATCACTTCAGGGGTTGCATGCTCGGCCAGCACAACGAAATCTCCTTCATTCTCGCGGTCTTCATCGTCTACGACGATAATCATCTTGCCTTCCTGTAACTCTTGTATTACCTTTTCAATCGTCTGAAACATGCAAGCCCTCCTAGTCGATAAACCCGTATTTTTCTAATTGTGCCATTGTTATTTCGCTAGACTTCTTTTCCTTATGAAAGGTGAGGAAACGTTCCATGTACTTCGCTAGCATGTCGAACTCTACATTTACTCTATCCCCTTGCTGCTTATTTCCAAGGATTGTAGCCCTCTGTGTCTCAGGTATAAGAGAAATGTCAAATCCATTATCACGCACATTAAAAACAGTTAGAGATGTACCGTCCACACATATGGATCCTTTCTTTGTTAGGTAAGGAAGTCCATCTGCTGGAATTTTCACCGATACATACAAGGCATTGTCCTCCCGCCAAGTCCTTCCTATTTCCCCAACAGTGTCTACATGACCAGAGACAAAATGGCCTCCGAACCTTCCCGAAGCATGCATCGCTCTTTCCAAATTAACCGAGGAGCCAACACTAACCTCAGCTAAAGAGGTTGCCCGAAAAGTTTCAGGAATGACATCCACCATAAAGGAGTCAGAAGTGTACTGAGTTACCGTTAGACAAACTCCGTTCACGGCTACACTATCTCCAATCGCAAGGTCTGATGGCAACTTAGTTGCTTTGATGATTAAGGAAAGAGATTTTTGATTTCGAGTAATACTTTTCACCTTCCCTTTCTCTTCCACGATACCCGTAAACATTTACTTCGCCTCCTTCGATCGTGCTGTAATTTTAATGTCGCTCCCCAATTGCTCAACTTTTACTACATCAAGATCTATGGCATCTTTCATCCATTCTGGTGAGTTGCCACCAACTGAAGGAAAAGCATCTGAACCTCCTAACAGCTTTGGTGCAATATACCAATGGCACTCATTAAAAAGTCTTTGAGCGACAAACTGACCGTGAATCGTGCTTCCACCTTCTACATACAAGGACTGAATACGCTGTTCTCCTAAGAGATTTAAGACAGTCTCCAGTTCTACCTGCTTCGTATCTAACGAAAAAACTTTTACATGTGGATAATGCGTTTTAAAAGAATCCACATCTGCATTTCTTCCACAAATAATCCAAGTCGGTGCTTCATGATTCAACAAGACTTTAGAGTTTTTGGCAATACGAAGTTTCGTATCTAAAATAATTCGAATGGGATTTTTACCACCTTGGGGCAATCTGGTGGTTAGTTGAGGGTTATCCTGAAGAACCGTATTAACGCCTACTAAAATAGCATCATGTACGTCTCTTTGACGGTGAACATCTAACCTTGCATCAGAAGACGTAATCCATTTACTATCCCCATTTGCAGTAGCTGTTTTTCCATCGAGTGTCATGGCAGATTTTAGCGTGACATACGGTCTTTTCGTTTGAATAAAATGAAAAAATTTGCGGTTTAATTCTTGTGCTCTTGTTTCCTGTACACCTACTTCTACTTCTATCCCCGATTGCTTCAACTTTTCTATTCCTTTACCAGCAACCTCAGGGTTAGGGTCTAAGCAAGCCACATATACCTTCCGAATGTTGTGTTCGATGATTAAATCCACGCACGGTGGTGTCCTGCCAAAATGGGAACATGGTTCCAAGGTTACATACATATCAGCACCTACTGCCGATGGTCCAGCCTGTTTAATAGCAAGAACTTCCGCATGTTCATGGCCGGCTCTTAAATGAGTACCCATGCCGATAATCTGGTTATCTTTAACGAGAACGGCACCCACACTTGGATTCGGGCTAGTTTGCCCGATAGTTGCCTCTGCAATCGAGAGAGCTATGTCCATATATTCCTCTTTTGTCATCGCATCACATCCTTCCTTTGTATTGGAAGGAAAAACAAGAAAAGCCCCAGAAATAATTCTGGGGCTTCGAATCAACAACAAATAAACGTACTTCAAGTACGAAGATTTTCCTTTTACCATCCAGACTATACTGTCGGCTTTGGAATTTCACCAAATCCACCTTCGCATGTAACATGCTCCGGGTCACGGACTGAGGATAACGTTTACCTATACCCATCACCGTCGGTCGGGAATTGCACCCTGCCCCAAAGGAAATCCTTATTCGATTAGTATTACTATAACACCATAAAAACTGAAATGCACGTGTTCAGCTTGAATTAATTTAATTTTTTCCCTAAGATCACGTATGAGTTCTCCGTATCACTAGGATAAAATGGTTCCTTCACCACTTGCCAATCCATTTTTTCATACAATCGCCGTGCTGTAAGATTATCCACTTGAGTGGTCAAAATAGCTGTCTTATGGTTTGATTCCTTTAACAATTCCATCATAATCTGCCTTCCATAACCACGATTTCTTTGGGAGGGTCGTACCGCTAACTCCACCACTTCAAAACAATCATCAAGCCAATTTTGTTGCTCGGATTCAGCTAAAGCTTCTCTAAGTAATTCATTGTAATACTGACCTTTTTGCGAGGTATATCCATAAGCAAATCCTACCGGTTCTTCACCCTCTGATAGAATAAAACCTTTATACCCCTCATAATTGGAATGCCTAAGAATCCGTTCCCTAATAAACGAATCCTCACTTTGCCATGTTTCCTTGTAAATTTCAGTTAACTTTTCGATTTGTTCTTCTCTTCCAGTTACTACTGTTAGTTGGCCCACTTCTTCTCCTCTCCATCCTTACAAATAACCCTTTTATAATAGAATACTACAATTAGTAATAGGATTGGGTTAAGTAATACAGAGTATCCTAAATTCCACCAACCATAATAAAAATATCCCCAAGGCTGCGGTAATTGAGTTAGAAGTTCATAGGCTAATAAGACAACTTCCCAACAGAGAAAATATATGATTTGTTTTCCAATAGAACGCTTAAATGGATACCAATTGATAAATATATGGTTCACTGGAGGCAGTAATAAAAGAACAGCAGGCAACGATATCCAGTCTACATCAGGGGAGAAATACCAATACGCATTATATTTAATATCAATGTATGTATCAAAAACAGCTTGAAAAGCTATCGTAAAGCACCAAATATGTGCTATTTCCTTACGAGTCAAATCCTTGTTTGTTTTGTAAGCCAGGATGTTAAAAATAACAATAGCAGTAAGTAGTCCAATCATAAGTTGAAGTCCTTTTTACTTATTATCCTGTCCAACATATTGCTGTGTATTAAAAAAAAGAAGCGCAAAATGCGCCTCTCTAAGGTACTTCATATCCCATCGATGCATGTAATATCTCAAACCATTGATCTAACGACAGCTTGTAATCCAATGCTTTTACCGCTTTTTTAATCCGTTCTTTTTTACCAGACCCAACAATCGGCAAAATGGTTGCAGGATGTGCAAGTAACCAAGCGTATAATACTTGATCGATGCCATCCGCACCTAGTTCCTCTGCCACTTTCGTTAAAGCAGTACGAAGGCGTTTGGCCTTTTCTTCATCGCTCGAGAAAACCTTTCCGCCAGCTAATGGAGACCAAGCCATCGGTGTAACTCTTTTTTCTTGGCATAAGTTGACCGTACCATCGTCAAAGTTTTCCAGCACGTAAGCAGAAAGCTCGATTTGATTGGTTACTAGGTTAAAATCCAGATACGATTGCAGCATGTTATATTGGTGCTGCTTAAAGTTGGACACCCCAAAATGACGTACTTTTCCCGCTTGCTTTAACTCCAAGAAAGCACTTGCCACTTGCTCAGGGTCCATAAACGGATCCGGACGGTGAATAAGCAACGTATCTAAATAATCGGTTTGCAAATTTTTTAAAGAATTCTCGACGGACTCTAATATATGCTTTTTACTCGTATCGTAATGATGGGATTTATGTTGTGGACGTCTAGGTGACTTAAACACAATGCCACACTTTGTCACTAACTCCATTTTACTTCTTAATTCTGGCTTTAAAGCTAGTACTTTGCCGAATAGCTCTTCATTTAGAAATCCACCGTAAATGTCCGCATGATCAAAGGTTGTAATTCCTAACTCTAAGCAATATTCCATTAAATCCAATGTATCTTCCGGAGTGTGATTCCACTCATTCAAACGCCATAGTCCGTGAATAATTCGAGAAAAGGATAAATCATCCGCAAGCTGAACTCTTTCCATGAATGTAACTCCCATCTATATGTAATTGCTTTCATTATCTCTAATATGTAAGGAAAAGACAAATGAATGGTTTTTCTGTTTGTGCCCCTTCTCATCCAGCCACTTACTAACCAACCAAATGTCAGCCCAACTGCTTCACAAACAACACTCGGTCGACCCCTTCCCCATCATAATTAGAATGAACCGGAACACCCTCTATTTCCTTATCGCCTTCTTCTATGGAAAAGCCAATCCTTGTATGATAAGCAATCGATTGCTTGTTCACAGGCGAAGTAATACATCGGACAGTTCGAACCCCTAACTTGGCAACTTCAGCAAAAAAAGTCTCATAAAGCTTACTTGCCAGCCCATTCCCCCTATTTTTCGGATCAATGGCAATTAAATGAATATAAGCTTCGTTCGGCTGGCTCTGAGACAGGAAACCAACTAAAAAACCGATCATCTTTCCATTCTCTTCGGCTACAAAACTGGTCGTTTGAAAATGTTCAAATAAGTATTTGGGTGCTAAGTGCGTCATCTCTCGACCACCCCACCAATCATTCATCACAGATTGAATCCTATAAAAGTCCTCTGATTTTAAGCTTCTGATCATGCATCGTATTCCTTTCCTAATGAGTGTAGGAGAATAGGGCTAGATTAATAAATCTGTACCCCATTTTTCCATTACACTGATTGTAACACTTAGATTCTTTTTACAGTCCGTTCGAATAGGAATAGCAAAATTAAAAACTAACGATTCGGAAAACTGATAGATTCTCACCTATACCTATGTAACAGGGAAATTAAGTTTCATCGTTAAGCAGCTCTTTTATCTACTTGATTTATCAACTTCGCTTGTATTAACCGTCTTCTAACGATTATTCCAAGCCAGCTCGCTAAAAATGCTTTAATAAGACCGACGGCTATAAATGGATAGACACCTGCTCCTAGTGCTTGTCCCCATGTCATATCAAGAACGAGTTTCAATTGAACAGTACCAAATATCAATGTAATGATCATTCCAATGGTATTAGCAATCATTGCCATAGTTATTGTGAATTTCGTTTTTTCAAGAATGAGTCCTGTTACATATGCGGTAAGAATAAATCCAAAGATATATCCACCTGTTGGCCCGATTAAAATCTGTGCTCCCCCTTTAAATCCAGCAAAAACAGGCAATCCAACAGCTCCTAAAAGGGCATAGCATACCATAGCAATTGCCCCATACCTACTTCCGATAATGGTTGCAGTCAAACCGACCGCTAAAGTTTGTCCACTGATTGGTACAATCGGCAGCGGAATTTCTACCTGTGCCAGAATAGCAGTAATTGCTGCGAATAGGCCGCAAACAATGACAGCATGAAGTTTCGAATTTCTGTTATACAAAATAACCCCTCCAATGTTAACCTAATAAAATAAAGGTTAACATATATATTCAGGTTTTGGTAGTATTTTATGTCTTGTCGTTCATTAACTAGGAAATACCGTAAAAGGAGACGGTAAAAAACGCCTTTACTAGGTAAAGACGTAAGATTATGATTTTGTTGGTCTATTATTCCTTTTCTAGGAGGATCAAGCATATCTTTCTTTTTTTTAATTCTTCTTCTATTTGCTTTAAAAATTCTTCACTTAGTTCTAAAGTCACGGCTTTTTTATAAGCTTCAATAAGTACCTTATCCGATAGATAGTCCAATGTCCTTCCCCCTACTCGCACATTTTAAAGAAAGGGCAAAGGGCTGTCGACTGTAAAAAAGAACGATAAAGCATTAATTTTACCCGTTCACCTATTTATTCAGATCCATTAGATAGAATAATCGACCTTTAACGTAAATTTCGGGACTAATTACTTATCTTTCTTTGAAATGCTTCTTCCAGCCCTGGCTAGATACGTAAGCATGTTTGTCATAATCTTTAAAGTGAACAAGAAAGGTTTTTCCAGATCGTTCAATGAAATCTAGATGTTGGGTATTCACGATATAAGAGCGATGTGTTCTCAAAAAAGCTTTTCCAATCATTTTATCAAAATGCTCCAAAGTTTCGGTTGTTTTAAGAATTTTATCTTTAGTATGAATGTGGACAGCATGTTCTACTTTTTCTAAGAACAATATATCTATCTTATCAATAAAGTAATGGCATCGTCCTTGTTTGATCGAAAGTCTGTGAGCGCTCTCTAAGTCATTACTGTTTGTCGCATGAATGGCTTGTTTCACTTTTTCAATCGCTCTTAACAAACGCACTGATTCTATTGGCTTTACGATATAATCGATGGCGGACACATCAAAAGCATCCACCGCATATTCACTATACCCCGTGATAAAGATAACTTTTAGATGCGGAAGTACTTTCATACACTCTTTTATCGCCGATAACCCATCTATTTTTGGCATACTAATATCCACAAGTAAGAAGTCCGGCTTCCTTTTCAAGGTTTGCTTTACAAGCTCTTCTCCATCCCCAACTTCTGCTACCACTTCTATATCCGTTAAGTCCTCTAAAAAAAGCAGCAAGATTTCCATATGATGAACGTTATCCTCGCCAACAATAACTTTATATTTTTCTATGCTGATCACACCCTTTTGCCTGAAAAACTTATTCTTGTCAAGATACTTTATTATAGCTTGGAATTGTAACCTTTTTCATCAAGCATTATTTAACATTTTTCCGCTATTTCAATTTTCTGGTAGTATAGGTATAAAGGAGTGATACGACATGGAAACAGCATTTCAACCGAAATCTAAAAAGCGCGGTACATGGGGCATATTACTAGCGATTGGGTTGTTTATCCTTTCCAAATTAAAATGGGTATTAGGTCTGCTCAAGCTAGGAAAATTTGCAACACTTGCCTCCATGTTTGTTTCACTTTGGGCGTATGCTCAACTTTATGGATGGAAATTTGCTAGTGCGATCATTTACTTAATATTTGTCCATGAAATGGGCCATTTAATCGCTGCAAAAATAAAAAAAATTCCTACGAGTCCTGCTATTTTTATTCCGTTTATGGGAGCAGCTATTGGAATAGACCCGAAAAAAATTAAAAATGCAGAAACAGAATTTTTCGTTGCTTATGGAGGACCTTTAGCTGGTCTATTATCTATTGTTCCGGCAGTCACTCTGTATTATTTCACGCAAGATCCATACTGGGTACTCGTTATGCAGCTCGGTGCACTAATAAACCTGTTCAATCTTATTCCCGTTTCCCCACTAGATGGTGGACGAATTGTTAGTGTTCTATCGACTAAGGTCTGGTTCATTGGCTTACTCATATTGATTCCCTTTATGTTTCTATCACCAGATCCGATCCTTATGATCATTCTGATTTTTGGTATTATCACCTGGATTGATCGAATAAGAGAGCCGATTAAAGTGGAAACGATGAAATATGAAAAAACAGTATTAAATAACATCAATGAATTACTAGGCACCTACCCAAAAGGAACGGAGATAGGAATGGATCAGGAAATTTTCGCAGATGAATTCGAATACAAATTAAATGAATACGCGCGCATCCGAACCATTCTTCAAGAGCGAAAGAAAGAAGTTGACCATTTTTTGATTCAAGACCCTATGGTTCGTGGGTTATTCATAAGACCAAAGAATAAACCTACCGTAAAAAAGATGGAAGCCGAACTGAAAATATTAAAGCCTATTTTAAATAATGAAATGGTGAGTACAATTGGTTCAGAAAGATCGGCAGATGAGATCATTTCCCTCGTGTTAAATCAAAATAATAAAAAGATAGAAGAAGTTGATCAGGAAATCAGCCGAGTAAAGACTTATTATGTCTCCTCCCTTTCGACCAAAATACGTTCCTTACTTCTTTACTTAGCTCTTGCCCTGCTATTGGCGGTAATCCTTGTCTTCTCGATGGAAACGTTAGAAGCAAGCAATATTTTAATGGACTCAACTTCTTTTGAAAATTAGCCTCTTCCTTTAGAAGAGGTTTTTATTTTAGTCATCAGCATATGCTAGATAAAGACACTCTTTACAAACACTTGTTAATAATTTAAACTTTTGTTTATAAGGGTGGAGGGAGGCTAGACATGAACAAAGAACAACAAATTCTAAGTTACATTAAGCATAACCCGTATATATCTCAGCAAGAGCTTGCCAACCTAGTCGGCTTATCTCGACCAGCTGTTGCCAATTATATTAAGAGCTTGACCAATCAAGGAGAAATTAAAGGTCGAGCCTATATTTTAAATGACAAAACATACATCACTTGTATCGGTGGGGCCAACATCGATCGAAAAGCAATGGCAATGGAAAAAGTGAGCCTATACTCTTCCAACCCCGTTTCCACTTCTGAATCATTTGGTGGAGTTGCACGAAACATAGCGGAAAACGTGAGTCGGCTCGGTATTTCAACACGGATTCTAACGACCGTTGGGGACGATAAAGAAGGACAAGCCGTCTTAGAAAAATGCCAACAAGACGGCATCGATGTAAGCCACGTATGGCTCCTCCCTTCTCAGCGAACGGGGACCTATACAGCGCTTATCGACACCAACGGAGAAATGGTCGTTTCTTTAGCCGACATGAGTATCTATGATCAACTTACGCCAGCTATGCTTGAGGAACGGTGGGGTCATATCGCATACTCTCAGGTCATTATGGTCGATACCAATATTTCAACTGAATGTTTAGCTTACTTGATGGAACGTTGCCAAGCAGCGGATATCCCTCTTTATATGGATCCCGTTTCCGTTGCGAAAACGAAAAAACTACCCAAACGCTTAGATGGGGTAGCGTTAATTCTACCTAATCAGGATGAAGCAGAGTTGCTGGCAGGCATTTCGATTACTTCCATTCAAGGTGCTAAAGCCGCCTGTCAGCGTATTTTGGAACGTGGCGTACAACAAGTGGTCATCACAATGGGAGCAGAAGGCGTGGTTTACGCTTCCTCAGATCAATCTGGCCATATCCCAGCTATTTCAACCGAAGTTGTCGATGTCACAGGTGCTGGTGATGCCTTTGCCGCAAGTGTGACTTACGGATTATTAGCCGGACACAGTCTTGAAAAAGCTTGTCAAATCGGAGTTGCAGCCGCTTCCTTGACGTTGCAAACCGAAGCTTCTGTTGCTCCACAATTAAATCAAGAATACCTAGAAAACCTATTAAAGGAGTCCTAATCATGCAAAATTACTTATCATATTCTCAAGAAGTCCAAGAAGCTATGGATCAAAACAAACCGATCGTAGCTCTGGAAACAACGATCATTTCACACGGGATGCCTTACCCTCAAAACGTTGAAATGGCGAAAATCGTAGAGCAAATCATCCGTAATCAAGGAGCAGTACCAGCAACGATTGGGTTAATGAATGGAAAAATTAAAATCGGTCTTTCCGAGGAAGAACTTTTGGAATTCGCTACCAACCAATCAGTTGAAAAAGTAAGTCGTCGTGATTTCCCATATATCTTAGCAACTGGAAAAATCGGTGCGACTACCGTTGCCGCTACGATGATTGCCGCACAGCTTGCTGGGATTAAAGTATTTGCAACAGGCGGAATCGGTGGCGTTCACCGTGGTGGGGAGCTTTCCATGGACGTATCTGCAGACTTAACCGAGCTTTCCCAAACGAATGTCGCCGTTGTCTGCGCGGGTGCAAAATCCATCTTAGATGTTGGCCGTACATTAGAGTACTTGGAAACAGAAGGGGTACCAGTGGTTGGTTACAAATCCGAAACCTTTCCGACCTTTTACACACGAGAAAGTGATTATAAAGTAGACTTCCAACTTGATTCCCCGGAAGAAGTAGCACGATTATTGGATACAAAATGGAAACTGGACCTAAATGGTGGAGCCATTATCGCCAACCCGGTACCGGAAGAAGCTGCGATGAATTACGACGAAATGGAAGCACTAATTGCCAAGGTAATCGAAGATGCTAATGAACAAGGCATCACAGGAAAAAATGTCACTCCATTCGTTCTCGACCAAGTAAAACAACGCACAGAAGGTCGAAGCTTAGAAACCAATATCGCATTGGTGAAGCATAATGCAGAGGTTGCAGGGCAAATTGCCGTAGCATTGCAAAATATTTAGTGAAAAACTCTGATGGAGCTCCTCTCATCAGAGTTTTTATCCTAAAGACTTTATAATTTCGAAAACTTTCAACTATCCCAGATGGGTATCTATCAGTACCACATAACTCGCATACGAATACCATTAGTAAAGAAGGAGGTATTCGTATGCAGATAAAAAAAGCATCTCCATCAGAGATTCATGTTGTAAGACAAATGGGAAAACAAATTGTTTCCGAGCTCTCCGCTGGATACGTGGAACAAGCGAAACATTTACAATCAGATCAGTTTGTAGAAAATAGCATGTATTTGGTGTTAATAGACCAAGGTAAGATTGTTGGTTGGATTATTTTCGGAGATGTATTCGATATCTATACCGAAAAAATGAAAGGGATGATTTCCGAAGTGTATGTCTTCCCTTCCTATCGAAAGCTAGGATGGGGCAAGCGCCTGGTGGAGCAAGCACTTCTAATATGTAAACAACGTAGTCTTGGGGATGTTCAATTAAACGTGTTTGCTGGAAATGGAGCAAAGAAACTATATGAAAGTATGGGATTTAAAGATGTATCCACGATAATGGAAAAGAAACTATAAACAGCCACCCCCTTTAGGAATGGCTGTTTTTCTGTTTGTCTGCTACTACTTTCCTGGCGGGCAATCCTCACCGATAGGGTAGTTGTTCCCAACAATAACAAGAAGAACGAATATTACAACTAATAGAATGAAACCATTGTTGCCACCAGTGAACGCTCCAGCAACAGGTTTACATCCCTTACCATAGCCATAGCCGCCATATCCATAACCGTATCCCATACTTTCACCCCCTCCGCTCTTTATCACAACATATGTAAAGAATACAAATGTGGGAGGGCCATTAACTAATTCGTTCAAAAAATTAACGGATGTTGTTATTTGGAAATTGGATGCGATTATCCATGTCTGTTATTGAAACCCCAAAACTAACTCTTTTTTTCTTCTAAGCATTCTTCCTCTTGCAATTCTTTTAACGTTTTTTGCCTAAGGACAATTACCGTGTAAAACATAGCTCCAGCTATCAGCATGATTCTAATCAGCATATAATTAATAAAAAATACGGATATCGAAATGGAAGCCCATATAAAAGCAATACTTATAATTTTTGCTTTCATTGGTATGCCTTGTCCCTTACGGAAGCTCGTAATATATATATTTAATTGCTTTTGATTCATTAGCCAATCGTATAATTTTTCAGAGCTTCTTAGGTAACAAAAAGCAGCCAACAGTAAAAACGGAGTGGTCGGCAGCAGCGGGAGAAAAATCCCCATAATACCTAACCCTACTGAAATAGATCCAACACCGATTAAAAAGGACTTTTTAATGACTTGTATCAACATTCCCACCAACTTTTACTAAATTCCCCTAGTTACCATGTTTATACCTCATTGATGTCATTATACCTTATAACGACAGAATAACATGAAATTGTCTTCATTATAGAGATATGCTACCAGACCTTCTATGAGAAATATCACATCACTTGGTTAGCAAAAACAGCCATTATCTTAATGCCACTCCAATTACTTGTGAAAAGTGGAATCGGTTTACAAGGAATATCTCCTTCACATTAGAGAACATTAATACCGATCAAAACTTTGCTTGAAGGAGGAATGAACATGGGCAGAGACCGTCAAGAAAAGAAGCTTCGAAAAGAAGGAAAAGTCGAAGCAGATCGTGATCAATCGTTGCATTATGGTGGAGCTACGAAATTAACAAAGAACCGAGTAGAGGGATCGAACAAACGGCATTAAGATGAGAAGGAAACAGACCCCAAGTAGGCAGGTCTGTTTCCTTTTTTATTAAAATCCATTGACATCAAATCCATTGCCCCCTATACTTAGTCGAGTATATGGATAATCCGTTACGAGACGGAGAGGTTCTTAGCAAAAACCCTCTATAAAAAACTAAGGACATATGAGTGATTTTACAGTCATGTCCCTTGGGGCATGGCTCTTTTATTTTTATAAGGAGGTTTTCATTATGGCAGGAAGAAAAGATGAAGATTTAACAGAACTAACTCTACTCGGAAACCAAGCAACGACGTATGCTTTTGATTATACACCAGAAGTCTTGGAGACCTTTGATAACAAACACGTGAACCGCGATTATTTTGTAAAATTTAATTGCCCAGAGTTTACAACTCTTTGTCCTAAAACTGGACAACCGGATTTTGGCACCGTATATATTAGCTACATTCCGGATGAAAAGATGGTGGAAAGCAAATCGCTAAAGCTTTATCTGTTTAGCTTCCGCAACCACGGGGACTTTCACGAGGATAGCATGAACATCATCATGAATGATTTGATTAATCTCATGGATCCACGTTACATCGAGGTGTGGGGGAAATTCACACCAAGAGGCGGAATTTCCATCGATCCGTATTGTAATTACGGAAAGCCAGAAACGAAGTTTGAGCAAATGGCAGAACATCGTATGATGAATCACGATATGTACCCAGAAAAAATAGATAATCGCTAATGAGGGTTAGCTAGTTCCTTTCTTAAAAAGAAGGGATGATTTAAAATGTTGGTTTATTTGAACGCACTTTTTGTAGGTTTATTAGTATTGTCTAATATCTTAGGTGTAAAATTATTTAGTATCGGTAACATTATGCTTCCCGCAGCTGTAATTGTGTACGTCGTTACGTATCTCATTACAGACGTTATTGGAGAGATTTATGGAAAAAAGGCGGCACAGCAAACGGTGAATGCCGGCTTCTTTACGCAAGTTATTGGGCTTATTTTTATCTACCTAGCCATTCAGCTTCCATCCGCACCTGTTTTTGATCAGCAACAAGCATTCTCCACGGTTCTAGGTGGAAGCTTTCGTGTGATGGTGGCAAGTCTTGTTGCTTATTTATTAAGTCAAAATTTGGACCTGTTGATTTTCCATCGTTTGAAAGAAAAACATGGGGAGAAAAAGCTTTGGCTACGGAATAATGCATCCACTGCGTTCAGTCAATTAATTGATACGACTGCTTTTATTACGATTGCTTTTTACAGTACAGTTCCGAATTCTGTATTAGTAGGGATGATTATGAGTCAATATGCAGTAAAATTGGTCATCGCTTTAGTAGACACGCCTATTGCTTATTTGCTAGTCCGTATAGCAAAAAAAGAAAAACAAAGCAGCAATTTGATTACAAATTAACTGTAAGCATCCAGAAATGGGTGCTTTTTTGTTCTGTGACACCGGGCTGTTTACTGGAGGTGCTTCGGTATCCCCTCTTTATGCCCTTTATTCGCCACCTCTGAGAAAACATTCTCCTTACTATCTGATTGCTTTAGCTGGTGATTTATTGGGTTCATTTGCTGAGATAAGTTGGTTAACTTAGAACCTCTGGGGACTATATTTTCTAAAATTTGTTTAAGTTGTTCCACGTCCCGTGTTAACTTATCAAGATCTTTTTTTGTAACTGGCTGGGATTCCTGCTTCAAGATAAAGCCTAATTGTCCATTTGGTTCCAACGTTGCATATTGAATATCACTAATCTTGGTTACATTTTTCTGTCTCAGATTCATTTCAAGCTGATCAACTGTCATTCGAGCTTTTGCAATATTCTTTTCAATCACCTGACCCTTTTCTATTAACATGGTTGATTTACCTGTAATAAGATTCTCTAATCGATCTGATTTCAATTGGCCATACTCCATCAAAATTAAAGTTATTACGAGTAATCCTCCAACTACAAAGGACACCAATACACTTCTTTCTGCAATAGGTGAAATAAGCAAATTCCCAATAGAAATCATTATTACAGTTTCAGCTAAAGTCATCTGAGAAATAGTTTTCCTTCCTGCAATTCTTAGGAGGAAAGTTCCTACTAATACGATAAGAACTGATTTCCATATTAAGTTTATATCCATGTTATAAGACTCCTTCCATTGACCTTGCGATAAATAGTCTATCCAAGTGAGTGCAAATGAAATGACCTCATCCATTCCAATTTTTCTCACAAATAATTCCGTTTCTTCCGTTTATGATAAACGTGAGAATTAATATTAGGAGGTATTCCAATTGACTGTCGGATCACAAGTAAAAACGGCAATGGCTAACCTAAGAAGTGCACAAGCCAGCTTTGAAACTTTTGCGCTTCAAACAAAAGATGAAGCAGCTAAACAGGCGTATGCGGCCGCAGCTAAACAAGCAAAACAAATTGAGGAATCCTTAGAACCAAGAGTTCAACAAATCGAGGAAGAAGAGCCAGAATTTAAGGGATATTAAGAATCTTTTCAAGAAACATCCTTTCCAAGGTGGGAAGGATGTTTTTCATATTAGTAAAAATAGATATCTTTATACAAAGTACGAATAACGGCAGTTTCCACTTTAACTTGTTTCTTATCTTCCACACTAATTGACGCCAATAATTTTTCCATTTCTTTCTGTATCCCTTTATAGTTGTTCTCGTCCCCTAAGAGCTGATACTTCCATTTTTCATTTTGATAGATATCCCTTAATTGATAAGCTTCTTCTGATGCTTTGTCCCACTCTTCCGAGTCAACTAGGCCTTCTATCTGAATTAATGAGCTTTTAAAACGATTATCATCCTCCTGTAAAGTCCAACCACCAAGAATGCAAATGGAAATTAATCCAGCAAGTAAGACTTTTTTGGATCTTAGCATACCTTCACAACCTTCCGTGAAATTTTTTATAACATGTATCCTTCTGATTACTCTGTCCAATAATGGTAAAGATTACTTATCTTTTTTAATGGAGGCTTTTGCCATGCCGGAATATGTCTTAATATTTATTCGTTCTATCATTTCGTTTGTTGTCATTTTAATTATTGCCCGCATTATGGGAAAGAAACAAATTAGTCAATTAACCTTCTTTGATTATGTCGTTGGGATAACCATTGGTAGCTTGGCTTCCGCAACCGCAATAAATCAAAGCATAAAAATAATGAATGGAATTGTTGCCCTACTTGTTTTCGGATTCATTCCTGTTTTGCTTGGTTACATATCCATGAAATCCTATAAATTTCGGATGCTTGTCGAAGGCTATCCAACCGTTTTAGTCGAAAATGGACAAATACTAGAAGAAAACCTGCTTAAGGTAAAAATGACCATGGATGATTTAATGCTCTTTTTGAGAGAAAAAAACGCGTTTAAGCTATCGGATGTTGAACTGGCCATTTTAGAGACAAATGGGCAGATGAGTGTTATGAAAAAAACAGATGCTCAGGCACTTAAGCCAAAAGACATTGGGCTCACTCTTGTCAACGAGCATAGACCTCAGATTGTCATTATGGATGGCAATGTGATGGAGAAAGACCTTAAACGGTATGGATATACCAAGGAATGGCTATTAGGAGAAATCATGAAAAAAGGGGCAAGAGATTTTTCTGATGTATTTGTAGCACAAATTGACTCAGAAGGTAATGTTTTTGTAGACTTGTATCACGAAAAATTGAAATTACCGGAAATTAAACAAAAGCCTCTACTTGCTGCACAGTTAAAAAAGCTCCACGCTGATTTGGAAAATTTTGCGTTACAAACAGACGATCCAAAGGCAAAAGAAACCTATGGGAAAGAAGCGGAATCCTTAAAAAAACTGATGGAGAATGTGGACCCTTTTCTGAAGGAATAACTTATAACCATCGCAGTAAAAACTACTGCTATCAATGCCCTAATCCCGGTTATCATAAAATATAGTAAAAAGCCCGAGTAGTTGCTACTCGGGCTTAGTTGTTGTTATGAAAATTAATACATTTCCGAAACAGTTTTCGGGTTCATGTAAAGGATTAGATAATCTGGACCACCCGCTTTGGAGTCTGTACCAGACATTTTGAATCCACCGAATGGGTGATATCCAACAATTGCTCCTGTACAGTTACGGTTGAAGTATAGGTTTCCTACGTGGAAGCCATATTTCGCTTTTTCGATGTGGTCACGGTTTTTCGTGATGACAGCACCAGTTAATCCGTATTCTGTATTGTTCGCAATTTCTAACGCTTCATCGAAATCTTTGGCTTTAGAGAATGCAAGAACTGGTCCGAAGATTTCTTCTTGCATGATTCGTGCTTTCGGATCAACATCAGCGAAGATTGTAGGATCCACGAACCAGCCTTTAGAATCATCATAGCTACCACCAGCAACGAGTTTACCTTCTTCTTTTCCAATTTCAATGTAGCTAGTAATTTTATCGAATGCCTTTTGGTTTACAACAGGTCCCATGTACATGCCATATTCCGCAGGGTTCCCTACAGAAAGCTCTTTCGCCATTTCCACGACTCTGTTCAACACTTGGTCATACACTTTCTCATGTACAACGGCACGAGAGCCAGCAGAACATTTTTGACCAGAAAAACCAAACGCAGATACAAGGATAGATTCCGCAGCTAATTCTAGATCAGCATCTTCATCGACAACTACTGTATCTTTACCGCCCATTTCTGCGATCACTTTTTTCAAGTGTTTTTGTCCTTCTTGAACGACAGATGCACGGTTGTAAAGACGAGTACCAGTCGCACGAGACCCTGTGAATGTAACAATCGCTGTTTTCGGGTGATCTACCATGTAGTCCCCGATTTCAGCTGGGTCCCCTGTAATGAAGTTTGCTACTCCATTTGGAAGACCTGCTTCTTCCAATACTTCGAAAAATTTGTAAGCAATAATTGGAGTTGGCTCAGCTGGCTTCAATAGAACGGTGTTTCCTGCAACTAATGGAGCAACTGTTGTACCAACCATGATCGCAAATGCGAAGTTCCATGGTGGAATAACCACTGTTATACCAGCCGGTGTATAGATGTAACGGTTATGTTCATTTTCACGGCTGTTTAATGGTTTTCCGTCTTTTAACTCAATCATTTGACGAGCATAGTATTCTAGGAAGTCAATACCTTCTGCGATATCCGCATCCGCTTCCTTCCATGGCTTACCTGCTTCTTTAATTAGAAGGGCAGAAAATTCGGCTTTACGACGACGAATGATTGCTGCAGCACGTACTAAAATGTTCGCGCGTTGTTCTGGATCTACCAGTGCCCAAGCTGTAGATGCTTGCTCAGCAGCAGTGAACGCTTTTTCTACATGATCGGTCGTTGCTTTAGACGCATACCCGATCACTTCCGCTTTATTTGCTGGGTTTACCGAATCAAATTTATCATTTGTTTCGATTCTTTCCCCGTTAATGATAAGTGGATAGTTCTTGCCTAGTTCTTTCTCCACGTTTTTGAGCGCTGCTTCCAGCTCTTCTCGGTTTTTGTCCACAGTGAAATCTAAAAACGGCTCATGCTTGTAAGTAGGTAACATATGTAATCCTCCAATTCTTTGTAGTTATTTATTCCATACCCTAAACCTAGCATATTAAATCAAAAAGATAAAATGATATCTATGCGCATTTTCTCACAATGTAAGGGCTTACTATTATTGTCGTAGAAAAACCCTATTTTTTAATAGAAGTGAGGCCTACAAATTTTACTTGTTCAGCATTGAAATCATTGTTTTCTCCCACTTCTTCCATGAGAGAACACTTTTAGCTAATAAAGTAGATTTGATTCCCTTGCCAATCGGGTAACGTAATTTTGGCATGTCCTTTTGGCTAGCCAACTGTGTAATAAGTTTCGCTACTTCACTTGGATCGCCATGGTTCGGTTGGCTCTTTTCTAGTACGGAAAGGATTTTTTTCAATGGCTTGTGGTAATCAGAATTCTCATCATAGTCTCCAGCAATCTCCATTCCGGATGACCAGATGTTTGTTTTATAAGAGCCTGGCTCGACTAAAGCGACTTGAACACCAAATGGAGCCATCTCCAGGCGAAGACTTTCCGAAAATCCTTCAAGAGCAAACTTCGATGACACATATGGCGAAAGGCCAGGGAAGCCCGTTCTCCCGCTTATACTACTAACTTGAATAATCTTTCCCGCTCGTTGCTCTCGCATTTTTGGGAGGACCGCTTGGGTAACTCCCATGACACCAAATACATTCGTTTCAAATTGGCGACGATAATTATCTACCGTGATTTTTTCTGCAAATCCACCCATGCCGAAGCCCGCGTTGTTGACGAGAACATCAACTCTTTCTAGTATTGCTACTTTTTGTTTCAATGATTCGATGGAGGCTTCATTTGTAACATCAAGTTGGTGCACCTCGATATTGGATAGAATCTGTTCGTCGTTCGTTATCGTTTGAAAAACATTTGATTTCTCCGGGTTACGCATGGTTGCAATGACATGAATTCCTTGCTTGGCCAACTCTATAGTAGTTAGTAAGCCAAAACCACTAGATGAACCAGTTATAATGGCCGTTTTTTTAGGCATTTGTCCCCTCTCCTTTCGATATGAGTCAATAACTACAGACTTATTCCCCCATTATTCCGTGGAAGAAGAAATCGATTAATTTTTCTTCGGTTATTGTGAAGGTAGATTCTTTTTCAGTATGTATTCGGTTCAGCTCTCTTTGATACATATTAAAATAAAACATAATATCCATTTCCGTTAAATCACGTGAAATATAGCCTTTATCGAATCCTTTTCGAATAAGATTCAATAGAAAAGGAACTAACTTAGCATCCTGATAAGCTTGAACCTTCCGCTGAATCAACTCCCTATTTGCCGCTTGCCCCATATATGCATATAACTCTTTCACGAAAGATTGCTCTTCAAACATAATTCCACTCACTAATGCAGGGTAGCTTTGCTCTCTTTCCAAATAAATTTGGTAATCATCAAGCTTATCGTCCATTAATCTTTCTATTGCTGCAAATAGAAGTTCATCTTTACTCCCAAAATAATTATAAATGGTAACCTGAGAAACTCCAGCTTCATCCGCTAACTGTTTAATTGTTACTAATTTATAGCTTTGAATTCTTAATTTTTCTGTCGCAACACCGATGATAACTGCTTTCTTTTGCTCTGTTCTTCTTGTATATCCATCCATGCTTGTCCCTCCAGCCGTACAAAAGTTTTGTAATGTCATTTTACCATATTTCAAAAAAGATTGATGTTCCATCTTGCTTCTGTTTATAATGATTACGGAATTTTTGAAATATGTTTTAATCAAATTTCAAATTAGGAGGGAAATCATGAATTTGTTATACAATAA
The DNA here is from genome assembly GCF_021049245.1 of Radiobacillus kanasensis. Classification (GTDB taxonomy): domain Bacteria; phylum Bacillota; class Bacilli; order Bacillales; family Amphibacillaceae; genus Radiobacillus; species Radiobacillus kanasensis. The sequence goes on along the minus strand of NZ_CP088020.1, from coordinate 921,736 downwards.
TCAAAATCATAGTCTTTATCCCCGGATTACACTAATTGGTTTAGAAACATTAATTGTCTGTGCTTCTGGCTGGTTGCTACTCTTCAATGGCGTAGAAATACATAACGATTGGTTTGACTTGGGGTTGTCATCTGGGAACCTTCAACGGAATGTTTTATTGTTCGTACTCATTCTTGTGGTATTTCGCTTTTTATAATGTCTCACTCTTGGACAAACACCTTGAAGCTAAGTACGGAAAAGAATTTTCAAAGTACAAAAAGAAAACGAAGAAGCATATTCCTTTTATCTATTGAATAAGTCGTTCGACACAGAATAACAATAATCAGGTGCTGTCACCAACCGAAACAATTTAGTAGCCATTTCTCTGCCGTATCCCTTATAATCCTTCCATACATGAGCAACCGAATCTCATTATAAAGGGGATTATCATTTGATACAGGTATATAGTGATGTCATTCAATTTAGAGGAAATCATTATGATTATGGATATATGCAAGGTGAGTTATTAAAAGATTCTCCAATCTTACCTAATCGAAATAAGCAGTGGGCTTCTCGAAGAAAGCGACATTTTGTGGTCAACGAGGAAAAAGCAATTGAGCTTCTGACTAAGTTTATCCCAGGAATTATGGATGAATTGCAAGGGCTGGCAGATGCACTTGATTGGGAGTTAGACGACGCGTTAAAAGAATTCGGAGGCTACTACGTGGAGTACGGTCGCAGTGGTTGTTCGATTCTAACTGGATCTTCCTTTTTCATTCGAAATTACGATAGTCGCCCTGATTCCTATGAAGGGCGTTATGTTCTCTATCAGCCAACAGACAGTGGATATGCGACGATAGGTCCATCGATGCAAATTACCGGACGAATTGATGGGATGAATGAAAAAGGACTGACGATGGGTTATAACTTTATCAATCGGATTAAATCAGATGACGGATTTGTCTGTAACATGATTGGCCGGATGATTTTGGAAACCTGTGCCAATGTGGATGAAGCGATTCAGCTGCTTAAAGAAATTCCACATCGTACATCATTCAGCTATGCTTTATTAGATCCTAGTGGAAAAAGTGTTATAGTGGAGGCTTCACCAAGATCAGTCGTAGCAAGAGAAGCCAATATTAGCACCAATCATTTTGAAATGTTAACAGAAGAAAACCGTTACCGTATGGACGATTCCATCCGAAGGCAAACCCTTTTAAAGAGTCATGGAGATGGGGATGTATATAAAGCTTTTCAAATGTTGAATAATGCGGACAAAGAAGTTTTTTCTAAGAAATACGGGGCTTGGTCTGGCACCTTGCATACCGCTGCCTATGTCCCAAAAGAAAGGAAAGCATGGTTTGCGATTGGCGCGGACCGAATGCCGGTTATTTTGGACTTCAACCGCTTTTTAGATGGGGAAAAGATGAACGTGAAGAAGATCAAAGGGGAATTGGATTATCATACGCCGTTTATTAATATGGAACTTCTATAAACCAGGCAACCTCCAAGCTCAAGGGGGTTGCCTGGTTTTATATTGGAGAAATATCAAGTTGGAAATGTAGGATATGGTTCTGTATCCTTCGTTCCTTTCGTCATCCTTTTCAAGTTGGACTTGCTTATGTTTACTTTAAAGACCTCAAATATTACACACACAAATAGTCGAAGCGCTCCGACTTTAGGACAGTATATCCACAGAAGCACGGTCGCTGTGGAACTCTATGGAAAATAATAATCCACTAGAGTCCAGCACAGACAATAACAGGTAGGTTTTTTTGTTCATTTTATCTATTAGCACAATGATTAGATTCAACTAGAATAAGCATTTATGTGCTTCGCTCACACACCTCGCGTTTTATGATTATTCTTCTAATAGATCCTTCAAAACCACTGCTTGGTTATGCAACTTGTCTTTCGCCCCATATACTAAAGTAACCGTACTGTATTGTTTAATAAGCTCTTTAAGATCATCAAACTGTCGTTGCTGCCCACTTTTTTGAAGCTCCTCTTTATACCTCTTTTTAAATTCTGGAAATTTCTCTGATTCGTGGTTAAACCATTTCCTCAATTCCGTGGAGGGAGCAATGTCCTTAAACCAAAAATCAATCCGAAGCCTCTCTTTTGAAACACCCCTAGGCCAAACGCGGTCCACTAGAACTCGTACCCCGTCAACTTCTTCAGCTTCTTCGTACGCTCTCTTTATATAAACATTCATATCGGGACCACCTTTCTATTAATCTGCATCCTTGTAGTGATAGTAGCACAACTAGTCCAATTTAAACCTTTTTTCTTCACCTTTCCTAAGGAACCCTTTAAAAAATCCGTTTGATATTTCCTTCTATTGGTTGTATTTTTGACTTAACTAAGGAAATGGGAGAAAACATGATGACGAACATTTTAATTGTAGATGACGATGTGAATATACTGAAGCTTGTAGATATACACCTAACCGAAGAAGGTTTTACAGTTTTATCAGCAAAGGACGGAACCGAAGCTCTATCTATGCTTAAAAAGGTAACCTGTGATGTTGCAGTAGTGGATGTTATGATGCCATTTATGGACGGCTTCTCATTAACAAAAGAAATTCGAAAAACATATGATATTCCTGTCATCCTATTAACTGCCAAGAACCAAATAGAAGACAAAGAGAAAGGATTTCAATCCGGGACCGATGATTATCTTGTAAAACCATTTGAACCGAAAGAATTAATCTTTCGAATTAAAGCTTTATTGCGACGCTACGATAAGCATGCGGAAGAAATGATTATTCGTTTAGGAAGAACAACCATTAATAAAAATAACTATGAAGTTCAGATCGGAAACCGAACACTCCTTTTACCTTTAAAGGAATTTGAACTCCTTTATTTCTTAACCTCTAACCCCATGCAGGTCTTTTCTCGCGAACACTTGATTGACCAGATTTGGGGAATGGATTATGAGGGGGATGAACGAACAGTTGATGTTCATATAAAGAGACTAAGAGAGCGTTTTTCTGAGTGGACCGATGATTTTCAAATAAAAACCGTGCGAGGAGTCGGTTATTTATTGGAGGCTAAACGATGAGGTCCCTCTATGTGAAATTTGTTGTCGTAACAGTAGGCATAATGATTGTAAGCGGAATTCTAGCTTTTCTCATATCAAATATGTATTATCAGCACAAATTGAAACCGTTAAATGATCAAAAAAACACTACTATTGCGCTAGAAATCGCAACATTTGCCAATGAGCATCCAACCATTAATCTTAAGGAATACTTAGATCACCTTTCTGAAGTTGGGTATCAATTTCTTTTAGTAGATCATACAGGAGAGAAATCTTTTTTTGGCGCCTCATTTAGAGACAAAACGTTATCTAACACAACGAAAGAATATGTGTTAAATGGAAATATCTACCACGGCATTCTTCATTTTCCACAAGGAACTTTTGTAACGGGATTTTTTGCTAATGAATTAAAAAATACAATTGGAGTGCCTTTAACCCATAATGGAAAAAGCTATGCCCTTTTTCTACGACCTGATATAAAACTACTTTTTAATGAAATGCATCTATTATTTGGATGGCTACTTGCACTAACTCTTCTTCTAAGCATCATAATAGTGATTTTTAGCACCAAATATTTAGTTAAGCCGATTACCAAACTAACAAAAGCGACAAAGTCCCTTTCCAGTGGGGATTTCAAGGTAGAACTTGATACTACTCGTCATGATGAGTTAGGAGAACTTTCGAAAAGCTTTCATGGCATGGCAAAAAAACTAGAACAATTAGATGACATGAGGAAAGAGTTCATCTCCAACATTTCTCATGATATCCAATCCCCCCTTTCGAATATACAAGGGTACACAAACCTACTAGAACAGGAATCTACAAGTCCAAAAGAAAGAAGCAACTACATTTCCATAATAAATGGAGAGATTAAAAGGCTTTCTATTTTAACGAAACAATTATTGCTTCTTGCTTCATTAGATCGCAATGAAGATATACTGACAAAAAAACCTTTTCAAATTGGGGAACAATTGAAAGAAATAATACGGAACTATCAGTGGTGGATAAATGAAAAAGACATTATGCTTGGCTACTCTTTACCAGATACAGAAATCATCGGAGATCCTTCTTTACTTCACAACGTTTGGGACAACCTGTTAACAAACGCCATTAAGTATAATAAATCTGGTGGTAGCATTGACATATCTATTGAAGATAGAGATACGTTCGTACTCGTTACTTTTAGGGATACTGGTATAGGAATGAATGCATTAGAATCAGAAAGAATATTTGACCGATTCTATCGGGTGGATACAGCTCGCTCACAAACAATTGAAGGGACAGGACTAGGATTATCCATTGTCTCTAGCATCGTTAGGTTACACGGTGGTCAAATTAAAGTGAATAGTAAGGAAAAGGAAGGAACAACCTTCAGGGTGGAATTACCCAAGATTTAGAATCCGCCATAGTAGGGTCATGTCATATCGAGGAAACTCGGTCATGCATGGCTCTTTTTTTTGTAAACGTTTATTCATACTCCGTTCATATTCAAGGAGTACCTTAAAGGTGTAAGATAATACACCTTTTTAATAGGAACAATTGGAGGAGTTCTGAGAGATGAATAAAAATAGTCAGGTACTGTTACGATTTGCTGGAGTTTTTGGTGTTATTGGGGCAATGTTAGGTGCGCATATGGCTGGTTCAAATTCGTATATTTTTCGCCCGATTCATGCCCATATCCTTGTCGTTGGTTGGTTAACTCTATTTGGCTGGGCCGTCTTCTATAAAATATTCCAAACCTCACAAACTCTTATAACGAAAATACAAGTGTGGACTGCCATTATTGGATCTGTAGGCTTAACCACGGGAATGTGGTTATACATCGTTAACCCATTTGATTTTCCAGAAGTAATAACGACAATTTTTTATATTGGTGGCGGAGTCGCATTACTCATAAGCTTCGTATTCTTTTTTATCATTACATTACTTTACAAAGAAGAATAGAGTCTCTCTTAAATCAGAAAATTGGAAATCTATTTGTATAGATCGGAGGAGATTAGATGAACATAGCTTGGAAAGAGATTAAAAAGAATAGAACAAGATTCATCATATTAGGCTCAATCGTTTTTCTAGTCAGTTTATTGACTTTTATCATTTCTGGTTTAGCAAATGGATTATCACAAGATAATGCTGCCTTGATTAAGGATTTACCAAACGGACAATTTTATCTTAATGAAAGTGCACAAGAGAATTATAATGCGTCAAGGATAGACAGAACTATTCAAAGTCAACTAGTAAATAAACAAAAAGACGCTGTCGCACTTTCTATTCAAATGGGTTTTGTAAAGGAAAAGAATGGCGGACAACAAAACGTCGCATTTGTTACTTCCACTGATTCCTCGTTATTTAAAAACGTGAAAAGCGGGGAACTCGTGCTTGATAGCTCTTTAAAGGAAAAAGGAATTAAGATTGGAGACACACTGACTAATAATCTATACAGGGACACTTTTGTTGTAAAAAGTTTTGTCGATCAGAAAAAATTCAGCCATGCCCCTGTTGCTTTTATAAATATCGAGGATTACAAAGCTATGTATCGGGTTGAAGAAATGCAGTTCATCTTTGCACCTGATGCAAACTCAACCCTTGAACAAGATGGATTACAGTCCTTTTCCAAAAAAGAATTTCTCAAAACCATTCCGAGTTATAGCGCTGAGCAAACTTCTCTAAATATGATTGTTTGGTTTTTAGTAGTCATTAGTGGAATGCTATTTGCAATCTTTTTCTACATGATGAATGTCCAAAAAATGGCTCTATACGGAATTTTGAAAGCAATTGGTGTTAAAACAAGTGCTTTGTTTAAAATGATGTGGACACAAATGCTCTTCATTACTGTCATCGCACTTGCTATATCTGTTTTCATAAGTCAATTATTTAATAAAATCGCACCTGATGGAATGCCCTTTCATTTAACGGCTACCACTACTATACAATTGTCCTTTGTCTTTCTCATTATCGGATTTATTGGATCTACACTGTCGGGCATACAAATAAAGAAAGTAGAACCACTACACGCGATTCAACAAGGAGACGTTTAATGATGGGATTATTTGCAATGAATGAAGTTAAGAAAACATTTACGAATGGAGAAGTTAAAGAGGATATATTAAAAGGCATCACTCTTTCTCTTTCAGAAGGAGAAATTACAGCGTTGGTAGGTGCATCAGGATCTGGAAAAAGTACTCTTCTTACTATTGCAGCAGGGCTTCAACCGGCATCCGATGGACTAATTCTATTTGAAGGAAAAAATATCAGTACGATGAGTACAGACCATGTTCGAAAACTACGAGCAAAAAAATTCGGGTTTGTCTTTCAATTTGCACATCTTGTGCCTTTTCTCACAGTAGAAGAACAATTATTTTTAATGCTAGATGTATCTGAGTCGAGATTAAAGAAGCAAGAACAAAAAGAAGAAGTAGACGCCATTCTAAAGTTAGTTGAAATGGATCATCGAAAAAGCGCCTATCCTGCTTCACTATCTGGAGGGGAAAAACAGCGGGTTGCAATTGCCCGTTCTATTATTCATAAACCAAAAGTTCTATTCGCAGATGAACCAACCGCAAGTTTAGATTCAAAAAGGTCGAAAGATGTGATGTCATTAATCCGCCATTTAACCAAAACCTTAAACATCACCACCTTAATGGTTACCCATGATGAAGAAATGCTTTCTTATGCCGATCAAATCATAAAGATAAGCGATGGACAAATTTTAGAAAACAAACTAAATTGTTAGTAAATGAACCAGAACCGTATTTCTCAATACGATTCTGGTTTTTTTCTATCGATGACTCCGCTTCTCCATCACAATCTCATTCACCTGATTAAACATCTTCACCACCCCATCAGATGAAGCATCGAAATCAAACGCATCCTCGACATCAATCCCAATCCGACCCGCTTCTTCCACAACATCAATGTTGGCCCCAAGAAACACAAACTGCCAATCATACTCTTTCTTTTGCTTATGGATGAGACTCTGTACTTTTTCATACGTAAACTCTTGACTGGCATTTTCCATCCCATCTGTTGTAATCACAAATAGTACCTCATCTGGCAGCTCTCTTCTACTCAAGCCTGAAAGTCTTTGACTTACATCCAAAATCGTCTTTCCAACCGCATCTAACAAGGCAGTCGTACCCCGGACAAAGTATTCCTTGCTCGTTAATCTTACTTCCTGCGCATCCACCCCATTCCACAAAATCTCATACCTGTCATCGAACAAAACGGTCGTCACAATTGTTTCTCCTTCTAACTGGCGCTGCTTTTCAATAAGTGCGTTAAAACCTCCAATCGTATCACTTTCCAATCCACTCATGGAGCCGCTTCGATCCAGTAAAAAAATAATCTCCGTCACATGTTGCTTCATTTGAAGCTCATCCTTTCGTTTTCAACCGTGCTATAATGGTAAAGGATAAGACATTTGCTGTGGTCGCCTGTCAAGCGACATTTGGGGGTTAAATCATGTTAGAGAGAAAAACACTAGAAGAATTGCAGGAATATGTGCAAATGCATCCATTCATCATGGAAGCACCGATACACGAGGAAGAAACCAACTTCTCCATTCAAAAAGAAGCAAGTATGGTCGGGCTCGAAGATTATATTAGCGAAAACCGAAAAGAGTCCTTTGCTGAAGTACTGTTCTCTTTTATTGATAAAAAAGAGGCTGGGACAAAACCCAGTAACTAAAAAGAGTGGCACCCACACCATAAACCAGTGAGTGTCACTCTTTTTTTAATAAAATCCCAAAAAAATGTACGCAAAAAGGATACCTTCTGATAATGTTAAAGTTACCACACCCAAACAGAATCGGAGGTATCCTTATGTTTAAACAGTATAACATGAATCAAGTCATTTTGCCGCTAGATTTGGAAATCAAACTTCAGAAAAACGATATCGCCTATGCCGTCCATGATGTCGTGGAAGCTATTCCAGATGAGGCATTCACTGGATTTCTGCGTGAAACGGGATGTCCGGCTTATCATCCGCGCATGATGATGAAAGTGGTTTTATGTGCTTATACGCAGTCGGTGTTCTCTGGCAGAAAGATCGAGGGATTACTGAAAGACAGTGTCCGGATGATGTGGCTGGCCCAGGGGTATGAACCAAGTTACCGGACAATTAACCGTTTCCGTGTCCATCCGGAGGTAAAGGAACTATTGCGTCAGTGCTTTGTCCAATTCCGTTGTCAGCTTGTCCGAGAAAACGTCATCGAGGAAGAAGCCATTTTTATGGACGGAACGAAAATCGAAGCGAATGCCAACAAGTTTACGTTTGTCTGGCGCAAAGCGACGGAAAAGTACAGTTCCCGTTTAGTGGAAAAGTCTAACCGGATGTATGAAGAACTGTTGGAGAAAGAAATCATTCCGGAAATAGAACGGGAAAGTATGGAGGAACTATCCAGCCAAGAACTCGAAAAAGTGGTGGAAAAGCTGGAGGAGACGGTTGGTGAATATGATAAAAAGATAGAAGCAAGTGAAGACGTAAGCGAACGGAAACAGCTTCGTTCTGAGCGCAAAACCCCTAAACAATACGGCAAGCAATTCAAGGATTTTGTGGTGCGCAAACAAAAATACCAACACGATATGGCCATCTTCGGAGAGCGCAACAGTTATTCGAAAACGGATCACGATGCCACCTTCATGCGCATGAAGGATGATTACATGAAAAACGGCCAGCTCAAAGCCGGGTATAACGTGCAACTTGCGACAGAAGGACAGTATGCGCTCGCTTATGACGTGTTTCCGAATCCAACGGATACGCGTACCTTCACACCTTTCCTGGATAACATTGAGGAACACTTCTTTGACCTACCCAACTATATTGTCGCGGATGCCGGCTATGGGAGTGAACAAAATTACGAAGACGTCATCGAAAATCGGAAACGCACGCCATTGATTACGTATAACCAATACCGGAAAGAAAAGAAAAAGAAATATAAGCAGGATGCCTTTAACGTAGCCAATTGGCATTACGATGAGATCGAAGATGCGTTTACGTGTCCAAACGATAAAAAATTAACATTCCGCTATCTATCCAATCGAACAGACCGATATGGTTATACAAGAACATATAACGTCTATGAGTGTGAGGACTGTTTCGGTTGTCCGTTACGTTCGCAATGTACGAAAGCGAAGGAAGGAAACAATCGAAAGATCTATTATAATGAAAAGTGGGAAAACCAAAAAGCATATACGAGACAGCAGCTTTCGGAAAAAGAAACGGGGAAAATCTATGGCAAACGCAAAATAGATGTAGAACCCGTCTTCGGATTTCTGAAGGCTAATTTGCGTTTCACCCGTATGTCGGTGAGAGGTAAAGAGAAAGTAGAAAAGGAACTGGGATTTGCATTCATGGCGGTAAACTTGAGAAAGTACACGGCCATGAATGCAAATCCAACCATAGATGGTGACCATAATTCAAACCAAAATGGTTCCCATCATCGAAAACCGATGATGGGAACCATTTTTAGGTTATTCTTGGCTAGTTATGTCCCAGCCTCTCTTTTATTGATAAAAAAGGATACTCAGATTCAGAAGTGTACAAACGAGCAGGAATCGATCGGAGATTATTTTCCAAGATAAGATCGAACCGAGACTATAAAACGAGTAAGCATACAGCAGTTGCACTAGCTATTGCCTTGCAATTAAATAGACAAGAATTCAAAAAACTGTTAGAAGCAGCAGGCTTTACCTTGTCCCATAATGACACATTTGATCTTGTCATTCAGTTTTGTTTGGAAAATAAGATTTATGATATGGATGATGTGAATCAGGCATTGGAGCATGTTGGGGTGACTGTGTTGAATTGATTTTTTGAAATTTAAAAACCTATCCACACTAATAACATAGGATAGGTTCTAGGTTCCAAGCTACTTCTAACAGATGGAGCATTATGTTGCTTAAAAATTATTTTCCCTTCCTCATCTATATGCTCTCTCCATTTTTCATTAGAGATATTATCGTAATGGATCAGGTCAAAGAAATATGGAAGCGGGTATTCTTCGTTCAGCAAATCTAACAACTTGTATATGGTCGTTTCCGTAATATCTTTTCCCTTTATCGCGAGGTCAACATCAGAGCCATTTTTGTGATTCGCCATTGCTCTACTTCCAAATATACCCCCCTGTTCTATTCCATCAAATTGCGCTAATGCAGTAAGAATATAATGTATGTCGCTCTCTTTGAACCCGAACATATTATCGTTCCTTAAGTAATTTTTCATATAAATTTCTAAGCATAGGTTGGAATAACTCTTGTATCTCTTTTACTAACTTTTCAGCTAGTTCTTCATCGTATGTATGGGTTGTTAAATTCCGCTTTGATAACGCAACCATCCATATGTGTCCATCTTCTATTATTCCAATCTGAAAGGCTTGTTTAATTGTTTGCCGTGGGTTATTACCGTGAACCCCTCTACCTCTAGGTAGTCCTCTAATACCTTTACCGCCAACTCAAATGTCACCTTATAAAAATAGACGATCCCAGCTTGCTCTATTTCTGATGAAAGTTCCCCATTAGAATATTCTTCTAGGAGTTTATAAGATTTTTCATAGTTCTTAAATCTTAGTTTCCAACGAACATTCGTCATAAGGGGCACCCTTCCAAAGTTATGTACATTTAAGCACAGACTATAACAAAAGAAGTTTTATGTCTAATTCCTCAAAACAAATGAACAAAAAAAGCTTGAGCAAATTAAACTGTACCCTTTGTCAAGGACATTTAAAAAAAGACTAGGCAGCATTAAGAAGATGATCTCTGTACTGTACAGGGGTCATCTTTTTTAAATCCCATTGATATCTATAATTGTTGTAGTAAGTCATATAACTCTTAATCTCTCTTTTAAGCTCATCTAGGGTTGCACATGGTTTGATGAATGCCTCATCCTTAAAATGCCCAAAAAACGACTCTTGTGGAGCGTTATCCCAACAGTTTCCTCTTCTAGACATAGATTGACCTAAACCTAACTTCTTGACGTGCTTCTGGAAAGTAGGGCTAGTATAGTGCCCTCCTTGGTCAGAGTGAATAAAGGCACCTTTCGCTAACTTTACTCTTTTATTCCTTTTAAGTTTTACTAACGTATCAGTAGCTAGATCCAGGGTAATTCGATCGAGCACATGGTAGGCCAAGATTTCATTAGTTGATCCATCTTTAATGGTAGATAAATAAGCTTTTTGTCCCTTTCCATAATATAAATACGTAATATCTGTGAGTAATACTTTACCTGGGGTATCTTGCTTAAATTCTCTGTTTAATAAGTTCGGTAAGACACTGTGTTCTTGTGTAGCTTTAATCATCTTTTTGTGCGGATTAGCTCTACGGATTGGACAGACAATTTCATATTTTTTCATTATTCTTCTAATCCTTTTCAAGTTGTAGGTGATATGATAGTGGCCTTCTAGGGTCATTTTAATTTGTCTTGCACCCTTTTTACGTCCTTTAAAGTGAAAGGCCTTTAAGATAATCTCTTTTGCAATCTCATCTTCTGCATCTCGCTTTTCTCTTTGTTCCCTTGATTGTAAAGAGAAGTAATTATAATATCCGGAACGTGAAACCCCAGCTATTTCACATAAATGGCTAACCATATTTTTAAGTTGAAATTTTTCGATAACAAAGTGAACAAGTAGGAATTTTTGTTCAGCTGATAATTTTACTTCTTCAGCCTCCTTTCGGCAAAGTCCATCTTTTTTAACAATTCGTTTTCTGCTTTCAATAAATTATTTTCGACTTCTAACCGTGCATATTTTTCTTCTAATGAATGTTCCCTGTAGCTTGGTCTACCAGAGTTTCCTTTTCTAGTATCTCTTAATCCAACTACTCCATTGTGTCTATATGCAGCACGCCACCTTTTCCCTGATGATCGAATACGGTCTATCCCAATAATATCAATATCAAATCCATTCTCTTCAAATATATGTCTTGGTAACCTTCCCTTTTCATTTTCAATGATGAAGAGACGTTTAAATTCATCAGTATAGGTGATTCCCTTAGGACCAACAGACTTTACATATGGATTCGCTGATAGTGTCTTAATTTCTCTCTCTGTAAATATCTTTTTACTCATTTGACCTTTCCCCAATCCCCATATTTTCTTAATTATACAAAAAAGTACCCTATAGGTAGACTTTTTTTTAGGTGTCTACCTTATAGGGTACAGTTTAAATCTCTCAAGCTTTTTTCCAACTAATTCTCACTATAATACTCGCTATGCCTAGAAACCTTCTTAGAAAGAAATTTCTCCATCCCATCCTTATCAACAGGTCTACTAAACAAGTATCCTTGAAGTTCGAAGTCCCCGATTTCTTCTAAAGTTGCTTGTTCCCATTCTGTTTCGACTCCTTCTGCCACTATGTTAAGGTGAAGTCCATTAGCAATATCTAGAATCGAATTTACTAGCAACCCTTTTTTCGGATCCAAATCAATTCCCTCTACAAATAGTCGATCAATCTTCACTTCATCGATTGGCAGCTCCAACAAATGATTTAAGGAGGAGTACCCTTTCCCAAAGTCATCAATGGAAATTAGGACACCTAAGCTTTTCAGTTTTTCTATAACAATCGCGACATGCTCAGGATCCTTAATAAAGACACTCTCCGTGATTTCCAGCTTGAGATACTTTGGCTCCATTCCGGATTCCGCTAACACCTTTTCAATTAAAGAAACAAGTAGATCCTGTTGAAAATGCTTGGCAGAAATATTCACGGAAACAGGTACCTTTAGTAAACCTTGGTCTTGCCATTGTTTATTCTGTTTACAAGCTTGATATAGAGCCCACTCATCAATTTGTAGGATTAACCCAATCTCCTCTGCGACTGGAATAAAGCTGGACGGAGGAACAACTCCCAATTCTGGATGGTTCCAACGAAGTAATGCTTCCATCCCTGTAATTCTATCTGACTTCATTTTCGGTTGATAAAATAGTTCAAAACCACACCCACAATCAACGACTTGGCGAAGTGCATTTTCAATAATTAGCTGCTCCTGAAATCTATTTCTCATCGACTCATCAAAGAATTGAGCGACATTTCCACCCTTTTCCTTGGAAATATACATAGCGATATCCGCATACTTCACAAGGGTATCTAAGTCCTCTCCATCCCTCGGATACATACTAACGCCTACACTTGGAGTAATAAAGAGCATTTGATCCTGCATGGAGAAAGGATTCGCAAATTCTTGAAAAACAGCATATAAGGAACTGGACACCTTATCCTCATTTTCAACGTTATGAACAATAACAAACTCGTCCCCACCAAGCCGGAATATTTCTCTCTCTTGTTCTCTATGCAATTTTTTAAGTTTATCCGCAGTCAGTTGAAGCAAAGTATCTCCGGCATCATGTCCTAATGTATCATTAATTTGTTTAAATTGATTCAAATCTATAAAAATAACTGCAAAACATTTGGTAGACTCCTGCTTAATGAGATTTCTTACGTAATTCTGAAAGTGTAGCCGATTCGGTAACTGTGTTAAAGCATCATAAAAGGCCAAGTGATGTAGCTGATCTTCTGATTTCTTCAGTTGATGCGTTTGATCGGTCAATTTTTCATTCATCGTATGACTATCTTGAAATAGTTCTTTAATCTTGTCTGCCATCACCATCAAGTTCCTGGTTAAAGTCCGAAGCTCTGCAACATAACTATGTGGCCACTGAACGTTCTCTAACTTTTTAAGTTTTTGAGGGAGTCCAGTTGTTACGACCGTTAGCTTACGTAGATTATTCATAAAAATACGACTGACCGTTCCAACTAGAATAAACAGGAAGAAGGCCAAGATAAGAGAATATACTAATTGATTTAAGAAACTACGAAAAACGATACCTTGGTAAGGTGCAATAGGAAACTCGAGTACGACATTCAAAGAGGAGGAATCTAGTGATTTTTCATAAATAAACTGTCCATTGCTCCATCTCTCCACTTGTGAGGATGACTCTTCCCCCTTCGGTAAAGCTGCTAAAATGTTTGCTGAAAATGCCTCCACTTCATAATCGTCTTTTACATCATATGCTTGATTTAGCGGGATGCCGTCTGTATTAGAAGCAATTACATCGTTTTCCTTGTTCGTAATATAAAAGGAATATCCAGCTGACTCATTTCGACTAATAATCCCTTGAAGCTGCTGTGCTATGGTTTCATTACTGTCATTAGAATCCAAACGAGCAAGCTCCTCTAACCGATTAATACTAGTTTCCGTTACTTCTTCGATATAGGAGGTTATAAAATTGGTTGCCTGCATCATACTGCTTGTAGCACTTAAGAAAAATGGAACAAAAATAGCCATTAAGGTGACGTGCGATAAAAATTGATGAACGGATATATTATTTTTGCTTAGCTTTTGATGGCTAAACATTTTGTAAAATGGGACATATGCCAATAGCATATCCGCAACAAATACATTGAATAACCCGTTGATGATATCTTCACAAACTTGAAAATATAAAGAATTACCGGATAGGAACGAACTATAGAATAATAGAACCGCGATACATCCAATTGTTCCCCAGAATAAGAGATCCACAAAGAACATTTTTGCACTCCTTCTCTTATAGAAAAAGAGTCCTACAAAAAAAATCTCCAACAATAGAATGCCATGGTACACGATATTCGTAAAATCCTGAGGAATAAAGACAAAGGTTAGAACCGCAACTAACATGGCCCAACGAAGCCCAAATAACCTTAATACTAAAAATAAAAAAACACTTGTAAAACTAATTGTAATCCCGTACATGAAGTTAATGGGAAGTCCAACAGTTAAAAAAGTTAACCCCATTAAGGCCAAAAAAAGAAATACTTCTTTATTTATACGATGAACTATCTTGTTGAACCCAAGCATATTTACCATCCTAATCTAATGCAACTACCGCTTCATTTTTTGTCAATATATGTTTGATTTTAGCATATACTGTATGCTTTAGGTAACAAATTTGTTAGAAGGATAAGTTGGTAATCCACCTTATCCTATATGTAATCGAGAATTAACTAGTGACATTTTGAAGACAGGGAACTAGAAGAGACATTTCATCAGACTGTAGGCTATTCATTACCTGCAGCTTTGTGCTTGAAAAATAATTATTTAGTCCTAAATAACTTTGATTTTCGTGAAATCACTACTCTCAGCAACTAATATTTTCTTACTAACACATCTTGTATGCGACTTTTTATCTTTTTTTAGTTATAAATACCCAATAATCTATAGCAAGTCTGAAAACCCATTCAATTTGTAAAATATAGTAATTATAGTTATTTTGGAATAGAAGGCATAAATGGAGGGGGTGGATTCAAATATATATAGGTAGGAGGATACGTGCGGAAAGATTAAAAAGGGGTATGTTGATGTCTGATTTATGTAATGGGCTCGTTTCAACTTCAAGACTAAGTAATGTCGAGAATAATATTACTAAACCTAGTCAAAGTTTCCTTATTGCAATTTCCACCAGATTAAAATTACCAGGGAAGTTTTTGCTAAGCTATGACATCGAAGATAAAGAATTATTTTACCTTTTAAATGAACTATTCACGAACGTGATCTTGAATATAGAAGCAGCAAAATCCCTAATTGAACTTATCGATGAAAATTATTATGACTATCTCTTATCTCCAAAATCAGAAGTGTACTTCTTATTATTGAAATCAACATATTTATTAAAAACCAATCAATTTAGTCCAGTTGAGAAAATGGAAGAGACGTATTTAAAAGTATATCTTCAAGATATTGATGAGAACGAAATGCCCGAATACCTAAAACGTGCATATTATTATTTCTACGGCACTTTAAATTTTCATTACTCACTATATGATTCATCATTAACCTATTTTTCCAAGTTGAAAGACATTACAGATGACATCCGCGTTAAAGCAGCTGTAACATACAATACTTCTATGATTTTAAGGAAGCTGGAAAGGTATCATAACGCGATAGCTCTCACTCTGGAATCCATCGAATATTACGAAAACCTTGAACAAGAATACGATATAGCATTATCCTATAATCTTTTAGGTGCTCTTTACAGAAGGATAAAGCAACAAGATAAAGCGCAAGAAGCACTACAAGTTGCATGTTCCATATCTGAAAAAGAAAATTTCACAGATCTTCTTGCTTTTGTTTATCATAACAAAGGTTTAGTGGCTAGGGACAATAATGATATTGGAACCGCCATTACAAGCTTTAAAAAAGCATTAGAAACAAAAGAAAAGAATCAAGACACAAACATTCTTAATGCATACTGCGAACTAATCCATTGTTACCTTCTGGACAAACAGATTGAAACATCACTATCTATATTTGAAAAAGCCAGTATGCTTATTAGAAGTAAAGAAGACGAACATAAACTTCTATACTCATTTTTAGATTACTATTTACTGACTAACGATGAAGAAATGTACGAGAACAATTTAGATCGTTTGTGTAAATATTTCCTAGCCATAAGAGATCACTTCTATTTAAAATCATGCTTTATAAAGTTAGGAGTCTTTTACAACAACAACGGAAAATATAAAAAGGCTTCTAATTATTTTTACAAAACTATTCATTTGTTAGGAGAGGTGAATGAAAATGAAAAGAACGATAAGAATCCTATTAGCGTTTAGTTGTGCAGCTATAATTTTTTCAGGTTCAAATCAAAATGTGTTTGCTGAAGATGAAGAAGTTGGTGGCCTTAAAGTGGTTGTCAATGTAGATGCCGATGAGGAAATACATCCACTAGAAGATGAAGAAGTTGGAGGATTAAAATAGATAATAATATTCAGTACTATTGTGTCATTTTTCAAAGACATGGGAACAACCTCATGTCTTTGAACTTTTTGATCAAAGTATGTTTTGGTAAGGGTGCCGCTCCCAATTGTGTTTTTTTTCATTCCTCAAATAAGATGGTCCCTCCTCTTCTTCCATATACATAAACACGGTAAAAGTTCCTCAGTCTATATAATCAACATTATGACTTTCACAAAAATCCCTAGCTATTTCCTTATACTCATTATCAAGGTAGTCATACCATGATGCAAAATTCCGAAGCGTTCGAGATCGTCTTTAAAACGCTGAAAGGCTACTGTCAAAAATATCATAGGCTACTTCACTTCATCTTGCTGCCAACCAGGTAAATGATCATAGTCCTCCTGAACTTCCGCAATTAATAGTGTGTCACGAGAAACAAAAACCACCCCCCCTGTTTCAAGATTAAGAAAGGGATTGGTTTGTTCCGTTTTAAGCTCCATTCCTTCTAAAATATCATTTAGCTTCACTTTCATTGATAATCTCCTCCACTTCCTTTAAATACGGAGCATATCCAATATAATTAATAACTTCTACATCATGAGCGCTCCTACTACCCTAAACTATTTTAAAGAGGGGTGAATGAATTGGGTAAATTACAAGATAAAGTAATCATTATTACTGGCGGTGCTGGTGGAATTGGTAGCGGTATGGCAAAAGCCGTGGTGAAAGAAGGAGCAATAGTCACCATTGTTGACGTTAATGAAGAAACCGGTAAAGCCATGGAGGAGGAATTGCAGGCTTTCTCTCCAAAATCCATGTTTCTCCAAGCTGATTTAATGGATCGAGAAAATCTAGGACAAATCGTTACAACGGTAGTTGAAAAATACGGTAAATTGGATGTACTCGTAAATAACGCACATGCGTCTAAACAAACAACAATCGAAGACACAACACAAGCCGACTTAGATCTATCGTTTGGTACCGGTTTTTATCCAACCTTCTATTTAATGAAAGCTGCACTTCCATACTTAAAAGAGACAAAAGGGAATGTAATTAACTTTGCATCCGGTGCAGGATTAGAAGGTCACGAAACACAAGCTGCATACGCGGCTGCAAAAGAAGCCATTCGCGGAATTTCACGTGTAGCAGCAAATGAATGGGGCAAATTCGGTATTAATGTAAATCTAATTAGCCCAATCGCAAATTCTCCTGGTGTGGAGGCGTGGGCAAAAGCACAGCCAGAATATTATGAAGCGGTAAAGAGCAAAATTCCATTGGGACGTTTCGGTGATGTAGAAAAAGATATCGGCAGTGTTGCTGTATTCCTCGCCTCTGATGATTCACAATATATTACTGGACAAACACTCATGGTCGATGGCGGCTCTATTATGCTTCGATAAAATTAAAGGTTATAGGAGATTGCCATTTGAAACAGACAAATGTTTTTAAACTTATTCACGCGATTCAACAAATAAATAACGAGAACATTGTAAAATTCACGAAAGCATTTCAATATCCACTTGGAATATCACCGATTCTCGTATTAGCTGAATTAAGCTCAAAAGGACCACAAAGGCAAGTAGAACTAGCTGATTCCGTTGGCTATACGAAAGGTGCGATGACGAACATTGCTACAAAGCTTGTTCAATTAGGGCTAGTTGAACGGTTGTATGATGAAAAGGATCGCCGTGCTATTCAGTTGAAAATCACAACAGCTGGAGAAAAGGCACTATCGGAAGCACAAGCAATTGGTAATGAATTGTTTATCGAGATATTTGAAGTCTTGAGTGAAGAAGAAATTAAGCAATATTTATCGATTCAAGAAAAACTAGTAAAAGGTGTTCAAGAGAAAAAGAGGAAAGACGTGGACAAAGAATCATAAATGGATCATATGAGGAGGATTACAAATGGACAGATTAAAAGATAAAGTTGCCATTATTACTGGTGGAGCGCGTGGAATGGGGGCCTCTCATGCTCGATTATTCGTAAACGAAGGCGCTAAGGTAATGATTGCAGATATTCTGGAACAAGAGGGACAAGCCTTAGCTGAAGAACTTGGAGAAAATGCGAAATTCATGAAGCTTGATGTAACAAAAGCAGATAACTGGGATGAAGTTGTTTCTGTAACGGAAAACGCATTTGGCCCAGTTAACGTATTAGTGAACAATGCTGGCATAAGTATGAATAAATCCATTGAAGAAACATCGATAGAAGAATATAGAAGAATTGTGGACATTAATCAAGTATCCGTATTTCTAGGAATGAAGGCCGTTATCCCATCCATGAAAAAAGCAAACAGTGGTTCGATTGTAAACATCTCTTCTATTAACGGACTTGTCGGTGGAGCAATTGGTTATACCGATACAAAGTTTGCAGTAAGAGGAATGACCAAAGCAGTTGCACTAGGATTAGCTCATTACGGTATTCGTGCAAATTCTGTACACCCGGGAGTTATTGAAACGCCAATGATTGTACAAGAAGATTCGAAAGACGCTATCGAACAATTTGCCAAACATATCCCTAATAAAAGAGTTGCAAAACCTGAGGAAGTCTCAAATCTTGTATTATATCTTGCTTCAGATGAATCGAGCTATAGCACTGGTTCTGAGTTTGTTGTTGATGGAGGATTAACTGCACAGTAAGAACAGAGGCATTTTATATTTAGTAAAATAAATAATAGAACCTATCCACTATCTTGTGGGATGGGTTCTATTATTTTAATTATGGTTGAACGTTGTCTTGCTGAGCATTCAAATTAACCAGAGCTCTCTCCATTTGGTGCTGACATTCTTCTACTCGTAGTTGGGCATCAAATAGTGGTTCTGTGGAAGTCCCGCTCCCATTAAGTGCTTTTCCACGTGCGTCTTGAATCTTATCTTGCACCTCACGTAATTGCTGTTGAACCTGTTGTATTTCCTCGGTATCCGCATTATTTTTCGCTTGGTTAGCTGCCTGCTCTAATTTTTGAGATAAATCATATAATTGTTGAATTTCGTGATCATTTTGAATAGGCATAAAAGTTATTCCTCCCTATGGTTTATACCCATATAATTTGCGGAAACTCTCCATCCTACTCTTTGCTAAGCAAAAAATTTAAAAACTTCTAAGCCACAACTATCGATTTATTTTAATCGATTCCCTAATTTCTCCCACCATCTCATCCACTAAAGCCTCTTGATAACCCGCTCGTTTCCTCTTCCTCAATTCTTTTACCACTGGTACTAATTCCGGTATTGTGATGGAATCTAATTTGTTTAATCTTTCAACAGATAATACAATATCGGCCTCCGATTTTCGATAGGAAGCTACATCCATTTTCCATAAACAGATATGCCCTGAATGTCTCTGCAATAACCTTTCCGCCATGCTTAAACCCTCTGGGTCAAGGTCTCCTGCATAGTACAGTACACATCCTTCCTTCACCAGTAAATCAATCAACAGAAGCGCAGCTAATTTAAACTGCCCTTGCGTACAGATTAAGGGCGCCTTTGGTATCTTATCTAGAATGCTTGAATATACACCAGAATTCTCAACTACCCAAATCACTTTTTGCTCTCCACTAGGATAAATCCTTGTTAAGTCCACCAATTCTCTTAGAGGTGCGTTTAGGACACTATGTGTGCTTGCAGCAGCTTCCCACATCAGATGAGAACCATCTTCAGTTTCGGCTAGCAAATTAGCACAGGTCACATAATTTGTAATATCATCACGTAAGATTCCATACGTTAAGAGTAATTCATTAACCCCTTCACTATCCGTCGGAATCACGATGGAATCACTATGATAATGGTCCACAGACAACAAGTGAATCAACAGCTTTCCTAAATTTCTATTTAGATCAAAGGCATGAGGGTTACGAGTAATCCTCTGACTAAACATTGGTAAACGTTCCAAACTTGCTGGCAAAAGGTTAAACGCACTATCTAGATGATAGACCTTATCCTTAAAGCTTTCCGGAGATTCTTCCATTAACCGATAAATCCAATACGTATCACGTGTTTTATTTTTAAGGTAATCTATCCAGAACGTGAGCCTTGGGAAATTACTTTCCAATTGGGTGAAAAATTGTTCTTGTTTATGATCTTTTAGCCTCTTCCTTTCCATGTTAGAAACAAGTGGCTCCTTAAAATACGCCTCTAGCAATTCCTTTAAACTTATGCCAGCAAACCGGGTAGAATGTAACTTTTGTTCAAAGCTCTCCAACGATACCTTTCCCTTTTGTTTTAAGTCACTTACAGTTGTCGCATAAAAGCGAGCAACAGTAATGTGTTCATCCTCAGTAAAGTGCTCTATTTTAACCGTTCCACCAATTCGTCCTAGTGACTCATACTTTTGCTTGAATAAAGAAAATAATCGGCGATAACCTGTATCGCCGCGAAAGTACTTCAATGCTTCATCCAACATTCTCTCACCTTCAAACCAATGTCTCATCTTCTATTTCGGTTGGAACTTCTAAATCCATTTTATTTCCATCCCAATGGTAACGAATAACGCTAACAAAATCTGCGTTTTTCGGTCGGATTAACTCACTAATCGATAATTCACTGATTGTATCATAGTCACCCCAAAGCACCTGTGAGTTCATGATATAGTCAAACCCTAACTGTTCAACAATCTCAAACATTTCCCTAATATTATTTTCATCTACACCAGCGAAGGCTTCATCTAAAGAAATAATGTAAGGTGCTTGGTTATCTGCTTCTGAATAACGAGAATAGCAAGCTGTAAATAGTGGGATGTACATGGCCATCGCTTTCTCCCCACCGCTAAATTTATAGAATTGATTATTGGTAAGCTCACGTTTCTTTTCCCCTTCCCGTTGGAAATAAAGGATAAAAGAAAACCACTTACGATAATCCAGTACTTCTTTTAATACTTGAAGTAATGTTTGTAATTCACTGCTTTCACCCATCATTTCTTTGGCCTTAGCTATTTTGGAACGGAAATGAACCGTAATCTTTTCTAAATCCTCTTCTTTTAAAAGCTTGGGATCCTGCCTTAATAAATGCACCAAATCAACCGTATCCATCTCGGTTTCTGAATCTGCTGTCCGAGGCTTCCACTTAATGGAGAACGACAGCCCAGATGATGTGTCCCTTGACTCCATAAGGCTTTTCATTTTACCGACCCACTGTTCAGCACGACGAATTCGGGCTCGTAGCTTTTGACCAACGGAATTAAATAAGATTTCTTCATACAACGCCTGATCTTGTTCATCCAAAAAGCTTTCCTGACGAGCCTGTTCCAGATCAATCTGTTGCTGAACCGTATAAGGACTCACCTGTTTCCCTTGGTAATTTAGTTCAATCAATTGACGAGACATCTTTTGTTTCCACTTTTCAATATGTGGCTTCTGTTCTTCCTCAACAACCTCATTCATCCAAGTAGGAGACGTGAAAGGTGCATTAAAACTAGTGGCACGGTATTCCATTAAGTCACTCTGCTGTTTGTAAAATTCCTGTGTCAGCTGTGAGGCAAGTTTACTTCGGTCTTTTTCTCTGATTAAATGCCCATATTCCTTAAGAACATCCTCAGCAATCTCATGAATTTCTTTTTGCTTTTCCTGTTCCACAAATCCTCGAAGCACTTCCTGTTTGAAAGAGTCTTCCCATGTTTCTTTCATGTTCGTCCAAAAGTGAACTAGAATATCCTTTGCTCCTATATCATGGTTCACATGCTCTTGCTCTGTTTCCTTTCGTGGCTTCGTGGTTTTTTTCTCTTCTAGCGCAACATCTATTTCCTTCAGAGCTTGTTGAACGTCATATATTTGTTTACGAATGTCCCCAACACCTTGCTGTTCCAATTGTTGCTCAATCCGTTGAATATTTTGCTTCAAGCCCTCCACAAGGTCTCGAGAAATATTTATTTCTCCTTGAATCTCAATCATATCCTGCTCTATCTCATCTATTCTCCCTAAAATCTCTTCTTTTCGCTTTACATCATTCACATATTGAATGTGTTCTTTCTCTAGATCAGACAAATCTTTTTCATACCGTTTTGCGACTGAAGTAGCCTTTTGGTACGAAATAAGACTTACTTCCAAATTATATTTTCTTGTTTGCTCATCAATCAGACTCTTCACTTGTGTGTAATTCGTGTGGATGTCTTTTAATTCCTCAGATAGATGTTGTACACGGGATTTATGAATGTTTATTTTGACCCTAGCATCTTTAATATCACGAAAAACTTCTTGTAAATCCAGATCATTTGGAAACCGCTCAAATCTTAATTTCGCCTGAGAAATAGTCGATTCAATTCTTCGTATTTCATTTGTCACCAACTGTTTTTCTCCATATAACGCCTCTATCTCACCCTGAATAAGCGCTATTTGCTCTTCCCTAAATCTTCTTCTTGCACTACGACCAATATATCGAACATCATTTACTGGCAAGGCGTGCCCTTTTAATAAGCCAATTTGATAATGACCTTGGTCACTTATTGAGAACGTTGAACTCTCCTCTTCCCCAATGATAATACTTCTTAACACTTCGTCTACTAGACTTGCCGAAATATTATGGTCTGGACCGAGATCCGGCTTTAAATAATCTGCTAACGTGTAAGCCATCATATTTGGAGCAGGGATTAAGATTCGATCGTGCTCTATCTTAAGATTGGATTCCATAATGAGAGCATCCAACATACCACTATCCATTATGGCAGATTCAATCCTCTTTCGAACATCCAGATCAACATGGTCTTGAAACTCAACAGCTGCATAAAAAGGGATATACGGAACAGCATTTGCGTCCAATTGTTGTCTTGCTTCTTTAGTTAATGAATCTGTAATCGGCTCAGGATCTTTTTTATTATTCCATTCCTGTAGTTCAGTTTCTTTTCTTTCTATCTCCCTGACCAAATTATCTCGTTTAAAATTCATCTCTGATAGTAACTGCCCTTGGTTGCGTTCAAACTCTAGAATAGCTTGCCGAAATGGCTCTTTCACGGATTCATAACTAGTCGGTTCATATAGGGAATGGATGGATCGGGATGTCTCTTGCAAGGCTTCACCTTGAATAGTCAGCCACTCCGAATCCCTGAGCCATGTATGGATTTCATTTAATTTTTGTTCCTTATCCTCCTCAAATAAGCGGGTCCATTCCTGTTCCTGATACGTTATTTCATCTAGTACCTTTTTTTCATCCGCTAATACCTTATCTTTTTCTTGATATTTAGCTTTTAATTGATCAAATTTCCGTAATTCTTCTTCGATTTTTTCTAAATTCGAGATATGGTGGTCTGTTTCTTTCTTCCATACACTAAAATCAAAACGTTCTTGGATATGACGTTCAAAATCTTGCTTATTTAATTCGTGAGCTTCCACAAATGACGAATCCTCCACATCATTTGTCATATCCAGTAGCTTGTCCTCCATTTCTTCTTTTCGTTCACCAGCTAACTCTTCTAGCTGATTCTTATCGATCCTTAACTTGTTTTCTTTTTCTCTACGATCCTGCAGATGGCCAGTTTTCCTTCTTAGCACTTCAGATTCACTCTGTAACTTTTCTTTCTCATCTCGAAGTTCTTTTTCAAGATTCCAAACCTTGTGAGATTTCAATCGTTCCTCTTGTTTTTTATTCGTAACTTGCTTCAAGCTTAAATCTCTAATCTCCTCATTTAACTGGTCAATTTCTTGGTCTAATCGGGTTAGTTTTTCCGTCCATTGCTTATATTCCTTTTGCTCTTTGGCTAGACGTTTACTCGCACCGACATATTCATCTGCGTGATCAGCCAAAATTCTTTGATTATACGTATGATAGACTTGATTTAGACTTGAAATCGCAGTAGCTTCTCTGTCTAATTGTTCAATCTGTTGTTTGGTCTGATCCATTTGTTCAATCGTATCAGACAAATGGCGAAGGTCTTCATCAGACAATGGTGGTAAGGCTGCTTCCAATATCTCATAAATAACCGTTGGTCGAAAATCTTTAGAGAGCTTAGGACTTCTTAACTGAATTAACAATTTAATCAAATCTTCATAAGCTTCAACTGTTTCAAACCCAAATAAATACTTATTAACAAGCTTCATATACTCCGTTTTTGTCTGAACGACATGCCCACCATCACCAATCAGATTTTCTAGTTCGACTCGGGATAAGGGAATCTTCTGTTTTTCTCCAGCGTTGTTTTCAATTTTATATAGTTTTATGTCATGTCCAATTCTTTGGTTATCTGTAACGACAAATCCCCAGAACTTCATTTGCTTATTCCGTTTTGCTTGCAGACCAATCCCAATCGTTATGTATTGGTCTGTCCCTTGGCGTTTGAATTCTAAAAACAAGTAACCTGTTCGCTCATCCCGGTTGACGATGTCCTTTTCACCTAGCAAATAATCTTCCATCCGTCTTGCTTTCGAACCAAATGGATCTAACCTATCCGGTGATGTTTTTCCATCTAATAGTACGGGTAAAAAGCTTTGCATCGTTACAGATTTCCCTGAACCATTACTTCCTCGAAGCAATAACTTTCCATCTGAAAAGGTAAAAGTTTCCTCATCGTAGTACCAGAAATTCAACAGACCTGCACTATTCATTTTCCATTTATTCATTGACCTTCACCCCCGTCTTGGTAATCGCTTGGATAATGTCCAACCATACGAGCAATTACTGGTTTTAAAACAAGCATGCCCGTGTCTTCTTCAACAAGGGCCATTTCCCATTCCTTATATAGATGCAAAAGCTCCTCCGCAACTGCCCCATAGGACATGTCACGATATCTTTTACTCCAACCATGTCCATATAACCCTTTAATCGTTTCTATTAATTGGGCAAATTCCACTGAAGTTAGCTTGATCTCCCCCATTGAACTAATAGAATATCCATCTATATGTTCCCTAAGATACGACTGTAAATGAAGAGCGATATTCATAATTGCTTTTTGGTCAGGAAATAATGTATATCGCTGTCTTCGGTCTGGCATCACTAGTAAAGCAGCATTTTTAAATACTTCCAATTGAAACGGCGTATGTTCCTCCAAGTCATCACGCAATCGATTACGGAAATTACGTATATAAGCAAAATCTTGATCATCTTCGCTTTCACGATAAACAACTGGTGAAAACATCAGTTTCCGGTACACTCTTTTTCTTCTTGCATCTGCTTGATGTCTTTGCCACTCGCTGTCCAAAATTTCCCTAGTCGTTTCAAATCGGAACAAGTCATCCGGATAGGAACGCATGAAGTAGCGGGCATAAACTGTTACTTCATACAACACCTCTTGTTCCTCATTATTCGCAAATAGGTCAATATTACCATCTACAGCTTTAACAATATGCAAATCCACCATTTTCCTAAGAGCTCGAACGAGTGACTTTCGATGCTCATAGTTTGTCCAATCCAACGGAAAGTCACCAGGATATATATCTTGTATATCCTCTGTAATATCAGATAGGAGAAACTGCTCATCAACGGACTTCTGTTCCGTAAAAGCAAGTCCACAACAAAAAATTGCATAGTCTTGAATAGTCGTAAAGTCTTGTATTCCCATCCATCCTTTCGGGTCGACTGGAATTTTCTCG
This sequence comes from Radiobacillus kanasensis, assembly GCF_021049245.1. Classification (GTDB taxonomy): domain Bacteria; phylum Bacillota; class Bacilli; order Bacillales; family Amphibacillaceae; genus Radiobacillus; species Radiobacillus kanasensis. The sequence continues at coordinate 895,498 of NZ_CP088020.1, read as the reverse complement.
AGTTTAATAAAGTGCTGATGAACAATTAAATCAAAGCCAAACTTTTCTGAAACATAGCGTTTTAACCCTTTCTCTCTCTCCCGGATGAGCTGATAGGCTGAAGGATCTTCTGCACGAAGCACCCAAAACTGCTCGAACAGAATCCCCAAGGCTTCCTGCGTTTTTTCGTCAAATCCTGCTTGGTCCATTAAACGGTTACCTCCTCTTCAAGAAACTGAAAAGTAGCATTAGGCATTTCTAGCATCCCGTCTTCTGCCTGTAGCATGACTCTTTGGTCGCTTAAAATGACGCGTACTCTTTTGCCTAGCTCTGTTTTAATCGTACGATCCTTGCGCGCCATTGCTTTCCCAATCCATGAAAGTAACAACTTCCTTACATGTGTTTCTACCATAGGTAATTTCTCAATCGTTATTTCATTGCCTTGAATATATTGCTCAATGAGCCTTTTTTCTCGCTGCTTTTGCTCCAAATAGATTCGCTTCATTTCTTCCTTCTTTTCCTTGTTGCTAGTTACAGCACCTGGTCGTGTCTTCTCTCGATAATTCCGAACAATTGGCTTCGTCTCGTGTTCCATTGGTCGTTCATCCCATACATCCGCATAAATATCGTCTGTTGGAGTGTGATCAATATGAAAGTGACGTGTATGAAATACACCAAACGCAACAGATGATAGTTCATGTGCTTCTTCCAAGGAATCCATAGAATCAAACCACTTTGCAAGATGAAGATAATCCTTCTTACGACTACGAAAGTGCTGATGCCGTTCTCCCAGACGTTGGACGACTCTCGTAATCCGACGTATCGACTCATTCGTTCGATGTTGCAACATCTCATATTCACTTTCACCGTGCTCATTACCAAGAAACCACGCTTTTATGCTTAACCACTTTTCTTGAAATTCTTCATATGGATCTTTCTCTTTTTCCTCCTCAAAACGAAACGCTTGCTTATTATGGCGAATCACCTGTTCAAAGTACCCGAGAAGTTGTTTCCTTGATATGCCTAATAATAAGTCCTGGATTTGTAAAGCAGTTCCTTGCAAGGCGATAATGAAATCTCTTAGATAGGTTGTGAATTGATCCTTATAAACAAGGAACGCTTCTGTTTGCATCCTATCTTCGACTTCCTCACTATTTATGTAAGCAATATAATCGGACGTATTTTGTGTGATTTGACGGAAGTATGAAAGAACATCCTCCCATACCTGCGCACACTCTTCATCATCCTCGTGTTTTTCCCCTAAAACTATTTCTTCTAATTTTATTAGGGATTGGTATAAGCGTTCAAACTGCGTTCGCTCTAAGGAGCCACCAAAGGTTTCCCCCATCCCCTCGAGCTCCATCAACATCCGCTCAAATTCTACCGTATAAGGTGTACATTGGTAACGAAAACGTTTCTTCTTAAACTCTTCGACCGTTCTTGATTTACCCAATTCCTGCCTAGCAATTAAGTTGCCCCATTTCACTAGTGCGTCTAGATCTAGATGCAGTGCCTCTTCGGTATAACCACTAAACTCATTAAATTGCATCAGATGTTCATAGATTTCTTCTGGAAAGAGAAATTCTCTCATTCTCTCATGTTGTATATAAAAATAACGCAAAATAGCACGGTAGCTCCATGCCTTTTCTGCCGTTAAATAAGTTGCCTCTTTGACACGCTTGAACATACTTTTCACCTGCTTATTTATTTTCATCTGCTAGCGACATTCTTTTCTATTATTCTATCTTTTTCTAGAATATTAGTCTAACTACCTGGAAGGTGGAAATTTTGGCAAAATGGAGGAACGTAAAAGATTGTCTGATATCATGGAATGGTAATTCAACAGGGGGGAAATCAGAAAAAACCATCACTATATTATTTGATGATGGGGAAAGTTAGTCTAGGGTCACTTGATGATCTTGTGGTTGAGGTCCGAATGATGCTCCTGTACACCCACCATTACAAGCAATCTTTATAATAATCCAAAACACTCTTTATCTAACTTAAGATAAAGATTAAGTAGATACTGTAAATCTTGTCTTGTAGTATGGATTCAACTCTTCTACCTTTAAGCTACAAACATTTTTCAAGCATAGAGTTTTCCTTATATCAACAAACTCTGATCTCGTTATCTACTTAACCCTTCGATTAATGTAAATGGATTATTTATGTTATTTCAATCTTTTTGATCTTGCTTAGTTTATAGTTTTCTAAAATCCTCTCTAATTATCCGAAGAGCTGAGAAAGAATTTTTTCTAATTCCTTATCGTGCTTTATCATATGCACCTGCTTTTAATCAGTTTGTTAAGTCAGGAGGTAATCATAACAATAAAGTCGATACTAATAAGATCATAGCACTGACCATTTTAACTACTATTAACGGTTATAACATACAACGTCTATCTCATAGTCCTCTGATTGGTCTGCTTCACCAGTGGTACAAGAAAAACACATGTCTATTCCAGTTACACCAGACCCGAGTGCCCATATCGGTTGGTCACATTGAATGCAGCCAGCACCCTTCTTTTTTCTTTCAACTGCTGCAAGAATATTTTTCTTTATCTCTTTTCTATTAACATCCTTGTTATTCTTTACCGTTTCATTTACAAACTTATCTACTGAAATTGGTACCATGCTACACCTCTTTATTTTTTATACATAATAGATTCTGTTGCGTGAACTACTCCCACTAAATCATAGATTTTGAAGGGGACTTCTCGCTTAATTAGTTAAATATGATTACACATTGTAATCCAAAGCTCAATTCCATTTCCTAAATACAACTACATATACTTCCCAACAAACCCCCAGACCGTATCCCAATAAAGCTCTGGATCAACCTTCTCTGCATCCCCGTGCCCCGCTCCTTCTATCACAAGCTTTTCTTTATCCACATTAGCTGCCTCATACACTTCATTTAACATTTCATATGGCACAAACGTATCTGCATCACCATGGATAAATAGCATAGGGGTCTTGCTTCTTGCGACCTGCTTGACTGCAGAAGCTTCATACAAATCATACCCCGCACGCATCTTGGTAACCGTATTGGCAGCCTGCATGACCGGAAACTCAGGTAATCCGAACAAATCCTTCAACTGATAAATAAATACGTCACTAACAGTAGCGTACCCACAGTCTTCTACAATGACCTTAACATTGGAAGGAAGGTTCTCACCCGAGGTCATCATAACAGTAGCACCACCCATGGATACACCAAACAATGCGATTTCTGCATTCGGATCTTTTTGAATGATTTCATCAATCCATTGCATCATGTCCATCCGGTCATGCCAGCCCATTCCAATATAATCTCCTTCACTCTTCCCATGCCCACGCAAATCAGGTGCAATCACATGAAACCCTTGTTCATAAAAATGGCGAACATATCTTGTCATATCAGCTGCTTCACCTGTGTATCCATGTGCCACAATCGCCCATTTCGAACTTTCTTCTTCATTTTCATAGACATCTGCATGTAGCTTCAACTTGAGGTCATCATTGGAAACAATCGACATAGCAGATGGTGGATGTTCTAGCTCAAATTGGTTATCCGCCTTTTCGGCCGCTTCGGCTACACTAGCCATTACAGCCTCACTTTCCTGTAAATGAGGATTCCCCTCTAAAAACTCTTTTTCATCGTTTGCTTTTAACGCATAATTATAAAAATAATTGCCGACACCTCCATAAGCAATTCCTATCAGAACTACCATGATGGTTAAAATTATAATCATTTTCTTTTTCATTTAACTCTCTCCTACTTTATTGACCCTTTTGCCTTATTAAAGACATGAATATATTTTACCATGTTCATTTACCTATGAGGGCACTTCTCAAAATTTATCGTTTCCTTATTTTACAATTCAAAAGTCCCCGTAACTCATGGTCCGGGGACTTGCAATACTATCTCTTTTCACAAAGTACCATCCACTCATCAATTTTAGCCGATTGGATAGTACCTTCAGTCACTCGCACTTGAAAATAATCTCGCTGACGTGGACTTCCGTTCAACATATACCGCTTCACTTTTTCTGCTTGGTCTTCATCCTTAACCATCCGCTCTAACCAGGAGGAATAGTTTAACTTCTTTTTTCTACTTTCTGACCTTATTTCAACTAGACCCACCTGTTTGAATAATTCCTTCCACTCTTGTATCGAAAGACATTTCACATGGCTTTCATCTCTTAGTTTCTCAAACATATTCACATATTCAGCAAGCTCCGCATCCTCTGGAGCAACGTTATCAATCAATAGAAATTTCCCATTCTTCTTTAACACTCGTGCTACCTCTTTTACAAATGCTTCTGGGTTTGGGAAATGATGTGGGGCTATCCGACAAGTGACCAAATCAAAAGAGTCTTTTAAAAAAGGAAGCTCCTCTGCATCCGCAATGATAAAATCCATGTTCGGATGTTTGGACGCTAAGTGGTTAGCTGTATTTTCTAGCATGGCCACTGTTAGGTCTGTGGCATAGATTCCATTCACATGTGGGGCAACTGTTTTGGCCACATGACCTCCACCTGTCGCAATATCTAACGCTATCCAATTGTCTTGCGGATTTGCCCAGTCTAATAGAAGTTGTAGATCCTTTCCTTTTGCATGTGATTCACTTGTTATGTATTTCACGGCATTCTTTGAGAATTGCTCTCTGACTGATTCCTTTGCTTGATGGAACATTTTCATGGATACTTCTCCTTTTGATACAAAACTGCCTTTCTCCTGTTCATATTGAGGAAAAAGGCAGTTTTTTAATTGTCCCATATTACAATTATTTAAAAGTATTCTCTTATTGTAGATAATACTTTCTTCAAATCACTTTCTTGAAGTTTTCCTATTTTAAACAGTAATTCTCTATAATGCAATGTGTTTAACTTTGAACACCTTACAATAGAAGGTTTTTCTAAACCGGCTTCTTTCCAAAATTCAACTACAACATCAAACTGATTTCTAGCTCGTTTACTTGTTACAGTTGCAATTAGGTGATCTAACTCTACAATTACAACGTCATTACTAACAATAACAACAGGTCTTCGCTTCCCATTTAGCTCAGAAATCCAAACTTCTCCCCGTTTACCATACTTATTCATCTTCTTTTCCCCAGAACATTTCTTCTTTCTCTTTTAAGATTTGTTCTTTAGGGGGCCTACTATCAAAATAGTCGTCAAACAATTTATTTAATAACTTAATTCGTTCACCATTTTCCATATCTTCTATAGCTTTTAGCATTTCCTCAGCAGTCATTAAAACCACCTCTATTAATTAATTCTGAATATGTTTATTATACAACAAGTAACCTCACTTCTAAAACACTGAAAATCCCCAAAAAAGAGACAAAAAGCAAAATTGCCTGTCTCCTTTTTGGGTAGTATATGTTGTTATTTATATGAAACTTGAGTTACAACTGCTTAACTGCCTCTTCAATAGGAGTAGAACCAGACACCACTTGAAATTCCTTCCCAATAGTAGAGTCATTTTCTAAACAACCAAAAATAACCTCCGCAACATCCACTCGAGGAACCATTCCTCTTTCTACTTCAACAGCAGCTTGCACCTTTCCTGTTCCTGAATCATTGGTCAAGCCTCCAGGGTGTACGATGGTATAATCCAAATTTGTATCTTTCAACCATTCATCGGCATAGTGCTTCGCTGCTACGTACGGTGCAAAAGATTCAGGCGCTTCTTGTATAGCTTCACGTGTAGTATCAAATGAACTTACCATAATAAACCGCTTCACACCTGCAACTTTAGCCGCTTCAATCGTTTTTACTGCACCATCTAAGTCAATCATAATCGTCTTATCTTTCCCCGTATGTGGTCCAGAACCGGCGGTGAATACAATAGCGTCTATACCTTCCGCTGCTTTTGCAATTTCTTCTATTTCGCCTTCCAAATCAACAAGGGCTGTCTCTGCACCTAATTCCTCAAAGTAAGCAGCTTGCTCCTGCTTACGAATCATGGCTCTTGCAGTATGGCTTCCACTATCTTGAATGAACTTTACGAGATGTTTTCCAATTTGTCCGTTTGCTCCAACAACAAGAATTTTCAATGGTTTCCACCCTTTCTCCTATTCTTTACATATTTATCCTAAACGGAAAGGAAGCCCAATGTCCATTAATCGGATTGGGCTTCCAACTTCCTTCCTATACAAACGAATAGGTTATGACTCTATAGCTTGATCACTTAGAACAGAACCTTTACCTTCTTCCGCTTCTCCCTGATTCCGAACCCTTTGCTCTAGACTAGGAATGATTCGATTAATGAGGACAAATCCTATTATTCCAGTTAATAATAAGAACATGCTCATCATTTCTTTAGAAAGATAGGCTCCTAATGTTACAGAAAGCGAAGCTAGAATCATAGACCCTTGATAGGTAAAAGCATTGACCGCCATGTAACTGCTTCTTTTATCATCCGGTGGGATTGCAGCCATATAACTTTGTTGAACTGGAACTCTCATAAGTTCCCCGATGGTTGCAATAATCATCGCTGCGAAAAGAATCCATATGTTATCAAAATAACTAATGGCCGTATATCCAATCGTAAACAAAACGACCGAAATGAGAAAGATGTGTTTATCTTTATACTTATGAATCAACTTTGTAACCAGTGCTGCAAAGATTACAACAAGCACTGTGTTTTCCGTTCTTAATATACCTGTCATCTGTAACCCATCAATCGACCAACGAAATACATCCTGGATTGGCATATCTTCATGGAGCCTTACCGCAATATAGTTCGTTAATTGAAATTCTAGCGATTGAATAAATAAACCTGCAATCACAAACAAGATAAATACTTTGTCCGTTGCAACCGTTTTATAGCTTTTTAGGATATCCGTAAATACTTGAAACTTACCGGTCTTCTCTTGTTGTTTTGCTGCTTGTTCTGGAAAGAAGCTTTCCTCTATGAAGAAGATTAAGACAAATGCTAAGACAACAGACATGATAGTCATGCCAATTAATAAATAGAATAAAAAGTCTTCAAATAAGAACGCACCAACCGCTCCCCCTAATGCAATAGAAAGGTTTCCTGACCAGTACATAATCGCATACATAAGCTTCCGTTCTTGCGGTTTACTAACATCAATTAGCATCGCATCGGTTGCCGGTCCTTCAATTCCCCAACAAATACTTCCTACCAAGAACATAAAGAATGTTAAGGTTGGCGATTCAAACCATGGAGAGTTCGCAAGTGTCATAACGATTAAGGACGCAGCCCTCAACACTTCCGCAATGACCATCAGCTTTTTCCGTCCCATGATGTCTGATAAATAGCCTCCATAAAATCCAACTAAGGCACCTACAATAATGTTCACGATCAATAAAATTCCCGTTAATTTTTCCCCAAAGTGGACAGCAAAGTAAATCGCCATAAACGGAAAAATCATACTCCCAATGATTTCACTAAAAAATCCAAATATAATTCTCAACTTAATATTCGGATGAAAATCTCTAAAACGCATATGTAATGCTCCCCCTCTTTTCTTTATCTAGGGTCTAAGTACTAAAATTTCTCCCATCCTGTTACCTAAACCAATAGTTCCTAACGATTACCATCATATAAGGTTATAAGGGGAAATACTACAGGCAATAGAATGAAAGAATCTCAGACTTGAGGCGGAGAGCAAAATACTGAAATTTTGCTTCCATAATTTAGCCATGGAAAGTCCAACTATATACAGATATAATTATGCTAGGCAATGATGCATGATCTTAGTTAAGGCAAGCCCTTAACGACGGATCGTGCATCTTTTTTGTTTGGATAACTAACTTAATATAATAGCCGCATGATCCTATTTCCCCCTTGATTCTTATGTGGGAAGAGCACGAAGAGGATCTGTCTCCATGCTCTACCAAAGTTTCTTCCTTTAATATACACAAGCTCTAGCATCGTTTAGCAATATTTCACTTACACCAGATTTTCTGCGTCTAAATACCCGTGACCTTGAACATTAGGTGCTTGTCCTATATCTTCACATGCACTAATAAGTTGTTGTTTGACCTCATCCGGAGTTAATGTTGGTTGTTTTTGAAGAAGTTGTGCAACGACACCTGCGCAAATAGGTGTGGCCATGGAGGTTCCTGATAAGGATATATAGTTCTCATCAACACGTAACTGTGGATTTGTTCTATCGATATAAGATCTAGGAGAGCGTAAAGATATAATGTTTACACCTGGAGTTAAAAGATCAGGTTTTGTTAATCCATCAATTGTTGGTCCACGGCTGGAAAATTCAGCAACTATATCATCAGATCGGTCAGTTGTATTATTGTCGTTTGCCGCACCTACCGTAATAATCTTCGGACTTATTCCAGGACTTGCAATGGTTTCTGGGGCTGGTCCTGAGTTACCAGCTGCTACACAAACAACTATTCCGTTGTCCCACGCATTGTTAACTGCTTTTACGACTGGATCCTCTTCGGCAGATTGTGTAGCATTGGAACCTAGTGATAAAGAAAGTACATCGATATTAAACGTTGATTTATTCTGAATACACCAATCGATACCTGCTATTACTGTAGAAAGGGAACCAGATCCCATTTTATCAAGTACTTTTACACCAATTACGTTTGCCTCCGGTGCTGGTGCTTGATATTCTCCATTAGATGATTGACCATTTCCTGCTGCATCTCCTGCACAATGGGTACCATGACCATTATCATCATAGGTTTCTGTTCGATTATTAACAAGATCCTTAAACCCTATAATTCTTCCTTGTAAATCATCGTGTGGATATATCCCTGTATCAACAATAGCAATATTTATATCCTTCCCTGTTAAACCAGACTGTTTTAGTTGCTCGGAATGAATGGATGGGGATGCTACATCAAGTAATGTCGTCACTTTTCTATCATAATGAATCTTTTTGATATGGGAAGAGTTCTTTAGCAATTGTTCTATTTTTTCTACGGATAGCTTCGTAGAACAACAGGAAATCGAGGGGAACTCTGTCCGTGTTCGACATTTTGAACTTTTCATATCACTTAGGCCAAAGTCAAACGTACCATCCTCAAATTCTATTATAATCGGTAACCGCTTTGCCTTTTTCCTCACACGTTCAAAAGGACGGTGTAAGAAACATGGAATTTTCCGAAATGGCTGATAGAATTGAACGAGCTCTTGACGGATGTCTCGATCTATCTTATCTCCCATCTGACGAACAAGCTGAATAATCGAGTAACCAAACATAAACTCTCATTCCTTTCTTAGAATTTCGTACAAGATATCGTACGTAAATGTAAGAAAAGTGAATGATGAATTCGTTCAAAATCTAGTAAAAAGGGCAAAAAGCTATAAAAATGTCTATTATTCTATATTCCCCATAACACTATTGAGTTTTTCTATTGCAGCTTCAATCATTCTTTCATATAAATTCAAGATCGATTGCCCATAGTTGTCTCCCGGCACGGCCCACTTTCCATTTAATTGAGTCCATGTTGAAGCAGACCCTCTGCTTACCAGGTCAAAGCGCGGATCGACAAGCTCGTATTTTTCCGGTAAGGGTTGAGTAGTTGCATAAGCAAATAAATGTTGGATGTGAGCGAGAACACCCTCTTCTGGTGTAGCAAAGCTTGCACCTGGATTATCGGGTCCTGTTGCACCTAAACCACAGAAGTTGTTTTGACTTGAGTCGACGACACCAGTAAACCGGAGAAAATCTGTCTCATGCATCGCTTGAGCAAACGCAATATCTCCTCGAATTCCATAATACGCTCCAAACGTAAGATAGTATTGGCCGAGTTCGATGGCATCGGAATTTATTGTTTTTACATACTCATTCATTAATTCTGGTGATAGTAAAGTCTCACCTAAAATGGAATACACATTCGTTTCGACTTGGTTTATATTCGTATCATCGGTAGCAATGTAGGCATCATAAATCCCTGCATTATTCACCTCAGCCAAACGTTTTTCCGCGTTTTCTCGGCTTGAAAATGCACCAGCTTGAACTCTGTACCAGGTTTCACTGGAAACGATAACCGTGTTAACGAATGATTCAATTCCTTTGGTTTCCAAGTACGTTGAGCGCTCATCGGCATTTTCTTTCACCTTAAAAGAACCCGCAATCACTTTATAAACCGCCCCTGAATTCTCTTCTGGTTTACGCTTAAGGGTAAATGCCTCTGCTAAACCATTAACATGGCCTTGTGCGACCCTTTGTCGCCATGCAGGATCCTTCATTAAAGCAGCATCATGACTATTATCTATAAACCCGTTTTCTGTTAAAAGTGCCGGCATCGTTGTTTCTCGCAAAACATGAAAATTGGCTTGTTTCTGTCCTCGATCGCGAAGTTGATTAACTTCTATCACTTCCGAATGAATAATATCTTGATAGTAGGCTGTAGTAGAAGAATTCGATAAGCTACTGTGAATATAATCTTCATATCCTTGAGCAGATCCATTGAATGCATTACAATGAATCGATAAGAAGTAATCAGCTCCCCAGCTATTCGCCTCATTTGTACGTTGACTTAAACTTACGGTTGAATCACTTGTACGACTCATTTTCACTTCCACGTTTTCATAGTCGTTCAGTAATATCGAACGAATTTTTAGAGCAATATCTAAAACAATATCTTTTTCCTCCAACCCATTCCCTAGAGCACCTGGGTCAGAGCCACCATGACCTGGATCTAAATAAAGTTTCATCAAAAGTTTCCTCCATTCTATTAGATAATTACTAACGCTTAATATAGTATGGAGTTTCCCGATGCTTTGATTAGACAAAAGGAATGACGCTAGCTTCTTTTGGCTGATATACTAGGGAAACTATTATTTAGAGCAAGATAATAATCTTTTTTAGTTAAACGGTAGAAACGTGAATAGAAGTTCCGAGGGAAGTGAGGAAGGAATTTGTGGATGGAATATAGCGTTATTATTCCGATTGAAAAGTGCGCAATTATCCTTCATTAGTACCGAAATAAACTGCCAATATGAAACTTAAAAGGTTACTATCACTTAAAGTTTCATGGTAGTTCAAGTAAATGAAGAAGACTTTTTAATCACAATTTATAAAAAAGCGGCTAAAACAGAGAAATACTTCCCCTGTTTTAGCCGTTCTGATCCCAAGTCTCTATAATATTTGGACTTCCGAACTATTGAGGTACACTCATTACACCTAATAGAACCAATATGTTGACAATAATACCAACTGCAATTGCCCCTACTGGACCAACAGCCATACGAACGATTGGACGACCAGCTACTTCATTCAACAGGTAGAATCCGGCTATAAAGAAGAAACCAAACCCTGGAGCAATCATGTTTGATGCATTTGCACCACCGATTAATAAAGCAACCTCTAGTAATCTCGTCATTGCGCTACGAATATTCTCTCCTGAATTACGAACTCCAGGATATTTATCTAAGAATTTAGCAATATAGCTTAATAGCATTACTTCTCCAAGGATTACAGCTGCACCAATTATTACAGCTAACCACACATTTGGTGAAAACAATCCAACTACGAATATTAGGGTAAACCCAACAGGGCTATATACACCTGTTGCAATAGCTGTACTTGCGACCAAAGGAATAAATCCAATTGCTCTTGCCGCTGCAGCAATCCCAGCGTCAGTTTGCTTCCCTTCAGCAAGAAGATTTAATGAGATAGGATCACCAGCCATAAGTATTAGGTTAGTAGCACCTGCAATTAATCCACCAATAATCATGAAATACACTACATTCTTCTTAATTCGCAGTACTTTCTCACTAAACACCGAGGCAAGGTCGACGGAAGATTCTTCTTCCCCTTTTTCTTTAATAGCATAAGTAAATAAGAAAATCATTCCTACAACCAAAGCCATACCTTCTTGGTTTAAGGTGACAACATTATCACCAATTTTGAGTAGGCCTTGTTCATTTACAAATACTGCAAGCTGTCTAACAATTGCAGCAAATGCAAAGGTAAGAATACCCTTCTTAACGCCGAACTGCATGGCCACTGCAAGTGCAGGGAATGCCATAAATGTTACAACGACTGGTGTCCCTACTTCTCCAAGTGGTTCTAAGAAATTAACAGGTAAATAATCAAATAATTTCACAAAGCCTTCGAGACCAGCAATAAGTCCCCACCCATAAAGTCCACCAACTACTGCAGCTACTGGAGTACCCCATTTATTCTTAGGTGTAATTAATCCAATAATATCGGTTCCCAATAAAATACTATGAATTAATATAATACTTGCCGAAAGGGTAAATGGAATACCAAAACCTATTACCAACCCAAAGCTCATTGCAAAAGCAGTTAAACCTAGCTCTCTACGCTTTAAACTTCCTTCAATGTGCTCCGATACAATTGGTCGTAATCCATCATTAAATACTGCTATATTCCTATTTGCAAGAATAGCTGCGACTATACCAACAAGAACGACAAATAAAGTTTCCATCCCTATAATTCCCCCTAAAGTCTATTTATTTGCTTTAATAGCATCCAGAATCATGGGTACTGCTGTCTCAACGTGATCTCCGGTAAACCCGAATGCCTTCTTTCCGTTTTTTACAGCTTCCTGAACCGCCTCCTCTTTTGGCTTCCTGCCCGGCATTGATACGGTTTCACATTGACTTCTGCCAATCATGGCAATTGCCATAGCTAAAGCACCTCCACCCCCTGTATGACAAGCACCAAAGTAATAATCTGCTTGGCCTGTTTTAATTGCCATAGCTGCATCCAAATCAGATTTGATAACGGTTTCAATTGTAGGATCAATTTCCTTGATTAAGTTTTCTATCTCCTTTTTCTCCACTTGGCCGCCAACTACAATTTTCATTATTTTTCCTCCTTATAATTTGTATCTAGTACAGTTGAATAGTGCATTAAAAGATATTCTTTTTCTCCCTGTGGAAGAGGTTTCTTACTTTTATCCTCTACATATCTGAGCTGTTCTTCAGCTAGTTGAAAGTATTTGGATTGTTCCACTTCTTGCATTAACTCAGGTGTAGGATTATCCACCTTTTCTCCAGACTCTATTCTTGATAATGCCATCGGTAAATGTGTGAACAGCATCTCAGCTTGTTCAATATCCGACTTATTAAGAAGGCTCATTATTTCTTTAAAGGCCTCTAACGCAATATCATGGGAGGGTTGAGATATTACCTTTTGCTCAAGCAAAATCTTTAGCCTATTTTGATACTCTTGTAAATCCATATACAGCACTCCTAAACGATTACTAATTTCAGTAAAAAGACAATCCAGTAAATCTATAATCATGTTCTAAAACATACCGTTGCCAAACTTCTGGTAGATTAATAGAATCTTCAAGTTTTTGAGCTAATTCAAAAGCATACCTGCAGTGTTCTAAACCTTTTCTTGCTATAAGGACTAAACCACTCGCTAGCGTTTCTGTTGGAATGGTAATAGCAGTGGTCTGACTCATATTTGCAGCCCTTATCAGATATTTCCCATGGTTTTTTGTCAATTCTAGTCCAGGATCTTTGAACTTTTGTGGGATTGTTTCCCCATAGCCATATACATCTACAGGACCTTCTGAAGTAATGATGATATCTGCTTGCAGCTCTTCAAAACACTTGGTTATAACTTCTAAACCAATTCTTCGATCTTCTATTCCATACATATCCACTTCTATCACTTCAAGATTCTGGTCCTTTATAGCCGCTAAATGCTTAATCACTTTGTCATGCATATCAACTCGGTCAGGACATAAAACAGAGCCCTGCTTCGGTATAACTATTCGCAACAAGTCCATCCTTATTGGTGTCAAACTTTTTACAAGCATGCATTCCATAGACTTTCTTAATAAGGAAATGCTTTTAGCAATCACGCCTATGCTTCCCAAAAACGGCAACCCGTCTGCAGAAACTTTCTTATCCTTTACCAATAACTCAACTCCAGCGCCAATGACGGAAGGTAACTGACAGCTTATTGCGGGAGCAAGGACAGAACCTCCACCATCTGTACCAATAGCAAAATCGTTAATGCCCTTTAGGATATTAATCGGCCCGCCACTTGTGGAACCGGTCATCACCCGATAGGTAAGTGGATTTGTTAGATCTGTATCAATGGCCCTTCCCTTATTTGCTGCCTTATCAATGGTTAGCCAAGCAAAACTAGGATTATCTTTAAACCGGTTTATGATAGTTCTAGAGATTTGATTTGTATCTTTGATGCCAAAAAGTAGTACATTGCTTTTTTTGGCAATTAGCTCCTCCAATATATCTGGATTAACAGCTACTACAGACCTACCTAATTCTCTTTGAGCTAAATCTATCCTTTCAGAGGTAAGCGTCATGTGATCACCCCCCAAAAAAACTTATTCCAATCAATTATACAGAATATTGTATATTGTGATTATAACGCTTTCAAAAGTCTGGTTCAATCAGGCTTAAATATACTTATTCTTAACATATTCATGGACACCCTCCTTTATGGTACATTTTTAATGATTCATACTTAATTCTCCTGTCGCATTGTATATTCCTAAAAGCTTAGGATTGGAATGAAGGTTTTCAACAATAGCAATTTGTGCATTGGTCACAAACACCTGCGTTCGAAATGCATAAATAACCGAATCGCCAACCTTTACATCATCTGTTTTTAACATTCCATAATAATCAATATTTGATGGATCGTTTGGAAAAACAGATACTTTGATTAGATTCAGACTATCTGAGCCTACTAAAGCACTTTTCATATGTGATCTCGGATAGAATCCCCCTCCAAATACATAAGCTTGATTATTATAAAGATGAGACACCTCTGATACATAAACCATCGCTGGCTTTTCTGGCAACTCACCAGTAGCATGCAATGGAGTTGTTCCTGTTAAAGCATGACCTGGTTCAGCTTGTGTTGCACCGTTTTCTTTTAATAGTTTTAATGTTTCCACAGAGGTGGCACTAGGCATATTCATTTCTAGATTGGTGAACCCTTTTTGTCTTAACAGTGATTTTGCCTTGTGCATAGAAAAAACATTTGGCGTAACCTTTGGTTTATCTTCTTCAATTAACACACATGGGAAACTTGTTAAACCAGCAACCTCTATTCCTTCAAGTTGGATTATATGACCAATGTCCTTATTTAACTGAGATAGTGTAAATCCTCCTTGCTGTCCGTTATAAATAAAATCACTTGTATCGGCGATTCGTAAAAACACTTTCTGTTTCTTCCCGATTTTCATAGCCACTTCACTTATATTACGTGCATTCTCATAACTAAAAACCGTCACATACTCTGGTTCTAGTAATAAGATTCTGTGAATCATTTGTTTAGGGATTTGTACTAAATGCCCTACATGGCCAATCTTAATCCCTTGACTGTGCAGGGCTATTGCCTCCCACGGATCGACAGCTACTGCTTTCTCAATACCTGCTTCAACAATGGCTTTTGATACTAATTCATTTCTACCAAATTGCTTACTCATGAAATACAGTTCAATATCCTGTTTTTTGGCTTCTGTGACTAAAGCTTGAGCATTTTTCTTTACTGTATCTAGATCTATTACATACGTATTTGGAGAAATAAGTCCTTGCTGGTGAAAGGCAACAGCCGTTTCAATTAGTTTTCCGTTATTCCTCCATGTTGTATCTAAGAACATTTGCTGACTCCTCTCTACTTGTTCACTAGGATAGGGAGAAATGAAGTTCCATTTTCCGTTTTTTCTAACCCTAGATAGTCTGCCCCAGTAGCAGCAATATCCGATAAGGTAGCTCTCTCTCCTAGAAAATCTGATGTCCCTGATTTCATATAAGCTAGCAAATACGTTTTTTCTCTAGTGTGCTGACTATGTCCAATGGTAGGATCATTTCCATGGTCTGCACTCATAATGAAGAGGTCATCCTCAGTCATTTTGTTAAGTATTTGTGGTAGATAACTATCCACAAGCTCTATTCGATTTGTGTAACGGTCCGGATCTTGTGCGTGACCGGCTATATCCGTTTCTTGGACGGTAGAAGCAATAACACCGTGTTCTACGTTGTCCATTTCCCTTATCATATCCTGCATAACTTTCTCCGTATCTACACCAGGGTACTTACGTGCACCCTCACAATAAATAACGTCTTGCATTTTCCCTATAAGGGATACATCAAGGCCCGCTTTTTTTGCCAATGTAGGCAGTTGGAATTCCGGAGAGATTCCAAAACCGAGATGCCGTACTTGGTAACCTTGTTTGTAAATCTCTGATTTTGGAGAGTTGAGACCTACTAAACCATCTTGTCTTCTTTCTATGCATTGCCTTAAAAATCCCGGAGTGACGTTTTCTCCCCCTAGTGTGATAACGCGATTTACTTTGACGTTATCTCTCACACACTGACCAATCTTTAGAACCTCTTCAAACGAAATATAATCTAATGGAGCGCTTACATTATAGATTTGACCGTAGTCTGTTTCGATATTATCAGCAACAATAACTAAATCATTTACTAACAAATAGGGGAAGCTTGGTTCTGGAATTTTGACGTCGAAGCCTTGTTTTTCTAACGCACGTTTAACCTCATCTATATTCTCAACAAACGGTGCTAAATATGTCTTCTTCGGTCTCGACCCCATGATTTCATTATGTCCTTCAAAACTATCTGCACCTTCATGCATTAAATTTAACATCCCATAGCATGCAAGAGACTCCTCAACAGGTTTTAGTTTAGGATGATTTAGTATCTTATTAATACCTAGTTTTTCAAAAGTGGGAATGTTTATTGCTGGGTTAGAATCAATGATATGCCAAAATGTATTTGCTCCAACATCTTGAGGATGATAGTCTTCCACATCATCCATATTTCCTACACCCAAACTATCTAATATTAAAACAATAACTCTTTTTTTCAAAGATACTTCCTCCTCTATTTTATGAGTATTTCTTTGCTTGCTCGATAGATGAAGTGAGTATTCTGATAACTGTATCTGGACCGCTTCGTAATGGATTAATACGAATCATAGTATTTACAAGTGTTGGGTCAGCTTCTAGGAATGTACCAGATACTTTATAAAACATTGGTACAAATTCATACTTGGACTCAGCGCCGATTGGGTTCGGTGCTGCCCCTAACTCATCTGCATGATGTAAGACTTGTTTGGCGATTGGTTCATCAAATTCTACTAGAAGAACCTTTGACTGTGCATTTGCTAGGAACGCTCTCTTCACCCCACTTACTGTTCCTTGATTTAACCGATGAACTAGTTGGTCGTTAACTTGTGCTTGAATAGCTAACATGACTGGGGCATAAACCAGACCTCTTAGTGCTTCTAATGCTTCATACCCTTGAACCTGACTACCACCGGAGTAATTAAATGCATCTATTTTTTCAAGAAGATCTGCTCTTCCTAAGACGAGACCTATACCTTCTGGTCCCAGTAACTTAAAAAGAGAGAAGGTTGTTAAATCTGCACCCATTTGCACACCAACTTGATCCACTTTCATGGCAGCATAATTATCATCGGTTATAGCAACGAGGGAAGGTTTTATTGATTTAATAATGTGTATGATTTCAGCTAAGTCGTAATAATCATCTATCCTTTGGCGAGTATGTTGAATCAGAACTCCTTTTATATCCGTGTTATTAAGAATAGTAGATTTAACTTCTTCATGCTTATGAAAATCTACGGTAACAGGTATAACTCCCATCGAATCCAGAGTCGTTTTAGTAGTTTGATAGATTGGAGCGTCGTGTACCAACAATTTTTGATTTGGTTTTAGGAAACTCATAAAGCCGTATCTTAATGCCCCCGTGCCAGCACCTCGAACTAACTTTGCACGTTCAACACCAAAAAATTCTGCTAAAACATCTTCCACTTTCTTTGTGTATGTCGGTCTATTAATTCCTTTTATGACTCCTAAATCACCAAGTGACAAGATTTCTTTCCCTCGAAAATGCCTAGTAATGACATCTATCAACGAGAATTGTCTTCTCTGTGCTTCTTCAAGTGTTAAGCTTTTTAATGGTGTAGTTCTTAACATTTCACCTCACCCTTTCATAAATGTGATAGGGTTCTTTGTCAGCAATTTATCAATGGACTCATCTGTAATACCGGTGCGTTCAAGAAGAGGAACAAATGTATCTAATAAATAGGAATATCCTAAACCATCCTTGTACTCGAGATGGGACTTTCTAGTGATGTCCATGGACACTAATACCTGATCCATATAGCCTTTTTCTTGTATGATTTTTAAAATATCTGCACGTACCTGGTCTGGCATGTAATTTTCTTTTCCGATGGTATCAAATTCTACATAAGCGCCTTCTTTAAGCATATGCAGAATGTAATCTGCATCCCCAGTTAAATCAACATGGCCAATTATCACTCGGTTAAGATCCACATCATGCTCTTTAAAAAATGCTATTTGTTCGTGTCCTAATGTCCCCAAAGAAGTATGTGTGGTTATTGGCTTACTCGTTTCTTTATGAGCAATAACCACTGCTTCAAAAACTTTTCTTTCCATTTCTGTCCATTTATTATGACTAGTTCCAATTTCTCCGATAATGTCAGCCTTCACTTTAGTCCCTTTTATTCCATCCGTTATTTCTTTTATCATTCGTTCGGCTAGTTGTTCTCTTGTTTCTCGGAATACTTGAATGGGGTAAAATTTTTCTTGGTAAAAGCCAGTAGAAAAGATAATATTGATACCGCTTTCTTCCGCAACCTCTTGAACGAAGGGGATATTTCTTCCCATACCAAAATTGGTTACATCAACAATATTTCGTACCCCTTTGTCGTATAACTTTTTATATTCTTTTACTGTTTCCGAGAATACATCCAACTGACAATCTTCGTTATTTTTAACCTCAGACAGGTCAATGGTTGTGTGCTCATGCATATAGGTTATTCCATCATGCAACATGCGTCTCTCTCCCTTTATGTTTTACAAATCTCCTAATCAGTAACCTTAGTAGTCTTCTAATACTTCGGGATTCTTTTTCCAGATTCAACTTCCTGTTGAAACACTAGAATTTTTTCTATCTCTACAGATCCCCATTTCTCTGAAATTTCTTCTTCTCTTTCACGATCTATAACAATAACCGCTTCTGATGTATCTTTTGAGATTTTAATTGCTTTAGAGGATTGAAAATTGATGGATGGAAACGTCTTTGTAATTCGTTTATCATCTAAACTCCAAACTGCTGCATCTATTTTCTTAGAATCGAGCATATCGTATAGCTGCATGTAATTAATATGCACATAGGTCACGTCCATGCCTTCAAATTCGCTAAAGGTCAATTCCTTTTGATCCAATGAATCCATGTCAACTCCGACTGTCATCCCGCTTCTAACCACTGTCTCATTCACATCTGCTAGAAAGATTTTGTGAGAGGAGACATAACTGTTCTCTCCTAGTTTTTTCATTATTTTTAAGTTGGGGTACTTAGAAAGACTATTATCCGCTGTCATCATGGACACAATTGCGAAATCACTTCGCTTCGTGCGGACCGCTTCTAGCCTGTTCAAGCCCCCACGCATATAAGACATATTTAGTTTTTTACCCATTTCTTCAAAAGCTCCAACCATGCCTGTAGCAAGACCCTCGTATTTTCTGGAATAAGGTAACGGCATGGAACCTACTAACGGGGAAATACCTGCTATTTCCTGAAGTAGCTCAATATCTTTATCCATTAAAAAGGTACCCAGATGTCCCCTTGCCTCTAATCGAATCGCTTTTAGTTCTTCCAGCAATTCAAGTGCAATTTGCACCGTTCCTCTTCCAATGGACAATTTCTCACTATAATCTGTTACTCTAGGAATCTTCTCCCCTACCTCAACATCTAATAATTCCTTTGCAATATATTTGGCTGTTAGGCCATTTTTTGAATAAAACTTTTCCCACATATTCACTACCTCAAATCAATATACTAAATTTTGTATATTATAAGTATAAGCGTTTACATTATTGAAAGCAAGAACAAAAGCTCGGGTTTAAGGATTACAGACTAAGACCGTCCTTTGCGGACAACGTCTGCAGAACCCTTTTCGGGGCCACGTACGGACTGCGCCTGGCCTGCCAGGTGGTTCGACTTGCCGCTCAGGAGCGGCGGTTTAAATCGAACATTCTTACGTAGGAGATAAAGGAAACATGTCCCTTCAAAGGGGTATGCCAACGTCGGGCTCAGGAGCCCGGGTTTAGCTGGCCTTCCTTCCTCGAGAGGTTAGGATATTTGACCTACGTCAAATAGTTATCGTACGAAGGTGAGGGTAGTCTCGCTAGTCGCTGGGCGCTGGAGCTGGATGTAGCTAGCTGCTACATGTTATCCACACATAGCAAATTTTGTAATTTCCTAAGCAACAAGAAACTCAAAACATCTACTTAATACCATAATGAACTCCAATTTATGAAATCACTTTTGTATAGACCGTAAGTAGTATCTTTTACTTCACTATCATTGTATTTGTCTAGCAATCATAGAATGACATTAATATTATACAGGGGGTAGGTTTTATGAATAAAAAAAGATGGTTATTGCTCTGTCTGATTACTATTTTCTCCATAATAAGTATTCCAATCCAATCCGTACAGGCTCAGCAACAATCAAAAAAATTAACACATGGATCACCACAGTCGGTCGGCGTAGACAAGTCTGAATTAAAAGAAATTGATAAAATTGTTACACAAGCACTAAAAGAAGGAATAACTCCTGGTGCTGTAGTATTAGTCGCAAAAGACAATAAAATTATTAAAGAATCTGCGTATGGATACGCCTATAAATATGATATGGGACAATTAATCCATAATCCTAAAAAGATGACCAAGCACACCATATTTGACTTGGCATCTATTACAAAAGTTATGGGAACGACACAAGGCATCATGAAGTTAGTTTCGGAAGGAGCAATTTCTATAGAGGATAAAGTCGTAAAGTACCTTCCCGAGTTTGGACAGATGGGAAAAGAAAATGTAACCATAGCTGATTTACTTACCCATACTTCTGGCTTAACTCCTTGGGAACCAACCTACTTGTATGCAGACAAACCTGAAGAAGTGCTACATTATATTAATCAATTGCCATTAGAATATGAAACTGGGACAGATAGGCGTTACAGTGATTTTAGCTTTATGACATTAGGATTTATCATCGAAGCTGTTACCAATCAGAGGTTAGATGAATACTTAGAAGATGCCATCTATGATCCTCTGAAAATGAAAGATACCATGTTTAATGCCTCGAATAAAACGAATAAGCGCATCGCAGCTACATCATGGGGAAACGCTTACGAGTACAAGATGATTGATGATCCAAACTTTGGGTATTACGTGGATGCGGATGCAGACGACTTTACAAGATGGCGTGACTACACGCTTGTTGGTGAAGTGAACGATGGGAATAGCTTTTACGCAAATAACGGTGTAGCAGGCCATGCTGGTTTATTTTCTACTGCTAAGGATTTAGCAATCTTGGGTCAAACAATGCTTAATAACGGAAACTATGGAAAAGTAACCCTATACGATAAGGAAACCATCGACACCTTTACTTCTCCTCAACGATTCGGTCAAGGATATGGTTGGGAGAAAAATAAATCCTGGTACATGGGAGATTACCATTCTGATCGAGCCTTTGGCCATACTGGATTCACAGGCACACAAATCGTATTAGATCCTGCCTATGATCTTCAAATCATTGTACTCACGAATAAACAACATAATGGGCCTTTAGCAAGTGGATCATATCCTAGTACCGGTGGTTTGGCTAGAGAGATTGCCGATACTGTTTATAAGGCAATAAATAAGTGAACTACTCCCACTAAATATAGATTTTGAAGGGGATTTCTTGTGTAAATTAGTTAAAAACAATCGAATATCTTAAATCAAAAAAACCTATTTCTCAAGGTTTTCCACTGAGAAATAGGTTTTTTGCCATTCCTTTATTGTCCAATAAACATCTGTGTCCAGTAAGTAGTTCCATTGGCCTCGACGAAGCCTACACCGATGTGAGTGAATTCTGCATTTAAAATGTTTGCACGGTGACCTGCACTATTCATCCAAGCTTTGACTACTTCCGCTGGAGTACGTTGTCCCTTTGCAATATTTTCACCTGCTGTACGATAGTTTATTTCAAACTCATTCATCATATTAAATGGTGAACCATAGGTTGGAGACTGGTGGCTAAAGTAGTTTTTATCAACCATGTCTTGTGATTTTGCACGAGCTACCTTACTTACTTCCTCGGAAAGCTCAAGGGGTTTCAATCCTTGGTTTTTTCTTTCTTTGTTCGTTAACTCCACCACTTCTTGTTCAAATGCATGAACTTCTGATGAAGCAGGCTTCTCTTCTTCGGTTTGGCCTTCTTTTACACTAGTTGATTCTTCCTGACCAGATGTATTTTCTTCTGTTGGTTCTTCTACTTTTGTTTCTTCCTGGGGAGTTTCTTCAGATTGTTGTTCTGTTTGCCCTTGTTGTTCTGCACGATACCACTCTAGCAACTTCTCAAAATCAAAAACTTCAAACCAGCTAAATAATTGATCGATATTTAGTTGATCAGAGTCATTAGAAACTTCTTTCGTGTCCTGGTTACTCGCCGCTACTGGATTAGTAGCTAGGAAAAATGTAAGTAGTACGGCGAACACTGCTACCATACCTTTTCTAAATCTATCCATGATGAATTCCTCCTTGTGCTGTTTCTCCCCTATATCCTATTATCCAGTTTCATAGATTGATAACAATCGACAGAAAGTAGCAGTTTTTGTAACGACAATGCTATATAATTTTAAACTTTATTAAAAACTTGAAATAAAGATTATCTGTATATTACAAATCTCTATTCATGACAAAGAACTGTTATATGACATAAGTCTAAAGAAGGATTGTGCATGGAAAATAAGTCCAAGTGATAGGAGAAAAGACCACTACTAAATAATGGTTAATGATTCGGTTCATATTAATCCTTCGAAGGAATAGTAATGAGTGCTAAAATATATATAAGATTGTTGGAATGAGGTGTAGTTTATGAAGGAATTAAAGATAGATAAAATAGAAGGTTTTACTCCCCAAATAGGTCATCTTGTCTCTCAAATGAATTATGTAAGGAAAACAACTTTAGAAGCTGTCAGAGATTTAACGACTTACGAATTAGATTTTTTACCAAGTAAGGACGGAAATAGCATCGGAGCACTTTTATACCATATGGCGGCCGTTGAAAAAGGGTTCCAAATAGAAATTTTTGATGGCAGGAGTCCGAATGAGCAAGAGATGGCGGAGTGGGGTGCACCGTATAGTCTTGGAGAAAAAGGCAGAGAAGACATAAAAGGATATTCACTAGAGTTTTATATTTCCAAACTTGAAGAAGTTAGAAGTAGAACCTTGCAAAAATTTGCTAATCTAAATGACGATTGGTTGTACGAGAATAGGCTATGGGATAACCACCCATCTAATAACTATTTCATCTGGTTTCACGTATTTGAAGACGAAATTAATCATAGAGGTCAGATAAGAATGATTAGAAAAATGTTGTCTCGAAATGTATGAAAAAGTCCCCCCTGCCAAAGGGGCTTTGTTAACCAATCTTTTTATCTCGCCTGTCATCATATTTAGAAAATAAGCTATGGGTACACGTTTAGCTATTCCGTTTTAACTATATTCCCTATCTTTTCACCCATTACTTCAGAAAGATCTAACAGCAATTTATTATAGGTTTTAGTGATTTTTTCATAAATTAATCTTGCTTCTGCCTCTTCATAAATATGTGAAGTTTTATTTCGGTCGATTAGCATATCAATCCATTGCTTTCCATCATTTATGAGTCCATGTCAATTACTCCAACTAAATCATAGATTTTGATGGAGCTTGTGACTACCCGATAGTACCAACGCTCTTCGAGCTCCTATCCCTTTTCGCTACCAAACTGCTGCAGCGTGGTGTCACATCGTGGGCATATTGACAAATACCCTATCTATCCAGCTTGCTGGGTAGATCCTCTAAGGTACTGGCTTCCCTTATGATAGAGATTCATCGCAGCAACGCGATCATCATTAGAACGATATTCGCACCTTTTACAACAGAAGGTGTGGATCTTTTTATGGCGGTTTGTTTTATCGCGATGACTGCATTTCGGACAAGTCTGAGACGTATAGGCTGGATCGACAAACAGAACCCCCGATTGGTTCATCAAAGACTTGTATTCTATGAAGTTACTAAACTGGCCAAAAGACCAGGATACGGATACGTATCGATTCTTTTTACGAACCTTTTCGGTTGCTGTTCTTACGCCAGAAAGATCTTCTAAAACAAACAATGTATTCGGACCATATTGACTAACGAGTGCCTTGGTGATGCAGTGGTTTACATCTGTCATCCAACGGTTTTCTCGTTGACCAATTTTTGATAGTCTTCTTCTTGCTGAGGCTGTTTGTTTCTGTTGAAGCTGCTTGCGTAACCTTTTATAGTGGCCACGCTTTTGTTTAATTTGCTTGCCACTAAAGAATGTCGTTTTTCCATTTTGATCATAAACGGTTGCTACGAAATTGATACCTAGATCAATTCCGACAATGTTGTCTATCTTTTCACTTGCTTCGAACGCTTTTGTCATCGGGATGTGTAAAAAGAATTTGCCCTTTTTCGTGACCAGTTTAGCCGTACCAAATTTCCATTCTCCGTCGAAAAAATGTTCCATTCCCTTCGTTTCGAAGGGCACAGAGATTCTTCCTTTCAATGTGTTTACGGAGAATGCTGCTTTTTTGAGAGAATAATCCCGATTCCACACTAAATCATACTCCGGCTTCTTAAACATAGCCTTCGTATTCGTAACGCCATTTGATTTCATTGATTTGTACTTGGCACAAACGGTTTTGTTCACGCTATTAGCCATTTGAGAACGGAGACCGAACTTACTTCTCATAGAATGATACGTATGTTTGTGTAGCTGGATATTCGAGAAAATTTTCTTATGGAAAGCTTCGCTGGAGGCATAGTTCAACGCTTCTCTCACTGCACGAATCGTGTCGAGGAGAAGTTCTTTCTCTTTTTCAGTTGGTAAGATTTTTATTTTTGCCGTGATCGTAATGGTTTTTCCGGGCATCTTTTTACACCTCCTATTATTAATAGTATATAATACGAACGAGTGTTTTCAAAGAGGTGAAAGCGCCAATTCCTCCCGCAACTAAATCGTAGATTTAGATTGGGGTCTCCTTGGCGAGTCCATATGAAAAGGCCTCACGAATGGCTCCCCTTGGACTTCTTATTTCAGTTATTCCATCGAATTCAAGGAATGCTTTCATCAATTTCCAGCTTAACTCAAAGGTGAATTCAAAACGTTGAATGACACCATCCACAATAATATCATCTTCCACTTCTAGTAAAGTTGCCTCATTTAATCTAGAGCTTGCCTTTTTATAGTCTTCAAGCCTTTCGTAAAGCCGTTCCTTGTTCATATAAAGTCACCCCATCCCGTTTTATTTTCTTAATTAATTCTTCTTTCGATAGTCGATCCATAAATACAATATCTACTTTTAAATGAGTGGATATTTCGCGAACCATATATTCCATTATGTTTTGTTCACTGTGATTAATATTAGTAGTATAGAAAGCTAAATCAATATCGGAATTAAATCGAAAATCGCCACGAGCTCTTGAGCCAAACAAGAGGACTTTTTCGATGTTTGCATTATTGGAACAATAGTGTATAAATTCGTTTAAAAACCGTTCAGGAATACCGTATTTTTGTTTTGATGTGCTTGACATTTCAGCACCTCCGCGTATTCATTTGACAATATGTTACTTCTTATATCAAGTCAAAAAGAATATCTGTGATTTCAAGTGTACTATAACACACTAAAATAGTTCAAATGAACAAAAATCCCTCACAAATCCTAATCTAACAACATTTATAAGGGACTTAACATTACCTCATTTTATTCTTCTTCAGGAATACCGCGGTAAGTTCATTGATAAATCTTTCCTGTAGCATCATACTTAAAACTCATTACCTCGCTCTACGTTCCATGAGATTAATCCCTAGTCCCATTGCCACTACTCCAATTAACAACATGATTAATAACGACATCATCACATCTTGCAGGCCGGCACCATAGAAAATGACCGATAAAATCGCCTCCATGGCATGGGCCAGCGGAAATAGATCTGCAATAAACAATAACACTGGATTTGTAATGGTCCCTGGCATCATATAAGCTCCGCTAATAAGTGGAATCATCGGAATCAAAGATGGGTAAATGGCATAAAATTGCTCCGGTGTCTTCACAAAACCGGTAACTAGCATTGCAACACAAATCATGCTAAAAGTGAAGAACGCTGCAATCACAATAATCAGACCTAGATTATCTCCTACCTCATAATTCAATGCGTACTTGAACACCATTAGTACAACAACAATCTGAAACAGTGTGATTAGAAAACTATATAAAATATATCCACTATACATACTCGTTTTACTCATTGGGGACAGAATCATTCGATTCCAAATACCTGATACTTTGTCATGCGTAACATTGTTCACTTTTAAACCGAGTATAAACATCGAAATTAAAAAGGTAAAAGCAAACAATAATTGTGTACTCATGTTAAAGTTAGGAATCTCTTTACTATCGAGCCCTTGAGACTCCATCTGAAAGGGAGGATCAGCCAGATAGCTTTCAATTTCATTTCGAATATCTACGTTCTCTTCTGATTTGGAAATGGCCTGAATGGTGGCCTCTCGTTCAAATACTTTGGCAACATGCTGCTGAACTAAAGAGACACTTGGAAGTTCACTAGTTGCTACTAATTTATAATCCATCTCCATTAATTTCACCGCTACATCCATCTGCCCACTTTTTACACTCTCACGGGCTTGCTCCGGGTCGACTACATTAAATTGAAAGGAATCATTAACATTCAATAACCTTTCCCACTTCTCCTCGATTTCAGAAGCATTCCCCTCTTCACTAAAGATAGCAACCGTTGTCGGTGAATGAACACCTCCACCAAATACGAGGGTAGCGAGAATACTTCCAGCAATAAATAATAGAATTAGTAACGGATTTCGTTTATCCTTAGCGAATTGTGCCCATATTACGGATTTCACTACGCTTTCCCCCTTTTTGGATATAAGATGAAACTAACAACGGTACATAGTAAAAAGAATCCTATTAGTATCAGACTCGGTCTAACGATGGAAGAAAAGTCCTCAACTTGGACCCAGTCCGTTAATATCACTAAAAATAGGCCGTTTGGTGTCCATTCACCAATTTGTTGTAGCCAATTTGGTAATATATAAATAGGAACGAAATTCCCTCCGATCACACCAAACAGTAGAATCACCATCATAAATATCCCGTTTGCTGCATCAATATTAGACATTCTTAGTAAAATACTTGTGAAAACAGCTGCTAATCCAGCAATCGCCAAAGAAAGCAAAGCAATCATTCCCACGGCGCCAGACCAAAAGGTCACGGAACGACCCGGAAATACGTCTAACAAAAAGTGAGACAATATAAATACAAACATCACTTGTAACCAAACTAAGCAGAACGTTGACACCATTTTCCCTATTAAAAATAGCATTGGATTACTATTCGTCAATAAAATCCGATGGAATACCTGTTGTCTCACTTCCACCCCTGCTTTAGTTGCTACTGTTGCTGCCAGGAATAAGGTAAACAATGCCCCCATCGCAATCGTAAAATATTGAGTAAGTGTGAAGCTTTCCCCTGATCCTACTTTCTCAAAACCACCCTCGGGAAGTGTTACTTCCATTTGCATACTGCCTGCTAATTCCTGTAGGGCAAACTGATAATTTAACTGTTCCGTAAACCCTTGGATGATTTGGTATAAAGTACTGTTGTTAGTCGTTTCTTTTTCCATCTTATATTTCAGCGACGTAGTGGGAGATTCTCCTACAAAAGCAGCATATAAACTATCAACGGTAAAGCCATCTGGTATAACGAGGATACCGTCTAAATCACCCTCTTCGACTTTAGCTATTGCCTCTTCTTCCCCGAGCTTATGAACGGTCACCAATTCTTTCAATTCATCACTGTTAAGGTAATCGAATAGCATTGGAACAGGGCTTATCTGGCTTGCTTTGGCTACTAAATCCTCCGCTTCTGCTTCTCCTAACGAGGCATCTTCGATCAGCTTCTCTTTCAATTGTGCCATGGACTTTGTTTCGTCATCCTGGTTTACGATCGCTACATGTAAATCCATGGATGGTTCCTCATCATTACCGAATAAACCAGCAAATGCAAAATTTAATATCACTACTAAGACGATAGGAAGCACAAGTATCGTAATAAGCTCCTTCCGGTCACGCCAAAACAATAACAAATCCTTTTTTATAAAGCTCCGCATACCTGCACCTCCTTAATCCCGTAACGTTCGACCAGTCAAATGAAGGAATACATCCTCCAAACTAGGAGTTTCCGTATGAAAATTAACAATTTGTATATGGTGTTGTTCGGCAAGATGAACAAGCTCACTAATCATATTGCTTCCTTTTTTCGCAATAATGTTCAACTGCAATTGAGTCGCCTCCACCTTACGAATCCCTTCCAGTGTTCTTACCTGCTCGACAAAAGCTTCATCCATTTTATTTAACTCCACGTTTACCGTATCCTCTGTCGACAAAATGCTAAGTAACTCTGCTTTTGTTCCTGCTGCAATAATGTCGCCATCATCCATAATGTACAACCTGTCACAGAGCTGTTCCACTTCCTCCATATAGTGACTCGTGTACAGAACCGTTGTTCCTTCTTTCTCGTTTAACATGCGTACTGTTTCTAAAATATGATTTCTCGATTGGGGGTCAATGCCAACCGTTGGTTCGTCTAAAATTAAAATCTTCGGTCGATGTAATAACGCAGCCGCTATGTTCACCCTACGCTTCATACCGCCAGAAAAAGTTTTCACTAAATCTTTTTGACGTTCTCTTAATCCAACGATTTCTAAAGCTTCATGAATACTTTTTTCTAGTTCTTTTCCTTTCATTTTGTAAATGGAACCAAAAAATTTAAGATTTTCATAAGCGGAAAGTTCCTGATAAAGTGCTATTTCCTGCGGAACTACACCTAAGATTTTTCTAATTTCTCCTGGCTTATGAATGGTGTTTACACCATTCAGCTTTATTTCACCGTCTGTAGGCTTAATTAAAGTCGAAATCATAGAAATAGTCGTTGATTTCCCTGCCCCATTTGGTCCGATCAATCCAACTGATTCGCCACTATCCAAATATAAATTAACATCTTGCACGGCCTTTTTTCCTTTGAAAGACTTACTTAAATGAACAGTTTCAAGCATATCTTTTACCTCCTACCTGCTTTTTCCTTATAAGTGCATAATAAAACAAAATAACCAAAGCCACTACTGACTCTGGTCACTACTCCAACATACTCTTATTACTTTAGTCATTTTTTTATCAGACCAATCGATGGCGAATCGCATAAATCGCTAATTGGGTCCGATCTCTTAATTCCAATTTATCTAATATATGACTAGTTTGATTCTTGACCGTGCCAACGGATAACCCTAATCGTTCCGCTACTTCCTTATTATTCAGTCCCTCTCCAATGCACTTCAAAATCGCTCTTTCCCTTGGCGTTAACGTCGGATTAATCGACACCTCTTCTTTATTTTGGAGTAGGGCTGGCATTACCTTTGCCGCAACTTGATCCTCCAGGGAGAGCCCACCACTTAAGGCACTTTTAATCGAACGAATCAGGGATTCTGTGTCGCCGTTTTTCAGCATATAACCATTAACACCTAGTTTTAAAGCTTCCATTACATATTGATTATCATCAAAAGTGGTAAGCATTAAAATTTTCATATGTGGAAAGCGTGATCGCAAAACCTTGGCTGCTTCTATCCCATCCATTTCAGGCATGCGAATATCTAAAATTGCCACATCGAAATGCTGTTTATCACATAATCCGACCGCTTCTTTGCCATTGGTAGCTTCTCCTGTAACATGAATCTCTTCTTCTGTTTCAATCATTGCCTTCAAGCCTTGGCGCACCATCACTTGGTCTTCTGCTAGTAACACCTTTATCAAAGTCCCCACCCCTTTCTGTTAAACTTATGCTACCCCTTACTATAAATTGGCGCTCATCATGATCGATTTCCAAGGAGCCACCCACTTTTTCTAATCGATCTCGCATCGCTTTCAATCCATACCCCTCTTGGTAAAAGATAGTAGTTGTTGTAAGGTTGGCTACTTCAAAGCGAAATATACTTCCACCTGGTGATTCAAATAAGACTTGCGCTTCTCTTGTAGAGCTATGCTTCATAATATTGGTCAGCGCTTCTTGTACCGCACGATATATGGCAAAGGACTGTTCCCCTGTTAATGGTGTAGCAAATGCTCCATACTTAACAGAAAAGTTAATTTTCATAAAGCTTTCCA
Organism: Radiobacillus kanasensis; assembly: GCF_021049245.1. Classification (GTDB taxonomy): domain Bacteria; phylum Bacillota; class Bacilli; order Bacillales; family Amphibacillaceae; genus Radiobacillus; species Radiobacillus kanasensis. The sequence continues at coordinate 865,249 of NZ_CP088020.1, read as the reverse complement.
TTTCTAATTTACGAATTAACCGAATGACCCCTTGTAGTCCGCCTACTTCTGTTTGCTTAAAGGATTTTACAGCTCGTCTTGTTTCGTCTAAGCTTTGTTCAGCTAGCACTTTTAGCGTTTTAATTTTCTCTTTATCCTTTTCGGCTGCAGTTAACCGGAAAGCCTCCATTTGCATTAACAAGGCTGTAAGTTTATGACCAACTGAATCATGTATTTCATTGCCAATAAGCATTCGCTCATCCTGTCTTGCCTGCTCTTCCTCTGTCACAAGCAACCTTTTCATCCTTCTATATTCATATAGTAAGGCATCATTCTTTTTTTGTAACACTGTTTCTCGTTTATGTACCACTTGATGATATAACAATGCGGTGACTATGAATAGATACAAAACAGCAAACCAAGCTAACGTAGAAATAGTGGCAGAAGATTTCATTAAGATCCACGTGGTACTCCCTAGTTGAACTCCCATCACAACTAAGCTTTTCAAACGGGAGAGGTAAAAAACAGCTTCCGCAATAATTAACACATGGATGAGGAACACATATGGGTTCCACACACCTTCTATAGGATAAAAAATAACGATTGTGGCCAGTGATTGCGTACAGAATAATACGGTTTGAATCACCGTTTTCTCAGTAAGTAATGGCAAAATAAATAATATGATAAAAAATACGCAAGCACTCACTAGTTGTCCTGTATTTAAGTATGACGGGACTTCTAATAAAGCTAGTACCCACACAACACATTGGAGAGAGAGCCAAATAAAATACGTTTTCTTCATATAAACAAACTCCTCTAGCAAGACTTATGACCAAACTAGAAACGGACTTCTTTTTTCCCTAGGAATAAAAACACCGTACATTTCTTGGTTCCTTATGTATTATTGTCATCTATTGGAGTAAATCCGTCCACATAAAAATAACTATGAACAGGAAGAGTACACTAAAATTTCATTCAGCAACATTGAAGGACCTCTCCAATCTTTGGGAGAGGTCCCTCACAAAAATATTATTCTTTTAATTTTCTAAATTAAAATGCTGCCGTCACCATGCTGATTCAACGCGGAATCAACGTCACCCTTTTGTAAGCTCTCGTATTTCCCTCAACACAGGCATTTCATCCAGTTCTTCTTCCGTTACAAGCTCCCATTTGATTCCGTCCGGCTTCTCGTAAGGAGTGTTTGTTTCCATGAGTTCGGTTTCCGTTGCAATCCAATCTACCGATAAATCAAAGGCATCTCTCGGCACATCTGCATCGGTTAATTGAGCACTGTGAACCGTACCTATCACAGGAACATCTGGATTCCCGAGTTCTCTCATTATGGCATACTCCCTATCCGCATACCCTTCCCCTTTTCCAATTCTTCGACCATCTCTATGCAAAGCAACAGATCCAACGACAAATAAGTCAATGTTGGGAATCTCCGTAAGAGGAACTTCTTTTCCATAGGATTTTATATGGGAAAGACTAGCGGCTCTTCTTTCTTCCCCACTCGGAACCCACTCTGGATTCACCATGATAAACCCTGCCTTAAGTCTAGGTGTTGGAACGAGTAACACTTTTCCATCTTTTAAAACTTGGGCCCTAATCGGTAATTGAGGGGAATCCGGATTTACTTTAATCACTTTGGCATTCTGATATTCTGGCATAGATGTTACCAACCGTGCTGCAAGCTCTGCCCCTTTAAAGTTTGGAATACGATTTTGCAAAGGGAATGGAAACCTCCCTAATTTATTCTCCGTTAAATAGTTCCATTTCCTTTCACGAATTTCTTGTTTCGTTGTCATAGAATGCACCTACCAAATTAAATTTTTTTCGTGATGGGGGTCTAATCTTCAAATCATTATTTCACTATGTAATCTAAATCAATATTTGCTGTCATTCGATCAAGTGTTGCTAAGTCTTTTAATTTGGATTCTACGTTTTCAATCTGAGGCACGATTCCAATCACAGGAATTCCAGTCATTTTTTCAAGCATTAAAGGGTTCTCTTTAATTCCTTCGGATGGATTTTCTGGATAGTTATTCAGAATAATCCCTTTCACATCTATGTTTTTACTTTTGGCATAGGTTACGGTCATCGCTGTATGATTTAAGGTCCCTACTTTAGCGGAAGCGACAATAATGAGAGGGAGGTTCAGATCTTTGACCAGTTCCGCATTGCCATAAAACTCATCAATCAGAGGCACAGCAAGACCGCCCGAGCCTTCTACTAAAACAAATTCGTGGTCTTGTTTCAGTTTTTTATATTGAGCAACAATCTTTTTGGGATCGATTGGATTGTTCGCCAATTGAGCAGCAAGATGCGGAGAGAATTGTGGTTTGTATAAGTAAGTATTTAGTTCTTCCTCTGGTTGATAAACATTACGATACACTTCTACATCAGGAGACACCCACCTCTCCCCTTTTTGAACAGCTCCACATTGAACAGGCTTGTATGGAACTGTGTCTATTCCTTTTTTATTCAGTGCGTAGGTCAAACAAGTGGTCAACACTGTCTTCCCAATATCTTTACTCGTTGCTGTTATGAATACTCCAGTCATATCGTTCGATCTCCCTCTTATGATTCGGATTTCTCCTTGTTATTTTATCATGGTGGGAATGGTTTACCTAGGGAAGTATCACATAGGTTGGGAGGATTAAAACGGAGTAGAAAAACCGCAAAACATCTATTTGCGAATGTATGACGCAGTTTATTCGTTATCGAGGAGTTTTGGAACAAAAGCGCAAGCGCTCGTTTAGCGGCGTACGGACTGGACTGAGCCGTAGGAGATAAAGGAAACACGGCGACCTTAGGGAGCCGATGTTGACTTATCGTACGAAGGCGAGGGAAGTCTCGCTAGTCGCTGAGCGCTGGAGCTGGACGTGGCTGTTGCTACATGTTATCCACACATACCCAATTTTATAATTTCCTAAGTAAAAAAAATACGTTTGGAGAATGAAAATCCAAACGTTTTCTAGTATCTTATAAACTTAGTTCCTTGACGGTGATGGCTTGACTCAACTTATTTGTTTTACAATCCACGAATTCCTCTTCATCGACTAAATCTATTTTCATTGCAGACTCTAGTTTCTTTGTATCTGGTTGTTTGACTAATAATATAAAGTCTTCTAGATTTAATTCTTCCAATTTTTGTACCGTCTTCTCTTCGTCGTAATGAACGGAGGAGCGTATGATACGCTGTGCCTTATATTTCCCTAGTTTCACTTCCCCTTTTTGTTCCTTTCCAAAGGTGTCATCTAGGTAATTGTGAATCTGTTTTTTGATCTGATTCATTTCTTTCTCCAATTCTTTTTTCTGGATGTTTAAATCACAGTATTTCTTTAATAGTTCCTCCGTTAGCTCAAAGGACTCTTCCACATCAACTTCATTTGTCACCATCATTCCCCCAGTCTAATATGATTAGTTCATTTATATGAAAATGGAGGGCATTTATGATGAGTCTTTAAGAGCATAAAAAATCTATTTTTTTGAATGTGAGACACAAAATTCAGGAATGAGTGAATGATCCGAAAAAATATTAGTTACTATCACTCTCTTCACTATTGGGGGGTTCTAATGAACAAATTGCTCTCTTGTACATTTATTGAGTCAGAAAAAACAGGATTTTTTTTACGAATTATAGAAAGTCTTATGAGGGGGGATATAGATGTCAAACCAGGAAAACGAAGAAATGCTAACAGGTGGGAATGTCTCTAACGTTTATCGTGTAGGAAATACTGTACGAAGAGAATTAAAGCAGGACAGCGCAAAAATCCATAAGCTATTAAAGCATTTGGAAGACAAAGGTTTCCGTTATGCACCAAGGTTTTTAGGTATGGATGAAAAAGGAAGAGAAATATTATCATTTATGGAAGGTGAAGCTGGAAATGATCCATTAAAAGAATATATGTGGTCAAATGATGTGTTAAAAGAAATAGCGAAGATGCTCCGTCTTTATCACGATGCTGTGAGTGATTTTCCATTATCCGATGAGTGGAAACCGATAGACAATACTCCGGATAAAGTGGAGGTATTATGCCATAATGACTTCGCTAGATACAACATTATTTTTAATCATCAAAAACCAGTAGGTATTATTGATTTTGATGTTGTAGGACCTGGTCCAAGACTTTGGGATATAGCTTATACTCTTTATACCTGCGTCCCCTTAAGTAGATTTTATCTTTCTGAAACAGGTGAGAAAGTGTATTATGATTCATTACAGCATGCAAACCCTTTAAAGCAAAGAGTTAGATTGTTTTTTGACTCTTACGGTGAGAAATTTGAAGATAATTATTTAGAAATGGTAATACGGCGATTAGAAGGGTTATGTAAAACAATTACAAGAAAGGCCAATGAAGGTGACATTGCATTTCAAATCATGATAGATGAAGGGCATCTTGAACATTATCAAAACGATATTAAGTTTATTAGCGAGTACGGAAAAGAGTGGATTTAGCGAAGGGTTTGTTGGGAGATTTCATTAAGACTACAATTGTTCTTGTCAGTATGTAGCATTTAATTTATGTATCCAATGGCCGTTTAATTTACTATTCACAACAAACTTTCCTACCTTGCTTGTTGGACGGTTCATTCTATCAATGAAAAGTAAATATATTCATACCATCAGAAGAAGCTCTAAGCAGATCTTCTTCTTTTTTATGCATAAATACAATTGCTTTTAAAGTTCACAATAAAAAATTCCAATCCTTCTCAAAAATTACTTTGACAGATAGAGTAATTTGCATTAAGATTACTCTATCAGATAGAACACTTGAAAAACAAGGAGTGACAACATGATTAGAAGCGATATCATTCGCGGCCATTTGGAATCCATTATTCTCCGGCTCGTCTACGAACAAGATCGTTATGGCTATGAAATTTCCAAGGAGATCAGTATTCGAACAAAGGATCGATTCCAAATTAAAGAAGCCACCCTTTATGCGGTTTTTCAGCGATTGGAGAAGAAGGAATTAATTGAGTCTTATGTAGGTGATTTTTCGCAAGGGGGCAAAAGAAAATATTACCGAATCACAACGCTCGGAAAAGCTTATCTCAAAGAAATGGTAGAGGAATGGAAAGAAACGAAAGAAATTATCGATTTATTTATGGAGGGTTTACAATGAAAAAATTAAAACAGCACGTCGACTATTTGTTTAGCAATATTCCAGATAATGAAGAAAATAACGCCATGAAACAAGAGGTGTTAGAAAACCTGGAAGAAAAAGTATTCGATCTAATGGAGCAAGGAAAATCGGAAGAGGATGCGATTAATAAAGCGATTGTCGACTTCGGGGACATGGAAGACTTAAAAAGAGAATTGGGCGAAATGGAACCAGAACCAGAAACAAAAAACAACAGGAAGATAAACCTTATGTATTCCATTTGGGGAAGCGCACTCATTATCGGACTTCTTGTGTTCATTAATTTCTACTATTCACCAAACGAGATATGGTTTGTCTATCCAACATTCGGTGTTCTTTGGTGGCCATTATCAGCCTACTTTTCTTGGTTACGTTCTAAATAGGGGGGATTGAAAAATGAAAAAATATGATGTAGGATTTGCAGTTGCAGGAAGTATGATGAGTATTTTTTTTATATTTCTGGTCAATTTTCTAACAAGTCCAAATTACTATTGGTTTATATACCCTTGTTTCGCATTACTTTTTTGGCCAGTCTCTGTGTACAGTATGAAAAAAAGAAAACATGTTCAGCTTGCTTATTTACACAGTATTATAATCATCGCATTTCTAATCATTGAAAATTATCTCAAAACGCCGGATTACCCTTGGTTTTTATATGCGGTCTTCCCGATATTATGGTGGCCAATTCTTGCTTCATTAGGCAAGCGTGCCAAGTCATTGTCCGTTGCGCTAATTGGAAGCTCCAGTATTATTATTTATTACATCGTATTAAATGTGTTATTGGCACCTGGGTTTCCGTGGGTTATCTTTCCAGCGTTTGCCGTTTTATGGTGGCCGCTCTCTATCTATCATGCTCAAAGAAAAACATTCAAGACATTCTCTGTCCATGCTAGTCTTTTAATTATCGTATTTTTTATTACCGTAAACGTCATTACTACTCCTAACGAAATCTGGGCTGTCTATCCAATCTTCGGTACGCTTTGGTGGCCGTTGAGTATGTATCATTTTGCGCGTTGATATTATTGTTATTTTTTTGAACAGAGCGATTAATCATTCTTTTTAGGTCCTTGGCGGAAAATAGACCTATTCTATTTAACAAAACTAGAATCCTCATAAACGTTGATGTACCAATATTTATGAGGATTTCTATGTTCAAAATTTTGCTAGGGATGGAAAAAAGACAGGAACTCGTATCCTGTCTTTTCTCTGTCAGTCTCTCAAAACATGAGATGGGGCTGGCACCTTTATTTTATTAAAATAAATCCTTCAAACGAGCCCAGAAGCTTTTTTCTTCTTCTTCAGGTTTTTCGGTCTCTTCTTTTTCTTCTTGTTTAATACTTTCTGTTTTGAAGACAAATTGGACCGAATTGACTTTATCATTCTTCGGTGAAACAAAGGATACGGGTTCAAAATCAGATTTATCATATTCCGCCATCATTTGGTCAACCTCTTTTTTCATCTGTTCAGGTAAATCACTCGTAGACTCATAGAGTTCAGCCGTTCCATCATGAAGCTCACTTACTCCATTCTCCAATTCACCTGTTCCTTCAGACAGATTTGCAATTCCATTGTCTAACTCCGTGTACGAACTAGATAATTTGCTTACACCTCCAGCGTACTCGACTAACCCTGAATGGAACGTCCCATATTGAGAAGCTAATTGACTTATTCCTTCTTGCAATTGAGCAATTGAACCAGCAGCATCCATGTCTCCCTGAGTAGATGACAGCCCTTTTGCCATAGTATCAAATTGGTTAGCCATCTTTAGAAGGGATCCACTAACTTGCTCTAAAGTTATTGCTACTACATCAAAGTCTCCCTTTACATCCGAATAAGTGTCTTTTGCAGCACCTACAGCTTCATATGTTTTAATCAATTTTTCCAATGCAGCATGGTCTACACTGTTTCTAAGCTCACTGATTTCGTCTTCCGAAATCTCATAAGCTGGAATATCTTCCATTGCTTTGTTTAATTCATTGTAAGCAGATGCATACTTTTGTTTCAAAGCAGATAATTCATCTGAAGTTTTTCTTAGTCCACCTGCAGCTTGAACAAGTCCATCTTCTAGCTTTTTCAAATCGCCGAGCCCCATTTCTGCGGAGCTGTTAGCAAGAGAAGCACTCATCTTCTCCAACGCTTGCTTAAGACTATCGGAGCCGTTTACCAACTCGGAAGAAGAAGCATCAATGGCGGAAATTCCGTTCCTATATTCCTTAGAACCGTTTCGTAGCTCCTGTACTCCATTGTTTAGTTCTGAAACCCCATCTTCTAATTCTGCGACCCCATTATTAACCCCTTTAATAGCATCCGTTAAGGTTTCCATGTCCCCTGTCATATCGTCCACATCTGGTGCATCAATCGGCATAGAAGATGGAATCGCCGAAATGTCGATACCTTCCAGCTCGAAGTCGACTACATCAGCTTCCAGAACTAGCTCACCTTCTTTTCCAGGCATCACAGTAAACGTGACTTGTGTGTTCTTTCCCGCATTGGCAAGCATCCCGTCAGGAGACTGAATATTGCTGTAAATATCTAAAGGAAGAGAAAGAGAGATCTGTAATAAATAGTTTTTAAAAAATACGGGATCTACTTTTTCATTAGCAGATGTTGCAATCTGAATTTCTACATGCCCGTCTTTTCCAGCAAGCTCTTCAGGGGAAATTTCTTTTCCATCTAGAAAATAGGAAATAGAAATATCCCAAGGCAACGGTTCTTGATTGATATTCCCTTGATAATAAAATTTCCCCTCTGGAGCCTGGAACGTCACTCTGTTGTCTTTTAGTTCTAATGGAGATAAATCTGTTAAGTTTTTCAGATTAGAATACGAACCATAATCAGCGATTTCACCCGCTTTTTCTATATCTAATATGTTTACAACATAGATTTCCTGTCTTTCACCAGTGGCATTTAGCTTCGCATAGACCACTTCATCCTTTGAGGAAACCTTCCCTTTCTCCTGGGACGCATCTTCCCCTGATTTACCGTCATTTGAGGCAGCCGAGACAAGTAAGGACGGCATCACCAAAATGATCGTTGCAAAGACAAGTAGGATCTTTCTTATTCTCCTCATCATCATTTCTCCTTATAAAAGTTTGCTTTCCAAGTTGTTTTCGAAATCCATTTATCAAACACCAGAAGACATGCTGGCAGGAAGAACACTACCATAATAAAAGCAAGTAGGGCACCTCTTCCAAGCAGTAACCCGATCGATGCAACAATTGGGTTCGATGAGGTAATCCATAATATGAAACCTACACTGGATAAAATAGAAGCAGAGATCCCAACAGCAAAAATCTTCTCATCTAGCGTTTTCTTAATGGCTTCGCGTGCAGGCATTTCCTGTCGATACTCTTTATAGGCATCCGTCAGCAGAATCGCATAATCTACCGTCGCCGCAAGCTGAATGATGCTTATCAAAAGATACCCCACATATACTAAGGAAGAATCCGTAAAATACGGAACCGATAAATTGATCCAAACAGCTGACTGAATCGTAAGAAGTAAGATTAAAGGAATCGATATCGATTTAAATGTCACGAACAGAACGAAAGCAACTGTAATAATCGTCAAAAGATTTACCAATTTATTATCCTTTTGAACTATATTTTTTATATCATACAATGTCACGCTTTCCCCAACCGTATAGACATCTTCCCCATAATAATTTTCTGCCGAACGCTTAACCTTTTCGATTAAGTGAAACGCCTCTTCTCCCTCACTTTTTGTATCTGTTTGAAGGATGATTCGACTATAATTCTCGGAATAAAACTGTTCCGTCACAGAGGAACCCAAATACTCCGGAGGAATCGCAGAACCGACAGTATTAACATAAGCAAGAACAGAAGTCACATGCTCGACTCGCTCTAACTCTTGTACCAATTCTTCTTCTTTGGCGATATCCCCTCTTGGGACAAGTAGTACCATCGGGGTGCTCTCGCCAAAATGCTTTTTAATTTCTATTAAATCACTACCAGCCCTTGTGTTCTCCGGTTGTTCTCCGATACCATAAATGAAATTCGCCTGACTTTGAGCGAGAAATGCTGGTACAACGAGAAGAAATACAAGGACTAGGCTTGGTAATCTAAATTTTACAATCACACTTCCCTTGTTCTTAACTTTGGGAAGTAACGGTTTATGCTGCGTTTTATCAATCCATTTATAAAACATAAGCGTAAGGGCAGGTAAAAAGACCATGACACTAATGAAGCTTAATAATATCCCTTTTACTAGATTGATCCCTAAATCTGAACCAATTTCAAAATTCATAAAGGATAAGGCGATAAAGCCGAAAAAGGTCGTGGACGCACTAGCCGTAATAGCCGAAAAGGATTTCTTCATCGCAAGCTGCATGGCTTCATGAGGATCTGCTATTTTCTTTCGATAATCTGAGAAGCTATGAAGAAGAAAAATAGCATAATCTAGTGATACAGCTAGCTGTAAAATTGGCGCAACCGATTGTGTAACAAAAGATACTTCCCCAAGAAAAATGTTCGTTCCCATGTTTATTAAAACCGAAACACCAATCGCCGTTAAGAAAAACAGCGGTTCTATCCATGAAGTAGTGGAAACAACTAAAATTAGGATGATAATCGGAACTAATAGAGCTGCCGCGTACATCGATTCCGTTCCGGCCATTTTTTGTTGTGTAGCCGTATTGAGCGATTCCCCAGCCATGGCATTATCTTCACCAATCAGATCATAGATGGCATCGGTAATAGCTACTTCCTCTCCATCTCGGATACTAAATGAAAATAATGCTTTGCCATCCTTATAATAAGTTTCCACGGTCTCTTGATCAGCCATTTCAAGTGGCGCTTTTATATCAACGCTATCATCTAACCAGGTGACATCTGACACCCCATCAATAGCAGCCAGTTTCTCCTTAAAAGCAAGTGCTTCCTGTATGGTCACGTCCTTTACCATGACTCTATTCGTCGGAACACTTCCCTCAAACTCCTCATTCATTACATCCATTGCTAACGTAGAAGGAGCATCCTCTGGCAAGTAATCTTTCATATCGTAGTTTACCGATACAGCAAACTGTGCCAGGGCACAGAGGATTGTAAAGATCGCAAAAGTGATCGCAACGGCCTTTTTATGTTTAATGATTCGTGCTGCAATTTCTATAATAACTCACCCTCTCTTGCCACTTTTTCATGTACACTATATCATTATATGGACACTATGTTGCCTAATCAACAAACAGTTTAACAACATCTGTAATTTGTACAACACATTCTTGATATTTGTTGGAAAACAAGAAAGAAAACTACACCATTCATTTAAGAATAGGTGATCGCCTTATCACGGTTGCTTAGCTCCATGAAAATTTCTCTAAGTTGAACAATCTTCCGTGCTAAAAACTTATGATTTTCCTAGCATACAATAGAAAGGAGTTCTTTTATGACTACTTCCAAATTAGACAGGCGTAAAAAATATACACGAATGGTTTTAAAGGATAGTTTGATGAAGTTATTAAACGAAAAACAGATTTCATCCATTACGGTAAAAGAAATTTGTGAACTCTCCGATATCAATCGCTCCACCTTTTATTCCCATTACACTGATCAATATGATCTTTTGGACAAAGTAGAGGATGAAATTATGGAAGATATGGCGGGGTATTTGAGTCAACACAATTTTAAAAAAGAAGAAAACGACCTTCAGATGATCGAAAAATTATTAGAATACTTCGCGTCAAAGCAGGAAGTATGCAAAACGCTTCTAAATGAAAACATTGACACGACCTTCCAGAAGAAGGTGATTGATTTCGCACATCATTTCTTTATGAAAAGCTGGATGGCGGTTGACTACCTCGATGAGGATGTTTCTGAGTATTTGAGTACGTTCGTCATCAGTGGAAGTATTCACGTGATTAAAAATTGGCTAAACAATGGAATGGACAAATCCCCAAAAGAAATGGCTGAAATCATAAACAGTCTCATCAAGAAAGGACTTTTAGGGATGAAATGAATGCTTGTATGTTGATTTGCTCAATAATATAGGTGGATTTTCTAGTGATTATTATTCATACTTATTTTAATGTGAAATCTGAAAAACGGGAAAATTAATCATGATTTTAGCAATCTAAGTGAAGCGATGTACTTCGCCGAGTACATAATTTATTTATAAAACCTTATATCGATGCAAAAGAAAAAGAGGATGTCTCCAAGAGTTAACTTTTGGGACAACCTCTTTTTCATATGGATTTTTATATGTAATTTTTAAAAATTTCCACACACTAAAAAGACAAGCTTGTAGCTAAACCCTTCCTTGTTTCCTCTCGTTCTCACTTGTACTTCCCAGGAATATTTGATTTTTTAGTTCAATTAGTTTAATATGTACAATATTAATTAAACAAAATAAACAAATGAGGTTGATACTATTGTCCACTGAGCGCGAATCAATTGATCAAGCACGTGACATTATGATCAGTGCTATTGCCCAATCCATGGTTATCTATGGAGTAACTCCATCTGTTGGCCGGATTTACGGTGTGCTTTATTTTTCCTCTGAACCACTTACTCTTGATGAGATCAAGAATCAAGTTGCCATGAGTAAAGCAAGTGTAAGCAATGGAATGCGAGAACTATTGGAAACCGATATGGTCACGAAGGTCTGGATGAAAGGGGATCGAAAAGACCATTATGTTGCAGAGAAGGATTATTTAAGAAATTTCCTCTCGTTCTTCATTAAAAAAATACGACAAGAACGTAATCTAATTATGAAGGCCACAGAACAAGTTGAGCCTACTTTAGAAGCTATCGTGCGTGATACATCCGATGATCAAGTTAAAGAAGAGGCACAAAAAGATCTAGATCTCATTAATAACTCTTACAACTATTTTGATTGGACGATGCGGCTTGCAAACGCGATGGAATCCGGGGAGATATTTGATTATTTACCCAAAACAAAGAAATAAAGGAGCGACAACATGAACAATCAGAACACCGCTTTGGTACTCATCGACCTTCAAAAGGAAAGTAATTTTGGACTCGATCAAATGGAACAAGTAGTTGCAAATGCTAAAAGACTAATAAACGGATTTAGAGAAAAGAACATCCCTATAATTTACACGAGGCAAATCAATCGAGCTGATGGGATTGGTCTTTCCTTAGGAGAACCTTTAAACAACGATGGTACACCGTTTTTTTACAACACAGCTAATGAAAGTATAGAAATTTTAGATGAAATAAAGCCAAAAGAAGATGACATTGTTATTGATAAATACCGATGGAGTGCTTTTCACGAAACTAGTTTAGATCTTACCCTTAGAAGTCTGAACGTAAAAAATGTTGTGATTGGTGGAGTGGTGACAGACGGGTGTCTATTAACCTCTGTGTTTGATGCCTATTTTAGAGATTACAATATCCACCTAATCAAAGACATTTGTGCAGCCTCCAATGAAGGATCTCATATGGCATCCCTTATGATGATAGCAAATTGGGTGTACAACCTTAACATCTATGATACGACGAATATCCTCAAGCGCATGAATGGAGAAGCTTACGATGCTTGGGAAGCAGACAAAGTGGATTCCCTACAATATACTCCGGAAAATATGCGAGAGATATTCAAAAAAATGGACTAAAGGAGACATTCATCATGAAGAAGTTTTTACTGTTATTTATTACTGTAGCTTTATTGACACTTGCCGCTTGTGGCAATGGAGAAGAAGAAAATAATGCAACCGACACAAACAAAGAAACAAATGAAGAAAAAGGAACGATTGTGTTTGGACAAACACCTTGGTCCAGTACTGCTCCACCAACACAAATTGCCAAACAAATTTTAGAGGAACAAGGATATAAGGTGGAAGTCAAGCAAGTTTCTCAACCAGTTATCTGGGATGGTATGAAAAATAAAGATATCGATTTCTTTATGGATGCATGGTTACCATATACAGAAGCTCCTAGATGGGAAAAGTACAAGGAAGATTTAGTGAAAGTAGCAACTAGCTATGAAAACGCAGAACTTGGATGGGTCGTACCTTCTTATGTAGAGGAAAACTCTATTGAAGATTTAAAAGAAAATGCAGAAAAATATGATGGCGAAGTAGTTACCATTGCAGAAGGTGCAGGCATTGTTGAAATTTCACAACAATTAATGGAAGGTGAAAACCTGGAAGAACACGGGTTAAAATTAACACCTTCTAGTGAAGGTGCCATGATTTCAGTTGCACAAGACAAAATGGATAAGAAAGAGCCTGTTGTATTCACTGCTTGGAGACCACACTCTATCTTCGCACGTAATGACTTGAAATTTTTAGAAGGTCAAGAAGAATATTTTAAAGCAGATAACGTCTATGTATTGTCCTATAAAGGGATTGAGAAAGAGCATCCAGAAGCGTATGAAATCCTATCCAATTGGAGCATTACTATCCCTGAATTAGAAGCGATGATAAGTAAAAATGAACAACACGGTACATCCTTCGAAGACTTAGCTGCTGAATGGATTAAGAATAACCGTGATAAAGTAGATCAAATGATCGGAGAATAACACTCCCTTTTATATAGAACGTAAGTAATAAGCAGGTCAACATCTTGTTGGCCTGCTTATTTTTGAATTCAAGTCACACCTAAGTGAAGTCTACATTTTCAATTTCTATAACTGCGACACATTTCTTCATATAAAAATGTGCATCATAGAAGTTGCTTTTTTCCTTAGTAATTTCTTATTATCCAATCATCACTGGAGAAGTCCAGCCTAACATTGTTCAGCTTAGGCTCGGAGACATACCAGCCTCGCCCGTTTGTGGAAGAGTCCGTCTCATAACTGAATCGCATAAATTTTGTTCCAGAAGGTATCGCTATTTTCTGCTCCGTCCACCCTGGACTGAAGCCGGTATAGGGCTCTCCAACCGTTGTCCAAGTCTCACCATCACTAGAGATTTGGATGTTTCCAAAGTCATATCCCGCTTCGATGCGGTACCATGTTTCGAATGAAAGTGTACTTTCTTCTTTTACATTTACTTCAGCAACCAATTTCTTGTTTGCTTTGTCCCCGTAACCAGAGAACCACGTTTTGCTCTTATGCGGAACATTTACTGGTATCGCGTCCGCTACTTGTCTGGCGAATTGCCTCCTTGCCGGGTTGGTAGATACGGTTTCCCTTGTTGGATGTACCCGATTCGTTAATAGGACCGCAACCGTATCATTTTCTCGATCAATCACAATCGAAGTACCCGTGTATCCTGTATGACCGACTGTTGATGCTCCGGAAAGGGCGTCCATGTACCAACCTTGTCCTACTTCCCAGCCTAATCCGTGCTCATCACCAGGAAACTGCGGGATCTGGTTTTCAACCAGCAGCTTCACTGTTTCAGGCTTAAGGATTTGCTTATTACCATAACGCCCATCATTTATAATCATGTGGCCCAGTTTTGCTAAATCATTTGCCGTAGAAAATACACCCGCATGCCCTGCGACACCACCTAGAGACCAGGCATTTTCATCATGAACTTGTCCCCATACCAACCCGCGGTCCGTCCAAGGCTGATACTCCGTTGCAGCAATTCTGCTCTTTAATTTCTCAGGAGGATTGTACATGGTGTCTTTCATTTTGAGAGGTTTTGTGATGCGCTCTTTGACGAACTCATCTAGACTCATTCCAGAAAGTCGTTCAACTAATATTGCCAATGTAATCATATTTAGATCACTATACGTGTAAGTTGTTCCTGGTTTATTATCCAAAGGGTATTGTAAGACATAATCAAGTCGATCCTGCTTACTCTCACCAATCGTGTACAATGGTACCCATGCCTTGAATCCTGATGTATGTGTCATCAATTGACGAATGGTCACTTCCTCTTTCCCATTTTGCGCATACTCGGGGATATACTCGGACACAGAATCATCCAGCTCAAATTTCCCCTGTTCATATAGTTCCATAGCTGCAAGGCTAGTAAAAATTTTACTCAAAGAAGCTACATCAAAGATGGTATCCTTCTTCATCTTAATAGGATCTTCAATCTTTTCCCCTTGGTCATTTTTATAAAGAACGGCATCGCCATAAGCTTCATGCTGCACGATGTGTCCTCTTCTGGCTACGAAAGTAACCGCGCCTGGCATGACGTCTTCGCTTATCATTTCTGTCATGACAGAATCAATCTCTTTTAAAGGTTTTGCTACCATACCTGCCCCTCTAATAGAACCGGGATGCAGGACAGGAGAAGTTGGACCTGGTGTCCCCCACCTGAAATGTGGATGTGCCTTTTCTTGCACTCGTTTCATCTCAGGTTTTACAATCGTGGAATTATCTTTACTATTTGCTTCTAGCTGTATGTCTGTCGTTGTAAAAATGGATGTCGTAACAATAGTCAATAGCGTGATATAAGCCCATTTCCGTTTCATTTCCTTCCTCCTTTTACCCATTAATGTAAGTGCTTACATTAATGATAGATTGAATAGTTGTTCATGTATATGAGACAAAGGAAGCGAAATAATTGGGAATGTTGGTGTTTGTATGATAATAGTTTTAGGCTAAAAGTATTACCTTTATGAATACTGTTTTAAAATAGACAGCAGTCCATTAGCTAGATGCCATGAACTGCAGTTAAGAAATTTTGGATTTATTAGTAGCAATTTTTTAGTTTTTCATCTCCGTCACTGAAAGATTAACGGATACCTGCTGCTTTTTCCACTTGGGCTTGATGAGAGGCATCAGCCTTCCCATCCACATGTCTTGTGCTATTGCCAAAGTACACGTCAAAGTGACCTGTAATGCCGTTATTCATAATATATTCCCGTTCGTGTGGGAAAAAGCTCATGCTTGCTGCAAGCTTTCTTCCATCCACTTCTAATAGTACTGCTCTTGGTCTCCACGAGTATCCACCCCAAATGGATTTCGCCATATTAGAATCAGCGACTGTTACGGTTTCAGAATCTGCATGATTTGCCCCGATTGTCCGCTTGATGTTAAAACTTTTCCCCGTTACGACATCTGTAACTTTTGCAGTCTTCCCTATTGCAAACACATATTGGGCCTCCGTCCACCAGTCCAGATATTCGCCATGTTTTGCACTTACAACTGTCTTAACTGCAATGTTGTGAACAGGAATCTTTAATGTTTGACCTATAGAAAGCATACTTTTGGTAGTTAAGTTATTTGCCCGTAATAATTCAGCCTGAGGGATACCATATTGAACACTTAAGTCCCAGATATTATCCCCTGATTGAACAGTATGGGTCTTGTAAGAGATTGTGTTCGTCCCAGTCTGAGTTGGTGCATGTAATCCATTTGGAATGGTTAATGCTTGACCTACTTGCAAGCTATCACTTCTTAGTTGGTTTGCTGTGCGGATATCATCAACCGTTACAGCAAATCTTTTGGCTATTACCGATAAGCTGTCACCCGATCTTACAGAATAGACAAAGGTAGTTCTGTCTTCTTTTACTGTTTCCGTCGTCGGTGTAGGCGGCGTTGTATCAGTAGGTATTGTTAATACTTGTCCAACCCTTAGAATATCTGACGTTAGATGATTTTCTACCTTCAATGCTTCTACTGTTGTACCAAATCGCTTGGCTATAACGGACAAGCTATCTCCTGATTGAACAGTGTAGTCATTGGTATTTCCTGTAGGATTAGCAGGTTTTTCTACAGCGGTAGTGCCCCCATCCGGGATGATTAGTACTTGGCCAACACGTAAAAAATCCGAGGTTAATCCATTGGCATTCCGTAGCTCGTCCACGGAATTATTAAATCGTTTCGCTATGACAGATAGACTATCGCCTGATACAACGGTATAACTTCCAGTAGTTTGTTCCGGAGTGGTTATATCACTTGTTTCACTTGTTGGTACCTTAAGCGTTTGTCCCATAGCTATAAAATCCGAAGTTAAGTTATTTTCACTTCGAAGTGCTTCTACTGTCGTACCATAGTGCTTGGCTATGACGGACAAGCTGTCCCCTGATTTGACGGTGTAGTTTGTGGTATTTCCTGTAGGATTAACAGGTTGTGTTTCTACAGGAGTAGTGCCCCCATCCGGTATGGTTAGTACTTGGCCTACCCCTATAAAATCTGAGGTTAAACCATTGACTTTCCTCAAATCGTCCACGGAAACATTAAAGCGCTTAGCTATAACAGATAAGCTATCACCCGAGACAACTGTATAAGAGGAAGAGGATGCTTGAGTTTTCGGTTCAGAAACAGTTGCGGTAGATTGGTCCACTTGGCTATTGATCAGAGTCGGAATAGTCAATGTTTGTCCAAGTTTTGTTGCATCCGTTGTTAAACCATTAGCCTTTTTAATCGCATCTACTGATACATCGTAATCTCTTGCAAGTACGGTTAAATAATCCCCAACCCCTATCGTGTGAAATGCTTTTGGAATGATAAGTTGCTGGTTCACTAGTAATGTGTCTGTTTTCAGGTTATTTGCTCGTTTAATTTGATCAACAGATGTGTTAAATTTTTTGGAAACAATCCATAGTGTATCACCGGATGCTACATGATAGTAAATGGATGTCGCATCCAAAACTTGAGATGTTGCTGGATTTGATTCAGCTGCATGAACGGTAGACTGTGCCATGATCGGAATGGTCGTAATAACAGCTCCGCTGATGATAACTTTCGCCATTGTGATTCGTACATTTGGATAACGAGTCTTTACAACTTGCTTAATTGTCGTGGTGATATTTTGTTTCCTTTGCGGAATCCTACCTAATTCATCTGCAAACTCCGTTAAGTGATCATCAAGATAGACAATCAATGTATATTCATCCGTTTGTGGATTTGTTTTTTCAAGTTGAAACCCTTTAATTTGGTCCACTGCTCTTCTCATCTCCTTTTTTAAAAGTACTTTCAATTAGTATGTTACAAATCCAAAGAATCATGATTTCGATATGCAAAAGGACACTAATCCAAAAAAGAGCTTTATGTCACTTTTTATTAATCGTGTACCGTGTGTGCACCATATAAACGCTAAATTTGGGAAGAATGTAAATATGCAGAAGAGGTGACCACCTCTTTCCATATAATGAATTGCAAAGGAGAAAACAGTCATGTCAAACTTTTGCCCAAGCATGTGGCCAGAAGAACCAACACCAATTGAAGTCCAAGCTTGTGACGTATGTGGCTTAATAGAACACGGTACTCGAATGGTTTGGGGAGAGGGGAATCCATCAGCACCAATTATGGTCCTTTTGGATAACCCAGGTGCTCGAGAAAATCGGGATGGAAACCCTTTTGTTTGTGGCACTAGAGATACAGACAAAGATGGAGTATAGATATTGGAATCAAGAAATCGAATCGAGGATAAAATTTTTGTAATAAGGTTCTATGTTCTATTTTTTACATAATATCGTGCAAAGGAACAAACCAGACATTAATAGAATATATATAGTAGGCAAAAATACTACGGTTACGAAAGGGGAAAAATTTGAAAAAAATTATTTTAACGACAGAAAGTGGCGCAGATTTACCAAGTGACTTAGTTGAAAAGCACAATGTTCAAGTTGTACCAATGCACATCATCATGGACGACAAAGACTACTTAGACGGTTCATTACCAGTAAAGCATATATATGACTACTATGATCGAACCAAACAAATACCCTCTACAACGGCTACCAACATCCATGAATATCTCGAATTCTTCA
The DNA here is from genome assembly GCF_021049245.1 of Radiobacillus kanasensis. Classification (GTDB taxonomy): domain Bacteria; phylum Bacillota; class Bacilli; order Bacillales; family Amphibacillaceae; genus Radiobacillus; species Radiobacillus kanasensis. Next base: position 846,525 of record NZ_CP088020.1, on the reverse strand, counting down.
AAAAGATTCAAGCAGACAACCCTGGTTGTACCATTATTCATATTGGTTATACATCTAAAGCTTCTTCTTCCTTTCAAAATGCCATGAACGCAGCAGAAGAATTTGAGAATATTTTTTTAATTGACGCTTTAAATGTAACAGGTGGACTAGCGGCTATTGTGATGTACGCTGTCACACTATTAGAAAAGGAATCTAGCATGGAACCCGATCACTTAGTAGATAAAATAAAAACAAAAGTTCCGAAATCTAGGCTTACATTTGTACCTGGTAAATTAGAATTTTTACGAGCAGGTGGACGAGTAAGTAATGCAGCGTACCTAGGAGCAGCCCTGTTGAGAATCAAACCACGTATTGATTTAGTGGATGGAAAGCTAGTTTCAACGAAAAAGTATCGTGGGAAAATGCATTCTGTCGCTGAAAAATTAATGTCTGATTATTTGGAGCGATATAACATCGATCGAGAGCAAGTATATTTTATCTACTCGCTTGGACTGGATGAACAAATCAAACAAAGAATGAATGACCTTGCCAAAGAAGCTGAATTTCAACAGATAAGGTGGATACAGGCTGGTGCCATGATTTCCACACATGCAGGACCTGGGGGCATTGGGATTGCGGGATTAGAAGTATAAGAACGAACGGTGGTGGTTTTTTGTTATAAAAAAAGGGGATGCCCTAATTAAGTAGTTCACTTACCGTGGAGAAAATATCAAATCACATAGTTTCGCAGCATCTTTAACAAACATTTTAACGCTTGTTTTAACACGCAAAAAACGCTTGGATAAGCTTTCAATGTATATCCAAGCGTTTTTCTATATTGCCTTGTTCGACTAAGTGCAGTTTACTTTAAGTGTATTGCTTCACAAAGCTTATTAATTATTTATAAAAAAACATCATAGCCAGCAATTCAGAGCCATGATGTTTATTGGTTTATATCTTTAAAGTTCCTAGCATTGTGGATGATTCGAACTACTTCTACTGCATCATTATTAATTCTATAAATTATCCTGTAGTTAGATAATACTTTTTCTCTAATTTTTTCATCTTTCAGTTCCGGAACAATACGACCAGAATTAGGGAAAACAGCAGTAGTTTCAATTGCATCCATAATTCTTCTTGCAAACATCCTTGCGTACTCTTCAGAGTCTTCAGCAATATAGGTACAAATGTTATCTAAATCTTTTACAGCAGATTCTGCCCATCTTAATTCAGCCATTTCCCTAACTTCTCCTTAACTACTTCATGGGAAATAAATTTTTCAGCATCCAGTTCTTTAATTCCTTTTTCTATTTTCTTTCTAACATATAGTTCCTGCATGATATCATCGAGGGTTACATTTTCCGGTAAATCCTTAATTAGTTTAATCACTTCTTCTTTCGTGCTCATGTGACATACCTCCTTTTTAAGGTTTTAAGGTGTTATATAAATTATTATATTACACATCATTCTTTATAACATTAATATTTAGACTAATAAAATTTGTCTTTTGCACTCTTGCACCTTATAGCTTAAGAGCATTACTTCACAAAGTTATTCATTTCAAACTTTTATTTATTTCAGTAATACTGTAACATAACAAAAAGGCTACCCTAATATTGAAGAAATGTAGCCGTTAGTTTAAGTGTATTTTTTCATATAGGTTTTAATATCCTTGTTACATAAAACTGCTTTGTAGCTAAACAATTTTAAAGAAGAATACAGCTTTTTATTTAAGTAGAAACTCTTAGCTTCTAAGTTATTAATTTCGGTTTTACAAATACAAAGATAGTTCTACCGGTAAATTTTTTAAAAAGATTAAGATACTCTTCTTTTGTAATATCCCCCTTGTTAACTAAAACCTCAAACATATTATTGTTTACCTCTTTCAACTTAAAGCGTGAATTTTTAAAACCATTTTTCAAATAGAAACTCTTTCTTTTCATCCTTTGTTGATAATCCTTTGCACTAACATTCACTTCTTCTATGTTGAGTACAACACGGTTGTTTGGATAACATTCTTTTATCTTAGATAGTGCCTTTCCACCATACCCCCTTGATCTATGGCTATTATCTATTGCTAAGTATAAAACAAAAGTAATATCTTTATTAGTTATTAAACAGGTAAAACCAACAAACAGCTCATTATCATAAAGTGCAAATAGATCTACATAATTCTTCTTTGACTTATACAAAAGATACCAAAAAGGTATTTGTTCATTAACAGGAAATGAATTTTTATACAAATTCTTTATGTTATTGATATCCTTTAAATCCTTGTTTATAGAAACTAATCGTAAGCTCAATAAACTCATCCTCTCCAAACTACTTTCATAGGAAGAACCTTAATAAACCGTTCACAATTTCATTTACCTAACCACGGTAATTTCTTTTTATAATGTCAAGCATGCTAATAAATGTTTCAATCTCTCCTTTACTGTACTTACTCTCAATCTCTGTTGCCGCAGTTAATATAGATTGATCTATAATTTTATAATCATCAACAACCTCTGGACTTACTTTCAAATAACTTACTCTTCCATCTGTCTCACTAGGAATTTTAATGATAAGTCCCTTATCCACTAATTCATTAACTTTTATTGTTACAGCCGAACGAGCCACTTGAAGAGTATCAGCAATAAAAGATGGAGTACAGTTTTCGTTATATAAGATTATTTCTAAATACAGAAGACTATTATAAGTTAAATTCTTATATAATCTGTTTTTATTCATAGATCTGAGGTTTTTAAGCAGTAATATATAGTAAAATTCATCAAGTTTTTTTATAAGACTCATATTTCACGCTCCAACTAATTAAGTAATTATAATTATAATTACTTAATTAGTTCTTGTCAATTTCCCTCATTAAGTTATTTAATAAGATTTTAAGATTAGAAAAGAATTTTACAAAGACATAATTGTTAGAATTAAAAAAGTCACCTATCTATTGATGACTATTTTTATTGAACAATACTTATTTACTTGTTTATTCAACTAACCTGCCCGTTCGTATTATAAGTTTAGCCAGAATGCTAAATATTTCTGGTTGACCTTTTTTTATATGGTCTTATTATATCAGTAGCCAGGGTAGAACGTAACTGCTCGTGGGACATTGATCCCGTCAACTAAACCGTTCGCCCCCTACTTGTAGAAACATGTTTGAGGCTGGTTGGGACCTAGATCTCGTATAACAAGCGAAGCTATGATACTACATTAGGCATTAGGGGTTACTGGCAATTTTCAGATTTTATAGGAGGAGATAGAGAATGAATCCAGTCGTTGGTCTGGATATTTCAAAAGGGGAAAGTCAAGTTCAAGCATTCTTGGATAAGGGAAAAGCGTTTCGTAAGAGTTTCAAAGTTTCTCATACACTTGAAGGACTTCAAACGCTGGTAAATTTTTTTGAGGATGTAAAGGAAGAGTCTGGTCAAAAGCCAACTGTCATATTAGAGGCAACTGGACACTATCAAACTCCTGTTGTTCATTACCTGGAGGAACGTGGTTATCTATTAATTATCATTAATCCTTTAATTTCATATAAAGCTAGGAGTTCAAGTTTGAGGAAAGTTAAAACGGATGCCATTGATGCATACCTTCTCTGTGAGTTGTTCTACAAAGAAGAATTAGAGCCTTATAAAAAACGAGGGGTTCAGCTTTTAAATCTTCGTAATCTCACGAGACAACACGAGAATATTACTGGGGTTGCTATGCAAACAAAGCTTCAATTTCAGGCAGTGCTTGAACAAGTGTTTCCTGAATATAAAGGGGTTTTTGGGGATTTGTATTCAGTGGTTTCACTCTTAACTCTTCAAAGGTTTCCTTCTTCTGAGGATATTTTGAAAACGAGTGTAGAGATTATCATTGAGACGATTCATGGGCTTTGTAAGAGTAGATCAAAAAATTGGGCAGCCGAAAAAGCTCAAAAGCTTAAGGCAGCGGCAGCTCGCAATCCTTTTGAGAAGACCGTTTACCAGAGTCACATTTTGAGTCTTGGTATATATGTTAATATCATTCTTCAATATAAAGAGCATCTATCCAAGTTGGAGACAGAGATAGACACTCTCGCTAAGGATATTGAAGAATATCATATTATCAAATCTATCCCTGGTATCGGTGAAAAGATCGCTGCAACGATCATTTCTGAAATTGGCGAAATAGACCGATTTAATAATCCTAAGAAACTTGTTGCTTTCGCAGGTGTTGATCCTAGTGTCTTTGAATCTGGGAAATTCTCAGCCACTCAAAATCGAATAACTAAAAGAGGTTCTAGTAGACTACGACATGCCTTATATATGGCAGTACGTTGTGCTATTCGTGATTGTCGTAAGAGTAAGACTAGCGACGAAATCATTCCTCGCAACAAGAAATTACGTGAGTTCTATGACAAGAAGCGTGAGGAAGGAAAGCCTTTTAAAGTCGCTGTAATTGCCTGTGTAAATAAGCTCTTACATTGGATCTTTGCCCTATTAAGCAGCAATACAACTTTCCAAGATATAGCTTAATCACTATATCTAACTAAATAACATAAAACCTTCCAATTACAGTGAAATGGATGGTTATTTGGTGTGCTCTTTTTTAGTATATCATGCCTTTTTTAAGTTTTTTATTGAAAAATATTGACAAACTATTAGCTGGTTTAGTTTAAGTGTACAATTTCACAATACCTTATATCCCTATTATAACAAAATTGCCAAAATACAATTAGACCCCATTTAGCGATAAAAATAACATAGTAATTATTAACCTACTAACAACTGTTAGTAGGTTAATAATTTGTGTGCTAACTACAATGTTAAAAATGATGCTACTTTCAAGTAAACACTGATATATCAACAAAAAACAGCATACCAATCAATATGCGATTTGGTATGCTGTTCGATTAGTTATTTAGGTTTTTCTCCATCGAAAGTGAACTACTTATGCCTAATGGCACTTCTCCTAATCCCAACTTATCTCAAAAGCTCTTTTGATAAATCTACGATATACTTCAATTTAGCCCATTGTTGTTCTTCTGTTAGTTTGTTGCCATGGTGAGTGGAAGCGAAGCCACATTGTGGGCCTAGACATAATTGTTCTTTTGGTACAAACTGTGTAGCTTCCTCTACGCGCGCTTTAATGAGGGCTTCCTCTTCTAACTCACCAAATTTGGAAGTGAATAGGCCAAGCACCACCTGTGGACCACCGTTTGGAATATAATCTAGTGGTTTGAAGTCTCCAGAGCGATCGTCATCATATTCTAGGAAAAATCCATCTACTTTCTCTTTCGCAAAGAGCGTTGGGGCAATATGTGCGTAACTTCCTTCAAATGCCCAAGTAGATTTATAGTTTCCACGGCAAAGGTGTGTCGTAATAACTAAATCTTCAGGTTTATCCTCTAATACCTCATTTACCACACGAAGAGCCAAGTCAATTAGCTCTTGTCTAGAAATCTCTTCATAGGCAAAAAGATTGTCCGTATTTAAACCTGCAATGTAGACATCATCAAACTGAAGGTAACGACAACCAGCATCATAAAATGCTCGAACTGCATCCCGGTAAGCTGCAATGATGTCATTCGCGTAATCCTCTAGATCTGGATACACTTCCGGATTTCTTATTCCTCTATGAAAGAGCTGGTTCGGACTTGGAATCGTTTGTTTTGCTACAGCACGTCCCCCCACAATTTCGTTAAACTCAATAAAATCCTTTACAAAAGGGTGGTCCGCGTTAAAAGAAATCTTCCCGATGTTTCGAACATCATACGGTTCTGTTACTTCATCCGCAAATTGGAGTCCAGTCTCCGGAACATATCCTTCAAAGCCGTTTAAGTTTTCCAGAAAATCGATATGCCACCAAGACCGGCGGAATTCACCATCTGTCACCGCTTCGAGTCCTATTTCGATTTGCTTGTCCACGATTCGCTTGATTTCCTCCGTTTCCACAGAACGAAGCTCTTCCTTTGTAATATTTCCTTCTTTAAAATCAATTCTCGCTTGATGTAAACGTTCCGGACGTAATAAACTACCCACGTGATCTGCTTTAAATGGTGCGCGCACTAATGTTTTGGTCATTTTTCATCCATCCTTTCATTGTTTTTTTACGGCAAAATGGCAAAGGAGCGAACAGGGAAGCCGGTTGCTTTTTCTGGCTTAGGAACGATATTAAAAATAACCGCACCTTTGGCAGGTAATTGATCCAGGTTCGTTAATAGCTCAACTTGATAGGTATCCTGCTCAAGTACATAGTATTCTCCAATTAAACGACCATTTTTTCGTACATCGACACTAGAATCCGTATCAAACGTTTCGTGTCCAACCGCTTGAATGTTCCGTTCTTCGAATAAAAATTTCAAAGCATCTATTCCCCAGCCTGGAGCGTGTGGATTCCCTTCTTCATCTTTGTTTTCGAAAGCTTCTCTATCTGGCCAACGCTTGCTCCAGTCCGTACGTAAGGCAACAAAAGTACCGGCTTCAATTTCTCCATGTGTTTTCTCAAATTCAAGAATGTCGCCTACGGATAATGTAAAATCATGGTCTTCTTGCGCTTCTTTCGATTTATCAATCACCACTAGTGGTAAAACAAGTTCCTGTAGATCAAGGTCTTCTAAATAACGCTGGTCACCGCGAATGAAATGGATGGGAGCATCTAAGTGTGTGCCATATTGACCAGGAAAATCAAACCGTTGTACAAAGAATCCATCATCATGGGTGAAAAGTGGAGTGAACTTCGCATCCTCAAATGCCGCAAAGTGCGGGGAATCCGGACCAAAAGCATGGGTTAAATCGACCCATTTCTTCTCTTTTAATGTCTTCACCGCCTGCTGTAATTCATTCAACGTTTTTGTACTTGTCATATGAATCTCTCCTCTTCGTTTAGTAATGGAAATACAAAAAACCCCTCTTCTAGACAAATAGAAAAGGGGCAAGTTTACCGAACTGTCTCTTTTCTTATCTGCTAGCAAAACGCTACTGGAATTGGCACAGTACTTTTCTAAAAAAGTCCGCTGCCGAGGCTTCGTAGGGCCAGTCCCTCCACCTCTCTGGATAAGAAATCATTTTATTTAATTAGTGATAAGAATACGCTAGTTTGAAATTTCTGTCAACTAGTTTTTAATATTTTGAATCGTAGCCTATATTTTCTAAGCCCTTGACTTCATTCTTTCTATTATAGAAACTAACAATTGATAATATTCCTTCAAGTTAGCTTGGATCTTTACTGCAACTTCCTTATTGTAGGCGTGAACAGTCAAATTCCGATCATCTACCATTCCAATTCCCTTGATCGCTTCATCTTCATTCAAAATAGAATTTTCTCTTAAACTTCTCATTACACCCTTAGGTGAGGCAACATCTATTCCCTCTATGTCGTATAAGTATTGTTTAGCCGCTTTCCAGCATGCTTCAAATGAGAATTTAAATCGTTTAATTAAAGCGTCACGTTCCACTGAACTTGGTTCTTTCAGATCCACAAGTTCGGCAAAGGAAGATAATGCCTTTTCAGCTGAATTTATTCTTTGTTGCAATCTTTCCATTCAACGCCCTCCTTCCTCACATTTTCTTTCAATTTAATACTTGCATCGTCCATGTTAACAATCTCAACTTTATATGGAATAGTGGATTCTTCCACCCTTTCAAGTAATTCTGTCCATTTTGATATGGGGAGCTGTCAATGTGATTCTATAGCAACATCGATATCAGAGCTGTTTTTTTCTTCCTGACGAGCCCAAGAACCAAAGAGGTAAACTTTCACATTATCTTCTTTTAGAACATCAAAAATTATAGTTTTTAAATCTTTTAATATATTCTCTCGCATAAAATCTACCCTCTTCCTTATTCCATTATAACATGATGGAATTTCCCAATAGTAGGTTCCTTATGGAATAGACACAGTTCATCTTTCGTGTCATTACTTTATATAAAGTCTTTCTTCACGCGTCTGGAACTTTCGCTTTCATTCCGCCAAAGACAGTGAGTAAGCCAACGATAAAGAAGACGCCTGCAACGCTTGCAATATGGGCAACAGCACCAAATACAATTGGTGCAGAAATCTGTGTTAAGCGGTTGGCTGTAAGCCGTAACCCAAGCCCCTCACCAATTCTATCCTGCGGCAACGAATCAGCCGTCGTTGAAATCGATAGTGGTTGCCCTAGACCGGCGCCGAGTCCGATGATAAAGGACAGAACCCCAAGAATAATGGCACTTTTGAAAAATGGCAAGGCAAGGAAAAATATCCCTGACACAACAATCGAGCCCATGATAATCTTGGTTCGACTAAAATTCGAAAGTAGGTAGGGTATTAACCAACGAATTAAAATTCCACCTGCAGCATTCAAAGAGATAATGAGGCCAATGGTTGAATCAGATAAGCCAAACTCCACCCCCAATAGTGGGAAATATGCCGTATAGATGTCCTTTCCTAATATAGTGAGGATACTTACTAAAAACGCAATTCTAATATTTTTTATTTTTAATAAAGACAGGGATTGCCTTACTTTGGTCGACTTTCTTGCTGTTTGAACATGCGAATCAGCTTGAATGAACAGCGAGAAACATCCTGATAGGAGCGAAACACCACTTAATATTCCGAATGCTACTGCATAATCCCATATGTCCGCAAACAGTCCGCCAAGCATTGGTCCCATAAAGCTCCCAAGAGCGACACCGATGCTAAAAAGCATAATACTTTTATCCCGCTTCTCATGCGACTTGCCAGCACTGGCCAACGTTTGCGACGAAACAGCAAACACGGTATGAGAGATCCCTGCTAAAATCTGAGAAAGGAGGATTGCCCCTAGATTCGTACTTATAAATGGAAGGAAAATAGCTAGTGCCCCAACGAAGGTACTAGCGACAATTGGCCTTTTATACCCAACCCGATCGACAATCTGACCCATTTTAATCGCTAAAAAGAATGGAAGGAAAGGATATAAAGCAACAATGATTCCAATCTCTGCAACACTAGCGCCCAACTGACTAGAAAGAAGTGGAATCAACGGTCTTGTCCCCATAATCCCGGTAAAAAAGATAAAGGCTATAAGCAATACGTTATATTTTTCGAAAAGTCTCAATGAATGACACCTTCTTAGTTGATATATGTTACTTCATTTTAACATGATGGAAGGAAAAAGATGTTGATGGGGACTGGAAGAGAGGAGATGGTTGGTTATGTAGGTAGTTTATAAATAGGTAGATGATATTCTGGGTCGATCAACTCAATGAACGATAACTCAAAAGGACACCCCTGCTAAACAGGAAGTGTCCTTCGTTACTTAGCGCTTCACTACGTTAAAATTCTCTGCGATCAACAGCCAATTCTGTGGAAATGGCAAGCCTAACTTCCAATAACTCACCCCACGCAGTCCTAACCGCTTCACAAGGTCGAACTTTGCCTGTATCGACCGAGCATCCTCAAACCACACTTTATGTGCTTTCCCCTGCTCATCCACATAGTCAAAGTGTGGAGCTTGTGCTTGCACATCATATTGAATGGATACCCCATATTGTTTCGCAAGCTCAATTGCTCTCTGCGGACTAACGGCCCGGGCGTAAGGACCACCCTGCACATATGGTAATGTCCAGTCATAGCCATACAGATTTTGCCCCATCATGATTTTGGAAGCTGGCATCTCGGTTAACGCATACTGTAACACATTTTCTACTGGCCCGATTGGTGAAACTGGCATTGGCGGACCACCAGAGTATCCCCATTCATACGTCATCAGCACAACAAAATCGACAATTTCTCCATGCGCTCTATAATCGTGAGCTTCATACCACTGACCAGGTTGATCGGCTCTTGTTTTTGGAGCTAGAGCACTAGATATTAACAACCCTTCACGGTGCAGTCTTGCAGCAGCTCTTCTTAAAAAGTTATTGTACGCTTCTCGTTGGTCTCCCGGTAAAAATTCAAAATCAAAGTGCACATCCGTATATCTGCCTACACGTCTTGCTTCTGCTATGATGTTATCCAATAATAAATCTTGCACAGCGCGACTTTGTAAAATATCTCTTCCTAACTCGCCACTAAATTGCCCACCTTCTAAATTCGTTACAACCATCATCAAGGAAGCGCCTGATTCTTCCGCAATCTCTGGAATACCTTCTAGCGGCATAGGCTGGAGACTTCCATCTCTTCTTACTTGATAACTAAAAGGGGCAAGGTACGTCAAATAAGGAGCACTTGCTCTTGCTTCGTTAAGTAAAGCGTCACTAACCGTTGTTCCTCTTGGTTCCATATAGGCATTGATTTCTGCTCTTTTTTTCGGGATTGGTGGGATAAACAGTCGAAGTCCAATTGCTAAAGGAGTTTCCGGATCGATTTGATTCATCTGAGCGATTGTCGTGTAGGGAATCCCGAACCGTTGGCCAATAGACCATAGCGTATCCCCAGGTTGCACCCAATAAAAACTTCCCCAAATCGGTATTACTAACGCCTGCCCTATCACAAGTTGGTTTGGGTCCGTTATTTGATTAGCTTGCACAATATTTGGAATGGAGGAGTTATACGCCTGAGCAATTCCCCACAGGTTCTCCCCACTTTGAACAACATGAATCTGCATGTGTGCCCTCCTTTTCCATGTAGATCAGATCAAACACCAGTCCTACTTGAAAGTTTATGAAAGAGGGCAAGTACACGGAACCCAAAACTCTACATTCTTTTAAAATTCGTGGCGAAACATGAATTAGATTAGGTGGTTGCCATATCCATTATAAAAAGAAAAAAGCCACAGAGAAGTTTTCCATATCTCCATGGCTAATAAGCTTTTAAAGGAAGCTGCTTTTCGATAAAATCATTACTTCTTAAATTCTGAAATCCTTGTTCCCGGAAAATAAAATTGAATAATCTCTTTATAAGATTTCCCACTTTCAGCCATCGCTTGAGCCCCCCATTGACTCATCCCAACCCCGTGGCCAAAGCCTTTTCCTTTCATGGTATAGCTGTTTTCCTTGGATTGAAAAGAATTAATGAGATAGCTCTTAAAAATAGTTCCACCAATCAGTGGGCGTATCCTGTTTAGATTAACTCCATCTAAATGATACTGGTGAAACAAGACCGTTCCACCGAATAATCGTTCCATAAACTCAATGGTAATCGATCCTTTTACACTCCGCTTTGACGATAGTTGTTTGTCTGACACTGTAAAATTCGGAATCGCAAGGATTTTTAAATCTCCCCAATACCCCTTTCTTTTGAGATAACGCTTCATAGATTCCGTGATTTTCTTATCTTTTTCCTCTAGCACTTCCCACCAATTAGGAATATCCCAATCAATAGCCTTTAGGTCTATTTGGGTACGATGTAAGGTGAACCCCCAAGGTTCGATAGGATCATAAGGATCCTTTTTAATCGGAAAATAAGGTTTTGATTTTCCTCCCCACACGTGCGCGTTATTTTCCGTGACTCCTCCATTGCTTGCAGAATAAAAAGCCTCGATTAATTTGCCCTTATACGTAATGACCTCGCCACTTGTTTCTTCCACGGCCTTCGTTGTTTTCTCCTTCCAAGTGTAACCTCCATAGACCTGATAGCTGATTGTATCATCGATCTCTTCATTCAAGTGAGAAGTTGCATACGTTCTGGCAGCAAGCGCCTGTGCTTTTAACGCTTCCAATCCCCAGCTTGGGTAAACCTCAAAGGGAACGACCCCTTTTAAGTAATCTTCCATTGGCAATTGGTTTACGGGACGAATCGTATCATCTTCTTCCACCCTAAATTCCATCGCTCCCAAATACGGCCGCCCGTTTATATATAAGATGTGCTTCTCGTCGTATTTCTCAGGAATGAAAATCAAAGGTTCTTTAAAAGTATGCTGCCCGTTTTCCCCTTGAAGAATTAAGGAATCCTCATCGACCGTTAACTGATAGTTTACTCCTTCCTTTATCGCTAATGTTGGATCTAACGACCGATATGCGCCTTTAAACTCTACATTCAATTTAGAAGAGTCCTCAATGTAGTTGGTAAGCCTAACCGTGACCATCTCTTCCGCTTCTGATGTGATAGGGAATAGACCGATCAATAAAACTGTTATAAGTAGTATTTTTTTCATATCACTTATATTCCCTTGGTACTTTGTGATTATTCACTATAGGTTAAACCTATTGGTAAGATTCCAACATATCTATAGAAACTTAACTAAATTGTATCCATGAACCTATACTAGAATCACTGAATCGATTGTTTAAATATTAAAATATAAATAAGATTAAATGTCCATTGTGATAGAATATCAACAAGCACAAATTGCAAGATAGAACATTATTATCTGACTTATTAAAAATGCTTGTTATTGTCTATGAAAAATACAAAGTACTAACAGTGAAGGAATGAAGAAGATGAATGAATTAGCGAAGAAGTTACAACCATTTATAGTAGGAAGCCCCCACATCGAAATTTTGAAAGATGATTTTTCACATCAGATTGTCGATGTAAAGTCTGGCCAAGTGTACGGTTTTGTACATCTTAATGAAGGCAGATTAATCGCTTACGAGATAAGTGAACCCGAAGAAGTCGAAGACGAACAAATACCTTTTAATACTCCGCCAAATGTGGATAGGATAATGGAAGTTGCACAATTATTCATAGACACATTTATTAATCGCGACGTTCATTTCAGTATGTTAAACGAGTGGAATGACAACCATTTCATGGTTACTTACGAAGAACGAGACCCAAAACTTGACCTCCTTATTCCACATACAGGGTGTACCCTTCATTTTACGAGAGATGGAATTCTAACAAATGCTGATATAGGCCAAATGGACTTTCAATTATTATATCCAGAAATCACTGTCTCAAGTGAGGACGCAAAGCAACTATTAAGAAAGGCCAACTACTTACAACTGTCCGTTCATGTCCCTGATTTAGTTGAAATGGAAACAAATCCAGTAGTTGAGCTGATTTATCGTTCCAATCATAACATAATGGGAGTTGGAGCTGACGGGAACATAGAAACGGTCACTGAATTTATGAATACGGAAGAACTCTCAATTGAAAAAATTCAAGCTGTAAACTCAACTTCGTCTATAGAAGAAATGCTTGGAGTAAATAAAAAACTAGAAAAAAATACAGGAGAGGATGGATCGGTCATATGGATAGATCCTACCGTCTATATGGAAGAAGACGAAGAAGCAGAACCTCTTATCTCCATTTTCTCTGATGAAACTGGTCACTTCAGTTTTTCTAACTTACCATTTGAAAAGATGGATGATACTCCCTCCCTACCTATGGGAAAATTGACAGAAAAGGCATTAGAATTTTTAGAACTTGTAGAAGGAAATATCCATGATAAGTATGTATTAGAAGAACCAATAAAAACGGTGGACAATGAAGAGTTGTTTGATGAAGAGGAAAGGGACGAAGCCTTCGAAAACGAATTGGATGCGGAAGATGAAGAAGACATGGCCCATGATTACTTAGACTCTGAACCTACGCAAATGTTCACGTTTTATCGACAACATGGCGAATTTAGAATGGAAAGCGTGGAAGCACATGTGCATGTCGGAATATATACAGGTTTAATCAGAGAATGCTCTGTGACACGTTTAAGCTCTAGTCAAACTGCTAACTTGGAAAAATTAAATCCGATACCGACAATTACCTTACAAGAAGCAGAAGAAAGATTCTTTAACGAACTAGAGATGAAATTAACTCGTTGCGTAAAGGATTTTGGCGATCCTAACATTTATACACTATCCTATTTAGTCGACTTTCCTAAGACGGGTGGTCATATAGAAAAAATCAATGCACACACAGGGGAAGTCAGTTATATAGAGACTGGAATCATCAAAGAAAGGCATTAATGAAAGGGGCTTTCCTTTAACACCAAGGAAAGCCTCTTTCTCTTAATTGAAAGAATTAACCACTTTTAAGTCCACTTCTGCTTGCTGATGACTCATTCTACTATGGAGAAGGAATCTCAAAATATCTTCTGCTGCATGTTCGTTGATAAACGCTTTTTGCGATTGTCTGATTGTGTTTAGCTTCTCGTGATTATGAGCTAATAATCCGCCAATCGTTTGTTGAATATCCTGTACATCTTTGCAAATTACGCCTAAGCCTGCTCTCTCAGCAAACACAGGGTTGTCTTCTTCTTGGCCTGGCAATGCACCAGTAATCACTAATGGTGTGTTCGCCGCCACCGCTTCGAACATCACATTGGGACTACCCCTTGTAAAGGCAATGTCTGCATCCAACATCAATTCATGAATATTGGTCACAAAACCATAGATTTGCACTTTATCCCCATATCTACCTAACAATGATTTTTCTAGATTTGCTTTTAATTTTTGATTTCTTCCGGCAATTATGTTGACCTGACAATCAAAATTTTCTAGTAAATTTTCCGCAATCGTGTTCATGTTGCCGGTACCTTCCCCACCACTCATAACCAAACAAGTCAGCGGTGATCGTTGTTCCTTGCTTTCTAATGAGTTCGATTCAGAGAAAAACTTACTTCTGACAGGGAAGCCCACCACTTTTATTTTTTCTTCAGGAACCCCATACTGCAAACATTTTTCCTTAGCTTCCTCTGTAGGGCTCAAAATATAATCTGCTCTTCGGTCCGCCCATAAAGGGTAGATGTTAACAAGGTCCGCAATTAACGTATAGAATGGTACATCCATCTTTTCTTTTTCCAAGATATTTAGGATTGAACCATTAAAATTAGGATGGACTGACAATATGAAATCCGGTTTCTTCTCATCCATTAACTTTAAAAAGTTTTTTTTAATCAAGGACTCTATTAATTTGTTCACTAATGGTGCCTTCAAAGCAGACATATTCCAAATGAGTTTCCACAAGTTTTCTGAAAACCTTGTGATAGGACCATATGATTTACCAATTCCATTTAGCAGTTTTCCACCAAGGGAAAAACCATCCACTACTTCTACTTTTACATTATCATCTATATGTACTTTTTCACATATTGCTTCTGTAATACTCTTATGTCCATGTCCAGTATGGTCAGAAGATATGATGAGCATTTTTTTCTGCATAGGATCAAGCCCTTCTTTAACAAATACGTCCCTAGTATATCAGAACTTTATTACTTATTGGGTTAAAGGTATGTAAATCTTAGAATTCATATATATACAAAATTTACTATGATAAAATAATAGGGTTGAAAACTTTGGAAACTAAAAAGGAGCTTCTTTGTGAAACTTTCAACCTTCCAAATCTACTATACCATATTTGTTTTTATTGCTCTTGCAGCATTCGAACATATTATAATCGGACTCTTTCCACCACTGTTTCCCTACATTGCGAAGGATTTAGCTATTGATGTAGGGGATCTCGGGTTTATTTCTGGAATGAATATATTGGTAACAGCTGTTTCTTCTATCTATTGGGGTTATCTTTCAGGCAAAACAAAGCGGAAGAGACTCATTATCATTGGCACCCTTATCTGGGTAGGGTCCATTTTCTTGACAGCCATTAGCCAAAGTTTTGTAGAATTGCTTTTATACCAAGTTTTAACGGGAATCGGTTTAGGGTGTATGGCTTCCATTGGGTTTAGTGTTTTAACAGATTACATCCCTTACCGGAAACGAGGTCTAGTATTAAGCTTATGGGGAATGGCCCAAGGACTAGGTGGAATCGTTGGTTCTATGATGGCCTCTTTAACAACAACTAACACAAGCTGGAGATGGTCATTTGAGCTAGTTGGCATGATTGGGTTAGTTCTGATTTTATTATACGTTTTTATAACAGAACCAAAACGAGGTGGATCCGATCCCGAGTTAAAAGCTGTTGGTAGCAGCAATCAGTCTTATGATTACGTGATTGAACCTAAACATATAAAAGCAATTCTGTTACAAGGCAGTAATGTTTACTTGTACATCCAGGCTCTTTTTATGAACATTGCAACGGGAAGCCTTATCTGGATTCCTACCTTGTATATCTACAAAATCATTCAACAAGGTTATGAAATGAAAACGGCCGTTATTGCATCTGGTTTCTTATACGCTATTTTTCAAATTGGCGGAATGGCTTCCGTTTATCTAGGCCATCTTGGTGATCGAGTCCAAAGAAAAAGCTTTAAAGGGAGAGCTTATTTAACGGCTTTCTTTGTTTTCTTTACACTCCCGCTATACATATGCTTTTTTGCTATTCCTATGACCAATTTATCCTTACCAACTGATGGGGATGCGATAGATATATTGATCAGTCTTGTCCAACAAATTATTTTAAATCCGTGGGTAGCGTTATTGTTTGTCCTATCATTTATTGCTTCTGCCTTCCAATCGGCAAATACACCGAATTGGTTGGCGCTCATTACAGATGTGAATCTTCCAGAGCATAGAGGAACAGCATTTAGTATTGCAAACCTTTTTAACAGTATTGGGCGAACCTTTGGGAATGTAGGTGTCGGTATTATTCTTGGCATGATTGGCACACGGTTTAGCGAGCCTTATAACTATATGATTACCTTATCTATCTTACAAATTTTTCTGATTCCGTCTGCCATTTGTTATTTGAAAATGGCTAAACATAACGTGATAGATATAAAGCATGTTAAAAACACTTTGACGAACCGTGGGAGAGTATAACCGAACAAATAATTTAGGATCATAGAAAACTTTTGAAACAAATTGCAGACAAAATTCGTCATGTATAGTGACGCTCTTTTTGATAGTTAGATTTTTCACTTGTGGGGGAAATTTTCATGATAAAAAAAATAATCCATTTACCTATATATATAATTGCTAGCATCCTATTTGGATTAAAAACGCTCCTTGTGTATGCGTTCGTATTTGATATGTCGATAGATAATCCGATGCAAGCCATCCTTTTTATCCTTAATCCTTTTATTTCTGCGTTTGTCTTTTTTGCATTAAGTATTTGGTTGAAAGGCAAATACCAGAAACTATTTATATGTATGGGTGCGCTAGTCGGTTCGATTATTATCTGGGCAAATACAATGTTTTACCGTGATTTTACTGACTTTATTACGATTCCAGTCATGTTTCAAGCGAACAATGCAGGAGACGTCACGAATAGTATTTCAACTTTGTTTCATCCGTCAGATCCTTTATTATTTATTGATGTCATCCTTATCTTCTTCCTTAGCTTTAAACGTGAAGCGGCAAACTATGTTCGCAAGAAAAAAAGCTCGATTTTTGCCTTGTCTGCCGCAATTTTGGTTGCGAATTTGTTACTAGCACAAGTGGCACGACCAAATCTATACACAAATGTCTTTGATCGAGAAGACTTTGTGAAGAACATTGGGCTTTTTAATTATCATATGTATGATATTGCTTTACAAGCTTTTACAACGTCACAAATAGCGTTTGCAGATGGCACTAAAATATCCGAAATCCGTGACTATGTAAAAGATGTTAAAAGTGAGGAACAATCCGAGCTATTCGGTATTGCGAAGGATCGCAACCTTATTTTTATTTCATTAGAATCCATACAAAGTTTTGTGATGAAGAATGAGGTTAATGGCGAGGAAATCACACCTTTTTTGAATAATTTGATCGATGATAGTTATTACTTCGAAAATTTCTATCACCAAGTCGCTCAAGGGAAAACTTCTGATTCTGAATTCCTTGTAGAAAACTCTTTATACCCTTTACCAGGAGGGGCCGTTTTCTTTCTACGTGCCCAAAATGAGTATAACGCTATGCCAGAAATTTTAGGTCAACAAGGGTATTATTCAGCCGTTTTCCATGCTAATAATAAGAGTTTTTGGAATCGGAATAATATGTACGATACGCTAGGCTTTAAGAATTTTTTTGATGAGACTGCTTATCAGATAACGGAAGAAAATTCGATAGGTTGGGGACTAAAAGATAAATCGTTTTTTACACAGTCCATTAAATACTTACAAGAGCTTCCTAAACCGTTTTATTCGAAGTTTATTACACTAACGAACCATCATCCGTACGAGTTAGGGAAGGAAGATGCATCGATTGAACCCTATGATTCTGAATCTACGACACTTAATCAGTACTTCCAAACCGTACGTTATACGGATGAAGCTGTAGAACAGTTCTTTGAGCAATTAAAACAGTCTGGACTTTATGAGAATTCGATTATTGTATTAATGGGTGATCACTATGGAATTAGTGAATATGAGAATGAAGCACTTGGTCAATATCTCGAACAAGAAATTACTCCTTATGATCATATTCAATTACAGCGTGTCCCATTTTTCATTCACATTCCTGGTGAAGAAGGAAAGGTTGTTTCCAAAATTGCAGGGCAAATTGATGTAAAACCTACTCTCTTGCATCTACTCGGGGTGGATACGGAGAGGGACATTGGCTTTGGAACTGATTTATTGGCAGAGAATAGAAAAGAATTTATCGCTTTCCGAGACGGGAGCTTCGTAAGTGATGATTATGTTTACACGAATGAAACGTGCTATGAACAAGGCACTGGGAGCATCCTAAGTGAGAATACAGGTATGAAAAACTCGGTATGCGAGCCTATAAAAGAAAAAGTCATGCAAGAACTAAACTATTCAGATGAAATTGTGTATGGAGACTTGTTTCGGTTTTATGATTTTCAGTCAAGAGATTAAGTAACACTGAAAAGTGCCTGGTAACAGCTGTTATCAGGCACTTTAATCTTTTATAAAGTTAGTTTTGTTGCAAAAATGGGTGGGCTATATTCTAACTCTTCATTACAAAACAACAGCCTTCTGCCTATTTACTATGTCCACAAAGTAATATAGCTGTTTATTCAATCGTTCCAAGATTACTTGGTCCATAACAGGATTGGATATTTGTTGTTTATCTATTTGAGTATCTACCAAGTAAACACCTTTTAAATTTTGTCCTTTCAAGGAAGCTAGTAAAGGTTTTAACGTGTATTCGATCGCTAATAAATGGGACATACTTCCACCAATCATTAACGGCAATACCGGTTTGTCTTGTAGCACATCTTGTGGCAGTAAATCAATAAGCGCCTTTAATACTCCAGAGTAGGTAGCTTTGTAAACCGGTGACCCTACAATGACACCTTTCGCATTTTCGATGACCGAAGCAATTTCCTTAATCTCTGTGCTGTCATATTTGCCATAGAATAGCGCCTCTTGTGGTACATCCCTTACCGAAATATGTCTTACTGATAACCCCTTCTCCAGAAGAAGCGAGCCCATATACTTTAAAACTAAATCTGACCTCGAGCTTTCCGAAGGGCTTCCCGATAATACTACTATTTCACTCATCCTGTTCATCCTTTCCGGTATCAAAAAATGATATTTGCGTGATGAAAACGCAGGTATAAAAACTTATCATTCACTCATCCAATCCGGTTTATGGAATCCTCGGAACTTCTCCTCTATTACTTTTTTGAATTCATCTGATTGTATGGCTTCTTTGATATCCTTTACATATTGTTTATCTAGATCTTCCGTATTTACTACAACGCGGTTGATAATATTTTCTGGCAGTTTATCTCTAACTATGGCGGTGGTTAAGTCCAACCCAGCTGAAATTGCAAAGTTGCCATTTATTGCTGCAAGGTCGACCGATTCTAACGTTCTAGGTAATTGTGCCGCTTCAACTGGTTCAAATTTTAATTCTTTAGGATTACTTGTAATATCCTTAACAGTGGCTTTAAGGGGATCCACATCACTGCTGAATTCTATTACTCCATTATCGGCAAAAACGGTTAGACCTCTTGCAAGATTAGTAGGATCATTTGCAATAGCAACAGTACTCCCTTTTTCAATATCATCTAACGCTTTATACTTATTAGAATAGATACCAATTGGCGCTGTTGGCACGGTAATCACACTGCTTAACTTCATATCGTTTTCTTCCGCGAAAGCCTCCATATAAACCAAGTGTTGGAATAAATTCGCATCTAAAGATCCGTTATCAAGCGCAATATTCGGTTGTACATAATCATTAAATTCCTTGACGGTAACTGTATAGCCCAACTCTTCTAAATACGGCTTTACACCTTCTTTAAGCATATCACTATATGGGATTGTTCCTCCCAACACTAATTCCTTTTTTTCATCCCCAGAAGCTGCACCTTCACTTGACCCACAAGCGGAAAGTACACTTATTACTAAAATAGATAGAAACACCCATAGTGTTTTTTTCATTTTCTATCTTCCTTTCAACCTTTTATTTTTTGTTAACAGATTTAGAGATAAAGTCACCCACGTATTGAACAAGTTGCACCAACACAACGAGTAAAATAACAGTCGTAAACATAATGGTATTATCATAACGGTAGTAGCCGTAGCGAATAGCTAAATCCCCAATTCCTCCACCACCGACTGTTCCCGCCATGGCGGAGTAACCAATTAAACTAATTGCCGTAATTGTTAATCCAGAGATTAATCCTGGCTTTGCTTCCGGTAAAATAATTTGTCGGATAATCATCCAAGGCGATGCCCCAACTGCAACTGCTGCTTCAATTACGCCTTTATCTACTTCTCTAGCAGACGATTCTACTATTCTTGCATAGAAAGGAATGGCGGCGACAGATAAGGATACAGAGGCTGCCAATGGGCCAATCGTTGATCCAACCAGAAGGTTTGTAAATGGCAATAGGAATACAAGTAAAATAATGAATGGAATGGAACGAACTAGGTTGACTACCGTTCCGATAATCCTTTTTATCCACTTGTTCTCTAGAAAGACTCCCCTATCCGTGACATATAAGATGATCCCAAACGGTAAGCCCAACAGCACAGCAACTAGTAAAGCAATCCCAACCATAAGCAACGTTTCAAAAAAGGCAACATTCAACTCAGGTAAAATTTCAATGATATTACTCATTTGTTAAAACCTCCACCTTACTTACCCGATTGCGCAGAAATTCGATTGCTTTATCTACTTCCTGTTCTGCTCCATTCATCTCCATAATGAAAATGCCTAACGGGACATCTTGTATGTATTCTACTTTTCCATGAAGGATATTTCCTTTCACTGGAAAGGACTGCAACATATCGGATACAACGGAATCCGTCGCGATTTCTCCCCAAAACTGTAGTTTTATCAATCTTCCATGTATGTTTTTTAATAACTCATATGGAAGCTCAAAGTTAAGAACTGTTTGAATAAATTGTTCGGTTAAGGGCTCTTTAGGATTTGAAAAGATGTGATAAGTAGAACCTTGCTCCACTACTTTCCCATCTTGCATCACGGCACAACGGTGACAAATTTCTTTTACAACCTCCATCTCATGAGTGATGATTACAATGGTTATACCGAGCTCTTTGTTTATTTTTTTTAACAGATTAAGGATAGATTTTGTTGTGCCTGGATCCAATGCCGACGTTGCCTCATCACATAATAGAACTTTAGGATTATTGGCAAGTGCACGTGCGATACCTACACGTTGCTTTTGCCCCCCACTAAGTTGGGCTGGGTACTGGTTGATCCTATCCTCAAGACCAACGAGATGAAGCAACTCTTCCACCCTTTGCCTGATCTCACGGTCTTCCATTCCTGCAGCCTTTAAGGCAAATGCAACATTCTCATATACCGTTTTAGAAGCAACCAAATGGAACCCTTGAAAAATCATACCAATGGATTGTCTGGCCTTACGAAGCTCTTTACTCGATAGATGTAATAAATCTATTCCATCAACTTTAATGATCCCGGAAGTAGGCCTTTCTAAAAAGTTGATACAACGGAGTAACGTGCTTTTACCCGCACCACTGTAGCCGACAATGCCGAAAATCTCACCAGCTTTTATGGTTAAGGAAACATTGTCGACGCCTACTATCGTTTTCTTGTTACTTTTGTATTCCTTTGTAACACCTTCCAATTCAATCATGGTGACTGCATCCCCCACTTTCTTTGTTCTTTTCTATTGATTAGTAGGCACGCGTCTAAATCTACTTCCGGGATGGTCATCCGGCAACGTACTTTTTCCTTGTGGAAATAGTTTTTCACGTAACGTACCTGATTTATATTCTGTTTTATATAATCCACGCTCTTGTAAGACCGGAATGACGAGATCAACAAATGCCTCCAAATCTCCGGGGGTCACTAAATGGTTCAAGTTAAAGCCATCTACCCCGGATTCTTCAAACTGGAATTGAATAGCATCCGCAACCTCTGTTGGATTCCCCACAATGATGCTGTTTCGATCCAACGACTCAAAACGGTTGAGGACTTCTCCCACTGATAGCTTTTTCGGTGCATCCTTCGTTAGCGTGGCTGCTTTATAGTGCCCGCCCTCGGTTGGCTTTCGATATTCAAATGGTTCATTCGGATCTAATGCTTCATATTCTGCAAGGTCATATCCGCTAGCACCATACTGTGCTTTTGCAGCATCCGCACTCCACAGCTTGTTGTACTCCTCATATTTTTGCTCCGCTTCTTCTGTTGTTTCCGCAACAATAACGCTAAGAAAAGAAATTATTTTAATATTGTCCGGGTTACGCCCGTGTTTTTTCGCCCGATCTCGAATATCATTTGCATAGTAACGAATTCTTTCCGGTGTCGGTCCCCCAACAAAAATACATTCTGCATGTTTGGCTGCAAATTCACGTCCCTTTTCCGAAGTTCCAGCTTGATAAATAACCGGGGTGCGTTGCAGAGAAGGTTCACTTAAATGAGGACCCTCCACTTTGAAGTACTTCCCTTCGTGGTTAACCTCATGTACCTTGTTAGGGTCAACAAGTGTTTGGTTCACTACATCCTCGACAACTGCTCCATCTTCCCAGCTTTGCTCCCACAGTTTGTAAGAAACATCAAGATATTCGTGGGCTATGTCATAACGCTCATCGTGTTTAATCATGTCTTGTAGCCCAAAATTTCTAGCAGCATTAGGTAGATAGGATGTCACAACATTCCACGCAATTCTTCCCTTAGTCAGATGATCCAGGGTTGAAAATCGTCTTGCATTACCAAAAGGGGCCTCATAAGTTGTACTTACTGTAATGGCGAAAGAAAGATTTTCCGTTACACTGGCCATTGCCGAAATGAGTAATGCCGGATCATTTAGCGGAACCTGTAGGCCATCCCTGATAGACGGTGCTTTACTATTTTGATAGACATCATAAACACCGAGAACATCCGCAAAAAATACAGCATCAAACTTTCCTCTCTCAAGAAGCTTCGCCAAATCAATCCAATACTCTAAGTCTTTATAACTCCGGTGCCTTTTGTTTTTGGGATGCTTCCAAAAACCGTGTGAATTGTGCATGGCACTATTCATTTCAAATGCATGTAAAATAATTTGTTTTTGTTCACTCAACTTCTTCTCCCCCTAATAAAAATATCCAAATAAAAAAGCCTCTTCATAAGAAAAGAAGAGGCTTTAATCGCATACCAGCACAAATCTTCTCTTATCTGTCAAGCTATTGCTTGCTGGAATTGGCACAGTACTAAACGAGTCTGTTGCCGAGGCTTCAAAGGGCCAGTCCCTCCACCTCTCTGGATAAGAAAAATTCTTGCATATTAAGTTAACCAAGAATATACAGGAAATAGAAAAAGCTGTCAACTAAATTTCTGAATTTTTACACCTTTCCTTTTTCGCGAATATTGACAATAGTCTGGAGTTGATTTATATTAGCCCTAAATTACATAGTTACTGAACTTATCTAGAGTCAGGGGAGGAAACTGGTCCTTAGATCCTGCAGCAACCACTTATCTTGATTAAGAAAGGTGCTAATTCCAGCAGACATTTACCATGTCTGAAAGATGAGAAAGAATCAAATGGTTTGTCCTCTTTCGTCATCTTCGGAAGAGGATTTTTTATGTGAAAATGGAATGGAGGAGTTATATGACTGTCACTCAGGAAGAAGGAACTAATCAATCTGAACTGGATAGAATTACACAAAAAGCTCAGGAGCTAGCAACCATTTTTGAAGAAAGAGCAACAAAGATAGATGCAGAAGGAAGATTTCCATACGAAAACTTTGAAGATTTGAAGGAAAAAGGATTTTTGGCTTTAACTGTACCTAAGGAATATGGTGGGAATGGTCTAAACCTTTACGAGTTTCTAAAAATTCAAGAACTGTTAGCGAAGGGAGATGGACCAACCGCCCTATCCTTAGGTTGGCAGCTCGG
Source organism: Radiobacillus kanasensis (assembly GCF_021049245.1). Lineage (GTDB taxonomy): Bacteria > Bacillota > Bacilli > Bacillales > Amphibacillaceae > Radiobacillus > Radiobacillus kanasensis. The sequence continues at coordinate 822,580 of NZ_CP088020.1, read as the reverse complement.
GGTTATTCTCGAAGTGGCTGAAAGTAGGAATTGGAAAGAAGAAAGCTTTCAAAAAGTATGTGATCTGATTGTAAAAGAAAAAGCACTAATTAATCTTGCTCAAACAGAGAGGGCGACAGGAAGTCCATCTAGAGGAGGTATTCCGACCACCACCGCCATTAAAGAAAAAGGTGGGTGGAGAGTTAATGGTGAAAAAGCGTTCACGTCAATGGCTGTTGCGCTCGATTATTCCATCGTGACCGTTGATGTAAATCAAACTGGTAAAAGGGGATTTATTTTAGTTGATCATTCACTAGATGGTGTTCGTGTACAAGAAACGTGGGATAGTATTTCCATGAGAGGAACAAAAAGTGATGATCTTATCCTAGAACAGGTTCTAGTTGATGAAGATGCTTTATTAGTGGAGGAAGATATTAAAAAGCCAACACCAAAAGGTTGGTACCTGCAGATCCCTGCTGTTTATTTGGGAATAGCAACCTCTGCAAGGGATTATGCAATAAAATTCGCATCTGAATATACCCCTACTACTCTACCAGGTCCTATCAAGGAAGTGCCTGAGGTGAGAAGAAAGATTGGAGAAATAGAACTGGAATTATTTAATGCTCGTCAAGTACTCTATTCCACAGCTCAAAAGTGGGTAGAATATCCGGAACAACGTGTTACTATGGGATCTGATCTAGCCGCTGTAAAGCACATTGTAACTAATAGCGCAAATAGAGTAGTAGACTTGGCAATGAGAATTGTTGGTGCTAGGAGTCTATCTGCTCAAAATCCATTACAGCGACATTTTCGTGATGTTCGTGCGGGACTACACAATCCTCCTACGGATGATGCTATTGTTTATAGTCTGGCTAAGGCTGTGTTGGGATAGTAGCACGGTTTTTAATATTTACTGGTGATTCTTTTAACGTTTTTGAACAGAATTGTACCAATAGTGAAATGTAATTAAAAGAACTTCATAGTTGCATGTTAATAAGCCTGACTTCACCTTTCACAACGGTAAAATCAGGCTTAAGAAACTGTTTACTTGTCGATAAATAAGACTCGCGGGTCTCTTGGTAGCTCTTCTTTTCTGCTTACCTACAGAACTTGTCTACAAGAATTTTCGCATGCCTTGCCCTCAAAAAAAATGTTGCTCTAGAGCTAAATAGATCCATTTTAGAGTAGAAAATTTATATTGGATACCGAATGAACAGTTAAATTCGCACTAATTCCGTAATAAGATGAACAAGTGAATTAGCACATAAAAACGCTTGTTTTTTTATTTACACAATATAAATCGATTAAATTGCTCTACTGTTTCAAAGTAATATTTGGATTCTAATTTCATTTGTTCCTTGATTTCAGGAATACTGTGAGACCATCCAGCAGAGGCAAAATCTACATTACAACTTCTTGCCATTTCCAATCCAGGCTTAAGGTCATCCAACATCAGTGCTTCAGTTTCTTGAAGATTAAAGCGTTTTAAAATTTCCTTAATTGGATATGGGTGTGGTTTTCTCTGATGTTCTGGAAGCTCCCAACCAAAGATTGCATCTGGGACAAATCCACAGTGAATAGAATAATCCCTTTCAATTCGGTTCCTCTCCGAATGAGAAACGATCGTCACAAACCCACCTTGTTCTTTAAATTCTTGAATAGTCTCTACAAACAGTTCATAGAAGTCTGGTACAGTTGATTCGGTATATTTTTTCCATACCACTTGCTGATGTTTTTGTTCTTCCTCTGTGAATTTAATAATGTCTTTACATAAAGAAGAAAAACCTGGATTGAAACAGTACCTTACAAAATCTTCAAAGGTAATAGGTTTATCATTTGGTCGCAAGTCTGTAAGAGCCTCCACAAATGATGGATAGTGTATATCTGGTGTGCTTTTCACCGCTGTATCATCATGATCTAATATTAAACATTTATATCTTAAAGCCATAATACCCCCCTGTAGAACTGTAATATCTTTATCATTTAAACCACTTTGTGAAGTGTTATCACATATTATATTTAAATGATTTTTTTCATATTTAATTTAATTTTAACACGCAATTTGATAAGAAAAGTTTAACTGCCGAACCGACAATAAATTTATCATATGTTTTCACCATTGGACAAAAGCCATTACCCATTTTCTAACAGTACTAATATCAATGCTAATTTCTATACCCAATTTGCTACAACTTTCAAATTTAAAGTCCAATTCATTTACGAATTGAACTTTAAAAAATACTTGTTATTTTGTTTTTTCTACTGCAAAACTGAACTACTAGATTGGCACTCTTCTTTCGCACCTTACATTGCACATTTCAGCTGTTGCAAATAATGAATGATATCCTCTACATTATCGGAATAGTACAATGCTGTCCGGTAATCATTCACTATTCTAGCTTCAGCAAGTATATATTCTTCAACCGGGGTGGCATTAAAGAACCTTCTCCACTTATGTTCTTTTTCCATTTTCTTTGTTTCTTCATCAATTCTATCGGCTTCAATTGGCTTCACAACAAAGCTAGGAAGCGTTACTTGCTTATCCGGAAATTTCTGTTCCAGAACTTGCTTATACTCCTCCTTAAAAGGTACCTCTGAAACAACATCCACATTTCCTGTTTCGTCTATTAATTGGTCGGCTAACAAACCATGTTCCTCATCCGTCATCTCATCGACTGTTAAAATAACAACATAGTATCTTTCTTCTAACTTATTGTTTGAAGACATTGCCATATCGTTTCTTTGTTTTTTTGGCAAACCAAAACTTGGGTTAAGCTCTTTAACGATTTCAAAGTGTTTACGAATAAACATGTATTTGTGTATAAAAACAGAAAAAAATGCAACGATTGCGGTAAATAACGATAAACATACAATAGTGATAAATTCTGTTAAATAGTTAATTCCTTGCAGGGACATTAAAATTTGGGCTATTACATAACCACCACTAGATGCTAGTATAATTGGAACTGTATTTATTGTGGCAGGCTTTTGTTGGTACTCTAGATAACGGCCAGAGTAAAGCATCTTTATATTAAACACTTGAAAGAAAATAAGTAAACCAACCGCTAATAGTATTCCACTTATAAAATAAACTGGTCCCTGAACCCCAATATGAATGTACAATAGCTTTTGAATGACAATCGTATGTACATATGTATTAATAATTGCTAATAAACCGAAGAATAAGTAGTAGGATTTCTCATATTTATAAGGAGCTATAATGTACATAAGTCCCCATACGTGAGCAAGAATGATAGGAATTATCGCTAACCAGAAAAATGTTGATGAAAACGGTTGACTAAGAATAGGCAAGAATCCCATTAAATCTAGCCCTATTAATAATAAAGCAATAACATTATGCCTATTTATATGAGGGGGTTGTAAGTTATTAATATATGACAATATTATCTTCTTATCTGTTTCAGTATTCAAAATAGTACCTCCAGATTATAATACTTTTAAAGTCTACGGAATGGGTTAAGATCAATTTAATCAAACCGTGACTCTACTTTTTATGAAGTTCCTTACCATCAACATATACTCACCTTAAACTTACAACTTTTTACATTAAGATAAAATAGGAATTTTTGACTAAAGCTGCGGAATAACAGAATAGTTAAATAGTACTATTTCAACTTTATTTATATAGTTTTTCTAAGTGAGCTTAAATCGACATTCTCTTGAGTTTTGGTTTATTCACTATATTATCAAGAATCCCTCATTGATTTATAAAAGTAAATCAATGAGGGATTCTGCATTTTTCAGGATTCCAATTTAAAAGTCGTTACTACTTAACAACCTGAATACCTTAAGGGCAGAAATAGAAGTAATATCCCCGCCAATCTATTAATTGTTTTGATCAATTTTAATCCCAATAAATTTCATTTGGGTCATGTCTTCCATGGCATATTTTATGCCCTCTTTTCCAACCCCACTTTGTTTCACGCCACCATATGGATGATTATCCTGCCTGTACGTAGAGATTTCATTAATCCAGACGCCTCCCATTTCTAATCGATCCGCAACGCGCAATGCTCGGTTAATATCTTTTGTAAATACACCAGCTTGGAGTCCATATATGGAATTATTGGAATACTGGATTACTTCCTTTTCTGTATTAAACGGAATGACCGACACAATAGGAGCAAATACCTCTTGAGCAATTATTTTCATGTTTTCATCTACATTTGTCATGATGGTAGGGGATAAAATCGAGCCATTTCGTTCACCGCCGACTGCAATCGTCGCACCTTTGTCCACCGCATCATCAATCCACTGCTTAGCCCGCTTCGCTTCCTCTTCCTTAATCATCGGACCAATGTCCGTTTCTTCCTTGGTTGGATCACCAATTTGTAACGCTTTTGTTTTTTGGATATAAGACTCAAGGAATGAATCATAGATGTCTTGATGAACATAAATACGCTGTGCGGAAATGCAGACTTGACCAGAAAATGCAAAAGCCCCCTTAACTAGTTCTGTTGCTGCATAATCAATGTTGGCATCCTCAAATAATAGGTTTGGTGAATTTGACCCAAGCTCCAAAGTAACTTTCTTAAATCCTGCGGTTTCTTTGATTTTCTTCCCTACTGGAAGGCTACCAGTAAAGCTAATTTTATGAACTTTGTCATGCGTCACAAGGGGCGCACCAACTTCCTCACCAGTTCCGATAAGTAAATTGATTACACCATCTGGCAATCCTGCTTCTTGAAACAGCTTTACAAGCATATAGGCTGAAATCGGTGTTTTTTCCGCAGGTTTAAAAACGACTGTGTTGCCCGCAGCTATAGCCGGAGCCAGTTTATGAAGGGAAAGGTTTAATGGGAAGTTAAACGGAGTGATAGCTCCCACTACACCCAATGGCTCCCGCTTGACTAGCCCCATTCGATGTTCACCACCAATAGCAGCATCCATTGGTAACACTTCACCGGTAATATTTTTTGCTAATTCAGAAGCAAAACGGAGAACTTGGATAGATCTCTCGACTTCACCTCGGCTATACTTGATTGGTTTACCTGCTTCATTACTAATGATGGTTGCAAAATCTTCCGTTTTTTCTGTTAGCAAATCCGCCGCTCTTCGTAATATATCAGCACGTTCATGAGCTGGCATTGCCTTCATTACGGAATGAAACTTATCAAAGCCAATTGCTACAGCGTCATCGAGATCCTTCATTGTAGCAAGTTTTAATTCCGCAACTTTTTCGTTATTAAAAGGATTATGAACAGTCATGGTTTGCCGATTATCTTCTAATCGTTCTTCACCGTCGATAACGGAACCTATTTGCATCATATTATGACCTCCATTCAACAAATAATGTTTCCTAGCTTCTTTGTAAGCTTCATATTTTCACGATAATCAACTGGACAATCGATTAATACGGGCTTATTCAACGATAACGCTTTTTCTATTATTGGTTTCAGTTCTTCTGTCTTTTCAACTTTCAGTGCTTCAAAACCATAGGACTTTGCTAGCTGCTCAAAATCTGGGTTACCGAATTTTATATGTGAGGAACGGTTGAAAGCTTTCATTTGATGCCATTCAATTAAGCCGTACCCCTCGTCTCTCCATAAAAGAATCACAATAGGTACGTTTAAGCGTTTGGCAGTCTCTAACTCTGCACTAGTCATTTGAAATGACCCATCCCCGCACACAGCAACCACCTGACGTTCTGGGTGAACCATTTTTGCAGCAATGGCACTTGGAACCGCTACACCCATTGATGCTAAACCATTAGAGATTAAGCAAGTGTTCGGTTGATAACAATGGTACATTCGGGCCATCCACATTTTATGTGCACCTACATCAGAGATCACAATACTGTCTTCCTCCAATACAGAACGTAAATCAGAAATTATTTTTTGTGGTTTGACAGGAAATTCATTGTCGTTTTTAAACGATTCTAGTTCCGTAAATGCTTTATTGCGAACATGGGACACCCAAGTTAAATCTCTTTCTTTTGCTGTAAGTGCCTTCTTAACATTTTTTATATTTTCTTTTATATGACCTACAACATTTAACTGAACAGGGTAGCACGCATCAATTTCTGCTTCCTGTGTATCAATGTGCAGGATAGGGGTTTTGCCCTCAGGGTTCCAGCTTTTTGGAGAGTACTCTGCCATATCAAAGCCAATCGCAATAATTAAGTCTGACTCTCCAAATCCACAGGTAATATAATCATTACCTCCTATCCCCGCAGTTAATAAACTATGCTCATCCGTCCATGCTACCGCACCCTTCCCCATAAAGGTATGTACAACCGGAAGATTTGCCATCTCTACTAGGGTCCTTAACTCTTCAGCAGCATCCCCTCGTGTTACCCCATTCCCAACTAAAATTAGTGGATGCTTTGCTTGTTCTATCATATTGGCCGCCTCGTTAATCACTGGTTCATCCGCTTCTGAAAGATGGTGACGGACAATACCTAGAGGGGAGCTGTCGACATCCATTCCCGCAACATCTTCAGGAAGTTCGATATGAGTTGCTCCGGTCTTTTCCTGGGTCGCAACTTTAAAGGCTTTCCGAACAACTTCCGGAACAATATCGGGTGTTTTTATCTGTGCATTCCATTTTGTTACTTCCTCATAAACAGCTACCATGTCGTAATATTGATGGGAAACCTTATGCTGACGACTAAGTCCTGCTTGTCCTGTGATAGCTACAATCGGACATAGATCCATATTGGCATTGGCAACACCGGTTAATAAATTTGTTGCACCAGGTCCAAGTGTTGCTAAACAGACCCCAGGTTTCCCTGTAAGTCTGCCATATGTTCCTGCCATAAAAGCCGCACTCGTTTCATGACGTGTTAAAACAAATTGAATCGTTGAGTCATGAAGGGCGTCCATCACATCAATGTTTTCCTCACCTGGTACACCAAAAATATATTCGACTCCTTCCTGTTCTAAACATTTTATTAACAGTTCTGCTGCTTTCATTTATTACACCTTCTTCCTAAAACTAAATTAAGAAATATCATGTATACTTTTCGGTTGTACCATGGATTGATAGATATCCTCTAGTGACCATGTCCTTCCCTTCTCATCTCGATAAACAATGTGTTCTCTTGAAAATTTGGTCGGGGAATCTAAGCCTGCTGCTGCAGATAGCCGGAATAGACCTTTGCGCATCGTAATTAAATAATTTGCCGTACGCCATTTTTTTTCTTCAATAACGAGTCCTTTTTGTAGATCAGGATCTGTCGTCGCGACTCCGACCGGGCATGAATTAGATTGGCACTGAAGGGCTTGGATACAACCTACTGTTATCATAAAAGCTCTAGCGATGTTAACCAGATCTGCACCCATAGCTAGTGCAATGGCAATCCGGTCAGGTGAAAACAATTTCCCTGATGCGATAATTTTTAAGTTGTCTCGTACACCGTATTTCCGAAGGGCATTATCGACTAACGGTAAAGCCGACCGAATGGGTAACCCTACACTGTCCGCTAATTCCTGGTAGGATGCTCCTGTTCCCCCTTCACCACCATCTATTGTGATAAAGTCTGGACCCATACCCGTTTCCTTAATCGCTTTCGCAAGTTCATCCGCCTCATGACTACTTCCAATCACGACCTTCATGCCTACTGGCTTTCCAGAATGTTCACGAACCTTTTCTAAAAATTTAAATAAGGAAGGTAAGTCACTGAATTCTTTAAATCGATTTGGACTGTCAATCGATTTATAAGGCTCTACCATTCTAATTTTGGCGATTTCCTCTGTAACCTTCTCTGCATCAATGTGACCACCACGTGTTTTAGCACCTTGCGCTAATTTAATCTCGAACGCTTTCACTTCTGGAATTTTGCTTTTCTCTAGTAATGCATCCCAGCTAAAGTTTCCTTCCTTATCTCTGACCCCAAATAAACCAGGTCCAATTTGCATGATAATGTCCACACCACCCTTTAGATGGTAATCGGACATCCCACCCTCACCGGTATTCATCCAAGTTCCTTTCGCAATACCTAATCCTTCTGAGAGGGCTGTAATAGCTCTATTCCCTAAGGAACCGTAACTCATCGCAGACATACCAATCTGACCTTTAACCTTAAACGGCTGTCTCGTTTGTTTTCCAATCACAATTGCATCAGCATCATCCAATAAATAAACTCCGGATTCATCCTTATCTAATTGCTCTTCTCTTTGACCAAATAAAGGTTCGTTAATCAATAGATAGCGCTCTGTCGTAACCTTCGTTTTACGATCCATCTTCAATTCCTCCGTTAATTTAGGAAACAGAGAATTACGGATGTAATATCCAGGCTCTTCAAAATCACGTTGAGATCCATATCCAACGACATCACGTTTGTATTTTGCCTTTTTCACGATATGCTGATAGTCATTTCGTGAAAAAGGCTTACCCTCACGGTCGTTATTAAATAAATACTGACGTAACTCAGGCCCAATATTTTCGAAGAAATACCTAACTCTTCCAATTAACGGATAATTACGTAGAATAGGGTGTTGTTTTTGCCTTTTATCCACACTTAATAAATAAAACCCAACAACTAAGAGTATAAGAATGACAATCGCACACACCACAAATCCAACGATTGTCATAATATCTGCGATATTCACATACCATCCCTCCCATAAAAATTTCTACCTTTAGTTTGACCTTTTGTATAATTATTATGAATGGGAAGCTAGGGCACGGTTCTTCCGGAGTTCCGGAATCGATAAGTACGGTGGAAAGATTGGAAGCATCACCGATATTTTAGACCCTTTAGGTAGTAAGTTTTCTTTAGCAACCAAAAAAACTCACAAACATTGATGTTTCAACATTTGCGAGTGTTTTATCGTTTTTAAGATTACTCGTTTTCATCTAAAAATACCATCCTCTTCACCTGTCTCACTTAGCAAAAACGGACAATCAAGAAATAAAGGCTTTGAAGCTCCCTAATACGAGGGGAAATTCTACTGTTAGATCATAGTCAAACATATGGGATAAAGCAGCAAGCGCAACGGAACCGTGAATTAATGCGACAACAATTGTGGAAAAATAGAATGGCTATTTGTCGGTTCACTGCTTTCTTCAACTCAGTCTGTGTTAATCCAATTTTGTGGTCGGGTCGAATATAGCTCTACAAATTCTGATTTCAAAGACTTAGTGAATAAGTATGAGGATTTTGTGCAAGAAGAAATTGTTGTGTGAATTTAACTTAGGTGAGTGTTTTTAACCTGCCAAGTACAGTTTGTTTCTTTTAATAGAATACCAGTACTTAAGGGCGTGGCGAGATTATTTTACTCACTTCTATGCCGAGGAAGGGTTATTTATAATATTTATGTATAATGAGGTTACTTTCCTTCATAAAATGAAAAATAAATATGACATATGGATAACATCCCTCATTTCTAAAACGAGGGATGCTATCAAACTTTTTAACTATGATTGGATTTCATATTCCTTTAAGAATTACTTACTCTTCACTTTTATTAATGATTTTTCCATCGATACTTTGTAAAGTTTCTTGCATTTTGAAAATCACAATCATTAACTCACAATAAACTCTAGTTATCAGTGGGCCAACTACTAGTGTAATTAAGCCAATAATAACTTGGATACCCCCACCCCAAGGGGAATTAGCACCTGCTATTATTTGAATAAGTCCAGATAAAATTGAGAAACCGATACCAACCCAAAACACAACCTTGATAATGGTAGGAGTAATCATTTTATTAAAGCTTGTAAAATCCTTGAAATTCATTCATTTCACCCCCCTTCAATTCATTTAAAACTTCTAAAAAATGGTTAATATAGGATTGTATTACTTTCTCATGAACCGTTTCTCAGATAGTACAAATTATTGCAGAAAACGAACCCTTATATTCTATATAAAAACAAAAAAAGCTATCCATAGAAAATGAGATAGCCAAATAGATAGTCAAATAATATATTGGTAGTCAGGCGATCATGGCATTTTTTAAAACAATACTTTAGACCCTTAACTTTGCGTCCTATTCTTTCAAATAGTTTGCCTTTTCATCAATCAATTCGATTATATAAAATTCTTTCCTTATGATAATATATACCATAATCCCCTAAATTTCAACAAAAACTAGGTAGATTATCCTAGTCACTATTTAAAATTGCTATAGATGAAATCCAGTACGCTATAAGTATATTTTATTATGTATTCCTATATAGCCATGATTATCTTCCATGTTTATTATTTTAAAGTTGATATTCATGTGGATAAACAGGAATTCCATATAATTAGAAGTTCTGTTTTTGCATTATTTACTTTTTCAACTAAAACACTGTTCCCCGAACTCCATATCAATACCGGTTAACCACTTTCAACTCAAATTGATACAATTCAGTCAAATAGAGAATCAAAGGGTTATCAAGCTGTAGGTGATCAAATTTATCCAATTGTTACAACGACGATTTCGGATTCAGGTAATGAGTTTGTTCATGAATGGTATGAAAATCCTTTGAAGGAATTGGTGGTGAACTCCCAAGAACTACTAAAGCAGAAGAACCGGAAATAGGTCTTGCTTCTTCGTGTAGTGTTGTAATGCTGTTGTAGGAACAGGATGCGGTCTCGGTGGAACTGCCGCTTGCTGGTAGTTTGTGCATCTTTTGCTGGTGTAGCTTGACCATTTATTTGTGCGGCAATATATGGACTAAAATGTCTAAGTGATACCACGATTTTGTGTGGCCCTTCTTGTGAACAACTAGGTTTTTGTTAATTTTAAAAACCCTCCCTCTGTGGTACACTAAAAAGGGAGGATTTTAAATGATTTTGTATAAAAGATTTGCACTTCTCGTACTGCTTTCGGTTTGTTTAAGTTATATTATAAGTGTTATTTCTACTGAAAGTTTTTGGTTAAGATCTTTGACATTTCTGTTAGTATTCGCGGCTTTATATACATTATTTATTGTAATACCTTATAAATTTCAAGATAGATTTACAAGATTTAAGAAATATGTAGCTTGGATAGATAAAGCTGGAACTATTTTTGATTCAAAGGTAAAGTAATTTTATGCTGATGAAATAAGAATAAAGAGGAAGAAGTTCCTGTTGTTGAAATTCTGTCTGAATATTCACTTTTATCTAGTGCAGTGTCAATTTATGTGAGGAAGTTGAATCTGTATTACATCTTCTATTAGTTTCCCATTCATTAATTATAGGATGGCTCTTAGAATAAAAATATATTTGCTTTTAATAAGGAAGAGGTCACTTGTTATAAATGGTGGCTTCTTCCTTTTTTATTGTTACTTTTGTTGATTTATCGGTATCCAGTAGTTTTTAATTGTAATTTTATATGCCTGGTGCTGTTTAGGGCGGTGACATCACATACATTTGGACAAAAGAAGGTTGGGTATATTTAGTCACTATAATGGACTTGTTTTCAAGAAGAATCATTGGTTGGGAAATGAGTTATCGAATGACCAAAGAATTGACTATCAAAGCTTTACAAAGGGCTATTAATGAACAGCCGCCAAAGGAAGGACTAATTCACCACCTCTGATCGTGGCAGTCAGTACTCAGCGAATGATTATCAAGCAATTCTACGAAACTATGAATTACTACAAGCATGAATAGGAAAGGAAACTGTTACGATAATGCTATATTGAGTCCTTTCATAGTGTAATCAAGAAAGAATTAATATTCCATGAAAAGTATCAAACACGTGACGGTGCTAAACAAAGTATATTTGCCTATATTATGACTTTTTACAATTACAAACGTATTCATTCAACTATTAACTATATGTCACCATTACAGTATGAGATAATGTATCTTCAACAAATAAAAGCAACTGCATAAAGGGAACTTAATATCCTCTGTTATTCGTACTAAAATCTAACTCTTTAAATATAGAGAGAATTTAACTTCTTCCAAAATAGGAAAAACCCCCTACAACAAGACGAAAGGGGGATTTATAAATAGTACTACTATTTCTCTTTTTTATAATAGTTACTAGCATCTACGTTATACCAATTCCAGAAATAGGAACCTTGAGCTACTATATACCGATCAAACCAAATTTCAAAATTTGATTTCAAGTCAATAATATCTTCCGGGAAGATTCCATCTAATAACAGAAGATAATTCGGATTTCCCTCTCTAACACGACTATTATCAATGATCAAATACATAGTTTCCGAATAACCAATCACAATCCAATTCGATTTAAGATAAGTTGGTTTTTTTAATGTTTGAATCTCATTAACACTGTAAAATTGAAAACCTCCACCATATATGTTCTTAAATATATGTGCCCCATCATGCTCTTCTAGAAAACGTTTATAATCAATAGGCAGTGTGATATTTAATGAGGACTCTAATTCAACAATATCTTTTTCACTTGCAGGAACATTTAAATCAAATGTAATTGGTAATGTAAAACCTTGTTCTCTCTGAATCTGGATTGAATTAATTGATTTTAATCTTTCTTTTATACCATTTAAAGTTAAATGTATCAATTCCGCCATTAAATTAATCACCTACTTCTTAATATTTAATGTCTCCACTATAGCACATCGCTGCCGTTGCACCTTTAACAACAAATAAATCAAAACGTACCACATGACGTATATCGACCGTTATATTTTATAAGTAGCGCACAAAAAGACACTCACAAACACTGATATTTCAACATTTACGAGTGTATTATCGTTTTAAAATTAACTCATTTTTCATCTAAAGATACTGGCGAACCACTCCGACATCATGCTCAAATATAGGGCAAGGGTTTATCTTTTCATAACCCCTACATCCTTATTCTTCCTGTTCCTCACTTCCTCCATCTTCTGATAAAAGCTATCCTCTAAATCTACCTCAAAGTAGTTCGCAAATTTTGTTATATAAGCTATACAATCAGCCAATTCTTTTCCAATATTTTCTCTAAAACTATCTTTAGCCGTTTCAAATGCTCCATCCTCATCCATGCCATCATTAATAAGTGTATTCGTATGGTTGAATGCCTTTCTTAATTCTTCCGCGATCTCCGCCACTTCGGTAGTAAGGAGCATATAATTATTCAGAAGAGAGGATCTAGTCCGCTCGTAGTTATCCGTTCGAATCTCCCAGTTCATTTCAGCTTGATAGTTTTTCGCAAACTCTTGTAGCTTTTTCATCAAATTCCACCCCACTATTTCATTTACAACTATGATACACCTATACACGAAGTAGATGGAAGGAGTACAGAAAATATTGTGATACGTGGGTTCTTTAGTACATCACGTTACAACATTAAAATTCCCTATACGCAAGTAACCCCTGCTTATTTAAGAAAAAGTTAAGAATTTATTCACTATTTTTTTAAGAGATTTCATTTAAACTAACCCATAAATAGGTATAAAGTTATGATAAAATTACAGGATTTTTTCATAAGTAAAGGTACAATACTTATAATGAATGATGAGAAGTGTACATAGGAGTGACAGATTTGAAACGTATATCGATTTTAGTAGCGGATGACGAAGAAGAAATTGCCGACTTGGTTGCGATCCATTTAGAAAAAGAAGGCTACCATATTATAAAAGTATCTGATGGCCAAGAAGTCATGGATATCATCCAGACTCAACCGATAGATTTGCTGATTTTGGACATTATGATGCCAAAAATGGATGGATATGAAGTTACTCGTCATATTCGAGAACAGCATAATATGCCTATCATCTTTTTGAGTGCTAAGACCTCTGATTTTGATAAGGTACAAGGATTAGTGATTGGTGCGGACGACTATATGACAAAACCGTTTAGCCCTATCGAATTGGTTGCTCGGGTAAATGCACAGCTACGGCGCTTTATGAAGCTGAATCAACCGGAATCCAATCCTCAAACAGTCTTAGACTATGGAGAGCTAATTATTTCAGCTGATGAGCGCACCGTTACTCTTTACGGGAGGAGCATCGAGCTAACACCGAAGGAGTTTGACATATTATATTTACTAGCGAGTCATCCTAAGAAGGTATTTAGCGTCGAACATATTTTTCAGCAGGTGTGGGGAGATGCCTATTTTGAAGGGAAGAATACCGTTATGGTACATATTCGCACATTACGAAAAAAACTGGAAGAAGATAAACGGAAGAACAAATTTATAAAAACCGTATGGGGAGTTGGGTACACATTCTATGGATAAACTTTTACAAAGCTTTCGCTCAAAAATGATATTCTTATTCGGTTTAAGTATGCTTATGGCTGGTAGCATCACGTATATCATCTATAAGGGACTTCAGCTTTATTATCACACAATGGTCGATTATGGGGACACGTTAGTTCAGCTGCGATTGTTCATAGGCAGAGTGGGAGACATTAACTTCTTTTTATTACTATTTATCCCGCTTTCGGTATTATTTTTCTTTTTACTTACAAAGTCTTATTCTACTTACTTCAATGAGATTTCGAACGGCATTCATTATCTTGCTCGTGGTGAGTTTACACATCGTGTTCAGGTTCGATCAAATGATGAATTGAGTGTGATTGCACGAGATATTAATCTAGCGAGTGAGCATTTAAAACAGGCCATCGAAAGAGGAGATTTTTCGGAAAGTAGTAAAGATCAGTTAGTCGTAAACCTCGCCCATGATTTGCGTACACCACTCACCTCTGTTTTAGGTTATTTGGATTTAATTCTTAAGGATGAGAATTTAACAGAGGAACAGATCCGACATTTTTTAATGGTTGCCTTTACGAAATCCCAGCGTTTAGAACGACTTATTGATGAATTATTTGAAATAACTAGAATGAACTATGGCATGCTTCCAATTAAACAGGAGCCTATTAATCTGAGCGACCTCCTCTATCAGTTAAAGGAGGAACTGTACCCTATCTTCGAAAAAAATCATTTGGTTGCTAGAATGAATCTTCCTCCCCAATTACCAATATCGGGCGATGGAGAGCTGTTAGCACGTGTGTTTGAAAATTTACTGACGAATGCGAGTCGCTATGGAAACGATGGTCAGTTTATTGATATGAATGGCTTTACTGAAAATGGAGAGGTTGTTGTTCAGATTATCAATTATGGTGCGTCTATCCCTGAGGAGGAGCAACCCTACCTCTTTGATATGTTTTATACCAGTGACAAAGCGAGAACAAATCCAGGAGGGGGTACTGGGATTGGCTTGTTTATTGCCAAGAATATTGTCGAGCAGCACCATGGAACCATCACTGCCGAAAGTAGTATCGTTCGTACCATTTTTGAAGTTCGTTTACCACAAGAAAGTAGCACGGAAGAGCAAGTGCAAAACCCATAAGTTTTAAGAAAAATTTAAAGTTTACCCCACTCTTTTTTTAAATAGTTTTCCCTATCCTTAAACACATAGCAGCTTAAAGGAGGAACTAATAAATGAAGAAGTGGGGATTTTTAATCTTACTAGTACTATGCTTTGGTATTGCCTATAAGAACGTACCATTGTCTCAGGACAACGTTGAAATCAAAACATATGACAAAAAAGAGAATGTAGAGACTTCCGAGAATACTCAAAAAATAGAAATTAAAAAAGAACAAATCTATGAAGGAAATCTACTCTTGGTGAACAGTGATTATCCTGTCCAACCTCAAAGTATAAAAACAGATGTCGTCAACTTATTTACACACAATGAATTGATAAATGGTTTTGTAGTATTGAATAACGATATTTATCTGTCTAAAAAAATAGCAAAAGAGTTTGCAGACATGGTTGCTGCTGCAGAAAAAGATGGCGTTAATCATTTTGCCATAACTAGTGGCTTTCGAGATCTTAGTGACCAACAAGCTCTTTTTCAAGATATGGGTCCAGGTATTGCTTTACCACCAGGACATAGTGAACACAATTTAGGCTTATCACTAGATGTAGGATCCACTCAGATGAAGATGGCGGAGGCACCTGAAGGGGAGTGGATTGAAAACCATGCTTGGAAATACGGATTCATATTGCGCTACCCTGAGAACAAAAAGGACATTACCGGAATTCAATATGAACCGTGGCATATCCGCTATGTGGGCTTGCCTCACAGTGCCATTATGAAAGAGAAAAATTTCGTTCTTGAAGAATATTTGGATTACCTAAAAGAAGAAAAAGCGATTTCTGCGAATGTGAATGGGAAACGTTATGATATTTCTTATTATCCTGTAACTGAAAGTACTAACATACACATCCCAGTTAATTCTCATTATAAGATATCAGGGAACAATATGGATGGTGTCATTGTGACAGTGTGGACTGATCAAGAGGCTAAAACTTAAGATGAGGGAAAATGAGATTAATTAATCTTAGCCCAAGCTTTTCAGCATAACCTCACATTAAATAACACTCATACACCGTTTATTAAACAACAAGTATGAGTGTTTTATCTCACCCTAGTTTTATATAATAGTTCTAATGATTGGAATCACACTGCACCGGAAATACGATCCGCTGCGTTTGCTCTATTAACAATTACTCTCTTTCACACGGTAATAAATACGAAAACAAGCCTTTTACACAGCAATCTATGCGTCTAGAAAAGATACCTGTTCTTACTAGTTCATGCTACTCATTTCCAAGAAAATTTAAGTATATAAAAGAAAAAGCATTATTTGAAAAACACAGTGAAACAGCACAATTCTATTCCAATCATCGTGATAAACTCCTTCTAAATTTAGCGAAACAATTGGGTTATACACGGAGCATAAAATAGAGGAAGAATATAGCAGACCTTTGTGTCAAAGTTGGTAAAACGAATCAATCCTGCCTTCCAATCTACTTTCACAAAAATAAAAACACTCGCAAACATTGATATATAAACGTTTTTGAGTGTTTTATCTTTTGAAATTAAACTCGATTATTCATAAATACCGGTGTACTACTCCGACATCATACACAAAATATGAAAAGCATTTTCGCATGTATGTTCATACTTTCAAAAAATCATATCCATGCAACTTTCAATATTTCATAGTAACTCTTAAAATGATACCTTTCTTAAAATACCATCCTCTTCACCTGTCTCACATAGAAAAATCGCACAATCAAGAAATAAAGGATTTGAATCAAAGCAAAGCTTCCTAATACGAGGGAAGATTCTACTGTTAAATTGTAATTAAACAAACGGGACAAAGCGGTAAGTGCAACAGCACCATGAACTAATGCTACAACAATTGGTGAGAAAAATAGAATGGCAATTTGTCTGTTCACTACTTTCTGCAACTCTGATTGTGTCAATCCAATTTTGGCAATAGCTTGGTACTTGCGCTTTTCTTCATCCAAATCTGTAAATAAACGAAAATAGAGAAAGCTACCAGCGGAAACAAAGAACACAATTCCGATAAACAAGCCAATAAAAAGAATAGGTCCGTATGCTTTGTTAATTTCATAAAGTGTATATTCAACGATGAACGTTTTATACTGTAAATTGCCATCCAAGTTGTTTATCTTTCTGCCCGCCTCAATTATTTGATCCGTTTGCCCTTCTTCCGGTTTCCATGCGACACTATGACCCTTGCTTTCAGGTGATCCAAGTTGCTCGAAAACCTTGTCATTCACCACATAATACCCATAACTAGTTGTTGATAATACAGCTGATTCTACTACTCTTGTAGGTTGAAGTTCTTGCCCGTCTTCTAGTTGGATACTCGCTTCCATTAACCCTTCACTAGCTTTTGGGCCCTCCTCCACGATATCACCCTCACTAGCACTTTGTTCCACTACAATGGCCTCATCTTCCTCCGGATGTAGTTTCTTGTCACCAATAAGTGCTGCAAAGCGATTGTAGTCAGAAGCGCTTAAGAATAAGACATTTCTTTCAGCTATCTCATAATAGTGTAGCTCCAGCGATTCCATCTTTGCATCGATGTTTTCCTCCTGCAAGATAGCATTAATTGTGTTCGTATCTTCCTCGATTACCGCTTTACTGTCATTAAGAAACGGGCTATACGTAATCGGATAGGGATCCTTTGTTCCATTGATTATGGATTGAAATCCATATAAAGAACCAATGGCACTAAAAGCAACTGTCGAAATAATTGCCACCATAAAAAATGTCCTTGCGTTATCCTTCAATCGAAAGGATAGGTCAGAGAACAAGAGCATATTTGTTTTCCGCCAAAAAATCGATGTATTATTTTTCAAAAGGCGGATGACATACACACTTAATTGAGTGAATAAGAGATAGGTTCCAAGTGTCACTACTAAAATAACCGGAATCATCGCATAGACAACATAAACACCCTCAACCAAAGTAGCAGTACCATATCCCGTGATAAGTAAAAGCGCTGCAAGTACCGATAGAATAATAGATGCTTTTGGCTCTCCTTTAGACTGTTTATCTCCTTTCATTAAATTAACCAACTTGTTCGTACGGAGAACAAACGAAACAAATAAGGATATACAGAAAAATAGAAAGAGAAAGCTAATAAACGTCACAACGATTGCTAGTGTAGGAAAATAAAAATCCAATGTTTCACTAATAATTAATACGTTTTCAGCAATCAAAAGAATCGCTTTTGCAAATACCAAGCCTATTAGAATTCCACCGACTGTTGCAAAAAGGCCGATTAAGATATTTTCCAAAAATACCATCAGACGAATCTGTTTATTGGAGGCACCAAGCATAATTAACAAGCCAAACTCTTTCTTTCTCGACTGTAAAAAAGAACTCATCGAGTATAGGACAAAAAAGAAAGAAAACACATAAATGATTCCTCCAGCAACACCCAGTCCCAGTAGTACGTTTTTATTGATCGAGCCTTCTGAAAACGCTGGATGGAATGCAAAAATGGCAAAAGTGAAGAATACCATTACCGTGAACATACTACTAAGGAGGTAGGCAATATACAATCGTTTATTGCGCCATACATTATTAAACGCGAACTGACGAAAAGTCATTGCCATCGCCTCCCATCAAGGAAAGCATATCAATTATTTTCTGAAAAAATGCTTGTCTACTTTCCCCACGATGGATTTCGGAATGCAGCTTCCCATCTCGGATAAAGACAACTCGGTCGGAATAGCTTGCTGCTTGTGGATCATGTGTTACCATTAACAAGCTCGTATTTCCCTGTTTATTTATGGCTCCAAGCATGGCCATGACATCCTTTGATGCTTTCGAATCTAGGTTACCGGTTGGTTCATCGGCTAACAGAAGCTTTGGTTGATGAATCATCGCCCTGGCAATGGCTACCCGTTGTGCCTGACCTCCTGATATTTCGTAGGTACGTTTGCTCATAATTGAAGTGATACCAAGACTCTCCGCGATTTTATGCGCCTTTTCTTTCATCTCTTTTATACGCGCACCATCTAGTGTGAGTGGCAATACGATATTTTCTTCGACAGTTAGTGTATGCAATAGATTAAAATCCTGGAAAATAAATCCAAGTTCAGTTCTACGGAATTTAGCTAACGCATCTTTCTTCAGCTTATGTGGAGCATTTCCTTCGATTTCAACTTGTCCAGTAGTAGGTGCATCGTTCGTGGAAATAATATTTAGTAATGTTGTTTTCCCACTACCAGACGGACCCATAATGGCAACAAATTCACCTGTTTCTATTTCTAAATTAATATCAGTAAGGGCACGATAAACCACTTTCCCTTCGTAAACCTTACTTACATTTGTAAGTGTGAGCATAGTCATTCTCCTCTGCTAAGTTTCTACAACAAGCATAGCCGAAGCACGCAGCTTTAAACTATCGATTATGCTTTCACTAATCTTACATCGATGTAAGGTTTTGTGTTTCGGAAAAAATAATCCGGACGACTGTTCCCTTGCCAACCTTTGATTCCAATTCAATTCGGTGCTCTAGCCTTTCCGCAACTTCTTTTACTAAATAAAGCCCCATACCTGTTGATTCTCGATACTTTCGGCCATTTTCTCCGGTATAAAATTTGTTGAAAACACGCTTCTGGTCCACAACCGGGATCCCAATTCCAAAGTCCTTCACTTCGAGTACCGATTCCCCTGACCTTTCATAAATAGATAGGACAAGATGCTTTGTCCTTCCAGTCGAATATTTAACTGCATTATGTATGAGTTGCGTTAACAGGAAAAATAGCCACTTTTCATCACTCTCTACTACTATTTCTGGCTTTTCTTCCTTTAGTTGTGGATACACTTCATTCCGGATGTAAAATAGCTTATTTTCCTGATTTACTTCATGTAAAAGCTTGGAAAGATTAACGGGCTTAACTTGAAAATCCTCTGTAATGGTACGGAGTCTTGCCATATAAAGGACGGTATTCAGCCCATTCCGCATTCGGTCTGTTTCCTCACGGATGCTAGACGATTCCGGCTCGTCCAGTGCTTGTGCCGTCAGTTCAATAACAGAAAGTGGTGTCTTCATTTGATGAACCCAACGATCCATAAATAACAAATGCTCGTCCTGCCTATCTTCCGCTTTTTGCAGTTCTTCTTGATATAAACGATACTGGGCAATAAGCAATTGATCGAGCGTTGTTGAAATTGGCGTTCCGCCGGTCGTCTCGAGGGATACATCCAGTGTTTCCAATGGACTCTGTAATCTATGGTAAAAGTTTTTTCTAGTCACGTATTGATAGATGAGATATGCCGATAGTAATACGAGGGAGAGAAAGATAGCGTATATCATGACTCCTTTACCACGATAGCCATCTAGCCAAAAGAGTATAGGAATCATTACAGATTGGATGAGTTGAATCACAATGAGGAACAAATGCTCACGAAGAAATAGTTTCATGCTTCCTCCTCATTCCATGTAACGCGCAGACGGTATCCTGCTCCTCTAACCGTTTCCACCGCATCTTCAATCCCTACCTCTTGAAACTTCTTCCGAATACGAGCAATATTAACGTTCAACGTATTTTCATCCACATAGGATTGATCATCCCATAGTTTCGCCAACAGATCCTGCCGACCAGCAATACGAGGGTAACGATCGATTAGACTTTCCATGATGTCTGATTCCTTTTTGGATAGTTGCGTCACTTCATTTCCAAATCGAAGTTCTAATCGTTCAGGATATAGGCTCAGTTCCCCAAGGGTAAGCGTTCTTTCTTCATGCTTAGCTGCATATTCCCCATAAGCACGGCGCAGCTGACTTCGGATTTTTGCCATGACAATATCGGGATGAAAGGGCTTCGTAATAAAATCATCCCCACCATTTTCTAATGCCATCACTTGATCCATCTCCCCTGTTCGAGCCGAAATGAAAATCACTGGGCAAATGGACTCTTTTCGAATTTGCCTACACCAATAATACCCGTCATAACTAGGAAGATTAATATCTAGTAACAGAAGATCAGGTTGAATATTACGAAATGTGCCCATTATATCTTCAAAGTCTGTGGCAATTATGACTTCATATCTGTATTTTTCTATATAAGAACATAAGAATTCCGCAATTTTCATATCATCTTCAACAATCATAATTTTTTCCATGTTTAGATTCTCCTAGCTCCGTATTTAACAAGTTAAATTTAACATAAGGATTCCATCAAATACCAATATGTGTGGAGATTAATGTATAAAAATAACGGGAGAGCTATTTTGTAGCTAACCCGTTTTGTATTATTAAGGTAGAATTTTATAGTTAAACTTCATCTTTAGTCAGTTGTAACAGCTAAACTAAAGTAGTCCATTTTGCTTAATAAAATGAACACTTTTTCATGCTCGCCCTCTATTTGGACCCTCTACTATTTAAGTCTCTCTACTGAATAATACTTGTTTGTGCAATACAGCAACGGAAGGAATATGAAAGGTGGAACATGGATAGTTTGCTCAGAAAATGGTTGAGTGGATGACCTTGGTAATATTATCCTACTATAAAGCGTAGTGTCATATATTAATCTTAGATACAATTTAAAGATGGTATGGCATTAGAATAGCGAAGGGC
Organism: Radiobacillus kanasensis; assembly: GCF_021049245.1. Lineage (GTDB taxonomy): Bacteria > Bacillota > Bacilli > Bacillales > Amphibacillaceae > Radiobacillus > Radiobacillus kanasensis. The sequence continues at coordinate 800,825 of NZ_CP088020.1, read as the reverse complement.
TAGAACCTATGCGTGTGTACTAGATTTCACGTAACTTTTTGTCTAACACTGACCATAACAAAAAAATGGATAATACCAATTTTTATCTAGCTGATTGTAGTGTACATTAATAATAGAAGTGTTTAACCACTCAATTAAAGAAGGGTTGTTGTGATATGAAGTTGAGATGTGGTTGTTGTAAAATGGAATTAGATTTTCAAGAAGTGGTTTGCTTGGACATAATAAATGGTGTTTTCCACAAAGAATGTAGCCGTATAATGCAATTTAATATAAAGGATAGTGGGCCATTGTGGTCTATTATTCAGAAGTATGATTTTTTTAATGAAGTATTAGATAGCTACACACCCTAAACAAATCAGATTAGGGTGTGTATTTTTAGTCTATTTATTCTATACTGGTGGTCGGGGTCGATATTGGGGTCAAATAAGTGATTTAATAATGTTTTGCAGTTCCAATGCGTATTATTTGCGTAAAATTACTGATTTATATTAGAGAGCAGGCGGACATTCCATCTGCTCTTTTCTCATAACAGTGATATAAATCAGGTTTACACTAAAAAAAATAATTTTTTATATCGAAGGCTTATTGGATTACTTAACCTTCTAGGTGTTATAATATAAGGAATATTCATGGCTGAGGAGGAAAAAAATGAATAATGAAAAGTTAGACAACGACTTTCTACCTCCTGGGATCGAACAATTACGTACTCAAATTAAAGGAATTGACCAAAGTTATAATAATAATTGGGATATACTTGCTGAGCTATGTCAAAATTCAGTTGATGCAATCAGAAAATCCAATGTCAACGTCGGTAAAATACATATAGAGATTAATTCTCAGCAAAGATCCATTATGGTACAAGATAATGGAATAGGCATAAATCCGAAAGACCTCCCTGTATTACTAAAACCATTTTCCACCAATAAAGGAAATGATGAAACAACTATAGGTGAAAAAGGTGTGGGCTTAACTTTTGCTATGTTTTCTTGTAATGATTTTCATATAAAGACAGGAAATCAAAATGGTTCTATTTATGGATCTGTACAAAATGCTTTTAGTTGGAAGAATAGTGTTGATAACTCAAACCTTCCACTTAATTATAGTGCGATTGAAGAAGAATTACAGGGTACTGAGATAACATTAAAGGATGTTGACAAAAATTGTCCAATTTTTAAACTTAGGTATGAGCAAGTTAAATTTGTACTGAGGACTAAAACGGCTATAGGTAGTACAAAAGCGATATTTAGTAGCGATAAGGACATAGAGGTAACGTTATCCTTTATAGATCAAGACGGCCTTGTTTATCCCATAGAGAAAATCCCTTTTAAATATTGGCTTATTACAGAAGGGTTAGAGTCCTTATCTTTGGACGTTAACACTTATTATGAATTCCGAAAGGACAAATCTGATAGTGAAAAAAGAAAGAAATTATTGGGTAAAATAATTTATAAAAAAGGTGAATTTGTTCATAATGACCAACGAATCATTAAGTATATCGTCTGCTTCGCACCTACTCGTAAAACATGGAAAAAGGTGTCTAATACCTTAAATTTATGTACAGAAGATCAGTTAAACAATGAGGAATGGTTAGAGTCATTTGACTATACACTTTTCAATAGTGGAATCTACACGTCCGTTAAAGGAATGCCAACTGGTATTTCTGTAGATAATCCCAACACTGGAGCATCAGGCTATTGGTACAATTTGTTTATTTTATTTGAAGATTCTAAACTTAGCTTTGATATAGGCAGAAAGTCAATTTATGGTTCTCAGGCAAGAATATATAAAGAATACTCAAAAATGTTATTTAATGAATTTTATCGTGAAATTATAAAGTATATCCCAGAAGTGGATCCTGAACCTGGCAGCCAATGGAATAGAGATCAAGCATTTGCTGAATTAGATTCTCTTCCGAATTTGGATATAAATGGTATTAACTTCAAGAAGAGCCCTAAAGATCAAGAAGCTGGTGTTGTTGGTTTATTTTTTGAATCAATTGGTAAGGGTATAATTAAAGATATCTATCCCTTATGCTTAGGTTATAAGAAAAAATATGATTTATTCGCACATATCCAGGATAATATTAGAACTATTATTGAATTTAAATCGAAAGTAAGATATATCCTAAACGATTTTAAGAGCTACAAAAAAATGTTCGATGAGATCGATTGTATTGTATGTTGGGATGTTAGTGAAGACGACATAGAAGCAATACAAAAAGAAGGCTTAAGGATTGAAGAGGTAGAAGAGAACAATATTCTTGTTGATTTAGAGTACAAATATCCCAATTCTACTCATGAGCTAGTTTTCTCAGGTTATCACAAACCTATCTATATTATTGACTTAAAAAAAGTATTAAAAGGGTAAATGAAAGGGTATTGCTAGTTTTGCAATACCCTACCATGTTAATAACAGTTTGTCATGAACATCTTCATTTATCATGATTTGTCCAGTTCTTTGTAGCCTATTAATCATAGAAATTCCACAATTCACATAAACTTCTCTCTCAAACAACCCTTCGGGTACTTGAACGCCAATATCCTCGTTACCAGATCTTCTTTTTCCATTTATTGAAAGCATCACTTTTGCCCCACGTCTTTTACAACTTGCAATTTCTGAAAATAATTTATTTATATCAAAAGTCTGTGCACCATAAATAATTGATTGACTATGGGTGTACGGAGGATCACAATATACCAAATCCCCCTCACCTGCCATTGACATAATTTGTTTAAAGTCTGAGTGGATAAATACTGTATCTTGAACTAATTGATTCCATAACTTAACTCTTTTTTCAAATTCTAAGGGTGATATGGGTTTATGAGGACCAACTGGTGTGCTCATATACCCATCCGATTTACGAAAACGGATAATTCCTGAATAGCAAGTACGCGAAAGTAAAGCAAAATCTAACGGGTTTCTAGTAGTATTAAAGCGTTCTCTAATTTTAAGGTAATTATCCTTTTTATTGTTTTCATAATCTGAAATGTGGTCAAAATAATACTGAACTAAAATATCCGGGTCTTTTTTCACATATTCAAAGATATTAATTAGTGGTTCCAATACATCTGACGCAATCGCTTTTTTATATAGTGTATCAGGTGCTAAACTATTATATTTGGAATTCGATAGGGCAGCCAGAACTGCTCCACTCCCTAAAAAAGGTTCGAAATAAGTATCAATTTTCTCTGGCATATACTGAACAATTTCCTCAGCAAATCTTTGTTTATTACCGATCCATTTTAGTAGCTGAGGTACTCCTCTAGTGCTAGTTTTTGGCATAGCAAAACTCCTCTATTTATGTGACTAGCTTCATTATAACATACAAAAACCCCAAAATGTCACTTATATCATGTAGACTTATAATCTACAAAAGCATATGTTGGTAACATGGAGAAAAAGAATAGAACAATACAACAGTTTGGTAGAACTATCAGAGATTATAGACGTAAAAAGAATATTTCTCAAGAAAAACTAGCTGAGCTCTCTGGATTACATAGAACATATATTAGTGAGGTGGAGAGAGGGGAAAGAAATATTTCATTACTAAACATAGTAAAGATAGCAGTTGCATTAGAAATAAATGTATATGAACTTTTTTTATTTATAGACAAGGAGGATTAGTTTGGAAGCAAACCAAGACTTTTTACAACGGAGTGAGCAATTCTGGGGTTATGTCAGAATAATATCAGAAAAAGTGGGTTATACAGACCGACTTACCAGGATTATCAAGAGTTATTCAGAAGAAGAAATTTTGACAGCACTGGTAAAGGAAGATATATCAATTGACAAAGATCTTCTTGAAGACGTACTAAATTATCTTGAGTATAGAACAAACATCCTGAATAATCATGTTAGAAATAGTTTGATGAATTTAAAAGATGCTAGAACAATCTTCTATCAGTTAAAGAAAATTTACGATGCAGAGAGTTTTACAAGTAAGTTACCGTATAACAAACAAAAAGAAGAAAAAAGGGATTATGCATATTTAACTGGTATTATAAATATCTTAACTGAGCAGCATCTTCGAGAATTTGCCCATACACATGGTTTAGAATATGAAAAGGATATAACATTCGATGATGATCCAAATGTTTTGTCATATCTGAAAGATTCAGCTCGCAAAATTCAAGGTGCTTTTTCTAGACGTTTTGATGGAGCTTATCCGTCAACTATTAATCCTATTGTTGTCTGGGAAATTAAAGAATACTACTATACCACAACATTTGGTAGTAGAATAGCAGACGGTGTATTTGAAACACAACTAGATGGCCACGAAATTAATAAACTTTCCCACTTGAAGGAGGGGGATATTAAACATATATATTTTATAGATTCCTACCCTTGTTGGTGGGAACAAGGAAAGTCTTATCTTTGCAGAATCATTGATATGTTGCATATGGGACTTGTGGACGAAGTTATATTTGGTAAAGAAGTTTTTAATAGATGGACAGTTCTGTTGGATGAATTTAATAAATCGGAATCGCTAAAAAGTAAAGAATGATGATTATCACTCTTTACTTTTTCACATCTTCTATTGATAAATAATTATCAACATACTCTCTATTCACTGCCTCCCATAAATAAAGACAAGCTATAGAACTATTTGGACTCCATACTGATCCTTTCTGTTTTAATAGCTCTTTACTGCTTAAATTATTCTCTGCGTATAACCAACTTACACATCGCTGAAGACTAACATCATCTAAAGGAATAACATCTTGCCTATATAATGTAAAAATAAGAAACATCTCTGCAGTCCAAACACCTATACCTTTAACTCTAGTTAATTTTTTAATTATTTGATTATTGTTGAGCTCTTCCAATTGTTCTAAATCAAGATCATTGCTTTTAATCCTGTTACAAAGATCTCTTATATACCCTACTTTTCTCATAGAAAGCCCTAATGCTCTAAGTTCAGGATCTGATAATTCAGAGATCGTCTTCTGTGTAATTACTCCACTTAATTGCTGTTTTACATTTTCCCAGATATTATTTGCTACCTTATTAGATAGCATTTGACCTACTATATAGCGGATTAAAGCCTCGAACTTGTCATTATAAGTAGGAACATAATAATCACCTATTATTAAAGCAAGTTTTTTAACCTTATTATCGGCCATACATAACTGTTTAACAGATTGATTATCTAAACTTATATTCCAATATCTATTTCCCATAAAATTTACCCTATCACTATTTATAGTCGAGAATGAATAAGTTAATTGTTATGAGTAACCTTTACTAAATATTTATTTTTCATTCAAAATATGTAAAACGTTTTCGATAATAGACAAAAATTTCTCCTGTTCATATAAACTTTGTTCACCTACTAAATTAATCAGGGCTGACATATATTGATTTCCGCTCCCACTTTTGGACCAATAGTACTAAAGAATTCCTCTAACGATACTCTCAGTGCCCTTGTAATTTTTACTACACTTTCCAAACTTAAGTTACTTCTCCTCGCAACCAATTCACTGGCGTGAGTAATATAGTAATCCTTTACAAACTGATATTGTTCGTAGAGTTCTTTTCTAAATTGGTTAAACATCTTGCTTTTTCTCTCCCATCCTATTTAACGATTAGCTTAAAGTAGAATGTCTTCAACCTCCTTAATTAGTACACTGGGCCTCAATATTAAGTTCATCTGATAGAGTAAATATTGTGTTTATTGTTGGCTTTCTCTGGCCTCATTCAAGTAAGCCAATTTTCCCTGATATATTGAAGAACACTTAGCTAACGAAACTGTTAATACAATAAAGAACAATTTATCTGAATTTGTTATCGATTATAATCAAGCTACGAATCTTTATCCTTTTTGGGCTGAATATCCCCCAGAAGATCGTGGTCGTCAACCTAAGGGTGATCAAGTACCGTGGATAGAAGTAGGAGAACATTCTGTTGGGCACAAACTCACAAGACTTCTAAGTAATAAAAATACTATAAGGGAAGTTAGTTTACCATCAGGTTCAGATGACAGATTCCTTTTAACTTCTGATAATATTGATAAGTTGACTAAGCCTACCAATTCAATAATATTTTTCTCCGATGTAAAGTCAGTTGGACCTAGGGATAATGAAGAACATATAGTTTTATCACCTTATCAAATATCTGGTGACGGCATATGGAATAAGCCTAAAGATAATGTATTAAATAATAAAATAACTGCCATAGGCAAAAGAACGAGTCACGATGTTTGGCCAGCTATACCACCTATATATATTAAGTAATGGTACTATTGCACCAGTTGTACATATTTACCTAAAGCCTATCTATAGTATGCTTTCACTTACTTCGGATAAAGTTGGGCAACCTTTAGAAAGGATAAGAGTTATTACGGTTCCAAATGGATTACTTCTAATTATGAATCCTAATTACTTGAAGCTTCACCCTGATTTATCTTTTCCTGGTAAAGATAATAAAGTAAACCAGCAAGAAAACTCCGTAGTAGGGTTTCATTTGATTTACTAAAGAATATACACTCGTGGAGAGTACAGGATATCATTATATAGAAAAAAAGCCCGGAATTTACGGGCTTTATAAGAAGGATATTTGCTGAAAACAATCTCCTTCAATTTCTTCTGGTGTCGAATCATTTATTATCAATGAAATATTCTTCTTTGCCAAATGAACATATTTTTCTACCTTTTAAATGACAATATAGTTTCTTCGTTTTAGGGTTGCAGCAACTGCAGATGTACCACTACCCATAAAATAATCAAGAAAGATATCATTTTCTTCACTGAAAAGTTTTATTATCCTCTTTGGTAACTCTAAAGAGAACTTAGCCACATGATCATTGTTTTTTCTAACTGACGGAATAGACCATATTCCTCTACTTCCCCATTCCACCCATTCTTTTTAGTTAGTTTATTTCTATCAATTACCGTTTCACCGGGTTTCCAAAAAATATACAAATGTTCAAATTCAGAAACCACCCTATAAGAATTTGAATGCCATTGAGAATTTTGCCAAGAAGGATCTTTTGCCCATATTGTCTATCATACAAAAATAATCCCGCATTGTAAGCAAACTGTTCAACAATTCCACCAACTAATTTTACTCTAGTTTGGACATTGTATTTTCAACCACGGATATTGTTTCCGTTAAGTCTTCTATGTATAGTTTGTTCACTACAATTAAATGCTTGGCCAACTGGTATCTATTTAATCCAGGTTGTTCTTAAAGGACTTTTTATATATCCTCTTTTGTTACTTTAACTTTTAGCTTAGATTTATTTGGTTCCTGAATCCTTGGTATTTCAGGATCAGGAAACGCCAAGATATCGTCAATATTAATTACCATAAATCGATTATACAAACTATTAACTAAAAAATAGAAAAAGCTGCCGGTAGGCAGCATGACCTCAAAAAGTAGATATTGGGCATATTATATAGCTTGGTTAAAGGGGTACAGTTACTTCCCAGACTTATACCTTTCATTAACCTTCTGCATTAATACTTTATGGAAAGCTTGACTTTTGGTTAATGTTGCAATTTGTTTCCCTGTTTTATCCTCTTTAATACCTTCATACATAAGCTGAACACTCTCTTTAAAAATTTCATCAAATGACGCCAATACTTGGTTAGTCCATTTAGTAAAATCAACTTTTCCTTTTTCTCCAATTGCAGGAAGCTTACCGAATCGCTTTTGGCTGATCGCGGCGAATGTAGATATCAGGAAAAAATCTCCAGTATTTAAAAAAGAGTAGTCACTAATTTCCTTAGCCTTAATGCCAAGATATTTTAGGATAATTCTATTCTTTTTGTTACGTTTATAACTTCTGTAATCACTTATTTTTTCCATAAATTTATTATAAATCTCAAATGCAAAAGCAACCCGTTCAGCATTTATATTTTTAAGAATAGTTTCTAGATGCTTTTTTTCAAACAATTTTGCTTTATTTAACTTTGCAACAGGTGCTAAATTTTCATAAAAACTGGCTTGAAGCTGTATAGCTAAATCTAATTCAATTGCTTTACTATTATTAACTCCCAACAATTTTGTTTTTTCTTTTCTACTAAGTCGCTTTTTCAATATACCTAGTTTATTAGCTTGTCTTTCAAAGAAATAGCCTAATTTACTAAGATCATTTTCAAGTGTCCTAATTATTGGCAAGTTTGAAATTAAGTAACTATCTTTTATTTCAGTCTGAGAGTTCAGGAAGATCGAAATATTTTGTTTTATAATAGGATCTGTTATTTCTATTATTGTGACTTGAACTAACCCATCATTAAGCACACCTTGTTTTTTAGCCTCCAACAAGCTATTCATGGTTTGACAACCATTAACAACCATCGGATTATCTATCTTAATAATTTTCCTGAATTCTGCGTTTACAACTTTTGGTGATACAATTACGATTCCATTATTATATAGATGAAAATGGTTTACATCTGATCCAGAAGCTGTACCGATTATCCCTTGGTTGAACTTGTTGTCCACGCCATGAAAAAGTCTTACATTTTCATCAAATATAATGTTTTGGTACTTCTCACTTAAATCAGCTAACTCCCTTAGCGAAGCGTGGATAGTATAAGTATTAGAATCTTCATCCATTAATACTCCCGTACTTGTACCATGCTGAGTAAGTGTAATGGTGTAATCCTCTTGCAGCTTACCCTTTTCATAAATTATGTCAGTAACTTCCTTCTTATCAAGCAATACCCATTCTAACGTGTTTCCAGTACCTTTTATCTTTTCCAATTCTTCATTGAGGGTAATCTCTGCTGTCTCACTTAATCCATCAGTATAGGAGACAAATGTAAGTTTAAAAGAAAAGATATTACTTTCGTCAATCTCGGCAATTTTGCCTACTAAGTCTTCATTAGCATTGGTCGGTGCTTTACCACTAGAACAAAACTTGTAACCCCTTAGAAAACTTGAAATATCCTCTTGTGCAATCTTTTTTGAAATATTGTCCTCTTTATCCGGGAATTTAAATTGGTACAAGTTAATTCTATCAGTATCATAATTTATTATGATCGCATCTATTCCCCAATCGTTATGACCATCAGTAATTGCTTCCTCAACAATATTTTCATTAATCCCCTCGATATTGTATAAGTACCAATGAGCAAAGGCTTGGCTTTTTTTCTCGTATTCAAACTTTTCCTTTATTTCCATTACTTCTTCTTTAATTCTTTGATAATAAGAGTTGTATAGTCCCTGATAGTCATTAGAAATTGTTTCTAACAAAAAATCTCCCCCACTCTATTTAAAATCCCATTTTCTCCTATAAACTATTTTAACCTATTTTGACTATTTTTGTAGATATATAAGTTCATATGGAAATATATTAGTAACATTTCCAAAAAAATTTTAAAAAATTTGGTGAAGTGCTTTTGCCCGCGGTTGCTACCCCCGGCCCCCCGGAGGTAGGGGGGCGTCTGTGTTCCTGCCTGGGCTAGCCTTATCCAGATACACTCTGTGCTTTACTTAATATACATACCCTGTCTCGGGCTGTATAGTTGGATGGGGCTTTGTGGTATGGTGTGACAGGCCCTTTAGTGCCCGCTTTCAGACTGCTAACGTTCTTAAACGGGCCATGGCTTCCGTGGTGAGACTGTAAGATCTACGTAATCTGTTTATTAACTGCTTCTATGATTTATTGATTGTTTTTCTTTTGGCACGAATCAACGTACTTTTAGATATTTATTTTATACATGACACGAGAACTATTTTATCTGTTACAGATCTGGTGAGTCTTTTTTAAATCGTTAAACAAGATAGCATAAAAATGTTGCATCGAACCAGCAGTTACCTCGATCAATCAAAAAATATAACATGTTAAACATATTTAAATAGTTTGATCGTTTGATCTACCAATTTCTTATTATAAATCCAAAAATAATTTTTTGATATTTAAGCCTTGAAACATTTGATGAAACATAATATAATCTATAACCGAAACAAATTGAAACAAACGCCGAAACGAAAAGAGGGGGTTAACTATGGAAAATTTAATTGATTCAAAGCAACTTCAAGAAGTATTAAATATTTCACGGACCACCCTATACAGAATGGAAAAAGAAGGACTACCAGTAACACTCATTGGTAAATCAAAACGCTACAATATTGATGAAGTCAGAGTATGGATTGATAATCGTCAACGCGGTATCTCTAACTTAATTGTTGGCAATGCCTACCATAACGATGAAATTACAAAGATTTTCAAATGTGCAAACACTGGGGGCATGCGACGTTCTCATACTACAAATACTCTTGTTATCTTTTCCGATCACACAAAGGGTAAGTATGAAGACAAATGGAAAATTGATAGTAAAGGAGAAGAAGTTCTCCATTTTACAGGCACTGGGCTTGAAGGAGACCAGGATATTGAATTTCAGGCAAATAAAACACTAAACGAGTCTAGAACAAATGGAGTCAAGGTCTATTTGTTTGAAGCGTTTAAACCTGGAGAACATATATTCCAAGGACAAGTAAGACTGATTGATGATCCTTACCAAAAAACAGAAGGCGGACGAATTGTGTGGAAGTTCCCACTTCGTATTGTTGGAAATAAGCATAGGGTTACAGAGGAACTACTTAGAGAAAAAGAAGTGATGAAGGAAAAAGAAGCCCAAAATTCAAGTGATAAAGATCTATTTAACCGTGCTAAGAATCCGGAATCATTAGGTCAACGTTACACCACTTCGAAAACATTTGACCGTGATCCATATGTTTCTGAGTATGTAAAACGCCGCGCAAATGGTCACTGCGATCTTTGCGGCAATCCTGCACCTTTTGTAGATAAGAAAGAAAGGCCATATCTGGAATCGCATCATGTTAAATGGCTGAGTAAAGGGGGCGAGGATACTATTTATAATGCCGTTGCTTTAGATCCGTCCTGTCACCGTAAAATGCACGTTCTAAACTTAGAGAAAGACGTGAAAAAATTGTTTGCCAAGATTGAGGAATATAAATCTAACAAAAAAAATAAGTAAATGTCTCAATTATTACTGTATATTTAAAAAGGACGGGTTTGTCAAATAAAGTGTGTAAGTCCTGAAGACTAAATGTATTTACGAACCCTATTTTCTAACTGATCGTGTACTAATAGCTGGTTCATGACCATCGACCAGTTTTGGATGTGGCCACCTTCCCATTTGTTTTCAAGTTCTTTCACACGTAAAAATAGGACTTTTAAGAGAGCATTCTCGTTAGGGAATGCTCCTTTTTTGGTCACTTTTCGAAAGCTAGAATGAATACTCTCCACGGCATTGGTTGTGTACATCACCTTGCGAATGGCACTTCCATAATCATAGAGTTGCTCAACATGCTGAAAGTTTCTAGTCCACACATCGATGGCTCCAGGATAGGCAGACCATTGTTGTTTAAAAGATTCAAAAGCACTTTGGCAGGCTGAAAGATTAGGAGCACTATATACCTTTTTTAAAGAGGCAGTAAATGGCTTATACTCTTTGCTTGGTACATATTTAATAGAATTACGAATCATATGAACCATGCAGCGTTGAACGGTTACTTGTGGGAAAATAGCACGAGCTCCTTCTTCTAAACCACTTACTCCATCCATGGAGATAAAGAAGATGTCTTCGACACCTCTTGCTTTAATCTCATCAAATATTTGCATCCATTTGTGCTTGCTTTCTGTTTCATTTAACCAAAGACCTAACACGTCTTTCTTACCTTCCATGGTATAACCTAATATCGTGTAGACTGCATATTTCTTCGTTTCATACTGGTTACGGATCGTTGTGAACATACAATCTACAAATAGGAACACATAACAGTTGCTTAAAGGACGAGATTGCCATTCTTCTAACTCAGGAAGGACCGCATCTGTAATGTCAGAAATCATTTCGTGGGAGACAGAGAAGCCATAAATATCTTCAATGGTGGAGGAAATATCCCGTTGAGACATACCTTTGGCGTACATAGAAATCACCTTATCTTCTATAGCGGAGACGTCTTTTTTACGCTTTGGTATGAGTTGTGGTTCGTACGAACCATCTCGGTCCCGTGGCACCGCAATATCTACTTCTCCAGCCGTTGTTTTCAGTGTTTTCTTGCCGTACCCGTTACGCCTGTTTGTTGTGTCTTTTTGATTCTTATCATTAGACTCATAGCCTAAATGATGATTCATTTCACCCTTTAACATGGATTCAAACATGGGCCCAAATATTTCCTTTAGGGCATTTTGCATGTCTTCTACTGACTTGGGTTGGTATTGCTCAATGATTTTTTCTGCTAATTCTACGGAGTTTGGATCTCTTTTGATTTTCCCCATCGAAATCACTCCTTTAGATATATATTCATTTTACCAAATAAAAAAACTGTGTGAGCAAGAATCGTACGCATTCTTACTTACACAGTTAATATTACACTCCCAAAAGGACCGATCAGTGGTCCTTTTTCTTCTATATGAATCTGACAGCAATACTCCTTAAATTATTCAGCACTTTCCATTGACTCAGACTGCATTGTACACCAAGCGTTTAACGACGTCTTTCCAATCATCATTAATATGATAACGATTGCTGGGGCAACGAATGTAGCAGCCAAACCCACTTCTCATGTTCTGGTCTAAAAAACTTTATTAACATATAAAATTCCCCCATATAATTTATCAAAATATCAAACTTAAAAAAGCTAATCGTCAGTAATACTTTAATTGTTGCTTTTAACCTTTACTATACATAGAAATACAAAAGCATTCAGTGATACAAGCTTTGCATTATTATTTGATTAAGCCCGCTTCCTTTAATAGTGTCCTGTTTTTCCTAGCATCTTCATTATCCAAAGACTTTTTAATACCACCTTTAATATGAAAGCCACTAAGTGAATATGTTTTAAACATTTCTTCCGCTAACTCTAACTGTGCTACAGCCAGTTTCTCGTTTATTTCATTCGATGGTTTAGTAAATTTATCATTTTTTATATCTGCATAAAGGCTAATGTTTTTCATATGATTTACAAAAGCAAGGTTGTCTTTTATTTTTTCGTATTCCAAGTTCATACTATTGTTCCCAACGGCATTAAGCATGGTTTGGTAGAAAACAAAATTCTGCTTATTTTTGGCACCATGGTTCCTTAACCGCTTATAGAAGCTTTTCCAATCATGAGTTTCTTTAAAATACGACCTTGTGGCTTCTTGATATATAATTGGTAGTTTTGCAAGTTCTTCATGTGCCATTTGCGCTAAGGCATACGACCTTGCATATCTTTCATTCTCAAGCAACAACCTAGAGTCTACCAACAATTCCTTTGTATTTTCATAGACTAAATTATATGCTTCTTCAAGTTTTTGAAAAGATAGAGCCGTCACAGTATCCCACCTAATAATACAGATTATATTTTTAATTTCCTTTGCATTTTCTTATACTTTTTTCGAAACTTTTTTAACATAAATCGAATAGTTATTCCCTTTAAAGTTGCCATATCAATTCTTTTAGGTAAATCACTCACCAGGTATCTACATTCGACAAGTAACAAATTGTATAACATTGCCATTGAGAAAAACAAAAAGTTTAGCTCTTTGTAATAAGCTATAGGAGCATATTGATTAAATTTACTCAGCTCTTCTATAAAATTATTAAAATCAACTTCATCTATCTCTTCGTTTACTGTTTTAATCGCAGACTCCAAGCTTTCTCGCATTTCTAAGAAGTCATGCTTATTTAAAAGTATTCTCCCATGAGCTCTATTTCCTTCAACTCTAGTATCCTGTCGACTTTTTCATTAAATCCATTTATGTAAATTTGAGCGTCATTAAATCGTATGTAAAACTGAATATTATTTAATTTATGGCTCCTATTCATTTGCCACTTTGCAATACCAATTGCTCCTAAAATACCAACAAAAGCTCCTATGGCACTACTTAATGTACTCATCCAAAATTCCATTACAAATATTCCCCTTACCCAGATTAATCCATCAATTTCCTTTTACTTAGTATATCAAACATTTACATGCTAAACGAGGATCACTAGGCGTTTCTTTTTTGTTGGACAATCAATTCTTATCAATGCTAAAATAATTGTTAATCTCATTGAAGATGTTAATTACATAATCCACCGATTACAAATAATAATCAAAAATAAAAAGGTGGAAACAACATGATTGTTAAAGGTAAAGAATTAAGAGAACTAGTACAATGAAGTTTGAAGAAATCGAACAAGTATTGGAAGGGCAAGCAGAAATCAAATTAGAAGAAACTTGATAAAAATGGTGAAACACTTTATCTTATTCAAGTTTCTGATGAAACAATTTCACTCACAACAATTAAATGCGATGAAAAAGGTTGGAATATTCATTGTGGCTCAAGCACTCCATGGTATATTAAAACTCCAATTTTAAACGTTATGGATTTAAGCGAAGAAGAACAATAAACCCTATCGACCACTAAGCGTTCAGCTTGGTGGTTCTTTGTGTTTTCGATTTTCTCTATCAGATTAAAAATAAAACCGTAGCCACGATTGACTACGGTTTATTGCTTACAAATCATTTAATGGTGAATATTTTCTATGAGATTCTTTAACATCTTCAGAAAATAAATTAACGTAAATTTTAGTTATTTCTAACGAGCTATGCCCTAGTATTTGTTGTAAATGAAAAGCATCTCCACCACCACGAACAAAATATTTAGCAAATGTATGCCTGTAAGTATGAGGACTTACCCTAACGTCAGTATTGCCAGTTAATTCTTTATATTTTTCAAATCTTGATTGAACACTTCGCCTTTTAAGTTCTCTGCCATCTTGATTAATAAATAATTTTTCAGTATCTGCTGTGCCACGTATTTTCATATAAATTTCTAATTGGTCTTTACATTTTTGTGTAATAGGAACTTCACGCTGAAAATATGTTTTAGTTTCCTTTATGACAACTTTATCTTTTTTAAGGTCTTGTAATTCAATGCCAACCAATTCATTTAATCGAATACCAGTATCAAAAAATAACTTCATTATTGTAATATCCCGAACACCAACGAAAGTTTTCAAATCACAAGCAGAAAATAATTTTTGTAATTGTTCTTTGGTAAAAGTTTCAATTACTTCTTTACGTTCTTTCAAAAGCTTGATACGTGCTATTGGGTTTTTTTCAATATGATTGTTGTTGTATAGGAAATTGAAAAAAGCACGATAAGCACGTAGCCTTGTGTTTATAGTAGATACCTTTAAACCATTGTTTTGAAATGAAGTAATCATTTTTTTAATATCTTGCTCAGTCATTTCAATTATGGTTTGCCTACTGTTTTTAAACCTTGATGATAGAACCTTAAAGTGTAATCCCTCAAGTTCCGTAACTTGCAATCCTCATAGAATAATTTAAAAGCTTCTTCATCTGTGGTTACATAGGAAGTTTTGTTTACTATTTGTAATTCGACCTCATTTAGCAATTGTCTTCTCGCCATCGCACACTACTCCTCGCATACTATTTTTTGATTTTTAGTAGTGCGAGTGAAAAATAAAAAAGTTTCCCACAATTTGCGAGAAACTTGATTATACCAACGGTTGCTGGTGTTATTTAGTACCGGTGGTCGGGGTCGAACCGACACTCCGTGAGGAACACGATTTTGAGTCGTGCGCGTCTGCCAATTCCGCCACACCGGCATGTTATGGAGGCGGTAACCGGATTTGAACCGGTGATAAAGGTTTTGCAGACCTCTGCCTTACCACTTGGCTATACCGCCATATATGCAAATGGAGCGGAAGACGGGATTCGAACCCGCGACCCCCACCTTGGCAAGGTGGTGTTCTACCACTGAACTACTTCCGCGTATAAATGGCTGGGCTAGCTGGATTCGAACCAGCGCATGACGGTACCAAAAACCGTTGCCTTACCGCTTGGCTATAGCCCAACGCTTATGGGGCGACCGATGGGAATCGAACCCACGAATGCCGGAACCACAATCCGGTGCGTTAACCCCTTCGCCACGATCGCCATTGTAAAACAGGGGTAGTAGGAATCGAACCCACACCGGAGGTTTTGGAGACCTCTGTTCTACCGTTAAACTATACCCCTAAGAGAAAGAAATAAAATGGTGGAGGGAGTAGGACTCGAACCTACGAACCCGATGGGAGCGGATTTACAGTCCGCCGCGTTTGGCCAACTTCGCTATCCCTCCATAAATAAGTGGTGGCTCGGGACGGAATCGAACCGCCGACACACGGATTTTCAGTCCGTTGCTCTACCGACTGAGCTACCGAGCCATTAGATATGATATGAAATAAAACACATTATGTAAGTGGCGGTCCGGACGGGACTCGAACCCGCGACCTCCTGCGTGACAGGCAGGCATTCTAACCAACTGAACTACCGGACCGTATGATAGATTTTGTAGAATTAACCAATGTTAACTAAGAATAAATTTGGTTGCACCCTTTGGGCACCACTATAAATTTCTAACGAAGATATTAATTCGACGTAGTAAGAAATTTGGTTGCGGGGGCAGGATTTGAACCTACGACCTTCGGGTTATGAGCCCGACGAGCTACCAGACTGCTCCACCCCGCGATGATATTAGAATAAATCACTTACGTGATATAAATGGTGGAGGATGCAGGGCTCGAACCTGCGACCCCCTGCTTGTAAGGCAGGTGCTCTCCCAGCTGAGCTAATCCTCCATTTGTAACTGGGTTTACTTATTAATGGTGACCCGTACGGGATTCGAACCCGTGTTACCGCCGTGAAAGGGCGGTGTCTTAACCGCTTGACCAACGGGCCATATATCCTGAGCTATGTACTATGGCGGAGAGCGAGGGATTCGAACCCTCGAAACCACGGTTAGCGGTTTACACGATTTCCAATCGTGCTCCTTCGGCCAGCTCGGACAGCTCTCCATATGGCTCCACAGGTAGGATTCGAACCTACGACCGATCGGTTAACAGCCGATTGCTCTACCACTGAGCTACTGTGGAATGGATGATATTGCCTAGCAGCGTCCTACTCTCGCAGGGGCAATGCCCCAACTACCATGGGCGCTGAAGAGCTTAACTACTGTGTTCGGCATGGGAACAGGTGTGACCTCTTCGCTATCACCACTAGACCTTATAAATCCGATTGGATTTTTACAGTGACAACAAATATTATATCTGTTTTCTCGAAAAAATCAATAGGTTATAGAGAGAAACTCATAAAAGTTGCACCCTAAAAACTAGATAAGAGAAAGACATTCATAGGAATTTAGTTAAGTCCTCGATCGATTAGTATTCGTCAGCTACACATGTCACCATGCTTCCACCTCGAACCTATCAACCTCATCGTCTCTGAGGGATCTTACTCATTTAAAATGATGGGAAGTCTCATCTTGAGGGGGGCTTCATGCTTAGATGCTTTCAGCACTTATCCCTTCCACACGTAGCTACCCAGCTATGCTCCTGGCGGAACAACTGGTGCACCAGCGGTGTGTCCATCCCGGTCCTCTCGTACTAAGGACAGCTCCTCTCAAACTTCCTGCGCCCACGACGGATAGGGACCGAACTGTCTCACGACGTTCTGAACCCAGCTCGCGTACCGCTTTAATGGGCGAACAGCCCAACCCTTGGGACCGACTACAGCCCCAGGATGCGATGAGCCGACATCGAGGTGCCAAACCTCCCCGTCGATGTGGACTCTTGGGGGAGATAAGCCTGTTATCCCCGGGGTAGCTTTTATCCGTTGAGCGATGGCCCTTCCATGCGGAACCACCGGATCACTAAGCCCGACTTTCGTCCCTGCTCGACTTGTAGGTCTCGCAGTCAAGCTCCCTTCTGCCTTTACACTCTTCGAATGATTTCCAACCATTCTGAGGGAACCTTTGGGCGCCTCCGTTACTCTTTGGGAGGCGACCGCCCCAGTCAAACTGCCCACCTGACACTGTCTCCGAACCGGATTACGGTCCTGGGTTAGAAGGTCCGTACAGCCAGGGTGGTATCCCACCGACGCCTCCACCGAAGCTAGCGCTCCGGTTTCTCAGGCTCCCACCTATCCTGTACAAGCTGTACCAACATTCAATATCAGGCTACAGTAAAGCTCCACGGGGTCTTTCCGTCCTGTCGCGGGTAATGCGCATCTTCACGCATAGTATAATTTCACCGGGTCTCTCGTTGAGACAGTGCCCAAGTCGTTGCACCTTTCGTGCGGGTCGGAACTTACCCGACAAGGAATTTCGCTACCTTAGGACCGTTATAGTTACGGCCGCCGTTTACTGGGGCTTCGGTTCAACGCTTCGCCGAAGCTAACGCATCCCCTTAACCTTCCAGCACCGGGCAGGTGTCAGCCCCTATACTTCGCCTTTCGGCTTCGCAGAGACCTGTGTTTTTGCTAAACAGTCGCTTGGGCCTTTTCACTGCGGCTTCTCATGCAAGAAGCACCCCTTCTCCCGAAGTTACGGGGTCATTTTGCCGAGTTCCTTAACGAGAGTTCTCCCGATCACCTTAGGATTCTCTCCTCGCCTACCTGTGTCGGTTTGCGGTACGGGCACCTCTTTCCTCACTAGAGGCTTTTCTTGGCAGTGTGAAATCAGGAACTTCGGTACTAAATTTCCCTCCCCATCACAGCTTGTGATTGCCAGACGGATTTGCCTATCTGACTCACTCACTGCTTGGACGCACACATCCATCGGTGCGTTTTCCTTATCCTACTGCGTCCCCCCGTCGTTCAAACGGAAAGGAGGTGGTACAGGAATATCCACCTGTTGTCCATCGCCTACGCCTTTCGGCCTCGGCTTAGGTCCCGACTAACCCTGAGCGGACGAGCCTTCCTCAGGAAACCTTAGGCATTCGGTGAAGAAGATTCTCACTTCTTTTTCGCTACTCATACCGGCATTCTCACTTCTAAGCGCTCCACCAGTCCTTACGGTCTGACTTCGCTGCACTTAGAACGCTCTCCTACCATTGTTCGGAAGAACAATCCACAGCTTCGGTGATACGTTTAGCCCCGGTACATTTTCGGCGCAGAGTCACTCGACCAGTGAGCTATTACGCACTCTTTAAATGGTGGCTGCTTCTAAGCCAACATCCTGGTTGTCTAAGCAACTCCACATCCTTTTCCACTTAACGTATACTTGGGGACCTTAGCTGGTGGTCTGGGCTGTTTCCCTTTCGACTATGAACCTTATCACCCATAGTCTGACTCCCAAGATAAAGTAGCTGGCATTCGGAGTTTGACTGAATTCGGTAACCCGATGAGGGCCCCTAGTCCAATCAGTGCTCTACCTCCAGTACTCATTTCTTGAGGCTAGCCCTAAAGCTATTTCGGAGAGAACCAGCTATCTCCGTGTTCGATTGGCATTTCACCCCTACCCACACCTCATCCCCGCACTTTTCAACGTGCGTGGGTTCGGGCCTCCAGTCAGTGTTACCTGACCTTCACCCTGGACATGGGTAGATCACACGGTTTCGGGTCTACGACCCCTTACTATAACGCCCTATTCAGACTCGCTTTCGCTGCGGCTCCGTCTATACAACTTAACCTTGCAAGAGATCGTAACTCGCCGGTCCATTCTACAAAAGGTACGCCGTCACCCGTTAACGGGCTCCGACTACTTGTAGGCACACGGTTTCAGGATCTATTTCACTCCCCTTCCGGGGTGCTTTTCACCTTTCCCTCACGGTACTGGTTCACTATCGGTCACTAGGGAGTATTTAGCCTTGGGAGATGGTCCTCCCGGATTCCGACGGAATTTCACGTGTTCCGCCGTACTCAGGATCCACTCTGGAGGAAACAGTCTTTCGATTACAGGGCTCTTACCTTCTTCGGCTGATCGTTCCAGATCGATTCGTCTACACTATTTCTTTGTAACTCCGTATAGAGTGTCCTACAACCCCAGAAAGCAAGCTTTCTGGTTTGGGCTAATTCCGTTTCGCTCGCCGCTACTCAGGAAATCGCATTTGCTTTCTCTTCCTCTGGGTACTAAGATGTTTCAGTTCCCCAGGTCTGCCTCCTATACCCTATGTATTCAGATATAGGTACTACTCCATTACGAGTAGTGGGTTTCCCCATTCGGAAATTCCCGGATCAACGCCTACGTACGGCTCCCCGAGACATATCGGTGTTCGTCCCGTCCTTCTTCGGCTCCTAGTGCCAAGGCATCCACCGTGCGCCCTTCTTCACTTAACTAATTTGTCTGTGAAAAGACGTTTGGTTTGTTACTGTTGAATGTCTTGTATTAGTCTAGCTTCCGTTCTCAAAGAACTTCCACTATTCTAATGCTCTTATCTAGTTTTCAAGGTACAAAAAACCACAATAAAGTGGCATTGAGAGAGTTAATCCCTCAAAACTGAACCAAACGAACCAGTATGTTCTCTGACCAGCTCCGAAGAGCTGGCTTCCGTTATCTTTCCTTAGAAAGGAGGTGATCCAGCCGCACCTTCCGATACGGCTACCTTGTTACGACTTCACCCCAATCATTGGCCCCACCTTCGGCGGCTGGCTCCTAAAAGGTTACCTCACCGACTTCGGGTGTTGCCAACTCTCGTGGTGTGACGGGCGGTGTGTACAAGGCCCGGGAACGTATTCACCGCGGCATGCTGATCCGCGATTACTAGCGATTCCGGCTTCATGTAGGCGAGTTGCAGCCTACAATCCGAACTGAGAATGGTTTTATGGGATTTGCTTCACCTCGCGGCTTCGCTGCCCTTTGTACCATCCATTGTAGCACGTGTGTAGCCCAGGTCATAAGGGGCATGATGATTTGACGTCATCCCCACCTTCCTCCGGTTTGTCACCGGCAGTCACCTTAGAGTGCCCAACTAAATGCTGGCAACTAAGATCAAGGGTTGCGCTCGTTGCGGGACTTAACCCAACATCTCACGACACGAGCTGACGACAACCATGCACCACCTGTCACTCTGTCCCCGAAGGGAAAGCTCTATCTCTAGAGTGTTCAGAGGATGTCAAGACCTGGTAAGGTTCTTCGCGTTGCTTCGAATTAAACCACATGCTCCACCGCTTGTGCGGGCCCCCGTCAATTCTTTTGAGTTTCAGCCTTGCGGCCGTACTCCCCAGGCGGAGTGCTTAATGCGTTAACTTCAGCACTAAGGGGCGGAAACCCCTAACACCTAGCACTCATCGTTTACGGCGTGGACTACCAGGGTATCTAATCCTGTTCGCTCCCCACGCTTTCGCGCCTCAGCGTCAGTTACAGACCAGAGAGTCGCCTTCGCCACTGGTGTTCCTCCACATCTCTACGCATTTCACCGCTACACGTGGAATTCCACTCTCCTCTTCTGCACTCAAGTTCCCCAGTTTCCAATGACCCTCCACGGTTAAGCCGTGGGCTTTCACATCAGACTTAAGAAACCGCCTGCGCGCGCTTTACGCCCAATAATTCCGGACAACGCTTGCCCCCTACGTATTACCGCGGCTGCTGGCACGTAGTTAGCCGGGGCTTTCTCGTCAGGTACCGTCAAGGTACAAGCAGTTACTCTTGTACTTGTTCTTCCCTAACAACAGAACTTTACGATCCGAAAACCTTCATCGTTCACGCGGCGTTGCTCCGTCAGACTTTCGTCCATTGCGGAAGATTCCCTACTGCTGCCTCCCGTAGGAGTCTGGGCCGTGTCTCAGTCCCAGTGTGGCCGATCACCCTCTCAGGTCGGCTACGCATCGTCGCCTTGGTAGGCCATTACCCTACCAACTAGCTAATGCGCCGCGGGTCCATCTATAAGTGACAGCCAAAGCCGCCTTTCAACTTTCTCCCATGCAGGAAAAAGTATTATCCGGTATTAGCCCCGGTTTCCCGGAGTTATCCCAGTCTTATAGGCAGGTTACCCACGTGTTACTCACCCGTCCGCCGCTCGTTCCACCATCGTCACCCCGAAGGGGTCAGATGGCTTCCCGCGCTCGACTTGCATGTATTAGGCACGCCGCCAGCGTTCGTCCTGAGCCAAGATCAAACTCTCCAATAGAGTTTTGAGTTCTTCACTCAATTTAAAGCTAGCTAAAATCTTACTTAACATACTGGTTGTTTTGTTCAGTTTTCAAGGATCAATATCATGTCCGCCGTTCAAAATGGCGACTCAATTAATATATCATGTCGTATCATCGAAGTCAACTTCTTTTTCGATGAATTATTTTCATCAAAATGTCTTCCCTCTCAAGCGACGAATATTAATATAACATTTTCAAAATCAGAAGTCAATAATATTTCAATTCATAATTTCATTCTGTTTCTCACCAGGTTCCTTATCTCGCCTGGATGACTATCCTACCATAGAATCATCTTACAGGTAAATGACTAAATTCTTCCATATTCAAGATATGAGAAAAGGAGGACGCCAGCGCCCACCCTTTTATCCTATGAAGACTTCCGTACGACGTGACAGTTCCTTTACTTTTTCACGAAGTACTTTCGTTGAAAGATCCCTCGGCCTTTCGTTTCTTCTAATTCCACACCAAGGATTCCTTTGTCCGTTAAGTAAGCAACCTTCGTACTGAGATCCAGTGCATATGGCTCGATATCTGGATGAACTTTTAATTCTCCAAAGGACCACGCTTCTTCTTTCGTAGCCATCACATCTAATAGATGCTTTGCGCACGTCTTTGACCTGGAGTTGGTGGCCACTTCAACTGCCAAAAGCATCAACTCTACTTTTTTATGCGTTTCTTCATCGCTCTTAATTAATTCTTCATATAACTTGTACGCTTCCGAATCAATTCGCTTCACTTGATTCCAAACCGTCACTTCAGGATGATAGCCTTTTTCAATAATAGCAAGACGAGCTAGATAATGAAGCGAACGTAACACCCGACTATAGGCATCCAAGTACTGCTCGGTTTGGAATAAATCCTTTGCTTCACTGTAGCTTCTCGTTAGCTTGGCAAATTCCAACGCCATTTTTAGATCCCTTTGTTCCTGTGGAAATTGACTTAATTCTTCTTTTAAGTTGGCCACATACTCGTTCCGATCAAATACAGTTACACCGTTCATAATCCATTCCACTGCTTTTCGATAGGTACTTGTTTCAATCCATTCCTTTAACAAGTCCTCATCGACCACGTGCATGGCAGCTGTTTTGCCATCAAATTCGTAATGCTTCACGAACCAAGGTTGCTCGGATTCTTTTGCAATAACTAAGAGGATAACATCGAAGTTATCCGTAACCGGGCTTACGGGTTTATTTCTTTCAATAATCAGTACTCCAAGTGTGTTTGATTGGCTTGCTCGTTTTTGATAAATGGGTCTTAGTAGATCTTCCATGACACGATCCCCCAATAATTAGATAAACTTAATTTCTATAAAACAAATCGAATTCCTTTTTCATTCCAGAAATTTCTCTTATTTTTCTCCTGATTGTGTAACAGTTTAGACAAGATTATAAGGCAACGAATATGCTATACTTCTTTATGGAAGAAACAAGGAGGGTTTCCGGTGGCATTACAATATAGTAGCAAAATTAATAAAATACGTACATTCGCCTTAAGTCTTATCTTTATCGGATTTGGGATTATGTATGTCGGACTTTTAGTAAAAAAAGTAGAGTGGCTCATGCTGCTATTCTTCATATTAGGTTTATTGGCAATCGTCTTTAGTACAGTCGTGTACTTCTGGATTGGGATGCTTTCCACTAGGGCTGTCCAAATTATTTGCCCAAGCTGTGAAAAGCCGACGAAGATTCTTGGCCGCGTCGATGCTTGTATGCACTGTAAGCAGCCTTTGACACTAGATAAGGATCTTGAAGGTAAAGAGTTTGATGAGAAGTACAACTCGAAGGATTATCAAAAAGCAAAACAAAAGGGTAAATAAATCTGTCCGAGCCCGGACAGGTTTTTTTATTTTTATTATAATATGCACCACACATTATTATATTCCATATAAAAAGCCCCTTCATCCAGTTGTGGATAAGGAGCTTTGATAAATATTAATGCTTAACGAGTGATTTTTCTTTACAGTTAGCGCAAACGCCGTAAATTTCCATGCGATGGTGACTGACATCAAAGCCAGTAACCTTCTCCGCTAAAGATTCTACTTCATCCAAGCTTGGATAGTGGAAGTCGACAATCTTGCCACATTCATCACAGATAATGTGATAGTGATCGGACGTGTTACAATCAAATCGACTTGAGGAATCTCCGTATGTTAACTCTCTTACTAGGCCGATTTCTCGAAAAACGCGTAGATTGTTATACACGGTTGCAACACTCATGTTGGGAAATTTTCCTTCTAATGCTTTGTAAATATCGTCTGCTGTTGGATGAATCGTAGCGTTCAAGAGAAATTCAAGAACCGCATGACGCTGAGGTGTGATTCTGACTCCTGAATTCTTCAATCTGTCTACTGCATCTTGTAATTTCATTTCAGACACCGCCATGCACCTCACTTTCAATAACAGATTATTTTTTCAGTTACCTAAGGAATCGTTGCTTAATCATAGTTGGGATTCGTTCCTATATCTAATTCGAGTATATTCTAGTCGGATTCTTTCTTTATAATACTTACAATTAGTGTAACCGCTTAGTAAACATCCTGTCAATAAAAGTATATTAAGAAAGCCAAGGAAATATACCTAATCGACTTGAAGAGGCAGCTCGGTTCCCCCTGTTTTCACATTCACATATCGTGCCGCTACAAATAGGAAATCCGATAAACGATTTAAATAAGAAATCGCCAGTCTATGCTTCTCTTCTTCTCCAATCGCCACCGCGGCGCGTTCTGCTCTTCGAACGACGGTTCTTGCTGTGTGCAGGGTTGTCGATGCGAGTGTTCCGGATGGCAAAATAAAGTTTTTCAACTCTGGCAAGGAAGCATCCCAAGCATCGATTTGTTGTTCGAGCTCGTCAATGTGAGCTTGTGTTAGCTTCCAGGCAACTTCTTTATCTGTTGGGGTCGCAAGTTCTGACCCAACGTGGAACAAAATCGTCTGTACTCGTTGGAGTGCTTTGATAAACTTACACTTCCCGTCAAATTCTTCCGCTTGCATGTGACTGATCGCTACTCCAATTAAGGAATTCGCTTCATCACAAGTACCATACGCTTCAACTCGAATATCATTTTTCGCAACCCGCGTCCCGTAAACAAGCGAAGTTGTTCCTTTATCTCCAGATCGTGTATAAATCCTCATTCTTAATACCCCTTATCTAGATCAATTTTATTTTCGTACGTGTCTTTTCCATGTAAGTAGACGTCTAAGTTTGTTTTAAATATGTCAATCGCTCTCGGTAAATAGTGCACCGATTGACCCGAAAGGTGTGGGGTAATGGTGACGTTCTTATGATCCCAAAGCGAATGCTCTTTCGGTAATGGCTCTGGATCGGTTACGTCTAGGATGGCATGGGCCATTTCTTCGTTGTTCAACGCCTCAAGCAATACTTCACTTTTCACGACATCGCCTCGCCCCATATTTAAAAAGACAGCAGAATCCTTCATCACTTGGAAGTGCTCTTTCTTATAGAAGGAATGCGTCTCTTCTGTACTCGGTAAAATGGAAACGACAAAATCCGCTTCTGGCAATGCTTTTTCTATCTGACTAGAAGGATACACCACATCAAAATATTCCTTCGCTTGTCCACTCCTGGAAACGCCAATCGTCTTCATTCGAAATGCTTTGGCTAAACGAGCAAGCTCTTGTCCAATCGCACCAGATCCAACAATAGTCATTGTACTTCCACTAATTTCAGTCATCGGAACTCGGCGATCCCACACGTGATTATTTTGATTTTCTAAGAGGGTTTTCGCTTGGCGTGAAACTTGTAAAAGCATCGAAATGGCATACTCGGCCATCGGGATTTGGTGGATGCCTCGTGAATTGGTTACGAGAATGTTCCGTTCTTTAATCCGTTGGAATGGCATTTCATCCATCCCTGCAGACAACACCATAATCCATTTTAATGCTTTTGCTTGATCGATCAGGTCTTCATTTAAATCTTCGCCGTATGTTAATAAAATTTCTGCATGGTCCAAATGTGGGAGTGCTTCCTCCATGGACTTTTTAAAGGAAAATTCTAGTGAAGGATATGTATGTACAAGCTCATCCTTTAGGTACTCCGGTAATTTCGCTGTCGATAATACGTTCATGTCATGTTCTCCTCCCAGATTGTCTCTTTCCTTTATCATACCCGTTTTCAAGAAAGGAAAAAAGCACAAGGAACTGGTCCTTGTGCTCGCGTAAAAGGGAGGTTTTAGGTCTTACTTTACAATATGCTCCCCTGCTACTCTTGTATAGAAGCTTTGCCTACCTTACTTCAAATTTGTTGGATTTAGGCCTTTTAACTCGTCGATGACGAACAAGCCGTCTTTGCGGATTAACACATCATCAAAGTAAATTTCTCCCCCACCGTACTCTGGACGTTGGATTAGTACCATATCCCAGTGCACAGAGGATTCATTTCCGTTCGGCGCCTCATCATACGCTTCCCCTGGTGTGAAGTGAAGACTTCCCGTAATTTTTTCATCAAACAAGATATCTCCCATTGGCTCGGTGATCAACGGGTTTAATCCTAGAGCGAACTCTCCAATGTAGCGAGCTCCTTCATCAGTATCAAGGATTTTGTTCAATTCCTCCGTATTGTCCGCTGTCGCTTTGACGATTTTTCCGTTTTCAAACGTTAGCGATACATCATGAAACGTAAAACCTTGGTACGGACAAGGCGTGTTATATGTAATCGTTCCATTGACACTGTCCTTCACTGGTGCTGTGTACACTTCTCCATCGGGAATGTTTCTTTCCCCTGCACACATGACAGCCGGAATCCCTTTGATTGAGAAGGATAAATCGGTATCCTTTGCGGTTATTCGAACTTTATCGGTTTTGTCCATGAGTTCTTTCAACGGACGTTGCGCTTCTTCCATCTTCTTATAATCCACCGAGCAAACATCGATTAAGTAATCAAAATATGTGTCATAGCCCATGCGTGCTTTTTGTGCAGCAGCTTTAGTTGGGTAGTTTAATAACACCCATTTTTTCTGATCAATTAAATAGTCGTGCGATTCCTTCAGGTGACTTCTCCCCATTTGCCACTGGGCTGCAGGTACTTCACTCATTTCGGCATCGTTCTCTTCTCCGATGATTTGAATGAATGCGTCTAAATCCTTGTATTGTTCTAACGCCCACTTATTACGAAGTTGAAACTTCTCCGCAGGTGCTTGCTTCACTTCTAATACACGAAGCTCATCGTCAGCCAATTCCACAAATGGAATAGCTTTCGCTTCATACACGGCGTTAATGACTTCTTTCATAAGAGGTTTCGCATTCGTCGTACCGACAATCTGTACCTTTTCTCCTTCTTGAACAGAAATGGAATGGTTAACTAGTACCTTCGCTAATGTCGCTAAACGTGGATCCTTCATTTTCAAATTCCTCCCTTTCATTCTATCTATACTTGGATTCGGGGAGGATATCCTGATTTCCTTTTTTCGGTGAGAATTTCAGTCTGGAGGCGGAAAGATGCTACTTCTCATGAAGGAAAGAAAAAGACTGGGCAATCAAGCTTGTCCAGTCTCCCAATAGGGTTTCACTTACCCGGCCGAATCTTTTTTCTCTAACATCAATTGATTTAAAACAAAGTGGAGTCGTTCTTTATCTTCTGCAGAGAGCTCCAGGAATTTCACTCCATACCTGATCGATTCCACTTCTTTTCCTTTATGCTCTTCCTTTCTAAGAATCTCCCCTTTTAATGAAAAATAATTTTGTTTGATTGTAAATCGTATCTCTACAATAATATCCCGATTAACCGGCAAATTGTATGCGCATACAAATTTCAACCCACCTAGACTTATATTGTCTAGGCTGGCATCGAAGTTTTTATACTTCAAGCTCGATAATTGCCCGTTATCAAAGTCTAAAAAGTGGACCTCACAGACTTTATCCCATAATTCAATCCGAAAATTTTCTCGTTCATTCAACTTGTTTAAGGGTGGATAATCCATTTCTTGGTTTTCCTTCTTAGGAAGAGAGTTCTCAGATGAATATTTGGAAAGTTTTTGTTGGCTTTTAAGAAGCAGTATAAAAAGGAACAGGATCACAGCTGATTGAATTAATATAAAAACTGCGATTAACTGATAAATCTCATACCACTTCTTTCGCTCGCTTCGGTTTGCCTAATACAAATCCTTGTCCAAGTGGAATCCCAAGTGTTATCGCGGTGTCAACCTCTGATGTCGTTTCTAGCCCTTCTAATACAAGTTGAATGTTTAACTCTTTACAGTAGGTAATGAAATAAGAAACCATTTTCTGTTTCTCTAACGATGATTGAATATTCTTCGAAAAATATTGATCTAATTTAATGTAATCAGGTTTTAATTCTATGATAGAGGGTAAATTAGAATATCCCTTACCTACATCATCAACAGCAAATTTAAAACCTAATTCTTTTATATCCGCTATCTTATCACTTAGTTTTTCAAGATTTTCAACATATTCGGTTTCTGAAATCTCAAAAATTACAAGTTGACTATCTAAGCCGTTTTCCTTCATAATTTCATCTAGAAAAGTTTGAAAATTTGAATGTAAAATGGTTGATGGGAAAACATTTAGAAACAAATATTCTTCTTTTCGCGCAAACCCTACCTCCACGTAGGTTTGAATGGCTTTGTGAATGGACCCTGAATCCACTTCATAAAGCCTTTTTTCATCTCTTGCATTCAAGAAAATAGCCTCTGGACTCTCAAACTCATCTGCTCTGATTAGAGCCTCATGTCCGATTCTTTTACCAGACTCTAGGCAGAAGATAGGTTGAAAGTGATGGTAATAAGTCTTTTCTGTTAGTAGCTTCCTTAGTGGCAAATTTCTCCCTCCCTTACTGTTTCCATAAAAAAAAGGTCTGTCCGTCGAATCGGAACACACCTAAAAAATAAAGGTCTGCTAGTTCGGCGGCTAGGCTACCATAGCATCGACTGCCTTAGGTCCTAAGCTTTGCGTCCTTATCTTTCAATAAGTTTGCCTTTATCGTTCACGCCTTATCTCGCTATCATTATACCAAATTCATACAATTTGTCGACATATTTTTACATTTTATTTGACTATTGGACATAATTCTCCCTAGACGTCAACTCCATTTTCTAACCTTGAACAGAATTCCCATAAAACCAAAAGGAGGTATTTGCTATCCTTTAACCACCACTCATCAAGGTTTCAAAAAGTTTAATCAAACGTTTAATTAAGAGACCTACTGCTGGAATAATTCAACGATTCCCGCTCTCCGTATCCGAAAAATCATAAAAATAGCATACCAAAACCCAAAGGTCATGGTATGCTACCCGCCACATTTCTTATAGATTCTCTTTAATAAACTCCAGCGCATCCTTCACATGACCATCGACTTTTACTTTACGGTATTCTTTTTGAAGAACACCTTCTTTGTCGATGATGAACGTGGAGCGTTCGATGCCCATGTATTCTTTTCCGAAGTTCTTTTTCAGCTTCCAAACGCCATAGTCTTCGGCAACCTTATGGTCTTCATCGACTAACAGTTGGAATGGAAGATCGTGTTTTTCTTGAAACTTTTGGTGGCTTGCTTCGGAATCTGGGCTTACACCTAAGATTACCGCATCTAATTCTTTAAAACTTTCATGGTTATCACGGAAATCACAAGCCTCTGTTGTACATCCCGGAGTATCATCCTTTGGATAAAAATATAAGACAACGTGCTTTCCTTTTAAGTCTGAAAGCTTTACTGTTTCTCCTTCGTTCGATGTTAGTTGAAAATCTGGTGCTTGTTTACCTACTTCTACAGTCATGATTTACTTCCCTCCATCATCTTGTCCTTACGTTAAGAGTAACGAATTGCACACGAACATTCAACTTAACTGTCTTCCTTCCTAGTTGAGTGGTGCTGATACACTCTCAGAAAAAAAGCAGCAGGCAATATGTAGCCAATCAGTGCTTCCAACAGAGCAAGGACCCGTCCGAAACCAATCGGTGTAATATCCCCATACCCTACTGTAAGTAAGGTAACCCCACTAAAATAAAGAGAATGAGCCAGCGACTCGAGCACACCGATTTCTCTTAAACTACCTCCCTCCACCAAAATGACGCCATTAAATGACAACGCGAAGTACATAATCGCGAAACTCACTAGGACAGATAGGTAAACCACTGCAAGTGTATAAAAAATCTCCATCGAAAAGTATCCCTTTGGATGAAAATGCAAAAAAGTATACAGACTGATTGTCATGAACAAAATCGTTGCGATGATGATGAATGTTGTTACGATCACGTTTCGACCACCCTCTCACTATTTGCCGATAGCTTGTTTCTTTTTCCTCTCTATTAGGTTACGATAAACAAAAAAAGGTGATGACAAATGAGCAGGATTTATTTAGTAGAAGATGATCCTAAAATCGCCGAATTGTTGCGGGAGTATCTTGAAAGATACGATTATGAACTACAAATAGCACAGGACTTTAATGCCATCCTGGAAGAGTTCGAAGCGTTTCAGCCAGAGCTTGTCCTACTTGATATAAACCTCCCTCGCTTTGATGGATTTTACTGGTGTCGGAAAATCCGAACCGTTTCTAAATGTCCCATTATATTTATCTCCGCTCGAGACAGTGGGATGGATCAAGTGATGGCAATTGAAAACGGCGGCGATGATTACATCACCAAGCCATTTGAATTCGAAGTCGTTTTGGCGAAGGTAAAAAGTCTTATGCGGCGCGTGTACGGGGAATATGCTGTTGAGCAAAACACCAATTACATAGAACGATTAGGACTTATCTTACATATCGATGCGATGGAAATGGAATACAATGACATGTGTATTCCTCTTTCTAAAAAGGAATTTCTTTTGCTGAAAGAATTTATGCAAAACGAAAACCAGGTTCTCCATCGCAATCATTTGCTTGAAATTTTATGGGATGACCAAAACTTTGTGGATGACAACACATTAAGTGTCAACGTAACACGGTTACGGAAAAAGCTTGAGGAGCTCTCTCGCGTCGATGCGATTCAAACGGTAAGAGGAGCTGGCTATAAATTTGTGGCTGACTGGAGCTCGGAATCATGAAGGCTTATCTGAAAGATCAAGTTCCGTTTATTCTTTTTTTCTATTCCCAGCTGATTCTCGTTATTTTCGTCGCACAGCTGTATTCCTTGAATGTTAATCAACCGATGAATGCGGGCACGTTGCTCTATTTGATTATTCTGCCTACTTGTTTTTTAATCGTATATTTAGTTATCCGTTACCGGAAGTTTCGTGTGTACTATATAGAGGAAATGAAGGGCTCCGACGAGCATGCTTGGCTACCTGAGCCCCCAAATGAGCTACTGCGTCGTTTAAAGAATCACTATGAAAAGCAATACGAATCCTACCAAACGGAATTAGAAAAACATGACGTCCGGAAAAATCGAGAGCTTACCTTTATTCAACAATGGGTGCATCAAATGAAAACACCGATTTCCGTGATGAACTTGACCTTACAAAAGGATCGTGCTTCCCTTCCAGCTTCGACTTCTGAAAGCATGGCAGAAGAATTGGACAAGCTGGAGCGTGGATTAGAGCTCGTCCTTTATCAATCACGCTTACAGCAATTTGACCGAGACTTCCATGTAGAGAAGTTTTCGTTACGACAGCTTGTTATGGAACATATTCAGGATTTTAAATCGAGCTTTATCCGCAACCATACCTATCCGGATGTGCAAATCAAGGAAGATTATGTTGTTTATACCGATCGAAAATGGATCAGCTTTGTGCTCAATCAGATAACCGCCAATGCGATTAAATACGCTACGCAAACCGATACGAAAGTACGCTATGAAGCAAAGATGGACGGGTCAGAACTGTATTTGACGATTACCGATGAAGGTGTTGGGATTCCGAAACAGGATCTGCCACGCGTGTTTGATCCCTTTTTCACCGGGCAAAATGGACGGACATTTAGGGAATCAACTGGGATGGGATTATTTCTAGCAAAGGAAGTATGTGAATCGTTGGGTCACACGATTCAGGTTACCTCTGAAACGGGTGAAGGAACACGTGTGATGCTGACGTTTCGAAATCTTACAACAATGTAAGGTTTCTTTTCTCGTTTGAAAGGTTTTTCGATAGGACTTGGCAAGCTTGCTTAATATACTGTAAGTAGAACGCTCAGGAGGCAATACAATGGCTATTTTATCGACAAGTAATTTAGTAAAAATATATGGAAGCAAAAATGGGATCCAGCATAAGGCGATTGATCATTTTTCCTTAAACTTGGAACAAGGCGAATTCGTTGGGATTATGGGTCCATCTGGGAGTGGGAAAACGACGCTCCTCAACCTGTTATCAACAATTGATAAGCCTTCCTCTGGTCAAATCCAGATTAATGGCCAGGACGTTGGAGGCTTGAAAAGAAACAAGCTAGCGAAATTCCGCCGTAAGGAAATGGGCTTCGTTTTTCAAGACTTTAATTTATTGGACACTCTAACAATCGGAGAAAATATCATGCTTCCGCTCACCCTGAACGGAGACAGTGTCCGGGATATGGAGAACCGCCTCGTCCAAGTCGTAAAACGTCTCAACATCGACACAATCATTCATAAACGGATTTATGAAGTGTCTGGTGGACAGCTGCAACGCGCAGCAATTGCCCGGGCGATTATTCATGATCCTGCCATCATTTTTGCAGATGAACCGACAGGAAATCTGGATTCAAAAGCGTCGCTACAGGTGATGGACACGTTTCAAAGTCTGCATCGCGACCAACAAACGACCACCTTAATGGTCACCCACGATCCGTTTGCGGCAAGCTTCTGTCAGCGTGTGGTGTTTATTAAGGATGGAAAGCTTTATAACGAAATTTATCGTGGTGATAATCGACAAAGTTTTTTCCAGGATATCTTAAATGTTCAGTCCCTATTAGGGGGTGACCAGCATGACTTTTCGTCAATTCGTTTTTAATAATGTCAAACGGAATGCCAGTCAATACATTAGCTATTTTCTAAGCTGTATGTTTTCAGTTACCGTTTTTTTCATGTATGCGACATTGGCGTTTCATCCGGAAATACAAGTTGAAAATGGATCAATCGCACAAGGGGTTCTTTTTACAGAAGTGCTCATTTATGGCTTTTCGTTTTTATTTGTCCTCTACTCGACAGGAAGCTTTATGAAATCACGAAAAAAAGAATATGGCTTATTGACGACGCTTGGAATTACGAAGGGCCAGCTCAATCGCATGCTCATTGCGGAAAATACGATGATCGGAATTGGCTCGATTGCAAGTGGAATTGCCTTAGGAGCTTTACTGTCTAAAATATTCATCATGATATTTTCCGAAGTCATTGCGGTTCATGAGCCGTTTGAGTTTTACTTCTCGTGGAAGGCAGCAGGAATCACCGTTCTCTGCTATTTTATTATGTTTGAATTAAATTCTTTTTTGGTGGTGTGGACCATTCGCACCAACTCTATCCTTCATCTTTTTAAAGGAGCGATGGCCCCGAAAAAACAGCCCACCTTCTCTTGGTTGTTAACATTGGCTGCTCTAGGGTTAATTGGTTATGCGTACTACCTTGCTTTTACCGCAAACTTAGTCAGTATGTTTAGTCGAATGGGGCTCATCCTTCTCCTTATCGTTCCAGGGACTTATTTTCTATACACACAGGCTGGCGTTGCCTTTACCCACCTTTTGAAACGGAATCGGAGCATTTATTTTCGGGATACAAATATGCTTACCATCTCTCAGCTCGTTTACAAATTAAAAGACAATGCCCGGTTGCTATTTCTTGTAACCATTCTTAGTGCCGTTGCGTTTACGTCTTCTGGTGTGATGTACGGACTTTTGCAAGGAGCCAAAGATGAAGCCGAAAACTTTGTTCCACAGGATTTCTCTATCGCCGTTTTAGGAAAAGAAAACTTTCCTTACCATCAGACAGCTCTTACAACGTTCGACCAAAAAATGAAGGAAGCTTCGATTTCTTACAGCGCCACTTCGATGACCACTATTCAAGTTAAGCTTGATGTAACTGGTGGAGGGAGAGCTTTTTATAGTGATCAGCAAGCTCAACTGATTTCTTTTTCGGACTACCAAGCTTTTTTGAAGCAACGAGGAATTCAGGCAAAACTACCAAAGGAAAAAGTGTTCCTATCCAATCCTTCTGTCGTGTCCGAATTTGTGCCTACTCCTGAATCTATTGATGTATCTTTGAACGGAAAAACGGAAACCTTTGAAGTCGCTTTTCCGAAGCAGCCAACCATTAATGCTAGCCGATTCGCGTACACAAAAGTGATTGTTTCAGATGAGACGTATCAGGCTTTCTTGGAACAAGCAACGGAACAGGATTACCTTTATTACACAGGGATGGAGATTCCAAATTGGATAGGTCATGTGGATTATTTAAACACTGTCATGGATGACCTGCGTCAGTCCGAAGTAGAGGTAGATGCGCAAACGGAATTTTATCAAACGATGAAACAAAGCATGTCCTATTCCTTTTTCTTCGGAATTTTTATTAGTGTGTTGTTCTTTTTAGCATCTGGATCCATTCTATACTTCCGACTGTTCCAGGATATTGAAAAAGATTCCGCACATTACAAATCCTTGTACCAAATTGGGCTTACCAAGTCCGAAATGAAAAAAATCACAACCCAACAACTCGTGTTGCTCTTCTTTACGCCGTTTATCGTTGCGGTCATTCATGCGAGCTTTGCCTTTAAAGCGTTGCAAAACATGGTGAGCTCTTCTGTATTCTTTCCTATTTTTTGGATCATCATCGGGTATCTTACCGTCCATACGTTGTATTTTATTTTCATCCGCAAACTATATATTTCAAAATTGGAGAAAGTATTTTTGTAGCCTAGATTATTTGCCTAGGCTACTTTTTTGTTATAATGAGGGCTAGATTTAAGGAGGTAGAAATATGAATTTCACAGAATCTGAACGATTACATACAGAAGCACAAAAGCATATCGTTGGTGGGGTGAATTCCCCTTCCCGTGCTTATAAAGGCGTAGGTGGTGGGTCACCTGTTTATATGGAAAAAGGGGAAGGAGCTTATTTCTGGGATGTCGACGGCAACAAGTATATTGACTACTTAGCGGCCTATGGTCCAATCATTACAGGACATGCTCATCCGCATATAACGGAGGCCATCACGAAAGCAGCGCAAAATGGCGTCCTTTACGGAACTCCAACTAAGTTAGAAAATAAGTTTGCACAAATGCTAAAAGAAGCGATTCCTTCGATGGACAAGGTTCGCTTCGTGAACTCTGGAACAGAAGCTGTCATGACGACGATTCGTGTGGCGAGAGCTTATACGGGGCGCAACAAAATCATTAAATTTGCTGGCTGCTATCACGGCCACTCTGACCTTGTCTTGGTACAAGCAGGTTCCGGACCATCTACTCTAGGTACGCCGGATTCCGCTGGTGTTCCGACTTCCATTGCTGAAGACGTGATTACCGTCCCGTTCAATGATATTGAAGCATATAAAGAAGCGTTGAAGCATTGGGGCGACCAAGTTGCGGCCGTTTTAGTAGAACCGATCGTTGGAAACTTCGGAATTGTAGAACCATTGCCTGGTTTCCTGCAACAGGTTAATGATTTGACGCATGATGCTGGTGCGCTCGTTATTTATGATGAAGTGATTACGGCGTTCCGCTTCACCTATGGCAGTGCACAGAAAATTGTTGGCGTGGAGCCAGATATGACAGCCCTCGGAAAAATTATCGGTGGCGGGCTTCCAATCGGAGCTTATGGTGGTAAAAAAGAAATCATGGAGCAGGTTGCGCCATTAGGTCCTGCTTATCAAGCGGGTACGATGGCTGGTAACCCGGCATCCATGTCTGCGGGAATTGCTTGTCTGGAGGTCCTCCAACAAGAAGGACTTTATGAAAGGTTAGATCAGCTCGGAGCGAAGCTAGAGAAAGGTATTTTAGAGCATGCTCGCACACACGGCATACAAATCACGGTGAACCGTTTAGTCGGGGCGTTAACCGTCTACTTCACAGATGAAAAAGTCATCAACTATGCACAAGCAGAAGCTACAGATGGGGAGCAATTTGGCAAGTTCTTCAAGCTCTTGCTTAACCAAGGTATTAACCTCGCTCCGTCGAAATATGAAGCTTGGTTCCTAACCATTGCGCATACGGAGGAAGATATTGTCGAAACGTTGCAAGCAGTAGGACATGCATTTAAACACATGAAAAGTGAATAGATATGCATAATCAACCCCGAAAAAGCGTGTAATAGTAACGTATATAAATTTATTATGACTTTTTATGCAAAATTCTGAATATTAATTGATTAATTTTTCATGCTGTGGTAAGATAATCCTGAAACAATCATGCTTTTGTTGTCAAATTCAAATGACTTCCCTTTCAAAGCATGAACCTGGGCCTTTGCACTTGATGCAAAGGTTCTTTTTTTGTTGGATGTTCAAATCTTATCGGTTAATATTAGTGATGATCCAATTTACCGCTTCCTGAAAATCATTTGCAATATAGTCTGGAGAAACCTCTGCCCATTTCCCGAAGTATTCGTGGTTTTGATAATTGTTAAACGCTTTTTCGCCAGCACCTGTCTTTACTAAAATTTTGATACACCCTGCATCGTGAGCAGCAAGCATATCGGTCCATCTATCCCCGATGACCACACATTCTTTTAAGTTTAAATTATTTTCCTTTGCCGCCTGCAGCAACATACCTGTTGACGGTTTTCGACATTGGCAACCTTGATTATGCTGGTGGGGGCAAAGATATACTTTATCAAACCCAAAACCCAATAGTTCCTGTTCGTACTCTTCTTTTTTTGCATCTCCTGTTGAAATACCTGGCTGATTCGTAAAAGAAATAGTAAGATATCCTGATTTTTTTAATTTGCCCATAGCGTCCTCTACAAAAGGAAACAGTTGAAATTCTCCTGGATAAATAACTTTATCTGTTCCCCCGATTGTTCCATCTCTATCAATAAAAATAGCTTGTGGCAAAATTATCCCCCGTTTCATAACCTTGATTCTCCCACACTCTGCTTTGTTAACCTTACTGCTCTTGTTCAGCAACAGCGTCCGTTTGTGGAAGATATCGATTTATCATTACTGTTGAATTCATGCATCCTCACCTTAGATTAACACTATAGTGTCTCATTGATTTTGGTATTCCTTTTAGCTCAAGTACCCCACTATATATTAAATGCCGAATCCTATACTCTAAAAAGAATGGATTAATCAATCCGTTCATCACTGAAAGGATTTCTTCAATCACCCTTCCCGTCATGATAAAGTCCTTTTTTCCCTGCTCAAGATGTAGCGTTTCAATGGTATTTATGATTAGTGAATCATAGTAATCTTCTTTGACGCCTTTTATTTCATCCTTCATCCATAGACGCAGCATTTCTTTCGTTTGCGCCAAGGAATTCCATTCGCTGTGAAACTGTATTCGTTCCTGTTCAAATATAGGTGGATTCTTTCTGTTTTTTTCAAATAGGAGTCTTAAATCTTTTGGTTCGATGTGACCTGTATGGAATATCTGTTGGCCTGTACTTTTAGGTCTTATGTATCTGTCATAGAGTTCAGTAGAATTCATAAGAAAAACATCATTTGTTTTGGCACGTATTAAAAAGAGAAGAAACCGAAGAGCGGTTTGTTCATCGACGTTATTGCCATACCAGATGTAGATAGGAACCTGTTGAGGAATATCTTCTATCTCCCGCAATGTATTGGTAAATTTATTTTCATACTCATAATCATCCTGTTCATAATTGATATGTTCATATAACCATTCATTTCGAAACGTTTGTCCTACTTTTTCATTTAATTTCCACAATGGTCCAATCGACAAGGAGTCTGGAAAGCCAATCACAATATTGGATTTTTTAAGTCCTACTTTTAAAGAACCTGCCGCAGACTCTGAGGAAACGATATGTACAGCACTAGCTTTATAAGCTACCTCGTCTGAGCTGGCAGAAATAGAGAGTAAATGACGGTATTTTATAATATATTTATTAATTTTTTCGACAATTATATTTAAATCATCTTGTTTAATTAAATAGCCTCTACCTTCAAGTGGCTTACTCTCTTCATGAGTAAACGTCTCAAATTCCTCTTCATGTTTTAATTCAAACGTCTGCCATTCCCCATTTTCTTTCAAATCTGAAATAGTTAGATAATCTTGTGTTTTCACTTTATAAACGAAAACTACATTGGGTTCCATAAAAAAATAGATAAATGGATAATTGATTTTAGATTTTATTACGAACAGCTCCTTTTTACTGAATTTTACCATATATACTTGCTAACAAATGGACATAAAAAAGCACCATTACTATTCTGGGATGGCGCCTAATCAATGAATATTGGTCTTTTGAAAAGAAATATTCCAATCCTCACTTAGAAAATGGATAAACAAGGCAGAATATGGTTCCACCTGGTTTATCCATTTAAAACTTATGACAAGGCATACTAATAACGCTTTTGTTTCTTTCTTGAAGAATCTGCCTTTCTTCCCGTTTCCCTTACGGTCGTTCCTTGCCCTTCCGTTTGTGATGAACCTAAACCAACTTTTGATGGATTAGCTTTTCTTTCTTTCACTATAATCACCTTCGATTATAGTGTTCCTTTAAATAAGTTAGTTATGTTGTTTTACTGATAGGGTTTTAAAACCGTTCGGTATTATTGTAAAAACGTCATTCAGTAATATAGCCTGTTCAAAATCACTTAAGCGGAAACAGTTCAATTCTTTCATCCACTGAAAACATATCTTTGATTTTCAACTGTTCATTTTGAACCTCTTCCCGAAGCGAAGCTATTATTTAACATCTAACATATTTTCGTTTGAAACCTACCCTCCCTCTATCTATTTCTTTTTGAATACTTTCGAAAGCATTTAGGAAGCTACTTTTTTTCTTGTCCCGTTTGATTTCTACTATACCTACTTCCTTTGCGGTCTCGACGGCCTTTTCATGTAGTGGCAAATAGGAAATCCCCACGGTGTATAGAAAATTATTCATTGCAGATTTCGTTCGTTCTGGCGCATCATGAATCGTATTTTTCACAATATCAAGCATGTTGGAAATCTTGCTTTCGGAAAATTCATGATCAGGGCGATTGCCTAAAAGCCAGCAGTAGCAACTCCAGCCAGCTGACATTCTCAGCTCTTTACCGCTTGCGATCCATTTATCGGCCACTTCTTGAGCAATATCTGCTTCCGCTAAAGTCACGGCTACCACATAATCGGAAAGCATATAAAAATATGCCGAATCCACCCAACGATCAAAATCCGACTCGGACATTGTTTTTGGATCTGCAATAATGCCTGCAAAATACATTGCGTCGTAGTTCCCTGTGGCATAAAGCTCTTCCGCTAAAGATTGATTTATTTTTATTTTCTTGGCCATTGGCTTCATAGCACCTGTAGCCACACCAAAAAGCGGCTCGTTCGCACCATTGGATATGTATATTTTTTTCGTTCGTTCCTTACCGAGGGCTTCAAGCTCCTGCATAACTGTTTCTACATTCATCGTTTAACGCTCCCTTATTTTATTTTCCCTTACTATTCTGCCCATCAAATTCATCCCCATTATCCTATAATAAGCTACCATTGTCATCAAACTTCCGTTTAAGCACTGTGTTCAGAAAAAAACAATGCTTAAACGGTTTTCTATTCGTCGATATTCAGCCTAAAACTCTGTTATAATGGCGTTGGTCACCCTTGGAATATTTTTCTTAAGGCTGCCATACACTAAAAAGCTATGATTTGTGTTTAATAAAGGATGATAGATATGAAACTTGGAGCTAGAATGCTCAAAACCGGACTGGCTGTGGCGATTTCTTTATATGTAGCCCGGCTGATTGGTTTCCCTTCGCCTGTCTTTGCCGGAATTACGGCAGTCTTTGCGATACAGCCATCGATATATCGTTCCTTCCAAACGATTGTCGAGCAAATACAAGCGAATGTAATTGGGGCATTTATCGCGATGATAATTGTGTTCACGCTCGGAAATGATCCGTTTGTCATCGGGTTTACAGTCGTACTTGTTATCGGAATTTGTATGGCATTGAAAATGACAGAAAGTACAGTAGCCTTGGCAATTGTTGCTGTTATTGCAATTACCGAAACAACCGAGCTTGCCTTTACCGAATTTGCTACAATGCGTTTTTCTTCGTTAATGCTCGGTATCCTTTCCGCCTTTATCGTAAACCTTGTCTTTATTCCACCTAAATATGAAACGAAGCTGTTCCTACGGATTGACCAAACGACAGCAGATATCTTACAGTGGCTACGTATTACGACAAGGAACTTATCCGATGAACCCGCGTTAAAGGGTGAACTGGATCGCATTGAAGAAGAAATCAGATCAATGGATCAAACGTATCTTTTATTTAAAGAAGAACGTTCCTATACGAGGAAAAGTAAGTATTCAAAAGCTCGCAAACTTATTGTATTCCGCCAACTAATTGCTGCGACGAAGGAAGCCTTCGACGTTTTAGAGGCTTTCCATAAACTCAATGAGAAAATAGAAAGAATTCCAGAATCATTTCAACGCGCACTCGTACAAGAGTTAGATAAAGTAATCCACTCTCATGAAAAATTGATTTTAAGCTCGATGGGACGAATCAAAAAACAGCACAAGGAAACACTCCAGGATATTACCGAGCCTGACGTACCCGTGCTCGTTGAGGAATTAATCCAGCTGTATCAAAAAGAAGAAGAAAACCGCTTGATGCTTCTTCCTCTTGCAACACAGCTGATGGAATACAATAATGAATTAAAGCATTTGAAATCCATTTTGAAGAGTTATCAGCAATACCATGCTGATGAGCATTTAGAGGTTATGAGGAAGGATCTGTAAAAGAGAGTACAAACATTAAAAATGACATACAAATGGAGCATTGAATTGCGAAGCAATTTGATGCTCTTTATTTATGAAAGGGTTCGCGAAAGTAGAACCCTTCACAATCTAACATTGATTTTCGCGCCTAACTATCTTTCAAATTATCAAAGTCTTGCTTCAACAAAGAATACATATATAAATCATCAAATTTACCACTTGTAAACTCATAATTCCTTAATAATCCTTCTCTGATAAAACCCAACCTTTCTACTAACTTTTGTGATGATAGATTAGGTGGTTCTATTAATGCTTCTATCCTGTTAATATTCATATGTTCATATCCGTAACTTATTATAGCTTCCACTGCCTCAACAGCTATCCCTTTTCCCCACTGCTCTTTACTCAATTCAAAACCGATTTCAGTACGGAAATGATGAGAGACACTGTTATGAAAACCGCAACTGCCAATAACAATCCCTTGCTCTTTTAAAGTAATTCCCCATCTAATGCCCGTTTTGTTGTTTTGTATGGATTGATACCATGAAATCTCATCCAAGGCATCGTTTATGGATTGAAAAGGTTCTAATCCATAGTACTTCATTACTTCTTCATCAGACAGGTAATACAAAACGCTGTTCGCATCCTCTTTTGTAACTTTCCTTAATATTAATCGTTTAGTCTCAAGTACAGGAAATGTATCAGTATCTATGGTCATAGGAACCTCTCCTCTTTTTAGTATCCAGCCTTTTTAATTAAATAAGCCGATCTCTTATGAAACAATCGCACCCTTCGTTGAAGAAGAAATATCTTTTTAGTGATAGAATTTTTAAATCATAATAACTTTGCAACCACTTATAAAGTAGTTTGTTATGGGTTCGGAACTAATTCCATTATTTTCTGTTCAAACACCTAATTATAGCATTATTTAGATATCCATTCATATTGAATATCAGGTAAATTCTCTTCATTTTCATGCCCTCTTCCAATGATTTCAAATCCATTTTTCTCATAAAATCTTCGGGCGTTCTCATTTATTTCAAAAGTGTACAATGTTAATCTTCCACTTGATTGCCCTTTTACTACATCTAGTAATGTTTGGCCTATACCGATTCCTTGATAATTTATATGTATATAGAGTTGGTTTATTTCTTTTTCATTATAGGCAATCATCCCAACAACACTTTCA
Organism: Radiobacillus kanasensis; assembly: GCF_021049245.1. Taxonomy (GTDB): domain Bacteria; phylum Bacillota; class Bacilli; order Bacillales; family Amphibacillaceae; genus Radiobacillus; species Radiobacillus kanasensis. Next base: position 759,012 of record NZ_CP088020.1, on the reverse strand, counting down.
CCAATTAACGCTAACTCTATTTGAAACTGTTCAGGTAATATATGATTTATAAAATAAACGTGGTCTTCAAAACTGTGAATTTCTTTCTTACCAATCGCCTGTTCCTTACTATTTCGCCACATGCCCACTGTTTCTTCAGCGTACTTTGGGTTATACTGAATAATTTTAATTTCGGGTTTGTTCACTAACGAGACCTCCTCAATTCGTTTACTGATTTGATCCAGGTATTGTGATTATTGCATAACTAATGAACACTACCCGTAACGAGTCTTAGTATCTATAAGACTTTAAGCTTCTTTCACTGACCCGCCCGTTACTTCAATAAGTTATAGGAGCTACCAAATCGAGCACTCCACTTTAGCACCGTTAATTTAAGTGAATTAAATCCAAATTAAACATTATAGTATTCTACTAAAGGTTTTTGGATAATCAACAACTAAACCATTTGAATCGACACAAATGGTTGTCTCATAATCATAACAACGGTATTTGAAATATCTTAATTCACCTTCCTTACGAATGTAATGATAAGATTGGGGTACCTTTTTCGTTTCTAAAGATGGAACTGATATATAGACCATATGAAAGTGTTCTATTTGATTAATACTCCAATCAATTCTATTAATAGGTAAAGAGTTGGAAAAAGGAGTAGCTGAAATATCTATGTCAATCGCACCGTTAAGACTGTCAATTAATTCTCCATCACTATTAAACCAGCTTCCCTCTCCATCAGTATGTAATTCTAAACTATAAATATTATCAACATTAATACTAAACTTCTTAGTAAGCCAATGTTCATCTAATTCAACGTTATAATTCAAATTATATGCATTAGTCCTTCCTTCACCTACATAAATTACTGTACTTTGAACAAAGAGGGTTTCGGTAGTTCTTCCTAATTTAAGGTACTCGCAACCATATAGTTCTTTGTTATTCCATACTACTTTTACATCCATAAACACTCCCCCAATAATCTTAATATAACAAGCGAATTTTTTAGTAAACTACTCGATAGTGAAGCGAGGTTGTATTCGCCTTATTAAAGTAAAGCACCCTATAGTTCGTAATATAAGGTTAGCCAGAATTTACTGGTTGACCTTTTTTATTATGGTCTTATTATAACGGTAGTCGGGGTAGAACGTCGCACCCGTGGGAATCAATCCCGTCAACTAAACTGTTCACCCCCTACTTGTATAAACATGTTTCAGGCTGGTTGGGACAAAGATCCCGTTTAACAAGCGAACCTATGACATTACAAGAAGCCTTAGGGGATACCGACAATAGTTATATTACAGAGGAGGAGATTTGATTATGAATCCAGTCATTGGTCTGGATGTTTCAAAAGGGGAAAGTCAGGTTCAAGCATTTTTAGATAAAGGCAAACCATATCGTAAGAGCTTTAGTATCAAACACGATACTGAAGGTTTAGGTAGTTTATTAGAGTTCCTTCAAGAAGTAGAGAGTTCAACTGACGGTCATCAACCTTCGGTTGTTTTAGAATCCACTGGACACTACCATTATCCTGTAATTCAATTCCTTGAGGAGCAAAATTATGTTTATATTGTTGTAAATCCTCTTATCTCACATAGAGCCAAGAGTTCAAGTTTGCGGAAGGTAAAAACAGATGCAGTTGATGCTTATCACCTTTGCGAGCTTTTTTATAAGGAAGAGTTAGAGCCTTATAAAAAACGAGGGATACAACTCTTAAACCTTCGTAATCTAACTAGACAACAAGAAAGTATTGCTGAAGTATCAGCACAGATTAAAATACAGTTGCACACACTTCTGGATCAAGTATTTCCTGAATATAGAGGAGTTTTTGGTAGCTTATATTCAAAAGTCTCACTGCTTACCTTATTGGCATTTCCTACTTCGGAAGCAGTGTTAAGTGCGAGTGAAAAAGAGATAACAAAGAAAATAGCTTCGCTATGTATGAGTCGTTCCGATGAATGGGCAAATGAAAAGGCTAAAAGACTAATCGAAGCAGCACTTCGCAATCCTTTTCAAAATAATCTCTACCAGAGTAATATTTTTAATCTGGACTTATTAGTTAAGCTCGTTCTTCAATACCAAGAGCATCTATCAAAGATTGCAGTTGAAATAGATGCCCTAGCTAAGGAAATTGAAGAATATCATATACTTCAGTCTATTCCAGGAATCGGAGAGAAAATCGCCGCCACGATTATTTCCGAAATTGGTGAGATAGATCGGTTTGATAATGCCAAAAAGCTTGTTGCATTCTCTGGAGTGGATCCAAGTGTTTTCTCTTCTGGTAAGTTTACAGCATCGGTAAATCGAATCACTAAACGTGGGTCGAGTAGGCTACGTCATGCCTTGTACATGGCTGTTCAAAGTGGTATTCGTGATGCACGTAAAAAGAAAACAACAGATGAGATTATAGCACGCAATAAAAGACTAAGAGAGTTTTATGATAAAAAACGTGAAGAAGGAAAACCTTTTAGGGTAGCAGTTATTGCATGCGTTAATAAGCTCTTACATTGGATTTATGCCTTACTAAAAAGCAAGACTATTTTCCAAGATATAGCTTAAAAGCTATATCTAACTAAATACAACAAAGCCTTCCAATTAACGTAAAGTGGAAGGTTATTTGGCATGAACATTTTTAGTATATCATGGCTAATTAATATTTTTTATTGAAAAATATTGACAAACTATTAGCTGGTTTAGTTTAAGTGCTTTTTCACAAACTATTAGCCGGCTTAGTTCTATCGAATTTCAGTTAGAATATAGCCTTAATAGTTCTTGTAAGGGTAAATGATTTCGTTTATTCACCTCAACAAAATATTCTAATTGCCATTTTTGAGTTTCGATAGCCTGTTTGCTCGTTGGTTTTTCCCATCTTGGGTAAACTCTAATTGCCATTTTCCCTTTTGTAGTGGCTGTTTTAAGGATATTTTGTTTTACAAGAATTTCTTTTGGAAAAACGAATTGTCCATAATAATTTTTACTTGTAAAGGTATTGATAACCAATAAATCAGTAGCATTTTCATATGAAAATGCTTGGTTTTTATGATTCCTATCTTTTTCCCAGAAGGCAACAAACTGTCCTACCTTAGTAGGAGTTTTCTTTGCGACTCTAAATCTAACCGATTTCGAGTTTAGCTGAAATATACCCGCCCCATAATCTGAATTTTGAGCTTCTTCTCGGATAGCTTTTATAATGAAGTGATTTGGCTCATAAAAATTTTTATTTACATATGTTAACGCCTTATAAAATTCATTCACTACTTTTACCCCTTATAATTTTAATACTACTAAATCCAATGCCTCTCAAATCAGTTTTTTACACAATGCCTAAATAAAGTAATTGAACTATGCTCTACTGATCAAAAGTTTAGTAATAGAACCTTCCTCTTCGGTTAGTGATACCCATCTCAATAATCGACAAATGACATCAAATGTCTATGACCATTTGAAGCCTTCCCCATGCTGCTCATCATAATGCCACTTTTCCCTTTTCTTCCATTAGCTCGTTTTTCTTCGACCGAAACAACTCCCCGAATGCTGCACCTCCTAAAATAAACACAGCCCCGGCTATTTGCACAAGACTTAACTTCTCTCCTAAAATGGCAGCTGAAAAAATCAATGCCGACAGCGGCTCTAAATATCCAAGGATTGATACTGTCTGAACAGGCAAACCACCAATGGAAGAAAAGTAAAAATAGCAACCGATCCCAGTACATACAACGCCTAATATCAGGATGGGTATCAGATTTCCTTGCACAATGTTAACTGAAAACCCTTGCTTTAAACCTATAAAAATTGCAACCGTTATAAAGCTAGTAAATAACTGGCACATGGCATTTTCAAGTCCAGTTATGCTTTTTGCCTTTTTATTGAAAACCACCATAATGGCATATGTAATCGCCGATAATATTCCGCAAATCAATCCCCAAGATTTCCCATCCTGTGACAAAGCTTGCCCGTTTACACAAAGCATTCCAATTATTACAGCAAGAAACCCAAGTAGTTTGGAACTTGTCATCTTTTCCCTAAATATAACGGGAGAAAGGACCATGACGATAACAGGACCACAATAATAAGCAAGGCTGGCAATACTTACACCTATTTCTGCATAAGCTTCAAACAAAAACATCCAGCTTGTACCCATCGCCATGCCGGAAATCACTATATACAAAAAGTGTTTTTTGTTTTTCCAAAACTGTACTTTGTGCTTTAATAGTGCAAATATTAAAATCAGAAAAATGATACCTATCAAAGTCCGCAAAAAAACGATTTCATAGCTGTTCAATAAAATATAACTTGCAACAATTCCGTTTGAGCCAAACAGGAGCAAAGCAGCTATATATTTGAAATAAGCATTTTTCACTTTTATCACCATTCTTTTCTGAATTTTACAATTCAATCACAGTCGGAATGTGCTTCGTATAGGTTAGGAAGTTATTGACGATTTCCTTTGTTTTAACCTTCATATATCCGGTTGTAGTCCCATCGCTACATCCATACCATTCTTCCGAAAGTACGTCCTTATCAAAAACAACTTGCACAGAATTGTCTTTGTCCATCAAAACGCCAAATACAGTAGAGCACCGATTTTAACTCCCAGAATACTTTCCATCAGTTCCGCAGGAGCAAAGGATACGCGGGAAATGCCGAGTGCATTGCCTAAATCTTTTGATTTGAATGGCTTATCTGCCGTAGTTATAAATAAATAGAACTTTGTCTTTTTACTATTACAAAGGAACAGCGTTTTTACCATTTTCATATCCAATTTTTGATTGATCTCGATACAATCCTCCATTGAAATTGCTTCATCTGTATTCACTCGTTGAAATGAAATCTGTAACTTTGTCAATGATTCATAGACCATTTCTTGTAGCGGAGACTTATAGCTATCTGGTGCTTTTTCCATAGTATCACTCACAAAGAACATCTTATATATCTTCTCCTTTCCGAACTTGAATTTTAGATAGTAATAACATATCATGTTGACATATATTACAAAAACGAATATTTATCATGATTTGTATGACAAAAACAGATGGGGAAGGAAAAAGTATGAATATCCAAAAATATATGGCGTTTATCAAAGTAGTGGAATTAGGTAGTTTTACAAAAGCTGCTCAAAGCTTGGACTATACACAGTCTGGGATAAGCCGTATGATTAATGATTTAGAAACGGAATGGGGGGTTTCCCTTTTTGAAAGAGGACGTGCGGGTATCAATTTAACCTCGGATGGCTTAAAGTTACTGCCCCAATTAAAGCGAATCTGTAATGAGCATGAAATCTTAACGACTCAGATCGAAGACTTACACGATATGCAGTCTGGGATGATTCGTATTGGGACCTTTTCCAGCGTAGCATCCCATTGGCTCCCTAACATTATTAGAATGTTTAAGAAAGATTACCCAAAGATAGATTTTGAACTTTTGCTTGGTGATTATACAGAAATTGAAAGTTGGATTCTAAATGGACGTGTTGACTTCGGATTTGTGCGGCTACCGTCAAAAACAGAACTTGAAACTATGTTTTTGGAGAAAGACAGGTTGCTGGTAGTGATTCCGCAAAATCATCCGCTTGCTGATTGTGAAAAGTTTCCTATCAACGACTTATTGAACAGTCCATTTATGCTATTGGAAAAAGGAGCAAAAGCGGAAATCTCTGAAATTTTTGAGATGCACCATATTTCACCGCAAGTTAATTTTACAACTTGGGATGACTATGCCATTATGTCTATGGTGGAAAACGGGCTAGGAATCAGTATATTACCAGAATTGATTTTACAGCGTATTCCTCACAAAATTGTAGCAAAAGAGCTTGAAGTTCCTGCTTTTAGAAATATTGGTATTGCTACGAGAGAGCAAAAATCACTTTCCCTTGCGTCCAAGAGATTTTTAGAATATTTATCTTATAGAAACAGGGAATGAATACAATGGAATTTTGTTAAAGGAAAAAGTTCATGCAGCCTTAAAAATTTTTCCTTCAATCCAAAAAACTATGAATCACATTCCAACCGAAATGTAATCCATAGTTCCCTAAGTTAATGACATTGATTACCAAAGCAGTTTAGCTTCGGAATCTATTCTTTTACTGTCAATTGTATCTATAGGTTTTATTCTTTTAATTTCTCCTACTATGAAAGAGCACTACCTGATGTAAATTCTTCTATGCATGGATGGCAAACCTCGTGTTGGCATACGTGATCGAGTCGCCACCAACCTCAACAATTTCAAGAGTTTCCATAATTGTCCCGGCTTTTAAGCATCATTCCATGTGATAGCAAATACATTCATCGCAACGGCCGACTATTGATATGGCTATCCCATATTGGTGTACTTACCCTAACTGGCGTTTAAATACTTTACTGGCGAAGAAGTATGAGATGACCATTATACCGACGCACCAGGCAAGCGCGGTCCAGATATCATTGCCAACAGTCCCTTCATACAAGAGGGCACGAATCGAATTCACGATGGAAGTCACGGGCTGGTTCTCAGCGAATGCACGAACAATTTTAGGCATGGTTTCGGTGGGTACAAAAGCCGAACTGATAAACGGCAGGAAAATCAGCGGATACGAGTAGGCTGACGCCCCTTCCATAGTCTTCGCTGTCAATCCAGGAATGACAGCCAGCCATGTCAGCGCCAGCGTAAACAGGGCGAGTATCCCGGCTACTGCAAGCCATTCCAGGATACCGGCGCTCGAACGGAAGCCCATCAAGAGTGCGACGAGGAAAACTACTACGACAGTTAGCGCATTAGAAACAAGCGAAGTCCACACATGAGCCCACAATACCGACGAGCGCTTGATTGGCATGGTAATAAAACGTGCCATCAGTCCGCTATTTACATCCTGAAACAGCCGGAAGGAAGTGTAAGCGATGCCTGATGCGATAGCCATCAGCAAGATACCCGGCAATAAATAATTGACATAGTTGTCTGTTCCTGTCTCTATAGCACCTCCAAAAACGTAGACAAACAGTAACATCATAGCAATCGGCGTAATCGCCACCGTAATAACCGTATCCGGGCTGCGCATGATGTTGCGCATTAAACGCCCTAGTAATACACCTGTTTTACTTTTCATTTACATCTCCTCCTTTTTGCCGATGATCGCGAGGAAAATTTCCTCCAATGTCGGCTGCTTCTCGATATACTCCACTTTCGCTGGCGGGAACATCTCTTTTAGTTCGGTAAGAGTACCGGTTGTGATGATTTTCCCGCCATGCAGGATGGCAATACGGTCCGCAAGTTGTTCGGCTTCCTCCAGGTACTGGGTCGTCAACAAAATGGTCGTGCCACTGCCGGCAAGCTCCTTGACGGTATTCCAAACTTCAATCCGCGCTTCGGGGTCAAGCCCTGTCGTCGGTTCATCGAGAAAAATGACTGCTGGCGTGCCAATCAGGCTCATAGCGATGTCTAGCCTACGCTTCATCCCACCGGAATACTGATCCGCCCTGCGGTTAGCCGCATTGGTCAGACTGAATCTTGCGAGCAGATTGTCGGCGACTTGAGCGGGATTGGAAACTCCCCTCAACTTGGCGATCATCATCAAGTTCTCCCGCCCGGTTTGCATGCCATCTAAAGCTGCAAACTGTCCTGTCAGGCTGATGCTCTGGCGAACTTGATCCGGTTGACGCTGGACGTCAAAGCCGCAAACACCTACTTCGCCACCATCTGGCTTCATCAACGTCGAAAGGATGTTGACCGTTGTTGTCTTGCCCGCTCCATTTGAGCCCAGCAGTGCGAAAATTTCGCCACGCTGCACCTCAAAATCCACTCCCCTTAAAACTTCCTTGTCTTTAAAGGATTTTTTCAACCCTTTTACAAAAATCGCTGTATCGCTCATCTTTTTTCCTCCTTATAAAAATCGCAGAAAGGCGTTAGAACGCCAATACTCCCCTAATAAGTCTGACTGATAATCTGTATTACTTACTACTAAGTTAAAAATATAACTGAATAGTTATAGGGTGGCACATTCACATTTGTAACCAGCTATTCAGTAGGATTTATCTATTGGTTTTACTTTTTTCATGATATTCTGTTTCAAATCTTTACGATACATGTCGACATAGGTTTAGTGTTTGCCACTAGTTCGTAGGAAAAGAACCCCAAGTCATCCCTAATGATTTCCAGCACTTGTTTGCTTTCTGCCGCATCGACTCCGAACTACTCGTTAAAATCATACAACCGAGCAGTTTAATTAATACTTTCGAGTTTGGGAGGTTAGCGCAGTACTTAGGCAAAAGTTAGATAAAATTTTTCCGTCAATTACTACGTTCCTCCTATTTTTTCATATCCTTATCGACTTTTTGATTGACCAATTGTTGATAGAGATCTGCATAAGTTGTTGAATCTTCAATCAGTGCATCGCAGAAAGCAGCAACGTCTGTTCCTGTTACTTCAAGCACTCCTTTCCCAGTAGCTGCTCCTTCTTCAAAGAAGCTGAGAATTTCCGAGAGCAGTCCGATACCTTCGTTTAGCTCAACAGGACCGATTTTGAAGAGATATTTTTGGATCTCTTTATAGACAATTTGGTAATCTTGTGGAAGCGCTTTGACACGTGAAACATGGGCTCTCCATTCTTTTTTACCTTCGATGATTTTTTTGATACTCATTTCAGACCTCCTAATTTTCTTGATACGTTCTTGTTGAGTTGCTCACGCCATTTTTCTCTATAATTTTTTGCGCTTTCGTCACCTACAAGCGCTGCGCAGAAGCTTCTGATATCATCTCCTAGTACTTCTTCGATGCTTTGTCCGTCTGCTGATGTAACTTCAAGCAATTCAAGAGCACTGTCAAGAATTGGCATCAGATTACGACCGGTGAAATCCCCGTGAATCCAGAGATTACTATTAATTTCTTTCCAAGCAGTTTGATATTCAGCTGGCAAGACTTTTGCTCGCGCTTCAAAACTTTTCATTGCTTTAGTCATATCGCTGCCGGTTATCTTTTCTAAAAAGTTCATTGTAGTCTCCTCCTAAGGTACTAAGCTGTTCAGAAAAGTTCTATTATTTAATCGCATCGTTAAGTTTTTGACGATGCTTATCAACCCACGATTTCGCATCAATGACGAGATTATCACAGAAGGCTGATACGTCGTTACCAGTAACTTCTTTGACGTGCTTACCATTGGCTGCGGCTTCTTCAAGAAGGTCGATGATGTGATTAAAAATGAATTTCGTTTCTTGCCAATCCATCACGCCGCCAGTGTTCCAGAGATATTTTTGCATCGCTTTGTAGGCGTTGTAGTAGTCTTCAGGTAAGGATTTTGCGCGATTTTCCATTTCACGCCATGCTTTCTTCTCGCTAAAATCTCCAAATATTTTTTCTAAAATACTCATCATATTATTTCTCCTTTAGATTTTATTTTAGTTTTAGTTCGTTAATCTTACTTGAGACGAATTCCCATTTCCTCCAAAATACTTCAAGATGCTCTTGACCTGCAGCGTTGAGTGTGTAAAATTTTCTTGGCGGTCCCATAGTGGAGGGCTTTTTCTCGATGTCCACCAGATTGTTTTTCTCAAGCCGCATGGTAATCGTATAAACTGTGCCTTCGACCACATCAGTGAAGCCGAGTTTTCGTAACTGTTGTGTGATTTCATAGCCGTAGGTTTCGCCGCGGCTGATGATCTCAAGCACACAACCCTCAAGAACCCCTTTCAGCATTTCTGTGATATATTCCAAAATTATCCCCCATTTGTATTTCATTATATTATTCAGTACTCTGTAACACAGATATTTTGTAATACTGATTACTGGTATATAGTAACGCAGAATAGTGTCACTTGTCAAGATAAAACTTTTCTTTAAAAAAGCCCGTAATAACGGGCTTAACGGGTATTTCTGCCAAATTTAACTACTCATAATTTAGTCTGATTTTACAAAAAAGACGAGCCGCAGGACTCATTTTTGAAAGGAATTGTTAAAGAGATGAATATAACCTTCCCCAGGTGATCCATTTCTTATTCATATTTAGGTGTGTATAAAATTTATACCCTTAGCGAACCACGAAAACCCCTTGCAGCATAGTAGGAATCTGCTCCATTGTGGTACATAAAGACGGTATCATAGCGACGATCACAAAAGATGGCACCGCCAAGTTTTCTAATATTAGCAGGTGTTTGCACCCAGCTCGATGTTTTCAAATCAAATTCTCCAATTTTCTGCAGCTCCCGGTATTGTTCCTCCGTTAAAAGTTCAATGCCCATATCAGTTGCCATGTCGATAGCACTATTTTCCGGTTTATGTTTTTTCCTTGACTCCAGCGCCGCGCGATCGTAACAAACACTTCTACGGCCTTTAGGACTTTCCGCTGAACAATCATAAAAAATGTATTCGTCCTTCTTCTTATCATAAGCAACGATATCCGGTTCACCGTCCGTTCTTTCCATTTCATGGAGCGACCAAAGTTTTTCTATATTAGCTTCCAACTTGGCTTGAACGTTAGCCCATTCAAGACCTTCATGGCGGTTCATATTTTTCTCAAAACGGGCTTTCAATGTTCCTTGCAATTCTTCACGTTGTTCTAGTGGCAACTCCTTATTTCGCTTTGTCATATTCGTTTCCTCCTTTTTTAACTGACTTGTTTATACAATAACTTCAACATAAAAAGCGTTAATCCTTCTTGGATGGACGAACCTGTTTGATTGTTATAATTCATAATTGGGCTGTTCGTAGGAATAAAAAAATAATGGACCTACTTTGTCAGCAGGTCCATTATCAATTATACTCTTTTCAAAAATTTCTACGCTTTTTACAATCACTCTCCATAAATATAACCATTTGGATAAACTGGTATTTGTAATTCTTTAGCGGCTGTCTCTAGTAAATCCTGACAAAAATAATAGGTGCGCTTTTTAACAATAACGCCAGCATCCATCTCAAGATCAATCAAACTATACACTGCATCATTTCCGTCCAGCTTTGTAATAACAACAATGACTGGTTTCCCCCACAGCATTTGATAAGTAGCCGTCATTGGCATTGGATCATTTGCCCATCCCTCTAAAGAATGGTTTCTAATCGCTTTCTTCCCATACTCAAATGAAGTATGAACAATATCATTTATAGCATTCTCATCTAGTAAATTAGCTATCGCATCTGGGTCTCTTCGATTAAAAGCATCTAAGTAAGCCTCAATAACTGGATCTGTAGCAAAGACACTTTCTGATTCAGAAGTGGTATGGTGCTCCTTATGATTTAGTTTTTTCAAATTCGTTCGAGCCCTATGTAAAAGTGCCTTAACACTACCTTCTGTCGAACCTATCATTTCTGCTACTTCACTTCCTCGAAATTGAAACACGTCAAAGAGTAAGATAACGACACGTTGCTTCGGAGACAAATATGCGACCAATTTCTCCATCGCTTCCCTAAGTTCAAAAGGATCTAAATCCTCGTGTGACTCTTCGGTATTTTCTCCCAATAATATTCTGTTTTGTTTTCTTTGTTGATTTAGCCACGTGTTAGTCGCAATTCGAAATAAATAGCTTTTCGGAATCAAAGGTTGAAATATTCTTGGCAAAGCACTGTATGACTTTAATAGTGTATCCTGTACTAAATCCTCTGCATCCCAAGGTGAACCTGTAATCATTTCACAATATCTCCATAAGGCCGGTCTATGAGGCTTTATCAGTAAGTCAAATTCCTTCTTTAGGTCACGCATTTCATTCGATACATGTTCCAGTTTATTCATTTTCACTTCCCCCTTAAGTTCTATTCATTATATAAACACAGTTAGAGGTAAATTAGATACGGGGAATTTAATTTTTTAGATTCTTCATGAATATTGGCTAAAACTATTATTTACGCTCCATAATCTTTTAACATTCACTAATTCCTGTTCATTGAATTCCATTCTATAAATATCAGGTTTGGATGTGCTATGTAAAAAATTTAAGTCATAGTCACTATCGAAATATCCCATCATCAAGGTCATAACAGCTCCATGAGAACCTATTACTATTTTTTTATTTCTATAAGTTTCTAGTAATTCTTTTAAAACCTTTATAGCCCTTTTTTGACAATCAGCATTTGATTCTCCTCCCTCTAAAGCGAAATTCTCTTCCAAAAACGACTTTTCCAACAGTGGAACCAATTCCTTATCAGAAACTCGATTATCTTTAGAAGAAAATATCCTCTCTTTTAAATCTTCATACACTAAAACTTCTTGCCCTAATTGTTTAGCTAGCTTTTCGACAGTTAAAATGGAACGTATATACGGACTTGAAACAACTGCATCCATTTTCTCATCTTTCAATATGTCAGTTACTCGTTGAGCATCTATATGACCTTTTTGAGTTAACCCTCTTGTTCTTTCATTTCCTTCCTTTGGCGACTCACCGTGTCTCACCATATAAACATACGTACTCATCATTTATTTTCCTCCACTAAAGTTCACTTAACTTTCTTCTTCAACTTACTGCCAAATAATTTTAGTCGATTTGCTCACAATCTAATTTTAACATTAAATTCCAGACCTTCTTAAAATATTTAAAAAGGAACGCCAATATGAATGGACGTTCCTTTTCTTTTTGCTAAAAGGTGCTTCAATTACAGATACTGTAGATAAGCACCTTTTAGCAAAATAATTATATGTTGTTGAAATACTGTCTTAAAGGTTTTTCGAAATTCATTAGTTCCTGATTATTTGATTCATCGAGTAATGTATTTCCTAGTTCTTTTACTGTTTTTCTAAACTCCTTCATATCAAATAATGTTAAAGCCAGAAAGGTTGATATGACAGCATCAGTTGGAAATCTTTCTTTTGCTTCAGTTAGGTAAGATAACGATGTTGTTAGTTCCCCCTCAATTCTATAGGATGAAGCCAAGCAGACATAACAATCTCTTAACTCTTTTTCATTTTCGATTCCTTTGTTAAGTGCTTTTATATATAATGGTATAGCATCTTTTTCATTCCCGATGTTATCATATGTCATTCCAGCATACAGATAAACTTCTCCCGAAACGTTAGGTTCCTTAGTTAACTTTTGAAAGAATTTGATTGCTTCTTGTGGTTTGCCTTTAGCAAGTAAATCTCTTCCTTTTTCAATCTGCTCTCTTTCTTTATCTTCCATAAACACACCTCCCAATTTTTAATTCTATTTGTTAAAGATTTGCACCAGATTGTGGAGGTCACACTTCGTTTTTCATCTAATGGATAGTCCCATTTATCCTCTGAAAGCTCCTTATTAGACAACATTTTTGTTTGCGTTTGTTTAAGTTGAAAACCTTTTTTTCATAAATTCTTCAGGCTGATATATGATCGCTTTTCGATAAAAGCAACACTGTTCGGTAGCCTTTCAGCTCTGTTTCTGGAAACCCCTGACTATTTTCCCATTTGCTAATGGCTCTTACTAATACTTAATTTTCCTGCTTCGAATAGAATAATAACTTTAAAAAGCGTCAGTTCATTCTTGGATAAACGCCCCCGTTAGTTGAGATAAAATTTATGACAGGTTACATTTAATAACCTCAATAAAATGTTCAACATCAGCACTCATAAGATGTTTGAAACTTACGTTTTCCTTATCATATTTAATTAAAATGCTTCTATTTATTAGCCCTTTTTTTAGCTTTATATCTTCTACTTTGTCATAATCATATATTTCATTTAGTTCATTGCCTTTTATTGAATCCGCAATGAATATTAGTCTACTATCTGTTGCAACAAGAAGGCCAGGTCTTAAAACTTCTCTATAAATAAAAACTTTCAATGAGCATTTTAAATTAGCCAAGATAGTTTCATTGTTTTCTAATAATTGTTCTTTAATTGTTGTTAGCTGTGCTTGCATCTGAACCACCTCATTAAAATATTTATATTATTACGTACGGTTTAACTTGTAATGAGATTCATAAACCTTTTTTAAATAAACCTGCTCTTTACTTCAAAAAAGATGCCATCTCCTTCTTAAAGACACGCACCCGTTAGCTTAATATCAGGTCTATTCTTGTTTCTTTTTAACCATAATCCAACCTAAGTAAAAAAAATAACCAATTATAAGTGGCAATGTACCTGCTATACTAAGTTCATTTGGCAGAAAAATGAACAATGCTATTGCTAATATAAAAGCAGGAACCATCAAACATAACCATATTCTTACTCGTTTGTTTTTTAAACTTAGTTCAAATCCCACCGTAACCCCCCTTTTTATTCAAATTATTATAAGTTCAATAATAACTATATCTATAGAAATCCACTTGTTCAGCACATGCACCAGTTAGTTCAATATACATTGAAGTGTAATCTATAGCCATACTGTATTCCAGATAAATACGGGGAATCTCTATTCTAAAAAGAACTCCAAAAACGTAATGACGTAATAACCAAAGAAGAAGTTCAATGCCTGAATTATTAAGAAAATAACCAGGATAATTATAAAGTTTCTTAAAGTTGATTGTTTTATTTGTAGGTAATATCCTATCGCCCATATAACGTAAATAAGCATAATATATATGTGTTCGGCTATGTAGGGGTCTTGTTGAGGAACGAAATGCAATCCGAAGAACGCAAAAAAACCTACTACTAATAAACCAGCAAGTAACATAATATTTGTAATATGAATTGTTTTTCTAATGATTCGAGAATCCTTCAACATAATTCCTGTGATTATTTCAAGAATGACTAACCCCAATACACATATACCAATTAAAAAATCAATGAAAAACAGTAAAAAAACGCCCAAAACAAAATGTACAACTGCAGAAATATATAAACCTATCGTTTTTTTAGAGAATACGCTATAAATCGCATAGACTAAACCCACCACTGATATTCCTGCAATCCAAACAGTCCAAGAAGTCATTCAATATTCCTCCTTTATAGCACCCGTTTTGTTTAAGTACATTCTTTCACAAACATAACCCATAATCTTCATTTGTTACAGGAATGCTGCCTAGTTTGTTTTCACTATAACTAGCACTTAGTATAATCCACCAGAAATCAGTTTTCTCTGTTTTTAGGTTTTAGACGATTTAGAATTGGAAATCGCCATCCTTCATTAGCAGGACTTCCGTTCCACCTTTTTTAATGCCCACTACTTTCATATCTTCGGTACCAAAGGTCACGTTGACTAACAAAAGGGAAGTATTCAGACCCGCTGCCTTCAACTCTTCCTCAGATTGGTCCATGCCATTTTGAATATTGGAGGGAGATGCATTTCCGATTCCAATATGACAGGCCGTATTTTCATCAAACAAGGTATTGTAAAAAAGAGTATCTGTCTGAGCAAGAGGAGATTTATTAGAGACCAAGGCAATTTCACCTAGATAATGTGAACCTTCGTTTGTTTCGATGAGATTTTGTAACACTTCCTGTCCCTTTGCGGTATAATAGTCGGTAATCCGTCCATCTTTAAAAATTAGGTAAAAATCATCGATGACACTTCCCCCATAGATAAGAGGTTTAGTACCTACCAATTTGCCATTCACCTTATTTTTATGGGGAGAAGTAAATATTTCTTCCGTAGGAATGTTCGGAAAGAAAGGTATTCCATTTTTATCTATGACACCCCCACCGATATAGAGATGATTTTTAGGTAGACCAACGAATAAATCAGTTCCACGGCTATTTGTAAAATGGAGGGATTCAAATTGGCTCTTGTTTAGGAACTTTTTTCGTGACTCGAAGGCCCTATTGTGACTCTCCCAATCTTTTACAGGATTTCCCCCATCTGCGCGAGATCCTTTTAAAATTAATTTCCATATTGATTGTAGTGCTTCTTCTTTACTTAGGTTGGGAAATACTTTCATTGCCCATGCAACGTACGGGACAGTTAGAAGACACCAGCGTATCTCATGGGATCTAATTTTCGCATAATAATCCCTCAATTTGGTACGAGAAGCTTTTTGGAAACGACTCATCCTTTCAGTGGAAACCTCTTTAAAGACATCTAAGTTTTCAGAAATAATATGAATGTAAGCAGCACCTGCATCGTCCCACTCCTTAAAACGGGCAGCCTGCCAATCAGGAAAGTGATCGATGACACTATCTGCTGCATGTAAGTAAAATTCTTTGGTAGACTGTTCATCTGTCCAATCTATAAATACATTGGAAGCTCCTGCCTCGTAGGCTACCGTTTGGATTAGACGTGCAAACGTAGCATTTTGTATATCACTATGAATAATCAATAATTGATCTTTTTGCAGATTTACACCAGCTCGTACAGCAAGTTCTGCATACTTCTTTAACTGTACTTCACTTATAAATTCATATATTCCTTTAATCATTTAATATCTCCTCTGCGATGTTCTTATAACTTTACTACAGAGCCCTGACCTACTTTAACTAAATGCCCGTTAGTTGAAGAAGTGTTGCAATTCCCACAGCAAATTACATTTCCCGTAAAAAAGTAGTTCAACTAATGGGCACAAATATCATTGCTGTACTCCAAAACAGAACTACTTAAGGTTTAATGTTGCTCTTTTTTCATAACAAGAGATTGGCAAGATAGAACATCCTATCTCTCTCACTTATTTTTATCCATATTCGCAAAAGACACCGAAGCAATCACTGGTGCAATGGCAGTGAGATTGATTAATACTAGCAATCTAATAAATAAAAAACAGACTAAAAATGGGTAGTTAATAGTGGGTTTAATTAAACTGAGGAAGTGCAGTTACCGATTATTTATTGTGACTGTCCTTTTTGTAACAAATCGTTCTTGAACACTACTATCCTGTTCGACAGCACAAGAACTTTGGCATGAAAAAGCGTCAATCCTTTTGGATCAACTCCCCCGTTAGCACAATAATAAATAACACATTCATCCACCAAACCCACCTGTTGGAGGACCATTTCTTCGAGACCTTTCTATCTCTATAGCTCTTTTAACTTCTTTAACTTGTTGTGTTTTTTCACGATACGAACTATGAAATCGCTTTTTTTGTTTTCATTGATCAAATAAAATCATCAAACCAATAAATAAAACTAAAAACAATCCCCACAAAACATTTGCAAGCAATCTCTAATTCCTACTTTATTTTTTTACAAAAGAACGAATCAACAATGTCCCAGTTAAAACCGATAATATCAGATTTGTTTCAGGCAATAAGAAGATGTTAGGGTACAAATCCTGTGATATCCCATACCATTTCACCCAATAACTGTTTGGGATAAAAACAATAACGAATAATACAACTGTTGGGATAAAAAGTTTCCAATTAAAATTAAATTTTCTTTCGATAAGTTCTACTAAGCCTTTCCATTCCATCAATATACCAAATAGAAATGCCCATAATGACATCATTATTTGAAGTTTAGGAACATCTTCTGACGCTCTTTGCCCTGCTATTTGAAGGTCATAATAATTTCCAACCATTAAGTAAAGTAAGATTATCATTCCTAAAGTTACTGCAGAAGCACCTATTACTTTTTTAATAATACTAAGACCCCCTAAGATTTTAGTACAATTTACAGAACCACACAGTTTCAATCGTTATGCCATCATCCTGCCAGTTAGATGAATAAGCATTATGTTTATTTCACCTTATACGTACCTATTCCTCATTAATATCAACCATTACTCTATTAAGAAGTATTGCAATTCCTACTATAAATTCAATTACAAATATTATTGTTGTACTCCAAAACAGAACTACTCTTTCTTGACAAGAGGTTGGCAAGATAGAACTTCCTATTTCTCTCACTTATTTTTATCCATATTCGCAAAAGACACCGAAGCAATCACTGGTGCAATGGCTGCAAGAATGACAACAACTCCTAAGAGAATTTTTATCATGTCTGACCTCCACGTTCAGTTACTGACATATATTTTGTAAAATAAGCACCTAGGAGAAGTAATGCAACAGTAATGACCCAGCTAATGATTCCCATAAAATCTAACCAATAGGCAAGCAAATTAACGACCGCAACCAGGTAAAAACAGATAGAGGTTAATGCTGTTTTAAAGCCTGTAATACCTAATTTTTTCCGTTTCCTAATTACGGTGAATATCGAAATTATCATGGTAAGAACTAGTACAGCAGATAAGATAATTGGTAACATGATCATTCTCCTTTTTCTTCTAAGATGTATTCTCTATTATTTACGTTTTAATTCGATTGAACGTTTCGCAAACACACAGAAAATTACCATATATATGGAATAAGGAATGTCTTCTATCCAATGAAATTCCTTCCGAAGTAGTCCTAGAGTAAAGTTTTTTAATAAAGTGATCAAAAATAATAGATCTATAACAGTTATTTAGTCTTTCCTTCTACCAAAGCGGTTCTTCTTCATTCGATAGTTCCATAAGGAAAGGGTATAAGCACATCACAAGTGCAAATAACCCTACTGCGGCACTTACAATGACCAAAATGGGCTGGCCCATAAGTAGTATTAATAGAACAAAAGGACCTATAAAGTTTCCGAAGCTCATTCGTCTTCTCGATTTCTTACTCACATATTGCTTTCGCTTACAGTAGGGGCATTCCATTGAATTATCGAGTGTGAACGACTTTTTAATGGATTCCGCCCAGTCCCACTTCGTATCACAATTCTGACAAGTTGGCATCTATAAACCTCCTCCTAATCAGTGAATAGCTATGACTAGCTACAAATTTCTCTAAGGAATATTTGATATTGCATTTTTCTTTTATTCCTCTTCTTTAACCTTAATTAAAGTTTAACATAAAATCCCAGACGACTTTTTCCTTTCTTACTCTCGTTCAGGATACGTTATAATTTCCTTAAAATGATTATTCGGGAAGTGGTGTGCATGATTTACGCAATTGTTTTATTTATAGTCGCTGGTTTAGCGGAAATCGGTGGTGGCTATTTAATTTGGTTATGGTTACGAGAAAGTAAACCCTATTATTGGGGCATTGCAGGGGGAATATCTTTAGCCCTTTATGGAATAATTGCTACATTCCAAACCTTTCCTTCCTTTGGTAGGGTGTATGCGGCTTATGGTGGAGTATTTATCGTTTTATCTGTTTTATGGGGCTGGGGAATAGACAAAAAGACACCGGATTTATATGACTGGCTAGGTGCTGGGATTTGCTTGATTGGTGTCTCTGTCATGTTATTTGCACCTCGCGATTGAACCCAAAACTATGAATAGAAATTTAGTTAGGAGCTGTTCACTGTTACAGCTCCTATTTCTTGTTCATTAAAAATCCTTTTACCCATAAAAAAACGAATAGGTTGGTTATATGAACAAATAGTAAATTTCTTTACCTTAGATTTACCATCCTCACTGGCTAAATCTATCAAACTATTCCTCTAACCCTGATAGAACACCCATCTCAGCACCTCACTCTCTTTCACCTAAACGCTCCCTATCTCAACCTCCCTTTACACTTTCTTAACAACATTTCAATTTTCTATTTAAACGAGGTTAATATTTCTCCCGTACCATTGGATATAAGAGTTCATAGATTGGGGGGAATGTTAATGAAGATGGACCTACATATCCATTCCACATTTTCCGATGGGGAATGGACACCAGCGGAAATCATCCAAAATGCTGCAGACAATGAATTACATCTAATCTCCATTACAGATCATGATGAGATTGCTGGCTATCATGAAGGAGTAGCTCTTGCGAAGATAATGGGAGTAACCCTTATCCCTGGTATCGAACTGAATACGGACGGACCGGATGGGGAAATCCACATTTTAGGATATCAGTTTGATCCTGACTCTACTGTTCTACTAAACCATATTCAAAAAAGACAAGAACAACGAATAGAGTGGGCTAAACAAATCGTGGAAAAACTACAGGACATGCAATACTCTATAACCTTTGAAGATTGCATGGCACATGCGCAAGGTGGCGTAATTGTAAGGACGCATATCGCAATGGAACTTTTTGCAAAAGGGTATTTCCCCTCTCCCCAGGAGGCTTATAACGAGTTATTACGTAAAGGGGCTCCGGCATTTTGTGCCCGCCCACCTTTTACAGCAGAACAAGCTATTCAACTCATCCATCAAGCGGGTGGAAAAGCCTTTCTTGCTCACCCAGGAATCTACGATTTTGCCATCCAAATGGATAACCTAGTTAGCTATGGATTAGATGGGATTGAGGCCTATCATTCTAAGCATACGACGAGCCAAACGACCTTTTGGCGTGAAAAGGCACTTGAATTAGGTCTCATGTTTTCAGGTGGAAGTGATCATCACGGCCCAAACTCGCGTAATCCATTTCCGATCGGTAGTGTCACGATGGATGAAAAGCAGATTCTCCAATGGATAAAAAAGGAGAGAATATCATGAGATTATTTGTCTCCTCATCACTATGTTGGGCCTATCCACCGGACGACGTGATTAAACTTGCAAACCAGTTTCACTTCGATGGTGTGGAGATCTGGGCAGAGCATGTTTGGCACTATCATACGTCGATAGACTCCATTCTTCAGGCCAAGGAGGATTACGATATCGAGTTATCTCTCCATGCTGCAAGCTGGGACTTGAATTTATCAGCCATCAATGAAGGGATACGAATGCAGTCTATCTATGAAATTGAGAAATCAATGATTTTAGCAAAAGAAATTGGGGCAACGAATGTAACTATCCATCCTGGTAGGTACACCCTTACCAACGAGTGGATCGATAAACACAAGGAAATATTCATTCATAATCTACAGATCCTTGCTGAAAAAGCAGATCAGTTAGAGGTGACTTTGTCTTTGGAGCTCATGGAACCGCTCAAAAAGGAATTTATTACAGAACCTGCATCTATGAATCAGATTCTTGAGCATCTACCGGAGAACGTGCAAACAACCTTTGATGTCGCACATGTTCCGTTATCAAAGAAGCCTTTGGACTACTTTCATCGAATGAATCGCATCAACAAGGTTCACATTAGTGATTCCACCGACCAAATATACCATGTACCACTTGGGACAGGATCTATTGACTTGCATCCTATTTTAGAGGAATTGGTGTACTCAGACCTTCCTATCGTAGTGGAAGGCTTTGAAAATGATCGTTCCTTGGCCAAGCTACAGCAAAACCTATCCTATCTAAATAAAAAATCCCTATTAAGGAGGAAAACGATTGAGGATATTAGTCACTAATGATGATGGCATTTTTCATCCTGGACTAGAAGCGATGGTCAATGTGCTACAACATTTTGGGGAAGTGTATGTCGTTTGCCCAGATAAAGAGCGCAGTGCTATCAGTCACTCTATCACACTAAGAAATCCGCTAAAAGCCATTCAAACGAGTCTTTTCTCGTCTAGCGTTCATTCATGGATGGTAAATGGGACACCAGCCGATTGTATGAAGTTAGCTCTGGAAGTATTAATGAAAGAACCTCCCGATATAGTGTTTTCCGGGATTAATATAGGACCAAACCTAGGAAGAGATGTGTATTACTCTGGCACAATTGCCGGGGCAACAGAAGCATCGTTATCTGAAATACCAGCCGTAGCGGTTTCCCTTGCCTCCCTAGAAAGTACAAATATCAATTACCAGCAAGTGAAGCCGTTATTTTATCAAATTGCGGAGGTGATCTTACAAAATCAAATTCCAAAAGGGATGATTTTAAACATTAACTTACCTTATACGTCCAAGGAGCTTTGTAAAGGAGTAAAAGTGGTCCCATTAGATATGTCTGTACCTCGTTACCGTTACGTGGGACTTAACGATCCACATGGGCAGCTCTATTACTGGCTAAAGGATGAATATCAACAGCTGACAGGGTTACCGAAGGATAAAGATTTTAGTGCACTAAGAGAAGGATTCATAACCGTATCCCCTATCGAGATGAGAGGGACACAAAAAAGAAAAACGGACCAAATTAATCGATGGTTCCATCATTTCAATCGAAATAAGGAGGAATTTTTCCATGTCTAAATTTAAATTAGGAGTAGCTGCTCTATTAAGTATTGGCCTTATCACAGGTTGTGCTGCGCAAGGTGAAACAACGGATTCTGGTGATGTTTCTGGAGATTTATCGTTTTATACTTCCCAGCCAGATGTCGATGCAGAACAATTAGTTACTGCGTTCAATGAAAAATATCCGGATGTAAACGTGAATGTATTCCGCTCTGGAACAGAAGAAGTCATCAGTAAAGTTATGGCAGAAGAACAAGCTGGTGATGTACAAGCTGACGTCCTATTGGTCGCGGATTCTGTAACATTTGAAAGCTTGAAAGAACAAGATATGCTCTTGACCTATAAGTCAGAAGAAGCGAAGGAAATCCCAGAAAACTTCGTTGATCCAGACGGTACGTACACGGGCACAAAAGTCATGTCTACTGCTTTAGTAGTGAACACGGACAACGTATCCGAAATGCCAACATCCTGGAAAGTACTGACGGATTCTGATTCTAGCGGAAGCACGATTATGCCTAGTCCACTTTACTCTGGTGCAGCCGCTTATAACTTAGGTGTCTTAACTCGTAACGATGACTTCGGTTGGGACTTCTACGAAAACTTAAAAAACAACGACATAACGGTTACAGAAGGAAACGGGGCTGTTCTGAAGGCAGTTGCTTCTGGAGAAGAAACTTACGGTATGGTCGTTGATTTTATTGTGGCACGTGCCGAGGCGGAAGGATCTCCTGTTAAACTTGTTTATCCTGAAGAAGGCGTACCTGTTATCACCGAACCAATCGGGATTATGAAAAATACGCAAAACGAGGCTGCAGCCAAAGCATTCGTAGACTTCGTATTATCAGAAGAGGGACAAAAGCTTGCTGCTGAAATTGGGTACACACCTATCCGCAAAGGGGTAGAAGCTCCAGAAGGTTTAAGAACCATTAAGGATATGAACGTGTTAGAGGCAGATATTAAGGAACTATACCAAGCACGTGAAGACGATAAAAAACAATTTAGTGAACTGTTTGGAGAATAAGGTGAGCGAATGAAAGCAAATGTATCTTCTAGTAGAGAGATAGTGCCAACTAAGGCATTATCTTCTCTATTTACACCAAAAAAATTACTAACATGGACTGGCATCCCGATTATTTTTGTCATTTTTCTTTTACCAATATATCGATTAATTGCCCTAAGCTTCCAAAAGGATGGAGCTTTTGCATTAACCAATTACACGACTATCCTTCAGGACCCAACGACTTGGTCCGTTATTCAGAACACCTTGATTATCGTTGTTGGATCTACAGCTATATCAGTCACACTAGGGGTTTCATTTGCATGGTTAGTTGCTTACACAGACTTACGCGCTAAAAAACTGATGCAAATATTTATTATTCTACCTTTTGTCATTCCGTCTTATATATCTACGCTGGCTTGGACGCAGTTTTTTGGAGCAAGCGGACTTTTTCAAAAAGTAGCATCCCTTCTCCCTTTTTCTGTTCCAGATATAAATCTTTACAGCTTAGCGGGGATCATATTTGTGCTTGGCTTATCGCATTATCCTTTAGTTTATTTGCTTTCTGTTAGTGTATTAAGAAAAATTCCACGTGAATTGGAGCAAGCTACCCGAGTATCAGGAGCTAGTAGGTGGACGACGTTTTTAAAAGTAACTATCCCTTTAGCTTTACCGGGAATTGCAAGCGGTGGATTTCTTGCCTTTTTAGCTAATTTAGATAACTTCGGCATCCCTGCCTTCTTAGGTATTCCAGCTAACATAAGTGTGTTAAGTACGTATATCTATCAACAAGTAGTAGGGTTTGGACCTTCTGCTTTCGCTAATGCTGCCACTCTTTCTGTGATTTTAGGTGTAATTGCATTACTTGGAACCTTATTTCAGTGGCTTTTGCTAAGAAAATCAAAACGAATCGAAACCACAACAGAGGACAAACAGCCTCGTTATTATTTAGGGAAGAAGAAAATATGGATAGAAGTCATGTTATGGTGTTTCTTCCTTCTTACAGGTGTCATTCCACTTGTTTCCATGGCTATGACTTCTCTCTTGACGGCTTATGGAGTAGATTTCACGTTAGAAAATATAAGTCTAAAAAACTATCAATTCATCCTAGATACGAGTCCGAAAGCAAAGCAAGCATTCTTTAATAGTGTGACCCTTGCTTCCTTAACGACAATTATTGGGATTGTCGTAGGGACGGCATTTGCCTATTACCGTATTCGTAAGCCGAATCCATTAAACAAGTGGACAGAAATCTCGATTGGATTACCATACGCACTACCTGGGACCGTCATGGCGCTTTCCATGATTTTTGCTTGGATGGAGCCCCTTCCCGGGTGGAATCCTGGTATCTATGGGTCGATCATGATTCTGTTTATCGCCTATATTACGAGATTCCTCATCTTACAGGTCCGTGGCAGTATCACAGCCGTCATGCAAGTAGATATTTCCATGGAGGAAGCCGCACAGGTTAGTGGGTCGAATGGCTGGGCAAAGTGGAGAAAAATTTTAATCCCTCTTCTTTTACCCGGTGTACTAAGCGGAGCGTTTTTGGTCTTTTTAACGGCCTTAACAGAATTAACGGTGTCCTCTTTATTGTGGTCCAGTAATTCCGAAACGATTGGAGTCGTTATTTTCGGTTACGAGCAAGCTGGCTATTCGACTTATTCTACAGCCTTTTCCAGTTTAATTGTCGGTTTAATTATCCTTGGGTTTTTCTTGTTGTACGTATTGGAATCTTTTTGGAATCGAAAGGTGGGAAAACAGTCATGACAACCATAGTAAAGAATTTAGTAAAGCAGTTTGGCAAGTTTGAGGCTCTTAAAGGAATCCATCTGGAAATTGAAGATGGTGAATTCATCGCCATTTTGGGACCATCTGGTTGTGGAAAAACTACGCTCCTTCGCCTACTAGCAGGCTTCGATTCACCTACGGATGGGAGCATTCAAATTAGTGGAAGCGAAGTAGGAAACCCTAAATCTACATTACCACCAGAAAAACGAAACATTGGAATGGTGTTTCAATCCTTTGCGCTATGGCCACATTTGAATGTAAAGGAACATATTAGATTCCCTTTAGTCCACCATCGATTTGTTCCAAAAGGTATAAACATAGAAGAGCGAATTCAGGACGTATTAGACATCACGGAATTGAACGCCTTTGCGGGTAGAATGCCAAATGAACTTTCAGGCGGGCAAAAACAACGGGTAGCACTAGGACGTGCGATTGCACCTCAACCGGATCTATTGTTAATGGATGAACCGTTAAGTAACCTGGATGCGGAGCTCCGAATGGAAATGCGCAAGGAAATTCAAGAGATACACCGCTTAACGAAAGCCACTATTATTTATGTAACCCATGACCAAAGCGAAGCTCTAGCCATGGCCGACCGTATCGTTGTCATGAATCAAGGAAAAATCGAACAGGTAGGTACGCCAAGAGAAATCTATAGCTTTCCATCCACGGAATTCGTTGCTAGCTTTGTAGGCAAAGCAAACCTAATACGTGGAACATGGTACGAAAATCATTTTGAACCGGAACTAGCTCCCCAATTGAAATGGCAGGATCACGGAGTTTCCGATGATTTAAAAAAGAAAAGCCTATATCCACTCCGTCCAGAGCAAATTGAACTTTCTCATGATGAGGGCGGTATTCCCGGAGTTATCACCAGTGTGCAATATCAAGGGAAGGAAATTCACTATACCGTGCAAACGCAACAGCAAAACTGGGTTGTTCACATGGATCTATGGCAGGCGTTCCCACTTGGGGACTCTGTATTTGTCCGAATGAAACAAGAGCAAATTCCAATGGGAGTTCATCCTGAGAAAACAGCTAGTTTTTAAACTATTCATGAACAATCTTAAACCGCATGGAAATTTACATCCATGCGGTTTGTTTTATTATTCCGTTATATGTTTGACAAACAAATGCTTGCTCTTCCAAACAATTCCGATTACTAATGCTAATAGCAGTGCCGCAAACAAGAATACAAAGCGAATGCCTATTAAGTCCGCTAAAAATCCCATCAGGAGTGAGCCAACACCAAACACTCCCGTAGCAATCGCACTTAATGACGTGTACACGGTCGAAAGCTGCTCCTTTGCTACACTCGTCTGGACTACGGTTTGTTGTGGAATATTTTTGATTTGCATAAACACCCCAACGCATAAGGACAAAAATAGGGCGACAATGGGAATACTATTCATACTAAATAGAACCGTAACGATGAAGCCCAAAACCGAACCAATTAAAATAAATGTACTCATTCGTTTCTCAACAAGCTTTGAATAACGAACACAATACAAGCTTCCGACAATCAGTCCTAGACAGAAAGCTCCATTGATAAAGCCCCACCATTTTTCACCTACGTGGAGGGCATCACTCACGAACACGTACAAAATAGCTGCAATCCAAACAGTCCCTGCCAATGTTTCTAAAAAATCTATCCAAGCAATTCTCCTTAAAACAGGCGTCTTGGAAAGTGTCTTCCAGCCTTCTTTCACCTGATCCAGCTTTCCTCTTGGCTCTGCAGATGAATGCTCCACATTTTCTAAGAAACACAACACAATACTCGCAATTCCAAATAATCCTCCGACCAGCCATATGAGCTGTTGGGACGTTAGAAAAAGTAAAAACAAACTACCAACAAACCACATCACCGCTTCAATCACTTGTGTGACTGTTTGCGCAAGACCGTTTGCCTGGATTAAGGCGTCCGAATTGACGTAATGCGGAATGAGCGTTTGCCGAATTGGATTGGCACAGCCATCTAGAAAAGCAATCAACGAAATTATAAGAAAAATAACATAGAAATGCGTTGCAGCTAGCCCCATCAACACAAGCCCTAGTATAAGTAACAACACCGTTTTCCCAATTTGTGAACCTGCCATTAACCACTTCAAATTCACTTTACCGATCAATAGTGGTGTTAACAAACTCGAAATGAACATCGAGGTTGTAATTGTAAACGGTACGAAGGATGACGCTGTTGCTGAACCCGTCCAGACAAAAATAAGACTAATAATGCTTACAACATACAAGACATCTCCTATATTCGCAAGCGATTGTCCGACTAGCAATAAAGCGAAATTTTTATTCTGTTTCATCAATAGTCCCCCAAATAGTTAAATTGCTTGTATGAAAGGGGAATTTTAAATTGGACTATTCATCTTACATTGCTCCTTTTTCAGTTAGACAAATCTGGGGACATGATTTATCTTAAGAATAATCTTGCTTCTATCATATCACGATACAAGCTCTTCCCCTTTATGTTTTTGTTTAGCCGCTTCCTTTCGCTGTTGCATTAAAAACAGAAATACACCAACTAAAACAAAAAATCCTCCTACAATCTGCATGCCAATAATTTGTTCATTTAGTAAAATGGCCGCTAAAATCGTAGCTCCGACTGGTTCGCCAAGTATCGTCATCGAGATCGTTGCGGTATTCATATATTTTAATAATGAATTATAGATAACATGCGCGGCTGTTGGGAAAATGGCTAGCAAAGCAAAAATACCCCACTCTCGCGAACTGTATCCGACCATCGAAACACCTGCTATCAGGTTAAACACAGATAATGCCATTCCAGCAAAGAGGAATACAAAGAAACTATAAACCCAATGGGAGATGGTCTTTACCTTGTTCTGGCCAATTAATAGATAACAGACAACTGCGATTACGCATAGGAAAGATAGGATGTCACCAATAATAACAGCCGTACTCAAGCCCAAATCTCCCCAACCTATAATAACAACACCCACGATGGAAATTCCGATCGTTAAGATTGTAGCAATCGTGACCCGTTCCTTATAAAATATGAATCCACCGATTAGTGCGACAATAGGCTGCAAGGATAAGATAATTGTTGAACTTGCGACCGTTGTTAGTTTTAAAGAACCGAACCATAACGCAAAGTGCATGGCTAGAAAAACACCTGATAATGCTAAGAAGAGCCAATCCTTTTTTGTGAGTCTTTTTATATCCTCTCGCTTGAACCATAAAATTGGCAGTAATAGAACACAGGCTAAGTACATGCGGTACATACTAATTATAGTGGCAGGAGCCTCCGACCATTTTACAAATATAGCCGCAAAGGATATCGCGATTACAGAAAATGTTAATAGTAGTCCATGAGATGTTTTCATGTTACCTCCCCATTATTTCCTATGTAGTACGAATTGAGATTTGCTCGTTTTAAAATTATTTTTCTCATAAAACGGAATGAGGTGTTCCTCGCAAAACAGACTTATTATATCGATATGAGAAAGTTCATCAAGAAGTTTAGCTATCATTATCATACCGATTCCTGATTTTTGGTAGTCTTGTAGAATAACAACGTCTTCGATATACGCCCTAAATGTATCATCTGAAACGGCTCTCGCAAACCCGACAAGCGAATCACTTTTCCATGCCCCTACAGAGCTAACACGCTCTAGCATTTTTTCAATCTCGAGTTCTGTTCTTTCTTCCCACCAGCCAGCATCTTCATAGAGCTTCATCACATCCGAAGCCTTTATTGGTTTATCTGAATAACTCAATATCTTTATAGTCAATGGACATACCTCTTTCTTTTTAATCAATCCCCATTTTACTACACTTAGAGCTTGCTCAAAAAGCCATTTCTCTGTCCATATAAAAAACGCAACCACAATGGTCGCGCCTTTTAACAAAAGTTAAATCCGATGCAAATGGAGAATTTAGTTTCTTAGAGCTCTATTTCTTTAATAATTTTCGCGGGATTCCCACCGACAACGGTATTAGCTGGAACATCCTTCGTCACTACTGCACCAGAGGCAATCACAGCATTGTCTCCTATCGTAACTCCGGGATTAATTACAGCACTTCCACCAATCCACACATTGTTGCCAATCGTTACAGGTTTTCCTAGTTCTTTTCCAGAGTTACGTTCGACTGGGTGAAGAGGATGAGTGGCGGTATAGATATGTACTCCCGGTGCGAGCATGCAATTGTCGCCAATTCGAATTTCACAAACGTCTAGAAGGACACAGTCAAAGTTTGCATAAAAATGCTCCCCGACATAAATGTTATAGCCATAATCACAACGGATATTCGTTTCCATATACAGATGTTCTCCCGTTGATCCGAATAATTCCTTTAAGATTCTCGTGCGTTCTTGGCCATCATCCTCTGTTGTTTGATTATATAACCGAACAAGTCTTCTCGCTTCTTTACGTCCTGCTACTAACTCAGGGTCACCAGGCTTGTACAGTTCACCCGCTATCATTTTTTCTTTTTCCGTTTTCACTTTTTATCTCCTACTTCCCATCAAATTCACATACATACATGAAGTGTACTTGTAGTGGCATGTATTTTCAAACATACTTACTTTGATTTCCCTAGAGAAAACCCTTCAAATAACCGACCACCAAAAGGCTTCAATACGTCATCCGCTAGCTTTATGACTTCATGTTTGTCGCCTGTCCTATAAAAAGTATCAAATGCCTCCACAAAGCGTTCTGTGAATTCTTCATCATAATGTTTCAAAGATCGAACGATCCATTTAGACGCACCAATCCACCTACGGTTTGTTCTTAAAACAAACTCGCTGATTAACTCAGCTAGAGAGTTGGCAATGAATAGTTCCTCTGCTCTGACAGAGCTTCCTATAAAATCATCTAGCGCATCTGTTATAAAATATCGCTTTGTTTCTATTATGTCAGCTGTCCATTCTTCCGGTCCGTCATCGAGAAGCTGCTGTGCCTCTTCTTGGATTTTTTGAATTACCTCGGTGTCTTTTAGAGTGATTGCTTCCGCTATCATTCTTGGCATAGATGGTCTTGCCCGTTGCTTATCACTTTCAAAGAACTGGCGATAGGAGGTTAAGTTATGTACAAATACTTCAACTGGCCATCCAAATTCGAATCGTGATTCTCTGTATGATTGACTGATACTTGTATCAAAAATTACGATATCAAGATCAGAGGTTGCTGTGTATTCCCCTCTTACTGTGCTCCCTGCAAGCAAGGCGCCCTGACAGTCTGGAAAATACTTTTCAACAAATTGGTGTGCTGCTTTAGTTGGATTGGGTTTACTCATTTTTCATTCTCCTATAGCGGCTGATGTTTTCTTGAATTAAAGCACAATTTCATATTCCATTCTCTTAGCAGTTTGTTCCGCAACCTCTTTTCCATGAAGTCTAGATATTAAATGAAAGGACATGTTAATCCCCGCAGAAATTCCCCCTGAAGTTATAATGGAACCTTCATCCACAAACTTCACATTTCTTTGTACCATTACCGAAGGAAATTCCCTTTCTAATCTATCTACATCCATCCAATGAGTGGTTGCTTTGCGCCCATCAAGCAAACCTGCTTTTGCTAGTAATAATGCTCCTGTACAAACCGAAGTTACAATTTCTACTTTTGAACCTTGTTCTTTCATCCAGTTAATCGCTTTTGAATTATGTATCTCTATCTCTTCTGCTCCAAAGCCACCTGGAATAATCAAAATATCTAATGAAGGATGGTTAGCAAAACTAAAATCTGGAGTAACCACTAATCTATTCCTTGCTGATATCGCCTTTCCATTCTCGGAAATTGTTTTAACATTAAAGGGTTTCTCATCTGTCTGAGGAAGCGTAGTAAGTGAGAAGACTTCAAAAGGCCCTGCAAAATCTAATACTTCCACTTCATTAAAAAGAAATATTCCGACTGTTCTTTGAGACATTTTGCATCTCCTTTCTAAAGATCACTTGGCATTGTTGCCTTTTCCTTGTTCAAGATCTTCCAAGAAAGAATAGTAGTGCTATCTCGAACATCTTTCTCATTTATTTCTTCTAGCAGGGATTGAACTCCTTCTCGATTGGACACCTTTTCAAATCTTTTTAAAATTTCTGATGGATTTCCAAAGTTCGTATTCGGGCATTCAATAAGACCATCGGTCGTTAAAAAGATGTGGTTTTTCCCTTGTCTTAATTCCTTCACACCCGAACTGTAGCAAGGAACTGCTTTCTGAAAGGTACTCTCCTGTCCAATCCATTCGTAGAAACTACGATGGTTTTGCTGATATTCACCCAATTGAGCGAGCTCTGGGTGATAAACATATAAGACACAGTCCCCGATAGATAACCACCATAGGAAGTTCTGTTTCCTAATCACAAAAAGGCAGGCTGTTTCTCCCTTTAGTTGTTTACACTTCTTCAAAAATTCGTTACTTTGAAATGAATCAATGATCATCTGTTGGATGCCATAAAAAGCTTCGTTTGGTCCTAGTTCAGATACCTTTAATGCCTTACTCACTCTCGACATCATAATACCAAAAGCTTTTGCTTCTTCTACAGTCATCTCTATGTCAATTCACCAGTTAAAATCCCCATACACACAATCGCCAAAATCACGGCTACTATAGAAAGTAAAATCTTTATCGGTAGACGGATAGAGCTTAATCTTTCTTTAAATTTATCGTTGAGAATAAGTACAAGGAAGACGACAGGTGCCATGATAAGAATTGCTAGTAAATCCTCTTGATTAAAAGGCTTTCCTAAATAGGGATCTGAGAAAGTATGCAGCTAAAACAAAAATACTAAATATTAGAAATTGAGTACCAAGGTATTTAATGATGTTCATTACTGTTCTCCGATCTAATTTGTATCATTTCTTTCTACTCCACTGTATCTAATAGCTCGATATCCACATTTTCTATGTCTTTCCAACTGAAGAATACTTCTAAATGCCATTTATTTTCTAGCCTCTTTAAGTTCTTTTTTTCCATCCATTTGTGTAGTTCTCCATATGCCTCATGCATTATTTTATGATTTGGTCCGTTGTAACGAAAAGCAGCGTATCGCTGTGCTGGAATTACTAATGTCACCATATCAGCCGGTACATCTTCAAACTCTTTTACTTCTACACAAACCCAGTACCCATCCTCCTCATCCGTTTCATTATCTACTACAAATGCACCTATTTGGCGGATTGGATGTATCACATGCTTTATTTCGCTGACACGTTCTTCTAAATTCCATGTAGCTTTTGGAATTTCCTTTATGTATTGATCACCTGGACATAGAACGCGAAAACCTACTAATTTTAATTCATCCATTTCTTTTATGTATTTGTCTGCCACTGTTATTTCCATTCCCTTCATGAGTTTGTTTAAAAGTATCAGCCACTAGATTACTAAATTCTCTAAGATAGTGAAGGTAATTAGCTCCACCATAGTTGTATCTTTTATTATACATTTTTGCTACAACAAGATTATACTTTGGAATCACTAATATCGTAGGCCCCGTTATTCCTAAGATTTGAAAAGAGCCTTTCGGAACTCTTTCTCCAACTTCACTCTTTAACCTTGGCTGATCCTGTACGTACCAAAACAAACCATTATGAGGAAGCTGATCATCCAAATAAAAAGGATTTTGCACTTGAATGGCTAACTCTATTACTTTTTGCGGAACAATCTGCTTGCCATTCACAAGCCCTTTATTAAGATGGAGGTTTCCCCATAAAGCAAATTCGCGAGTAGAAGCATGAAGATTGGATTCTAATCCATCCATTGATTTTCCTAACTTATAGGTTGCCACTTTTTCAGGCTGGTCGATTACTTGTACGAGATTGTCATTAGGCTTTGTGTACCAATCTGTTTCTCTAAAGCCTAGGGGTTGGAATACCCTTTCTTTTATCAACTCAGGGAAGCTTTTTTGATAAAGCTTTCGGATGAGCTTAGTCATCATTAAAACGTTAATTCCTCTGTATGCCCAGCTTTGACCAGGTTCAAATTCTCTAAAAATAGTCCCATCTTCTTTCTCATGTAATCCATGAGAATGCGTTACTAAATGTCTTAAGGTAGTTTTTTCTAAAAGTTCCTTATCAAATTCCTCAAAATACTCGATCGCATAGTCATCTAGACTATTAATCTTCCCCTCGTAAAGAGCATAGGCGATTGCTAATCCCAAGTAGCTCTTACGTGCAGAAGCAACATTAAACTGAGACGTTTCCGAAACAGGTTGGGAATGGGATACATTAGAATGGAATCCATTGTAATGCTCTAATACTACTTTATTGTCTTTCATGATCAACAAGGCAGAAGCACTACTGTGGTTACGCTTTTTTATATCCTCTACATAATTTATTATTTCTTGCATGTTCACTACTTCTTTCTGTTTTATGTATGATAAACTTTCACCTTCGGCCAAATAGATTGCCATTTCTTTTGAACTATCCTACGTTCATAAATAGCCATTCGTTCTCTAGTTTCCTTAAAAAATGTGGTTGGTCTTACTTCCATGTTCCATACATCCTCTATGCCACAAGGTGCTGTTAAAACGACACAGTCCTTATCATCCAACTTCACCCCAAGAGCGGTTGTTGTTTCAGGAAATTTAGATATCGCATCCACTGATGATGCATAAGCAGGAATATCATTCACCACGTGCATTCTCGCCTCATTTTTTACTGACCAGGGCACATCAGGAAGCAAGCTTCTTAATTTCGTTTCCAATTCCTTTTCAACCGATTCATCTGTTTTTGTTTGATCGAAATAGATTACATCGACATCTGGAGTATTTGTTGCCTCTTCATATCCATGCAGCGTATCCCATATTTTCGCCCGAACAAAACCAGCACAAATCCACCAATCTGGTAGATTCAATCTCTTCGCTGCTCTTAATATTTCCATCATTCTTTCATCATCTGAAATTACTCCTACTATAGCTTCCCTCGTTTTCAACTCCCCACCTCCGAACGTACATTCCTATCATAGCATATGACTTCAAGAAGCAACCTTATTCCCCTCAATCGATTTATCTATGAATTTAAAGTAAGGGAGTAATATTCCACATAAAGATACTGCACAAATTATGAATCCAATAATGAGATAAAGTGTTCTGATTCCCCATGTTTCCCCTAAAAGACTGCCTAATAATACACCTAGTGGCATAGTAGCTCTAATAATAAATAGCCTAACGGAAGTGACCTTCCCCATTAGATGATTCGGGACTAATTCCTGACATATCGTGATGTTATGTATATTAAATATTGCCATCGCTATTCCTGCAATTCCTTCAATAATAATGGCCAATAAAATACTTTGGTTCAAACCTAGTAGAATGAAGGTAGAACCTCCAATAACAAGAGATCCTAACATTAGGAGTCTCCTACTTTTAAATGTCATTTTTCCTACCAGTAGTGAACCAATGACATAGCCCAAAGGAAAACCAGCCATAAAGTATCCATATTGCGCATAACTGCCTGAGAGTTCGCCAGTTATATATGGAAGCGTAATGACCATCGTTACCCCTACTCCAAACTGAACAAAGGCTAAAAAAATGCCTAACCAAACAATGATAGGCTGCTTAAAGTAATAGGTTAAGCCTTCCATGAATTGCTCTAGCCAAGGCTTTCGAATCGTTAAACTCTCTTTATTTTCATTTATGAAAAGTAACAAGGTACCACTAGTAATCAATAACGTACTTACTAAAATAAGAGTTGGTTTTACCCCGATGTACTCTACGACAATCCCAGCTGCTAATGGAGCAAGGAATGTCATTAATCTCACTGTTCCATCCATGTATGAATTCGCTATGGACAGATGTTCTTTCGATACAATAGTAGGAGTGATTGCCTGGTTTGCTGGTGTATATATCGGGGTAATTAATCCTATGACAATCTGAACCGCATAAATCTGCCAAGGTTGTATACTTCCTACAAATAAACTAATGAGGGGAATGAAAAATATGACCCCCCTTGTCCATTGGGCAACGATCATCGTCCACTTCCTACTCCATCTATCTATAAATGGACCTATAAACAGCTGAAGGATCAGAGATGGAACAAAATAAAGCAACCACATACTCCCTAAAGCCAAAGTCGAACCAGTGAGATTGTACACAATAATAGAATTGCAGAATGTTCCAAACGCACCGCCTAGTTCCGAAACTGCATTTCCAATCCAAACCGAAATGAAAGACTTATTTTTGATTAAGGGTCTACTCATTTACTTTTCCCATTGTCTAGATACATGTAAATCTCTTTCGATAACAGCTCAATAGACCTCTTCTTAAGCGAGTACTTTGAACCGTTCATCCCTACTAGTTTTGCTGATCTTAATATTTTTAAATGATGGTGAATGGTCGATTTCCCTATATCTAACTGTTCGGTAATGTCTTGTAAAGATCGGTCTGCTTCATAAAGCAACTTAACTAATCTCATTCGAGCTTCATCCCCTAAAGCTTTATACTTAAGAACCAAATTATGATTCGGAGTATATCTATCATCTGGTGTAATGCTTTCATTTGCAACGGGGTAATAAAATACCTTCGTACCTTCTAAGTCAGCTTCTATATTCCATGGTCGATACACAAATTGCGGAATTAACAAAACCTCATTTACCGAAGGTTCAGGTAGATACGTAATCCCTCCAGTTGCCCATTCTACGAACTCTTCAGAGCACATTTTTTCGGCCATATGCTTTTTAGAATTACTATCTACTTCTAGAATTTCGCTTACCTTTTTTAATTCTGACTCTACAACCTCTTGGTACCAACGAGTCATCACTCGGATGAGATGTTCTTTTAGTAGCTGTCCATCTTCTTTCCCAATGAAGTCTATATAACTAGGAAAAAAAGGATTGTCACAAGTAAGTTTTTTAAGCGTACCCCTAGCTATTTTATTACCTTCAGCAGCCTCTTGCCTTGTTTCTTGGTACTGAAATCCTACAAAAGGAAGGCTGATGAATTTGAGTTCCGTCACGGTTAGATTTTCTATGTAGTTTGCAAATTCATCTAATGTATCAAAGTCCTTCGCATGCAATAACTGCAGTAAAGTCTTCCATGTATTATTTTTTTCCACAAATTTTAAATCTGTAGACAACTCTTCTGATAAGTTTTTTCTTAATTCTTCCCAGTAATCCATTTGCTTCTCTAGTGTCTTTATAAGGCGTTTATTTGTCACAGCCGCTATTCCCAATGCACATTCCCATAAAACAGAGTGTTTTATCTGTACCGAGTAAGTTTCTCTTTTTTTACTTGCAAGATTTAGAACCTCCATATTCCATATGGACCCCCTCATTTAAAGTTGTTAACACTTATTTTATATTCATCGAATTAATTATTCAATACATATAGAATAAATTTTCAAAAGAAAAGGATGTAAGTTCTATAAGGAGCTTACATCCAGTCAAAATTATATTCTTTTCAACGCCAAATACCCTAGCCACAAATAACCAATACCAATGCAAACTATTAATATAGCAGCTCCTATTCCAGTGGACATAATCGAGAAGAAAGAGACTCCAACACAGCCAACCCCTAAAACAAAGCAAAATCCTATGTAAAAAACTCGCCATGCATTCTTCCTTAGCCAGAAAGAACCAATTGCCGTGAGCAAGGCTATAAAAAGAAAAGTGACAACCATAATCACTACCTGTTTCTCTACTGCTGTTGTATCCACCTCTGAATTCAATGCCCTTCCTAACCCATATCCTATAAAAGCAAGGAAAACGTACCCTATGGTCGCAAAAATGGTTAGTAAGGCCATAATTACAGCTAACAGTTTTGTAAAATAAAATGGTTTCATTACTTCTCGCCTCCCTATCACAAGCGTTTTTGATACTTACTGTGACCATCGTTCTCACCTACAAGTTCAAAACCATTAACTTTATAAAAACTATTAAGCTTCTTATTATCCGCTACACAATCTAATCTAAGAAATACTTTTTCATTACTAAAGTGGTTCTCCATCCAAGTTAAAATATATGTACCTATTCCATGTTTCATGTACTCGGGAACAACTGCTAGTCTGTGTAAATACAAAGAGTTTTCGGAGGAATCTTCTCCCCAAATATGCAGATCCCATTCGCTCTGATTTTCCAAGAGGCTAAAAGTACCTATCAACTCATTATTATGTAAAACCTTGTATGTTTCTTGATTGGATATGGCTTGTTTAATTTCTTCATCATCTCCGCCTTGCAATAGGAATCCCCATTGATCTATCCCACTATCTTTCATCCATTGAGCAATTTGCTTTAACATACGGATGATTTCCCTACTGTCCTTATCTTCTGCTATTACGATTTTAAGATTGTTCATATTTGTTCCGACCTCCTATAAATCCTTCCTATATAAATTATACTAAAAAAGCGTTAACCCATTTTAAAGAGTTAACGCTTTTTATTAGAATTACTTTTTCTTCACAGGAATCCAAATCTCACTTTTAAATTTGGGCGAATCTATGTCTTTACTTTCATTCCAAAGAAGTTCTGGTCCTTCTACTTGTTCATAGTGAGAAGTAGGAAACCATTCGGAATATATTCGTGCCCATACATTTTGTAGTGTATCGGGGAACGGGCCAACCGCTTCGAAAACAGCCCATGTGGATGCGGAAATTTCAAGTTCATCGAAGCGATCTGGACATGAATTCGTTGTGGCAACACCGATATAATGATCTAGCTCACCTTTCTCTTCCATTCTTTCTTCAGAAAAATTTGTGGATGCACTAATTAGACCCAGAGGCTCCACATTGGAGAGTTCCTTTAATTGAATTATTTTTTCAGGATCTAAGCTTTTCCACATAGAAGCGATTTCCAAATTGACTCCATGGAATTTGATTGGTACCCGCTTATACAAACCTACAATACGGAATGATTCTTTTTCGACTATTCGATAATTCATTTCCTTTCCTCCTTCAATCGTTAATTGGAAGGTCATCGGAGGATAAGCTTTAAGAAATGGTAGATCTTTTCTTACTTCGGAGGGCGACACACCATGTAATTGCTGAAATGCTCTCGCAAACGAATCAGGTGAATGGTATCCATACTTCACAGCAACATCAATAACTTTGGCATTCTCTTGCCTTAAATCAAAAGCAGCGAGTGAGAGCCGTCTTCGTCGAATATATTCCGATAAGGTAACCCCTGCAAGAAATGAAAACATCCTTTTAAAATGATACTCGGAGCACAATGCGATCTTCGCAACCTCTTTAAAATCAATCTCGCCCGTGAGATTCTCTTCGATATAGTTCATAGCCTTGTTCATTTGTTGAAGCATATCCATATAATGACCTCCTCATATCCATAGCATAGCAGGAGTAATATTTGTACATCCGACTTTCTGTGCACGACTTTGCAGGCATTGTTTGTTCTGCTCAACCAATCATAGGCAACGATTTACGAATTGGAATTTAGTATTTTCCTCTGATTATAGTAATACAGTCCCCAATGATTTCAACCGAATCTTCTTTTAAGCTTAATTGTAGTTCCCCACTTCTCTCTGAAGCTTGATACGCTTTGAATTCTTTTTTATTCCATTTTTTCGACCAATAGAGGGCAAGTGCACAATGTGCAGATCCTGTAACAGAGTCCTCGTTCACTCCGATTTGGGGAGCAAAATACCTAGATACCATGTCATATTTCTCTGATACAGAAGTCGTTACAATGACACTACCGTCTAGTTTTTTCATCGATTCATAGTTAGGTTTTACTTGATGGACAAGGTCCTCGTCCGCCACTTCTACTATGTATCTGTCTTTTGCCCAAGCCATTTCCTTTATAGGGATACCTAATATTTTTTCCATCCTTGGTATCAACTCTATGGAAGAAGATTCTATTACAGGAAAAGAAAGTTTAATTCCTTCGACGGTTGCTTCTGCCATTAGTTTCCCTGACGCCGTATCATACTCAATTGGGAACTGTCTATCACAATACCCCTCACTCCATAGAATATGGGAGGCGCCCAACGTTCCATGTCCGCATAAATCAATTTCCTTAGTAGGCGTGAACCACCTCAATTGGAAGAAATCTTTCCTTTTCATAACATAAGTAGTGATAGGTTGATTCAGTTCCTTAGCAAACTGTTGCATCCACTTTTCCTCTTTTTCCTTATCTAAGATAACGATTGCTGCTGGATTCCCTTTAAACTCTTCTTTTGTAAAAGCATTGATAAAATATAAATTCACGTTTTGACCCCCAGTTTCAATTTCTATCAGTAAGATTAACAGAGTTAAACAATTGACAAAAAAAAGTTATTTATGCTATAATTTACAATTATAATGAGCGGATGTATAATAAGATTCTCCTGGCCAGGGGAATCTTATTTTTTATAGGGAGGATTTGTTTTGAAGCAAAATGAGTCTAGTTTGACATCCTTAATTTCTGCTTTTGGTCGAGCCTATCACAATGAATACGATACACCATTAATTTTTGATGATTTTATCGCAAAAGATCTCATTTCTCCAAATGAGTTCTCAAACATCAGTGAGAACATGATTCAAGGTATTGGATTTTTCAACAAGGACATTGCGGAAATGTTTCAAGATCATACAAGTGAAATCTTAAAGTGGATTACTCAAGTCCAGCTATCTCCCACCCCACTCGCACGTGCTGCATACTGTGAAAATATTCTACTTCACGAAATGGAGTTAGGGCTAAAACAGTATGTCATACTAGGAGCTGGACTAGATACGTTTTGCTTTCGACATCCAGAATTAAAAAACGACTTAGAAATATTCGAAATAGACTATCCAGCTACACAAGAGTTTAAGATTAATAAACTGAAAAGTGCTGACCTAGCAATTCCTAGCAACCTCCATTTTATTCCGATGGACTTCACTAAGTTCTCTCGTCAAAATCTAGAAGAATTCGATAACAAGAAAACATTCTTCAGCCTATTAGGTGTTTCCTATTATTTAACGAAAGAGGAGATATCAAGCTTATTGAGCCATTTATTTACCGATGTTCCACAGGGGAGCTCCATCGTTTTTGATTATGCAGATGAAAGACTCTTTACGGAAAAAGGACTGTCTAATCGGGTGGAAAATATGGTGAAAATGGCTTCGGCAAGTGGAGAACCCATGAAGTCGTGTTTCACTTATCATGAAATAGAGAAACTGTTAGAAGAATCGGGATTGCTTATTTATGAACATTTATCACCTTCGGAAATTGATGAGCGTTTCTTTAAGAATCGAACGGATTACCTGTCTGCATTTGAAACCATCCATTATATCCATGCTGTAAAGAAATAATGTTCCAGTAGCATAAATATTCACCTCTTAATCTATTATTATAGGTTGAGGGGTTCTTTTTTGAATATTTACCTCAAATATCCTCCATTATTAATATCAAACGTTGCTCCTGTATAGTGACTTGCTTTATCAGAGATTAAAAAAGTCACGGTATGAGCAATATCTTTCGGCATCACAGGTGTATCTATAAGTTGATGTTTTACATACTCCTCTTTTCGCCAATTCGGTATCGTATCCATCATCGAAGTACTCACCATAGTTGGAGCAACCGCATTGACTCTGACATATGGCGAAAAATTCATGGCACAACTCTTAGTCAATCCAAGAATAGCCGCTTTAGTTAGTCCATAAATAGCATCAGAACTTCCTTCCATTGCTGAAACCGAGGAAATATTCACAATGGCTCCACTGGATTGACTCTCCGTTATCTTTTTACCGAACATTTGCGAGAAATATATATACCCTTTCACATTTATATCTATTACCTTATTAATCTCTTCGATTTCATAGTCCAAAATAGGTTTACCAAGATAAATCCCTGCATTGTTTACCAGACCGTCTACATCAGAGTGTTCCTTTTCCACATAGTTAAAAAATACAGAAACCCGCTCATAATCACTTACATCGATCTGATATGTATAAAGTGAATCCCTCTTATCCGTAGACTGTTTTAATTCGTTAAGGTATTGTTCGTTGACATCACAGGCGATTACAGAGGCTCCTTCATGTAAGCATTGATTCACAATTGCCTTTCCAATTCCAGAACCCGCTCCCGTTACAATCAATTTGTTACTTGTAAGCATTTTAAAATCATCTCCTGACCTCCTATAATATAAGAAATATATTCCACAAAAAAAGCGCTAATCCTTCTATGACTAACGCAACTAGCAAAAAAACACCACTCTATTTACTCTGTGATTGTTACACGTTCACTTTGTAGTTTCTCCAGAAAATGAAAGCCAGCCCACCTAACAAGACAGGTAGTAAAGAAATTATCCGCCAGCAGTTTTCAGCCCCATAAAAGTAATAAGCAATTGGTAAGGACGCTACAGAACTAATCAACAATGAAATCCACGATTTTTTAAAAATACCGAAAAGAAATGTGAAAATAGAAAGCACTAATGCAGATTGCCATATGAATATCATCCAACTAAAAGTGGCCATTATTGCCATCCTCTCGAACGATTTTTCCTAAGTATCAAAAAGTTGCATGAAAGGAACAGTCCTACAAACCTTTTACACTTCCGTTCTTCCTAATATAGTCTGAATCCGCTCTTGTTCCTCACGTTTATTCAAGTATTCAAAGAAACCAATGCGATTTCCCCACGGATCACTAAATGTCCCCCACTTTACGGGCACCTCAGGTCTAGAATAAATCTCAAAGTTATCGATTTTTAATTCCTTGATAAGTCTATCTTTTTCCGCTTCAATATCAGTCATACCTAATCTTAACGGACCATTGCCTTCCGTTACATGACCTTCAGCTACTTGTAACCAACACCCTGGGATGAGCTCCCATTCGGCAAATCCATTGTGCGGGATAAAATCAGGCTTTCTATTTAATAATGTTTCATACCACTTTTGACCTTCCTTCATGTCCGTAACACGAACTTGAGTTGTCATTTCAAAAATCATATCGTTCCTCCTTGTAGATAGTCGTTTTCCTAAGTTTAAGACCAAGTGGGTTCATAAGCTCTTTGTTTACACTACTCCTATTACGATAAAAATTTATGCGCCTAGATAAAACCTTAACCAGTTCGCGAATATAATACCACCAAATGTGTTTACAACAGCCAATGTCTTAATAATTTTACCTTGATTCCCAACTTCATAATCCCGGTTTAGAACAACCCCAAGACAGAATGCAATAGGACCAACCGCAATTGGACTAAACAAGTAAGGCAAAAAAACAGCAATCCAGCTAACCGTTAACAAAACATTCCTTCCATCTCTTTGTATTTCCTCTTCCAAAGTAAATCCTCCTATTTAAATAAGATTAACCAGGGCTAAGTCGGACCCAGTCCCAATCTTATCGATATTATTTCTTTCTTTTTTATTATTTTTTTCTGTTACATTGTTCAAAAAACACCCTTTCACCGAAAAAAAGCTCCGATTGTTCACTCCTCCACTTTAACATAAAATTCCATTTTCGCACGGGATAAAAATAAAGGATCTCCATTACAGAAATCCCTATTCACCATATTTCTATTCTATTCGGTGGACAATATCACGTTTTCTGTCCTTCCATCTCCTTACCACTTCTTATGTACTAGTATTATCAAACACTCAAGTATTCCCGAATCAGACTTGTCCTTTCGCCCATTCCGCTTTTGTAAGTTTCATATTAATAGCATCAATCCATTCGCCCTCAAACTCCAAATCGTTTTTATCTATACGATCGAAGACAAATCCTATCTTTTCATATACTTTCTTTGCTCTCGGATTGAAATCATATACACCCAAGGTCAATTGACATAAATCAGTTGCTTCAAAAATATAGTCAATGAAGAGTTGAGTTGCTTCCGTTCCTAGACCTCGATTTCTCCCTCCCGGTCCTATTAGTATCCGGAAGTTCATGCTTTGATTATTTTCATCATACTCATTAACCACGACTTCCCCAACCACAATTTCTTGTGGCCTATCGACAATGGCAAGATCCAAACGATCTGGCTGTTCATTTCTAGTACTGTACCACTTTCTTACAGTTTCTCTATCAAAATCGGCTGTACTTCCTGTAAGCTTTAATACCTCTGGATCTTTTAAGCACTCTTCCAAATAAGGAAAGTCCTCTTCTCTGAACGGTCTTAAAGTAACTTTATCACCTGTAAGAGTTGGTTTATAGCTTAATTCAATCATTCTTGTCACTTCCTATACATTCATTTTGTGCTAAAAAAATCTTATGAATAAAAATTTTCACATAGAGAAACATAGTATAAGGAATTCTGAACAAGGAGTTGCATGCATGAACAAAATTAAATTAACTGCTAATGAAATTGGC
This sequence comes from Radiobacillus kanasensis, assembly GCF_021049245.1. Lineage (GTDB taxonomy): Bacteria > Bacillota > Bacilli > Bacillales > Amphibacillaceae > Radiobacillus > Radiobacillus kanasensis. The sequence continues at coordinate 716,284 of NZ_CP088020.1, read as the reverse complement.
TTTATGTGGACTCAATATGTCCAAAATACTATGTCCATTCAAATACTAAGCTACTTTCTCGAAAAAGTGGAGGATGAAGATATAAAAAAAGTAATCGTCCATGCTTTAGAGATGTCGAAATATTGTGTTCGCACAATCAAAGAAATATTTTCACATGAAAAACTTCCAGTACCTGAAGGATTTTCTGAAAACGATGTTGATTTGAATGCTCCAAAATTGTTCTCAGACTCTTTAATGCTCATGTTTCTTGAAAATATGAGCAAGGCCGGATTACTTGCACACGGTTTATCTTTAGCAGGATCTGCTCGTAAAGATATACGAGAACTATTTACGTACTCTCTAACAGAAAACATGAAATTTTTTAATTTGAGCACAGACACTTCCTTAGCTAAAGGTTTGTTTGTTCGTGCACCTCAAATAGATATTCAAGATGAGGTAGAGTACGTTCAAGGCAAAAAATATCTAAGTCCTTTTAACAAGCGAGTATTGAACACCATTGAAATTAGTCATATTTTTGAAAATATCAAAACAAATACAGTTGGTACACAGATTTGCATGGGTTTTGCACAAACAACGGACTCCAAAGAAGTTAAGGCTTATATGAAACGCGGACAAAAGATATCCCAAAAACACATTGATATATTCTCTAACATGTTAAAAGAATCTAACATTACTGCACCAACAGGATCAGATATTGCTGTATCTAATTCAAATACCCGAGTTTTTTCAGATCGCTTAGTGATTTTTCTTATGTCTGTATTGAGCGCAACTGGACAAGGAAATTATTCTACAGCATCCACCGGTAGCATGCGTTACGATTTAACCTTAAACTATCAAAGGTTATCCGTTGAAATTGCTTTATTTGCAAAGGAAGGATTAGATATTATGATCAACCACGGTTGGCTAGAAGAACCACCCCAAGCAGTCGATCATGAGGCAAACACTAATTAATCAGGCAATAGCCATATAAGTTATTGCTTTTTGTTTGTAACAGACAAGAGTCATCTAATCATCTCGATACTCATTATGGATAGGGTGAAAAAGGGCTTCGTCTGTATTCCGTACAAGTGAAAAGTTATCTACATTATAATGTCCGTGCAGCGTTTCATTGTGATGTGCAATAATTTGCTGTGCAGAAAGATTTTTAGAATTAGACGTAGTATGTCCATCTCCAACTAGCGTCACATCAAAGCCCTGGATCGTTGCTGTTCGAACTGCAGTATCAACACAATGTTCTGTCTTACATCCCATAATGACTATATGTTCGATATCATTTTGTTTGAAGTGTTCCAGTAACGGCGTACCATAAAAGGAGTTCGTGGCAGCTTTATCAAAAATAACCGCCGTCTCTGGTACGCTTATATCTTGGTGGATCTGAAATCCTGGTCCTTCTCCATTTGCAACATCCGTATCTCTAATAAAGACAATTGCAATGTTTTCTTTTGTGGCTTGTTCCATTACCTTGTTTATATTATCGATAATCTTTTTCTTCTCAAAAACTCCTTGTCCCTCGCTGTTCCCTTCCATTAAATCTTGCTGAGCATCAATAATTAGTAAAGCTTGCTTCAATTCATTACCCCCTTAAAATCTACTACCTTCGACTAAGACAATCTTTTGCAACCCAACCGACTTTTCCATCCTTTTTGATCAGGGTATATCCAGAGCAGCTTTCATCTACTAACGATACGACATCTCCTTCACTTATGCTTAATTGTGCACAGGATACATCTGCTTTGACGGTAAAATGACCATTTTCCGCTTGCAAAATATACTCATTTTTCACATGAAGAACTTGATTGGTCTCTACTTGTTTACATAAAGTAAAGTGTTCACCTTTTTCCAGTGGAACAATATGATAGTTTGGATAACCCACAGCCCTAATCATTCCATGATCTCCTCTAAAATCCTTTAACACGTTACGACTTGGCAGAAAGTCCACATATGTATGGGAAAACTTATCTCCGATTGAGGACCTTTCTATGATAAATGCATTTAATTGTCCCGTATATTTGATGACATTGCCACCATCAATTGCTACGATTCTTTTCTTTTCATCGATAAATGGATTGTTATCTGGGATATCTCTTGAATAATTACCGACTGGCCAGTGACCAACGATCACATACTTGTTAGCTTGATGTGTTTTGTCTAAGAAGGTAGGAATGGAAACAGCAGTATCTCGATCCGTGTCTTGCCAATTCTCAATATTGTCTAATCCTGCATGAACAAAGATAAAATGATCTGTTTCAATCACAGTTGGCAATTCCGATAACCACTTTATTTCTTTTGAAAAGTGATTGCTTAGTAACTCTTTCACTTCTTGAATACTAGAATCTTCATTGAGATTAAAACCTATTTCCTCTAACCATTCATTGAATAGGGAATGTTTTCGATTACAGAGATATTTTATTAATAGAGGATTTTCTTCTAAAAGGTCCTCCACTATCGCGTCACAATTCCCCTCTATCACATGAACCCTAGGGTTGTTAGAAGATAGCTCCATAATATAGCGTACAACTTCTTTACTGTTTGTACCCTTTTCACCCAAATCCCCGTTGATAATTAAGTAATCCTCTTCAGTAAAATGTACTTTCTTTAATAGATTTTTGAATAGCTCTATTTCTCCATGTATATCAGAGGTTACTATGATTCTACTGTTATTTGGAATGGATAGTTGTTTGATTTTGTCCAATGTTAATACCCTTCTTTTCTTTTTGTTCTCTTATTCTATACCATTAAATCGAAGCATTGATTAACCGATGAAAGACCCATTTCTCACCTTTTGCAAAAAATCACTTATAATTTAAATACCATTACACCTATTAAGAAAGCCGAAGCGAGCCACCGCTTCGACTTATCGTAGCACATCCATAAACGGATGGATTATTTTTGTTCATTTTGTCTATTAGCAGAGGTATGGTCCGCTACCCGCTATTCTACTATCTAGTAAATATTATATCATAACTATTTCCTATTTTTGGTTAATAATTATTAGTTTGCCTTCTTTCATTTGAATACTTAAACCACACTTTCAACGCCTCCTATCCATTTCAATCTTACTTTTCTGTCGCTACATCATTTTTCTGCTCGTAATAAGTAATCTTAAATGTGTAAGCATTAATATCATTCGCCATAGGTAAACTCCTTAAGTTATGTTGGAAAAACCAAGTTAAAGCTATAAAAGCAATCCCCAAACCAGTACATGTGAAAATTAGGGCACTATCAAAAATAGTACATAAGTATCCGCCTAACAAGGATCCAACTGGCATGGCCATTATACTAAAGCTATACATAACAGAATTTACTCTGCCTAATAATCGATTAGGGACAATCGATTGACTAATACCCGCAAATAAGACATTTACTGCTCCAATCGGAATCCATGCTAATCCAAATAAGATAGTGCTAATAATAGGCGATGATAACCACCCTGATAATGACCAAGAAACTGCACCTAGCGTGAAGCAAATGATGGAAACCTTGCCTACCTTATATTTCCCTAATATTGGTCCTAAAAGCGCTCCTGTTAATGAACCAGTAGATAATGCGGTTAGGAGTATTCCGTACATTTCCACCCCTCCCAACTCCTCTGAAAAATCAGGTAATATGGCCATCGTTATACCAATTGCTAAATTCGCTACAAACGAGCCTATAAGAAAGACCCACAATAAAGACTTAAAAACAAGATAGATTCCTTCTTTCAAATCTCTGCCATATTCAACAATAGATAATTTTATATTTTTTCTTGGGTAGTTATTCTGGGCAGTATTTTCTTTCAGTTTAATCAATGAAAAAAAGAGTGCAGCTAATGCAAACGTAACAGAATCAATAAAGTATATTGTGATCGCACCGAATATAGCTACGATGACTCCCGAGAGGGCATTAAAAACAATATCTACCCCTTGATACGCAAAGGCAAATAAGGAGTTCCCTTTAACTAAATCTGTTTTCTTTATAATTAAGGGAAGTGCTTTGGTTTGAGTTGGATAAGCAAACTCTTCAATTATTGCAATGATTGGCATCATAATTAAAATAAGTTGAATAGAAAGAAAATCGAAATAATAAGCGACAGGGATGACCAAAATTAAAATGGACTGAGAAATCTGGGTAATAACAAGCACCTTCTTTGTTTTCCACTTATCAACTAGTGGACCAACAAGAAATTGTAATGCTTTTGGAAGTAGAATTAGAAATCCAGCTAACCCTGTATAAAATGGATTATTGCCAATGCTGTGAACCAACCACATGGAGGCAACGTAATATAAACTGTCTCCTATATTTGTAATAATTCTGCCGAAAAACAATACAAAAAAGTTTTTGTTTTTTAACAAGGAAATCATAAAAACACCTCTTATATTCATTTTTGTTGACCGGTTAATTTTTCTTAACTATACTTTTAAAAAAAGAAGAGTTTTAATCCTCTTCATTTTCCATAATCAAATCATCAACTTCAAACGCCATAGTTGAAATATAATAAAGTTTTTTTTCCGCTTCATCATTTGTTTCCCTGGCCATTTTGCTAAGTTCATCCATCAATGAAAAATACTTATGAATCCATTCTTGAAAGTTTTTTTCAGACAGCGAATACTGCCACATCGCACCAACATAAGACCATTCGGAAGGATTTTCACTGGCTTGATTTTGTTTAAAAGCATGCTCTGGTGCAGATAGTATTACGCTTTTTGTCTTTTCAGCCATTTGAAGTAGTAACTGTCTGGAAGTTTCACTAACATCCTTAATATGCGGAAGTAGTTCACTTGAGGGAGTAAAACCCCTTGCAGCTGACTGATAAAATTTTTGGATAACCCCACCTTTTTCTTCTTTTCTAACTAAATAAATTAATTCATTTTTCTCTAACTCTTTTAAATGATAGTGAATTTTTGCTCGAGACAATCCAGTTCTTTCGGACAACATTTGACCTGTATGTGGTTTTTCAATTAGACGCAACATAATCTCTGCTCTAATTGGATCACTTAATGCTTTTAGTTGGCTATGTTTGGTTAAGGTCAACATTGATTTCATAAATCCACTCCCCATAATTATTTTTACCGGTTAATTTTTCTTAACAAGAATATATCATAATCTTTTTTCCAATTCAAGGATCATTTATTTACTTCCGTTATTTGATCATGCTCTATGTATTAAAAAGAAGCTTTCTTAAAATTTATTGCTATCCCTTCCACTGAAATCTCTCTAAATTAATCATACCTTCCGTGCTTACATCAACCCCCTCCATCTGTAGGTTCATGATTTGCTCGTTATAAGAATCATCGCGCTTTATTGCTATCTGTCCTTTCGCATTAATTACACGATGCCAAGGCAGACGATGCTTTTGGCTCATGGAATGGAGGATACGCAGTACTTGACGAGCAGCCCTATGGTTTCCAGCAAGCCTCGCAATCTGTCCATACGTCATAACCTTGCCTTCAGGAATGTTTCGAATAATATCAATGACGGCTTCGGTGAATGGTGTCACGGTCTGTGCCTCCTATCCATTTCATTGTTTTTTCCTTAGAACCCTCCTAACCAGATAGTGAAAGAAGCTGTAGGAAGTTCAATATTTTTGTTTTCCTCTTCCTTTTTAGGCTTTATACAGAATGAACCAACACCAAAAAGATAAGAGCTATTAATTGGTTCATTAAGAATATACCCATCTCTTTCTTATTTCTTTTACAACTATATCGGGATTATCCCAATGCAACATATGGGACGTATTTGGAACTAAATTCACTGTTCCCCCAGTTTTTTGTTGAAATAATTTTGAAGTCAAATCTCGGTAATTATCTCGGTCTTTAGGTAATGTTGCTCTTAACAGCAGTATGTTAGAAGGCAATTCTTCATAGATATTTTCTGTTTCATGCTTGTGCATTGCTTTAACGATATTTCCACCTGTTGTTCCTCTCGCATGCCAATAAAAGCGGTTCTCTTTTTCTAAAGCAAGGTCTTCACCAGCCAGATCAAGTAATGAAGATCTTCGGGAAACAGCACCATATACAGCTTCTTCTAAAAACTGTTCCCACGTATCTAGGTAGTCTTCAAAATCTCGTTCATAATAAGATACTTCTTCCTCCAATGACTGTTTTTTAAGCCTCTTCGTTTGGTAGCCACCATCAATTAAAATGGTTCCCAGTACTTTTTTAGGATACCTATGTAAATAAAATAGAGATACAAAACTTCCCCAAGAATGTGATAGAGAATAAAATTTTCCAATATTAAGCTTTTCTAATATGTTGTTCAACCACTTTACAATGGAAGGCATTTCATATTGTTCAGAAGTTTTAAAAGGAGCTGTCTTACCATGACCAGGAGCATCCATTGCAACAATTCTAAAGTTATCTTTCAGTTTATCTGCAATTTCGATAAAACTAAGACTGGTGCTTCCCAAACCATGAAGACAAAAGATTACAGGATTATTCCTATCTCCCCATTCCGTAACATGGACATTTATTTCTCCGTTATTAATAAAATATCTATGCAAAGTACTGCCTCCAGTAGTTCAATATATTTTTCCAATCCACTTATTAACGAATTCCACTTCTACAGCTATTTAATTTTTTTTTGCTTAATTATACCTAATACAATTGGAACACCCGTACCAAGAATCGTTATCGGTAAAAACCATTTACCAAATCCACTTCCCCAGTCTAATGCAATGGAAACTGATTCAAATAAGATTAAAGAGAAAATAATGAGACAAATATTTTTTATCTGATTTATCATTTTTCGACTTAGTAAATAAAACTCTTCTGCGTTGGATTCATTAAATCGTCTAGGATAATTGTGTACTTCAGGGAATTTTTCTATCCAATGCATGAAAACAGAGATAAATGCACCGACAATAGGTAAGATGAGCAGTTCTGTTTTCGATCCCCAACGATCAACTTCACCCGAAGCGTTATAATGTGCAGGAACTTCTTCCGGAAGCATGTTCCAAATGATAATTAAAAAGATTACCGATCCTAAGTAACAGGTATATCCAATGATATCCCATGCCCATTCCCTTTTTGTTTTTGACATTTTAATTTTTGGACGCTTCCAGGAGTCTGACATTTACCCTCACCTACCTATTAAAAACTATGCAAGTCATGCTTTCCCCATCAGATGTTTTTTTATTAATCTATCTACTTATACAAGAATTCCACAAAAAGAGCGTTAATCATCCCTTGGACCAACGACCCTGACAATGCAGCAAAACCATTCTTATAGAATTTCATTCCTTTTTATTTCTTTTTGGTCTTCAGGTTCAAAATAAAGTTGCACCCATAAGCTACAACTAACCCAGTCCAAAAAATTAAAATAGTAGAAAAGATATGACGTTCTAAAAATAAAAGAGAGGTTAGGTCTAAAAATAATAAAAACATATACACATAAAACCCAAGTATTGCACTTTTGTTCCAGTTTTCTGATTCTTTTCTGCTCATATCCTTGAAGAATAACTTCATGTGTCTTCCCTCTTTTCTACTATAGTGCACATTACAAATAGGACATAGAGAACTTTCAATTTACATTCTCAGAAAAAACGTTATTATCCTTTTCTCTTTTTCTTGAATCAATCATTGTAATATAAACAGTTATGAAAATACAGATTAATAGCGTGGTATGAAAAAGAATATGTAAAGTGTTTGGGACCATTCCGTTCATTATTGAGAGAAAAAGAGTGTGTATCACCAAACATTTGGTTGTAGCTTTCGGCTCTTTGCTCTGCTCCAAACCCAAAGAAGTAGGGAATCCACCAATCGATTAATACCCCTGCAAATCCAGCAACAACCACCCTAATACTGCAGAAGATAGTCCTCTCCTAAGACCGACTTAGGCGTGAACAGCTGGTTGGTTATTTTCGAAGATATCTAGATATAGTCTCATCGCTTTCCCTCCTCCTTAAAATTACTGCAGTACCATCTCATAAATCTTTTGAAAAGCAAAAGGTAAAGTAGAAGCTACCGCTAAACCTATAACGACAGTAGAAGAAGCATAGACCCAATACTTTCTTATGGAAATCTCTTTCCGTTTATAACCGATATGTAACGCTTTAAGAATAGAGTAAACGGTGATCATTATTATGATGGCTGAGAAAAAACTTGTTAAGATTACTTCCATGCTAGTCTCTCCTATTCACTTGGCTTCCATTTAGCGATGACCATTGTTTCATTATTCTCCAAGATACTATCCTTTTAGTTTCCTATAATACCGAAGAGATACCTGCTCCTCTCCCGTATCTGTTGGGGTAATCTTTTTCTCCTGAAAGGTAAAGCCCCTAGCTTCGTAGAATGGAATGCCGCGTTGATTATTTTCCTGAACAGACACCCATTGTTCCGTTGCACCTTTTTCTTTTTGCTGTTTCGTCAAGGCTTCAAGGAGAAGTCTTCCAATTCCTTTATATCGGTAAGTTTCATCCACATAAAGAACAAACACTTCTCCAGTCTGAGAACTTGTCATAGCGCCACCAATAACACCAACCACTTTGGAGTTCACAAGTGCTACATGCGTATAGGAACCTGATTCCATATCATTTAAAATCCGCTCCTGGTTATACCAAAATTCCACAGTCTGCTTTTGATATTCTTCACTTAACTTTCCTTCCACAGTTTGCTTCCAGCCGACTGAGCAAATTTCCGCAACCATCTCTGCATGTTCTGGCTTGGGCTTTTCAATTGAAATATTCACTTATCCGCACCTCTTTTCTGTATATATTATTCTACTAAAAAATGCGTTAATCCTTTTTGATTAACGCACTTTGTTTTCATCATTGTTTTCTGAAAATAATCATACCAATTAACATAGGAATGATCATTATGAGTCCGACAGTCAATGTAGGAAAAGGAATTTTCGTAGAAAAAATAGCCCCTAATTCCCCAAGAAACCCGCCAACGAGAAAGGGAATTGCTGTAGTTGTTTTATTCGCCCCTGATTTTGCATAAAACCAGGCATCCCAGACCGCATATACATAGAATCCTGGGTAAAATAACATCACATCATGCACAACTGTATCAAGTGCCTCTTGGTGTGAGCCATTAAAATCAAGATGAATCGATTTGTTTATTTTACCGTACATGTTATCAAAGTGCTCAAATACTATGAATATAATTCCCTTTAAGAACTCCCGATTATATATCTGCCCAAAACCAGGCATAAGTAATGAAAATAACGCTGCAATAATGCGCATGAAATCTTCCTCTTCGCTTCTAATTAACGTTATTTTCTCTTAAGTATTATTATCTTATTCCATATTGAAAACAATTTTATAAATATCTGGAAATACTAGATCCCATTACTCTTACTCGAAAGAAAATCTTGCGCCATAAAATAGGCATTGGCTGTAAAGAGCTGTGTTTTAATTTGATTTGTTCTCACTAAATTTCCGAATTCTTCAAAATCAAACAGTGTTACCTTTATCTCTTCTGTATCATCCAAATCCTGCTCATATGCTTTATATGCATCAAGAATCAAGTATGTCTTTACTTTATTATTCTGTGTGGCTGGATTAACCATGAATTCACCTAAAAGAATCGGATCCTTCAAGGAAGTAAAACCTGTTTCTTCCTTTACCTCTCTAACTAAACCTTCCTCGTGCGTTTCGCCTTCTTCTCTTTTCCCAGCAGGTACTTCCAGGAAGAAGTCCCCTCCAGCATAACGGTATTGTTCGACAAGAACGATTTGCTTGTCCTTCGTTATGACAACAGCATTTACCCAATCCGAATATTCATTAACATAGTAGTCATCGATTACAATGCCATTAGGAAGCTCACATTGATCTTTTCTAATATTGCCAAATGGGCTCTTATGTAGATATTCTGATTTTAGTGTTTTCCATTTTTTCATGGTTTGCCTCCGCTTCTAATTGTTTCGTACGATACCTCCATCCTATCCTAACATAATCTTCCAATATATTTTCACGCCAAAAAAGACCGCATCATGGCGATCTTTTCCTATTTAGTATCTAGAGATTTCTTCTGCATTCGTTGAAATAATCTGGTTAGTAGATAACCTAATAAAAATAACACGATATATATAAAGAAGATGATAAGGTAGTTTACCCATTTGTACTTTTCGAACAAGCCAATTAAAACCAAGAATGGTTTAAATCCAAATCCAAAAATAGCTGCTGTGATGATCGCATAAATGAAGAAGTTCTTATCATGTTTTAGCGTCCACTGATACACTAACATGATTGAAATAGGGATAATGGATGCATCCAACGAAAGGCTTGGTAGAAATGGGAACACCTGATACGGATACCCCCACAAGCCATATTGAATTCCGAATGAGTCTATATAGGCAAATAGGACATGGACAGCAAATCCAAAAAATCCAATTTGAAAAATGTTCTTTCGATCAATGGTAAAGAGAAGGATGACAAGAGGAGCGAATAATATAAAACAAACTACCCAAAATTGCCACGTGCTAAAGTCTGAATAAAGCTGCCAATATTCTGTACCTGCCTCTTTTAAAGTTTCTCGAATAGAAACTAGTTTTTCAAAATACTCGTTTTGATTCGGAACCACAATTATTCTCCTCAAAATATTATTTTGGATATTTTATCCTTGATGGTTCCTTTTATACAACGAAAATCTACTATCCTTTTTCAGGGTTATATTTCCTGCAGACAAAGGATCCCACTAACATAAAAATCACCATGAATACGCCAACAGAAAAAACAGGCATAAATGGGTTTCTGGGCGAAAAAATAACACCAACTGTGCCGATAAGACCTGCAAGAGCAAACCAATTGATAAACCGTTTGTCTTCCGTTTTACCCGCGTTTATCACACTGTCAAGAACACAAAGCACATAGAAGCCCGGATAAAACATCGCAAACTCAATATGAACTATTTCCACAGCCTCTCTATGAAAACCATTAAGGTCTAGATATAGTGCTTTGTTTACTTTCGCCAAAAAGTTTAGGATATGTTCTCCAATCAAGAATACAATTGCTTTTAGGTACTGGCGATTTAGCAACTGACCGAGACCAGGCATGATCATACTAAAGATTGCCACCCTTATCCGCATTCCATCACCTATTCTGATCACGAATTGATACAAAATTGCGAGGATAGTATAACCAATAGCATACACGTTTATGACGGAAAGAGAAGATAAACAAAAGGTTACTCTTGCATAGTTTATTGTTAGACAGGAAAATTATAAAAACATCTGATAGTATAATAACCATAGGGAGGTTGTAAGATTTTATGAAAAAGAACTATACAGTAATGTTTATAATGTTATTTGTTGCATCCATCGCGGGTGGATTAGCATTAAAAAATCTTTTTGAGTATTCCATGCTAATTGGATTTGGCTTAGGGGTAATCTTTCTTCTATGCTCAGCATACTTTGCTGGTAAAAATAAAAAGGATTCAAAGTCACAGTAATACATTCACTGTGACTTTGAGTAGTTAAGGAGTCTTAATAAAGTACCAATAGTAATCTTATTTAACTTCTTACACGTAGACGATTATAAAATCTTAATATTTTCCTAACAAAAAAACTGCTTTATCTTTTGATGAATTCTCCCTTTCCGACCCCGCTTCTATACTCCAAATTATCCCCTGGCTGACAATCCAGTGCCTTGCATATTGCCTCCAATGTAGAAAATCAAATTGCTTTTGCCTTCCCATTTTTTAAAATGGAGAGGTTTGCCATGGTAATTCCAACTTTCTCGGTTAGCTCTGTGACACTCATTTTTCTTTTGCTAACTTAAAAATGGCCACCATATCACCTCAAACAGTTAGATCATTCTCTGCTTTTATTTTCAATGCATTTAGTAAGAGTTTCTTCAGTACAGCAGCAAATACGGCTATCACCAAAGATGCCCCCATGATAGCGAGACATAAGAGTCCTATACCCGGGTGTAGAGCATTTTGAGTAATAAGAAAGACGTCCCCAATGATAAAAATTCCAATGATCGCAACAGCACAGTTTCTTATATACTTTAATGAGATTACAGATGCATGGGAAAATGCACTATTCCTTTCTATATACATCAGTAGTTTAAAGGCCTGATAGAGCGCAATTAAAAAAGGAATCAAAGGAGTCCATAATCCATAAACAACAGGATATCTCAAATAAGCATACTCAGGATTCTGAATGGCCGCATCCCTTGCTAAGTCTGGTAGTACAAATAGGCAAAATCCGAGAACCGAAACACCCATTACGGTGATGACAATTATTTAATACTAAAAGCTTATATTCCTTCATAAAGCACCTCACTCTAAAGTTGGTTAGACTTATTTTAACTCCCGTTTTATCGTTTATCAATATTTTTTTATTATAATTTAATATATGGATACAGAATGGGCTTTAGACATCTATCCTACTAATGGGAAGGACTTTTCACTCATCATCAGCTTAAAAGCCATTGGGAAGACTGGATACATACCAGTACTACCCCAAAAAGGTTCATGCTCTCTAGAACTATGTTTGGTTCATAATGAATAGAGTCCCCAATGGATTCAAAAGGTTGTTTTATAATAAGTACTAGGTTTATTTTTTTGATTACTCCCACGACCAACTTGGTTGCATGAAACCTACTTTTCCCACCACCTGATTTCCATAATATACTTGGTAATTTTCTTCCTTGTTAATTAAGGGATATAGACTTTATTAAAAGTAAGACTTGTATTGATCTAAGCTTTGGTGTTGGAATACTCCTTTCTAAAAATGTCCATAAAACAGACAGGTCATATCAACCTGTCAAGTAAGTCTACATATTCTTCTATTGGATGGTATAAGTGATGAATAGGAAAGTTATCTTCTTTCATCATTTCTGTTTTTAGTTCCTTGAGAAGTTTCTTCAGTTCCATAAGAGTTACCACATCTACTAAGTGGTCTCCCTCTAATTGATTTGTAAACAACCTTATTCTATAGGCCATGCCAATCAGTACATCTAAGGAGTCTAAATCATATCCACTAAAGGGAGGTGATTTCCTCTTGTATGCCTCCCTGTATAAGTTCTCTAGGTTTTCTATAAGCCCTTGTTTTATTTCAATCATACAGTCCCCTCCATAAAATAGTTATCATATATAAATATCATGATTTACCCCTGTGGCCTTATATGGTTTAAGGATTTTTTTTGATATCTATATTGTACAACCACTAGGGAGAAGTTTTGTGACATTGAAGGGCTATTGGGTGCAATGAGATTAATTTTTTCAAATAATATCAACCATTTTGATCGGCCCATTCACTACAAATCAGGCTCTGAGGGGCAATTGTTCTTGGTATGGTGCTAGAAAACAAAATGAGCATTCTCTCCAAATATTCACATTGGTTCTTTAATTGATCCATAGTCACAAACTGAGATATAAAAGGATGTCCCCATGCCCCTAGCCCACCATTGTATCCACCTGTTAGAGATTTAATTCTTAATATTCATCCATCTTATCTGAGGATAACCCCGCTTCAATATAGCTTCGTACTAACTGCCATTTCCCTTCCTTATACGCAAAGGTTTCAAAAAACAGGTTTCCTGAATTCAACCGCTCTCCATTCACTCGAATCGTGGCGATCATAACTACCATTTCCTCCCGATCATGCAAAGGATAATGTGCGAGCTCCTTTAACTCCCATTCTCCCTTCGATTGTTTTACAAACTGGAATCCTTGTTCCCAACCGTTTATTGATTCTTCATAGCCAAAATCCATAATTTCGCCACTACGAACCTCTCTTGCTTGATAACCCTTGGATATGTATTGCTTCATCTTATCTAAGTCACAGGTTTTCCATGCATTCTTGTAGTCTACTAGCCAGTTTTTAAAGTCCATCGTCCCACTCCTTTTTCTCTATTATAACGAAAAAGGGAAATCCTGGTTGGATTTCCCTAGTCCTCATCAAGCTGTTGTACTTGATAGAGATTATAATAGCCACCTTTTCTTTTCATTAACTCCGAATGAGAACCGACCTCGCTTATTTTTCCGTTTTCAATCAAAACGATGCGATCCGCATGTGTAATGGTCGCCAGTCTATGTGCCACAATAAACGTTGTTCGGTCTGAGGCTAGTTTTTCTAACGCTTCCTGAATTAAGTGTTCACTCTCTAAATCCAAGGCTGAAGTCGCTTCATCTAAAATAAGTAACGGAGGATTTTTTAAAAACACACGAGCAATGGCAATTCGTTGTTTTTGCCCGCCAGATAGCTTGACTCCACGCTCCCCAACTAACGTGTCATAGCCTTGTGGGAGGTTGGAGACGAACTCATGTGCATTCGCCGCTTTTGCTGCTTCGATAACTTCTTCATCTGTCGCATCCGGTTTCCCCATCCGAATGTTCATCGCAATCGATTCACTAAATAGAATGTTGTCCTGTAAAACCATTCCAATCTGATCTCTTAGGGACCTTGCTTGCACACTGCGAATGTCCTGGTCATCAATCAAAATGCGCCCGTCCGTCACATCATAAAATCTTGGGATAAGACTGATTAGTGTTGATTTTCCGCCACCACTCATTCCGACAAAGGCTATGGTTTCCCCCTGCTTTACATCCAACGAAACATTTTGGAGTACAAGCTCCTCGTCATCGTCATAACGGAACGATATATTTTCAAGGGACACATGTCCTTTCACTCGTTCCAATTTCGGCGATCCTTCTTCATCGACAATATCATATTCTTCATCAATAAATTCGAAAACACGATCCATCGAAGCAATCGATTGTGTTAGGACTGTAGAAGAGCTAATCAACCTTCTTAACGGGCTGTATACCCGATCCATGTACCCAACAAAAGCCGCAATAGTTCCGATTGTAATATCACCTGTTACCGCAAAGTAACCAGCGAACCCTACGACGAGAAGTGGGGCTAAATCGGTAATCGTATTCATCACTGCAAAGGTTCTCGCATTCCATTCTGTATGTTTAATTGCTTTCGTTAAAAAGTTCGTATTTTGATTATTAAATTGCTCTTGCTCATAATCCTCTAACGCGAAGCTTCTCGTCACAGGAATTCCTTGAACGCGTTCATGCAGATGCCCCTGCACTTCTGCTAAAGCTTGCGAACGTTGGCGTGTAAGCTCTCTTAGGCGTCCGTAAAAGATTTTCACCGATAACCCGTAGAACGGGAATAATACGATAGCAACCAATGTTAGCCAAACATTCATGGTCGCCATAATAATGAGTGCGATCACAATAGTCACCATATCAAGCCAAATATTCATGAGCCCTGTCATAACAAAGTTTTTCGTCTGCTCCACATCATTAATTACTCGTGAGATTATTTCTCCCGTTTTGGTTTGCGAGTAATAGCGCAAGCTCAATCGTTGGATATGATCAAACAGCTTATCACGAATATCAAATAAAATTTTATTCCCCGTCCATTGCGCTAAGTATTGACGGTAGTACTCAACCGGTGGTCGAAGCACTAAAAAGATGACAAACGCCCCGCCCATCATCCAAAAGAGATGTGATAGCTTTTCATCGGCCGTTAGATCATTGGCTCCGATAATATTATCAATCACATATTTTACGATTAGCGGCATTAAGAGCGGGATTCCGAATTTCACAATACCGATTAATACTGTAATGAGAATTTTCCATTTATACGGTTTTACAAATTGCATGTACCGTTTCATGCTTTCCACTTCTGCCACCCCATCCTGTTGTAGAAAGTATAAAACCTTGTCACCGATACGGGACAAGGAAAAACTAGTTTCTTTATGCTTTTATCGATAGGTTAAGTACAATTCATACCACGAGTCGATGAACTCGGGAGAAAAAGGACCCTTGCGTTGACGTATCCACCTAATGAGATACTCTACATTATTTTTCAATATACGGTCTAAAACCTCTGGATAGTTCATCTGAGCTTTATGGAGTTCGTACTCATCTTCATCTAGTAGAGTAAAAGTCATATCTGGGAAAACCTTTATATCCAGATCGTAATCAATGTATTTGAGTGCTTCATCATCGTAGACAAATGGTGAGCTAATATTGCAATAATAGTAAATTCCGTCCGTGCGAAGCATTCCTATGATATTAAACCATAATCTAGAATGAAAATAGCAAATAGCAGGCTCTCTCGTTACCCAAGTTCGTCCATCACTTTCGGTCACCAAAGCCTTGTCGTTCGCACCAATAAGGACATTGCGATTTGCTTTAAGGACTAAGCTATTATCCCAAACCCGGTGGAGCTGACCATCGTGTTTATAGCTGTGTATTTGAATTAAAGAACCTGGAGCTGGGCCAGCCATCCTATCTTCCTTTCTTTTAATGTTAAGATTTTATACGTTATCTATAGAATATTATAACGATAATAATGGGTAAATGGAAATGAAAGGCTGTGGGTATAGAAGCGTTGAGCAGCGCACGGGGTGAAGCTCACGTTGCTGGGCATGGCCCTATTCACCCGAACGCTACATATGTACAAAAAAACAAAAAGAAGCTCCCCACGTAATTGGAGAGCTTCTTTTTCATTATCGGGTTGGATTAAATGAGTGAGTTACTTCTTTTGTTGAGACTTTTTGTTTTTCTGTTTTACAGATTGAGCATCAGTCTCAGAAGCAAACTCTGTACCAAACTGTTGGCCTTGAGCAGCCGCTTGGTTTTGGCGTTGTACTTCTTGTACGTCAGTACCAGCTTGTGTTTTCTTTTTCTTTGCCATCTCATATCACCTCCGCGTCCTTTAATTTGTCCCAAAACCAAATGAGATATCCAAAAATAACGCGGAGAATTTTTTTCCATTTCTACAGCCCTTTTTGAACAAGAATTATCGTATACATATAAGATAGACGGGCAAAAATAACAACATTGATTACTTTTCGTCGATAATGATTTGTCGCACCTTCTGATGAGAAACCGGGAAAGGATATTCATCTATTTCTTCTTTAGACACAAAGCGTAGATGATCCGTTTCTACTGGAAGTTTTTCGACTGTTTTACAGCTCACTGCTTCTAGCTCCCAAGTTAAATGGGAGAAGACATGCGTGATGTTGGTAAGCTTGTCTCCTATCGAGATAGACAATCCGTAAGCTTGATTTACCCATTGCTTAGTAAACTCACGATCGATTTCCGACAGATCCATCATTGGGAATTGCCAAAGGTTAGCTAACAAACCTGAATCAGGGCGTTTTTCAATGAGCACATGCCCTTCTGCATTTTCGATGACAAGCGTCCAATATCGTTTCATGGTCTTCTTCTTTTTCGTGATTTTAATCGGAAGCTCTGCTTGTCTCCCGTGTTTATAAGCTTCACAATGCTCTTGCACAGGACATAGTAAACAAGAGGGGGACTTTGGTGTACATACTAATGCACCTAGTTCCATAAGACCTTGATTAAAATAGGATGGATTGGTTGGGTCAATTAACTCTCTTATAAGGGCTTCAAAGATTTTTCTCGTTTTTGGCTTAGCGATGTCTTCATCTATAAGTAAAATCCGAGAAAGAACACGCATCACGTTCCCATCTACTGCGGGCTCTGGTTGACCATACGCGATACTTAAAATAGCACCCTGTGTGTAAGGTCCAACCCCTTTTAGGGAAGAAAGTTGCTCAACATCATCCGGCACTTTTCCTTCATAGCTGGTGACGACTTCACGAACGGCGTTTTGCAGGTTGCGTGCACGGGAATAGTACCCTAGACCTTCCCATGCTTTTAAGACTTGCTGTTCTTCCGCTTCTGCTAAATCATGTACGGTCGGAAACTGATCAATAAATCGATTAAAATACGGGATAACCGTATCTACTTTTGTTTGTTGGAGCATGATTTCGGAAACCCAAACCTTGTAAGGATCTTGATTCTTACGCCATGGTAAATCGCGCATTTCCGATTCAAACCATGAGATGAGCTCATCTCTAAATGTGGGTATATCAACTTTTTCAAGGTATTGGTCAATTTGATTCGTTGTCATGTGCTTCATCCTTCATGATACAATAGTTTTATTATGAAACAATTCATTACAAGGAGGACCTTTATGGATACAGGGACTCACATCGTGATGGGAGTCGCTCTAGGCGGCTTGGCAACCCTAGACCCTGCTGTACAATCAGATCCAACCTTGTTTAACGCAATCATGGTTGGAACCATCGCAGGCTCCCACGCACCAGATTTCGATACTATTCTAAAACTAAGAAGTAATGCTGTCTATTTACGACACCATCGAGGAATCACGCACTCCGTACCAGCTGTATTGTTCTGGGGCATTGCGATTTCTTCCCTTATATATGCGTTCGCACCAGGTGTAGACTTTCTCCACTTATGGCTGTGGACTTTTTCCGCGGTGATTCTTCACGTTTTCGTCGATATATTTAATGCATACGGTACCCAAGCCTTCCGACCATTTTCGAATCGGTGGGTGGCATATGGGTTTATCAATACGTTCGATCCAACTATTTTTACTATGCATGTCATTGGTATTCTGGCTTGGGTTTTTGGAGCAGATCCTGGGTTCACATGGATCATTATATATTCTATCCTCGTGCTCTATTATTTGAAACGGTATATGGATAAGCAAGAGATTGTCCATGCCGTTAAAAAGCAATTTCCAGACGTTCACGAAGTTCAAACGTCCCCGACCATGAAACAGAATAGATGGCGATTAGCTATTACAACAGATGATTATTATTATGTTGGTCGCTATAATAATGGAAAGCTTGAAATTGTCGATGAATACTCACGCAAACCGTTACCGCAAAATCCGTTGGTGAAAAAAGCGAAAAAAGATAAAAACATTTCAGCATTTTTATCTTTCTCCCCTGTCTATAGATGGGAAATTAATTATTACGACGATTATTCGGAAGTCCGCTTTATCGATTTACGATACCGAACGAAAGGACATTATCCTTTTGTAGCTGTCGTTAAAATCGATGATGACTTACGAATTCTCAGTTCCTATACTGGATGGATTTTTTCAGAGCAAAAACTCCAAAGTAAACTAGTTATTGAATAGAAAAATGGCTGGCAGTTGTCAGCCATTTTTCTATTGTAATGGCGGTGGCTTATAGGATTGGTTCACCTTTTTTTAATGCAATCGGTTATTATTTTTCGTGTATTTTTCATACTTCGGGTTGTTTAAAACCACTTCATGGAGGTTCGGACCATATTGTTCAATCCACCGCATAACAATCTTTTCGGTCGTTTCACTACCCTCATATTCACGGCCAGCCTTCGCTCGTGTTGTCTCAAAGTCCTCCCAAAGCAGCTCAACAATTGTCCGAGCTTCCTGGATGTTGACATGCGAATTTTTAGCGTAGAGCTGGTCGGCTAGTCGTTGGAAAATTTTATCCATGGTTTGTGGGCTCCTTTCTAGTTTGCGTAAGGTATTTGATTTATTGGCGATTAAATTTTTTGCGTTCACGGGCTGGATTCCGGCGTTTATTTTTATGTTTCGGCGCTCGGGCTATTTTTTCGGCGTTTAGATTTTTTCCGGCGCTCACGGACCGGATTCCGGCGTTTATTTTCATATTTCGGCGTTCAATAAGATATTTCGGCGCTCAGGCAATTTTTTTCGGCGTTTGGATTTTTTTCCGGTGCTCGCGGACCGGGCGTTCAACGCAATAATCGTGCCGTATCCAAAGCAATTCCACCATACCAAGACATGCCAGCTTTCTCCCTACATAGACAACTAAATTTGACACATGCTATTAGAGCATCATCATTGATGCCACTTCATATGGAGGTGTTTTCGAATGCGTAACAAAAAGAAGGATTTCCCATTAAAGGATATGGACGGCATGCCACGTGCGAGGGCAAAATTCAGTCCGATGCGTGCGAATGGTACCATTAATACGAAGCCGCAGCAGCGTATGAAACAGTCTTCACATCGTAATTCTGGGAGGTTTGAAGGATGAGTAAAAAACCATTCTTTAAAAACTTATATCAAGATCCATTTCAGTCACCACGCGCAAAACGAAAACATGCTTCGGCACAAGTAAATAGTGAAACGCAAAAATCTCAAGGTGAGATTATCCTCGAACGAAGAGCAACCACACTATACAAGAGATAAAGAAGGGGGGACCTCCCCCTTCCTTATTTCTCGATTTTTTTTGCAAGAAGAGAAATCGGAACCGCTTCTGTTTTCTCCACTTTTTGTCCAAGTAAATTTATGCGATTCCCCCATGCAAACACTCCATTTATGTAATCAATTAAAAAGTGCTGACCGGGGCTTCCTTCTAATTCATACGTTTCCCCTGCTTTAAATTCTTCTGGGTTTAACAAGTACGCATAAGCCATTTGCAATTTGCGTTGAAATATTTGATATTCGCTCACATTACCAAGCTGTTCCGCTTTCTGTGCTTTTTCTTTAAACATTGCGACCTCTTGACGCAATTCTTCTACGGTTAGTTCACTATATCTTCTTTCCACTGGAGACACCTCTATTTTCATTCTAGTTTTATTCTACCAAACATCCCACTCCAAAGAGAAATAAGGAGAATTGTCAAATGCAACCAAGCCACATATATCTTGGATATTGTGTATAATAGCTGTAGTTTGGGATATACAAATTAGAAATAGGAGACCTACATATGATTAAACTTTTTGTATCCGATTTAGATGGAACACTCTTAGAAGAAGACAAACGAGTGTCTGAAGAAAACCAGAAACAAATCAAAAAATTAATCGCTAACGGAGTAGAATTCGCTATCGCAACGGGGCGTTCTGATCGTGACATTGTAAAGCTAATGGGTGATATGGATATTACTGGTCACCGTGTCAGTCAAAATGGTGCTTTCGTGTTTAATAAGACAACGAAAGCATTTACTCAGGGACTTTTGAAAAGCAACTGATTACAGACATCCACGAACTGATTGAAGCGGAGTATGATTTTTTCTTTGTGTCCACAGCAACCGATTTATATGTCACGAAAAAAACCGAAGAAATGCACCAGGTTGAGGAAGCTCATTTTTTCCCGCTCGTCGAAAACAAAGAATTGATTACCCTTTATGGAACAAAAGTTTTTCCTACTAAAATATCCATCGCCGGTGATACAGAACGAATTCTAGAATTGAAAAAGAAAGTCGATGACCGGTTTGGCGCTGTTATCGAAAGCTATCTTTCCGATGAGCACTGCGTGGATATTCTTCCAAAAGGGATTAGTAAAGCAAGTGGCATTCAGTATTTGCTCGACAAGTACGATTTGGAGCCAGAAGAAATTGCTGTCATTGGGGATTCCTTTAATGATGTACCGATGATGCAAATGACACCGAACAGTTTTGCGATGTCCGGTGCTCGTGATGAAGTGAAAAAACATGCTCGACACACAGTCGACCATGTTCATGAAGCCATTCGCTATTTTCTTTAAAACGCATCCTGTTCCGTCACATATTCATCTAAGAAACGTTCAATAGCATCTAGGTCAAAGCCCTTGCGAAATAAAGCTGCCTTTATTTTTAGTTTAAGCTCTTTGCCAGACGCTTTTTTGTTATATTTCCAAAGCAGCTTTTCACCTTGATGAACAACTGCATTCCATTCATCGTCATTGTCCTTGCCGTCATGAATGTCTTTGGTTGCTTCGACGATGACACTTTGTGGGAATCCTTTCTGCATAAGGGTTTGCAGGATTTGCTGCTGTTGATGGCGAAAGGATTTTTTACTATCTACCTTTAATTTTTTTGCAATCCATTTTCGGGCGTATTCTAGCTGTTTATCGAATGAAAAAATAGAGAGAGCTTCATCCGCGATTTCTGCTGATACACCTTTTTCTTTAAGTTCTTGCTTTAATAAGAGCGGCCCTTTAGTTGTCGTGTTGATTCTCGTCCGAACAAAAGCTGTTGCAAATTCACGGTCATCGATTAATCCCTCGTTTACCAGTCGTTCGACTACTAAGGGTAGCTGTTCTGGATCGATTTCCTTTTTAACGAGATAATCGATGATTTCTTTGCGAGAACGCATACGATAGCTTAGAAATTGAATGGCTAGATTATAAAACTTATGCTGTTCATCTTTTCGATGTAGAAGTTTTAAGGTTGGCTCGTCCAGTTCTTGGCCTTTTCGTAAATGAAATTGGATTAAAATATCCTCATCCACGCTAAATGCGTATTCTGCTTTAGAACCTTTTTCAATAAAAATATTAAAACGACTTTTATTTTTTTGTTGAACAGTTATCTTCGCGATCTTCACCATGAGCTTCACCTCTTTGTTCAAATTGTAGCATATATGTTCGGTTTTTTTGTGTAAAAAACAAGAGTGGAGGGAAAGAAATGAACATTCTGATTTCTGGTGGAACAGGCTTTGTTGGAAAAAGGCTTACGAAATCGTTGGTGCATAAAGGCAATCAAGTTTTTATCTTAACGAGGTCCCCTCATCAATATGCTAGTACGAAAGAAGTCCAATATGTATGCTGGGATACTCTTAACGAAGGAAAATTACCCCCGATAGATGCAGTGGTAAATCTAGCTGGGGAGTCTTTATTTGGACGTTGGACATCCGCTAAAAAAGAAAAAATCCTATCTAGTCGCATTCAAGCTACTGAATCGATTCTTTCCTTTATAAAGATGACAGACCAAAAACCAAAAGTTCTTATTAATGCCTCAGCGGTTGGTTATTACGGAACATCCTATGCCGAAACCTTCAAGGAGGGATCGACGACACCTGGTTCCGATTTCCTTGCAAATGTGGTGAGGCGCTGGGAAGCTACGGCAAGCCAAGCAGAGAACCTTGGTGTTCGAACGGTTTTTGCTCGATTCGGAATTATCTTAGGTCAAGAAGGATCATTACCTCTAATGGCACTCCCTTTCCGTTTATTTACCGGAGGAAAAGTTGGTTCTGGGGAGCAATGGATGTCATGGGTTCATATTGATGATGTTGTCGGGTTGGTTTTGTTTGCGATTAAGCAGGAACAAATCCATGGACCTTTAAATGTAACAGCCCCTCGTCCATTACAAAATAAAGAGTTAAGTAAAAGGCTCGCTGAAGCCCTACATCGCCCCTATTGGTTGCCTGCTCCCAGCTTTGCTTTGAAGCTTGCACTTGGAGAAATGAGCACCCTTGTTTTAGATGGTCAAAAGGTACTACCAGATGTAGCAGAAAAAAATGGATATACGTTTATTTATCCAGATGTAGAAGGAGCATTTAAGGAAATATATAGTAGGTGAAAAGCCTGTTCTTTCGCCATAATTATACGATTTTCACCAACACCAAACAAGAGCCGACGTTTCAGACAACATCCCGCTTCCTTCCCATCAAAAAAATGTCGATTTTTTTGTTAAAAAATATGTTTGCATTTCTTATTTTTTTGTGTAAGATATTCATGTAAATAATATTTGCACTTACATAGGGAAGGCAAATGGTGCGCCACCAGTTTGACTGGTTCTAGTGGGTTCGATTCCCACCCCGAATTTTTGTTGTTTTACTAAATAAAAATTCGAGGGGGATTGAACAGCACTAGAGCTCTGAGCTTATAGTGTAGTTTCATCCTCTCGTAAAATGGGAGGTTTTTTAATGTTAAAAAAGCGTGAGTTGCAGGACGCACCTACCTTATACGACCTAATGACACATCCGCAAGTATTCCCATATGTAAGACATAAAGCTTACTCTCTAGATGAATTCTACTTCTTAACGAAACAAACGATGGAGGCAGAAGAAAACGGAGAACTAATCTCTAGAACAATTATGGATGAGTATCATCAACCTATAGGTACCATAAATTTATTTGATGTAAAAAATAAATCAGGGTTTTTAGCGACTTGGATCGGGCAGCCATACTTCGGAAAAGGCTATAATAAAATGGCCAAAGAAGAGTTTCTTGAAGAACTATTCCTTAGCCACGAAATGGAAGCTGTCTTTATCAAAATTAGAAAGACAAACACTCGATCTTTAAAAGCCGCTCTCAAACTCCCTTACATTTCCCTCGGAAACATTTTATATCCTGATGTGTACGACATGATTAATGGCGATTCCTCTGTTTATGATTTGTTTGTAATCACAAAAGAACAGTATATGATTCACAGGGAACTTGTTGCGAATATCAGCGAAGACGAAGCTGTTGTCTAAGCACCTCACTCATGCTGGAATCTGGTCTTGACCGGATTCCGCAAGTGGGGTTTTTTTTATGTAAATTTAGGCACTCTTTTTTCGTTATCTGTGTTTTAGAGGTAACAAATCGGGTATATACATACCACAAGCAAAAAATAAGCGCTTGTGAATAAAACTTATCCACAAGGTTGTGCACAGTGTTGATAACTACTCCAACCTACACAACCATCAAACATGTTAGTGTGAATAATTTTTTGTGAATAACTCCATTCCTTCTTGTGGAAAACGTGGATAAACATTTTGAATCTATGTGTATAAAGCCTTTAATATGTGGATAATACTGTGAATAAGTGATTGTTCTTCTCAAAGTGAATTCTAACCCGATTCCTCCCCTTTTTCGGTATAGAGAGCTAGAAACAATCCATTAAAAAACTCGACTTCCCAATATCGGAAGTCGAGTTTTTTTGTCTTTATTGAAGATTTAAAACAACAGATTTCGTAACCGTCATAGACTCAATACTTTTGCGAATCCCCTGTTCCCCAATTCCAGAACCTTTTGTTCCTAAAAATGGGAAGTGGTCCGGTCCTCTTTGCGTTTTACCGTTCAGTTGAACCGTTCCTGCTTCAATCTCATCCGCCACAATAAAGGCATCGTTTATATTTTCTGTAAACAAGCTAGCTTGCAAGCCATATTCAGACTTGTTGGCAATACGAATAGCTTCATCTTTAGAAGCAACTCGAATAATCGGAAGCACAGGGCCAAATGGCTCCTCCCATGCTATTCGCATATCCTCCGTTACATGATCAAGAAGTGTTGGATGAATGAGGTTTTCCAATTGCTCTCCACCTAACACAGTCTCTGCGTTTTTTGCTACCGCATCATCAATCAGTTCTTTCACAAAGTTTGCTGATTTCTCATCAATAAGTGGTACGACATCTGCGTTATCCCATGGTGACCCTACAGACAGTCCCTCGATCTTCTGTTTTAGTTTCGCTACAAGCTCATCTGCTACAGAATCCATAACTAGTACCCGCTTAATAGCCGTACATCTTTGTCCGGAATAAGAAAATGCCCCGCTTACGATTTCTTTTGCTGCTAGATCTAAATTCGCATCATCTAATACAATCGCAGGGTCTTTGCCACCAAGTTCAAAGGATAAGGACTTCATTGTTGTCTTCTTGGCAATGTCGCTTCCTACAGCTGTACTACCAGTAAACGAAATCATATTAACAGCGGGATGCTGTACTAAATGATCTCCAATGACGCTACCTCGTCCAGTCGCAAAAGCTACTAGACCTTCAGGAAGTCCTGCATCCTGTAAGGCTTCTAGCATTGCCCTTCCAGTTAAGGCACCTTGTGTAGCTGGTTTAAATACAACCGCATTTCCCGCTACTACAGCTGGTGCTAGCTTCGCAGCTGCCAGGTTAATCGGATAATTAAACGGAGAAATGGCTAAAACAATTCCTACCGGCTTACGAGAAGCCATGGAGATTCTCGATCCACTATCACTTGGGAACTGATTGGAACGAGTCAATTGACCATCCATGCGTAGCCCGTCCTCTGCCGTATATCGAATAAAATCTACCGTTCTCTCCACTTCTGTTACGGAAGCTTTATACGGTTTCCCTACTTCTTTTGTTATAATTTCACCAATTGTTTCTTTTCTTTCAAGCAATAGATCTGCCCATTTATATAATAAGTCTGCTCGTTGGTTGACTGGCGTTTTCGCCCAAGCTTTTTGCACTACTTGAGCCTTGTCGATGATGACATCGATTTGGTCCTTTGATAAGGATTGTATTTCTCCAATCTCTTCCCCATTCACCGGTGACTTGATTTTGATCGTTTCTGACAATGTATCAATTGCCATTGTAAAAATCTCCTCCTTAAATTTTAAAAACCCCTTCTCTCTCTTTGGGCAACAAAGTGCTTATTTTTTGTTGTGACTTCTATTAAAGGGCATAAGAAAAGGAATTGCAACAAAAAGAGCTCATTTCATCTCAGAATAATATCAATAGAACGAATTCCGTTCTGTAAAATAGATTAATCAATCTGATTTTGATTAATTATGCAAATTTTAGTTTAAATATTCATTATTGTCAACAATAAAAACCGCTCCATAAATGGAAGCGATTTCTTTAAGTGCATTTTTCACTCTTCAAAGCAACAGACTGATAACACATTTCCATCAAGGTCTTTGAAATCAAACGTTTCCAAATCTCCGTGATCGATGATTTCCATGACCTCTATCCCATGGGACTTTAAATGATTATATGCCTTATGTATATTAGATACATAAAAGTTAAACTGAGGTTCCTCCACTGGCCGGAAGCCCTCGGTAGCTCTCATTAACGTAAGGGGCGTTTCTCCGATTTCCATAGCTGCAATGCCACCTTCGTCTATTTTCCACCTTACCTCAAAGCCAAGAATCTTTTCATACCACTCTACAGCTTCATCAAAATGCTTCACTTTCAAAAACACTGTATCAATTCGCTTGAATAGTTCTGACATCTTAGTTTCCTCCTATTAACTTTTTATAGTAGGGTCTTTATCTATAATGTAAACTATGAATGAGTATTTGAATACTGTTGTTTAAGTAAGAATTTCCTTGAAAACAGAGGATTGACAAGCTATAACTGGAGACTATACAATATAGTCTCCAGTGAAAATAAATACACGGGGCATTAGCTCAGCTGGGAGAGCGCTACACTGGCAGTGTAGAGGTCAGCGGTTCGAGCCCGCTATGCTCCATCCAGATTTTTAAAGGCGCGGCCATTTGGCTGCGTCTTTTTGCGGACATAGGATCCGCTATTGTTGCAAAAGTCTGTGTTTCAGGAGAGTAACAGGACATGCCTTTGTAAACGAAAAGCCTCAATCTATCGAGGTTCCTTACAATTACTTGATACATATTCATTGCTCCCCGGCAACTTCTTAATCCTGTTCCACTCTTCTATTGCTCGCTCTCGACTTTTTCCCTTGTTGTTCGAATCTGCAAAGAAATCGCGGATGAATCGGTTATACTCAAATTGCGGAGCGATCTCCTTTTTATAACTGGGATCCTTCTTTCGTTTCTCTTCCTCGTACCATGCATGTACAGCATCCCGATAAGTTTTTCCTACGTTCGTTTTGAAATAATTCTGTATGTAAGTGGAAAAGTGAAACTTCGGACTTATGACACTTTTGAAAAAAGCTCGGACTTCTTGGCTACAGCGATGATTCTCTGTAATAACCGTATCTAAACTCAAAGGTTCTTTAGGTTTTATTGTCGATTTGATTTTTCTTGATGGCTTTACCACCTTTCCTGTACTGAGAAAGATTTCAATTCTTTCTGCAAGCTCAACCTTAGATCCAGATGCACTCCATCCACTTTTTCTACAAAATGCCTGCAGCTCTTCCTTCAGCCAATAGAAGTCTTTAAATTCTTTTACACTCATCGCCTTAGTAAGTATAGGTCTCAAATATGACACTCCTTCGCACAATCAATAACGAACATTCGTTCTGTATTTATTTTATCACAAAAATGTTGAGCAGTTATCCCTTTTCCCATCATTTTTTCTCGGCATAGACGCCTGGTAGACCCATAAGCAATCCCTAATTTACAATTTATCAACCCAAATATTCACATTTTATTAAAATATAAAAGAATAAGCGCAGTTTAGATTACATATAATGATTTTCGGATTCGGAAAACGTCGACTTACCCGGAAAAACATACGGTCTCATCTAATCCCACTTCTATAACTATTCCTCAACAAATATCAACACGAACTGATAAAATTATTATTTTTCATCCCAAATACCCACATTCATAAATAACTACTTCCCAACATACAAAAAAAGGAATAAAGAACCACTAAAAATAGTTCAAAAGTAACTTAACAATAGTTATTATTTATAGTATAGTTTCCCGAAAAATATCTCGGCTTCATAATGATTTTTCACCATATTTTTTAACATGATTTGACTTTTTCTCGGAACAGTAGTAAAAAGAACAAGGAAATTATTGTAATCTAGTAATCTTCCAAAAAGGTGAGTATGTTACAGGATATTGTTGAAAAACCATGATTTTTTTATTTGAATGAAAGGTTTTTTAACACCTTCAACATATGATCAAAAAAAAGAAAGAGGGTAATGTAGTGGAGAACAAAGGTAAGGGATTTCCAAAGAAAGTAATAATGATTGTGCTTTTGGCAATTGTTATAGTTGTCGGTGCAAGTATCTCAGCAGCTGCTTTATTGAAAGAGAATGCAAAGGAACAATACTTTAAGGCAGAATCACAGACATGGGACCAAATGAAACAAGTAGTAAAAGACCGTTATGGGGATGAGCTTGCGTGGTCAAAAGAGGTAAAAAAGAAACCAAGTGAATCCACGGTTGAATTTTCAGGAGAATATAATGGCCCATTAGGTAACGGGATGTATGGAGCGGAAGAAATCATAAATAATTCTACCATAACACTAAAGAACAGCATCGATCCCGAGAAAAAAGAAATGGCCTTGGAAGTAAGTGCTAATATTGCTGAAATGAAGATTGAAGATGTGAACGTATATTTAACTTCTGATAAGATGATGGCATCTTTACCATTTCTCGATAAGTTCCTACAAATAAAAGAGAGTGACTTTGGCGAGTTGATGCATAAATTCGATCCAGTTACGTTTACAGGTGAAGAGGAAATTAACTTTGATTCCTTTTTTAATCAAAACCTATTAAATGAAGACGACATTAAACACATACAAGATACATACTTAAAGATGATTTATGAGGAACTACCAAAAGATGCTTTTACATCCGAGGATGAGTCTGTTGATGTCAATGGCGAAAGCATTAAAGCAACCAAAATAACACTTTCTCTTACCGAGAAGCAGGTAAAAGATATAATGGATAAAGTGCTTGCGGAAGCCGAAAAAGATGAGAAGTTAAAGGAAATGCTTAAGAATCAGGCTAGCTTAAATCCATCACTGAATCCAAATGCAGCACAGCTTACACAGATGTTGGAAGACTTTGAATCAGGAATTGCGGATGCTCGTGAAGAACTTAAAGACCTCCAAATACCGGACGGCCTTACATCAACATTATGGGTAGAAGAAGACATTATTGTAAAACGTGATTTTGTCTTGAAAATGGGCTCATCAAAAGAAGAGTTAGGGGAACTAAAACTTACTGGTACTCAATTGATACGTGAGGATAAACAAACATTCGATTATGACCTAGCATTGAAAGATCAAATGGAGGAAATCACATTAACCCTGACAGGTGATCTATCTTGGAAAGACAATAAAGCAAAAGACAACATTAAAATAACATCGGGTGATATGGAATTATCCTATAATGGAGAAGAAAGCCTTGATAACGGTACGAGAGAATTTAACCGAACAATCTCCCTTAACAATGAACTTTCTCCTCAGTCTAATATGGAACTAATATGGGAAGGCTCTTCTACTTATGAGAAGGATAAAATGAATGCAGAGCATAGCTTCGCATTGACTAGCCAAGAAATAAGCGCTGACTTATTTAGTTTACATGTTAATACAGATGCAAAATTAGTAAAAAGTATTGATATACCAACAGATTCCAATGAAGTAGTTGATTTAGGTTCCATGAGTGTAGAGGAAATACAAACTTATATTATGGAGGATTTCACTCCTAAATTTCGACAATGGATGATGGAGTTTTATGGATCCCTCATGGGTACTGGTACGAATATGAATGGTTTTTAGTGAACGGAAGTGTTTGATATGTTAACACTAAAACGAATTGGCTTTTTTACGAGACAATATCATAAACAATTGAAGAGGAAGTGGAGGTCCCTTCCTCTTCTTCTTCTTTTCCCTATATTTTTAATAGGGCTATTTTTAGTTATTTTGATTTCCCTCTTTTCACCTTCAGAGGAACAACCTATCCAAGTTGGATTAGTTGATCTTGATCAATCGGAAGAAACAACCGTGCTGGTAAGCGTTATAGAGAAAGCATCACTCTTAGGTCCATTTATACATATTAATAGTTTTTCTGAATCGGAAGCGAAACAGGCGGTAAAGCAAGGAAAAGCAAGTGCCTACCTGACCTTCCCAGAAAACTTTACGGATGATTTATACAACGGAAAACCTGTCGATATCCCTATCATCGGCAATCCAAACAATCCTATAGAAAGCTATATGATTAAAGAACTGGTAGAGAGTATGGCAAGATATATTGCTTCTGCTCAAGCAAATATCTTAACGATAAACGAATATGCCAAACAGCTGCCTATCGCTAAAGACGATCGACAACAAATGCTTTTGGATCAATTTAAACAGTTTTTAATCTATACACTTTCCAAAGATAAAATCGTCCAGGAAAAGGTTGTAACGAATCTTACTACCTCTTCTCCCTATCAATATTACGCACTATCCGGCTGGTTTTCCCTCATCACGATTTGGAGTTTTAGTATTTATATTCTTTTAGGTAGAGAAGAGAGCTCTGCTATGCGAAAACGAATGCTTTTATACGGAACGACGATTTTACAACGTGCTCTCTCCCGTATCTTCGTTTCCTTACAATATGGTTTTGGTTTAGCAATGATTGGTTTTGCTATTTTAGTCTCTACCTTGAACATAGAGTTTTACGGAATCGACTACGTGCGCATTGCTTGCCTTGTTCTTTTATATATCGTCCTTTTACTAACTGTTTTTTCAAGTATAGACATACTCATTCGTTCCAAAAAATTAACGTTGTTATTACAAATACTTTGGGTTGGATTAATATTACTATTGAGTGGAGCAATCCTTCCAACACTGTATTTCCCAGAAAAAATCCAGTCAGCCCTTCCCTTTCTTTTCTCAACACAAGCTTTTGATTGGATGGTGGAAGTAACCTTGAAGGGACGTATGTTTGTTGATTATACCGTGCTCCTCCTAACGGCTAGTGCAAGTGTCTGTATGCTAATAGCTTTTTCTATTTGGAAGGAGCGATGGAAAGAATGAAGTCCACCCTATTAACCCGCTGGTTACATTGGCGTAAACAGTGGAAAAGTATCGTTTGCTGGCTTTTGCTACCGATTATAGCCACCAGTTTATTTTTATTTTTCTCAAACCAATGGCAACAAGATACGAAAGTGCCTATCGGCCTCGTGGTCGAAGATGATTCACCCATGGCCAAAGAGCTTGTAACATCCATAAAAGATACTCCACTACTTCGAGTAAAGGAGCTAGATATCCAACAGGCTCTCCTGGAATTGGAGCAGCACGAACTTGATAGCGTATTCGTCATTCAAGATGGATATCAAGAAGACATTCAAAGAAACAGAAGGAACCGACTTATTACGGCGTATGCATCCGACATGTCATTTGCCTATTCACCAGTAAAAGAAACGATTAGCTCTTTTGTCCAACAAGATGCAGGTAGGTCCAAAGCTGCTTACACGATTCAAGAACTAGTCCGATCTCATTCAACAGACGAAAATTGGACCTGGGAAGAGATAGTAAGTACGAGCAAACAGATTCAAGAAGACGAAGCATTATTACGTACGAGCTTTTCGTTTTTAGGCGAAAAGAAATCAGATCCTGATAACGATCAATCTATTTGGAATGTATGGGGAATATGGTCCTTCTTTTCCATACTGGCCACCTTTTTCCTATTTGATTGGGTCATTAAAGAAAATCAATCAGCCATTAGGAATAGACTATCCCTCTTAACAATTAGGTTTAAAGATTATCTCGTTAGAAATTGGTTCCTTTATTTGGCTCTGTTTCTTCTCTTTGACTTATTGAATATTGGAATTCTAGCTATCTTCTTTGATGAAACTATTAATCTTAACCTTTTGCTTTCTATTCTGTTCTTTCGTCTAACGATTAGTCTAGGAGCATTTCTATTAGCTCTTTGCTTTCACACAACGTTTTTATTTTATGTATCTGCATTAGCCGTTTCCCTTTTCGTATCCATTACCGGGGGTGCACTAGTTCCAATTGATGGTCTAATAAGGCGCTGGCCATGGGTAAGTCACCTCAGCCCAATACAACCAATCATAGACAAACAGATACTAAGTAGCTGGTTCATTATTTTACTACTCGTTTACTTAACTTGGTACTGGAGAAAGGAGAAGTTCCATGCTTAAAGTGGAATCCTTAACGAAAGCATACGGAAAAAAGGAAGTCTTACGAGATGTTTCTTTTGAGATAAAAGCCGGTGAAGTGGTTGGATTAGTCGGCGAAAATGGAGCAGGAAAATCAACGATGCTCCATATTCTTGCAACATTACTTCCTGTTTCCAAAGGGAACGTAACACTTGACGACTTGCAATATGGTATAGATGTACAAAAAGTAAGAAAGAGAATCGGGTTTGTTCCTCAAGATATAGCCGTTTGGGATGAGTTTACCGTGGAAGAGAATATGAAGTTTTTTGAAAAATTGTCTTGGGTAAATAAATCACCTGAAGCTTGTAGACAGCTATGTTTAGACATGATGCTAGATCGTTGGAAGGAAAAGACTCAATCCCTTTCAGGAGGAATGAAGCGAAAATTAAACTTAGCCATCAGTCTCATTCATGACCCCGATGTCTTATTGCTGGATGAACCAACTGTCGGAATTGATTTAAAGTCTAGGACAGAGATAGGGAATCACCTACTCAAACTAGCTAAAAATGAAGGGAAAATAGTGATTTACACATCCCATGATATGGATGAAATCAAAACCCTGTGTGACAGGGTGTATTGTATTGGAGAGGATCCATTTTATCAGGAACTACTTGAAAAGAGTGGTAAAAAGGTGAAAGTCTTATAGAATCGTATATTTGAACCGTTTCACTACCAAATACCCTTCTCCGAACGTATTTATTAATTGGAGGAGGGTATTTTAACGGTGTGCTATAATACGAAGCCATTTTTCCTAACTTTACTTACACATGTGTAAGTAAACCTATGTCTTGTATAGTGTAATCAATGAAAAAAAGCATGCATAAGTATCCTATATGACCAAAATAGCGATGAAGGAGGATATTCCATGCAAGATATAACAGCTATACTAGTTAATTATTCGGATAAGTCCAACTTACATAAAGCTTTACACTCTTTAGAAAAACTTAGTTCTAGAATAAGTTCCGCTTTCATTCTTACAGAAGATACCTTGGATACCCATACAACCCAAAACAAGCTAATACAACATGAGTATATCTCTATAAAGGGCGGCGATTTAGGACAAACACTGAACGAAACCATCCAAAAAGTATCCACTCCTTATCTATTATTTCTTCAAAGTACGGACTACCTTTCTCCTACTTTACAAAGTGAAAGCCTGAACCTTCCACATCCAAAGGCTGTCTTAAACACTTTCTATTACAAACGAGATATTACCATTCACCGTCCTATTCTAGTGCTTACTTCTGTTCTTAAGGAGAAACCATTTTACACAAACATCCAATTACCCTTCAAAGAGGCTCTTTTTCCTGCTTGGCTTTCAAATATAGAGCCATCGTTGCAACTATTCAATGAGAAAGTAGTGAGGCAATCAAGAATACGTAATTCCGCTAATGTCATTGAAAAGGAAAAATTGGTACAGAAATATCAGCTCCAAAAGTCTATTTCGGATAATCCGACCATCTCTGTCTTGATTTCGAATTACAATATGGGGAAGTACGTTGAGACAGCCGTTGTGTCATGCCTATTACAAAAGGAACCATTTGAACAAATACTCATTATCGATGATGGGTCTACTGATAACTCCTTTGCCAATCTTCTTCAATGGAATAAAATAGATCATGTTCAAGTGTTTCGTAAAGAAAATGGTGGAAAAGCGCGGGCATTAAATCAGCTACTTCCTTATGTAAAATCTGATTTTATATTGGAGCTTGATGCGGATGATTGGCTGGATCCAGATGCTGCATCCGTTATAAAAGAACACTTATCAGACCTTACCGAAGAAATATCTGTTCTATATGGCAATCTGAGAAAATGGAAGCAGGTAGCTGGAGATGTTCTTTTTAAGCGTGTAGCCAAAGGAAGGAGCGTCAGCGGAAAAAAAGATTTACTAAGATACCGCTTCCCTCTTGGACCTAGAATATACAGAACTTATGCCTTGCAAGGAATTGGAGGATTCCCTGTTCTTGACTTTGAAGACGGGAGGTTATATGAAGACGTAAGCGTATTAAGTCGTTTAATCAAAAGTTCTGCCTCTCAGTATCACGATTTTACCGTCTATAATGTCCGTGAACATGGCGAGAGTATTACCAAAAATAATGATGCAACATGGAAGGATTTCTTACGATCTCTTTGAAATTTGCTCTACACATTGCAGTTCAGGTATGTTACAACATTTATAAATGAAATAGCGGAAATGCAATTCTTTGTTAAGATAAGTAGTCACTTACTGTGGAGAAAACATCAAATCACACAAATAGCATATGGTTTCCCAGCGTCTTTAAACACACATCTTAACACTCAAAACCCTTGGTCCGATTCAATGGATTAATGTGCTGTACCTTCTTCAAGATAAGCCCCCAATAGTTTAAGTGAGTTTCATCACAAAGTGTTGTTGAAACTAATTAATTATGTTAATTATCTTATAATTTAATTAAAGGTGGTGTTGCTTATGTTAGAAGAACAAACCAATGAACAAAAAGAAGATATGAATGGTTAAGTAAATGGGCTAAAATGACTGGTGAACGTGCTAGAATTAAAGCAAAAGCAAACAACACATATTTCGTATATGAAAATAATGGTAAACTTGTAAAAGAATTTCCTAATGGTGATACTGTTCCTCTAAAAAAAGATGGTGAATCTTAATTTTTTTTATGTTTGCAGGTAATAACGGAAGCGGTAAAAGCACATTACGCAGCTTAATAATTGATAAAATTGGTGTTGATATCAATATCGATACAGATGCTATTGAAGCCGTTTTCTAATATCGAAACCGTTTTTTTATACCTTTCAACCCTAAAGATGAATGAATTCTAGTTGAAGATAAGCACCCCGTTCATGCAATAACAATGTCTATGAATTAATATCCTTAATGTAGTTTTCTAAAGCCACTCTATACCGTACTATATCGGAAGTTTTAACATGCCTTAAGATCACATCTAGAGTTATTCCTAATGCTTCTGCATTTCTATTTTTATCGTGCATAGCCATACCCAGAACCATTGAGATAGAAGGGAATTCAGAATAACGTTGTTCAGCATCAGATAATATTCTTATAGCATCGTCTATTCTGCCAACATTTCTTAAAGAACTACCTAATTGTAATAAGGCATATGCTTCATACTCGGCATCAAGACCTATACTGATTGCATCTTCATATAGTGGAATTGCCTTATTCTCTTGTCCCGTAAAATCATAAGCGTTAGCCAATTCAAATTTTGCCCTTGCTGAGTTTGGATATTTGACTACAACTTCCAAGAAATATTCTATTAGTTTAGTCTCATCATCTTTATTTTCCCATCCATTCATAACAACAGTTTCCCATTTTGTCTCCATATTTAGGCTCCTTTCTCGCACTTTATTTCCAGACATCCCTTATTAAACTCTACTGCGATATAGAATAAAAGACCGCCATTTTGACAATCTCATTGTTGTATTAAAGCACCAGTTAGTTGAACATCGACAGCTATTTTATTGTATATGATAACCACCAAAAACATTGCCCTATATGTATTTCAAGATTATTAGAATATGGTGAAAATATTTCTTCCAGTTCCTTTTTATCATAATAATTTTTCAATATCTCATGTTGCTTTCCGTTTTCAAGAGTTCTTATCTTATAAGTATTTTCATCATTATCTTTTTTTATTAAAGTACCACCAATAGAATTCATGTACATATTATCCGTCATAAAAACATCGGAATCTTTACCAAGTCTTTCGTGTAATTGCTTTAAGAAATCAGTGATTCTATTTTTAGGTATATGGGAAAACCAGAAATTTGCATATCCACCTTCAAAAACACCCGCAATATCGCTCAACTGGTATGCATCTCCTTGTGTAAATAGGACATTATTTTTGTTGTATTTTTTTTCTTTTGCTATATTAAGAACTTCATTTGAAAAATCGATAGCAGTAATATGCTTAGCAACATCAGCTACGAACGGAGTCCAAAAACCTGTTCCACAAGCAACTTCTAAGACATTCTTTTCTCTAAAAACAATTTCCAATTTACCCCTAATCATTAGTTGTTCTTGTTGTCGGATAGCACCTTCTCGAAAATATACTTTTTCATATTCCTTTGCACGTTCGCTATAATACAACTTCATATCGAGTCCCCCTTACCACAAATTTTCTATTTATAACATTTGATTGGAACTTATTCAACAAAACTGCTCCGTTAGCAAAAGTAGCGACTGCTAATCAGCACTCGCTCCCGTTTGCTTAATAAGCAATGATATTTATTACACTTTACTTCCTATTAAAATATCTTTTAACTGATTAACACTTTTGACAATATGAGTAGGATTCGACTGTCTTAATTCATCGTAAGAACCATATCCATAAGTAACTCCGATAGAAGCAATTCCAGTATTACTTGCCCCGATAATATCGTGCTTTCTGTCTCCAATCATAATGAAGTCACAAAGTTGATTTTCCTTATACTTATCTAGTATGTATTGAATGATTTCGGTTTTTGACGCTCTTGTTCCATCAAAATTACTTCCTACAATAAGTTCGAAATACTTATCAATCTCAAAATGCTTTAGTATTTGCTCAGCAAAAACAGTAGGTTTAGAAGTTGCAACAACTAAAGTAAACCCTTGCTCTTTTAACGATTTTAATAGCAAGGGGATATTTGAATATAACTCATTCTCAAACATTCCCTTTTCCTTAAACCTCTCCCTATATAAATCTATTGCTTTTGGGATACGTGCCTCATCAAAATTGTAATGTTCAGCAAATGAAACTTGTAATGGTGGTCCAATAAAACATTCTAGTTTATCAGTGTCAGGCTCATCAATCCCCATTTTATGTAAAGCATATTGAACGGATTTAGTTATACCTACTTTGGGGTCTGAAAGTGTTCCATCTAAATCAAATAAAATTACTTTATAGTTATCCATGTAATACTCCCTTCTACTACTAATTTTCAAACCTAATATTACCATAAGAAACAAAATTAAATTCCAATCCTTCTTTCACTATATTGTCATTAGTTTAAGTTTAATAGTTCACAATATCTTATATCTTATTTTAGCATGAATTTGAATTCACCCTAAAATTCCAAAGCAATTAGCACCCTACTAATAACTGTTACTCGTCTGTTAATTTGGGTGCTAAATACCATGCTAAAGGTGATCTTATTTATAAGTAAACATTCGATATCTCAACAAAAGACAGCCTACCAACCAACATGTGATTTGATATGCTATTTAAACAGTTACTCAAGCAGAATGCTTTTTTATTGTCTAAAATTAACAACATTAATCAATAAAAATTTATTGAAAAACGATAAATTATGTGATAAATTCAAATGGACAATAAATTAGTGAGGTGCTTTAAATGAAACGAGAAACACTCTTTTTAAAGGTCGTTGTTTTTCTAATGGGGCTTCCTGTCCTTGCTTTGTGTATATTTTTGTTACCTGATATAGCTGAATTTTTTGCAGAGTTAAATCCAAAATTAGATTTTTTACAATATCCCTTTTTAATCGGATTGTATGTAACAGCTCTCGTATTTTTCATTGCATTGTTCCAGACTTTAAAACTTTTAAGTTATATTGACAAGAACCAGGCGTTTTCAGAGTTATCCGTGAGGGCTTTGAAAAACATCAAATACTGTGCCATCACCATCAGTGCCTTATATGTGGTATTTATGCCACTCATATATCTCATGGCAGAGGTTGACGATGCCCCAGGTATGATACTAATCGGAATGGTCATTATTTTTGGTTGTATGGTGGTTGCAGTCTTTGCCGCTGTTCTTCAAAAGCTATTAAAAAGTGCTATCGATATAAAATCAGAAAATGATTTAACGGTCTGAGGTGAAAAACAATGGCAATTATAATCAATGTTGATGTGATGTTAGCTAAAAGGAAAATGAGTGTAACAGAACTTTCAGAGAAGGTTGGAATAACAATGGCTAACCTTTCTATATTGAAAAATGGAAAGGCAAAAGCGATTCGATTTTCCACTTTAGAGGCGATTTGTAAGGCTTTGGAATGCCAGCCTGGAGATATTATAGAATACAGGAGTAACGAAGACACTGAAGAGAAATAAACTGGACTCAACATGGTGGAACGGAAGGATAGCGTTTGAAAATCCCTTATTCCACCATGATACATATATTCAGAAAAACCTTTGGAGGGGAAAGCATGAGAGCCTTACAACAACTCGTTCGTTTTGGTTGGGAGCAAGCCCTTTCTTGTTTGTTTCCTGTCGTTATTTTTGCTTCTTTGGCTTTAACAAAAATCATTCCACTTCCCTTCCTACCACGGTATGATTGGCTGCTTATTATCTGCCTTCTAATGCAGTGGGGTATGGTGCGTTCAGGGCTTGAAACACGGGATGAACTAAAGGTTATCACCGTGTTTCACCTTATTGGACTTGCTCTCGAACTTTTCAAGGTACATATGGGCTCCTGGTCTTATCCAGAGGAAGGATATTCTAAAATTCTTGGTGTTCCTTTGTACAGTGGATTTATGTATGCAAGCGTAGCGAGCTATCTCTGTCAGGCGTGGAGGAGACTGAATGTTGAACTGGTTAAATGGCCACCGTATTTAGTGGTTGTTCCACTCGCATCCGCGATCTACCTGAATTTTTTTACCCATCACTACTGGATGGACGTTCGATGGATATTGTCAGTGCTTGTTATAATTGTATTTAGCAGGTCATGGGTCACATACGAGGTTGGTGAAACTCGGTACCGTATGCCAATCGCACTTTCTTTTGTGCTTATCGGATTTTTTATATGGATAGCCGAAAATATCGCAACGTTCTTTGGAGCTTGGGAATACCCTAACCAAACCGATGCTTGGAGTCTCGTACATTTAGGAAAGGTGAGTTCATGGCTCTTATTAGTGATAGTTAGTTTTCTCATAGTTGCGACGTTAAAGCAGGTGAAGGGAAAAAGTTCCACTAGGATAGAAACTAGTCACTCTTTATGACTGTTATGAACCCTTAAAGAAAGCCAAGAAGACCGCCTTTTTGCATCTACCGAAAAGGACGGTCATTTTTAATATTCGTTTAGCTATTTTTACTAGGAAGAAACTAAATTCTTACACAAGTAAAAGTTTACATACTATGATTCTATAGTCTTCATTAAACTAATCCTATATCCAAACGGAAGAGCTTGGGTTATCATCACCCCTTGTTCTCCAAAAAGTTCAAAATCACTGAGATTACATAATCCTGTTTTTCAACAGACAGCATCGGATAAATAGGAAGAGCTAAGATCCGCTTCGCTACTTTCTCGGATATTGGAAAATCACCTTCTTTATGCCCAAGGTACTGGAAGGCTTCCTGCAAATGTAACGGAATAGGATAATAGATAGCTGAAGCTATACCATTATTTTTAAGTTCAGCAGCAAGCTCATTTCTGTTATCCAACTCCACACAATATTGATGAAAGGTGTGCTCTCTACTTTCTATGGCTGGTGGGCATGTTAACTTACCTGTAAAGTGCTCTGTATAACGTCTGGCGATTCCCTGTCTATTCGCTAAAAAAGTATCCAAATGACTTAATTTTACTAGTAAAATAGCCGCCTGTATTTCATCTAATCTACTATTCAATCCAATCGAGGAATGATGATACTTCTCTTCACTACCGTGGTTCCGAAGACTAGCAATCTTTTCGTAAAGATCCTTTTGATTCGTTACAACTAGACCAGCATCACCAAATGCGCCAAGGTTTTTCGTAGGGAAAAACGAAAAGCAACCAATGTCTCCGATTGCTCCAGCTCTTTCTCCTTCATACTCAGACCCGATTGCTTGGCAAGCGTCCTCTATAACTCTCAAATTGTATTTTTTCGCGATGTCCATGATTTCTTTCATATTTGCAACTTGGCCATATAAGTGTACGACCATGATAGCTTTTGTATCTTCCGTGATCGCCTCTTCTATTTTTGTTGGATCCATATTATAGGTTTCCTCGTCTATATCTACAAAGATAGGCTTCGCCCCTTCTTGAGCAATCACTTCACCGGTAGCAAAGAAGGTAAATGGAGTTGTAATGACTTCATCACCAGATCCAATATCCAAAGCCTTTAAAGATAACTGCAACGCATCCGTTCCATTTGCGACTCCAAGGCTATAAGGTGCATCCAAATATTTTGCTAGCTCCTTTTCCAAACTCTCCACTTTATTTCCTAAAATATAATTCCCGCTATCTATTACATCCGATACATGGTCTAATATCGAGGACCTTATTAGCTTTAATTCCTCCTTTAAATCAAGCAAAGGAATTTGATCAAACGTTTTATTAGACAATAAAAAAACCTCCTTTGGTTTCGAAGTTTTAGTTCCCTATACTTTCATAGATGATACCCAATCGGGATATCTCTTCTTCGTTTAACTTGTTTCTTCCATCCAAAATAAGTTTACATTTTGTAAAATCTTTAAAATTTATCTCTTTGTATTCCTCATGAAAAGCTTGCAGGATAAGAACATCTACTTCTTCTATCAATTTGTCATCTAAAGATAAAGGTAATCCCCCATGATTAATTATTTCACCCTCTGTAAAATGGGGATCATTTACGAAAATATTTGCTTGCTTGTGCCTAAGTTGTTCCAAGAGGAGTAACGTTGTTGATTTGGTCGGCTCTTTAACATCCTCACGATAAGACAATCCTAGAATAAGAACTTTTTTGTTTTCTAAAGAACCGATTCGTTTTTCAATCTTGGATATAGCGTAGCTAGCCATACTATCATTGATTTCTCGAGATAATGGGGTTAACCCTTGATCCAATCCTTTATTAACAAAAAAATAAGGATATATCGGAATACAATGGCCACCTACACCAATTCCGGGAGAATGTAAGTGGGAGAAAGGCTGACTGTTACTTGCTGTAATAACTTCAGACATTCTAATGTTCTTTTCCTCTGCAAACTTTGCTAGTTCATTAGCAAGCGCAATATTCACATCCCGATAAACACACTCGGCAACTTTCGAAAATTCTGCGGTTTCTAAAGAGCTAACCTGGATTAATTTACAATTTAATGCTTGCTTATAAAAATCCGATGCCAATCCTACACTTTTCTTGTTTATCCCTCCCACAACCTTAGGGTAATGTTGTAAATCCTTAATGATGCGATTGGAATAAACTCTTTCCGGGCTATAGGCAAGATAGAATTGTTCTCCCATTGTAAGTCCAGAGACTTCCTCTATTTTTT
This sequence comes from Radiobacillus kanasensis, assembly GCF_021049245.1. GTDB lineage: Bacteria > Bacillota > Bacilli > Bacillales > Amphibacillaceae > Radiobacillus > Radiobacillus kanasensis. The sequence continues at coordinate 675,116 of NZ_CP088020.1, read as the reverse complement.
TCCCGAATCTGTTTTGGGTGTCACCTGGTGGAAGGGTCGTTTCGAAAATGACCAACGTCCCTTCTTGTAACCCAGCTCCTATATCCTGGACAGCTGCATCGATATATTGGTAGTCTATTTCATTATCTTCGTTTACTAATACGGGTACAATCACCACAACAATATTTGCTTTGGAAACAGCCTCAACATTTGAGTCTGTAGCGATTAGCGTATTATTTTGATGAGCATCTTGAACAAACTGATTTAGTCCTGGTTCATTCGTTATATGGGATTTCCCCTGATTAACACGATCTACAACCTGTTTATTTTTATCTGCCCCAAAAACCTTGTAGCCATTATTGGCGAACACAGCTGCTAGTGTAAGTCCTATTTTTCCTAGACCTACAACTGCCACTTGGGGTAATGACTGACTCTTCTCTATCATTTTTCTCACCCTCATTTCATATTCAATAGATATACCGTATTGTATGAGGGTAAACTCTATCTGATTGGACGATTAGCTTTATTATTCTAGAAAAGGGACGAAGGTTTATAACCTCTTATACATTTCGATATATTGATTCGCTACTACCGCAGGATTGTGGTATTTCTCTACATACTGCCTACCCTCTCGGCCTATTGCGTTCCACTTTTGTGGATGTTGAAGTAGTTTTCTTAATACACCCGTTATGTTGGAAGGATTAGCATTTACGATAGGTAAGCCTTGCGGGTACTTGGATACTAGGTCTTCTCTTATATAGCAAATAACTGGTTTGCCAAATGCCATGGCTTCTGAGCTAATATAGCCACTAGCTCCAATCCTTAACTGGTCGATCACAATATCTGCTTGGGATAGAGTTTTCTTCGTTTCCTCGTAGGTCAATCCCTCCAATAACTTAAACTCAAAAGACATTCCGATTTCTTTTAATCTCTCTATCGCATTTAATATAAATTCCGTTCCTTTGAGATCTCTCATAGTTGGAGCATGAACAACGAGGGGAGACTTCTTTTCGGTTGGATATTCTGGCTCGAATTTTCTTACATCGATTGTATGAGGAATAACGTGGACATGCTTATAGGAGTTTGAGATATATGCTTCTAATTCATAGTCTTGAACGATAGCGTGGTCGATATAGTCGGACAGAATAGCTAGATTTTTATTTATTTTTTCCTCTGTCCACTCCGGTTTTACTTTAATATAGGGGTTATTTCTTTTAGCTACGGACAGTTTTCGAATATCGGAGCCGTGGTGATGAACAACCATTTTCTTACCAGCCTGTTTCAACACCTCTAAGTCCCTTTTATCAGGGAAAAAGGTTTCTCCAAAATGAAAGTGGAAGATATCATATTGCTGTATAGATTCCTGTAAGAACTGCTCTAATCGTTTTTCTCGTTCGCGACCATTGAGCAAATTAAGTTTCAAACACTCATCTGGTTTAAATTTAAAGGTGTTTTCATTAAAGTGACAAGAAGTTGCATGAACTCCCTTCTCACGTAAAGCGTGACAAAGCTCAATCATAGGTGGCCCATAAGGGATATGCAAAACCTTCAAATCTATCATTCCTTTCTTGTATTATGAAAAGCTAGTTAAGCTGATCGTAAATAGATAACAATTTTCGTTCCATGTGTTCCCAACTATATTCGGATTTCATGGCTTTTCGGGCATTTTTTCCCATCTCTTTTAAGTTCCTTTTATTTGATTGAAGTTGAAGTAATGCTTGAACATAATCCTCAGCATTTGCTTGTGGCTTATGGACTACACATCCACATTTGTATTGATTGATAAACCACCCCATATCTTCACATTGATTTACGAGAACAGGCACACCATTATTTAAATAACTAAAAAACTTATTCGGCATCGCAAATCGATTATTGAAAGAGTTAGTGGTATTTAAATCAATCCAACCTATATCTACATCCCTCATAACTTCTGGAATAGATTCATAGGCTAACCACCCCGTAAAGGACACCTTATCTTTCAGATGTGCGGGTAACGCAGAATCCTGCTTTATTTTTGCATCCTTCTTCCACCCTCCTATAATTTTGGCCTTCACATCTATTTTTTCGCTTGCCAATTCCAAAATCTTTTTTAATTTATCGAAATTACCTCTGTTTCGCCCCATAACCCCTTCGTATGCCACAACTAATTCTGATTTTGTTTCTTTTCGTGGGTGTTCAATTCCAAGCGGAGGTGAATTATAGATAACTTCTCCAGGGAGAGCTGGATTTAGAGAGAGATGCCACGACTTAATAGATTCTGAAACTGTTATGAGTTGATCTGTTTCTTTTAACATAAGCTCCAGCATTTGCTGCTTTACCTTTACTGTTTTTCGAGGGTTAGTAACAAGAGGATCTGGTTCGAGTTCATGACTATCATAGATCAACCTACATGATTTTCCTTTAGCCTTTAAAGCACGTTTAATACCGACTCCCGAATAGAGGGAAAGGAATTCATGAGCATGATAAATATCGGCCTCTTGTTCGATTCCCAGTTGTGTTAATGAATCCTGAAACCGTGAATGGTTCCCTGATTGAAGATTATGAAGAAGACTTTTAAGATTTTTCGATAGATTCTCCTGTTCATAGGTAATGATTTTTACTCCCTCATACATAAAAGTTGGAGATAAAAACCTATCCGTAAAAAGACTTCCATCTATGTCAAAAAGGTAGCCATTTCGACGAGGAACAATCATAGTTACGTTGTATCCTTGCCTTAATAAGCTTTTCGCTTCTTTTTTTAAAATTCGCGCATCCAAAAAAGGATGTTCTGTTACTATAAAGCAAACATGTGTCATTTTCGCCACCTCCTTCGTATTCCAATATCGATTTAAGTTAAAAGATATGGAGTTTGACTTGAATCCAAGGATTTGTAAATGGCAATCAACCGTTTCTCCATATGCTCCCAACTGTAAGCCTCTTCCATAACTTTACGAGCATTCAAACTCATTTGTCTTAATTTAGACTTATTTTGATAGAGATGAATGATTCCTTTCACATATTCAGCAGGAGTAGGATTCTGTTTATTTATTACTATTCCACACTCATACGTATTCACAAATTTCTTCAGATCGCTACAATCATTTACCACGACAGGAATGCCGTTATTAAGAAAGCTGAACAATTTACCAGGCATCGAAAAAGCATTGTTGAGAGAATGGGTGGAATCTAAATCAATCAACCCAATATCCACGTCTGACAAAACCGTAGGCAAAGCATGGTAGTTTATCCAACCCGAATTAATCATATTGTTTTGTAAATGATTCGGGATCGACATGGTTTCTCCATACCTCAAGCCGCCCACCACTTTAAAATGAAAGTCGCTGACTTTTCTGCAGGAATCGGTTATGGCATAGATTTTCTGAAGAGTCTCCTTAGATACGTTTCCTTCATAAGCTATAGCAAGTCGACTCTTATTTTGCCCCTTTACTTGAAAGCTCGTGGCAAGTGGTGGGGAACTATAAATGACCTCCACAGGGAGCATCGGATTGAAAGATAGGTACCACGCCTTAATAGAATCAGAAACTGTGATTGTGTAATCTGTCTCTTTTAAACTTTCATGAAGCATCTTTTGCCATTTCTGCTTTTCCGCTTCCTTAAGATTTTTTGAAAATGGGTCTGGGGTTAACTGCCTACTATCGTAAATCAATTTAACATTTTTACCTCTTCGCTTATTTAGTGCAACCTTCAGTTCCTTTCCTAAATGCAAAGAGCTCAGCTCATGCGCATGATAAAAATCCGCGTTTTCTTTCATCCCAAGTTGATATAAAGGATCTAGTATTGGCTTATCTGACCTTCTCTCGCTGTCATACGTCACCACCTTTACTCCTTGATACTTAAAGACTTTTTCACGAAAGCGATCCGTAAATGGCTTTCCATCTATATCATGTAAAAACCTATTTTTTCGTGGTGCAATAATCGTTACTTCATATCCATGTTTTACTAGACTTTTCGTTTCACATTCGAAAATACGTGCGTCTAAAAAGGGAAGATAACTTAAGAGCATGCAAACCTTTTTCTTCATTTTCTGTACCTCCCGTTTTCCTATTTTTAAAAAGTAGGTATTCCCGGATTTACCTCTAAAGGATTAACATTCAAAAACTATTAATCATACAAATAATTAAATGTGATTACCCGTTTGTATATGCTGGTATGCATAGAATTGGTAACCGCGAAAACCTATTTTCATATATTTCAACTCATGAACTACACAGAAAGGAGGAACGATGAATGGAATTAAACCTAGTAGGAAAAAACGTCTTAGTTACCGGTGGATCAAGAGGAATCGGAAAGGCAATAGCGGAGGCATTTTTAAAAGAGGGAGCCCGAGTTGGTGTGGTAGCTAGAAATGAAAAAGAGCTACTAGAAACAAAAGAAGAATTAGATGTCCACATTTACTCAAAAGATCTTGCTAAACAGGAGCATAGGGAGCAGCTTTTAAGAGAATTTATAGATGATTTCGGCTCTATTGATGTACTCGTCAATAATGTAGGTGCTAATCATGGACAGGGTGCATTAGCTCCTTCGGGTGTGTTTAAACAAGCAATGGAAGTGAATTTCATCTCTGCAGTCCATCTGAGTCAATTGGCTAGTGAGCATATGATCGAAAATCAAGAGGGTGTCATTATAAACATTTCCTCTATATTCGGTAAAGAAGCTGGGGGGTCTTCTTCCTATAATGCATCCAAATCCGCACTCATCAGCTTTACTAAATCACTTAGCTCAGAGCTAATTAAAAACAATATTCGGGTTGTAGGAATTGCCCCTGGGGCAGTCTATCATCCGAACAAAGCCTGGCAAAATCGATTAAAGAAGGATCCGAAATACCTTGAAAAATATGCAGAAGATAAAATTCCCGCCGGTCGGCTTGGCAAGACAGAAGAGATTGGAAATGTTGCCGTCTTTCTCGCATCTGATAAAGCTTCCTGGATAGTAGGAACAACCATTACGGTTGACGGGGGTCAGTCTAGATTAAATTTCTAAGAAAGGATGTTCGAGTTGAAACGACCATCATTAGTTAATAGTACTGTTCTAGTTGTAGGAGGAGCAGGTTTTATCGGTAGTCATTTAGTAGACAAATTGCTAGATGAAAAAGTAGATAAATTGATTATTTTGGATAACCTTTTTACAGGAAAGGAGGAAAACGTAAAGCAAGTCATAAATAACGGTGCAAAGCTATATGTGGATGATGCGGAAAATCAAGAGACTCTCAACTACATTATGGAGGAAAACGACATTGATATTGTCTTCAATTGTGCGACGAAAGCGTTAAATTATTCTTTTATGAATCCATCTAATGCCTTTTTAACGAATGTTCTTGTGCTTAAAAACTTGTTAGAGCTTCAAAGGAAAAAGGCCTTTCAAACATTGTGTCATTTTTCCTCCTCTGAAGCCTATGGTTCAGCCCAATACAAACCGATTGACGAGAAGCACCCTTTAGTTCCTACAACAACCTATGCGGCAGGAAAGGCGGCTGCTGATTTAATGCTACAATCCTATGTGAATATGTTTGATTTAGATGCTTTTCTTGTTCGCCCATTTAATAATTTTGGGCCAAGGCAAAACTTTAAGGGACCACTTGCTGGTATTATACCGGTCACCATTAAGAAAATCCTCCAGGGGGATGCTCCAGAGATTCATGGTACTGGCGAGCAAACTAGAGACTTTATTTATGTCGAGGATACGGTGGACCTCGTGTTGAAGGTTTTCCCGATTATGTCCCCTGGAGACCTAGTCAATATCACGACAGACCAACAATTGTCTATCCAAGAAGTCATAGAATCTATCTTAGATGTGATGAAGTTTAAAGGGTCTGTGATTAGAAAACCTGGTCGAAAGGCCGATGTAGAGAGCCATAGAGGTTCCGTTCAAAAGTTAGAAAAAATGATTGGCCCATATGATGCTACTCTTTTTAAAGAAGGAATTAGCAACACCGTAGAATGGGTTCAAAAAACGTTCGGCAGCTAAAGAAGAACTTAAGTGAAAAAGGTTATTTCATGCCCAGATAATTGATCATAGACATTCTTTAACCGTTGTTCCATTTTCTCCCAGCAATAGCTTTCTTTCATTACGTTTCGGGCATTGAGACTCATTTCATTTAACAACGATTTATTTTGATTTAAATAAAGAATCGCATTCGCGTAGTCTTTTGCGGTGGCTTCTTTTTTATCAAGGACTAAGCCGCATCGGTGGGACCGTATGAAAGACTCCATTTCATGGCAACGATTAACTAGCACTGGAACCCCATTATTCAAATAACTGAAAAATTTGTTTGGCATCGCGTAGGATCGATTAAGGGACTCATTTAGATCCTCGTAATCAATCCAGCCTATATCAACATCTTTCATATGCTTCGCAATCGAATAATAATCGACCCAGCCTGTTAGCTCCACTTTATCCGCTAAATGACTAGGGAGTTCAAAGGAATCACCGTACCGCGTTCCACCGATTACTTTAAAATGAAAATCAATTGTTTTGGAGCAGATTTCTGTCATGTCTAGAATCTTATTCTTGTTTCCTCTTTTATAATCCATATTTCCTTCATAACACATAACCAATTGATTACGATTAAAGTCTTTTGGTGTGTATTCTGAAGCAAGCGGAGGAGAATTATAGATAACTTCTACAGGTAAAGCAGGAGCCTGTGACAAGAACCATGACTTAATAGAGTGTGAAATCGTAATTACAAAGTCTACTTCTTTTAACATGATTAAAAGCTTTTCTTTAAGGTTGGTTCGCAAGTGTGTAGGAGTTCTCGAATCAAAGGGATCTGGTGTTAATTCATGGCTATCATAAACGAGTTTAATAGCTTTGTTCTTTTTCTGTAATGCTCTTTTCACCCCAACACCAGCAAACAGTGACAAGTATTCGTGCACATGATAAATATCGGCATCCTGCGCTACACCTAATTTCGTTAATGGATTGTTGAACCCCTGTTCCCACTGCGATTCTGGAGAGAGCACTTTGCTTAATGGGGTTCTACTTTCTTCGTAATCATACGTTACAATTGTAATCCCTTCATAGGTGAAGGTTTGTTGTAAAAATTTGTCCTTAATCGGTGTTCCATCTATGTCAAAAAGATAACCACTTTTCCTCGGAACAATCATGGTTACATCATAGCCTAATTTCTTCAAGCTTTTCGCTTCTCGCTTGAAGACCCGTGAATCTAAAAATGGGTGCTCTGCAACTAGCATACATACCTTTTTTGCCATTCTTTTTACCCCTTTCTGAATCGGTATTTATCTTACCAGAGAACTTTTTTCATTATATTAATAGTCATGAAATCATGTTCAGGATTACCGACTACGACAACATGTCAGACCAGCAAATGAAGTACGGCAAAGAAGGTGAATTTATGTTATTAGAAAGGAGAAGGAAATGAAAATCTTAACCGTTGTAGGAGCAAGGCCACAATTTATTAAGTCCTCTATGCTGTCAAAAGCAATACAAAAGAACCCAAAGATACAAGAAATTATTGTGCACACTGGGCAGCATTATGATGACAATATGTCTAACGTCTTTTTCGAGCAATTACATCTTCCAAAACCGGATTATTATTTAGGGGTTGGTTCAGACTCTCACGGAAAACAAACAGCCCACATGTTGATGGAATTAGAGTCCATCATGAACTCTGTCACGCCTAATATCGTTCTTGTTTATGGAGACACGAATTCCACACTCGCCGGCAGTATGGCAGCAGCAAAACTTCATATTCCAATTGCCCATGTAGAATCGGGACTACGCAGTTATAATAAAAAAATGCCTGAGGAAATTAACCGGGTCATTACCGATCACCTCTCGCATTGGCTATTTTGCCCTTCCCAGTCCGCTGCGGAAAATCTTAAAAAAGAAGGAATAACGGAAGGGGTCCATGTAACTGGTGATATCATGTATGATTCTGTTCTTTATTTTAAAGACCTTGCATTAAAACAATCTTCCATCCTTCAAGATTTAACTCTATTCAATAAAAGTTACTACCTAGCAACTATTCATCGGGCTGAAAATACCGATCAGCCGGATCGACTCGAGTCAATCCTCCAAGCTCTTGGGCAGCTCAAAACGACTGTGGTTTTACCTTTACACCCTAGGACGAAAAGTAAAATAGAACAGTTTAACCTAAATCACCTAATCGCTTCGTCTAACATGAAGGTTATTGATCCATTAAATTATTTCGACATGTTAACGATTGCTTCCCAAACGGAATTAATTCTGACAGACTCTGGTGGACTACAAAAAGAAGCATACATGCTCCAGGTTCCATGCCTAACCCTAAGAGATGAAACAGAGTGGATAGAAACATTGGATGCAGGATGGAATCAGTTAGTAGGTGCCGATAGTAAAAAAATTGTAGAAGGTGTTGCCGCTTCCCACATTCCTCAGGAATACCCTGCATTATTTGGAACAGGTAATACCGCACATGAAATCATGGAGATCTTAATTAAATAGACTGATAAAGAAAACCAGCACAGTGAATGATCTTGCCTTACTGCTGCTGGTTTTCTAATGGTTTCTTATTTCGTATGACCAAGTACATACCCTTTCCACCTTACTAAGGTCTCTTCCATCTTATAATCCTTTTCAATGGCATTCAATGTCGCCAACAAGTGAATATGAGTGACATGGTAACCCCACTTCGCAACATTTGGAAACCCACCATCCGTAGTGTAATGTGTTAGATCATATGCAGTGCGATTTCCGAGATCATATAAAGGAAGCATTCTTTTCAAGGTGAGCATTCCTTCCTCAAATAACTTCCTCGTCACGTTGTTACTCGTATGTTTAAATAAATCATATAAGCCAATTAATGCAAACATAAATCCATTTAAAATGAAGCTCGGTGGATTTGTAGGACATTCCTCGTAAAAGGAGTACTTGTTTTCAAACTTAGCGAGAACACCCTTTGGTGGTAAAGTTTGAAATAAGCGGTTGGCTCGTAGTGCGCGATTCGCATAGTTTTGGTTATTCGAAAGATAGGATGCTCGCGCTAAAACAGACATAGCCATTCCTAATCCAATTGCTGAATACCATGGCGCTTTAAGGTCAGGAAGTCTACTTGAGAAAAAAGCATGGTCAAAATGATAGGACCATCCGCCACGCGAGTCTTGATTTTTAAGAAACCAATCCGCAACGGTTAAAAATTTCTTTTTACTCTCTTGATCCTTATTTTTCACATATAAACTGTAATGCTGAAGGCCATATTGGGCGATTGTTGAGGGATTATAGTATTGTCCAAATGAATAAACGGTCTTAGGAATTCCTGTATCATCAAATGTTACATTCCAATTCTCTACGCCTATTTTGTCATAATGCATATAATTCCCATTATAATCATAACTACTTATAACGATCGGACGTGCTTTTGTCACATGAATTTTTAATGTCTGGTCTGTTTCTATCCATTCTTTTTCCGTTTGATAGCCTCTTTCAATCAACGTGAGGGGAACATAAAAGTCATTCCCTATTTTCTTACCAACCGCTTTATGTTGATCATGCATCACGATGCTGATATCCTCTGTCTTATTAGACTCCAATCACTTCACCTCTTTTCATGGTTACTAAGAACGAATCTTCCTGGCTGGAATCCCCGCAACAACTATATTTTCTTCTATATTTTTCGTTACAACAGATCCTGCTCCTACTATCGTATCTTTCCCGATTGTAACGCCAGGTAGTAGCGATGCGTTATTCCCTATCTTCGCCCCTTTTCTAATATGAGGACCTTTTAGCGAAAATGGTTGAGCCCCCATGTATTTGTCATTCGACATCGATACACATGGACCAATAAATACTTCATCCTCTAATGTAGTATCACCTGTTACATATGCCAGCGTTTGAATCGTACATGATTTCCCAATCGTTGTATTTAGTTCGACAATGGCTGCTCTTCCAATAACTGAATCCGGCCCAACGGAAACATTTTCCCTTATACTTGCTTGATCTCCGATAAAGACCCCTTTTCCTATTTTTGTCCCCGAATAAATGGATACTAAATGCCCAATTCTTGTGCCTGATTCAATCATTAGATTTTGGTTGTCCTGAGCTGTTTTTCGCATTCTCTGATTGACACCTGGCTTAATGCCAAGGACACAATTACTACCAATGGAAACATCATCTCCAATGTGTGTCCCTTGTAATAACACCGTATTATGTCCAATAACTACATTTTCCCCAACAACTACATCTTCCTCAATCACCGTATTCTTCCCTAGTTGAACACTTTCTGGAATGTTTGACATGTCCTAACTCCTCCCTTTCAGTAAGCGTTTTAGCGTTTGGACAAGCTGTAACGTTCGATGCTCGATAGAATGTTTTTCCCGAATGAACGCATATCCTTGTTCTGTAATTTTTTGTCTCTCCTTCTCATCTTTTAAATAATAATCTGCTTTCTTTTGAAAATTATCTTCATTTATTGCTACAAAATGATAGTCTGGTATAAATCCAAGGTCCTCCAGTTCTTTGAAGGTTGGTGCTAAAAGGAGCGTTTTACAAGCAAGTGCTTCAAAATACTTTTGAACAGGGTAATGTAACACAGAAGGACATGTGAACATAATCTTGGATCGGTTTATTTCCTTCGCATACTTTTCCCCAATCATTTTTTCATCTTCTTCCTCTTTATTAAAGTTCCGATAGCCAGGATGGCTATGGTAAACAAAGTCTGAATCTCCTTCATAGGCTTTGATAATTTTTTGTCTTAATGGATAATACTCGTTTACCGCACCCATTATTAATAAATTGATATCTTTCTCTAATCCATAATCTTTGTACAAATCTAACTGAACGAAGTGTGGAAACCACTCCATCTTCTTCTCGTATTCTGGATAGGTTTCTAAAAATACATCTCGAATGATGGGAAATAAATAGGAGATATTGTTCTTCTCTATATAAGCTTTTCTAAGTTTCGTAAACCGGTGAATATCATTGATAAATAGTCCAGTAGGGATATTTATATGAGCAAGGCCCTTAATTCTTGGTGTCCAATCTTTATCCATGTCATTCATGAGCAAGATAAAATCGGGTTCTGTTTCCAACTGTTTTAGAATAAAGCTGATATGTCCTGATTTTCTCCATACCTGTACATTCACGACTTTTGCAAGTTCCTGTTCTAAATAGTAAAAGTTCTTATTTATAAAGCCAGACGTGTCTTCTGCTATGAACAAGATATTGATAGCGTTTTCCCTCCTTTCTACTTTTCTAGTGTTTCGTAATAGGACGTAAGCCAAATTTGTTTTCTTGTTATGGCAGTCTATCTCACTTAATAGCTCGTGCATAAGATATCAAATGAGTAATAAATAAAGTGAGGAGAATTAATCTATGAAAGTTGGTGTAATTGGAACAGGAAATATGGGGGAAAACCATGTCAGAACGTATTTATCGATGCAGGAGCATTGCCAATTAATTGGTGTTTTCGATAACGATCCAGAAAAAGGCCGTCAAATTTCAGATAAATATCAGGTAAAACAGTTTCAATCATTACCAAATCTCCTTCAAGCAGTTGATGCCGTTAGTATAGCTGTACCAACAGAATTCCACTATGATATAGGGTTACTTTGCATGGATCATAAAGTGCATATATTGATGGAAAAACCTATTACAGACACTGTCCCACAGGCAAAAGAATTAACCCTCAAAGCCGAAGAAGCTGGAATCAAGCTTCAAGTTGGACACATCGAACTCTTCAATCCACTAATAAATATGATTAGAAAAGAACTAGAACATGAAAAAATTATAGGAATGGATTTTCATAGAATGAGTCCTTATCATGAAAAAATTAAAAATGTGGATGTGGTGAAAGATTTAATGATTCATGACCTCTACATTTTGCAGGAAATCCTCCAAGATGATGAACTATTAGACTTTTATACAATGGGAAAAATCATAGAGAACACCCCAAAACATGCGAGTGTCATTACGAGGTCGGCTGAAGGAGTAATTGGGAAACTAACAGCAAGCTTTAAATCTAAGAGAAAAGTAAGAACCATTCAAATTCTTACAGAGAATGCTTTTATAGAAGCTGATATCTTAAAAAATGAGATAAATGTAACACGAGATACCATCACTCAAACCATACAGATAACCAGCGATGAACAACCATTAGAAATACAGTTAACCGACTTCTTGAATTGTATAAAATCAGATTTAACCCCTTCTGTATCAGGTAAAGCAGGAATAGCCGCATTAAAGACTACAAATGAAATTAGTCGAGCCATTATGGAAGATCAGATCTAAGTCATTGGGAATCCATTAATTATCTGTATGTAGATGGTCGAAAATTATTTCTAAAAATTAATCACTAACTGAATTTGATTCTTATGGATTAGTCCCCCAAAGACGCATATCAAAAACCCCTGAATCATGTTGGTTCAGGGGTTTTTACTGATCAAGATCAAAACAAAGAGCGACTCAAAAGTAAGATTTGAGTCGCTCGTTTCCACTTTTCATTCGGATTCCAACCGGCTATTCATTATGCCGCTTGAGGAAACCGTACAAAGTTAATGGCATCTAAAGAGATATACAACTTTGCATTATCGTTATATCCACTGCTAATGTCAATCACTAGTACCAATTCTGCCGTGACAGTTGAGAGAATCCCTTCGATTAAGTTGTTATCTGTAGCAACCTCAACTCTGGATCCAATTCGTGTAGCTAGTTCTGCAGCAAAAGTTTCTTCAAACATTTATAATTCCCTCCTTATAATTCACTTACAAATTCAATTTTTTCAATACGGACTAGAACTTGATCTCCCGTACTATCAATAATTACGACATAATCACTTCGTACAGCCAACAATGTTCCAGCTACTGTACCAAAAGGAGTTGTCACTTCGACTTGTTCATTCACTAATTCCAATAGTACTTCTCTAAGCGTCGTAGGGACTGTCGGTGATGTCGGAGGAGTTCCTCCATTTCCATTTCCTTCTTCATCCCCAATGCTTAAGTCGAAATCAACATCGATATCTAGGTCTGGTAAGTCTACGCCTTGACCATTGTTATTTGATAGGTTTTGTGTCATTTGGTTAAGCAACTCCAATAGAGACTTTTGTCTAGTATTTAGTACCAATATTTTTCATCCTTTCTATAATAGAATTCTATTTACTATATGGCGGTTTCTTCTCTCCTGTAAGGGCATTTATGTGAATAATAGAAAATTCCACTAATATGCCAATTCTACTTACAAATTAAATAGACTATCATCTATAGCACGTTTACGAACACTCTGAATACGATATATAAAAGTAATCTTAGGAGGTGAATACGTTGAATAAAGATATTAATGTAGATACACTAGTGGACACTATATTAAAAAAGCATGCCGCTAAATTAGATAAAGAGAGACTCGATAACAAAGATAAGGAAAGATTAGTACAAATAATGGAGAGCATGAAAAAAAGTGTTGAGTCCGTAACTCAACCTAAAAACAAAAATGAATAAGGATTATGTAAAAAAGATGATTCCTTCATAGGCGGAATCATCTTTTTTACATAATCGAGGTGTCTATTGGAAAGTCTTCTGGATGGCCATCATCTAACTTTTTTGTTTGGTCCCTATTAGATAGGTAATAGTTTGCTTTCGTCCTATACCAAGAAATAGGTGTTTAATACTGGATACCCACCCTTACCAATCCTATTAAACGACATACAATATCTTAAATTACCAGAAAGGAGAGTTATTATGTCAAGAAAATCTAGGAAAAAAGCGAGAAATGCAAGAAGCGCAAACGCAAAACGTAAACGCGATAGAACAGTCGCGATCGTAAGAAACAGAAAAGCTAAACAAGATAACTGTAATGTTGAACCAGATTGCGTGGAAGAATCAACATGTTGTCGGGAACCGGAATATGTTGATGAATCACCATGTTACCAGGAACCCAAAGAAGAAGCATGTTGTCATGAAGAACCGAGAAAATGGAATGCACTAGATCCGACAGATCACCACCCCCTAGACGGGACTGTTGTTCAGGAGGAGGATGCAGAAGTGAAAAGTAGCCAAAAATCGATTGAATCTATTATTATTAAAGATTCATGTGATGTAGATGTAACGACAACGGATACCCAAGCTGCACTTAATGTTCAAGCAGCTCTTCAAGTAGCCATTGCATTAGTGATTAGTATTTCTATCCTCGACAGTAGTAAAGCAGACGCCGTAACACAAGACCTGCTTGCAAAAGTGAAGTCTAGTCAAACGAATAAACAGCAAGTTTATATTGAGAATTCACGCGATGTAACCGTATCTACTGTGGATACGGACATTGCCGTAAATGTTCAAATTTTACTGCAGATTTTGATTGTATTAATCGCTAGACTGGACATTCTATAAAGGTTTAAGGAATTCTAAGAAGATCACCTATGCGAAGGTGATCTTCTTTTTTTGAAAAACACACAGGACTGTCTAGCCCTGTGTGTCATTTATAATACCTATTGTTGCATTTGGTTCGGATTAGAATAATGCATTTGTTGCATAGAATGATTCATTTGCTGATTCATAGGCTGGAACATGTGTGTCATTTGATTCGTTTGGGCTGTACTGAAAGTTGCTGGTTGATAATGACCGTGTTGGTTCATCCAAGTCCAAATTTCATAGCCCATTTCTTGACATTGTACCGCTCCATTTACGTGATACGAGCGAAGTTGGGGATCTACGGTTTCGTTTGCAAACTGCATTCCTGAAATAGCACCTGATTTATGAGCGCTTAAGGCTAGAGCTGAGATTGTTTGATCCGACAACATCACCGTGTTTGGTTGTGGAGCTGAAGATGGAGAGGCTTGGGAACTCATTCCTACACTTAAATCATGTGTTTGGAAGTGAGGTGCTTGGCCCGGTACTTGTCCACCCTTACCTTGTAATAAGTTAATCCCCTGCTGATAGCCTGTAATCATTTGTTGTTGGTGCTTACTTAGAATGTTTTTTAGTTGTTGGTCTTTTGCTTGACTAATAAATAAACCGTGCTGTTCAATTTCAGCCTTCTTCGAGTTTAATGCTTCGGACATCTCTAAAAGTTCATGAGCGGCGTAGTTCATCGTAGAAAACCTCCGTAAGAAAAATAGTGGGCTTTGATGCCCCGATTTTAGTGTTATCCAAAGCTTTTTTTCCATGCGATACTTCTCTTGCTGAAAAAACTACTTTTCGTGTTAAATATTGGGGATACTTGCTATTCTTACTATCTCGAATATAGAACATTTCGATTTACTTTTTCGACAAGATTCTATATATTTAGTCATAGGCATTTTGTCTCAGTACATAATTCCAAATTGCATAAACGGCAAAGTATCTGAAAAGATACGGCGCAAAGCTAAAGGGGCTAACGTATGACATTATACTAAGCCAGCCAGTTGCACGTTTATCTCTAAACTGTCTTCCCTTGGGAGGCGGCTTTTTTATTGAAAATACACACAAGGGAGAGTTCATCATGAAGAAACGATTTACCTCATTCAAACGCAAGAAAAGCAAATCTGGCAGTATTCGTAAGAAACTCATTCTTTCCTTCACACTAATCCTTCTCGTTCCGAGTATAGCAATTGGTGCATTGTCTTACTATTTCTCTTATCAAAAGGTTCAAAACACGATCTATGAAGAAGCCGAAACGAATGTAAAGCTCATTGATCGAGAATTATCAGAGACGTTTAAGCCGAAGGAAAATGATTTACAGTTTTTAGTGAAGGCCATAAAATCCGATATGTATGCAGAGCAAAATGGAGAAATGCTCGATATGATATTAGAGCAGTACAAGCAACAGAACTCTGATACATTAAACGTTTATGTCGGAACATCCGAAGGAAAAACCATCATAAAACCGGAGGCTAAGCTACCTGCGGATTTTGACCCCAGAAAACAAGAATGGTACAAGAGCGCTTTAGAAAACAAAGGGAATATGATTATCACTGCCCCTTATTCAGACGCCTCGACTAATCAAATTGTTGTGACTGTTGCTCAAGTGACAAATGATGGTTCTGGAGTTATTGGGATTGATATCAATTTAAATAGCCTAGATGCCTTCGCTTCCTCCGTCAAAATTGGGGAAGAAGGGTATATAACCATACTTGATACACAAAAGCAATATTTGGTTCACCCTTCGAAAGAACGTGCTTCAAGTGCTGAGGGTGAGTGGGTAGAAAATATGTTTTCTGGTGAAAGCGGCAGCTTCACGTACCAATTTGAAGGGGATTCCAAATGGATGAACTTTACAACCAATGAAATAACAGGTTGGAAAATTGGTGGTACTATGTACTCATCAGAAGTGACGAGTGCTACATCTGATATCGCTTATTCCACTGTTATCATTGTCATTGTTTCCTTAATTTTAGGTGGTATTGTTATATACTTCATCGTTCGTTCGATTACGAGACCACTTCTCGCTCTTACAAAATCTGCTCAAGTTATTAGCGAAGGAGATTTAACCGAGAAAATTGAGATCAAAACGAATGACGAAATTGGTACCTTAGCAGAAAGCTTTAACACAATGGTTGATTCCATCCGTTCTGTCGTATCAAGCATTAATGAATCGATTGAAAAAGTAGCTTCTTCTTCAGAAGAGCTTACAGCAAGTGCTGAGCAAACATCAGAAGCAACATCACACGTTGCGGACGCCATTGATCAAATCTCTAATGGTTCTGAGGATACAACACAACGAATCACAGCTACTTCTGATTCCCTCGAAGAAGTTTCCAAAGGGGTAAGTACTATTACAGAAAGTACTTCACATGTAGCCGAGTTATCTAAACAGACTGTTTCTAATGCTGAAGAAGGCGGCAAGTATGTGAAGGATAATTACGAGCAAATGAAGTTTATTGTAGAATCTGTTACAAGCTCCAACGAAGTAATCAAAGGGCTTGCAGCTCGTTCTAAAGAAATTGGAGAAATCGTTGGCGTTATCGGGGATATTGCCGAGCAAACCAATTTACTTGCACTAAATGCTGCGATTGAATCTGCACGCGCAGGAGAACACGGTAAAGGATTCGCGGTCGTTGCTAATGAGGTTAGAAACTTAGCTGAAAAGTCTCAGGAGTCTGCAAAAATGATCTCTGACTTAATTAAGGGAATCCAACAAGATACGGATAAATCCGTTGCAGTTATGGCTGAAGTAACCACAAATGCCGAAGAAGGATTGAAGTTAACCGAGGTTACTTCTAAGAAATTCGTTGAAATTATGAAACAAACACAAGATATTAGTCCACAGATTGATGAGGTATCTTCTACGGTGGAACAGATTTCTGCTAGCATTCAAGAAATCAGTGCATCAGCAAATGAGATTGCTTCTGTCTCTCAAGAGAATGCTTCTCATTCTCAACAAGTTGCTGCCACCACGGAAGAACAGCTTGCATCTATGGAAGAAATTACGTCCAGTGCAAAATCTCTTGCTGAAATGGCCGAACAGTTACAAGAACTTGTTCGTAAGTTTACAATATAGGTTAAGGAAGGGTACAATTCAGTTGAGTTGTACTCTTTTCTTTGCGGTGTTCTGGTGCGGGATTTTATTGGCGCTCACGGGCTGGATATTGGCCTTCAAATTCATTTATTGGCGTTTATTTTTGTTTATCGGCGTTTACTAAATTGTTTCGTTATTTTTAAATCATTTTTTATTTGACCTATTCCATTAACTAAAGGAGGCTGCTATGCTATGGACCTAATGATAAGACCTTTTCAAGAAAGTGATTTCCCACGAATAGTAGAACTAATCATGGAAGAAAAATGGACCAACCTCGTCAGCAAACAAGACCAATATTTATCCGCTTTACTTACCTCCAATCCTACTCTTGTTGCAACAGTGAATGAGACAGTTGTGGGATATATTCGGGGTTTAACAGATCAACACATTAGCTTGTACATATGTGAGCTTCTCGTTGATCAAGCATATAGAAAATATGGTATCGGAAAAGAATTAATAGAAAAAGCACATGACTTGTACCCAGCTACTCGAGTGGAGCTCCTTGCTTCTTCCACTTCTCACACATATTATGAGCAGCAAAAGTATCGTCCTTTTTATGGATATCGTAAAGCAGCGGAAGAGATGTAGGAAAAAAGGTCATTGTGGTGAGGAAGGTAGGTCAAATACTTTCGGAGATAAAATAGCATACAATTCTCATTACAAAATGACAGCGCAAATAACACACAAAGGATTGGATTACCTAATGGTTTTCCGTATAGTATTGTCTCTTTATTTATATTTTCTTCTTCATCAAGAACTATATGTTGATTTAGGATTTTTTCTTCTGATTAGCTCATCTATTATCCAAAAGAATAATGCTGTAATCGAAGCAGACAAACTAGCTGCATTAACCTCTGTTCCAAACAACGAAAATTGTTCATCCATTGGAGCTATAAAACCGAACAATACACCAAAAAATAAGTGGACAATGAATGCAGTTAATGTACGAGCGATTCCCGTTAATTGCTTGCATACATAGTCTGATAAAAATGTGACAGGAACCCCATACAGTAATATAAAAGGTGCTAAAAATAGACTAAACGCTCCTGACATCGTAATTAAATCAAAAGGTCTATTCCATTCACCAAAGAAAAATGCAAAGATAAACATTAGTGAAATAGGAGTCGCTAATATAGTTGTAATAACTTTTCTCTTTACCATCAATCTCCCCCTCCCTATAAATACCCCTTGTTCTTCAACAAAAGTACCCTTTACTTCAATAAGAAAGATACAATTTCCTTCTTGAGTAACGCCCCCATCCGTTCACTAAGATTAAACGGAGACTGCATCATTCTTTCTAAAGAAATTTGTTAAAACGAAAACAACTCCATAAAACAATGACACCAGCAATGAATAAGACCCGTAACTTAGATCGAATAACATATTGCCACCAAAGACTGGCGTGGTAAAAATCAGGTAAAAAGGATACTGTAATGCGGCTATTGAATTTAAAATAACATGCTCAAACATAGCGTGTTCAAATGTTGTGATTACAAATACTAGTAGACCTGATATGACTCCTACTAATGCAAATACCTTCAACTTCTTACTTCCTTTTTTAGAGTACATAAGTAACAAGAGCATAAAAAATAAAGTTACTAGCAAGTGGAAAACATTTACATCCAAATCCGGATGCTTGATCGCAGGCATCAAATTCACGGAAAAAGCCAAAAAGTAAGAGCCTATTAAAAATATTAAGAATTTATCATTCATGCTACCTCCCCCTTTGTCGAACCCTTTCTTATTTCGTAAGCTACCTACCATTTTAAGTACAACTGCTCACAGTCTAATTTTAACATTAAATTCCAATAACTCTATACATATTAAAAAGGAACGGCAACATTAATATGACCGATCCTTTTCTTTTGCTAATTCTTCTAATACTATTATTTTAAAAAACTCATCCGATGGCAGATATAGTGAAAATTCACGGAAAAGACCAAATCAATGCGATTTGGTCTTACATATTTCTATACAATTTCGTATTTTTCCCCTGCAACGCATTTTCTTAATGTGATGAAAGGATCTTTTCTTAAGACTGTGGAACAGCAGATATTCTCCTCAACAAGGACCATGAGATGACATACAGAAAGGCACCTATCCCAAACAATACAAGGTAATGACTAACTTCCGATTGGAATATAACGACTTCTCCCAGCTCTATTAATTCTCCGCTGGCAATAGCAACGGCGTTTAATAGAGCGAATACACCAAGTGTTAAAAAACCACCTACTATACCAAATTTGTAAAAAATAAGTCCTAGAATGAAGAGTGTTGCAATAAAGAAGAAATTCAAATAGAAGTCTATTCCAAATCGGTAAAGCCAAACGTCTTCTTGTCCCATAAGAGCAGTTGGATGCATAATTTGGAGGTTATCCAATTTTAAGATATCCATAACAAGCATACTAAGTGAATGGACTACATTCGTAATAAACGCTGCAATGATGGAGTAACCTAACATAAACATTCCGATGGATACAAAATAGCTACTTCGTGTTCCACCCATTTTAATTGTGAAGGGCAGGCTTTCTTTTATAATTTTGAAACCAGCAACCCCTGAGAAAGTATACACAGGAATCGAGATTGTTAGATAAGCTTCCCAAAAGTCCGGCATGGTGGTTGCCATGATAAGAGAAACAACTACTATACTCATTAGGATCATCCAGAATATTGTAAATTGCTTTCTCATATCCGTTACATAAAAATATAACATCGCCTTCAATTGTTTACTCATGTACTCCCTCTCCTTTGCGAGCTGTCAGATGAATCATTAGGTCTTGGATCGACACCCCTTCCTTTACTAGTGGAGCACCTACTTGAACATCCTTATTGTCATCCATAATAACGGCTGTTGACATACCAGCTAGCGATTTTTGATGAATGACTTGTTTGTTATGAACAAAACTTTCAACCGATTTAGTAGGTCCTGTAATAGAATAGCAGCGTTCTCTTAGTGAATCCGTATCTTCCTGTAGCTTTAATTTTCCATCCTCAAAAATTAGAACCTCTTCAAACAGGGAACTAACTTCGTCGATCAAGTGTGTAGAAAAAATAATTAATCGCTTCTCATTTTCATACTCCTCCATCAATAGTTCATAGAAGCGAGAACGGGCTGCAGCATCTAACCCAATATACGGTTCATCAAACATCGTAATTGGCGCCTTGCTCGCTAATCCTACGATGATTCCTAAAGCGGACTCCATCCCTTTAGAAAGAGCCTTTACTTTCATACCCTTTGTTAAGTGAAATTCCTCCATCAATCTTTCCGCCAAGGATTGGTCCCAGTTCGGATAAAACAACGAGGAAATAACAAGGACATTTTTAATGCTTAAATCCTTTTTAAAGTTTTGTCCTTCTCGAATGAAACAAATCGATTCCGTTAATTTCCTATTTTCAAACGGACGTTGTCCGTCAATCAGGATTTCACCTTCGTTCGGTAAAATGAGTCCAGTTAAAAGTTCCATGAAGGTTGTCTTTCCCGCACCATTTCGACCTAACAACCCGTAAATTTTCGGTTCTTCTAAAGCAAAACTAACTGAATTCAATGCAAGCTTCTCTTTATACTGCTTCGTAAGCTGTTTTACTTCAATCTTCACTGATTTCCCCTCCTTTTTGGATCATATCCAATAGTTCTGTTTCCGTAATTTGTAATTTCTTTGCTTCATCCCTTAATGGGATAACGTAGCTTTTGAAAAAGGAATCCTTCCGTTTTTGTATTAAAATGGACCTTGCATCCTCTGTCACAAACATGCCGACACCCCTCCGTTTCACCAAGATCCCCTCATCTACCAATTCATTCACTCCTTTGGCAGCAGTGGCTGGATTTATCTTAAAGAAGCTTGCAAATTCGTTCGTTGATGGAACTCGCTCTCCTGTTCCAATCGCTTCACTAATAATGGAGTCTTCTATATGTTCTTTGATTTGATGATATATTGGTCGATTATCATCTAACGAATGCTTCACCTAAACATCACCACCCATTTGGTTCATTACTTATGTAACTAACTATAAAACCAATGAACATTACTGTCAATCTTTTTTATAAAAAATTTTTCCATAAAAAAAACTGAGCATACACGCTCAGTTTTTCTAGGAAGTGGCTTGATAGACGACTCTGTCCCTACCACTAATTTGTATGTCATAGCCCTCACCTTTGGTCGAGATCACAATATGGCCTGCTTTCGCAGTAGAGTAAATGTTCGCTCTCACCTGGTGTAGGTTATTAATTACTGTGTCTACAGGATGCCCAAAAGGATTGTTACGTCCGTAGGATAAAATCGCGATTTCCGGACTAATATGCTGGAGAAAATGCAAGGAGCTTGCTGTATCTGACCCATGGTGAGCAACTTTTAAAACTTCTATATCAGACGGAATTTTCTTTATTAGCTTCCGTTCCTGCTCTTTTTCCACATCTCCCATTAACAAAAAGTCTGTTTCTTGATAGCGGAGTAAGATGACAATGGACGATTCATTATTCGTTCGAAACTCCTGAAACGTATTCAAAATTTGGACAGAGATATCTTTTCCTAAGTCTACTTTTGTATTTTTTTTGGCAATATCTACTGGAAGATCCTTGTTATTCAAAACTTGGACATATTTTTGATACGTTTCGGTGTAGTATAACTTTCCACTGTCGATTACTTTTTTCACGTCAACCTTTCGTAACACATCGACTAATCCACCAATATGATCAAAGTCGGGATGAGTGGATATGACTAAATCTAAGCTTGCAATATCATTATCTTTTAAGTATTGTACTACTGTTTTACCTGCCGAAGGTCTTCCTCCATCGATAAGTACTTTTTTGCCGTTTGGAGCTTCAATCAAAATACTATCCCCTTGACCGACGTCCAAGAAGTGAACCTTGAGTTGGCCCATTGATTGGACTACAGTCGAAGCTACTTCTTGTTGATATTCTTCCGGAGAAGCTTGCATCGCAGAGACAGGCGCACGGGGAATGAAAAGAAGAACAATGGAAACCATGATAAAGGAAAGCTTGCTCTTTTCACTCATGGAAAAATCCCCTTTCTACTTCTGTGTAGCTAGCAATAAGTTAGTTTCTCCAAAATTACATAGCTTATGATTACACACAAAAAGGTGCCCCCATTAAGGGAACACCTTTTCATTATTTGCTATTCGTTACAATGATGTCGTTGTTTTCTAGGGTAATCGTAATGTTTCGAACCTCATCCTCTTCTAGGATAAGATCTGTAATGGCGTCTTCCACTTTTTCTTGAATAACGCGACGTAATGGACGAGCACCGAATCTTGGGTCATAGCCTTTTTCTGCAAGATATTTTCTTGCTTCATCACTTACGGTGATTGTCATGCCTTCGTCCTCTAGGTTTGTAGCCAGCTCTTGGATCATTAGATCTACAATTTGTAGAAGATCCTCTTGTTTCAACTCATTAAATGGAATAATGGCATCAAAACGGTTTAAGAACTCTGGTTTGAAGTATCCACTTAAAGACTCTAAAGTGGATACTGCTTCATTATTATCCTTCTCAAAGCCTACTGTAATTGGCTTATAGCCTGTGCCAGCGTTACTCGTCATGATGATAACTGTTTCTTTAAAGCTGACTCTTCTACCATGGCTGTCGGTTAAATGACCGTCCTCCATAATTTGCAAGAACATGTTTTGCACATCTGGGTGTGCTTTCTCAATCTCATCAAGCAAGATTAGGCTGTATGGGTTGCGTCTAATTTTTTCTGTTAATTGACCCGCTTCCTCGTGTCCTACGTATCCTGGCGGGGATCCGATAATTTTAGATACTGAATGTTTTTCCATATACTCACTCATGTCGAGACGGATTAAGGAATCCTTTGTTCCAAAAAGCTCTTCCGCTAATACTTTGGTAAGCTCTGTTTTTCCGACACCAGTTGGTCCAACAAACAAGAATGTACCGATTGGACGGTGTTTTGATTTTAAACCGGCACGACTACGTCTAATTGCTTTCGCAACCTTTTGAACAGCCGTTTCTTGTCCGATTACTTTTTGAGATAGATTAGCACCGATGTTTTTCATTTTTTCTTGCTCACCGGCATGAATTTTGCGGACAGGGATACCCGTTTTCTCTTCAATGATTAATTGGATATCCTCTAGCGTTACTTCCGCTCTAGGACTATCTGTTGCTTCTTTTATTTTCTTTTCTAGCATGATTTCTTGATGTCTTAAGTTCGCTGCTTCTTCATAGTTTTCTTTTTCTGCAGCTTCTTCCTTCGCTTTCGCAACTTCGCTAAGCTGTTGCTCTAATAATGTAATATCTTGCTCCGAATTTTCTAGGTTTAATTTTGAACCAGATTCATCCATTAAATCAATTGCTTTATCTGGTAGGAAACGATCTTGGATGTAACGTTTAGAAAGTGTCACAGCCGCTTTAATTGCTTCCTCCGTATAGGTTACTTGGTGATATTGCTCGTATTTCTCTTTCAAACCATTTAGGATTTGAATGGCTTCGTCAACCGTTGGCTCTTTTACTGTTATCGGTTGGAAACGACGCTCTAACGCTGCGTCTTTTTCGATTTTGCGATATTCAGCAAGCGTTGTTGCTCCGATAAGCTGGAGCTCTCCTCTAGCAAGAGCAGGCTTCAGAATATTTCCTGCATCCATTTGAGAGCTTTCTGCCGTTCCAGCTCCAACTAATAGGTGAATTTCGTCCACGAATAAAATAACGTTTTTACGACGCTGCAGTTCAGAAATTAACTTTTTCATTCTCTCTTCAAATTGGCCGCGTATTCCTGTATTCGCCACAAGGGAAGCTACATCTAACAAATACACTTCCTTGTTTTTAAGCTTTGCAGGAACATCGCCCTCGACAATTTTTGTCGCTAATCCTTCAGCAATAGCCGTTTTCCCAACCCCTGGCTCCCCAATCAGAACTGGGTTGTTTTTGTTACGACGGTTCAACGTCTCGATGACACGTTTTACTTCATTTTGTCTACCAATGACTGGATCAATAAGACCTGCTTTGGCAGCATTCGTAAGGTTACGACCTAACTCGTCCAACAAGCCTCCACCTTTATTTCCTCGTTGTTGATTTGCACCTTGTTGTTGGTTGGCTTGAAAACCTGATTTCCCAAAAAAGTCTTGGAAAAAGGAATCAGACGAATTTGGCTGAAAAGCCCCAGCAGGACTTTTACTATATTGTTCTTTCATTTGTTCCAAGCAAGTATCACAAAGTTGTAAGTTTTGATATTGGTTATTAAAACGAAGGGTAACATTAACATTTGCTTCTCGAACACCACAATTTTGACATTGCATATTCGCATCCTCCTTCTACTTTTAAAAATTGGAATAGATCAAATTTGACTTTGACTATATTTGACCTTTAACCACATTATAGTTTGACTTTTTTTGACTTTCAAGTTTTCTGTTTTATTTTTTTACGAAAAATTTTCCCAGTACCTTTCCTAATATTCTTAGATATAAAAAACTAGGCTACCCAACCATTATTGGATAGCCTAGTTTTGTGATTTAATTTAGCTTGGACTAACGATGGGAATCGGAATAAGAACAATAACAAGGGCGATAAGTAACACCCATAGCCATTCCTTTTTGGTCATTCTCCTTCTCCCCCTGTACCCCTTTTTTTCCCATCTTATCATAGATATTAGTTAAAATGTTTTAAAGTTGTACAAATTCTTTTTCCCGTAATTCAACCCTGCGAATTTTTCCAGAAGATGTTTTTGGTAGCTCTTCAATGAATTCTACTTTTCTTGGATATTTGTAAGGGGCTGTTAGACTTTTAACGTGATCCTGTAATTCTTTGACCAATGTATCACTCGCTTGGCTCAAATCTTTTAGGACAATAAAAGCTTTTACAACATTCCCTCGAACTTCATCTGGGCTCGCGACTACAGCACACTCTTTTACAGCTGGGTGTTTCACTAAAGCATCCTCTACTTCAAATGGTCCAATTGTATAGCCGGAGCTAACGATAATATCATCACTTCTTCCTTCAAACCAGAAATAGCCTTCCTCATCCATTCTTGCTTGGTCGCCTGTGACATAGTAGTTGCCTCTCTGAGATTTTGCCGTACGTTCTAAATCCTTATAATACTCCTTAAACAGTGCAGGTGTATCTAACGGAATCGCGATATCTCCAACCACCCCAACTGAAACCGGCAAGCCAATCTCGTCAATAATTTGCACGTCATTCCCTGGAGTTGGTTTCCCCATTGAACCTGGTTTTACCTCCATGTCCTTCATAACCCCTAGAAGAAGGGTATTTTCTGTTTGACCATACCCATCTCTTACGGTGACGTCAAAATAACGCTGGAATGTATCAATTACCTCTCTATTCAATGGTTCTCCAGCTGAAACCGCACTATGCAATGCAGGTAACTTGTATTTGTTTATGTTGTCGACTTTGGCCATTAAGCGATATTCTGTTGGGGTACAGCAGAGAACATTGATTTTATAATCCTCTAGTAATCCGAGATAAATATTAGGATCAAACCGTCCATTATAGACAAAACCGGTTGAGCCAGAGCCTAACACAGACAGGAATGGACTCCACACCCATTTTTGCCAGCCGGGTGCAGCGGTCGCCCAAACGACATCCTTTTCTTTAATGCCTAGCCAGTTCTTCGACGCTGTTTTCAAGTGGGCAAATCCCCAACCATGCGTATGGACGACCCCTTTTGGATTTCCTGTCGTCCCAGATGTATAAGGAAGAAAAGCAATATCATCACGGGATGTATGAACTATTTCGAACTGCTCTGGAGCTTCTGCCGCTAATCCATCTAGGTCATGCCAGCCATCGACTGGCTGACCAACGGAAAACTTAGTAAGCTTTTCGTACTCTTCTAATCCTTTATATTGACTAACATAAGGATAGAAGCTTACTACTCCTTGTACTTCCCCATGTGTCACACGGTATTGTAAATCCTTCGTACGTAGCATTTCTGAACTCGGGATAATAATGATCCCTGATTTTAATGCCGCTAAATAGACTTGATAGGAAGCAATATACCTTGGCATCATCACCAAGATTTTATCTCCTTTTTTCAATCCTTTTGCCGCAAACACATTCGCTATTTGATTTGCTCCTTGGATAAGCTTCTCATACGTAATCGTCTCTGAGTTCCCTTGATCGTCTGTCCAAATAATGGCCTGCCTCGTTGGGTTCTCTTTCGCATAAAAATCCATTTCCATCGCAATATTGTATTGTTCCGGTGCAATTAACTCTTCTTTCCTCACGGTTTCACCTCATTTAGTAGTTAGTACTAATTTCTAGTCATTATATCAGATGTCAAACTGTGAAAGAAAGGGAATCGACTTAACTTGTCAGAAAAATCTAAAATTGTATGCGCTTCAAAAAAGGAAGAAAGCTCTGGCATATCACTCATGCCAGAGCTTTCTCTCACAATGAAAATAGGGGTTTTGGAACTAGGTTCTTCATCAGCAAGTAGTCTAAACTTTTAAACGTGTAGCCTTGTTTGCGAAGGTCATCGATCATATGAGCTAGCGCGTCCGCATTATCCTTTGAAACGGTATGAAGCAGAATAATCGCTCCAGGGTGCACCTGTTTGAGTACTTGATTGTATGATTTTTGCCAGCCACCTTGGGCATCGGTATTCCAATCAACAAACGCAAGGGACCAAAACATGTTCAAGTATCCAAATTCGTTTGCCCATTTCAAGGTTTGATTACTAAACGTTCCTCTTGGCGGACGCAGATATTTCATGGAATCTTGCTTTGTTATATCTGCGACAGCTTGTTCCAGCTCTTCTAGTTCTTTTTTCATTTTTCCTTTACTTAACTTAGTGAAGTCCGGATGATGGTAGGAGTGGTTTCCGATGATGTGACCTTCCTTAACCATTCGTTTCACGAGCTTTTCTCTACTGTCCACATAATGTCCAGTCACGAAAAAAGTAGCTGGAACTCCCTTCTCCTTAAGGACGTCAAGAATTTGACCAGTGTAGCCTTTTTCATATCCATTATCGAAGGTTAAGTACACGACTTTTTCTCCAGAAGGATCAATGTAGAAGCCCTTCCCTTGCAGCATTTGTGCGTATTTTCCTACATCTGGTGGTTGATGATTATTCCCTTTTTTAAACCCCCATCCATACGAATTTGCGCTTATCGATAGCGGGAATGCAAATAAGCAAATAGTTAACATGAGAAACATGATTTTTTTCATTTTAAAATCCCCTTACCTCTTTTTTTCTTATTTTTTGATAAGGGAACAAAAATATGCAAACTATAAAATGGTTAAGAACAAAAGCGGAAGCGCTCGTTTAGCGACGTACGGACTGGACTGAGCCGTAGGAGATAAAGGAAACACGGCGACCTTAGGGAGCCGATGTTGACTTATCGTACGAAGGTGAGGGAAGTCTCGCTAGTCGCTGGGCGCTGGAGCTGGACGTGGCTATTGTAGTATGTTTGTCCACACCAGGCAAATTTTATATTTCCTGATAACCAAAAAAAAGCAATCGGTAAAAAGCTACCGATTGTTTTCCAGACCTTTATATTATTGCGACCAGAATGTATATCTTATTCGCGGAGGGGAAAATCTGTTTACTTCACTATATGCACGAGAAGGTTGTCTCATACATAATCTTACTTCAATTTATCCTCCATTTTGCTTATAATGTTTAACAACTGATCCACATCGTCTAAAGATGTTTGATCGGGATTCATTGTATCTAACTTCTCTAAAAATCGAGAAAGATAGCTCTTTAATTCCACTAATTTGTCATCGGTTTGATTCATGTTATCGCTCCTTTTTCCATAGTCTATCCTATTGGAATTGTGAACATATGTAAAGAAAAGTGGCAAATCAAGCCTACTTACTCAGGCTGAGCCCTAGTTTTTCAATTTGGAGGTAGTTATTATGAACTTTTTTGATAGTCCTTTTTTCAAACACCCCGTCACACAAATAGCAATTGGTGTCATCTTTACGGTTATACTAGTTCTAGTTTTAAGAAGAATCATTCACTCCCTTTTTAAGCGAACAGATTTCATATCTGAGAAAAAAGAGAAAACGATTGAATCCATGGTAAACTCCATCGTTCAATATGCCGCAACTTTCGGACTTATTGTGTACGTTCTTTATGTGTTTGATATAGAAGTTGGAAAGATTTTAGCAGGGGCTGGTGTATTAGGTTTAATTATCGGGTTTGGTGCACAAAACCTAGTGAAAGACTGGCTAGCTGGTATTTTTCTTCTTTATGAAAAGCAGCTACAGCAAGGTGATTGGATCAAAGTTAATAACCTGTATTCGGGTATTGTTGAAGACGTGGGTCTTCGTTCTATCAAGATTCGTCAATGGTCAGGGGAATTACTCATTTTAAGTAATGGCCAAATTCAAACGGTACAAAATTATAATTTCGATAAGATGCGTGTGATTGAACAAGTAACCGTAAGTTTTTACGAGGATCCAAGACGGATATTTTCCGTATTAGAAGATGCCTGTGAGCGTCTCAATCAAGAGCTTCATGAGTTCTTAAAAAAAGATTTAACAGGAAAGCCGGTTGAACCTTTCCAAATTTACGGTATGACAGCATTAAATGATCAATACCGTGGCTACCAATATGCGGTGATTGGATTGTGTGATGATCTAGTCTATTGGACAGCAGCAAAAGAGACACGCCGAATTTTAGCGGAAACGATGTACGACCACAAGATCCAAATGGCTGAACAGCATATTGAGTACCGCCCAAAGGAGCAAAGAGAAACGTGAGCCCAAATCTGGACTCACGTTTTGTTTTTATTTTAAATTAAAGGAAAATGATAAGTGATCTTGAATCGGAATCCATGCTCCAATTCCTTGCTTCGTTACATTTTTAATCACGATTTTCTTCTTGGATCCTTTCAATTTTAAATACACTTCACCGAATGTCACTTTCCCTTTTTCACTCACAGCAGGTGCATACGCATCTAACTGTCCGATTTTCTTCATCGGAACGGAATAAGAATTCTCTTTTTTTGTATCTTTTCCGACCACTGTGTGGAATGACAATGGTAATTCAATGTTCTTCTTCGCATCTAAAATCATCATTCGCTTAATCTGGTCTGGTTTGTCAATCTTGGCTGTTAATCCGCCTTTTACGTGTTTTTCTTCTTGTTGATTATAGCTCATTGTTTCTTGCTTCTTTCCACCAAGATTATTCACTTCATTTGTATTAACTTTCTGATACTCCCAATTAATATTGGACTCTGTTGATTCATAATGAAGTGGCCAGTGACCTAAATAGACCATACCTCGGTACCCAAACGCAATAGGGGACGGGTCAAGCGAGGTCTCATTCAACATTTTAATGAGATCTGGATTTTGTATTTTTACTTCTGCTTCTTCAATTAGTTCTTTAACGAGTTCACTCGGTTCTAGCGTAACCTCGTCCTTTGTGGAATTCGGATACGTATTTTCTTTAGAAATATTTAAAACATGGCTCGGTAATTCTTTGTTCTCTTTATCCTTAGGCTTTTCCTCTTTAGCTCCAACTGAAAATGGAACTAAAACAGTGACGAACAGCGCTACTATTGCTATCAAAAGTTTCTGTTTCATGCGTCCCAATCCTTTCAATTATTTTACCTTATTATTTTCGCCAGGTTCGTAAGTTATGCAGGCTATTTATTCCTTTCGTCCTTTAGAATCTTTCCAAGCTTAACGGAGTATGACAATTTTCTAGCATTGATAAAGCCAGGATTGACCTTTTTCATGGAACGTATTAAATTGGAACTACTGTGTGTAAGGAGGAAATTTTATGGAGATCAAAAGTGTTCGCTTCTGGATACTTATTAGCTTGGTAACCATATCCGGATTTTCACAAGGAATGTTATTGCCATTATTAGCGATTATTTTGGAGCAAAATGGAGTGTCCTCCTCCGTCAATGGCCTTCATGCTACGGGATTATACATAGGGGTGTTAATAGCATCTCCTTTCATGGAAAAACCGATGCAAAAGCTAGGCTATAAACCGATTATTTTAATTGGCGGGGCTTTGGTCGTTATATCTCTTGCTGTATTTCCACTTTGGCAGGCGTTATGGTTCTGGTTTATTTTACGGATCTTGATTGGAATAGGGGATCACATGCTCCACTTCGGTACCCAAACTTGGATCACAACCACATCCGCTGCCGAGAAACGGGGACGCAACATCGCCTTTTACGGACTGTTTTTTAGTCTTGGCTTCGCGATTGGTCCAACGACGACACAATTGTTAAAAATAAATGAAAGCTTACCTTTTATTCTTTCATCTATATTATGCTTTTCCGTTTGGATCCTTATGTTTTTTGTTCGAAATGAATGGACGAAAGAAGAGGAAACGATTGATACAACTGGAACAAAAACTTCTTTAGGTCGATTTTGGAAAGCGTGGAAGCTTGCTTGGGTCGCACTGCTCCCACCGTTCGCTTACGGAGTTTTAGAGTCCACTTTAAATGGAATTTTCCCAATTTACGGGTTACGTCTTGGTCATGATGTAAGCATGCTCTCGATTATCCTGCCTTGTTTTGCTGCAGCTAGTATGATTACGCAAATTCCATTGGGCATCTTAAGTGATAAGATTGGCCGCAAAAAGCTATTATTGTTCGTTATTGGCGGCGGGATTTTGACCTTTTATATAGCTGCTTTTGTAGAAAACTCAGCAGTTGGGTTACTCATCACCTTTTCCCTTGCCGGGATGCTTGTTGGTTCTGTGTACTCGCTTGGAATTTCTTATATGACCGATCTATTACCAAAAACACTGCTTCCAGCTGGAAATATCATGTGTGGAATTGCTTTTAGCATTGGCAGTATTTCCGGTCCTTATTTAGGTGGCTTATACATCGATTTAATGCCAAACTCATCTTTTTTCTATGTGATCATGGCATTGCTGTTAATCGTGTTTATTGCTATAGCAGTCAAAAAAGCCGACAATCCATCTACCATTCCCATCGAAGCCCATTAAAAGAAGCTCCTACCACTATCCGGAAGGAGCTTCTCTTTTTACAGATATCGACTGAATCGTTTTTCCAGTCTCTCTTGAAATATTGCTATGATTGAACATACGGGCCAATAAATCAAAGCGACCAGAACCATCATGGTCATTTGATCAAACGTTCTTCCTCCAACAATTTGAGCTTTCTGAAATAGCTCAGGAACCGTAATGACGGCTGCAAGAGAAGTCGCCTTTACGATATCCAAAAAAACATTTGTTAACGGGGGAATTGCAATTCTGGTCGCCTGGGGTAAAATGATGGACTTCAATGTTGTCCAGTACTTAAACCCTAACGCACGAGCTGATTCCCACTGACCACTTGGCACACTATTCAAAGCTGCCCTGTTAATCTCTGCTATATAGGCTGCGCTATTTAAACCAAATCCAAGAGTGGCAGCTACAAATCCCGATAACTCAATTCCAACGTAAGGAAGACCCACATATAAAATAAATAAAAACACGAGAATCGGCGTCCCGCGCATGAAAGAGATATACACTCTAGCAGGCCAGCGAAAAAAGAAATATTGCGAGTGTCTCCCTAAGGCTAGGAACAGGCCTAACAGAAGACCCATTCCCATCGAAAGAAACGAAATAGCAAGTGTTAACGGGAGACCCGACAACAAGAAGGGTAAACTCTCCCATGCAAGCTTTACATCAAAAAATCCTCCGAATGTTAGATTTTCGAATATCTTCATTTACCTAAAGGTCAAGCCCTTCAATTTTCGTAATTTCCTCTTCCGGTTTCTTAGATGCATCCTTGCCACCAAAGAATTGCTTAGATAGCTCGGTTAACGTTCCATCTTCTCTCATTTCTTGAAGCACTCCATCAACCTTCTCTTTTAATGTGGCCGCATCTTTTGGTAAGACAATGGCTTGATCCGTCGGATGGAATTTAAGATCTGGATGTAAAACTAAATCAAATTCAGGCATTGCTTGCAGTGCTAAGCTTTGTAAATAATAATCGTTGATAATTAAATCGGTTCTTCCATTATCCACATCACGTAAGTAGACATCATTCGTTGCGTTACCGTATGTTACAACTTCTGCACCGAAGTGTTCTGCGATTTGACTAAACACGGTAGTTGCTCCACCACCAGCTCTTTTTCCTTCTAAGTCCTCCAGTTTTTCAATACCGGACAAGTCTTCAGCTCTCACAATCATTGTAGAATAAGAATACTTGTATGGTTCACTAAACGAAAATTTTTCCTGACGTTCTTCCGTCACTTCCATATCATTAATGACCATATCGACTCTTCCGCTACTAACAGCCGCAAGCATCCCATCTACACCAATGGTTTCATACTTAATATCTAGATCTAGACGTTTCCCAATTTCGTTCATAATCTCCACGTCATATCCAGTTAAAACATCAGACCCTTCTGGATAATAAGACGCTGGAAATAATGTACCGGAGGTCGCAACAACCAGTTCACCTGCATCTTCAATTTCCGCCCACTTACTATCTTTTTCATCTGAATTTCCTCCGGAGCCTTCTTCTCCTTCATTTGTTGCTCCGCAAGCTGCTAATAAGAATAGACCCAATAACAATACCCAAACAAAACCCCTTAATTTCATCTCCCTAATCCCACCTATCTAAAATTATTGTTATATATAAAATTCTCCTTAAGAATATAACAGCTAATCGTTAATAATTCAACAGTTCTAGCTTCTGTTTCTATAATTTATCCACTCTGTTTCACTAAAGTTCTTCTTTAATTATAATAATTCTAATCTATTGACTTATCTTTTATAAATGTTATTATTATTTTACCTATTTATTTATAATAATTATAAATAACTCACTTACTTAAACTAGTATTTCAGGAAACTGCAAGTCATTATCATTCTCAATTAGAGGAGGAACCTATATGAATCTACCGCCATCCCTTTCCGATAAAAGCCTTATAACCCATTCATTCAAGCTACCCTCTCCTTTTATTTTATTTCTTAAAAAACACGGGGAGCTTTTAGCGGCCATTATAAGCGGTTTACTTCTTTTATACGTATGGACTAATCAAAACCATATAACCGAATCTACATGGATTGTTATACATGTAGCTGCCTTTCTTATCGGTGGCTACGCAAAAGCCAAAGAAGGCATTCAAGAAACGATAGAGAATCGAACATTAAATGTAGAGATGTTAATGGTACTCGCGGCTATAGGTGCTGCTAGTATTGGCTATTGGACGGAAGGCGCAATTCTTATTTTTATTTTCGCCTTATCTGGGGCACTTGAGACTTATACGTTAAATAAAAATGAACAAGAGCTTTCCAACCTACTTGCGCTACAACCAGAGGAAGCACTTCGAATTAGTCATGACATCGAGGAAATCGTTCCAGTAGCTTCTTTAAAAAAAGGCGATATCATTCTTGTTAAGCCAGGAGAAAGAATGCCAGTAGATGGCACCATTATTCAAGGGGAAACAGCCATTGATGAGAGCGCCATAACTGGGGAGTCGATCCCGGTTGCTAAACAAATAGGAAGTACAGTGTTTGCCGGAACGATAAATGGTTCATCCAGTATTAAAGTAGAGATGACCACATTATCTAGTGAAACTCTGTTCCAAAAGATTATTAATATGGTGCAATCGGCACAGGATCAAAAATCCCCTTCTCAACAAATGATTGAACGCTTTGAAGGGTTGTATGTAAAAATTGTGCTCGTATCCGTGGCTTTAATGATGTTCTTGCCTCACTTTTTTTTAGGTTGGAGCTGGTCTGAAACCATCTATCGCGCGATGGTTCTACTCGTCGTTGCATCTCCATGTGCCGTCGTCGCATCCATTATGCCTGCCACCTTGTCCGCTATTTCGCGAGGAGCGAAGCAAGGTATTTTATTTAAAGGTGGAGTATATGCCGAGCAGCTTGCCAGTATCCAGACTATCGTCTTTGATAAAACCGGTACATTAACGAACGGAAAACCTGTCGTTACAGATACATTCTTTATAGAAAATGACCCTTCTATTTATGCTACCATCGAAGCAATCGAACGACAGTCCAATCATCCGTTAGCAAAAGCCATTGTGGAGGCTAGTCGGACGCATCATCAGCTTAATGTCCCTAACGTCGACTTCATTCAAGATGAAAGCGGGAAAGGGGTAGCGGCTGTTATAGACGGAACACAATGGAAGATCGGGAATGCTAAGCTAGTAGGGGAAGATCATGTAGTAACCTTCCAAAACGGCATGATAAGCCGTTTAGCAGGGGAAGGGAAAACGGTAGTAGTCGTTAGTCGAGATGGCAAAGTGATTGGACTATTCGCTTTACAGGATACAATTAGAAGAAATGCAGCAGATGCGATTGAGATTCTTAAAAAGACCGGGATTCGGACGGTCATGTTAACAGGAGATCAGCCGGAAACTGCAAAAGCTATCGCTAAACACGCCGGAATAGATGAATACGTGGCATCCTGTCTTCCAGATGATAAAGTGTCCCATATTGTGAAGTACCAAAACGTTGCAATGGTCGGAGACGGTATTAACGACGCTCCAGCTCTTGCAACAGCCAATGTTGGAATTGCTATGGGAGAAGGCTCTGATGTTGCATTAGAAACAGCTGATGTCGTTCTCATGAAAAACGACTTAACGAAAATCGCTCAGGCAATTGATTTGTCTAAGAAAATGAATCGCATCATAAAACAGAACCTTATTTTTTCAACAGCCGTCATTTTACTATTAATCGCTAGTAATTTTGCTCAATGGATTGACCTACCCTTTGGAGTTATTGGTCACGAAGGCAGTACCATTTTAGTTATATTAAATGGATTAAGGTTACTATCATCCAAATAGGGACATAAAAAAGCTGATCGAATATCTTTTATCGGTCAGCTTTTTCATGCTTCATATCTCGAAGTAATGCGTTGATTTCTCCACCCATTATGATAATAATCCCAGATAAGTAAAACCATATCATTAAGACAATAACCCCACCTAGGCTCCCATAAGTCGCTGTATAATTTCCAATCGAGCTAACGTAATAGGAAAAGGCCAAAGAAACGAATTGCCAAGCAATGGTTGCAAAAACAGCCCCAACTATTACGTTCTTTATCTTAACCTTTTTATTTGGGGCTATTTTATAAAGCGCTAGAAGGACAATAATGATGACAACAGATGAAATACCCCAACGCAGCGCCTCCCATACTTGAAGGAAACCTTCGGATAAACCAAACATCGAAAATACGTAGACCCCTATTGCTTGCCCGAAAATAGGCAAAAGGAAAGCAACTCCAATCACTACGATCATAAAGACGGTAAGAACAATCGCAATAAGACGAGCTACGATAAAGGATCGGTCTTCTTCCACGTTATATGCATGGTTAAAGGCACGAATGATGGCGTTAATCCCATTAGATGCCGACCATAACGTACCAATAATCCCAATAGACAGTAATCCCCCACTCTTATGCTCAACAAGCTCCTGCAGGTTCGTTTCAATCATATGTACTATGTCGGGTGGCGCGTAGTCCGAAATTACCCCAAGAACATTAATCTTATCAAATGGAAGATAGCCAATTAAGGTGAATAAAAAGATTAAGAATGGAAATAAAGATAGCAAGAAAAAATAGGCGAGTTGAGCTGCCAAGCCAAACACATCATCTTCTAAAAGTCGTCTGATTAATTGGCGTAGGAATGATGTTATGGTATGCAAACCTCTCATCCTCTCTGCTTACGAGTTACTAGAACGATTACTGATATGATTTACCTTTTCCAAAAAATCCTCTACATCCTTAAGCATATCCACTGAATTATCCGTAAAGGTGGAGGCTTTTTGTAAAACACCAGAATAAAAATCTTGTACGTCTTGTAGAGCCTCAGAAGGATGATTTTTATAATAAACACTGTAATCCATCAATGCCTTCCCGTGCTTCATTACTTCTTTTCTCGTTGTTCGATCCAATAGAGATATAGCACCACCTACTACAGCACCAATGAGGATTCCTTTTAACATTTTATTTTGCCCCATGATTATCCCTCTCTTCGTAATTCCTGTTTTATTTGTTCGAGAAGTTCTCGACAGCCTTCACTTATGAGTTTATACGTGTAGTCAAAATCTCCAGTAAAGTATGGATCTGGTACATGTACAACTGTCTTATCAGATATGTAATCCGTTAGTTTTTTGATCACAACACCTTCCGAAACCGGAATGAACTCCTTTAAGTCTTGTATATTTTGATCATCCATCGCAATGATGTAATGGAAGTCATCCTTATCCTGTTCCTTTACTTGGCGTGCAACCATTCCATCAAATGATATGGAGTGCTGGTTTAAGATGCTTTGTGTACCTTGGTGTGGCGGATTACCTTCATGCCAACTTCCAATCCCCGCCGAATCCACCTCTATATCCTGTTCCAAACCTTCAATTTTTATGAAATGGCGAAAAACCGCTTCTGCCATCGGTGACCGACAAATATTCCCCAAACATAGAAATAATACTCGTACCATAGGTAGTACCCCTCCTTATATTACTGAAACTAATTATACATTATTCATCTTTGCATCCATAAGCATTGCTGATCGCGTTAGGAGCGAAGCGGCTTGATCAAATACGACGGCATAAGTTGGCCTCCGCAAGTGACAGAGCTTGTCCCTGTAGGGGAACTGCTGGACGTTCGTATCTAGCCCTCGCGTATCTGGGCTGGAGCTGAAGTGGCCCTACTTCTTAACCAAGTTGTCCACATACATAAATTTTATCATTTCCTAGATGAGCACATTACCCTATTTTTCTGGAAGAGGGCTTGACTTTTCCTTGTTGTTTTCGGAAAATTCTAATTGTACGGACTATTAAAAAGGGGGAGTTTTATGGAAACGTTTATGGAGATCATTGGTAAGATCAGCGGCTATGTGTGGGGAGCACCTCTTCTTATTCTTCTCGTCGGAACCGGATTATACCTTACGATTCGCTTAGGTTTTTTGCAGATTCGAAGCCTACCTTATGCTTTAAAGCTAGCATTTAGTCCCGGAAAGCAAGACAAAAAGTCACAAGGTGACATCAGTCACTATCAAGCGCTCACTACTGCGATGGCCGCTACAATTGGTACAGGTAATATCGCCGGTGTAGCAACAGCTGTTGTGTTAGGGGGACCTGGAGCCGTATTTTGGATGTGGCTAACAGCCCTACTTGGAATGGCTACGAAATATGCCGAAGCTGTTTTAGCGGTTAAATATCGTGTGACCAACAGTCGTGGGGAAATGTCTGGTGGTCCGATGTATTACTTAGAAAAAGGACTGAATGCCAAATGGCTCGGTATTTTATTTGCCATTTTTGGTTCCTTTGCAGCTTTCGGAATCGGAAATATGGTGCAATCCAATACAGTATCTGATGTCCTTGAATCTTCTTTTAGTGTCCCAACATGGATAACAGGGGTTGTTTTAGCTGTATTGGCCGGTGTTGTAATTCTTGGCGGTGTAAAAAGCATTGGACGAGTAACGTCATTCTTTGTTCCAATCATGGCTGCCTTCTACATCTTAGGTGGACTTATCATTATCATTCTTAATTTTGATTTATTACCTACAGCATTTAGTACTATTTTCTCCGATGCCTTTACTGGAAGCGCTATCGGTGGTGGGCTATTAGGTACAGCCATTCGTTATGGGGTAGCCCGTGGAGTGTTCTCCAATGAGGCAGGTCTCGGTTCTGCACCAATTGCTGCTGCCGCTGCAAAAACAGATTACCCAGCGCGACAAGCACTAGTATCGATGACACAGGTGTTTATTGATACGATTCTTGTTTGTACCATCACAGGTGTTACCATCGTTATGGCAGATATGTATGCTGGTGGATTGGAAGGGGCTGCCCTTACAACAGAGTCCTTCTCCTTATTCCTCGGAGATGCAGGTATGTACATTGTAACGATCGGAACCATCTTCTTTGCTTTCTCTACGATTGTCGGCTGGTCTTACTACGGAGAAAAATGTTTCAGTTATCTATTTAGCGATAAATCGATTGCCTACTATCGTGCCGTATTCGTCCTATTTGTCTTAGTAGGTGCAGTTGCAGGTCTTGATGCTGTATGGGGTATTGCGGATATTATGAACGGCTTAATGGCATTCCCGAACTTAATCGGACTACTCGGCCTTTCTGGAGTGGTCGCTGCGGAGACAAAGCGCTTCTTTAAAATTGCAAGAGAAGAACGCGAACAAGAACGAGCGCAGAGTAACGCGAGTTAATATCTTCCTAATAATTTGAAACGGGGTGCAAATTCGCGCCCCGTTTTTTACATGCACCTAAAAATAACGAGCATAAATTTCCGACCATATCAAATAGTAATAAGTAAAATCTCAAAAGAATGTAGGGATAGAATGACAAGCAAACAGACACCAAAACTTAAAAAAGGGGACACTATATACCGCATATGATCTTGATGACTGGAACAGCCATCATTCTAAGTTTACTCGCCTACTTCATTCCGAAACAACTCACTCGATCGGAAATGTACACAACGTCTTTGTTTGCGGTCGTTCTTAACCTAGTCACTGATATCTTCCTAGATCTTAAGTGGAATTTATATGGCTACTTTGATAAAGGAGTGGACTGGGAAAACTTAATTGCCATTCTTGGCATTTACCCTGCCGTTAATATCATCTTTTTAAATTTTTTCCCTGTTGCAAAATCCCTAACTAAAAAGACTTGTTACATCTTCGGTTGGTCCATATTCGGAGTTGTCTATGAGTGGATCGCTTTGCAGACCGAGTTCTTTTACCACAACAATTGGTCTCTGTTATATTCCGCGGTTATTTACCCTATTTTATATCTTTTCCTATATTTTAATTGGAAGATTGTAAGGGAATTTTTCACATAAAAACAAGAGAGGCTCAAGTAAAGTTCCATTTTACTAGAGCCTCTCTTTTCTCAATGCTTTACAATTATGTTTTGTGTATCAGCAATAGAAACCTGAGCTGTTGCTTGCTTGACGTTTTTCTCTAAAGTCTTGCCATGTGGATCCTCCCACTCCCTTTTCTCCGATCTAGCTTCTTGCTTATCCCAGTTTACAGAGACTAGCTCTTCCACATGTGAAGTACTTGCAATGAAAGATACTTTCGATTCTTGCCATCCACTTGCGACTACTTCTTCTGCTGATTGGATATACCAGTTTCCTTGGATGAGATCCATCGGAATTTGAACATGCTGGATATAGGAACGAACCTCCACGTCCAAATTTGCAGGCAAAGATATCGTGATTTGGTAGGTGGACATGCCATCATCAAGCCAATCTTGCATCGGTGCCCGTAACAGTTGCACGTACAGCGTATTCCCTGATTGAGTTATATTCGCATAATCCTCTTTCTCAATCGGTTCATCCATAGTTGTTGATACATATGTTCCAAACAGGTCCAACTGATCTGATGCATTTGCCTCAATTGTCACATCATTACCT
The DNA here is from genome assembly GCF_021049245.1 of Radiobacillus kanasensis. Taxonomy (GTDB): domain Bacteria; phylum Bacillota; class Bacilli; order Bacillales; family Amphibacillaceae; genus Radiobacillus; species Radiobacillus kanasensis. The sequence continues at coordinate 635,419 of NZ_CP088020.1, read as the reverse complement.
GATTCCGATTGAATCACAATTTGTTCGATATCCTCTCCCAAGGCTTTTTCAACTTTTGGTAGAGCAACCTGACTTTCTTTTGCATGAACGAGCTGCGTGAACTGACCAATTAAACCCGAAGAAGATAAGACAAATAAACCAATCGCCAAGACACCGAGAACAGAAATAAATACGATGGAGAGTATGTCATACTTTACAATAGGCTGTTCCTTTTTGGAAAGAAACAGATACACAATCATTTCCATTCCTAGGATGATTAAAATGATGGGTAGCCACGATAAGGACACTACTGATAGATCCCATTTATTCAAGGTTGCTAGAAATAGAACAATTCCTAGACCAATTAGAGCTGCACCCATCGATATAGAACCAACCCGCCATTGTCTCATTCCTTCGCCTCCTTCTTCTGTTCTTTTCTAGAACCCATAATAAGCTTGAAGCCTCCCGCAATGAGTAGAAAACAAACAATTAATCCTTGAAAATAATTGTGATAGAAATAGGATAGGTCCACTTGCATTGCTGCAGAAATTTTGTACAGTAATGTTGGAACTAGGATCGAATCAAAAAGATAAAACGCTCCTAAAAGTAGAAGTCCGATTCCTATCCACTTTTGATGGTTGATAAAATAATCGACAACCGGTACATCCTCTACGACACCTGCTTCTACTCGATTAGCCTGCTGCAAGCAATCAAAGAAGCTAAAGAACCATATAATCGGGATCAGAAATAAAAAGATAGATAGTTGAAGCACATCCAAGATATAGATAGATAACAAAAAGGCAATCATTAGTTGAAGGCCACGCTTCTGTAAACCTAAATACATATGACCTGCACCAGGAAAAATAGCTAAGACAGTGGAAAGCATCCTGCTTTTCTTTCCTTGCTCCCTTAAGCTATTGAAGTCATCTAAAACCGTTTTATCTTCTAATGCTTCCCCATTTTCTTTTTTATTCAATAGCTGAATCGTATCAAACAAGCTATAGATCCAGATGATTGGAAGAGCTAACAAGAACACTATAAATCCGCCTTGATGGGTAACAATGGAAACAAACAGCACCATGGTCCCTATTCCAAAGAATCCTACTAAAAACGTTAGTCCTCTTTGGTTAAGACCTAAATTAAAATGGCCAACACCTGGAATGAACGATAATAGAATCGTTTGGAAACGCTGATTATCCTGTTTTATGTTTTCAAAATCCTTTTCTTGCGCTGTGTTACCTGGACGATACATCAACGTGAAGATGATATCGATGATATTAACAAACCAGATAAACAATGGGACTAATATCAGTGCCTCCGCATCATAATAATTGACGGTCATGTACATAAAAACGAAAGATAAAGAACCAAAAAACGCGATAAGATAAATGAAACCTCTTAATTTTCTTCCCATATAAAAATGTCCTACACCCGGAATAATGCTACATAACAATGCAAGTAATGGTGATTTCTTCATAATCATCTTCCCTCCTCTAACCATTTATCAAGAAACCCGCTTGTTCTATCCATAATCTTATGGGTAAATGGCGTGTCATTTTGCATTTTTGGTCCGTCTGTAATGCTTAAGGCATTTTGAAAGACCCCCGACATTACTAAAATAAGTGTTAAAGAAGCAGCTAATATATAGTGAACTATTGTTTTATTTTTCGTATTGGAGTAGACAGGATTCTTCGAAACGGTTGGATATATGCTTTCCATGATCGTCATCGTTTTATCTGTGAAGGATTCGTTCATCGCGATATCTTTCGCTTCCTGTTCCAAGCATTCCAGATAGTGAGCCATACAATCATCGCAGTTGTACAAATGCTCTTCCACAACTACCCGAACATCTCCTGATAAAGTATCCGAAATATACGCAACCATTTCATCTTGTTTTACGTGTTCCATGAAAAATCCTCCTCCTTCCAATTCGTTTTCATCCACTTTCGTGCTCGGTAAAGCCTCATTTTTACAGTTGATTCCTCAATGCTTAGTTTTTTAGAGATTTCCTGATAAGATAGATCCTCTATGTAGTAATACCAAACCGCCAGCCTTAAAGTTTCTGGCAATTCTCCGATGGCATCCCGGACTCTCCTCCGAATAAAGTGATCGACGACCTGATCTTCTGTACTACCCATCGTTGGAATTGCAAATTCCTTTTCAGAATATATAAGATCCTCTTTTGCCCGTTGCTTTTTACGCTTGTAATCAATGGCTTTGTTTAGAGCTATCTTCCCTAACCATGTCTTGAAACCTTGGAATTGATAGGTGGGGAGAGCATCCATCAATTTAATAAAAGTCTCTTGAGCGATGTCCTCCGCTTCCTGAGGATCACGTAATACACTGTACGTAATGTTAAAGACATGCTGCCTGTATGTTTCAATGAGGACTCGCATTGCCTGTTGGTTACCAGCTAAAATTTTCTTTATGAGTCGCTCCTCATGAATGATCCTCTCCCCCCTTTCCTTTTGCTTCCGTAGTAATAGACGAGAAAAAGTTTGAGAAGGGCTACATACTTTCTTAAATTTTTTCATAAAAAAACGCCTAGTCTCGTCCCAACATTTGTCGAATTCGACAAATGTTGGGGCGTGACAGGCACTATATCAATGGTTCAATACACGCTTCTCCTTCATTCCTAGCAGCGTTCACATAGGGACTCACATTGTATGCCTCTAGGTCCTCCATGCCTACCTGAGCTAGAAAATGACTGGCCTCTTGCAGAGTCCACTTCTTCGGCTCTAGCCATTCCGCTTCCTTTTCCTTCGGGAGGATGACTGGCATACGGTCATGTATGTCTTTCATAAAGTCATTTGCATCTTGCGTTAGAATCGTACAAGTGAAAAGCTCCTCCTCATCATTAGTCCACTTATCCCAGAGACCAGCAAAAGCGAACAGTTTTCTATTTTTAGGAGCAATTCGCTTCGGTTGCTTTCCCTTTTCATCCCGCTTCCATTCATAAAAGCTATCCGCGATGATTAAGCAGCGCTTGCTCGACAATAATTGTTTAAAACTCGGTTTTTGATGAGCAGATTCACTTCGTGCGTTTATCATTTTATAACCAATCTTAGGATCCTTTGCCCATCCTGGTACGAGACCCCACTTAAGATAGCCTGCTCGTCTTTTATTCCCATCATGAATAATCGCCAAAACTCGCTGCCCTGGTGCAATATTATACCTAGGTTCAAACTCTTCAAAAAGCTGATCCAATTCAAACTGATCAAATAATTCCTCTTTACTTGCGTGAAGGGTAAACCGTCCACACATCCTTACACCTCCTATAAAACTTATTGGTTTGGTAGGATTGCCGCTTCGATCGTATGCTGAATTTGTACTGCAAGTTCGCTATTTTTCAAACCTTGGTACTGTTCCGGCGTTATAGGATTACATATCGTTAACTGAATATGTGTTCCTTGAAGCTTGCCGTTTTTCTCTTCCATCATTTTATACGTTCCATTAATGGCGACCGGCACAATGGGAACACCAGACTTCGTCCCGAGACGTAAACTACCCGGTTTAAATTCATGGACCTTCGAACTGCGACTTCTTGTCCCTTCAGGAAAAATCACCATGGAATGACCTGCCTTTAAATTGTCAATTCCGTCATTGATGACTTGAACAGCACCCCGGCGGTCCTTACGATTCAGAAACACACAATGTATTCTTATCATCCAGTTCGGGATAACTGGAATTTTTTTAATTTCTTCTTTTGCTATAAAGCCAATAGGTTTGCCTAAATATCCTAGCAAAACAGGGATATCAAATAAACCTTGATGATTGGCTACAAATAAAGCCGGCCCTTCTGGCAAATGTTCTTTTCCAACAACTTCAATCGTAGAACCGGTTTTTTTAAAAACTTTTTGAGATACGGTTTTCGGAGTTTCAAATACAAAAACATCTCGTTTTTCAGAGGGAACAGATTCCGCCCTTTTATCAATTCTTAATAACTTCGGTACACTTCGCATAATGCAAAAGGCCGCATATACATAAATCCATAAACTACGCACCTTCGTCTCCCCTTTTTTCTCTTTTTATCATTATACCATGCTGCCGCTTTTGAAAAGAAAAAACACTCCACGTTTGTTGCCGCAGAGTGTTAGAGCCCTAATCTATTTCGAATTTTTCCTGAATATCGTTTGAAAGCAGTGGAACTATTTAGCTTTCGCTTCTCCATCAACATATCATAGTGCATTTCTTTTTCAGACAATCTTTTTTTGTGTTCCGCAAGCTGGTCCGGATCTTCACAGCAACGGATGAGCTCCCGCAATTGGACAAGCTCTTTATTTAATTTAACCTCTTCTGGTAAATAACCGGAGTTTTTCATCATTAAATAACTAGTTCGCATATCCTCTGGAATCGAAGATAAATCTTCTAGCTTTAGCGGCTTACCTTTCCCTTCCAAATTATCAAGCTTTCCTTCGGATATGGCTTTTTTAATCTTTTCTTCTGCCATCAACGTTACAAAATCCATAAGTCCAGCCCCTTTCGTATGCTTTCTTTCATTATAACAAGAAATCATCATCGAAAGCTTAAGCAAATACTTCCTAATAGGAGTGATCACGCCTAAAGAGAGGAACTACTCCCTATTTGATATACGTTTTTATTTATACGAACCTTTTCCTTGTCATGAAGAACGTTTTTCTCCCATATTCATAGTATATGTAAATCACTTTCGTTATAAAGGTTGAGATGTTAAAATGGGCACGAAAAATCAAAGGGAAGGATGATAGGAATGCACGTAGGAAGTAAAGGTTGGTATGTGGAAGAATTAAAAAGTCTAGGTGTACGAACTCACGAAGGGCGTTATATTGAGAAATACAAGGCTCACGTACTTGCAAACCTATTAGACGAAAAGAAAAATTAATTCAACTTGAAGCAGTAGTCCAAGCTACTGCTTTTTTATTGCTTAGCAGGAAATTATAAAATTAGCTATGTGTGGATAACATGTATCAACAGCCACGTCCAGCTCCAGTTCAGTTTTGCAGGCTAGATAAGAACGTCTTACAGTTCTCCTATAACTCACTTATAGACCCTACTCAGCGGTGAGACCTCGATAAACCCGCTTCGCTTCCTAATGCTTCTATTCTAGTTCTTTCGATATAATTTTACACTTTCCAACATTTACTACCTCCTCACCCCCATAAATATATTCCATTTTGAGAAATGCTATGAATAGGAAAAATGTTCATCATTGGAGGAGCGCTTGTGATGTTTGCAAATGCAGAAATTGGAATAGATCTTGGCACAGCCAATATACTTGTTTATACGAAAGCTAAGGGAATTGTCTTAAATGAACCCTCTGTCGTAGCGATTGATACGAAAACGAAAAGCGTTGTCGCAGTAGGTACGGAAGCAAAGGAAATGGTTGGAAAGACACCACGGAATATTATACCGATTCGTCCGCTTAAGGATGGAGTGATCGCTGACTATGATATAACAGCTCAAATGCTTAGAGAAATTTTAAAGAAAGTTAGTAAGAAAGTCGGTGTATCCATGCGCAAACCGACTGTTGTTGTTTGTACACCGTCCGGCAGTACAACCGTTGAAAGAAGAGCTATACATAACGCGGTTAAAAGCTATGGAGCAAAAGAAGTACACCTCATTGAAGAACCGGTTGCTGCTGCCATTGGAGCAGATTTACCAGTGGACGAGCCTGTCGCCAATGTGATTGTTGATATCGGAGGCGGAACGAGCGAGGTTGGGATTATTTCCTTCGGCGGTGTTGTATCCTGCCGATCAGTAAGAACAGGTGGAGACAAAATGGATGAAGAGATTATTCAATACATCCGTAAACATTACAATATTTTAATTGGAGAAAGAACAGCCGAAAACCTCAAGATGGAAATCGGTTATGCTTTAATTGATCACAAAGAAGAATCCATGGATGTTCGTGGTAGAGACTTAGTGACAGGTTTACCCAAAACGATAACGGTCACTTCTACACAAGTACAGGAAGCCATTAAAGAATCCTTGGAATCTATCCTAGAAACCATCCATGCCACACTAGAAAACTGTCCACCAGAATTAAGTGGAGACATCGTAGATCACGGAGTGACCATAACTGGTGGCGGTGCTTTATTGAAAGGCATGCAGCAATGGTTAGCAGAAGAATTACACGTACCTGTTCACATTGCCCCACAACCACTAGAGTCTGTGGCTATTGGAACTGGTCGCGCTATCAAAATGATTAACAAATTGCAAAAAGCCGCGAAATAAGAGAAGGAGCCTGCTAGGGCTCCTTTCTTTTAATTAATCGTTTGATTAAATTATTTTGTGATATTTAATACAACTGTTTCTCCATGTTTAGCTTCTTGATCTGTATAGCTTTCTATGTTGGAAACTTCATTCGTAATCACAATGGGAGTAATAGTGGATGAGGCTTTCTCAGAAATGATATCCAGGTCAACTGTAATTAACGGGTCCCCTGATGAAACCTTGTCTCCTTGACTTACGTGTGCTTCAAAGCCTTCCCCATTTAAAGATACGGTTTCTAATCCGATATGAATGAGGTATTCGACTCCTGCTTTCGATTCAATTCCGACCGCATGCTTCGTCGGAAATACTTGCAGGATTTTCCCATCTACCGGAGAAACGATTTTTCCCTCACTTGGAATAATCGCCACTCCATCGCCCATCATTTTTTCCGAAAATGTAGGGTCTGGAACTTCTGATAATGGTACAACCTTCCCAGATACAGGTGCCACTACTTTTTCCTCTTTAGGAGCATCATTTTTACCAAATAGTTTTTTAAACATAGGTTAGCCTCCTTAACTTCTATCTATTTCTGATTCTTTTTATCCTATTCTTAAGATAAAGGCTATCGCATTATAATCAGAATCGCAACTATTATACTAAGGCCCTTCTTTCACACAGAGCCTATCTCCTTTATACTTAAAATAACCAAGAAAGGAGAATGTATGATGAAACCAGCTATTCCATTAACCGATGCCGAGAAAAAAGAAATGACCAGTCTTATTCAAACCTATTTCTTAGAAGAGCGTGGAGAGGAACTCGGAGAATTAGCCGCTTTTTTAGTATTAGATTTCTTCATGAAGGACCTTGCTCCCCTCATTTACAACATTGGTGTTCGTGATGCCCATACTTTCCTACAAGAGAAGTTAGAGGACATCTTTGAACTAGAAAAGTAAACTCCCTACAAACGAATGGAATATACAGCTATGTCCTTGTCCCATTTTTCGATCTTTTTTTCATACGTCATCCCAATTCGTTCCGCTACTTTGATAGACGGAGTGTTTTCGACATCGATGAGAGAGATGAATTCCGAAATGTCTAAATGACTCTTTCCATAATTCAAGCAAGCTTGGGCAGCTTCTGTTGCAAAACCATTGCCCCATACCGAGCGTTTGAACAAATAACCAACTTCGATTCTCACTTCTCCGTCTACTTTTTGTGGAACGAGGCCACATTGACCTAGGAAGGAGCTCGTTTCCTTATCCTCTACCATCCAAAGGCCAATATTATATTTGCTATAGTTTTCCTTCGTCCAGTCAATCCACCGCTTCGTTTCTTCTATATTTTTTGTCGCAGGATAATAATGCATCGCAATCGGATCTGCGAATATTTCCTGCAAGTAATCTACATCATCCTGAACCATTTTTCGAAGCTGCAACCGCTCAGATGTAGTAACAACTCTCCCCATATGATCCGCCTCCTATTGTAGGACCCATTTTTCAATGGCCTGTGCCACACCAGATTGATCATGGTGACCTGTTACCCAATCCGCAGCTTTTTTCACAGCAGGTTGTGCATTCTCCATCGCAATTCCTAATCCTGCTTCCTTAATCATTTTTATGTCATTTAGGCTGTCCCCGACAGTCATGACCTCTTCTAGCGTAATACCTAAACGGTTACATACCTTCTCCAATGCGGTTGCTTTGTTAATTCCTATCGCATTAACTTCTATATTCGTTGGACTAGAGTTACTCAACTCAAATTGTGGATCCTTTTCGAGTTCCTTCCAAATGAGATCTCGGTGAGTTTCATCCTTTAGATTAAACCCAAATTTCAACCATAAAATCTCCTCTAACTGATCTGGTATTTCCTCTCTCCATACTTGTTCCGTTGATGTCATCCACAGACCCGTTTGATGCTCTTTATGTAATTCGATGAGACGCTTTATAGATTCCAGGCCTAGTGGTTGACGCTCTACTAATTCGCCTTCTGTCGTCCAAATCTCGCTTCCATTAACTGTAATAAGATAAGAAGATAGAAGCAACTCATCTGCAATTGGCTTACAGGTGCTAATATGTCTCCCTGTCGACAGCACGACTTCCACCCCTAATTCACGGGCTTTAGCTATGGCGCTCTTATTTTGTTCCGATACTTGATTGTCTTTATTTAGTAAGGTTCCATCCATATCGAGTGCTATTAATTTGATGGCCATATAGTCTCGTTCCTCCTATTCATTCTAACTTTGTCCAAACTATACCACTAATCCAAAATCACTTCCAACGCGGACCTTGTAACGATCATACCTTGACAAATAATTAAAAGCCTGTATAATAAGGGTTTAACTTCGCCATAGAAGTGACTTGAATGACAGACAATGATAAAAATACTGGCTTTTCTGCTTTATTTTTAGCATAACTTAATTCACACTGGATCGGCTTCGGAGCCGTAAGGATGTAAGAGAGGTAGGGCTTACATCGTTTAGGTTCAGAGAAAAACTTCACTCGTTTTTCTTCTACTAACGTTTCACACGTAGTAGCTTAAAAATACCAGGTGGAAAATAGAGACCGCGGCAATTTATGAACATTTCATATAAATGGTTTTTACATGTAATCTTAGCAAGTTACTTTTATAGACTTGGATTATCCAAGTTGGGTGAATGAACGACAAAGGCAGGCTCTTTTATTGAGCCTGCCTTTTCCATTGAATTGGTTGTTGTGTCGGGCTTGTGATGATAAGAATGACACTCTTATCGAGCTCAAAGTTCCAGTCTACAAAGATGTCAACAATTCGCCGGTGTAATATTTTCTGAAAATGGCTGTTGTTGTGCAAGAAGCTTTTTTCTAGCTTTCTTTTGGTCAGGAGCAACAATTCTTCGTGACCTAAACGGATGAGTTCCTTTTCGATAGGTACTAACAATCCCTCCCGAACATTCACAAAGGCTCGGTCGTTTATTTGATAACACTCGTTTATATCAGGAGTTCGTTGCACAGAGTGACTGATTAGGTCTATTTCCTCCATTAGTTTTTGCTGCCCCTCAAAGCTGATTTGTTGAACATCTTCTGGTTGCTCTATGACTCCAACAAACATCCCTGTCTTATTATGTAAATTCCAATCAAAGTAAAATTCATATACATCTGTGTTAAAGAGGTCATGCATCGTTGTGGTGATCGATGGTGTTAGATCTTCCATGATCGCATCTCTTGTTTTATGCACCGTGTCTTCATTTTTCGTTTTCATTAACACTCTTTCTGTCGCCGACATAAAGTTGCGAATAAAGATGATAACAAAGCCTTGTCCTATCGATACATGAACCGCACCGGGCCCTTTCCCAAAATTTTCTTGCAGAAGTTTACTTATATATTTACTCATTTGCGCCGTTTTCTCTGATATATCCATAATACCCCCCAAATACTATGCTTATATCCTAGTATAGGCATTTAGTGTTATAATTATTTGGAAGATTTTATATATAGAATATTTCGTTTTTATGTGATTTACTTAAATTTAGGTGAAGGGATAGAATGCCATTTCGCTAAAGGAGAATCACATTCCGTGCAATATTTGAATGACACATTGTTGGTGGAGTTATACATCATGGCACTTACTTTAGAGACCGATAATGAATTAGTGCAGAAATTGGAAGTTGAACTACGTCGAAGGGGTATTGAACCGGAGAAGTATTGGGATGACTAACTATTGAGGGAACGATCTAAGAATCGTCTGTGTTTAACAAAAATCTATGGGACGAATGGCACGTTCCTTCATCCCTTCTTTTAAAAGTAATTACTCTATTCCTCTTTCTACTATTGCTTTATGCAATAAACAAATAAACTCATCATTTAGTTTAAGCTCTATTGCCTTCTTATAGGCATCGACTAACTTTTCATCTGTAAGACTTTCAAACATACGTATCCATCCTTTGTTAACAAATAAAGCCTTTCCTGCACGTATTAAGTAAGTAGGAAAGGTCGAGTTATTCACACATGGTTCAGGTCAAAGATTATCTACCTAACTATGATTCTATTATTTATGTGCAGAATTGCCCTCATTCACGGAATAGTCCTCTTGAAATGTTACATAGGGCATATACGTAAATAGTACATTACTATTCATAGTATTTCAACAGCATTTATTTAATATTTATAGTGTGTTGATTCTTTGCGAAATGAGGGTATATTCTATTTGAGGTGAGAAAAAAGAGATGCCGAATAAAGCTTTAATTAGCATAATTGGTGAAAGGCTTCGTACCTTACGAAAAGAACGAAATCTAAGCCAAGAGGATTTAGCAAATATATCTTCCTTACATCCTACCTATATTGGACAGTTAGAGCGGGGCGAAAAAAACGCCACGATTGAAACCCTTGAAAAAGTAACGAACGGTTTAGGAGTAAGCCTTGAACAATTTTTTCGATTCACCGAAACAAATGGTGACAAGAAAGATGAGGTTATTTTACAACTCAAAACTTTGTTATATGATGTTACGGATGAAGATCAAGAAGTGATTGTGAAAATTATTCAAGTTCTACTAGAATGGCGTGACAAAGCCAATTGAACCATTTTCATGATCCACTTCTCATCCATCGAAAAAGCCTGGATTCTAGAATCCAGGCTTTTTCGCATGCTCTAGGTCTTAAGTCTTATTAAAATTACGTCTCAGGAACATTCTCCGTATTTTCCTAACAGGATAAGATACAAATGGGTGATCAACCAAAGAACAAAAGCTCGGGGTTCTAATGTGGATTACAGACTAAAAACGTCCTCCTGAGGACAACGTCTGTAGACCCCTTACCAGCCAGACAAACATCAAGTCCTTACATAGAGAAAATGAAAGTACATTTTATAGGAGGAGAACATGAAGCTATTATCGTTTATCGTAAAAAGAAAAATTCTAGTAGGGTTGTCTGTATTTTTAATTGTTTTATTGGGTGGATATGCGATTTTAAACTTAGACAAAGAATTAATGCCAGCTGTGAAAATGGATGGTGGATATGTGGACATTACCGCATCGGACATGTCTGCCTCGGAAGTAGAACGAACGATTACCACCCCACTCGAAACAGATATTCAAAGCATTGATGGAGTCGAAGAGGTTCAATCCACCACTTCAATAGGACGCGTTTCTTTAGATGTGACCATTGAAGAAGGTCGTGGAGATGAGGTATTCAAAGAAGTCGAAACGGTCGTAAACAGTTCTACTGCTGAAATGAGTGGGATTGAACAAATCGATGCAGGACAGTATGGGGCCACCCAGAGCTATGAATTCTTTATGGACGTTTCCGGAAGTAACATGGAAGAAATGACGACTTTTGCGAAGGAAACTCTTGAACCGAGATTAGAAGCATTACCAGAAGTTCGCGATGTTTCTCTTTCCGGGACATTAGAAAATGAAGTGGAAGTTGCCTTTGATCGGGAAGAGATTCAAAAAGCACAATTAGATGTCTCCCAAGTTATAGGCATGATCCAAGAAATGAACAGTGAAGCAACGCTAGGGCAATTTACAGAGGACGGAGAAAGTTCTACCTTAAGATGGAATAGCCAGATTACGGAAGTAGAAGACATAAAAGATATCGAGATTGCTAGTCCGACTGGAATCATCTCATTAGATAGAGTCGCAGATATTACCCTTCAACCACTTGAAAGCTCTTCTTTCGTTTGGAAGAATGGGACAAAGGATTTTATTTTCCTACAAATTGGGCGTACAGCAGATGTTACACAAATTGAAATGGCAGAAGCGGTTCGGGCTGAAATCAAAAACATCAAAGATGATGGATTAGTTAACGGATTCGAGCTTAATGAAATTGTCTCACAAGCTGACTATGTTCAAGAATCCATTGATGGCGTAACGAGTAATATCATTATTGGTGGTATTATCGCCATTGTCATCTTATTGCTATTCCTTCGCAACGTACGAGCAACCCTGATCGTCGGAATATCAATACCAACTTCCGTATTATTAACCTTTGCAGCTATGACCCTGTTCGACTATAGCTTAAATATTCTAACGTTAATTGGATTAGGTTTAGGAATTGGAATGATGGTAGACTCCTCTATTGTAATACTGGAAGCTATCTATCGGAAGAAAGAACAAGGAATGCCAGCCTTTGAAGCCGTTATTTCTGGTGTAAAAGAAGTAGCTGGTGCGGTATTAGCTTCGATGTTAACAACAATCGTGGTGTTTTTACCAATTGGTTTGCTCGGCGGAGACATGGGACAAATGATGCTTATGCTGTCAACTGTTGTAGCCCTAACGCTCATTAGCTCTGTGATCATTTCCTTTACGTTAATTCCTTCTTTATCAGAGAAGTTTTTAAAGTTAAGAAAACCAAAAGCGACTAGTAAGCGTGGTCCTCTATTACGAGGATACAGTCGTTTAACAGCATGGGTTGTGAAAAAGAAACGTAATAGTTTTGTCGTCATTACGATGTTTGTACTCTTATTTGTAGGGTCCATCTTCCTTGTTCCGAAGATTCCGATGACAATCATGCCGGATATGTACAACCGTTATAATGAAATACTCATTCAAGTAGAGCCGGGTCTCTCCGAAACACAAAAAGAAGAGTTAATTAATCAGATGCACGAGAAATTGGACAATATCCAAGATGTTGAGACTGATTACATGATGGATAATGGAAATTCGTTATATGCGATCATTAACATGACAAAAGGCGAAGATATTACGAGAGAACAAGAAGACGTAAACGAGGAAATCTATGAATCGTTACGTGATTTAAAAGAAGATTATCCTGTGAATAGTGTTCAAGGCTCTATGTCTAGTGGTGGTGGGTACCCTGTTCAACTAACCGTAAAAGGGGAAGAGTTTGGAGATCTACAAGCCTTGTCGAACGAGTTTAGTGATGAAATGGCTAAAATAGATGGAATTGTGGAAGTACAACACTCCATGCAGCATACATCTAGCCAACAAGAAATTGTCCTAAATGATGAAGCATTGCAAAATGCTAGGGTAAGTCCAGGCCAGATAAAGCAATTGATTCAACAATCATTCTTAGCCACAGAAATTGGAGAACTAACAATCGAAGAGGAAGAAGTCCCTTTAAAGGTCACTTGGAATAAAGAATCTCAAACTGAAAATAGAGATGCATTACTTGACATGGAAATTCCAACTGAGGATGGGATGAAAGCCTTATCGTCGTTTGTAAGCTTTACGAACGTACAAACTCCGAACGAAATCAGTCATTCCGGTGGGGAAAGATTCGTTACCATCTCGGCGGATATCAAAGATCGAGATTTGGGCGCCATAAACCGAGATGTACAAAAACTTATCGAGGACTATGAAACACCAAATGGCTATGACATTGAGGCTGCAGGAGATATTGAACAGCAACAAGAATTAATTCAAGAAATGCTAATGATATTAGGAATTGCCATATTCCTTGTCTATCTCGTCATGGCTGTTCAATTCAACCATTTGGTTCACCCATTAATCGTAATGTCTGTGATTCCAGTAACCGTTGTTGGTGTAATCCTTGGCTTGTTTATTACGAACCAGGATTTAAGCTTGATGTCAGGAATGGGTGTCGTCATGTTAATCGGAATTGTCTTAAACAATGCGATTCTGTTAATAGACCGTACCAATCAACTGCGTCAGGAGGGCTACTCTGTAGAAGAGGCTTTATTAGAGGCTGGACAAAATCGACTACGTCCAATCTTTATGACAACCTTAACGACAGTTGGTGGGATGCTACCGTTAGCTATCGCTTCTGGAAGTGCTGGAAATTATCAAGCACCAATGGCAACCGCGATTATTTCTGGATTACTATTTGCAACATTCATCACATTGCTCCTCGTTCCAGCAGTTTATAAACTACTGTCTAGAAAAAGAAAAAGTGCGAAAAAAGATAACATAGAACCACAAGAAGAAACGAAAAAACACTTGGCAATTTAACAATCAACCCACCTTTTGAACTGTTTCAGAAGGTGGGTTTAATCATTTGGCAAGTATTTAGTAAAGTACGCGGCAAACAAGAGAAAAACAAAGGAAGAGCCCCAAACGAGTAGCCCTTTGTATGGAAACTTTAGAAACAAACCTAAAGTCTGAACCACAACGCTTAAGAGGATAAAGATAACGGTTAGCTTGCTTTTCAAAAAATAACCTCCTACATTTGCATACCAAGATGATATCAATTTCTCGAAGTGGAAAGCAAATTCCCTTTCACTCCCAACACTTTACAATCATTTCACACCATTCCATAAGGAAAACTTGGCTAAGCAATCCTTTAGGTACTGGATGGGCCCAAGTTGCACTTATACTTAATTCCGAAAAAATTTTTACTACGTCGAGTTTCTCCTTGCAAAAATTTTATATACAAAAACCGGGTGGTTTTTGGCACCACCCGGTTATCATTCTACGCTTCTGGTTTAGCAAACGTTACATAGGTTCCTGCGATCATGTCGTGGATAGCTCTTCTGTCATCCCTTAAACCGACCATAAATGCACTAACAATAAGAGCAATTCCTAAGGTCAAAGCGTAGATAATCCCAGATACAAAATAACGAAGAATCATTGTTCCAATTCCTAGTTTTTCTTCGTTCAACTTTACGATTCTTATACCCATAATTCGTTTGCCAACTGTATAGCCTACCCATAAAACAGGTACAAGTAAATAATATATAGATTCTAAAATAGTCGTAATCCAATTATCTTGTTCACCGGTTATTAAAGATCCGATTAAACTAATTGGGATTCCAATTAGAAGACCATCCATTAAACCAGCTAGGAATCTGCTCCCAAATCCTACAGGTCTGTCTACCATAATTCCCCTCCTTAACCATCGTTACCTACCACTGGATCTGAATAGGCTCTTTCGGGAAACTTGTTTTCGTATAACTATGAATTTGTATGCTTGTAGGCTTCGCAATCTCACCACCACTCGCTTCAATTTTCATCTGTTGTTCAATAGGTAGATAACGAACTAGTGCGTCTGAGTGAATAGGCTCTCCATCTTCATAAACCTTTCCTTCTTGATCTAAGATTACGTTTTCATGTTGCCCTATTTCCATCGAAGTAGGTTCAGGTTCCGTAAGCACCTCAAAATTAATATCTTCAAAAATACGTTCTTTCGTGTATTCTGTTTGAACCGTAAGCGTGGTTGGTGTTCCTAGCTCGATGTCCTGAACAGATATCGTGGACCCTAGAAAAGGAAATTCCTGCGGTTCCTTTTTATTCGGATCGATTGGAAATGTTTCATTTATCGATATTGTCTCCTGAATCATCCGAACTTTTGCCTCCACTTTATTTGGAGGTGAAAAATACATCGATTCAAACGGATATTCTTCCTTCATAACGTAAGCCGTTCCAGAACCAAAAACATTATTAATTCGTAGACTTCCAAACTCCGGTTCATAGACTTGCTCGTCGGTTTTTAAATTCTCAAAATGAAAGAACTTCCCACCCTGCATTACAAATCCATTTTCTTCACTTGGGGGCTCCATCTCATATTCATAATGTAGAATTGTGACGGTAGGAGCGATTGTCAGCTTGGTAATATGAATATCGTGTCCGGCCACTGTCGTATCTAAATTAATCTCTTGTTCCTTCACCTCTTGTTTTTCTATCGGTACGGTGAATTCCCATTCTCCTTGAAAGGTTTTATCTCCGGTAAAGTTGTACATGCCATACATGCTATATCCCATTCCCTCTTCTTTTGGTGGGGGAATTACCTCTGTGAGTTGTGTAATCTTTAACTGGATTTCCCCTTTTGTATAATCTTTATCAAGGGGGACGACGCCCAAGCGACCTTTAAAGACAGATGGATCATCACTTTCTTCTCTATTTACCATGGTTGAGAAGACATAACTCCCTCCATTTCCTTGTGTATAATCTAACATACCAAATTCCGCATCAACGGTAGGAGGGTGACGATCGCTAATCGCCCATCTTTTCTCATTTTCTAAATCCTCCACCTCGTAATAGATATAGGTTTGGATGTCGTCCGCTACTACATGCGTGATTCTCACCTTTATGCCATTGCTAACTGCTTCTAAGTTCACATTGTTCCCGACACCGAACTGCTGCAGATCTTCTAAGCTTTGATCATCAGCCATCCTAAATCCATCCCACCAAGTATTTATTTTCTGGAAGGAACCTGTAGCAAATAAAACAATCGCAATAAGTACAAAGGACGCTGCTATGATTCCATTATTTTTGGTGGACCATTCGATTTTTTTCTTAGCTGGCTTATTTTTCATTCTTTCATAAATATTCGTGCAAGTCGGACATGTATGAAGATGAGCCTCTAGCCTTTCCTTTTTAGCTAAAGAAAGCTTTCCCTTCATATACTTAGGTAATTGCGCCTGATATTTTCTACAGTTCATACTTCACCTTCTTTTCTCGGTCGTCGATTCGTTCTTATATATGTTTTTTCTACAAAATTTTGAAATTTCCTTTAATTTTCCAACATTAATCTTTTCTTTCTATTCCTCGAAAAATTCAGTACAATTAGTCTATCTCAATGTTAGGAGACAAACTTGTCATGAATATAAAGAAAACAGTGGATACGCAAAAAGCCTTTTTTCGAACGGGAACTACGTTAGAATATGCGTATCGCATGAAAGCGCTGAAAGCTTTAAAGGATGCCATTAAACTTAATGAACAAGCAATCATAGATGCTCTTCACCATGATTTAAACAAGTCTCCCTTTGAAGCCTACTCTTCTGAAATTGGTATCCTATTAGAGGAAATCCGTTTTATCATGAAACACTTGAAAACATGGATCAAACCAAAAAAAGTAAAAACGCCTCTTACACATATAGGATCTAAAAGTTATATGCACCCAAGTCCCTATGGAGTTTCCCTTATCATCGCACCATGGAACTACCCATTCCAATTAGCTATAGCACCACTCATTGGAGCTATAGCTGCTGGCAATTGTGCGGTTGTCAAACCGTCTGAGCTAACACTGAAAACATCGGAAGTCATTCAACGTATTATTGAAGAGATTTTTCCCGATTCTTATATAACCGTCTTGCAAGGTGATGCGGAAGTAAGCAAGCAGCTATTACAACAAAAGTTTGATTATATCTTTTTTACGGGAAGTGTTTCGGTTGGAAAAATCATTATGGAGGCGGCAGCCAAACAGCTTACCCCTATCACGCTAGAGCTTGGTGGAAAGAGTCCTTGTATTATTCATGAGGATGCTCACTTAAAACTTGCAGCAAAACGAGTAGCCTGGGGGAAGTTTGTAAATGCCGGTCAAACTTGTATTGCCCCTGATTATGTCTATGTTCATCACACAATAAAAAATGCCTTTCTTCAAGAACTGGAAAATGCTATTGTTCATCTATATAAAGATGCACTTGAAACGGATCGCTTTACTAAGATTGTATCCAAACGTCACTTTAATCGTCTCGTGGCGTTCTTAGAAGATGGAAATAAGAAATTGGGTGGGGAGCATGATGAGCAACAACGTATTATAGAGCCTACCATTTTAACGGACATTAACTGGAATCATCCCATCATGCACGAAGAGATATTCGGGCCAATCCTTCCTATATTAGAATACAATGATTTAGAGGAAGTTCATCAAGGGATTGAACATTCACCAAATCCATTGGCTTTATACTTGTTTACGGAGAACTCACATGTTGAAAAGGATATCCTTGAAAGAGTTTCCTTTGGCGGTGGTTGTGTAAATGATACGATTTACCATTTTGCATCCCCCTATCTACCGTTTGGCGGTATTGGCAGTAGTGGGACCGGTTCTTATCATGGGAAAGCGAGCTTTGAGACATTCTCCCATAAAAAAAGCATTTTAAAACAGACGACGAGCTTCGATATTCCATTTCGCTATCCGAATACGAAACATGGATTGAAGCTATTAAAGCGATTTTTAAAATGATACGAAAGAACCCGTAGCATCTCGAGTGCTACGGGTTTGTTTTATGTTTAGTTTGTCGCAGATTCTGGCCAAAAGTTTCCTCGATTGACTACCGTATTATTCTTACCTGTTCCCTTAGCCATGTATAATGAAGCATCTGCAGCGCTGAATAAAGCTTCTTTATCCATTCCTGCTTCTAATTTTTGCACACCGATACTTATCGTAACCTGCTCTCCATTCAATTCTTTATGATGGACTTGCGATAGGTTTACTCTTATTTCTTCCACTTGCTGATAGAATTCCATCGTGGTCTTTCCGATGCTTACGATGGAGAATTCTTCTCCCCCATATCGGGAAGGAAAATCATCTGCAGATAAATGTTGATGAATTTGTCTCGCAACAATCGCAATCACTCGATCTCCAGCGAGGTGGCCGAAGCGATCATTTACGGATTTAAAATTATCAATATCTAAAACCGCTACATGCACCTCTAATTGCTCCGGATTCTCTATTCGGAAAATCGAATCCAAGTGTTCGTGAAACGAACGGTGATTGTACAGCTCTGTAACGGGATCAATCCGATTTAGTCGCTCCATGTGAACGTTTTTCAACGTCAATTCCTGTTTCTCTTCCATAATTTCCATCAGTTTATTCCGTACTTGGAAGTTATGCTGCATAAATCGACTGATAATAAAAGCCGTTCCAATTAACAATGCAAAGGTCAAAATGAAATCGGAAGCAGAAAGTTCTACATATTTTTGGTAGGAAAACAAGTACACGAATACAACAGAAATAAAAGCGATTACTACCGAATAAATTAAAAGGCGCATTTTATAAAAAAATAAAGATAAGAGAATCGGAAATATGAGTATAAATGTCGTCATCGGCTTATCGTAAATCGCTAACATGATAATACAAGCGATTACGTTCATTCCCGTAATAAGAATATAATCCACATATTCGACTTCTTTATAGGTAACCAATTCTAATACGAGTACTGTTAAAATCAGTTCAATAGTTGGGGATAACACCACTTTTTGAAAGAATAGTCCAGTATCCTGTGAAGTAAAAATCATATTTAAGGAGGTCATCAGGACGTATAAACCAACAATCATCCAAAGCGTATTCAAAATTTCTCGAACTAAAGGCTTTTTATCTAAATTTACTATTTGCCCAATCATTGGTTTTTCCCCCATAAAAAAAGTGACATCCAAAACGAATACCACCATAAAAACTTCGGTAACCCGGCAATCTTAGCATAGTGCCTTAGACCCGTGGTTTTGCGTCCCCGCTTTTCAGTGGGTTTGCCTTTTCGCTTTAGATTATTAGATTATATGTCTATTATAGACTATTCATACCTAGATATAAAGTCCTATTACCCTGCAAATTAATCATTATTTTGAAAATTTTTTCTTTTAATCTTCATCTTTCACATCGATACTTTCTGGAATTGGCTCCTGTAAATATTCCTGCATCATTTTATGTAATTTCTCTACCTGTTCAAGATGAGATTCAAACTGTTCCTTGTTGATTAAAAATTCCTGTCCATCATGGATGGCGCGAATCTTATTGTGATGAATGAGTGCTTCAATTTTAGATTCCGAAAGCTGCAAATAATCTGCTGTCTCTTTAACTGTCAGATACATGGTTCCTTCACCCTTTTAATCCTGTTTTTAATAGTTATGACCAGTCTTCTTATGATTTAATCACAGAGAATCCTTAAGCTTGATTTTATACTCAATTGTTAGAAACGGTAGGGAGAAAATAGTCATGCGATGTGTTGCTTTTAAGTACCTCTCCCCAACAGAAGAAACGAGAAAATGTTCTTGTAACGGTAATTTCATCACATTTTTCCCTAGACCCAAATAAATCCCTGCTTCAGAATTTCCCCTTCCATTGCTAGACAATTGAAGATGCTTATCTTCGACATTTAGCTTCAAAATACCAATCATTGTTGAAAATGGCAACGGCAAGGCAATATTCATATACGTCTCTTCCTTCGTTTTATGAAAAGAATAGAGCGCGACGAAAGCGGTTTGGTTTTTCACTTTACGAATCCACGCCCGAACGGATTGTCTTCCGTCTTCCGAATCATCTACCTTTACAATAGATCCTGTCATTTCTACTTCGTTAGACGAAATGGGCAGGTTAATCTGTTGGACAAATCTGCTGACAAACTTATAAAGAAAGGCAAACGGAAGAAACCAACGCCGCCAATACACACGTGCTGTTAATTGATAATCAAACGTTTGTTCATAAAATCTTCGAACCATAGAATCCAGTGATGCCAATTCATAGATATCCATGTTATCTACTAGCCCTCTCACTGTTTGAGTCGATTCTTCCAGCTTTCGTTTATTTTTCCAGCCTCTTATCTGACTGATAGGAAAGTCCCAGTCATGCTCTTTTGGAGCTGGTGTGTGAAGATACCAACCGAGCACCCCTAATCCTGCATACAGTAACCCATTCATGCCTCCATGAAACAGCAGCATAAACGAAATACTTACAGTAAAGAAACCTGTTAAATTTCCTACTGCATACAGAAGAGAAAATAGAATACTCACTCCTAATGCTATAAAGGAAGTTGGGATGACTACCTTCTGTATAGATTTCGGGAAAGGTGTTTGAATGACTAGATAAATACATCCGTAGATACCCACGATATAGACAAGTACAGAAACAACCTCTAGCAGTCTTGAAAAAGTTATTCCTATTGCTACTATCCATGGTGCCAAACAAGCAGTTACAGCAAAAAAGGCGTACATCCTTGATTTTTGGATCCGACCGATAAATCCGATAAAAACTGGAAAGAGAAACCCTGCATAGTGAAAATGGATGGCGGTTAACCACGTAATGATTGGAGAAAAACCTACATCTAAGTTTAACTCATACGCTAAAAACCATGCTCCGCCCACTGCGAGGTGAACCATCCCTACCTCCATCATGAACTCTTCCAAATCAATAAAACCACGCTGTAAAAATCGCTTTATCCCCGTCACACCAACGACAACCGTAAACAAAAGATAGATTGCTGCTAATAAGCCATCCCAATTCGTTTCATCCGTTAGTTGTAAAACAAATACAGAAAGGGATGCCACCATCATCAAGCGAACAATCCAAGGATGCTTTCCTCCTTGTTTCTCCAGAAGCATATGTAGAACAATGGGCACATACACAAGCTGAGCCAGTGTTAATAACACGTAATACCATGGATGCGCTCCGAAAAAGATTAGAATGAAAACAAGGAAAAGATTACAGATTGCGACTGTTCTTATTTTCATGTTGAACAAACTCCCCTTCATAAGCAAAAACACGTCCAATGATTGGATTTCTTACCGAAACATTAATCGTGTACACACCTTTTTCATCGTCATAGCCCTCTTTTACCGTAGCAATCCCTTGAAACATTTTAGGCAATGGAATCTCCTTTTTCCCGATTAACAGGCGCTGATTTTGGGAAGAGATCGTAATAGAACCCCTATCAGACACCACAAAAACTAAGTCCGAATAGACAACAGCAGACTCACCCAGGTAATCTTCGATAACACATCTCTCCGAATCTAAACGCATCACAGCATTAAAATAACGAGTCCTGCCAGGAAAATAGAAGGCACGTTCCCAATGAACCTGCTTTTCGTTAGTACGGTTTGTGATTATAAACGGAACGTTACAGCCTCGTTCTGGGAATAAAAGCTTTCGCTTCGCCGCAAGCCAAAAAAGTGGGGCTAGCCATCTTGGCCCACCTGTAATGACATGCATCGTCCCCTTTGCAACGAAGGTGGAGTCCGTTGTAAAACAATATCTTTTTTGAAGCATGGGATGTAGTCTATGAAAAGCCTCCCCCATTACATCACGGTATATAGACATGTAGAGTTCATCTCTTTCGTTTGCAGGATTTAGCGGTAGGAATATCAGAGCCCAACTTCAAACCGAACCAGGATAGAAGAATAAGAGTAAGATTAAAAGTCAAAGGACTAAAGGGATGGGACAGAACGGAAGGGTCTCCCCATATTGCCGCCAGTGTTAAGATAGGAAACAAGATAAGCTGCACGATGAATAAGGGCTTTTTCCTTCCCATGAAAACAAACAAAAGACCGAACAAGACCTCTGCCCAACCTATAACTCTTACTACGGAGCGGATGGATTCCTCTCCAAATGGTAATATCGTTTGCACCATTTGGAGTTCCGCTTCATCCATAAAGAAAAGTTTAGGAACCGCACCATGATACATCCAAATGAAAAGGAATAAAAAACTAATCATCCAAAAGCTCAAAAAACGAGTGTATTGGTGCTGGGGACTCTCCCCTTTTTCCATCCATCTCTTCAACACATCAAAGCTGAGAGCTGTCCCCCAACCCATAACGGGTCGAAACAGAAAGCGATCTACAAAAGCTCCTAGTCTCCCAAAGCTAGTTTGGTAGTTATATTCTGTTAGAAAAGTAATCGATTCACCGTCGGGAATGTATTTCCAATAGCCTCTTCCTTCCCGAATCGGGGAGATTGTTTGATCCGTTCCGAAGTGTAAGGAGGATGTTCTTGAGTCATCCTTTCCTTGGAAGCTACCGACACTTTTCCCCCACCCCTCTACCTGGAAAGGGCCAATTTTCGTTTGGTAAGAAAACTCCTGAGGCTTCCCCTCTTTTTTTGGCAGATAATAAATCTTGGAAAACCGCAAATCCCACTGCTCATGAAGCTCGGGGTTTTGTGTTGCTTCCCATAGCTTGTCCATTTCAGCCTGAATTGGAATTTCTACATAAATCGGTTTTCGTTTCATTTGCACGTCCCCCACATTTTGTCCTTTTCATTGTAACATAGGGGACAAAACAAAAAGGAGCAGGGGACCCACTCCTTAACTCTACTTTCTATGCAGTTGATGAACCGTATTTTTCATCGTTTCTATCACTGTTTTTTTATACCGTACCCCAATCATTAATACTTTCAACTGATCCATACGGGACAATTCACGAAACCTAGGCTCCTCCTTTAAAAAACTACGAATAATACTCCATCCACTCGGAATCATCGGATGATCTTCTCGTTCCACGTCCTTTCGTAGAATAGCTAGTAATTTCGATTTCCGCTTCTCAACATCTACTATACAAGGCGCGTAGGTTTGGTTTGTATGCTTTTTCAAATATTCCAACTGATTTTCCCCACCCAAAAGTGTGTAGCTGTCGTTCTTCTTATCCTTTTTAACGACTAACAGATGCATACAATCCAACATAAACATTCGTAAGCGTCGAATGCGTTCCGTAAGTTTTAATGATAAATCCGTTTTTATCTTACTTAATGGAATATATTCTACAGTGAATTTCATTAGCGATACCTCCTGTAGAAACCTTTCCACATTATATTGCCGAATGAATAGAATTATCCATTGAACACAGAAAAAAACAAGCCCCTCCTTGTCCTTATTGGGAAAGGGGGGCTTGAATGGATACTTTTCTTATTAGTTTCCAGCTCCTCGATATTTTGTTACTCCAACATTCCAAACGAGTACGGAGATACCGAAGAAAAGAAGGCCCATTACTGGTGTTAAAAATGCATACCCATACCAATCTTCTCTTCCTAAGAAATACGCAGACGGATATACCCCAACAAACGCAAATGGCAAAATCCACGTTAATACAAAGCGAATCACATTGTTGTATATATCCACCGGATAGCGTCCATAGTTCCCAATGTTGTACATCATTGGCATAATACTAGTGGGACTGTCCGACCAAAAGCTAATACTAGCGAGCAAAACGAAGATCCCTGCATATACAAAGACCCCACCCAAAACGAGTACTACAAACACGAATGGATCATACCAGGAAAAAGATAATCCTAACTGACTGGCGGAATAAAGCATAACCCCAATCCCGGTAAATACACCAAACAACGATTCCAATTCCATTCTCTCTAAAATGATTTGAAAGAGACTATGGATGGGGCGTGTTAGGATACGGTCCATTTCCCCTTTTACGATATACCGTTCGTTAAAATCCCAGATGTTAAAGAACGCTCCGAAAATTGCAAAAGGTACGAGGAAGAATCCATAAATGAAGATAATCTCATCCCTTGACCAGCCACCTAGTAGTTGCGTATGTCCAAACACGATTAAGATAAAAATTAAGTTTACCGCTTGAAAAAGTAGATCGGATAATATTTCAATGACCATATCTACCCGATAAGTAAGACGAGTTTTCATATACTGAGCAACATATTGAAAGAAGATAGACGTATATTTCATCCCTATCCCCCCTGTACGGTTAGTTGTTTTTTTGCTATTACCCACAGCACTTGAATAGGAATGATAAGTAATAAAGCCCATACCCCTTGGAATATCAGGGACTCCATCACTTCATTCCCTGTAAAGGATTCTGTGAAAATCATGCTTGGAATATAGCTGATTGCTTGAAACGGGAAGAAACCCATCGCGTCCTGTGCCCACATTGGAAAAAAGCTAATCGGAATGAGCAATCCAGAGAATAAGTCAATAACCACCCGCTTCGCTTGTATCAGTCCAGCATTATTAAAGAAGAAGAACGTTAAGACACCTGTAAGCAAATTAATCTGTGTATTAATGATAAAACTGAATATAATCGCTAATGCAAAGGAAAGCCATGTCGTAACGTCAACCGAAAATGTGATTGGAAAAATCAGAGCAACAATCAACATTCCTGGAACCGAGAAAAAGCTTAAGCGGAATATCCCTTCACCGAGTCCTTGCATCATTTTCATTAGCAAATAATGATAGGGGCGAATGAATTCCACCGCCACTTTTCCTTCCTTGATCTCTTGAGCAATTTCTCGATCAATATTGTTAAAATAGAAAGCTCGCGCCATCCAAGAGATAGCTACATAGGTCGTCATCTGCCCAACCGACATGCCTTCTATCGACCCTTTATCTCCATAAATTGCTGTCCAAAGAAAATAATACGCTCCGATATTAATACTATAAATAAGGATTCCACTATAATAGTTCGTTCGATAGGCAAGCATCATGAGAAACCGAACCCGAATCATTTCGATATATTTAGCCATGAACCTTACCTTCTTCATAAATATTTCGAATGATTTCCTCTGTAGAGATTTCGTGGATCTTAATATCAGAAATCTTGTGAGCCGCAACCACTCTCCCAATTACCTCTGAAATCACATGCTCCTGATTCACGACATTCGCTACCCAGACATTATCCCGGTTTCCTTTCGTCCATTCCGCTTCTAAATCGACAAATAAAGGATCCAACTTATCTTTGGACAGGTCGAAGTCAGCAAATTGAAATTCAATTTGTTTGCCTTCCGCCCAAGTGGATCGAAGCTTCGCTAGTAATCCATCATAAATAATCTGCCCTTCGTCTAGCATAATGACACGATCACATAGTGCCTCAATATCTGATAAATCATGGGTGGTAAGCAAAACTGTCGTTTGATATTTTTCATTGATCTCTTTTAAAAAATTACGAATCTTTAGCTTTACAAGTACATCTAAGCCAATCGTTGGTTCATCTAAAAATAAAAGGCTAGGGTTGTGTAATAACGCAGCAGCTAATTCACAACGCATTCGTTGACCAAGTGACAGCTTCCGGACAGGCTTGTCCAACAGTGGCGCAATATCTAAGGATTCAATAACGTGGTCCATATGCTGTCGGTACACTTCATCCGGGACGTTGTACACCTTTTTAAGGAGACGGAATGACTCCTGCACCGCAATATCCCACCAAAGCTGGGAACGTTGGCCAAACACAACTCCAATAGAACGGACGAATTTCTCCCGTTCCCGATGTGGATCCATTCCATTCACTCGCACTGTTCCGGAAGTAGGCGTTAATATACCTGTTAGCATTTTGATGCTCGTCGATTTCCCTGCCCCATTTTCCCCGATATAGCCGACCATTTCTCCTTTTTCGACGTTAAAGGAGATGTCTTTTACAGCTGGAACAACTTTATAATTTCTCGTAAACAAATCCCGAAAGGCGCCCTTTAATCCAGAACGGCTCGAATAGGATTTGAATTCTTTTCGTAAGTCGTTTACTTCTATAACATGGTTCATGATTTTTTCCTCCCATTAACACTGGATTAAGTGTACCGAAAAGACGTAATCGAGGCAATGTTCAAGCTTACGTAGTATGTAGAACCATTATTTGTAGCGCAGCCTATGCCCTGCATACAAAAAACCCTTTAAAATAGCTCTTTAAAGGGTTAATAAATGACTTTTCCATCTTTATTTTGGTTAACCATGCACAATACTAACGATTACTAATACCACGACACAAATGACATTTGGTAAAGCCAACCAAACAAAGTTAAACATCCATGTACTACGTTCTTTTCTCGCTTGTTTGGATTCTGCATGAAAGTTAGCCCTTACTTGATCACCATCCCCCATTGCACCCGTGAACAAACCTGCAATGATTAAAGGAATAACAGCTGCAACACCAGTGATTTGAAAGAGTAAGTATGCGTCTTGAAGTATAAAACAAATAATGAGAGCGGAGATCAGGATGAGCAAACCTATAAGAAAAAATTTATTCATAAAATCCCTCCCTTTCACACTATTGTATCATTTTTCCACCTTATAAGAGTCGAAAAAACCCACTACTTTTCTGATAGTGGGCTGTCTCATGCTAATTGATTATTGGTTAGATGATAATAAATGGTTGATATATCTCCACATTTCTAAATTACTTACTCGAAATGCTTTCCTCTTTAATCTCCAGAAAATCTTTCAGTTTTTCAAATTGTGCTTCGGCGTCCTTCCAGCCTAGTTCATACAACTTTACTAGTTTATTCTTATCCTTCTCCACACGGCCAACCGGCATAGAAACACTTGGTCTCATAACAAACACATTTCCACGGATCTCTTCTTCCTCCATATAATCCAATGTGTCATTATAGAGCTGGTAACGAGTTTCTATCCGCTCATTGATTTTTGGATGCTGCTTATATTTGAATAATGAAGACAATCTGCCAGGTGGGTTCTTAAAGTATCCGGCTGGTTTCGTTAGGACAACCACATTTTTATCGAAACCATCTTGTTGAGCCTTCTTAATAGGAATTGGGTCAACAATTCCTCCGTCCAATAGGGCTCGATCTTCAAAAGGTACAGCTGGAGCTACGAAGGGCAACGAGCTTGAAGCCCGAAGAATTTTTAACATATCTTCCCCATATCGATCCTTACCGTAGTAAACAGGTTCCCCTGTTTCACAATCCGTCGTACCAACAACGAGCTGTTCCGAACTTTTTAAAAATGCATCATAATCAAAAGGAACCAACTGATTCGGAATCTCATCAAAAATAAAGTCCATTCCGAAGAGCTCGCGTTTTCTTATAAAATTCCTCCAAGATAAATAACGCTTATCCCCAGCAAAGTCAATATTCACAGCACGATTTCGTCCCAATTGACGGGATAAATAAGAGGCCGCCATGCAAGCACCCGCTGATACCCCAATCACATATGGGAAATACAATCTCTGTTCCATAAAATACTCTAATACGCCTGCTGTATATACGCCGCGCATTCCACCGCCTTCTAATACAAGACCTGCTTCTTTCATTTTCGTATCCCTCTTTTTATCTATAGATGTCTATTGTTTATTTTACATTTTTAGTAAAAAAATAGACAAGAAAAAGCTCATCCATTTAATGAGCTTTTTTCCGAAGTTTATATTCTGATAAGGCGGAAGGGTTATTCTCCCCCTCCACCTCCGCCGCCATCTCCACCACCAAATCCTCCGTCAAAGGAGCTACCATTGTCGTGGGAGGAATCGGCGTCACCGAAAAAGAAAAAGGATGTATGACCGCTTCTCATTACATTATCACTTTTGGATCGTCTAGAAACTTTAAACGAAATAGCAAAAACAATTCCAATCATCAGAAGTACAAAAAAGATCATTCCCATTTTTATCACCTCTTACTAATAAGTACGTAACAGACATAGAAAAGTTTCGCAATTTTATGAATTTATAACAGGAATTGTTTGTCTCCATCGGTTTTGTCGTGCCTTTTGGACAAAATCTTTTTTCGCGGCATACGTTCGAATAACATCACGAATTTCTTCTGCCTGATAAACATCGTCTTTATTCTGACTTAAGGATTCATAACCGGAGCCACGTTGTAAGTAATCGGAAGAAGCAACTGAATACCAGCGTTCTTCTTCCAATGGTTCACCAGCAATAATCACATCCGTGATGGTTTGACCGTCATGAACAATCTCAGCCCCAGATACATGTAGGCGCCCCACAAATCGACCTCTAAAGCCAGGACCTCTCCCGTCCGCTAAGCAAATCTGCACATCTAACGATTGTTGCAAGGCTTCTTTTATATGTTTCCCTTTTACCTTAAATGAAGTTGGATTTAATGGAGATGGACAAATTTCAATTAACTTTTTATTCGAGACAAAATCGAATAGTCCAGCATTAACAATTCCGCTGTTCATTAATCCTATATCGCATTGAAGCATGTCCATTAATCCATCAGCAATGAGATTCGTAATTGGATTCTCTTCGATGATATCGTGCCAAAGGTAATCTTCAATATAGTAAAGTGGTTGACTAAGAACTTCTATAGCCTTTTGTTTGTTCACCGAAAGAATTCGTTTAATTTCTTCATCTTTTTCCACGGAGTCTGTTGGAAGTGTGCTAGATGCGATTAATTCAACTTTACCATCAATAATCTCTACTTCTACAACTCCAACATGCCCCGCCCACATTCCAGCACTGTTCATGATTGTTCCATTAACGATTTTCGCTTGTTCATAGAGTTGATGGTCATGTGCCGAAATAACAATATCAATATCTGGTATCTCTAAAGCTAGTTGGTTATCAAGTTCTGTTCCAATATGACTAAGTAGAATGCAAATATCATAGTTCCCTTCTTGCTTTTTCAATTCTTTTTGTAGTGCTTCTTTGTAGTTTTTAACATAAACTCCTAGACCATCATTAAATTCTTCAAGATCTGGTGAAGAACCCGTAATTAAAATTCTTAACCCATTCTTTTCTAAAATTACACTGGAATGTACACCTTTAATCTTCGATTGATCCTTTTTCAACAGATTATTACTAATAAAAGGAATTGGGCTCGTCGAAGCCATATGCTCTAAGGTGTCCATTCCATTAAACATTTCATTGTTTCCTATTGTTAGTGCATCATATCTTAGAGACTGAAGCAGCTCAATAGCAGCAATACCTCTTGTGCCTTGAAGTTCAATGCTTTTAAAATCTGCAAAGTCACCTGCGTCTAGGATTAAGGTATTGCCATCCGTGTGCTGCCGGATTAAGGTTGCTGCTCTCATATAGCTTTCAAAGCTACTATGTACGTCGTTTGTATGGATGATTTTTAGTTTCATGATTACACCTCGAGTCGTATTTTAAGTTAAATTAATTCCACATTAGTCTCTTAAATAACCTATTCGATATAGTTTATGATTTCCCTTTTTTAAGCAAAAAGTTGCATACGTTGGTCCAAAGCATTACGAAATACCCATAGGAAATTGTGTGGGAATTTATTAATATAAAATTGGTAGAAGTTTACACATTACGAGAGGAGGAATTTTCATGTCCATTATTAAAATCAGGCCAAGGTATATCAAACATGTGAATAATGACCTGCTTGACATTTATGCAAGATTAAATGATTTAAGTGCAGAATTACAAAGTTTGCAGTACTCCATCGACTGGGAAATAAGGTCTAGAAAAGGAATTGATTCTAGATTGAATGACAGTAATCATGATTTAAAAGAATTGGCTTCCTCCCTCAGACAACTATATTCCATGATTGATTATTCAATAGATAACTATATTCGCACTGAAAATTATTTAACAAGAAAAATTAATTTCACCTTAAACCAGTCAAAGTCACCCTCAAATGGTTTACAAGCAGGAAACGGGAATACGAATCGTGGTAAACATCCTGACGCCATCGACAGGATACTTAACTTCTTCGATTCTATTAACAAATCCATGAGTAAAGGAGATGCGCTATTAGTTGGTTCGCAGCTTGCCTCTGTCGTAACTTCCTCTTTCTTCAGCAGAGGGTTAATGGTCCATTACCGAAATGGAAAACCGTCCTTTCTTCGCAAGGTTCTTGGTAATTATGAGTTTAAGGTCACAGTTGATCGTTCTTGGAGAAACAACAGTCGCTATAGTAACAAAATTGCCAATAAGATTCATAGATTCATGACAATGACTCCAAGAAACGGAATGGAACGAGCTATTAAGTCCTTTTTAAATACATATAAGGATCCGGGAAGTCTTCTAAAACACCTTGCTGGTTTTCCTAAAAATTCACCATCTATTATGAAAGGAATCGATCTCTCTAATTCTTTTCAATCTAGAATTAAGACAGGTACGAAGGATGTTGCAGAGAAGATTGCAAATGCTCGAGGGTTTACTTCTGTCGCTAAGAAAATACCTATAGTAGGGGCAGGAATATCTATTACAGCAAATTTCAGTGAATTTTCAAAGGATTCAAATAAAGACCTTAATATAGGTGAGAAGACTGGAAGATTCTTTTCAGGAATTGTCTCGGATGCTGGGGCGATTGCGGTTGGAGCAAAGATAGGTGCAGTTGCTGGTGGTATCGGAGGGCCTGTTGGGGTAGTGGTTGGAGGAGCAGTTGGAGGATTAATTGGTGCTGCAGGTAGTATTTTGCTCGAAGATGAAGTTAAAGATGTTGGTGAAAAAATTGGTGGAGCAATCCAAGAAGGACTAACTAAAACATTTAGTTCTATAGAAAGTTGGTTCTCCTAAAAACGTCAAAGGAAAGGAATTATTGTATGTCTACAGAGGATGTAATTTATTATATTCAAGTATCTATCATTGCATATTTTTGTATTCAAATTGGATATACTTTATTAGTTTTTCTACTTGGTGATATCATGATTGACTATATTGAGTTAGGCATTTTCAGACCAGCTAACAATATTATTACCAAAACTATAACATTCATAACGATAGGACTTTTTGGATTGGGACCTTATTTAGACAAGAAGTTTAGGAAGTATTCTTGGATTAAACGAAAACTTCTTCTACTGATCTCAATCCCTATATTGTTTGTTCTAAGTGTAGTTATATACCAAGCTATTATGTTCCCAATCCGACACTTCTTTTTGTAATTAAAGAAGTGATTGTACTCTCAAGGAGGTAATATTACAAAATGTCTCCAGAAGAACTATTATATTGGATTCAAGTAATGCTATTTGCTGTTATGAGTGTTCAAATAGTTTATACTGTACTAGTTTTAATTCTAGGAGATATTATGATTGAACACATTGAGTTAGGAATAATCCGTCCAGCAAATAACATTTTCACTAAGACGGTAACAATAATTACGTTAAGCCTTTTTGGATTAGGGTACTATTTAGATGGAAAGTCAAGAAAATACTCTTGGATTAAACGAAAACTCCTTCTACTATTATCAATTCCAATATTAATTGTTATAAGTGTTATCATTTATCAAATTATCATGTTTCCACTTCGGAAAATCTTGTTGTAGCACTAAGAACAATTAGTTCTCAAAAAAGGATGTGTGTGACTTGAACTATGCTCTGACTTGTACAACAGCAGAACTAGGATTACTAATTACCTTTGCTGGGTATGAAGAAGTGGCTAAAAGTATTCTAGAGGTTTCTTTTGGGAAAAGAAGCAAAAAAGAATGGGGAGCGATGATGGAAGTTACTATCCCCCATTTAATCATGAGAGGATTATGGGACAAAGAAAAGGAAGATCAGGATGAGATTCCTATCCCTGATGAAGTAAATCAGTTTATTGATTCTTATGTTAACTCCAAATGGATGATACGCTGCTCAGATTTCCCAAATCAAGGCATCTTAATGATACACCATATCAATGAAGACACCTGGCTCTCCCATGTAGTAGATCGGAATATCATACATGAGTTTTCCTATATGAAACATGATGAAATTCCTAAGCTTATTGAAGACTACTATTCTTTTAAGAAAGAGCAGAAACATGATTCTCTGCAATTTAACATCACAGACAAAGCCTTTGATTTATTGAACAAACCGAACAACATGGGCAAAGTGTTTAAGATGAGCAACTTTAATGCCGATGAAGCAAGAGCCTTCGAACAATTCACTCAAGATTTAGAACACCAAAACTGGCAACTGGCCAATATCTCCTTCTTGAATATCCCAGACCTAGAAACAAGTCCATTATTAGAAAATATACTATTTTTTCTTCCTTCCAATGGAGGGGTGTGGATGGTAGAATATACCGATCATGACAAGACACCCGTGCACATCGAATTAAATTCGTATGATGACTGGAGAGGTGTACTTGGTGGGGTGGCTTTTGTTGCAAATCAAGAAGGACCTATAAAGGATTTAAAGAAGTTATTTAACGATTAAATAAAGTGTATAATATTTAGTTCTTCGTGTTTAACAATAGTAATGGAAATGGAGAATCTAGCACACCGCAATTTACTAAAGGATGGTGGCCGAAGTGCGTTTAAGCGCCCTTCGGCCTAACTTCCAATGATAGTGCTTTGAACAGCCATGATACCTTGTTTTTAATCTTTCACATCACTGTTCCTGTTATCGCGTTTCGTCGAAAGAGTTTTTCCCGCTATTTGCTCCTCTGCTTCCTTCTACCGATTGAACGGTACCTTGCACGACATAAGCGCCAACTGCATCTTCTAATGCGTAGTCACCAGGAATGGTTCCTTCATAGTAAGCACGTAAGGTTGTATTATTTACAACTTCAACACGTGATGATCCAGCAGATGGAATGGTACTACTTTGCTTTGCCTCTGGAAAATACAACCTGAGTCCACTTGAGTTTTGTATAATATCATCATCTGTTAGTGCTTCATCAAATTCGAATAAATAGGAGTTACCGTCTAACGTTACATTTACTAGATCCGGATTCTCCGTCTTTCCCTCATTACTGATTGCTGCAGCTTGATTAATATTCAAGGGATTGTCTGGACTTGTGTTGCTACTATCCGAATTCACCACCTGAGAATCCACATATCCTCGTGCATAATTCTCTGGATTCAATTCTCCTGAAAAGAGAACAGTAATGATATCGTCCCCCGCCTTATCATTCTGTGGTTTCACATTAGTCGAGCCATCAACAGTGTCCCCTCCATCCAATGGAATGAGATGAAAGTTTGAACGATCTCCACCGTTTAAGAATGCTGTTTGATCAAAAGTAAAATCAACAGCTGTTGTCGGTCCACTTTGAGTAGATGGCCCCATTCGAAAATTATTAACTTTAAGAAGATCAGGGGCTTCGGTCAATTGATTCTGTGATTTTCCCAGACAACCTGCCAGAACAAGGATTACTATTAATAAAACAAAACTTTTCTTTAGTACAGAAATAAAAGAACGCATGTTATTTCAACACCTCCTTCATAGTTTAGATTGATCCGCTATGATGGAAGAGACCTATTTTCACTGTTTTTCTAATCATTCAAACTTAAGAACATTCTATGTATCTTAGTTGCAACTTGTACGTGATATTCTAAAAATAGTTGCTTGTCTAATAATCTTCATAATCCTTGAAAGATATTATTCATTCTATTAAACGCTTTTTGTGCAGATCTTTCGTTATAGTTGCGCGAATATGGGGCGTTAAATCCATCCTCGTTTGATATTTATGTATCTCAAAACACTAATCGATCCATTCCATTTTAATTCTCTATCCCATAGAAAAACGAAAAGTCTAAACCCTTATAATAGGACTTAGACTTTTCTTCTTAAAAATCATACTGTGCTTCTTTTTCTTCCCTAATCCTTTGGTACGTCTCCGTTAATACAACCGTATCCTCCACTAACCGCTCAATCCGGAAAAAGACATCCTCGTTGGTAATTTCTTTCATATAATAGTCCGTTTCTTCAATAAACACATAAGTCTGGACCATTTGCGCTTTCATATACGCCAAAATCGGTTTAAGTTGTTGTTCGGCAATTAAATAATGTTTAGATGAACCTGCTGTTACGAGCATGCTAACCACTTTGTCTCGGAAAGCATTTTGTGGAAGTAAGTCAAAAATATTTTTCAAAGTCGCTGGTATGGAGGCTTGGAAAATCGGTGTTCCTATGATGATAGCATCTGCTTCCATCAATGCTTTCGTAACATATCCTGTATCTCCATCATAGTCCAAATAATTTCGACCATCACTAAACTGCATCTCATACTCTGCTAAATCGATTAAGTCGACATTTACTTCCGGGTATTTTTCCTCGAGGGCTTTTACCGTATAGTTCATAGCGGTTCTAGTTTTCGACCCAACATTTGAACCAGATAGTGCAACGATTTTCATCTAGCTGTCCCTCCTATTTTTTCGCTGTATATTTTCGGATTGCAGGTAGGATTTCAGTTGCAATCAACTCGATGTTTTTTTGTAATCGTTCAAATGGAACACCACCGAAATCAATTTGTGCGATATAACGCTGATGCCCAAACTGCTCGTGCTGATAAAGGATCTTTTCAATGATTTCTTGTGGACTTCCAATGTTCATCACATTTTGTGGATCGATACCTTGAGCAAAGTGCTGCTTCGGAAATCCTTGTCCGTTCGTCTTTTTCATTCCTTCGTTGATATGTGGATACATATCTTTTAAGGCTTGCTGCGATGTTTCTGCTGCATAGAAGAATCCAGCTGTTGCAACTGGTAGCTCTGCTGGATTGAATCCCCCTCTTTCGGCTGCTTCTCGATAAGCATCAATCGTTCTTTTAAAAATAGAAACAGGTCCACCTAAGTGAGCCATGAACATCGGCACTCCCGCATAGCCCGCTTTCATCGCACTACCAGGAGAACCTCCTACCGCGCGCCAAATCGGAAGAGAGCCACTTTGAGGGCGTGGAATGACTTCTGCATTTCTTAACGGTGCCCGAAATTCTCCACTCCAGTTCACAACATCCTCTTCGTTAATTTTTCTTAATAGGTCAAACTTTTCTTCAAATAACGCTTCATAGTCTCGGACATTATAACCAAGCAACTCGAATAAGCCAATTCGAGAAGCACGCCCAGCAACGATTTCTGTACGCCCACCTGAGATTAAGTCAATGGTTGAAAAATCCTCATACACACGGACTGGGTCTGATGTACTGATAATGGTAGAAGAACTTGCAATCTTAATATTTTCCGTTGCTTGTGCGATTGCAGAAAGAACGACAGAGTGCGCTTGTGTCGCAAAATAGTCCTGATGACTTTCCCCGACACTAAAGAAGTCCAATCCTGCCTGGTCGGCAAGCTTTGCATATTCTATAATTTCATGAACTCGCTCTTTTGCAGAAATTCGTTCACCAGTTATGGGATTCGGTAAGTGATCCCCTAATGTATAGATACCAAACTCTAAGCCTTTGTCTGGATTAATTCGATATTTTTCCATATATCCTTCACCTTTCCTTTCTACGTTGAGGCTTTATATGTCACTGGAATACCTCGTTTCGGTATTACCCTACTTTTCTTTTTGAGGAAACAATATTATTATAGAGTATATCAACATATAAGATAAGTACGCACTTAAATGTGGTATAGTATCCAAAAAGATACTTAGGAGGGGTAATATATGGAAAAGGTACCTGAAGAATGTCGTGTTGAGAATGCATTAAATATATTGGTTGGAAAGTGGAAACCGATTATTCTACTCCACCTTTTACAGGAAGGGACAAAACGGTTCAGTGAACTTAAACGTAGCATGCCCGGAATTACACAAAAAATGTTAACAAAGCAGCTAAGAGAACTAGAGGAAGAGGATATTGTTGAACGCGTCGTGTACCCTCAAGTTCCTCCTAAAGTGGAGTATTCGATCACAGAATATGGACGAAGTTTAGAGCCAATTCTAGAAGCGATGCACGATTGGGGTACAAAGCATACATTGCATATGCTACAGAAACAAAAACAGAAGAGTTCTTAACATGTTGAAAGCTAGGGTTTAGGAGTGGTTCTTTTCGACTCTTTTTTTTTCAGCGCTACCTGGCTTCGGTGAAGTAGGTTTATTTAATTTTTAGGACATCCTTCCTATTCTTTAATACCTATCTTTCTAGTATAATTTCCTAATAATACTTTTATATTAAAAGGAAGTTAGTAATGGACTTAGCAAAACGAACATACGCAGAAGAAGAATTGCTTTATCATATTGAGCTGTTAAAAAGTGATATGATTAAATGTGGGATGGACTTAGGGTTAGACCACCCTTTAACGATATCATTAAGTCAAGAATTAGATAAACTCATTCTAGATTTTCAAATGAGATCAAGATAATTAGTTCAGCTTTATGAGGCTGAGCTATTTTTGTTATTAAGCTAACAATTCGACAGAGCTCCCCTTCCTTTGCTCACCTTTAATTTGCCCATATACTATTTCCTAGGTAAAAACATTTTCTGTCCGCTTTCTATCTATTTCTTTCTATAATAGATTATTATCTTATACAGAAAGTGGAACTTCTCCATATAGTATTGTATCCTCACAAAATGGAGGAAAACCTTTATGAATAGGAGGTTGTTTTCTCAAGGAGGATTGTAGAATCTGTAACGCACTGCAAACTGGTTCTATTAATGCCCAGATCCGCAAAAGACGATTATCATTACCTCTTTCCCCTTTTCATTCGCATATAAAGCGTATAAATGATGATTGTTCTGACAAAATGGCCAGTTTTTATTGCCGCTCATCTTGAACAAAAAACCGGAAGCCTTCAGAAGACTTCCGGTTTTAACAACTTATCAAATTGGTTTTAGAGTTTCTTCTTCAAAGAATACATTTCTTATTGAGAATTCCCTTGGTGCTGAAAATATCCGTTTAACTCTTTGGAAGCCGTCTCCCTCAAGTCCAGGTGTATAAGGGGCTTCTAATCTTAACTTTTCTAAATAAATCCAATCATATAATTTCGCTCCTGGCTGTCTATTTCCAACGTATTCAATAACTGCCGCAAGCTTCGTCAACTTATCCAGCTCTTCCTTACTGAGCTTTCCTATATTATTTTCATCAAACCAAAGTTCCTCGAAGTACTTTTGATAGTTACTCGAATGCAAATCAATAAGTAAATTCGTTAAAGCAAAATTAAAATCCTGAGCCTTAATTATATTGAAAATTCTTTCCAAGACTTATTCAAATCCTTTCCAACATAATTTAAAAATACTTTCTGTCTCTCCTGCAAATATTTCCTTCCAACATAATTATTAAATATATTAAGAACTTCCTCCAGTGTTTCAATCCCTAAAAATTCAATTAAATACTCTGCGTCATTAAAGTCTCTATATGGTTCTGGTCTTGCAGACAATATTTTCATTGCTAACATCTGTTCTGCACTTGGTGCTAGCACCTTAAGACTTTTGAACGTATAGACTTCTTTCAAATTTTCATTCTTGATATGCCTCAATGGTTCTCTAATATCTTGATTAATCCAGTTCTTATCTAAATTGAAAGTTTCAGCAATTTCTACTAGTATGTTGTCAATTATCGGAGATGTGTCAAATAAGGCATCAACATCTTTTGTTGCCGGTCTAGCATCAAAGCAAGCCATCATGACAGTCCCACCATATATATTTAGTGTAAGTTCTAATTTATTATCTTGAAGTTTTTTATCGAGAACTTCTAGAATTTCTATAAAGATCTCTTTTGTCACCTTTTCCAAGCTCACTGTACTCACATCCTTTAGGATAGAATGTCTACTTACATTATAACAATAACCAAAGATTTTAACATTGAAATCTACTCAAGATAAGGCCTAAAAGATATACCCCTTCTGATAGAATAGATACGTTATATCTATATAAGAAAGGGTAAATAATGGTGCCAATTCACAAATTAATCCATTTCAAATTTTAGCGCTAACAGATTAGGACATTTCCAATATAGGAGAATCCTCTACAATAAGTTCGTTATCAGGTAAGTATGCAAAAAACCATTTACAAGATTAAACTCCCCCCACCAAATGCTAAACGTGTGGTCGAAAAAATGTTTCTATCAATACGGAAAAGGTAGAGATGGAGCTAGAAATTTTCCCAGAAAATGTTGATTCGTTTTTTCCATTGGCTGAAATGTATATGAGAAAACCAGGTTGTTAGACCCACAGAACGTCTATTACAACCCTCTCTGTGGGTCTAACACTAGTAAGAGTGTTATCTTGAACAGTTTAAGTAAAAGTACTGAAGTTAAATCAACTCACTATAACGATTTTACTGGCACACATAATTCGCAATAATCGTTGTTAACCATTTCACCGGTGTATCTTTCTATAATCGGTTTGTTGTCCATCTGATATCCGCTGTTCTGTATAGCTGGGAAAATTTCATCCCAAGCTTTTTGGACATCATCAGCTGTATGCTTGACTTTGAAGACCGCATATTCCCCACCCGAAAGTTCTCCTTCGCTAACGGAATCATCCATTTGATAGTCCTTTGAAATGGCAATACAAGCGTCGTACCTGCAGTTTTCAGGACGTGTTATTTCTGGATTATCTTGTGGAACTCCGAATATGGTTGCTGAATTAGTAAGATTGTTCTCCTCAGCCCATTTCTTTAACTTTTCCATGGCTTGCATGTTAGAAGGACCATAAGGACCAATTTGACGTACAAAGACAATACGCTGTTTCGGAAGTGTTTCGACTTTCATTTCCATCTTTTCATTTTCCTTTCTATAACTAATATTTGGTATATTTCGAAACTAACATGTTATAAAAAAATATTCATTACCTTTTTTTATAATAGTTTCACGGTGCCTGTCACGCCCCGGTTTTTGTCGAAACGAGGCGAACGAGAATCTATTAATTCCATTTGGTAAACAAAAAAACGTCAAAATGTTGGCTGACAGCATTTTGACGCTTTTGAATATATCCCTTTTTATTTACATGTTTATTTTTGTAACGTTTGAAGTCGATTTAAATTTGCGACTGTACCGCCATCTACACGCAGGTCTGTACCTGTAATATAGGAAGCTGCGTCACTGAGTAGGAACTCAACAGCTGTTGCAATTTCAGAAGCTTCGCCTTCACGTTGTAAAGGTGTGTTATCAAGCATCACTTTCATTTGCTCTTGTTGAGAAGCTTCTTGACGCCCCATTGGTGTGTTGATTGTACCAGGAGAGACGGATGTAATCCGAGCACCTTTTTCGCCCCAAGCCCATACTTGATCTTCAACAATCAAAAGGACACCTAATTTTGATAAACTATATGCTGTACCTGATTCACCTTGTGTAAATTGCTCCATGGTTTCCACAACGTTTTCAGCTAATGGTTGTTTTAAGACCTCGGTATATGGACCTTGCCGAGGTGCCATATGCCCACTCATAGACGAAATAACCACCGTAGCAGTACCTTGTGTTGCAATTGGAAGGAAGGCATCTAAAACGATTCCTGTACCAACTAAATTCACTTCCGTTATGCGTCTAGAATCCGCCATTGTTGGTGATAGGCCAGCAGTGTGAACTAACCCTTTTAATGTACCTAGTTCAGATGCTTTTTTCGCTAATGCAGCAATATTTTCTTTTGAGGTTATATCAACGGTTTGGTAATGTACATCTGTAATACCTTTGGCAGCTAATTCTTCTTTTGCTTGAATTAAACGCTCTTCAGAAATGTCGGCTAATAATACAGTCCCTTTTTTGCCGACTAGTTCAGCAGTCGCTTTACCCATACCACCAGATCCACCTGTGATTACATAAACGTGTCTTGTCATGATTATACCCTCCTAACTTGATATAACATTATTGTAATCCCTTTCACAGCAAAAATAACGAGACATTTTGCCCTAAAGTGTCTAGAGGAGTGTCACAAATGAGCAACGCTAAAGAAACGATCATTGAAGCATTTTTACAGTTACTTTATGAGAAAAAGTTTGAGGATTTAACAGTAAAACAAATTATTCAAAAAGCAGGCTTTTCCCGCTCAACGTTTTATTTACATTTTGCAGATAAATATGAACTAATGGAAGATGTGAGATGGTCTTTAAATGGTCAGTTTTTGTCTTTTTACGAAACAAGTTTTTACCAATGGGGGAAACCGGTCACACATTATTTATGTGAACATATTTTTACTTATCGTTCCTTTTATGAGGTGGAATTCACTGATGCTAAGGCTGCACGACAACTATCAAACAAGCTAGCAACCCGTTTGATGGAAGCATTCCATGACCAAGACTACGCCATATTCGCAAGTTTTGGTACAATCGGATATTTAAGTTTTTGGGTGAAAAGTGGATTTGAAATGAGCCCTGCTGAAGCAGCGGACAAGCTACTTAAAATTGGATTGACTGATTGGACTAAAGGATTAGATATGGATAGAGGAAAGATGGTGGAGGAGCCATAGGGGGAAGATATAAGAAAATATGCCACTCTCTAATCTTTCCCCATGCTCCTCTCGAGTTTCCTCCTATTCTACTGTTTCATTAATCTTTTCACCTTCTACCGATTTGTTTTCTGGTGAATTATTAGAACCGTGTAATTTAACCGTAGGCAAATTCCACAGTGCCTGTGTCAAATATAAAGAAGGTGCCGCCAAAAGCTAGACATTTAGGACACCCACTCCTTATACTGTAAGACAATATCCATCTCTCACTATTATTTCGGTTGCAGTAACAAGCTTTGTCTTAATTCTTTAGCTGCTTGAACCATCACCTTTAATGCAGAGATGGTTTCGTTAGTTTTTCTAGTTTTTAAGCCACAGTCTGGGTTGATCCAAAATTGTTCAGCAGGGATAATCGATAAAGCATTTTCGATATTATGGTTTAATTCTTGTGAGCTCGGAATACGAGGACTATGAATATCGTAAACTCCTAGACCAATATCTTTTTTGTATGTGTTTTCTTTAAAAGTAGATAGGAGCTCGCCATGACTTCTGGATGTCTCAATAGAAATAACGTCCGCGTCTAGTTGATCAATTGTTTCAAAAATATCTTGAAAGTTTGAGTAACACATATGTGTATGAATTTGTGTGTCGGGCTGAACAGACGAAGTGGTTAAACGAAAAGCATACACAGCTGACTCTAAGTAGTTTTGCCAAGTATTTCTGTCCAAGGGCAATCCTTCCCGAAGTGCAGGTTCATCGATTTGTATGATTTTAATACCATTCTCTTCTAACAACTCTACCTCTTTTTTTAGAGCGAGAGCTACTTGATTTAAAATCGTAACACGAGGTATATCGTCTGGAACAAAGGACCAATTAAGAATCGTGGTTGGACCTGTCAACATGCCTTTTACCGGTTTGTCGGTCAGTGATTGTGCATATACTGTCTCTTTTACTGTCATCGGTTGATCGAAGGACACATCCCCGACTACTAATGGTGGCTTAACACATCGGGATC
This sequence comes from Radiobacillus kanasensis, assembly GCF_021049245.1. Lineage (GTDB taxonomy): Bacteria > Bacillota > Bacilli > Bacillales > Amphibacillaceae > Radiobacillus > Radiobacillus kanasensis. Next base: position 594,165 of record NZ_CP088020.1, on the reverse strand, counting down.
CGTAGGACTGAACCCATCCAAATTTGGTGACGACAAATCCTTCTAGCTTCTCCCCGAAATACTCAACCATATCTGTCCGTTCAAATTCCCCATGTACGAGTACATCTAATTCTAAATCCTCTTGAATCTTAATCCATTTTTTAATTAATTGTTGAATAAAATGTTCGTAATCCGTTACGGATATTTCGCCTTTTCGATAGCGAGTTCGAGTTTCCTTCAGTTCCTTGGTTTGTGGTAAGCTACCTATTGTTGTTGTAGGAAGGACAGGCAACTTTAATCTTCGTTTTTGTAAAGCAATTCGATCTACAAAAGATAATCCGCGATCAGCACTATCCTTTGTCAGTTCCTCCACGTCCTTTTGTACTTGTTCATTTCTTTTAAACGCAGATTGATTGAATTGAATAAGAGATTGTGTATTATTCTCTAAATCTTGTTGAATGGCCTCTTTTCCATATTCTAATCCTTTAGCAAGGGTGACAATCTCAACAAGCTTCTCATCGGCAAAGGAAAGCCCTCCTTGAATAATTGGATCTAATTCTGTTTCTAATCTTTTCGTAACTGGCACATGTAACAAAGAAGAAGAGGGTTGAATGATGATCGTCTCACTCTCTATAGCCTGCTTGATTTCCTCTAATAACTGTAAGCTCTTATTTAAATCCGTACGCCACACGTTTCGCCCGTTAATAATTCCCGCTGCAAGCACCTTATCCTTCGGAAATCCGTATGCTTTGATTTGGGAGAAGGCATCTCCAAGGATAAAATCAAGTCCGATGGCTTTTACTGGTAAAGAAACGACTTCCTTGTAATTCGTTACTTTTCCGAAGTAAGTTTGTAACAGTAGCTGAATACCCGGAGCCGCTTCCCTAATCTTCTCGTATGCTAAATGGGCATCATGCAGTACTTCATCCGATAGATTTGTAGCAAATATCGGTTCGTCGATTTGCACCCAAGTCGCACCTTCCTCTTGTAACTCTTGAAGGATTTGGATATAAAGAGGCGTTAAGGCTTCTAATAATTTGCCAAAGTCCGATTCCTTATACCCCTTTGCTAATTGAAGAAAAGTTATAGGCCCTAATAGGACGGGCTTGGTATGAATTCCGAACTGTTCTTTTGCTTCCTTAAACAGTTCTAATGGTCGGTTGCTAGTCAAAGTAAGAGAAGCATCCTGTAATTCAGGGACAATGTAATGATAATTCGTGTTAAACCATTTGGTGATTTCCGATGCTACAGCATCCTTCGTACCTCTTGCTATCGAGAAGTAAGTATCTAAGTCTACCTTTCCACCCTGATATGGAAATCGCTTAGGGACAATTCCAAACATAACAGATGTATCCAAAACATGGTCGTAAAAAGAAAAGTCTCCGGTAGGAATAAGATCGATACCAATATATTTTTGCTTTTTTAAGTTGTCTAATCTAATTTGATCTGTTTGACGAATAAACTCCTCTTGTGAAATAGTTTGATTCCAATATTGTTCGAGTGCGTATTTCCATTGTCTTTTTTCTCCAATTCTTGGATACCCAAGGTTAGAACTAATAATCGTAGTCATTTGTTTGTTTCCTCCTCTTATTATCACGTCGCATTTAATGGACGACTTGTTTACTTTTCTTTTTCTTGATATAAGCTGCCAATTCGACTGTTATCTCATATTTCATAAATGGAGTAATCAAATAAACGCCATGAAAGTAGTGGATAGCAGTGTCAATCAGCTCTTTGGAAATAACTATTCCTTCCCTAATGGATTTTGCTCGATCAGAAGCTGCATGCATGCGTGCCCTGACGTCATCAGTTAATTTCATACCTGGTACTTCGTTGTGAAGAAATTCTGCGTTGTTGGAAGAGGTTAATGGCATAATCCCTATGTAGATAGGGGTATTGATGTGTTTAGTGGCATGATAAAGTTCTTCTATTTTTTCTACAGAAAAGATTGGTTGTGTTAAAAAGTAATCTGCTCCATACTCTATTTTCCTCTCTAATCGTTTAACAGCTTTTTCGAGATGAGCAACGTTCGGGTTAAATGCCGCTGCGACGCGAAAGTGAGTTGGTTGCTTTAGAGACTTTCCGGAAAAAGAAACACCGTTATTACATTGTTTAATTAAGCGAATCAATTCAAAGGATGTAATATCAAAGACCGAAGTGGCTCCCGGAAAATCCCCTATCTTTGTTGGGTCACCCGTAATGGCTAAAATGTCATGGAAGCCTAATGTATGAAGTCCCATTAAATGGGATTGAAGGCCGATTAAATTACGATCACGACAGGTTAGATGAACAAGTGCCTTCGCTCTAATGTTTTGTTGCTTAATAAGCGAGGCTATAGCGATATTACTAATTCGCGGGCTTGCTAACGAGTTATCTGCCAAAGTAATCGCATCAACACCAACTTCATTTAATGCGTGGACACCATCTAAATATTCCTCCACCAGTAGATGCTTAGGTGGATCTAACTCAACGATGACGGAATGATTCTCCCTCGAAAAATGGGTTAATAAACCTCCATTGTTTGCCTTTTTGTCCCCATTTACAAGGATGGCCTGTTGTTTTGGAACAACCTTCTTTTCACGCAATGGGGTAAGCTTCTCAACCCCTTTTTTTAGCGCACGAATGTGGTCTGGAGTTGTTCCACAACATCCTCCAATTAATCGAACACCCTGATTTCGAAAATCGACGGCACAGCTTTCAAAATATTCAGGTTGATTATTGTACACAAGCTTGCCTTCCTGATAAGCCGGTAAGCTCGCATTCGGATATGCTGATAAAAATGCACGACTAGGTAGAGGAACAGATTCTAAAGATTGCACCATATGACGAGGTCCCAATCGACAGTTAATGCCAACAACATCTGCTCCTAGACTACCCAATTGCTTTAACGCTTCTTCTAGTGCTATCCCATTTTCTAGAACTCCCGGTTCGTGCATCGAAACATTTGTGATGATCGGAAGCTGCGTTTCTTCCCGAGCAATCGCCAAAACCGTTGTTAATTCGTTTAAGTTATAAAATGTTTCAAGTAACAGTCCATCGACTCCCTCTAGGAGCAGACCATATAACTGCTCTCTAAAGCTCGATTTGATTTCAGCTAAATCATTTTGATTTCCATTAATTCCCCCTATTGTCCCAACTACAAAGGTGTTTTCCGTAGCGACTTGTCTGGCTAGTTGGACCGCTTTTTTATTAATTTTCCTCACTTTGTCCTCAAGTCCATACCGAGCTAGCTTGATAGAATTAGCTCCATAGCTATTCGTTTGAATAACATTAGCACCAGCTTCCACATATGCTTGGTGAACACTAAGAATTTCATCAGGATTCGTAACATTTAGTTTTTCAAAGCAGAAGTCTACTCCATGTGAATAAAGAAGTGTCCCCATAGCACCATCGCCAATTAAGATGCGATCCTCCATGGTCTTTAATAAGTCCAATGTTTTACTCCTTTCTCCTTTCGTATTTTGTTTACTGCTACCTTCCAAACATCCCCCCTTTCTACCCTATTGCGTAAAGAAAACCTAGCGTAACCAAGCCTTTTTGGCACAGGTTAAGCCTTTTTCCGTTTATACTATCAACTATTTAATTTATAAAATCTGATAGTACAAAAAAGGTGCTCCTCATTAAGAGGAACACCTTTCCGCGCAAAAGGATATTCCCCTTATCTTTCAAACTTAACGTTTGCTGGAATTAGCACCTGGTCCTTGAATGGACGGTTGCTGAGGTTTCATCGGGCCAGTCCCTCTACCTCTCTTGATAAGGGTTATCATATTATTTCGTACTATCCTACAGTAAATGGAAAAACATTACAATAGGTATTTCAAATTATTTATTTTTTATATCATACCATCGTCACTACCATGATTACATGATCCCTTTAGCAAGAATCATAGCTATTCCGGCCATTCAGGCATTTTTTTAAATACCAAAAAAGACTGTTACAAAAAATGTAGTTTAAACACTTTTGTAACAGTCTCTCCATAATATATTAGAACTCTTCCTCAAGCACTTTCATTCAAACTATCAATAACTTCTTCCGCACCTTCTGGTTTCTTTGTAAATAAGCTAACTACAACTGTAAAAATAGTTGCGACAAGGAAACCAGGAACGGCTTCATAAGTAATACCGAAGAAATAAGTGTTTAATAGTTCCTTTACATCCGGTAGGAAAGCATAGGTCCATTGAGGTTGTTGCTTCACGAGAATGACAGTAATTAATCCTGTAATCATTCCCCATAAAACACCTTGCTTCGATACACCTTTCCAATAAAAGGATAAGAGAAGAGCTGGACCAAAGCATGCTCCTAGTCCACCAAACGCAAACAGTACCATCCAGAATACAAATTCTTGGGCTGCAAATGCTAATATGAGTGACAATCCCATAAATACTACGGTAGTTACACGGCTTAAAAAGACTAATTTTTTTTGAGGGATTTCTTTATCCTGCCCAATTACTTTTTGATAAATGTCTCTAATAAATGCACTTGAACCTACAAGTAATTGGCTATCCGCACTAGACATAATTGCGGCTAGAACGGCAACTAGTAAAAAGCCAAAGAAGAAAGGGTTTAAAATTTCCGAACCTAACGAAAGGAAAATTTGCTCGCGGTCTTCATTTGGTAACATACTGATCTCGGGAAAGTAGGCACGACCAGCCAAGCCGATCATAACGGCTCCCCACCCCATAAGAACATTCCAGACCGAACTAATTAATGCAGCTTGGCGCATTTCTTTGACATTTTTAAGAGACATGTATCTTACTAGAATATGTGGGTTACCGGGACTCCCGAAACCAATACCAAGTAAACCAATGATAGCACCAAAGCCAAAAGCAAATGGACTCGTAAATCCATTACTCTGAGTATGCATTGCATCTAGTATTGGCCCAAAGCCACCTAGGCCTATAACTGCAATAATAGGAAGAAGGAGCAAGGAAACAAACATAAATCCAGCTTGAAGAACATCGGTTTTACTTACAGCATGGAACCCACCTAACATGGTGTAGGCTAATAAGATAAATGCAGTGATCCACATACCAGTTGATTCTGATACACCCATACTTGATGCGAAAGCACTACCGCCAGCAACTAGCTGGCTACCTACATAAGCAACCATAAAGAACATAATGATGCATGCGCTTACAATTCTTAACGTATGTTTTTTATCATTAAAACGAGATTCTAAAATATCTGGTACAGTGATACTACCTGTCTTTTCACTAAACGTTCTAAACTTCCTAGCAACATAAAAAAACATAAAAACTTCCACCGTGATGTAACCAGCAATCGACCATACTGCATTAAGACCTGTTGCATAAGCAGTTCCTGTCACACCAAGAACTAACCAAGCACTCCGGCCTGAACTGACGGCAGACAATGCAACTGTCCACTTATTTAAATTTCTTCCTGCAAGGAAAAAATCGGTTACTCCATCTGAACTTTTTCTAGAACTAATGAACCCTATCGCTAATAAACCAACTAAATATAGGACTAATACTATAACAGCAATCGGTTCTACATTCATTAAGAGATACCTCCTAATTTATTGATTCGCTTGAAACAGAATTCTTTTTGATTTCCTTTTTCATCGCTGTCATTTCTTCTCTTACTCCTGTGTGGACATAACAAATAATGGCTATACTTAGTATCAAAATCGGAATGCCAATTAGCGCAAAAAAGATTTCAAAGTTCATTCTTTCTCATCCTTTCTTAATTTTCTAAATATTCCTTATTCTTTATACCAATGCTATCTGTTTTATCCATTAACTACAATGTGATAGTTACCCAATTTTTCAATATGATTTTTGTTACAATCACACAAAAGCTTACATACTATTTCAAGTTATATATTTTTATACCTGTCGTAGTACTCCTGAATGTTATTAAGGAGTAAAAGTTCGGTATAAAGATGACAATTCATATTAAAATCTTCAAAATCAATTTCCGTTATCTCTAAAATTTGTTTCATTCGATAAAGCAATGTGTTTGGGTGTATAAACAATTCCTTTGCTGTTTTTTTCGGCTTTAAATTATTTGCCAAGTAGATCTCAAGAGTTTTTAGTAATTTACTGTTATTCTCTTCATCTTGTTTAATAAGCTTGAGTAAATCACGATTGATAAAACCTTCAGAACTATTCTTTTCATACAATGTCTTTAGAAAGCGGTACATTCCTAGCTTTCCATATTCGATAGGAGCGTCTTCCGTATGATAGATAGAACTTGTTATTTCAATTACCTCTAATGCCTGGAGGAAACTTTTTCTCACATCACAAAGTTGAATATATTCATTACCTATACCAAATAAAAGCTTATTCGTTTCTTCCCTATGAGTTGCTTCTATTATGTTCTCAATCAATTCCTTCGCTTTATTAATTGAATCCCCACTTTTATCACTAGCCCCCCCTATCCATACTGTAATATGGAAATCTGACTTAAGATAAGATTTTTTATGAACAGTCTGAAACCTATCCATAATGCTTTTTATTTTCTCAAAGACTTCGAAATGTGTATGATCCGCAATCGATACAACTAAAACTGTAAACCGTTCTGGTAACTTAAACGCTGCCAATTTTGCTTCGTTACGAATTTGTTGTTCATTCATGTCACCATGGTTGATTAATTGCCTCAGTAATCTTTGTTCAGTTGTTTCTCTAAGGACCTTTTTGTCACTATGATTAAAAATAAGCTTGCCAACATGTGAAGAAATAGATGTTAGAAATTCAAGTTGTTCCTCTTTTAACAGATGATTAGATTCTAATACCCATATATAACCAACTGTTTGTTTTTCATATTTGACTCTGATGACCACTCGTTGGTAAAATCCCATCTCCTCAATCGGTTGTACCCTTATCGGGTCATTTTTACTTTCTAACTGTTGTACAACTCCATCTTTCTTTAAACGTTCCATGATAATTGTAGGGCATTTTTTTGTAAGGATTGTTTTTTGCTGCGTTAAATCATATTCATAATCACCGGATGAACTATATGCTATCAATTCAAAATTCTCGTTCTCAATAATAACTGATTTATTGAGAATTCTACTTAGATATTCTGTCATTTCATGAATACTACTGATATCCATCACTTGATGCGACAAACCCATTTATACTCCACCCCACTAATTTCAAGTAACTAGTATTTTATAATTATTATTATATATTTTACTATGAAAAAATCATATAATAAACTGTTAAAATGGATTCTATTGGGAATTGATCCTGAAATTACTGATACAGATAGAAGTATATTTGTGTAGTGGATCGTATTTATAATTCCAAATAGCTCAAGGTTAAAAACTTGCTATTCATTTCAATTTGTCGTAATATCAATTACAGATATAAAAGGTCTTTAATATATTTGGAAGAGGGAGGAAGTTAATGAAATATTCCAGAGCTACTAACTATGCCTTACACACAATGGTGTTTTTAACTTTAGCACCTAAGGGAAAGTCTGTTGGAGTAGACCATTTAGCTAACATACAGAACCTCTCCCCAACTTACCTTTCGAAGATTCTTACTAAGCTTGTAAAAGCAGGTTTAATTGAATCAGTACCCGGTGTTAAAGGTGGATACAGTATCATAAGACATTCTCATGAAATCTCTTTCTTAGATGTCATCCATGCTATTGAAGGGAAAACAACTTTATTTAGCTGTTCATCCGAACATGATGACTTTAGAAATGGAGAATGTCTCATTGAAAATGTAATGATTAATGCAGAAAGAAACATGACAGAAGAATTAAGCAAAAAGTATATCGTCGACATTGCAAAACAATTCGAGGCAAACAAAAACAAAAAAAGTGATTGTAAGCATCCATATTAATTTTTTTGTCCTAATTACAGATATTAAGAGTCTTTAATATATTTAATAAGAGGAGGAAGTAAAATGTTGTTAGATTGTGTCGTTATTGGAGGAGGACCAGCAGGCCTAAATGCTTCGCTTGTTCTCGCAAGAGGAAAAAAGAATGTCATTCTGTTTGATGAGGATAAACCTAGAAATGCTGTCACTCATGAGTCACACGGGTTTATAACAAGAGACGGTATCAAACCTACAGTTTTTAAGCAAAGTGCGAAGAAGGATCTAATGAAATATCCGAATATCTCGATTCATAACCAGCGGGTAACGGAAATTAAAAAAGAAGATAAATCTTTTATTATCCATACACATGATGGAAATTCTTATCGATCTAGAAAGGTTATTTTGGCCACTGGCCTTAAAGATGTGATGCCGGAAATAGAAGGAATTCATAATTTCTATGGCGTGAGCCTATTTAGTTGTCCTTTTTGTGATGGCTGGGAACTTAGAGACCGCGCCTTGGTAGTTATACCTACTGCCGAGCATGCTTTTCACATAACAAAAATGATTTTCAATTGGAGTAACGATATTGTAGTTTGTACGAACGGGACGAAGATGTTCTCTACAGAACAGATAGAATTATTAACTAAGAAAAATATTAAAGTCCTTGAAGATGACATTTTAGCTTTAGATGGCGACCAGGGTCAATTAGAAAAGATACTGTTTAAGAATGGAGAGGAAATAGCAAGAGAAGGGGGCTTTGTAACTACTCGCTTAGAACAAGCATCCTCATTAGCTCAAAAACTAGGATGTTCTATGAATAAGATGGGAGGAGTTGAAATAGATTCCCTTGGCCGTACAAATATTGAGGGAATTTATGCTAGTGGAGATAACTCTTTATCAGGACCCCCGCAATTAATTAATGCTGCGAGTGAAGGAAGTAAAGCTGCTATGGGAGTAATAAGCGATTTGATTTATGAAGACTTTAATTTAATTTAGGAGGAAAAAATGTATGGAAAAAAGAAAACACGATTCTATTTCAATGAACCATTTCACAAAAAAGGTTGAATATCTAGATAACCCCGAAAAAAGAGGAGATATACCTCCAAAACAGCTATTGAGTATGCTCCCGATTCAAAAAGACCACCATATCTTAGATTTCGGTGCAGGTACTGGGTATTATACAATCCCAGCTGCACAATTCGTGAGCGGACAAGTTTATGCTGTAGATAAAGATCCTAAAATGCTAGAGGTCATAAATTCTAAAGCGAACGAAGAAAGTATTAAGAATGTTACAACTCTACTAGGTAGTATGGACGATCTATCACTAGCTCCCCATTCCATTGATTTCGTCCTAGCCTCACTAGTTTTGCATGAAGTTGAAAATCTACCTAATACGCTACTACAAATTAAAAAGTTACTTAAACCAGGTGGGTATCTTGCATGTATTGAAATTGAGAAAAAGGATGAATCAAGTACGCATCCCAGAATTGCCTCATCCACTTTAGAACAAGAATTATTCAATGTTGGATTTAAACATGTTGAGATGTTATACCCAACAGATCAAATATACATTGCCATTGCCAAGAAGGAGTAACCGGAGATTATTGTACTGTAGATAAGGTATTTTTTGTTGCCTGTCACACCCTAAATTCGACATAATTCGAGGTGTGACAGACGCTTTTCTATCGGGTTTTTAATTCTTCAAGCTTCTGCTTATTAAATCCTTTTACAATTAACCAGACAGCCAAACTCAGCTCATAAACGCCGACTGGTAGTGCAATGAAACCTTTCACTGTAGATAAAGGTTCTACTATACCGAACATTTCCAGTAAACCAGCGATGAACACTAGAACTGCTGTAACGATGCCAAATAGCGCTAACTGTTTTGGCACTAATCTTGTTCTAAAGAGTAAATAACTATAAAGAACTGTATTTAAACCTAACATGAAATTTGGACCTAACATAAAAGTCCATCGATGAAAACCTTGCAATACAATACCTACAGCCGATAAACTTTCTTCACTTGCTAATTCGCCTGCTTCATAATATGCACTAAGATGCAATAAACCTAATATACTGACCAAACCTATTGCAATAAAAACGGCTTCCATAAAACGAAAACAAAAATACCCTAATGCAAGATGTTCACTCCAATGACGAAGGTAAGGAAACAGCATAATAGCTGTACCGACAGCTGACACTACGAGGAAGAGATCATTTAGTACTCCGAGCAAAACTTTTGATTCTAATCCATTGGTCACGGCCATATACCACTGTTCGGACAATACTGGGTCATACAAGACAACGGCTATGATGGAAGTGACAGCCGCTAAAATATAAAAAATACCTAAAATCATTCCATTTATTCGATCTTGTGTCATTTTCTTTACCTCCATGAAATAATTATTTAATAATTTCTATGTTATACTTGATCTGAATCTTAAGCTTTGATAAAAGGAGTCACTATGGATCATCATTATGAGGTAATAGAGAGTTCTTTGGTTTATATTGAGAACAATATACAACAACCTTTATCACTAGAGTCTGTTTCTAATAACTTCAACATGTCCAAGTACTATTTTCATAGACTTTTTTCTGCAATGATGGGTTGTTCATTAAACCGTTACATCCTATCCAGAAGATTAAATGTCTCCCTACAATTCATTCAAAACGATCACTTATCACTAACAGATATTGCCTATCAGCTAAACTTTGGAACTCAATCCTCATTCACCCGCGCTTTCAAGCGACAATACGGTATAACTCCAAGCTCTCTTCGAACCAAAGATAAGAGCCTACCTCAAGAGCCAATTCCTACAGTAGTTAAAAGACCTATAAAAAATATCAATGGAGATATTGTCACTGATTTCACCCTTACAGATTTTAAGACCACCAGAGTAAGTGGCATAGCTTTTGAAGTGGATTTAGCAAAAGATGACTACAAGACGAAGATTCGCTCACATTCAAAAATGCTATTAGAAAACATGGATGAATCATTTAATGGTTCCTGTCATGTCATCTATTCAAACTGTCAACCAAATTCAACTCGCTTCAAGGTTCTGGTTGGGATTCCACATGATATACAAATAAATAAACCCTATTATTTCACCGTCGATGTACCACAACTTTTTTGCGCTAAGTTTAAATATTCGGGCGATCTACTTGATATAGGGAATGTCTTCATTTCTGACTATGCAAGATTTTTAAAGATCTCAAAACAGGAAACTGAGAACTCAGATATTGAACTCATTCAATCATTTGATAATATTCACAATCTTGATTCGACCTATCACATATATGCACCTATCAAAAAACTACCTATTGATTCAGATTTATAGCTTCACTTTAAGGTAGGCATATTTTCGTTCCACTCCCTTCAATAAAAATTGACATTTTGATGATAAAAAGATAACACACTAGGCTTAGTTGGACTTTCCAAATCTTGCTGTAATAAGTTAAGAGAAGCTCACAGGAATTTTACACAACAAAAATAGGTACCTTATTTGAGGTACCTAAACTTCAACTATTTTATTTGTACAGGGGAAATTTATTACATCCACAACTACCTAAGCAAACTCTCATTGTAAACTTCATATTTGAATATAATTCTCAAGATTATAGCCGACCGCCTGATTACTTTAAATAGTGGAGCACGATTTAATTAAATTCTTTTAAATCTTGAAGCTTCCATCTCGGCTCCATAGAGGATTCATTAAACAAATGCGCAGATAACATGTAATCTTCTTCTATATTTGGAACCTCAAATGTAACTTGAAGATAAACATTTTTTTCTGGTTCTATCTCTGTGTCAGATGGATTCATATTTGGAAGAAGTTCACCGTCATAGGATGTATTTAGTTTTTCACTTTCTAATTTAAAACCTATATTCCCTGCATTCAACGTTTGATCATGCGTAACATTTCTAACCCTAACAACCGCAGTTACTACGTACTGATGGGACGTTTTAGACTCTCTAAACGTATTCAGTTCTGAATAGGCTGTACTCAGAGTAATTCCAAATTGTCCCCCTTTTACTCCTTCTCCATAATGCAATATTCCACTTTCTAATCTTTCCGCACGTTCCTCTTGAGTCTCCTCTTCTGCTGTCTTGGCATCTTTTTCTTCTACTTGGCTAAACTCACTAGAATTTGCTCCATTCTGACAGGCAGTTATGAATAAGATGAGTAAAATCGCACCAATCTGTAAAAGGCTATTCTTCATGTTTTATCACCACACTCCTTACATAGGTTTGCAATTGCCCCATTTTAGATTTAGAGGACTGCTCCCTACATTTAGACTCTATAAGTTTAGCAACAACAATTAAGGAATATATTCCCATATCATCATACCATATCCTCTCATAGAAAAGCCCTGTCAACTAAACCTTCCATCGTTTTCAATCTCACAGAAATAACCTAACTTAAATCGCACACTTTAATACCTTCTATTATGCGATATTAAAGGGATGGATTTTAGAAGATGAAAGGGTTTTTATATTACATTATCGAATTACTTTTGGGGAACAAATTTATATAAAAGAGGAAAGTGGCAAACATGACTTATGTTATAAAAAGAGAATTGGCAGATATACTGGAAGTATCTGAAATTGTTTCTTTATATTCTAGGCTAAACGCTATGAAAAAGATAGAAGGAAATCCAATGGGAGTAGAAATACAAGGGAGGTAATTCACTTGTCAGTAGAATTAGTGATTGATTCTAGGTCCACACTAGGTGAAAGTCCAAGTTGGGATAGTGAAAATAATGTACTGTACTGGGTTGATATTATAGAGAAAAAGATTTGCTTGTATAATCCCCTAACCAATACATATAAACAAGTAATAATCGATCAGTTTGTAGGCTGTATCGCGCCAAGGAATGGTGGTGGAGTCGTGTTGCTCTTCAAGATGGTTTTTATTATTATGATTGGAATTCAAAACTTTTAGAGCCTATCACTGACCCGGAAAGCCACTTATCAGAAAATAGATTTAATGATGGTAAATGCGATCCCGCAGGTAGGTTTTGGGCTGGTACAACAGACTCAGAGGGGATAAGTGGAAATGGGGCACTTTATTCATTAAATACTGATTTAGTAGTAAACAAAAAAATAGAAAATGTAGGTACGTCAAATGGGATTGCTTGGTCGCCTGATCATTTATATATGTACTTTATTGATACACCTACAAAACAAGTTGTTCGATATAATTATGACATACAGACTGGTAATATCGCTCAGCCCAAAATTGTTATAACTATTCCAGAGGGAGCAGGCCTTCCAGATGGTATGACAATAGATCAAGAAGGTATGCTTTGGATTGCACATTGGGGTGGATACGGCATATCAAAGTGGGACCCAGTTAAAGGAGAACAATTAGAGTTCCTCCCAGTCCCCGCTGCGAATGTCACTTCATGTACTTTCGGAGGAAAAGACCTAAATGAACTATACATAACCACTGCTCGAACAAGGACTAGAGAAAAAGACTTAGAGAAATTCCCTTATGCAGGTGGACTATTTAAAATAAAAACAGTTGTACGAGGAAGCTACTCCTATCCGTTTAAGGGCTGAATTATACTTTAATATTTTCAATGCTCGAACGATGGATAGAAACGAAAAGACCCCGAAAATCGGAAATGTTTATTTTCACGAAATCGGGGTTTGAATCGGAAATGTTTATTTTGACTGAGAGATTTACATTTTATATAGACATAGCAAAATGCACCTCGGCCACTGCCTCCACATGTGGCTTGGTAGTAAGATGATACTGTTATCCATAAATATTATTTTTGCATCCTCTACAATCACTAATATTACCTCTTTTTCCTCTAGACAACTAGCAGTTGTTTTTTATGATGTTAAGCTATGGTTATTCAATTTCCGAAAATAATTATATACTTTTTTTATTTTTTCTTGATGTTTCCCCTTTGAATTTTCCATATTCCCAAACTCAAAAAACTTTACCTTTTTAATGCCTACGTATTGAAATAATGCCTTACGCATTAGAACTTTATGAGCATTATTTAGCCAAAACATTGGATAAAAGGTTGGACCCTTCATTACAGAAATACATACGACTGATTTCCCCTTCAACAAACCGTCTGGTAACAACTTACCATTATCTTTGTAGGCAAATCCTGAAGCAAACATTTTATCAATATAACCCATTAACATAGCAGGTGGCCTTCCCCACCATATAGGGTAGATAAAAATAATCTTTTCAGCCCATGATAGTTGATTACGATATTTTTCTAATTCTGGATCTTTATACATATCTCTTCTCTTCTTTTTCTCCCCAAATTCAAGGACCGGATTAAAATTTTCACCATATAAATCTAAAACTTGAACATTTTGTATAACACGGTTTTCCTCACACCCGCGAAGTACCTCTTGTAAAAATGTGTAGCTCAAGCTTTGATGATTTGGATGGGTAAAAACAATTAAAACATTCATTAATAAACACCTCTTAGTTATCATTTGATAACTAAATATTAACATTCACCGGATTTAGTTGTCAATTGATAATTGTTTTTTGATAATATATTTGATACTTTGTAAATGAGGTGATTTATATGGACAAAGGTAATCTTTTCCAACAATTTGTTCGGTTTACGGCATCTGTACATCAAGTAACAAACGATATGACAAAAGAAATTAAAATTGAAAACATAACTACCGTTCAATATAAAATATTAGAATACATTACAGTTAGTCAGCCTGTAACTCTTAGTGAAATCAGTGAATGCTTGCATCTATCTTTACCTAATTCTAGTCGTGAGTTAAAAAAATTAATTCAAAGCGAACTATGCGAAAAAATTATTGATTCGAATGATCGTCGCAAGTTTGACATTCGCCTCACAGAAAATGGAACGGAGCTAATGAATAAAGTGTTTCAACAGCTTGAATTAAAATTTCAAGAGCGAATTAACAATTTGACAGAGCCCGAACTAAAAGAAATTGAAGAGGCAATCAACATTTTACAAACTAAATTTTTCGCATAGGTGAAATAGAAAGGACCAAGATGAAACATATTATGGTCTCCTATGCTAATTCTAAAAAGTTATAATATAACTATTGTCATAAGTAAGACCTCTAGTATTTGCTTTTTCGTGTAAAAGTAAGACCCTAGGGGTCAAAAAATCCCCCGAACTAATAGTCCGAGGGAACATAAAACACACTTTTATCTATAGTTAAAAACCACTAAACCTATTGATACCAAGTTATTTCTGTACAACAATAATAATCTCTCCCGAAATCAGCCTCCCCAAACTCCAATTCCACCATCGGAGTTAAAATAAAGTTTTCCAACCGAACCCCCATTTTGGACAATCTTTGATTAAAAAATGACCGTTTGTCCGCCTATTTTCCACCTGTTTTTTCGCCTTTTTTTCTGTTTTAAAATAAAGTCCTCTCATTTTGTTGCGTAATGGAAAGAAGAGAAAACCGAGTAAAGACAAGTGATTGGCATGAAAAAGATTGGTCTTCCCGCTGCTCTTCCCGATTCCTTTGCCGTTTGGAAACCTACTTTTTAGCAGTAGGTACCGACTTGTTAGCGTGGATATAATAGTTTTGTAAGCCACGGAATTTTTTATAGCTACAGCAAAAGAATATTAAGTTTTCGTTTGACGACTTATCAAAATCGAGAAAATAATGATAAAGAGTCCAATAATCATATATAGAGAAACATCTTCGTTTAGAAACAGGGAGCCAAGAAACACACCCACTAATGGAATAAAATAGTTTGAAAAGGACGCAAATACAGCCCCTTCTATATGAATCAAGATGTTATAAAACCAATAGACAATCCCCGTTTGAAAAACACCTAAAATTAATAAATCAATGATATCTTCTATACTTAAGGTGGCAAATGTCGGATTTTCAATTATAAAAGTAATTGCTATCAACATAATTGATGCTATATACAGGACATTTCGCATAGACACAACTGTTTCTTCAGGTGGCAAATATTCCATTAAAACTAAAGCACCTGCATAACTGATTCCCGCGATTAAAAGGGCTACGAAACCTGCTATACCGTTTGAAAATAAATTATCTCCCAAGGAGGGCAAAAAAACAAAGACAATGCCAATAAAACCTAATACTACTCCTGTCGTTTGATAGAGGCTTAGCTTTCTTCGAAATACTACACTCACAATAAGTATTGTCCATATAGGGGTAGTACCGATTAGAATTGATGCGATACTACTACTCACTCTTTGTTGACCCCAAGCAACTAAGAAGAACGGGATGACTGCTTCTAATAATGCAATTGAAACATACAGTATATAAGTTCGGTTACTTCGTTGTCTTTCTTTTTTATAAGTTGGATTCTTCATAAAAACAGATACAACAGCTAAAGTAATTGCTCCTATAGTTGATCGAATGGTAGCCAATGTAATTGGATTCACCTTATCTAATACTTTTTCGGCAAAGTAAAACTGTGAACCCCAAATGACACTTATAAGTAATAAAAATATATACCTTTTCATCGCCTGCCCCCTTCCCTTATAGATACTTCAACAGTTTTATTATAATAAGAAAGTGTTATCATTAATAATGTCTATTATTGATGTCATCATCACTTTTTTTGATAAAGGGGCTTTATTAAAATGGATGTAGAAAATATGAAGGCTTTCGTGACGGTCGCTGAGTTAGGAAGTATATCCGCTGGGGCAACAGAACTAAACACCTTCAATCCAATATGACGGCTAAAATAAAAAAGATTGAAATGCATTATGACCAAGTTCTTTTCAATAGAACCTCAAAAGGCATAACTTTAACTGAATCAGGTCGAATATTATATAATCAATTCAAGGAGATACTTTTACTTTGGGAAGAAACAGAAATGAAAATGGGAAAAAGCGAGGAAAAACTTCGTGTTGGTACAATGATATCCATTGGAGGAGCAATGTTCTCCGATGCCTTGGAAATACTATATAAATCCAATCCCGATCTCTCTGTGACGTTTAAAACAGGTACAACAGAGTATTTAGAGGAACAAGTTGTACTTGGCCATCTCGATATTTCCTACACAATTGGAGCATTACATAATAAAAGAATACAATATCAAAAAACTGGTTTAGACGAAATGGTTATTATCGGGAAGGATATCAACTCAAATGTTGACTTTTATGATTATATATTCGGCAAGGACTTAATTACATTATCTAACGAATGCTTGTATTTTACAAAATTAGACCAAATATACACCGATCATAATATTAAACAAGGAGAAATTATTGAGGTGGGTGATTTCGAAACGTTGGTTGAATTTTCAACCATTGGCATGGGAATATCTGTTGTGTCCAAACAAATAGTCAATCGTTTCAACGTTAAAAATTATTTACAAGTTCCCTCCCCATACAAATACATCGACTTATATCTAATCAGTAGACTAAATCATAAATTTTCATATTTAGAGAAACAACTTATTGAAAGAAGTAAATTAGCCTAATTCCTCTTTTTCAGGCATAAAAAGACCGATGGTTTGCTGAATTTATCAGGAAACCACGGTTTTTGGAACGACATTATTAGTTAAGGAACATTTTTATAGGAACTTTAATTTTATCTTAGGACACCTACTTTGCCCCATATATCCTTTATCCTTATCCCCTACTATGTGCCTTTGTAACTCCTTATCACAAAACTCCCCATCCCTCTATCCCTTACCCCACCAACTCTCCCACCCCTTTTTCACCGTCTAATCTCTAACTAATTTTACAGAATAGAGTTAAGGATTAAGGGGAAAGGAAATGGATTTTTCATGCCTTTTCATCACCATTTTCTTTCTGCCACCCTACACCCTCACAACAAGGGATGGGCATGAAAAAGACCCGGAAATCGGAAATGTTTATTTTGTTTAGGGGTATTTTCTTATTAGATTCAGTAAAGGTTCAATTGAAATTGCAGCAGAGAATCCTGTCTCAGTTGGTTTAGTATGCCCAATGATTCAGTTAAAATCCCCAAAAGGAATCCATACTAGCAACAAGGGAATCATCCCCTTTAGACTTTTCTGCCCCTAGAAAGTCAAGATAACGTCTTACAGCGTTATTTAGAGAATACGTACCTCATTAGCCTTGCCCCTTGAAACGGTATAGAGTGACTTGGATGAAGACTTTGTTTTTCTTCTTCCATAGAATAACTCAATTTTCCTAGGAGCAACTTTCCTCCATCGGAATTGTAGTGATTCAAAAGATTCCCTCGAAAATATTACACAGTGTCATTTTAATTAACTTGTTTATATTCTAACTTTAATATTCCTTGAATTCGCTTTGTTTAAATTAAACGAGTAATTGATAAAAATGATAGCAAGAATTACAAATAACCCGCCGACCCAACTCAAATTTACAATATTTGTATATTTTATAAGGATACCTCCTAAAGCTGAACCTAGCATCATCCCAATATTCATTAAAGCTGTATTAAAACTTAGTATAGTTTCTGATGATTGTGGTTTTATTGAAATCAAGTAAAATTGCTTTGCGGGTGTTGTTGTCCAAGTTGCTGCCCCCCATACTGCCAACGTTATAAATACACCTATTGTTGAATGCTGTGTAACTGTTAATACAAATAAAGAAGTTGCATGAATGAACAAACTTATGGATATCGTTCGATTTGGTCCCCATTTGTCTACAGCATATCCACCAAAACGTGAACCAATAAAAGCAAAAGTGCCTAAAACAAATAAAGCGATGCTAGTCATTTCTATGGATAAATTTGTAGAGTTACTTAACAACGGTGAAATATAAGCAAATACCAGGGTATAACCTAATATCCAGAAAATAGTGGCTGTTAATCCTGTAATTACCCTTCTATCTTTGATAATTTGTATCTGTTGTTTAAATGGCACGGACTTATTTCCCTTTATACTAGGTAATAATTTGTAAAGTAAAAATAAGAGAAGGGATGTAGCGACCGCAATGATCAAAAAAATGTAACGCCAATTCAAATAAGCAGCTAAAAATGTTCCGATTGGTACACCCAGTACTAATGAAACGGTAAACCCAGTTATAACTGTTGCCATGGCACTACCCCGTTTTTCTGCTGTAGCAATTTGGGCGGCATAGTTTGTCGCAACGACAATGTATAGCCCACCACTCATTGCCATTACTAGCCTAGAAAGGATTAATAAGAAATAATCATAACTAAAAAAAGCGACTACATTACCTATAATAAAGGTGATAATAGAATATAATAATACCTTTTTACGCTCAAACTTCGCTGTTAACAATACAAGTACCAACGCCCCAATTGCATAGGATAACGAATAAACGGTTATCAATTGTCCCGCTGTTGAGATAGATACGTCTAAATCAAAAGATATAATTTCTAATATACCAGAAACAACAAACTCTGCTGTTCCTGTAACAAAAGCTCCTAGAGATAGTAGAATAACAATTACTTGATTAATCTTTTTTGCCAAATTGTACATCTCCTTTAGTTTTTCATAAGTTGATTTCATTTTAAATGTCATGGTAACATAAGTAAAATTGATATTTTTAATAAAGGGGATGAGTAATAACTCATGAGAATTGTTCGTTTTGAGGTTTTATCTAAAGTAATAGAGTTAGGGAGTTTTACCAAAGCTGCTAAAAAATTAAATATGACACAATCAGCAGTAAGTCATGCTATTTCTAGTTTAGAAACCGAATGGGGAGTTTCATTATTAATTCGTGACCGCAGAAAAGGGATATCCCTTACCGAAATAGGACAAAAAACTATCCCGCATATAAGAGAAATGTTGAATAGAATGGAGACAGTTAACCAAGAAATTGCGTTAGCAACAAACATAGAGACAGGGATAATTCGTATTGGTACCTTTGCGAGTGCTTCTTCCTGTTTATTACCAAAATTGCTTGTGAAATTTCAGAAAAAACATCCTAATATCGAATTTAAGTTTTATGAAGGTACATATGAAGAGATAACAGAATGGTTGCTATCTGGAATTATTGACATTGGGTTTGTTGTAGAAAAGGAATCAAATACTGACTTTGACTTAGTACCTCTCATAAAGGATAAAATGGTTGTAGCCTTTCATGCCGAGCACAAATTCCTTCACAAAGATACAATAGATATGCACGATGTAGAGAAAGAACCTTTTATCATGCCAACAGGAATGTACCAATCACATGTAGAGGAGTTATTTAAACAAGCACAAATCAAACCGTTTATCCGTTTTGAAGTACATGATTGCAATACCATTGCTAATATGGTACAAGAAGGACTTGGCGTTACGATTGGTCCGGAATTGTTCTTAAAAACACAACAAAATATCAAAATAGGAAATCTAAATTTAACAAATTACCGTGAAGTTGCATTAGCTTGCTCTGCAATCTCTGAGGCATCCCCGGCTGTTAAAGAATTTCTCAAGGTTGCTAGAAATGTCTTCACCGACTCTAATAATACAAATAACGAGTAAATTTCTTTCAAATAATTGTTGCAACCATTACCATTTGTGTTATAAAGTTCTTCTCCATAATAGGCGTAAAAATAAAGATAAAAGATTGGATATGTAGAAATTTTGGCTGATTACAGTTAGGAAACAAACTGAATGGAGATTGAAAACCCTATGGATTTAGGTATTGGAAGGACAGCGTAAACCTTATTGGAAAAGCGATTGGGGGAATATTGGCCAAAAGAAAAGGATTGAATCCTTTTGGATTAAGCCCGAACTTTGGGGGCATATTGTAAAATCTCGTTTAGATTTCAACGTACTATGCACAGATGCGTGGCGGGCATTTAAAACGTATGCGACCGGAATATCGTTTCAAATCAGATGGTAAAGAACGTGTAAGAGGTCTATATCATATCCAAAATGTAAATAACTATCATAGTCGTCTTAAAGGTTGGATTGACAGATTTAATGACGTGGCTACCAAATACCCCGACCATTATTAGAGCTGGTTTCAATTCTTAGATGTTATTAATCATCGTAATTATGACATCACTATTAGCAAAATGATTATGGACAGTTGCTTGTTTTCAACAGATGCAACATATGATAGGCTTAGATTATCAAAATATTCCAGATGAAAAGGGGTGAAAAAATGAGTTTGTCCTTTTTGGGGTTCCTTAGTATGATTTGTGCTCTTTTAGTAACGACAAATAAAGACAAATATAAATGGTTAGTAACACCAACAGGATTTAAAAATGATCCTAAGATTGCAATAGCCTTTTATTCAATTCTTGGAGCGGTATTAATGATAAGTGGTTTTGTTAATATTTCATACATTAACTACTTTATTTTGCCTGCGTTCGTATTATTCTTATCCTTATTAACAATCTTAATCATCAACTCTAAAAAGAGTAATGAAGCAAGTTAATAATCTTGAATTTATTTCTTATTAAACACAAGCGAAATCAGCATAGTGATACCGCTTTTTTATATTAATGAGTATAAAAATCAACAATAATGGTTAACGGGTTCGGTTCTGGAGTACTAAATTTCAAATAGAAGGTTATAACGCAATAGATTTAGCAACCGAAATAACTAGAAAAATTACAATATAACTAGCACTGAAAATGCTCAGAAATTTCTAATCTCTGAGCGTTTCTTTATATTGTCTACATCAATTAACACCCCCGTTAGTTGAAGTGAATATAATAACAAATTAAACATTATAGTATCCTACTAAATGTCTTTGGATAATCAACAACCAACCCATTTGAATCAACACAAATGATTGTCTCATAATCGTAACAGCGGTATTTGAAATATCTTAATTCACCTTCCTTACGAATGTAATGATAAGATTGGGGTACTTTTTTTGTTTCTAAAGAAAGAACTGATATATAGATCATATGAAAGTGTTCTATTTGATTAATAATCCAATTAATTCTGTTAATAGGTAAAGAGTTGGAAAAAGCAAATTATAAATTAATTGAGTAATTGTAAAATCATATAAAATTTTCTATTCTGATTCTCTTACGCAATCTATAATGGAACAGGAAAACTACCTATAATCTTTAATTCCACTTTCAAAAGCCTGTCTATCATCATTCTCAATTCCGTGCAATGCTTCTTGTAAAGCGAATGTGCCTTTATAAAATTTAACTCGTTCTGATATTTCATCACCGTTAGGGTATAGGTTAATACACATATCAAAAAAATCCTCACCATAGCTGGAGAGTATTCCAGCAAAATCATACGCTGGGTCTCCTAAACCAGAACCACCAAAATCAATTATCCCTGAAATCTTACTTGTTTCCGGATTCCACAAGATATTTGAGGCTCCGAAATCCCCGTGTATAAGTGTAATATCTAAATTTGAGAATGCTTTCCCATTTAGGAACATTTCAAAGGAGTGTGATATTTCTTCTTTAGCATCTCCTCTGATATAGGGAAATAGTTTACTTTGAATCTTATGATATAAGTTATACATTTCTTCACGTGGATTACAATTCTTTAATTTTAAATCTTGACTTGCCTTCTTCCCTGAAATAGAATGGAGTTCCACAAGAAAAGAAACAAGTTGTGTTGCCAAACCTTTAACTAATTCAACACTCTTAATACCTATTAAACTTTCCCTCCATAAAGGAACACCATCTATTAGATTATAACCAGTAAAGACCTTACCTGGTACTAACTCTTCAAAAGACTGATAATATGGATTTGGAATAGGAGTAGAGACGATATCTTTAATGTATTTCAAAATTCCCGTTTCTCTCCTTAATTGAATTATCCCATTTTTATATTTCGGAAATCTAAAAACCAAAGAATCGTTTATAATTAACACGTCATTATTCTGTCCAATTTCATTAAGATAAAAGTCTTCAATGGAAAGGTCGGAATAAACAAATTTAATATTTTCAATAAAGTTATTTTTCATTTAGAAATACTCCCTTTCGGTCTCTTTCTATTTTTAAACTCCAAAACTTTTGTTGGACTAATCATGAATAATTTGAATACCATATTGATATATCCCCAATTTGATTGTTCTCTGATACAACTTTTTGTACCGTAATAGCAACATCATTACTAAATCCAAGCATCCCTAAACGGAAAACAGCATCATCAATGAGTTTAGCCTGCTCATTTTTCCGCTTAGCTCCTTCTTGAAGTGAGTTCATTACCTGTTTTTGATCAACAATAATTCGTTCTTGTTCAATAAAGTCCTCAATATCTGGTAGCATTAAGTCATCATATTTTGCTAGCTTGCTATAGTCTTTGCTCTTTAAGGTATTTAACATTGGTTGAACCATTTTTAATTCTTCTTGTGCCACTTGTTTAATTAATGTAGTAGAAATTTTCTCCTTACCACTACTAATGGCACGTAGTTGCACCATCATATAGAGCTTTATTGCAATGTCCGAGATTCCTAGAGACTCATAATATAAGACTGAAGAAACCTCCTCAGTAAAAGGTATTTCCCCTTTTGTCCACTGATATTTCCACATTCCCTAAACAAATAAATCCCAAATAGCATCTTTTTCAAAGCGATCCCCATGATATTCCCCATATTCGTGCTTCTTCGCTTGTCTGAACTGTGATTGCAAGACATCCATTACCTTTGGGGTTCCAACCATAATGAGAGGAATGTTTATCGTATTGATTAACGCTGTAAAAAAGTTTAATATCTGTGCAGAGCTAGAGCTTTTGATACCCTTTAAATGTTGTAACTCGTCTAGGAATAGCAGCCCAAGGTTTATATGATTTGGTATGTTTTGATCCCCTCTTTTTCATTTCTCTTATAACAAAGCGTGGTAGTTTAGCTTCTTTAAGCCCTTCTAAAATCACCTTGATCCCCCCAATAATATAATCTTTGTTACGATTATATTATTGGAACACTTGTTCTATTTCAACTGGATAAGGAATCAATAAGCACCTAAATTATATGAGATTTAGATATCTAGCGAGGAAAACAACTGATGGGGAAAGAAATACATTGGGGGAAATGCAATTGTGCCCCTTATTGGTCAAGGGATTGGAGGAAGATCGAAAAAAAGATACAGGGCAAAATCCAATTAAATCTGCCTCGAGTTTGTATTGATTTTATGATTAAATAACAATTAAATACATAATGGATTGCCTGCTCTTTTTTCTCCATGCTCTTTCTTCAAATGTACCGACTTTTTAGCATAGGAACCGAGAACAGTGGCAGGGAGATATCATTCCCCAAATGAAATACTATTTTTAGCCCTTTTTTAACCATTCTACAAGATTATTACCAGTTCCTTATTAAACAATCCTTCCAATCCTTGCCCTTTCTTTCTGTAAAAAGGTGGATCTCCTTCTTTAAGGAAAGCACCCGTAAGTTCAATAAGAAAAGGGACATTATGCCGAAAAGCAAAGGATTTAGTGCCATCTCCAAATAATATCTATCTCTATCCATTATCGTAGTTTCACCTCTTATATTTTAAGAATACTTCTATATTCAACTTATTAATAGCTGTACCCTTCCTTCACATAAATGCCTTTAACTAACGGGAGCGGGATCGATTGCCTTGTTACACAATCCTCCCGTTACTTTAAGATAGCATTATTTTTTATCTCTTATTTCTTCTAAAATTTGTATTATACGATTATTTTGTTTTTCAATTGATTTTAGCCTTTTCTCAATAATACTGGATGAAAAGAAAACAATAAGTAAGATTGCAATTCCGACAATATCCAAATTTAATCCCCCAATGATTTATGCTATTTAATAACCATTAAATCCGAGTCTATAACCCTTGTTTCAGATAAGCCCCTGTTTCTTGAAGAAAGCTAAAGTTGAATTTTCAATACAACTTCATCCCACATTATTTCACCAGTTTTTATAAAACCCACATTCTCATACAATTTTATAGTATTAACATTTTCAGGTTCTACACTTGTGTAAAACTCAATGCTTCCGTATGTATTTTTAATAAGTTCTAATAGTTGATTTATTGCTTCCTTTCCATAACCCCTTCCTTGATGATTTTTATCAACCATTAAACGGCACATTTCCTTACGCTTTGTATCAGGGTCTACGCCATACATTAAGAACCCAACGATAGTTTCTTGATTGTAAATAGATAATGGGTATAACTCTTCTGTAAATTTTGATTGCAATAATGAATAACAGTTATCCGCAACAAAACCTTTCTGATTTTCAAACACTGATAGTCTAATACACTGTTCCCAATTCTTCACATCAATTTCCCTTAACTGAACACTCATTCTCTAACCTCCAAATTACAATAAAGACTTTTTCATGGCTTATTCCAGAAACCCGCCCTATAGTTTAAGTAAATTCTTTCACAATATCTATGATTCAACTTTTATTTTACTATATTTCAAATAGTCATAGCCCATTTCAGGTTATTTCTCTTAATTCTTCCTTTTTCTTATTCCTACTATATGTATCTGTTTCTTAGTTGGAATCTCCCCAACTCCTCCTCCGTCCCTTTTCCCCCAACGCTTCACCCCCTCTTCTACGCCTAAAGGCAATGTTATTAAGTTCTTCCCGTAATGGAGAAAAGAAAGGAAATACAGCAATTTGGGGATGGTGTTAACCGGATAGAGATTTAAAATCCTACGGAATTAGGTATTGGAAAGTCCATTGAAATCCTTATTGGAAAAGGGATTGATAAATTATTGAAAACATAGAAAAAGACTGGACCCAATATTGGATCCATCCCGAATTTTTATTATTGTTTTTTGTTAAAAAAACGATTGAGTACATAACGTCTGCCTGCTCTTTTTCTTCTCTTCCTTCCGCTCCGGATACCAACTATTTAGCAGTAGGTACCGACTTTTTAGCGTAGGGAAATAGAAAGTAACAGGGAGATATTAAAAGAGGATAAGGGAAAACGTAAACGCTTTGTTAGAAATTATACAGATGATCATTTCGAGGAAAAAATGAAGAGGAATTTTGAAATTGGATAAGTTAAAAATATAATATTCATGCTATAATATAAAAAGACGATGTGCTGTTACACATCGCCAGGCAACTATCGCTCCGAGCGAAGGGTTGCTTAAAAACACGATTTATTGTTTAGAAGAACCGCCCTTGCTTTTGCCAGAGCTATTTCGGGTGGTTTTTCGTTTGGATTCACCCTTTTAAATTATAGTCCAGATGTACATTTTGTTTAATGTACACAACTATTTATCTACCAAAAGGTCCTACTCTACTCCATTCTCCCCCTCTTTTTCCCGTTCTGCCTTGTATCGAATATTCGGACAATGTTAAATAGATGTTCCCGTAATGGAGAAAAGAATTAAGAGAAAAGACGGAAAACGAAGCCATTTTGGGACGGTATTACTGTTAGGAAACACACTGAATAGAGATTGAAAATCCCTACGGCTTTGGGTATTGGAAAGACGACTGAAACACTTATTGGAAAAGGGATTGGACAGATATTGAGCATAAGAAAAAGACTGGACCCGTATTGGATCCAGCCTGAGTTTGTATTGATTTTGGTTGGTAAAAACAATTGAATAGTTACCGAGCACATACATGTCATCCCGCTTCTTCTTTCTCCTACTCTTCCTTCTATTATACTGATTTACTTACAAGGAAGAACAAAGTTACGTGGGAACCAAGAAAGTTACAGTTGTTAGACAGGAGCATCGTTTATCCATTTTCTTTTTCTTTTGATCGTTTTAGCTGCTCCATTAAATTGATAGGTAGTGTCTCATACATGTTCTCAATTAAATTAGAGACTTTTGTTTTACTTTCAGATTCAGCTTGTTTTATTGCCTCCTTTACATCTTCTTTTGCTTTTTCTATAACTTGGATCTCCTTTTCTTTATTCCATAAATCTTGTTTTTCTAAAAATAATCTAAATCTTTTTATAGGATCCTTTTTGGCCCATTCTTTCTCAAGTTGTTCGTTTCTGTAAAGTGTTGGATCATCACCTGATGTTGAATGAGGACCATACCGATAGGTTACAGCTTCAATTAACGTTGGCCCATTTGAACTAATTGCTCGTTCTCTTGCTTCCTTTGTAACTACATAAGTAGCTAGAATATCCATACCATCTACCCTTACACCTTTAATTCCAGCAGCAACAGACTTATGTGCAATCGACTTTGCAGCTGTTTGTTTTTCAAATGGTGTTGAGATTGCAAATTGGTTATTTTGAACAACAAAAATGGTTTGAGCATTGAAAACTCCTGCAAAGTTTATCCCCTCATAAAAATCTCCTTGAGACGAGCCACCGTCACCAGTGTAAGTAATTGCAACATTTTTTTTCTTTCTCTTTTTCAAACCAAGTCCAACTCCTGCAGCTTGAACAATTTGTGCACCTATTATGATTTGAGGAGATGTAACGTTAACTCCTTCAGGCATTCGACCTCCTTTATGATGCCCCTTGGACCATAGGAATAATTGGGATAACGGAACCCCCTGAAACAACATTTGTGGAAGATCTCGATACCCTGGTAATATCCAATCTTCTTTTTCTAGTACAAACTGCGTTCCAATCATACTAGCTTCTTGTCCAGCAACTGGAGCATAAAATCCTAATCTTCCTTGCCTAGATAATGAAATGCACCTTTGATCAATAGTTCTAGTATAAATCATTCGCTCCATTAGGAGTTGTAACTCTTTATTATTGAGTTCAGGTAATAAGTTCTTATGTACAACTTCTCCGTCTTCATTTAATAGTTGAAACATTTCAAATTGATTGGCCTCTTGTAGTAGATTATTCACTTTTATCACGTCCTCAAAATTAATAGCTATTATTTTTAGATACTAATAAATTAAAACTACACTAATCTGAATAACCTCCTCGCAATTTTATAATATATTTTTGCACGTCCGTTATAATTTATATTATATAAATTCCAATAATGTGTCAATGCAACTATGATCTAGGAGCTTTTTTTAAAAGACAGCATATAGTTAATTGAACCTAGTACCGGCGTTAATAAAGAATTACTTACTGTTGGTAATATGTATGTAACTGGAATTGTTCGTAATGTAGGTAGATATTTATGTTTTACTTTTTATAGCCATACACTTGAATAACATTATAAATCCGTTATCATTTTATGTAGAGGTGAAAAAGGTGACAGTTGAAAAGCAATTATTATACTTATTATCAAAAAAGCCTGAAATGGAAGGGAAAGAACTAATAAAAATTTTTGAAGCAATGAATTATACTCCTCAAACAATAAGAAATATCTTATCTAAATTTAAAGGCATTGCTTATATAACATCATTAGAGCGAGGTAATTATAAAATTACAGCAAGTGGTTTAGACGTTTATAGTCTATATTCTAAAAAAGAAAACTTTTACACTAAACATTGGAATCGAAAATGGTACATTGTGTTCATGGAGATCCCAGAAAAATTAAGAAAGAAAAGAGATACTTTTAGAAAAGGGCTACTAGATTTAGGATTTGGTCAGCTTTATAAGGGTGTTTATGTTTATCCGTGGAATATAACAAGTAAGGTGCTAAATCTAATTGATTCACTTGAAATTGAGGATTATATAACAATTATTTCTAGTAATGAGTTTTTGATAAATGGTATAGATCCCGAGGGGGAACCAGGACCAAATAAGGCCAGTTCAATATGGAATTTGGAGGAAATTAACACCTACTACAAAAATAGGCAAATGTGGCTTGAGAATGAGTATAAACCGATATTTAATAAATTAATCAAAGATAAAAACCGAGATCCCTTACAAGTATTTACAAATTTTCTAACGCTCAAAGAGATAATGGATGATCTAATAATAGCAGACCCCATGTTGCCAGCTGAATTCTTACCTAGTAGTTGGCTAGGCACAACTGTACTTTTCTCATTAGATAAGTTAATGCGATCTTTAGTTGCCTTGATCCCTGAAAATTCTTATTATTACTCATTTGTAGCTGATATAAGAAACTAAATTATGACTACTTCAGTTAAGAAAACTCAAAGACCTTGAGTTTTCTTATATCTTTAATTAAAGGCCTATTGACAGTAAAAAGGAATGTCATCGGATATCAGTCACAACATCAGGAAATTCGTAAATATAACCCAAAAACAGATATAGAAGGGGTCCTACATACGATGATAAAATTATCTTTGATAAAGAACGATATTCCCACTTATCATATATACCTCTGCAATCACATATCATCTTTTCCTAACTCCATCACTTAGCTTTGTAAACTTACGTTCCTAAGTCCTTTGGTAGAACAACCGTAAATGCTCTAATTACCTGTACTTGTGTATTACTGTAGTAAATTAGTTCTTCCCCAAAACCCCCGTTTTTCCCCTCTTTTTTCTGTTCTGGGTTGTATAGAATATCCTGCCATTGTAACTAAGTTCTTCCCTGAACGGAAGGAAGATGGTAGAGAAAATAACCGAAGTCTTGCCATTTTGGGGCTTTTAAATAGTGACTTTTTTGCAGAGGAAACAACGTTTTAACAAACACTTCTCTGCAAACCCATATTTCATGAATGTTTGAAGAAGAAACCTAATTAATTCGATCTCCTCTTGGGTCTAGCAAATGGATTATCACTGTCTGTTTTTTCTTTAATCCTCTTTTTCTTCTCTCTACTATATTTACCTGTCTTTATGTTGGAATTTCCCCATCTCACTCCCTCATCCCCCTCAAATCCTTGCTACTCTAAGCCCCACTCCCTCTTTTTTCCCTAAAGGCAATGGAATAAAGTTGGTACCTGAAATGGGCGATTTTCCACGTTTTCGGTCTTTTCTTTCCGTTCTGGCTTGTATCGAATATTCTGGTTATGTAATTAAGTTGGTACCCATAATGGAGGAAAGAATCAGGAGGAAAGAATGGAAAAACTAATGAAATGATATTGAAAAAGCATGGAAATTCCTACGGATTTATACGGAACGCCGCTCGAAATTTCTCTCATTATTCCTCCCCCTTTTCCTTCTGTTATCCTTATTGGACAAAGGATTTACTGGACTTTTTAACTTTTTTGTTTAAAAGAAAAGGGGCAAAATCCTACTGGATCTGCCCCGAATTGATATTGATTTTTGATTGAAAAAACCAATTGAATAAAGATTGAATACATAGTGGTCCGTCCGCTGCTCTTCCCGCTTCCTTTGCCGTTTGGATACCAACTATTTAGCAGTAGGTACCGACTTTTTAGCTTGGGGGAGAGGAAAGTAACAGGGACATAGTTTAATGAAGAATAAAGCATACTAATAAGTGTCACTATGTTTTTTTGCAATCGTCTTATTAAACTCTTTTGAACGGTTTTTAGGTATGCTAAGAATATCCCATTCTTTATCCTTGATTTGTTTTCCTATATATAGAATTTGACCTAAATGGTAGCTAATATGGGCTATTTCAGTTTGAATTGCTTGAATGACACTTAACGTTTCTCGTCTTAAAGTAACAGATTTATGTAAATCCTCTGGTTTAAGGGTTTGTATTGTATGAAAAAGCAATGCCCATCCCTCTTCCCAAAATTGCATAAGCTGTTTCTTGGATTCGATATCATCAACAAATTCAGAATCTCTATCTCTATAAGTTTTCTCTCCATCTGTTGTCAAAAAGTCTACCCATCGTGAGTGCATATTCCCACTTAAATGCTTGATTAATATTGCAATGTTATTGGACTCTTCATTTGGCTTCCAATGTAATTCTTCTTCTGTTAATTGCGATATCCCTTTTTCTGCACGTTCTTTAAAATGTTTAAATTGCCAATTTACAATTGTAAGGTATTCATTTTCAATATTATTCATTTTCTACCTCCAAAGAATAATTTCTAAATACAAGTTGACAAATTTTACTTTAATTAGTATTACTCTAAACTGCAATTAAAAAATATTAAGGCGATCTCCTTTTCTGAAGAATCGCCCGTTAGTAAATTTAATTCATAAAAATTTTTGTTTTAAAGCTACCTTCCAAGCATGGTAGAATTCTTTGATTGAAGAATATCGTTTGTCCCTTTCCTTTTCTACAGCCTTTCGAGCTACTTGGAATAAGTTCTGATTAGCTTCCCACTTTGAGAGTGAATGATCCATTTCTCCACCTAATAAACCAAATATTATTGCTCCAATATTATACACATTAGACTTAGAATCAATTGGTGATCCAAGTTTGTATTCCTCTGGTGACTTTGACCTTTTAGCTCCCCAAAAGTTTTCACCTAAATTATTTGATTCAAAGTTTACCTTGTCCATCATTACTTTAACTGAATTTACTTTCTTAATATTACTCAAATATGATCCTCCTATATTGGGATCACGTAGTTTATAGGGGTATTGATACGCTCACCCTTAATTAATTGTTACCCCATCATTAAGTATCATTGTCTTTTTCATAAAACAACGCCTCCTTCCGTATCATAAGAAAATTTATGGCACAACTATACAATAACATAACCAATTAATTATTATTGTTTTTCTACTTTTAAATATATTCCCACTCTTTATTAATCCCATTACCTTAACCCTTACCTCTACTACCAATCATTACCCTTATTACCTTTTCTACAGTTACACATTTAACCGAATTCCATTGTACCTCAACATTAGGTTTTTACTCTTATCTCCAAATCCCAGTATTATGGATGTAATATTACAAACCTAACTTATATTCGTTTCACTACTATGTACCGTTAAAATAAACAAAACTTTTACCTTCCCCCTCAAACCCCCATTCCACCGTTCGAGTTAAAATAAAGTTTTCCGACCGAACCCCCATTTTGAAGGATTTTTGATTCAAAAACACTCAATTTCTTCCCTCTAATATGCCTGTTTTTTCACCTTTTTTTCTGTTTTAAAATAAAGTTTTCCGAGAATGTTGCGGAATGAAAACACGAGAAAACCGAGACAAGACAAGGGATGAGCATGAAAAAGACCCGGAATGTTTATTCCCACGAAATCGGGGTCTGAATCGGAAATGTTTATTTTGTTTTGGTAGTTTATATTTTAATTAGACAATTTCAACTCCATCAACGCCACGCACTCCACATGCCCAGTCTGAGGAAACATATCAACAGGCTGTACTTGTTTCGTCTCATATCCACCATCCTCAAGAATTCTTAAATCCCTAGCGAGTGTAGATGGATTACAAGATACATACACAATTCGTTCAGGTTTCATGGTGATCATTGCTATCAACAGTTCTTCCTCACAGCCTTTTCTAGGAGGATCCACTACAATGACATCTGGGCGTAACCCTTGGGCGGTCCACCAAGGCATGACCTTCTCTGCTTCTCCTACAAAGAACTCGGTATTTTCAATATGATTTAATCGCGCATTTGCTTTTGCATCCGAAATAGCTTCTGGAACAATCTCAACTCCGTAAACCTTTTTCGCTTTTTGCGCAAGAAATAGGGAAATCGTACCTATCCCGCAATAAGCATCAATCACCGTTTCTCCACCTTGAAGATTCGCATATTCCAAAGCTTTATCATATAGCTTCTTCGTTTGTGGAGGATTCACTTGGTAAAAGGACTTGGCGGAGATGGCAAATTTAATGTCGCCAATATTATCATAGATGTACTCATTTCCCCAAAGCACTTTCGTCTTTCTACCAAGAATAACATTCGTACGATCCTTATTAACGTTCTGAATAATGGACTTTACCTGAGGATACGTTTCGCTAATCTCCTTCACCAGTTCTTCCTGATGAGGCAACTCTTCCGTTCGAGTAATCAGTACAATCATCGTTTCATTGGTAGCTTGTCCGGTGCGAACCATGATATGGCGAAGAACACCTCGATGTTTTTCTTCATCATAGGCTTGTATCTTTAATCGGTCGGCCATGCGACGAACTGCTTCCACCATGCGATCATTGATCTCTGATGTAATCACACATCGATCCATGCCTTCGATAATGTTATGACTACGTTTTTGGTAGAAGCCTGTAATCAATTCACCATGTCTTTCAGCAACTGGAATTTGCACTTTATTTCGGTATCTCCATGGATCTTCCATACCGATTGTAGGATGAACCGGGACTTTTTCTATGTGTCCTATCTTTTTAAGAGATGTCTCCACTTGCTTTCGTTTCATTTCTAGCTGCAAGTCATAGCTCATATGTTGCAGCTGGCATCCTCCACATTGCACGTACACATCACATGGTGGCTCAACTCTATCTGGACTTACTTCGTTTAGTTCTAAAAGCTTTCCAAAGCCGAAGTTTTTGTTCACTTTTACGACTTTTACCTTTGCCGTTTCTCCAGGTAGTCCGTACGGAACAAATAAAGGGTAGCCATCTATTTTCCCAACGCCAGATCCATCATGTGTTAAATCGACAAAAGATAGCTCTATCGTTTGGTTTTTCTTTACAGGTGGTTTTAATTTCGCCATCATCATCTTCCTTCTTGTCTTTTCCTGTTACAAAGTGTATCACAACCGAAAAC
Source organism: Radiobacillus kanasensis (assembly GCF_021049245.1). GTDB lineage: Bacteria > Bacillota > Bacilli > Bacillales > Amphibacillaceae > Radiobacillus > Radiobacillus kanasensis. The sequence goes on along the minus strand of NZ_CP088020.1, from coordinate 561,154 downwards.
AAATGATAAATTTCTCCGTATAGTATTACCATGATTCGCTATATTTCCCGGGAAATTTAGTAGATTGTCAAAAAAAGAAAAAGAAGATAGCCTTAGCTTTCTTCTTTGTCGAGAAACTCTTTAGGAACAAAATATTCAATATGTTGATAAAGGTTCGTGAATTCTCCTGGCAATAAGCCTCCGAATTCTCCATCTATGTTGAGCTGCATTTTCTCTTCAGACACCACTTTTATGTGCTTCGCGGTCACATGAACGATTCGATCGTCTTCTAAGTGGGCCCCTCTAAGCGCCAAAGTAGCAATTCTGATAAACTCAGCAACGTTCGTCTTTTTCAAGATAAGTAAGTCGAAAACACCATCGTCCATCTTCGCATCAGGTGCAAGTTTTTCAAAACCTCCGACAGAATTCGTATTGGATACGAGAAATAGCATAATTTCATCCTCAAATACTTCTCCATCATATTCTATTTTGACATGAATCGGGCGCAAGGATGGAAGCATTTCGATTCCTTTTAAGTAGTAAGCAAGTTGACCAAGTACCGTTTTTTGCTTGCTTGGTACTTCATATGTTAGCTCTGTTAGTTTTCCGCCTCCCGCGATATTCATAAAGTATTCGTCATTAACTTTTCCAATATCTAATGGAGTGGAATAACCATCAACAATAACATCTACAGCCTTTTGAATATTTCTAGGAATCGACAAAGCTCTTGCGAAGTCATTAGTCGTACCAACAGGGATTACCCCTAGCTTTGGTCGATAGTCTTGTTCTGCTAATCCATTGATTACTTCATTTATGGTTCCGTCTCCACCAGCTGCGATTACGATGTCATATTTACGTTCTACGGCGACTTTAGCCGCTTCTGTCGCATCTCCAGCCCCAGTTGTCGCATGAGCTGATGCCTCGTACCCCACTTGTTCTAAGCGTTGGAGTACATCTGCTAATTCCTTTTTAAAGGCTTCGCGTCCTGAAGTTGGATTGTATATGATACGGGCACGTTTCATGGGTAAAACCCCCTAACCGGTCATTACTTATAGTCCACCTTACATCATAGTCCTTTTTGCACCATTTGAAAAGTAAAATATGGATATCTACATCTAGTACCTGGTTCTACAATGACGAAGACCTGCTTATACGAAGCAGGTCTTCCACAGTTTCGTCAACTTTTGTTATCTTTTATTCATCTCTTCGAGAAGAATTTTATTTACCATTGGAGGATTTGCTTGTCCTTTTGTCTGCTTCATGACCTGACCTACTAGGAAGCCCAGTGCTCGATCTTTCCCGTTTTTAAAGTCTTCAATGGATTGCTCGTTTGCATCTAAAATCGCCGTGATGATTTCCTTGAGCTGACCTTCATCCGAAATTTGAACAAGTCCTTTTTCTTTGACGATTTTTTCTGGATCTCCACCTTTTTCTACCAACTCAGAGAATACCTTTTTCGCCATTTTAGAAGAAATCGTTCCATCTTCGATAAGTTGGATCATTTTCGCTAAGGCTTCTGGTGTCATCGGAAGATCTTCTAGTTCTAATTGTTGTTTATTCATGTAAGCTGATACTTCACCCATTAACCAGTTGGAAGCTTGTTTCACATCCGCTCCCTTTGCAATCGTTGCTTCAAAGAAATCGGACATCTCTTTCGTGCTCGTCAATACCATGGCATCATAGGCCGGCAATTGAAGGTCATCAATGTATCGTTTCTTACGGGCATCTGGAAGCTCTGGAATTTCAGCACGGATTCTTTCTTTCCAAGCTTCGTCAATATATAGCGGTACAAGATCTGGTTCCGGGAAATAACGATAATCGTCTGACCCCTCTTTTATCCTCATAAGAATCGTTTCTTTTGTTTGTTCATCATAGCGTCTCGTTTCTTGTAAAATTTCTCCACCAGACAGTAAGACTTTTTGCTGACGTATTTCTTCAAATTCCAGACCCTTTTGAACAAAAGAGAACGAGTTCAAGTTTTTAAGCTCTGTTTTCACTCCGAATTCCTCTTGTCCAATTGGGCGGATGGATAAGTTCGCATCACAACGAAGGGAACCTTCTTCCATCTTACAATCCGAAACTCCGGTGAATTGGATAATGTTTTTCAGTTTTTCCAAATAAGCATATGCTTCTTTCGGACTGCGAATATCTGGTTCTGATACGATCTCTACTAATGGTGTACCTTGACGGTTAAAGTCGACTAGAGAGTAGCCATTGTCGCCATGGGTTAGTTTACCTGCATCCTCTTCTAAGTGGAGACGCGTGATTCCGATTTTTTTCTTGACACCATCTACTTCGATTTCAATCCAGCCATTTTCCCCAATTGGTTTGTCAAATTGAGAAATTTGATAAGCTTTCGGGTTATCTGGGTAGAAGTAGTTTTTACGATCAAATTTCGTATCTGTCGCAATTTCACAATTGAGCGCCATTGCCGCTTTCATAGCAAAGTTAACGGCTTCTTCATTTAATACGGGAAGTACCCCCGGGTAACCTAGGTCAATCGGGTTTACATTTTCATTCGGTTCCGCTCCAAAGGCGTTCGGGCTCGGACTGAAAATTTTAGAGTTTGTTTTTAACTCGACGTGTACTTCAAGACCGATAATGGTTTCAAAATTCATTATTTGACACCTCCAAGTACCGGTTTCTTTTTATGAAATTCTGTTGCTTGCTCAAAGGCATTAGCAACACGGAAAATCGTGCTTTCATCAAAGTGTTTTCCGATTAATTGTAGACCAATTGGTAGACCCTCACTAGAGAAGCCACAAGGAATAGACATACCCGGAACGCCTGCTAGGTTTACAGGGATTGTCAAAATATCATTGGCATACATCGTTAATGGATCATCAATCTTTTCTCCTACTTTAAAGGCTGGAGTTGGAGTCGTTGGTCCAATTACAATATCGTAGTTTTCAAAGACTTTTTCAAAATCATTTTTAATTAATGTACGCACTTTTTGTGCTTTTTTGTAGTAAGCATCATAGTAACCAGAGCTTAACGCGAAGGTACCGAGCATAATACGACGTTTTACTTCTTCTCCAAACCCTTCGCTACGGGAAAGCTTAAACATATCAATCATGTTTTCTGCTTTTTCCGAACGGACTCCGTAACGAACCCCATCGAAACGTGCTAGGTTGGCAGATGCTTCTGAAGAAGATAATAGGTAATAAGCAGCAACTGCATAGCGCGAATGCGGAAGTGAAACTTCTTCCCATGTTGCCCCTAAATCTTCATACACTTTTAAGGCTTGAAGGACTGCTTCCTTCACTTCTGGATTGACCCCTTCACCGAGGTATTCAGATGGTACCGCGATACGCAGCCCGTTTACTCCTTGGTTTAAAGCACCTTTATAATTTGGAACATCCACATTTGCAGAAGTAGCATCCATCTTGTCGTGACCTGCTAAAACTTGTAGTAAGTGAGCATTATCCTCAACCGTTCTCGTAACTGGCCCAATTTGGTCCAAAGAAGACGCGAACGCAACTAAACCAAAACGAGATACTAATCCGTAAGTTGGTTTTAATCCAACAACTCCACAGAAGGCAGCTGGTTGGCGAATAGATCCACCTGTATCCGACCCAATCGAGAAAAAGACTTCTCCTGCCGCAACAGCAGCAGCTGAACCACCACTAGAACCTCCTGGAACATAATCCGTATTCCAAGGGTTACGCGTCGCGAAATAACTGGAGTTTTCATTGGATGATCCCATTGCGAATTCATCCATGTTTAACTTCCCGATATTGATGGCATTTGCTTCGGTAAGCTTTTGAACAACCGTTGCATCATATAAAGGATCGTTAAAGTTGGATAAAAATTGACTCGCACACGTTGTGCGAAGCCCTTTTGTTACGATGTTATCTTTAACACCAATTGGAAGACCGAATAAAGACTGAGATGGAGCTTGTCCATCTAGTTCCTTTGCCTTCGCTTTGGCAGCTTCTTCATTTAAGGTTAGAAATGCTTTTACATCTCCATCGACTTCGTTAATTCTCGTATAGGATTCATTAACGAGATCACTAACCGTAATTTCTTTATTATGTAGTTTATCCTGTAGCTCTGATAATTTATAATCAAATAGTGACACTATTTATACCTCCTTTATTCCAATATAGAAGGAACACGAAATTGTCCGCCCTTATGATCGGGAGCATTTTTCAATGCATCTTCTTTGTTAATCCATTTTCTCGGTTCGTCCTTACGCATCACATTCTTTAAATCTAAAACGTGTGTTGTAGGTTCAACCTGGTCCGTATCTAGTTCGTTTAAAAGCTCTGCATATTTAATTATTGCACCGAGCTGATTCGTCATTTTTTCCACTTCTTCATCTGAAATTGCAAGACGAGCTAAATGCGCTACGTGCTTTACTTGATCCTTTGAGATTTCCGCCATTTTTTCCACCTCCATTAATCATCTAACGAATGTAACAATACTTATGATAATAGCAAAAAACCTTTAGAATTGGCAACTTATGCTATCTATGTGTTAAGTTATTCTCGACTTAGTTTTTATACCAATATTCCCTAAACTCTATTTTTGTACACTTACTGAATTGCCTATTGCTTCATGTTCTCCACAAGCTCTTCAACGTTTCCCTTTTGCACTTGAATGGGCAACATAAAGGCTGATGGTACCTGCTCAGCTCCTATCTATGGCCGTGTAGTCTCATGTAGGATTTCCGTCGTTCTTACTGTTTATTTCACCTAACGTTGTTTCCTTATACTTCTTTTTTATACCTAATATACAAAATGCATAACGTCCAGTAAAATGCTTTTAATCGTTTTACCCCTATCCTCAACATCTAAGGAAAGACTTCACAGTTTTGTGCACTTGAACGTTCACGTACTCTCATAGATAAATATTTACTTTGTAAATACTTCCTCACATTGTTTGTTGAAGTTGTAAATATGACCTTGTGAATCGAGCGCCGAAAAAGTTCTTAATATTCCCCCTTGAATTTTATTAATTCTTCATCTCTACTATGTTCTTTTATCTTTCCTGATTACCAAAAAAATCTATTGATGACCAACTAACTCCAAAAGGCCATTGACCTTGATTCAATCAGTATTTCACAGCTGTCATGGCGCTTTAATGGTAGGAATCACGATCTAATTCAACGGTTATTTCTTGGTTAAGCCTCATAAATCTATACGAAGACAAACAATACAAGACTAATCATGCAGCTAAAAATCATAGATTCAAGCACACTACCACTTAATATAACTCACCATAGATGGGCGAAATTTAGAAAATTGAAGGCTGGAATGCCTAAGAAATCTTAGAAATGTATTAGTCACAATAGGCAAAAAGTGTTTTTCAAATGAGTCAAACAGCACCTCAAAATCAAAAAAGTTCTTCGTTCAAAAGCGAATGTGCCATTCAGAGTCAAGTGTTTATCTCTCTTATTGTATTTTGCTTGCATATACTTGTACAGATCGAGACACAAAATAAGCGATAAATCTTGCAAATTAGTCCTTACTTAAAGACTGTTTTGCGGAACCCAGAACATATCTGGCTTCGAAAAGTTGAAGGAAAGCCATCACTTAGTTAGATTTTGTCATCGTTGCACTAGTCTAATTGTAAATCAATTCCTAAATGGATAGAGCCACCTTTAGTAGGTATTAACTTCTTTGACTCGAAATAAGGAGATTAACTTAACTGGAAATTCCGATATCATTTATGGAACACTAGTGTTTAATATGTATTTGGTTGGGGAGGAATGGTCCACGGGACTATATCAAATAAACTACAGTCCATAACAAAAGAAACCTTGAAGTTCATAGTTGAGGGTGTCAGTGGTGGGCCTAAATCTGAAGGAACCTTTCACCTAAAGAATATAAACTTTATAGGGCGGCTAAGTGTGCTGGTGTGCAAGGATACTCAAAGAAACTAAAGTTAGGAAATTCACTGTACAGTAAATGTTATCATTGCAAATGGGAATGGGATTTTTCATTTTAAATAGCCATTAATTTTATCATAATATTGGGAGTATCAAGAGTGTTGTGACCATAGACTGAAATCGCTTGTTTATAGAAATTGGAGCTAATACTTACTTTATAATTTAAAATAAATAGTTAAAGAAAGTATAAACGAAGCAAATACAGTAAATTTGAATCATGTGTAAATTTCTTACATAATATATAATAACTTGTTAGTATGAATAATATTTTGAATGATGAGGGTGTGCTTGAAATGTACTATATAATACAATATTGTTTGCTTTTTATTTTTTTAACTTTCTGCGGATTTATTTCGTTTTATGAGGGAAGTGATATATTTATCTATTCGGAATCATGGAAGGAATCTGCATTTTTTACACAGCTGCTAGGGAAAGAGATAACAACTCCCAGTGACATTTCACAGTTAGATTTATTCATTTACTCACTGAAATACAAACCTATTTTCCCCATTTGCTTTATAGTTCTTTTAATTTACTTAATAACACTAACTATATTTCTCATTTTTAGAAGAAACAGAAAAAAGCTTAATGGTTCTCTTATATTAATCGGAGTATTTTTTATCATCACTGCCTTTTTTATAGGTAAGCCCTATTCATTAGGAATTAAAATTCTGCTAGGTATTTTAATAAGTTGTGGAATTTTATACCTTTCATCGCCTTTCCTATTAAAAAGAATTAAATCTCGTCTTTCATTAAATTGAATACAAAAGATCCAATCTGTGTATAATTCAGACTGGATCTTTTAAATTTAGACAACCTATTATTTGTTTCATTAATTGTAGTAAATAGTCCCTTGCAAGATATCAGCTGTTCCACCATCATTATTAACTAACTTAATTTTGTAACTTCTTCCAGTAGGAGCAATTAGAGAAAAATTAAAATTTTGCCATGTTGCTCTTCTAGCAGAAACAACCTTTCCGTAGTACCTTCCACTTGTATCATAGACCATTGCAGAAATCTGATTTGTATCTAATTTTTCTAGATCCATACTATCCAGATTGTAAAACGCATATCCTCCTCTGACCCAAACATAGTTAGAAAAACTAGTTTTCCCAAAGTCATAGTAAGTTCCATAATATCCAGGTTCAGGATCCGCATTTGCGAAGGTACCTGGTTCATTAGAAACCTTTTGTGGCTCATCAATTACGGTAGCGTTTAACTCTTCAACATCATCCATGGACGAAGCTTCAACATCACTACTAAAACCTATGATTAATAATATAATAGAGGTAAAACCAATCACAAGCACTTTAGATAAGAATTCACCTTTTAATATCATTTAAATTCCTCCAATTCCATTATTAGGTTGTCATATCCTTATTTTACCATATACTATTAGATTTTTTATTGGGAAATATTTTCTTATAAACTCCAACAACTAGACTTTAGTTTTCCTACTTTCCTAGTATTTAACAATTAAAAAACATTTTCGCTCTCGATATACTATCCAAATGGGCTTTATATGAAATTATGAATCTGGTTATAACTAATCGAGAATGTTAAGCTTCAAAAAATTTAGTAAGAGACTTTAATAGAGCGATAACTCCTTATAATCATGTAGTTTTTTATGAAATAATAGTTTCATAGATTAGCTAATTACCAGGAAACAAGGTTACAATAGAATCATCTATATCCCATAGCATTCCACTTTAGAAAACTATGCGTGGTTCACTTATCCTTCAACAACAGCATTAAAGATTTGATTCTAGAGCTAGAGGCGGATTTACAAAGTATAGTACCAGTGCATATGAGATACACGAAGCCTTGATTCCATTCGCTTGTTTAACTACTGAAGCATTACGAAGCTATAGGAAAAACGAAGGGTTGCGATTGACACTTTAAAGAAAATGCTAAGAGCGGGGAAAACATCCTAGATAATTTAAGAAACGGTATAGCACCAGGCCAAAAATAATAGAATCAAGAAACAAGGACTTAATCTTGAATACGAGCAGAAATGTGGTAGAATTTGCTTTCTTACTCAAATGAAGGAGCTGCGCTAGTCCTGGATGATATTATTATGGAAGGCTTTAAATCTAACTGACTGATCCAGACCCGCTTACTCATTATTATCGAAGAGATAGAGATTAAACAAATCAAAACTACCTAAAATATGATAAAGTCGTGAAATGAAAGCAGATATAAAAATAACGTAACTAAAACATCTTTTATATTTCACAAATTAAAAGGCATTAGTCCGGTACAATACCGAACTAATGCTCAAAAACTAGCGATTGAAATAACCATTCTAAACTTTTCAAGTCATTTCAAGTTATGCTATCCTTTCTTTATTTACTAATTAATAGTTTGATTTTGCTTTTTCGAACTCTTCCACCATTTCGTTAGATGGTTTACCTAGTAAACTCACCACAACAGAAGCTATTAGGTTCAAGATGAAGGCAGGAACGATTTCATAAAGGTCGAAAATTCCACCTGATAGGAAATCTCCCCAAATAATAACCGTTAAGGCACCGACAATAATACCGGCTAAGGCACCATTTCTCGTCATGCCTTTCCAGAATAGGGACAGGATGATGATTGGTCCAAACGCACCACCAAAACCAGCCCACGCATAGCTTACTAGTGATAATACAGAACTATCTGGATTTGATGCTAGTAAGGTTGCTATAATCGCAATGACAAGTACTGCAAAACGACCAATCCAAACTAATTCTTTTTCAGAAGCTTCTTTTCTTAAGATCGCTTTATAGAAATCTTCCGCAACCGCAGAAGAAGATACAAGCAACTGGGAGTCAATCGTACTCATGATGGCAGACAAAATAGCTGCTAATAAAATACCTGCAATGATTGGGTCAAATAAAATTTGGGAAAATGCAATAAAGATTTTCTCTGGATCGCTCAGCACTTGTATGCCAGCTTCATTGTTTACAACCTCAATACCGAACTGAGAAAGTACTCCAACATCTTGTGTGCTGATGAAAGCTAATCCTGCAAAACCAGTGAAGATAGCTCCATAAAGACCTAAAATCATCCAAGTTGTACCGATGAATTTCGCTTTTGGAACATCATCAGGCGAACGTAACGCCATAAAACGAGTTATGATATGTGGTTGACCGAAATATCCAAGTCCCCACGCCATGGAAGACACGATGGCTAAACCACCGACACCAGCTACCATGTTTAAGTGACTAGGGTCAATATTACCAACCGCTTGAACCGTTGCATCCCAGCCACCAATGACAAAGATTGCACGAATTGGAACTACGATAAGTGCTAAGAACATTAAAATACCTTGAATAAAGTCCGTCCAACTAACAGCTAGGAAACCACCTAGGAATGTATAGGATACAATAACAATAGCACCAATCCACAATGCTTGGTTATACGATAAACCAAAGGACGCTTCAAATAGCTTTGCGCCACCAACCATACCGGATGATGTATAAAATGTGAAAAATAACAAAATGACGAGTGCTGAAATCACCCGAAGAATGTGAGATTTATCGCGGAAACGATTTTCTAAGAAGTCAGGGATTGTGATGGAGTTATTCGAAACCTCTGTGTACACACGTAAAGGACGTGCTACAAACTGCCAGTTTAAATAGGCACCGATGGATAAACCAATTGCCATCCATGCTTCCGACATACCTGCTGCATATACAGCTCCAGGAAGACCAAGTAGTAACCAACCACTCATATCCGATGCCCCAGCACTTAACGCTGCTACACCAGGTCCTAAACGTCTTCCTCCTAAAACATAATCTGATAAATTACTCGTTAGTCGATAAGATACGACACCAATTAATAACATACCAATTAAATAAACAATAAACGTAATTAAAGTTGCGCCAGTCATAGTCTCTTATTCTCTCCTCTCAGTAAATAACGAAATAATGGATAATATGATCAATATAGGCATAGGCACAAATAACCAGAACCAAGTTGCACCCGCAATTGCATAATCCATACCTTACATCCCTCCTTTTTACTATTTATATGCAAATTTCTAGCAATATTACTTAGTAATGAAAGGCTAGAAATAGGCACATTCGTCTTTAAGTATAACATACTTAAAAATCGGGACTTGCCCCCCACAAGGAATATCTATGTACCCAACCCTCGTCCCATACCTATTAATCTTAGGAACCGATCAAGAAGGATGGAACAACAGAAATTTCGATAGAATATGTTCATATGTGACATAGCCCCCTATTCAATACCCCGAAAAATATTAGAATAAACCTACTTATTTTTGACATAAAAGATACTTATAAATCATAGAATGATTTTGGGTAAAAAAAGACCCGAGATACATGATGTATATCGGGCAAAGAAAGATTCATTAGGTTGTAGTGGTTATATTAGATCAATGCTTGAGGCATTGAAATAAACGTTAGTTATTAAAGAGTGTTTCCGATTGAGAATATTGATGGTTCTGCATCATGGCCTAATTCAAAGGAGAAGATGGATGGCTCTGCGTCATGTCCAAGTTCATGAGAGAAAATAGATGGTTCTGCATCATGACCAAATTTAAAGTATGAGAAGATAGACGGCTCTGCATCATGACCTAACTCAAAAGAGAAGATGGATGGCTCTGCGTCATGTCCAAGTTCATGAGAGAAAATAGATGGTTCTGCATCATGTCCAAGCTCATAAGAGAAAATAGATGGTTCTGCATCGTGAGCAGTAACACTTCCTAAAGTTCCAAGTCCCAATAAAGCCAACCCTACTAGAGCGACAGCGAATACAGCTTTTAAGATATTCTTTTTCATTTTAAAACTCCTCCTTAAATTTTAATTAATTCTTCATAGGTTGAAATGGCAAGTTTATAGTATTCTGAAGCACTTTTATATTTTAATAAGTCTTCATAATGCTTGCCTGCCATGGTTGCATAAGATACTAGCTCAGCATAGTGTTTCTGTTTTTTTAAATAAGGTAGAAATTCTTTTATGACTACGGACTCAAATTTTTCTTTGTTGTGAGTCAAAACTGCATGGTAGGTTTTAAGCTCATAGAAATAAAGCTGATAATTCTCAATCCACTCTAACTGTTCTAATGTATGGAGCCCTGCGTTGACCATTTCCATCGCTTCGTCATACTTTTGCAAATTATAGTATTCTTTTACAATGGAAGCCATCCCTTTAATAAGTACAACAGTATCACTATGACCATCCTCTACTACTTTTTTAAAGAAAAAGATAGCTTTCTCTGATTCACCTTTAGTCGAATGTAAATACCCGAGATTTTGATGAGTAATAGCAATGGTTTGTTGGTCATTGTTTAGTTTTGCTAAGTGCTGCGCAAGGTTATAATTTTTCTCGGCTTTATCATAAATTTTAATTCTTCGATATGAGATTCCTAATAACAAGTGGCATTGAGCACATCTTCGAAAATTGTATTGTTTACTAAAGTCTTCTAATGCTTTTTTAGCATAGTCAATAACTTCCAATGTGTTTCTTAGTTTACTGTGAGTAACTGACATCGTATATCTTAAATCTGCAAACTCAGATTCAGATATATCACTATGACCATACTTTTCCTCGGCCAACTGATAAAACCTTAAAGCGGAATGTTGGTCACCAATTACTGAATTATAGTTCCCATTAAACTTTAGCCAATAATACTGTTGAACGCTATTAAATGTTTCTGATAAATCTTTTAGATTATTAATTTGCTGTAGTGCGTTTTGTTTCTGACCTAGGATCAAAAAATACCTAATCTTATGAATCTCAAACAATACTTGCATATCAGATAAATGAGATTCTACGAGGACTTTCAGTTCTTCATACTTTTCAGTGATCTGTTCTTTGCTGTTCACCTCAAAAAGCATGTCGAACCATTCTTGGCACTGCCCGTTTAGGTTTAATTCATCTTCTTTGTTAAGTTGAATGCCAAGTCTGGAACAAAGTAGATTAATTACATCTGGACTTGCTGTTGTTTTTTGATTTTCAATTTTGGAAAGATAGGATTCGGATACGATACCGTCTGCCAAGTCCTCTTGCGTCATGTTTTGTTTAATTCTATGTAGTTTTATAAAAGGACCAATTTCCATGGATTGTCCACCTCTAAACTCATACAGGCTTTCTGCCTACTTCATAGTTTCGAAACTAGAACGATAGTACCAATGCTTGACTTGTACTTCTTTCTTAAATCTATCATATCACATTTCCGCGTTATGCATATTGGGAAAGTTATGAACTAATTTCACCCCTTAATACACGAGAAACTTTCTAACTTTCCTAAACCTAAGAAACCCCTTACCTATTTTACATAGTTAAGGGGGTAATTTATTTCCTTTTATCCTCACTTGAAAAGCCCTTGGCTAGTGGGCATTCTGAACCACCACTATATAATCCCATACCAAAAAATAATTCACAAGAGACTTCAGACCTCTTTTTCTAATGGTAAATATGAACCTGCGGCTCCTCTTCACCAGCTTCTCTCGTTATGAGACTTTCTTGCTGATCTCCTGATGTAATGTTTATTTCTAGGTCATAGTGTGGCTGAAACCCTTCCACTACCAAACCATACACGTATTGCGAAAAACCAACTACTTCTGCTTTCCCATTAAACTGGATTGGAATCTCAATCGTTAGTTTCTGTAACTCATCATTCACATAGAATCCTTTTCCAATCACGCTTGTATAATTCGGGAAGTATTCCGCAATATCTTGTTCAAAGAAGGACAGGTTGTTCGCATCCTCTTTGTAGTTTTCAGACGCTTCATCAGATGGGAATAATACATGCTTTTCGTTTATTTCTTCCCAATCTCCTACAGATGAACTCCCTTCTTCCACAACCGTTTTTGCTACAAAGTTCCCTGGCACCATGGAGTCTTGTGCTTCTTCACGGTACAAGGAAACCATGATAGGTACCTTTGACAAGCCTTCCATTTTTCTCATCCGCTCCACGATTTTCTGAGCTAGCTCCTGGCCTTTACTTAGCATTTCTTGTTTGGATATCTTTTCGAAAAAGTAGGGCCCACCGATTTCTGTCTGGAATCGATACACAGACTTCATGGCAAGTCCGATGGATACACCACCTAACACAACACGATCCTCACCGGTCTTCATTAAGTAATCCTGCTCCAAAATGTGGGACAGGTATCTCGGGTTCTCCTGATGTTGTTTCTTCGTTGCATTTTCTGCTAATGGTGGATTTAACCCTTGATTTCCTTCTTCATCAGGTTTTGCAGAGCCTAGCCATTCATAAACAATATCTTCTGTTAAGTATTGTCCTTCTTGAAAGAAATATTTGTCTGGTTCAAAGACATCTTTAGAATGACGTTTTAACCCTTCCTCTAGTTCATCTATATCCAACCTGTTGAACACCTGATTTACAATAACCCCTCTTGCTTTTCCAAGTTTGTATGGTAGAATCACACGGTAGTTTTCTTCCGATAAGCTGTAGCTAGGGATTATCGCCGTCTCTTGATTGGTTTGATCTTGATTTTCTTCTACAATATCTTCTTCTGAATTATCAAAGGATGGTGCACAGCTCGTTAAAAGAAGAAGTCCAACCAACATTAGTATTAGCTTCTTTCTCAATTTTTCCACTCCCTAACCTTCTAATGCTTGGATAAGCTGTTGTTCGTCCCAAATCTCAATTCCTAAATCCTTCGCTTTATCATACTTCGACCCCGCATCTTCACCAGCGATAAGAAGATCTGTTTTCTTACTAACACTTCCGGTTATTTTTCCACCTAGTGCCTCAATTCGTTCCTTCGCTTCCGTACGACCGAATGTTTCTAGCTTTCCTGTTAAAACAATCGTTTTTCCAGAGAATACGGAATCTGCCGCTTGTTCGGAACGTTTAGGCCCTTTATATTCCATGTTTAGACCTAGTGTATAGAGCTCCTTGATTAGATTTTGTACTTTTTCTTCTGAAAAATAACGTTCAATGGACTCCGCCATTTTATCGCCGATTTCATTAATGGCTACTAAATCAGCAGCTGTAGCCTTCATTAGCTGTTCCATCTGTTCAAAATACTCGGCTAACGTCTTTGCAGCTTTTGAGCCTACGTAACGAATACCTAATCCGAACAATAATCTTTCCAACGAATTTTGCTTGGACGATTCAATCGCGTTAAGAAGGTTGTCGACGGATTTCTCTCCCATTCGTTCTAGCTTCAACAAATCGTCTCGTTGCAGCTTATAAAGATCGGCAATCGTATGGATTAGCTTTTCTTCAAAAAGTTGTTCCACCACTTTTTCTCCCAATCCATCAATATTCATGGCATTCCGGGAAACAAAGTGGATTAACCCTTCTTTTAGTTGTGCTGGACAATTTGGATTAATACAACGGAGTGCCACTTCTTCCTCTAGACGAATGAGCTCACTTCCACAAGCGGGACATTCTGTTGGCATGTAAAAAGGGTCCTCTTGTCCAGTCCGTTGATCCGTAATTACTCGAACAACTTCTGGTATAATATCGCCCGCTTTTTTAATGACGACTGTATCGTTTATACGGATGTCTTTTTCACGGATTAAGTCTTCATTATGTAGAGATGCACGTTGCACGGTTGTTCCAGCAACCTTCACTGGTTCTAGAATTGCCGTTGGTGTAATAACTCCTGTGCGACCGACACTTAGTTCAATCTCCTTCAGCTTTGTCACCACTTCTTCTGCTGGAAACTTATAAGCGATGGCCCAACGCGGACTTTTTGCCGTGAACCCTAATTGCTCTTGGTGGTCCAGACGATCCACCTTGATGACAATTCCATCAATTTCATAGCTAAGCTGTGGCCTCTTTTCCATCCAACCTTCCACAAACTGAATGACCTCGTCTATATTCGTACACTTTCTCCACTCTGGATTCGTTTTAAAGCCTATTTCTTTCAAGTATTCCAATCGCTCACTATGAGATTCTAATTGACCCTCTTCCCATAAACCAACACTGTATAAAAAGATGTCTAGATTTCGTTTTGCGGCAATTTTAGGATCGAGCTGTCTTAATGATCCTGCTGCTGCATTCCGAGGATTGGCAAATGGTTCTTCCCCGTTCTCTTCCTTTACTTCATTTAATTTCACGAACGACTTATGAGGCATAAATGCTTCTCCTCGTACTTCCATCGTTTCTTCGTTCGATAGCTTTAACGGAATACTACGAATCGTTTTCAAGTTATTCGTAATCTCCTCGCCCGTTGTACCATCCCCACGTGTGGCTCCCCGAACAAACTGGCCATTTTCATATAATAGAGAAACGGCTAATCCATCAATTTTTAGTTCACATACGTAGGTTGGTTCTTCCCCGATTCCATCTCGTACACGTCGGTCAAAGTCACGTAAGTCTTGCTCGTTAAAGGCATTGCCTAAACTAAGCATCGGAATCGCATGGTTCACCTTTTGGAATGATTCCAGCGGTTCTCCCCCTACTCGTTGTGAGGGAGAATCTGCTGTAATCAGCTCAGGAAACTGTGCTTCTATATCCTTGAGCTCACGCATCTTCACGTCATACTCATAATCTGAAACGGAAGGACGATCTAAAACGTGATATTCATAATTGTATTGGTTAAGCTCATCTCTTAGAGCAGCTAATTTTTCTTTGGCTAGTTCCACATTCATGCCAAACACCTCAATTTACTCTTTTGTAATAGGCGCAAACTTTGCTAATAGACGTTTGATTCCAACAGGAGCTGGAAAGGCAATATCTAATTCTGTCGCTTCGCCCTCTCCTTGGACTTTTACAACAGTACCTTGACCCCACTTTTTATGGTTTGCTTTATCTCCTGCCTGCCAACCAATTCTCTCTCCGCCCGTCCCAGTGTTTACGGTCTTCTTAGCTGTACGCTTCGGAGCAGCAAACGGATCTGGTTTTGACTGGGAGATTGGTCTTGAGCCAAACATCGCTTGTTTTACTTCTTCCAAGCCTTCTAGTAGCTCTTCTGGAATTTCTCGAATAAACCGGCTTGCTGGATTCATATTGGTTCGACCAAACAATGTACGCATCTTTGCATGGGTTATGTGAAGCATTTTTTCTGCTCTCGTAATCCCTACATAAGCAAGTCGACGCTCTTCTTGCATCTCTTCTTCATCCATTAGGGATCTGCTGTGCGGGAAGACGTTCTCTTCCATTCCGATTAAAAAGACAATCGGGAATTCTAGTCCTTTTGCTGAGTGGAGGGTCATAAGGGTTGCCTTATCATCACTGAATGGATCCTCGTCCACTTGATCAATATCTGCAATTAACGCGAGATCAGTTAAGAACGCAATTAAGCTCTTATCCTCACTGCTTTGTTCAAAATGTTGCGTAACGGATTTAAATTCTTCTAAGTTCTCTAGTCTGCTTTGAGCTTCTAAGCTTCGTTCATTTCTAAGCATCTCTTCATAGCCTGTCCGTTGAAGAACCTCTTCAACCATATCTGTCGCGGATAAAAACTCTTGTTGCTGTGTCCAGTTTCGAATCATCGCACCGAAGGAAGCTAGTGCAGAAGCAGCTTTTGGACTTACCCCTGTAAAATCTACTTCTTGAACCGTCTGATATAGAGAGATTCCATGCTCGGCGGCATAAGCCTGCAAGCGGTCAATAGAGGTTTTTCCAATTCCTCGTTTCGGTTCATTAACTACTCTTGTAAAGCTCAAATCATCATCAGGATTGGAAATCAATCTTAAATAGGCAAGCATATCTTTGATTTCTTTACGATCGTAGAACTTAGTTCCTCCGACAATTTGATAGGGAATGTTAGCTTTCACGAAGGTTTCCTCAATCGAACGAGACTGAGCATTGGTTCGGTAAAGGATCGCAATATCTCGATATTTATATTCACCAGAACGGACAAACTCTTCTACTTTATCTGCTACAAACAATCCTTCTTCTTGCTCGGTTGCTGCTTGATAGTATTTGATTTTGGTTCCTTCATTGTTGTCTGTCCATAGCTTCTTAGGTTTCCGACCATTATTACGTTCAATGACGGCGTTCGCAGCATCTAAGATCGATTTCGTGGATCGATAGTTTTGTTCTAAAAAGACGACACTAGCGCTAGGGTAGTCCTTTTCAAAGGATAAAATATTTTGAATATCTGCACCACGCCAACGGTAGATGGATTGATCTGAATCCCCTACTACACAAAGGTTTTGATAACGTTCTGCTAGTTTTTTGACCAGTATATATTGCGCATGGTTCGTATCTTGATACTCATCCACATGAATATATTGAAATCTAAGTTGGTAGTATTCCAAAACTTCTGGTACTCGTTCAAACAATTGGATCGTTCGCATGATTAAATCGTCAAAATCTAACGACTGGTTTTTTAATAATTTTCTCTGATAGGACTCATAGACACTAGCTACTTGCTTCTCGAAAAAGTCATTCGCATTTTTTGAATATTCCTCTGGTGTGATCAATTCATTTTTCGCTGAGCTAATAGCCCCAAGCATCGCTCTAGGCTCGAACTTTTTCGGATCAATGTTGAGTTCCTTTTGAACTTGTTTGATTGCCGATAACTGGTCACTTCCATCTAAAATAGTGAAGTTGGAGTTCATACCAATTCGATCAATATCTCGTCGAAGGATGCGTACACACATCGAGTGGAACGTGGATACCCAAATACTTGCTCCTTCTGGTCCAACTAGTTTATATACCCTATCCTTCATTTCACGAGCTGCTTTATTCGTAAATGTAATCGCCAAGATACTTCTTGGTGATACTTCTTTTTCTCCTAGTAAATAAGCGATTCGATGCGTCAAAACCCTCGTCTTTCCACTACCAGCTCCCGCCATAATCAGTAACGGGCCTTCTGTATGTTGTACTGCTTTTCGTTGTTGTTCGTTTAAACCGGCTAGTAAGCCTCCCATTGCTTGACTCACAAAAGACACCACCTTTTATTCTTTAACTGCTCGTACCGTTTTCAATGCTTCTTTAAAATTTTCATAGATGCTATTCCCAACTACGACTACATCCGCAAATTTCTTCATTTCTTTTGCTTGTTCTGCAGAGCTTATCCCTCCGCCGTAAAACAACAAGGTTTGATTGAGCTTGTCCTTCACTTTTTCAACAAGCTTGGGATCTCCGTAAGTCCCGCTGTATTCCACATAGAAAATGGGCAAATGAAACATGTGCTCAGCCATTTGCGCATAGGCAACGACATCTGCGTCATCCGGCATTGCGCAATTCGTATATTGGAAGACCTTTGCATCGGGATTTAAAACGCAATATCCTTCAACAAAGATTTCATCCCAATCAAGTACATCCCCATATTCCTTTACTGCTTCGTGTTGGATGTCTATGACATATTTTTTATCTTTGCTATTAAACACCGTTGGAATATAGTAAAAGTCAAATCCAGGTGTTACCGATTCTTGGTTGGATATTTCAAGTACACAAGGCACTGTATATCTTCTTATTCTCGCAAGTAGATTTAACACATCATCCAAGGTAACATCATCTGTTCCCCCGACGATGATCGCATCGGTTCCCGATTCACAAATCTTCTCTAGTTGTTCATCTGTAATTTCTTTATTCGGGTCAAGCTTAAACACGTGACTCCACTTTTTCATGTCATACATTACAAATCCTCCAAAACTTGACGGACTATTATTTTTCCCATCTATCTATTATAACAAAAAAGAGTAGGGAGATTGAGTAGGAAATGAAGTTTTCTTTTGCGATGAAAATAGAAAAGAGGCTGGCATATTTGAAATGAAATGCGACATAACGAAATAGTGATTCTTTTATATTCTTTAACAAGTTGATTGCTAAAGCGGAGTATTCTGCCGGAGTGCCTGGCATATAGCTGCACCACTTATGTCACCATCTATATATTTTAGCAACAGTTACAAAAGCACTCTAAAAGAAAAACCCGAACTGATTCTATACTGAAAGAACCATAGTTCGGATTTTGTTATGATTAACACACTCTTGTCCTGGGCTTAAGCATACCCTTATTGATCCGCTGGGAAAACAACTCCGGTTTGTTTTCTTGCTTCTTCTAATAGCTGTGCTGTGATGAGTGATTGTTCTAGGGAGTTCACATCAGATTCTTTTTTACCACTCTGAATCGTTTCAATAAACGCTTTTGCTTCGTAATACATCGTATTATCCACTTGTTCTCGTGTAATGTCTTCGGTTGTGCCGTCTTTATAGCGAATCTCTACATGAGTTGGCGAGTTAAAGTTATCGATTAAGATGCTCCCTTTTTCCCCTTGAATCTCAGAAGGAATGTAGGAATTAGCGATTTTGGAATACATGACTACTCCGCTCATCTCATCGTATTCAAACATTATACTCCCTTGTCCATCTACTCCAGAATCTAGTAAAAAACTAGAAGCGAGAAGCTTATTCGGTTTTCCAAATAAGGCAACCATCGGATATGTGCAGTACACGCCTATATCCATTAGGGAGCCGTTTGAAAACTTAGGATTAAACGCGTTTAGGATTGTTCCCTCTTTGTACGCATCATATCGAGAAGAGTATTGACAATAGCTCGCAAAATAACGACGAACTGTTCCAATTTTATGTAGGTTTTCCTTGATCGCTTGAAAGTTTGGCAAGAAGGTTGTTTTCAATGCTTCCATCACCACGACACCATTTTTCTCAGCAGCTTCGATAATACTTTCCACTTCTTTCGCATTGGAAGCAATCGATTTTTCAATGATCACGTGTTTGCCGTAATTCATACATAGAATCGCTTGTTCTGCGTGATAGGAATTAGGGCTTGCTATATAAACCGCATCGAATTCCTCACTTTTTGCAAACTCCTCTATCTCTGTGTATGTATGTGTTGCTTGATGTTTGTCCGCAAATTCTTTTGCCTTTTCTTCGGTTCTTGAATACACCGATGTTAAGGAAAAGTCTTTAACTTCAGTCGCGGCATCTAAAAAGCTTTCTGTAATCCAATTCGTCCCAATAACTCCAAAACGGATCATAGTCTCCACCCCTTTTTCTTATTTCGGGTACAAAAGGAGGTAAAAAGTGCGAATGTCTTCCTCCTTTTGAACATCCCTTAATAGAAAACGTCGATGTTAAGTCGACGTTTTCAGTTATTCTTCTTCAGTTTGATTGATTCGTTCTAACACCATTTTATAGCCATCGTTCCCATAGGTTAAGCACCTTTTCACTCGAGAAATCGTTGTGGTGGATGCCCCTGATTCCTTCACGATAACCCCATAGGTATAGCCATCTTGTAGCATTTTTGCAACTTGAAGTCTTTGTGCAAGTGATTGAATTTCGCTCATTGTGGCTATGTCATCAAAAAAACGATAGCACTCCTCGCGATCTTTCAAAGAAAGAATGGCGTCAAACAACTCATCGAGCTGTTGTCCACGAAGCTTGTCTATTTGCATGTAGGTACCTCCCTACTATTGAATCGTAATACTGTTTAAGCCTATGCGTTCTGGTATAACATTAACCCACGTTTGTCCTGGGACAAGTCCAACTGGTTGCCCATCCTTGTAAGGAAGAATTCTCCCATCTACATTTTGCCATTGGACCTCTTGAACTTTTCCTTTTTGGATTAACAACGCATTTCCACCAGATTGCAAATCAATTTCTCGTCTACCTGCGTCATCGATAACAGCATGTGCAGTCTCTAAAATAAATAAGTTATCGAGTTGAATCGCTTCGTCTGTCTCGTATTCGACCGTTTGCATATCTCCATTATACCGCAAATATTTTTCCGATGCCGTATCGTACTTGTAATGAATCGGATCATTAGAGAAATAGGAGAAAGAAATATCCGTTGCCGTATTTCCTTGAATGTTTGGGATCTCCTCTTCGGTTAGGAATGGGAGTGGTTCATATTCCACCTCGACTTCATAACCTTGTTCCGCTGCTTCTTCATAAACATTTTCGAATTGAAGATACGAGTTGTGCGGTGCTTCCCGGAAATCCGCTCGCTTAAATAAATACCCATCATTATCATAAATCGAACCGCTTAAGTTATCTGGGCCCGTCGCTTGCAGCTCTGCTTCCACATGAGTTGCAGCACCATGGTAAATATATAAAGCATTATAATCTTTAGCTAAATTAAAATAGTACTCGCGTGCACTTCTTACCGGTCCAACGACCTCTGGCTGCTGACTTTGGAAGAAAGCAATAAACCGCGTAATGTTTCCTTCTGCTAAAATCTCAAACACGATATCCGCTTTGGAAAGTCCTGTTTGTGGACGTGCCTTGTAATAGTTATTGACCATAACGGCAACCGCACGATTATTCACCTGTTCATTCGTTTTAATTCCTGTAAAAGGATAGACAAATTTAGGTTCCTCTTCTACTGGTTCCGTTTCCTTCGGTTCTTCGGTTTCCTTTGGTGCAGATTCGGCGGTATCCTTTTCTTTACAAGCTACCAACACCACAAGAAGTAATAATATAAATACTATGATTCCAGTCTTTTTCTTAAACAAGCCTTATCACACCTTTTAGATTAGTTAAAAAGTTATATACAAAGAAAAAAGAAGGAGTCACGGAAACTCCATTCTTTTCTTTGTGACCTCATTCTATTAATTTTACCTCATAATAGAGGGAAATAGAACCTCTTTCTTCTTTACATCGACAATTCCCTTCGGTGTAATCCGAATATATGGCAAGTGAGTCGAGGATAGAAACAACAACGTAAAGACTGGATCATGGAACTTATATCCGAAGTCTTTTAACAGTTTTTTCAAGTGTAACTCTTTCTCTATCAACTCTTCCATATCTCCATCGTACATAATACCTGCGAGTGGAAGACTTAATTCAAATAGAACCTCACCTTCGTCTACTAAGACGATACCTCCACCCATTTCCTTCATCCTGTCAAAGGCTAGTTGGATATCCTTTTTGCTCTTTCCTATGCAAGCGATATCTCCGGTTGTCGAATAAGACGTAACCATTCCTCCAAGCTTACTCGTAAAACCATCAATCAGTGTATTAATTCTCCATCTTCCTTGCCGATCGACAAGCATAAGGAAAGCCTCGTCAAAGTTCGATGGGATCTTTTCTACGGTTGGATCAATATTAATAGGGTAAGGTTTCATGATGACATCATTGGTCATTTTCATTCCGATTGGCAAAGAAAATTGCATATCGTCTTCGCACAAATCCCAATCTAAATCCAGCTTCTTGAAGAAGGAATCTAGTTGAACAGAATCCTCAACGGAAACTTGCTGTCCGTTTTTTCGGATCCATTGCCCTTTCGCAAGAACGGATGTAGGTGTTGGGTTGTCTGGCTGCTCCAAAATGTTGATATGGGCTACACGACCTGGCGCGATACTGCCAAAGCGATCATCCATATGAAAATGCTTAGCTGCATTATACGTAGCCATTCGGTACGCTTCCTCTAAGGGAATCCCTTTTTCTATCGCAATCCTGATTAACTCGTTGATCATTCCATCTTTATAAAACGATGGAGTGGATCCGTCTGTCGTCAACGTTAGCATGTCAAAGTTACGCACACCTAATTCCTGTAATTCATCTAAAAGCTTTGGTAAATCTGGACGGATAGAGGAATGGCGAAGTCCCACTTGATACCCTAATCGAATTCGGTCATACGCTTCTTGTCCTGTAATCGATTCGTGATCTGCACTGGCTCCTAACAGGAGCATTTTAACTAATGTAGATTCGGAAGCGCCAGGGAAATGTCCTTCTATCGGTTTTCTTAGCCGTTTAGTTTCCTGCATCCAGTATAAAATATGGTCATCATCCTTCATGACTTGGGGCCATGCCGTCAATTCGCCACCTTGCATAACAGCTGGATGATTGATCCATCTTAATACCTTTTCATCTCCAAACATATCGTGCTCTTCTTGAATGATGCTTTGACAATCATACCTAGACCACCAATACATCGAAACTGGTAGCTGCGTAAACTCATCTAATAATGAAAACGCTTCCTTTTCTTTTAATAAAAATAACCACATTAGGTTGTCATTAATCAACACCGTGGTTCCGGTTTGTGATGCATACTTGGCTAGCTGATGGGGATTATATAACTGAAAGGGATGTGCATGTGGTTCCACATATCCTGGAACTGCGTATTTCCCATTCGCATCTATAATTTCCGTTTCATCGACGTTCGTTGGAAGCTTATCTCCCACATAAACAATTCGGTCCTGATACACCCAAATGTGTGCTTTTATCCACTGTTTGAGAAACACATTTAGATAGGTAATATTTTTTATTAAAATGGATGGGGCGAGATTGCCATCGATCACAGATACGTGTTCTCGAAGTTCACGATTTCGCCATCTATAAAGGTGCTCATTCATATCTTGATCTCCTTCTCTCCCTTTTTTTACTATCGTACCACAGTCAGCTTGGATTACGCACTACTAAAATAGAAAGGTGTTGTGACAATTTTGCAACAAAATGTTGGGAATGTTGATGCATATATCCGTCTTACTTGTGGATTCACTATGTTAAGTTATGCAACGGCAAGAATGATTAAGAATCCGAATAAGGAAGGTTCCATTGCAATGGCTGGTTTAGCTGCCATGAAAATTGCAGAAGGAATTTCCCGTTACTGCCCAATGATTGATTGTATCAATCGTACGCTGGAATCTAAAAACATGCAAAAAAAGCAACAAGCAGAATAGAACAAAGCAAGGCTTCCCCATTCAGTTGGAAAGCCTTGCTTTTCGAATTATTATTTTGGAAATCCGATGTCCGTACGATAGAAAAAGTCTTTACTAGTGCCAAAACATTGTAAAAGACGCTGATTGTCTCGTTGCGATTCCTCGAGAGATGCTGCGACAGATCCAATTAGTAACACTCTTCCACCGTTTGAAACGAGCTGTTCCCCATCTTTTGTGGTTCCTGCATGAACCACAAAGCAGTTCGTATCCACCGTGTCTAACTTTGGAATAGGCTTTCCTTTCTCGTAAGCTCCTGGATAACCTTGCGCGGCTACTACTGTGCCAAGGCAAAAGCCTTCAGTCCAGGTTAACTTCGGATCTTTTTTTGCTGTAACATCCTCGACAACTTGAATGATGTCGTTTTCTAGCAGTGGGAGGACAACCTGTGTCTCCGGATCTCCTAACCTTGCATTGAACTCAATTACTTTAGGACCTTCTGCCGTCTCAATTAGACCTGCATATAGAATGCCTGTGAAGCTACGCCCTTCCTGAACAAGTCCTTTTGCAGCTGGTTTCAGGATTCTCTCAATAGCAAGTTGAACTTGGGAAGGATCTAAATCCGGAATAGGAGCAAATGCCCCCATCCCACCAGTGTTCGGTCCTTTATCTCCATCAAACGCTCGCTTGTGATCTCGAGCTGGAGTAAGTGGATAAACATGTTCCCCATTCACAAATGCCATTAAGGAAAATTCTTTTCCGTCTAAAAATTCCTCAACCACCACTTTACTTCCCGCATCCCCAAATTGATTGTCGACCAACATATTCTCAACTGCACGTAAGGCTTCTTCTTCTTGTAAAGCAACAATGACTCCCTTACCCGCTGCCAATCCATCCGCCTTAATCACGATTGGGGCACCTTTTTCACGGATATAGGCTTTCGCCTCTTCTACCTTCGTAAACGTTTGATAATCGGCTGTAGGAATCGAATATTTTTTCATAAATGCTTTAGCAAAATCTTTACTACCTTCAATAAGAGCCGCTTCTTGTGTTGGACCAAATACCTTTAGCCCTGCCTCTTGAAAAGCATTGACGATACCTGCAAGAAGAGGTACTTCTGGTCCCACGATTGTCCACGTAATTTGTTCTTCTTTTGCGAAGCGAACTAAATCCCCAATCTCTGTCTCTTTAATCGGCACACACGTCGCCTCATTCTCCATACCACCGTTACCAGGAGCTGCGAATACCTTTTTCACACGCTTACTTCCGTTTAGCTTCTGAACCAAGCTATGCTCGCGGCCCCCGCTACCAATTACTAGTACCTTCACACTTTTCCACCCCATTCGCTGGATTTCACGTGCTTTTCCTTTTAATGCTTAAAGTGACGCATACCTGTAAACACCATGGCAATTCCATGTTCATTACAAGCTTTGATAGAATCTTCATCTCGCTTCGATCCACCCGGCTGAATGATGGCTTTAATTCCAGCATTTGCCGCTTCCTCTACTGTATCTGGCATCGGGAAGAAAGCATCAGAAGCTAGCACCGCACTTTGTGCTTTTTCGCCTGCTTGCTCTAAAGCAATACGAGCTGCTCCAACACGGTTCATTTGACCCGCACCTACTCCTAGGGTTTGATCTGCTTTTGCTACGACAATCGCGTTCGATTTCACGTGCTTCACGACTTTCCAAGAAAACAATAGCTCTTTTAGTTCTTGCTCAGTTGGTTTGCGGTCGGTTGGGAACGTTAAGTCTGATTCTGAGATCGTACCGAAATCGGCATCCTGGATAAGTAATCCACCAACTACGCTTACTACTTTTTGCTTTGGTTTTGATTTCGTATCTACTGGGGTTTCTAGCAAACGAATATTTTTCTTCACCGTCAAGATGGCCAAAGCTTCCTCTGTAAAAGATGGAGCAATTACTATCTCCAAGAAAATATCCTTCAATTGCTCTGCTGTTTCTTTATCGACAGGTCGGTTTAATGCTACGATTCCACCAAATATGGAAACAGGATCTGCTTTAAAAGACTTTTCAAATGCAGCTGCAATCGTTTCGCCAATCCCTACTCCACATGGATTCATATGCTTCACCGCGACAGAAGCTGGTTGATCATACTCCATAACCATTTCTAATGCGGCATTGGCGTCTTGAATATTGTTGTACGACAATTCTTTTCCATGTAATTGCTTCGCATTCGCGATAGAAGCTCCAGTTACATTGGCTTCTTTATAGAAAGCTGCTTGTTGATGAGGGTTTTCTCCGTAACGTAGTGATTGAGCTTTTTCATATGTAAGACTGTATGTTTCCGGGTACTTTTCTTCCGTAATTTCAGCGAAGTAAGCTGCAATCATCGCATCATAGTTCGCTGTATGACGGAACACTTTCGCAGATAGCCCTTTTTTGTATTCAGCAGACAGGCTGCCTTCTTTTAATTTTGCTAATACTTCCTCATAATCTGCTGGATCCACGACAACCGCTACATCTTGAAAATTCTTCGCGGCGGAACGAAGCATGGTTGGTCCACCGATATCGATATTTTCAATCGCATCCTCTTGTGTTACATCAGGTTTTGCAATCGTATTTTTAAATGGATAAAGATTTACAACGACTACATCGATTGGTGTAATGTTTCGCTCTTCCAATTGCTTCACGTGATCCGGATTATCTCTTCTAGCTAATAAACCCGCATGGATAATCGGATGCAACGTCTTTACTCTACCGTTTAAAATTTCATCAAACCCGGTTACGTCCGAAACAGCAACCGCTTCTACTCCTGCATCTTGAAGCTGTTTTAACGTACCACCTGTTGAAATGACCTCGTAGCCAACTTCGTTTAATCCTTTTGCAAACTCCACAATGTTCGTTTTATCGGAAACACTAATGAGTGCTCTTTTTTTCATTTTGGTTACCTCTCTCACTAATCAGTTTTTGAATGGTGGCCGGAAACAAGCGATGCTCCACTTCCTGTACCCTTTTTTGTAAAGAGTCTCGGTCATCGCTATCTAATATTCTTAATGCCTCTTGATCGATAATCTGCCCCGTATCCATTCCTTCATCCACAAAATGGACCGTTACGCCCGTCACTTTCACTCCTGCATCAAACGCTTGACCAATCGCATCCTTTCCAGGAAATGCCGGTAGCAAAGATGGATGGATATTAATCATTCGGTTTGGATATGCCTGAAGGAGTGTCGGACCAATTAATCGCATATATCCTGCTAATATAACCCACTCCACCTCAAGCTTTTTCAATTGCTTCTCTATTTCTCTCTCAAAGCCTTCCTTATTCTCATAACTTTTTGCTTCAAAAGCGAAAGTAGGGATCCCGTACTGGCTTGCTTTCTCTACAACCAATGCTTCCGGTTTATCACAAACGAGTAAACAAACCTCCACGTTTAGATGACCTGCTTTCCTTTCTCTTACAATTGTGTCAAAGTTGCTTCCCGTTCCAGAAGCAAACACAGCTATTTTTGTCTTTTTCATTAGCTCAATACCACTCCACTGCCTTCTACTACTTCACCAATAATAGCAGCATTTTCTCCCTTTTCAGAAAGGATTTGAAGAGCTTGTTCGGCTACATCTTTATCGACAATGACAGCCATTCCAACTCCCATATTAAAAACTCCGAAAAGTTCTTCCGTAGAGATGGAGCTCTTCTCCTGAAGGAAAGGATAGATAGCTGGAACTTCCCAGCTACCTTGATGGATATGCGCACCTAAATGGGCTGGTAGTGCACGTGGAATATTTTCATAAAACCCTCCACCTGTAACGTGGGAAATCCCCTTGATCTCGACTTCTCTTTTAAGAGCAGCAATCGCTTCTACATAGATTCGGGTTGGCGTTAATAATTCTTCACCAAGCGTTTTCCCAAATGTTTCAATATGATCGGAAAGATTCAGTTGATAATCGGCAATCATTTTTCTTACAAGAGAAAAACCATTCGAGTGAACGCCGCTTGAAGGAAGTCCAATGATTGTATCACCAGCTTGAACCTTCTCACCAGTAATAATGTTTGGTTTGTTCGCAATGCCGACAACAAAACCAGCTAAATCGTATTCTCCCTCTTGGTACATGCCAGGCATTTCAGCAGTTTCACCACCAATTAAGGCACTTCCAGCCTCTACGCAACCGTCCGCAATTCCTTTTACGATTTGTTCAATCTTTTCTGGTTCGTTTTTTCCGCAAGCAATGTAATCGAGGAAAAAGAGAGGATCTGCACCTTGCGCGACAATATCGTTTACACACATCGCAACAAGATCTATCCCAACTGTGTCATGTTTATCCATTTCAAAGGCTAACTTGAGCTTCGTACCAACTCCGTCCGTTCCTGAAACTAAAACAGGCTGGTCGTACTTCGTCAAATTACTTAAATCAAACAGTCCAGCGAATGCTCCAACTCCCCCAATAACTTCTGAACGGTTCGTCTTCTGAATATGTTTTTTCATTAAATCGACTGCTCGGTAACCAGCCTCTACGTTCACACCAGCTTGTTGGTATGCATTAGTCATGTTTTCGCTCCTTTACCTCTTTTGACCCTATTATGGAAGAACGGAGATGAATCATCTCCGCCAGGTTATACTTTATCTGCCGGTAATATCGTATCTGGATATATTTCTGTCGGATAGTTACCTGTAAAGCATGCATTACAAATGCCGTGTTCCATCGAATCTTTTTCCACAATCGAATGTTTCAAACCTTCCGTTGTTAAGTAAGCTAAGCTATCCGCTTCAATTAGCTCACGAATTTCTTCTACCGAATAGTTTGCTGCAATGAGCTCACCTTTCGTTGAGGTATCGATGCCGTAGTAACACGGATTTTCAATTGGCGGGGAAGCAATCCGGACATGGACTTCTTTTGCACCCGCTTCTTTCAACAGCTTTACGATTCGTTTACTCGTTGTTCCCCGTACAATCGAATCATCGACCATCACGACCCGTTTCCCTTCGACGATTCCACGAACAGCCGATAGCTTCATCTTTACCCCTTGTTCTCGTAATTCTTGAGAAGGTTGGATAAACGTTCGTCCAACGTAACGATTTTTAATTAAACCTAACTCGTAAGGAATACCGGTCGCTTCGGAAAATCCAATGGCAGCTGAAATACTAGAATCCGGAACTCCTGTCACGACATCCGCTTCCACCGGCGCTTCTTTCGCAAGCTCTTTCCCCATTTTCTTACGAGATGCATGAACATTCAATCCATTCAAATCACTATCCGGTCGGGAAAAATAGACGTATTCCATCGAGCACAGGGTTCTTTGCATCGGAGAAGTGAATTGCTTCGATGTCATGCCCTTTTCATTAATAATTAAAAGCTCTCCTGGCTGAACTTCACGAATATAGCTAGCCCCAATGACATCGAATGCACACGTTTCAGAAGAAACGACATAAGCGCCTCCTAGCATTCCGATCGACAATGGACGCAAACCGCGCGGATCCTGTGCCACATAAAGCTGATCCTCGGTTAAAATCGCAAAAGCATAGGCACCTTTAATCATGCTTAAAGCTTGAGAAATGGCCTCATCCATATCGAGATGTCCGCTTCTTTTGATAAGATGTGCTAACACCTCGGTATCTGAAGTCGTTTGAAGAATGCTTCCTTGTGCTTCCAATTGGTGCTTTAATGCATGGGCATTGACTAGATTCCCATTATGCGCTAGTGCCATACTCCCTTTTTGAGAATGGAAAACAAGTGGCTGTACGTTTTCATAGCTTGCGCCACCTTGTGTTGCATAGCGAACGTGACCTACTGCGGCCGTTCCTTGTAATCTAGAAAACTCTGACTGATTAAATACTTCATTAATCAGTCCGATTCCTTTATGAACATTCAGCTGTTCTCCGTCACTAGAAACGATTCCTGCTCCTTCTTGGCCTCTGTGCTGTAGGGCGTGTAATCCGTAATAGGCAAC
Source organism: Radiobacillus kanasensis (assembly GCF_021049245.1). Taxonomy (GTDB): domain Bacteria; phylum Bacillota; class Bacilli; order Bacillales; family Amphibacillaceae; genus Radiobacillus; species Radiobacillus kanasensis. The sequence continues at coordinate 531,871 of NZ_CP088020.1, read as the reverse complement.
CTCAGCTGCCTTCTCATGTCCCCAGATTGCAAATACGCCACATTCCTCATTTAAGCCTTTGATTTCAGCAAGCATGGTATAGCCCCTTTCCAAACTGCTTTCAGGTTAGTCGTTGCTTCCTCTACCAAAACCGTTCCGTCCACTGCCAATTTGTACATCCCATTCCCCGTAACTTTTCCTATTAGACTAGCATCCTCTACTAATCTCTCAAATCCGTCTTGCGCTTCAGGTGCTACAGATACGAGAAAACGAGACTGTGTTTCACTAAACATTTGAACCGTCGCATCCCCAGCTAAAGACACATCGCAGCCAAGCTCTTTTTCGAATAAAGATTCAGCTAATGCTACAGAAAGCCCGCCCTCTGCTAAGTCATGAGCAGATGCGATGAGCCCAGAACGAATCGCCTTTAACAATTGGGCTTGGCGTTTCGCTTCAACATCCAAATCAATTGCTGGTGCTTTCCCAAAATAGTTTCCTTCTAAAACGTTTTGAAGTTCACTTCCTCCAAACTCAGGTTTTGCTTCACCAATGACGTAAAGAAGATCTCCTTCTTTTTCAAAAGAGGATTTCGTGATGTGTTCTAAATCCTCTACTAATCCAACCATTCCAACTACCGGAGTTGGGAAGATTGCTTGATTATTAGATTCATTGTAAAGAGATACGTTTCCGCTTATAACTGGTGTATCTAGCTTCAAGCAAGCGGCACTCATCCCTTCTACGCTTTTTTCCATTTGCCAAAAGTTTTCTGGTTTGTCTGGATTACCAAAATTTAATCCGTCCGTTAAAGCAAGTGGCTTCGCACCAGAACAAATGATATTGCGAGCCGCTTCTGCTACCGCAATTTTTCCGCCTGTTTCTGGATCTAAATAGATATAACGAGAATTACAGTCAGTCGTCATCGCTAACGCTTTGTTCGTTCCACGTACCCGAACTACTGCTGCATCCGAGCCTGGAGTCACGACTGTATTTGCTTGAACCATGGAATCGTATTGATCATAGACCCACTCTTTACTCGCAATCGTTGGTTGTTGTAATAGAGCGATCAGTGTTTCACTGTACGTTTCAACAACTGGCTTATATGCAGGCATTGCTTGAAATTCAGTAAAATAAACTGGAATCGCGGATGGTTTATGATAAACCGGAGCATCCTCCGCTAGAGAATCAACCGGAATGTCTGTTACTACTTCACCTTTGTGAAGCAAGCGGAATTGTTTATCGTCGGTTACGCGTCCAACCGCGACTGCTTCCAATCCGTATTTTTTAAAAACATTCATGATTTCTTGTTCTCTTCCTTGTTTCACAACAAGAAGCATCCGTTCTTGAGATTCAGACAGCATTAACTCATAGGGAGTCATGTTTAGCTCGCGTTGTGGAACGAGATCTAGATTCATTTCCATTCCCGTTCCTGCTTTACTAGCCATTTCACTTGCCGATGAAGTAAGACCAGCCGCACCCATGTCTTGCATTCCAACTAAGGCATCGGAATGAATCACTTCTAGACAAGCTTCAATTAACAGCTTCTCCATAAACGGATCGCCGACTTGTACGGAAGCTCGTTTGCTTTCTGATTCTTCCGAAAGATCCTCTGATGCAAACGTCGCACCATGAATCCCATCTCTCCCTGTCGCAGATCCTGCATATAAAACGGTATTTCCAATTCCTGCAGCAATTCCTTTTTGGATATCCTTCTGATCAATTAAACCAACACACATCGCATTTACTAGTGGGTTTCCTGCATAACAATCATCAAACTGTACTTCTCCACCAACTGTTGGAACACCAACACAATTGCCATACCCAGCAATCCCGTGCACGACTTCTTCGAATAAGTACTTCACACGATTGTTGTTTAAGTTTCCAAAGCGTAAGGAGTTTAGTAAAGCAACGGGACGTGCTCCCATTGAGAATACATCACGAATAATTCCACCGACACCAGTTGCTGCACCTTGATAAGGTTCTACTGCAGAAGGGTGGTTATGACTTTCCACTTTAAAAACAACCGCTTGCCCGTCTCCGATATCCACGATCCCAGCACCTTCTCCAGGACCTTGTAACACCTGTGGTCCTTTTGTCGGGAACTTCTTTAGCAACGGCTTGGAAGTTTTGTAGCTACAATGCTCCGACCACATAACCGAAAAAATACCTGTTTCCGTGAAGTTAGGTCTTCTCCCTAAAATTCGCTTGATAGACTCATATTCGGAATCCGTTAAACCCATCTCTTTATAAATTTTTTCTGCTTCAATCGTTTCTGGACTGATTTCAGGCGCCTGCAACATAGGATTCCCTCCAATTGTTTAACAAGGATTGAAATAATCGTAAGCCATCTTCACTACCTAACCACTTGTCGACGGCACGTTCAGGGTGTGGCATCATACCGAGCACGTTTCCTTGTCGATTCATAATCCCCGCGATATCCGCGACAGAGCCGTTCGGGTTATCTCCGTACGTAAAGACAATTTGATTGTTTGCTTGTAACTCTTGTAACGTGCGCTCATCACAATAATAATTTCCTTCACCATGGGCGATTGGAATCGTAATCGCTTCTTTTTCCTCATATAAAGAGCTGAAAATGGTTTTGTTGTTTTGCACGATGAGCTTTTCTTGATGACACATGAACTTCAAGTTTTTATTGCGAAGCATAGCTCCAGGAAGAAGTCCCGACTCTAGTAAAATTTGAAACCCATTACAAACTCCTAGAATTGGCGTACCTTTGGCCGCTTGCTCTTTAAGTTGCGCTACGACATTTGAAGTAGAGGCGATGGCACCTGAACGCAAGTAGTCGCCATATGAAAATCCACCTGGTAAAAGAATTGCATCATACGAGCTTAAATCTGCATCTTGATACCATACTAAATCTGCTTCTTCCCCTAACGCATCCTTTGCGGCAAAATACATGTCTCGATCACAATTGGATCCCGGAAAAACGATGACTGCAAATTTCACTGAAGAATACCCTCCTCAATGGTGTAGCTATAGTCTTCAATAACTGGATTGGCCAAAAGCTTGGAGCACATCTCCTCTACTTTTGCTTCTACATCCACGTTATCTTCCACGAACAGTTCCATGTACTTTCCTACGCGAGCTTCTTGAACCTCTGTAAAACCTAACGTATTTAATGACGTTTGTACCGCCTTCCCTTGAGGATCTAACACGCCTTCTTTTAAGGTGATATAAATTTTCACTTTTTTCATTTCACTGCCTCCAGTCGTTGAAGTATCGCATCATACGTTTCTATCAAGTCGCCAATATCTTCTCGAAACACATCTTTATCCATTTTCTCACCTGTTTCCATGTCCCATAAACGGCACGTATCTGGAGAAATTTCATCTGCTAACAACAAATTTCCTTCTACATCTTTTCCGAATTCTAGCTTAAAGTCGGCTAGTTGTAGATTCACAGTTTCAAAGAATGCTAGTAAATGTTCATTAATGGCTCGTGCTGCTTCTTTCATTTGCTCTAATTCAAATGGATCGACGTTTGCTAAAATTCTTGCATGTTCATCATTTATGAGTGGGTCACCTAAATCGTCATCTTTATAAAATAGTTCCACGAGGGCTGGTGAAAATACCGTTTTCTCTTTCATCCCTAGTCGCTTCGTTATACTCCCCGCAGCGACGTTTCGGACGACCACCTCAACCGGAATGATGGCCGTTTTTGTCACTAATTGTTCTGTTTCATTTAGGCTCTTTTGAAAGTGTGTCGCAATTCCTTTGCTATGCAAGTAGTCAAAAATCTTAGCTGTGATTAAGTTGTTATATTTTCCTTTACCGATAAAGCTTGCTTTCTTTTTCCCATTAAAAGCTGTCGCGTCATTTTTGTAGGAAAGAACTAAAGACTTTTCATCGCCCTCTACTACAAAAACCTTTTTCGCTTTTCCTTCATATAACAATTCACCTTTCACAACATCACCCCATCTGATTAGTTATGAATCCCCTATTGCTTTCTAACAACTTTCTTTATAGACCAATCTTGTCGAAAATGCGATCTACATTCTTTAGGTGGTACGTATAATCAAAGCAGTCATCAATTTGCTCTTGTGTCAATACGGACGTGATTTTCGATTCCGCTTCCACTAACTCTTTAAATGATGTTCTTTCTTCCCAGGCTTTCATCGCATTTGGTTGAACTAAATCATAGGCTTCTTCTCGACTCATCCCTTGGTCAATTAAAGAAAGAAGTACACGTTGGGAGAAAATAACGCCAAATGTCTTATCAATATTGGCACGCATATTTTCTGGGAAGACCGTTAGATTTTTCACGATATTGGTAAAACGGTTCAGCATATAATTCAACGCGATCGTTGCATCTGGTAAAATAACACGTTCTGCTGAAGAATGAGAAATATCTCTTTCATGCCAAAGTGCTACGTTTTCGTAAGATGTCAGCATATATCCACGAAGGACACGAGCCATTCCTGTCATGTTTTCTGATCCAATTGGATTCCGTTTATGTGGCATTGCGGAAGATCCTTTTTGACCTTTCGCAAAAAATTCTTCTACTTCACGTGTTTCTGTTTTTTGCAGGCCACGAATTTCTACCGCGAATTTTTCAATGGATGTAGCAATTAAAGAAAGAGTACTCATGTAGTGCGCGTGTCTATCTCTTTGTAGGGTCTGTGTAGAAACAGGTGCGGGTGCTAGACCGATTTTTTCACAAACGTACTCTTCCACGAACGGGTCGATATTGGCATATGTACCAACTGCCCCAGATAGTTTTCCTGTTTCGATTGTTTTCGCCGCAGCTTCAAAACGTTCGACGTTCCGTTTCATTTCTTCATACCAAAGAGCCATCTTCAATCCGAAGGTAGTTGGTTCTGCATGCACCCCGTGTGTGCGTCCCATCATGACAGTGTGCTTATGCTCTTGCGCTTTCGCTTTTAATACATCGACGAAGGCATGTAAGTCTTTGCGAATAATTTCATTTGCTTGTTTTAGTAAAAAAGATAATGCTGTATCGACGACATCCGTTGAGGTTAAGCCGTAGTGAACCCATTTCTTCTCTTCCCCTAATGTTTCGGAAACGGCTCTTGTAAAAGCTACAACATCGTGTCTTGTGTCTTGTTCAATTTCATAAATTCGATCAACATCAAAAGACGCGTTCTCTCTAATTTTTAATACGTCTTCTTTTGGGATAACGCCTAACTCACTCCAAGCTTCACAGGCTAAAATCTCTACCTCTAACCATGCTTTAAAACGATTTTCTTCTGTCCAAATCGATCCCATTTCTTCTCTTGTGTATCGGCTTATCATGCAGTAATCCTCCTGTTAATCATTTATAAAAGTTCTCTATAATCTCTTTACTTCTTTGCTTCACTTCATCCAAGCTGGCTCCTACCATCGTTAGGTGCCCCATTTTCCGCTTCGGTTTTATCGAGTCTTTCCCATAGACGTGCAAGTGTCCAGCAGGAATCTCAGCGGTTTGATTCATCAACTTTTCAAGCTCTTCCCCTAACAGGTTCAGCATAATAGCTCCACCATGGAAGGAGATTGGCACAAGTGGCAATCCGGTAATCGCTCGAATGTGTTGTTCGAACTGTGACACATTACATGCTTCGATCGTGTAATGTCCGGAATTATGTGGGCGTGGTGCCATTTCATTAATATATACATCTTCACCTTTTACAAACATTTCAATCGCGAAAGTACCTACTACATTGATGTGGTTGGCAAGTTTTTCAGCGGATTCTATGGCCTTTCGCTCCACAACGGTCGAAATAAGAGCTGGGGCACTGGTTGTATGTAAAATATGATCCTTATGTTCATTTTCAGCGATTGGAAAAATCGTCATTTCACCAGTTATCGCACGGGTGAAAACAACAGATATTTCTTTATTAAACGGAACCCAATTTTCTATAATGCAACGACCTTTTTGTTCTACAAATTGTTGCACTTTTTCTAGGGAGGTCTCTTCTGTTATTTTTAACTGTCCCTTTCCGTCGTATCCACCTCTGCATGTTTTTATCACACAAGGTACTTTAATTTCGTTTAGAACAGCCTCCACTTCCTGTACATTCGATACAATTCGATAAGGAGGAACTTCTAAGCCACTATCAACAACAGCTTGCTTTTCCTGTTCTCTATCCTGCGTAATCTTTAATAACCGAGCTCCTTGCGGCAAAATATTTCTTTCCTCTAAATACTTTGCTGCTTCCAAATCGACATTTTCAAATTCATATGTGATGACATCACTTGCTTCAGCCAACTGTTTGATTGCTTCTAAGTCATCGTACTTTGCTAAAATCTGATGATCACTCACTTGAGCGGTCGGGCAATCTTCCGTTGGATCTAAAACCGTGACACGATATCCCATATATTTTGCTGCGATCGCCATCATTCTTCCAAGCTGACCACCACCTAATATTCCAATCGTACTTCCTGGTAATAGCTTATTCGGTTGCAAGCTGCTCCCTCATTTCATTCACCTTATTTTTCAATTCATGTTGATAGCTTTCTAGTTTGCTAGATATAGCTTCATCAAAAGCTCCAATGATTTGTACTGCTAGCAATCCGGCATTAGTCGCTCCTGCTTTACCAATCGCAACCGTCGCCACCGGTACCCCTCCTGGCATCTGTACAATGGAAAGCAAAGAGTCCAATCCATTTAACGCTTTACTTTGGACAGGTACTCCGATTACCGGAAGAGTCGTCTTTGCTGCTACCATTCCCGGTAAATGAGCGGCACCACCTGCACCTGCAATAATGACACGAAGACCCTTTCCTTTTGCTTGTTCCGCATACGTAAACATATCATCTGGTGTACGGTGTGCAGAGATAACTTCTTTCTCATAAGAAATCTCTAATTGATCTAAGACTTCACAGGCATGTTTCATTGTTTCCCAATCTGAAATACTACCCATAATCACGCCAACCTGCGTCATTTATGTTCCCCTCTCTACTTTTGGAATATAAAAAAGCCTACTCATCTACTCTTATGGGAGAGAAGATGAATAGGCTCTTGTTTTGACATAGCTATTCCTGTACGTAACACAAAGAAACGTACTTTCTTCCCCCATAGTCCATCATTTACGGTGATGGGTAGAGACTATCGGGCCATATCCCCGAAATTATATGAGGTTATTCGATTATAAAAAGGATAAAATTCGTACTTGGTTTCCCCTTGTCTTATGATAACAATTTTATCGAGAAGGGTCAACGATTTATCGAACAATAAAACATCCACGCGTTATAATGTTCGGTTTTCAGCTGGAACCGCATCAAAACAGATGATTCTTCCCACTGGTTCATAGGAAGTTTCCCCATTTTCCTTCTTCTCTTGAAAAACAGGCTGCTCCGTTCTCCTCACTGGCATATACCCATCCCGCTTGATTCGCTCCAAGCATTGTTCAATCGTTTCATTCTTTTCCATTTGATATCTCTTCTTTTTGTTTTTGCTCATGGATGCAGTTTACCTCTTTTCACTTGCTTCACCCAGAACCCGCCATAGATCTGCTTCGGTTCGTAGGCGATGATAAAGGCTTTTTCATCGATTTCTTTGATTGTTTCATAAAGCTTTAATTCATATTTTCTTGGTGTTAAGATTTGCATCGCCAAACGGTCTCCGTCCATCCCATAGGCATACCAGCTTGTTACCCCGTAGCCTTTTTCTCTTAATTGCTTCGTAAATGGTTTATTCGGATCAGAAGAAATAACATTCACCGTTATATAACCGAGTGCAAGCTTTTCTTCTATTTTAGAACCGACTACAACGCCAATCCCAAAACCGACTGCATAGGCAATCAGATTTTGAATTTGATCTAAATTATCCAACACTAACCCTAATCCCAGTACGTAAACCGTGACTTCAAAGACACTTACGACGGCCGCAATATAGCGTCGTCCCTTTAAGGTTAGAATCATTCTTACTGTATTAAACGCTACATATACAATATTTACACTCAATATAATTGCGATCATCCAAAATGCATTGTCTAGCAAAATGAAGCCCCCCAGTTCTAACCATTATAGTCCTGTTGTTTCATAGGCTATCACCTATTTCCATTGTATGCATACACTATAACGCATTCAACCCTTACAATCCAATGAAGGAGGTACCCCATGGATCCTTTTAATCATATGGAAGACTGGAAAAAGAGTATGGATGGTTTTTTCGGCGATACGTTTTGGAATGAGTTTGAAGATATCTTTAAACCGCCCATTCCTCAGATTAATCTTTACCAACAACAAAACGAATTATTCTGCATCGTAAACCTTCCCGGTGTCAAAGACTTAGAAAAAATTGATGTGTTTGTAAACTATACAAGTCTAAAGCTTAGAGGCGTCATCGATGTTCCTTCCCCTGGCGGCCAAGTCATTAAGGAAGAGATTATTCAAGGTGTTTTTGAGCGCCAGGTTGATTTGCCTTATCCAGTTCGAAGCGACAAAATTGATGCGACATATCGACACGGTCTTCTAGTCATCCAGCTTCATCGGACCATACCAGACAATACCGAACAAAATAAGTTAACGATTCGTTCGTTGGATGAGGATTGAGCCTATTTAATTACTAGATATCGTCCGAGGGTGAGGGAAGTCGTGCTAAGAGAAAACTTATCAAAAACATACCAAGTAGAAATTGGTTTTGTAGTCATCTTTCCTAATTTGAGCATTGTTGAATTGACATATAAAACGCTTGTATAAAGTTAAAAAGGCTAGGTTTTTAGAAATCCTAGCCTTTTCTTTGTCTATTACCGATCTAGTAAATCTATTATTTTTTCTTTTAATGGTGGTATTTCTTTTTCAACCACGTTCCAAACAATCCCGTTATCCACGCCAAAATAGTTATGAATTAGAACGTCTCTTAGTCCTGCCATTTCTTTCCACGGTACATGAGGGTATTGTTCTCGAAAATCTTTTGATATTCGCTTAGTAGCTTCTCCGACAATTTCTAAATTACGAATAATCGCATCTTGTATTAATTTTGAACTAAAAAAATCATCTTCTCCATTTGGGATATACGATTCAATGTTTTCTATACACTCTAAAATATGGCGCAAATAGAGTTTGTCATATTTCATAGTTGAATTGCTCCGTTTAACACATCTTCTTTCATACTCCAATGAATCGAGTTTTCTGTTACGACATCGACTTTAATATCAAGTAATTCTTCAACTTCTTGTTTAAAGCGAATCAAATCAAACAAGCTACTTCCTTCTTCAAATTCCACAAGTAAATCAAGGTCACTTTCAGGTCCATCTTCAAGTCTTGCAACAGAACCAAAAACTCGTACATTTCGAATACGGTGCTTACCTGCCACTTTTAAAATTAAATCCCGTTTTTCTTGAAGAATATCATATAACACAACAAATCCCTCACATTCTTCATTACTTTATAAACATTATATCATGTCTAAAAATTTGTCTGGTCCTATTTAGAATTTTTTAAATCTCTGCTGGGAAAAGCGTATATGGTTATAGAAGAGATGGCACCCTTTAAGATGAATGGTTCGGGAAACAAATGCACAAAATTTATCATAAAAGAAAACTGATATAATAATGAACAATAGCATACCAATCTATGTGATTTGGTATGCTATTTCATTTGTTCATTTAAAATTGAACTACTTAGCATAATGTAAATTTTGTCTATTGCAAGAAAATGAAATACAGAATGAAGACGACGAACAGTCCCCACATAATGCCGTTTATTTCTTTTGCTTTTCCTTTTACAACCATAGTGATTGGATAGAACACGAATCCAATCGCGATACCTGTTGCAATGCTATAGGACAAAGGCATCGTTACAATTGTAAGGAAAGCTGGAACTGCGATTTCGAACTGATCCCAATCAATATCCTTTAAAGTCGTACACATTAAGACACCAACAATAATTAAGGCTGGCGCTGTAACTGCCGATGTTACCATTCCTAGTAACGGTGAAAAGATTAAGGCTAGAAGAAAGAATCCTGCTGTCACTACTGAAGTGAATCCAGAACGTCCTCCAGCACTTACCCCTGTTGTAGATTCCACATAAGACGTCGTTGTAGAAGTTCCCAACGTTGCCCCAACTACTGTTGCTGCTGAGTCTGCAAACAAGGCTTTACCAGCACGCGGTAGCTTGTTGTCTTTCATTAAACCGGCTTTTGTCGCAACTGCTACTAATGTTCCTGCAGTGTCAAAGAAATCTACAAACAAGAAAGTTAAAACAACGACTAACATTTGAATGGTAAAAATATCACCGAAGTGAGCAAATGCCTGACCGAACGTTGGAGCTAAGCTTGGTACCGGTCCAACGATATCTCCAAGTCCTTTTGGTGGATCAATTAATCCGAAAATCATTCCAGCAATTGCTGTAATAATCATTCCGTAGAAAACGCCACCCTTTACATTTCTTGTTAAAAGAATGACTGTTACCACAATCCCAAAGATCGCTAGTAACGTATTTGGTGCAGAAAGGTCTCCTAATCCAATAAGAGTTGCATCGTTATTCACAATGATGCCTGCATTTTGGAATCCAATAAAAGCAATAAATAAACCGATACCAGCACCAACTGCCATTTTTAAGTTTGCTGGAATTGCGTTAATAATAGTCTCTCTAATTCCTGATAAAGTCAGAACGATAAAAATAAGTCCAGAAGCTAATACACCAGCTAAAGCTGTTTCCCAAGGAATTCCCCAACCTAATACAACCGTATAAGCAAAAAATGCGTTCAGGCCCATTCCTGGTGCTAGCGCAACAGGGTATTTCGCAACTAGCCCCATAACTAGTGAACCAATTGCAGCCGCTAAAGCAGTTGCGGTGAATACAGCACCAGCATCCATTCCGGTTGCTCCATCAGCAGTTAGCGTTGATGGATTTACAAACAAAATGTAGGCCATCGCTAAGAACGTAGTAAGACCTGCAACAAATTCCGTTCTAATATTCGTGCCAAGCTCTTCAAACTGGAAAAACTTCTTCATCAAAACATCCTCCCCAAGTGAACTCCGTCTCACTGAGATCCCAAACAAAAAAAGGTAGCACCTTTGGCTTTGGCCAAGAGTACTACCTTTAACTAACTTCAGAAATGTTCTATACTCCTAAATAAAAAATAAGTAATGAACACTCCAGCGTAGTCAGACCATTTACGGTAGTCCGGTAGAAACTCATGGGCCATATCCCCAAAATTATACGACGGATTTTTCTATTTATTTTATAAGTACATTATTCATCATACTAATTGCCTAGAACCTCGTCAAGTAAAAAGACGAATGTTTTTTTGAATTATTTTATTAATGTTCGTCATTCCCATTCAATCGTTGCAGGCGGCTTACTCGTAATATCATAGACAACGCGATTAATGTGCTCGACCTCGTTGACAATTCGGGTGGAGATTTTCTCCAATACGTGCCAAGGGATTCTTGCCCAGTCTGAAGTCATTCCATCAATTGACGTTACTGCTCTAATCCCTATTGTGTAATCATAGGTGCGCGCATCGCCCATAACCCCTACACTGCGGATGTCCGGTAAAACCGTAAAGTATTGCCAGATATCTTTTTCAAGGTCGGCCTGTTTTATTTCCTCACGTAAGATCGCATCGGATTCCCGTACAATCTCTATTTTATCCTCTGTCACTTCCCCTAGAACTCGAATACCTAGACCCGGACCAGGGAATGGCTGCCTCCATACGATATCTGCTGGCACACCAAGCTCTAAACCAAGCGCACGCACTTCATCCTTGAAAAGGGTATTGAGTGGTTCTAACAGTTCAAATTGCATGTCTTCTGGTAATCCACCAACGTTATGGTGGGACTTGATTGTTTGTGCCGTTTCCGTTCCACTTTCGACAATGTCGGTGTATAGAGTACCTTGTGCTAAGTAATCAATATCCTTTAATTTTTCCGCTTCATCATCAAACACATAAATAAACTCATTGCCGATAATCTTTCGTTTTTGCTCCGGATCACTTACTCCTTTTAGCTTGTTTAAAAAGCGATCCTGCGCGTTTACTCGAATGATGTTCATATGGAAGCCATCACGGAACGTTTCCATGACTAAATCGCCTTCATCCTTACGAAGCAAACCGTGATCCACAAAAATACAAGTGAGCTGATCCCCAATTGCTTTATGAATAAGCGCGGCAACAACGGAAGAATCGACGCCACCACTCAAGGCGCACAATACTTTTTTGTCGCCTACTTTGTCCTGGATTTTTTTCACTTCTTGCTCAACAAAGTTTTCCATCGTCCAATCTCCAGCACACTCACAAGCCGCAAACACAAATTGCTTCAGTAAATCATTTCCATACTCCGTGTTTCGCACCTCTGGATGGAATTGAACGCCAAACAAGTTACGTTCTTTATGGCTGATTGCCGCCACCGGAGTGGAGGAGCTTGTTGCATCAATGTGAAAATCTGCAGGAGGTTCAATGACTTTATCCCCATGACTCATCCATACCGTTTGTGTTTTCGGTGTACCTTTGAATAGAAGTGGGTCTTCTTTTAATTCAATATCCGCTTTCCCATATTCTCGATCCTTTGCTCTCTGAACATTTCCACCGAAGTGAAGCGTCATAAGCTGCATCCCATAGCAAATACCTAGAATCGGAATATTTAAGTCAAAGATTCCTTCATCACAACGAAAGCTATTTTCATCATAGACACTATGCGGTCCACCAGAAAGGATAATCCCCTTCGGATTCATCGCCTTAATTTCCTCCATCGTTAGACGATGACTATGTAGCTCACTGTACACACCAAACTCTCTTATTCTTCTAGTGATAAGTTGATTGTATTGACTTCCAAAGTCTAACACTAAGATCATATCTGATTGAGCCATCCCTCTTCCATCCCTTCACGAATTTGTAGGTATAAAGAAAACTTGGCGAAGCCAAGCCTATAAAGACGTAGGCCAAGCCATAGTTGTACTTATACTTGGTACCTTAAAAATTTACTAAGTCGATTTTCTCCTTGCTATTTTTATACGTTCCTAACGTATAAAAATAGACTCCTACCTATAAAGGTAGAAATCTATTTATCAGAACACAAAGACTTCCACCTGCATAGTCAAGATATTTACGGCATCTTGGTAGAGACTCTCGAACCTTATTATCGAGTATATATGAGGCTATTATTCATTTCTTAAATGCTTAAATTGAATTTCTACCATTCTACAGTAGCCATCCAAGCACGGTCAAGACAATGTTTTCTTGATTAAATTTTCCCATAATTCGGTCATCTTGGACCACTGAGACGATTCGTCTTCATTTCGATACAGCACACGTTCATAATGGTGCGTCAGTCTACTCATTTCATTGGTTTCTAGCTGGCGATCTACCATTTTAGCAAACTCTCTCAAGGTTTGACCATCTACTCTTCGAATCCCTTTATGTGCCAACACCTTTAATAAGTAGTGGTAGGCATCCTGGTAAATATTTTCCTCATTGTTCCCTTTGTATTTACGGATTTTGAGTACGGTCAGCCATCTGTAACGATAGAAATACACGAGCGCAATCAAAATAACAGGCACCGCCAGAAGCAACCACTTCATCCATCCGAAGGACGCAGATTCAATATTCCCCACACTGCCAGCAGAGCTGGATTCTTCCTCTACTTGCTGTGGATTCCCTCTCGTTGGGTCATCCTGTTGTGTAGCAGGAACCGCCGGTTGTTCCGCTTGTTGTTGTTCCTCTTCTTCTACCTCTTCATAAAAGTCAACAGAAGAGTTAAACCCTTGTGTCGGTTCAAATGGAACCCAACCAACCTCTGGGAAATAAACCTCTACCCAAGAGTGGGCATTTGAGTTCGTAATCTGATAGAGGTCCGCATTATCAGGAAGATCACTAGGCTGATTCTCGACACGCTCTCCTCCAGAGAATCCTTTCACCCATCTAGCGGGTATATCTAAGGTTCGTAAAAGAACGACCATTGAGGTAGAGAAGTTATCGCAATATCCTACCTTTGTTTCAAACAAAAATTGATCAACGTAATCCTGATTGCGGTCAGGGACGGCCACATTTTCGGTTTGATACTCAAAACCATTACTATTGAAGTACTGTTCCACCGCCATCGCTTGATCATAACGGTTATCCTTAGTACCAATTATTTCTTCTGCTAATTGACCCACTCGTTCTGGTAAGTCACTAGGTAACTGTAAATATTTCTCCTTAATTTCCTCTGGGTCTTCTTTGCTTGCTTCTCTTAATTGATTAAATGAGAAGGAAGGGCTGTCATATGTGACTTCATAACCCTGTGAATAGCGATGCTGCTCAGGCCCTTCTGTTGAGATCGTACCCGTTTGTTCATCTAATAAATAATCGACACCATCTTCACCGGATACTTCTCGGATCCCATACGGGTAAACAAGTTTTGAAAAATACGCGTCTTCTTCAAAATTAATCTGTGCTTCCAACCGTTCTGTTTCTACAACATCTTCCTCAAACATATTAAGTTGAATGTCTCCACCCTCTTGAAGCTGGTATTCTAAATCATCGGAGCGCTCCCAGCCTTTCCCTGTGTAAACATCTTTGGATTCGATTCTCCAATATTGCTTGTCAGGGGAAATTGCTTGAAACACTGGTGCATTATCTTGTACAAAAGATCCTCCTAAACGGGAGTCGTCCTCTCCATAGCCGACTTTTTGGACGACACTCCCCCCTTCACCGAATCCAGCATTTTTCGCTGTACTTTTAATAAATGGTACAGGGTCTGGCCATTGTGGATCTAGTTTCGGAGAGGCAAAGCCTACTACGGTCGATAAAGATACAAACACAAACAGCGGAATAATCACCTTCCAAAGCTTGTTAAAACCTTTGAAGGAGATTGCTTCATACTCCACTTCTTTCGTAATGTTTGATAGACCTAATGCGATTAAGGAAACAATGAATGTTCGAACAATCGCTTGATCTGCTTCATATACCGTAAACGTATCTAAAACGGTCATATAGATAAAGGTTAACAAAACGAAAGTAAAAATCTTCTTCGCCACGACGAACCAATAGTATAATAAATAGCTCATCAGCCATAACAAGATGAGGAATAAGCCGCTTCGGAATAATGGCGTCATTTGTCCCCAATTTTGATTGACAATAATGTCTATGTTATAGGTCGTATGGATATATAGTAAGGAAAACCAAGCTTTACTAAACAAAGCTTCCGATATAAACAGACTGTCGAGAATAAAAATCATACCGGCCAGCTTTAAAGGAATGGACAGCCACCAACGCGCTTGAAAAAAGGAAATGATAAAGCAAAACGCTGCATAAAGAACAAAGACAGGAACATTACCTGTATCCGAGATATCCTCTAACGGACGTAGCCATTCCCAAAACAATAAAAACCCACATAGATAGATGATAGACTGATAGACCCACTGCTGTAACCCTTGATTGACTCCACCCATTATGTGTTCACCTCTATTTTTTGTTGGACTAATTGCTCTTCCGTTAATTCATTGACAACAATACCACTTGCGCTTAGCTTCTGAAGCCAAACTCTGTCCTCTCCCGATTCCTGCTCCTTCGGATGGACATAAAACACGACAATCTTTTTGCTTTTTTGCTTTAATTGTTCAATCGCAAGCTCCAGCTTTTCATCAAAATGCGAAACGACTAGCATGAGGACGACGCCTTCTGGGATCTTTCTGCTTTCGTTGATAATTTGGTTTGAAAAAGGAACAGATGGAATGGCCTGCACCTTCGCAAGATGTGTCTTAATCATATCTAACTTTCCTGGACTTTGTTGAAACGGGAAATAAACTCGTTCCTGTCCAAGTGATAAAAACGCCATTCTGGAGGAATGTCTCTTAATCGATTCTACTAACGATGCAGTTATTTCTATGCTAGCTTCATAGGCGATTGGATAAAACTCATCATGGTGACCACTATCTAAAATCAGCAAGATGCTCGAGCTTTTTTCTTGTTCAAATTCTTTCGTCATCACTGCGTTTTTTTTAGCTGTTGTTTTCCAATCAATCCAAGAAAAGCGATCACCAGGCATGTATTCACGAACTCCTGTAACGACGTTTGTCTGCTTCACGTTGACATTAAAGGAAGTAGTAGATCCTTCTTCGTAGCTACTCACTCGTTCACGAACCGTAATCTCCGGTTCATTCGGATAGACAAGCATGCGGCTAGAGACCTCATATACATGCTCTTTTTTTATAAAGCCAAATAAATCACCAGTCTTTATGCGAATCTGACTAAAGTGGTGCTCTCCTCTTGGAAGCTGATCCAAGGTATAGTCGAAACGGATGACCTTCCGAAACCACGGAAAAGAAACGAGCTTGACGAGACGATTTTTTCGAACCGCATCTTCATTTCGCATTTCTTCGTACTTCTTATGAAGCGTGTCCTTTTTTTGCAAGGACAGTGGCAGACTTTCCTCGATGATACAGTAGTAAATCGGAAAGACCGATTTTCTTGAAATCGATACTTGGACATGCACGCGTTCTCCAGCCTTTGTGACATATCTGTCCATTTTACGCTCCACTTCCCAGTTAGAGATTGGATAAAAAAGCAAGCAAGCCATATAAATTAGGACAGGCAAAAAGCTATAAAACAAGAACCAGCTAACGAATCCACCTTGAAACATCGCATAAGAGAAGAATAGGACGAACAGGAATAGTACGAATACGAACTTCGAGGTAAATCCGGCTATCCATTTCATTCACGATATTCCTTTCGAATTGGTACTGGAACTGTGTGTAAGATTCGATCAACAAGCTCTTCTGTTGTTACCCCTTCAAACTTAGCATCCGATGTTAAAAGAATACGGTGGGACAAAACAAATGGAGCTAAATATTTGATATCATCTGGCACTACATAGTCACGATCATGAATGAACGCATACGCTTTCGCTGCACGCATTAAGGCAATAGATCCACGCGGGCTCACACCCAAATAAACAGAAGGGTGCTGACGCGTCGCCGTCACAATTTGTACGATATAACGTTGGATATTTTTTTCTATATACACTTCTTTCACTTGGTTTTGAATCTCGATTAGTTCCTGTTTATCCATCACTGGCTCTACCGATTCAATGGGATGGGTAGCAGAGGTTTTATCTAGCATTTCTAGTTCTTCTGATTCAGACGGATAACCCATTTTCAATTTAAGGAGAAAACGATCGAGCTGTGCTTCCGGTAGTGGATAGGTTCCTTCATACTCTATGGGGTTTTGAGTTGCCATAACAAAGAAAGGTTTCTTTAACGGAATCGTATTTCCATCCACTGTCACACTCATCTCTTCCATTCCTTCTAATAAGGAGGATTGGGTTTTTGGGGATGTACGGTTAATTTCATCTGCGAGGACGATGTTTCCTAAAATAGGACCACCACGAAATTCAAATTCTAATTCTTTCGGGTTATATATCGATACACCAGTTACATCTGATGGAAGTAAATCAGGCGTGAACTGAATTCTCTTAAACTCACAATCTAAAGACTTCGCCAAGGTACGGACAAGCATCGTTTTCCCTACCCCTGGAACGTCCTCTAATAAGACATGCCCTCCGGATAACAATGCCACTAAGCTTAACGTAGCTGGTTCCTCTTTACCAACCATTACTTTATTAATATTCTTGAGTACTTTGTTGATTTTCGGATTGAATAGAAACGTTTGTTGAGACATAGACTTACTCCTTCCAATATAGGTATGTAATTCTTGAGTTTTTTAAAAGGGAGGACAAAACATGTACCACCTTTGATGACTGGTCTAGGAGGAAATGCATGGAGTTATGGTGGATCATAAGGAAAGAAAATTTCGAGCGTTTGTTTTGAACAACCTCTATTATTTTATTTTACTAGATAGGTCATAGGATGCAAGCAGTTAGATGTGGGAATCTTGGTAATTTACGGATTCTTTATACTTTTTTGAGAAGTTTTTCTTTAAGAGGGAAATTTCTAAAGTAGTGTTGTGGATTTTGAACATTTAGGCCGTCCATGTTTCTATAAGAATGACCATCTTATAAAAAAACGTAGTCTGGGGTGATTTCCGCTGCGGTAGTCGCTTTCCTGAGAGGCGACAATCCACACCTTTCAAAAATGGGAATCAAATTATAAATTTTTCATTTATATTAAAAAAGCACCCCAGGTGGGATGCTTTTTAGCCAATAATCACTCGCTCAGTTGGATAATGGAACAAGTCTTTAGATACTTTACCTCTTAATAAGAAAAGGAAAGAGAAGATACCAATTCTTCCAACAAACATTAAGAACATAATCACAAGCTTACCAAACACAGAAAGATCTGCTGTAATTCCTAAGGATAGACCTGTCGTTCCAAATGCGGAACAGACTTCAAATATAATCGAAATGATCGGAAAAGGTTCTGTTTGAGCCAATACAATAATCGATCCCATACATAACATAGTTGCTGTTGAGATTACGATAAAGGATCGTGTGATATCTTCCGGATCAATTTCCCGACCAAAAATCTTAATGCTTGAGTTCCCCTTCGCATAATTAAAAATCGCTAACATCATGATAGCAAAGGTTGTCGTTCGAATACCGCCCCCTACACTACTTGGAGAGGCCCCAATAAACATGAGAACACTCAATACTAGTTGCGTCGGTACAGAAAAGAGACCTACATCCATCGTTGCGAGCCCACCACTTCTAGTGGTAACGGACTGAAAGAAACTGTAAAAAAAAGACTCATGCCATGCCTTATCCAAAAAGAAAGCATTTCTTTCCAAAAATAGAATGGAAATTGTACCAATCACAATAAGTCCAAAAAAAGTTATGGTCGTAATTTTAGTAAATAAGGAAAAAGTATATTTTTCATTCGTATCTTTATATACACCCTTAATCAGCTCCTGTACTTCAATAAGGACAGGGAAACCAACAGCTCCAAGGATTAAAAGCATTATATTCACAAATTGCACAAAATAATCATTCGCAAAAGGAATGAGAGAATTTCCCGTTATATCAAAGCCTGCATTGGTTGTTGCACTTACCGAACCAAAGAAACCGTGCATAAAAGCCTGCTGCCAGGTGTCAAAATAAGTTAGAAAATACGTCCCTAATACCAACGTTCCAACAAGTTCTATTCCAATAATGATTTTGAAAATTTTGATCATGAGGCTGACAAGCCCTGACAAAGTCGTTCTATTTTGATCAACCTGAATTAATTGTCTTTCCCGAAGTCCAATTTTCTTCCCAAAAAGTATCCAAATAAATGTCCCTAGTGTCATTATTCCAATGCCACCTAGTTGGAAAACGATCGTAAGCGCAATATAACCAAATCCATTAAAGGATTCTGAGATATTAATTACAGATAACCCTGTTACACTAATTGCACTTACCGCAGTAAAAAACACATCGATAAAACTAAGATTTACCCCTTCTTCATGCAATAAAGGGATGCTTAATAGAAGCGTCGATATTCCCACTGCCGCTAAATAAAATAAGACGATTAAGTGAATCGTTGACAATTGCTTAGATATCTTGAATTGTCTTGAGAGTAAATTCATAATAGTGCTCCTTGCCTACATCTTTTGTGTTCATCTAAGTTTATCACAAAACCTATTATTCATCAGTAACCACCAGGCTTATAATAAGCTACCTATTAGTATGACCGTCTGAACGGGTTATGTATGCAAGCAAAGAAAAAACTGTGACAAAGTTTTACACAAAAACAGGAGTTTTTACTTACTTTTACAAGTACCGACTCTTTCTAATTACCTACTAATTATTTTCATGATATTTTATAAATTAAAGAAAAATGGAAAGTTGTTCATAAAAACAGCCTATAGAAACCCTTATTTTAAAAGAAATTTCACATTTTCCCTCATTTTCCCTTGCGATTTCCCTTCTCTATCTTTATAATATGAGAAAAGTCCTAGTACGAGCTAAGACTGTTTTAGGAGTTGATAACCTTGGTTGAAGTGAGATCGATTGAATTTGAAATTGAAAGAGCACGACAACTCATGTATAAACTATATAGGGAAGATAACCAAGATGTTCTTAAAGTTTCCCAACATTTAGATCAACTACTAAATGAACTAGAAAAACTACAAAAACGCGAAAGAAAAGTAAGCTGAGATTACATAGATATAACCAAGGCATTTTGCCTTGGTTTTTTGTATGGAACAAAATCGCTAACGCGACTAAGTTACGTCCCAAATAGAATTATTTACTTGGGATTTTTTCTCGCTTCAATCATAGTGCCATTACAGTGAGGACAATGTAATTCAACTTCCTCACCATTATTTTTGTCTACGCTAAATTCACCGATGATGTACTCAGGTACTTCATCAGTGTCGTTACAATCTAGACACTTGAATTGAACAGTCTTTATCTCTTCGTTTAATCCAAATGGATCCTCTTCTTCCAACCATTTATCTAATTCTTCTGATGGATTATCCTGCCTTTTTTGGTTTGCCAATTCCGTATTTCCTCCTTCTTTCCATCTCTATATCCTCCATATAGTGATATAACCAACCGTAATCAGAATGCCATATTCCCACAAGCTCCATCTGTCGATGGCAATGTGGACATTCAAATGGATCCTTTTCAAAGGATTCAATCATACGTTGTCGATAGGTTTTCTTTTTACGTTTTTTCTCTAAAAGTAATTCTATCTGTTTCGTTCTCATAAATGCATGCAAACTTAATATTTGTTGTGCCTTATGATGAGACCTTCTACTATACAACCCAAATCTTCCTACCATTCTAAAATGTTTTGGTGGAACGTGTTGAAGTATTTCAAATATGAATCTATACACAGGAATTCTCTTATCCACTCGTTTACCTGTCTTATGGTCTTCATACCAGTAATGAACACTCTTACCGTCGTACTCTTCTATTCGATATTCTGCAATAGCTGGACGAGCTAAGTATCTTCCAATATATTTAGCCACTGCTTTCGCATTTGTCATTTTCTTCTCAGCATTAACATAAAAACCTTTCGGATATCTTTGATATAACTCATTTATAAGGTTTATTACTTTTTGATTATTAGGAAACCATTTTTTTAATAAATCTAATACTACTTTCTGCCATGACTTTCTCAAATAGTCATATGGAATATAACCATTGTTCACCCATTCATTATTGTTATCTAGTGCACCTTCCGTAACTAATGCATGTATATGTGGGTTAAACTTTAAATCTCTACCAAATGTATGTATTACTGTAATGATTCCTGAACGGAATCCTCGCTTTTTACTTTTTTGATAGTTATGGTATTGGAAAACTTCCGAGACTTGTTTACTCAATTCATTAAGCTTTTTACGATCATCATAAAATACTTTTCTTATCTCTTGAGGGATGGTGAATACCATATGACGATGAGTTACATTGAAGATCATTTCCTGTTGTTTGTCTGACCAATCATCGGTGTATTTTTTACCGCATCGATGACATAGCCTACTTTTACAAGTGAAACAAACAAATTTAGGCATAGGATTTCCTTCACATCCTAGACATTCATATCGAGCATAACCTAAATCAGTAGTACCGCATCTAATTGTCTTTTTCACTGTTTCTTTAATATGACTACGATAAGACTCGGGAAAACGAGTAGAATGTAATTCCCAAAAACCTGCAAAGTGATCTTTTAATATTTGTTTAACAACTCCAGAACCTTTACTCATCTTCTTCTCCTCAATAAAAGATAATAAAATTTTAGCATAAAGTTATCCACAACTAACGACTTTTATAATTTCCTAGACAACAAAAAAACCACCTAGCTCATTTAAGGCTAGGTGGATTCCATATCTAATTAAGCACTTTTTCCAATAGTATCGTTATACCCATTCTTTTTGCGAACAGCAGTGATTCCAAAGATTGCTCCAAGCACAACGATGGTAATTACAAACAATACGACTGGTGATGAGATGTAGTTTACTAAGTTACCAAGAATTAAACCAATCACTCCGAAATCCGCATCTCCAAATGTAGTTCCTTCAAAGCCTAGTGATCCGAGTACCGGAAGAAGTAAAGCTGGTAAGAAACTAATTAATACACCATTTGCAAAGGAACCAAAAATCGCTCCCTTTCTACCTCCAGTCGCGTTCCCAAATACACCAGAAGCCGCTCCTGTAAAGAAGTGTGGAACAAGACCTGGTACAATCACTTTTAATCCCATTAAAGGGAGTAAGAACATGCTGATTAAACCAGCTACAAAGCTACAAACAAACCCGATGATTACGGCATTGCTTGCGAACGGGAATACAGACGGACAGTCTAAAGCTGGAATAGAGTTCGGTACCACTTTATCCGCAATCCCTTTAAATGCTGGAACTATTTCAGCAAGAAGCATACGTACACCAGCTAAAATGATATAAACACCAGCAGCAAACGTTAGACCTTGTAAAAAGGCAAACACGATATAGTTCGTACCACCACTTAATTCTGTCTCGATAAAAGTTGGACCTGTGAATAGGGCAACAAAGAAGAATAATAGAACCATCGTTAAGGATACCGCTACGGAAGTATCTCTTAAAAATCCTAATGACTTAGGTACTTTGATTTCTTCTGTAGATTTAGAGTTCTTACCTACAAGTTTACCAACCGCACCAGCAGTAAGGTATCCAAAGGAACCGAAGTGTCCAACCGCAAAATCATCAGAGCCTGTAATTTTTCTCGTAAATGGTTGAAGCATAGCTGGCATTAATACCATAAGAGAACCAAGAATAATTGATCCTGTTACAACCATCATAACACCGTCAAATCCAGCAGTTGTTAAAATAACAGCAATCATACATGCCATGAACATCGTATGGTGACCGGTTAAGAAAATGTATTTTAATGGCGTGATTCTAGCTAATAAGATATTAACCACCATACCAAACAACATGATCATTGCTGTTTCTGTACCAAATGATTGTTGAGCGAGCGCTACGATTGCTTCGTTATTCGGAATAACTCCTTGCAATTCAAAAGCGTGGTCAAACATTTGACTAAATTGATCTAATGAACCCGTTAAAACGTTTGCTCCTGCTCCTAAGATAACGAATCCCATTACTGTTTTTAAAGTACCAGATATGACATCCGCAAATGCTTTCTTCTGTAACAAAAGCCCGAATAGAGCAAATAGCCCTACAAGAATCGATGGTGTTCCAAGAATATCTTTCATAATTAAATCAACCACGTATTACCCCTCCTTCGTCAAATGTGTTTCTAGTGCCTCTTTTAGTTCATTTTTATCCATAATATTGTTGAGTTTGATGACATGTCTGTTGCCATCTTCTAGGTTTTCTACGATTTCTGTAGAACCAATGTAGTAATCAGCTGGTTCTGTTTTAGCTGTTGTTAAATCCGTGTGTGAAACTTCCGCTTCTATTCCAAGATCACTTAAGGCTTTCTTCACGTTCATTTCAATAATGAAACTACTACCTAAACCGTTCCCACATACAACTAGAATCTTACTCATCTCTTTTTCCTCCTAAGCGTACGAATAGTTTTGAATTAGGTCTGCTACTTCCTCTGCAGAATTCATTGTTAACAATTTATCTAAGCTCTCTTTATCGGATAATAAATCGGTTAACTGAGACAAAGCTTTCAAATGCGTTTCATTATCAATGGCTGCTAACACAATAATTAGGTTAGCAAAATGTTTCTCTTGTTCCGAAAACTTCACTCCATCTTGAACAAGTAACAGACTCATTCCAAGCCGATTGACTCCAAATTCTGGCCTTGCATGAGGAATCGCAATTTTAGGAGCTATTACTACATAGGGTCCTAATTCTTGAATGTTTTGAATCATCGCCTTCACGTACGAATCAGATACATATTCTTTTTCTAATAAAGGCTTGGACGCAAGATTAATAGACTCTTCCCAGTCTTTGACTTCCGATACGATTTGAATCATATCTTTCGTTAATAGTTCATTGAGCATTGGTTTTTCAAACTCCTTTGATGTTAAAGAGTGGGATTGTTGAAATAACTGTTCCAGCTCTATCCCTAATTGTTTTTCATTCACGATATTCGCATGGCGACGGATGACATCCATTAATCCTGGAATCTTTGGCATGGTCATCTCTCTCTTTGTATGAACAACACTGAATCTAGACAACAACGCTTCTTTTTCTGCATCTGTTAAGATCGGATTGACCATAACTACTGGGATGCTGTTCTCCATGATCGGCGATGTTGAAAAAATGATATCGACCTCGTAGTTTGTTTGCTGGTACTGCCTGAGCGATACATTTCCTATAATATCCACCGTTGATAGAAGGTGCTCTAACTGTCCTCGGAGGATGGTAGATGTACCAATTCCATTTTCACAAACAATCAATGCTCGTGTTCGACGGATAGGTTTTTTTCCTTCCCGCTTCAACCAACCACCGAAATGCATGGCAATGTAAGCAATTTCTGAATCATTCACCTTTTGATGTAGAAGGTTTTCTAGATGACTTACAACTTTTGCAGTCAATTGAAAAATCTCCGGGTAATTAGAGGAAATCGTCTCCGTCAACTCGTTCATTGTCTTTACACCGTATTTAATTCGATAATAGGCAGGCTTTAAATGAGCAAACATCGCTCGCTTAAGCTCCATCACATCCTGGAACATGACGCATGCGTAATTTTGAAAATCCTTAATCATCAATGTTATTACATGCTTTAACCGTTCCATTTCCTGATTTTTGTCGCTATCGATTTCTAAAGTGTTTACCTTAGATCCTAATACATGCATCGTAATGAAATACGTCTCGTCAAGAGGGATATTTACGTTTTCTTGCTTGGAAAGTTTTTGAATTAGTTTTTCTGCCACTCGATGCTCTCTTGTCGTTTTTAATACACTTTTTTCATCCGAATCGATTTGAACGAAATGGCCCTCTCGAACACGTTTGATGACAATCAAAATTTGCATCGATAATCCGGATAACGTTTCATCGGTTAACTCGTTTCCAAGCTCCTGTTCCCCATCCAGAAGTATGGATCGAATCTCTTCCCGTTTTTGAAGTGTATCCCCATGTTCGAAAAATAAAGTAGGAAATTTCTTTAAAACATCCTCCCACTTCCATTTCAGAAGCAATTGTTCCAAAGCGCTCGCTAATGCTTTACGCTTTTCGAACTCTCTGCCTGATACCCCATAGCCATCTTTTCGATGAAACGACAGGTTTAGTTCAAATGTTTGTTTTAGGTATTGTGTTATTTCTTTTAAATCATTTGCGATGGTACCGCGGCTTACTTTTGTCAGAACTTCGAAATCTTTCATAAACAACGGATCGGCGCTCGTCAAAGTAAGAACAATCATTAAAAAATATCGTTCCTTCTTCGAGTAGTAATAGGTAGGTTCATCTACCTGTCCTAACTGCTTTGACAACTGCAGCTTCGTTTCAGGCTCCAAAAAGTACCCTTTTCTAGAAGCGTGCTTCACCTGTTGCATTTGGTTATCGGCTAACCAATCATTGATTTTCTCCAAGTCGTAATATAAAGTCCGTCTGGATACCCCCAAGGTTTCGGTTAGATACTTTAGAGACAAATAATCTTGTGTTTGGGCTAACTTGGATAAAATAATCGTACTTCTCTCATCCATCATGTCATTCAACTACCTTCGAAGGAGTGCAAATTTTGACTCTTAAAAGCTGATCAACTAGTTGATGCTATTATATAGCGATTACCTTGTGATTGTAAGGGGTTTAGCCTTTCAAATGTTGTCACTCATTTTTGTGCAAAATTGGTCTTTCAGGTGTGCACTCCCTTCTAAAGTTCTGCGATTTCCAATAAAAAAAGCCTCTTTTCAGAGACTATCTTTCCTTTAGCTTATTAAAGATTTTGATGAAAAAGTTGAGAAACTTATTTGTTTCTTTTAACTCCATCATTAAGATGTTGATTCTCACTTTTAATAGGTTGGAGCTAATCTCTACTAAAGTTTCAATCTGAATTTCTTCTTCGTGCAATGCATTTTGTAATTCCGTAAGTTTCTTTTTCACATCACGAATATGTTTCAGAGATGTTTCTGTTAAATACTTATTATTAAAGGTTGCGGTGAATGGCTGTTCTTCCAGAAGATCCAGTATATCTTTTTTGTTATTTTCTATGTAATTCTTGTTGTTGTGTGCTTCTATTAAGTAGCGAACCTCTCTTCGTACCATCTCGATATATCGTTGATAAATCTGCTTTTCATTGGAGAAGTCATTCTTTAACTGGGCTTGACTCTCCACGATGGATATGAAAAACGATACAATGGCACCGGAAACTACACCTGCAACGGTACCGACCATAAGATCATATAGCATTAAAAAACCCCTTTTCGGTTCCTTTAATGGTAGTAGTTATATTTCTAGGATTCCCAAGTTTGAAATTATTATAAAATTATAAGTTAGATAGGGGATTTTGGACTGTGAATGGAACATATGGTTTAATTCTCTCTCTGCTTTGTTTCGGTCATACTCCACTCCTATTTCCTGTTTATTTCTTGTATCTCATACACGGATGGATGCTATATGTTCGAAATAAGAATCATATCCCTCTTTTTTATAAATATATTTTTAAAAAGGAGAGTGATTCGATTGCATGGTTTTCCGTATTTATATGTAGCTTGCATTCTTGCAGGATTTGCATTAATAAAGGTTCCTCTAACTGGTTTTTTAGCACCACTTGAGCCACTCGCATTTCTAGTAGGTGTTCTTACTATTCTACTGTTTTCCTGTGTCATTATTTTCAATGGTGTGATGGTTCTAATTAGTAAAAGGAGATGACCATCTGTTCAGACTTTTGTCTAGGTCTTACATTATTGTCTTACCAATGAACTGATTTTCATCCATCTAAACGACAAAAAACACCACACCTCGTTACAAATGAGGTGTGGTGTTCCATGTAAACATTTATTTGGTGTATGTTCAACACTGATTGAAGTGTTACTAACTCTGGATATTATGTGTTATGCCCCTCTCACACGACGAGGACCGTCTATTTATGGAGACGTAAGCCATAAAAGAAAATATGAACAATATCTTTTGCAAGCTCATCTGGGTCCCGAATACCCTTAAATAGTTTCGTAAGTGTCAACCGTTCGATCACACCTACTAAAGTTTCAGCTGCGATGCCCATATCTATCCCTTGATCGAAATAGCCGTTTTTTTGTTCAACAATTAAATTACTTTCCATTTGCTTCGCTAAATCCTGTTTAATTTTTTCCGCTTCATGAGAAACAAATAAACCGATACGGGTTAAATCCTGATTCTCGTAAAAAAAGCGAAAAATCGCAGCTAAACCTTGCGTAATCTTATCTGGTACAGTGGCCAAATCAATACCCGTTCCAAGACGGCTCTGTTGCGTAAGCTCCGTCAATTTTAGGCGAAACAAGTCGACTAACTCCTGAAAAATAGCTTCCTTGCTTTCGAAGTAAAGATAGAAAGTTGGTTGCGTTACATTAGCTTTTTTCACAATCGTGCTAACCTTTGTTTCAAAATATCCTTGTTGGGCAAATTCTTTGGTAGCAATGTCAAGCAATACCGCCCTACTTTTTTCACCATTTGATCCTTTTTTTCTTCCTCTTTGACCCATGTCCGTACCCTCTAATCTTTTATATACATACACACTTCATATGCGCGCATTAACGAAAATAAGATTCTTTAACACAGAGAACGATTTCTCTTATTTTTCGGCTCCCTGCTCCTTTATCTTATCATAATCTTCTATTGTCTTTAAACGACGCTTCCTCACCCTATAAATAACGAAAATACTAGCAGAAGCAACCAAAATGATTCCAATGACTAACAAGGTGTACTTCTGCGTGGCTTCCCTTGGTCTTTGATCATCATTTTGAGTAGTGACCATGTCTTTTCCTGAATCCATCGTAGTATCTTTGTCCGTTTCGGTTGTTGACTTATCAGCTTGGTCTTTATCTATCGAGGCTACTAGTCCATCCACTTGATCTATTTGTTCGTTTGGCTTTTCCATGATAATTTGTTCCCTTGCAACAGTAGCCGTAGTTTTCACTAAGGCGTTCGTTGTAACAGAGGCAGTCGCCTCTGCCGATAGGTTTCCTAACATGTCCACAGCAACAATCGTGTAATGATAGGTTCGTCCTGCCAATAACCCGGTATCCAGCCATTCTGTCTGATTGCCATTAACTGTAGCAACCTTCTTCCCGTCTCGCAGTATTATAAATTTTTTGATACCTGATGAGTCATATGCAGAAAGACTGAGCGTAATGCTTTGTGCTGATTTCCTTTTTTCCTTCATGACTAAATCTACAGGAATTTCGTTGTCAGTAAAGACACCGTAAGTGGAAAAATGAGATACATTCGCCTGGATCCTTCCATCTTTTTGATTTCCCCATCCGTCCACATATTCCCATTGTTTTATCTGTTCGTTAAAATAATAAATGCCTGTCTTCGTATCCTTAAATCCTTTTTTTAATCCCATAATTAAGCGATAATCCCCTGTGTATCCAGTAGAACCGCTAGGAAACTTCATGTCGATGGTGAATGCATCACCTATCGGGAGTAATCCAGGTGCTTTGAATCGAGATCGTGATACAGAAATCCTCGTGTTTTCAGGCAAATCACTAGGCATTTGAATAAAGGTTTCACTATCTTCCACCCAGAAAAGATCCGATCCTTTTACCGGAACCGTCTCACCTAGCCCAGCACTTTGATTCACTATGCGAAGGCTAACTACCTGTTCCTGTCCCTTATGGCGGACTGTAAGAGTGATTGGTTTCATCCCAGTCCTTTTTCCAGTGATTATACCATTTCCAAAGTGCAATGCATCCGTGTCACTTAAGATGTAGTCTACTTCGGTCGAGACATCTTTTTTCATACCATCATTATAGGTAGCAATCACCTTCAGCGGTAACTCCTGTCCAGATTTAACGGAAGGAGGTACCGATACGATCTCGATTTTCGTTACCTTAACAACATGCACCGTTCGGGTAAGAGTCGTCCTGTTTTTTGATTTGTCCTCAATACTATAGGACACCGTATAAGTGCCTGTATTTCTACTGTCCACGTTCCCCTCAACTATGATGTTGTCAGTCAGAGTACCATCATAGTTATCGACAGCTTCAGCACCCATTTCATTATACGATTGCCCAACTTCTATCCGGACCGTTCCCTTCCCGTTTAATGTTAGTTTTGGTGAGGTTGTATCTACAATGCGCACCTTACGCGACACTTCAAACGCTTGATTACCTGAACTGTCTTCCACATTGTAACGGACTTCATACGTTCCTAGTTTCTGCGTGTCTACGGTACCCGCTCTTTTAATCTGATTGCTTAAATCCTTATCGTAGCCATCGAATGCGGTCGCTCCTGGTTCTACGTAGTCACTACCTACTTCTAACGTCATAGGATTCTTACCATTTAATTTGATGATGGGTTGATTCTCGTCTACAACATGAACAGTACGTTTCACAGTAGCTTTGTTTCCAGTACTATCTTTCACGCTGTAACTTAATTGATAAACACCGATCGTATCGGAATCAACTTTTCCTGTAATCAATACATCCTCCGTTAGCGTTTCACCAGAATTATCCATAACGGTGTACCCTAGCTCTTCGTATTTTTCTCCATAGTTGACCGTAATCGGATTGTCACCTTTGAGTGTAATTTGAGGCGGAGTTGTATCCACCACTTCAACCGTTCTTTTTTTAAACTCGGTATTGCCAGAACTATCCGTGATACTGTAGGTTAGGGTGTAGTTTCCCACCTTTTTCGTGTTTACCTCTCCGGTTACTTGAATATTGGATGTAATATGTCCATCATAATTGTCAATAGCGTTCGCTCCAGGGTCCTTATACTCTCCTCCTATTTCGAGTATGTAAGGATTTTCTCCGAGTATCGTCAAGTTCGGCTTCTTTTGATCAACAACTTTGACGGTTCGTTTTTTAATGGTCGTGTTACTTGCACTGTCGGCCACCGTATAAATGACCTCATATGTCCCTAGCTTCGACACATTAACATCACTAGAATTGGCAGTAATATGATCCGTTAAATCATTGTTAAATTTATCAACCGCTTCCGCTCCGGGTTCTTGGTAAGAAGATCCCACTTCAAGGACTAAAGGATTGTCTCCATTGAGAGTAAGTGTCGGCGGTGTACTAATAATAGTAAATGTATCAGATAGTGTAAATGCTGAACTCCCATGTTCCGTTTCACCCTTGACTCGGAACCTTGCTTCTTTTGTGTTTACACCTTTCGGTAAGGTGTACGTGTAAGATGTTGATGAGTGATTCGATACAACAGTGGTCCACTCCTCACCATTAAAAAACTCAACCTCATATGTTTTATTTCCACCTGTTCCCCAGTCTTCTGGAGCTGTCCAATATAAAGCAACAGTCGCTCCACCTGTTTGTTCCTCGGCTATAGTAGATACATCTAGTGGTTTTTCCGGTGGGATCGCTTCTGAGACATTAATGGTTAATTCCTTCTCTATTCCGCTCAGGCTAACTGTTAATTTAGCTGTTCCAGGCTCCTTAGCAACTAGCTTGCCTTGTGCTGTTACCTCAAATAACTCCTGATCACCCATTTCCAAATACTGAATCTCGTTGTATCCAGTAATATCAAAAGTCATACCACCCTCATGCCTGGCTTTTACTTTGATTTGAACCCCATCTGTTGGATAGATTGGATTTGAATGCTCTAAGGACACTTCTAATTCTTCCATCGAACTTAATCCCTTTAAATAAGGATAGACAGGTAGCACCGAACCCTCACTCCCCGTTGTGTTTGCAAAGCTACAACCAGAACAGTTCGTTTCCCAACGCGCATTCGTGAACGGGGAAGTAGAATACAAGCTTATTAAGCCACCGAGGCTTCCCGTTCCTTCCACAGTACCAGTTGCATATACATTAATTAACCCCCCGCGGGAAGTTCCTGCAAACCCACCTAGATGATCGCTTCCTTTAATAGAAGATGCCGCATAAGAATTTTTTATGACTCCGTCCCCCGAATTTGATCCTACAAAAGCACCTCCATACCTTCCACCGTAAATAGCCAGCCCTGCTATAAAAGAGTTCGTAATTTCTCCTCCATTTTCTCCAATTAATCCTCCAAATCTAAATTCACCTGTGACCGTCCCTCCAGTCACATGTACGTTTTTAACAACCGAATCATAATTCACCCCGGCAACTGCACCCACATCTTCTCTTCCTGTTATATCAACATTTTCAAGACCTAAGTTACTAAGTTTAGCACCCTTATATAAATAAGAAAATAATCCAACACCATCCTCAGTTGGACGGTCAATTGTCAGGTTCCCTATCTTATAACCATCCCCATCCAATGTCCCTGTGAATCTATCACCACCATACGCATGAGTACCGATGGGATCCCAATTATCATAACTAGATAAATCAATATCATTCACTAGTCGATAATGGGCAGTTAAGTTGTCACGAATAGCGTTCAACTGTTCCGGAGTGCTAATCAAATAAGGATCACTCGTCGTCCCATTCCCACTACTATACACAGAAGCGGCACCAGCCTCCTCTCCCATCGAATACTCGACGTAAGTAATCATGACAAGGAGTATTGCCATAAATAAAATTAGTCCTATGTTTTTTCTCAATATTCCTCTCCCCTCTCTATTACTCTTTCATTTTCAGTATGTAAGCTGTCTATGCGAAAAACATTATGTTACTCATAAGTATTATAATATATTACTAATGAGTATTATATTATAGTCCTTATTTACTAGTCAATTTATTTTGTAGAAAACTTACGAATAATAGAGTTGAAAAAAGATTATTGGACCACCTCCTCAATATCTGTATCCTTCAATCAACCAAAAAAGAGAGACTCTTGAATATTGATCTCAAGAGTCTCTCTTTTTTTGTGTTTCACAAAGGGCTTATATTGATAAAAAATAAGAATCCTTCTTAAATAAAAGAAGAATCCTTATCAACATACTATTAAAACGCAGCTGTCCAGCCACCGTCTACGGTTAACACTGTTCCGTTTACGAAACTAGCTTCATCTGATGCTAGGAACAGAGCAGCATTCGCTATCTCTTCAGGTTGTCCAACACGCGGGGAAACTTGGTGTGCCAATCCAGCTCTACTCATCCCGAATTCATTAATATTGGTCATGCTTGAACCAATATTTGTTGCGACAGATCCTGGCGCAATGGCATTACAACGAATCCCTTTCTGCGCATACATAAATCCTGTATTTTTTGTAAGTCCAATTACTGCATGTTTGGACGCTCCATAAGTTGCACCTGCATGGGCACCACTGAATCCACCAGTAGAGGCTGTATTAATGATGACACCACTTTCTTTTTCAAGGAAAATAGGAATGGCTTTGCGCATCGCACGCATAACACCTTTTGTATTCACATCAAACAGCAAGTCCCATTTTTCTTCCGTAATATCTGCAACTGGTTCAAAATTATCCATAATCCCTGCATTGTTCACAAGAATATCTAAAGTACCGTACTCACTTACGGCTGTATCAATCATGTTCTCAACATCTGCTAATTCGGCAACATTTACTTTTACCGCTTTTGCTGTACCACCGTTCGATTGAATGGCTTCCGCTACTTTCTCCACACCTTCAAGGTTTAAGTCTGCTAAAACAACTTTTGCTCCTTCTTTGGCGTATAGTTCAGCAATCTCTTTTCCCATTCCTGAAGCTGCCCCTGTCACAACGGCCACTTTATCTTTTAATCTCATGGTTATTGCCTCCTCTACCCTTATTGCAATCGGTTTCATTTTTACACTTTAATTGTAATGTATTATACTTATTTGTATCAATAAGCAAACGAGATACGATATGTTGAAAAATGAATAATACATGTGTAATGTGTTCCATTTTCCAAGATAACATACAAATTGGCGGTGATTTGTCTATGACAATGGATAGAAGGATTAACAAATCGAAAAGCGCCTTAAGAGACGCTTTGATTTTGCTTATGGAGAATTCATCTTTTGAAAAAATAACCATCACGGAAATTGTGCAACACGCCAATCTAAACCGTGGAACTTTTTATAGACACTATCAAACAAAAGAAGAATTGCTAGAGGATATGATTGATGATGTCATGAATGACCTTATTCACTCCTATCGATCTCCTTATCTAAATACCGATAAGTTCTTTGTCCAAGAACTAACATCACCTAAAATAAAGATTTTCGAACACGTTTATTCTTATTCAAAATTCTATAGTGCCATTGTATCGTCCAATGCCATTCCTGGCTTTCAACAAAAAATATGTGACACATTGAAGCAGCTTTCACGCCAAGACTTGGGGTTATCTAATATAGAAAGTCATGTTGATATCAATTTCCTAACAAGTTATTATGCCTATGCTATATTTGGCTTAATAATGGAATGGATCCAGGGTGGGTTTAAATATACTCCTGTCTTTATGGCGGAACAGTTGATAGGAATCTTGAGCCATCAATCGTATCAGGCGGTGTATTTGAAAGATCAGACAAAAGAATGAAAGTTAAAGAAAGCCTTGGTCCCCTCTTTATCAGTGAGGAGTCAAGGCTTAAAATCACCTCATGTTAATCGCATCCATTGGAGTTCTTTGTCTTACTTACTGAGTATATATTTTTTGAATACTTCTTCATTTCCCTATTGAAACCTGAAATACTCTTCAAACCTTATTATGAAATACTTCCTCTTTCATAGAAAAAGGAACTGGATGCCAAGTGCTATATTCTTCTAGGTATATATATCCCTTAATTTTTTTACTATCCTCTTTACTAACTCGTTTGACTTGGTAAACTTTTCCACCCCTAAATTGAATAATATCACCGCACGCAAATCTCCCAAACCCTCCTTGTTGTTGCGCTTATTAATGAAATTAACAAGTTGGTGAAACATTTCAGACTCCTTCCAATCGTTATGGAAATTAACGGAAAAAATAAGTGCTTTTTTGAAACCAAACATGGGTCACTCCCGTATTTACAATAAAATCCAATGGTAACATAAACATATTTTACAGGAGTGTGACCAACTATCAAAAATATTTTTATTTCTATCCTTCTCATAACTAGCGTTCTATTACTAACCAGCTGCTCTAATGATTCAGTAAAGACCGAAGAGCCAGAAAAGAAAAATGATCATAAACCTGTTACCTTTACCTATAGCGACCAAGATTTTAAGATTGTACCATCTTACTATGATTACTTAACTTACATAGAGAAGACTAGAGAAAATCCTACAAAGTTAAAGTCCATATTTAAACAGAGCGTTCTGAAGTCGTTAGAGGAAGAAGGGTTTACTGCGACTGATTATTTCATTTTTCAACCTCCTAATAATCTTGATGTATTAGAAGGAAAAGCTAAAGCTTTAATTGAAGGTGAAAATGAGATTTTTAAGGCAGTAAAAGAGTCAATTCAAGAATCCAGTGATATGTTACCTGGTGAGGGAAAGCCAATAATTATCACCCCGACAAATCCATCCATACCCAGTGTGACTTATTCGATGGAACGTATGAACGGTGTCCTAGGATTTTCTCCAAACGATGGATCTATCCTGCTAATCATAGATTCTACTTATGAGAAAGAATCTTTACTCTACACAGTTGCTCACGAATATCATCATACCGTTAACAAAGAACTAAATCAGAATGGATATATCAGCAGTTTTCTCATAGACCGAATCCTTTTTGAAGCAAAAGCAGATGCATTTGCCGAAATGGTTTATCCGAATATTGAAGTTCCTTGGACAAAGCCCTTAACCAAAGAGGAAGAAAAGAAGATTTTATACATTTTAAATAATAACTACGATAGTACGAACAAATCACTAATAGATGAATTCCGAAATGGGAGTCCTGATAAGGGGTTACCGATTTGGTCCAACTATAGGATTGGAAATAAGATCATGCATAGTTTTCTGGCTAAGAATCCTGATGTTTCTATTAAAGAATGGACAGAGATGCCAGCCAAGGAGATTATTCAAAATAGTGACTATAAAGATATTTTGCGAAGGGAATAACGAAAGGGACGCCCAACGAGGGCGTCCCTTTCAGCATCCATTCTGTACGAATTTCATTCCATTTTGCTATCCGGTTCAGGTGAATACTGCTCCAGCGTCTTAAACATCTCCTCATGTTCTTGTAGAGATTGTTTGATATCTTCAAGGCAATCATGAAAAGCTTCTATGTCTTGGTCTAGAAGTTGAATGTGTTGGAAACGAGTTTTCATCCATTCGTTATAGCTTTCGAATGGATATGATTTTAACGGTAAAGCTTTTTCTTCTAGTATTTCAGTGATAACCTCAAGTAATCTCTCACTATAATTTTCATTGTATTTCTTCATATGATGGGAGATTTGCGAGATTCGCATGATTTCCATATCCGTTTCATTGTCAATTAATACATGATCATTCGCAATGACGATAAATGGCACAAATGGAACCAGCTCTTCATCCAGAGTGTCCCCATACCTGTTTTGAAACTCCTCATTAAGTAGCTGACGAAGGAAGTATGTTTGTCGATTTTGCTGACCAGTTACGTCATGGATTGGCTGTAAATTTCCATTGTCATATTTTCGCTGCCACTGTCCATCCTTGGCAATTCGGAGTGTGTACTGCCCCTTTGCTGCATAATTTTTTGTCTCAACGAAGAAGATTCCTCTTTTCGATAAGATAAGATGATCAATTTCGACAGAGTTCCCTTGATACTCAATTCGCAAATTAGAGAACACACGATTGGCCGGTATCCTCTCAAGTTCTTTTTCAACTTTATCTTCTCCTTGATTTCCCAATCGTGTAATAGCCAGCTCATGTTGATACGACTCTATTGTTTCATTGATGAACGAATTATGCGCATTGACAATGCGGTTTCGTTCAAAAAATTGAATGAACGAAATATTCCCTGTATCCAAAAAAGCTTGGAATTCTTCCTGGACATAACGATGGCTATCTTTTTTGAAGTAATTTCTTAATGGTAACAAAGCTTCTTTCCTCTCTAATCGGTCTATTCTTAAGGAGGATAGCTCTGCTATTTTAGCTTCCAAATAAGCTTCTTTTTCTCGATTGGTTAACATGACGGTTTCACTAGCAGACTCTTGAAGGTCTAACAGGTTTTCCGGGTATGAAGTTGAAGGGCGTTTCGCCTCATATATCTCCTTTCCATGTCCAAACACTGCTTGAATTTGATTTTTCACTTTCATGTGAACCCCAGGTACTTTTAAAGAATAGAGATAAATTCTGACGAAATGAAAGATCATCAAACCGCCCGTTACGATCAATGAAATAGCGATTGTGTCAAAAGTAACCTCAATAGGAAGGAGGACATAAACAAGAGCAGTGAGGATTGTGCCAGCAATTAAACACCCAACAAATAGCGGCAGGATATCTACACGAGAAAATAGTTGAAAGAATATGTCTAATGGCTTTTCTTCATATAAATGTTTCGGTTTCAATTCCTGTTCAGGTTTCATAATGGTTTCCTCCTAAATCTTGCTGGTTTTTCTAATCGAATTGTCTTGAAGTAACGCCATTTTCAAAGTGAATAGTAAGAAAACAGCTGTACCAATAATTGTTTCTAGACCATGAAGGTCATAATAGGAAAAATACAAGTTGATAAAGAACGCCATAAGCCAACCTGATAGGAACATAGCGATACCATGCAGTACCTTTTGCCGGAACATGCGACCCATTCCGAGGGAAAAGATATCCATAATTGGTATGATGCGTTCTGTAACTGGGATGAAACGACCAAGAATCATCCCAACAGCAAGTAAAATCGCGGCACTTTCTACACTAAATAATAGCAACATGTTTTCACCCTCTTAATGATTTTGTTCATGATAATAATCATTTTGTCTGTGGAAATCCTCGTCGGTCTGCCTCTGATTTTCCTCATCCATGGTACGCTGTTGCTCCCACATCATTTGTTGAAGGAAATCAAAGTCTTCATCCGCTTTTTTCTTTTCACTCTTGAGGTATTCATCGTAACTAGTAGTAGGACTAGGAAATCCTGCCATACTTGGACCACTAGATACTGTGTAGCGATCCCTCATATCAGAGAGAAAGAATACATAGAAACAAGTGATCAAAAATTTGAGAAGAAGTACGGAAAAACCGAAGAATTCACTACCTCTAATCGTTTCTAAAAGTTCACCGTTATAATAGAACGCGATGTATTCCACAAGAAAGAAAATAACTGCCGAGCCGAGAAAGGCTAAGATCCCCCCGAAAAAATCACGTTTGACCATATCTCCTGCCCCTAGACAAACTAAATCGAAGAGAGAAGACGGTAATTTCCTTCTCCAGCTTTTCGGAAGTAAGAACGAGCATACTGTCAACAAAACAATGATTACAAGTGCGATGAATGGATTAATTAAATTTAGCAATGGATTGGCACACCTTTCTGCATTTTAGTTGATTTTTTCTACGGTTGAGGTTGAAAAGAGCGGCTTATGGAAAAATAAAAAACTCCTCCTTCATGGAAATGTGATAAAGAAAAATATATAAAAATATGCAAGTGAAAAAGACCTATCAAGATAGGCAGTATTTCATATTTGTCATATATTCGTATATTTCTTCTCTATCTTCCAAAAAGGAAGAGTCCTATATATTAAAAAACAAAAATGTATATTCTAGTACTAAAAGCGTATATATATATAATCTAGTAATAATTTACTATATTATCGGTATATTGTAAAGATTTTTTTAGTTAGTATGCTAGATAGCCTGTTTCAGTGACAGAGGGCTATATGGTTCTTGACTTGAAAGCCGTAAATATGAAGAGCAAGGGTAAAGCAATATTAGTTTCTTAAACCTTTTATTTGCTTCACATTTAAGGTTATGGCAATTCTGCTATTTTTTTTGCTTTAGATGCCTGAATTGCCTGTCGACCTAGGAAAATAGTTAGATATAGAAAAAAGACGGACAAAATGATAAAGATAACAACTCCAATAGTCTGATTCTTTTCATAGCTTGTAAAGAATTGAAGAACAGACTGAAAGGTGAAATAGGCTGATATCGCACAGCCAAAAAACCTAAAAAACATTGCAAGAATTTTGACAGCTTTAAAATTCTGTTCTCTATTTCTTTGTTTGCTCATTAAAATTACCCTCCGCTCCTTAGTATAGAATGGAAACTAGCCTATATGCTTCATATCAAAGGAGGTGTCCAATTTAGGACACCCCCCCTTTTACATATAGAGTGGTTGACAATGACAAACTACTTCCGTATCTGATTCGAACGGTACATAATATACAAAAAGTAAGGAGCTCCGATTATAGCAACGATAATCCCTGAAGGAATCTCTTTCGGAACTAATAATGTCCGACTTAAAATATCTGCGATTACTAGGAAAAAGCCTCCTAATAACGCTGTAGTTGGTAATAGATGCTTATGACTTGGCCCGAGCAGCATTCTGGAAACATGTGGTGCTATTAGTCCAACAAAGCTAATGGTTCCAACAGCCGCTACACTAGCAGCTGCTAGTAACGATGCAAGAAGCGCCATATTAAACCTCGTCGTCATCACCCGCATACCTAGACCTTTTGCTGTATCATCACCTAAGGATAATGTATCTATATTTCTAATTTGCAAATATAAGATAGGTAGAATGATAACCATTGGCCATAATAAGTACGAGAACAATTCATCCCAGCTTTTAGCATACGTTGTACCTGATAACCAAGTTAAGGCAGAAGCCACGGACATATCTGCTTGGACAACGAGTATTTGAATAATGGCAGAACCAAAGGCAGATATTCCAATCCCTAATAACGCTAGTAGGGTAGGCTGAAACTGTGCTCGGTATGATAATCCCATGACGACTAAAAAGGCAATGACTGCTCCAATAAAGGCTCCCATTGGGACGAAGACTGCTGACAGACCAGAAATATAAAGGACTAAGAGTGCACCCACCCCAGCACCCGAAGTAATTCCGATTACAGATGGATCTGCTAGAGGGTTTCGTAGGACCCCTTGAAAAATATAACCACTAACCGCAAGTAAAACACCACTACAAGCAGCGACGAATAGTCTTGGCAAGCGAATGTTTAAAATCATATTCCTAATAAAATCATTGGACTCTCCGAAAAAAGCTGCAAAAGCAGTTTGAAGCTGGATACCAGAAGTACCTGTGGAAGCACCAATGATAAATAGGATCACTAGTCCAACTGCGAGAATCCCCATCATATACTTTGATGAAAGTCGTACGTTTAGTTGGCCAGCAAGTATTGCAGTCCCTTTTTCCCCATATTGTCTATTTTGTTTTCTTAATACAAGCCAGATTAGCCAAGGTGCACCGATAAAGGCAGTAACTGCTCCTACTGGTAGTTCAGAAAAAGAAGGATCAATAATTCGTGCTAAAACGGCTGCTCCTAGTAAGACATTAGCGCCCCAAATAAACGAACCAATTAGTAGAACATAATGATTTTGATAGCCAAGTAGCTTAATTAAATGCGGCGCAATTAATCCGACAAAGCCAATCGGGCCCACTACACTAACGGTGACAGCAGTTAAAAAGACAGCTACCAATAAAGATATAACACGTATTCTACCGACTTTTTGACCTAAAGAAGAAGCAACATCTTCTCCTAAGCGAAAAAGATCTAGTTGTTTGGCAAGTATCAAAGCAATGACCATACCTGCAGAGATAAATGGAAAAGCAAATGTTACGCCATCCCAATTGTTTTGCACCAATGTTCCGGATCCCCATAAAAACAAGCCAGCTGTTTCATTCTCATAAAAAATTTGCAGAAGAGATGTAAAAGAAGAAAACATAATGGTGACAACCATACCCGCCAAAACCATTTTGACCGGGTTAGCTGTTGCAGCACCTGCTAATCCATAAACGAGTAATGCCGTTATCACACCTCCAGCAAATGCAACAACCAACCCGTTTAATTGTAAGGATACAGGCATGAAAATAGTCGCAAGTACAACTGCAAAATAGGATCCTGAGTGGATCCCCAATGTACTTGATGAGGATAGAGGGTTTTTGGTAATTGTCTGTAGGATGACACCAGATACAGCCAAGGCACCACCTGCTAAAATACCGATTACAACTCTAGGCATACGCAGATATCGAACCGTATGATGCTCTAAAATATCCTGTGGTGAAAAGAGTGCTTGCCATACAACACGAGGAGAAAGATCAACACTACCTTGATTGATGTTTATAAACATTAAGACAAACAAAAGGACGGTTCCCCCAAAAAAGGTAAGAACCGTTTTCATCCAATTGTTTTTTAGAAAGTTTGTCATGTAATATCACTACTTTTGTATTAAGGCTTCTTTGATCTGTTCCGCAAAAACTTGTGCAGATAGTGGTCCACCAAATGTCCACGTATCTCCTGGAAGTTGGTAGGTTCTCTCTTCTTTCACAAATGCAAGGTCTTCCCAAGCTGGATTTCCTGCAAGCTGATTTGAAAAGATATTATCGTTTTCCTGAACAATATAGAAGAAATGAGCATCCTGGAAGTTTTGCAATGCTTCTACACTAGTTTCATCGAATCCATAAACTTGGAATCCTTCCGATTCATAAGCGTTTTCTAGGCCGATTTTTTCCATGATTTGGGTTGCCATTGCGTTATCTTTAAATAATCTTATCACAGGATTATTGTCAGAGCTATATGCCTGAGATAGAACAAAGGAATTGTTGTCGATACCCGCGGCAGAAATTTCTTCTGATACACTCTTATAAGCAGCATCTAAATCACTCAATACTTGCTCAGCTTCCTTTTCTTTTCCGAACAACTTTGCAATTTCATTAAAAGTAGTTGTCATTTCCTCATATTGGTTCCCTTCTCCTTCCTCTGGATAAGGGTTGAAAGCTAATGTTGGAGCAATTTCTTTTAAACTATCCATAATCGCTTCATGACGGTAACCAGCTGTAATAATGACATCTGGATTTAATTCTGCGATTGCTTCCAAATTGGGCTCTTGACGGGTACCAACATCAACTACCTCATCGGACAGTTCCGCATCGATGTTTACCCAACTGTTGTATCCTTCCACATCAGCCATACCTACTGGTTGAACACCTAAAGCTAAAGCGTCCTCTGCATATACCCATTCTAAAGCTACGACACGTTCAGGAGTTTTTTTAAAGGTTTGTTCCCCATACATATCCGTTACCGTTATCGCAGAAGAGTCGTCAGTATTTGTTTCCGTATTTTCTGTTGCGCCATTCTCTGTTGATTCATTTTCTGTCTCGTCATTTCCACATGCCACTAACATAAAACTTGCAAATAAACCGATCATTAATAGTAGTAATCCTTT
Organism: Radiobacillus kanasensis; assembly: GCF_021049245.1. Lineage (GTDB taxonomy): Bacteria > Bacillota > Bacilli > Bacillales > Amphibacillaceae > Radiobacillus > Radiobacillus kanasensis. The sequence goes on along the minus strand of NZ_CP088020.1, from coordinate 490,864 downwards.
TTTCATCTTGTTTGCACCTCATTTATGTATATTTTTACCTTCTAATTGATAAGGATTATCATTCTCACAGTTGAATGGTACACAAGAATGGAAGCCTTGTCAAATAGAAAAACAGACTACTCCCTATTAATCTGGAAGTAATCTATTGCTTGGGATTTACTGAATATCACTGCTACTTTCTCATTGAATTGCCACTAAGATAGTTTTCTTTCACCACAGGGTAAGCCTTTACCTTTAAAAGAAGAATAAAAAGTATAAATGGAATACAAATTACCAGTCCTAAGAGCACAATAGGTCCAAAAGTAAATGCCCCGACAATTATTAAATTATTACTAAAGAATAGATAATCGGAATCAAGTAGACAGGTAAAATCAGTATATTCATAAGAAGTAGTGTGAGATATTTCCTCTTTTCCGTTTTTGTAGCTACATTCTTACTCATTTGTGCACATTCTTTTATTTCATCAATTGTTTTTCCTATTATATGTACAATCAGACTTAGTTTCACCAGTTTCCCCCCTTATTCCAATACTTCCTTTAGTTGCTCATGAAAGAGAACCTTCTGTTTAAATGTGCATTTCCTTAACTAAGTTTTTCTGGTAATGCAGATATTACCAAGACTGCTTGTATTTTAATGGGTATGTAAGGAGTATCCGCATATAACTTTACCAACTATACCCATATGTAGCTAATTATACGTTTTTCCTTACCAGTAGCTAGTCCCTAGACAGAGTAAATTAAAGAAATTAAAGGAATTCCCTGCGCATGTTTTATATAGTTAAAATAGAACGTACTATATATACAGAATCAATTGATCTTGCTCTTTGAGCTACATTTGAAAAAGATTTACCATTAAATGAGTTGTCTTATGACTTTTAGCAAATGGTATATGTGTGTGCTGTAGGAGCAGTAAATAACAATTGAATGTTCTCTAAGTAGCTAACAAGAATAAAACAATAAATAGAGGAGTGTTATACTACATGTTTAAATCTAAATGGAGAAAATTAGGGATGGTTGCTGGTTTATCAATATCTCTTCTAGCAGCTGCCGGCTGTGGCCAAAACGATACAGCGAATAATGGTGAAGAGGATCAAGCATCATCTACCGGAAATGTTGGAGAACAAGTAGAATTTACAATCACGGGAATCGAGCCTGGTGCTGGAATCACTCAAGCAACGGACAAAGCTTTAACGGAGTATGAAAATCTTTCCGGTTGGGAACAACAAAAAGCTTCAACAGGTGCAATGTTAACGGAACTGGGGGATGCGATTGACAATGAGGAACCCATTGTTGTTGCTGGTTGGACACCACACTACATGTTTGCTAAATGGGATCTAAAGTACTTGAAAGATCCAAAAAATGTTTATGGAGATGTAGAACACATTTCAACAATCGCAAGAAAAGGTTTAAAAGAAGAAATGCCTGAGGCCCATACGATTCTGGACCGTTTCCAATGGGAGCCAGCTGATATGGAAGAAGTTATGCTTGCTGCACAAGACTCAAGCTTTGAAGAGGCCGCGCAACAATGGATTGATAAAAATCAGGACACCGTTGCAAAATGGACAGAAGGCGTAGAACCAGTTGATGGTACCCCAATAGAGTTAGTATTAACTCCTTGGGATACAGAGCGTTCTTCCGCACATGTTGTAAAAATTGTATTAGAAGAACAAGGGTTTGATGTTACATTAACTCCTGTTGATCCATCTGTTATGTTCCAGGCTATTGCAACAGGCGATGGTGATGCTTCTCTTGCTCCATGGATGCCTGCGACTCACGGTGCTTTCTACGAAAAGTTTAAAGGAGAATTTGTAGATCTAGGAGAAAACTTGGTAGGTGCTAAAATCGGTCTAGTTGTACCGAAATATATGGATATTGATTCTATTGAAGATCTTGAACCAGCTCAATAAAAAATAGTTAATACCAATACTCCTCTTTTTTAAGGGGAGTATTTTTAGATTGTAAAATTGAATTAAGTTTTCCACCATCGAGTCCAATTCCTTCACACAAAGTTCACCACAGTATTTGAACTAATTTATGATAAAATAAATGATACTTCAAACTCAGAAGGTGGAGAGAAAATCCGTAAGCTCGTTGTTCTTTTTATCTTCTTATTTTTAGCTTAGGGGTGAATCAAGTTATGAACAAAAAAGACATCGCACAGATTCGAAGACAATTCAAAATAGATAATGATCTACTCAAAATCACCGACATATTCAATGTATATATTATGAAGGAATCGAGTGATATTTATCATCACCAAAGCCAACCTTTTGAAATGTTGGACCGAGAACAGCAAGAGCTGTTTATGAATAATTTTAAAAAATTACTTGCCGGCCAGCTGGATGAAAAACTCTTTGAATTAAAGTTTCAAAGGGATGTCGAAAATAACAGTCAGCTCATTTTGCATCAAGGTTTACTTAGCAGTGATGTGGAAGGCTGGAAAGAGCAAATGCTCAAGATTGTAGCCAAAATGCTCGAGAACCGACAATACGAGAAAGATATTGTCATTACCTTTATTCGTGGGGAATATTTAAAACCGATGAAACGCCGAAATGAAGAATCGGAGGAAAGTGAACGGGATTCTGTTTACTCCCATCCCTTTATTCTGTGTAGCTTAAATAATACACAGGAACCAAAGAAAGAACTGCTTTTTGACTATGTAGAGAAAGCGTTCAAGTACAATTTTGTTGTGGACCCAATTATCAACCTCCATGCTCCAATTGCTGGTTTTCTATTTCCTTGTTTTACGGATAATGCAGCAGACGTCAACCACATTTTGTATTCAGCTGGAAAGGTGCATGAACCCGATTATCCATTCATCGAAGAAGTGTTGAACGGCGAAGAAATGATGACTGCACAAGACGATAAAATCGTTTTCGAAGAAATTATTAAAGACGCAACGGGTGATCAATTAAATACCTCTACTCTCCATCATGTATATGAAGAGATTAACCGTATGATGGAAGAAAATGAAGAGGAAGAACAACCAAAGCTAGACTCCAAGGATATTGAACGTGTTTTAAAGATGAGCGGCGTTGAAGATGTAAATCAAGAAAAGGTTGACTCCGCCTTCCAAAAAGTAATCGATGATGATAAGTATGAGATCAAAGCAAGTAGTGTCGTACCCAAGTACAAATCAAAATCGATTAAAATCAACACGAAAATAGCGAACGTTTCTATTAGTCCACAAGATTTGAGGTACGTGAAGCAGGTTCAGCTTAATGGGAAGCTCTATTTAATGATTGAAGTGGAAGAGGATACGGTGATTGAAGGATTTAGAATGATTCCCGAAGCTTTTGGTGGGAACTGACTTTGTTGCTTCATAGAGAAAAAATAAAATCGCTTCAACCCGAATTGAAGCGATTTTATGTCTAATCATATTCTATTAAAGCTCTTCCCCATTTGTATCAATTACGTTCTTGTACCAGAAGAATGATTTCTTTCTACTACGATCTAAAGTACCACTGCCATCGTCATGCTTGTCTACATAAATGAAACCATAACGCTTAGACATTTCCCCAGAAGATGCACTTACTAAGTCAATACACCCCCAAGCTGTATATCCCATTAATTCCACACCATCATCCACCGCTTCTCCCATAGCTCTAATGTGCTCTCTTAGATAATTAATGCGATAATCATCGGTAATGCTTCCATCTTCTTCAACCTTATCGTAAGCTCCTAATCCGTTTTCCACAACGAATAAAGGTACTTGATAACGGCCATATAATTCATTTAATGCAGTGCGAAGACCAACCGGATCGATTTCCCATCCCCAATCACTTGCTTTTAAGAATGGATTTTTTACGCCACCAATTAAGTTACCTTGGCCAATCTCTTCAGGTGTTTTGTTCTTTTTATCCGTACGAGACATGTAGTAACTGAATGAAATGAAATCAACCGTACCTTCTTTGATTAACTTAAGGTCTCCATCTTCCATTTCGATGTTAATATTGTTTTCTCTGAGGTAACGGTCGATGAAGCTAGGATATGCACCGCGAACGTGAACATCTCCACAAAAATTATTGAAAATGCGCGCCTCTTGTTGGGCATATAGTACATTTTCAGGATCACTGTCAAAGGAATAGACAGGTGCATAGATTAGCATACATCCAATCTGTGAACCTGGAATAATTTCATGTCCTAGTTGTACAGCTCTGGCACTTGCAACAAATTGATGATGAAGTCCTTGGAAGCTGTCTTGAAGACGTGTTTCTTCGTTCTCTGGAGAGAAACCAAGTCCGAATAATGGCATATGTGTGGCACCATTAATTTCATTGAAGGTTAACCAATATTTCACTTTATCTTTGTAGCGATTGAGAAGAACGGTTACATAACGCTCAAAGAATTCAACTAACTTCCGATTTCTCCATCCACCATATTCTTTGATTAGATGGAGAGGTGTTTCATAGTGTGAAATCGTCACTAATGGCTCAATATTGTATTTTGCTAGTTCATCAAATACGCGATCATAGAATGCTAACCCTTCTTCGTTTGGCTCTAATTCATCCCCGTTTGGAAAAATACGAGACCAAGCTATACTCATACGAAACGTTTTGAAGCCCATTTCTGCAAATAACGCAATATCTTCTTTATAGCGGTGATAGAAGTCAATACCGTCATGGTTCGGATAATGATACTTTGATTTGTCGATTTCAAAATTAAATCCAGTCGATGATAAAAGTTTTAATCGATTTTCTTTGCCACCTGGTAGTACATCTGCTAAGTTTAACCCTTTCCCACCTTCTTGGTAGGCACCTTCAAATTGGTTAGCAGCCGTTGCGCCGCCCCATAGAAATCCTTCTGGAAATTTAACTGTCATTTGTATCACCTCATATTTAAATTTTGAAACAATGCTTTTACTAGACTCTATACTGATGCAAGCAGAATTTTTGCAATAAAAAAACCTAAATTGCTTCAGAAAACAGAAGAGTACTCTCCCTTTTCCTTAGCAACTTAGGTTTTGCCTGCGTATCAGTAACAATCCATAAGTTATATTCATTTATGGAATTAATATAGCACTCCAACCTAAATATGTAAAGGCTTACGTATATTAAAAAGTTTCAAAAACACGTTCTATAACATCCATCCTATACTCCCTCTTAGGAAGAGCAAGAGCAGAAGACCGTTATATAGATCTTCTGCTCTTCTCAAAATATCCGTTAACACCTTAAAGTCGGTATTAATGTTCCATCATTTCATGAGCAATTTCATGCCCATCCATTTCTGATGGGTAATAGGTTGGCCAGTGTGTAACATTTTTCAATAAAGCCTCTCTATCATCTCCCCAATACAAATGGTAATGACCTGCTTTCGTTGGATAAATACTATGATCACTAAATTGAATATACTGCGGAAGTCCTTCCACATCTTCGGCAAGCTTAAAGATAAAACGCACTCCTCTATTTCCAGCTTCATACGTTAGAATTTCATAGCCGTCATAGGTGTACTTACCAGTACTTTCTTTACCATTTTCAAAGAATGTTACCGTTTCACCTTCTATCAAAATACGGTTGACATCTGTTCGATACCCTTCTTCATAATATTCCTTATATTCTTCTTCTGTTTTGTCTCCATGCTCTGCCTTATGTGCCATGACCTCATCTAACGTACCATCTTGAAGATATGGATACACAGACTGCCAATCTCCTTCCCAGTCCGAAAGAGTGCGATCTTTTACTTGGCTATCTTTAAAATATCCATCGTAGATTTTCTGTATTTCTTCGTCATGGGTGTGACTATGCTCGTGATCATGCTCACTATCCGAAACTGTGGAAGGTTCAGATAGTGCTTGTGTTAGAACTTCTAGGTTCTTCTCCATAAGCGTAAAGTAGTCTTCCTCGTTTTCAATATCTTCTTCTGTTAAGACAGAAAGATTGTGAATGCGTAAGGTTTCTGCACTAATTTCTTTTCGAACGACTTCGGCCACTTTAGGCGTTACATTCTGTTCGAAGAACACATACTTTAATCCATACTCCTCAGATGTTTCAATGATATTTTTTATTTCTTTTTGAGAAGGTTCATTCGTAGGGCTTAACCCAGAGATGGCAATTTGTTCGATTCCGTAATTTTCCTCCCAATATCCATAAGCAGCATGCGATACAATAATTTTATTTTCAGGTAGACTTTCTAGTTTTTCCTGGAACTCTTGGTCTAGCTTCTCTAGTTTCCCTTTTAGCTCTTCAAAGTTTTTATTGAACGCTTCTTCTTGATCTGGTTTTAGCTCGACAAGCGTATCCTTAATATTTTCAGCCAACTGAATAGAGCGGATTGGATCTAGCCAAATATGTGGATCCTTATCACCATGATGGTGTCCATGCTCGTCTTCCGCAGTTTCTTCTCCCTCATGGTCATGTTCGTCGTGTGTTCCTTCTTCTCCTTCGTGATCATGCTCATCATGCGTTGCTTCTTCACCATGATCATGACTATGTACGTGATCAATTAATTCAATTCCGCTTGAAGCCTCTACTATTTTCACATCTTCGGATTCCATAGAATCTGAGATTTGTTTTGCATACGGCTCCAAACCTGCACCAATATAAATGAACGCATCTGAATCCGCAACTTTCACTATTTCTTCCGTAGTTGGTTCATAGTTATGTGGATTAGAACCCGCTGGTAAGATGGATTCCACAGAAGCTTGGTCTCCAGCAATTTGCTCCGCAAAAAACTGTATCGGATATACAGTAGTAAATATTTTTATTTCGTTCGATGGTTTTGAATGGTCACCACTGCTTTTCTCTTCATTCCCACATGCAGCAATACCCCCAACCATCATAATAGATAAGATTAGTAAACCAAATAACTTTTTAAACATTTTTCTCCTCCTTGAGTTTTTAATCCGTAATCATTACGATTTAACTTTTAAAATTTTTGCCGGTTTTCTTGTAAACCGACATAACATAATGCTTATTAAAATTTCACTTTTAACAGTACCTGGTCTAGTTCCCTATTTGTCACACTTTTTGCTTGATCCAAAATTGTGTGATCAGCTTTTTGGACATAATCGTTAACAAAAGGATCAGGATTGCTGTCATCACGATAGTCCCACCAGGAGGAACGCTAAGGTGATAAGCCGAAATCAAACCGACAACGACCGAACATTCTCCAAGCAAAATAGATAGAACGATAGTTTGCTTAAAGCTCTTTGCTATTCTAAAAGCTGATGCAACGGGTAATGTCATTAAAGCTGAAACCAATAATATTCCTACTACTTGCATAGATGCAGCAATCACTAATGCTACTAGCAAAATAAATAGTAGGTGAATCCACCGTCCTTTCACACCAGACACTGTTGCATGTTCCTCATCAAACGATAAAATAAATAGTTCTTTGTAAAAGACAATCACTATGACAAGGACTAGGAAAGTGATAAAAACAATAGTCCACATATCTGATCTGCTAACCGCGGCTACACTTCCAAACAAATAGCTGAAGAGATCGGTGTTAAAGCCGTCAGCCAGAGAAATGAATAAGACACCTAATCCAATACCACCAGATAGAATGATAGGAATAGCTAGTTCTTCATAATTTTTATACATTTTTCTCAACCGTTCGATTAAAACAGCCCCGAAAACAGAAAATGCCATACCCATATATATTGGATTCCAATCATTTATTCCAATTACTTTCTTTTCTAATAACAAACTCGCCGCAATTCCTGTTAACGTAATATGCGAAAGGGCGTCCGCGATTAACGCAAGCCTACGAACTACAATAAATACACCAAGTAACGGTGCAATGAGCCCAATTAATATTCCAGTTAGTGCTGCATTTTGTAAAAACTCATATTCAAAAAAGACTTCAAGCATTAGGATGTTACCTCCACACGATTAGGAGTGTGTTGCTGTTCCATGTAACCATATTGTTGATTCATAGATTTATACTGATTATATTCGTTAGATGTACCGAAAAAATGAATTGTTTTATTCATATAAGCAACATGAGTTGCATGCTCCGTAATCGCACTTAAATCGTGTGTAATCATTAATAGGGATATGTCGTTTTGCTTAGTTAATTTGCCTAGTATTTCGTAAAATTTAGTGACATGCTCTTCATCAATTCCTACAGTTGGCTCATCAAGAATTAATAGTGAGGGATTCCTAACTAGCGCACGGGCAATGAATACTCTTTGCTGCTGTCCACCTGATAGTTCTCCTATGTTAGATTTCGCAAATTGCTCCATGTCTGCAATCCTTAAAGCCTCCATCGCTTGCTGTGTATGCTCGCGTTTTAGGAAACGAAACATCCCTACGCTGGATACCAGTCCAGATTTCACTACTTCCAATACACTAGCCGGAAATCCAGTATTAAAACTGTTGGACTTTTGGGACACATATCCGATATCCTTCCAATTCGTGAATTGGTTTATTGGTTCATTAAATAGATGGATCCTACCCTTACTTGGTTTTATAAGTCCAAGTATTAAGTTAACCAAAGTGGTTTTTCCAGAACCGTTTGGTCCGATTAATCCAACGAACTGTCCCTTTTCTATAGAAACATTTACTTGCTCCATTACCCACTGTTTTTCATACTTAAAAGAAACGTCATCTAATTCTATAATGTTGGATTTCCCCACTTTATCCCCCTCCTTAATTTAAGTTACAATTCGTAATAGTTACGATTTAATCTTTTAAGGATTATTCACTTGTAGGACTGAATGTTCATTTTACTAAAAAAATGATTCTCGAATTTAAAAAGGGAACAATATAAGATTTTCTTGTGCAGCCATCATTCCTACCAGCTGGATTTTTTCACACCAGGAATTTGTCCTTTATGCGCATATTCTCTAAACGCAATTCGAGACATTTTGAATTTTCTCATATACCCGCGAGGTCTTCCTGTTATTTCACATCTCCCTGTTAAACGTGTCGGAGAAGAATCTCGAGGAAGCTTTCTAAGTGCTTCATAATCTCCCTTTTCCTTCAATTCTCTTCGTAGTTCAGCGTATTTCGCTACCATTGCTTGACGCTTCTTTTCTTTTGCAATCTTTGATTTTTTTGCCATATTCTTCTTCCTCCTTCAAATACATTCACTACTTCCTCACTAATTAAAACGTAATAATTACGATTTGATAATTAAAAAATTTTACTGCTATGCAGTAATTTTTTGTCCACTATGAATAATCTTCTGCATCTTTATCCATCGTTTTTCTTTACTCCCTCCCCCTTAAAGAAGTGCTATTTAAACAAAACGTAATCATTACGATTTAATGATACGCTTTTTACTTTATCATTAAACTATTTTTCAAGCAAGAATTTTTACTACTAGTTCGAGTGACAAAAACAAAAAAGTGCACAAACATCACTCTGTTCGCACACTTCATAAATAAGCTTTACTTAGTAAAAGTAATCCCGCTAACCTTTGATAAGGACAATGCATCCTTATCCGCAATCACAGTTACGCGGTTATGTTTTTTTAAAATGGAAGCTGGTAAATCCTCTGACACCTCACCATTTAATAACCAATCAATCGCTGCCGCCTTTTTCATACCTGAAGCAAGAAGTAGAATCTGCTTACTACGAAAAATGGTATCAATCCCCATCGTTACAGCATGTGTCGGAACACTATCCAACGAAGAAAAATATCTAGCATTTGCCTTTCTCGTCGACTCCATTAGTTTCACGACATGCGTTTTACTTCGAAAGGAAGTCCCTGGTTCATTAAATCCAATATGACCATTTTCTCCAATTCCTAACAGCTGTAAGTCCACTCCACCAAGCTCACCAATCAACTCTTCATATTTCACACATTCCTCTTTCCTATTCGTAGCCATTCCGTTTGGCAAATGTGATTGCTCTTGAGGAATATCTAGGTGAGTAAATAGATTTTCGTTCATGTAGTAGCGATAACTATTTGAATCGCTGCTGCCTAATCCTACATACTCATCTAAATTTATCGTGTTCACTTCCCGATACGAAGTCCCATTCACTAAATGGTCCTTAATCAGCATTTGATATACACGAATGACAGTACCACCTGTTGCAAGACCTAACACCGAACTGGTATTCTCTTTAATCTTCTTTACTATTAATTCCGATGCCTTCCTACTCATTTCATTGTAGGAGTCTACCTCCACTACATTCATTCAAAGATCTCCTTTTACATTCGTCTTGATATAAATTTGAAGGTGTATTTTTCACTTCTAAAATATAACTTTGTGTACTCGAATATCGTTCCGTTATCAAGCGCCGCCCAAAGATTCATCGACAATGCCAGCTCATTCTCCTCCAGCTGAAGAATATCTTTTAAATCTTCGGTTGGGAAAAAAGGAAATACTTCGCCTTGTCTTTCCTTTATGACATATCCTTTGTTTTCAACATAGGCATACTTCGAATGTCTCATCACTTCTATAGATAAATCTGGAAACAAGGACACAGGTACATACGTTTCTTCTAATATCAAAGGTTCATCATCGGCATAGCGTAACCTTCGAATAAAGAATACTTTTTCTCCTTCCACTAATTGCAGTTTATCTTTCACGACATCTGTCGGCTCCTGCATGTGAAAATCTAAAATTTCATTGGAAGGAATTTTGTTAAGCTGCCTCATCTCTTCTGTAAAACTTTGTAGCCTGAATATATCTTGTTCAATTTTCCCTCCCTTCACATACGTTCCACTTCCTCTTACCTTGTAAAGAACATCCTCTGACACAAGCTCTCCTATTGCCTGACGAATTGTCACGCGACTAACATCATACATTTCTGCCAGTTTATTCTCTGAAGGAATCGCATCATCCTTTTTTAATTTCCCAACAATAATCTCTTTTTTAATCTTCTCTGCAATTTGTTTATATAAAGGAGAATGACTAGTCAAGAATCACACCACCTAGTATTTTTTGTATTGTATTTGTATTTACTAATAATACAACTATACAGAAAAACACCTAGACACTCAAACATAATCCAGCAAGAAGTGATTCACCCCTAAGATTAACTATATATTTAATACAAATTAAATACAATATTGGTATTGTATTTGTTTTAGATTAGTGTTATAAATAATTTATAAATAACCAAGGAGGTTACACAACGTGAAAAAACAACGGTTAGTGATTGTTGGAAGTGGAAGCACTTACACCATGGGAATGATGATGAGTCTAATTGAAGAAAAAGATCATTTCCCCCTTAAAGATCTAGTTTTCTATGATATAGATGAAAAGCGACAGGAAAGAAATGCGAAAGCTACGGAGATACTTTTTAAAGAACGATATCCGGAACTAGATTCTTTCTCCTATACTACGGATAAAGAAGAAGCCTTTCGAGATGCAGATTTCGTATTTGTCCAAATCCGTACTGGTGGATTAGCGATGAGAGAGCTGGATGAACAAATTTCTCTCAATCATGGTGTTGTCGGTCAGGAAACTTGTGGTCCAGGGGGAATGGCCTATGGATTACGTTCTATCAAAGATATGATCGAGCTAGTATATGATATACGCTGCTATTCACCAGAAGCTTGGATCTTGAACTACACCAATCCAGCAGCTATTGTTTCGATTGCATTAAAAAGAGAATTTCCTAACGACCACCGCTTACTAAACATTTGTGACATGCCGATCGCCATTATGATCAGCTATGCCCAAATTCTCGGCCTTGATGTATGGGATATCGTCCCTGAATACTTTGGTCTTAATCATTTCGGATGGTTCACTAAGATTCTGGATAAAAAAGGGACCGATCATACCGAAAGATTAAAGCAGCTGATTCTAGACAATGGCTTTAAACCAGAGGATAAAGAGATTGCTAATGATGTTTCTTGGCAGAAGACCTTTGAACAAGCCCGCCAAATAATGATAGACTTCCCTGAATTTTTACCAAATACGTATTTGCAATATTATTTCTATCCAGAGCAAATGGTAGAAAAAGAGGACCCAAATCATACACGGGCAAGACAAGTTATCGAAGGTCGCCAAAAGCGTGTACATAATCTTTGTGATCGCATCATTGCCAACGGCACTGCACAAGGTGAGAAAGAGCTTCATGTCGATATCCATGGTGTCTTTATGATTAAAGCTGCTGAATCTCTTGCCTACAACTTAGAGGAAAGATTTATTTTAATGGTGGAGAACAATGGGATCATCTCTAATTTACCAGCAGAAGCTATGGTAGAAGTGCCGGTTATTTTAACAACAAACGGACCGAAGCCTTTCTCCGTGGGGGAAGTACCTACTTTCTACAAAGGGTTAATAGAGAACCAATACGCGTATGAAAAACTAGTCGTCGACGGATATTTTGGAAAGAGCTACATGAAGCTACTTCAAGCACTAACTCTAAATCGAACCGTAATCAACGTAACCACGGCAAAAGCAATTCTTGACGATTTAATAGAAGCAAACAAAGATTTTTGGCCAGAACTACAAAAATAAGTATGACGAGGGGGATCTATTGTATGAAGAAATTGATCATCAATGCGGATGACTTTGGCTATTCAAGAGGAATCAACTTCGGAATCGTCGATGCACATCAGTTAGGAGTTTTAACATCTACCACGTTTATGTCCAATATGCCAGGAGCAGATCATGCTGCAGACCTTGCCAAACAGAATCCAAAGCTTGGCGTTGGCGTCCATTTAGTCTTAACTTGCGGAAAACCATTACTAGATACGCATAACACAATCGTTGATAGTAAGGGAATCTTTCGAAAACTAGATTTCTATAAAGGGGCATTTACGATTGATTATGAGGAAGTGTATCAAGAGTGGAAAGCACAAATTGAAAGGTTTTTATCCTATGGATTAAAACCTACTCATCTTGATAGTCACCATCACACTAATTCCTTTGGGGACATACCAAGTGTATTTCTAACGTTAGCAAAAGAGTATGGTTTACCTGTACGAAACAATATGGACCCGAAATATTTTGTGGAAATGAAGACGGAAGGAATCAAGACTACGGATTCTTTTCAATACTTGCTAGAGACATCTATAAAAGATAATCAAGCATTGGATGAAATTTTCGATGGCCATGAATCAGTCGAGGTCATGACACACCCTGCCTATCTAGATAAAGATATTTTATCCGGATCTTCGTTTACCTATCCAAGAGTAGATGAATTAGAGCTTTTAACCAACCAACAAGTGATTACACTTCTCAAGAATCGAAAGGATATTCAATTAAGTACTTTCCGGGATATTTAATAAAAATTAAATATATATAATTTGAGGAGGACTACTATTATGAAGAATTTTCTTCAAAAGTTTGGGAAATCATTGCTCATCTCTATTGTAGCTTTACCAATTGCTGGTTTACTTCTTCGCTTAAGTGCAGCGGACCTATTGGATATCCCGCTATACCAGGCAGCCGGGGTAATATTAGCACAAATGGATGCGATTATTGCGATTGGTATTGCGATGGGGCTAGCCAAAACAAAGGACAAGGGAATTCCAGCATTAACCGGATTTCTAGCTATCATTGTGTTAAAAGAAGGGCTTAAAATCATGGACCCTGAACTTAACATGAGTGTGTTTGGGGGAGTGCTGGCTGGTTTGTTAGCCGCATGGGTTTTTAACAAATTTAAAAATACAAAGCTTCCAAGCATGTTAGCTTTCTTTAGTGAGGAAAAGTTTCCAATCACCGTTATTATTTTTATCATGATTCCAGTAGCTGGGCTAATGTCACTAATTTGGCCTTATGCACAACAAGGAATTGACGCTTTCGCTCAAACTTTAATGGGGCTAGGCGCACTAGGAATTTTCATTTTTGGATTCCTGAATCGCTTCTTATTACCATTCGGTTTACACCATGTTATTAATACGTATGTCTATTTCGGTTTAGGAGAATATGAAACGCCATCTGGAGAAGTTGTAACAGGTGAAATCACTCGTTTCTTAAGTGGAGATCCTTCCGCAGGATTCTTTATTGGTGGATTCTATGTCACGATGATGTTTGGAATCCCGGCAATTGCTTTAGCCATTACGAAGGCAGCGAAGAAAAGAAAACAAGAAACCAAGTCCTTAATGATGTCTGGGGCAGGTACATCCTTTTTAACAGGAATTACGGAACCAATTGAATTTACATTCTTATTTACATCTCCGTTCTTATATTTTATACACGCCGTATATACAGGTTTAGCAGGAGCAGTACTTTATTTATTACACATACGTCACGGTTTCTCCTGGGGAGCTGGAGTTATCGATTTTATCCTAAACATGAATTTATCTGACCATGGATATTTAATTATTCTAGTAGGTCTAGCGTTCGCAGTCCTTTACTACTTTACTTTTTACTATGTAATTATAAAAAGAGATATCCCTCTTATCGGTAGAGAAAAGGATATCGAGTTTGGAGCGGAAGCCTCCGAGCAAGAAAAAGATTTAACGCTATCTCACTCTAATCATGAGTATATGGCTAAGAAAATATTGCAATATATCGGCGGAAAAGAAAACGTTATCACAAATGATAACTGCATGACACGCCTTCGTCTGGAGTTAAATGATACAGACCTTATTGATGAAGATAAGATCAAACAAACGGGTGCTCACGGGGTCATAAAAATTGATAAGCATCACGTACAAATAGTGATTGGATCTCAAGCCACAACGGTAAAGAAAGAAATTGATACATTAATAGAGTAATAGTTTTGTTAAAAATGAATCCTCAGAAGGGATGCTAAACCCCTTCTGAGGATTTTTTAAGTTTCTATTCAACAATAGATAAACTAGAACCAATTAATAGATTCAGGTTTCAAGTTATGAAATATATGCTTGGTCTCTGTATATTCCTCAATTCCTAGCCTGCCTAATTCGCGTCCAATACCTGACTGCTTAAATCCACCCCATGGTGCATGTGGGAAGTAAAGGTTGAAATCATTAATCCAAACTGTGCCCATGCGCATCTTTGCGACACAACGTTCCGCTTTTACAATATCGTTTGTCCAGACACCACCAGCAAGCCCATAAATAGAGTCATTCGCAAGCTTAACTGCTTCTTCTTCAGAACGGAATTTCTCTACCGTAATAACAGGACCGAAAGCTTCCTCTTGAACAATGGTCATATCTGTTTTGCAGTCTGTGAAAATCGTAGGTAGGTAGAAAAATCCGTTTTGTAGTTCTGGATCTTCTGGGCGGCTACCACCAACTGCTAATGTAGCACCTTCCTTCTTACCAGTTTCTACATACTTTTCTACTTTCGCAAGATGCTCAGCAGAAATAAGTGGGCCCATTTGTGTATCTTCGTCAAACCCGCTTCCTAGCTTAAATTTCTTCACACGCTCTACAAGTGCGTTCACGAACTCATCGTGGATACTTTCTTCTACTATCAATCTTGTACCAGCCGAACAGATTTGTCCTGCGTGGAAAAATACACCGTTCAACGCTTGGTCCACAGCTGTCTCAAAATCAGCATCCGCAAAGATGATGTTCGGGTTTTTTCCACCAAGTTCTAGTGCAAGCTTCTTCACATTCACGCTTGCTGCTTCCATAATTTTCTTCCCAGTAACAAGCCCACCTGTAAAGGAAATAAGGTCCACATCCACGTTACTAGATAGCTCCGCACCAACTGTATGACCAGCACCAAGCACTAAATTAGCAACACCTGTAGGCACTCCCGCCTCTTCCATTAGTTCGAATACTTTAATCGTAGTAAGTGGTGTAATTTCACTTGGCTTCATGACTAACGTATTTCCAGTCACAAGTGCTGGAGCTAGTTTCCAAGACGCTTGAAGTAATGGATAATTCCACGGTGTAATTTGACCACAAACACCAACTGGTTCGTGAACCACTTTACTGATAGAGTTCGGCACAGGAGAATCAATCAGTTCCCCACCCATTTTATCTGCAAGCTCTGCATAATAGCGAAATACTCCAGCGATATCATCCATGTCTCCACGGCTTTCTTCTACTGTTTTACCTGTATCTAATGATTCTAATCTAGCAAGCTCTTCTTTATCTCTTTCTATTAATTCAGCAATTTTTCTTACGATCGTCCCTCGCTCTGTTGCTGGAGTAGAAGGCCACTCTCCATGATCAAATGCGGCTCTTGCTGCAGCGATTGCTGCTTTTGCATCTGTTTCGTCCCCTTCTGGAACAGTAGCAATAACTTCCTGGTTAAATGGATTAATAATATCACGTGTATGACCTGAGTTTGCGTCCACCCATTTCCCATTAATGTATTGTTGTTGTTTTAAACTCAAATCTATCAACTCCAGTTTTCAAATAAGTTAAGTTTGTTAAAAATTTATTTAATCTTTTAAAATGGTAACATGTCTTTTTTAGGCTGTCAAAGACAAAGCGAATCACAAAAATCAAGAAAGAAATAATATGTACAAGAATAGCTGCGATTACTAAGTTCATAAACATTCTCAATTGGTTCCCTCACCTCTTTCCATTTGACATTTAATCTGAACACGGTATCATAATGTTTGTGAAGAAGATTAAGAAAATATTTAATACGCTTTACTTTATATTGAAGGAGCGATTTTATGAGTGAGTCTACTGAAAGATCCAAAATTAAAATCGAACAAGCCAAGGATAAAGTCATTGGCGCCATTGCAGAGACCATGGACTTATACGGTGTAACACCAGCTGCTGGAAATTTATATGCGACGATGTACTTTAAAGACCAAATGACGCTTGATGAAATGCGTGAGGAGCTCGAAATGAGTAAACCGAGTATGAGTACTAGTGTCCGTAGACTCCAAGAAATAGAAATGGTGAAAAAAACATTTACACGAGGCTCTAGAAAACATACCTATATGGCGGAGAAAAATTTCTTTCGGTCCTTTATGGCGTTTTATTGTCAGATGTGGGAACGAGAGGTAAAAATGAATTTTGAAGCAGTGGAGGAAGCTCAAGAAGATTTAATAGATGTTATAAAAGATTCCACTAGCACACCAGACGTTGTGGCAGAGGCAAAAAAATACTACGATCAATTAGAAGAATCTAAAGCATACTATCACTGGTTAGAAGACTTAGTGTCAAGTATCAGAAGTGGTAAGATATTTGAATTTTTACCTAAAGATAAGCAGGATTAATGTAAAAAATGAGGAGTCTATAGAAAGATATTCATAGACTACCTAGTATAATGGACGGTTTACTTATCTCTTGTAAATAAGAGATGGGTAAGTTCGTTTTGTCTTTATGTTAAAATATTTCTTAACAAATTTAACGTTAAGAATGTTTTATATACAAAAACAAAGGGGAGTTTTTCAACATGAACAAATGGAAAAAAGAACTTAGCTTTATACTTGCACTGCTAATGATTGCTGTACTGACAGCATGTGGAAGCACTGGCGAAGAAACAAGTAGTGAACAAGCAGATGCAGAGACAGAGGTAAATGATGAAGAATTAACAATTGGTCAAATTAACTGGGCCGAAAATATCGCCGTAACCAATATGTGGAAAGCGATTTTAGAAGAAAAAGGGTACAACGTGAAGTTAAACGTATTGAACATGGGAACTACGATGAAGGCATTAGAAAGTGGCGAACTAGATGCTAGTTTGGAAATATGGTTGCCTGTCCAAGATGCCAATTATCTAAAAGAATATAAGGATTCTGTAAACTTTTCAGAAGCAACTTGGTATGATAACGCAAAAGTAGGGCTTGTTGTCCCAACCTATTTAGAAGAAGTTAATAGTGTAGAAGACTTAAATGAACACAAAGAATCATTTAATGGAGAAATTACCGGTTTTGATCCTGGAGCAGGTACCATGGAAGTTACGGAACAATTAATTAAAGATTATAATCTTGAGTTTGAATTACTACCAAGCTCTGAACCTGCAATGATAGCTGAGATTGATAAAGCCATTAAAAATGAAGAACCAATCGTTGCACCACTTTGGAGCCCACACTGGGTATTCTCCAAATATGACTTAAAATTCCTAGAAGACCCGAAGAAAACATTCGGTGGTATAGAAAAAATTCACCATGCTACAAGACATGGATTTGAGGATGATTATCCGAAAGTAAGCGAATGGTTCAAAAATTGGAAGATGGATGATCAGCAAATCGGGCAGCTCATCGACTATGTAGAAAGTGCCGAAAATCCTCTTGATGGGGCTAAGAAATGGATTGAAGAGAATCAAGAATTGGTTGATGAATGGGTAAAATAAAAGCATAGTTAATAGTAAAAAAACAAAGAAGTTAGTCTCCCATTATAGGGGAGATTAACTTCTTTTGTATGATTAAAACCATTTTAAAAATCGAGTTCCTCGATCAGAACAATTACCCCGTACATGACTTAGAATTATATAAAAGGTTGTTTCTTTTCATTGATATTTCCCGAACCCATGCTCACACGTAATATCTAATTTAAGAATATCATAAAGCGCTTGTTTAGATCCTTCTAACTTTTTTTGAGCGTTCTCAATTTCTGATATTTTTTCTTTGATAATACGTGCTTGTTCAAATCTTGACATTCCATTTTGCGAGATCATTGATTGTATATCATTAATCGAAAAACCAACAGCCACACAATTTTTCACAACATCTAGATGGTGAATGATTTCTGAAGTATAATTCCGATAATTATTCTGATCTCTCAGTATGTACTCATCAGGGATAATACCGATTTTCTCATAATAACGGATGGTTGATATTGGCATGTTGATACTTTTTGCTACTTCGCTAATCTTCATAATAAGTCACCCCTTTTTTCCCTTGCTATGAAGTATACTTCATAGTTTACACTAACGAAAGTGGGATAAGCAATATTCCACAAATTTTAAAAAAGGGGTTAACCATATGACTTTAAAGCAAAACAATTTTGAGAACATTATGAAAGGTCGACACTCTATCCGTAGGTATCAACCAAATTACAAAATACCGAGAGACGAGTTGAATAAGATTATTGAAGATGCGGCAACAGCTCCGTCAGCAGCTAATCTACAACCTTGGAGGGTGGTAGTCGTAGAGAGTAAAGAAGGAAAGGAAAAGTTACGTCCTCTTGTTATGTTTAATACCCAACAAAATGATACTTCATCTGCGATGCTTTTAATCTTTGCAGATACGAAATACTACGAAAATGCTGACTACATTTACAATACGGCTGTTGAACAAGGAAAAATGCCGCCAGAAGTACGGGATAATCAATTAGCAACCATTAAATCTTACTATCCGGCGCTTTCAAAAGAAAAAGAAAATGACGGAATTAGATTGGATAGTGGCTTTTTTACCATGCAATTAATGCTGACAGCAAGAGCCTATGGATATGACACAAATCCGATGGCTGGTTTTGAAGCAGATCAGCTGGCAGCTGCCTTTGATTTAGAACCTGAGCGATATAAACCTGTTGTAGTTTTATCCATCGGCAAGGCGGATGAAAAAGGTTATGATTCTGTACGTTTAAGCCCGGAACAGATTACATTTTGGCGATAAGTAATCATAACAAAGTAAAACAATCGAGGGCTGCCATCTACTTGAGCCTCGAATTCTATATACAACAATATTCTAAGAAACGTTCCCAAATCAAAGTTTGGGGACACATTAAAAAGCCATGAATGTTGTTAAATCATATTATTAAGCTATTGTTCTGTTGTGGAAGTTCGGGCCACATCCTGGTATTTCGTTCATAATAGGATATTTGTAAAGTACATTTAAATATGTTTATATTTCCCTGATTAATAGGGCTATTTTCTAGCCAAAATAGAAAAGGCACTCTTTCCATACATGTATGCTTTACGCGCATACACGTTGAAAGAGGCCTTCTTTTTAGTTAGCATTATTTATTAAGCTTTTACTGTACCTGCATCAGTTGGGTGTACTCCATGACGATAGTAATCAGCATGAATTGGAGCCAGCGGTTTGCGACCAAGAATGAGGTCTGATGCCTTTTCCGCTAGCATCAACACTGGTGCATGGATATTCCCGTTCGTGACATAAGGCATAGCAGACGCATCAACCACTCGTACATTGTCGAGGCCATGGACCTTCATCGTTAAAGGGTCTACGACAGCCATTGGATCAGATGTTGGTCCCATCTTTGCCGTACAGCTTGGATGAAGTGCAGTCTCCGCATCTTTCGCTACCCAATCTAAAATTTCCTCGTCTGTACGAACGGAAGGACCAGGTGAAATTTCTCCTGAATTATAGGGTGCCATAGCTGGCTGAGACATGATTTTACGAGAGACTTTTATCGCTTCCACCCACTCACGTCGGTCCTGTTCAGTCGAAAGATAGTTGTAGACCATGCTTGGGTGCTCTTTAGGATCCTTCGAACGAATCTTTAATGACCCTCGAGCATCCGAGTACATAGGCCCAACGTGTACTTGGAATCCGTGTTTAGTGTCCGCTTTTTGCCCATCGTACCGTACCGCTACCGGAAGGAAGTGGAACATCAAGTTTGGGTAGTCAACGTCCTCGTTCGAACGAACAAAACCTCCTCCTTCAAAATGGTTGGTTGCTGCTGGACCTTTGCGTCCGAGCAACCACTGCAAACCAATCCAAGGCATCTTCGCTTTATTTAAGCTAGGCTGCTCAGAAACCGGTAATGGACAAGCATATTGGATGTAAGTTTCGAGATGATCTTGAAGGTTTTCGCCTACACCAGGAAGATTGACTACTGGTTTGATGCCAAGTGAACGCAAGTGTTCCGCATCACCCACACCTGACAGTTGAAGAAGCTGTGGAGTATTGATTGCACCGCCAGCGAGTATAACTTCCCCTGCGTTAACATGATGCGTTTTCCCGTTTCGTTGATAGGTTACACCGCTTGCTCGAGTACCATTGAAATCAATGCTTGTAACAAAAGCACGAGTTTTCACAGTAAGGTTCTGGCGGTTCATAGCCGGATGCAAATAGGCACGTGAAGGTCCAAACCGCCTACCTTTGTACACATGCTTATCAAACGGTCCAAACCCCTCTTGTCGAAAACCGTTCACATCGGGGGTTTTTGAGTAGCCAGCCTCGACAGCTGCGTTAAAGAAGGCTTGGAACAATGGATTCGTAGCTGGTCCGCGTTCCAATTTTAGAGGACCATCGTGACCACGAAGCTCATCATTTGGATCTGAGGCTAAAGCATTTTCCATGCGTTTGAAGTACGGAAGGTTGTGCGCAAAGTCCCACGTATCCATACCTGGGTCTGCTCCCCACCGTTCGTAGTCTAATGGATTACCACGTTGGAAAATCATGCCGTTAATGGAGCCCGAACCTCCGAGTACCTTTCCCCGGGCATGCTTGACACGTCGTCCATTCATATAAGGTTCAGGGTCTGATGCGTATCTCCAATCGTAGAGACTTTTCCCTGCAGGGAACGGCAAAGCAGCTGGCATCTGGATTAATAGATCCCATGAAAAATCCTTACGCCCTGCCTCTAAAACAAGAACACTGCGTGTCCCATCTTCACTTAGGCGGTTTCCTAGCACAGAACCTGCACTACCACCACCAACTACCACATAATCATATGTTTCACTCATTTTTTTAAACCTCCTTGGATGTTGAACATGGAATGTAGAGATGAAAAAAATATAAAAGCATTCATTCAAACTCTTCCTTCATATATGGAGACCAAATGGTAATAGTTTACTAGTTTATTCATCTACTATGTCGTAACCCATTCAGTAGTTCCATGCCTGAAGACTTATAAGTATGTTTTAGTTAACTTTGTTAAATTTTTATTTAACATATTGAACTTTTTTAATATAACATAGCGGATTTTTTTTGTAAACTGGGGAGTTTTCTTTATAAGAGCTTGGAAAAGACACTTTGCCGAACATGATTATCAAGAGATTAACTTGGATGGAGGACTTTCTTCCATTTACAAAAACTACTTACTATTAACTACATGAATTATCGTCAGCATTTGGATTATTGAAATATAAGTTTATTTCGAGACGGCCTTTCTTTAATTTATAGCTAGTAGAACAAAGCTCCTGAAATATGAAAAACTCCGTACACAATATCCAAAAATCAAAAAGCACTCACAAACATTGATATCGTCTGTGAGTGCTTTAGAATTTTTAATATTAACTCGTTCATTTAAAGATACCGGTGATCAGTCCCCACCGCTACTGCATGCAAACCAGCTATACCAACTTAATTACAAGATACTAGTATCAACATTCTCAAACTCATAGCTATCAAGCAGTGCACGCACATCATCAGATGACTCTGTGTTCATCAATTCATTTCTTAATTCACTCGCTCCTCGAAACCCACGGACATATATTTTGAAGAAACGACGAAGTGCTTTGAATGGACGGGGTTCATATTCCGTTGCATATTGATCATAGAGGTCAAGATGTAGCCTCAAGAGATCCAGCAATTCCTTACTAGTATGCTCTTTAGGTTCCTTTTCAAAGGCAAATGGATTTTTAAAAATACCACGCCCAATCATAACCCCATCCACACCGTACTTATGAACGAGGTCCAAGCCGGTTTGGCGATCTGGAATATCCCCATTGATCGTCAAAAGCGTATCTGGTGCGACTTGATCACGAAGTTTCTTAATCTCTGGAATCAGTTCCCAGTGAGCATCCACATTACTCATTTCCTTTTTAGTACGCAAATGAATAGAAAGATTAACGATATCTTGCTGCAATAAGTGTGTAAGCCAGTCGCGCCATTCATCCACATCCGTGTAACCAAGCCTTGTCTTCACACTTACAGGCAACCCACCCGCTTTTGCTGCTTGTATGAGCTCTGCTGCAACTTCTGGATGACGGATTAGACCGCTTCCCTTCCCATTTGCTGCCACATTATGCACAGGACAACCCATATTGATATCTACACCACGAAAACCTTCTTTCGCCATTCCGATACTCATTTGCCGAAAGTATTCGGGCTTGTCCCCCCAAATATGGGCCACCATCGGTTGTTCATCCTCTGTAAAAGTCAAACGTCCACGAACACTTTGTTGCCCATTTGGATGACAATAACTTTCCGTATTTGTAAACTCTGTAAAAAACACATCCGGTCTCGCTGCTTCGGTGACTACATGACGGAAAACAACATCCGTCACATCTTCCATAGGTGCCAATATAAAAAATGGTCGTGGTAAATCACGCCAGAAATTATCTTTCATATATAAATTCAATCCCCTCATTACCGGAACTTCAGGACAGAACCTGATAGGACCCAAAAATAAAAAGCAAAGATGTCTCCGCTTCTTTTACACTTATACCATGCTCAAGCACTTTTTATCAAACTATAGAAATGCGGATTATTATTCTTTTATATAGTAACAATTACATGTGAAAGGGAAATAGCAAACAGTTGGGTGAGGATCCATATCTAGGTAATTGTCTTTTTGGCTTAAATGAGGCTGCGAAAGTAAGTCTAAATCCTCTTAACCCTTACCGAATGTCTATCCCTTAGATATTGAAGAAACTATCTACTTTTTTCCTTTCTCCATCCAATAATTCATTTTTAAAATAAAAAATTTTCCAATCCACAACTTTAAATGTAGTTCCTTTAAAACGATCTTTCTATCTTTTGTAAATAGAATATTTATCAACTTCTCTTAAAAAAACTATTTTTTATTCCCTTAATTCAAGTATAAATGTTAAACTAATAATAATATTTTATTTTTGTGACAATATGATTGCACAAAGAAATAAACTATGATAAATTCAATATATTGTATATGATAAATTTTTTTACACTATATGTAGTAATGTAAGTTAGGTGACAACTTTGTCTTAAAATGGGAACACGGTGAAAATCCGCGACTGTACCCGCAACTGTGAGAAAGGACGAAGGAGAAAATCCACTGAAATAGTTAAATTTTCGGGAAGGTTCTCTGGAGGATGATTTAAAGTCAGTAGACCTGCCAAACTTACTCGTATTTCTTTTCTTCGGGGATTAAGAACGGAAAACGGTAGGATAAATAGTTACATACTGTCCTTTCATTATACTTTTAATAGAAAAGTCTTTAATGAGCTGCAGTGTGGTTTGAAATGCGATAGCAAATTTCTTTCTTTGCTTGCATTTTTTATTGCTATTCTACTGTCGTTTTTTGTCCGTTCATGTAAATATGAGCGGCTATTTTTATGCCCTAGGCTAATAAGAGTTCTTAGCCGTAGGAAATTATGACACATAAATTTGGATTCAACATCTGTTTGTGCCATATTTTCTAAACATGAATTTGGAAGACATTTTAAAACAATTTTATATATTAGGAGTGGTCAAATGGTTACAGTTTATACTAAAAATAATTGTCCAAAGTGTATGATGACTAAAAATGTATTAGGTTCTGAAGGAATACCCTTTCAGATTATAAACATTGATGAGGATTTAAATCCAAATGAAAGAGAAAAGAAAATTCAACATTTTAAGGGGCTAGGTTTTATGAGCATGCCAATCGTAATCAAAGATGGTATGAGCCCTGATGATTACATTTCTGGATTTAATCCTGAAAAACTTCAATTATTAAAGGAAGATAAGTAATGTTATTAGTTTATATGTCTATAACAGGCAATGTTAGGGACTTTGTGGAACGAGTCGATATGAAGTCATATGAAATTATACCTACTAATCCATTTCACGAAGTATTCGAAGACTACATAGTAGTCGTACCATCTTATGAAAATATGATTACAGAAGATGTAAGTGATTTTATAGACTATAAAGGTAATATAGCGTATCTACAAGGATTTGCTTCCAGTGGAAACCTTAATTTTGATGATTTATATTGTGTAAACGCTAAAGAATTATCTATCAAATACAACAAACCACTAATTTTCACATTTGAATACGCTGGTACAGATAAAGATATAGAGTATTTTAAAAAGGAAGTGAATAGCATTGCAGTCTCCACAATTACAGTCTAATAAAGTAGAAGAAACTTACTTCAAGCTAAATAATTTGTTAAATATTGTAAAGGATGGAAAGATTCAAGTTCATAAAGACCGGGAAGCATGTAAAGCCTATTTCTTGGAGTATGTTAATCCCCACACCATGTTTTTTCATACATTAGATGAAAAGTTGGGCTATCTAGTAGAAAATAATTATATTAAAGCGGATTTTTTAAACCTCTATTCAAAAGGCTTTGTCAAAAAGCTCTTTAAGGAGATCTACGGAAAAAAGTTTCGTTTTCGTAGTTTCATGGGTGCCTATAAGTTTTATTCACAATATGCAATGAAGACGGACGATGGTAAATGGTTTTTAGAAAGATATGAAGATAGACTAGCATTCAATGCGCTAGTACTAGCGAACGGCGATGAAGATTTAGCAATGATGTTAGCAGATGAATTGATCAATCAGCGTTATCAGCCTGCAACACCAACCTTTCTAAACATCGCCAAAAAAAGAGCTGGAGAAATGGTTTCTTGTTTTCTATTAAACGTCCCAGATGATATGAACGGGATTGGAAGAAGTATTAACTCTGCTCTACAATTATCAAAAATTGGTGGAGGCGTTGGGCTAAATCTTACAGATATAAGAGCCAACAACGATCCGATTAAAGGGGTCCATGGGTTAGCAGACGGTATTGTACCTGTTATGAAGTTATATGAAGATTCTTTCTCCTATGCGAACCAAGGTGGAGCACGGGACGGTGCTGGAGTTGTCTATCTGAATATTTTTCATCCTGATGTAGTCGATTTTCTTTCGGTCCGCAAAGAAAATGCAGATGAAAAGGTTCGTATAAAGACATTATCCCTTGGATTAGTTGTCCCAGATAAATATTATGAGTTAGTAAAGCAGAATTCCGTTATGTATTTGTTTTCTCCTCATGATGTACAAAAGGTTTATGGTAAACCCTTCTCAAGTATTGATATTACGAAAGAATACGAGAACATGGTCAACAATAAAGATATTCGTAAGACTAAGATAAAAGCTCGTGAATTAGAAACTGAAATTAGTAATATTCAAAATGAAAGTGGCTATCCCTATATTATTAACATAGATCATGCAAATAGAGCTAACCCTGTAAATGGTATTATCTCCATGTCTAATTTATGTACGGAGATATTCCAAGTTCAACGTCAGTCTGTTATAAATAATGATCAAACATACCAATTCTTAGGTAATGATGTTAGTTGTAATCTTGGTTCTACTAATGTTGTTCAATTAATGGATTCACCTGATTTCGGCAAGTCTGTAAGATCAATGTTAAGGGCTTTAACCTTTGTAACCGATTCTTCCAGTATAGATGTTGTCCCTTCTATTAAAAATGGCAATGACATGTACCACTCGGTTGGCTTAGGTGCTATGAACCTTCATGGGTTTTTAGCTAAAAATCAGATTCATTATGGGAGTCCAGAAGCGCTAGAGATTGTAGATGCTTACTTTATGCTACTTAACTATTGGACATTAGTAGAAAGTAACCAGATCTCAATCGAACGTAATGAAACCTTCTTTGAATTCGAAAAGTCTAGTTATGCAGATGGTTCCTATTTTGACTTATATTTACATGCACCAGAATTTGAATTTAAACATGAAAAAGCAAGAAAGTTATTTGAAGGTATTTTCATACCCAAACATGAGGATTGGAAAAAGTTAAAAGCTTCTATTATGAAACATGGAATCTATAATGCTTATAGACTAGCAGTCGCACCTACTGGTTCAATCAGTTATGTTAACGAGGCAACAGCCTCGATTCATCCAATTACACAAAGAATCGAGGAAAGGACAGAAGGAAAACGTGGTAAGGTGTATTATCCAGCTCCTTATTTGTCTGATGAGACCATTCCTTATTATGTTTCTGCATATGATATGGATCAAAGAAAAGTCATTGATACGTATGCAGTTGCTGGTAAGCACATTGACCAAGGCGCTAGTATGACGCTATTTATGAGAGAAGATCTACCAGAGGGTATGTATGAGTGGAAAGTTAATAGTGATTATCCTACTAAGAAAACAACTAGGGATTTAAATATTCTTCGTAATTATGCCTGGAAAAAGGGTGTAAAATCTGTTTATTATGTCCGAACTTACACAGAGGATGGAGAAGAGCGAGGAGCAAATTACTGTGAGTCTTGTAGTATCTAGGGGGATAGTAAGTGAATAATAAAATGTATAAGGCAACCAACTGGAATGCCGTAGAAGATATGGTGGACAAATTAACGTATGAAAAGCTAACAAGCCAATTTTGGTTATCAACAAGAATGCCTGTATCAAAAGATAAACAAGATTGGAGAAAACTGAGTGAGGTAGAAAAAAGATTAGTTGAGAAGGTTTTTGGTGGGCTAACTTTACTGGATACGCTTCAATCAAGAAGTGGGATTGAAGCGTTACGGAAGCATGTTAGAACTGATTTAGAAATAGATGTATTAAATAATATTCAATTTATGGAAACAGAGCATGCGCGAAGCTACTCTAACATTTTTAGTACGCTTAACACTAACCAAGAAATTCGTGATATTTTTGATTGGATAGAAATTCATGATACACTCCAGACAAAAGCAACTATTATCGATGATATTTATGAAAATGGTACGGACTTACAGCGTAAAATAGCGAGTGTGTTTTTAGAGTCATTCTTATTCTATTCCGGTTTCTACACGCCGCTCTATTATTTAGGAAAGTCAAAATTAATGAATGTCGCTGAAGTGATTAAGCTTATCATTAGAGATGAATCTGTTCATGGGACATATATTGGCTATAAGTTTAGCTTAGGGTTTAAAGAATTACCGAAGGATGAACAAGAAGAATTAAAAATGTGGGCCTATCAGCTACTGTATCAATTATATGAAAATGAATGTCGATATACAGAATATTTATACGATGAAATAGGATGGACAGAGGAAGTAAAAGTATTCTTAAAATATAATGCTAATAAAGCACTGATGAATCTAAGACTTGATCCATTATTTGAGGATTCAGCTGAAGATGTTAACCCTATCGTTTTAAACGGATTATCAACTTCTACAACCAATCATGACTTTTTTAGTGCTGTTGGTAATGGATACTTAATGTCAGTTGTGGAAACCATGAATGACGATGATTATAGCTATTAATTTAATTAGCTTTTTCGCAGGGATAAAACTCTGTGAAAAAGCTAATTCTTTTATTAGAAAAAGTTTTTCGCCGCTGAGTAAAAACCATCATACAGAACCTAATCACGCTTGCCTCTAAGAGAGTAGACTATACCTGAGGGTTGGGAATAATAGTCCTTGGTTTCCTACCTTTAAGCGTATCTACTATGCCTTTTCATAAGAAGTAGATGTTAACTGTTCCTTTGGGCCTGTTTTAAATGGAGCGGGCCTGTAATTATATTTCAATGGATAACAAGTAGGTATTTAGGAAGTACATTCAAAATTAGTTTTTAAAAAGACCACTCAAATCGAGTGGCCTTTTTACTTATTGTTAGCATTTAGTGATTCAAAGCTTTGTGACTTAAGAGGTTAGGGCGGATTTCATATTAATTTCATTTATTAAAATCCAAAATTAAAGGTGACTTCAAATGTAGTAATTATTTCAAAAATTCCACTACTTTCTCTAGAATTTTTTTATCCTTAATTGTAACCTTTTTAGCATGATTAGGAGATACAGCACTTCTTCTATCTTTTGTTACAGAAACGATTTGTAAATAAAATGGCTCAGATTCAATATCTCCGTTCAAGAAACCACGTAGAATTTTTAATTTCTTAGAAGAACCTTTCATATCCCCATCATAATTCCAAACAATTTTATTCTTATACTTTTTGTCCATCCGCTCTTTTAATTGAAACGCTTCCGAAACTGCTTCCTTAGGTGTGTTAAAGAAAGTACCACGACGAATAAGTCCCTTCTTCTCAAATCCATCTCCAATTTTTGCTTGGTAAAGTACTCCTGTCATATTGGTCATCCTTCCTATTTTGGTGTTGCGCCCCAGTGGTGAGTCAAAACACTAGAAGACCAAGGGCTTTTAGCCTATCAAACAAGTATAACATATACAGTAAAATAATGCCAAATTATTTTCCGGGAAAAGCAGAGTGTCGGTTCTTTACCTCATTACTTATGGAAGCTAAGGCGATCCTACAAGATGTTATGGAACGGCTGGGCATCAGATGACCATACAATAAGGAACATCAATTGAAGTAACATATAAAAGAAAAAGAGACTTTTCTTAAAAGTTTGGACAACTAATGAAAAGTCTCTTTTTGTTAGCATTTTTAAACTCTTTTATACCAAGGGTTTGAGCATCTATTCCATCGTTCTTAGCGTACATTTCTCACCCTATTTTCAGCGGTGACGTCAATTAGGGGTCTTCAGGACGGACTTACGACAAGGTGATCCGTCGTGCTCTGGCGAGATTGGCAATCAGCTCAGCACGGGTCTGGTGCACGTGCGCAGTCCAAGCTGGCTGGCCGGGACCGCTGCGCCATGACTCGCTCAGTGGACTGTTGTCGACAGTATCGAAACCGAATTGGTCGTACAGCCGCGTCACGAGTTCTACCGCCTCAGGAAAGTTGCTCGAGACCGACAACGCATGACGGTCGGGGGCCCCGGCTGGTCTGCTCGAAATGAAGAGGCGGGGAGCTTGGATGTGGGTGAAAGCCTTCGCCACCTTCGAGGTAGGAAGTTGCTCCTGCCGTAGCTCATGAACTGTCTTCTCACCAGAGTCAATCATAGGGAAATGGCCATCGCGCCAAGGCATGTAGTTGTTCGTGTCGAGAACGATCTTACCCGCGAGCTGTTCCACAGGCATGTCGTTAACTAGCTTGAGGGGGACAGCCACGACGACGAAGTCACCTGCCTCGGCAGCACCGGCCGCAGTTGCGGCGCGCGCTGATGGACCAAGCTCGTCAATGAGGTCCTTCAACGTCTCGGGTCCTCGTGAATTGGCAATGACGACCTCATATCCGTTCGCGATCGCCGCACGCGCGATCTGGCTGCCGACCTCACCCGCACCAATGATACCGATCACTGTCTTCGTGTACGTTCCTTTCGCACCTACTATTTCCTCACTTTTCGCCCAAAGCTGCCCGGCTTTGTTAGCGTCGAGCGCATACGACCTTACGCCGTCGGCAAACGGATTGGGCGAGTCATTGATCGGCGCGACCGCACAATCTTCGAGATAGCGTCCGCCGATTTCGTCTTTGTCAGCCACGACTGCAGCCCAGACCGACGTTGCGGCTGCCTGCGCGATTTCTTTGAGCTCCGCTGGTGGAAGACCCGCTTCAGCGCGAGCTTTGCCAACGTTTTCGAAAAGACCCTGCAAGTCTTCCTGCGAGAAATGGCGCGAAAGATCGGTAAGACTATTCCCGGGCATCACCGAGGCAGCTCGAATGCCACGATTGCGATGCCGCTTATCGAACTCCACCGCGAAGAGAGTAGTGGCCGTTTTCGATCGTCCATAGGCGACGAATGGGTCGTATGCCTGTTGTTCGAAATTCGGATCGTCCAGGTCAACATCAGCGGCTCGATGAGCTTGGGACGACAGCATCACCAAGCGCCCATTATCATCAAGCAGCGGCTCGATCCGATTGATCAAAGCGAAATGGCCAAGATAGTTCGTCCCGAACTGGACTTCGGAGCCGTCGACCGTCCGGCCGAATGGGGTTGCCATGATACCTGCATTGGCGATGATGGCGTCGAACCGCTGGCCGGTTGCCAATAGTTGATCCGCGCATGCGTTCACACTTTGCAAGGATGCAAGATCGAGTTTGATCAACTCTAGGCTGCCGCCTCCTTGCACAGCGGCGTCAAGGACCGATGAAGTGGCCGCTTTGGCTTTGGCGAGGTCTCTGACCGTGCCGACAACGCTGGCGCCGTGAGAGACCAGTGAACGGGCGGTTTCTAGGCCAATGCCCGATGATACACCTGTAATGAGAATTCGCGTTCCCTTAAGATCAACGCCGGAAAGTACCTGATCGGCAGTTGACTTTGCATTGAATTTCTTCGTCATAATTATCCTTACTCCTTTTAATAGAAATTTTAATCACTTTTGGGCAAAAAATCCTTAGCTCGAAATATAAAGCTATTTGGGCTGCCGGTACCTCATTTTGTAAAATCTTCGCCTAGTCAATTAAGGTTTTCTACATGAAAAGAACCTCTAAGTACGTCACTAAACGCCTTTTCCCCGATGGTCGACCAATAACGTAATGGTCATTATGTTATTGATGTTATACGCTCCGGTTCAGTTTGTCAATAACATAATGACCATTACGGTATTTTTTTCGTACACTGTTAGGTCTAATCATGTTAGGATGATGCGTCGCACTCTGGCGAGTTGGTAAACAGCGCAGGCCAGGTTTTGCGCTTATGTGTGATGCAAGAGCCAGATGCGGATTATTTCGATGATCCGTTACCGTAGGTAGCCTTGCCCGATGAAGCTCGCTTCAATTCGTAATGCGTGTTATGATAAATGTATAGTAGGAACATAAGCCCTTTATTATCGACTATTAAAAAAAGCAAGGTGATCTGACTTATGGGACGTAAACGTGAATTCGATATGGATAAGGCACTGGACGCGGCACTTTGCGTGTTTTGGCGTAAAGGCTACGAGGGCGTTTCGTACACCGACCTGACGCAGGCCACGGGAGTCGAAAGACCCGCACTCTACTCAGCGTTTGGCAACAAGGAAGCGTTGTTCCACCAAGTGCTGGAGCGCTATTACGAACACTACCTGGATTTCATCCCGGCGGCGCTGGAGTTGCCGACTTCAAGGGAGGTGGCCGCACACATCCTCCTTAGCGCGGCTGAATTAAATACTCGTTACCCGGATCGGAAGGGGTGTCTGGGTGTCCACGGCGCCTTGGCTGGCTCAGACGATGCCGAACCTATTCGTCGTGCCCTGATCGATGCGCGTGCAGACGGAGAGGTGTCGCTGCGCAATCGCTTCGAACAGGCAAAGCAAGAGGGAGATCTGCCGGAGACCGCTAACTGTGCTGCGCTAGCTGCATTCGTGCTGACGGTGCTCCACGGTATTGCTGTTCAAGCCAAGGCCGGCTTCAGTCGCGACATGTTAGAGGCTGTTGCTGAGCAAGCACTTTCCACTTGGCCTACCGGCAATTCCACACTTTCCAGATCATCCTAAACCTTAGTGCAGAGGAATTTCGTTATACAGAAACGCAAGCTTGATTGGGCTGTCATGACCCCGAGGTCTCTCCAATTGACTACAGTGCAATGGGGTTCCACCAGGCATATGGCTCCGCCGACGAACAGGACACGATTCAGCAGTTAGCAACGGGTGGGTATTGCGGAGGGATTGAGCCAGCTTTGCGGATTTTTTTGAGCCATCGTTTGCGGAGAAAAGAGCTATCGTTGGCATAAAAGAGAGCCACTAATAGAATAGCATCTTGTATAATTAAGTGACATGCGAAAAAGCATGTCACTAGTGTACAGGTGGTTTTTATGGTTAATTGTCATATGATTTTGGAACTGTATCTTGAAGAAGTCAGCCAAAGCACGATTAGTTCTACTACTGGTTATTCAAGAAAAACAGTCTCCCTTGATTACGGCCAAGGAAAGGTGTACCACCGTTGACATACCTTTTACCACTGAATGACAAGAAATGAACCAGTAAATAACAGGTGATTTCCAGCTCACATCTTCTGAATAATTAAGGGGAAAGGATCAAATAAAATGAACTATATATGTTAACCTACCTTCAACAAACAGGTCAGATTGTTGAATAGCAGAAATGCATATATTCAAGAGTTGGAAAACAATACTTAACTAACTATTATGAAGCTTTGAAATTTATAAAAGTTGGATCAAAAATAGCTTATTAAATTATGAAGCAGCAAATGAAAACCACCATTTTCTACAAAATGGTGGTTTTCATCATGCCTTAAATGATCATGACAAGTATGCGTATTTGAAATTCACCACATGCACGATTCCATTAAATCATTTCATTGATTTTCATTATACTGAATTATTGTCGCTTGAAGCGTTATTACACATACATAACTCTTGAGTAAAAAACAATTGACATCATAATCTTTCGTTTGTTATATTGTGTATATACGATATACACGGAAGGGGATACATTGTGATTGCTTTAGAAGTTAAAGGTTTAAATAAAAAGTATAAAAACTTTCATTTAAAAGATGTATCGTTTCAACTGGAAAAGGGTTATATTATGGGCTTTATCGGTGCCAATGGCGCAGGAAAAACAACCACCATCAAATCAATCTTGAATATGATTCATCTGGAAAGCGGTGAAGTACACATTCTAGGCAAGAATATGGTCGATCATGAACTTGATTTGAAACAGGAAATCGGTTTTACAATTGGCGGCACCGATTTCTATACTCGAAGCAAAATTAAGACGCTGACCAATGTGATCAAGAAGTTCTATAAGAATTGGGAGGATGAGAATTATTACAACTACTTAAGAAGATTCAAGTTGGACGAGAACAAAAAAATTGTTGACTTGTCAACGGGAATGAAAGTAAAGTACAGCTTAGCCCTTGCCTTGTCCCATGGTGCGAAACTTCTTATCCTCGATGAACCGACAAGCGGACTCGACCCGGTTGCAAGAGATGAGCTGTTGGATATTTTTCAAGAACTCGTAGTAGATGGCGAAATCAGCATTCTTTTCTCCACCCATATTACATCTGACTTGGAGAAGTGTGCAGATTTTATTACTTTTATCGAAAAGGGACAAATCATCCATAGCTCAGAAAAAGAAGAATTTAAGGAGTCCTATCGCCTGCTGAACGGAAACGAAAGCCAGTTGAAGCAGGTGAAAGAACGGTTGATTTCATACAAAATTAATTCATTCGGCTTTACGGGATTGATTCGCTTGAGCGACTTCGATACCTCTTCTGATATAAAAGCAACTATACCGAGTCTTGAGGATATCATGATTTATTTCGCGAAAAAGGAGGAAATGTATGTATAACTTAGTAATAAAGGACTTAAAATTAGGCATAAACCCTTGGTTTCTGGCACTGCCTTTTTTTACAGGCGCCTTAATGCTTATTCCCGGCTGGGTTTATTTTATCGTTATTCTGTATTTTTTCTTGATATCTGTGCCAAATATTTTTGCTCAATTTAAAGCACAGAACGATCTGATATTTACTACGACACTGCCTGTATCCAGAAAAGACATGGTGAAGGCAAAGGTAACCGTTGTTGTTATCCTGGAATTATTGCATATGGTGATTGCAATGCTCTTTGGTTTATTAACGATTCAATTGTACCCAAATGAGAGCTACTTTTTCTTCGCACCGCATATGGGTTTCTGGGGTCTGTGTTTTGTCATACTTGCAATCTTCAACATTATCTTCTTCCCCATGTATTACAAAACAGCATACAAATATGGTTCAGCGACGACTGCAGCCATTACGGCTACTTTACTTTTTTCCGGAGGTGTACAGTGGTTGGGAATACAGAATTCTTTTGTTTTTGAGACTTTCAATGGTTCCGGTGCTGATAATATAGTGCTTCAAATAACCATCCTGATTGCAGGAATTGCAATATTTACAGTTTTCACTATTGGGGCATGTATTATAGCCATTAAACGATTTGGGAGATTGGGTATTTAATGAACATATCAATTTCAAATACATCTGAAAAACCGATCTATCAGCAGCTTTTCGAACAAATCAGCGCTCAAATTCTCATGGGTGAGATCGAACAAGGTTATAGTTTACCGCCAATACGGCAAGCAGCCAAAGAACTAAGTGTTAGTGTTATCACCATAAAAAAAGCCTGGGAAGAGCTTGAACGATGTGGTTTAATTTATACAGTATCTGGTAAAGGGTGTTTTGTAGCAGAACTCTCATCCGATGATATGCTTCAAATACGGAACGACATGATACTGAAGCAAATGGTTGTGGACACTTCTTATTACAAATCCTTTGGCCTCACCATAGAAGAGGTTTTTGAGCTTATGAAGAAGGTTTATTGAGAAACTGCCGAACAACAAATTTCTGCATTTTGCCTCAATTGTGAAAGAAAATTAATATTTAAATCACTGTATTGCTTAGGCACCCTTATAAAAAGACGAGATATTCTCGGGAACATTCTTTAAAATTCAAAGTATGAATAAAAGTAGAATAAATAAACTTTAAAGCAACAGGTGGTGAAAAAATGGAAGAGGACAAAAAGTATGAAAGAGCGAAGAAAAGGGTGATAAATCTAAAAGCTTTTTATATTCATCTCATTGTCTATATTCTTGTGAATACTTTATTAGTCATCCTTAACTTAATGAATTACGAAGATGTAGGCCGTTGGTGGTTTGTATATCCACTGTTGGGCTGGGGAATCGGACTGGTCTTCCACGGGCTTTCCGTGGCCCCATTTGGATTATTTAGGCCGGATTGGGAGGAAAGAAAGATAAAGGAATATATGAAGAAAGATAACAGGAATGATTAAGATTTTTGTTCATGATCGGAAGTCTGTGAAGGCTTCCATTTTTATTGTTAACCATATTTTTTGCGCGATTATGCTTTGAACTAAGATCTTCCACAATCGAGGGCAACTGTTGAAGATCGAAAGCTTAAATCCTCCCTAAAAGTCCACCCTCTCCCGACATCTTTACGATCTTTTTGTTCATAAGCGATTTCATCAACTGCGCCCCCCTCCGGACGAGGTGCCTGTTCCTATATCTTCCCTAACTTTCTTTTTTATAAATAACTATTCCGTCTCTTTCAATTTGCTTGTTCAATTCTCTATTGATTTGATCAGTAAATACAATATCACACGAATATATACCAACTAATTCATCAATGTCTTCCTGAACACTGGCCTTTGCGATACCGCTATATGTAATGCACAAATCAATATCTGAATTAATTCTTGCAGTATTTTTTGCACGAGAACCAAACAATGTAACCCGCTTAATGTTAGCTTCTCTTCTGAAATAATTAATTAACTTTTTATATACTGTATCCTGAATTCCATACATTTACATCACTCGTTCGTTTATTTTTAAAAGTAATTTTTCGATAGCATCAACGTAATTACTCATAATCTTATTCTTGATCTTCTCATAGTCCTCTTCACTATAAATATGAGCAGTCGTGTTTCTAGATGCTAGAATTTCATTCCATGTGTCAATATCATCAATTAATCCTTCCTTAAAAGCGTGCCTGTAGCAGCTACGTGGATTGTTAAGTTCCAGTCCCATTGATTTAAAAATCTTAGATAGTAACTTCCATGACAGGTCTTCAAGCATCTCATACTTTTTAATAATCGAATCTCGATACACTTCTTTGGTTAAATCGTCTACACCATCCATACTATTAAGTGTTGAAATTATATTTTTTAAATGCATTAACATTCGTATAGAATGCTGGTAGGACAGCCTAATGGATTCATCGTACTTGTTAAATAAATCACTCATTATTTTGCTCCTTTTTAGTTTTAATATAGTATTTAACTTACCTTCACGTACATTGCGTACCGAATATATCCTGCTATTTTCATTATTCTAATGCCCTGAACTACAGATACTCCGGTAATTGTTTACCTTATTTTACTAAAATGTTTTCTAATAATCTACGATGTGCGCTTTGAAATGAGGAAAGATGCTGCTCAAAAATTGGGACTAATGCCTTTTCACGAAAATCAAAGGATAGCCTACTGCCAAAATGGGGACGAGTTCAGTCCAAACACTCTCATAAATGTTGGTGCGACAGAAGACTTTTTGTGGATTCTCTATGAATAGAGCAGTATTACATTTTCATAAGTGAAAGATATTTTTATAAGAGAGTATACAAGTGCAAGAAGAAAAAATCCAAACACTTTTGATTCCAAATGGACATGTGTAATCGATATCGGAGTAGGACCAAATTACAAAAGATGTGTATCTTCGCATAACTAAAGAAATGAAAAAAGAAGCTTCCCAAAAGTATATTCAACTAACGAGAAGCCTCTTTTATTTATATTATGTTAGCAAATCACTTCAAAACCTTTAGATATCAAGGGTTTTAGCGGTTATTACATCATGCCGCCCATTCCGCCCATGCCACCCATATCTGGCATTTGCGCACTTCCCTCTGGTTCAGGAAGATCTGCTACAACCGCTTCTGTAGTCAAGAACATTGCGGCAACAGAAGCTGCGTTTTGTAGTGCGGAACGAGTTACTTTTGTTGGGTCTACGATACCAGACTCAACCATGTTTACCCATTCGCCAGTAGCTGCGTTGAATCCAACGCCTACTGCTTCGCCTTTTAGACGTTCTACGATGATAGAACCTTCTAGTCCGGCGTTGTGAGCGATTTGACGTACTGGCTCTTCAAGCGCTCGTAGAACGATGCTAGCACCAGTAGCCTCGTCTCCTTCAAGGGATAGGCCAGACACTTTTCCATAGATGTTTACAAGTGCTGTACCACCACCGGCTACAATACCTTCTTGTACGGCAGCACGAGTAGAGTTTAAGGCGTCTTCGATACGTAGTTTACGCTCTTTCAATTCTGTTTCAGTAGCTGCACCAACTTTAACGACAGCAACCCCTCCAGAAAGTTTAGCAAGACGCTCTTGTAGTTTTTCTTTATCGAATTCAGAAGAAGTTTCTTCTGCTTGCGCACGGATTTGCGTTACACGAGAAGCGATTTGTTCTGCATTTCCAGAACCTTCTACGATTGTTGTGAATTCTTTCGTTACCACAACTTTAGAAGCACGACCTAGTTGCTCGATTCCAGTGTTTTTCAAATCAAGACCTAAGTCTTCTGTGATAACTTCCCCACCAGTTAGAACGGCGATATCTTCTAGCATTGCTTTACGACGATCCCCGAATCCTGGTGCTTTAACTGCAACCGCGTTGAACGTACCACGAAGTTTGTTTACTACTAATGTAGCAAGTGCTTCGCCTTCTACGTCTTCTGCGATCATAAGAAGTGGACGACCTTGTTGCACCACTTGCTCTAGCACAGGAAGTACTTCTTGAATGTTAGAGATTTTCTTATCTGTGATAAGGATGTATGGATTTTCAAGCTCTGCTTCCATTTTATCTTGGTCTGTAACCATATATGGAGAAGCATAACCACGATCGAATTGCATACCTTCTACTACTTCAAGCTCTGTGTTGAAGCCTTTGGATTCTTCGATTGTGATAACACCGTCGTTTCCAACACGTTCCATCGCTTCAGCGATCAATTGACCTACTTCTTCATCCGAAGAAGAAATTGCCGCAACTTGTGCAATAGATTCTTTGCTTTCAATCGGTTTAGAGATTGCTTTAAGCTCTTCTAAAGCGACTTCTACTGCTTTTTCAATACCGCGACGTACGCCTACTGGATTTGCTCCAGAAGCTACGTTTTTCAATCCTTCACGGATCATAGCTTGAGCTAGAACTGTTGCAGTTGTTGTACCGTCCCCTGCAACATCGTTTGTTTTAGAAGCTACTTCTGAAACGAGTTGAGCACCCATATTTTCAAAGTGATCTTCTAATTCGATTTCTTTCGCAATGGTTACCCCATCATTTGTGATAAGAGGAGAACCGTATTTTTTATCAAGAACTACGTTACGACCTTTTGGTCCAAGTGTTACTTTAACTGCATTTGCAAGTGTGTCGACACCACGAAGCATCGCACGACGTGCGTCTTCACTGAACTTGATTTCTTTAGCCATCTTTAAATGCCCTCCTTAAAGGTTTTCGTTATGATATAGTAAAAAAAGTTCCTCGCTTTAATTAACCAACAATAGCTAAAATATCGCTCTCACGAAGAATTAAGTATTCTTTTCCTTCGTACTTCACTTCTGTACCAGCGAACTTGGAGTATATGACAGTGTTGCCTTCTGCTACTTCAAGTGCAACTTTTTCGCCATTTTCGGTTACGCGACCTGAACCTACTGCCACTACTTTACCTTCTTGTGGCTTTTCCTTAGCAGAGTCTGGAAGCACAATACCGCTTGAAGTTTTTTCTTCTTGCTGAACAAGCTCGATAACTACACGATCACCTAGTGGTTTTAACATGTGAGAAACCCTCCTTAATTTTATTGAAATGGATTATTTTTAGCACTCGCTTCAATAGAGTGCTAACACAATTATTATAATAAATAATTCCATTTTATTTTGCAAGAGATTACCTTTATTTTTTTGCATAATTTACCTATACCATCTTACCCCCAATGCTTTCGATTCATACCTAGTCTATTTCTATGTTAAAATACGTACAATGAGAAGTAACTTGATATGTTTTTTTAAAGGAGTCGTTGCATCTTGCCGAAAAGGTATTGGTATGTCATTTTAACGTATTTAATTATGCAGCTGTCTGGGCTGTTCGTCGTCCCAATCATTGAAATAATGGATGTGGACAGATTTACCGCAGGTGTATATTGGAGCATCTTTAGCTTCCTTGCTGCCTTAGCGATTATTCTTCTATTGTTAAGAGAGGATATGAAAGTAGGTAGTGAACGAGGGGCTGCAGGAGTTGGCTCAATCATTCTTTGGTCTATTTTAGGGATCTTTTTAGCTTATTTCGCTCAATTTCTCTCGGTTATTATTGAAACGTTTATTTTAAATATTCCACCGGGCTCGGAAAACACGCAGGATATTATGAGCATCACGAGATCTGCCCCTATTTTTGTGTTAGTTGTCGTCGTCGTTGCACCGATTTTAGAGGAAGTTATCTTCCGTAAGATTATTTTTGGATCGATTTATAAGAAAACGAACTTTATCATTGCGGCTGTTGCATCCGCCCTTGTATTTGCGTTAGTCCATGGCGATCCGCTTCACTTGATTACGTATATGTCCATGGGATTTGTTTTTGCTTTTTTGTATGTACAAACGAAACGAATCATTGTACCGATTATTACCCATATGGCGATGAATGGCTTTACGGTCGTCGCACAATACAATATGGATCCAGAAGAAATGGAAAAAATGCTGGAACAATTCGAAAAGCTACAAATGATCATTATTGGAGGCTAAGGATTAATGAGGACCTCACCACTGTTTACAGCGTCCCTATACTTTGTCATAGGGATTCTGTTTACGTATCTAGCAATTAACACCGTAGAAGATACCGTTTGGAATTTCACCACAATCTTACTATTGCTTTTCGCAACAACTGATTTTGTGATATCTATACGCCTCGTCATGTTACATTTAGCGATTAAAAAAGCAAAGAAAAAGTAAAAAGGTAGGTTATAGCAATCCTTTCCTTTCATAAAAAATAACCACCCTTGAGCTTGGACAGCGAATGATGGTTATTTTTTAACCTATAAAACCTAGCTTTTCCCCTTGAAGAGAGTCTACTGCGTAACGGCATGTGTTCGAGCACTTGCCGTTTTCTTTATTAGTAGCATGACCTGTCATTCTACTACACAGAAGAACACATGTGTAGCCCTTTTTATTCCATTTCGTCCAACGGATAATGCTTCAAAAAATAAACGAGTGATTGTAATTCAACAACTAAATCAATATGATGAACACGAATTCGTTCCGGTACGGTAATTCGTGCTGGTGTAAAGTTTAAGATTCCGATGACTCCCGCTTCGACTAGTCGCTCCGCTATCGCTTGTGCTTCTGATTGAGGAACGGTTAATATAGCGACACTCGTTTCTCCCAATTTTTCCTCCAACTCATCAATATGGTAAACCGGTACGCCTCCGATATCCTTGCCTACTTTATCTGGATCCGCATCGAACGCCATCTCAATCTTCGTATTATTATTTTTCGTAAAGTTATAGTGTAAAAAAGCGGTTCCAAGATTCCCGACCCCAATTAAAGCGATTT
The DNA here is from genome assembly GCF_021049245.1 of Radiobacillus kanasensis. GTDB lineage: Bacteria > Bacillota > Bacilli > Bacillales > Amphibacillaceae > Radiobacillus > Radiobacillus kanasensis. The sequence goes on along the minus strand of NZ_CP088020.1, from coordinate 450,431 downwards.
TGGCCATCTCATCCTGGTCTAATGTTTTACGGAAAAATCCTAATAGATATTCGACGTTATAGCCATAGCCCTTTTTCCCCAATGCACCAAAGTAAGAAAAATCTCTTCGAATCGTCGCAGAATCTACTTTGACTGCTTCACTTAATTCTTTAGAAGAAACACGTAGCTTTCCTTGGTGATGTAAATTATTTAAAAAACGATAATATAATGGCAAGCGCTTCGCTGTAGCTTGTGGTATTTTACTTTCCATGTTCATTTCCATCCCTCCGGTGGTCGATGCAACAATCTTCCTATATGTACTACGTTTATTCTATCAGATATTCAAAAAACCTGTGTGATTAATTATACAAACTATGCCAGGTCATGTACAGTTATGTTGCTAGTTCCCGTAGGATTAGGATACACTTAAGCCATTGAGGTGAAACCAAAATGATACTTTTACAAGTGAATCAACTAACGAAACGGTATGGAGCAGAGCTTATTCTCTCCAACATTAAAATAGAAGTACAAACAAAAGATCGAATTGCCATTGTAGGGCGAAACGGGGCTGGAAAATCTACCTTGTTAAAAATCATGGCTGGAGACCTTTCCTATGATTCTGGGGAAATGTTTCGTCCAAAGCATGTCACTCTTGGCTATCTTGCCCAAAATACTGGATTAGAATCGAATCAATCGATATGGAAAGAAATGCTTTCGGTGTTTGATGAGCTTATTGAGCAGGAAAACATGCTACGAAAAATGGAAGCACAGATGGGAGATCCAGACTTACTTGCCGACCAAACAGTCTACCAGAGCTTATTAGAGGAATATGACAAACGGCAGGATGCCTTTAAAAGAAATGGTGGATACCAATACGAAGCAGACATCAAAGCGGTTCTCAACGGGCTAAGCTTCCAAGACTTTGATTTGGATACACCCATTCATGAACTTAGTGGTGGACAAAAAACACGTCTAGCTTTAGGTAAGCTCCTTCTTTCCAAGCCAGATATCCTCATCCTAGACGAGCCTACGAACCATCTAGATATCGAGACTCTATCATGGCTAGAAGGATACTTAAATGGCTATCCAGGAGCTGTCGTCATCGTTTCGCACGATCGTTACTTTTTAGATAAAACAGTGAACGTTGTCTATGAAATATCTCGTCATCATTCTACTAAGTTTCACGGTAACTACTCCAAATATCTCGAGCAAAAGGCGGAGAATTACGAAAGAGATAAGAAACTTTATGAAAAACAACAGTCCGAAATGAAAAAGATGGAGGATTTCATTCAAAAGAACATCGTCCGTGCCTCCACGACAAAACGAGCCCAAAGCAGAAGAAAGCAACTAGAAAAAATGGATGTAATGGATCGACCAGATGGGGAAGAAGCTTCTGCGCGCTTTTCGTTTCAAGTAAACAAACGAAGTGGGAATGATGTGTTAAAAGTAAGAGACCTTGTTTTTCAATATGAGGATAGTGACTTTATTTTCTCCAATGTTCATTTTGACATTTCTAGAGGCGATAGTATCGCATTAGTTGGACCAAACGGGGTAGGAAAATCGACGCTTCTAAAAACAATCATTGGGCAACTAGATCCGGCAAATGGTCATATTCAATTAGGGACAAATGTTCAAATCGGGTACTATGACCAAGAACAAACCCAATTGAATCCACAAAAAACTGTATTACAAGAATTATGGGATGATTACCCTTTATGGAATGAAAAAGATATCCGAACGATATTAGGGAACTTTCTTTTTAGTGGGGATGACGTATTGAAGGTTGTTTCTTCTCTTAGCGGTGGAGAAAAGGCTCGTCTATCACTAGCAAAATTAATGATGGAAAAAGCGAATCTCTTAATACTAGATGAGCCAACCAACCACTTAGATTTAGATAGTAAAGAAGTATTAGAATCTGCTCTCGTAGATTTCCCTGGCACTATTCTTTTTGTTTCACACGATCGCTATTTTATTAATAAGATTGCCACTCAGGTTTTGGAGATGCAGCCTGGTTCCTCTAAGATGTATTTAGGGGATTATGATTACTACTTGGAGAAGAAACAGGAAGAATTTGAATTAATGGAATTGGAAAAACAGGAAACCACTCTTGTCAAAGAGACTGTGACAGCCAAAACAAATTTTGAACAAGAGAAGGCCTTAAAAAAAGAGCTTCGAAAAATTCAACGACGAATTGAAGAAATTGAGCAGAATATTGAAGAGATTGAAACAAGGACCGATGAAATCGATGAATTATTATGTGATCCCGATATTTTCCAGGATCACGAAAAAGCCTTAGAGCTAACCGAAGAAAATAACAAGCATCAGCAAAAGCTTGAAGTTCTCATGGAAGAATGGGAAGCTTTGCAAACAGAGTTAGACGGAATATAAGGAGTGGATATTTTATTTATCCACTCTTTTTTCGTCTGTGGATGAATTTTCCGACAATTTTGGTCATTATCTATACACTTATCCAGCTTTCCACAACACTATCCACAGTTTTAGCCCTATTAAATCAATCTTCCACATACTTACCCACATAATCCACAACATCCAACGAATTTATCCACAGATTCCACCCACACCATTCGTCCTTTTATGACAAGAATCGATATAAAGATATCCACACCAAAATATAAATGGTGTGGATATCTTACTCTAACTTATTTGGCAGAGCCTCTTTTTCCGTAAACTTCTAGATCTAAGGAAGGGTTCGCATTTAAATCCCAGCCAGCTCGATGACCTTGTTCAAACGCAACACTTCCCGCCGCAGCAATCATCGCTGCATTATCCGTACAAAGACTTAGTGGCGGAATTAGGATGTCTGCTGCTTCATTTTGAAAGGCTTTTTCTAAAGAAGCTCTTAATCCTTTATTGGCAGCTACTCCTCCGGCTACAATTACTTGTTTTACCCGATATTCTTTAGCAGCTTGTAACGTTTTTGTAGTCAACACTTCCACGACACTTTCCTGGAAGCTTGCGGCTATATTTTCTGGTTGAAGCTCTTCCCCTCTTTGCTTAGCATTATGAAGGGTATTTAGTACAGCGGATTTTAATCCACTAAAACTAAAGTCATAAGAACCTTCTTCTAACCAGGCTCTTGGAAAGTCAATGGTCGCCTCGCCAGTATGAGCTAGCTTATCCATGACAGGACCACCTGGATACGGGAGGTTCAACGTTCTTGCTACCTTATCATAGGCTTCGCCTGCTGCATCATCTCTTGTTTCTCCTAATATCTCAAACTGACCATGCTCTTCCATCAAAATGAGCTCCGTATGACCACCAGAGACAACGAGAGCTAATAGCGGAAACTCAAACTCTTTTTCCAAGCGATTCGCATAAATATGGCCCGCAATATGGTGGACCCCAACGAGCGGTTTCTGTTTGGCAAAGGCTAACGCTTTTGCTGCATTCACCCCTACTAACAATGCCCCTACGAGCCCGGGTCCCTCCGTTACCGCTACGGCATCCATCTCATCAACCGTCATTTCGGCTTCTTCTAGGGCTTGTTCAATCACAAAGGTAATTTGCTCCACATGATGCCGTGAAGCAATCTCTGGTACAACCCCTCCAAAGCGCTTATGGCTTTCAATTTGGGAAGCCACAACATTGGAGATGATTTCCGTTCCATTTTTTACAATAGCAGCAGCCGTCTCGTCACAGCTCGTTTCAATCCCTAATATATATTGATCTTTTTTCATCGTAAGTTCACCCACATTACTAATGCATCTTCATTATTATCGGTATAATAGCTTTTTCTAATTCCGCCCGGTACTAAACCAAAGCTTCGGTACATTCGTTGCGCAACTGTATTTGAAAGTCGAACCTCTAAGGAAAGCCGTAATGCCCCTAATGCTGTTGCCTTATGCATCACGTGCTGAAATAATGCTTTGCCATAGCTTTGCCCCCGATGGCTCGGAAGAATGGCTATATTGGTAATTTGGGCATCATCAATAACAACCCATAAACCACAGTAGCCCACCACCAAACCATCCACTTCTACCACAAAATAATTCGCGTATTGGTTATTTGTAAGTTCGTTAAAAAATATATCTCTTGGCCAAGGTGTCGCAAAGGACTGTTGCTCAATATCTACAACCTGATCAATATCCTCCAGCACCATTTTTCGAATAACAGCCTCAGTCATTCTTCTGTTCCTCTTGTTGTTCTAACCATTTTGCTTCTGCTTCTACTAGTCTTAGATAGCTTGGTGTTAGCGAGTGAATCGGTTCCACTTCCTTATCCATTAAGTCACTCATCATAAGAGACGGTCTCGGGATGTGATAAAACGAATCATGAGGGAACACGGCCAAATCACCCATAATGTCTTCAATCCGTTGTTTATGGAGTTCTAGATCTTGACTGAGAAAAAGAACCGATTTTTCTTCTGACTTTAACTGCTTAAGCCAATCTTCAAATAGGATATTGGTCTCTTCTTTATAGAGTTGCAGTTTTTCTTCGGTATTTCGTCCATATAACCCAGTGTACACAAGTCCACGTCTTGCATCGAAAAAGGGACAAATATAATCGGAAACATATAAGGCTTGTCTAACAACTAATTCAAGACTAGAAATGGCCACTACAGGGATTCCTAACGCCCACCCCATGGTTTTAGCCGTTGTAAGCCCGATTCGCACCCCTGTGTAGGAGCCAGGCCCTTTCGCAACCACGATTCGGTCCAAATCCTCAGGCTTTGTATTGGTATCAGACATCAATTGATTAATAGCTGGCATTAATCGAACCGAATGATTTTTCTGTACATTGGATGTGTACTCACCAGCCACTTTTCCATCTTTCATAATGGCAATGCCAAGTACTTGGTTCGATGTATCCATTGCTAGTATATTCATCGCCCTAACTCCTCGCAAATTCTTTCAAATTTCATTCCTCTCGGAAATAGCTTAATTTTTCTAGTATTCTCATCTAGGATTTCCAGTTGGATATCTAATCGCTCGTTTGGAAGAAAATCCGCAATAAAAGAAGCCCATTCTACAATGGAGATTCCGGGACCATTAAAATATTCGTCAAAACCGATGTCTTCTTCACTTTCTTCTAAACGATAAACATCCATATGGTATAAAGGTAATTCTCCCATATACTCTTTTACAATAGTGAAAGTAGGGCTGTTTATTGTTCTCTTTACTCCTAAGCCTACTCCGATACCTTTGGTGAATGTAGTTTTTCCAGCTCCAAGATCTCCTTCTAGCGTAACTACTGAACCAGGATGTAGCAAGACGGCTAATTTCTCTGCGAGATGCCTCGTTTCTAATTCTGTATGTACAATAAAATCATAACTTCTCATGTTTCATCACCTTTTAAATGGTTGAAGCCTTCTTTTTTGAGTACTTGCGTTTTTCCAGCCTCATGTAAATAAACAACTGGACCCGTTCCTTTTACCTGTTTGACTATCCCAACCTTCGTCACCTCAGTTTTAGACTGCCGTGCTGCTTCCATTACAAAATCCCAATCAGAAGCTGGAACGGTTCCTATTAGTTCATAATCTTCTCCACCAGATAAAACCCATTTTCTAATTAGAGAAGCATCAAATCGTGTCGTTAACTTAGATTGGATAGGAATAGCTTCATAATCAATATGTATATCAACATTGGAGGACTCTGCAATTTCAGCAGCATCACTGCTTATTCCATCACTAACGTCATTTAGAGAAAGCCTTTGTAGAGGTTCTAAATAGGTCGCAAACTCTACTCGTGGACTTGGCTTACGGTGTCTTTGTATGAAATACGTGTTATCTTGGCCCTTATCTTGTTGCAATAACAAATGAAGACCTACAGCGGAATCTCCAAGTGTTCCTGTGACAAAGACCACATCACCAGATTCTGCATGGCTGCGATATCTTGCCTTGTCTTTTGACACTTTTCCAATAATCGTTATGGAAATAACCAGCTGTTCTCCTGATACTGTATCACCACCGATTAAATCCATATGATAGTGCTGAGCTAAGCTCTCCATTCCTTTATAAAGCGATTGGAGCTCTTCCATCGTCCAATGATTTGGAATAACTATAGATACTAAGTAAAAAGCTGGCTTGCAACCCATAGCCGCCATATCACTAATATTAGAAGCTAAAACTCGATATCCAACATCATGTGCACTCATGGTTTCTTTTGAAAAGTGGACACCTTCTACAAATGTATCGACGGATGTAACAACATCCTGATATGCAGGACGGAATACGGCTGCATCGTCGCCAATCCCCTTAATTAGGTTAGATTGTTTATAATTTTTTGGCTGAATAGATTGGATAAAAGAAAATTCGTCCATGATAAACCCTCTCTAGTATCGACTTATCCTTCTCTTATCATAGCAAAAACCACTTTAATTTAAAAAAATAAGAAAGTATTCCGTTCGTTTTCGTCATTAGATAACAGAAAAACCTTAGGATTCTATTGCTCCTAAGGCTTATGTATGCTCTATAATATGGCGGTCCGGACGGGACTCGAACCCGCGACCTCCTGCGTGACAGGCAGGCATTCTAACCAACTGAACTACCGGACCATGGCTTGTACTATTTGAAGTAGTAAAAAATTTGGTTGCACTCTCTGAGTACCACTGGTTTCATCCTAGCATAGAAGTTAATTCGACGTAGTTAGGATGAATATTTTGGTTGCACTCTCTGAGCACCACTATAAATTTTTAGCGATGATGCAATTCGACGTAGTAAAAAATTTGGTTGCACTCTCTGAGTACCACTGATTTTATCCTAACACAGAAGTGTATTCGACGTGGTTAGGATGAATATTTTGGTTGCGGGGGCAGGATTTGAACCTACGACCTTCGGGTTATGAGCCCGACGAGCTACCAGACTGCTCCACCCCGCGATGATAAGAAATATTAAATTGACACTCATGAGCAAATTATAGATTAAAGCTAGTGTTTTGGACCCCTGCATCTTCTTGTTTAATCAAAGATGATTCATGCTTCGGTGTTACTCGCAGCTTATTCGGTGGATGCATTGCTCGTTGCTCCACCCCGCGATGATAAGAAAAATTAAATCTTGCACCAGAAAATATGGGTTCGGCCTAGCGGCGTCCTACTCTCGCAGGGGCAATGCCCCAACTACCATGGGCGCTAAAGAGCTTAACTACTGTGTTCGGCATGGGAACAGGTGTGACCTCTTTGCTATAACCACTAGACCTTGAAGTTCCAACCGGAACTTTTTTTAGAGTTTGCACCCTAAAAACTAGATAAGAGTTAAGACATTCAATTGCTTAGACTAAAACAGTCTAGCTGCGCGGGCAAATATTTAGCTGGAATAGCCACGTCCAGCTCCAGTGCCCAGCAACTAGCGAGACTTCCCTCACCTCTGTACGATAAGTCAACATCGATTCGCATCCGCTCATCGTGTTTCCTTTATCTCCGACGGTTCAGTCCAGTCCGTACGTTGCTAAGCGGGCACTTCCGCTTTTGTTTTTTAGTTAAGTCCTCGATCGATTAGTATTCGTCAGCTACACATGTCACCATGCTTCCACCTCGAACCTATCAACCTCATCGTCTCTGAGGGATCTTACTCATTTAAAATGATGGGAAGTCTCATCTTGAGGGGGCTTCATGCTTAGATGCTTTCAGCACTTATCCCTTCCACACGTAGCTACCCAGCTATGCTCCTGGCGGAACAACTGGTGCACCAGCGGTGTGTCCATCCCGGTCCTCTCGTACTAAGGACAGCTCCTCTCAAACTTCCTGCGCCCACGACGGATAGGGACCGAACTGTCTCACGACGTTCTGAACCCAGCTCGCGTACCGCTTTAATGGGCGAACAGCCCAACCCTTGGGACCGACTACAGCCCCAGGATGCGATGAGCCGACATCGAGGTGCCAAACCTCCCCGTCGATGTGGACTCTTGGGGGAGATAAGCCTGTTATCCCCGGGGTAGCTTTTATCCGTTGAGCGATGGCCCTTCCATGCGGAACCACCGGATCACTAAGCCCGACTTTCGTCCCTGCTCGACTTGTAGGTCTCGCAGTCAAGCTCCCTTCTGCCTTTACACTCTTCGAATGATTTCCAACCATTCTGAGGGAACCTTTGGGCGCCTCCGTTACTCTTTGGGAGGCGACCGCCCCAGTCAAACTGCCCACCTGACACTGTCTCCGAACCGGATCACGGTCCTGGGTTAGAAGGTCCGTACAGCCAGGGTGGTATCCCACCGACGCCTCCACCGAAGCTAGCGCTCCGGTTTCTCAGGCTCCCACCTATCCTGTACAAGCTGTACCAACATTCAATATCAGGCTACAGTAAAGCTCCACGGGGTCTTTCCGTCCTGTCGCGGGTAATGCGCATCTTCACGCATAGTATAATTTCACCGGGTCTCTCGTTGAGACAGTGCCCAAGTCGTTGCACCTTTCGTGCGGGTCGGAACTTACCCGACAAGGAATTTCGCTACCTTAGGACCGTTATAGTTACGGCCGCCGTTTACTGGGGCTTCGGTTCAACGCTTCGCCGAAGCTAACGCATCCCCTTAACCTTCCAGCACCGGGCAGGTGTCAGCCCCTATACTTCGCCTTTCGGCTTCGCAGAGACCTGTGTTTTTGCTAAACAGTCGCTTGGGCCTTTTCACTGCGGCTTCTCATGCAAGAAGCACCCCTTCTCCCGAAGTTACGGGGTCATTTTGCCGAGTTCCTTAACGAGAGTTCTCCCGATCACCTTAGGATTCTCTCCTCGCCTACCTGTGTCGGTTTGCGGTACGGGCACCTCTTTCCTCACTAGAGGCTTTTCTTGGCAGTGTGAAATCAGGAACTTCGGTACTAAATTTCCCTCCCCATCACAGCTTGTGATTGCCAGACGGATTTGCCTATCTGACTCACTCACTGCTTGGACGCACACATCCATCGGTGCGCTTTCCTTATCCTACTGCGTCCCCCCGTCGTTCAAACGGAAAGGAGGTGGTACAGGAATATCCACCTGTTGTCCATCGCCTACGCCTTTCGGCCTCGGCTTAGGTCCCGACTAACCCTGAGCGGACGAGCCTTCCTCAGGAAACCTTAGGCATTCGGTGAAGAAGATTCTCACTTCTTTTTCGCTACTCATACCGGCATTCTCACTTCTAAGCGCTCCACCAGTCCTTACGGTCTGACTTCGCTGCACTTAGAACGCTCTCCTACCATTGTTCGGCAGAACAATCCACAGCTTCGGTGATACGTTTAGCCCCGGTACATTTTCGGCGCAGAGTCACTCGACCAGTGAGCTATTACGCACTCTTTAAATGGTGGCTGCTTCTAAGCCAACATCCTGGTTGTCTAAGCAACTCCACATCCTTTTCCACTTAACGTATACTTGGGGACCTTAGCTGGTGGTCTGGGCTGTTTCCCTTTCGACTATGAACCTTATCACCCATAGTCTGACTCCCAAGATAAAGTAGCTGGCATTCGGAGTTTGACTGAATTCGGTAACCCGATGAGGGCCCCTAGTCCAATCAGTGCTCTACCTCCAGTACTCATTTCTTGAGGCTAGCCCTAAAGCTATTTCGGAGAGAACCAGCTATCTCCGTGTTCGATTGGCATTTCACCCCTACCCACACCTCATCCCCGCACTTTTCAACGTGCGTGGGTTCGGGCCTCCAGTCAGTGTTACCTGACCTTCACCCTGGACATGGGTAGATCACACGGTTTCGGGTCTACGACCCCTTACTATAACGCCCTATTCAGACTCGCTTTCGCTGCGGCTCCGTCTATACAACTTAACCTTGCAAGAGATCGTAACTCGCCGGTCCATTCTACAAAAGGTACGCCGTCACCCGTTAACGGGCTCCGACTACTTGTAGGCACACGGTTTCAGGATCTATTTCACTCCCCTTCCGGGGTGCTTTTCACCTTTCCCTCACGGTACTGGTTCACTATCGGTCACTAGGGAGTATTTAGCCTTGGGAGATGGTCCTCCCGGATTCCGACGGAATTTCACGTGTTCCGCCGTACTCAGGATCCACTCTGGAGGAAACAGTCTTTCGATTACAGGGCTCTTACCTTCTTCGGCTGATCGTTCCAGATCGATTCGTCTACACTATTTCTTTGTAACTCCGTATAGAGTGTCCTACAACCCCAGAAAGCAAGCTTTCTGGTTTGGGCTAATTCCGTTTCGCTCGCCGCTACTCAGGAAATCGCATTTGCTTTCTCTTCCTCTGGGTACTAAGATGTTTCAGTTCCCCAGGTCTGCCTCCTATACCCTATGTATTCAGATATAGGTACTACTCCATTACGAGCAGTGGGTTTCCCCATTCGGAAATTCCCGGATCAACGCCTACGTACGGCTCCCCGAGACATATCGGTGTTCGTCCCGTCCTTCTTCGGCTCCTAGTGCCAAGGCATCCACCGTGCGCCCTTCTTCACTTAACTAATTTGTCTGTGAAAAGACGTTTGGTTTGTTACTGTTGAATGTCTTGTATTAGTCTAGTTTCCGTTCTCAAAGAACTTCCACTATTCTAATGCTCTTATCTAGTTTTC